>OW818676.1:0-4233112 GCA_942493235.1 uncultured bacterium | reverse complement strand
AACGATTGTGGATTGAGCTGGGCTCAGAAGTATCTCGAGACCAATAGAAATATAGTAGATGTTGAGAATTTATCAGGTGGGGAATTTATTGCTTTAAACCAGTTTTCTGTCTTATACAAGTCTTATGATAGTGGAAATACTTGGACAGAATTACCCATTATATCTTCAGGTGAAATGACTTGTATGAGCTTTTATAGTGGAACCGGCATTATCGGTAATTATAGCGGCGAAATATTAATAAGCAGAGATGGAGCAAATAGTTGGCTAACTCTTAAAATATCAGATTCAAAAATTCAAAAAGTATTGTGTAGTAATAAATATTATTTAGCAATTGATACAAGAAATATTTTACATTATACTGACGACCTTAATGCGGAGTGGAAGAGTGTTCTAGTAACAAATAGTACAACTCTTGCTAAAGATATAACAATTGACAGCAAGTCAAATATATTACTTCTTTATGATAACTTAGTAGTCAAATTAGATAAATATTTTAATAAGATAAATGAGTTTAATACAACAATAACTCTTAATTCGCTAATTAATAAAAAAGCAGATGAATATTTTGTATATTCTTTCGATGTCGGTACATCTAATTATAATAAAAAGCTTGATAGATATAGACTGATTTATACAGAGGGTTCTACCCTTTTTGAAAAAGATTCAATAATTAATGATACAATTCATATAGCATATAATTCAATTATCAATAAAATAATCGCAATTAATCAAAATATTCAAATAGCTATCGGGAAAAACAAATCCATATTTATTTCAAATGATAGTGGTAATAATTGGAAGATGAAATCATTTTTCAGTTCGTTCATTTCAAAAAGTAATTATACCAATCTTAGAACATATTTTACTGAAAATAATATTTATATTGGAGTCCCTGAAATAGGACTAGTATATCATTCTACCGATAAAGGAGCTACATGGCTGTATCAGGATGAGTATTGGAAATATGGTGCCTCGTCATTTGCTGATTTCTATGATATGAAATTTATCAATGATACTGTCGGATTGATTTTTGGTCGCTCATGTTATGGCTCATTGTGGTTTACAAATGATGCTGCTAAATCATTTACATATAAAAAATTAGATTCAGTCCCCACTGAGAGACAAAAAATGGTTTTTGCTAAAGATAAATGTTACGGATTATGCGGGTCGTATAGTATTTTTGATAATGGCAAACAAAGAATATATTCCACTGTTAAAATCACTAAAGATAATTGGGATACATACAATACATATAGTGTAGATAGTTGTACTATAAGCTCAATAGAAGCAATAAATGACTCCAGCTATGTTATTTCGATAAATTATTTTCCTATTAAAGATTCTAATGGTAATTATGAATTTGTTAAACCTGCTTTAGGATTTACTAACGACGCTGGAAACACTTGGACAATTAAGAAATTTCCTGAAATAAACGGTATTTCATTTATAAAATTTGTTAGTAAAAATATTGCCTATATGCAGTATGTTAAAGATGAAGAGAATAAGGAATTCTTTATTGCAAGGTCAGAAGATGGTGGAATAAGTTGGGTTGAAATTAAAATTACTTCTAAAATTAGCGATACTTTTTTAAAACATTTCAGATTTTTTGAAATGAATAATAATGGAAATGGATTTACATATAATAACCGTGATTCAATATTTGAAACAAATAATTATGGAAGCACATGGGAATCTATGATTGTGCCGGTAACATCTCAGATAACAAGTATGAACAAATTCAAAGGGGATTATTATATCGTCGGTGTAAAAGATATTTTAAGTAGAACAGCTTCAACTGAAACTGACTTAAATGCTGAAGATAGCACAGAGGAAGCTTTTGCAAAAATGATAATTAGAAAGCCTTATCCTACTCCATTTACTTCACAAATAAATATACCGATATTCTGGGCTACAGGTATTAATAAAGAAGAATTTACAATAAGTGCTTATGATATATCAGGCAGTTTAGTAGAAAAAATTCCAAATTCGTATTTATTAAGTACAGGTGTTTGCTCGGCAACAATTAATTGGACTCCATCAAGTAAACTAAGTAGTGGAGTATATGTAATTGGGATAATGGTTCAGAGTAAGGAATCTTTTGTAAATATATTATATACAAAGTAAGCAGTTTGTCAATTTTGAATAATTAATTACAAAAACTATTAAAATAAAACAAGAATCCATTTGAGGTTTACGATACTGTTTATAATAATTGTATTTCCAAATAGATACACTGTGCAAAAGCGACACATAATATCGTTTTATAATGTGTTAAATGTATAACATATTTTAAGTTCCAATATTTATATTCAATATTATATCCCCATCTTACTTTGTGGATTTCATTTTTATCTTTTTTTATTAGAAATCAGAACCCTTCGAATGAATACTAATCATTTTAATAATTAAATAATTCTTTTGCTTGATAAAATTCAAAATTAGGCAAAATTAAATCATATATAAGCCGTTTATGCAATAAATTTGTTAAGATATTATCAAATTATTTATTCAAATTTTTCGTCAACTAAGTATGTATCAAATTGAAAATTGTATAATTTATTGAAATATAATTATGATAAATAATATTAATTCTGCTTTTGAAGAAGAACTTTATATTCAATACCTTCGCTCTCCCGAATCTGTCAGCAGTCAATGGAGAGAATATTTCGATAAAATAGACGGCAAAACCATAGAATATATAAATGCTCCTCAAAGAATAAATTATGAAGAGGCTAAACCTGCAGTAAATAATTCCGGCAAAGCTGATATTCCGCTTTCTGCAAATGATGTATTAGAGCAGATGGCTTCTATCCCTTCCAAAATAGCCGAGAATATGGTGCTCAGCCTTGAAGTACCGACCGCTACTTCCGTACGCGAGATACCGGTAAAGCCATTAGATGAGAACCGCAGAATTATCAATAAATATTTACTTAAAGTAAAAAAGAATAAAATATCATTTACCCATTTGTTAGCTTGGGCAGTAGTAAGGGCATTAGTAAAATTCCCTCAACTAAATGACACATTCACTAAAATTAACGGAGTGGCAAATAGAGTTCGCCGAACTTCTATAAACATCGGTATTGCTATTGATGTAACGCGTAAAGACGGCTCAAGACTACTAATGGTGCCGAGTGTCAAAGACTCCGGCAATTTAAATTTCAATGAGTTCATTAAAAAAATGGACGAGTTAATATTTAAGGCAAGAAATAATAAATTAGAGCTAAATGACCTTAGCGGAGCTACAATCAGTTTGACTAATCCCGGAATGGCGGGAACCACTCATTCTATACCGAGGCTAATGAAGGGTCAGGGACTGATTATAGCCACCGGTTCGATTGATTATCCGGTAGAGTTTCAGGCAGTTAGCCCCCAAGCATTGACTTCTCTGGCTGTATCAAAAGTAGTAACTATCAGCAATACTTATGACCACAGAATAATTCAGGGAGCCGAATCCGCTGAATTTCTATCATACATCAATAAATTATTGCTCGGTGAAGACAGATTCTATGAACAAATATTTGCCTCACTGACCGTGCCGTTTGAACCGGTAGTTTGGTCAATTGATAGAGCAAATAAAAAGCTATTCGGAGGAATTGATACACAAGACATAGCCGAAAAGGGTGCTCACGTAATGCTGATGATTAATTCGTATAGAGTACGCGGGCATTTGCTTTCTGATATTAATCCTATGGGTTATGTATCGTATTATTACCCGGAATTAGACCCCGCTCATTATGGATTTACAATCTGGGATTTTGACAGAATATTTCATGCTGATGACAGTTGGAAAAATAACGATATGCCACTAAGGGATATTATCGAACTATTAAGAGATACATATTGCGGGAAAATCGGCTATGAGTTTATGCACATTCAGGATACTGAAAAAAAAGAATGGATTAAGACCACATTAGAACTGAACCAAAGCGACAAATTGACTAAAGAAGAGCAAATCCGAATATTAACTAAACTGATAACAGCAGAAGAGTTTGAAAACTTCCTTCACACTAAATTTGTCGGGCATAAACGCTTTTCTCTGGAGGGTGGGGAGTCCTTAGTAGTTATGCTTGATAAAATAATCAATCTATCTGCCGATAATAAGCTGAATTCGATTGTTCTGGGTATGTCTCATCGGGGGCGTTTAAATGTGCTTGTTAATAATTTGAATAAAGACATAGCAAGACTATTCGATGAATTCGACGGATATATAGACTCTACCCTATATCATGGCTCAGGAGATGTGAAATATCATCTCGGCTACGACAACAGCTTGAAGTCGTATTCCGGTAATGAAATAGAAGTAAATCTATCGCCTAACCCAAGCCATCTCGAATTGGTTAATCCGGTAATTGAAGGAATGGCAAGAGCTAAAGCAAATAAAATTAATGATAAGACTTATACTAAAATATTACCGGTAGTAGTGCATGGTGATTCCGCTTTTGCCGGTCAGGGAATAGTCGCCGAGACGCTCAATCTTTCACAATTAGAAGGATATAAGACCGGCGGTACTATTCATATTATAGTAAATAATCAAATCGGATTTACCACTACTTCCGAAGCATCTCGTTCAACAATCTATGCTACCGATATTGCAAAGACAATACAGGCTCCGATAATTCATGTAAATGGCAATGACCCCGAAGCAGTAATTACTGCCACAGAATTTGCATACAATTACAGAGAGAAATTCAACGGCGATATAGTAATTGATATGCTATGCTACCGCAAATACGGGCATAATGAAGCCGACGAACCCGGATATACTCAGCCATTGCTATATAAGAAAATTAAAGCAATGAAACCGATTAGCGATTTGTACTCTGAGCAATTAATTGCCGGTAAAATAGTTACTAAAGATGAAGTAATAGGCTTCACTCGTGATATTCAACAGATATTTTATGATAAATTCTCTAAACGCCAGACAAGAAATGTTTCCGCTGAAATGACCGAAAAACCTGCGGATATATTAAAGAGTATTTATACTGCCATATCGGAAGAAGATTTACGAATGATTGCAGACAAAATTACAGCACTTCCGCCCGAAAGTGAATTCTTGCCGAATCCTAAAGTAAAAGCTTTAATCAAAAAGCGTAGAGAGATGATGCTTGCTTCACAAGATGCCATTGACTGGGCTATGGCTGAGGCTTTAGCATTCGGTTCTATATTGATAGGTGGTGCAGAAATTAGGATTAGCGGGCAGGACACGAGACGCGGTACTTTCAGCCACCGCCATGCAGTATTAACCGATATTGCTACTGAAGATATTTATACACCATTGAATAATATTAAAGAGAATCAATCTCTGCTTAGAATATTCGATAGTCCTCTTTCAGAAATGGCTGTTCTCGGGTTTGAATACGGCTATAGCTTGATTTTTAAAGACGGATTAACAATGTGGGAGGCTCAATTCGGCGACTTCGCAAATAATGCTCAGACTGTAATCGACCAATATATAACTTGTGCCGAAACCAAATGGGGTAAGCATTCGAATATTACACTGCTACTGCCTCACAGCTACGAAGGTCAGGGTAGTGAGCATTCCAGTGCAAGAATTGAACGCTATCTGCAATTATTTGCCGAGGATAATATGTTTGTTGCCAATCTTTCTACTCCGGCTCAATATTTTCATATATTACGCCGGCAGATTGTAGCTTCGTATAGAAAACCATTAATAATATTTACTCCGAAAAGTTTGCTGAGAAATACTTTAGCTGTATCATCAATAAAAGATTTTACCGATGTAAGCTTCCGAGAGATTTTAGATGATACAAATATTATAGATAAATCACAGGTTAAGCGAATAATACTTTGTTCAGGCAAAGTATATTATGATTTACTTCCCGCATTAACCGAACAAAAAAGGAATGATATAGCAATTGTCAGAGTGGAGCAGTATGCTCCTTTTAATGAGGAATTGTTTAAGTCGATTATTAGCTCATATAAACAGAATTGTGAAATAGTTTGGCTTCAGGAAGAACCCCAAAATCAAGGTGCTTGGAGCTTTTTATCTCCGCTAATAAACGAATTAATAAGCGACAGGAAATTAAAATATATTGGCAGAAAAGCATCTGCAGCCACTGCCGGTGGGTCTTATAAGATTCATCAACAACAGCAGAAAGAAATTATTGATAAGTGCCTCGTGATTGGTGGATAGTGGGGAAGTAATAAAGTTGAAAGTTTATAAAGTTTATAAAGTTATAAAGTTCGTAAAGTTGAAAGTTTATAAAGTTGAAAGTAGGAATTTGTCTCCTTACTATGCTCTGCGTAGTGAGGCTGGTCTTACAACAGCGTTAGCTGTTGAATATTGGTAGAAAAAAAGTTTTAAAGTTGAAAGTTTTAAAGTTTGTAAAGTTCATAAAGTTGGAAGAAGGAAGTAGGAATTTACACATCTCCTTACTACTCTCTGCGTAGTGAGGCTGGTCTTCCAACATCGTTAGATGTTGAATATTGGTAATAAAGCTGTTTAGCAACTATTTCTTCAAATTCCCATCCAATGGAGGGGTGGCATCGCGAAGAGATGACGGGGTGGTTTTTTTCGGATAGAAAGAGGAAAATATGAAATAGGAATTGGGAATTGTACGCCTCCGTACTATGCTCTGCTACAAAAGCTATAGAAAGGAATATTCATATTTTATTATTAATTTAATACATATTCATATAAGTATAAAAGCAATTCTTTTGAAAATATTACTAATCGCTATCAATATTTTTATTCTTTCAATTTTTTATATCGGAAAAATATGTATTTTTGTATTTTAGATTTAGTATCATAAATTGGATAATATGACTCAATTCAGAAAATATATTTTGCTATTACTGTGTATGACTTTAATGTCGGGATGTATCATTGTTAAGCAGGACACAGTCGAAGATTCCGAACAAATCGTAAACCTTAGCCCAAAGCCCGAAATTCAAATGAGCGAAGAAATTGTCCGCTCTAAAGAGGGTGATATGATTGCCTTTATCCCTAAGGATTGGTTTTTTGTCAATGTTGAAGATAAAGCATCAAATGATGTTTATGCAGTGGCTGTTAATCCTGATTATACATTATCGGCAGTATTTTCTACTATCCATCGAAACAAACAAATAGACGATATTATCAGTAAAGAGAATGTAATCGGGCTATCTCGTATTTTCTTGGAGAAGCATCAGAATAAAACTGCTGGAGCTGTTAAGCTGATGGGTGCAGTCAGCACTATTAATATGGGACCTTTGGTTTTCGGCAGATATAATTATACTTCAAGTTCGGCAAAAAATCGTGCAGTTGTATTCATTTCTTCGCTTGGTAATTATTACGAATTTGCAATTGTTCAGATGGATTTCCGTGGCAAGCCAATTCCAGACCAAAGCGATATAGATAAAATATTTAATTCTATAGTAGCCACTATTCAGTATTGATTTATGAATATATCAAAAGATACAGAAGAGGTATTGAAATTTTTAGACTACGTCTCTGCAAATTCTCTACGTAAACGCAATGACCTTGCTGAAATATTGGAAATCGGAGCTGCTACCGGCAAGCATTCATCAATTAATAATCTAATTCTTTTTGGTACCTCGTTATGGACAATTCATAATACAGTCAATAAAAATAAAGTCAATTCCGCACCCGATGCTTTAATCAAAGAAATGAAAAAGAGTGCTGATGCTTTGATAGACGATTTGAAAAAATTAGTTATCAATTATCCCGAAGCTTCAACAATTAGATTTGAAGAAATATATTTCATGGATACTGATGGTAATTTTAAAAATTTAATTGATTTAGCCCATGATTTGCATATTCTGAAAAAATTACAAACTGACTTAAAAAAAATAGAGGTAATATAGATACGACTTTTTTTTTAGTATTTAATGTCAATTGTCCATTAATATCAATCTCTAATCGTAAAGCAGGTACTTGGCTCTGATTATTTTGTAATTTTCTAATCCCTTGATAGCAATTTTTAATATATACTCATCAGTTGCTTTTTTAAAAATGGCATTATATATTTCATCGGTTCCCACGGCTTTGATAAACATTGCTTTGGAATTAGCGGCTACTTTATTCGAATCAAATATTTCAGGATGAACTTGGCGAAATGCAAGGCCTAATTTGATTCCTGAAGTATATGGAGTAAAATCAGGACTCTTAAAAAAGTTAATTAAATATCCTGATTGAGTATATTTTGCTATGTTTGGTTTGTAAAAAGTACGAGAGAGATTAAATCCTGATTTATCAATCAATTCGATTGCTTTATCTAATTCTTCGATTTTGCAGTCGGGTAGTCCGATATACTGAAATGGCAGAGTAGTGCCGATTCCGATATTAAAAGCGGATAATTCGCCCCAAGTGCCGAGCATAGCAGCTCCGCGTACAGCATTGACTGTAGGAATATTCGGTGATGTAGGGAACCAAATCAAACCGGTATCTTCCCAGCTCATATCACGAGTCCAGTTCTGCATCTTAATAATTGTAAGATTTAATTTTTCTGCCTGCTTAAACCATTTTTCTCCTTTAAACATTTCGGCAAGTTCACCGATGGTGCAACCATGAATGTACGATACAGGCACAATTCCTATAAATGATTCTCTACCTTTATCTATAGTATTACCGTCAACAATATTGCCACCTATCGGATTGGGTCTGTCGCATATAAATACAGGGATTTTCAATTCGGCACAAGCTTCCAATAGATTATAAACAGTAGAAATATAAGTATATGAACGAATCCCTATATCCTGAATATCAATAACTACTGCGTCTAATCCCTTTAAATGATTTTTAGTTGGTTTACGGTTTGCTCCGTAGAGAGATATAGCTTTTACGCCGAAAAGTTTAGAATCATCAACTTGAGTGCCGGCTGGGATAGTCGAGTAAAATCCATGCTCAGGCGTAAAAATAGTAACAAGTGTAAATACATCTGATTTAGCCATTATCTCTGCAGAAAGCTCACCGTCGCGAGTTCTGCCTGAAAAATTGGTAAGCAGTGCAACTTTTTTATTTTTAATTATACCGAAATCTGTTTCGATTAATACATCAATTCCGCATTTTACCCTAATATCGGATTGAGAAAATGCACTTTCAAAAAAAATAGGAATCAATAAAAAAAGCAAAAATAATTTTTTCATTTTTAATTTCTACAATACTTTTAATTTGAAAAAGATAATAAAACCCAAAATATAAAATTCCCCAAAAGATAAAAATCTCAAAAAGGTAAAAAGTCAAAAAAAATATTAAAAAGACTATTTTCCGAACGGATGCTTCAAATAATGCTCGGCTTCTTTTATTGAGCCATTATTATCAGACCAGTCTAATACTTTTTTATAGTATTGAACTGCTTTTGTCCGGTTAGCTAACATATCATAAATCTTGCCAATTTTTAAATTAGCTTGTATCCGGAAACCGCTAACTGTCTTATCAATTTTTTTGGATATTTCATCGCATTTTATAAAATATTTTACAGCCCTATCATAAAAACCGCTATTATACAAACCAACCCCATAATAATAAACACCTTCTCGTGATGTTTTTAAGTCATAACCTCTTTTTTTATTTTTGCATCTTCTGAGAATTTCGAGCCAAGTCCTTTCATAATCAGCAATTCCCATGGCTACTTGGCATCTGCCATAATACCTATGAAAATACGGATTATTCGGATATTGAGTAAATAATTCTTTTGCGATTGAAAATGCTTCGGTAAAATTTTTCTCGAATGTATAATAAATCTGAAGTAGCATCACTTTGGCTTCGAGCCCCGAATATTTCGCAGCTTTTGCAGTTGCTTTTAACTGAAGTATTCCCATCTTTTTATCTCCGTTTGGGGCAAAAGCCATCAATGGCTTTAGTTCCGGATACTTATTGGGTAATACAATTGAAAAATAATTATAATAACCGATTCCTAATAATATATCACGGTTAAAAGGTGCAATCTGCATGCATTGAATCAAAATTTTATATGCGGCTAATCCGTCGGTTGCTGCTCGGAACCAGCTTTCTTTTTGTGCATAATATCTGCCCCTGTAGCCAATAGCTCCGCCTTTAAAAAAAAGACTTGCCAGATCCCATGGTTCTGTTTCTAATTTAAGATTTGCTCTGTCTATAACATTATCAATAGACTCCAAAAATCTATTATCTACATTATCATCTTCTTTATCAAGCATTATCTGCCACCACAAGCAGATAGCTTCGGCAAAATATCCAGATGGGTGCTCAGGGTATAGTTGCTGGACTTCGCGTGCTAACCGGTCTGCGTTCTTATAATCAACATTATACGTATATTCAATACTTTGCATCAATATACTGTCTGCATCGGATTTCATAATCAAATGCTGTGCATCGGTCTTAGCAAATATTATAAAAAAAACTGTTAACAGTGAAAATATTTTTTTGATAACCATTTTAATTCTTTTAATATTAATAACAAACTCCCTTTATATGTTGAGAGTGTAAATTAAAAAAATATTGACGAATTATCGCTTGTGCTGTTGTTATTTCCTCTGTATTTATTTGTTTAACGGCTAATAGAAAAGTAAACATATTAGTATTGTGCCAATAGTGGCATTTTATATTTTTACCCCATTCAATCTGAAGAGGGGAGATACTTACACTTAGTTTCCCGATTTATACCCTATGTGATATAATATTACAAATATTACTTGCATTTATACCCTATATGATATATATTTGCAATTTTATATATTGAAAAATATCTTATGAAAAAAAACGAGTTAAGTGCATTTGTCAAAAAGAGAAGGAAGCAACTTAAGCTTACACAGTATTCACTTGCCGAAAATGCCGGTGTTGGGCTTAGATTTGTACGTGACATGGAACAGGGCAAGCTAACTTTACGAATGGATAAAGTTAATCAAGTATTGGCTTTATTCGGGCATAAATTACTGGCTGTCGAATATAGGGAGCTTGATAATGAATAGGAAAGCTAAAGTAATGATAAATGATATATATGCGGGCATTATTGAAGAGACCGATTCGGGTTATGAATTTACATATACCGATGAATACTATTTTGACAAATCGAATTTGCCTGTTAGCTTGACTTTTCCGCTAATAAGCCAAAAATATAAGAGTAATGTTTTGTTCCCATTTTTTGATGGCTTAATCCCTGAGGGTTGGCTATTGCGTATAGCTGAACAAAACTGGAAAATCAATCATAGAGACAGGATGGGTTTATTAATCGCATGCTGTAGGGATTGTATCGGTGCAGTAAGTATTATACCGGAGCCAAACGATGACTAATCAAAAGTGCCTATATTGTTATGAAGATATAATTGATGATTCTGCAGATTATCATATTAAATGCTCAAGGAAATTTTACGGTACAGATAAACCCCCACATATGGAGTATTCAATTGATGATTTGTTTGTATTAGCCGAGAAAGTTATTTTTAGCAGTATTGCTATGCCCGGAGTTCAAAAGAAAATCTCATTAGGCGTTGGTAAAGATAAAATCTCTGGAAAAAACAAATTAACAATAGTGGGATTGTGGAGTGATTATATATTAAAACCTCCAAGCGAGGATTATATATTTCTTCCCGAGAATGAATCACTTACGATGAAATTAGCTGAGTCTTTCTCTATCTCGACTGTTCCCAATTGCTTAATCAAACTTTATTCAGGCGAATTAGCTTACATAACCAAAAGGATTGACCATAAGAAATATAAGAAATTAGCAATGGAGGACATGGCACAGTTAAGCGGAAGATTAACTCATGATAAATATAAGGGTTCTCTTGAACAAATTGCAAAAATAATTCAAAAATATTCAAGTAATCCCGGATATGATATTATCAGATTTTTTGAAGTCAATTTGTTTTCTTTTCTAATTGCAAATTCTGATATGCACTTAAAGAATTTTTCTATTATTTATGATAATGGCTCCTATTCACTATCTCCGGCTTATGATCTGCTTTCTACTCGATTAGTGATTCCTGAAAATATTGATAAAGAAGAATTTGCATTAACTATGAACGGTAAAAAAATGAATTTTACTTATAATGATTTTATCAAATTTGCAGAATTAATTCAAATCAACGAGAAAACTATTTCTAACATTTTTGATAAATTCAAAAAAAGAATTCCAAATATGAATACTATTATTAATAATAGCTTTTTAAATTTAGATTACAAAAATAAATACAAAGAAATTCTAAACTCAAGAGCTGATAGACTAAAACTGTTATAGCCATATTATACCTGAACAGGTATAATATTTGAAATATTCCTTAATTTATACCCTATATGATATAATATTAGTGCAAAATTCAACTTTAGCATATTTAAAATACTTGATTATTATTTCTGCCATCTGCTCAAGATATCTATCTTTCACTATATTGAAACTTCTCAGTATCTTTACCTTTTATATAGCCCCAATATTTCCCTTTATTATTACATATTGCACGAATGAATGTTTTATTTCCCGACCAGGATTTAGGTATTATATTTAGCAAACAAGCATAGAGCTGAAGAAATTTTATACTTTCAGACAGAGCATCGTTATCATTTAAATTTTCAAATACTCCATTTTTAATGTTAATTGAAGAAATATTAGCATTTGCAAAAAATTGTTTTGCTATTATATTAATTTCATTTATAGAATCATTTTCGCATAATAAATACTTACATTGTAATTTATTCCTATATATATTATTAAAACTCAAAAAGTTAGAAGATTTAATTATTAAAGTATCAATAATATTATTACTATCTAAAAAACTAATACATATTTCTTTATCATTACTAAAATTAAGCTCTTGCAATATAATATTTGATTTGAATATCACAGAATTAAATCCTTCAATAAAGAGATTATCAATTGAATTGCGAAAGTTTAGTGCCAATGTATTATTTTCACTTATTCTATTTATACTAAAACCATTGATTGCCATATAAGTAATTTTATTTAATACTGATAATCGACTAAGTATTGAATCTGCTAATTCCGCAGAATAATTATCCACGATATTAAATCCAACATATATAGAAAATCCTTTGAACATTTTTACAGAATCTAATTCCTTATTATTAAGATTATTTCTAACAAATAAGTACACATTATTATTAATTGTATCAATTTTTATTTTATTTGTTTTTGCTTTATTGAATCTATTATCACTTCTAAATTGATGCATACAATTTATGTTTTTTTTGTTCATATCAGAGGTTTTATCTTTTATAGCATCCTGTGAAAACAAAATATTTAAACATAAAATATTTAAAGCGATTATTAATATTGTTATTAATTTCATTTTTTCTTTCTTTTATTCTTAGAAATTCAAAACAAGTATTCTATTCCTTTTAAATTTTGCATTTAGTACTAATGTATCTATTGAAACCTAATTGAAGAAATAAGTATATCTCTGCTGAGAATAGCAGAAGCTACTTAATAGAATTAATATTGCAATTGTTAGTATTTTCATAATTATATCCTTAATATTAGTTATTTGCTATCAGAGTAATGCATTGAGTATTCAGTCATAAAACCTATACTCCATAATTGAGTATTAGTTTTGTTAAGTTCTATTGATTCTTTAGGAATTTTAAAAAAATAAATGACAAATCTATAGGATGGAACATTCATTTCTACCCAAATAGTAAATACTTCATCGGCAAGATAATCATCGCATATCCAAGAAACATTATCAAAAAGTTGGTAAGTTATTGTTGATTGTAATACTGAATTACATGGAATATTTTCAAAAAATTTCTGCATATTATCTTTTTCAACATATAAACGGTCAATAACCTTTGATTTCAGATAAGATTCGGATTTTTTCCCAAAATCTAAACTTACTTGTTTGGTTATACAAATATCATTGCTATTAATTGCATTATATCTTTTAATTATTCGCTTATAATCAACATATTTATTGGTATCCATATATTCCCAAAAGCAATCTCTATTTTTAATCATTTCTTTTGTAAAATTCAGTAAATAGTTTTTACGACTCTCGTATTCATCTTTATTATCATATTCTAATACACTTATTCCTTCATTAACCTTAATTTCAACAACACATGGTTGATATGTTGAACAACCCATTAATACATATAATAAAATCATAAAACTAAATCTTTTCATTTTTTGTACTCACTCTATTTAATATTATTATGGTAAACAATATATAGTATTTAATATTTTAAAATATTTTTCTTTTATGAAAATAGGAGGTTTATTGGTAAATATATCCCATTTCCAAAATTCCCAAAATGGCACACCACCTACAGGGCATTTTTTTGCACAATATCTTATCCATTCGGTTGTAAATAAGCTGTCAATTAACATATTTGGATTATTAATGTAAACTCTATATTTACGATTTAATCCCCAAATACGAAATAACATAAGTTGTGTTTCTTGTATTTCAAACGGTATTAGCCCATTTACAAAAAATATCTTTTTTTCTATTATATCCTTTACTCCCATATTATAAAAATACTGATAATTCATTATATAAGTATCATAATCTATATATAGTTCATTATTTAGGTACTTAATAAATATTGGTGATTTATCATAAATATCAACTCCTGAACCCGTATATATTGGACCATAATGGACACAATAATCGCAAATATTATTGTTGCGTGCCATAAATAATTGAAATTCATTATTAATATAAAAGAATGAAATACTTTCATAATCTATTGTATCAAAGACAATATATTTACAAATATTTTCCCCTCGTTGATAATTTGTTGCTTTACTGTCCAACTTGACAATCGGACATATTACTAGTTTCAACTCATTTATTTTTGGATTTTTCCCTTCTATATACTCCTTTCTTAAAGAATCATTTCTATTTAATATTACATGTAGCTTTTCCCAAGCTTTTGCTTCATATTTTGGCTTAAATTTATTGTATTCGGCAATAATTCTTTCAGCTACACAATCGCATGAATCTTTGAATTCACTTGAAAATAATGAACTGAATGACAATAAAAATAATAATAAATACTTCATTCCGGCGTTTCCTTCACATAAAAATAATTTTAAAAAGTCTGTATCTCTTATAATTATAATCCTCATAAAATCTGCTTTTTGTTCGGCAAGCTCTGTTTGTTTTCCATAAACTACAGTTCTTGTAATTCAATTCCCTGCTCCGTCGTAAGAATAAGTATATCTCTGCTGAGAATAGCAGAAGCTACTTAATAGAATTAGTATTGCAATTGTTATTATTTTCATAATTATATCCTTAATATTAGTTATTTACTATCAGAGTCATGCATTGAGTAATCAGTTGCAAAACCTATACTCCATAATTGAGTATTTGTCTTATTAAGTTCTATCGATTCTTTAGGAATTTTTATAATATAAACAATAAATCTATAGAATGGAACATTCATTTCTACCCAAATAGTAAATACTTCATCGGCAAGATAATCATCGCATATCCAAGAAACATTATCAACAAGTTGGTAAGTTATTGTTGATTGTAATACTGAATTACATGGAATATTTTCAAAAAAGTTCTGAATATTATCTTTGTCAACATATAAACGATCAATAACCTTTGATTTCAGATAAGATTCGGATTTCTTCCCAAAATCTAAACTTACTTGTTTGGTTATACAAATATCATTGCTATTAATTGCATTATACCTTTTAATTATTCGCTTACAATCAACATATTTATTGGTATCCATATATTCCCAAAAGCAATCTCTGTTTTTAATCATTTCTTTAGTAAAATTCAATAAATAGTTTTTACGACTCTCGTATTCATCTTTATTCTCATATTTAAATATGCTTATAGTCTCTTTAACATTTAATTCGACGATGCATGGTTGATATGTTGAACAACCCATTAATACAGATAATAAAATCATAAAACTAAATATTTTCATTTTTTGTGCTCACTTTATTTAAATATCATTATGGTAAACAATAATGGATTTTTCCATTATCAGCTCTTGATTATATTACTAAATGCTTTTAAAGCGGATTCGATTTTATCTATATCGATATTTTCTGCGAAAGCATTGATACTATCGGCAAATTGTTCTAAGTAAATCGAATTGTTTTTAATAGCAAAATATTTTAAATCTCTGGAAAACTCAATTATCTCTCCGGTGTACATAGTATTAATTAATTCATTGATTTTGTCAAGGAAATTTTCGCATAATTCTTTTTTAATTCTCTCATCTAAATTTTCCAAGCATTCCAATTCATTATAGCTATCTTTGATTATTTCGGTGTCTATAACTTTATATTTTAAATATTTTTTTAGCTCATTGGCAAGTACATGTTTGCTGATTGGTTTTCGAAGAATCGAATCTATATAAGTCTCCAGATCATTAATAGAAAAATCTAAAAACGAAGCTGTAACTACAATAATAGGGATATGTTTGGTTTTTGTATTAGCTTTAATAATTCGCGAGGCTTGGTAGCCGTTCATTACAGGCATCTGTAAATCCATGAAAATCAAATCAGGTGAATAATTATCAAGTATATCGATGGCTACCTGACCATTTTCGGCTGAAATAGCTGTTATTCCCCAGTCAGAAAGCATCTCGATTAATACTTTTCGATTAGATTCAATATCTTCGACAATCAATACTTGAGCCGGTTCGAACTCGATATTTTCAATATAATGAGTAATCTGTTTGATTTTTTCTTCGCTACCGATTTTAGTATGCGGTAGGCTAACTCTAAAAGTAGTACCTACGTTTGGAATACTATTCAGGCGGATATCGCCTTTCATCATCTCTACTAATCTCTTTGTAATTGTAAGCCCCAGCCCTGTACCTTCGTATTTACGGTTATCTTGCCCTTCGCGTTGCCTAAATGCTTGAAATATAATTTTTTGCTGATTGGTAGGTATTCCGATACCGGTGTCAGACACCTCGATTACTAAATCAACTGTCATATCAATGGAATCATAGTTTTCGGAAAAGACATTTATTTTAATTCCACCATCTGCGGTAAATTTAACAGCATTACCGATTAAATTAAACAGTATCTGCCTGATGCGCGTTTCGTCAGAAATAATATATTTCGGAACCGGCTCGGCAATTACTATCTCTATGCTAATATCCTTTTTTTCTGCTTTTACAAAAAATATTTGAGCTACTTCGTCTATCAATTCTCTGATATTTAAAACATCAAAAGTAATATCTAATCTGCCGGCTTCAATTTTTGATAAATCCAAAATGTCGTTAATTAAATTAAGCAGGTTTTTACCGCTTGTCGATATTCCTTTTATATAGTCTTTGTACTTTTCATTTCCGGAAAGTTTATCTTGTAATATCTCAGCAAACCCAAGAATTGCATTCATTGGTGTGCGTATCTCGTGGCTTATATTAGCAAGGAATTCCGATTTAACTACATTGGCTGATTCTGCTATGTCTTTAGAAATAATTAATTCCTTCTCGAATTCAATTCTCTGCAAGCTTCCGGCTATAATTTCGGCTACCATTCTAATAAGCTTAATTGTTCCTAAATCTTTAATACTTTCAATCTCGCTAAATTCAAACACTAAGCCTCCGATTAGAATATCGGTGCAGAAAAGCGGAACAAACAAGAATTTATGTGTAATGCTATTGACTTCTTTATCAATTATTATATGCTCCTTAGATAATAAATTCGATTTTAGGGTATCGATGTCTGAGCCGATAATGTCGTAGTTAGCCATTGAGCTCTCGGAAAAAATCTGTTGGTAAGCGATAGTAAGCGAATTATCTTCAATGAATTTAAAAATAAGTGAAGATTGTGCAGATAAGAAAGTAGATATTTTTTTTATAGAATTGTTAATATGAAAATCAATTTTATCTGTACTTGAATTTATGAGATTTGTTGAAATATCGGTTATTATGCCATATAAATCATTCATAAATGCAATTTTATGCTCCATGATTTTTCTATCGGTAATATCTATAGAATATCCGAGCAGTAATCGCTCATTGTACATGTCGTGAATAATCTTTTTCCCGGCAATTGTATAATGAGTTTTATTTCTAATTACCAATTCTTCTTCTTCATTAATTATATCTATTCCCGTAGATCGGACATAATTATCAGATTTTACTAATTTGTCCGCTATTTCAAAAGGGAATATTTCATAGTCGTTCTTACCCAAGAAATCATTAATTTTAATATTCATTATATCGGAGGTATGCTTGTTTACAAATGAAAATTGACCAATATCATTTTTGATAAAAATATTAATCGGAATTGAGTTTAATATATTGCTAAGGTACTCATTTTGATTTTTTATCAGAGATTCAATATTTTTACGATTAGTAATATCTTTTAAAGTGCCGGCAGTACCGGTTGGTTTGCCATTATCATCAATTGTTAATCTGGCATAGACTTCTACCCATTTATAACCGCCATTTTTATTTAGGTATCTGATTTCATGCCTGCAATAGTCTTTTTTCTTTTCTATCAAAGGCTTGAAAGTCTCCATATATTGCTCTCTATCTTCGGGATGGACATAGCTAAGGAATAAGCAGCCTAAGCTTTCTTCAACAGTATAGCTTGAGAGTTCCGTCCATGCGGGGTTTAGAAAAGTCCAAAGTCCCTCCGAATTAGTTCTAAATATTACTTCTTTAATGCTATTGATTACATATTTATATTGTTCTTTGCTTTCTATCAAGTCTGATTCGATTTTTTTACGATAACTGATGTCGTTAGCAATTTCGAGACGAACTAATCTACCGTCAACCCAGGTAATAGCTCTGTCCCAGATTTCAAACCATTTGTTTATAGTATTATTATAATATTCCCAAACGCATACGTCGAGCGGCATCTGACCGTCGGCACTAAGAAATTTATTTATCGGAAAATCATTTATCGGATATGGGTTATCTCTCATCAGACCGTTTACTTCGGTACCGATTACATTGCCAATAATATCTTCGGTGAATTTATTGATATGTAGCACTTTATTTGTATATAATTCGCTGACCACGATAAATGTTTCTACATTGTTAAGTACGGTCTTAAATCTTTTATCATACTCCAAAAGCTCTTTGTTCGGTTCGAAATTTTTACTTAAATCATTTACTACAGTAATAAGGCATTCTTCGCCATAGAAAGTAATTTTCTCCATATAGAATGCACCTTGAAGCGGCATCCTGCTTTTAGTCATTATGGTAACTAATAAATTGCTGATTTTGTTATTAGTGTTAATCAGCTCTATCATTCGCTTTCTATCTTCATTGAACTTGTAGAGATTAATATCATGAGTGGTCTTGCCGACTATCTCTTCTCTTTCGTAGCCCAAAGTATTGAGAAATGTTTTGTTTACATCAATAATTCTACCATCTCTTAATGAAGTTAAAGCAGAAAGAGCCGGGCTCGAATGAAAAAGAGTAGAATATTTATCTAAATTATATTTTAATCTACTGATGTCTCTGCTTTTATTAGTAATATCGCAAATAATAAGGATAATTGCGGGGCTGCCATTCCAGTTTTGACGAGTAGCTTTTCCCTCTATTTCAATTACTTGGCGATTAGCGGCAACTAAAGCCGTATTATATAATTTGGTATTTCCATCTATTATTTCGGAAAATATTTTTTTTGCCGCATTGACTTGGTAACGATGATGAAAGCTATAAATACTTTTAGAGATAATATCATCTTTCTGAAATGCTAATTTACTAACAGCAATATCATTGCAGCTAATTATATTGGCATTATAATCAAGTACTAAAAGGATTTCTTCTATGTCGTTAAAAATACTATAAATCAAATTTTCATCGTTCATAATGTATATTTTCACAGAGTCCAAAATAACAGATACAATATACTTTTTTTTTCGTTAAAAAACAATCGAAACTATGGGATTACAGATTAAAGAGTATAGCAGAAATCTATGATAGCTATTTAACTAAAAATAATAAACGTGAACAGAATATATCTCCTATCAAAAATCATAATTAATTTTGCTGAAATACCATTAACAAATTGAAATAGAGCATGGCTCTTCGTTGTTTTAAATGTGTAAAAACATTAGTCTTGACTCTGCTCCCACCAAGAAAATGAGCAAGGACAAGTCTATGTTACCAATGTTCAACATCTAACGCTGTTGGAAGGAAAGAACAGATTTTACAAACGCCACTATCCAACGGAAGTTCCGGAAATAAACAAGGCAAGAACAGCATCTAAGTATATGTAATATAAATTAGTTAAAATGATATTACTTTAATTTTCTACTGACTACATTTATTTTGATATGTGGTAATGTAGTTGGCAATTTAACATTAATTGCCTCCAGTAGTTGTTTCATCTTATTATTTGGCTCCGGTATTACATAAATCTTTTCTCCAGTCTTGTAAGTTTCTTCGATAATTGATAGATTATTAAATGAGTCAATAGCCTCAGCCACGGGAATTCCAAATATTTTCCAGTTATTTCTCAAATACTTAATTACTAAATATGCAAGCATGACAACAAACGCGTGTCCGCGAGTGCTCGCTTCTGTCTGAACGAACCAAGGTCTTAATTCAAGAACTTCTGTCTTCATATTCTTAAATGCTGTTTCTACTTTTGATAAGTCCTTGTATCTGCTGTGAATAATTTCTTTATCAACTGTAGTCGGTAAATTTGTCTTAATTATATAGCATCCGTCGAGTAAAGATAATTCTGCAAGTAACTGCTCATCGATAAAGACTGCTAATTTACGATTATTATCTTTTGATACATCTACAGATAAATAGCTATCTAATTTTAGCTTCTTTATTTTTTCATCTACGTTTTTTTTAGCTACATCGACACAGGCTTTAGAGTGCATTTCTAAATAATCATTTTTTTCTTTTAAAAAACTTTCTAATTTTTCTCTCTTTTGCTTTCTTGACCTACGTATTTCTAAAGTACGTTGCGGATTACGTCTTAATACATAACGAACGCCATTATTTTCTACTTCTTTTAATTCAGTATCAAAAAGGCTCATTTCTATTATACCGGAATTTAACAGTGTTTGAATCTGCGGTTTGGTTATTGCAGTTATATAATAAAAATCATTTTCAGTAATTTCATCTACTTGCTTTGATTTAATCATACCTCTGTCTCCGACAAAGGTTACATATTCGCATTTAAACTTCTCGACTACTTTTTTAATCTGATTACCAAATGTTTGATAATCAAGTGTGTTGCCTTCAAACAGCTCTATTGATAACGGATATCCGTCTTCATCACACAATAATCCCGCAACTACTTGCTTTTTACCTTTCTTTTTGTCTCGATTATAGCCCCATTCTGCCAAATCATTATGTTCACCTTCGAAGTAACTGCTTGTTACATCATATAAAAATAATGTTGGCTTAGAACCTTTAAATCGCTCGTTAAATAATTTGACTTCGATTTTCGATTGATTTGATGATAGCCATGAAAGATTGTCATATAAACTGTCTTCACTGATTTTTTCTTGAATGTTGAGCACTTCGCATAATGCTTGATTTGATGTATAGCGGATTGTTGACAAACAAGAACCTTGATTAATAACTCTTGATATTATTTGCATTAGAGCAAGCTTGCCTTCTAATTTAGAGCCTAAAGCTTTATGCACACCAAATTTCTTTAATATTTCATAAATTAGCTGAACTGCTCCGACGCTTTTATAGACTTGGCTTGATTCTTTGACTTTTAAATATTTTGAGACATCGCCTCTGTTTTTCAAGGCAAATTCAATAGCTAAAATTTCATCTTCGGGTAGATGCGATATATTACAAATAACTCTTGTCTTAACTTTCCCATTCTCCCTGTAAGATTCTCTTATCAGGCTTGTATATTTAGTTTTCTCAGATTTATTATTGTTAGCAATTCTAGAAACGTACATAATAATCTCCAAATAAAATACAATGCTTACAAATATAAGCATAAATATTTTATATACAAATTATTTATCATTAATAAAAATGCCTACGTATATTTAAACAAAAATACACTTATCTGTTGGTAGATTAGTTACTTATTGCAATATGACGAGCGGAAGTTCCGATCCAATTCCTATTTCCCAATTCCGAAGAAAGAACCCACCCCGTCATCGCTTCGCGATGCCACCCCTCCTTTTGGAGGGGAATTTGAAGAATAGCCCCCAGCCCCCATTTCCCAATCATAAACTTTTAGCCCTCCCCTTGGGGAGGGTTTGGGTGGGGTTGAAAGGGTTTTCAGCCTCCAGCGGCACTACGCAGAGCGTAGTACGGAGGCGTACAATTCCCAATTCCTATTTCCAGCCCCCAGCAGCTAATTTTACTATCCACTCATAATAATGAAGAACCTTATTTTCATAATTATGCTAAAGTCTCAGATAAAGAATATTTATTTCCAATAACTTATTTTTAGTATTTTAATGCTGAATTCTTTATTTTGCAAACTTAAATTTAACATAAGAATATTTGAAGCAAAAATGAAACAGAAAACACATTACGAATGCAGCCAGTGCGGATATCATTCTCCTAAGTGGTTAGGCAAATGTCCTTCCTGCGAATCTTGGGAAACATTTGCGGAAGTAATTTCTCAAGACCCCAAAAAGAAAGTAAATATGGTTCCGGCTGCAAAAGGTAATATAATTAAGCTGAGGGACATCAATACTGATAATAATTTTCGAATGATATCCGGTATAGAGGAGTTAGACCGTGTACTTGGCGGAGGAATTATTCCCGGCTCTTTGATATTAGTCGGTGGCGACCCCGGGATAGGTAAGTCAACTCT
This sequence comes from uncultured bacterium, assembly GCA_942493235.1. Classification (GTDB taxonomy): domain Bacteria; phylum Bacteroidota; class Ignavibacteria; order Kapaibacteriales; family UBA2268; genus ENR-C587. Next base: position 4,210,460 of record OW818676.1, on the reverse strand, counting down.
CATGCTTCAGATGGTAAGTAAATTGGCTGCATATAATCCGCTATATATAACCGGCGAAGAATCGCTTGAGCAGATAAAGGTTCGTGCCGATAGATTGGACGACATTAATCCAAGTTTAGATTTAATGAGCGAGACCAGTATAGAAACAATTAATTATGCGATCTTAAATTCTGAAGCTCGAATAATTGTAGTCGATTCAATTCAGTCAGTATATTCCGAAAGAGTCGAGAGTACTCCCGGCTCGGTTATTCAAGTACGCGAATGTGCATCGCTACTAATGCAAACTGCGAAAAAAACTCAAAAGACAATATTTATTATCGGGCATGTAACTAAAGAAGGTGTAATCGCCGGACCGAAAATATTAGAGCATTTGGTGGATACTGTCTTGCAGTTCGAAGGAGAGAAAATGTACAGCTATCGAATACTCCGAGCATTAAAAAATCGCTACGGTTCTACTAATGAAATCGGGATATTCGAAATGCAGGGCAACGGTATGCGTGAAGTGAAAAACCCTTCGGAATTATTTCTTGCCGATAGGCAGAATAAAGAGTCGGGAATTGCAATTACTGCAGCTATCGAAGGTAGCCGTCCCTTATTACTTGAAGTTCAGGCTTTGGTTACTCCGTCGGGGTATAGCGTGCCGCAACGTACATCAAACGGATTTGACCAAAAGCGTTTGCAGATGATTCTTTCTGTGCTCGAGAAACGGCTCGGAATGCCATTCCGGCAGCATGATGTGTTTGTCAATATTGCCGGAGGATTATATATAGATGACCCTGCTGTGGACTTGGCTTTATCGCTTGCATTAGTTAGCTCATTACGCGATATACCACTTGATATGGATACATGCTTTATAGGTGAAATTGGTTTGACAGGTGAAATCCGGCAGGTATCTTCTTTAGAACAAAGAATTAACGAAGCCGTGAAATTAGGCTTTACCAATGTATATTCGCCAATTAATCCCTATAAAGAAAAGGCAGCTCCCAAAGGAATCCGTTTAAAAGTAATCGAAAGAATATCCTTAGCTCTGACTGAAGTCTTTTAGTATTCTGTGGAAAATATCATTTATTACAAGAAATGGGATATATCGAATCTAACAGTCCACCTTTCGGTGGTTGTAAAAATCCATCTTAGCTATAACAAATGATAGTAGTATATCATTCAACATCACTCATCGGTGCTTGTGAAAATACTCCAAACTTTCTTCAAATGTCCGCAATTTTTATCGCCCACTCCATTCAACCCCACGCTTCAGCGTGGGGATCAGAGACTTTTAGTAATTGTAATTGGTCGATAAATGGTAGTTATCAAAGGTTTTTACACACTATTCATAAGGGTGGAGATACAAGTCCTTAGTCCGCTTTGACTTAGTTGAACTTTGCTTTATTCAGAATTCTAAAAAAAAGCCTAACAGAATAAATTTTCCGTTAGGCTTAATATAAATTATAAAAGTCTATAAATATAATAAAATCTTATAATAAAGCTTTTAATTTGTCTTCTAATTGAGCTTTAGGAACTGCACCTATAACAGTATCAACCAATTCGCCCCCTTTGAAGTACAATACTGTAGGGATGGAACGTATGCCATAAGTCATTGCGATTTTCTGGTTGTTATCAACATCAACTTTGCAAACTCTAGCTTGACCTTCATATTCAGTAGAAATTTCTTCGATATAGGGAGCAATCATTCTGCATGGACCGCACCAAGTAGCCCAAAAATCTATAACAACCGGTACTGTAGATTTCAATACATCTTCATCAAATGAAGCATCTGTTACGTGAATTATGTTATTTGCCATATTAAACTCCGATTTTTTATAAAAAGTAAAAATTTATTATCATCACTAATTTACAAATATAAAAATTATTATATAATTCAAAAAATAATTTATATTATCATCTGACGATTAATTTTAAATTTGAGCTTATATTTTCCGAATATATTTTTATAAAATATATTCCGGATTCAAGCCCTTGACTTGTAAATTCCATAGTAGCGGACTGATTGCCGATATAACCGGAAAATAAATTTTTAATTTCTCGCCCTAAAATATCAATAATCTTTATCTCAACTTCAGAATTTGCATTAAATGCAATTTTGAAATTATCTCCGGAATTGATAATATTCGGATATACCGAATTATCTATCTTGTCAAACGTTTGAACCGACAGCATAGACGTGTTAACAACTCGGCATAAGAGCTTGATTGTATCTAATCCGATTTCCATAGGAACTCTATTACTTACTTTTTTGTATTCTTGTTCCTTTTGGGTCATATAAACCATTGATGTATCGGCAGTATTGTCTTCATATTTATAAATTATATAGACAGGTACTTGAAAATCTTCGGGTACATCCATTCCAATTTGAACTTGAGTAATTTTTGTATTAATTGAATATTGATTATTCTCGGGAATAATATCCGAGCTTAGCTCAAATTCTGGATGCCCGGCTTTAACTATCCATTGGTCAAACCAAGTGTCCCAAGAAATCGGGAACTCAGGATTTAATTCTTTGCATACGGCTTTGAATTGTTCTAAATCTATTGAAGACAATTTATGCCTGCTGAAAAGTTCTCTTAAAATAAGATTAAAATTATATTCGCTTAACTGCTGATTATAGCCCAATGCTTGATATGTCATATTGTAAAATAATGAAGCTTTGCAGTATGTAAGTGCTTCAATAAACAGAATATTATCTGGTAAATCGTAAATTGGAGGAAAATATAATCCTCCGCGATTAATATACTTATTTCTATTTGTTAATATTTCTTTTAAATAAGATTCATATCCGTATTTGTTAAGAAACCACATCGCAGTTGACCAAGTAGCCCCGCCCTCATTTATCCATAAATCTTTCCAGTTTGAACAAGTAATATAATCACCCAGCCATTGATGAGCAAGCTCATGTGCTATCCCCGAATAGCAATAGCTTTCACGAAACCAATCGCGATCAATAGTAGTTAAAGTCTGATGCTCCATCCCACCGCCGAAAGGATACACTGCAACCATGCCATATTTCTGAAATGGGTAATCAAAAAATAAACCGGAGAAATACTGCATCATTTCTGTTGTTTGGTTAAAAGCTTCAATTGGATTATAACCTTGAATTTCGTTGTTATAATCTTGCTCCCAAACATAATATTTTACTTCTATATTTTCATTATTATTATTTGTAAACCAATCCGAAAAAGTATGGAAAATCGAAGCATTGGCACTAATTAAATATGTAGGCATAGCATCGCGGGAACTCCAAATAAAAAATGCGGAATCTTCGACTATATATTGATCAGAAAGAATACCAACCGAAGCAGAGGTGTATTCTTTCGGTAATTTCATTGTTAGTCCGACTGTTGCTTTGTCGTGAGGTTGGTCATTACACGGGAACCAGTATCTGGTGTCTTTTGGTTCGCTTTGTGTATAGGCAATTCTTTCTAAGGTAAATAGACTGTCATTATTACCAAAAGGATTTATATCGACAAAAAAGTGCTTATTATAAATATAGAATCCTATGTTTGTAAGATTAACATATTGATATTTAATACTAATATCAATTGTGTCATTAGTATTGTAAACTTTAGGAAATTCGATTTTAAGGATATTATTTGAGTTACAAATCGGAAGATTTTCAAGTGCAATATTATCAATTAATACTTCATCAATTTTCAGTAATGCAGCATCTAATTCAATATAGTTAATATTGTCCGCTAATAATTTAGCTCTAATTTTAATTGTCCCGTTCCAATACCTTGATTCGTTAGTATCAGCGGTTGCTTTCATTACATTATACCAGTCAAGACTGATATCATAATGAATCACATCATAATTTCTGATAATGGCATCTTGATTACCCATTAAGTTGTTATCTTTTTTCTTACTAAATTCAGACGATACAGGTTTATATTCGCCTTTGAAATCCGCTTGTAAATATTCAGGTACAAAGCTTGACAATAGCGGTAAATATCCAATACAAAATAAAACCAGAAGTAAGGCTGATTTTTTCATCTTTTTTCTCTTCATTAATTACAAAAATACAATATACGAAAATATTGGCAAATTTTAAATTAAATAAAAATAGGTTCTTTGCTGCTTTAAGCAATGTAAGATTTAATTGATTTTGTTTTTTTCAATGTAGAAAATACTAATATACTCAGTGCAGCAGCTAAAGCTAAATAATTAACCCAATCTCCGTATCTTGAATAGAAAGTAATGTCATTTATAAGTGGAACGGGCATAGCAATCCCTTGGTATGTATATTGTTTGGCTTGCATTAAGCTTTCGCCAGTCGGAGAGATAAAACCGGAAATGCCGCCGTTAGCCGAACGGGCTATATATCTCTTGTTCTCGATGGCTCTCATCTGAGCTATTGCATAATGTTGCCCCGGACCAAATGTATGATTATACCAAGCATCATTTGTGATGATGGTGAATACTCCGCTTTTCTCTGCAAAATCTCTAACAAAATTCGGATGAATGGACTCAATACATATAATTACGGCTACATCCCGATTTCCTTTCTCAGTATGTAGAGTTAAACTATGCTGATTCCAGCCTAATCCCCAGTTAGAAATCCCAACTTCCCATTTTAATAAATTTTTTGCAAAAGCTAAATAGTCAACATACGGAAGTCTTTCGGAGAATGGAGTAAGCTTCATTTTTCTATAAATTTGAAGAGTATCATTATATTTACTTGGAGAAAGCATAATTGCAGAATTATAAGACTGATAGATTTTAGATGTATCTAATTTGAATTTCTCCGCAGTAATTGGGATTTCTTCGTTGTTATCAAAAAAGTATATTTCAGTAAATCCGCTAATTAATGAGACAGAATTAGAATCGAGCCATTTCTTCATGAAATCAAGATTGTATGGGTGGCTGTTCATCTCTATATTATAATATGTGATTGAAGTCTCAGTCCATAGAGCCAAGTCTAAATTTGGGAATATTTTCATTAGAGAGTCTTGAACTTTAATATGCTCATAAATACTTTCGACTGTATTGCGGCTCCATTTATTCCAAGGATTAATATTTGGCTGAATAATCCCAATATTAATTTTTTCATTTCGGTTAATAAGATTAGAGTGGCTGTAGTAGCTTACAGTGGAATAACCGTAAGCAAGGGGTATGAAAATAATTAATAAAGTAAAGATAATTAGCGAATAATTCTTTTTTACTTTTATAAAATCGAAAAATCTATTTTTTATCGGTATAGTTGCAGAAAAGTTCATGACTAATTTAAAAATTAATACGTTAAGAGCCAAAATAACTAAAGATATTAACCAGACCCCGCCAATGTCAGCCATTTGAGAAAAGTATCTATTATTTGCTTGGCTATAGCCTATTGATATCCAGGGGAATGCGAAATCGGTATAAGCTCTGAACCATTCATAGCAGAGCATCAGAAATGGGAAACTAATAAGTGCTATGCTCAAATCTGCTTTTTTTCGTATATATCTATATAATGTCATAGGTAACAGATAAAGAAACGGTTGTAAAACGCATACTGCAATTCCGGCTATCATCAGAAATGGATCAGCATCTTTCTGCCATGAACCAATCCACCATAACGTAGTTAGATGTTGCATTAAAAATGTCAGATAGATTAATAGGTTTGGGCGTTTGGGCGATTGCTCTAAAGCAAACAGCAATGGAATATAGCAAATAAAAGCAAGTAAATTAAATGGCATCGGTGGGAATGAAAGCCCGAATAATATACCGGTTGAAGTAGCAAAAAGAATTATTTTTGATTGTTTCATATTCTTAAAATTTAAATTATAATAAAAAACAAATTTAACAAAATTTTATGAATTATTGCCTTGATTTTAGCTAACAGCCTGTTGAATATCCCGAAATATCATTATTAGCAGGTATCATTTACAATCGAACTGTAATCGTAGAGTTGATTACACATAGAGCATTATTAATATTGAGTTGCTTTGAACCGAGTTCAAGGGTGCAAAATATGCCATATCAGCAAAATATAGTATATCTAAAAGAGGTAGAGATTTTTGAAAAAAGCAAGTAATGAGAAGCATCATAAGAATAAAAAAAATTACCGCCAGTCGCCTTTAAACAGGTTAATTAAATGTATTTACCTTTCAAAAATATATTTTTAACGGTAAATTTTCGGCATTCACAGTAATATACTTTATTATCCGCAACGAACTTTTTAAGTTTGCTTTCGTAAGATTGTAAAGATGTAAACAGAAACAAATTTGTAAATAATTTTAGGAAAAGAATTGAAAAGGATTTGGAGATTATTACTACTAATTATAAGTGCAACGATTATCATCGGCACTTCGGCAGAAAATCTTTGGGCATTAGAAGCATCAATGGGCGAGAATGCTTCGATTAGCGGGTATGTTACCGATAATGCTACCAAAGAAACATTAATTGGTGCAACCGTTCAAATAACAAGCCTTAAAAAAGGTTCTAAAACTAATAAGAGCGGTTTCTTTTCATTGACTAATATACCACCCGGAGAATATACGGTAACGGTATCTTTTATCGGATATGAAAAACTAACCAATACTATTAAGTTCAAGAAAACAGAGCAAATACGCAAAGATTTCTTATTAATAACTAAGGAATCTACTACCGATGAAATTACAATTACTGCCGAACGTGAAATCGAAAAAAGAGAAATCAGTATCAGTAAAGTAAACGTTCCCGTAACACAGATTAAAGAAATCCGTATCGGAGGCGAGAGCGATGTATTTCGTGCTTTGCAAATGTTGCCCGGTGTATTGACTTCATCTCAGATTTCGAGCGGATTATTTGTTCGCGGTGGGTCGCCGGACCAGAACTTAGTTTTATTAGACGGAGCGACAGTCTATAATCCGACTCACATATTCGGATTTATATCTACTTTTAATACCGATGCAATTAAAGATGTTGAGCTGATTAAGGGTGGCTTCCCAGCTCAATATGGTGGCAGGCTGTCGGCTGTTCTGAATATGACTCAGAAAGACGGTAATCGTGAGAATTTTGAAGGCAATGCTTCATTGGGTATTATCTCTTCGAGAGCTTCATTGCAGGGACCTATGGGTTGGGAAGGCGGTTCATACTTTATAAGCGGACGCTCCACATATTTTGATTTAATCAAAAAAGCAATGGACGAAGACCCTAAAGACCCACTTCCTGATTTTGGTTTCTATGACTTAAATGCGAAATTTACTCAAGATTTAGGAATAGATGATAAAATCTTCGCAAGTGGGTTTTTCAGTAAAGATAACTTTGGAATAGATAATAAAGGCTTGGTAATGGACTTAGATTTATCTAATAAATTATTAGGCTTACGCTGGAATAAAATCTGGGCAGATAATTTATTCAGTAATGTAAATTTATCTTGGAGCAAATACGGCAACAAGCTTACTGTTGACAATTCGGGGTATAAAGGCATTATGGATAATAGTATCGAAGATTATACTGCAAAAGTTAACTTTGAATGGTTTGCAAGTGATGAAATTACAGCTGTTTTTGGTTCAGAAATAAATAATTATAATTTTAGATATTTACAGAACTTCTCGGGCAACACTGATTCTACTCAGACCGGCTCAGACGGTGGAACAATTAATTTAAAAGTTAAAGATTGGAATTATGCGGCATTTGCACACTTAAATTGGCAATTAACCGGCGAGATTTCACTTCAGGGCGGGCTTCGTACTTATTATTGGCAGCAGAGGGATATAGTATTGTTAGACCCTCGTTTTGCTGTTCGCTTTGCTATTGATGACAATAGTGCGTTCAAATTTTCTTGGGGAATTTACCATCAGAATTTGAGATTATCGGCTATGCCGGATTTCTCATTTTTTGATACTTGGCTGCCTACCGATTCTACTGTAGATTGTGCTAAAGCAAATCACTATATATTATCTTATGAGACTAAAATATTTGCTGATATTGACTTCTCTATAGATGCCTATTATAAATCCTTGTCTAATGTTAGTGAAGTTAATATGACTGCCACCGAGGGCACTACCGTAAGCGATGTATTTGAAATGGGTAGTGCAAAAGCTTATGGTTTTGAATTGTTTTTTCAAAAGAAAGTTGGGAATTTTACCGGTTGGTTCGGTTATGCTTATGGCGTAATAAAATCTAAATTTGAAAATATAAATAATGGTGAAGAGTTCCATCCCAAATATGACCGTACACACGATATTAAATTAGTCCTTCAGTACAGATTAGATGAAAGCTGGGATTTCGGAGCAAATTTTACTTTTCAATCAGGGCAGTCATATACCGGAGCTACTTCCAGATTCCAAACTCGAATGCCTGACGAGAATTTTGGAAATGGACACATATTCCCGTCTCAAAAATACGGGCAGAGATTGCCAGCTTCTCATCAATTAAATATCAGCATTGGTAAGAAATTTGATATATTCGGGCTTAAATCAAGATTAAATTTAGATATCTACAATGTATATAATCATAAAGATATTCTTATGAGATACTATGACACAAGTGAAAAAGAGGCTGAATTAAAGGATGTTACTCTGTTACCTATAATACCGTCTCTATCATTAGAAATCAATTTTTAATCAAATTATTAAGGAAATAAAATGAAAAATAAAATATATATATTAGCTGTGCTTATTATAGCAGTATTAGGATTAAATTCCTGCGAAGATGACCCGATTACCGATTATATTCCTCGTACTATTATTGAGGGGATTCTAATTGTTGACTCTCCGATAGAGAATATTAAGGTAATTAAATCCCAACCGGTATTTGAAAAATTCGATTACGAAAAATCTTTAGTCAGAGATGCGAAAGTATTTATTGAAGGTGATAATCAAATATTTGAATTAATGATAGACCCGACCGGTAGCAAAGGGTATTACTACGCAGATAAAAATTACTTAATTAAGCCGAATACCGAGTATAAATTAGTCGTTATTTTAAAAGACAGTTCGGTTATGAAAGGCAGTACATTCACTCCCGAGAGGACTGAGTGGATTCTAAAATGTAATGAATATTTACAGTATCCGACTGATACACTAAAATTGAGAGCCAAAGATACTATTGAATGGAAACAAGTCGGCGATATTGATTATTATATGCTAAATGTAAAATGTTTAGATACATTTAATTATGGAATGTACCTATCTCCGCAAACAAATGAAATGAATAGACGATGCTATAATTTGACTACAGTACATAAAGACGGTGAAGAATTTAAAGAAATATCTGAAAGTCCTGTAGTTGATAATAATAAATCTAGCGTAGTTTGGAATGTATTTAGATGGTTCGGTAAGCATGAAATATCAGTCTATGCTATGGATGAAAATATGCTGAAATGGTATTTACAAAGTTTCAGTTTCAGAGAATTTGACGAGCGGTTAAATTCGATTACCGATGGATACGGATGTTTCGGTTCGGCTTCAGCATTGAAAGATACTTGCTTTCTATTGAAGAATCAACCATAGGCTAAAATTATAAAAATATTTATTAACAAATAGGATATAGGCAAAAAATAGTCTCTTCATAAGATCTCCCAAATAATCAGACGTTTCAGCTTATATCCTTTTATTAAATTAGGACTTATTATGAAAACCGAAGTAAAATCTATCAGTATCCCCAGAGAATCTATAGTGCATATTTATCCGCTTAATGTGAATTACGAAGATGTATTTTCTGCCAATTTCGATAATCGTCGGAATGTATCGGTTGACTATTTCGCAAAAAACATTTTTGCAAGTATGCCGGAGTGGTCATTATATTTGTTTAAATTACGAAATTTTCTTGTTAAATTTGTAGGTCTTCAAGGTGGCAACATCTTAGACAGTATCGAGGAAGCAAAGAAATCCGACTGCGGCAAGGGTTCATTGATTGGGATTTTCAAAGTATATGAACGCAATGATAGTGAAATAATGTTTGTTGAAAAAGACTCACATTTGGATTTCTCAGGTTCTTTACTACTTAAAAATAAAGATAATTCCGAAAATAAAAAGTCAGCAGAAGATAGTGAATTGATATTTATTACTCGGGTTCAATATAATAGAAAATTGGGCAATTTCTATTTCTTTTTTGTTAAGCCTTTTCATAGACTGATAATTAAGAGTCTTTTAAAACGGATGGTCAGGAATTTTTATGCAGGTAAATAAGTTATTGGCGGCTACAGCCGGAACTATCGAGATATGTCTTGGGCTAATGCACTTTGTCTCGCTTAGTGGTGTAATTAACGCGGGGGCATTCAATATGTTAAGTCCTAATTCATTGAATTTATTTAAGCTTGCAATGCTTTGTACCGGATTGTTATTGATATTTGCCGGTGCAATAAGTTTGGCTACATTAAACTTATATGACAAGAATAAGAAGTATTTTGTAGGTATATGCCGAATTCAATTTCTTCTATGGGCATTTAGGTTTTATTTAGAGGGGCAATTCCCTGTAAAAATACCGATGCTAATGATAAATGAGCCAACTCAGCTAATCAATATAGCAGCATTTGCATTAAGCTTACTGTTTCTAATTGCATCTTTTTATAAAAAAAAGGGAATAGATAATAAAGCCGAATAGTAATTAAAGTTAATTATTCGTAATATTGAAAATTGTCTTTGGAATAAACAATATTATAGGTTATTTTTAGTCTATAAAGTGCTTTGTATTTAAAAAATACAGAGTCAATTGAAATAAATAATTATAATTGGTATAATTGACAACGAATTGATTGAATTTTACGATGCGGACAATAATAGGCGGAAAAGAGTATAATTTAAAGAGTAGCAATGATAAGCTTCTGCAATTAACCGCGGACATGGTTAATAATGAAATTAGCAAAGTTCAGGAGAAGATGCCTAATGAGTCAACCATCACTGTAACCGTACTTGCAGCTTTAAATATAGCAGAAAAGTACCATCAATCAAAAGAGCAAAGTAATATAGATAAAGATTTCCTACGAGAAGAACTGCAGAAAATGGCAGAGAAATTAGAGCAGACTTTAAAAGATGCTTCTTAGTGAATAGCCATAATTGGCATCGAGGGAATTTGTTTAATATTATTATGAGGAATACTATTCGATTAATATAGATATTAGAAACGGTAAAAATTAACGCCGCAACTCAATCGTTGTCATTACAAACGAAAGAACCTATAAGTAGAGTATAAGGGAGGTAGCCTCCGTGTATAAATTGCAGGCCTCGACCGGTGAAAATCGGTAATTCTTCGGGATTCAGTGGAAGCGAAATATATTTGGGATACCACCCAATGTGTCAGGTTGGGTTCTTCCCGATTTGTACGAGATTACTCCAATGGTTGAGTTGCGGTTTATTATTTTTATTAACATATAAACGAAAATATTGGTACTTACGTTCTTTGAATATAAATAAATATAGATAGCAAATTAAGGGATAATTATGAACTTAATGATTTAATAAACAATATAATGGGAAACAACTTTAAAAATATATATAATTAATGGAATTGAGAAACAAAGTGCTTATTATACTATGGTGTGAATGCACGTATTTTTTTATGGGAAGGAAACAAAATGGATAGTAATTTAATCTTTGTAATTGTTGGGATAGTTGCTGTTGTTATTGGTTTTGGTATCGCATACTTTATCGGTACTAAAATAGCAGCCACTAAAATTACTGAAGCTGAACAAAATGCAAAATTAATTTTAAAAGATGCAGAAAAAGAAGCTACCAATTTAAAAAAAGAAAGACTGCTTGAAGTTAAAGAAGAATGGCATAAGAAAAAGCAGGACTTCGAAAATGAAACTCAACAAAGAAAACAGAAATTGCAACAATCTGAAAAGCAGATTAAACAAAAAGAAGACGACTTAGGCACTAAGCTTGAGCAAGTAAATAAAAAAGACAAACAGTTGACTGCTTTTGACGAAGAACTAAAGAAAAAAGAAGTTGAACTAAAAGCATTACTAACTGATGCTGAGCAGTCTTCAAAAAAGCAAATGGCGGCACTTGAGAAAATCAGCGGCATGACCAAAGATGAAGCTAAAAAGACTTTGACTGATAATTTCATAAACGAAGCTAAATCTGAATCTGCTCAATTAATAAAGCAAATTAGAGATGATGCAAAAATGAACGCACAGAGAGAATCACGCAATATTATTATTGATGCGATTCAAAGAACTGCATCAGACCACAGTGTCGAAACTACTGTATCGGTAGTAAACCTTGATAGTGATGAAATGAAAGGTAGAATAATTGGTCGTGAAGGTCGTAATATCCGAGCTTTCGAAGCAGCTACAGGTATCGACTTGATAATTGACGATACACCCGAAGCTGTTGTGATTTCCGGTTTTGACCCATTCAGGCGTGAAGTTGCCAAAAAAGCTTTAGAAAAATTAATGTCTGACGGTAGAATTCACCCAGCAAGAATTGAAGAAATCGTAGAAAAAACGCGTAAAGAGCTTGACGATGAAATCATTCGTATTGGTGAAAATACTGTTCTTGAAGTCGGATTGCACTCTGTGCATAACGAAATCCTCAAGCTTATCGGTAAGATGAGATACCGCTCGAGTTACGGACAGAACTTGCTAAATCACTCTATAGAGGTCTCGTACTTAGCCGGGCTTATGGCTTCGGAATTAGGATTAGACCCGAATATTGCTAAACGTGCCGGTTTATTCCACGATATTGGTAAATGTGTTGACCAAAATACAGAAGGTCCGCACGCTCTTATCGGCTACGAAATTGCTAAAAAATTCAAAGAACACAAAGTAGTCTGCAATGCCATCGGTGCTCACCATGAAGATATCGAAATGGAATCGCCTTATGCAGTATTAGTTCAAGCGGCTGACTCTATCAGTGGAGCTCGCCCGGGTGCAAGACGCGAATCACTTGAAAACTATGTTAAAAGATTAGAAAAATTAGAGACATTAGCTCAAGGATTTGAAGGCGTTGCCAAGACTTTTGCAATCCAAGCCGGCAGAGAAGTTAGAGTAATTGTAGAGCCGGAGAAAATTGATGACGTATTGGCTGATTCAATGGCTGCCGAAATTGCCAAACGTATCGAAAACGAAATGGAATACCCCGGTCAAATTAAAGTTACCGTTATTCGCGAGAGAAGAAGTGTCTCACTTGCGAAATAAAACAAATTGACATAAATCAAAAGCACAGTGGAATTATTTCTTCTGTGCTTTTATTTAAAAAAGTCTCTGATTGAAGTATGTTAATCTATTTAATAAAATTGAAAATTATACTTTATATCGCTCTAATTATAGACATATAAGATATATACAGTATTATTGAGTATTTCTTGTTCTTTTTGCTTATTTTTGTATTCTAAAAATAGGCAAAAAAAGTAAGAAAAAGTTTTATAAATATAAATACTTATGGCAAAAACAAATACAGAAAATAATAAGATTCATAATTATTCCGCTAATAAAGAAAAATCAGATAGTAAAAGCGGCGGATATATTAAGAAAAAACCTCTGCTTAGAGATATTAAGCTTTCGACAGATGATAGATTAATTGTTAATCCTGAACAAGTTCGGGGAGTAAAACCAAATTATCAGCCAAATACCGGCTATAATGATGATTATAGAAGCAATTCCAATTATAAGAGCAAATACCGCTCTGATAGCAAGCATTCTGCAAGTGATGAAGGCTCAAAACAAGGCTATAGCAAGGATAATCGCTCAAGCAATTATTCAAGACCGATTTTAGATCATAAGCCTAAACATCAGAATAATTATTCCAAACAAACCGATGAGCAAAAAGCAAGTCAACAGGAAAATTTTGCAAAAGTTGCCGTAGAGCAAAAGCAAACGAATTATTCAAAACAGACTGTTGAGCAAAAAGCAAGTCAACAAGAGAATTTTGCAAAGCCTGCTGTAGAGCAAAAGCCAAAGCATACTCATCATTATTCAAAGCAAAGTGTAGAGCAAAAAGCAAATCAACAAGAGAATTTTGCAAAGCCTGCTGTAGAGCAAAAGTCCAAACTTCCGAATTATTCAAAACAGACTGTAGAGCAAAAAGCAAGTCAACAGGAGAATTTTGCAAAGCCTGCTGTAGAGCAAAAGCCAAAGCATACTCATCATTATTCAAAGCAAAGTGTAGAGCAAAAAGCAAATACTCGTGATAATGCTCCTACTTTAAATTCTGATGAATCTAATCCTACTAAAGATTTTCAAAATAGGAATAGTTTTAGGAATAAACCTAAATATTCAAATAATGACAACAATGCATTATTTGATGATAAAGCCCAAACAAGCTCCAAAAAAGTGAATGCGGAAAGTATTATCCCTTCAGAAAAAGATAAATTATCATCAGCTCCGACGAATAAAACTCTATCCGATAAAAAAGAAAATAATTTACCGGCTATTGTTACTATTGTTAATCAGAAAAGACATTCTCCTCTGAACAGAAATAAAAATTTGATTCAGCCCAATAGTCAAAGTCAAGTTAAATCAGATACATTTGAAAAAAGTACTATAGATGGACAATCTTTAAATAATCAAGAACCTCTAACAAAAGTAAATTCAAACACTCAAAGAGTGGAACCAAAGCAGAATCCTAATGATAGAACTGTAAATACTCAAAGAGCTGAATCAAAGCAGAATCCTAATGATAGAACTGTAAATACTCAAAGAGCTGAACCAAAGCAAAATCTGAATGATAGAAATCCTAATGATAGAACTGTAAACACTCAAAGAGCTGAATCAAAGCAGAATCTGAATGATAGAAATTCAAATGATAGAACTGTAAACACTCAAAGAGCTGAATCAAAGCAGAATCTGAATGATAGAAATCCTAATGATAGAACTGTAAACACTCAACGAGTGGAACCAAAGCAAAATTCTAATGATAGAACTGTAAATACTCAACGAGTGGAATCAAAACAGAATCTGAATGATAAAAATCCTAATGATAGAACTGTAAATACTCAACGAGTGGAACCAAAGCAAAATCCTAATGAAAAAACTGTAAACACTCAACGAGTGGAATCAAAGCAAAATCCTAATGATAGAACTGCAAACACTCAACGAGTGGAATCAAAGCAAAATCCTAATGATAGAACTGTAAATACTCAACGAGTGGAATCAAAGCAAAATTCTAATGATAGAACTGCAAACACTCAACGAGTGGAATCAAAAATTAATACTGAGAAATTAAGTACTGAAAGAGTAAGTTCAGAGATAATAGAGAATTCAAATGCTGAGAGTCAAAGGTTAAAACCACAACAAAAAAATAATAGTTTTCGTAGTAATAATTCCCAAAATAATAATTCTCGTAATAATAATTTCCGTAGTAATAATTCCCAAAATAATAATTGGCAGAAAAACAGAAATAGCAATGCCACTGATTTTCCAAACGCTGAAACTAATAAGGCAGAAGATAAAAGAGGAGAAAGTAGTAAATCTGAAGTAGAGCCTATATTAACAATTATTAGTTCAAAAACGATAAGATTACCTTTTAGTAAAAAGAATCAAAATAAACAGCAAAATAAGCCGATTGAATCAGTTTCTGTTAATGAAAATATTTCTGAAAGAGAAGTTAAAGAACCTATTATTGAAGAAAAAAATGAAATAATCAGGTTGCCTTTTTCTAAAAATATTAACAAGCATAAAAAGGAAAATACAACTGCTAAAATTCTTGATTTAGCATCAGATGCGATTGTATTACCTAATGAAACTATAAGCGAAGTCGTTACTAATGAAGAATATAAAAAAGAAACGGCTTCACAGAGAAATAACAGACGGAAGAAATTTGCCAAAAAGCTTAAAGCAGAGAAAGCTGCTTTAGAAGCAGAGCAATTATTAAAATCCGGAACTGTCCAATTAGACGAGATTAGCTCCGAAGCCGATAAGCCAATTGAAGAGGTTTCGATTGAGAAAGTCGTAGCGGTAGAGAAAGAAGTCAAAGAAAAGTCTGATAATAGAAATAAACATAAGAATACAAAATTCCAGAATAAGCATAAATACACTAATGAAAAGATTGAACTTGACGACCCTGATGAAATAATTGATCCGTTGGTAATGGACCCCAATTATATCAAAACTACTTTTGAAGTAGCTCCGGAGCCAATTAAAAAGCTAAAGAAAAATCCGAATGATGATTTGGTATATTCTAAAATTTCGTCAAAAATGCTTATTAATCCTGATAAACCAAGCAATCCAACTGTTGAGGCTTTACTCAAAAAATTTGAATATTCCCTAACTGAAGAATTATTTGTTGCTGAAGGAGCAAGAATAATGGTTGCTGTAAGCGGGGGAGTTGACTCAATTTCGTTACTTGATATGTTTGCCCAGCTATCCGAAAAATATAAATTTACGCTAATTGTGGCTCATTTTAATCATAATCTTAGGGGATTGTCTTCTGATGAAGATGAAGAATTAGTTCGCAAAATATCAGAGAAATACGCATTAAAGGTCTATACTAATTCAGAAAACATTATGGCTTATGCTTCGGCAAATTCAATTTCTATTGAGCAAGCTGCCAGAGTGCGACGTTATAAAATGTTCGAGAGATTAGCCGGCAATTTAAAGATTAATTTTGTGGCTACCGCTCATACTTCTGACGATAGTGCCGAAACATTTTTACTTAATCTGATGCGTGGTACAGGTCTTACCGGATTAACCGGAATTCCAAAAAAGCGAATACTTACTAAAAATTCGCACTTGATCAGACCTATCATCAATATTAAGAAATCTGATATATATGAATATGCAAAAGAAAGAAAATTAGCTTGGAGAGAAGACGAGACAAACGCTCTTACCAATTATACTCGAAATAAAATAAGATTAGACCTATTGCCGAAATTAAAAGAGGATTTCTCTCCAGCAATTATAGAAACTATTAATAAGACTGCTGCCATTTTACGTGGAGCTGATGATTTTATTAATACTTACGTTAATGGATTGCTTCAAATTCTGATTAAAGACAGAAGAAAAGACAGATATTATATTAATATTCCGCAATTGCAGACTTTTACCGAATTTATCCAAAGTGAGATAATACAGCAATCAGTAGTTAAGGTATTTAAATCATTACCAATAACATCAAATACTATCGATAGAATTCTGTCGCTCTGCGAATCACCGAGTGGCTCAATATGCGACATAAATAAAAATGCTTTTGTACTTAAAGATAGAAATCATCTTGTATTTTCAATTAAAAGTTCTACTTTTAAAGTTGATATGCAAATAGAGCGAACCGGCGAATATGACCTCGGTACGCATATTTTAAGATTAACCGAAGTACAGCGGAAAACTGCTGACTTCAATAAAGATACAAATATTGAGTATATAGATGCCGAACTAATTCCTTCATATTTGCAATTGCGTAGTTGGGAGACCGGAGATATTTTCCAGCCACTTGGTATGGAGGGGCATGTTAAAGTAAGCGATTTCTTAAGCAATATTAAGGTTCCGATTATGGAGAAGCAAAATATAATACTTCTAACTACAAAGTCGGAAATAATTTGGGTAGTCGGTAAGCGATTAAGTAATAAATATAAAATCAGCAAAACGAGTAAAAAGGTAATTAAAGCCGAATTTATTTTAAAAGCGGAGAAGAATAAATAGTATGGATGTTTTTACAGCTATTATCTTAGGATTAATTCAGGGGCTTTCCGAATTTATTCCGATTAGTTCAACAGCTCATTTAACTCTTGCCGGGCATTTGTTCGGCAGCATTGATTCAGCTCATCCCGAGAAGTGGACATCTTTTATGGCAACTATTCAATTGGGTACATTGCTTGCTGTATTTGTATATTTTGCAAAAGAGATTCGCGATATTCCCTTAGCATTTTTTAGGGAAAATTTCGGTACAGGTAAATTACCATATAAAGAGCAAAGCACGAACTCAAAGTTTGCTTATTTTATTACTTTAGGTACTATTCCTATAGTAGCGATTGGCTTGCTAATCAAAAAAGTAATCGAAGGTGAATTTACTAAAGACCCGATTATTATCGGTATTAGTTTGATAGTATTGGCATTGATTTTAGCTGTCGCCGAGAAATTCGGCAAATTTAAAAAAGAAAATAAAGACTTAACATTAAAAGATGCTCTTGTAGTCGGATTAGCTCAATGCCTTGCATTAATTCCCGGAGCATCACGCTCAGGCACTACTATTACTGCCGGTTTGTTCCTTGGAATGAAACGAGATACCGCTGCTAAATTCTCTTTTTTGTTAAGTATCCCTGCTGTGATGGCAAGTGGAATATTAGAATTTTATCAGAGTTTGGAATATATTAATTCAAGCGATATTTTAGCACTATCTGTGGCTACATTGGCAGCTGCAATTAGTGGATACGCATCAATTGCGTTATTAATTAAATTTTTGAAGACTCGAACTACATATATATTCGTAGTATATAGAATTATACTTGGTATAGTTGTTCTCTCTTATTTTATTAAGTAAAACTTTACGAGAATCTAATGAATAGTCAAATTGCAGGATTTATCTGGGACGTTCAACCTCAAATAGTGGATTGGTTACCGATACGTTGGTATGGATTATTATTTGCAATAGGTTTCATAGTGGCATATCAAGTAATGCTATGGATATTCAGAAGAGAAAACGCCCGTATTCCGGCTTTGGAATCGCTAACCTTCTATATGATAATTGCGACCGTTGTCGGGGCAAGGCTTGGCCATTGCTTGCTTTATGACCCGGGTGTATATCTGGCAGACCCTGTAAGAATACTATATGTGTGGGAGGGAGGGCTTGCTTCACACGGCGGAGCTGTCGGAATAGTTGTAGCCTTGGGACTATTTCTATATCGAAACAGAGATATAAATTTCTACTGGATTTCTGACCGGCTTTGTATTGTGATTGCTTTTGTTGCCGC
Organism: uncultured bacterium; assembly: GCA_942493235.1. Lineage (GTDB taxonomy): Bacteria > Bacteroidota > Ignavibacteria > Kapaibacteriales > UBA2268 > ENR-C587. The sequence continues at coordinate 4,191,698 of OW818676.1, read as the reverse complement.
ATGTGTTCGTTTGGGCAATTTCATTAACTCAGAAATTCTTGGCAAACCAGCTGACTTACCTTGGTCTGTTACTTTTCCGAGAATAGACATGATACCAAGGCACCCTGCTCAATTATACGAAGCAATTACCTACTTTGCATTATTTGCAATTTTGCTGATTATCTATAAAATCAAATCCGCAAAATTACCCAAAGGATTACTTGCCGGCATTTTCCTAACAGTTATGTTTACTGCTCGCTTTCTGATTGAGTACGCAAAAGATGTTCAGGTTGACTTTGAAAATACATTATCTTTTCACTTGGGGCAGTACTATAGCATTCCGTTTGTTATATTCGGTATTGTGCTTATTATAATGTCTTTGAAAAAAAACAAAGTATAATCAAATAAAAATAAAAAAAAACCTTGCTGAAATACATTTTTGGCAAGGTTTTTTATATATTGTGTATGAGTATTAATCAAATAATTATAATGATATTAAATTAATACCAAACAAAAATACGCACTATTGTTATATTAAATACCAAAAAATTGATGAGCAAACAATATAGTAAGTTTAAAGAAGCCGTTTTCGGAAAAATAGATGAGCTATCCTTAGAGGAAAGAATATTCAATATTACCAGCTTTATGAGTATGTTTATGTGCTTTTTCGGCTCATTGGTAAATATGATTCTCGGTATGGGATTATTTTTAATAATATTTCCATTATTAATTCTGCTATTACTAATATTTTTTTATTATCAATCGCGATTTAAGAAAAATTATTCTAAGTATGTAATACCGTATGTATTTTGCTGTATTTCGACTGTTGCAGTTGTCTGGCTTTTTAACGGCGGGTTTGACTCAGCAAATATCATTTTGTTTTTCAATACTCTGATAATATCAATCATGGTTACTCCTGTACGGCATCAGTTGAAAATTACTATTGCTTATTTACTTGTAATTTTGTCATTATATTTTATCCAATATTATTATCCTAATTCAGTAATTCCATATAAAAGCTTTGATGATCGATTTTATGATTTGCTTCTGACAGTGTCCTATTGCATATTTGTTCTATGGGGATTAATCAGCTATGTAATGGATAACTACCACAATGAGAAGGAGAAGCACCAATTAGCCAGACAAAATGTGGAAATTGTAAACACCGAGTTAAACGAAAAAAACGACATGATTAATCTTCAAAAGGAAGAGTTAGAAGCTTTAAATCAAAGATTAGTAGAAACTAATATGCAAATATTGCAGCAGAATACTGAATTTGAAACATTAAATATAAAACTTAATGAAGCCAATTTGGCAAAAGATACATTTTTCTCTATCATATCTCACGACTTGAAAAATCCTTTATCGGCAATTAAAACATATTTGGAATTAATCAAGCAACCGGAGAAAATGGAGATCGAGCAGATTAAAGATATTGCCGTCTCTATAGACAAGGCTGTTGACTTAGTCTGCGACATGCTTGATAACCTGCTTAATTGGGCAAGGACTCAATCCGGCAAAATCAAATACAAACCGGATTTAGTTAATTTAAAAAGCTTAGTACCAAATATCCTTTCACAATTTGAGCTTTTGGCAAAGAATAAAAATGTAAGTATTATAAATGATATTAATGACATAAATGATGAAACAATTGTATTTGCTGATATTTATATGCTGGGAGTGATGCTTATGAATGTGATTTCCAATGCGATAAAATTTACGCCGAGCGGTGGCAGAGTTCAGATTTCAGCACGGAAACTCACTCAGTCCGGCAATGAAATTGTTCGCATAATTGTTCGGGATACCGGCGTAGGAATCAGCAATGAAAATATTACGAAAATATTCAGAATAGATGAACATCATACTACTGTAGGAACAAATAAAGAAAAAGGTACCGGACTCGGCTTGATTTTATGCAAAGAATTTGCTGAAATAAATCGAGGCAGAATATATGCTGAAAGCGAAATTGGCTATGGTTCTGTCTTTACAATTGAAATCCCGGGGAGCTGAAGAATTATGACTAATTGCTATTATGTTATTTATAAGCCCTTTAGGGTACTATCGCAGTTTACTGCTCAAGATGGTAAGCTAACTCTGAATGATTTATATCAATTACCCAAAGATGTTTATTCTGTGGGTAGATTAGACTACGACTCGGAGGGCATGCTTGTGCTGACTAATGATAATTATCTAAAAACTAAAGTGATTAATCCAAAATCGAAATGTAGGAAAACTTATTTTGCACAGGTAGAGGGACAAGTAAACAATGAGTCAATTAATTCGCTCTGCTCGGGAGTAGATATTAACATAAATGGACAAATTCACAGGACATTAGCGGCGGATGTCAGCATTATGGAAGAGCCGGACTTGCCCGAGAGAATTCCGGCTATCCGATATAGAGCAAATATTCCTACTACATGGCTTAAAATCACAATCAGCGAAGGTAAGAACCGACAAGTTCGTAAAATGACTGCTTCGGTAGGCTATCCTACGCTTAGATTAATTCGATATTCGATTGAAGAATTAAATATTAAGGGATTTATTTCCGGTGAAATAAAAGAATTAAGTAAAAACATCGTCTATAATTCTTTAAAAATCAGATTATAAATTAGCCCAAATAATATATATAATTGATATTTTTAAAAAAATTGATTAATTTAGAACTTTGTATAAATTGTATTTATTTATAAAAGCAAAAATTGAATTATTATATATTTTGAGGAATAGATGGATAATAGAATTAAGTCTCTGATATTGCTTGTAGTTATTCTGCTGACATCTTGTATTGACGAAAATCCTGATTTAGTAAATCCTAAGCCTCAAAACGAGACTGTTCGTATCCGCTTTATGAATTTCGCTGCTGATAAAGAAGCAAGAATCCTTAAAATGTCTCCTGAGAAAATTCTCGGTCCTGTTGAATTTGATAATACATCTGCTGCTGTTACTCCACCGGCGGATTCAATAATTGCATCAATTACCAAGAATAGCATAACAGAATATAATTTAACAAAAAAAATAAAATTCCTTAGGGAAACTTTCTATTCGGCTTTCTGCCTGCCCTCTCCGAAAAATGCAATTAGAAATAATGCTGTTGATACTCTGTTATATTTTTCTACTTCGGTAGGCTTGGGAGAAAATACTGTAAATTCATATCTTAAAGTATTTAACGGTTATCCGGATTCAACTGTCAACTTTTCGATTACTCAGGGTTGCCCTAATGGCTTAACATTAGCCGCTAATGTCGGGTATAAACAGATTTCAAGCCAAGTAACAGTAAGAGCAGGCTCAGTCCCTGTCTCATTTATGAAAAATTCCAGTGCCGGTACAGAGATTCTCGGCTTATATGATTTAGATTTAGCTAAGGATTATCAATATACAATAGTAATTTCAGAAGATATTAATGGTGCTCCCGAATTTAGGTTGCTAAACGAGATGAGTAATGAAGTATCTGCTCTATATACTGTTCCTCAGATTTTTGAAAAGACTGCTTACGTTAGAACAATCAATTTCTCAACAGAAGCATTAGATATAAAGAAAATTCCTGATGAATTGATTGAGACAGCTGCCGGGGCTAACCATATCGGTTATTATAAACCGGTTTCAGCTTGCTCAAGCGGATTTATGGATACTATTGCGGCTGTTAACGGAACATTCGTTTCTTCGGTTCAGCCATTATCTCTAAGTGTGAATGATAAATATACATTTGTAACATTAGATACAAAAAATAAAAAAGCAGGGCAGTCATATATTATTCCGAAGGCAGCACCCGACTATTCGTATAATAATTTGGCATTAATAAGAGTAATCAATGCTAACGAAGATATAGAGGGAGCTACTTTATCGGTTGGTGCCAGAGCAGACACAAGTACAAAGAAATATACTTTGGGAGAAATATTAGCTACTAAGGTTAATTATTCTAAAATTTCCGAATTAAATAATATCTATTTAGGTAGTAGCCCGAAAACTTTGCCAATTACATTATTTACTTCAGCTCAACCGGGTAAATTAGTGCTTTCGACTAAAACTATTTTAGAGCCGGGGAAGAGCTATTTATTTGTTATTTATAAAAATTCGACGGATAATCCCGCATTATATGTAACAGAAGAAACGCAAGAAAATGCTAACATTACTCAGCTTGATAATAAACAATTTCTACAATTTGTTAATATTGTGCCGGGTATGAATTCCATAAGCGTAAATTATTCTGATATTTTAGCCGAAGCAGCTGTTGATTATCCGACAGGGATTGCAACTGTGTCTGAGCTGGGGGCTAATTCTATTGTACTCAATGGCTATCCATTCGGTTTTGATGTAACTGATGATAAAAGAAATATTTTAGTTGCTACCGGCGACCAGAATAATATTGAATTGATTAATTTACCAACTCCGCCTTTAGTTGATGTAATGGCATATTCACAGAGAAGGTTTATTAATGCTGCAAAAGATATTGAACTTATGACTGTTAGAATGGATTCTGATACCGGTACTGTTATTGCAGATGCCGTCAACTATTTATCAAGCTCAGCTTTTCAAAAAGAGACTAAAGAGAGAAATTTCAGTTTATTTTTCTTTAATTCGATTAGTCAAGAATTATTATTCAGGCTTGATGAAGTAAATATGATACACAGCAAAAGCTATTCGTTTGTTTTCGGAGGTTCTAAAACTAAGGGCTATACAGTGTATATTATTCAGGATTATTAATTATTATGATAAATGGAGGGAATAAATGAGTAAATTCTACAAAGCTATTTTCATGATTGCTTTGTTAGGTCTTTTTAGTATGGGGCTATATGCAGCTCCGTTTGAAAATCCAAGCAAATTTAAATCAGTTATTAAACATAATTCTGACGGTAATGTAGAGCAATATACCGTATTAGTTCCCGGCACTAATGGAGATGGAAATTTTAGTATTAGAACTATCGATCGTATCGAAGATAAGTACATTGTTAAAGGTGTGATTCATATTAAAACTAAAGCAATTACTTCGATAGTCAGCGGAGCACGATTTAACGGAATAAATTATTTGAATAATGCTCTTAATTCAATTAAAGCAACAAGCATAAAGAAATTTATACCTTCGGAATTAATTATTTCCGATAATCAAGCTAATACATTTGGTATAGATAGAATTTATGAAGTCAGATATGACTCTCAAGATGACCCATATAACATTTGCTCAGAGCTGATGAGCAATCCTGATGTTGAATTTGCTTGCCCTGTTTATATAAGGGAGCAGCACGACTTTACTCCGAATGATTCAAATGTAAATTTGCAATATGGTTTAACTATCTTAAATATGTTTAAAGCTTGGGGCGTTACTAAAGGTAGCGATACAGTTAAAATTGCAATTGTTGACTCAGGAGTTGACATTAATCACAAAGACTTAGCCGCAAATATCTGGACTAATCCAAACGAAATTGCCGGCAACGGAGTCGATGATGATAAAAACGGAAAAATTGATGATGTTCACGGTTGGGATTTCTGTGCTACAAGCAGTATCTCAGATATAAATAGTGGTAATTTTCGTGAAGATAACGACCCAACGAATTTAGTTAATACTCATGGTACTTCTGTAGCAGGATGTGCAAGTGCGACCACGGACAACAATATGGGCGTTGCGGGTATTGGTTTTAACTGTAAAATTATCCCTATAAAATGCGGTTCATCAATATCCGGTGTTTCCGGGATTTATAACGGATATGCAGGCATTACTTATGCTGCTAAACTTGGGGCACAGGTAATTAACTGTTCTTGGGGCGGTCAGGGATATAGTGCTTCTGAAGAAGCTGTAATTAATTATGCTGCATCAAAGGGAGCCTGCCTGATAGTTTCATCAGGTAATGATTACTCAAATACCGATGATACTAAGTTTTATCCTGCTAACTTTAGCAATGCTTTTAGTATTGGCTCTGTAACTTCAGCAAAATCAGCGTCTGATTTTACAAATTATGGCTATTCGGTAGGGGTATTTGCTCCCGGTTCTCGAATTTATACTACTGATGCAAGTAATCAATATACTACTACGGACGGGACATCATTTTCTTCACCTTATATTGCCGGAATAGCTGCGTTAGTTAAGACAATTCATCCCGAATGGTCTCCTCAGCAAGTTTATCATCAGATTAGAAGTACTGCCAATAAAAATATTCAAGAAACTAACGGTAGCGAGCTATTCTTTGGTATAGCTGATGCATACCAAGCGGTAACATATAATTCTGATGACCAAAGCAAACAAGTACCCGGCATTGGTATAGTTAAATCTGAGTTTACTGATGGTTTAGCATCTGAATTAATAGATAATACAGCGAGACCTTACAAAATCACATTGAAAAACTATCTTGCCCCTGCTAATAATTGCATTGTTACTATATCTTCACCGGATAAAGGTTTTGTGATTACTAACAATAGCTTTACATTAGAAAATTTTGATTCATTAACAAATAAGACTATTACCCCGACTATTGCATTGACAGCAGATAATCCTTGGTTTTCTGGTTACATGAAATTAGTAGTTTATTATGAAGCTGATAATTATTTAGACTATGAGATGATAGCAATACCGGTCAATATTTCAAATAATAAAAATACTTATACAATTGACTATGAACTACCTTCTTCTTATTTGCCAGAATTCTATGATGCTTATGCACCGAGTAAGGATGTGTGCTGGTATGTTGGCTATGGTCCTTTATTTGGTAATGGTTATAATTATAGCGGTGGCTTTTTGAAGCAAACTGCAAATAATTATATTTTCTATAATGAAGTGTCAAGTAGCCCGATTACAGCTGTACATGCATTTAGTGCGAGTTCCGCATATTTAGCATCAAGCAGTAATTACGAGAAAAAGGTCTATTATACCGAAAATACAGGCGAGTCTTGGACAGAAAAAGATCTGAGTTCATTTACTACATTTATTAATGATATACATTTTTTTGAAAACAGTATCGGGGTAGTAATTGGTGATCCTAAAAACGGTACTTGGGGAATAGTACGTACCATTGATGCTGGAACTACTTGGGAGTCAATCAGCAATCCGATTGTCTCTTTAGCCGCAGAAACAAGTATTAATACTTCAAGTTGCTGGTATGAAGATAAAGGAGCTTTTGGAACTACAAAGGGCAGAGTAGTCTATACTAATAACAAAGGAGCAAGCTGGTCAACCTCAACTATTAGCGGTGCTTTGGAAATTCATTATATAGTATTTAGTACAGCACTCAATGGTATGGCGGTCTTTAATAAGCAAAGCGGAGCTAATTCATTTCTTGCTTTTACAGATGATGGCGGAGCGAACTGGACTCCGACAAATATTAATTTAACTACTCTCGGCTATGATGTATTGTCTGTTTTTAATGTATATAATTCAGCTGATTTCTATATGCTATTAAAAAATGGTAGTGTGGTAGTTACTTCTGACAAAGGAATAAGCTGGAAACCTATTTTAACAAAACGAAAAAGCGGAATTAAAATCGGAGCTGCTTACTCATATAATCCTAATACCGCAATAGTTTTTGATGCCGGTACTACATTCGGAAGACTTAACTTTAAATACGATATACTAAACGGAACGCGTGAGCTAATCTCTTTAGATGGTAACTTAGTACAATGCGATACAGCCGAGGTATTTAAAAATAAAACAAAAACAATTAAAATTAAAAATATTGGTAATATCAGCACAGATATTGACGTGATAATAATCGAACCCGGAGAAAATACTAATGCTAATGAATTCAGTTTAGTTACGGCTGATATTAGTTCTATAGAACCAATGGAAACAATTTTACTCAGATTTAAATTTTCACCGAAAACAGTCGGTAAAAAAACTGCATATTTGAAAATAAGAAGCAATGCTATTGAGCCTGAGCTTATAATTACTTTAAACGCTTATGCCAAAGAAGCTCTGCCTTCAAACACAATAGCATTTATAGACGGAGATGAGCACGACTTCGGCACAGCAAAAGTAAATGATACAAATACTGCTTATATTAAAATTAAGAATATGGGTATAGTCGATATTTCTGTTAGCGGTTCTGAAATTTCTCCAGGAGCTAATACAGCAACGAATGAATTTGTTTTAAATAATGAATTTGATAAAGTAATTAGTGTAGGAGAAACTACCGAAATTGAATTGAACTACTACCCAAAAACTAAAGGCGATAAATCGGCGGTTTTAAAAATTTACAATAGCGGAGAAATTACTCCTATATTATTAAATATAAAGGCTATAGCCGAAGATGGTTTGGGAATAATCGATAGAGTGATTAGTAATTCGATTATCTCTCCTAATCCAAGCTCTGATATGATATATGTCAAATTCTTAAATAGCTCTACACCGAAAAGTTTAGAATTAATTGATTTATCAGGTAATAGCGTTTGCATTAAGAATTTAAACGGCGATATTATTTCTGATTATGTACTTGATGCCAAAGACTTTGTTAGCGGTACTTATATATTAAGAATTAAATACTCTGATAACAAAATTGAAAATAAAAGCGTAACTGTTATAAAATAATAAAAAAAATATAAAATAGTTTTATAAAATAAAAAAAGGAAATATCTAAATGAAAAAATTAATTGCATTATTTACTGCTGTTTTAATGCTAAGTGTATTATCAACTTATGCTCAAGACGGCTCAAACAAAAAAGAAGGAAAATCAAAAATGGAAAATCCACAATACGAAATAACTGTTACCCAAAGTGGTAAAGAATTAGGTAAAATCGTAATTATGCTTTATGCTGAAATTGCTCCTAAGCACACTCACAATTTTGATAGTTTAGTAGCTGCCAAAGCTTATGATGGAACTGCCTTTCATAGAGTAATTCCGGGGTTTATGATTCAAGGTGGCGACCCGAATTCTGTAAAAGGCGATAAATCTACTTGGGGCTTTGGTAATCCTAACCAGACTCGCGTACCGGCGGAATTTAGTGCTACAATGAGCCATAAACGCGGTATGATTTCAGCTGCTCGCTCAAATGACCCAAACAGTGCATCTTCGCAATTCTTTATCTGTGTGGCTGATGCTACATTTTTAGATGGCAAATATTCAATTTACGGCGAAGTAGTTACAGGTATGGAAATTGCCGATAAAATCGTTTCTTCCCCAAGAGACGCTAATGATAATCCTTTAGAAAAAATTGAGATGAAAATAGTAAAATTATAATCATTCGATTGATTTCGCATATAGATTATTATAATAAAAGCAATGTAGGATATTCTTACATTGCTTTTTATTTCTTATTTATTCCATTTCAGTATTTTTACATACTTAAAATCGCTTGGGGGTGATTGATACTTTTTCTATTTCAAATTCACACCTCCATGAATCCGGTTAACTATCACATGTTACAATCCCCAAACTCCAATCCCACGGTTACAACTCTAAAGCATTTGGAAGAAATGAAAGTGAAATAGAAATTGCGTATATTTGCAAAAGTCTCGTTTTGCTTTATGCGTTTTTCATGATAGAGAATCTTGAATCTGGAAATACATACAAATAAATACAAAGTATTATTAAACTAATATTTTCAATTATTTTCGCCCAGCCAACTTTTTGAGCTAAAGAGCCGGAACAACCGCAATTAATATTGAGCCCCTTTGCCATAGCGATTGAAACAGCAATTATGAACACTATGAGCATCGCTGCTGTAATAATGGATGCCGATTTGATTTTAGAGCCAATGAAAATCAAAAAGCCGACAAACAATTCAATCCAAGGTAGAATTATTGCCGATATATTAATCAGGTAGTCCGGCAGTATTTTGTAATTATTTATCTCTTTGGCAAATTGAACAGGGTCGGCTATTTTGTCAATTGCAAAGAAGATGAATATTATACTCAAGACCATTCTTGAGCTAATTTTAAGTATTTCTGACTTTAAAACTTTTTCCATCATAATAGTATCTAATCAATTTTTTATTTATAATCATATTGTTAATTATTTAACCAACTAAATTACTTAAATTTGTGTTTTAAAAAAAGAAAAAGTTTCATCGAATCGGAAATACATGCAAAATTTATTATATATTGTTATCGGTGGGGTGCTCGGAGTGCTGAGCAGATTCTTTCTTGCAGGGTTTATTAATTCCATGATTTCTCATGATTTTAAATATGGAACAATTGTTATTAATCTAATCGGTTCATTTTTGATTGGATTGATTTGGGGTGTTATGGAAACCTTCGATTTGCCTGATAAATATAAAGGCTTTGCTACTACCGGGTTTCTTGGTTGCTTTACTACATTCTCTACATTTTCACTTGAAACTCTTCAGTATTTGAAAGCCGAAGAATATGTTAAAGCCGGAGCAAATATTGCTATTAGTAATATACTGGGAATAGCTTTAGTATTTGTCGGTTATTACATCTCTAAAAATGTGAAAGTATAAATCTGTTTTAAAGTTCTTTAATTTCTTCATATTACTATAAGCAGGAAATTAAAAAAATTCTTTGCTGTTTTTAGTGTAAAAAAATGGTCATTCGCTATTATGTGTGGGTAAGCAAATAAAGAAATCTTTCTTAGAACAGCGTTAGCTGTTGTAGATTATTGCTTTATAAAAAGCCATATCAATGGACTTTATCTCAATCCCAGAGAGCTAATATTTTGTTCAAACGATACCCTGTCATAGAAAAAGCTTATAACCACATTTTAGAGTTTAGAAATATATATGAAAACCAAAGCAGATATCACGCTGAGACTAAAATGAAGCAATGGTTTATAAATACAGAAATGCTGAATATTAAAGAGTTTAATACCGCTACAAACACTTTAAAACACAACTTTGAGAATATACTGAACTTCTTAACCGTAGTACTAATGCCAATGCTGAATCATTTAATGCTAAAATTAAGCTATTTAGAGCTAACTTAAGAGGGGTTATTGACAACAAGTTCTTTCTCTTTAGGCTCTCCAAACTTTTTGCATAATCCCCAATTTTTGGTGGTGACTCGTAATATTTCCATTGATTTAATCCTTAAACTGTTTTTATTATTACTATTGTTGATCCATTTTCAAAACTTTATTTTCAGTAGTTATTCTTACAAACAACATAATAGCATTCAGTATCGAAAAAATAATTGCCGTATAATACAAATGAAATACCAATGGAATAATTGCTATTTCGGCAACTACAACTATATAATTTGGATGTTGAATGTACTTGTATAATCCTTTTTTCTGTAAAGGCAACCCCGAAATGTGATAAATTTTAGTGTTCCAGAATTTACCTAATGATAATACAATCCATATTTTAAAAGCTATAAGAACAAAATATAAAATGAGAAAATATAGGCTAAATGATGCTGTTTGTTGTATGCAATATTCGGATATCATCGCTATAAAAAATGAAACGTGAAGTGCGACAATAAATAAATAATGCTCATGCCCATACTCTTTTGCACCATTTTGTATTAACCAAATCTCGTTCCTTTTTGAATGGAGCAATTCGCCTATTCTAAAAAGAATAACAAACAATATGAAAATTATAAATATCATTTAATCTTTATCCATTTGCAGTAAAACCATTTCACACGAGAAACCCGGACCCATCGAGACCATCAATCCGTAACCGTTTTTATAATTTTGCGTAAAGAATCTTTCCAATACATAAAGAACAGTAGTACTGGACATATTACCATTTTCGTTCATAACCTCTCTTGTATTTTTCAGGAAATCTCCTTCTACTTGCAACGCTTCTTCGTATGCAGTTAATATTTTCTTGCCTCCGGGATGAAAAATGAAATTCGTGATGTCGGAAATCTTCAATTGGTGTTTATTTAAAAATGAAGTGATATCTTCACGAATATTTTCTGATATTATGGTTGGAATGTCGTGCGAAAACAAAACTTTAAATCCGGTATTAAGAAATTCCCAACCCATTACATCGAGAGTATCATAATACAATTTACTTTGTGTGGAAAGAAAGGATATTTTGTTCTTTGTTTTATTGCTATGATTATCTCCGGTAATGATGCAGGCTGCAACTCCATCGGCAAATAAACTTGACCCAATGAAGTTGCTTTTGCTGAAATCATTTCGCAGAAAAGTCAACGAACATAACTCTACAGCTACTAACAATACTATAGCATCTGGATTTTCTTTTGCCAGAATGTTCGCTTTTGAATAGCCGGAAACACCACCGGCACAACCCAACCCGAAAATCGCCATTCGACCGATATTCCGGCTCAATCTCATTTTGTTAATAATAAGTGCATCAAGGCTCGGGGTAGAAAGTCCCGTAGTAGAAATGAATATTATATCGGTAATTTCTTCCTTTTTAATTTGTGAAGAAGAAATACACGCTTCAATCGCTTTCACGGAATACTCAAGAGAGAGACGGATGTATTCGGCATTTTGTTCCTGAAAAGTATGGACAGAGGCATAATAATCAAGAGGTTTGCAAAAATTCCGGATTTTAATTTCGGTATTGTCAAAAGCACTCATCATTCTATCTATTTGAGGAAAAGAAGGAGCAAACAAATTCCTTGAATATTGCTTCACTTCCTGTTGATCAACCCGATAAGGAAAATCAATTTTCGATATAGCGGCTAATTTTGGCATTTTATTATCCTTTAATAAATTACAATTAATTACTAATTTTTAAATTCAAAATAATACCCTAAAGCAAAGTTTCCGGGCATTATTTTCATAAAAAAGACTATGATTTAATTTGTCCTGTTTAAACTTGATTGTTCAGATAGTTCTCCAAGCCCATTTGCTCAATTTGAGCACGTTGTATTTCTGCCCAATCAACGTGGCATTCTTCCATTTTAAGTATTTTGGTCAACAGATCAACAGTGCCTTGATCATCAACCTCCCTGGCGAGTTTGATTGCATCGTTGTATTCACGGACGACATTAAGTTCAGTTTCATCGTCATTACTGATCATTTCCGAAACAGTTTTTCCAATCTTCATCGGATTAAGACTGGATACCGTTGGCGAGCCCTCGAAAAAAATGATTCGCTCGATAAGCCATTCGGCATGTGTCATTTCATCCATTGCCTGTTTCCTGATAGCTTTGTGGAGTTTGCTATATCCCCAATTTGCACACATTTCAGATTGTACCATATATTGGTTGATAACAGTAAGTTCATCAGCCAATAGCGAATTCATTACTTCAAGTAACTTTGTGTTACCTTTCATTGTTCTCCCTTTCTAATTGATAACATAATTTTTGTGTTTAAAAATAAATTAAAGTTAAGCACTTTATTCAGATTAAATGTTACATAAATTCCGAAAAAAGTTATATTATTCACACTTCTTAATACAGATTTAAATTCAAGGCTGTTGCAAAAGGGTAGGTTTGTAGATAAGTGTAAATATTCTGGTTGCATTCTAAAATATTATTAATATTGGTGAAGTTATTTTGCTAAATATTTTCATATTTTGCGTTTACCTTCTATATTTCAATCTAAAATCAGTACATAGATATGTCTTTCCTTTCTGTTTTATTACCCTTTTTTCGCATTGGATATAACTATCCCGGGACTCCGGTATAAGTTATACGCAATCGATTCCATCATAATCTGACTATGCGTTTTGGCAATTCCCCGATAACGTGCTCTTTCACTTTTAAACCAACTACGCATACTTCCGAATGTTCTTTCAACTTTAAATCTTGTTTTGCCACATAGCTTGTTGAATAACTTTTCTATTGCTTTTAGTGGTCTATTTTTTTTTGCTTTCTTCAATATTCGGTTAATTAAGTTTCTACTTTTCAATAATTCACTGTTCTTTTCTGAATTATAACCCTTGTCTCCATAAAATGGGATATACTCCGGAAATTTTGCAGTTTGTAATACATCTGCTAAATTACTTATTTCATTTACATTGGCTGGAGTTGTCAAAGCTCCGATTACTAACCCATCTTGATTTGTTAATACGTGCTTTTTATATCCGAACCTTGCTCGACCTCCTTTTTTTATCCATCTGGCTTGCGTATCAACGCTTGACTGATGGACTTCTAAATACTTTACTTCTTGATTTTCCTTTTTTAATTCTTCATCTGTGCGTTGACTTTCATTTCTATCCTGCTCTATCTCATAACCGGCTTTCGTGCGAGGTTTGTAAGGTGTATCTATTATACTGGCATCTACGATTATCCCCTTTTTGACTAATATCCCCTTTTTTTCTAATTGTCTGTTTATTTCTGTAAAGAGATTATCATATACTCTACGCTCTGTCAACAATGAGCGAAAGCGACTCAAGGTGCTGTGGTCTGGAGATGCTTCTTCTACTGATAATCCGCAAAAGTAGCTAAAACTCAAGGAATCATTTATTCTTTCTTCAGCTTCATAGTCACTCATTCCATACCAAGTTTGTAGTAAACTCATTTTGAATAACAACAGTCCACTATAAGCTGGACGACCTGTCGCACTTGCAACTTTTTTGTAGTATCTATTAATTACTTTATTAATAGGCTCCCAGTCTATTATTGCATCTACTTGTTGTAAAAACTGATGTTTAAGTTTACGAGCTCTTTCTTTACAAAGAAAATCAGCCATTGTATTATTTTTACTCTTATCCATATTTCAATTACTGAATTGTACATTATAGGTACACAAATATACGCATAATTTATATAAAATACAAGTACTTACTCCATTATTTACCGTGCAACAGCCTTATAGTAAGGAGACGAAAGGGAGTTCCAAATCTATGCTACCAATATTCAACAGCTAACGCTGTTGTAAGAAAAGCCGCACTACGCATAGCATAGTAAGGAGGCGTGCAAATTCCTAGAAAAATTTACAGTAAATAAATATTATGGACTTTTGCTACAGACATATAAAAATAAATAATTATATTTCTATTGTCTCGCCATACGCCATTACTTTTGCTTTTTTCCCAATAGATTCCACTTTTGTTTTGAATTCATTTGGGTCAGCTTGAATTACCGGAAATGTATTATAATGAAGAGGAATAACTAACTCAGGGCAAACAAAATCAACTGCCTTAACGGCATCGTTAATCCCCATAGTAAAATTATCACCTATAGGGGCGAGCATCACGTCAATCTTATTCATCTCGCCGATTAATTTCATATCATAGAATAACCCTGTATCACCGGTATAGTATATTGTTTTGCCACCCATTTTAATAAGCATACCGGCAGGCTCACCCATATACTGTCCTTCATTATTAGCGGAGCCATGGTGAGCGATAGTAAATTTGAGCGTCCCGAAAGCAAAATGATAAGAGCCTCCAATATGCATGTTATGAACTTGAGCTCCCATACTATTCATATAATTAGCTAATTCGTTTACCGCAATTATTAAAGCATTATTTTGCTTTGCAATTGCTAAAGCGTCGCTACTGTGGTCGCCATGAGCATGGCTTAAAGCGATAAATTTCGCATCGATTTTGTCGATTTTACAAGGGGCTGTCGGGTTATAAGTCAAAAATGGGTCGATAATAATTCTATTTGCTCCGTCGTCAAGCAAAAAGCAAGAATGGCTAAAGTAAGTCAATTTTAACATATCAGCTCCGTATCTTTTAATAAATAAATTATAGAAGAATAGACTTTTTTATTATCTAAATATTTTGATCGAGTAGATGCTTATATTCAAGTATCTTTTGGCTATTACTAATTTTTAGGTTCTTCGCTGATTTGCTTACCCACACATAATAGCGAAGGACCAAGAAACAAGATAATGTTGATTTATAATAATTACAAATTCTTAGTTGCACTCAGAAGCACTATTCGCCCTTTAAAATCACGACTATTTCGCCTTTGATTTCTTTGCGTGATGATAGTATTTGATTAACTTCGGCGATTGTACCGCGAATAAATTCTTCATACATTTTAGAGATTTCACGTGCTATGCAGACTTCTCTCTCGGGAGGAATTAACTCTGACAGCTCTTTGATTAATTTGTGAATTCTGTGAGTGGATTCGTACATTATCACTGTGCAATGTGCTTCGACAGCATTTTTTAAAAATGTCTGCCTACCCTTTTTCTGAGGTGGAAAGCCGACAAATTTAAATTCATTGGTCGGGAAACCGGTAGATGTAATTGCCGGAATCAGAGCATTAGCTCCCGGCAAAGCTATAACTTTTAAGCCACGTGCAACTGTCTCATTGATAATTCTATACCCCGGGTCAGAAATTCCGGGTGAGCCGGCATCTGAAACTAATCCGACAGCCATACCCATCTCTATCATATTGGCAAGCTCAATAGATTTTTCACGTTCGTTATATTCGTGATATGAAGTCAATCGCTTTGCAGAAATCCCGTAATGACGTAATAGCTGGGCAGTAGTGCGGGTATCTTCGCAGGCTAACATATCAACGGAACTGATTGTTTTCATAGCCCTTAGTGTAATATCTTCCAAATTGCCGATAGGAGTCGGTATCAGGTAAAGAGCCGGTGCAAGCTCTACGCATAGATTATTCATATCGAACATAATTATTTCTCTCTTATTTCGGCAAAAAATTGCTTGATTAATTCGGCACACTCGTTTTCGAGCACTCCGCCAATTATATTACATTGATGATTCAATCGCTTATCGTGCACTATATTATAAAGTGAACCAGCAGAACCCGTCTTTGGGTCGCTAGCACCATAGATTAATTGACCGATTCTTGCCAATACTATCGCTCCGCTACACATTGGGCAAGGCTCCAATGTTACATACATGCTGCAATCAACCAAATGCTTTTCACCGAGTATTTCTGTTGCTTTTCTTATAGCGAGAATTTCGGCGTGGGCAGTCGAGTCTTTTCGCAATTCCACTTCATTATATGCAGAGGCAATTATTTGATTATCCTTCACTATCACCGCAGAAATAGGAATATCTCCGTTTAGCTTTGCATAGCCAGCATTTTGTATAGCTGCTTGCATATACTTGCGGTGCAATTCAAACACTATATATTCTCCGCATCTTTTTGTGGCATCCAACCTTCTCTGCCATCGCTAAGTTTGATTTTCAACCAGTTGTCTTTTACTTCCAGAATATTAACTTTTGTGCCTTCATGAAGTACAAAGCTTACATCGGCTGTTGGGTCTAAGCCCGATTTCACATTCACTGCCTGCGACATAACTATAGCAGAATTAGAAGCATTAATCAAATAATTGGCATAGATTGCCGAACTTAAATTAATTACAGCAAAGCAAAGACTTAGTATTGCCAATGCGAAAAATGTTTTTTTTAAGCTTGGTTTTCTGATCACGATTTGCAAAATCAAAAAAGCAGATGCAGAAAACAATGTGATAATAAAAAACACAGCCCACAAAGTCGGCGAAAAGAAATTGATAGCAATTTTCAACCATTTATAAATAAAGAAAGGCTCGATTTCACTAACTTTATCGACTATTTTCAAATTAGAAATTTTCAAATTTATTTGAGCATCTTCGTCAGAAGGATTGAGCTTTAACGCCTTTTCATAATATAAAATTGCTTTCGGATAATTTGCAATTTTATAATAAGAATTCCCGATATTATAATTTAACTCCGATGATTCATATCCCGATTTTTTTATGCTTAAATATTTCTCCAGTGCGAAATCATATTTACCTGCTTGATATAATCTTCCTGCTTGCTCAAAAGATTTCTCTGCCTGAGCAAGTAAACTAAAAGTCATTGTAAATACTATGCTGAATATTAATGCTAAGTGTTTCATTATTTGCCCTCCATAGATGTAATTGCCATTTCAGCTTGATTTATTAAATGATTTGCATCTTCAGCTTCTGCTACAGGTGCATATCTTGCCATCTCACAAGTTTGAAGTATATCGTTAACAGTTTCGATAGTTTCCATAGAATAATTTTTAGAATTAAGCACTATGCTTATATTATCTTTACTTAAATCGGCATTATCCATAGTAAATTTATGAGCGAAATAATTCAGAATTGACTTATGCACTTCTTCATATACAGCCGTAATATCGCCCTCATTATATTTTTTCTTAGCGGCTGATAATGCTTTTATTGCAGTTTTATTTGCATATTTGGATTTATAAATATCTTGATTCTCGTTAATTTCATCTTTTCTGCGTTTGTATAATATGAATATAATAAAGCACATAATCGGCAGAGCAGTCAAGATATAAAACATGGACGATTTGATAAACGAATATCCGACCGGATTTAAATTTGAATCGTCTTTGATAAATCGAATATCTTTACCCAGATATTGCACGTCTTGTTTATTGACCGATGAGCTTGCATAATCCTGATAATTCCCCTTTTCTACATTCAGCAATAATTCTTTGGAACTAATAGATATATATTGCCCTTTGCTATAATCGAAGTAAACGAAAGTCAATGCAGGAATCTTAAATTGTCCGGGATTTTTCGCAATTAGTATATATTCAAATGTTTTCTCGCCGGACAGACCGGCAGCCGATATCGAAATATTATCATTTATTTTGGGGTCAAATTTTTCAATATCCGGCGGTAAATTCAGTTCAGGAGCTTGAACTAATTTCAAATTGCCTGAGCCCGAAATTTTTACCTTCAAGCTGACCGGTTCATTCTGCATGACCTTATCTTTGTCTAAACTTACATCGAATTTATAATTGCCTACTGCACCGTTGAATTGTGCTGGGGCATTTTCAGGAAGTGCTTTTACTTTTACTTTTGCCGTTTGTGATTTCACTTCATAGTTAAAATCTCGAAAGCTTGAACCGAATCCGCCACCGAAAAAGTCATCAAACGGGTCATTGCTTCTGCTCTGCTGTCCCTGAACTCTTAATCTGACTTTGCTGTCCAAATTAAGCCCATCAACTGTTAGGTCGCCACTCTGCTGCGGTATCAGCACTACTTTTTTAAGTTCGGCAGTCTTATATCTAATTCCGTTAACTATTTCTGTACCTGTAAATTCAATTGCTTTGATTTCGATTTCTTGAGACCAGAATCCGTTAAATACCGGCATTTTAGGTGAAGTTAGATTTAATAGCGTTAATTCAGGGTTAATGTACAATTTATATACTGCATAAATAGGTTCACCTTTATAGCAAGTTGATTTATTAACATTCAACTTTATAAACATGTTTTTAGCAATTACGTCATTAGCTTGAGCATCAAGTGTCTTTGAATTATCTTGTTTATTGGATTGATTCCCTTGATTTTGCAGATTAGATTGACTATTATTTCTTGATTGCTGGTTTGGTGAAGCTTTTGTAACGGTAATATTTACCGAATTGCTTGATAATCTACTGCCATTAACTGTTATAGCTGCCCCGGGAATTGAATAAGTACCTTCATTCTCCGCTCTTAATATATAGGTATAAGACATAGATGAAGACACTTTTCCGTTTATAATCTGAGTATAATTTGATGAACTTGGTCCGGCTAAAACAGAAAATCCTTTGAATGTCGGTGGTTTAAAATTATTACCCTGAGCATTTTCGAGTGAATAAGTCAGCTGTATCTGCTCGCCAACTCCTACCTTATTCTTATTAACCGATGTAGTAAATTTTTCGTTAGCGGAGTATAACAGTACACTCGAAGTAATTAAAATAAATGCTGTCAAAAAATATAAATTCATCTTTTTTATCATAGTTTAGAATCCATTTTAAGTAATTATATCCTATTATTTGCATAAACAACATTGAACAATTCAAAATTAAGAAATTTTCTACTAATGCAAAAATATTATTATTATAGATAAGTAGAGACAAAAGCAAAACTCAAATATTTTACTCCAATTCTCTTTTATTGAACAATTCCGCTCCAGAAATTCAAACCCCCGCTTTTATTGAACTTGAATGCTTCAAAAGCAGTAAATTATTATTCTTCCTCCATTCAATTCCAATGCTTCAGAGACTGTGTAATTCAATTAATTTGTCGCAAATGCCCACCCCAGCGGCATTCAACCCCACGCTGAAGAGGCTGTGTAATTCAATTAATTTGTCGCAAATGCTCACCCCAGCGGCATTCAACCTCACGCTTCAGCGTAGGGAAACATGCACTGTAATTATTATCAATAGAAATTAAAGATTATTTACATAGTCTCTATATAGAAGGGGTCAGCTTCTCCCTCCTACGCTGAGCGGAAGAGGGAGTATTCAAAAATATTTTTTATATCTTAACAAACATCTTTAGTATCTTAGCGAATTTTAAGTAATATACACCGGGCGGCAAGTCTGAAATGTCAATTTTAAAACTTGAGTCTATCTGATTAGTTAGAGTTTGTAATGCTTCACCTAATGAATTGTATAACACTATTTCCGTGTTATTTGGCAAATTTATTAGATTAACAATACCTGTACTTGGGTTTGGATATAGCCTTATATTAGATTCATCTAAAGTATTCACAGAGGCAGTACTTTTATTTTTCACACATCTTACCGAATATGAAGTAACCATACTTTCAACATCATTAGTACCTGAGTGCCTTGCTATTTGACTATAATTATATTGCAATCCCCTAAATATATAATTTGTTTGATCTTTAGAGCTAGTCCAAAATCCGGTAGAAACCCCAAGATTACCGAACATAAAATTATAGTTGTGCCTATTACCGGCTGCTATGGCATTAAATCCTGCACTGTTAATCCCATTATTCCCCTCTTTCCAATAAGTAGTTCCCGCTGATTTTATGCTGTCTGCTTGGGTAGTGCCGTCTCTGCCGGAGTCATATTGATTTAATGATTCGTCAGGCATGCCCAAATATTTTTCTAATTCAAACCACTCTTCATCACTCGGTAAATGCCACTGGCAGGGGCAGATGCCCTGAATATCTTCATTTGTATGCCCATTTTCAAGTGATGTGTAATTCATAGCTTCATTCCAATCATATAAGCCACCGTAAATTGTGCAATTAGCTTCGTTATCCGAATAGCAGTACTTCTCGACTTCACTATTATTTGTTTGAAAGATGCCTATTGGATTGCCATTTACCTTTTTCCCGTAATTCAAATTTTCTGCCATCCACCACTGCTTACCGATTTTTACTGTTTTATAGCTCTTGCCGTCGCGACTATCAACTAATGTATCGGTTTCATTTTGAGAAATCGAATAATTAGTCTGTAGTAAAAAACTAATTGCAGTTAATAATATAAGTCTTAATATACAATGTTGATAATTAAATAGACAATAATTAAATAATAAGTGTCTGCTATTGCAGAATGTTTTGATAGTTCTCATAAATTTAGCCCATATAAATAAAAATAATAGTACACCTCGAATATCTTTATATTAATATTTTTGATATTCAATGATAGTATAACAGAAATTGAAAATATGTTTCAGTTATTATTTGGGTCGGACTTATTCAACAAGCACTTAATAAGTCATCTTCTGAAACATAAAATAAAAATCAACGTAAAAATAAAATATGAAAAAGAAATATTATATAATAGTGCATGTGGTCTTCTGGGTTTTCTATACTATAGTCCCATTTTTACCATTTATTTTCCCAGAGCGTGAATATCCCGGCTCTACAATTCTCTATATGATTGTAAATTCAGTACTTAATATAATTAATTTCTATGTATGCTACGCTTATTTCGGGATTAGTTCATTCAATAAAAATAGGATATGGAAGACTAGCATAGCGTTTATTTTAATAAATATTTTATTCACCGGTGGCAGAATAGGAATTACTATTGGTGCATACTATATCTTCAAAGTTGATTTATCTCATCTGCATGTAGGATTAAGCGTCATAGTTAACGAATTCCTCAATACATTCGGTTTTAGCTGGGTACCGGTAACTATTAAATATACTTTGGACTGGTATCGCGAGCAGCAATTAAAAATCGAACTTATTAATCAAAATCAATCCGGCGAAATCGCATTTCTACGTAGTCAGATTAATCCGCACTTTTTATTTAATACATTAAATAATATTTACAATCTTAGCTTAAAGAAATCTGACCAAGCACCGACTGCTATTATGAAATTGTCCGAGATAATGAGATATATGATGACCGACTCAAATGCCGATAAAGTACTATTATCTAACGAAATTGAATATCTGAGCGGTTTTATTGAGCTTAGTAAATTAAGAATTAAAGAAGCGGACTTTATTGATTTTCAAATTCATGGTAATATCGATAATATATACGTTAGCCCTCTGATATTTATTCCTTTTATTGAAAATGCCTTTAAACATGGGTCAAGGAAAGTTGATTCACCGGGTATTATTATCAAATTTGAAGTAACTGATAGTATAATTAAATTCGAATGTACTAATTATATCGGTAGCGATTCTATAGTTTCTGTTGACCAAAGTAACGGTATAGGCTTGCATAATGTAATCAGAAGACTGGATTTAATTTATCCGAAAAAGCATGAGCTAATTATCGTAAGTGACAAAACTAAATATAATGTTAAACTTGAACTGGATACCAGATGAAAATCAATTGCATTGCTGTTGATGATGAACCTTTGGCTCTTGAGCTAATCTCAGACTATATTAATAAAGTACCTACTCTGAACCTAAGTGCAAGCTTTGATAATCCTCTGAATTGCTTGGACTATTTGCAGAAAAACAGCATAGACCTACTATTCCTCGATATTCAAATGGATTATATTTCAGGCATTCAATTACTGAAAACTCTCAACCATAAGCCACAGGTGATTTTTACTACTGCTTATGATAATTTTGCCATAGACGGCTATGACCTCGATATTTCGGATTACTTGCTCAAACCTATTAGCTTTGAAAGATTTCTAAAAGCTGTAAATAGAGTAGTCGAAAAATTTCATTCTAACAATAAATCCGAAAATGATAATAAAAAGGATTATATATTTGTTAAAACCGAATTCAGACTGCAAAAAGTTAATATTGCCGACATCCTATATATAGAAGGAATGGGCGATTATTTGGGAATAGTTACCAATACTGAAAGAATTATGTCGCTTCTGAATTTCAAAAAGCTTGAGGAAATGTTACCGAAAGATAAATTCTGCCGCGTGCATAAATCATTTTTAGTCCCCTTAGATAAAATAAATTCCATAGAGAAATCCTCTGTCAAGATTCAAGATAAAATTATACCTATCAGCGACACATATAAAAAGCAGTTCTTCACTATGCTTGAAAAAGAGCATCTTATATAAATTCAATTACGAATTACTATTAAAAAATTCTATTTTAAGGCTGCCTAATAAGTAATAATATTGCCAAATCGTTATTCTGAGTGAAACGAAGAATCCAGAATTATCAGCAAGTAAGTTTTATCTGGATTCTTCAATCGTTCAGAATGACAATATTTTAGAAAGCTTTATGGGAGTATATTTAAACTTTCATTTTACCAATATTCAACATCTAACGATGTTGGAAGAACAGCCGCACGACGCAGAACGTTTGAGGAAGGGAAGGAGAGGGCTTGTTTCAATTACGAATTACGGTTTACATAATATATTATATTATATTTGATGTATTAAGAATGGGGAGTAGTTTATTCATTATATTACCAATATTCAACATCTAACGGAGTTAAAATATAAAATTAAAGATGTATATCCAATTAAATATCAAAAATCAATATTTGATATTTAAGGATTTTCTTTATACTAATAACAATTATTTGCTAACCCACTTAAAATAGCGAAGACCCAATTTATACATAAATTACCAAATAATTTTACTAAAAAAATCCCTACCTCTACAATAATAAAAAAATACTATCGTCAAATTGTTAGCACTCTTGTACTGAGAGTGCTAAAATCTAAATAATAACAATACATTTTTTATATAATAATTTATAATTGGAGGTTTCAAATGAATTTAACACCATTATACGACAGAATTATCGTAAAAGCTTCTGCTCCTGAAGAAGTAACTAAGGGCGGAATTATTATTCCCGATACTGCAAAAGAAAAACCAATGCAGGGTACAGTAATCGCTGTTGGTAACGGCAAAATCACTGAAGAGGGCAAAGTACTTCCTCTACAAGTAAAAGTAAACGACCAAGTAATCTACGGCAAATATTCAGGTACTGAAATTTCTATGGACGGCGAAGACTATTTAATGATGAGAGAATCTGACGTTTTTGCTATCGTAAAATAAATATTTTCTTACTCCTACGCACTGCGTAGGATTGCCAGACATTACAACGCATAGCGTTGTTATGAGAAAAAGTTCGGAATGTTGTAATGAGAAATAATAAACTCAAAGCAATGCTTTGAAAAAATTGAGAAATATAAATAAAAATTTTAATAAGAATAAATGGAGAAATATAAAATGGGAGCTAAGTTAATTAACTTTGATTTTGATGCTCGTGCCACTTTAAAAAATGGCGTTGATCAATTAGCAAATGCTGTAAAAGCTACATTAGGACCAAAGGGTCGTAATGTAATTATAGATAAAAAATTCGGTGCACCGACTATCACTAAAGACGGCGTTACTGTTGCAAAAGAAATCGAATTAGAAGACGCAGTTGAGAACATGGGAGCCGCTATGGTTCGCGAAGTTGCTTCTAAAACAAGTGATGTAGCCGGCGACGGTACTACAACAGCTACTGTTTTAGCTCAGGCAATCTTCCGTGAAGGTTTGAAAAATGTAACTGCCGGTGCAAATCCTATGGATTTAAAACGCGGTATTGATCTTGCAGTTGCTGCCGTTACTAAAGGTTTGAGAGACATCAGCCGCGAAGTAGAAGGCAAAAAAGAAATTGCTCAAGTAGGAACAATTTCAGCTAATAATGACAAAACAATTGGCGTTCTAATTGCTGAAGCTATGGACAAAGTCGGCAAAGACGGCGTTATCACAGTAGAAGAAGCAAAAGGAACAGAGACTGATATGGAAGTAGTAGAGGGCATGCAGTTCGACAGAGGATATTTATCACCATATTTCGTAACAGATGCTGAAGCAATGGAAGCAGTTTTAGAGAATCCTTATATCTTGATTCATGACAAAAAAATCTCTGCTATCAAAGATTTATTACCAATCTTAGAGAGAGTATCTCAAAGTGGTCGCTCATTACTAATTATCTCTGAAGACTTAGAGGGCGAAGCTCTTGCTACTTTAGTAGTTAACAAACTACGTGGCACATTAAGAGTTGCTGCAGTTAAAGCTCCTGGCTTTGGCGACAGACGTAAAGCAATGCTTGAAGATATCGCTGTATTAACCGGCGGTACAGTTATCAGCGAAGAAAAAGGCTTCAAGCTGGACAACGCTTCAGTCGGATATCTTGGAACAGCTAAAACCGTAACTATCGACAAAGACAATACTACAATTGTCGAAGGTGCCGGCTCTTCTGAAGAAATCAAAAAGAAAATCAATGAAATAAAAATTCAGATTGAAAAAACAACATCTGACTATGATAGAGAAAAATTACAAGAACGCCTTGCTAAATTAAGTGGCGGTGTTGCAGTATTAAGAATCGGTGCTGCTACAGAAATCGAATTGAAAGAGAAAAAAGCACGCGTTGAAGATGCACTTCACGCAACACGTGCCGCTGTTGAAGAAGGTATCGTCCCCGGTGGCGGCGTTGCTTATTTAAGAGCTATGAAAGAATTAGATAATGTAGTTACTGAAAACGAAGACCAAAAAATCGGCGTTAACATTATCCGTAAAGCAATCGAAGAACCAATTCGCCAAATCGTTACTAATGCAGGTTTAGAAGCATCGGTAATAGTTAATAAAGTTAAAGAAGGTACTGGTTCATTTGGTTTCAATGCCTATAATGAACAATACGAAGACTTATTTGAAGCCGGCGTAATCGACCCTACTAAGGTTAGCCGTGTTGCTTTAGAGAATGCAGCTTCAGTATCAGGTTTATTATTAACTACTGAAGTAACAATCGTAGAAAAACCAAGCAAAGATTCTCCAATGCCATCTATGCCGGGTGGAATGCCGGGTATGGGCGGAATGGATTATTAATCGAATCTTGTCCGATAGAATTATAAACTCCTTCTCTGCTATGCGGAGAGGGAGTTTTTTATTATATAATTTCCTAGAGGTTATCAAAAAAGTAATAATGTTTCTAAATCGTCATTCTGAGTGAAACGAAGAATCCAGAATTATCTACAAGTTAGCTTTATCTGGATTCTTCACTTCGTTCAGAATGACAAATTTTTAGTCAGCCTCTTGAACAAATGGAAATTGAAAATTTTATAGTTTTGCAACAGCCTTATACTATAAGCCCAGAAATTATGTCTTTTATCATGATAAAGTAATAATTGAATCAATATCCCTAAAATCAAAGGGATAATATTCGATAGTTATTTATATAACCAGACCCTTAACAAAGAATACAGTTTATTTAAATCTATAGGTTTGGATAAATAGTCGTTTGCACCGGCATTGATACACTTATCTCTATCTTCTTTCATTGCTTTAGCAGTAAGAGCAATTATTGGCAATTTTTTCATATTCAATTCGGTACGAATTTTTGTAATTGCAGTGTATCCATCCATTATCGGCATCATTATGTCCATCAGTACCATATTAAAAGAAGTATCGGATTTTAATGCTTCAATTGCTTTCTCGCCATTTTCGGCAACTGTAATATTTATTCCTTTTTCTTTTAATACTTTTGAGACTGCAAAAGCATTTCTAATATCGTCATCGACTAAAAGTACATTTTTATCTTTAAAAACAGAATCTTTATCGTGAAGATTTAGTATTATATCTTTTGAATGTACTTGAATTTTATCAACTACTCTATGTAAAAATAATGCAGTTTCATCAATTAGCCTTTCCTCTGACTTAACACCTTTGATAATAATTGATTCTGCAAATTTCAGTATCTTTGTTTCTTCTTCTTTAGATAAATCTTTACCGGTGTAAACAATTATGGGAGGAATATTAATATCTGATTCTCTTTGTATTATGTTTAGTAAGTCAAAGCCGGTCATGTCCGGTAGTGTTAAGTCCAGCACCATGCAATCAATATTATAATATTTTAAAAACTGCAGAGCTTGAGCTCCAGAATCAGCTTCGTATGTAGTAACGTCGTCTGCTTTCAATAGCCCGATAATACTTTTCCGGAGTTTGCTGTCATCTTCTACAACGAGTAAATCTTTGATTTTCTTTTTCATTAGATTTTCTAAATTAGTCAGGGCTTTATCTAATTTATCCTTTGTGGTAGGTTTACTAATAAATCCGACTGCACCGTTACGCTTGGCATCAATTGTATTGCCTTCGCCACTCATCATGTGAACAGGTATATGGCGAGTGTTGGGATTTTCCTTTAGAAATTGCAAAACTTCCCAGCCGTTAATACCCGGTAGTTTAATATCTAATATAATAGCATCGGGCTTAAACTTATCAGCTAAAGCCAAAGCTTCTTCTCCGGTGGCAGTATATATACATTTGAAAGATTTGTGGGTTACCTGTTCATAAAGAATTTTAGCAAAAATCAAATCGTCTTCAACTACTAAAATTAACTTATCGCCTTCTTTTAAAGAATTTCTGTCATCTTCGATATTAGCCATATTTATTTCAGCAGTAAACAATTCGCTAATTTCTTGTTTATAATCTTCTACATGCATATCTGAAAGATTGTGTAAAACAGATTCTGTCGATAGTTCATTGTTAGCTTCCAGAATAATTCTGCTTGATTCATTGATTCCGAGATTATTAGTATCAGATTCGGCAATAGGCGTATTAATTGGAATTATAATCGAGAATTCGGAGCCTTCTCCTTCTATGCTTTTGAGATTAATTACGCCATTAAGCAAGTGAGTAATTTCTTTTGCTATAGACAGGCCAAGCCCTGTACCATTATAATTCCTTGATAAGTGACTTTCTAACTGGTGGAAAGCTTCAAAAATTTCTCTTTGTTTATTTTTGGGAATACCTATGCCGGTATCTTTAATGCAAATTTCTAATGCTTGCTTGTGATTATTTACAGGAATACGTAGTTTAACAGACTCATCGGGATGCCTGATTAATACACTGATTTCTCCCTTAGAAGTAAATTTAACTGCATTTGAAACAAAATTCTTAATTACCTGCTCAAGCCGTTGGGAGTCAGTGTTTATTTCTTTTGGCAAATCGGCAGCTATATCTACAATCAGCTTTAAGCCTTTATTTTCAACTAATTTTTTGAAGTTTTTATTAATACTGTCGGCAATATGTATTATTTCGGTAGCTTGGAAATTCATAGTCATCTTGCCAGCTTCAATTTTTGACAAATCTAAAATATCATTTATCAGATTAAGCAAATCAATTCCACACTGGTATATGATTTTCGAAGATTCTACTTGGTCATCTACTAAGTTTCCTGCTGAATTCTCAAATAAATTAGTAGCAAGAATCAATATGCTATTTAGCGGGGTTCTTAATTCATGCGACATATTTGCAAGGAATTCGGATTTATACTGGCTTGTCAATTCGATTTCTTTAGCTTTTTGAGCAATTTCATATTGAGCAACGAGTAATTCTTCATTCTTTTGAATTATTTCTCCTTTTTGCTTTTCAAGAAAACTTGTTTTCTCTTCAAGCTCTTCATTGATAGCTTGTAATTCTTCCTGTTGTTCGATTAGTTTATGCTCTGAATTTCTTAAAGCTACTGTCTGAGCTTCAAGTTCTTCATTAGTAGCAATAAGCTCTTCTTGCTGAGTCTGTAGTTTTTCAGCTTGATTTTGAGCTTCTTGATAGAGCAAATTGACTTTTTTATTGACTCCGGCAGAATTAAATGCAATAGCAATATTTTCTAGTCCGTTTTTAATAAACTCGATTTGAGCATCATCAAATTGTAGATACGTTGCTAATTCTATTACCCCGATTAGCTTATCTTCATAAACAAAAGGAGCTATTATTATATTCTGCGGTACTGCATCGCCAAGAGCAGAGCTTATGCTAATATAATCCGGTGGTATTTCGGTTAAAAAAACAATTTGTTTTTCAATAGCTGCCTGACCTAATACTCCTTCGCCTAAATTGATTTTGTAATGGTCGCCTTTTCTCTTAGTAAAAGAAAATGATGCCGAAAGTTCAAGCACTTTAGTTTCGTCGTTATATAAATAAAATGTGCCTACTTGAGCATCAATAAATTTTGCAAGAAATGACAGTACATTTTTAGCTAATACTTGAATGTCCTGATTGCCACGCATTTGCTCGAGCAATAATTTAGTACCGGTAATATATTTATTTTGCTCTTCGTATTTCTTCATTGCTACTGTGTCTTTATTTCTCAAGCTCTCCTGGATAGTTTTTAACGACTGGAATAGATTACCGATTTCATCGGATTTAGAAAGATATTTTTCATTGATT
The DNA here is from genome assembly GCA_942493235.1 of uncultured bacterium. GTDB lineage: Bacteria > Bacteroidota > Ignavibacteria > Kapaibacteriales > UBA2268 > ENR-C587. The sequence goes on along the minus strand of OW818676.1, from coordinate 4,162,613 downwards.
TCTTGAAGATAAAATCCATTTGAAATATTATTAGAGAATTTTAAATAATTTCTCAATGGCTTTAATTGGAATTTTAAATAAGCATGGATTAATGCAATCATTAATAGTAACCCTAAAATTACTATTAATATATAAAAATTAGTAAAATTATTTAAATCCGTGAAAAAAGATTTGTCCGGATAGACATTGACTAAAGCCCAATTAGTATTATATTTTTTTAGATGTATTGGGATTACCGTAGTAAATGCTTTAGAATTAGTCATTGCAGAATGCTGATTAATAGAATACGAATATGTGCTTTTAATTGCTTTTTCAATCTCAAGCATAGTTTCGGATTTATAAATATTAAAATTATTGATATTTGCTTCTTTATTATAATGGTCGTTATTTATGAAAATAACATCTCCGCTATTTGAGAAAATTGCTGATATTGCATCATCGTTTAAAAAGGAGTATTTCAGTATATTACCGATGAATTGAGAGCTTAGATGGATACCTACCACTCCTATAAATCGACCGGAGACTGTTACCGGAATTGATAATTGAATTGTGCTATATAGAGTTCCATAATCTGAAATTATAGAAGGGGCAGAAATTGTGTTTCGTCTCGAATATTTCAATTCTTTGAATATATCTAAAAATTGATTTTCTTTTATATTATTCAGTGGTTTAAAAATGTGCTTATTATTTGAATTATTTACAAATACTTTAGTGATATTTCCGAGTACGCTTGCGTATAAGAAGTCGGAAATATTTTCATTGCTTACGAATTCTTCCGGATTAAGCATTATCCATATACCTGAAATATGTTTATTCTGATCGAGAGTATTATTGATTTTATCCTTTACCTTATTAATATCATTAGTACTTATTAAATTTTCTAATGATTCGGCAATAGGATTGATTTGATAGAGAATTTCATTTAACTGACTGTTGATTTTTTCTGCAATTTGTTTGGAATTATCAACTAATATATTTTGAGTCTTATCTTTTATTTTAATGTCAATATAATTGTAAACAAAAAATAATATCGGCAAACTTATTAGTAAAACCAATAACAAAATAATTAAAGACAACTTTGTACCGAAAGCCAATTTATGTTGTTTTTTATTTATCATAATTTCCTACCTTTACAAGAAGAATATATCGTATTTAAAAAATCACAACAAAATACAAAATATTTATTATAAAGTCAAGAAATGTTTTGAAATCAAGAAAGTATTTAAAATCAAGGTAAGTTGCAAAAGCTCTATATTAAAAATATATCATCACCTTTACAATTACACGAAACTGTAAAGGCACCACAAAATGACTATTTTTAAAATTATATAATTACCTCTATATTGTTATTTGGAATTTATTTAGGAATAACAAAAGTAAATTTAGTTCCTTTTCCCACTTCACTTTCTACCCAGATTTTTCCGTTATGCTTTTCGATAAATTCTTTACAGAGAATTAGCCCTATGCCTGTACCTTTTTCGTTTGAAGTACCTAAAGTAGAAATATTAGAATCAATATGAAACAATTTGCTGATATTTTCGGGACTGATGCCTATTCCGCTATCCTCTATAAATACTTCTATATAATTATCGAAATTTTTAGCTCCTACAGTAATATTGCCATTAGTCTCTGTAAATTTAATTGAATTTGAAACTATATTACGAATTACAGTATTGAGCATATTAACATCTGCAACAATATTAATATTGCTGTTAATATTTTTAACTAAGCTTATCTCCTTTTTTTGAGCCAGAGGAGTCATCAACGAAATAATATTATCAATAATATAGTTAAGATCTAACTGAATGGGGCTGAACTGAATCAAGCCTCTCTGAGAACGAGACCATTCAAGCAAATTTTCTAAAAGAGAAAACAGCCTTTCTGATGATTTATTCATCATAGTCAAGTATTCCACCTTATCAGAATCTGACAAGGAACCGAAGTTTTCGACTAAGACTTTAGTTAAATCTCTGAAATTTGAAATAGGATTTTTCAAATCATGAGCAATTATAGAAAAGAATTTATCTTTAGTTGCATTAAGCTCACTTAAATTAATATTTTGCTCGTTGATTATATCTTTTGATTTTTTTAACTCAAGATGAGTTTTAATTCTTGCCATTACTTCATCGGAATTGATTGGTTTAGTTATGTAATCAATAGCTCCGAGATTAAATCCCTTCATGATATCTTCGGTTTCTGTTCTTGCTGTTAAAAATATAACAGGGATATTTTTAGTTAATGGATTTTCCTTTAGCTTCTTACAAACTTCAAAACCGTCCATTTCGGGCATTTGCACATCTAATAGGATTAGATCGGGTTTTTTAGCAACAGACAGGCCTAAAGCCTGCTCCCCACTTGTAGCCGGAGTTACCAGAATGCCTTTTGATTTAAGTAAACTTGCGATTATTCGAATGTTATCTATAATATCATCAACAATCAACAATTTTGAGTTTTCTAATCCTTCAAAACTTATTTTATTCATTGTGAAATCCTGAATTACTTATATAATCTACTATCTTATAGAACGAATTAAATGTATTATTCATTGTATCTAATTGGAATTCAGAAACTTGATGCCTTAATACTTCAGCATATATTTTTAAATATGTGTTAGCCATGCTTTCTGATGTCAGTATAAGACTTTCAGCAAATCGATTTATTTCATCAATATCCATTAGTTTTTTGATTTTCCTCCACTCCGATGAAATATTTGGAGAGAGCTGTCCCAATTTTTTAAAATCTGTTTTTAGAATAATTAAATCGATTAATTGCTCGATTTTGTCATCCATCGATTCGACATTTATATTGATAAATTTCAAATAATTAGTTAACGAATCAGACAACAAACCAATATCGACCGGTTTGATAAAAACTTCATTAAAATTAATATCCGAATTGACAGGAATCTTGTTATCTTTACTAATAGCCAATAGGCATTGCTCTTTTAAAAAACCTGTCTTAGCTAAGTGAGCTAAATTATCTATTTCTATTTGGCTTAAATTATCAAAATCAATAATAATAGCATCAGCTAAATTTCTGTTAGCTTCAAGCTTAGCTTTTTCAGAATCTGTGAAAATCTCGAATGCACAGTTAGTAGTATAAAAATAATCCGAAATGATAGTGCTTAAAATAATATCTGATGAAATTAGTACTATCCTTTTATTATCGAATATATCAATATTAGATTCTGTAATTCTATTGTATTCGTAATTTTCAGGAATTTTTACATTTTTAAGTTCAAGAGTAAATTTTGCTCCTTTGCCTTGAGAACTTACTAATAAAATATTCCCATTCATAGATTTTGCTAATTTGTCCGAGATAGTTAGCCCTAAGCCAGTGCCGGCGAATTTACGTGTACTCTGACCCTGCTGCTGCCTAAAAGGTTCAAAAATAATTTTTTGCTGGCTTGGTGGAATGCCAATTCCCGAGTCAATAATATGAAAGACCAAATCTATTCTGCCTTCAAAAGCGACAAAATCGACCTGTAGCTTGACAAATCCTTTATTAGTAAATTTAAATGCATTGCCGACTAAATTAATCAATATCTGCCTCAATCGAACTTCATCGGTAAGAATTATTTTAGGTAATTCAGGATTAGTCTCAAAAATGAATTCGAGGTTTTTCTCTTTACTTTTCAGAGAAAACATCTGCCTAATGTCATTAATAATATAATTAATATTTACGGGAGAATAATTAATTTCAATATGCCCGGAATCAATTTTTGAAAGGTCAAGAATATCATTAATAATTGCCAATAGGTTTTTACTGCCTCTTACTATTCCTTTTATATATTCTTTTTGCTCATATTCGACAATATTAGCTTTTAAAATATCGGCATATCCGATAATTGCATTAAGTGGTGTGCGAATTTCATGGCTGATATTTGCAATAAACTCAGATTTGGTTCTGTTGGCTTCTTCAGCTTTGTTTTTAGCTTCTGTCAATTGGAACTCGATTTTTTTTCGCTCGGTAATATCTCTGATAATGAATATAATTTCTTCCGGTAGCTCTGCTGAATTTTTCAATAAACTAAAATTGATTTCAATAAATATTTTCGAGCCGTCTGCCTTGTGTGCTACAAATGTCTCGGGTTGAGGATATTTGCCTTCAATCAGTTTATTAATTGAATAGTTGAAATGATTAACATCCGTTTTATCAAGTAAATTAGTAATTGATTTCTCGGCAAAACTCTTAGTGTCATAACCGAATAAATTTGAGCCTGCCAAGGAACTAAACTTAATTAGTCCAGACAAATCGGTTATAAAAATAGAGTCGGGTGACGAAGTAATTAAGGTTCTAAATCTTTTTTCGGATTCAATCACAGCTAATTCGGTAAGTTTCCTTTTTGTTATATCGCGAGTAATACCTTGGTATCCGATAAGCTCAAAGTTGGAATCAATTAACGCGGTATATGTGATTTCACTCCAGATTGAAGTCTCATCTGGTAAATAGCTTTCGCATTCAATGGTATCTGATTCCGGCTGTTTCTTATTTTCAATATTAACAATACTTTCTTTATGCTTTTCTATAATTAATTGATGATATTTGGGTAAAATATTTTCTAAAATGCTTTTGCCAATCATATCGCTCGGAGATTGATTTGAATAATTAGAAATAGAAGGACTTAAATATGTGTAATTTAAATCTATATCGGTTTGCCAAATTACATCAATCAAATTTTCAGTAATAAACCTGAATTTATCTTCACTTTGTTTGATTTTTTCTTGAGCAGATTTAATATTAGTAATATCATTAACTACCGCAAATGCTGCTATCAGCTCACCTGCTGAATTGAAAATAGGGGCAGAATTGACCAATTCCCATTTTACAGATCCGTCTTTACATTTAATATAGTATTCTTCATTTTTTATCCGATTTCCTTTAAGGGATTGGGTAAGTGGAGTCTGATACGGAGAGAGCATTACTCCGTTTGGCAAAAATTCCTGCCAATAAGATCTAAGCTCTATGATTGACATTTTATTAGGAATAATCTCTTTATCGATGTTATAAAAATCAATAAATGCGGAATTTGCTATTCTTACAAACATGCTCGGATATTCAACCAAAACCATAGGAGCAGGATTCTGTTCAAAAGTTGCTTCTAAAAGCGAACGAACCTCTACAATTTCTTTTTCACTTTTCTTAGATTCGGTAATATCATAATTAACACCGATAATTCTCGATGGTTCACCAAATTCATCAAAAATTACGTCAGAAATGGACTTCATTATGCAGTGCTGATTATTTCCTTTTCTATATCCAAATTCCAATTCGATTTTATTTGATGTTAAATTAGGTAACGATGTAGCTTCATCTATCATTTTAACATCATCGGAATAGATTAACGTATCAAATGCTTCTCTTGCATTTTTATAATCCGACGATTTAACACCGAAAATCTCAAAAAGCTCTTCATCCCAAATTAAAATATTATTTTTACAATCTAAGTCAAAAATACCCATATTTGCGGCATTTTTTGCCAATTTTAAGCGTTCCGAAGTATCAAAAAGATTAATCTCTATGTTTTTTCTTTTTGAAATATCAGTAATAGTGCCGATTACTTTCAACGGGTCGCCATTTAAATCTTTAGTTAAAATCTTTGCCCTGTCCAGAACCCATTTATAAACGCCGGTCGAACATTTAAGTCGGTGCTCAAGGTAGATTTGTGGGTAATCTCCTTTGAAATGATACTCGATACTTGTCGCAAATTCACTTAAATCATCGGGATGAATTTTTGTTTCCCATTCATTTATTGAAAAAATATTTTCATAAATATTCATCTCCATAATACTATGAAGATTATTACTAATAAGGAACTCACCCGAGTGGACATCCCATTCCCAGAGCCCGTCTCCGGAACTTTCGACAGCAAATTGCCAACGGTTTTCAGAGTCATAGAGCTTCTCTTCGGCTTTCTTTCTATCACTGATGTCAATTGAAATTGATTCGCTATAATAAGTAGTACCGGAAGTTTGTTTATCAGTGATTCTGATTTCCATCCATTTGATTTCTTTATTAAAAGTAAGGTGCCTACAGTCTATCGAATAATGCGTTTTGCTATTAAGTCGGTTTTCCGTAATTGTATTTCTGACTTTCTCAATATCTTCTTTATAAATAATTGATTCGAAATCTAAAGTGCCTTCAATAAAGTCTTTGGCATTATAACCGTAATGACGAATACTTTCCGAGATATACTGCGGTTTAAGATTCAGCAAGTCTTCCCAAATAATTATTACAGTGTTACTTTTTTCTATTACCAGATTAGCTTTTCTGATTATTTCTTCACTTGCTTTAATATCTGTAATATCTTCTACTATACCGGCTATTTTAATTAAATTTGAATTTTCATCGAATATAGGGAATGAGCGGCACCAGAACCATTTTTCTTTGTTATCAATAACAACTTTGAATTCAATATTCAACTTGCCTTCTTCTAAATATTCCTTACCGTAAAGTTTACTTTTTACTAACTCAAGGTATTCATGATGAATGCAGTCATAAAATAGGTTCGTATTGCTAATTAGTTCATTACTGTCTATATTAAATAATTTTTTCGAGGAGCTGCTGATATAGAGTATTGATTCTTTATTTCTTAACCAAATTACTTCATCAATATTTTCAGTCAGCTGCCTGAACTGTTCTTCGCTTTCTTTAAGCTTAACTTCGGCGATTTTTCTTTCACTAATATCATCAAATATTAGAGCAAATTTATTATCAGAGTGAAAATAAATACTTAATGATAAATACTTGCAGTACAATTCAGAGTAAAACTCAAATTTCTGTGATTTCCCTGAATGGTACGAAAATTCTATTTTATCAAAAAATTCATGAAAATGCTCTTTAGACCTTTCACTTGAGCTGAGCGATTTTACTTGCTCCTCGCTAAATCCGGACAGCTTCAGATATGATTTATTATACTCGGTAACCATATAATCGATTGGTTTACCTTCGCTGTTATAAATAATTTCATTAATAGTAAAAGCATCTAGCATATTATCAAAAAGAAGCCTATATTTACTTTCGGATTCTTTAAGGGCATTTTGATAATTAATTATCTCGGTTATATCGATTTCTGTTCCGATAATACCTTTAATTTCTTCATCTATTATCACCGGAGAAATAACTGATTTCTTGTGTAAATCATTACCTGCGTTATTTAAAGTATAATGCTCTTCAACAGATATACCGGAGAAAGCTTTTAGATTATTAGCATACCAAATATCTTTTAATCCATCGTAATCATCAAGTTCGTGAAAATTCCTACCTTTTACGTCTTTCCAATTATCAATGCAGGATTTGTTTTGTAATATATAATTCCAATCATTATCTAATGCCCAAAAATCAAAAGGTAGAGAGTCAATCAAAGTTGCCAATCTGATTTGACTTTCTTTAAGCTGATTTTCTTTAATAACTTTTTCGGTATGATTGCTAAACACCGCGATTAAGCCGATTATATCTCCATATTTATTTATATGCGGTACAAAATTTCCGCTAACCCACAAGTTATCTTGAGATTTTGTTAATGTTAATTGATAAACCGTAGTTTTAACCTGTTGTCCGGTAAAAGCAATATCAATATCTTTGCCGAATTTTTCTATTATATTAGGGAATAGGATTCGGCAGTCAATTCCAATTACTTCATCAGCACGGAATTCGCTCATGATTTCCATGGCTTTATTCCAAGTTTGAAATTTGAAATTTCTATCAAGTACCGCTATACCTTCTCCCGCATTATCTATTATACTATAATTGAAAAGGCTAAGCTCGTTAAGCTCTTCGATGATTTTTTTCTTTTCGGTAATATCGGCACCTACGCCTTGGATTTCTTTTAGCATACCCGAAGTATCACGTATAGCTCTTAAATTCCAGTTGTACCATTTTATATTGCCTTCTTTATCATAGAAATAATCCTCATGATTAAGAGTCTCTGAATTTCCCAATTGCAATACATTTTTATATCTGATTTTTCTGTCGTCATCGACCAAAATATCAAATAGGTTATTATTAATTATATCCTGCTTGGAGAACTCGAAATAATTACAGAATGCGTTATTAACAAATATTATAGTTCCATCAGGTTTAATTCTGCATATCATTTCTATTTGGTCTTCAACAACTGCCTGATATACAGATTCGGAAATTTTTAGGCTTTGCTCTGCCTGCTTTCTTGATTCTATTTCCCTGCGTAGCAATTCATTCTGCTTCTTTATTAAATCATTAGACAACTTTAGGTCTATGTTGACTTTTACTCTCGCCAGCAACTCTTCTTTATTAAATGGCTTTGTAATGAAGTCTTTGCCCCCGGCATTTAATCCATCGACTAAGGCATCTTTATTAGTAAGAGAGGATAAAAATATAATAGGTATGTCTTGAAAACTATCTTTAGATTTGATTTCTTTACATAAATCTATTCCGGATCTGTCCGGCAAGACAACTTCTAAAACTATAAGGTCAAATTCATCATCATTGAGAAGTTTTAAGCATGCAACAGAGTCCGCAGCTAAAAATACTTCATATCCCGCAGATTTTAAATATTCACGCGTTACACTTGCTAAAATCTTGTTGTCTTCTACTAATAAAATTCTCATACGAGTTTGTCCCTTTTATCAATCTATCAAATATAAGAATTAAATTTAAAATTTCAATAGTAAATATTATTAATTGATGGAAAATATTGTGATTTATCGTAATTAGCTTTTCAAGGGACTTCTTTTGCATATAGAAATCGTAAGAATTTTGCCGCAGAATAATATTTACACAGGCTCTTCAGAGCTGGGACATAGGCATTGCCAATAATTGGATATTTAATAAAACATAAATCAATTGTTTATGAAACGAACTATCACTGTTTGCTATATGTTCACTTTGTAACTATCATTATTTTAAAACGTTTTATATGGTAATTAGTTTTATTATTAGCTATAAGGGAGAGTTATGAAAAAATATTTTACATTTTGTATTATACTGATAGCAGGGATATGCTTTTATTCTTGTAGCGACAGTACATCGTCAAATGATAATTACAGTGAAAGTCTAATCGGTGAGTGGAGATGGCTTAAAACTACCGGAGGAATTGCAGGCTCCGTAATCACTCCAAGCAGTGTGGGGCATAATGAGTATTATATATTTAGTGATTCGCTTCTTATCATTAAAAAGGATGATATTGCTACCGATACACTAAACTATACTTATACAAAAGATTCTACTAATTTGTTGTTAATCTGTTATAAATTCCGCGAAACACCTCATTATGGAATACCGACTATTGTAACTTTCATCAAAGATACTGTGATTTTACATGAAGATAACGTTGACGGCCAGACTCATTTTTATGTTCGTAACTGATGTAATTCGAAATAATTAATATGCACCATTATACGTAGTTTTATATAAACATCAAAGACATTTATAATTGTTTTAGTATAGTCATAAGGGAGAGTTATGAAAAAATATTTTACATTTTGTATAATACTGATAGCAGGGATATGCTTATATTCTTGTAGCGACAGTACATCGTCAAAAGACAATTACAGTGAAAGTCTTATCGGTGAGTGGAGATGGGTTAAAACTACCGGAGGAATCGACGGTAATTATTTATTAACACCCGAAAAAGCTGGATATAATTTGAATTATATCTTCATAGACACTCTGCTGATATCAAAGAAGAACGGAGTAATTACCGATACTTCTAAATATATTTATAGGAAAGACCTTAGCTATTTAAGTAAAGATTCTGTTAATATGTTTTGGATAGAGTACCGATTTCCGTTTGACCCGGGAGCTGACTATAAATTACGTTCGGTAGTCGAGTTTAAGGTGGATACATTGATTCTTGGTGAAGACTGCGTTGATGGGCAAGCTCATTGGTATGTAAGAGTAAGATAAAGAAGACTTTTGCATAAGTACAGTATTTTGATTCATTTTTTATTCAATCCCTGCTTCAGTGTTGGGATATAGGCATTGCGAATGATTGGAATTTTATAAAAACATAAATCAATGGTTTTTGAAACGAACTTATATTGTTAGCTATATGTTTATTTTGTAACTATCGTTATTTTAATACGTTTTATATAATAATTGGATTTTTAATTAGCTAAATAGGAGAGTTATGAAAACATATTTTACATTTTTTATTTTTTTGATTTTAGGGATATGCTTTTATTCTTGTAGCGACAGTACTGGCTCTGTTTCAGAAAAAACCGGTAAGGATCTAATCGGTGAATGGAGATGGGTCAAAACTACCGGAGGAATTTACGCTGCTTATATAGGGACACCGAGTAGCGAAGGGTATAATTTATATTATACATTTTTTGATTCGACAGTCATTTCAGACAGAATTTACAGTACACATCGCACTATTGACACCTTAAATTATTCATATAAAAAAGCATTCAGCTATATTGTAAATGATTCTATGATGTTTCTATTAATTAATAATAAAGTCAGAGAAGGTTATGGAATCAGAGGTACAGTTGAGTTTAAGGCGGACACATTGATTCTCGATGATGACTGCGTTGACGGGCAAGCTCATTGGTATGTAAGAGCTAAGTGATTAAATGCTTATATAATTAATATATGCTATTAAGGCAACCGTTTATAAATCGATACATAAAAACCTAAGTACATAACAAACATGTGCTTAGGTTTTTATATTGATTTTTTAAAAATTACAACTTGATAAATTCTACTCTGCGGTTAGAAGCTTTGCCTTGAGCTGTTGAATTATCCTCAATTGGTTCAGTCTGTCCTTTACCATCAGTTTCGATTCTAATAGCTTCAATTCCAAAAACGCTAACGAGTGAATTTTTAACTGACTCGGCACGTTTTTTAGAAAGTGATAAATTAGTTTCCGGTTTTCCGTCGCTGTCAGTATGCCCTACTATTTTAATCTTTACCGTAGGGTTGTCTTTCAATACTTTTGCAATATCATTAAGAGCACCGTAAGATTCAGGTTTTACTATATCTTTATTAATATCAAAATAAATACCGTAAGATATTAATTTGCCGTCGGTTAATAGCTTAGTGCGTGTATCGGGTGCGGCACTTGTAATTTTTAAATTAGAGAAAAAGTTTTTTCCGGTTTGCCCCCACATAGATAAGCGAAAACGATTATATTTAGCATCTGCCGCGAGTGCAGTTGGTCCGTCGATTACTTTTTGACCGTCGTGATATATGCGTATTCTTCGCTTCTGAACCCAAACTATTATGTGATTTAAATTCCCCAATTTTAAGGGAGCTACTTGACTGCTTGAACTTGGAAAACTTTTATCAGATTCATTTTGATACCCTTGTACACTCCATTCGGCATCCGAAATTCCTACATGGAAACCAACGCTACCGGGATATAAAGCATCTTGCAGAAAATCTTCATTAGAATTAAAAAATGAAAAATAGAAACTTGCATGATTAGATTCTTCCGCATTATTTGAATTTGGTAAAACGTCAAATTCAAAAATAAAATTATCCGGAATCAGCAAATCTTTCATTAAGCAATATACATGCTCATCGGAATTGACATAGAGCCATTTGCCCGCGTAAGTATCTACAGAGCGAACTTCACCGGAACCGTTAGTAGTCCACAGTTGAGGGAAATCGCCAATAGCATCTTGTGAAAAATCTTCGTAGAATAAAGTTTTATCTCCCGGTACAAAATCATATTTAGTATAACTTTTCAATTCAGCTTTTACCGGTTCGACCTTTTTTTCTTCAGGAAGCTTTTCCTCTTGTTTTTGTTCTTCTTCTTGCTTTTCTTCTTCCTGACCTTCGATAGCCTGTTCAATTTTCTCTTCAGCCTTTTTCTTCAAAAACTCAAATTGAGCAAAAGAGTAACTTGTGCTTATACAGAAGCAAAGAAATAATGTTAGTACTTTAATCATAATATATTCCTAATTATAAACCTACATTTTGCAATTCTTAAATATACTAATTATTTTGGAAATATGCACAAAAAATTTAAAAAACATTAGTATTGCAATTATCATTTTCCTTTATTATGAGCCAAATTTTAACAAAATAATAAGCCAAACAGTAAAGCACTGTTGTAAGACTTGAATTAATTCATTTTTTACTAATTCAAATTGACGCTTATTCGTCAGATTAATAGCATAGATTTGTTTGTTAAATCATAATAAACTGTGCTATTTAGAATTTATCAACGGGTTAATTAAGCTGAACTAAATATAGTTTTTCCTGTGCTTTTATATCTCCATGTTTTCAAAAGTGCAGGCAAAACTTGTAAAAAAAATATCAATAACAATGAATTATATCAACAAATAAATCTCAATTTAAGATAAAAATAAAATATGAAAATTATTTTTTAAATTTTGCAAATAAATTGAACAATATGGATATTTATGTCGTATATTTGCATCGTTAAAAACATTCAAATTAACAAAACAAAATCACAGAGCAATTGAAAACCATATTCCGATAATAAAAGGAATTATATTAATAGATATATTGTATAATTATATTTAGTACATATTTATAGGAGAACTGCTATGGTGAAAAATATCGCAATTATTGTTAATAAGAATTGGGAAACCGAACCTGTTCTTAATGCTATGACCAACCCTAAAATACGTCCTCAAGAATTAGGATTCCCGATTTGGATTAATTCCCCAAGGCAAGATATTCAGCCGAATTGCAATCCGCGAGCAAAATGGGAAATTAATTCCCAAAGCGAATTTGAAATGAACTTTAGTTTGTGGTGTATTCAGGACATGATGAACCCTAAAGCCAATAGTTCAAGTTCTGAAGAAAAATATATAGACTTAGTTCCAATTATTAAGGGTTATAAACCGGACTTAGTAATAGCCGTCGGAACGGCGGGTTACCCACAAGATGATTCTATTAACGGCTCGGTTGTTATCGGCTCTAACTTCTTTATTCATGATGGTCATCCCGGCAATACCGAGAGTAATTTAGTCCATCAGGATATTGGTAAGTTCCTCCAGTCAAACGTTAACCCTAAATTGTTTAAAATATTCGATTCTAATTTTAAAAATTCCGTTGAATCGAAATTTATCAAAGCAATAAGAAATCCGATAGAGCACCCCGTCTGCATTGCTTCAAAAGTATATACTGCAATTAGCACAGTCAATGTAACCGATTATGATGAATACAATTGGGTAGATGAAGAAGCTATTGAGCATTATTATGAAGTAATTGAAGACTCGAAAGATAAATATCCGGCTAAATCATCTGAAACTACTCACGGAGTAATCAAAATCAGTACAGATGCCGATATACCTATTATCTTTGTCTCGGGAATCACAGACCGAACAGGACGTTTTGATATCGATGTTAACGACACTCAGAATTATATAGCATCATTTAATGCCGGAATCGTTCTCGGGCAAATGCTCATTTCTCTATATGGCTTTATCCGAGCAAATAATGAGTTTTAACCTGAAAAAGCAAATAAGAATGATTGATTGATTTTATAGTTGATTTGAATAATAATTTTGTTTTAATGTTAGGAGAGTTATATGCCGAATTATTATTTGCGACTACACAGTTCCGATTTAACTGCTCGGCGGGCAGCTATTCCGTTTTTTGCTTCTTATAATCATACCGCACCGGACTTGATTGTCGGTGATATTAACACTTCGTATTTAATGATGCACCAAGCACCTACAGCATCGCATTATTTTTCAATTCCAAAAAGCAAGAATGGGAGTCGGACAGGAGTGGGAGAGGGAAGATCTTGAAAAAGTAAAATAATATTGTATAAAAATAAAAATAAAACATATTAGGAGTTTAGAAATGTTAAAAGAGGTAAAAATTGGGGATAAAGTTCCAGTTTCTATTGAATTAGAATTTGAAGGGACTGTCAAGAATTCACTTATTATAGTTGAAAACACATACATACCACTAATAAACAATAATCGTGATAATTTTGATGTTATTCTTGATGGGAATCCTATCCATATAATTGGTCGATTTTCAGGTGTCAAAGGAAGTAAAATCAAGAAGTTTAATGTTACAATAAACAATAAAAAAGGCTTTGTATGTCCGGAAATTATTTTCAAATATAATATAATAGAAATTAAAAATTGTGTAGATTACAAAGAATTCGACTTAAAAAATATAGATATTGTTTAATAATATGAAAGTGATTTATGAAATATATATTATGTATTATATTGTTTATTTGCATAGTCCAAGATTCCCTATCTCAGTCAATTGTATCCGGTTCTGAAAGTAAAAGTGGAATTTTAGTTAGTGAAAAGTATCTTGGAATTAATTATGAAAGTCTAAGTGATAGGTTTTCTCTTAATTATAAGATTAAAATGCAAGATGATACATTTAATCCGAATGTACAAAATTTTCCGAATTTTTGGGGTATAAATTTTGAAGCAGGGGTAAAAATTGATAAAGGAAAGTTTAATTTTATTAAAGATAAACAATGGCAAGGTGGAATTGATTTTGATTTGACATTTTCTCGTACATGTGAAAAAACTAAAAAGAAAACCATTGAAGAAACCGAGAGGTATCCGAATGGTTTAGAAGTTAACTATTATGATGATACAATTAAACAAAAAACGATATTCGTAAAAATAGGCTATTCTGGGCAGCGTATAAATACCTATCAGACAAATATATTAAATGCCGATACTACATTTGCAACAATGGATAACCCATTCCAGAACATTGTAACATTTTCAGCCGGATATAATTATTCATTACAATTGTCTTCTGATTTGTTTTTTTCTTGTGCAGCAGCATTTAATTTGAAATATAATTTTAATAGTACATCAAAGTTGTCTTCAACTACTTTACTTCCAACGTCAAAATCAATATTTAATTCAAAAGACTCAAGTGTTTTACAACCTATTGGAGAACAGATGGAGTATTATTTTGGCACATCCGAATCTGAATTTATTGCAATTCCTCGAGTGGATGTTTTTTTTCGATATAAAATTAAAGAAGGTTATCCTTTGATAGGTTGGTTATTTGCATATTCGCCATTAACAAGTACGGATATTAAGCCACGGCATTGTTTTTCTTTTGGTCCTACAATTGGATTGCCAACTTTTCCTGATCAAGTAGTATTTGCGATAATGAATGAAATTGTACAAAAAAAAGATAGTGATGCTTACAATTATGCTCTTAGTTTTCAAGTATCTTTTCCTATTACATTTAAATAATAGTTATTATGAATTAGTCAAAGAGACATAAAAAGTATTCCCTTTCAAACACTCACAAAAAAAGGGCATCTTAACGGATGCCCTTTGAAATTAATCTAAAGAAAAGAGTCTATACTTGCTCTTTACGTTTTCTGTAAGTTAAGAAAATGCCAAGTCCGCCGGCTAATATAGTTAAGATATTCATAGCTAAGCTGAGAGTTTTACCGGTTTCGAATTTCTCGGATTTAAATCTCATCTCTACAGTATGATTGCCCTGCGGAACTACTATAGCTCTGAATGCGTAATTAGCTTTTAGTATCGGAGTTTCTTTGCCGTCTATAAATGCTTTCCATGACGGTTTGTAATAGATTTCGCTAATAAATAACAAGTTATTTCCGCTTGCTTGAGCATTGATTTTGATATATTCATTTTTAAATTCCGTAACGTCGGCTTTAGCAGTTGAGTCTGCCGGAGCAATAGTCTGAGCCAATGATTGCTCGAGGAATAGAGTATCTTTAGGATTGAAATCGCCCTTCTTCAAATGCAATAATATATCCATCGGTTTGGCAACTGCATAATTATTTACAAAGAAAGCTCGTGGCAATACTTCCGGATTAGGATATATCTGCGGAGCGTTTGTCTTTTGGTCTTTTTGAATTATGTATTTTACATTCATCATATTCCAGAGGAAAGGATTAATTAAATCGTGAGTAGAGCCTTCGTATCCGCTCATATTTGCTACGTCCATTAGGTCTTGATATACACGTAATTTAGCAGGATGATAGCCGCCAACGCTCTGAAGTCTGAAATATGCTGGAGCATTATTATGCGGTGCAGCAAAGTCCGCTACTCTAAATAAAGAATTATCTGCCTGCAACTGCCCATAAAACTGTTGATAAGGTTCAAAGATTTGTGTAGCAAGTTTTTCTTCGGATACATCCATTGGACGGTAGTCAACTCTCCATAAATCAAACGCGAATAAAAATACTAAAGCGGTTAAATAAATGCCTTTAGGCAATTTTTTATTTACGAATAAATAAGTACCAACGGCAAAAGCTATTAAAACGAATGCACTAAAATACCAGTCGTTAATAGCCGCAGTCCATAATCCGTCCGCTATCTCGGTCGGCAATGACTGTCCGCGAAGCATAGGAGCAAGTTTGGTACTAACAAATCCGGTAAATACATCTTGGAATCCTGCCGAATAAATAAAGCCGGCTAATAAAAATCCGACGGATGCACATAAAGTAGTAAGTATTAATAATTTCTCGTTTTTAGTCATCTCTTGACGCATTTTGATAATACCTGTCAAGCCGAAGCCGGCTAAAATCGGTACTGCAAAGTTAATCATTGCCAATGCCATACTCGGAGCTCGGAATGTGTAAAACATAGGCAAATTCCAGAACATCACATCATAAAGTTTAAACATATCAAAGCTGTGAACACCAACTATATTAGTCAGGTAAATAAGGAAAATAACAGCTGCAATTCCCAAACCGCTTTTAGCAACCTTACCCTTAGAGAAGTAATAAGCGATAAGCCCCATTGCGGCGAACATAATTAAAATTATGTACCAAACCGAACCCGAAGGTGCATTCTTACCGAAAGAAATAATCAATGAGAATATCGAAATACCGAATAAAGCCTGAATAAATACATCTTTGCGATATAGAATAATTCCGATTAAGGCTAAGCCGAGAATTCCTATACCCATATATGGCGGTGAATCTTCGCTCTCTTTAGCTCCGAAGTAAATAGATTGTTCATTGCCATTAACTTCGATTGGTTTGGTGCCGAAAAATCCCGGTACTAAAAATGAAAATGTTTCGCCCGGATTGTATGACCATTGAGTTGAGTATGTATAGTCTCTTGCCGGTGCATCTACGTGCTGTTTTTCGACCTGAGTGATAGGTGCCGTTCCACGAGTTGAAGACGAAGTATATTCTAATGTTGGCAGATACCTATCGCTGGACATCAGAAATGCGATACCTGCCGCAACGATAAGTAAACCAGCCGAACGCAATACTTTAAGTGGTTGGTCTTTTCTGATTAATCTATTTACTAATTCAAATACAAAGTAAATGCCGATAGCACAAGCAAAATAGAACATCATCTGAACGTGATTGCCCTCATACATCAAATGCACAGCAAATACTAAAAGTACTGAATATAGTAGTGAAAATTTCAGCCTTAATCTTTCTAAAAGCAGGAAGATATAGGGGAATAATGCCAATACTATAGGTTTGGTATTATGACCTATCATCACCCAAGAAATTACATAAGTAGAAAATATAGCCGCAAATGCGGTAATGAACGAGACTAATCTCTCATGCTTTTTGCTACGCATCAGTAAAAACATACCAATACCGTAAATCGCATAGAAGCAGATTACTCTTGCCACATCGCTGGCGAAAACAGAGCCGATGAATCGAGTAGCCCCAAAAAATACTTGAGCTACGAAATCCCAAGAGCGAACTCCGGTAGTAAGCAGAGAGGCATAGCTGGGCATACCTCCAAAAATATACGGTATCCACTGTGGGAATTCTCCGGTGCTTTTTGCATCGTCCAAATAGTTTGTAAAGCTGTTCGAAGCTATATTGTCTGAGGAATTAAAACCCCCACCGGAGATAGCTCCCCAGAAAAAGATAAAAACTGATGCCACTATCAGAAGCATGTATAAAGCCGATTGATACTTTTCCGGTATCAAAGACTTTTTAGCAGGTTCTCCCAAAGGCTTGTTTGAAGTAGGAACTTGTTTAGACATAATTAAATCCTAAAAATATTATATATTAAATAGCTAATTTCAATTTAGAAAATATATAAATTATTAAATTACGGGTTTTTCGTGTATTTTTCAAGCAGAAATATTATTATTTGTAATATAATTAAATTATAGCTTTATTTATAAAGTTATTTACCAAGGGTAGGAGTATAATTTTATTATTATTCTTCATTTTTCGAGTTTGGTTTTAGAGCATCAATAGCGGAAATAGCATTTTCAATATATCGCATCGCTTCTGTATAAGGATTTTCATATTTTATTACTATTACGCGATTAATATTTCAAATATATAACTCCAACGTTATTTTATAAGAAGCAGTGTAATTAAACTCACCTATTACTTCGTTCAGCTTGGTACTAAATTTGTCTAAATTTTATTTGACTATACTTATAGGATAAGCAATTGATTCTATATCCTTTGTAAAAACTAATTGATAGCTACCGGACTGAATATCTGAAACATCAAAGCTCAATTGCTGAGTACCTTCGGATAAAGATTTTTCAAATAGGTTTTTAATTCTTCTACCTGTTATATCATACATAACTATACTTACAAAACCCGCTGATAATAATTCTAATTTAGTCGAAATTGTGCTTGAGGTTGGATTTGGATAAAATATATCAATTTTTAATGATGCAGGAATTATATCCTCAATAAAAAGATCATCAGTATTTAAGCCGATAAAAACTTTACCGGGAGCATTGTTTGGGTTAAAACTAACATAAAATCGCTTATTGATTTCATCCTGTATTACATCCTTTAAATTAGCTCCATCTAAATTATAAATAATGCTATTTAGTTCAGAAACCTGATACTTACTTGAGTTAAGTCCACTACACCAAGTAGCAGCACCCGACGGATAACTAAAATCAAACTGAGCCTTGAAATTTTTACTACTGATCACATAATTGCTATAAGGAAGTATAGTGATTGTATCATTTCCGAAAAAAGAGCCGTAACTTGTCCAAACCACGCTGTTTGTAATGTTTACAGTTCCATTTGTTCCAGTAGTTCCGTTACCCCAAGTTACAAAAGCATTTCTATCTATTAAGTTACTTGTGAATTGATAACTTGTAACTAAATAATTTCCGTTTGGCAGAGGAATAATTCCGTCATATCCAACTTTATTGCTATCAATGGAACCGACTAAACTGTTTGTACTTGTTACATTACCGACTGAAAGGTTTTCACCCTTGCACCAAGTTACCGCCCCAGCTTTCTGTATAGATCCCAAATTCCAATTATAACTGTTAATAACATAATTTCCGTTTGATAGAGCTGTCGCTCCACCAATTCCCACGTTATCGTAATCAGAAGAGCCAACAATGCTGTTTTCAATACTAACTTCACCAAAGGTGCCATTAGTTCCATCGCATAAAGTAACTGCTCCGGCTTCGACAATATCACCATTATTCCATTTATAACTGCTAATAATGTAGTTAGAATTCGGTAAAACTGAAATCCCGCCTATGCCAACGGCATCTAATTCCGAACTTCCGAGTAAACTATTTGTGTTATTTATTTCACCGGATCTGCCAATTGCGCCATCACACCAAGTTACTGCTCCAGGACCAAATTCTTGAAAATGGATATTGTTCCAATTTGTACTAATTACTACATAATTACCGTTATAAAGAGCTGCTGTTCCGCCACATCCGACAAGATCCTGTCGCCTTGTCCCAACTAAGCTATTTTCAATACTAACTGCTCCTGACATTTGTTTCGTTCCATCGCACCAAGTAATTGCACCAATAGTCTTATTCCAAGATGTACTACAAACCACATAATTCCCATTTGTCAATACTGTTATATTTCTGCCTACTCCGTCATGAGATATAGTACCAATTAAACTATTAGAAATACTTACTTCTCCAATTGTGCCTTTTTCCCCATCGCCCCAAGTAACTGCTCCGGCATCGTCATTTTCATTATTATTCCAAAATCTGGACGCAACTACATAGTTGCCATTTTTAAGCGGATAAGCTAAAAAACCTATTAAATCATTTGAACTTGTCCCGATTAAACTGTTATTTTTATTAACTTCAGCACTAAACCCCTTTGAACCATCGCACCATGTAACTGCACCTACATCTATTGAATCACCATTATCCCACTGATTAGTGCATACTATATAGTTACCGTTTTCTAATGCAACTATTTTTTCATATCCAACAAGATCATTATTCGAGCTACCTATCAAGCTGTTTGAAAAATTAACAGTGCCAATAGTTTCTTCTGTCCCGCTGCACCATGTTACTGCACCACAATGCACAATACTACTACTTGAATAAAATGGGCTACTAACAACAAAATTGCCATTGCTAAGTTCAGTTATTCCGTAAATACCAATAAGATCACCCATATTTTCCCCAACTAAGCTGTTTGAACTACTTATCATTCCGCTTTTGCCCTTGGAACCGTCACACCAACTAACTGCTCCTAAAGATACAATCCAATTAATATGCCAAAATGGAGCACAAACAACATAGTTTCCGTTTTTTAGAGCATAAACAATATTTCTATCACTATCCGGATCGTAGAAAATCCCAACTAAACTATTATCAATGCTTATGGGACCATTTATTCCTTTAGTTCCATCGCACCAAGTAACAGCTCCTATATCAGATTGAGTATCATAATCCCAATTAACACTGCATACAACATAATTTCCATTATTAAGAGCCGTTACTCGCTCAGAGCCAACACTATCGTCAATTGTTGTTCCATACAAAGTACTTATTAATTCTCTCGTTTTCCCATTAAATAAATATACTGCACCACAATTTGAAATACCGTTTATATCAGCTCCCGGTGATGTAATCACCACATTTCCTGTTCTGAGAAGTACCACTTGGTTACCAAACAAATTTCCATCTGACGGATTCGGGTCAATAAATTCTTGGTAAGCAAAAAGATTTCCTGATAAAAGAAAAGCAAGTAAAATCAATAATATATTTTTCATCATAATCTCGTTATTTGATAATTATTAATATATTGTTGCAATTTAACATTATTGTATTAAAATTACAAGAGAAAATCTAAGAATTAAGATACATATTCAAAAATACAACATGCCACCAACCTTTGGTAATTAAGAAAATTATAGAGTATCTCAATAATTTTTATTTCTATTAAAAAGTGATTCAGCAGGCTATTAAACTAATATTCTTCAATCTGCGTATTATTGTTTTTAAAATTATGTAAATTACTATGTATATCAGAATATTATTTATTTTGCTCTTATCATTGATAATTGTCAGCTGCGACGGTGGGCTGGACCCCACTCAGGTTCACGGCTCAACCGGATATATAAAGGGCACAATTGACTATGCTAAAGGTGCGAACTGGTCCGCGGCTGGTACAGTAAAAGATATTCGAGTAGTCGCTTTTAAAAGCTATCCGCCAATAGGAATTCTTGAGGAAGTAATGGGTGGAAACGCATATTACACTATAGAAAGTTTGCCGGTTAATGTCGCTTCTTCTACTTTTTCGATAGAGATTCCCGAACCGCCTCTTACAATTAAGTACTTGGTTGTAGCTCAGCAGTATGGAGGATTGATGGACTGGAGAGCTGTCGGTGTTTTGTATTCAAACACACCCGAAACACCAAGTGAATTTACTATAGATAAGGGCGAAACGAAATATTTTGATATAAATGTCGATTTTGACAATCTACCACCTCAACCATTCAAATAAAATTAAGGGAATAAATTGGAAACTATTATCGAATTATTAATTAATACCCCACTTCCATTCTATGTGATAATGTTAATTGCAATCGGGGCGACCTTAATTGAAAATATTTTACCGCCGGCTCCCGGCGATTTTATGGTTATATTTTTGGGTTCGCTTATCGGTCTGGGCAAAGCTGACTTTCTCTCATTAATCATAGCCACGACTATCGGCTCTACTATCGGCTTTATATTGATGTACCTACTTGGTAAATATTTCGGTCATAAGGTGATAGATTCCAATCGATTCAAATTTATCAACGAAAAGACACTACATAAGCCCAGATATTGGTTTCACAAATACGGATATTTTATTATCGTAATAAATAGGTTCCTGACCGGAACCAGAGCAGTGATTTCTTTTTTGGCAGGTATCTCTGAGATGAATCTTACATTAACTGCTGTATTAGCCGGACTTAGCTCTTTACTTTGGAATGGCTTATTGATATATCTCGGCATGGTTGCCGGCACAAATTGGCGTGCAGTAGATAATTATGTGTCAATTTATGGTTGCTATATAATTCTGCCAATTTTTGCTATGATCGCTTTGTATTTCGCATATAAATGGGTTAAAAATAAAAGAAAATCAAAGACCAACTAATGTATATTAAGATCGATACAATAGCCTAAGAATAGAAAATTAGGTAGTCTAAAATTAATAATATTGCCAAATCTTCATTCTGAGTGTAACGAAGAATCCAGAGTTATCAATATTTAGCTTTGTCTGGATTCTTCAATCGTTCAGAATGACAATTTTTGCACAGTTACATGGAAGTATATTTAAACTTCCATGCTACCAATGTTCAACAGCTAACGATGTTGGAAGAGCAGCCTTACTACGCAGAGCGTAGGAAGGAGGCGTGCAAATTCCTAATTCATATTTCCCGAACCCTGAACCCCTATCCCCGAACCCCGAATTCTACCAATATTCAACATCTAACGATGTTGGAAGAAAAGAATCCATACCTCCCAAACTTTCTACTTTACAAACTTTATAACTTTACGAACTTTATAACTTTCATTTTACCGATGTTCAACATCTAACGATGTTGGAAGAAAAGAACCTATTTCCTCTTGCACTTTCCAACTTTACGAACTTTATAAACTTTATAACTTTCCAATTCCCAGCAAAGAATCCCAAAATTATTATTTATCAATATTTATAGATTTATAAAATATGTTTATGGTATTTTGAAAATATTATTTATTTTTGCTTTAATTAATTTAAATATAATTCTAATAAGTATCAATAACGGAGTTTTTATGAAAGCTAAACTTACTCTACTAACCTTAATATTATTGTCCGTATGTACAATTGCTCAAGCCCAACTTAAAGAATATAAAGCCGGGCATGTATTCTATGTAAGTCTTCCCGAGTATTTTACAAAAACCGCCGGGATTAATGATGCCGCTACTATTCAATTCAAGAATACTATCAAAGATATTTATGGTTATATAATCGAAGATAGCAAAGAAGACTTAGATTTAGTTGATATGAAATTTGCTTCAATTATGGAATTTTTCGATTACTTTATTAATGATTTAAAAATTGAAGGGAATGAAAGAACTGTAGATAAACCTCAAAGCAAGACAATCGACAAAAAAAATTTTATAGTATGCGATGTGGCATTCGAAGATATAACTAATGGTACCAAAATATACTATTTTGTAGGAATTGCCGAAACTAAGGATAGTTATTACAAAGTGCTTTGCTTGTGTGATTACAAATCAAAAGATACATATAAAGCGGACTTTGAAAGTATTCTATATAGTATAAGAGATTAATTTCTCAATTATACAAAGCGTTTAAACTAAATTTATTATAAATTCCATTAATTATATGAATTATAAGACCATTGCAAAAGTCTATGATTTCTGCTTAATGACTAATAATACACTGCCTAAGTACTTGTTTCCCAATACTAAAGCATTGGGTTGAAAGTTTTGGATTTTAAAACATTGTGCTTAATCAACAGACTTATTATCAAAATTTCAATATTTTATTTTTCTGAATTATCAAATAAGATTTTATAAAGCGGTAGAAAATCATTATTTTGCAGATATTAAAATGACTAATTGTAAAACAAAATATAAACGAAAAAATGGCTAAAACTGATTCAAAACCTCAAACATTGATTCCGACAGTTGCTGAAGAAAAAATGAGAGCTGTCAAGCTTGCAATGGAGCAAATCGAAAAACAGCATGGCAAAGGCTCAATTATGATGCTTAGCGATAAAAATGTTGTTAATGTTGACTGCATATCTACCGGCTGTATGTCTATGGACGCAGCTATAGGTATTGGCGGAGTACCCCGTGGCAGAATAATTGAAATTTTCGGTCCTGAATCATCAGGTAAAACTACAATATGTCTTCATATTATAGCTGAAGCACAGAAAGCTGGTGGGCTTGCTGCATTTGTTGATACCGAGCATGCTCTTGATATTAACTACGCACAACGCTTGGGTGTTGATTTGAATAGCTTATTGCTATCTCAACCTGAATTCGGTGAGCAAGCTCTCGAAATTGTTGAGACTTTAGTACGCTCAAATGCAATTGATGTTGTAATCATCGACTCTGTTGCGGCTCTTACTCCAAGAGTTGAAATCGAAGGAGATATGGGCGACGCTCAGATGGGCTCTCAAGCCAGATTGATGTCTCAAGCTATGCGTAAATTAAATGCGGCTATCGGCAAATCAA
This sequence comes from uncultured bacterium, assembly GCA_942493235.1. Classification (GTDB taxonomy): domain Bacteria; phylum Bacteroidota; class Ignavibacteria; order Kapaibacteriales; family UBA2268; genus ENR-C587. The sequence goes on along the minus strand of OW818676.1, from coordinate 4,138,271 downwards.
ATACTTGCGTTATGTTTACCAACCAATTGCGTAGTAAAATCGGCGTTATTTACGGCAATCCCGAGACTACTACCGGCGGTAATGCTTTAAAATTCTATGCTTCTGTACGAATTGATATTAGACGTAAAGAAGTTATTAAAGAAGGCAACGATATAGTAGGTAATAGAGTTAGAGTGAAAATTGTTAAAAATAAAGTTGCTCCTCCGTTCAAAGAAGTTGAATTCGATATTATGTATAACGAAGGTATTTCAAAAATTGGTGATATGATGGATGTAGCTACCGAATACGGCATTATCCAAAAGAGTGGCTCATGGTACACTTTCGGCAAAGAAAGAACTCAAGGCCGAGACGCATTAAAGAAAGTTTTAATTGATAATCCTGATATTTATAAAGAATTAGAAACAAAAGTAAGAGATATTCTCAAAGGTGGTAATAATAATCCAAAGCCTACTGAAGAATAATTTTTCTCTTTGTTTACTTTTAAAAGCCGCAACATATTATTTGGTGCGGCTTTTTGTAATTATTTATAAATCTGCTAATTCGATTATATTGAAAATTCTTTTTTCTCTCTGTAATTTCCGCAAATGAAATACGTCTTATAAATTATTTCCTATTTGAAATAATTTATTTAATATCAACGCTTGGCTTTATACAACAGCGAGATTTGATATGTATTAATTCAAGTCGGAAATGATGTTATTGGTTTTTTAATTAAATATTATATTAAAATAGAAGTATAGAAATGCCACTTTTTGAATTAAATTCTAACTATTTACCGGCAGGCGACCAGCCCAAAGCAATAACCGAACTAAAAGAAGGTCTGAACCGCGGAGATAAATATCAGACATTGCTCGGTATTACAGGCAGCGGAAAAACATTTACCATTTCAAATGTGATTCAGGAATTGCAAAAGCCTACTTTAGTAATTTCGCCAAATAAAACTCTTGCCGCTCAATTATACGGAGAATTTAAATCCTTTTTCCCAAATAACGCAGTAGAATATTTTGTTTCATACTATGATTATTATCAGCCCGAAGCTTATATGCCTACTACCGATACCTATATTGAAAAGGATTTTGCGATAAATGACGAAATTGACAGATTAAGACACAAAGCTACATGCTCCCTGATTGAAGGCAGACGCGATGTGATTGTAGTCGCTTCTGTTAGCTGTATATATTCCATTGGTAATAAACAGGACTATATAAATAGTCTTTTATATCTAAAACCGGGAATGAAAATCGACCGAAAAAAACTATTATATCAGCTTGCGGATTTATATTATACTCGTAATGATTTCGATTTCGCTCGCGGCACTTTCCGAGTTAGGGGCGATGTAATTGATATTATTCCTGCTTATGAACAAAACCAAGCTATTCGCATAGAGCTATTTGACGACGAACTTGAAAACCTAAGCTTAATTAATGCCCTAACCGGTAAGAAATTAAATAATATAGATTTTGCTACCGTATTCCCTGCTAAATTATTCGTTACCAGCGAAACTCAATTAGCTAAATCCGTAATTAATATAAAAGATGAACTCAGCACCAGGCTTATCGAACTTCGTAAAGCAGATAAATTGATAGAGGCTCAACGATTAGAGCAACGAACCCTTTACGATATAGAAATGATGAAAGAGCTCGGTTATTGCTCCGGTATTGAGAATTACTCGATGCACTTAACTAATCGACAGCCGGGAGACAGACCTCAATGCTTGTTTGATTATTTCCCCGAAGATTATTTATTGGTTTTAGATGAGAGCCACGTTACAGTACCTCAGGTTAGAGCTATGTATGCCGGGGACAGGAGCAGGAAATCGACATTAGTCGAGCATGGATTCCGTTTGCCGTCAGCTTTAGAAAATCGACCACTGCAATTTACCGAATTTGAATCTTTGATTAATCAAGTAATATATGTAAGTGCTACTCCGGGTGATTTTGAATTAGAGCAGTCTCAGGGCGTTGTAGTTGAGCAAGTTATCCGCCCGACGGGTTTGCTTGACCCTGAAGTAGTAGTTCGCCCCGTAGAGAACCAGATAGATGATTTGCTAGCCGAGATACGTATCAGAGCCGCCAAAAAGGAAAGAGTACTTATTACCACTTTGACTAAGCGAATGGCTGAAGATTTGACCGACTATTTATCTAATTTAAATGTAAAAGTTGCTTATATACATTCGGACGTTCATACTTTAGAAAGAGTTGAAATCATCAGAGATTTACGTACCGGAGAATATGACGTTTTGGTCGGCGTAAACTTACTTCGTGAAGGGCTGGACTTACCCGAAGTATCGCTGGTTGCAATTTTAGATGCTGATAAAGAAGGCTTCCTGCGTTCGGAAAGGTCGCTACTTCAGACTGCAGGGCGTACCGCTCGTAATGTGGACGGCAAAGTAATTCTCTATGCCGATAAATATACCAAGTCCATGAATAAATTAATTGATGAGACTAATAGGAGACGTGCCTTACAGACCGAATATAATAAAGAACATAATATTAATCCAAAAACAGTCTATAAATCACTTGAAGAGATATTAAGCTCTACCTCTGTTGCAGATATGTCTATTCAAAAGCATCAACGCGATGATGAACGAGAGAACAGGAAAATCAAGAGAGCAGCCGAACCGCTCGCTAAATATATGACAGAAGACCAAAGAAAAGATTTGGTTGAGCAATTATTTGTTCAGATGAAGACTGCAGCCCGCGAATTAGACTTCGAGAGAGCTGCCGAGCTTCGTGATGAAATTAAAATTCTTCAAGAAGGACTATCTAAATAAAAATTATCACTACATGAATAAGCCGTTGAGTATATTGCAACGTTATTTTGTCAAAGTATTATTATATTAATACTCGTACCATCTCATGCGGTGCATGAGATGGTACAATGCGAAACTATTCAGAAATTATCATAATCTTATAAATTTCAGATTTCCCATTATTTACAATATTCAAAAAATATGTTCCTGAAATTAATCCCATAGAATTAAATTCAATAGATTTATCAGTTATATTACATGTGTAGTTCTGATTTATCAACTCACCGTTTGAATTAAAAAGTTCATAAATAGCGAATTCTGGATTTATTAGATCATTATTAATAATAATGGAAGAGTTTGATTTCAAAATAATTGATTGAAGAATACTATTCTCGGTTTTGTCAAATATTCCGGATTTAGGGTTATACTTTAGTACGTCAATACTTTGATTATCCTTAATTAAACATATAGTATTCGATACATTTGATATTCTCATTCCCAGAATGTTTTCTTCAATTCTATTTGTTTGGATATGCTTTTTTGTTTCATAATCCCAGATATAAATTGCTTTATCAGAACTAGCAAAAATATATTTTCCATCAAAAGTAAAGCCGTAATCAGAAAACGTATTTGGCTTTGTCTCGCTACCTAATTCGGGATTTAAAACTAAATCTGAAGTAGTTCCAGTTGTGATTTCATATACTGATAAGTTATCTTTCAAAATATACTTACTGTCATTAGAAAAATAATTATTTAAAGTAGTTTTTATAGTATATGTTTTATTTGTTAGCGAATTGAAATTACTAATATTCCATACTACCATTTTATTATTTGTATAATCTGAAGTATAGCCTTTGCAGTCTGCTCCGCCCATTAAATACTTACCATCGGCTGACAGTCTCAAATTATCCATTGGTAAATTAGAGATTCCTGAGTTTAATTCGTAAACTACAGCATCGGTCTCTAAATCTATTAAACTTATTTTGCCGTCCGATGCTCCGACTGCTATCATATTTTTATCTTTTAAATAACACATGTCAGTTATATTAGCACTGAATTCGCAGATACTCTTTTTAATTCTAGTATCAATATTTTTATGACTAATACCAGGGGGAAAATAATAATATAATTCTTTTCCAATTAGCAAAGTCGTTTCTCTTGGCGGAAAAGCAATTGTAATTAAAGTATCGTTTTCATAATCACGATAAATAGAATTTACAAACCTTAAATCATCATTGATATTTGAAAATGAAAGATTAGATAAAGAAAGACTAGAAACCTCTGAATTAATAGTAAAAGTATTAAAAGTATATAAATATTTGTGTGTTTTACTATCATATTTGTTTACAAGTCCGAATGGTTCAAAATATGTAAATGTATAATTATCAAAACTATACAGATAAATATTTTGGGAAAATTGGAATTTTGAATAATCAGTAATCTTACGATTAAGGCTATCTTTCTTTTCTAATGTTTCCATATCATATATATAAATATTATCATGTTCTTGGAGATATAAATCCTTTTCGTTATCAGATATAATTTTATTATTAATAAAATCCCCAATGTTAGAAGACCTATTTTGAAAACCTTTTTCTTCATTTGTTAACAAATTTCTAACAATTGTTGAATCATATCTTATATAAACAAGATATTTACCTGTTTTGGATAATTCAGCATAAATTGTGTTTGAATCGTCTAATTTAGTTGTCTGATTTGTTTTGTAATTATGAATTATAAAAGTACTGCTATTAGGAGAGTATAAACATAAATAATCTCCTTTAAAATCCATTTTATAATTCACGTAATGAAGTTCAATTGGTACATTAAATTGCATAAGCTTTTCTTTTGTATTGATATTTACAGCGAGCAATAAAGATGTAAAACCTCCCAAAACATAGTTACCCTCCAAGTACATATAATACATATCGTAAGTATTGTCTATTTTAATAGAATCGACTACTTCTTTTGTTTTTAAATTATAAATATATGGCTTATAATCAATAACACAAATTGCTCTCTCTGCATCGTTTAGGATACCTTTAACTTTCAAATTACTTGAATTCAGAACCGTATGATAAATCTCTTGGTTAGTCTCAACATTAAATAGCGATATCCATGATGTATCTGCAACATTATTTACTTTCATCATGGTTTTGCTATCTTCTGAAAAATGAATAGAATTATTTCCTGATTTAAAAATATCAAATTTCTTGTTTGGCGTAAAACTCAATTCTTCTGCTAATATATTACTTGTACAAAGTAATAAAAGGATAAATAAATACTTTTTCATATTAACCCCGATTATTTTATAGATTTAGAATATAATAAAAATCAAACATTTAAAATTACGAAATATTTTAATTATTTCATAATATATTGTTTCCTCACAGCGAAAATATTTTACTAATTGCAATTTTCCATTAAGCAAAAGCCCCGTATTTATTATGGATACGGGGCTTTAATTACATATTATTAAAATAAACAGACTAACGTGATAAACCCTTTTTACCAATATCTTTTCTGTTGTATTTATTTTTGAACTTGATATAGTCAATATATTTATATGCACTATCAATTGCCGATTTTAAATCTACGCCTTTACCGGTAACGGCAAGCACTCGCCCGCCCTTGCTAACTAATTTATCATCTTTTAGTGCTGTACCTGCGTGGAAAACTAATGCACCGGCTTTTTCGGCATTTGCGATACCCTTGATTTCATAACCTTTCTCAAATGAACCCGGATAGCCATCAGAAGCCAATATCACACTACAGCTAAACCCTGTACACACTGATTCAACTGCTGATTTATCAATCTCTCCCATTGAAGCCGATAAAAGTAATTTCGCAAAATCACCTTTAAATAATGGTAAGACTGCCTCTGTCTCGGGGTCTCCGAAGCGTACATTAAATTCAACTACTTTAATTGCATTTTTATCAATCATCAGCCCGATATATAAACAGCCAATAAAAGGATTATTCTCTTCCGCCATTCCATTTAGAGTCGGTTTAATTACCTGCTCTATAGTTAATTTCATTATTTCGTCGCTAACTATCGGAGCCGGAGAATATGCACCCATTCCGCCTGTATTCGGACCTTTGTCGTTATCATAAATGCGTTTATGGTCTTGAGCGGAAGCTAAAGTGATGAAGTCCTTACCGTCGCATATAGCAAGAACCGAAGCCTCTTCTCCGGGCATAAATTCTTCGATAACCACTGTTTCGCCAGCCGAATCGAATAATCCGTCAAACATTTCATCAATTGCATTATGAGCCTCTGTATGAGTCTCTGCAATAATCACTCCTTTACCTCCGGCTAACCCGTCAGCTTTAAGTACAACCGGAGCCTCAAGGGCATCTATAAAAATATGTGCTTCGTCTTCTGTAAATTTATGGAATTGTCTGTAATTTGCCGTTGGAATATTATGCCTTAGCATAAAATCTTTTGCAAATACTTTTGAAGCTTCGAGCATAGCTGCATTTTTCGACGGTCCGAATACATTGATTCCATTCTCACGCAATGAATCCGCTATACCTTCTGCTAATGGCTGCTCAGGACCTACTACTACTAAATCAATCGAATTGTTTTCGCAAAACTCAATTACTTGATTATGATCACTATGTTGAATTTTTGCATCTTCTGCATAATTGAAAATCCCGGGATTGCCTGGACTAACATATAGTTTTGTTAAACTTTTTGATTCTGATAAAGCCAAAGCCAGCGAATGCTCTCTGCCACCACTACCTATAAGTAATACTTTCATTTTCCTTTTTTTCTCTTCAAAAATAATAAGACATAGATTTCAAATCTAATTGATTTTTTCCTAATTTCAAAAGGAAATAATCAAAGCCTTAGATGTGAACGCATTTATTTTAAAATATTTAAGTTGATTTGAAATTATTTCGTGCTAAATATTTATTATTTTAGGGCAATCGCTATTTTAAGTGGGTAAGCAAATCATTGTTATTAGTATAAAGAGAATCATTATATATCAAATATTGATTTTTGATATCTTATTGGATAAACATTTTTTATTATTAATCTTAACTCCGTTAGGAGTTCAACATCGGTAACATAATGAAATACACCACCACCACTCTCTTGTTTTAACAACAAAAAGGGGAGAAAGAGTGTGGGGATTAAACAATGTTTATTACCAATGTTCAACTGCTAACGCAGTTGTAAGAAAGATTTCATTATTTGCTTACCCACACATAATAGCGAAGAAACTTATTTTATGTTGTTATAAATGTATTTAAATATATGTGATTTGAGATTCTTATCATTCAAGCACACGCTTTTGAGCCTATCTATCCACGTTAACGGCATGAACCTATATCCTCTAATAGGTGCAAGAAATGACATATAACCCAAATCTATTTTATCTAATTATTTAACCCATTTCGCAAAAATAAATCTAAGAGTGGACTCCGAATATATCATAAATTCTTTATACTCTTTTGGAGTCCATCTATTGATATAAAATAATAATAAAGAATTAAGCGTTAGCTTGAATAATTCTTTTAAATTATCCAAATCGTTTTTTTGAATATCATTAGAATTTCCGATTTCTTCAAAATCCGACAAGAATAATTTTTCAAATAATGCATTCAAATTGTTCTGTATGTCTTCTTGGTATCGCAATTCCGATATTTTCTCTATAAAAACAACGTCAAATACCGAGGTATATTGAATAAAATAATTTAAATATGCTTTGCCATGCGATAATAATTTTTCTAATCCCGGATTATCTTGATGCTTACGCGTACAAACGAATTCCTCGCATTCGGCAATGAATTCACTAACGCATATTGTAATTAATTCCTTCATATCCTTGAAATAATTGTAAATTGTAGCATAGGAATATCCGGCACCCTCTGCTACAGTTCTTGCTGAAAATGCCTGAATCCCTTCAGACTTCAAAATCGCTTTTGCTGAGTCGATAAAGTAACGCTTCATTCGTTGCTCTTGAATCTCTTTCATTTCTCTCTCCTATTATAGTAATATTTTATTATATTATTGATTATTCTAAATATATATATAGGCATCCGATTGCCAAATAAATGGAAATGCCGCCTGCCTCTCTGCTCAACCTCGTCTATAATGCACATTTTGATACTCATCTTAATACCGATTTATATAAAACATCTGTTAAATTGCATAACATTGTTAGCATATTTAACGCATACAAATATACTTAATAGTGTTAATATTTCCAAGTTTTTTTTTCGTTTGTAAAAAATACTTTTTATTATTTTAAATTTCTATATATTTTTGTATTAGGTTTAAAATTGGAGAATGTTATGTTTATTAGCTTTGAAGGAATAGACGGCTGTGGTAAAACAACGCAGCTTAATATATTAAGTGAGAATTTAACGAAACTTGGTTATGAAGTAATAAATTTACGGGAGCCGGGCGGTACTGAAATATCGGAAAAAATCAGGGAGATTCTTCTGAATTCGACAGAAGACATTCACCCGGTAACTGAGCTTTTGCTCTTTGAATCGGCTCGTTCGCATTTGGTAAATACTATAATTAAGCCGGCAATTGCTGACAATAAAATTGTAATCAGTGATAGATTTTTTGATTCTACTACTGCCTATCAAGGTTATGGCAGAGGGCTTGACATTTCAACTGTAGAATTATTTAATAAAATGGCATCGTTAGAGCTATTGCCCGATATTACTTTCTATCTGGATGTAAGCTTCGAAACCGCTAAAGAGCGTTCAACTCGTAAAATATACGATCGCATAGAGAGTTCCGGTAAAGAATTTTTTGAGCGTGTAATCGAAGGTTTTAAAGATTTGCAACGAAAGTATTCAGAAAGAATCATCTTAATTGACGCAAGTAACGAAATTGAAGTAACCGAGAAATTGATATTTGATAAAGTGAGTAAATTTCTAAATCAAGCATGAGTTGTGCTTTAATATCATTTCCTTCTTAAATATTTACATAAAAAGGCAGGTTAATCCCTAACAATAATATCTTAGTATATAATAATTAAGACAGTATTGAATTAGCAGTTTTCAGAATTAATAGACTAAGTCTGTTGCAAAACTATATAATTTTCAATTTCCATTAATTCAACCTACGGTTAACCGTAGGGTTGATAACCACTTAGAAATATAAATAATTTTAAAAATTAACAGTAAATAAATATTTTGGACATTTGCAATAGCCTTTGACTACTGCTATGCTAATGTGATTTTAACCAAACTAAAAAGCCCCGTAAGCGGGGCTTTTCTAAACCTATTAAATATTACTATTCTACCAAACTTTTGCTCTTTCGCCAACCGGACGGTATAGGGCATCTCCCGGCTTGATATTAAAAGCTTCATAGAAATATGGTACATTTGGCAAAGCTCCGTTTACTCTTGCTTCAGCAGGTGAGTGCACGTCTTCTTTCAAGCGTCTCATTAATTCTTTATCTCTCATATTGCCTCTCCATACTTGGGCATAAGATAAGAAGAATCTCTGATTTGCTGTAAATCCGTCAATTTTCTCAGTCTGAGGTTTGATTTTAAGTGCTTTTTGAAGTGCAGGATAAGCTATCATTAAGCCACCCAAATCAGCAATATTTTCGCCTAAAGTTAATTCACCGTCAACATGCATTGAATCAAGCAATTTAAAGCCATTGAATTGAGTAGCCAATACTTGAACATGCTCTTTAAATTTAGTTGCATCTTCAGGAGTCCACCAGTCAACTAAATTACCGAATTTATCATATTGGCGACCTTGGTCGTCAAATCCGTGAGTCATCTCATGGCAGATTACTACTCCGATAGCACCATAATTAACAGCATCATCAGCGTTTAAATCAAAAAATGGGAATTGCAGAATACCTGCCGGAAATACTATTTCGTTCATATTAGGGCTATAATATGCGTTCACTGTCTGTGGGGTCATCGCCCATTCACTGCGGTCAACAGGCTTGCCGATTTTATTTAATTCGCGTTTTACATTAAAGCGATTTGCCGCCATTACATTATTATAATAAGAGTCTTTGCTAATATTCACAGATGAATAATCAATCCATTTATCAGGATATCCGACTTTTACGTTAATCTTTTCTAATTTCTCAATGGCAAGTTTTTTAGTTGCTTCGCTCATCCATTCGAGTGCTTGAAGCCTATCTTTGAATGATAATTTCAAATTATTGACTAAATCAATCATTTTTTTCTTTGCTTGAGCCGGGAAATATTTCTCTACATATAATTTTCCTACAGCTTCGCCAAGTCCCTGACTTGTTTGGTCAAGAACAATTTTCCATCTGTCTTTCATTTTTTCTTTGCCGGAGAAAACAGTACCGTAGAAATGGAAATTTTCTTTTACAAAGTTAGAGCTTAAATAATCAGCGGCACTATTAATCAAATTCCATTTCAAGTAAATTTTCCACTCGTCTAAACTGACTTCTTTATATAATTTACTTATACCGCTAATAAAATTCGGTTGCCCGATATTAAGTTCATTAGTTCCTGTAACTCCTAAAGTAGAGAAATATAGTGCCCAATTAATATTCGGTGCAATTTTCTGTAATTGCTCTATATTCATTTTATTATAGTTTGACTGCGGGTCACGTAATTCTAAACGAGTACGAGAGACTTTAGCAATTTTAGTTTCCAAAGCCATAATTTTATCTGCGTTTAATTTGGCTACTTCAGGTGCAACGCCGATAAATTCAAACATTTTGGCAGTAAATTTCAAGTATTCATCTCTAAGAGTTTTCGATCGATCTGTATTATTTAAATAATAATCACGGTCGCCTAATCCAAGACCGGCTTGATAAAACTGAGCAATTACCAAGCTTGAGTTTTTGTCGTCCGGAGCAGCGTACAGTGCAAAAAGAGCACTCATGCCATTTAAATGCATATTGGCAATGTATTTAATCATATCATCGGTACTAACTATTTTGTCGATAGCAGCTAAATCTTCAGCTATTGGTTTATATGAATCAACTTCAATTTTAGAAGTATCCATTCCCGAAGAGTAAAAATCTCCTATTTTGCGTTGAATACTACCATTAGCTGCAGATTTATCATTTGCGGCAGCAGTAAACAGCTCTTTTAATTTCTTTTGATTTTCTTCTTCTATTTGCTCGAAAGCACCGTAACGAGCAAATTCCGCAGGTATAGGATGGTTTTTCATCCACTTGCCGTTTGCATAACGGAAAAAGTCTTTACCCGGAGCAATAGAAGTGTCCATATTGGCTATGTCTATTGCCTTGAAATCGCTTTTATGAGTATTGTTTTTATCAGTGCATGCACCAATTACTAAAGTTATCATTGATAATGCAATCACTTGCAAAGAGTAACGAAGCTTTAACTTCATAATATATATCCCTTAAAATAATAAAAATTAGACGCACTTAAATAATTATTATAATTAATAATCAAATAGAAAATACGAAATACTATTGAATTAGTTTCAATAAGAATAAATATTATTTTCAGCATAGTATTTGGCTAAATTGAGGGGTAATCAAAATATTTTCTCTTCATTCCTTCGCTGAGCATAAGCAACACTAACTACAAGCAACTAATTTCTGAGCATTTGTAAACTAATCAGCCAACGCATCAATGCTTGCAAATCCCTCGATTTCTACAAGTAGATTATCTCGACATACATCGGCTTGAACATACAAAGCCGGAATATTATTTAATTCTTTTTCGACAATTTCTTTCACTAAAAGATAATCATCGGCATTTTTAATATATACTCTGATGTAGTTGATTTTTGAATTAATTATCCTCTTTTCAATGCAATGATTTTGAAGATGATCGATCAAATTATCAACAGAAATCAACTTTTTGATATTTTCAATAGTTTTATGCGTCTGCATCTTAATATCCTGTTCGGAAATAGTTGTTTCTCCGTTAATTGAAGCAGTACCGGAGATAAACATTTCTATCGGGATATTATTTAATAGCAGTAATCTTGCTCTCGAAAATAGTGGTGGCATAGAGCGATATGCCGGATTAGAATATAATATGTTATCCGAGTAATTATAAGCCGGAATCTGTTCTGGATTCTCTATAGATATACTCGTCAAATATCTTGAATCAATGCAAATACCTTGAACCATCAGACCGGTGCATTCGGCACCGATGCCGGTAGCAGCCGGATAATCGTTGATAAAAGACTGGCTATATGCAGAGAATCTGTGATAATTAAAGATATTATAATTGCTTAACTTGCCGTCGGTATAATTTATATTTCCGATATAGTTCCATTGCCTCGTTAGCTTGCCAATATTTCCACTGCAATGGTTTTTCAGAAATCTGAAATCTAAAAATGCGTTCTTAGCGGATTCATTAGAGCTGTTTTCATTACTATAGTCAATATTAAATCCAATAATAGCGTAATCATCGGACTCTCTTCTTATTATTTGATTATTTTTATAAGTACTCTTTTCGATATTCTTCGTTTCATTTATTGAAATAAGCTCTAAAGCAATAGCACTATCAACTAAATATTGAGGAATAATATTAAAAATCAAGTTGCCGGCAACGGGTTCAAACAATACCTTGATTTTACTTTTATACAGCTCATCATCTAACTCTTTAGATATATAAATATTTACAAATAATACATCTTGATAATTAATATCGCCGAAGATACGGCAAAAGTGCTCAAATTTATTAAAATGATAGCTATTAAAACTAAATATTGTCATACTATTTACAAATATTTTCACAAAATCAAAAATATAGACACATTAGTTACAATATTGTTTCAGAATTTCGTTTTTCATTATACTTATTTGTTTGTTTTATTTATCAATGAATAAAATTAGTTTTTCTCACTTATTGAAAATATTTTATGAAAAGATGTCTTCTACCGTTAGTATTTCTTTTGCCGATATTACTGCTAATTTCATGCTCCGGTAATAAAATTATTTACAAACCCGTAGAAAATATGCCTGTCAAACCTACTTATAATTTAAATGCTGACTCAGACAGTATTACCCTATCTTTTGGTTTAAGAGAAATCAATGAAATTGACAAACAAAATATATTTATTAATAATATAGAGCGAATTAAAGCCTACATTTATGCAGAAGATAATCTTATAGACAGTGCCGAAACACTCGAATTTAAAAAAGATGTATTGCCAATTGATAAAAATAATGCTTATTTCAATTTTAATTCAATTATTAATTGGAATAAACCAAAAGTAATTAGTGCAAATACTTTAAATTTTAATTTTGTATTTTGTACTCCCAAAGTTCATTATTCAGAAACAATACCTATTAATCAGATTGCACTATCCGGTATTGATAAAGAAAAGACTTCGCTACTACTTACTCCTTCAATAAATATAATCAATGATTCTAACGTGGTTTTTTCAGTGGATGCAAAAAGAATATATGTTGAAAATAAAGAATATCTGCCAAGTTCCGAATTGCTAAGAATTGAAATATTAAATAAATCAGGTAAACCGATTTTCGCTTCAAATAACAATATGAATTATTTCCAAGTTATTAAGCAGGTGCTGCCTTCCGAAATCGGAGATAGATACATATATCAATATACTTGGAACGGAAAAGATAATTATTATAAAAAACTCCCACAGGGAGATTATACAGTATTGCTTGTTATACCGAGCATACCTAAGCCACATATTATTCAAACAATTTTAGAATGGAGACCGACTAAGTGAAAAGTGAAGAGTTAATGATAAGAGCTATTAATTTAGCCAAAAAAGGTGCCGGATACGTCAGTCCTAATCCTTTAGTCGGTGCTTTAATTATCAAAAATGACGAAGTAATTTCAGAGGGCTGGCATAAAAAATATGGGTCAGCACATGCCGAGGTCGAAGCAATAGCAAATGCAGGGAATATTGATTTTACCGGTGCTACTATGGTTGTCAATTTAGAGCCCTGTTCACATTTTGGCAAAACTCCACCCTGTGCTAATTTACTGATTGAAAAAAAATTCTCTAAAGTAGTAATCGGTACTCAAGACCCGAATCCTTTGGTAAGTGGTAAAGGTATAGAATTGTTGAGAAGTGCCGGTATAGAAGTTGAAGTCAATATAATGGCTGATGCCTGTAATTGCCTAAACAGATACTTTTTCAAGTATATGACCAAGAATATACCGTATATTATTGCTAAGGCAGGTATCTCAATTGACGGACAGATAGCTACTTACAGTGGGAATTCAAAATGGATAACCGGCGAAGAAAGCCGTAGAAGAGTTCATCAATTACGCTCTGAAGTCGATGCCGTATTAGTTGGTGAAATTACCGCTCAGAAAGATAATCCTAAGCTTAATGTTAGAAATATAGTCGGAAGAAATCCCAAAAGAATTCTATTGGATTCGCACCTTTCCACTCCTTTGGAATTGGAATTATTTAAAGATGAAGACCGGAAAAACACTATTGTATTCTGCTCGGCAAATGCTTCTAAGTTGCGTAAAGCCTATAACATGAAATTGGCAGGTGTTTCAATTATCCCCGTTGAAGTTGATGATAACGGCTTTCTTCACCTTGAAAGTATTCTCTCTATTCTTGCAGATAAATATTCTGTTACTTCCCTTTTAGTTGAAGGTGGTTCAAAAACATTTTCTTCATTCATAAAGAAAAATCTAATTGATGAGCTTAAAATATTCTATGCACCGATTGCTATCGGCAATGGGCTGAATATATTTAAAGACCTAAGCTCTTATTATGTAAAAGACGCTCCAAAATTTAAATTTGTTGACCTCGGATGGAGCGGAGAAGATATTGAAATTACTGCAATAAAAGTAGATTAGATTTTCGCTATATCATTTTATTCAAAGCTACTTTTCGATTTAATTGCCGTAAATTTTATTTTTTTGGCTCTTCGCTATTTTTTGTGGTAGTAAGGGTTCGGGGATAGGGGCTCGGGGTTCGGGAAGTTATATAGTTTATAAAGTTATAAAGTTGAAAGTAGGAAGTGGGAAGTAGGAAGTAGGAAGTGGAAAGTAGGAAAGTAGGAAGTAGGAATTTGCACGCCTCCTTCCTACGCTCTGCTTAGTAAGGTTGCTCTTCCAACATCGTTAGATGTTGAATATTGGTAGAATAAAAGTGGAATTATACCCTCTTAGATATGCCATAACTGCCAGATATGGCATATCTAATTCACTATTACCCCAACCCCAAACCCCAATTCAAAAATCGGTTTACATTAGTCTATCTCCGAAATTCTGATAAACTCATAAAATGCTTTCATAGCTTTGGGATTGGCTCTGATTTTCTTGACATACTCATTATTAATCAGTGATGTGTCGCTGGTATTGGTCTTTTCCATATCTATGGCTAATTTATTCAAATTAGTAATCAGTTTAATCAGGTCATCAATTTTGGCAGTTTCAATTCCCTCGAACTGTTCATTAATTTTGTCTTTGAGCATAGTCTGAAGTTTGTCTATGGTCTGCTTTAATTCATTGAATTTCTGGTTATCTACCGAATTGTTGTTTTTATTTTGAATGAATTTATCGTAGTCCGTGCAGCGTGAAGCCCAATTATATTGAGAAATCCATTTTTTAATTACTGATTTGTTTTTATTTGTAATTTCTGCCAATAATTCAGGATTTCGATATTCAATATTATCTCTGTAGAAGCTATAAATGGCAAAAGCCTGATTTGATTCGCTTGTCTGTTTGTCCCAAGTCTGCATTTTTGTTCTCCGTATTGTTTGAAAATTGACTAAAATTGATTAAATAAGTTCAAAAAATAATATTTATAAAATGATTAGAAAAGCAAATTATAATAAAAAGAATTTTAAATATATTGAAAAATAAATACTAATATTATAACGTCAATTCTGGAAAGGAAGCACAAATGAGATTTCCTTTTCAAATAATATTTACATAAACATAATGGTATAATATGCTGAAAAATAGAGTTCAAGCCATTGAAATAGTCAAAAGTTTAGCACCCGAATTAGAAATTTATGAGCATCGGCAGCAGACAAGTTTTATTATCAAAAAAGATGAGTTGCTAAAGGTATGCGAGGAATTAAAAACTAATCCAGCACTTAAATACGATATGCTTATGGATGTTACTGCTATTGATTGGCTTAAAGATGAAAATAGATTTGAAGTTGTTTATTTCTTATATTCAAATGAATATAAATCTCGATTGAGACTTAAAGTGCCGGTCGATATTCACAAATGTGAAATTCCGAGCCTGACAGGGATATGGGACTCCGCAAATTGGTATGAGCGAGAGACTTTTGACATGTATGGTATTAAATTTACTGGGCATCCGGGATTAAGACGTTTCTATATGCCTGATGATTTTACAGACCCAATCAGTGGAGAGCCATTATATCCACTCAGAAAAGATTTCCCGCTGATGGGGGTGCCGGACTCATTGCCGTTACCTCAATACCCCGAGAAATACGGCGAAATAGTATAATTGAAATATTAAATAATAAATGTCCTCAATTAGTGTATTGGGGGCATTTATTATAAACGAATAATTTCATTTCTTGTATTTGGCGAAGCTATAGCCACAGATATGTTTATATAAATTTGATGTAGTTAGTTATATTACAAAAATCCCAAATCATTTTCTCAATTCATAATTTTACCAATTAAAAAAATCTAAATACGATTACAATAGTCGTATTATGCACTCGTCTAAATACAAACTATAAATAAATATAATGTATAATATGTTAAGAATATCAAAAAAAGTTGAGTATGCAGTCTTATCTTTAGAATACATTTCTTCTATTAAGGGCGAGCTAATTACGGCTAAGGTATTATCTGATAAACTTAATATTGAATTTGAATTTTTATCAAAGGTATTACAACTGTTAAAGAATAACCATATTATTACTTCCAAAAAGGGTAAAGGCGGAGGGTATGAACTCTTGGTGCCATTGGAAGACATTACAATTAAGGAAGTGATACAAGCAGTAGAGAATAAGGATATAATTCCGATAGTCGATTGCTTGGAAAATCTGGCACAAGATGCGTGTTCAAGGGCAGACAACTGCTCAATGCGTAAGCCGTTTATGCAGATTCAAAATAAGATTATGCAAGTATTTGATGATATTACAGTTTTTCAGTTAATAAATATGAAATAAATAATACAATATATAGGTAGAATATGGCACAAGATACAAATATTGTTGACGAATTAACCCAAAGCGATTATAAATATGGCTTTGTAAGTGATGTAGAATTAGAAGAATTCCCAAAGGGGCTCAACGAGGACGTTATCAAACTGATTTCTCAGAAAAAGGGCGAGCCTGCCTTTATGCTTGAATGGAGACTGAAAAGCTATAGATACTGGCTAAAGATGAAGACCCCCACTTGGGCAAAATTAAAAGTCCCTGAAATTGATTATCAGGACTTATACTATTATGCAGCTCCAAAGAAAAAGACAGGTCCGAATACTATCGACGAGATGGACCCGGAAATAAAAAAGACATTTGACAAATTGGGTATTCCACTTGCCGAACAAGCTATGCTATCCGGAATAGCAGTGGATGCGGTTATGGATAGTGTATCGGTAGCAACAACTTTTAAAGATAAGCTCTCGGAATTGGGTATAATTTTCTGTTCGATGAGTGAAGCTATACGAGAGCATTCCGATTTGATTGAGAAGTATCTGGGGTCGGTAGTGCCATATTCCGATAATTACTATTCGGCATTGAATGCTGCTGTTTTCAGTGATGGGTCTTTCTGCTATATCCCGAAAAACACACGTTGCCCGATGGAGCTGTCAACATATTTCCGTATAAATGCTTCTCAGACCGGACAGTTTGAACGTACTTTGATAATTGCAGATGAAGGCAGTTATGTTAGCTATCTGGAGGGGTGTACCGCTCCAGTACGAGATGAAAATCAATTGCATGCTGCAGTAGTGGAATTAATAGCGTTAAAAGGTGCCGAAATCAAATATTCCACAGTTCAGAATTGGTATCCGGGAGATAAAGAGGGTAAGGGTGGTATTTTCAATTTTGTTACAAAACGCGGACTTTGCGACGGTGATAATTCGAAAATATCTTGGACTCAAGTAGAGACCGGTTCGGCTATTACTTGGAAATATCCGAGCACCATTCTAAAGGGGGATAATTCAATCGGCGAGTTTTATTCTGTAGCACTGACTAATAATTATCAGCAAGCAGACACAGGTACAAAGATGATACATCTGGGTAAAAATACAAAAAGCCGTGTCGTCTCCAAAGGTATTTCGGCAGGTAGGAGTCAGAATAGCTATCGCGGATTAGTACGTGTCGGCAAAAATGCACTTAATGCTCGTAATTATTCTCAATGCGATTCGTTACTTCTCGGTGATAAATGCGGTGCTCATACCTTCCCGTATCTTGAAGTAGAAAATAAGACAGCTACAGTAGAACACGAAGCCACCACTTCTAAAATTTCTGAGGATATCATGTTTTACTGTACTCAACGCGGGATTTCCAAAGAAGATGCCGTCGGTTTGATTGTAAACGGATATGCAAAAGAAGTTTTAAATCAATTACCAATGGAGTTTGCGGTCGAAGCTCAGAAATTGCTTGCCGTCAGTTTAGAGGGTAGTGTTGGGTAATTGGGAAATAGGAATTGGGAATTAGGTGATTATATAAGAGAATAGAAATAGAAAATTTTGTACTAATGGATTAAGTTGTAAAAAAAAAGAATATTAAACAGTAGCGAATAAACTTTTAGAAGAAGTCTGAAATGAGAATAGAAAGCATAAAAATAAAAAATTTTAAAGCATTCAAAGATGCGGAAATAAAGAATATTCCGAATTTTTGTGTAATTGTTGGTGCTAATGGAGCTGGTAAATCAACGCTATTTGAAGTCTTTGGATTTCTTAAAGACTCGATGACTGAAAACGTAACTATAGCTGTTCAGAAACGTGGGGGCTTTAAAGAGCTTATTAGTAGGGATTCTACCGGTAATATAGAATTTGAAATTAAATTCAGAGAGGATTCTAATTCCTCATTATACTCTTATTTCTTATCTATATCTACAAATAAAGAGAATGCGGTTATTGACCATGAATCATTAAAATTGAACAAATTTGACAATAATGAAGAAGTACTATTTGATTTTTCTCGCGGACAAGGGTTTGTTACAATTAATAATTTAGAAGATAAGCAAAATATCGCACTTACCGGTTTTGATAATTTAGCTATCAAAGTATTATCACAACTCGAAAAATATAAATCTATAACAAAATTTTCTGAATTGATAGATAATTTGCATCTGTCAGATATAAATTTACAAAGAATTCGAAACATTAACGATGTCGGATATGCCGAACATTTATCAAAAGAGGGCGACAATCTTTCTTTAGTAACTCAATTTCTATTTGAAAATCATAAAGATATTTTTGATAATATTCTTGAAAAAATCAAGCACAGAATTCCGGGAATTAATTCTGTAGAAGCTAAAATCACCGAAGAAGGTAGAGTATTATTAAAATTTCAAGACGGTGCATTCAAAGACCCGTTTCTTTCTCGATATGTGTCAGATGGTACTATTAAAATGTTTGCATATTTGGTATTGCTTAATGACCCTAAACCGCATCCTTTACTTTGTATCGAAGAACCTGAAAATCAGTTATATCCGTCATTATTGATGGAATTAGCCGAAGAGTTCAGGGAGTATTCCGAGCGTGGCGGGCAAGTATTTGTATCCACTCATTCTCCTGATTTTTTAAATGCAGTGGAAATTGATGAAGTTTATTGGTTGGTTAAAAATCAAGGCTATTCATCAATTAAACGTGCGGCAGATAATGAATTGGTTAGGAATTTAATGAGTGATGGCGATAAAATGGGTTACTTATGGAAGCAGGGACTTTTTGAGGAGCTTGATCCTGAATGAAGAAATTAGTATTTTTATTAGAGGAACCTTCATCTAAGGAGTTATTAAAAAGTTTATTGCCAAGAATCAGTGATGAATTTGAGATTTTTATAATTAAAGTTAATAAATCCAAAAGTTTTAATGTAATGATAGATTCGATTTTAAATATAGCTTAACATAAAAATATAATTATATAAAAATATAGAATACAAATAATACAACAAAGAAATAAAAATATAATAAATAATATATAAAAGGAAATATTATGGCACTTATCAGTATTAAAAATTTAGAGGCGAAGGTTGGCGGCAATCATATATTGAAAGGAATCAATCTGGAGGTGAATCCGGGCGAAGTTCACGCTATTATGGGACCTAACGGTTCGGGCAAAAGCACTTTAGCCGGAGCTTTAACTGCACGCGAAGATATTGAAATTTTAGGGGGAACTGTAGAGTTCAACGGTAAAAATATATTAGATATGACTGCCGAAGAAAGAGCCCGTGAAGGTATGTTTCTCGCATTTCAATATCCGGTTGAAATACCGGGAGTTTCAAATGCTAATTTTATGAAAACAGCCGTTAATGAAATTAGAAAACACCGTGGATTAGAACCTTTAGATGCAATGGACTTTCTTCAATTAATGCGTAAAAAAGCAGCTTTAGTCGAATTAGACCAGAAATTTTTGACTCGTTCGGTCAATGAAGGTTTCTCCGGTGGCGAAAAGAAAAGAAATGAAATATTTCAGATGGCTATGCTTGAGCCAATGCTTGCAATTTTAGACGAGACGGATTCCGGACTCGATATTGATGCTTTGAAAGTAGTTTCTAACGGGGTAGTCAAATTGCGTAATGAAAATAACGCTTTTATAGTAATCACTCACTATCAGAGATTGCTTGACTATATTGTTCCTGATTTCGTTCATGTATTGTTTAATGGTAGAATTGTTAAATCTGGAGGTAAAGAGCTTGCTTTAGAGCTTGAAGAAAAGGGTTATACCTGTATCAAAAATATGATGTAATATTGTTTACTACTTGAAATAAAATTATTGACATCCCTGACACCAAGAAGTGATATGTCATATTTTATATAGAAAATGATAATATTCATTATAAATATATATAGAATAAACCGAATATTAGAAAAATGCGTCTAATTTAATTAAATTATTTAGAAATATATATCTTAATTTTACTATATTTGAAGTTCAAGGAATAGGAAAATAAAAAAGATGGCAAACGAACTAAAAAATAAAATAATAAATACATATAAAAGCCTTGCCGAAAATAATAATTTCGACAATAAATCTCTGCGTGATTCCGCTATTGCAGAGTTTGAGACTTTGGGCTTTCCCACCTTGAAAAATGAAGAGTGGAAATATACTCCGTTGAATTTTATAAATAAAATTGATTTTAATATAGCCGAGAAAAGTAGTAAAATAAATTTCAAAACTATAGAGCCATTTTTATTAAAGGAAAACAGAGAAAACTACTTGGTAACGATTAATGGAGTTTATTCCGACGAATTATCAAAATTCAACGGAGTAAAAGACGGAATTATCGTGTGTAGCCTTAATACCGCAAGCGAAAAATATCCTGAATTAGTAGCCAAGCATTATAATAAATATAGCAAGAATTCAGGCGAAGCCTTTTCACTTATTAATCTGTCTTTACAGCTTGACGGGCTATTTGTTTATATTCCGAAAGGTGTTAATGCAGGCGGTGTCTATCACATAGTGCATGTAAGCGACAGCAGCGAAATGCCGATAATGACTAACCCGCGAACATTGATTATCTGTGAGCAGGGTTCAAAACTTAAAATAATTGAGTCAGTGCATAATGTAGGAACTAATCCTGCTTTTACTAATTCTGTTATTGAAATAGCAGGAGCTGATAATTCAAATATTGATTATTATAAATTGCAACACGATGATAATAATCATTACTTTGTCGGTACTACCGACGTGAATTTATCTAAGGATTGTAATTTCCATAGTGCCGCGATTACACTTGAAGGCAAGTTCATACGTAATAATTTGAATGTGAAATTAGACGGCGAAGGAATTAATGCTAATTTTCACGGATTCTTTTTTGCAACTAATGATGACTTGATTGATAATCATACATTTGTTGACCATGCTAAACCAAATTGCAATAGCGAAGAAGTTTATAAAGGAATTTTAGATGATAAAAGTATTGGGGTATTCAGCGGTAAGATTTTAGTACGCCCCGATGCACAGAAAACTAATGCTTATCAATCAAATAAAAATATAGTATTGAGCGATGATGCGAAAATCAATACAAAACCGCAACTTGAAATATTTGCTGACGACGTAAAATGTTCACACGGTGCTACAACCGGATATTTGGACACCGAGTCTTTGTATTATTTGAAATCTCGCGGTATCGGGCAGACTATGGCAAAGGCACTTTTATTGAATGCTTTTGCTAATGATGTATTTGAAAAAATAAAAATTTCTACACTATGCGACGAAGTTAAGAGTCAAGTAGCTAAAAGATTAAATATTGAAGACGATACTTACTTTTGTAAGCTGATATAATTTATTTTTATTATATCAATAATTATATCAATTTATATATCAATAGAGAAAAAATAAATTGATATAAGAAAAAAAAGAAATTAAATTTTGGTTTTGAGCGTTAGAACGTGCAAATTTTATATTTGTTCCATAGTACATCTCAACTCTAATGCTCAAGACCATCTATTAAGATAAAACCATACCTGACAGCTAATTTTGAACGAAAAAAAACTGCATTTAAAAGCCTAATCAATATTTTTTAAAAAAAAGAAAAAAACGTAAAAATAATTGAAAATAATTTGAGACGTTTAGAATATACATGTGTCTTTATAATACGTGGATAAAAAATGTAGATTATTATATATAAAATTATAGATATTATAGATAAAAATTTTATATAAATGTAAATTAGAAGAATAATATTTATCTATAAAGAAAAAGAATCAATAAAAAAAAAGAATTTGGAAATCTCATAAATATTTGTTATTTTCTGTGTTTAGTTGGTACAAATTTGCGAATAGATGTTATAAGGTTATTAAAGTTGATATAAAATTATGTTTAGTTGGTACAAATTTGAGATAAGATGTTATAAGATTATTTAAGTTGATACAAATTAGTGAATTGATATATTTTACAAACTTTGGAGAGTCTATGAAACGAGCTCTAAAACTTATGCAAGCCATTTTGGCTATTATCATGCTTTTTGCTGTAACACCGGCAATGGCTGATAAAACAACCGAATCCGAAGGTACATCTTTCTGGTTTGGTATTCCGTTCTGCGATAAGTCCAGCGATGAGACTTTACGCGGCAGTGAGACTAACTCACCTTATGAGTTGTTCATTACATCAAAAGTAAACACGACTGTACGTGTTTTTATTGGTAAAGAAAACTTATACAAAACTGTAAGCGTACTTGCCAATAAACCTATGGTAGTTGCTTTACCTGATGGTTTTATGAACGAAACCAGTGAAAAAGTCGAGAAAAAAGGCTTTTTTATTGAATCCGATGATCCTATTGCAGTTGTAGTTTATGTCAGCTGGCAGTGGACAGGTGAGGCTTATAGAATAGTACCATCCGAATGGTTAGGTACTAAATACTACACATTGAACTTGTACCAAGATTACAATAAAGATCATGCAGGATCATTTAGATATCACCCTGCACAAATCTTAGTTGTAGCTTCTGAAAATGAAACAGACCTTACTTACACACCTACTTATGAAACTCAAAAGGGCGTTAAAAAGGGACAGGCTAAAACAGTTAGACTTAACCAAGGCGAAACTTTTAATATCATGGGTAAAATAGACGCACCTTATACTCATACATGGGAATCAGATCTAACAGGTACTTTAATTTCTTCAACTAAACCTGTAGCTGTATATTCCGGTGTTACTAAAGGTTCATTCCCACGCCACTCAGCTACAATGTTAGGTCTTAAATCGGACTTTATGCGTAATATGTATATGGACGCTATGTGGCCAATAGATTTATTAGGTACCGATTATATTTCGGCTCCTATAATGTACACAGGCAGAACAGCAGGTTACGGTACAGTTCCCGAAGATAGAGGCGATATTATTAGATTCGTAGCTACCGAAAACGGTACTATTATCCAGCAAATGAAAGACGACGGTTCTGGATTTACTAGATTAGCAGGACCTCTAAAAGCCGGTGAAGATTATAGAATTATGGAATCTTTAACTCCGGGTTACTATAAAGCAAATAAGAAAGTACTTGTTGGGCAATATGGTAAATCATGGTGGTTGAGTGCAGTACATGCTAAAGTTGATGGCGAAGATTCTAAAGAAGGCGATGAGCTGATGAATCCTCCTAAATGCGGACAAGGTATGATGTTTGCTCTTACTCCAAACTCACATTGGTGTAACTATTCAGGCTTTAACTCACCAAAAGGCGGTATGTATAATTATGTTAACTTAATTTGTCAAACTGCTCACGTTGATTCTATTTTATTTGACAACAGAAAATTAAAAGATGAATTCGGTTCTAAAGTAAAAAGAATTCCCGGTACTATTTACTCTTATGTTTCCGCTACAGTAAATGCAGGCGGTCACGTAGTACAATCTACTAAAAATTCAGTTACTTTTGCTGTATATTCTTATGGTAACTTAGATGGCGGTAAAGACGGTTTTGCTTACGGTTATCCGGCAGCAGTAAACTACTTGGCTCCATGTAACGATGCGATTTCTATAACCGCAACAGCTTCATGCGATACAATATATGGTACTGTTACTACTGAAGATTTACAAACTGACGTTACTTGTGCCGGTTTGTTAAAACTTGAATATGACAAAGAATCAACTCAGTTTGCAAAATTTGTAAAAGGTCCATTTAAAATTGGCGATAAAACAGCCGATTTTAAAGTTATATTTAGAAACAACAGAACTGATTCAATTACAGTAAGAGCTATGACAAAATCAGGTAATAGTGTTTCTAAAACATATTATTATTCACCTGAACTTATTGAATCAGACAAAGCTTCGGTTACTTTCGGCATTCTTGAATTAAACAAGGCTGCAGAAAGAATATTTACAGTTACTAATACAGGTACAAAAGTTGCACATTTGAATAGAATATATTTCAGCGACGAAAGTGCAACAGAATATACAATAATAGAGCCAACTGTATTAACAAATATTGACTTAGCTCCCGGACAAACATTGCCGGTAAAAGTTAGCGTAATTACTGGTAATCCTGATGCCGGCACATTAAGAGCTGAAATTTGGGCAGAATTAAATTGCTATAAAGAAAGATTAACAATATTAACAGCAAGCCCGGGCGAACCAGACTTGATGATTAATGACCTACCTTGGCCACCAACACCGGCTAATACTTGGGCTGCTAAAAAAACTGTAGAAGTTAAAAACTCAGGTAATGCAGATGCTTATCTTTACGGAATTACATTCCCTAATCCTGATAGTGATGGCGAACATTTCCAATTATTATCACCATTAAGCTGGACTTTGGATAACCCTTATGTACTAGCTCCGAATACTTCTGTTACATTTGATGTACAATACAATCCGCTTGCAGAAGCCGATGGTACAATTCACTCAACAGTGGCTACATTTTTAACAAATGCTACTAAGACAAAATTAACTTCTACTTGGACAGGAAGCGGTATCACTGCCGGTCCAACTATCGAAGGTTATGATTGGGGTGGAGTTCGCGTAATAGACGAATGGCAAGTAAATAAAAACGGAATTACAAAATATCCTGCCGTAGTTAAAGTATCTGCTGTCGGTAATACTGATTTAGAAGTAACAGGAATAGAAGTACTTTCTGATGATCAAGTATTTGTTTTAGACGAAGACGCAAAAAAAGCATTAAAAGAGAACGGTCTAAAATATAATGCACCAGCAATTGAAATTCCTGTTGATTTTATACCAAAAGAACAAATTGATTATAGTACAATTGTTAGATTAACAACACGTTTTAATGGAAAAGAAACAGTAGTTGAAGCTACTTTAAAAGGTTACGGTTTACAACCTCACGTAGCAGTTAAAGATTTAGACTGTGGAAAGTTAGATTTAACAAAATCAACACAACAAACCAAAGATACAATTATTACTTTTAGATTTAATTCAACAGCTCCTTATTACGAAATGAAACTATCGGTCTATGACCTTAAAATCGAAGGTGCAAATGCTGATAAATTCAGAATCAATACTTCTAACTTTACTATGCCAACAGCTACTAATCCAATAGAAGTTAATATTGATGGCGTAATAGATGTACCTATTATATTTGACCCTCAAGTATCAGGTAAATTTTCTGCAAATATTGTTGCTACTACCGATGCTCCTGCTGTTGACGACAATGTCGGAAAATTAGATGGCGAAGCTATGTTCTATGAAGCATCTACAACACCGTTTACTTTCATTCCTACATTTATGCAAACAAAATGCGAAACAAAGGGTATTGTAAAATTCATTAATACAGGCGACGAAGATTTAATTATTCTTGAAGCTTTGAACCAAGAGAACATTACTAAATTCGGTGATATTTCTCAATTCCAAGTAATAGAATCTTATTTAACTTCTGCTCCGACAATTAAGTATGCAGGAAATACTGATAAAAACATTAGAGTACCGGCTAAAGACGAATTAAATGTAGTAGTAGAATTTGCACCATCAGATGTAGCAAACTACACTGCGGTAATTAGATATATCTATAACTTGGAAAATTCAACTGAACCGAACATGACTTTAGAGTCCACAGTTAACGGTCCTGGTATGGATTATCATTTAGTTACTAAGATTCCAACCGGCTATAAAGGAACTCCTGATGATATATTTGGTGAAGAAGGTAAAGAACCTATAGAAGTACAATTATACAGAGATCCGAACAAAGAAACTAAACAAATAGCAGAAGCTAAAATAACTGAGTTTAAAGTATTTGTTAAGTTCTCAACTAATTTAGACATAAACGAAAAAGACGTATGGCCATTGGTAGAAAGTGGTTCGGACATAATACATAGCGGAACAATGACTGAAGGTTGGAATATTGAAACTGCAATTTTAGACAATAGTGAATTATTGGTTCACTTTACAGCTCCTTCGGGAAAAGTATTAACTTCTACTGATGACAATATACTTTTCAAATTCAAAATGGCTGCTTATTTAAGCGATTTGAATGCAATCCCGTTAGTACCTACTTTAGAGATTGTTGACCATTCAAATGTTTATGTTAAGAAAGAAGCCGTTTTAGGCGACGTAATAATTGAAAAAGTATGTATTGACAAAGCACGTTTAATTCAATTCTCAGGCTTAAATTATCAAGCCGGCTTAGTTAGCCCTAACCCTGTTCAGAACATCGGTACAATTACTTATGTAGTACCAATTAACTGTACAGTAAATATTGATATATTCAATGTACAAGGTGAAAGAGTAACTAATTTGGTTAATCGCAGACATACTCCGGGCGAATATAAAGCTTCAATCGATACAGATGCTTTAGGTTTACCTTCAGGCGTATATACTTACAAAATCGAAATGGGTCCTTATTCAGAAGTTAGAACTTTGGTTATCCAAAAGTAATAAAATAATCTGAAAAGATGATCGAAAATCGATCGAACTTTAAAGCCCTCTCAATTACGAGAGGGCTTTTTTTATAAAGAAAGGCTGTTGCAAAAGTCCAAAATATTTATTTGATAT
The DNA here is from genome assembly GCA_942493235.1 of uncultured bacterium. Lineage (GTDB taxonomy): Bacteria > Bacteroidota > Ignavibacteria > Kapaibacteriales > UBA2268 > ENR-C587. Next base: position 4,111,017 of record OW818676.1, on the reverse strand, counting down.
TAATTTACCAAAGATTTTCAAACATCTAAGTGCTTATCAACCCTACTCTAAAGAGGCTGTGTAAAAACCTTTGATTGCTACCGTTTTTTCAAAAAAAACAAAGTACTCAAAGTCTCTGATGAGGTTGTCTAAAAAGTAAAAGCATTTCAAAATCGTCATTCTGAGTGTAACGAAGAATCCAGAGTTATCAACAAGTTAGGATTATCTGGATTCTTCACTTCGTTCAGAATGACAATTATTTAGTCAGCCACTTGAATGGTGCTGGGAATAATATTTGCCGTCTTGTGGCAGTATTTACACAGCCTCTTTAGCGTAGGGTTATATAAATAGGAATTGAAAACTATATAGTTTTGCAACAGACTTAAAGAGTGCTTAAAGAAAATGTAAATACAGATTAAAACTGATGCAAAAATCACAAAAATCAGGTTATTCGCTATTATGTGTGGTCAAGCAAATAAAGAAATCTTCCTTCCAACATTGATAGAAGAAATTTATAAAGTTGAAAGTAGGAAAGTGGGAAGTTGTTCTTTTCTTCCAACAGCGTTAGATGTTGAATATTGGTAAATGAAAGTTGTTAATATACTTCCATAAGGCTGTCCCAAAAGTTGTCATTAGGAACGAAGTGAAGAATTCAGACAAAGCTAACTAATTGATAATTCTGGAAATATCGTTACACTCGGAATGACTATTTGGAAATATTACTAATTTATTACAGACTATTGTATGCGTAAAATGAATAATTATGAGTATTGCAACAGGTTTAGTTTAGTAAATGGTATAACTACTTGCAATCATCAATAGCTTTTAATATTTTATCTTCGGGAATAACAATGTCAAATCCGCTTCGTGGTACGCCGGAAATGGACTTAGACCTACGTAATACTTCAAAAAACATACTTTTAGCTGTTTCAATATTTCCTAAATAAAAATATGAATAAGCTTTTAGAAAGAGTGCGTACAATTGATTAGGGGCTTTTTCTAATGATTTATCAGCCCAGACAATAGCTTCTTCAAATTTCTTTTGAGTGCCGACAATTTGAGAAAGAGTAGAGGCAGCACTTGCAAAAACGGAGTCAGATAGAGTTCCGATATTAATTGACATTCTGATAGCTTCTTCAGCTTCTTTTAATAGGTGCATTTGAGCTAAAGTCTGACCCATCTGAAACCAAGAATAAGCATTGAGAGGTTCTTCTTTTATGTGTTCTATCAGCATAGAATAATTTCTTTTTACTTTAGACTCCATCACTTCTCGCGAAGTGTCATATCCGAGATGCTGAATAATTATATCAGAAAAATCAACAGATTTATTAAGTGCAAAAAGCGACGGAGTAATCTGTTCGTGGACTTTACCTTGGAATTGAATTTTCGGATACCCGTAATTTCTGAATAAGCGAGGATAACCACCGCGGTGCATTTCGGTTTGACCATCTAATTGTAAATGTAGGCTTTCAATAGTGCAAATATAGGCGGCAATATTTTCGTTCGATTTAGAAATCAACTCCCTAATCATAATCCTGCTATTTTCGGATAATCTTTCGTCTGCATCTAAGTATAAAATCCATTCACCGGTAGATTTGGAAAGAGAGAAATTTCGAGCAGCAGAGAAATCATTTATCCATGGGAAATCATATACTTTTGCTCCGTATTTTTCAGCAATTGATTTTGTATTATCAGTAGAACCTGTATCGACAATAATAATTTCATCAACTACCGAACGTATGCTTTCTAAGCAAGCAGGAAGGTAGTTTTCTTCGTCTTTAACTATCATGCTTAGAGTAATTAGTGGTTTATCAGAGCTTTTAATTGGAGAAATATTATCTTGAGCAATGTTTAATTTTACATTATTTTCTTGTTGATATATATCAAAAGCTTTTTGAGCTGAATCTAATTGCTCAATATATTTATGGATTTCAGTACGAGATGGGTCATAACTAAGAGCAAGCTCTAAATAATTTCTGGCATCGGCAAATCTATTCTGTTTAAAAGCTACATTAGATAATCCTATCAGGTTATTAGTATCCTTAGGATTGACTCTATTACCTGCAATAAATTGATCATTAGCTTTATCATATAGTTTCAGTCCTACATAGCTTTTCCCGATTTTGAAAAAGACTTGCTCGGTAGGGAGGTAGTAATCCCCGACAATATAAGCTAATAGATTCTGATTATTCTGTTGGATTTGCATATTCAAATAGGCATCAAGTGCGTTTTGAAAATCACCAAGATAAGAATAAGCCTCGCCTAAAATATAGTATGCAAAAGATTGGTCGGCAATACATTGCAAAGATGCTTTTGCTCTATCAATAGCCAATTGATAATTACCAAGCTGACAAGATATTATGCCACCATAATTAAGAGCTTGAGGACGAATTGAGCCATGGATTTCAGCTAATTCAAGTACTTTTTGAGTATCTTGTTCTGCTTTAAGAAATTCCTGAAGTGAAAGATATGTTTTTGCTCTATGGTAGAGATTATAAGCATTATTGGGGTCTGTTTCGATAGCTTTATTCAATAAATTAAGATTTCGAAGCTGTTTGTCTTTCATCCTATCAACCTGATAATTATATCCTAAGTGAACAAATTCCAAGGGTGAGTTTTTAAACTGCAAGTTTTGATTAATAATGGAATCAATTATTTGCTCGTGAATAATCCCATTAAATCTTAATGCGGGGTGATTCTTAAAGAGCCTAAGCAAATTACTGATATACGTATCAGAGCCACCGTCAGAGCGTCTTGCCTGAGAAACTACTTTGATTAACCAGCCACCTACTGTAGAGTCAGAATTTTGAATAGTAGGCACTAATAAATGAGGATTGAGCAATCTCTCATCGGCATCAATTGACAAAATATGAGTTCCGTTAGCATTATCAATAGCAATATTACGAGAAAATGAAAAGTCGTCTTGCCATTTAGAACGAATAATTTTACATTTAAAACTTTCTGCAATTGGAATAGTGTTATCTTCAGAGCCGGTATCGACTAATACAATTTCTTTAGCAACAGAAGCAACAGACTCTAAGCAGTCACCAAGAAGTTTTTCTTCATTTTTTGCAATAATACAAACAGAAACAGTTTTAATATCTGCCACTTTATTTAATATCCTCTCTATACATAGCTATTCGAATTTTGGCATAATTGTATCTTTATAATAAATAATAAACCTTGCTACTTCATCAATTAAATGATTTTTTGAAAGGTTAATTGCTTCCAAATCTTTAGAATTTAAAGATTCTAAAAGCTCATCAATGGAATTATTAATATATGGGAAGTAATCTTCACCTATTTGAGTAATCAAATAGTTAGAAGATGTAATAATACTTTCAAAATCTCTCAAATTGAAAAAGTCATTTAATTCGGTAGTATATTTCCTTAGCATAATAATTGATTTTTCTAAATGAGTTCTTAGAGCAAATGGGTCATTACTAAATCTTTTAACTAAATCTTCAAATAAAAAATGAGGATTCGATTTATTTTTATATTTAATAATCTGAGTATTGAGAATATCATAAAATTTGTTTGGTTCTAAAGGTTTAGCCATATACTCATCCATACCGGAATTAAGTGCTTTCTCTCTATCGCCTTTCATAGCATAAGCAGTTAAAGCAATTATTGGAGCAAAGTGCTTAGTTTCTTGCTGATGCTCCCTGATTAATTTAGCGGCTTCGTACCCATTCATTTCCGGCATTTGAATATCAAGCAGCACAAGGTCAATTTTATTTTCTTTGTACTTTTGAACAGCTTCTAAGCCGTTTTCAGCCGAAATAATATTCCAATTTTTCTTTTTCAGTAAAGTAATGGAAAGTTTCAAATTAAATAAATTATCTTCAGCAACTAAGACAGTAAAGTCATTAGAGCCATTTTTATTTTCGATTTCGATAAAGTCGTTTTTCATAATCTCATTTTTTGATTTGTTTTTAATCGGAACAGTATTACTTAAGAAATTATATAAGTCTTCCGGAAAGATAGGTTTGTGAATGCAGTTTACATTGTTGCTGTCAACAAATTCTTTTTCAAGAGTGGATAAATCGTCAGATAGAAGCAAAATAATGTTTTGAATTTTATCTGACTCAATATCTCTTAAATCAGAGATAAATTCAATTGCATTATTATTGTTAATTGAACTATCAATAATAATAGTATCATAGAATTCTATAGATTTTAAATCACTGATATTATTAAATATCATATTGGTATCATCGATAGTAGAAATATTATCAGTAAAGTCGCTCAAATACTTAATCAAAATATTACGGCAAGTAGTATTATCCTCGGCTATTAAAATATTTATACCTTGCTTAATCGAATAGGTATCGGAATAATCAATATGTAAGTTCTCTGCGATTTTAAAATATGTTTTAAATTCAAAAGTACTACCGCTGCCTAAAGTGCTATCCACTGTTATTGATCCGCCCATTAGCTCGATAATCTTTTGAGATATGGCTAAGCCTATTCCTGTGCCGCGATTTGTACTTGCGGTAGAATAATCAGCTTTAGAAAATGATTCAAAAATATACTCTAATTTGTCTTTTTCTATTCCTAAACCGGTATCTTTAACCGAGGTAGAAATTTCGATTTTCATATTCTTCAATAACTGCATTTTAACTTGTATTAAAATTTCACCGGAGAAAGTATATTTTACGGCATTTCCAATAATATTAGTCAAAACTTGCCGATAGCGAAGTGAGTCTCCAATTAATTCCGGAGGTATCCTATTATCAATATCAACAATAATTTCAATATCTTTTTTAAATGCTTCAGTAGAAATAGTATAAACAGTATTTTTAATTAAATCTCTAAAATTAAATGTTTTATTTTCTAATTGCAAACTTCCCGAATCAATTTTTGACAAGTCTAAAATGTCGTTTACTACATTAACTAATTTATTTGCAGATTCCTGAATAGTATCTACAAACTCAAGCTGTTCGCTATTAATATCAGTCATGTGTAGTAATTCAGCCATGCCAATAATGCCATTTAGAGGGGTTCTGATTTCATGGCTCATACAAGATAAGAAATTCGACTTCGATTTGAAAGATTCTTCGGCAGCTTCACGGGCAACCACTAACTGCTGATAAGTTTCTTTTCGCTCTAAAGCCGTACCGATTGCATTGCCAATAATAATTAGAGCATTTGCTTCGTTGGCGGTCCAATATCTTTCATCGGTGTCGTCAACTATACCAAATAATGAAGATAATCTACTATTAACAAATACCGGCACTAAATGTATAGATTTAAAATTATAAGAAGAGAAGTAATGCAAGTAATCATCATCGCATTCGGATAATGTCATTTCTATTGGTTTATGCTCAATAAAAGATTCCATAATTGAAGAATTCTCGGGTATATTAAAGCTTTTAATTGAAGCGTATTTCTTGATTACCGGAGTATGTTTATTTGCAATAAATGAAGCAATAATCTCAAAATTATTATTAGGTACATTGCTCTGTAACGAAGCAAGAAATATTCTATCGGCAAATAATAATTTTGCGAAATCAGGTAAGAAATTCATTATTGACTTCATTATATCTTCTTTGCCAAGTAAATCTAAGATAAAATCGGCAATAGTTTTAAATAGTAGATTGTCTGCATTATTTCTAATTTCGGAATTTCTATAATATTCTTCTTCATTAATATCTTTACCAATTGCAAAAATCATTAATTGGTTATTCAGTCGAAGCTTTGTCAAAAGTATTCTAGATGGATACAGTCTGCCATAAACTGAAATCAATTCGGTGTAAATCTCTTTAGTATTACGGGGAGAATTATCAATAAAATCCAATATACCGGAATTAGTCTCAAAAAGCCCATCGATAGTATATACTTCGTCGTCAGATAGCGAGAGCTTATCTTTTGCTATCTGATTAGAAAATAATACTATTCCGTTAGTATCGAAAATAATAGAGAAGTCATAGACAAATTCTAAAATATTCTGAATTTTCTGCTGAAAATTAATTCCGGCTCCGAATAATAATTTATTGATAACAGACCCAATTCTATCGGCTATCGAAGAAAGTAACTTTTTATCATTTTTTGAAAACCCGAATTCAGAGCTATTTTCAATAAATATATGACAATAAGTCTTGCTTTCACTTCTTTCTATATTAATAATTGCAATAGATTTCTGCGGAGATATATCATTAGTTTTTATAAATTCAATATTCTTATTATCTTGATTGGGTAAGTCATTTCTAACAATTGGCAGTACATAAGGTATAATGTCTGATACGTTATTCTCTTGATAAACGATTTCGTAATTGTCTAAAACACAAGAATTATCGACTACGAGCATAGCGTCAAAATCGAAATAATCAGATAGTAAACTGCTGAAATTTGTGTAGAATTCACTTAAATTACTACATTGGATACCCAGCTGATATAATCGAATCAGAAGCTCAGCATTACTTGAGTCTTTAATATCAATATTTAGATTTTTATCCTGCATTTAACTTTTATAAATGTGAAAACTAATTGTTTAACTTTTTGAAAATTTAATTATGATTTCAATTAGTCGTAATTGAAATTCTTCGTAATATCAATCATAATATCAATTATTATGTCGATTTTTCATAATATCAATTCTTCGTAATATCAATTATACTAAACTCAACCCACTACATTATATTATGTACTATAGATAGCAATATAATAAATCTTTTAGTTTGAAAAAAATATATTTGCAAGAATTATTGAATTATTTCAATATTTTCTATTATTTTTGTTTTTATTTGAAAAAGGAAAATAAAGCTGTCACTTTTTTTTGTTTAGAGAGTATTATATAAATAGTTGTTGAAATAAGTATTATAATTATGAATAATTATAGCAAACATAGCGACATAGAATTACTTCAGCTATTGAGAAAGCCGAAACCTACATCGGACAATGCTTTCTATGTATTGTACAGCAGGTATTCTACAAAGCTGAACGCGTTCTGCTTGTTTAAGTTGAGAAATCAAAGAGAAGCAGAAGACATATTTCAGCAGACTTGGGTTAAATTCTATCAGGCGGTATCCAGCGGTAAAGATCTTGAATGCGTACTGCCGTTTTTACTTAGTATAGCTCGGAATTTAATAATTGATTATTTTAGAGCATCTAAAACTCGTAAAACGCACATTGCAGAAGACATTGACCCGATTTTGCTCGAAGAAATTGCTATGCCGTCGGCACTCAATACTATCGAGAATAATGAACTGTTTGATATTATTCAAGCAGCGGTCAATTGCTTAGACGATATTTACAAAGAAGCTTTCATATTAAAAAGATTTGATGGATTATCACTTGAAGAAATTGCCGATGTATGCGATATTTCGCTTAGTAATGCAAAACAGAGGGTTAGCAGAGCTACAAACATGGTTAAAAATATATTGGCTCCTCATATTCAAGATTATATAAAGGTATAAGAGGTTATAAAATGAACTATTACGATAAATTACCCGATTTAATAGACTGTCTGCTGGACCCTGAGCAAGAAAAAGAAATGCACCAAGCTCTTGCCTCTGACGATAGTCTTCGCTCGGATTATAAATCGCTTAATACTATCATTAATTCAATTAATGCTAATATTAATCAGTTGACTCCGAGCAAACAAGCTACAGAGGGAGTATTCGCTTCTTTGGGTTTTACTATGCCATCGGAAGAAGTACTTTCTCCGTCTTCCGATTCTGTTAATAACAAAAGTAAAATTCGCAAGTTTTATTATTATTCGGCATCGGTTGCTGCTGCTATATTGCTGCTTTTTATCGTGCTGAATAAAAATTATACACCTGTCGATTATTCAGCCAATAAGCAAACTCACGAAACTAAATCTGATAAACGTGCTTCGGCTTTTGATAATAATATAATAAGTAATAATATAACAAGTAATATTAGTAATAGTATTACAAATAAAAGTACAAATAATGCAAATTACAATCGTAATTCAAATTCATATCCGATTGTGTCTTCAATATTAAATAGCGAGTCATCAGAAACAATTAAAGAATCTGTAACGATCGCCGAGCCGGCTGAAGAAAAGTTAGCAGAGACTGTTTCTTTTGCATCTCTAATGCCTTCGCCAAATTATCAATTAAATAACAAAAATAGTATTAATAGTATTAATAGTATTAATAGTATTAGTTATGCAGATTTTTCTAATACTGATTTCTCAAATAAATTTTATTATTATCAACCGATACCATCATTGGACCAAATTAAAGAAGAGCTTGGATATATTGAAAAATCATCTTCATATATCGTCGAGCTTAAGAATTCGGTTTATTTTAATCGCGGAGAGAAGAAATCAGCAAAACTGTCTAACGTTGGTCTTACTATACTATATCAAATCAGTGAAGATTTCGCTGCCGGTGTAGATTTTCGCGATGAGCCATTTAATGTAAATACTAAAGAAATTAATTATCGCAATATTAAATACCAGAATTCCCAAGAGCTAAGTAGCACTGACCAAAATGTTGACTTTACAACAATCGGCGTTGCTGTTCGCTATGCTATGAAGAGGAATAATGATATATTTCCTATTGGTCAAGTTGTACTCGGTACTAATAAAAGCGGGATGGTCGGTAGAGTGAATGTAGGCTTATGCTATAATCCGATACCGGGGTTTACTACAACTGCCGGTGTAGAGTTGAGCAATCTGAATTATAAAAATGACGGTTCTAACCATAATGCGACTAAACTCGGACTGAATTATGGAGTTGCCTATAATTTCTAATTTGTACTATTTGAATATCTTCGAAATCAATAAATTGATTTATTTTGATCTGAAATGAGACAAATTGATGTTAATCCTTCCGAACGATAAAGAAATCTTCGAAAGGAAAAGATAATCTTTTGGGGATTATTAACAACGTTTTGTAATCTATTTATAGAAAAAAAGAATATAATTGATTCTAAAGTTGCATTGCAACAACCCTTCAAAACCTTGTTAATTAAGCACCTAATGTGTAAAAATGTTTACCTGAAAAATTTGCCTCATCTTGTGGATGTCTTAAAGTTGTTAACAGTCCTAACAAAATGTATAGTTGAAAAATTTAATTATTTTATTATGCTATTTACGTATACTAAACCACGTAAAAAATAGAAAGGTGAAATTACCATCTTTCTCCATTGTATTTTTTTAATGATAGTTAATTGTTTTTGTTGTAAATCAAATAAAGGTGAATCATGAAAAAAACACTGTTTTCAAAATTGATATTTTGTTTTATATTTATTCCCGGTATTTTACTTTCATTGGATAATCATTGGGAGAATTTCACTGCACCAGAGGAATATAGTTGTATAACCGAAACGAATAAGAGTATTTGGATTGGAAGTCGAGGCGGGTTAATAGAATATAATAAGTTGAATGGTGAGAACAAAGTCCATACTAAAGCATCAATCAGCTTACCGTCTAACTATATAATAGCATTAGAAACTGATAAAAATGATAATTTATGGATAGGTACATTTGACGGAGGTCTAGCGATGTATGATGGTGTTAGTATGAAAATATTTAATACTAACAATTCAATATTACCAAGTGACATTATTCGTTCTATTGATATTGATAAAAATGGAATAATTTTGATAAGTACCGATAAAGGTTTAGCAAAATTTGATTATCCGAATAATAATTGGACAATTATGACTCAAGATAATGGTTTACCCGCAAAAGCTGTTTATGACTGTAAAATCGACACATCCGGAACTATGTGGGTAAGCGGTAACACAGGGCTTTTATGTTACAAGAACGAAACATGGAAGATTTATAATTCATTAGACTATGATTTTTATTGGGATATCTGTGACGGTGGAATCCATATTGATAAAAAAAATCAAGTGTGGATTGGTACAGGGTTAGGTTTGTTGAAATATAATCAGCAATTAGACACTTTTGAATTGATAAGTATCGGTGACGGAGAGGGTAATAATATGTTTACCTATATTACGAGCATATATGAAGATTCGGATTTAAATATTTGGGTTACTTCGCTTGGAGCTAGATTAGCAAAATATGACGGTCATGAGTGGACTTTTATGACATCAGATAATTACAAGGAGTTAGACAAATTAAGATTTTTCCATATTGATAATAATAATAATAAATGGACAGGTGGAGATAAGCATTTGTATAAAATGAGTGATGGAACCACATTTAATGAAATCAATATTAACTATTCAGGATTAGCTTCTAATCACTTAAACGGTATATTTGTTGATAAGCTCGGTAAAGCTTGGATTTTAACAAAAGCACATGGGGTTAATAGCTTTCATAATGGTATTTGGGAGAGTTATACATACGAAAATTCTAAGTTACCTTCTAATTGGTCAACATGTGCTTGTGAGGATAAAGAAGGGGGAATATGGATAGGAACTAGTGATCTTAATGAAGAACACGAAGGTGGAGGACTAATGTATATAGGAAAGGAAAATCAAATAAAAATAATTAAAGAAAATGATATCAGTAGTAATCACATTAACGCAATAGCTTGCGACAGTAAAAACCGAATATGGGTTGGTACACGTAATGGAATATTTGTATATAATGCCTATAATCAAGAAATGTTAACTAATATTGCAAATATTGGGCAAGATGTGCGAGGTATTTGTATTAATTCAAAAGATGATGTTTATGTTATTATTAATTATATGAATATATATATGTTTAAAAATGGACAATGGTCTCCTGTGGAAAGTGGATATTTAGGTGAAGATGAAGGTTTATTACGAAGTTTAGCTGTTGATTCAAAGGATACATTATATGCATTATATGATCGAGGATTATGGAAAAATATCAACAATAATTGGGAAAAGATAAATAAACTAAATGAAATTGCACCACCTAACGGATTTTATGAATTTAATAATCTTTGCATTGATAAAAATGATGAAAAATGGATTGCTTCTAACTATTATGGAGTGATAAGAAATACTAAAGATGATTGGCAAGTTTTAAATATTATGAATTCGAAAATTATTGCCAATTATATAGCTGAAGTTTTTGTTGATAATAAAAATAATGTTTGGTATGCTTCATCAACTTTTGGATTAGCCGTAAATTACTCTGACAACTTAGGGATTGATGATTTATTATCTCTACCTTGTTTACAGAATGTAAGTGTATTCCCTAATCCTTGTATAAATGAAATCACACTAAATTTTGATTTGATAGATTTGGCAAACATAAACATTAGAATATTTGATTTATTAGGGAATCATAAAGAAACACTTATTTCTTCTATTTATAAAAAAGGGAAGTATTCAGAGAAATTTCAATTCTCAAATTATAGTTCTGGGATATATTATATTGAAATAAAAGTAAATAATAAAAGCAGATTATTACCATTAAACATTATTAGATAATTTGTAAAGGATTATAGAATAAGATACTTAAATTAAGGATAATATCATTTCCTTTTTAAAATAATATTTTTGATATCAGCCCGTTGCAGAAACGGGTTGATGTAAAAAATATTTCAAATAGCTTATAAAATTGCATTAACTAAAATTATAAGCAAATATTATATCACCTGTTTCTTTTGTTAATACATTTGTAAATCCTGCTTTACTTAATACTTTAATTGAGCAGGGGTTATTGATATCGGTTTCGGCAAAAATAGTATTTACATTTCTTTCGGTTTTGCAGAAATCAATAATTCCGAAGAGTATTTCGGTAATATAGCCTTGATTTCTGAATTCAGTGTCTATCCCATAGCCAACTTCAATTTCGCCTAATTCGTTTGGCATACCCTTAAAGCAGAAGCTGCCAATATATTGATTAGTAGCTTTTTTGATTATTATCCATATTGTCTCATAGTAATAATATTCGTCTTCGTTAATCATAGGCAAAAAGACATGCTCTAAGGCATCCATTAGGTCTTCACTAATTTCATAGTTAGAATTTGCCAGCTTAAAATATTCAATAAAAGCTTTTTTATTATAAGTGAATGTATGGAGCTGGTATTTAGTCAATGGTATAGAAACCAGCCTTTCTGTGTCTATTTTCATAAGTATTTTCAAATTATTTCAAAAAATGAATATAAATAAAAAGTAAAAATAAGATATAATCGTCAATATTTTACCATATTTTTTACCATAATATTTAAATTGGATAAAAATTGATGTTAGATGAAATCAGAAAATATAAATATTTACCGGATATAAATTATCCTGAAGATTTGCGTAAGTTATCAGTTGCTGAATTGCCTGAAGTCTGTGATGAATTAAGAGAATTTATGATAGATACAATTACAAGAATCGGAGGACATTTCGGAGCGGGCTTAGGAGTAGTAGAATTAACTGTAGCATTGCATTATGTATTTAATACTCCTGACGATAAATTAATTTTTGATGTAGGGCATCAGGGCTATCCGCACAAGATATTGACGGGCAGAAGAGATACTTTGCAAACAATTAGGCAGAAGGGTGGACTATCCGGATTTCTTAAACCGAACGAAAGCATATACGATGCGTTCGGAGCCGGTCATGCCAGCACAAGTATTTCTGCAGCATTAGGAATGGCTACAGCACGTGATATACTTAACGAAAAATATCGAGTAGCTGCCATTATCGGCGATGGTGCTATGACCGGCGGTATGGCATTTGAAGCCATGAATAATTGCGGTGTTCAAAAGCGCGACATCACTGTAATTCTTAATGATAATAATATGTCGATAGCCCCGAATGTATCTGCCGTTTCTAATTACTTTAACGAGTTATACGCATCTTCTGCTATTCAGAAAGCCAGAGAGAATATTTGGGAATTTACCGGGAAAATTAATTTCGGAGACAGAATTCGCAAAATAGCTTCCAAAATGGAAAATGGCGTGAAAGCAATTATTACTCCGGGAGTACTATTCGAATCTATGGGATTTAACTATTTCGGTCCTATAAACGGGCATAATATTAAGAAATTAGTTAAAATGCTCAAGCTGATAAAAGATGTAAAAGGTCCGGTACTACTGCACATTATGACCAAAAAAGGAAAAGGCTATCAGCCGGCAGAAGACGACGACCATTATTTCCATGCTATTGGCTCAATAGATAAATCTACCGGCAAGTCATTAAAATTGCCTTCGAAAAATTCCGCACCCACTTATGGGAAAATATTTGGCGAAGCGATGATTGAATTATGTCAAGCTGATAATAGAGTAATTGGTATTACTGCCGCTATGGCTGATGGTACCGGCTTAGATATATTAGAAAAGGTTATGCCTGAGAAGGTGATAGATGTAGGAATAGCCGAAGAGCATGCAGTTACATCAGCCGCAGGTATGTCTATCGCGGGGCTGAAACCGGTAGTCGCCATATACTCTTCATTTTTACAACGCGGTTTTGACCAAGTCTCTCATGATGTAGCTTTGCAAAAGTTGCCCGTAGTGTTTGCTATTGATAGGGCTGGATTAGTCGGCGAAGACGGGCAGACTCATCACGGACTTATGGATATTGTCTATCTAAGGACTATACCTAATATGGTAGTTACTGCTCCAAAAGACGAGAGTGAACTTAGAGATTTATTGTACTCTGCACTTAATAGTTATGATAGCCCGACATCTATTCGTTACCCGAGGGGTAAAGGCTTAGGTGTTCCAATTCAAGAATTCAAATCAATTCCTCTCGGTAAATGGGAGCAGTTGACTTTTGGCGATGATATTGCGATTCTGGCAGTCGGCAAAATGGTTAATTATGCAGTTATGGCAAGTGCCTTGCTGAAAGAAGCCTATATTAATGCAAGCGTATATAATTGCAGATTTATTAAGCCATTAGACACCGAACAATTAGATAATATTGCGGAACTCTTCCATACTGTTATCACAATTGAAGACGGCAATATTTCCGGAGGATTTGGTTCGGCTGTGCTTGAATATTTTGCCGAGAAAAATTATAAGCCCGATGTGCATTTATTCGGATGTCCCGACAGAATTATTGAGCACGCCTCCCAAGATGAACTCTTTGAAGAACTTGGTTTGGACAGTATCGGGATTAGCAATCGAATTAAAGAAGTATTGGTAAATACTTTGATTTAATTTTGTATCTTTGCTTTGTCGCGAGTTATTCAGAAATATTGCAATATATAAAAGATAGAAAAATCAAATGATTACTCATCAGCCTGACTGTTAACCGTCAGGCTGAACTCCGAAATTTGAATTAATTCGAATTATTACACAAGTACTGAAGTGTATTGTAACTGCGAATTGAGGTAGTCTAAAATTAATAATATTCCAAATCATCATTTTGAGTTTAACGAAGAATCCAGAATTATAGTCATTTAGCTTTATCCGGATTTTTTCACTTCGTTCCTAATGACAAATTTTTGACAGCCTCAAGAGATTTTACCCAAATCCCAAGCCCCTTTATTAAAATAATTAATATTAATTGCGTCCTTAATAGTTAAGTCAATTGACACAATTTTGAGCTAATAGGACATATTAAAAATGAAAATTGAACTTCAAAATGTTGTTCCCTTGCCAATTAAAGAATTAAATTATCATCAATCCGATATCTGGGATAAAAATCCTAAATTTGAAAATAATAAAAAATATTTAGTCAAAGCTCCGTCCGGCACAGGCAAAACTACATTACTATCACTGATTTACGGTATCAGAAATGATTATGAAGGTAACTGCATGATTAATGATTGCAATGCCAAATCAATTGGTATTAAACAATTCAGAGACTACCGTAAGCACAATTTGTCTTTTGTATTTCAAGGGCTTAAACTATTCCCCGAATTGAATGGATACGAAAACATTGAAATTAAAAACAGAATTACAAATCACCGAACAAAAGACGAGATATACCATTTTGCCGAAAAATTGGGAGTTAAGCAATTGCTTGAGCGTAAGGCGGAGATACTATCTTTCGGTCAGCAGCAACGGCTTGCAATTATCCGCTCTCTCTGCCAGCCGTTCGACTTTTTGCTGCTTGACGAACCGTTTTCGCACTTAGACCCGGACAATGCTTATAAGTGTCTCGAATTAATCGACGAGCAGTGTACTCAAAATAACACAGGATTTATACTCACTACTCTAAGCAGTGATTATGGTTTTAAATATGATGTTACTTTTAATCTTTAATTCTGAAGGAATGCAAAATGTTTTATAGAATATTATTTAAAGAAAGCGGTTTACCTCAATTTATATTTGCTGTTATTGGTTCTATTATCGGAATGGCTTTACTGCTTAGCTCTGTACAATTTTATTTGGATATTAAGAAAGTATTAAATAATAACGAAGACCTAATCAAGCCGGACTATCTAATCATCAACAAAAAGGTAAGTGCATTAAATACAAGCGGATTAGCCAGCTCTGTATTTAATCAAAGCGAAGTCGAAGATATTAATAAGCAGAAATTTGTTAAAAGTGTTTCGCCTTTTATTTCTAATGCTTTTGAAGTAAAGGCATTTACTAAGCCTGCCCAAAATGTACCGGCTATATATACCGACATGTTTTTCGAATCATTGCCCGATGAATATCTTGATATAGATAAATCCCTCTGGCAGTGGACACCTGCCGATAGCACTGTGCCGATTGCCGTACCGCGTGATTATCTAAGCCTATATAACTTTGGCTACGCCATTAGTAAAGGTATGCCGCAGGTTTCGGGTTCGATGGTTTCAATGATTAGATTTACACTTACTTTAAACGGAAAATTTAAGACTAAAATGGCTTATGGAAAAATTGTCGGCTTCACCGATAGAATCAACACTATATTAGTACCTTATAAATTTTTAGAATTAAATAATAAAGAGCTTTCGGGGGCTGTGAGCGTTAATCCTTCGCGAATAATGATTGAGGCTAAAGACCCATCTGCCATAGAGATACCGAACTATTTAGAGAACAGAGGTTATGAAACCAATAAAGAGAAGTTGAAAAATAGCAAGTTAAATATTTTGTTAAATATTATGATGACCGTACTCAGTGGGCTATCTATTACGATAATATTTTTATCATTTATGGTGTTTACTTTGGCATTTCAATTGCTTATAACTAAGAAACGTGATAAGATTAAAACTCTGTTATATTTGGGGTATAGCACGTTTGACATAAGTAAGTATTATATATTGCTTTTTATTAGCATGAATATTGTAATTTCGGCGACAGCACTTTTAGTAGTTAAGCTATTGGTAGATGTGTTCAAAAATATGCTTTCGGTATATAATTTCCATTTGGAAGGTATAATTAATTATGAGGTTTATTTAAGCTGTGCTTTGTTATCAGTAATTATTATTATTATAAATAGCACTTTTTTGAATATTCAGACCAGCAGATTAATAAAAAAGTAGTGAAGCCGTTTCAGAATAGCAAGTTTGAAAAATAAAAAGCTTATTTTTGTAAAATATTAAAAAATTATGGTCTGTATCATTAATATTATCGTTAAGAAAAATAATACTGTAAAGAAAATTACACAGTTTTTGAAAAGTGTAAACTTAATGTTAAGAAAAATAGCAAATTCTCTCTAAAATATAGAGAAATTGGTTTTAATGTGTTTGATATTATGCAAAAATTTTTTATTTTTGGGGTAATTGGTTAATTAGAAGTATAATATGAATCAGAGAATAAAAATAACCAATTTAGCTTATGTTATATAAGTAAAAAACGCTTAAAAGATTTAAGAGCCAAATCTAAGACTCAATAAAAAAGGGAACCTGTGAAACTGCAAATAACGGTAGTTTATTTGTTATTTTGTATTCAAAAATGTTGAATATAGATGTTTATTATTTTTTTACACAATTGTGGAGTTTTCTATGAAACGTTTTCTTTCAATTTTGGTATTCTTAGCAATCTGCGTCATACAATCGCATGCAGCAGTAAATGAATACACATTTTCCAGCTCGACCGGTACATATACCGAGGTAACTGGTGCGACAGTATTATCTACCGAAGGTGACGACGACGAAACTTATACCGATGCGGCTATCGGATTTTCGTTTACGTTTGATAATGTTGTTTACACTACTGTATCGCCATGCTCAAACGGTTATCTGTTTTTCGGAAGCGAAACAGAAACCAGTTACTATACCACTATACTCAGTTCTACAAGCGTTTATCAACCTGTAGTATCACCATTTTCTCGTGATTTAATTGTCAGAGAGGGACTTAATGCTTCTGTAAGCATTGTTACTACCGGTACTGCACCTAATAGAGTATGTACAATTCAATGGAAGAATATTAGCATTCTTTCTGCATCAGTCAATAACGGTGATTTGAATTATCAAATCAAACTTTATGAAACTTCAAATATTATACAAATGATATATGGAAACTGTTCTACTTATACAAGTACTTATACACCAATTGCTGATGGGCAGGTAGGTATAAGAGGACTTTCTAATACTGATTACCTAAACAGAACTGGAACCAGTTGGGCAACATCTGTATCCGGTACAACCAATAGTGCTACATTGCCAATTTCTTCAACTGTTTACCCTGCAAGTGGAACTATATTCCAATATGAAAAATTAGCAATATTTTCAAATCCGTCGAGTTTGTCTTATGGCTTTGTAGCCCCCGGAACAACCTCATCTTCAATGTCATATACATTGACCGGTACCGGTATTACGCCTGCAAGCGGTAATATAACTATTACTCCTCCTGCTGATTTTCAAGTTTCGATAGATGGAACTACTTGGGTTACAAGCCCAAATACACTATTAGTACCATATACCGGTGGAGCATTAGCAACTACTCAAATATATGTTAGAGCAGTAAATCCTGCTTCTAATACTTTACCTTTGAACCAGAGTATTACAAATGCGTGGGGTACTTTCAGCTTCGCTGTAGCCGTAAGTGCAACTTCTGATTTATTCGGTTCTTATTGTGAATCGGGAGCTACAAATGAATATGACCAAGATATAGGAAATGTAACTATTACAAATCCTGTTACTACTGCGGTTTTGCTAAATAATGGGGTAGCATCTCCATTATATAGTAATTCCACTGCTACTGCTTTATATACTAATTATGGAACAACTGTTCCTGCTATTCAATTAGTGGCAGGAGATTCTTATAATATGTCTGTAAGTATTGTTAATAGAGGTACTTATGCTTATCCATGTTCATTGAAAGTTTATATTGATTATAATCGAAATGGTCAATTTGACTTGCCAAATGAGTTAGCTTGGGGAGCATATACAGGAAGTGGAAACACATTGACAGATGATACTCATTCCAGTATATTTACTATTCCTGCTAATGCCGATTTACTTGGTACTACAAGAATGAGAATAGTTGCAGCTGAGTATAATGATGCTTTACCTTGTGGAACTTATAGTTATGGCGAAACCGAAGATTATTTAGTTCAGTTTTTACCTCCTCCTCCGATGGTTTATTTATCTGCAACAGCTACTCAACCTATAACTGTAGCTGCACCTACACCATCATCGGACAATGTGATTTTGAATACGCAAATTGTAACTCAAAATGCTGGAACTCCTTTGCATGTTTCATCAATTACATTTAACAATGCCGGTACTACATTAATATCTGATATCGCAAATGCAAAGCTTTGGTTTACAGGCGTTTCTAATTCACCTGCCGGTGCAACACAAATTGGTGCACCTATAGTTACTTTTGCTCCAAATGGCGATATAGTATTCAGTGGTATTGATGTTGAATTATTAAATGGAACAAACAATTTCTGGCTATCTTATGATATAGCTGATATATCAGAGTATGCCGGCGGAAGATTTGTTGATGCTACATTAGTTGGTTTTTCAATTGGCTCTACTCCATATTTGGTAGCTGTAGCCCCTGAAGGCAACAGAGAAATTAAGTCTCCAATGATTGGAACATATATAGTAGGAGCTATTCCTACAGCTGCTTTCCAAAGTTTATCATCTGCTGTTACCGAATTAAATATTCTTGGTATGAAAGGCAATGTTAATTTTGCTATAGCAAGTGATTTAACTGAAACAGCTCCGGTTGACATCTTTGAATGGGATGAAGTAGGAACTGGTGATTATTCTTTAAATATTTATCCTACAGGTGCTGCAAGAACAATTACCGGACCTGCTAATTACGGTGAAGGCTTTATTCAGTTAATGAATGTATCAAGAGTTAATATTGATGGTAGAATTGATATGACAGGTACTTCAAAGTCATTAACCATCAGAAATACATCTGAAGAAAATGAATATTATACTTTATTAGTAAATTCTTCAAACTTAGTAAATGTAAGATATTGTAATATAGAAAATACTGAATCAGATGGTAATTATTCCGTTGATATGATTGTATTAGGTAATTCAGCAAATTTGAACATTAGTAATAATAATATGAATAATTCGTTTTTCGGATTATATGTTGCTGGAAACGATGAAACTACTGGTGCTGTTTCCAATATTAATGTTGAAAACAATATCTTCGGTTCAAGTATAGAAACAGAGAGAATATTATATTCAGCTTTAATATTTATAAATACTACTAATGCCGTTGCAAAAAATAATGAAATACTCAATATTATTCAAGGTTCAACTTTTGATGCAGTATCAGTTCGAGCAGGCGTTACTAATTCAATTTTTGAACTAAACAAAATTCATGGCTTAGTTAATAATAGTACAAATAGAGCCGCAGCATTTGGTATTAGTGCATCTGCTAATGCAGGTTTAACATTTGCAAATAATATTATTTATGATGTTAATGGTAATGGTACCGGTGGTGCATCATATCCTGCTGCGGGATTTTATCTTGAATCTGGGACAGGAATTAATATTTACCATAATACAGTATATTTAACAGGTGATAGAAGTATGGCTTCCGGAACTTCTTCATCAGTATCAGCTCCGTCTGGTTGCGTTGTCATCAATTCAGCTGATGTTGCAGGACTTGATATCAGAAATAACATATTTATTAATAATTTGACTATGTCTAATACTGGTTCATCGGCTAAAAACTATGCTATATACACAAGTGGTACAAGTGCACAGTTCACAAATATAAACTCCAATTTATATTATGCTAACGGCACAGCTTCTTACTTAGGTTATGTAAGTTCTGCTGATAGAATTACATTAACTGATTTGCAGACTGGTTTCGGACAAAATGTAAATTCTAACAACGAAGAAATAACTTTCAAATCAGCAACTGATTTGCACTTAGACGGTGCTTCAGCTCTTGATGAAGACTTATTATGCGAGCCTATTGCAATAGTAACTACCGATATGGATGGTATTACACGTAGAACTGCTGCCGGTCAAGCTCAAATGGGTGCTGACGAGGTGATGCCTACAATAGCATTCACTCAAGATTTAGTAAATACTGATAATTTCTATTGTATAACTAATCCTCCAACTGAAGAGCTATTACAAGTTCAAGCTCAACTAAACGGATATGCAGATGGTATAGTTAGATCTTCTATTCCGACATTCGATTATACTTGGATGGAAAACGGTGTAGTAATCGAAGATGCAACTGAAAACACATACAATTTATTAATAGAGAACGAAAACAGACTTGGTAACATTTATCAAGCGGTTGTTACCAGTTTCTTAAACACATTGACTTCTACAGCTAAAACTATTAGAGTAGAAGGTGCAATAAATATAGTAACTAACCCTGTTGAATCTCAATTATTATGTACAGATAGAGGTTATATTGATATTTTCGCTCGTGCTGCAGGAACAATTGATAGCTACGGATGGGAAAAATATAACACAACTACACATGATTGGACATTACTATCCGGTATGATAGGCGAAACTTTACGCGTTGAATTAGAGAATCCTCTAATGGGAGCCGGACAATACAGAATGCTTGTAAGAGGTCCTGGACATTGCGGAGCTGCAAATATTTACTCAGGAGTTTCAAACATCACAGTAGTAGAACCTGTAAGCAATGTAGTAATCAATGCTAATGGTACTGTAAGCGAAGAAAATTCATTTAATTATTGCGTAGAAAATGACGTAGTATTAACAGCTGACGTTGAAAGTATAGACGGTTTAATTACCGGATATTTCTGGCAAATTAAAAACGGAAACGAATGGTCAGACATCGACGTAAACGTATATCCGACTGCAAATACTCCAATTCTTGAGTTATTAAACGCAAAAGTAGAAGAAAGCGGAATTTATAGATTAAGAGTAACCGGTTCTGACGTTTGTAATATATTAGAAACAGTATCTAACGAAATAAACGTTATAGTTTATCCTTATGTAAAAGTACTTAATAGTCCTGAAGGACAAGTAGTTTGCCGTGAAGAGCAAGTAATGCTATCTGTAAAAGCCGAAGGTGCTAATCAAATATTCCAATGGCAAAAAGATGGTCAAGACATATTAGTAACAGACAATGCAACAGCAGACAAACCTGTATTTGTAATCAACAGTGCAGACTTTGACCATAGTGGCGTTTACAGATGTAAAATCCAATTAGACGGATGTATCAGTGCTGAAGACGGTGGTGGAGATGGTTATTTATATACCAAATCAGCATTAGTATATGTAATGAGCAACACAAGAATCGTAACTCAACCTGCAAGCGTATATGCAAATATTGGCGGTCAAACTTCATTAGAAGTTAAAGCTCACGCTACAGGAGCTCCACAAGACTATATGGCAGAATACCAATGGTATCGCGGAACAGAACCGTTAATAGACGGAACTAAATTCAGCGGAACAAGAACTTCAGTATTGACAATCAAAGATGTAGAGACTTCAGACATTCGCAATGATTATAGCGTAGTAGTAATCGGCAAATGCGGTGCTCCGGTACGTTCTGATGATGCGTCTGTAAAACAAGTTAACTTTATGATAACTACACAACCAGTTGGTCAAACTGAATGCGAAGGTAACACTGCAACATTTAGCGTAGAGGCAACAAGCAATGTAGAAAATACGACAATCAAATACGAATGGTATTTCATTGATAATTCAAATAACAAAATATTATTAACTGAAACAAGCAATACACTACAAGTTGATGCAAATGAACAAAATGTAGGTTCATACTATGCTACAGTAACTTTATTACCAATGAACGTAGTAGAAAATTCACACGCAGTAGCTTTAACAGTTAATAAAAAAGCAGAAATAATAACACAACCACAATCAGCAGCAATAACCGAAGGTGCACAATTTACATTAACAGTAGATGCAGTATCTTCGTTAGTATTAGATTACCAATGGTACCGCAATGGAGTAGAAATCTCCGGAGCGAGACAAGAAACTTACTCATCAACCGAAGCAAATGCTGGCACATTCATATATACTGTAGTAATAAGCAACGATTGCGGTGATGTAACATCATTGCCTGCAACAATCAGCGTTACAGCTTCAGGTTCAATGAATGTAAACGAAATAGTCGGTTTACAAGTAAGTGAAGTATCACCAAATCCAGTAAATGGATCAGCAGCAATTACATTAAACACAAATGCAACAAGCAATACAACAGTAAATGTAATCGACGCAAGTGGTAGAACAGTAATGAACTTATTCGACGGTTTATTAAGTGGTAAGCAAGATGTAAAAATAGATGCAACTAATTTAAGCAGTGGTATTTACTTTATATCAATCACAATGAACGGTCAGACAATTACTCGTCAATTAGTTGTTAGCAAATAATTGATTAGTAAAAAATTGATAAGTTGATCATTGATAAGATAATAATCGGAGTAAAATCCGTTTACAAATCCAATAAAAGCCTATTTCCTCTAAAGGGAAGTAGGCTTTTTAATTACAAAGCAAAAGGTGGCTGGGGTTCGGGGTTTCGGGGATGGGAAATTGGGAATATAGGAGAGTAATCAACCCCACGCTTCAGCGTGGGGAAATACCGGAATATTGAAATATATAAAATATTGAAAAATCAAAAGAGTACTCATCAACCTGACGGTTAACCGTCAGGTTGCATATCAGAAATACAAAATAATCCGAATATTTATACAACTACTTCAGAGTGGGAAATAGGAGTATATTATTAGACAGAATAATTAATTATAGCGGAATGTTAAGATTAAATCAAGCTAATAATGAATAATTATCTTGTTTTAGCAGGGAGATATTTTTAAATTTGGATTACGTATAGGACAAACTATGATAAAAAATAGTAAGTAATATATGAAATTGACTAATAAAGGGAAAATAAATAATATTAAAGGATTTGCTTAAGCCTATGATATTAAAGAATAAAGTGAATTGTTAAAGCTTAAAAACGCGGAAGTTTTATTCAATTCAATTTAAAAATAAAGGGATTCTATGAGAGAAATATTATTGTTAATTGGCAATAAGTCATATTTTAGCAGTTATGGCAGTATATTGAATAATGCACCTGTTAAAAATGATTATAATTATCTATATTATAGTATAGATAGTATTATTATGCCAAAAAGAAATATTCTAACCTCAAATAAAGCCATCATAAAGTTCCTTAAAGTATTAAAAGTATTTAGTGTATTGTTAAAAAAAAGAGATGCAAATGGAGAGACGCATTCTTGTAAGAATTTGTATTCTATGAAGTTTACTATAAAATGATTTGTTAATCGAGAGAAAGCAACAATTATATATAGATATATTAAAATAATATTTTATTAAACAATTTGGAGATTTACATGAAAAGACTATATGGTCTATTTAGTATTCTAATCGCTCTATTAATACTGGGCGTAACGAATGCCAGTGCAGTAGATGTAACCCTTGGAACAGGAACATCTACAACAAGCACTTATCCCTTTTATGGGACTTACGGTGCAAATAAAACTCAAATGTTATTTACGCCAACAGAGCTTAATGCCGGTGGAGCAAGTATCGGCTTGGTGAATAGTATTTCTTTGTATTTTACAGCTGTAGGATCTATTGAATTGCAGAACTTTACTATAAAAGCAAAGAATACAAGTACAACAGGTTTCCCAAATACTTCATTTGAAACTACAGGCTTAACTACAGTCTATTCCGGCTCGCTAACGCCAACTGTAACCGGCTGGATTAATATAACCTTTGATACACCGTTTTTATGGGACGGGGCATCACATTTACTTTTAGAAACCTCTTGGTACAATAGTAATGACGGTGGTAATGGGACTAACACCGTAAGATACACATCGACAACTCCGAATTATTTATGCTTATATAAATACCAAGATGATGTTACTGCTTATGACCAGTTTACTACAACAGCTTCAGGCAGATCATATAATAGACCCAATGTAATATTAAACATATCAGCTCTTACATTTGCCTACTATTTATTAAATCCGTCATCATTAGATTTAGGATTTGCAAATCCCGGTTTAATTTCAGCGGCAAAAACATTTTCAATAAGTGGCGGGAATTTAACTCCAGCTGCTGGAAATATAACATTGACTCCTCCTACAGGTTTTCAAATATCGTTAGACGGTGTTACCTGGGCTAGTTCTCCGAACACAATTAGTGTGCCTTATACAGCAAGCACCTTGGCAGCAACTACAATATATGCAAGATTTCTTTCACCGGCAACAGCAACTGACCTTACAGGCACAATAACCGTCAGCGGTGGAGGAGTATCAAATCCATTAGTAAATACTGTTGTTAATTTAAGTGGAAAGGGAATATTGTCGTACTGTATTCCTTCATATACATCAACAGGATACACTGATATTGCAAGATTTTCGATAAATAATGTCAATAATGTATCGCAGGCAGAAAATCCTTCAATGAGTAATGCAACTGCTACACAAACATATAATGATTTTAAATCAACTATTGTTCCGATAATTGCAGAAGTAGGAGTCCCTACTCAATTTCAAGTAACATTAGTAACTGCTACTACATCATTTTCAACTAATTATTTAAAGACTTATATTGATTTGAATAGAGACGGTGAAATTAATCCCGTTACGGAATTAGTTGATTCGTTGTATATATTAACAGCTACAGCGACAGCAAATCCTGTTTTTACAAGAACAATTACGATTCCCCCCACGGCTGTTATAGGGCAGAATACATTATTAAGAGTAATGACTTCGACTACAGCCGCATCTACTCCTTGCTATGTAGGTTTAACTTATGGCGAGTGCGAAGATTACTGGATAAATTTAACAACACCTCAAGCAATGGCTTTTTCCTCAACTCAAACAAGCCAGGTTAGTAAAAATAAATTATTTGCCGGAAGTGTTAATGAGAAAATAT
Source organism: uncultured bacterium (assembly GCA_942493235.1). Classification (GTDB taxonomy): domain Bacteria; phylum Bacteroidota; class Ignavibacteria; order Kapaibacteriales; family UBA2268; genus ENR-C587. The sequence continues at coordinate 4,085,954 of OW818676.1, read as the reverse complement.
TACAAGCTGGTGTAATCATGAATGGTTCATTAGCACCAAAGAGCTTGAGTTCTATTGTATTTAATACAAACGGGACAAGTTACTCAGGTGTGATTAATCCGATTACTAATGCAAAAGTATATTCGACCGGTACATCGGGAAGTTTCGCAATGACTACACAAGTAGGCGGTACAATTGCAGCTCCAAATGGGGTAATGACTTTTACTCCTGCAACTGCTATTGAATTATCCCAGGGAACTAATTATTTCTGGTTAGTTTTTGATATATCATCATCTGCCGGATTAGATGCAATAATTGATGCACAACTTGCAGGAGTATATACAAGTGATGCACCTACACTAAATAATCTTACTACTTCTCAATCACCGTCAGGTTTTTCTCAAATAGACCATAAGAAATTTGATGGTTCGTTTAGTGGTGGAGTACAAACAATGCCATATAATGACTGGACAAGCATTGTACTTTATGGAACTGATACCGATAATAAATGGACATTTGTTACTTCAGGATTAAATCCTTCAAATGCTCCACATTCAGCTCCTTCAATGGCACATTATAATTCAAATATAATATCATCAAACAACTCGTCAGCATTAGTAACTCCGGTTTTTCCATTAAACGGTTCTAGTGAGCCAACGAATTTTTCTTTGTGGCTATATAGACACGAATCAAGTACATCAGCTTCTGGTTCGAGGTTTATGGTATATATGAATACTCAACCAAATTTAACAGGTGCAACTCGCTTATTACCTGTCGGATATCCTACGGCTGATTCAATCAATGTAAGATATAATCAAGGATTAATTCCTGAACCGGCTATTGGATGGTATCAATATACTTATAATATTCCTGCTAATTTCAATACAGCGAATAATTATATTTTATTTGTTGGTTCATCTGATTATTATAATAATATTCACTTGGATGATGTTACATTCCCAACTGATGAAGAAGCTTATATGGCTTACGACGGTGTTGATACTTTAGGCACAGGCAATGATCCTGCAGTTATAGGATCTAATAACTCAATAGTAAATGCATTTAATATTAAGACATTATCTTCATCTAATCCATTATCATTGAACAACGTGAAAATAACTCCTGAAGGTGTTACAAATATAGCAGACATTACAACAGCCAAAGTATGGTATTTAGGTGCAACTGCAACATTTAATCCTTTAACAAATACTTTATTTGGTTCAGCTACTATTACTTCAACTGGTCAATTAACTATTACTCGCACTACCGGACAACCGGATTTAACATTAGCTGCCGGTAATAATTATTTTGCAGTAACTTATGATATTTCTCCTACTGCAGTAGCAGGTAGATTTGTAGATTGTAAACTTGATGCAATTTCTTATAAACGTGGTACTATCATATCTCCTGAAGTTACCTTAACAAGTGGCAATACTTGGGGTAATCACGAGCTTAAAGCTCCGATGGCAGGCACTTATGTTATTGGATCAATACCGGGAGCACATTATCCTAGTTTACTTGCAGCTACAAATGATTTAAATGCTTTAGGAGCTAGTGCAAATATTAATTTTGCTATTGCAAGTGATTTAACAGAAACTGCACCGGTTGACATCTTTGAATGGACTGAAGTAGGTACTGGGAATTACTCATTGAATATTTACCCTACTGGTGCAGCAAGAACTATTACGGGTCCTGCTATAGCTGGATCTGATGGTGTGATTACACTTGTAGGTGCAGATAGAGTTAATATAGATGGTCGTATTGATATGACAGGGACTAGTAATAGCCTAACAATATTAAATAGTAATGCGAGTGCAGGTTTTAATATTTTTGTTTATGGTGATGCAAATTATTCTGCTTCAAATACTGTTGTAATTAGAAATTTAAATATTGTTGGTTCAATCAAAACAAATTCTAATGTAAGTGGTATTTATGTGCAAAATCCATCAGGCAATAATATTCAAATATTAAATAATAATATATCCAACGCTTATTATGGAATATTCGCTACTGGATTAGCAACTGGAACTAAACTTTTAAATTTGAACATAGATAAAAATGTTATTGGTTCGGCTACATTAGCTAATTCAATTGGCTTTTACGGTTTATATTTAACATATAATGATAGTACTAAAGTTAATAATAATGAAGTATTTAATATTAATCAAGGTACAAGCTTTGATGCTATTTATATTGGTACTGACGTATTTAATTCAACTTTTGGATATAATAAAGTTCATGATTTAGTAAACGGAAGTACAAATAGAGTAGCTGCTTTCGGAATAAGTACTTCGGCAAATGCTAATCTTACATTTGCTAATAATATTATTTACAGCGTAGTTGGTAATGGTACCAGTGGTTCAACATTTGCTTCAACAGGATTTTATTTCTCATCCGGTACTAACTTTAAACTATATCATAATGATGTCAATTTAACTGGTGATAGAAGTATGGCTTCTGGAACTTCCTCTTCGGTTACTGCTCCATCGGGTTGTGTAGTGATTAATTCAACAACTGTTACAGGACTTGATATCAGAAATAACATATTTATTAATAATTTGACTATGTCTAATTCAAGTTCAACAGCTAAAAACTATGCGATATACACAAGTGGAACAAGTGCACAGTTCACAAATATAAATTCAAATGTTTATTATGCTAACGGCACAGCTTCGTATTTAGGCTATATTGGGTCTGCTGATAATATTACTTTAGGCGATTTGCAAACAGCAACTACTCAAGATGCTCAATCAATATCTAAAGCAATAACTTTCAAATCAGCAACTGACTTGCACTTAGACGGTGCTTCAGCTCTTGATGAAGACTTATTGTGCGAACCTATTGCAATGGTAACTACCGATATGGATGGTATTACACGTAGAACTGCTGCAGGTCAAGCTCAAATGGGTGCTGACGAGGTGATGCCTACAATAGCATTCACTCAAGATTTAGTAAATACAAGTAATTTCTATTGCATAACTAATCCGCCAACTGAAGAACTATTACAAGTTCAAGCACAAGTAACAGGCTTTAACGATGGCATAGTTAGAACTAACTATACTCCTTCATATACATACACTTGGATGGAAAATGGAGTTGTAATTCCTGATGCAACCGAGAATACATACAATTTATTAATAGTAAACGAAAACAGACTTGGTAACATTTATCAAGCGGTAGTAAATAGTTTCTTAAATACATTGACTTCTACAGCTAAAACTATTAGAGTAGAAGGCGAAATGAGCATAGTAACTAACCCTGTAGAATCTCAATTATTATGTACAGATAAAGGTTATATTGATATTTCTGCCCAAGCTATCGGAACAATTGATAGCTACGGTTGGGAAAAATATAACACAACTACACATGCTTGGACTTTACTATCCGGTATGATAGGCGAAACTTTACGCGTACAGCTAAATAATCCTCTAATGGGTGCCGGACAATACAGAATGCTTGTAAGAGGTCCAGGACATTGCGGAGCTGCAAGTATTTACTCAACTGCTTCAAGCATCACAGTAGTAGAACCTGTAAGCAATGTAGTAATCAATGCTAACGGTACTGTAAACGAAGAAGCTAGAGTTAATTATTGCGTAGAAAATGACGTAGTATTAACAGCTGACGTTGAAAGTATAGATGGTTTAATTACCGGATATTTCTGGCAAATTAAAAACGGAAACGAATGGTCAGACATCGATGTAAACGTATATCCGACTGCAAATACTCCAATTCTTGAGTTATTAAACGCAAAAGTAGAAGAAAGCGGAACTTACAGATTAAGAGTAACCGGTTCTGACGTATGTAATATATTAGAAACAGTATCTAACGAAATAAACGTTACAGTTTATCCTTATGTAAAAGTGTTAAATCACCCTGCTGGACAAGTAGTTTGCCGTGAAGAGCAAGTAATGCTATCGGTTAAAGCCGAAGGTGCTAACCAAATATTCCAATGGCAAAAAGATGGTCAAGACATATTAGTAACAGACAATGCAACAGCAGACAAACCTGTATTTGTAATCAATAGTGCAGACTTTGACCATAGTGGTGTTTACAGATGTAAAATCCAATTAGACGGTTGCGTTAATGTATCTGATGGTGAAGGCGATGGCTATTTATATACCAAATCAGCATTAGTATATGTAATGAGTAACACAAGAATCGTAACTCAACCTGCAAGTGTATATGCAAATATTGGCGGACAAACTTCATTAGAAGTTAAAGCTCACGCTACAGGAGCTCCACAAGACTATATGGCAGAATACCAATGGTATCGCGGAACAGAACCGTTAATAGACGGAACTAAATTCAGCGGAACAAGAACATCAGTATTGACAATCAAAGATGTAGAGACTTCAGACATTCGCAATGATTATAGCGTAGTAGTAATCGGCAAATGCGGTGCTCCGGTACGCTCTGATGATGCGTCTGTAAAACAAGTTAACTTTATGATAACTACACAGCCAGTTGGTCAAACTGAATGCGAAGGTAACACTGCAACATTTAGGGTAGAGGCAACAAGTAATGTAGAAAATACGACAATCAAATACGAATGGTATTTCATTGATAATTCAAATAACAAAATATTATTAACTGAAACAAGCAATACCCTACAAGTTGATGCAAATGAACAAAATGTAGGTTCATACTATGCTACAGTAACTTTATTACCAATGAACGTAGTAGAAAATTCACACGCAGTAGCTTTAACAGTTAATAAAAAAGCAGAAATAATAACACAACCACAATCAGCAGCAATAACCGAAGGTGCACAATTTACATTAACAGTAGATGCAGTATCTTCGTTAGTATTAGATTACCAATGGTACCGCAATGGAGTAGAAATCTCCGGAGCGAGACAAGAAACTTACTCATCAACCGAAGCAAATGCTGGCACATTCATATATACTGTAGTAATAAGCAACGATTGTGGTGATGTAACATCATTGCCTGCAACAATCAGCGTTACAGCTTCAGGTTCAATGAATGTAAACGAAATAGCCGGTTTACAAGTAAGTGAAGTATCACCAAATCCTGTAAACGGAACAGCATCAATTACATTAAACACAAATGCAACAAGCAATACAATAGTAAATGTAATCGACGCAAGTGGTAGAACAGTAATGAACATATTCGACGGTTTATTAAGCGGTAAGCAAGATGTAAAAATAGATGCAACTGATTTAAGCAGTGGTATTTACTTTATATCAATCACAATGAACGGTCAGACAATTACTCGTCAATTAGTTGTTAGCAAATAATTGATTAGTAAAAAATTGATAAGTTGATCATTGATAAGATAATAATCGGAGTAAAATCCGTTTACAAATCCAATAAAAGCCTATTTCCTCTAAAGGGAAGTAGGCTTTTTAATTACAAAGCAAAAGGTGGCTGGGGTTCGGGGTTTCGGGGATGGGAAATTGGGAATATAGGAGAGTAATCAACCCCACGCTTCAGCGTGGGGAAGGGAAAAAGAACTCAAATCATCACCCTGACGGTTAAGTGTCAGCTTGCATATCAGAAATACAAAATAATCCGAATATTTATACAACTACTTCAGAGTGGGAAATACACATCGTCAACCACATGCTTGAAGCACTTGAGGGGAAAGAAGTGTATTGGTCTTATTTTATGTAAAAAATGATATAAGAATATCGGAAAGATACTATTATTTTTTCAAAAAGAAAAAAAATGAAGTATAAGTATTTGAAATATCGAAAAAGTTTGCTAATTTTGTAAGCCGTAAAATGACAAAAATTGTTAATATGCGGTAATATGGTTTTTTATAAAGTTATATAAGCATTTATAACTATAAAAATTATACTTTAAGAATTATAACGATTTGAATAAAATCACAAACAACAGCTAATTTAAGGAGATTATTCTCATGGCAACTAAAACACCTTGGGTTGAACCCTATAAGATCAAAATGGTAGAACCATTAAAAATAACTACTCAAGAATACCGCAAAGAAAAGATGAAAGAAGCCGGATATAATACATTCTTGCTTCATTCGGAAGATGTATATATTGACTTACTGACAGACAGCGGTACAAATGCGATGAGTGATTATCAATGGGCAGGTATGATGCTTGGTGATGAAGCTTATGCAGGTAGTAAAAACTACTATCATTTAGAAGCAAATATGAAAAAATATTATGGCTATAAACATTTAATTCCTGCACATCAAGGCCGTGGTGCAGAGCATTTATTATCACAAGCATTAATTAAACAGGGACAATACTGTGCCGGCAATATGTATTTTACTACTACACGTGAACATCAGGAATTAGCCGGTGCTACATTTGTTGACGTAATTATTGACGAAGGTCATAAAGCTCAATCAACTCATCCGTTTAAAGGTAATATAGACATTAGCAAATTTGCGAAATTAATTGAAGAAAAAGGTGCTGAAAATGTTGCTTATATCACTGTTGGTGCTCCGGTAAATATGGCTGGCGGGCAACCGGTTTCTATGGCTAATATGAAAGAATTATCTACATTAGCACATAAAAACGGTATTAAAGTAATCTTAGATGCTACTCGTAATCTTGAAAATGCATACTTCATTCAGCAAAGAGAAGAAGGCTATGCAAATAAATCAGTAGAAGAAATCAACAGAGAATTCTGTGCATACTCCGATGGTTGTACTATGAGTGCTAAAAAAGACTTAATAGTAAATATCGGCGGTTTTGCTTGTATAAATGATGACGATTTAGCTGACCAAATGAGAAGCCAAGTAGTAGTTTTTGAAGGTCTTCAGACTTATGGTGGCATTTCAGGACGTGATATGGAAGCTATGGCTCGCGGAATGGAAGAGGCTGTGCAAGATGATTATATGGCTCACAGAATTGGTCAGGTAGCTGAATTCGGTAAATTGTTAATTGAAGGTGGTGTGCCTGTAGTTACTCCTATTGGTGGTCACGGTGTATTCTTAGATGCAGGAAAAATTTATGAGCACATACCTCAAGAGCAATTCCCTGCTCAGAAATTAGCTGCCGATTTATATATTGAATCAGGTATCCGCTCTATGGAACGCGGTATTATTTCTGCCGGCAGAAATAAAAAAACTGGCGAAAATAATCATCCGAAATTAGAATTAGTTCGCTTGACTATTCCAAGAAGAGTTTATACTCAATCACACTTTGAATATGCAGCTCAGTGCATTATTGATTTATATAACAAACGTACAGAAGCTCGCGGTTTGAAATTTACTTATGAACCAAAACAATTAAGATTCTTCCAAGCTCGTTTTGAAGAAATCTAAATATAAACTTTGATATTATAAGCTTTGATTAATACAAAGGGGATTCAGTGATTGAATCCCCTTTGTGATTTTTAGGCTAAACTATGCAGATAAATTGTTTTTTGATATATCAACTTTAAGAATACCTTAAGGCTTTTGCAAAAGTGCAAAATATTTATTTACTGTTAATTTTTCAAAGATTTTCAAACTTCTAAGTGCTTATCAACCAGACGTTTAACCGTCGGGTTGAATGATGGGAATTGAAAATTATATAGTTTTGCAATATACTTACCTAATTGATCGGTGTTTTGCTTCGGTCAAAAATCATTTCAAATAGATAAATCACAAAATGAATTACAAACTTAATTTTTTGAATATAGATTCAGGAATAAGTCTGATGATTAGCATAATCAAACGCCAAAAGCCCGGCAAATAGGCAACTTCTTTACCTCTATCCATAGCTTCAAAAATGCCTTTTCCAATTGTGCTTGGCTTTGAAAATAAGATACCCTTTGGCATGTGTGCAGTCATCGGGGAATCCACCATACCGGGCTTAATTGTAATAATTTTAACATTGGTTTTGCCGAGTCTGTTTCTTAATCCTTGCAAAAATAATGTAATAGTTCCCTTTGCGGCACCATAGACATAATTGCTTTGTCTGCCCCTGTCGCCGGCTACAGAAGAAATAACTGCCAGAGTGCCGTAATTCTGTTGTTCTAAGTAGTTTGCAACGATAGAAGCCATAGAAATGACGCTCAGACCGTTTGTAGTGAATTCAGTAACTAATTTAGGCACATTATGCTCGATTTCTTTTTGATTTGGTAAAGTTCCCCAAGCAATTAATACTTCGTCTAATCCGCCCATTTCTTGAACAATACTATCAAAGATTTGCTGATGAGTGTCTAAATCATTTGCGTTAAATTCTTTGATATGAATAGTATTGTTAAATCTTGCTTTTATATCTTTTTTAACTGATTCTAATCTACCTAAAGATAAGTCCAGAAGATATAATTCAGCACCTTTCTGAGCGAATATTTTTGCTGTTTCTTGAGCAATAGCTGATACAGCACCGAAAATTGCAATTTTCTTCATATTTTAATCTTAAATTTTTAAAAATATAATTACAAAAATATTGATATTATTTATGCTGTGCAAATAGAAAGAATTCCGAAAAGAATTAGGGCAGGCTTTTCAGAATTCAGTTTGATATTTTTCTTTCAAAGCATCTATCTGTCAATTCTATATCCCAGCGACATCAGATTAGACGGAGTCAGTACTTTCTCGGTTAGGGAACTACCTAAGTGAGTATCTAAAAATTTACGGAAATTTGTTTCTTCAGATACATTGAATTTATTAATAATTTCTTCAGCCTTTAAATATCCAATATATGGAAGAAATGCTGTTATTAAAATGATATTTTCTTCTAGATACTTTTGGCATATTTCAGGATTAGCTGTTATATTTTCTATATGCTCGGCAAGGATACTATTAATATTAGTGAGTAATTCAATTGATTCTAAAATGCTATGACCTAAAAGCGGTAGAAATTCGTTTATTTGAAGCGAACCCATAGAAGAGCAAGTACTGATAATATTAACATTTGCCATTACTTTAATAGAAGTTGAAATTGCCGCCTCCATAATAACAGGATTAATTTTGCCGGGCATAATGGAAGAGCCTGCCTGCACAGGTGGCAAATTAATTTCTTTCTGATAATGCAGAAATCTTAGGTCTGTAGCAATTTTCTTAATATTAATCGCGTTGGCATTAAGCATACCGGCAACTTCTACGAATACATCGGTATTGGCAGTGCCGTCAACTAAATTATCGGAGCGAGAAATGCCAAGTCCTGTAATATGCCTGAGCTTTTCAATTACTTGGAATATATATTTCCTTGGTGCAGTAATGCCGGTCCCGATAGCAGTACCGCCAATATTGAGCATACGAAGTCTTTCCTCTGACTTAAAGAGCCTCCATCTGTCTCGTGAAATTGCTTCTGCAAAAGCTGAAAATTCCGCTCCGAGTGTAATCGGCACTGCATCTTGGAGTTCGGTTCTGCCAATAGTCAAAATATCGGCAAATTCAGTTTCTTTTTTCTGTAAGGCACCTTGAAATTTAGCAGTAGCATTTGCTAAATCCCGTAGAGCAAAAATAACTGCAATTTTAATTGCCGACGGATAGACATCATTAGTAGATTGGTGCAGATTAATCTGCTCTATCGGGTTGATAATATGATAATCACCCTTGCAATAGCCAAGTATCTCTAAAGCTCGATTAGCAATTACTTCGTTAATATTCATATTGGTAGATGTTCCGGCTCCGCCCTGAAGAGCATCAGTAGGGAATTGTTCATCAAACTTACCTTTAATAATTTCATCGCAGGCTTGAAGTATGGCGACTTTAGTCTCGTTATCCAAATATCCGAGCTCAAAATTTACTTCCGTAGTGGCTCTCTTAACCATTGCAAGAGCATAGATGAGCTTGCATGATACTTTCAGATTCGATATAGGAAAATTATTCATTGAGCGGACTGTATGAATACCGTAATAAGCATTTGTCGGTACATTCAATTCTCCGAGATTATCTCTCTCTAATCTATATTCCATAATTATTTTCCATAATATATTCCAATTTTATAAATAGAATTTTATTCAATTAAGATGCACCCTACGACGTATCAAAAGAAGAAATGTTGAGGTGCCGGGAATTGGGAATCTTTCAACCCCACCCAAACCCTCCCCAAGGGGAGGGATTTAAGATCATGTATGGATTTTTCTTCCAACATCGTTAGATGTTGAATATTGGTAGAATGGAAGTTATAAAGTTATAAAGTTAAAAGTTATAAAGTTGAAAGTAAGAAATAGAAAGTAGGAATATGTACGCCTCCGCACTATGCTCTGCGTAGTGCGGCTGGAGGGTGAAAATCTTTCAACCCCACCCAAACCCTCCCCAAGGGGAGGGCTTGAAGATCATGTATGGATTTTTCTACCAACATCGTTAGCTGTTGAATATTGGTAGAATAAAGTTAACAAAGTTGAAAGTAAGAAATAGAAAGTAGGAATATGTACGCCTCCGCACTATGCTCTGCGTAGTGCGGCTGGAGGGTGAAAATCTTTCAACCCCACCCAAACCCTCCCCAAGGGGAGGGCTTGAAGATCATGTATGGATTTATCTTCCAACAGCGTTAGCTGTTGAATATTGGTAGAATGAATATGGCACCCAATTTCGTCTCCTTACTATGCTCTGCTTAGTGCGGTTAGAGGGTGAAAATCTTTCAACCCCACCCAAACCCTCCCCAAGGGGAGGGCTTGAAGATCATGTATGGATTTTTCTTCCAACAGCGTTAGCTGTTGAACATCGGTAAAATGAATTTGGGACACCCTTTTTCTTTCTTCTCTTCTAATATCTTTTGAAGTGTGAAGAGGTGGGCGGAGGCTAGGAATTTGAAATATATGGAATTAGTTAAAAATAAAGCTTAGTTTTTTCAACGCTATTATATAATCAAAAAAGCCTTCTTTTTCAAAAAGGCTTTCTTATTCAAAAAATCGAAAATACTCAAAAATCGAAATTAATCTAAAAAGTGAACGAATAAACCGTCTCTAAGTTTTGGTTCAAACCAGGTAGATTTAGGAGGCATAATCTTGCCGGCATCAGCAATCGCCATTAATTCATCTACTGAAGTGGCATACATAGCAAAAGCAAGTTTCATCTCGCCGGAATTAACGCGTTTTTCTAATTCTCCAAGCCCACGAATACCGCCAACAAAGTCAACTCGTTTACTTGTTCTTGGGTCTTCAATACCCAAGATAGGGTCTAATACATATTTTTGTAAAATAGCAACATCAAGAGAGTCAACAGGGTCAGGAGTATTGGCATAATCAGCTTTTACATTGAGTTTATACCAGTTATTGCTAATGTATAGACCGATTTCGCCTTTTTGAGAAGGTTTATATTGACCGGATACTTTTTCGCAAGTATAATATTTTGTTAGCTTATTAAAGAATTCTTCTTCGGTATTGCCATTCAGGTCTAATGCTAATCTATTATAATCCATAATATATAGATGGCTTGCAGGGAATAATACCGATAGAAAGAAATTATATTCTTCATCGCCTTTATGGTTAGGATTAGCTTCACGTCTTTCTTTACCAACTATAGAAGCAGCGGCTGAACGGTGATGCCCGTCGGCTACGTAGAAATTATCAACTAAAGCGAGTCTTTTCTCAATTTTTTCGGCAATAGCTTTGTCTTTGATTACCCAGCTCTGATGGCGGATACCGTCAAGAGCGACGTGGTCATTGTCAGGAGTATTTTTAGTTATTTCGGTAACTAAATTATTGATTTCGTCAATATCTCTGTAAGTTAAAAAGATAGGACCTGTATGAGCATTAGTAACTCTAACGTGCTGGCAACGGTCTTCTTCTTTATCTTTACGTGTTTTTTCATGTTTTTTAATTACATCTTTCCAATAATCATCAACAGAAGCACAAGCGACTAAGCCATATTGAGTTCTCCCGTTCATAGTCTGAGCATAAACGTAGATATGAGCCTCTTTATCTTCTACTAAATTACCGTCAGAGATTAGTTTCATTAGGTTTTCTCTACCTTTGCTATACACTCTGTCGTCATGTAAATCTATAGAAGGGTCAAGGTCAACTTCTGGTTTGCCAATGTGCAAGAAAGAAAGCGGATGACCGACTACTTCTAGGCGAGCTTCTTCTGAATTAAGCACATCATAGGGTTTAGACGCAATTTTACCTGCTAATTCAGGTTTAGGTCTATAAGCTTTAAAAGGACGGAATACTGCCATTTTTACTATTCTCCATATATATATTATTCAAAAATCAAATAAAAGACAAAATTAAGGAAAATATCTTGCTTAATAAAATATTTTTTTTCGGTTGGCTTTTGGTGAACTGTCGAAAAATTAATAACTGTATTTTTTATATTAAGGTGTTTTTCCTGTTTCGTTGAAATTGCGGAAGAAATGACTCCCTTACTGTCTTATTGAACGCAGTCAAGAATTCTCAACTAATTAATTAGTTGTTGAAGATTAAATTAAAGTAGTTGCAAATCTTAAATTCATTAATTTTGCAAATAATTCAAACTGATACTAATTTTATGTATGATAGCTACTTCATCGATTACTAGTAAAAAAAAACTAAATAAATCCTCATTCGGTATTAGCGGTCTCTCTCAAACTAAAAAAAGTGAGCAGGAATAATAATATGCTTATTAAAGCTCCGATAATAAATACGGAATATATTCCGGCAAGAGCGAACATAAATCCCATCAAAAGGGGACCGATAGTCTGCCCGACTTGTGAAATCATTCGATTTAAAGACATAAGTCCGGCTCTATTGCTGTCAACAGTCCATTCCGCAAGGAGAGTCAGAGAGGCGGGCAGGAAAAATCCCTGAGCTATACCGTAAATTATTGTCGGGATAAAGAGCAATATAAAGCTGTTTACAAATGGAATAATCAGTAAAGCTATGGCATATAGAATGAAGGCAATTTTCAATAAGTTTACTAATTTTATTTTTTTAGTTATGGACTTCATAAATAGAGTAACGATAGCAGTAGTAATGCTCATGCTTGAAAGGACTACTCCGATTATTAATGGTTCGGTGCTCGGCATCAATTTTATCACGAAAAAAGGTATATACGTAAGGAATGAACCAAATAATATTACATAAGAGCCTAATGAAATTAATAAAATGCTTATCACTCTTTTTTCTCTTAAAATTGAGCCGATAGAAGTGAAGTAATTTTTTAGACTTGTGTTTCTTTTCGGTTCGGGGTTATCTAAAAGAAATAAAGTAACTAACCCGACAAGCAAAGCAAATGAAGGCAAAAAGAAAGGATAGTACCATTGAATATTTGCTAATGCTCCGCCGATTAGTGGAAAGATTGCTGTACCGATGCTAAGTACTGATGCGTTATAACCCATAACGGCAATGCGTTTATTGCCGGTGAATATATCTCCGATTAGAGTAACATTTAAAGCACCGAGCGAAGCTGCTCCAATCCCTTCAAGAAATCTGAGAATTAATAATAATTCAAAGCTTCGAGCAGTTGCACACATCAGTCCGGCTATCGAAAAAAGAAACAGTGAAGGAACCAATACCTTTTTTCTGCCGAATCTATCGGCTAATACGCCGAAAATCGGTGTCAGAATTATACCCGGCAGAGCAAATATTGATAGTATTAGTCCGATATGCTCTTTACTAATGCTAAGAGCAGCTGCAATTTTGGGGAATGCCGGAGATACTGTTGTCAATCCCATTACTGCGGTAATGCTAATCGAAAATATTATTTGTAATGCCCAAAATTCTTTTTTCTGCATATATTTTTTTTCTTATATCTTAACAGTTATTCTTTATAAATTCTAGAACTCCCTAAAAAAAGGGAATTGGAAAAGGAGTGTAGAAATATAAACTTTCATTCTACCAATGTTGGAAGAAAAATCCATACATGATCTTCAAGCCCTCCCCTTGGGGAGGGTTTGGGTGGGGTTGAAAGATTTTCACCCTCCAGCCGCACTACGCAGAGCATAGTGCGGAGGCGAAATGGTGTCCCAAATTTCTTCTACCAATATTCAACATCTAACGATGTTGGAAGAAAGAACAACTTCCTAATTCCTATTTTCTATCCCCGAATCCCACACCCCGAACCCCGATAAAAGACCCACCCCGTCATCGCTTCGCGATGCCACCCCTCCTTTTGGAGGGGAATTGAAGATTAGCCTCTAAACTGTTTACTACTAATATTCAACATCTAACGCTGTTGGAAGTAAGAACAACTTCCTAATTCCTATTTTCTATCCCCGAATCCCACACCCCGAACCCCGAACCCCGATAAAAGACCCACCCCGTCATCGCTTCGCGATGCCACCCCTCCTTTTGGAGGGGAATTGAAGATTAGCCTTTAAACTGTTTTTCTACCAATATTCAACATCTAACGATGTTGTAAGACCAGCCTTACTACGCAGAGCATAATGCGGAGGCGAAATGGTGTCCCAAATTTCTTCTACCAATATTCAACATCTAACGATGTTGGAAGAAAGAACAACTTCCTAATTTCTATTTTCTATCCCCGAATCCCAAACCCCACACCCCGAACCCCGATAAAAGACCCACCCCGTCATCGCTTCGCGATGCCACCCCTCCATCGGAGGGGAATTTGAAGATTAGCCTCTAAACTGTTTTACTACCAATATTCAACATCTAACGATGTTGGAAGACCAGCCTTACTACGCAGAGCGTAGTGCGGAGACGTAAAACTTCCTAATTCCTATTTTCTTACTTTATAACTTTATAACTTTCAACTTTATAACTTAACAAAATGACTGATAACAAATCCGACGGAAGTTAATATACCATGCAATAATATCAATCTGCCGGTTCCGGCAAGAGTAGAGTTTAGTTCCGCACCAGTTTTAATTTTCATATCTTTGACTAATTCTCTGGCAGTAGGAATAGTCATTAATGGCAAGAGCATATAAAAGTTAGAAGACATTACCCATAACACAGCCGGCACCATATAAGAGAGTGCCATTAGAACTGAATATAAAACAATTGAATATTTTCTGCCAATACGCACAGATAATGTCTTTTTGCCTACAGCTTTGTCGGTATCTATATCTCGGAAATTATTAATACCGAGAATATTCATAGATAGAAAGCCCGGAGCCAGACTTGCGATAAATACTTCTAAGCTGACAGTTCGGCACTGAATATAATAAGTACCGCAGACGGCGACTAAACCGAAAAAAATAAAAACGAATATATCGCCGAGCCCTTTATATGCCAACGGGAAAGGACCGCCTGTATAGAACCAAGCAAATAGTAATGAAAGCAGCCCGAGGTATAGTATATTAATGTCGGAGTAATAAACTAATATTAAGCCAAGACCGAATGTAATCAGTATAAGGCTAATCACTGCAATCGTCATTTGTTTAGGAGAAATAATTCCTGAAGCAATCATGCGCTGTGGACCGATTCTATCTTTGTTGTCAGCACCTTTTTTAAAATCGTATATCTCGTTAATATAATTTGTAATAATTTGAATAAGCACTGCACAGAGCATAGTAATAATAAAGGTAAGATAATTTATTCCTGATTGGTAGAATGCAAGCGAAGCACCAATTAATACTGGAACGATGCTTGCTGGCAGAGTTTTGGGTCTGGTGGCTAAGAGCCAATATTTTAAATTGCTCAATTTTTTACTCGTATAAAATGGTTTAAAAATTACTTTTTCTCGCCAATATAAATATAGGCTATACCGGAATTAAGTGTATAATATTTGCAATTACTAAAGCTGTTTGTTTCATCCATGATTTTGATAAATTCCTCTCTGCATGGGAATTTAGCGGCTGTTTTCGGTAAATATGTATAAGCTGATTTAGAGCCTGCAAATAATTTACCAAGAATCGGCATTATATAAGCACTATAAAAATTATAAAAAGGGGATAATAACCCAAGAGCTTGACCAAATTCGAGGACTGCGATTTTCCCGCCGGGCTTAATACAGCGAGCCATTTCGCTAAGGCATTTGCTGACATTGTCAACATTTCTTATGCCGAAGGAAATAGTAGCGTTTGTAAATATATTATCTTCAAAGGGTATATTAGTAGCATCGGCTTGAGAAAATTCTATATCAATATTTTTAGTTTTGGCTTTTTGCCGTGCTATTACCAGCATATCTTCGCAGAAATCAGTACCGATGACTTTTCCGGCTTGGGCTTTTAAAGCAAATGCCAAATCACCGGTGCCGGAAGCCAAGTCCAAAACATAAGATTGAGAATTTAATTCTAATAATTTAACTAATTTACGCCGCCATAATCTATGAATTCCGAAAGAAAGTATATCGTTCATTAAGTCATACTTTTCTGCAATTTCGCTAAACATTATTTTTACTTGCTCTGACATAATCAATTCTAAAATTATAAATAATAAAAGTCAAAATTACGCAATATTCTTAAAATTATTCATATATTTTTTACAATAACAATTTATATTTACGTCTGAAAAAAAGTTAAAAATATTGAAAATTAATTTGATTTATATTGATTTATTTTCTTAAAAAATAAAACCCTTGATGCTGAACTTGCTTTTTAATGTGTTTTTTATTTTTATATTCTATAAGTAGGCACTAAGATTTTGAATAATTCCCAATTAAATCTTAAAACTATCGTAATCTTAAAATTATCGTGAAATAGAAATTGCAAATAATGAATAGCAAAGATTTTCAAGTACATAAGTAATATATAAATTAATGAAATAATCGGAAATATGTATGAATCTCGAAAAACTAACTACTAAAATTCAGAGCATACTTGGAGTATCAAAGCCGGAATTGACAGCCGTAATTATATTGTTATCAGGTGTAATATTGGCTTATCCGGCAAGGCAGGTCTATCATGAGAAAGCAGAGCCTACATATAGTAGTGTGGAATTCTATGCAATTATAGACAGCCTTGCCGATGTATCGAGAACATCTTATATAGGCTCTGATGTTAACGGGCAAAGTGATACCGAGCTTAGTAAAGCAGATACGATAATTGAAAATGAGAGTTTATTCGGTGCGACTAAGAAAAAAGAACTCAGCCCTGATACGAAAATCAGCCTTAATAATGCCTCAAAAACAGAATTAATGAAATTACCCGGGGTAGGAGCGGCTACCGCAATAAAGATAATTGAGTACCGAACCGGCAGTCGGTTTAAAAGTATTAGCGATATAAAAAATATTAAGGGTATTGGCGATAAGAAATATGAGAAGTTAAAAGCATTTTTAAAATTGTAAAATCATTTTAGCTTCTAATTCAAAATTTCTATCTTCTAACACTTAATCTCTGATTAGTAGTTAGTGATTAGTGTAAGAAGTATATAATTCCCCCAGTCCCCGGTACTGAACCCCAAGCCCAATTACTAATAGTTTAGCAAAGAGTCGAGCATATTCCCAAATTCCATCTCCTGATCCCCAGTACCCAGCCAACAACCACACTATGCTGAGAATAGTGCAGAGGCTAAATTCTAATTATAGTAAAATGCTAATCTTATGGCTTTAACACAGTAGGTAAAGCATTGGGTTGAATGGATAATAAATTAAAATATAGCACTTTACTAGAGTTTCACATCAAAAAAATTTTTAAAAAGTAAATAAATATAAAAAATAGCTTTTATTTTTTGCTAATATTGATTAAATTTAAGGGAATAAAAAAACGAGAAAGTCTTATAATGAAATTTCTTCAGATTTATCTTAATAAAGCCGGAATAGAAGTTAGAGTGCTTCTATCTGAATTTATAGGATTTACTAATGAATTACTTGGCAAATATATCTGTATATGTAGTGTGATTTTTACTGCTCCTGTACTAAAGATATTCGGATTGCAGGTGTCATATATAAGCGTAATAAATGATAATTATCATATAAATATGTGATATAAAAATATATTGTGATTTTATTGAGATTTTGATAGAAAGTGAATACAGCAAGCAATATCAATTAAGATGAAAATTATTGAAAACTACCAATACACGGATATAGCACAGATTACTATAGAGAAATTAATTGTACGATTTCAATAAGTCAATGATATAAGGATTAAATGATATAAGAATTCAAAAGTATTTATAAATATATTTTGGGGCTGATATGAATGAACGATTTAAGGGACTATTAAAAAAATTATTATTAACACTGCCTATAATGCTGTTTTCGGGTGTTAATTTGCTTGCTGATGAATCTCAGCTAAGAATTCCCGATTTATTACCAGAGCAGAGTCTATTATTAAAGATAGGTTTGATAATATGTGTGCTCGGTATGGGATTCGGTGTCTATGAATATTTGCATCTAAAGAAAATGAAAGCATATAAGTCTATGCTTGAAGTATCGGAATTGATTTTTCAAACAGCTAAAACATATTTATTGCAGCAGGGCAAGTTCATTATCTTACTTGAAGTGCTGATAGGTGCATGTATAGCATTTTACTTTGGATTTTTGAGGCACATGGGCATTGGCGAAGTTGCAATAATATTGGGCTGGTCGGTAGTCGGAATTCTTGGTTCTTATGGTGTAGCATGGTTTGGTATTAGAGTTAACACCCTCGCCAATAGTAGAATGGCATTTGCATCTCTAGAGAAAAAACCACTTAAATTATTAAATATTCCATTACAAGCAGGAATGAGTATTGGTGTATTATTGATTTGTGTTGAATTAATAATGATGCTAATTATTCTATTGTTTATTGATAGGGCTTATGCCGGATATTGCTTCATCGGTTTTGCAATCGGTGAATCTCTCGGTGCATCGGCATTAAGAATTGCCGGCGGTATATTTACAAAAATTGCAGACATCGGTGCGGATTTAATGAAAATCGTTTTCAAATTAAAAGAAGACGACCCGAGTAATCCCGGCGTGATAGCAGACTGTACCGGCGATAATGCCGGAGACAGTGTAGGTCCGACAGCTGATGGATTTGAAACTTACGGCGTTACAGGGGTTGCATTAATCAGCTTTATAGCATTAGGAGTATTTCCGCAATTTCAAGCTGAATTAATCACCTGGATTTTTGTTATGAGAATCGCTATGATTATCACTTCACTTTGTGCTTTCTGGATTAACGGGTTTATCAGCAAGATAAGGTATAGTAATGCCGATGATCTTGACTTTGAAGTTCCACTTACATCATTAATTTGGATTACATCAATACTATCTATAGCTGTTACTTTTGCTATCAGTTATTGGCAATTGGGAGGTATCACGGTTTCAAGCGGAGAAGCTTCAAATGTATGGATAGTACTTTCAATAATAATCAGTTGCGGAACACTTGGAGCAGCATTGATTCCGGAATTTACTAAAATATTTACCAGCACTAAAGCCCGCCACACTAAAGAAGTAGTAATTGCTTCACGAGAGGGCGGACCATCATTGACAATATTGTCCGGTCTTGCCGCAGGTAATTTTAGTGCATTCTGGATAGGAATGGTATTTGTAGTATTAATGTTTATGGCGTATATAGCCTCTACTTACGGGCTGAGTAATTTCATGAGCTATGAGACAATATTTGCTTTTGGATTAGTTGCGTTCGGATTTTTGGGTATGGGACCGGTAACTATTGCTGTTGACAGCTATGGTCCGGTAACTGATAATGCTCAATCAATATACGAATTATCATTAATTGAAGAAGTTGATGATGTTGATAATGTAATTGAAAAAGAATTCGGATTTAAACCTAATTTTGAAAAAGCAAAATATTACTTAGAGGCAAATGATGGAGCAGGGAATACATTTAAAGCTACATCTAAGCCTGTTTTAATTGGTACGGCAGTAGTCGGAGCCACTACTATGATATTCTCGTTGATATTAGTTTTGAAAGATGCTTTTGGGGTAGCACCCGAGACATTTTTAAATCTATTAAATCCATATACGATTTTAGGCTTTATGTCCGGCGGAGCAGTTATCTTCTGGTTTAGCGGTGCATCAATGCAGGCTGTAACTACCGGTGCATATAAAGCAGTTGAGTTTATTAAAGAGCATATTGATATATCGGCAAATCACGATAAAAAAGCTTCAACAGAGAATTCCAAAGAAGTTGTGAAAATTTGTACTCAATATGCACAAAAGGGAATGTTTAATATATTTATTGCGATATTCTCTTTTGCTTTAGCATTCGCATTTTTCTCCGCTTCGGATAGAGCAAATCCAATGCCGGCGGCTTTCTTTATCAGTTATTTGATTTCAATAGCAGTATTCGGATTGTATCAAGCAATATTTATGGCTAATGCCGGCGGTTGCTGGGATAATGCTAAGAAAATAGTAGAAGTAGAGCTTAAAGAGAAGGGGACTCCGCTACACGATGCAACCGTAATCGGCGATACGGTCGGCGACCCGTTTAAAGATACTTCATCGGTATCATTAAACCCGATAATTAAATTCACAACTTTATTTGGCTTGCTTGCTATGGAAATTGCGATTGAACCATCATTTTTGAGCATAGCACCGTATATAGGCGGGTTCTTCTTGCTTACAGCATTAGTGTTCGTTTATCGGTCATTCTACAATATGAGAATACCACAGAAATCGTAATTAATATTTGATTTTTAAATTAGCCCTTTTTTTGATTAAGAAGGGCTTTTTTATATTTAGTAAAGTATTGAACTAAAAGCCCCTTTAATAATATTAACATTGCAATACATGAAAGATTAGAAAATCAAACATAATATCTATCATGAGGTTGTCTAAAAAAATAATATTTCTAAATCGCCATTCTGAGTGTAACGAAGAATCCAGAATTATCAACATTTAGCTTTATCTTGATTCTTCACTTCGTTCAGAATGTCAAATTTTAGACAGTCTCATCAAAGACTTTAAGTAATTGTTATTAGTTGAAAAACGCTTCAATCATAAGTTTTTGTAAGGCTTCTACTGTATTGGGTTACCTAATAGAATAATAAGAATATAGAAATTTGCATATTCCGGATAGTAGTAAAAGATAATATTAAGCTTTGTAGAGGTTTAATCACATTCAATTTGAAATAATATATTCAACATCGGCAGCTGATATAGCCAAGTGGACGAAAAGAAATACATTTAATAGTATAAATAGAATTTGAGTTTAAATAGGAAATGATTTTAGACTACTGCTTATAGTATTGCTCACTGTTGATTATTTGTTAAGGAGAGAAACAAAATTTAACAAAAATAAATTGTAAATATTATTTTCTTGGTATTAGATTATATATGCTTGTTATTCAATGTAATACCAATTAAAGATTTTGAATAATATCTCCCGTCAGAAAAAAAAGGGAGAGGAAAGAAAAAAAAGATTTGGAAAAACGAAAAAAAAGGATTAAGTTTGAATTCTCTTTTGAGAGCGGAAACGTTAAGAGAAGAAGAGAGATTGAAACCTGCGAAGATAGCAAACAAGCGGATAGGGGAAAAAAGAAAAAAATCTTTTTTTTAAAAACCTAAAAAAAAGACTTGCAGGGAATTGAAAAAATGATTAAGTTTGTAACCCGCTACGAAGTGGGGCAAGAGTAAGCGAGGACGGGAGAGAATTTAAAGAGATTTAAAAAAACTTCAAAGAATCAAAAAAAACACTTGCACAAGTTGAAAAAAAGAATTAAGTTTGTAACCCGCTACGGAGCGGAGCAAGAGCAAAAATAAGATATGAAGAAAAGATAAAGAAATTTAAAAAAACTTCAAAAAATAAAAAAAAGTTCTTGCACAGAACAAAAAAAAGTATTAGATTTGAATTCCTTGTTTAACGGCAAGGGCAAGCAAAAAGAAGATAGGTTTAAGAAATTAATTTCAAGAAATTAAAAGAAGCAAACTGAAAATACAAAAGCTTGAATTGATTGAAAGAATTGAATAGAATAGGAAGTTCGCTTAAGTAGCGAAATCGGAACTGGGATAGTTCTTTGAAAACAGGGAGCATATAAGAAAATAAAGATACAACGACAAACCTGTCAATTTTCGAGAGTAATTTTAGAGATAAAAAAAGTCATTGGGTCAACTCTGTATTAATTTGAAATAAAAATAAGAATATATACAACGGAGAGTTTGATCCTGGCTCAGGACGAACGTTGGCGGCGTGCCTAACACATGCAAGTCAAGGGTAGCAATACACTGGCGCACGGGTGAGTAACGCGTGGGTAATCTGCCCATATCACAGACACAACATCGAGAAATCGGTGCTAATATCTGATGAGGCGAGAAATCGTCAAAGCTTCGGCGGATATGGATGAGCCCGCGTCTGATTAGCTGTTGGTGGTGTAATGGACCACCAAGGCGACGATCAGTAGCTGGTCTGAGAGGACGATCAGCCACACTGGAACTGAGACACGGTCCAGACTCCTACGGGAGGCAGCAGTGAGGAATATTGGTCAATGGGCGCAAGCCTGAACCAGCGACGCCGCGTGAGGGATGAAGGGGCTTTGCCCTGTAAACCTCTGTCGAGTGGGAAAAATGGGTCCTTTTGGGATCCGGGATTGTACCACTGGAGGAAGCACCGGCTAACTACGTGCCAGCAGCCGCGGTAATACGTAGGGTGCAAACGTTGTCCGGAATTACTGGGTGTAAAGGGTGCGCAGGCGGGTAGATGCGTCAGAGGTTAAATATTTCGGCTCAACCGAAAAAATGCCTTTGATACGGTCTATCTTGAGTACGAGAGAGGATGATAGAATTCCTGGTGTAGCGGTGAAATGCGTAGATATCAGGAGGAATACCAGTGGCGAAGGCGGTCATCTGGCTCGTAACTGACGCTTAGGCACGAAAGTGTGGGTAGCGAACAGGATTAGATACCCTGGTAGTCCACACCCTAAACGATGTATGCTTGGTGTTGGGAGGTTACTCTCAGTGCCGAAGGAAACCCGTTAAGCATACCACCTGGGGAGTACGATCGCAAGGTTGAAACTCAAAGGAATTGACGGGGGCCCGCACAAGCGGTGGATCATGTGGTTTAATTCGATGCAACGCGAAGAACCTTACCTGGGCTTGAACTGCAGGAAGTACAGAGATGAAAGTCAACGGAACTGTTGAGTCAGTAACCTGTAGAGGTGCTGCATGGCTGTCGTCAGCTCGTGTCGTGAGATGTTGGGTTAAGTCCCGCAACGAGCGCAACCCCTATCTTTAGTTGCCATCAGGTTAAGCTGGGCACTCTAAAGAGACTGCCTACGCAAGTAGAGAGGAAGGCGGGGATGACGTCAAGTCATCATAAATGCACCTTATGTCCAGGGCTACACACGTGATACAATGATCGGTACAATGGGCGAAGCCGCGAGGTGGAGGAAATCCCCAAAGCCGATCTCAGTTCGGATTGTAGTCTGCAACTCGACTGCATGAAGTTGGAATCGCTAGTAATCGTGGATCAGAATGCCACGGTGAATACGTTCCCGGGTCTTGTACACACCGCCCGTCAAGCCATGGAAGCTGGGGGCGCCCGAAGCCGGTAGAGATACCGTCGAAGGCGAACTTAGTGACTGGGGCTAAGTCGTAACAAGGTAGCCGTACCGGAAGGTGCGGCTGGATCACCTCCTTTCTAGAGATACAAAGGAGAGTTGATAAGTTACAGTGTAAATGTAATAATAATGATGACAAGCTCAAGAAAATTGTATCCTAATTCTTAATGTTCCCTATTTTTAGAGAATGCGTTTTGACATTCGAAAGAATGGGCCTGTAGCTCAGCTTGGTTAGAGCGCACGCCTGATAAGCGTGAGGTCGGTTGTTCAAGTCAACTCAGGCCCACCGGTAGGCTGCACGGAAACTATAATAGGGTCCATAGCTCAACTGGGAGAGCGCCGGCTTTGCAAGCCGG
The DNA here is from genome assembly GCA_942493235.1 of uncultured bacterium. Classification (GTDB taxonomy): domain Bacteria; phylum Bacteroidota; class Ignavibacteria; order Kapaibacteriales; family UBA2268; genus ENR-C587. The sequence goes on along the minus strand of OW818676.1, from coordinate 4,062,414 downwards.
AGGTTAGGAGTTCGATCCTCCTTGGATCCACAGGAAAACTAATTTGAAAATTTAAATTTTAAATAAAATTTGAAATTAAAAGAGACAAGAAATTAAAAGTTTGAAATTATTAGAGAATTAATATTGCTGACTATGAAATATATGAAAAGTATAAATTATGGTAAGTAAGTAATTAATTAATAATATCAAATAGATAATCTTCAATAGATTAAAGTCTAAATGATAAAAATTTGAAATAGTATCGTAAGATACAGGGATTTATAAAAAATCGGCAGTAATGGACTATAAATAGAAATATATAATAGTAGATTATGAAAAGCTGATAAGGCATAAATCAAGTACATTGACAATAGGTATGGTCTGATTGAGAAAAATCAGACGGAAAACAAGATCACAAAATAATATGATGCGTAAATTATAAAGATTTACCGAGCCATGAAGAAAGACGTGGCAAATTAGTATATGAAAACCTAAAATATTTTTGGTAAGATATTAAGGGCATATGGTGGATGCCTTGGCACTAAGAGGCGAAGAAGGACGTGGCTACCAACGAAACGTTTCGGGGAGCAGGAAGCATGCTTTGATCCGGAAATATCCGAATGGGGTAACCCCCCTAGTAGAAGACTAGGGATTGCGAAAGCAAGGCGAACTCGGGGAAGTGAAACATCTCAGTACCCGAAGGAAAAGAAATCGAAAGAGATTCCCTAAGTAGCGGCGAGCGAAATGGGAAGAGCCCAAACCGAGGTGCATGCACTTCGGGGTTGTAGGACACTCATAATCATCATGGAACGATAGTACAATGATCTGGAAAGTTCAACCATAGAGGGTGATAGTCCCGTAAGCGAAATTGTTTAATGAGTGGAGTGTATCCTGAGTACCGCGGAGCAAGAGGAATTCTGCGGGAATCTGCCCGGACCACCGGGTAAGGCTAAATACTCCTTAGTGACCGATAGTGAACCAGTACCGTGAGGGAAAGGTGAAAAGAACCCTTCAGAAGGGAGTGAAAAGAATCTGAAACCATATGCCTACAAACGGTGGGAGCTCGAAAGAGTGACCGCGTGCCTTTGCTTAATGAGCCAACGAGTTGCTCGTTGCATGCAAGGGTAAGGATTTAAGATCCGCACCCGTAGCGAAAGCGAGTCTGAATAGGGCGTGCAGTATGCAGCGGCAGACGCGAAACCGTGTGATCTATCCATGACCAGGATGAAGCGTAGGTAACACTACGTGGAGGTCCGAACCAGTATGGGTTGAAAACCATTTGGATGAGTTGTGGATAGGGGTGAAAGGCCAATCAAACTCGGTGATAGCTCGTACTCCCCGAAATGTTTTTAGGAACAGCCTCATATTAATGTGCCGGAGGTAGGGCGCTGATTGGGCTAGGGCTGTCACAACGGTACCGACCCCAGATAAACTACAAATTCCGGACACATGATGTATGGGAGTGAGGCGTAGAGGGATAAGCTTCTGCGCCGAGAGGGAAAGAACCCAGACCTTCAGCTAAGGTCCCCAAGTAACCGCTAACAGAGAAAGGAGGTTGTGTTGCACAGACAGCCAGGATGTTGGCTTAGAAGCAGCCATCCGTTTAAAGAGTGCGTAATAGCTCACTGGTCGAGCGACACAGCGCCGACAATACCCGGGACTAAGCGGTCCACCGAAGCTAAGGACTTGAATTTATTCAAGTGGTAGGGGAGCATTCTATCGACATCGAAGGTGTACTGTGAGGTATGCTGGAGTTTATAGAAGAGCACATGTTGGCATAAGTAACGATAAACGAAGTGAGAATCTTCGTCGCCGAAAATCTAAGGTTTCCTTGAGCTCTGTTCGTCAACTCAGGGTTAGTCGGCCCCTAAGGCGAGGCCAAACGGCGTAGACCGATGGGAATCTGGCAAATAAAAATATTCCAGAACCACCAAAAGATTTAAACACAGGGACGCAGGAACGTATTTGTACGGTGTTAATGGCTATCACCGTACAGAAAAGTACACTGCCGAGAAAAGCTGTGCGTATATCTGAGGTGACCGTACCGCAAACCGACACAGGTAGATAGGTTGAGTATACTAAGGCGCTCGAGTGAGTCGCGGTTAAGGAACTCGGCAAAATAACCCCGTAACTTCGGGAGAAGGGGTGCTGGAGCAATCCAGCCGCAGAGAAATGGCCCAGGCGACTGTTTAACAAAAACACATCTCCCTGCTAACTCGTAAAGAGGATGTATAGAGAGTGACACCTGCCCGGTGCCGGAAGGTTAAGAGGAGAGGTCAGCGCAAGCGAAGCTTTGAATTGAAGCCCCGGTAAACGGCGGCCGTAACTATAACGGTCCTAAGGTAGCGAAATTCCTTGTCGGGTAAGTTCCGACCTGCACGAATGGTGTAACGATCTGGGCACTGTCTCAACCGCGAGCTCGGTGAACTTGTGGTTCCGGTGAAGACGCCGGATACCCGCACCGGGACGGAAAGACCCCATGCACCTTTACTCTAGTTTACTATTGTAATTGGTTGTAGCATGCGTAGGATAAGTGGGAGGCTTTGAAGCGGGGCTTGCGGGCTCTGTGGAGCCAACGGTGAAATACCACTCTTGTTGCAATTGATTACTAACCCGGAGGAGTGGATCCTCGGGGACAGTGGTAGATGGGGAGTTTGACTGGGGCGGTCGCCTCCCAAATGGTAACGGAGGCTTACAAAGGTTACCTCAGCACGGTTGGTAATCGTGCGTAGAGTGCAAAGGCATAAGGTAGCTTAACTGTGAGACAAACAAGTCGAGCAGATGCGAAAGCAGGTCTTAGTGATCCGGCGACTCTGAGTGGAAGGGTCGTCGCTCAAAGGATAAAAGGTACGCTGGGGATAACAGGCTGATCTTGCCCAAGAGTTCACATCGACGGCAAGGTTTGGCACCTCGATGTCGGCTCATCGCATCCTGGGGCTGGAGAAGGTCCCAAGGGTTTGGCTGTTCGCCAATTAAAGCGGTACGTGAGCTGGGTTCAGAACGTCGTGAGACAGTTCGGTCCCTATCCGGTGTGGGCGCAGGATATTTGAGGAGCCCCGATACTAGTACGAGATGACCGTATTGCCCGGACCTACGGTGAATCTGTTGTTACGCCAGTAGCATTGCAGAGTAGCCACGTCCGGAAAGGATAAGTGCTGAAAGCATCTCAAGCACGAAACCTACTCCAAGATTAGATATCCCACTCCTATATGGAGGTAAGAATCCATGAAGACTACGTGGTTGATAGGCTTCACGTGTACAACAGTGATGTATAGCGGAGAAGTACTAATAATTCGAGGGCTTACTTATTAATTTTTTAGGCTTTCATAGACATTATAATTTGTCACGGCACCTTCTTCATAGCCCGGTAAATCTATTGTAATACTCATCATCATATTATATCTTTAAATCTTGTTTTCATTCCGTCCCTATTAACTACAATTAAAGCTTTTGCTTGGTGGTTATTTCGTAGGGGGTACACCTCTTCCCATTCCGAACAGAGAAGTTAAGCCCTACTGAGCCGATGGTACTGCTCGGGGTCCCGTGTGGGAGAGTAGGTCACTGCCAAGCTATCTATAATCATTCAGCCCGTCATTCTTTGACGGGCTGTTTGCGTTTATACCCATAACTCATATTTAGTAAAATATACAGATAAAAAGTGAAAAGAATTTATTAAATTTGTATTGTAGATAAAGAAACATTAGAAAGAGTTATGATAGCAGCAAATAAAATAAAAATCATAGCAAATATAATTGAAATTATATTAGTAGCTACTCTGGCATATTTACTTTTTGCTGTTGAAAACAAAAGTGTAATATTACATATTATCGAAGCTTATGTCGCCCTTTGCATTAGTATTTTAGCATTATATAAGATAAAACAAATAACTGATGTTTATAAATATGAAATATTGAATAAAATAATAATATCCATTCTATTTATTGCCGGAACTGCTTTACTGATAATCAATATTGAAACTAAGCCCTATATAACTATGATCAATATAGTCAAATTAGTTTCTTATTTAAATTTGATTTTCATAGAATTCTATCTCAGCTACCACAATCGTGAACAAAAATAATCTGCTAATTAAGTCAAATGTATCGAACTACAAATAAAAATACTTTTAATATATGAATATATTTGCTAATTTGAATAACTATTTTGGTTCAAAAATTGCTTGAATTGAAATGTATTTTGGTTAAATATTACAGAAAAAAAGAATGAAAAATATATTTATATTTCCTTTTCTAATAATAGTAAATATAATAATAGGTAGCTTGAAAATATATTCTCAAGACGAGATTATTATATTTTCTGTTTTTGATGAAGGTCAAAATATTGAAAAGTACGGATTTAAAAATATGTTTGGCGATACCTTAGTAAAACCTGAATATGATATTGCATTTGACTATGCCGACAGTATCGGTATTACTTTGAATTACGATGGAGACTTATTTCTATGGGATGTAAATGGAAAATTAATAAAAAAGATTATGCAGGCTACAGCACTATGTCCTATTGAAGAAGACTTCCGAGCATATCCAAATATGTTAGACGGAATATTTTCAGAAGGATTTCTACCAATTGGTAAGTCAACCGATGAAGATAATTACTGGAATTATATATGGGGTTATGTAGATATTAACGGTAAAAATGCAGTCAGACCTAATTATGTACTATCTGTAGGTTTTAAGGAACAATTGGCACCAACTCTTACTTATGTAAAAGAAACTGATACTGAAGGAAATCCCTTATTGAAATGGGGTTATTTAAATAAAAGAGCAAATATGATAATTCCGGCTCAATTTGAATCTGCCTCTCACTTTTCAGAAGGATTAGCTGCTGTATCTGTAGTAACTAACGATACAGATTCGTATGGTATTCCGATAAATAAATGGGGGTACATAGACAAAAGCGGAAATTATGTAATTGCTCCTAAGTATTTAGCGGCGTATAGATTTAGTTCCGGATTAGCAAATGTATTAATTATGCCCGACTCAGGCAGTATACCAAAATGGGGATATATCAACAAAAAGGGTGATATTATTATTGAACCAATATTTGATGACTGTATGCCATTTTCAGAAGGGTATGCAGCGGTTGGTTTTGCAAAATATGAAGACGAACTCGATGGAATAGATTCAGACCCACCTTGCTTATGGGGTTTTATTGATAAATCCGGTGAATTAGTAATTCCCCCTATATACGAAGATGTAATTTCATTTACCGAAGGTATAGCCCCTGTTGCAATAATTGGTGAAACTGTTGATGAAACCGAAGTTCCCGGGCTATTATGGGGGTATGTCAATATTAATAATAAATTAGTATCTCAATTCAAGTGGACAAATGCACTTCCATTCAAAAATGGAAAAGCAAAAGTACAATTTGTTGATTCCGAATCTACATCGTATATAAACTTTATTGATAAAGATGGAAATGAATTATACGAAGCAGTTGAAGGTGAAATATTCTGCCCATTTACATTCCATAAAGACAAATACTATCGTGGCTATTAGTTTTTAGAATAAAGAATATATTATAATTCAGTTTAATAATTATTATTATTTTTGTACTTCAAAATTATTTTTGTACTTCAAAATATATTTGTATTAAAGTAAATACAATAAATATTTAAATATATTTTGAAAATGCGAATAAATTATTTAAATTGTATTTTTAAATTATTCCACTATCTAAAAAAACTTAATATTTAAATATGTTGAAATAATTTCTAAATAATATCAATTCTTTTTTTGAAATATGACATAACAATTCTTGATGTCCCCGCGGCTAAAGCCACAGGTTGATGACAAAGATTTTGTTTCAAAAAGTAAAGATATAATACTGTATTAAACTCGATAATTATTGAACGCGAAATAATTTAACAATAGAATTTATACATTGAGGTATGAAATGAAGACAAAATTGCTACTTCTTTTTCTGTTTTTCGTATCATTAAGCTTATATTCTCAGGAAGATTCACTAAGGCTAAAATTCGGTATATACGGGAATTTTCTTTTGAATTATCATTCTGCCGATTTTAAAAAATTACCTGACTGCCCTAACTGTTCACCTGGATTCGAATCGGGCGACGGTAACGGCATGAGCTTTGGAGCACTGTTTGAATACCCATTCTCTAAATTATTCTACGGAGGAGTAAGAGTAGGATTAAGTGATATATCAGCAAAACTTATCAAGAATGAGCCAACTACTGTAATAGTTAACGGGGTAGCCAGTGCCGGAAGTTTTGAGCATAGCATAGAAGCAACCCTTAAAGCATTCTCAATAGAACCAATGATTAAGTATATGCCGGCAGAAAATATATTTATTAATGCGGGAATAGATTTCTCCATACTGATGAAAAAAGAGTATTCTCAATACGAGAAAATTATCGGTAATGGTACTTTTATAGATGAATACGGAGTTGATACCGAATCAAAAATTAGAAATCAATTGTCTGGCGAATTGAAAAATACAAGTTCATTTTTGATGTCCCCGTTTGTGGGTATATCTTATGAACTCCCACTAAATGAAAACCGAGTTTTGCTTTTAGAACCGGAAGCGTTTTATTTTATTGGACTGTCCAACATTATTGATGATGACTTGGTTACTAAATGGAAAGCCGGCTCTCTTCGTTTTGGTTTAGCACTAAAGTACTCTCCTGCTCCTGCTGAACCAATAATTGACAAATATCAAAAGGATATCCAGATAGATACTATTTCAATTGTAAATCCGAATATCAGTAAAAATCAAGTAGTAATTGGAAAACCGATAATTACAACGAATGTTAAAGAAAAAGATAATATACGATTAACAATAGACAGCGAAAAACGAACAGATACTTTATTTTTAGCAAAAGATTATAAATTAGAAGCCGATGTTACTGCTATTGCCATTGGTAATGATGATAAGGAGATTGATTTAAAGAGTAAAATAAAAATTGAAGAATTCGTACAAAATAAATTGCAGCCTTTGCTTAATTATATTTTCTTTGAAGAAAATTCGTCTCAATTGGCAGATAGATATACTAAGATTAATTCAAGCCAAACAAAGAAATTTAACGAGAAACAAACTTATGAACTAAATACATTGCAGACTTATTATCAAATCTTAAATATTGTCGGAGCAAGGCTTATAGAATACCCCAATGCAAAACTAACTATTACCGGCTGTAACGATGACGAAACAGAGAAATCAGATAAAACATTATCATTAGCAAGAGCTAATTCAGTCAAAGAATATTTTGTTAAAATTTGGAATATTGAAGACAAAAGACTCAATGTGATTAGTCGTAATCTTCCGTCTGTCCCTTCTAAACCGCTAATCGATGTTGAAAAGATGGCTGAAAACAGAAGAGTTGAGCTTAGCACTGATAATTATAATATTTTAAAACCGGTTAAAGCAAATGATACAGTAAGAGTATCATACCCGAAAAAGTTAAGATTTATACCGGAAATTAATTCGGAAGCAGGCTTAAAAGCTTGGAATATTTCAATAATGCAAGATAATAAGATAATAAAAGAGTTTAATGGAAAAAGCATTGCAGAAAATATAGATTGGGATATTTGTAACGATAGAATTTCAATACCCAAATCAGAAGCTCCGCTCGAATATTTAATTAAAACAGAAGACTTGAAGAACGGAAAATTCAACTCCAAAATTAAAGCATTAAATGTTGAACAGATTAAAATCAGCGAAAAGAGGAAAAATAATCTTGGTGATAAAGAAATTGATAATTTTAGCTTAATATTATTTGAATTTGATAAGTCTGATATAAAAGGCGAAAATAAAAAGATTATGGACATAGTCAGTGAGCGAATCAAGCCGAACTCTTCAATTCAAATTAATGGCTATACCGATGGAACCGGAGAAGAAGAATATAACAAAAATCTATCTCAAAAGCGTGCTAATGAAGTAAAAACCCTTATCAAACGACCAGATGCTATTGCTAACGGGATAGGCGAGGGAGTTTTGCTTTATGATAATAATCTGCCGGAGGGAAGATTTTATTGCCGTATAGTTACTATCACTTTGGAAACACCGATTAGTAAATAAGTTATAAAGTTGAAAGTAGAAATAGGAAGTGGAAATTAGGAAATTGAAAAAGCATTGGTTGAATGGATTCTTTTCTTCCAACAGCATTAGCTGTTGAATATTGGTAAAATGAAAGTTTGACAAGATATAAAGTTATAAAGTTGAAAGTAGGAATTAAGAAATTGGAAGTTTGGGAGAAATAGGTTCTTTTCTTCCAACAACGTTAGCTGTTGAACATCGGTAATAAAGCAGTTTAGAGGCTCTTTCTTCAAATTCCCATCCATTGGAGGGGTGGCATCGCGAAGCGATGACGGGGTGGTTCTTTTTTCGGGTTCGGGGATAGGAATTGGGAATTAGGAAATAGGAGTTTGTACGGCTGGTCTTACAACAGCGTTAGCTGTTGAATATTGGTAGAATGTAAGTTGGGACTCCCTTTTTCTTTTTTTTTCTCTCAATGCTATTTGCACTTGGAAAGTCATAACTTCGAAAGATGGATATGATTTGATAGTTAATAAAAAAATGATAGAGGTTTTTAAACCAATTTTCTTATAAATTGTCAAATTTATACAGAAAATAATTGTGTTTGTAAATATATAAAAAAGGTAGTAATGAAAAATATTAAAATTATTGGAATAATCAGTTTAGTACTGATGGTGTGTACATTCGGTGCATATTCTCAAGAGCAAAGAGGTAAAGACAGAATCGAAAACGCTAATGAAAGATTCGAAAAGCAAACTGAACGGCTTACAAAGAGCTTAGACTTAACAGCAGACCAAATAACAAAACTAAAAGACATTAATAATAAAACTATAAAGGAATTAAAAGAGCTTAGAGAAGCAGCAATAAAAGACAAGAACGATAAAAATGAGAAAAAAGATGATGTTAAGAAAATAATGGATTCGAGGATTTCTCAAATACAAGATATTTTGACTCCTGAGCAAAAAACCAAATTCCAAGCTTTTGTTGAGAAAATGAAAGATAGAAAAGTGAATAGGGATAAATAAAGCATTGGAACATATCCATTTTTGAATAAATTAAATAAAGTCCTGTATCAAACTGATATGGGACTTTTTATAGTTGGTTATATCATTTATTTCTTATTATTCGATTTTTATAATATCAGCTTGAATAATAATGTAAAGAAATATGCAGATAATATAGCCACTATCACACTGAAAATAGCAGAATATATAGCCATCTTTTTCCCAAATTCTTTAATGATTACTACAAAAGTAGTAAAGCAAGGAAAATAAAGAGATACAAAGATAATAAAAACAACAATTTGTGGCATAGACATCGGTAAAGTTGCGAAAGCAGGAATTCCGAGTGCTTGATTCATCATTACGATAATTAACTCTTTTCGGAAAAAACCGAATACTAAAGTAGAAGATAATTTCTCAGGTAATTCAAGCAATCCGTTTATTAACGGCTTAAGTATGTAGTCCAAATATACTGCTAAATGAAAATATTCAATCCATCCTAAAATAATACTACCCAATAATAAAAATATAAAAGCTTCCTTGATAAAGTCCTTGATTTTAAACCATGTTCTTCTAAATGTCATTTTTAAATTTGGTAATTGTAATTTTTGAATTTCAAGAACTAATCCCATTGGTTTAGAGTATATTTTCGAAAGTACTTTACCTGAAATAGCTATCACTAATAATATCCAAGCAAATACAATTATTGACCAAATCGGACCATTAGAGCCGGTGAATCCTGAAGTAAGTGCGAATATTACGGCTATTCTTGCACTACAGGGGATAAATGGTATCAGAATCGCTGTTACCTTGCGGTCTCTAGGGTTTTCTATCATGCGAGTGGCATACAGTGCCGGAATAGAGCAACCGAATCCGAGAACAAAAGGAGCAACTGACTTACCGTGCAGTCCGATTTTATGAAAGAGCCCATCTATCAAAAATGCAATTCGAGATAAATATCCTGTCTCTTCAAAAAATGAAGTCAGAAATACTAATGGCAGGAAATATGGTAACACAATTCCCAATATACCGCTTACGCCCAGAAATGCACCATTGAGAGTATGCCATAGAAATTCATTGTAATTTTTAACCGGATTAAGTAGTTCGTTCAGATATGTAAGTGGAACTTCCATTATTGAGCTGAGCTGGCTGCCGATAAAAAATATTGAAAAGAAATATAATGCAAAAAATATTAGTAGAAATCCATAACCCAGAATCGGGTGCATCAATAATGTGTCTAATTTATCACCCAAGTATCTGTTGTTCTTTTTGTCGAATTTAAATGCTTGTTCTGATAAGTGCATAGCGATATGATGACGCTCAAGAGCTATTGTTTCAAAATTATCCTTTTTGTGATGCTCAAATAAGTCTTTATCTGCAATATGTTTATACTTTTCGATTTCGCTTAATAATTTTTGGGGTAAAATTCGCGGGTCTTCAATTGCTTTAATTGCATAGAACCTTGAACTCCCTCTAATGGAATATTCATTTGGAATTATATGCTTGGATAATATAGCTATATGCTCTTCTATATGATGGGTATAGTGAATTTCTTGTGTCGGAAATGATTGATTACCAAAACAATCGTATATTTTTAGTATTAATTCACGTGCACCTTTTCCGTACAGAGCTGTCATTGGAACAACGGGCACTCCGAGCAATTCGGATAATTTATTAAAATGAACTCTAATGCCGTGCCTTTCAGCTAAGTCCATCATATTTAATGCTATTATTAAGGGCTTCCCATATTCGAGTAACTCTACACTAAGTTCTAATCCGCGAGTGAGCAGAGTAGCATCTATTACATTAACAATTATATCAATATCGTTTTTAATTAAATATTCAAGAGTAATTTCTTCGGCAGGTTCGACTGCATTAAGAGAGTAAGCACCGGGCAGATCAATCAATCTGCAATGAGAACCCAAGACATCAATTTCAGTAGTAGCTATATCGACAGTAGAGCCTGTAGAATTTGTTTTTATATCAGCAAGTACATTAAATATTGTTGTTTTGCCGGAATTGGGCTGCCCTACTAATGCAATATTCTTAATCGGCATAAGCTACTCTGATTTTTTCAGCTAATTTTCTACCTAATGCTAAACGGTAAATACCGTTTTCAGGATTCTTTATTAGTACCGGTCCCCAGCGAGTATTATTTAATTTTATCAATTTATTATCTAATTGTATTCCCATAGAACTTAGTTTCCGTTTAGTTTGCTCTCCGGACTCAATGGCAATTATTTTTAATATCATATCTATGGGTGCTTCTGTCAAACTCATTTATTTTTCTCTTTCAAAAACATTAGCTATCTCTAAACTTTTAAATAGTCATGTCTAAAGACACACAAAATTACGTAATATTGTTTACAATAGCAAAATATTAAATATATAGTAGCATAAATAGGCACACTCTAAAGTCTTTTAAAAAGTTTGAAATATAATTATTATTATGTATCCTTATTTACTTTCACTGAAATTAATAGTTGGAACTATGTCATAAGCAGTGCAGTGAAGAATCCGGACAAAGCTAAATGTTAATAGTTCTGGATTTTTCATTACATCAGAATGATGGTTTGGCAATATTATTAATTTTAGACAGCCTCTTGGATTTCTTATAAATGAATTACTTCGACTTATTACGCAGCTTTTTTTTTGGGGAAGACATTAAATAATGCTATTAGTCGAAAAATGGTTTAATGAAAGGATTTTACACAGACTCTATAGTGAGCGAAACAAAAAATCTAAATATCGTTAAGTTAAGGATACTATACTACGTTACTAATGACACAATTTTTGGACTTTTAAATTTCAACAGGCTACTTATAGTGAAAGTTTAAATATTATTGGCTATTAAAAGCGAGAACAGAATATTGATTATGTTCGGAAATTAATTAAAATTGCTGAAATAAATAAATCATCAAAAAAATTATTAACGCACTAAATATATATAATAAAGCATGTTAAGAAATATATTCAGAATAAAAATCAAAATAATTGTAAAAAATATAGAGTTCAAATAAAATAAATCAGCAACTAATTCGATATTGACTTCAGAAAGGTATGCCAAAAGCATATTTACTTATAATTTCTAGGATATTGCTATGAATATAGTTTTTTTAGGACCTCCGGGTGCCGGTAAGGGTACACAGGCAAAGATGATTTGTGACGAGTATAACTTGATTCAACTATCAACCGGCGAATTATTACGTAAAAGTCTGGTTTTAGGGTCTGAGCTTGGAGTAAAAGCCGCAGAGTATTGGGAAAGTGGTCAATTGGTTCCCGACGAAATTATGATTAATATAGTCGCCGAAGAGATGAGCAAGCCCATAGAAGCCAACGGTTATATTCTTGACGGATTTCCAAGAACTATACCACAGGCTTATGCCTTAGAGGATATTCTTGCTAAGTTGAATATGCGACTGGATATGGTTTTAGTGCTGAAAGTCCCTCAAGATATATTAGTTAAGCGATTAGCTGCCCGTAGGGTATGTCCTGAATGCGGAGCTTCCTATCATCTTGAGTTTAAACCACCGAAAGTTGAAGGTCTATGTGATTTTGACGGTGCTACTTTATATCAGCGTGGCGACGATAATGAAGAGGTGATTCGTAACCGATTAGTAGTATATGATAATCAGACTTGCCCCTTAGTTAAGCATTATAACGAAAAGAGTATGACTAACATGATAAACGGTCTTCAAGATATTAACATGGTATTGAAAGATATTAAGCCGATACTTGACAGATATAAATAGACTTACATAAATAAATATTTAAATCGGAGGCTTAATGCCTCCTTTTTTTTGTCTTCGCTATTTTAAGTGGGTTAGCAAATAATTGTTATTAGTATAAAGAAAATCCTTATATATCAAATATTGATTTTTGATATCTTATTGGATAAACATCTTTGATTTTAATTTTAACTCCGTTAGGAGTTAAACATCGGTAACATAATGAGATACACCAACAACACTCTCTTGTTTTAACAACAAAAGATAAGAAAGAGTGTGGAGACTAAACAATGTTTATTACCGATGTTCAACAGCTAACGCTGTTGTAAGAAAGATTTCTTTATTTGCTTGCCTACTCATAATAGTGAAGAACCCCTTTTTTGTATAATCAGTTTATAACGTTTGGTAATTGAATTGATAATTGAAATAGTTATTGATATATTACAAGATAGATAAAAAAAATACGTCAAGTGAATATATTAAATTGAATTAAATTATTAACAAAGGAAGGATAAATATGAAAAACCTTTCCGGTAAAGTAATCTGGATTACAGGTGGCACTCGCGGTATCGGCTTTGAAACTGCAAAATATCTGACAGGCACAAATTGTAATTTGATATTATCTTCAAGCAATCAAAGCTCAATTGATAAAGCCAATCAATATCTTAATAATAAGAATAACATAATAATTACTAAATGCGATTTAAAATCTAATGACGAAGTTAGCCATACCTATTCAATGATTAAAGAAAAATTTGGTAAAGTAGATGTGTTAATGAACAATGCCGGAGTAATTGCTTTTAATTCGATAGCTAAAAGCAGTATAGAAGAATTTGATAATATGTTAGAAGTAAATTTGAAAGGTTCATATAGATGTATTAAATCTGTACTTCCCGATATGTTAGATACTAAAAGCGGTAATATTATAAATATAATATCTGTTGTTGCTCAAAAAGCGTTCGCCGGTTCCGGATTATATTCCGCTACGAAAGCAGGGCTAATGGCATTGAGTAATTCATTGCGAGAGGAAGTTAAAAAATCGAATATTAAGGTGATAAATGTTTATCCCGGAGCTACATCAACTGAAATCTGGGACCCGAGACAAGTAGAAAAATTTGGTGAACTAATGATGAAGCCAAGCGAGATTGGTCAGATAATGGGCGATATAGTTATTCAGTCTTTAACAACTTCTGTCTGCATTGAAGAAATTGTTTTACGTCCCGTAACGGGCGATTTATAAATTAATAAGGATAATTAACAATGAAAAAATATATATTACTAGTGCTTTTAGCTTTTATAATTTCGTCAAATAGTTCATATTCTCAAGGTAAAATTCCTAAAAATATAATAATTATGATTAGCGACGGCTGTGGGTATAATCATATTCAAGCAACTGATTTATATCAATATGGCGAGTTCAATTCTCAAAAATATGAAAAATTCCCTATTAAATATTTCGTAAGTACATACCCGGGTATGGCAGATATTGGGGATTCTGTTTGGTATCCGGTTGCAGCATATAATACCGATAAAGCTTGGAGCGATTTTAATTATGTCAAAAACGACATTACTTGCTCTTCTGCTGCAGGAACGGCAATTGCTACCGGATATAAAACTTATAATGGTTCTGTAGGATTTAGCATTGATAAAAAGAAAGAATTGCTAAATTTGACTGAATTTGCCAAAGCAAAAAACAAGTCAGCCGGAGTAGTTACTTCTGTACAATGGTGCCATGCTACACCTGCTACATTTGTTACTCATAATAAAAATAGAGACAATTATTCCGAAATTGCAAAAAGTATGATATTGGACTCTAAAATTGACGTAATCATGGGTTGTGGGCATCCCTACTACGACGAAAACGGGAAGAAAAGAGATAATGCTAAAACTTTTAAATATGTAGGGGACTCCCTAACTTGGCAGTTTTTGACTTGCGGTGATATGACTTATAATTATTCCGACTCTAAGAAAACCGTAAAAGATATTGACAACGACGGAGCTCCGGACGCTTGGACTTTTATTGAAACAAAAAAAGAATTTGAGAAACTGACCAAAGGCAATACCCCAAAAAGAGTTTTAGGAACTGCTCAAGTATATAAAACATTACAGCAGGAACGCGGACTGCAAGATGTCGATTATTTTAAAGGTACGGCTATAAATAGCGAAGACCCTGATTCATTGATTGCATACGGGAATACTAATGTACCCGAGCTTAGCACTATGGCTCTCGGAGCAATTAATGTATTAGACAATAATAAAAACGGATTTTTCCTAATGATAGAGGGCGGTGCTATTGACTGGGCTGCACATTCTAATCAAACCGGCAGAATGATTGCCGAAGAGATTCGCTTTAATAATACTGTTAATGCGGTGATTGACTGGGTAGAGACTAATTCCAATTGGGACGAGACTTTACTAATTATTACCGCAGACCACGAAACCGGCTACATCACTAAACCATTTACGGGTAAATCAGAAAATTGGGAGCAATTAACTAAATCCGAAAAAGGTAAGCTACCGAATATTCAATGGAATACGACAAATCATACTAATTCGTTAGTGCCACTATTTGCTAAAGGAGCCGGAAGTGAACATTTCCATATTTATGCTGACGAGATAGATATTAAACGTGGCAAATATCTTGATAATACTGAAATAGCAAAGACAATAATGATAATTTGGAATAAGTAGCAATTAATATCAATTGATATTTTTATATAGAAATTATAAATACACAGATAATTTCTCAATTGTCTGTGCTGTCTAAGAAATTATACATTCAAAGCTTATGAAGCTATGGATATAGGCAATTGCCCAGATTTCCCATTTTTAAGTAATTTGAGAGTATATCTTGAAGGTATTACTACAGATGCAAACGGAAATTTTCAAGTAAGGGTATTTAAACCATAATTTATCATTTCACGGCGGGGAAGCTCGCTACTATTAATAAAGGAGCCAGAATATGAAGATTATAAAAATTATGTTTGTTATTATATTTCTATTTATTCAATATGCCTATTCAAGCGAAGATTCAAAATCATACAAAGTGATTTCAAAACATGATTATACGATTAGAATTTATACTTTCTTTGGTACCCAAGACTGTTCTATATGTTTATTAAATCTAAATGCTTTCTATAATTATTCACTTAACAAAAAAATTGAATTTGTTTCTTTTGTTTCCGGCTTAGAGCAAGCAGATGCTGAAGAATTGAAAAAACAAAATGAATGGCAGTGTAAAGTAATCGGAGATGTAAGCGATATTTATAAAGAGCATTTTGATATAACAAATATGCCGGCAGTAATTATTTTAAACGGAAAAGGTCAGCTATTAATGAAGGGAAAACTTGGAAGTCCTGATTTAAATGTAAACCAAATTGACTCTTTATATAAATTGTATTCTGTTGTTACTAAAAATAAAAACAGTAACTTAGATGAAATTAGCCGATTCCAAGTTACTGAAAACGGATTAAAACATTTTACAAACCATTTAAGAGAAGTATTATTTGTAAAATCAAGAAATCAGTATATTATTCGCGAAAAAGCATTAGCTAATTTTTTTATAAGTGATTCTATAGGAAAAATATTTCGGAATATTAAGCAGACAGCAAATCCTTTACTGAAAGGATATAAATCAACTCCACAATTATCATGGAAAATAAAAGATAGTATCCTTTGCTTTACAAATAACGGATTTACTAAGACAAATTTTATCAAAATACTACATGAATATGATATAGTAAAAGACACTTTTATAACGAGTAAGAATATATCAGTTGTTAATGATATATCGCAAGAGAAATACTTGAATTATTTTTTATATTTGACTGGCGATAATAGATTTATTATGCAAGTATATATGAAAATGGGGGAAGATAAAAAAATGGAAAAGCTGTCGAATGACAGAAAAGCATTAGTATTTTTTGATGATAGTTTGAACTTAGTTAGTATATGCGGAAAGCCGGCGGATAATTTTATTAATAATGCTGCTCCATTATGGCGTATATTAGAGTTTAATCTTGACAATAATAATAATATATATACAATTGATGGTAAGACAGATTATTTCTGTAAATATGATAAAAATGGAAAGTTAATTTATTCAAAAGAAATTGATTTAGGAAAAGAATTCAAAGAAATCAATTTTGATATTCCATTAGATATACCAAGAGATAGTGTTGATTATATTAGAAGTAAAATATCTTTCTTTACAGCTTTGCATTGCAATACAACAAAAGATAGAATTTTAATCAGCTATTTTAATGAAGACGAGACGAATCCAAACAATAAACTTAGAGATGATTACTTCGTTATTTTGGATATGGATGGGAATACTATCACCAAAGAACCAATCAAAGCAACTAAAAATTCAATACCGTTCTATTTTGAAGATGATTATATCTTATGCAGTGAAGTAAACAGTAGCAGCCAATTAGAAATAGTAAAGTACAGAATAAAGTATTAGTATTTTAACTCAGCTATAAAACTAATTAAATTTAATTATGACCAAATCTAATCCCATGATTAAGCGTATAGTGGATTAGAACTTAGCAATTTATTATACATCGGGAAATGAACTATAAATAAATATATTGAACTTTTGCATCAAGTCACCTATTTCAAGTATGAAATAATATAACAATCACAAAAAAAACCGGAAACTGAAAATCAATAACCGGTTTTTTTTATTTAATATAAAAGATTATTCAAACTCGAGCAAGAGCTGAGCTTTCGGAACTCTCTCGCCTTGGTTAACGTTTATTTTCTTGATTCTGCCACTGATAGAGGCTGTTATCATATTCTTCATTTTCATAGCTTCAAGCAATAATAACTTATCGCCTTTGTTAATCATATCGCCCTGCTTTACATATAGCTCTACAATTGTTCCGGGAATAAACGAAAACAATTGCTTTGGATTAGGAGTTTGATAACTTTTCCTGTTCAGAAACTTTTTTGTCAACATAGTTTCATACTTAGTATCATCTATTTCCAAAAATTTTATTTCTTCATTCATAGCTTAGAACGGCGGAATGCCGTGTTTCTTTTGTGGAACAACTTCTTGTTTATTTTCAGAAATCTGAATAGCGTGAATTAGATAATCACGAGTTTCTTCAGGATTAATAACAGCATCTACATATCCGTTAGCTGCTGCTACATAAGGGTTAGCGAATTTCTCGGTATATTCCAATACTTTAAGCTTACGCATTTCGTCAGGATTTTTAGCAGTAGTGATTTCTTTACGGAAGATAATATTTGCGGCTCCTTCTGGACCCATAACTGCGATTTCAGCAGTGGGCCACGCAAAAACAAAATCAGCTCCCAAATGGCGAGAACACATTGCGATATATCCACCGCCATAAGCTTTACGCATAATAACAGTAATTTTCGGAACAGTTGCTTCACTATATGAATACAATAGTTTAGCTCCATGGCGAATTACGCCGGCATGCTCTTGGTCAACGCCCGGTAAATAACCCGGTAAGTCAACTAATGTAACCAGCGGCACATTAAATGAATCGCAGAAGCGTATAAATCGAGCAGCTTTATCAGATGAATCTACATCTAATACACCGGCTAATACTAATGGCTGATTGCCGACTACGCCGACAGTCTGCCCACCGAGCCGAATAAAACCGACTACTATATTGCCTGCCCATAATTCTTGAACTTCGATAAAGTCAGAGTCATCGGCTAATGAACGAATAATATCTCTAACGTCATAGGGTTGAGATGAATCCGCCGGCATCACCTTTTCGATTCTATAAGATAGCTTTGGAGATTTCGGAGTAAAAGTCTCTGCTTTTTGACGATTATTCCAAGGGATAAAAGTAACTAATTTTTTGATTTGGTCGAAGCATTCCATCTCATTATTAGCAAAGAAATGAGCATTGCCAGTTACTTCGGCATGAATTCGAGCACCGCCCAATTCTTCCATAGTAACTTCTTCGCCAAGCACAGATTTCACAACTTCAGGTCCGGTGATAAACATCTTAGAAATGTTATCTACTACAAATACGAAGTCAGTTAAGGCAGGGCTATAGACAGCACCGCCGGCACAAGGACCTAATATAACGGAAATCTGAGGAACTACACCCGAAGCTCTGGTATTTCTAAAAAAGATTTCACCATAACCGGCAAGTGAATTAACGCCTTCTTGGATACGAGCTCCACCGGAGTCATTAATGCCGATTATAGGAATACCGAGCTTAACGGCATGGTCCATAATTTTTGTGATTTTACGAGCATGCATTAACCCGAGTGAACCGCCTGCAACTGTGAAATCCTGAGCGTATATACATACGGGATGTCCGAGAATGGTACCTGTACCGGTAATTACTCCGTCGGCAGCTAATTCTTTCTTGTCCATACCAAAGTCTTCACATTTATGCTGGACGAACATATCGTACTCATGGAATGAACCGGCATCAAGTATAGCATTGATTCTATCGCGTGCAGTCAATTTGCCCATTGATATCTGCTTTTTGATAGCGTCCTCTCCGCCGCCTTCGCTGGCTTTATTCTTACGGGTAAGGAAATCAAACAGTCTTTTTGTTAACGACATAATTATTGCCTCTATTTAACACAAATATATATTATTTACATTCTATCTAAATAATTACTCACAATACATCGCAAATATACGAAAAAAAGAGCTCAGAATTCAATAGAAGTTTTCAACCCTTCTTAATTATGTGTTTAATAAAGGTATTAAGTAATGGACTACGAACTTATAAACAACAAGAGATATATGGTAGCTATCGAGGCATCGGCAACTAATCAGTCTTCTCAAGCTTATCGATAGAATTTACATTTTATATTTTCTTCTGATTTCACGCTCGGTATCCCGTTCTTTATTGGATTCGCGTTTGTCATATTTACGTTTGGCTTTAGCAAGCCCGATTTCTACTTTCACAAATGGACCGGAGAAATATACTGATAATGGAATTAATGTAATACCTTTTTCAGAAACCGATGTTTTTAATTTTTTTAATTCTCGAGAAGTCATCAGAAGTCTTCGTGGACGTTTGGGGTCATGGTTTTCACGATTACCGTGGTCATAAGGGCTGATGTGTAAATTAATCAGTGTTAGCTCTAAGCTGTCCTTTTTGCCAAATGAGGCATAGCAATCCTGCATACTGCATTTGCCGGTACGAAGCGATTTTACCTCTGTCCCCTGTAAGACAATTCCGGCTTCTACCGATTGAGTAATCTCATATTCGTGACGTGCTTTTCTATTAATGCTGATAGACTTTTCTTTTCTCTCGAACTGAACACTGCTTTTCATTTTATTTGTTTTTTTATTAATGCGAAAATATTTAATAAAAGTATAATTAACGATTTAATTATTGTTACTTTTGCGATATTACAATATCGTTTGAAATATGATAACGTTTTTTGCGTCTAAATATTGAATTCAAATGGGTCTTATTCATGGAATATTATAAATGGCAACAGAAGTAAATACTTATTGTTATAGAGTGCACGACTTTTTTATCAAAAAAGTTGCTAATGTAAATTTCATTGCATTTGACACACTTACTGAACTTAAAGAATTATTGAAAGCTACGGATAATATTATTTTCACAATATATCTGGAGGATTTATTAATTCTCTCGATAATCAATCAGATCAGAACAGAATATCCTGATTCTACTATTATCATTGTCAGTACTGATGTGTCGCCAATTACTGTTACTAAGGCTATTAAAGCCGGAGCCGACTATTATTGCTCGGATTATGATACTATCTCTTATCTGTCTTTTATTGATGAGAAATTAAAAGAAAAATCTAATGACGAAAATATTGCCATTTGGAAGCAAGTATTGGACAAACTTCCCTTTTTTACTTTTATTAAAGATGGAAAAGATAAGAAGTACCTGTATCTGAATCCTGTAGCTGAAGCAGTTACCGAATATAGTCTTGACAGTGTGGTCAATAAGAAGCATTCCGATTTCGCTGAATTATCAGCACTTAAAATAGAAGAGAGCGACGATATAGTAGTTAATTTCAAGAGAGCCTACTCCCTAAATAATATAAATTTAGAAAAACTAAACGGCAAAAAGCGTTCGATTAATCTTACTAAATTCCCAATTCTTGACAGTAATCAAAATGTACGTTATATTCTCGGTTTTGCTGAAGAAGTTGCCAAAAGTGATAGCGAGGTGAACTTTATGAAAAATAAATTTATCTCTATTATTTCGCATGAATTCAGAACACCGCTGACTACAATTATGCTTTCATCGGATTTACTCAAGTACTATTCTGACTCTTGGTCTAACGAAGAGAAAGATAAGCATTTCGACAGAATAAAAAACACAGTACTTTCTATGACTAAAATGATTGAGAATATACTTAATATTTCAAAATTAGAAGAGGGAACATTTAAATTACATAAAGAGCAGATTGACCTTGGATCTTTCTGTAAAGCTCACGCTGAAAATATTGAATTTTCAACTAATTTTGTATCAAAAATTAATTTCAATTTTATAGGCGATTCTAATAATATATTTTTAGATGAAACTTTGATTGGGCTGATTATTACTAACTTATTATCTAATTCCGTTAAATATAATAGAAATTCTCAACCTATTGAATTTAAAGTATTAAGAAACGATCATTCTATTATTTTTGAAGTTGCCGATAATGGTATCGGTATTCCTATCAATGACCAAGACAAACTTTTCGATTTGTTCCATAGAGCTGAAAATGTTTCAAATATCGGCGGTTATGGGCTTGGGCTGGCATTAGTTAAGCAGTGTGTTGATTTACACACAGGTTCTATCAAATGCACCAGTAAAGAAAATGTCGGAACTACTTTTTTGGTTGTAATTCCGATTTAGAATATGATTATTTTTCATTTCAAACTGAAAATTTCATTATTAGCATAAAGCTCCTTTGATTAATATTATGATCAGACTGTTGCAAAAGTGAGTAAAGTTGATTTTCTATTTATTCAACCCAATGCTTTAGAGGCTGTGTAAAAACCTTTTATTACTACAGTGTTTTCGAGTAACAACCATTACTCCAAGTCACTTATCCCCACGCTGAAGCGTGGGGTTGATTAGAGAAGAAGATAAAAACTACGGGAATTTGCAGTAGATTCCAGTATTTACACAACCTCTTTATCATTGGGAAAGAATCACTTGCTGATATTAGAATAAGTTTGAAAACACAAATAAAAGGCTTTTACAACAGCCTTATGCTGTGAAAAATTATAGTAAACAATACTACTGCCTTTGCGGGGGCTAATAATTCTTTTTGAAGGGAAAACTATGAGTGCTGAAGACGGCTATATAAAATATAAGTGCATCCATACTAATAAAGAATTGGGCTTTATGCCTATCATGAATGACATAAATATGATTAGAGCTAAACTATTTGAACTTGGGTTAATTGGAATTTATCCAAGCAAAATTTCTTATGGAAATATCAGCTGTAAAATTTCTAATTCAACATTTATTATAAGCGGGACCCAAACCGGCGAATTAAATCAATTAGAACCTAAACATTTTGCTATAGTCGAAAAAGCCGATATTGAAAATAATACTTTATATAGTTATGGGCAAATTAATGCTTCAAGTGAATCTATGTCTCACTCGGCTATATACAGAGCAAATTATTCAATCAATTGTGTAATACATGTTCATTGCTTTAAGCTTTGGGCTAAGCTTCTGAATCAAGTGCCGACTACTCCTCAAAATGCAGAATTTGGTACTCCTGAAATTGCTAATGCTATAAATAGCATTTTTAATACTGTTCCAGATATCACTCATAAAGGAATTATTGCTTTGGGCGGGCATCAAGATGGGCTAATTGCTTATGGCAAAGATTTAAATTCTGCTTATGAAACTATTATTCAATATTATTAAAATGTAAAAATTCAACTTTTGACGCTATTATGCACTATTAAAATTATTATGCAACATCAAAAAAATGATTTTTGTAGCTATACGTTACTAAGATATTATTCAGCAAAATATATTGGAGAATATATGAATAGGACAAAAGAGAATATGGAAAATCTGGTTACATTATTAAGGCGTTGGCAATCTATCGAAGACGATTCAGTTAGAAATACTACCGAAATAATCAAAAGAGCAAATAATCCGGTTATCCATCAGATAATGGAAATTATTCGTCAGGATTCGGTTACACATAGAAAAGTTCAGCAACTAATTATTGATAATTTCGAGAAAATTCCTATCTGCCTCGACCCTGAGGAATTGATTGATTTGTGGGAATTAATTACAGCTCACGACCAAGCAGAAAAGCACACTATTCAATTGGCTACTTACGCTTTAGAGCAAAACGACTCTCCTATGGTTAAAATGCTATTGGAATATCTAATTGCCGATGAAACTAAGCACGACAGGCTACTTACAGCCTTGGAATTTTTCAAAGACCAAGTCTATCCCGATGATTCTGTTTTGCCGTATATATAGATTTATTTTTGAAATAATTTAATATTTGTAAACAAAAATATTGACATCAATCTCTAGTTTTTGTCACGGATCGACTAAATGAGATATTAACAAAGTCATATAGAAAGTGAAATCGGTTAATGCCAAATGAAATTGATTATTTTAAATGTATTTATCAATGAGTTTGGAAATGTTTTTTGCTCCCCACCCAATAATCGACTTTTATAAGTGTCTTTAATTGTTTATTTTAAATAATTTATTGAAATATGAATACTAAAGATACAATTAAAATACTTAGAAATATAGCAATATTACTCGAAATAAAGGGTGAAAATCCTTTTAAAACCAAAGCCTATACAAATGCAGCTGATTATCTTGAAGAAAATTCTATTGATGTTAATCAAATCGTTGCGGACGGTTCAATAAAAAATATTAAAGGATTCGGCAAAGCCCTTCAGGAAAAAATCACCGAATTAGTGCAGACTGATGAGCTTAATTATTATAAAAAACTGACTGAAGAAATTCCTGAATCAATTATTGAAATTACTAAAATCTCGGGTCTGGGACCAAAAAAGACTTCAATATTGTATAATCAATTAGGTATAACAAATATTGATGAACTTGAAACTGCTTGTATTGAAAATAGATTGACAGAAATAAAAGGTTTCGGAGCAAAAACTCAAGAGATGATATTTAATTCCCTAAGCCATAAAAAAGCAAGTAAAAATAAGTTTCTGCAGGATAGAAATACCGAAGTAGCCGAGGAATTAATCGATATTTTAAATACTAACGATTTCATAATAAAAGCTGAATTCGGTGGAGAAATCAGAAGATTTACTGAAGTATTTTCCGAAATTGAAATCATAGCACAGACAGAACACATTATAAACGATGATCTAATAAATGCTGAAATTAGCGAAATCGAAAACAGCGGAATCAAAGTAAATATTAAATTTGCTGGCTCTGACGATTATATATTGAGTTTGCATAATTCAACTGCTAATAAAGACTATAGTGAAGCATTTAATAAGTTACTTGTAAATAAAGGCTTCATTGTTGAGCAATCTGGTATTTATCAGAATAACAGTAAAATTATATTATCAAGTGAAGAAGAATTATATAATTTAATCGGAATTCAATTTGTAGCTCCGGAGCTTAGAGAGTCAGCTTTAATATTAGATAAAGCAATCGTGCATTCTATTCCTAAGCTGATAGAAAACAGCGATTTAAAAGGAATGCTTCACTATCATACTAATTGGAGCGACGGCAGAAATACACTTAGAGAAATGGCACTTGAATGTAAGGCTTTGGGTTTTGAATATTGTGCAGTCTGCGACCATAG
The DNA here is from genome assembly GCA_942493235.1 of uncultured bacterium. Classification (GTDB taxonomy): domain Bacteria; phylum Bacteroidota; class Ignavibacteria; order Kapaibacteriales; family UBA2268; genus ENR-C587. The sequence goes on along the minus strand of OW818676.1, from coordinate 4,037,927 downwards.
TGCTTATGCAGCTTATGCCGGCGGATTAACTATTGATAGGGTGAAAGCTCAATTCAAAGAAATAGATAAAATTAATTCCGAAAATATTGGGATTACATTGCTCAAAGGAATTGAGAGCGATATACTTCCTGAGGGCTCGCTGGATTATAATGATGATTTACTTTCTCAATTTGATGTAATAGTCGCTTCCATTCATTCTAATTTCCGAATGAGCAAAAAAGAAATGACGGAACGAATTATTAAAGCCGTGAAAAATCCGTATTCTACTATCATCGGTCATCCTACGGGAAGATTATTGCTGACCAGAGCCGGGTATGAAATTGATATTGATGAATTTATCAAAGCCTGCTCTGACTACGGCAAGATTATTGAAATAAATGCCAATCCGTACAGACTCGATTTCAATTGGCAAAACTCAATTAAAGCTAAAGAGATGGGAGTTAAATTAGCAATTAATCCAGACTCTCATAAATCAGAAACTCTGAAAGATGTTTTTATAGGAGTAAAATCTGCAAGAAAAGCTTGTTTAACTAAGGAAGATGTAATAAATTGCCTTCCTTTAAAAGACTTTATTAAATAAATCATTAAAAGATAGATATGATAAACAGAAATATAAATAAATTTAGAGCTATTATAATGTTTAGCAGAAATAAAATAATAATATTAATGACAGTATTTGTTTTTGTATTTGGATATAATTCAAATGCACAAGAAATTAAGCCTACCAAAATTATGCTGGCAACGGCAAGTTTCGGTAAAAACGTGAAGGAAAAAATCAATATAGAGAAAATCGAAGCAGCTTTATACTTTGCTTGTAATTTAACAGATAAATTTGAAATGATTCAACCAAAGACAGTTGATTCGCTAATAATGGCGTATAAAGCAAGCGGTGAAAATCTAAGTCAGGAAGTATTTGTAAATAAACTCAATGCTGACAGATTTTACTTTGTCCATACCGATTTGCTTTCTAATATGCTCCGGCTCGAAATCAGCTCATTAAATACTGCCGATAATACAAAATCTTCTGGAGTAGGCTTTGCAATTGTACATTATTTCAATGAAGATACCAATGAGCCGGTTTATGACCCTGCTCTGCTTGAAGCACTCCAAAGGGCTATGGCAGTCGCCGAAAAAGATTCTTCTATGTTCTTTGGAACAGATTCAATATTTTATGTAAAACCGGTACCTACTCTGGTGATTTCCGGAATAAACTTTATTGATAATCTTGATTATAAAGAGTGGGATTTATTTTACCAAAAAGAAGTAAAATCATATTTTATTTTAGAAAGTATTTTCGGAACTGCTATCAAATCAGACAAATATGTTTGCTATGATATACCTTCAAGAGATTCGATTTATCGGTTATTTAACTTGGCTATACCCGAAAATTTCCGTTCCACAAATGATGTTGAGCTTAGCTGCTTAGAAAATTTGAAAGTAGATTATTTTATCAGCGGTGAGTTTGTAAGGGTTGAAACCGGAGCCGAGCTGACTCTTTACCTAATGCAAATTAAAAATAAGATTGCCAAGCAAATCAAAAAAGCAAGTGTTAGCATTAATGAAGATAAATTGACAGTACTCGCCGATAAGGTTCAAGAATTAACTAAAGAGCTATTGGAAATTCAGGATAAGGAAAAATAATGTCCGTATTAAGAACAGAAATTACACCTGAACTCGATAAATATATATTAGAAAAATTTTCTGCTGATGATGAGTTTTTACTACAATTAAGGAAAGATGCTATAGCCCTAAAGATACCTGATATTTCAATTTCGCCGGACCAAGCTAAATTTATTCAGGTATTGCTCAAATCAATAAAAGCAAAGTATGTTTTAGAAATCGGAACGCTTGCGGGATATTCGGCGATTACTATGGCAAGAGCTTTAGAAAAAGATTCTAAATTAGTTAGTGTCGAAAATAACAATCTTCACTATAAATTTGCATTAGCAAAAATTGAACAAGCCGGACTTAGCGACATCATCGAAGTTCATTATAGCTATGCACTTGACTTTTTTGCAAATTATAAACCGAGCTATCTGCATGACTTTATTTTTATGGATGCGGATAAGAAAAATCTAAAAACATATTTGGATATCTGTACTCCTATGCTTCGTAGTGGAGGAATTTTCGCAGTTGATAATGCTTTTGCTTTGGGTAATTTAACTGTTGATAATCCAGAATTTGACGAAATCCATAAGCATAGAATTCACGACGTATATGCGGTACGTGAATTTAATGATTACTTTCGATCTCATCACCAATATGATACTTGTATGCTGACTATTGGCGATGGACTTATTATGGGAGTTAAGAAATAATATTTATGTTTTATTTATTTCTAACTTTGGAAAGCCTTTTATATTTAGCTTGTATTTATATCTTAGAAAATTTAAAATTAATTGACCATACTACTAATTCAATAAAAAAAATGAAAATACTACTTGCAACTAATAATAAGCATAAAGCCGAAGAATTCGCACAAATTTTTGATGAATTAGGTAGCACTATTTCAATAATTCCTATGGATTCGGTAACTGATAGAGTAATTGATGTAGAAGAAGACGGCGACACTTTAGAGGAAAACGCCTTTAAAAAAGCCAAGGGATTCTATGATGTTGTTAAAATGCCAACTATAGCCGACGATACCGGATTAGAAGTTGATGCACTTGGTGGGCTTCCGGGTACTCATTCGGCAAGATTTGCGGGTGAAGATTCAGACTCCGCCGCTAATAGAACTAAATTATTGGACATGCTATCCGATAAATCCAATAGAAAAGCTCAATTCAGAACTGTACTCTGCTATTATGATGGAGTAAATGCACATTTTGTTGAAGGAATCTGTGAGGGCTCAATTATAGCCACTCAAAAAGGTGTCGGTGGCTTTGGCTATGACTGCATATTTATTCCTGACAGATACGAGCAAACTTTTGCAGAGATGCCCCAAGATTTAAAAAATTCGCTCAGCCACAGACGAAATGCAATAAATAAATTGATAGATGTTTTGGGGGATAGAAGATAGGGGGTCGGGGTTAGGGATTTGGGGATAGTGAATATAAGATTGGGTATAGGGGATATAAGATAGGGATTTGGGGATAGTGGATATAAGATAGGGTATAGGGGATAGAAGATAGGGGATAGGGGACTGAGGATATAAGATTGGGGATGATAATTTATACAATCGAGCTATTATAGAATTTACTGAATCTATCGAATACATCATTGAATGCAATATCTAATTCATTAGAAGAGCTTCCTATAAGCGGGAAGGGCATTTCATGAGTATATTTAAAATTAAAATCCATAACATCGACTTTTATTGGTATGTCTCTGCCTGCTCCCTGAAGGCAGTTAATCACTTCATAATAAGGTACTACATTATCATTTTTTAGAGCTATTGCGTAAACTCTGCTTTTGAAATTATCAAGCCGGTTCTCCCTATATTGAGAATATTTATTGTAATTCAAAAGACTTAGGAAGTTTTTCCCTTCTAAATGTAAGTCAGAAAGGTAGTGGTTTAGCAAAGTATCATTTTTTAGGTGAGACTCGAAATACTCTATAATATGCTTATATAGCTGAAGATCAGCATTGGAGTCTAAAATAAAACGCGAGACCGGTGTCATCCTATTAAAAACCGCACCGGAGCAGAACAAACCCATTTTTGAATTTTGAAAATAAGAATTATAATTTGTCATCATCAGAGTAATTGTTAATAATCCACTAACCGAATAAGCAAAAAAATCAATATTGGCATCTTTTGAAATTTGCATATATTTGCCTAATTTGATATTTTCTATAAATTGAATTACGTCGTAGTAACTCTGTAGCCCTGACCAGATAAAATGTAAAGGATTATTTGTCATTCGTGTACTTATAGCTGCATTGATTAATGTAGAACATACTATTTCAGGATTGTCTGCTTTGCGGCAATTGCTTAGCATAGACATCAGGTGCCTATCGCTCCATTCAGCCGGAGCTCTGTTTATATGAAACGCTAAAGGTAATAGTACCACAGCTTTACCTGTAGATTTGATTAGCTGGTAAGCCCATGGGTAATACTTTTTCCAGTCTTTTTCATTTAATCCGTTAAACATAAAAATAATGTCTTTTACGGGATTTTGGTCTTTGAGCTTTAGGAGTTGAATTTTGAAATTATTATTTTCTGTGATTTCCGAATCAGCCCTTAATATTTTCATATTATCAATTTCACATTTTGGGCTAACTTCCCTATTAGGAGGAAAGAAATTATGCTCCGAGCAGAAACTATAGTTCGAGTCGGGCAAAATGAATGAATTATCCGAAATAAAATCAATATTATGTAGTTCAATACCGTCGTTAAGTGTAATTATATCATCGATATAGTTAATATTTGAATCTAAATAATTATAAAGCTCAGTATATTTCATAAATTTTCACTTTAATTTTTAAGTATATGCAAATTTACAAAAATTTCGATAAAAATTTGTTGATTATTTGTCCGAATAGTGCTAACTATGTCATAGCTAAAGCCCTTTTGGGATACCTGTTAATGTTTTAATCTACAATATAACACTTTTGGACTTTAGTTCTTTTTTATTTTGGACAAGTATGGGCTACAATTCTATTATTGGTATCAAAACTAATGTATATTTTGCAAAATTCTATGATTTCCGCTAATTGATTTAGAAAAATCTATAGCTTCATGCCTATCGAAAAATAAATTGCTAATGGACCTTTAACTAATAGGTATGGATTTTCTTTGAAATAGAAAGCCTGCCCTAAAGAAAACTTAGCCGGTCCGACAGGTGTGTCGAATGCGACAGTAAGCCCCAAACCATGCCTGAAATCTTGAAATCTGATTTGCTCCGGTTGTATCCAGACCGAACCCAAGTCATATCTAATCGAAAAGTAAGTATCAAAAAACAAGGGGAATGGAGAATGAAATCTATATTCTAATGAGCCTTTGGCAATTTGCCTACCTTTTTCTTGATTCTCGAGCAGTCCAAAGAATCTATCCTGACCGCCTAAGTCAAAAAACTCAGGGAAAGGCATTGTCAAATCTGCAAATCCGAAATAGATAGACGGGGTAAAAGTATGCAATCCATGAGTATGATTTGAGCTAAAATCAAATATTGCTTTAGAGAAACTTTTGTCGCTTGAGAATACATTTGTTTCAAATGATAAAGCGAAAAGTCTTCCTAAAGTTGGGAAATCAATTTTGTCTTTACTGTCGAAAATAGTTTCGATTTTCAATGAATTGACAGAATAATAGTCCGGTTTATTTATGTTTAATATTTTACTTTCGTAAAATCTTTGTTTTTCAAATCTTAATTCTACTCCAATTCTACCGTTACGTTCTATTTGGCTACCGGCTGATATTTTAAGTCCGAATGCCTGGATGCCAATATCTTTTAAATTCTCATAGTCGAATTCATTGACCGGAAGTCCGGTTTTGGGAGTAAAGTCCGATAGTCTGGTAAAGTTATAATACGAAAATATTCTAAAAGTATAATATGTATCAAAAAATCGGGGCTGCTCTAAAGTAAAAGAGGTTGAAAGATTTCTCTCTCCGGCATAAAATCGAATATTAAAACGAGTACCCATATTGAACAAATTTTCTTGTATCAAGTCGAGCCCGAATTGAGTTTTTCTTTCATTATCTGAACGGAGTCCTAAATTAATAATTTGAGTACCTAATTCCTTAACCCCGATGTGAATAACTGCGTCTTTTAAATCATTTTCTAATTCTAACCACATATCAATACTACTGAACCAGTTAGTATTAAATATACGCTCCCAAGTCTTGCATAATTTGTTAGCATTAACAAATTCACCAATACTAAAAGTAAAGTCTCTTCTGATTAAATACTGCCCAATGGTTTCATTACCATCAATTACAATCTTTTTTATTTTCGGGATAGTAACTGAAAGAGTTAAAGTATCATTATACAAATTGATGCTTTTGGGGTCAATAGTGCATAAATTATATCCTGCGTTGATGTAGCATTTAATAATATTTTCTTTTACTTCAGAGAAATTTTCATTAGTTTTAACTAAGTAAAATGACATAGCATTAATTGAGTCTTCAATAGGTTTTGATATGTCCGGATAGTCTGATATAATTTTAATTTTCTTAATAAAATTATGCTTTTTGGCAATAATAATTAGTTTCGGCTTTTCATTGGCTTGGCTAATATAACTAAGTTTTATTTCGCAATATTTATCAAATCCTTTGATAATTTCTTCAAATTTCGGATAAGTAAAAAATATAGCTAAAGACCTGATTTTTATAGAGTCAGCAAAATCCAAGCCATAGCATTGTAAACCTAAATCTTTATTGAATTCGATTTTATCTTTAATTAATTTGATTTTAGATTGAAATACACTATCTTTATAATTATCTATTCTCTGATTGATATCAGGGATAATAAATCTTGCTGCTTCACTACCTTTTCTAATAATTGAGTCTAAATCATTAAACTCGGTATTCTTGTGATTATTGATTTTGGGAGTAATTACATAATCAGCTAATTTAATAGCTTCGTTTTCAAAATGCTTCATAGATACGGAGACTACTTGGTCAGCTAAATTCCAAGGCTTGTCTAAGTCATCGGAAGTAAAGAGTGGGGAGCTGGAATTTACTGCAATTATTATATCTGGTTTGAATTCTAAAGCCTGCTTTACAGGGATATTAGCAAGAATTCCGCCGTCAACTAATATTTTCTGGTTAATTCTAACCGGAGAGTATCTCAATGGCAGTGCGGAACTCGCTCTGATTGCTCCGACAATATTTCCGTTTTTAAATGAAATTGTTTCTCCGGTTAATACATCGGTGCTGATAGCCCTAAACTTATATTTCAAGTCATCGTAGTTATTGATAGGTTGATAAATTCCGTTCCATAATAAATTCTGAATGAAATAATTTGATTTTACTCCGAGAGATATTGCCTCCGGAATAATAAACTTAAATCGGTTAAATCTTAGAGAGAGGAAGCTTCTGTCATTTATTTGTTTTTGGTCTAAGAAATAATCTGTTCGCGGGTTTTCATCAGAAAACGAAAATACATCGTCCCATTTGGTCTTCATTACTAAGCTGTCCAAATCATCGGCAGTATAACCGCTGGAGTACAATCCTCCAATAATTGAACCGATAGATGTACCGACTAAATAATCGAAATTTATATTAGACTTCTCGAATTCTTTTAATACTCCTACTTGAGCAAATCCGCGAGCACCACCACCGCTAAGTACTAAAGCTATGCGAGGATGAACTTGCGAAAAGTCAGGCAAATAAACGGAGAGAGTATCAGCATTTGTATTATTGCTGATTAAAAATACTATCAACAGAACAAATGTTCGTAATTTTAGTATTATTGAATATCGTATTGCTCTTAATTTCAAATAATTACTTAATATATATTAAAATCAAAAAAATCTGACGAATCGGATTCAATAGTAAAAGTTATATTATCTACGCTTGCTCTTGAGCAATTATGAAATAATACATCTCTAAACAGCTGGATTTGCTCGGTTTCTAACTCACAGCATACTTTTACGCTGCCGTCATTTAAATTTTTAGTATATCCGCAGATGCCTATAATTCTTGCTTGCTCACGGACAAAGTAACGATAGCCTACGCCCTGTACCCTGCCTGTAACAATATAAGTAACTATTTGTTTCATAAGTTATAAATTATCATTTCTAAAAATAAGCAAGGAAAAATCCTAAGATAAATAGCTTAAATCAATTCCCACTTAAAATTTAATATTTAATTTCAAGTGGTTGTCTAAAAAGTAATAATATTGGCAAATCGTCATTCTGAGTGTAACGAAGAATCCAGTATTATAAACAAGTTAGCTTTTTCTGGATTCTTCACTTCGTTCAGAATGACAAAATTCTGGACAACCTCGATAGACGAGACATCAATTGTATAATTTCAAACAGAAAAAGAGATTAAATATACTTTTAAATAATAAGCTAATCAGACCCTATTAACTAACAACCGTTTATTCTATCTCCGGCATCTCCGAGACCTGGCAGAATATAATTTTTATCATTGAGACCTTTATCTAAAGAGCATGTAAAAATTTCTACGTTGGGGAAGTCGGTCAATATTTTTTCTATACCGATAGGAGCAGAAATCAATGAACAAATACTGATGTGCTCGGCTCCGGACAATTGAAGACTATTCAATGAAGTACATATCGAATTGCCGGTAGCAATCATCGGGTCTAATAGCATAATTCTGTCTGAAGGTCTAAAGTCCGGTACGGAATAATAATACTCTTCAATGTCGGTATGATTGACTATACTTCTTTTTAGCCCATGGTAGCCTACTATAGCCATAGGCATAATTCCCAGAAATGAATTCAGCATTCCAAGCCCGGCTCTCAATACAGGGAATAGAATAATTCTACTACTTATTCTATAGCCTGAAGTAGCTTCTAAGGGAGTCTCTACAATTAAGCTATCGGTAGCTAATGATTTGGAAGCTTCCACTGCTAAGCAAGTACTGATAATATTAACCGCATCTCTAAACTGTGGAGTAGGCGTGTTTTTATCTCTTAATATTGTTAAGAAATGTTTGACTATCGAATTATCTACTATTTTTATCATATTGTTACTATACTAATTAAAAATAAGGTAATAGACTAAATTTAAATTTCTAATCAAATTTTAACATTTATTATTTCTTAAAGCTCTACCATAAGTTTTTTAAGAATTCCGGATAGAAAATAATTCCGATTTTCGGCATAGAGAAATACTTGGTCATATTGTATTCTACCAGCTCAGCGTCATTTAATAGGTATGCTGCCGATTCTTGAAATGGGAAAAGTAGTCTCCATTCTGCAAATATATTGAATAGACCAATACTTTTAATTTCAATATTGCCAATAGCACCTAAGCCGACTGACAGCCCTATATCCGTTGTGTTCTTCTCTAATTTTCTACCTTGATTAATAGTATTGAAAATAGTAGTAATACCTAAAGTACCGAAAAAGTTGATTCTTTTGCCCGGATTAGGTATCCAGTGAGTATTTAACTGTAATACATTGTGAATAGTAGGTCCGACTAAAAACTTATTCTCTTCTGAAATCTTTGTATTTTTGGAATAGCTGTAGCTAATGGTTGCAAACATGAAATCAATGGGGCTTATGGATAGTACAAGTCCGGGAGTAAAAATACCGTCATAAGATATTTCTTGGTCGCCATTAGGTTTTTTATATGTTTCAACTATTGTATTAGTGGCAATATAACCGCCAATTCCGAAAAATGCTCTTTCAAATTTCGGTTTTTCAACAATTTCTTCTTCTTCGAATTCTTCTCTGTCAATTACTCTTGCTTTTCCTTGGCTATATGATGCGTTCACTGATGCTAATAGCAAAAATAAAAATAAAGATAACTTAAAAAAAGTTTTTGCAGTTTGAGTTGTCATCGAGATTACCTCTTCTATTGTTAATTTTTTTATTTCAGAAATTTTTTGTGCCACGAGTTTGATATATGCAGGATTATTTCTTTTACCTCTATAAGGGACAGGAGCCATATATGGCGAATCTGTCTCAAGCATAATTCTATTAAGCGGGACACATTCGACTACCGCATCTAAATCGGTCTTTTTAAAAGTAATATTTCCGGTAAAAGAGATGTGCATACCCATTTCAATAGCTTTGAGAGCTATTTCGGGACTGCTTGAAAAGCAATGAAGTACCGCATTGACGGGTTCTGTTTTATGCTCTTCATCTAATATATTGATAATATCATCATCGGCTTGACGATTATGAATTATCATCGGTAATTGATTTTCGAGTGCGATTTGTATCTGAGAGCGAAACGCTGACTGCTGAATATCTTTGGGGCAGAAATCATAGAAATAGTCTAACCCGATTTCGCCAACTGCTACGGCATTTTTCTCATTAAGGTAGCGAAGTATTAATTCTTTGCTATCTGAATTATATTTAAGAGCGTCGTGAGGATGAATTCCATAAGCAGCATAAATATTACTATGTGATTGACTGATTGTCTTAATTTTCTCAAAACCTTCGGGCTCTACTGCCGGCATGATTATAGCCGTTACACCGTCATTAAAAGCAGATTCAATAACATGTTCGTAGTCATTTTCATATTGCGATGAATCCAAATGGGCATGTGTATCTATCATTAGAATTAATTGCCTTGCAGTTCTGATACTTTTTCGATTACTTGGTCTATATGTTTGTCCACTTTTACTTTATTAAATATGTACTTGATTATGCCATCGGGAGCTATAATGAAAGTAGTTCTTTCTACTCCCATATACTTCCTGCCGTACATGCTTTTCTCTACCCAAACTTCGTATTTTTGGCAGATTTCTTTTGTTTCATCGCTGACAAGCTTGAAATTTAGGTCAAATTTTGTTTTAAAATTAGCATGAGATTTAGGGCTGTCTGGGCTGATACCAATAATTTCGGCATTCAGTTGGCTTAATCTCTCGTAATTATCTCTGAAAGCACAAGCTTCTATAGTACAACCTGATGTATTATCTTTTGGATAAAAATAGAGAACTATCCATTTGTCTTTAAATTGAGAAAGTGTGATTTCAGTGTTATCATCGGTAATTGCTTTAAAATCTGGTGCAATCTGTTCTATACATAAATTCATAAAATTTTCTCAATAATAATTATACATTTAATTATTCAAAGAATCCTACATAATTGGTGTTGCTCCGAAGAGCTTTACTAATTTATCTTCAAGCGGCGACAAATCAATCTCTTGATTTTCATTATGCTCAACGGCTTGAGACGAATCAATCTCCTTTTGCTTGTTTTGTATTATAATATCTACAGGAGAATTTATTTCTTCATCGGAATATTCATCGGTATCGTCATCTACCGAGAGCTCATCAATTACTTTTATTTCTTCATTTTCAGAGTTGTACTTAGAGTCGGTACTATAAGTTAATATCTTGAATTTTATAGGATTGCCGTAGAAAAGCTCCAGATATTCTCCCAGCTCCCTTTTCTTTGAATTTAAATCATCGGTAATAAAACTGCTCTTAGAATAAATAATTATTTCAGAGTCAAAGAATTTAAACATAAATTCTTCGGTTTGCTTTAAATTTGATAGACCGGAGCCTGAATTAGCATATTTATCAAGAAATAATTTCCATTTATTTTCAAGAATATTCGCTGTTAGTGCTATATTATTATTGGGTATAGATTCGGCTATCGGAGTAGGCACTTCGACAATCGAAACTAAAGTCTGCGGTTTTTCATCAACTACTACTTGAGTATTTTGCTCAATATTATTACTGCTATTAATAGTTGCCGAATTAGCTAAGTTAAAATTAGAGTTTTTTTTTAATGCTTCTAATGCGGCTAACAGCTCATTAATTTCTAAAGTATTATCTAAAGAAGCCATTTGAATCAGAGCCATTTCGAATTTAATTCTTGGTTGCGGAGCATAGCGAAGAGCATGGTCTGTAGTACTTGCTATAGTCAGTAGTCTTAATAGATCAGGCTTAGAGAAATTTCCGGCTTCATCTTTATATCTGGCAATCATATCTTTAGAAGTTTCGATTAAATCAGTCCTATCGGTTACTTTAACAGCGAGAACATTTCTTAAATGCTCGAGCAGACCCTCGATACACTCCTGTAAGTCATATCCTTTCGATAAAATTTCTTTTGTCAAAACAAATATATCGGTAAGATTTTTATCAATAATATCTTTTGTAATTCTAAAGAAAAATTCTTGGTCAACCAAGTGCAATGCATCAGCCATTTTGGAATAATCTACTTCATTGCCACAGAAAGCAATTACTTGGTCAAAAATGCTTTGAGAATCACGCATTGAGCCATCGCCTTTTTTAGCGATAGTTATAAGGCAATTATCATCAATAATAATTCCTTCTTTGTCGGAAATTAGTCTTAATTGGGAGACCATATCATCGATTTCCATACGCTTAAATTCAAAGCGTTGGCATCGGCTTAGAATAGTAGGTAATACTTTATGAGGCTCGGTAGTTGCAAATACAAAGAGCAAATGCGGAGGTGGCTCTTCGAGTGTTTTCAACAGAGCATTAAATGCTGAAGTTGAAAGCATGTGAACCTCATCGATTATATACATTTTATATTTGCCGTTTGCCGGTAAATATCTTGAGTTCTCGCGAAGCTTGCGAATGTCGTCAACTGAGTTATTAGAAGCTCCGTCGATTTCAATTACATCAAGCGAACGCCCTTCGATTATAGCTCTGCATGATTCACATACATTGCATGGTTCGTGGTCAACAGGATTCGGATTAGTGCAATTTATTGATCGAGCTAAGATTCTGGCTGTGGTTGTTTTGCCAACGCCCCGAGGACCACTAAATAAATAAGCGTGATGAATTCGCTCACTGCTAACGGCATTTTGTAAAGTAATGCTGATATGCTGCTGCCCGACAACATCTTTAAACCTTAAAGGTCGCCATTTTCTGGCTGTTACTAAAAATTCTTTACCTTTTGATGTATTTTCCATTTTAAATTATTTCTGTTGATTGAGAACTAACTATTAATATTGCTATTGAAATACTTAAAATTAAATTGTAAGCTGTTGATAATTGATATAAAAATCTAATTTGCAACATTTACAATTAGACAAAAATATCAAAAAATAAGTATTAAGCAAAATAATATTAACAGTATAAAATAATTATGCCTTTAAACGTTATATATAAAACAGATTTATTATTCAATAATGTTGTTTTAGATATGAAAACGAAAAATACTCTTTTTACATTAGCCCTATTAATTTCATTAGGTTTAACTGAAATAAACCTTTGTGCTCAAGAATTATCTGCCAAATTAACTGAGCTTCGTATAAAAAACGAAAGTTACATGATTTTAGATAAAACCGTTAGAGTACGTTATAAAGTAGGCTATAATTATTCTAATATCCCGAATAATTCATTACAATCAAATTCGGTTTCCGGGACGAAAATATTCCCGATGCTACCATATCAATCAAGTTTTACAAATAATAAATCTTTATTAAAAGCAAGAGTTGATTCTAAAAAGAAAGTAAATGAAAAAGCTCTTCTGGAAACTGAGAATAAAGTTCTTAGAACATTTATTATCCAATATACCGAAGAGATGACTCCACCCGAATACTGCCAATATCTTTTGAGAACTAATTCCGATGTGGAAATTGCAGAACCGTATTTTGTTGAAAAATTGATGGGTATCCCCAACGACCCTATGCTTGGTGAGCAGAATACGCTTCAGAGAATAAAAGCATTACCCGCTTGGCAGAATGGTCTTGAAGGTGCCGACACAATAGTAATTGGCATCAGCGACTCTGGTATGGATATAACTCATGAAGACATTAAGGATAATATAGCTATTAATCAAGGGGAAATCCCTGCTAATGGGTTAGATGACGACGGTAACGGATATATTGATGACTATAATGGTTACAATTTTGCAGTTACAGAGCAGGGCTACCTACCTTACAAAGTCAAAAGTTTACATTATCATGGTATGCATGTTGCCGGAATAATCGGAGCCACTACTAATAATGCCGTAGGAATTGCAGGTATCGGATATAAATGCAAAATATTTCCGTTGAAAATCACTGTTGGCGGAGATGATGACGGTCGTTATGGTTACCAATCAATAATTTACGCAGCAAAAATGGGATTTGACGTTCTAAATTGCAGTTGGGGCATGAAAAAGCCATATTCGGAGATTGAGCAATCCGTAATTGATTATGCTATTTCTTCAGGTGTCTCAATAGTAGCATCAAGTGGTAACATTGTAGGTTCAGTTACTGTTAGGTCTGTATGTTACCCTGCCGGTTATCGTGGTGTACTTGGTGTCGGAGAAGTAGATTATAAAGATGAAATATTATACAGCTCTACAATTAGTGCTCAGACTGATGTTATGGCTCCGGGAGAAGGAAATGCTTCATTAGAAAATGCTGCTCAAGGATATGTGAACACTTCCAACGGTACTTCTTTTGCAAGCCCTGTGGTCGCAGGCTTTGTTGGGTTGATTAGATCTAAATATCCACAGCTTAATGCAATACAGGCTATTGAATTTGCAAGAATTTGCACTGATGACATATCCGGCGTATCGAATAATATTGGTCATAAATTCTATTTGCCCGGCAGAATTAACATAGAAAAAGCATCTATTAGTGATCCGTTTGCTTTACCAAGTATAAGACCTCTACAACCCAATTATAGTGATGCTCAAGGAAATACCGATATAAGATTAAGAGACTACACCGGAATTATTAATTTTGATATTGATGCGTACAATTATCTTGGTGCTGCCGATAAATTAACTTTCAAATTGTCTGTTGACGGAGATAATGCCGGAATTAAAATTGAAAAAAGTACAGTAGTTTTACAAAATATCGCTTCAAATCATGAATTGGAGATAAATGGTTTTGAATTCCGAATTGTAGCTCCTTTGCCGACCATCTCTTACTTTAGAGTAGATATAAGTTCCACAGACGGATTTAAAGATTTCTTTATTATTCCTTTTACCGATATAAATGATATAACAACGTTTGAAAACGATAGCGTTATATTTTCAGTAAGTGATTACGGGCTATTCGGAACTTCTGCTAATAGAGACTTTCCAGCAGGGCAGGGATTCAGTGTTAAAGGTGTGGACGATTTGCTTTATAAAGGTGGTCTCGTTTCGTTAATAAATTCTTATGATTTAAGCACAAGCTTATTTAATGATGGGGAGATCTGTTCTGATTATTTACCGATTAAAAAATTAATTTCACCCGACTCGAATGTATCTGAAGTGTCTGTTATATTTGATTATAAGCCGAGATATAATATAATATCTAAGTTTACTCTAATTGGTAATAAGCCTTTGCTACGGATTGACGTTGATTTCATTAACAAAACCGCTTATACTCTTGGACTACCTTCGATAGCTTATATTTTTGATTGGGATATGGGAGCTTTGCCAACTAATAATAAAGCTGAATATTTTAGTGAAGCTATACCGGAAAACGCTAACCCATATTTGCAAAATATTAGTGCCGAAATAGTTTACTCTGTTGACGAAAATGTATATATCGGCGGATTAGTTTTTACAGCTAATCCATCTGCCAGAGCTCAAACCGCAGGATTTACTGAAAACCTATTTAGTGCTTCTTCAATGTCTGATATAATGATTTCCGGTAAAGAATATCAAACATCAACAACCGGTGATATGGCTATGGCAATAGGTATGCTTTATGAAAGTGTTTTAGCCGGAGAGCAAGAAAAATTTTATATATTAATCGGATATTCAAATAATAGAGATAGTCTCGCTAAAATGCTAAAAGATGAATACGGAAATATACTTTCTGTAAATGATAATGTAAGCAAATATAGTAATGTAAATATTTATCCTAATCCGGCAAAATCCGAAGTTTATATTGAATTCGATAATGAATTAGTAAATAGCGGCATATTGGAAGTATTCAATCTTAATGGAGAGAAATTATTTGAAGTTACTGTTGATCCTATGCAGAATAATATTAAATTAGATATAAAG
The DNA here is from genome assembly GCA_942493235.1 of uncultured bacterium. GTDB lineage: Bacteria > Bacteroidota > Ignavibacteria > Kapaibacteriales > UBA2268 > ENR-C587. Next base: position 4,022,433 of record OW818676.1, on the reverse strand, counting down.
AATCTTAGTAAAGGTACTTATTATCTAAATCTTGATAATAAAGCTTTCGGAAGTTTTATTAAGGAATAATAGATAGAAGACTTTTGCAAATATAAATGATTTATTTTACTTCAATACGTGGCTTTAGAGGCTGTGCAAAAACCTTTGATTCATGTTTTACTTAAATTTTAAAATTGCTTAAAATGATTGTATGAGACCGTCTAAAAAGTAATAATGCCAAATCGTCATTCTGAGTGCAACGAAGAATCCATAATTATCAATAAGTTAGCTATATCTGGATTCTTCACTTCGTTCAGAATGACAACTTTTGGGACAGCCTTTTGAATGTAGTGGGTAACGATATTTACAACAAATTAGAAGTTTTTGATAGCCTCAAAAGCCTGGGGTTGAATGAAGTAGTGAAATAAAAATTTACACTTTTTTAAAAGTCCTAAATTAAATTAATCAAATAAACAATAATTACGTTTATTAAAACAAAAAATAAAATATTTATAAAAAATTGAATTATTCTTATGGCAAAAACACTAAAATTTACAAACGGAAAAGAAATTAATCTCGGCAATATTTTCTGTATTGGGCAGAATTATGCACTTCATAATAAAGAAATGGGTACGGCGGAGCATTCGGACATCGTAGTATTTATGAAGCCTTCCTTATCATATATTGAAGACGGCGGAATAATTGAATTACCCAAAATATCAGAGAATATACATCATGAAGTTGAGATGCTAATTGTTATCGGCAGAGATGGCAGAAATATTGCACAAAGCGATGCTTTGAGCTATGTAGCCGGATTTGGGATTGGGATAGACCTGACTTTGCGCGATTTACAGAAGAAAGCCAAAGAGAAAGGGCAACCATGGACTACAGCTAAGGGTTTCTACAGCTCTGCTCCAATCTCACGAATTATTCCTATTGAAGATATTGATAATTTAAATTTTGATTTGTCGCTTATGGTTAATGGAGAAATAAGGCAATCCGGCAATACTAAGGATATGATATTCTCAATAGAAAAATTAATAAGCTATATATCTGAAATATTCGGATTATCAAGCGGTGATGTTATCTTTACCGGTACTCCCGAAGGCGTAAATAGGGTAGCCTCGGGTGATAATTTAACTGCTGTATTGAACTCGGCACTTACTTTAAAAGTAAAAGCCTTGTAGCTGAATCGGGTTCAATATTCATTAGTATCTCATCATATTTATTTTGTACTATAATGCTCGAATATAATTTAAATTAAGCAATTTCAATCCTGTAATTAAAGTAATTACAGGATTGAATTATTACAAGATAAAAAATTATATATATATTAAAAAAAGAAAAATTAGTCATAGTTAAAATATAATCAAATAAATGAATTTGCTTATCGTTTAGGTTTTCGTATTTATGCTATTTGCAAATTAAATAGTATATTTTATCACTATTATAGGGGGTTCCAATGAGAAAAATATTTACAATTTTAGTATTCCTGACATTAATATCAATTGATGCGAAATCGGCGATTAAATTTGGCGAAGGTCCAAGCTCTGCTGTATTGGGTGGATATGTCAGATCCGATATGTTTTTTGACACTAGGAATTTGTATGGAGCCAGAGATAATCACTTAGATTTCTATCCGGTTGAAGAAAAATTAGTTGGCAATGAAGACGTTAACGAGAGATTTCAAACAAATATGCTTTCTATTCAGACCAGACTGAATTTGAAAGTTACCGGTCCGGATGTACTTGGAGCAAAATCATTCGGATTTATAGAAGCGGAATTTTTTGGTACATCAGATGCTGATATGAACGGGTTAAGACTGCGTCATGCGTATATTGATTTGAATTGGGGAACTACATCGCTAAGAATGGGGCAGACTTGGCATCCGCTATTTGATGGCGAAATGTTCGCCGGAGTAGTATCTTTCAATACAGGTATTCCATTCCAGCCTTTTGCAAGAGCTCCTCAAATCAGATTTAATCAGGCATTTACTGATGTATCGGTTTTTGCTGCCATTTCAACTCAAAGAGATTTTGGCACTGCCGGACCTGTCGGGGTAAGTAATACTTATTTGAAAAATTCAGGTGTTCCTGACTTATCTTTTGGTATTAAATACAAAAGCGACGCTTTTACTATGGGTATCAATGGAGAGTATAAAATAATTCTTCCGAGAACTACTGATTCTCTAAAAGATATAAACAATATAGTTAAAGAGTATAGAAGCGAAACTACTATGGGCTCATTTGCGGCAAATGCCTATATTAAGCTTAAATTTGATGATTTGGTAATTCGCGGTATGGGATTCTATGGTCAGAATACAACAGACTTAATGATGTTTGGCGGATTTGCTGAGAAATGGGACTCATTAAACGGTACTCAATATAAACCAATTAATGTAATGACTGTATGGGGCGAAGTCGCTTATGGTAAAGATATTGAAATTGGTATTTTTGCCGGTTATGGTAAAAACTTGGGTGTTGATGATAATGCCTATAACATTACATGGGGTAGAAATGCCGGTAATTTAGAATCTGTCATGAGAATATCTCCGAGAGTAATATTTACATTCGGTAGCTTCAAATTCTGTGCAGAAATCGAATATACTACCGCTACTTATGGTCAACTTCTCATTGACAGGACAAAGTTTGAAAGTACAAAGTCTGTTAGCAATGTCAGAGGTTTATTGGCTTTTATGTATAACATATAGAATTGATTTATTTTTTTATAACCTTCCGAAGATTTAATAAAAATTCGGAAGGTTTTTTTTTGATTACTTTAGGATTGGAAATTGATATTACTCAGCTTAAATAATTTTAGAAAATTTATAATATTATTTCGTAATATGTAAATTATGTTTTAAATTTGTTTTTTTTAGATATACAAAGCGTAAAGATATGAGGAAGACTCGAGTAATAATTAGTAAAAGCAGATTTTTACATAATTATAATTTTATTAAAAGCCAAGTAGGTGATACAAAAATTATTGCTGTAGTTAAAGCCAATTCTTATGGGCATGGAGCTGTTGAGCTTAGCAAACTCTTATCAAAAGAAGGGGTGCATGCTTTTGCCGTGGCTTATGTTGAGGAAGCGGTTCATCTTAGGCAAGCAGGGATTACAGAGCCGATTATAGTATTGGTTCAGCAGTCGGTAGAAGATATTCCCGAAATAGTCGAATATGACCTTCAGCCCGCTACCGGAGATTATGACTTCTGCCAGCAGCTATCTGAGTATTCTTTAATCAGCAATAAAAAGACAAAAGTGCATCTGTTTGTTGATACCGGTATGAACCGCGACGGTGTGTCTCCTGATGAAGCTCTTCAGTTTATGAAAGATACCAAAGATTTAGCCGGAATCGAATTTGAAGGCATGTGTACTCATTTTGCTTCGGCTGCTTTAGATAGAGACTATTCGAATCATCAACTTGAAAGCTTTACTTCGGCACTTGAATTATTGAAAGCCAATGGTTTTAAATTTAATACGGTGCATACTGCCAGCTCTGCCACATTGATAAATTACTCAGCTGCTCATTTCAATGCAGTTCGTTTAGGAATTGCTATGTACGGCTATGCTCCTGACGAGAGAATTTCATTCAAATATGATATTAAGCCTATTTTAACTCTTAAAACAAATGTAATTGTAGTTCGCAGAATTAAGCAGGGAGAATCTGTCAGCTATAATAGGCAATATGTTACCGATAAAGATACTAATATTATTACTATCCCGATTGGTTATGGCGACGGCTATTTCAAAACATTGTCTGGCAAAGCCGAGTGCATAATCAATGATAAAAAATATCCGATAGTCGGTGCGATTTGTATGGACGAAATTATGATAAATGTCGGCGATGATGATGTGAAAATCGGTGACGAAGTGATTTTAATAGGCGAGAGCAAGAGCCACAGCATTACTGCTTATGACTTGGCTAATAAAATCGGGACTATACCTTATGAAGTTACTACTCTAATAGCTCCGCGAGTTCCGAGAGTCTATGTGGATTAATATTAACGAATTAAATATTTAGGCTCATCGCTGAGTCGAATTTATGGTGTATCAGATGCAAAAAAGTTTAAATAATATAATTACTATTGGTAAATTATATCTATTGTCTATCACGACATTTACTTTTTTTAGGATAATTCTATTATTTACTAATTTAGATAAAGTTCCAGAAGTTGACGGTACTATCAGTATATCAAATCTTGTGCAGTCCTTTATTATGGGTGTCAGGTTTGATATAGTAATTTCCGGCTATTTTCTAATACTTCCGTTTATAGCATTATCGGTATTATATATAATCAAGAAAACCAATCACTTAGTTACTAATATTTTACTTTGGTTTTTAGTGTTTTTATATTTAATATCTTTTATAATTGCGTCTGCCGATATACCATTTTTTTTGCAATTCTTTACGCGGATAAATATAAATGCACTTCAATGGGCAGACTCTCCCATATTTGTAATAAAAATGATAATCCAAGAGCCGGCTTATTATCTGGCGGTAATCCCGTTGGGAATAGCAATCTTTGTTTATTATAAAGCATTGAAAATTATACTTAATCAGTTCAATAATAATAATAAGCAATACCCAAATTTATTAATTCGAATTGTAGTTACTTTACTTGGTTTAGTTTTAATATTTATTGGGATTCGCGGGCGTTTAGAAGAGAAGTCCCCTATCCGAATCGGTACTGCATACTTCTGTAATAATGCTTTCCTTAATCAATTGGGGCTTAATCCGGTGTTTGTATTTATGCGTTCGGCATTAGATAAAAATAAAAAAAGCAATCAGGACATTAATCTGATTAATAATGAAATCGCTCTCAATAATGTACTGAATTATCTGAATATTAATAGCAAAAACCCAAATAATCCACTTCTGAGATACATAAAACCGGATAGCCTCTCAATGAATAAACCGAATGTGATTTTAGTCATTATGGAGAGTATGAGTGCCGAGAATTTAAAACGAAACGGTAATAGAGATGGCTTAACTTTGTTTTTAGACAGTCTGGCTAATAATTCTATTTATTTCGACAATATTTATACGGCGGGAATTCATACACATAACGGAATATTCAGCTCTCTATTTTCATATCCGGCTATCATGTATAAGCACAGCATGAGAGAGTCCGAGATGCTCCAATACAACGGTATAGCTTATACATTAAAGCAATTAGGCTATTCGACTACATTCTATACTACTCACGACGGGCAGTTTGATAATACCGAAGGATTTCTACGGAATAATTCCTTTGACCGCATTTATTCGCAAAGCGATTACCCGTCAGATAAAGTATTGAGTACGCTTGGAGTACCCGATGATTATTTATTCGATTATGTAATCAATAATATCGATAACAATAAGAAGAAAGATAGTAAAAAGCCTTTTTTTGTTGCGATGATGACAGGCTCTAACCACGGACCATATATTATACCGAATTATTATAAGTCAAAGCAAAAAGATACTAAAAAGAAAGTAATCGAATATGCCGATTGGTCAATATCTAAGCTGATAAATACTGCAAGCAAAAAGACCTGGTTTGAAAATACTATTTTTATTTTTGTAGCCGATCATGGAGCCGTCATTGACCCCGTATATGAGATGCCGATAAGTTATCACCATACCCCATTGATTTACTATGCTCCTAAGCTGCTTAGCACTAATATAGTCTATAAGCAGTTCGGTGGGCAGATAGATTTATTCCCAACTCTGATGGGGCTATTGAAACTGCCATACTTCAATAATACTTTGGGAGTAGATTTAATTAAAGAGCCACGCCCGTATATGTATTTCTCTTCTGACGATAAATATGCGGTAATATCCGACAGTCTTTACCTGATAGTTAGCAGCGACGGCACTAAGGCATTATTTAAATACTTAACAAAAGATACAAAAAACTATTTTAATGAGTATAAATCATTAGCCAATGATATGCTCATCTATGCCCAGTCCAATATACAAACCGCATTTTATCTTAGTAAGAAAAACTTACAATTTAAGAAGTAAAGTCTTTTACATAAGTTTCAAAACCTAGTAACAATTTCGCTGGCACAGTATTTGTAAAACTAATAACGAATAATATATTAATTCACAGTTTTTATGGCATTTATAAAGATTTAGCTAATAATGCCGATAAACTACATTGAATAATATTATTACAGTGATAATCATAACAAATATAAATGGTGAATATTATGCAGAAAGCCGTTACAAGTTCATTTTTTAAAAAGCTTAGCTTTATAATTGCGTTATTTCTGGGAATGCAGTTTTTAGTTTTAGAGACTATAGCTCAAAATTACGAGTTCACTCTAAATCAACGACGCCGATTTGACCAGATTCACGTAGAAATTTGGGCAAAAAGTTTAGTCGCTACTGCTCCGAAAATCGGTAGTGCTACAATTGTAGTGCAGTATAATACTCAATATTTAGTACCTGCCTCTGAGCAAAATCGTGCAGTTACCGATTCAGTAAATAGCAATATCAATCAGGCAGACCCGATAGACGACATCAGCTCACCATTTAATTTAAGTACTAACGGATTTGACATACTTGAATCGCAGTCGTACACCGCTGGATATTATGCTTTGGAATTAAAACAGAGAAGTCTCGGCTATGGCGGATATACTCCCAGCCGCAGTGGCAGGGGTACTTTCGTCGGCAAGTTAATATTTAATATAATAGGCAATCCGAGCGATAATTCTCTTACATTGATTGACTTCAGCCCTAGCACTTTACCCGGTGATATTCGACTATTCGACTATCAGGGCAATGATATTGAATCTAATTGTAGCTTTAATAATCCGGGATATTTCCCGGTAGTTGGCATTAAAATATTATCCCCAAATTTTAGCGGGCAGACTATAGACCGTGATATGGATTACAATGTATTAACAGGTGATTATGCCGGCTCCGGTTATCCGATTTATTTCGAGAGAAGTATAAATCCATCTCAATACGCATCGCCGGTCGATGAAGACTTAGCTTACTTATTTGAATATTCATTAGATAATGGAACGTCTTGGAGTGCAATAGGAAGAGTCGCCGAGAGTACTTTAGGCTCATCTTCTACCGGCAATAACTCCAAGCTTCGCACAGGAGAAATATTCAGTGCAAATAAAAGCAATGCCTATTTAATTACTACTCAGACCGGATTAAAATTAGATGCTAATACATACCGTGAACCATTAAGAACTATTTGGACAAAAAATCCCAATTTTACCGAGAGGTCTGAGCAGGCAAGATTACGAATTACCGCGTTAAGTGGTTATTCCAATATAGATATTATTGCTAGAACTAAAAATAATACATTCGACATCAGTTCTGCCAAATTAGGTCTGGGCAGATTATTCTTTGTTCAATTAAATGGCAATACGGAATATATCAAAACTCCCGATAATATTAGTAACTCAACTCAATTAACAGTTGAGACTTGGATAAATTTAAACGAATACAAACCATATTTTTCTGAGACCGGTATCATTACTTCAAGTGCGGGACCGAATGCTACTCCTATACTTGGTTCTACCGAAGGTGCTTGGATTCTATTTCTGAAAGACGGTAGAATTCCGGCTTTCAGAGTTAGAGAAATTCAAGGACGCGGAACAAACGGATATATAGGTACTGTTCAAGCCAATTATTTGGATTCGCTAAAAATTGCGAATTCCGATGAACCGCTTAGTCAAGCTCATGCCCAGAATTGGGTACATGTAGCCGCTACAGTCAATAATAATACTTTAGCATTATACATCAATGGCGAATTAGTAGATAAATATGTAAATAATCAAGCTACCGATATTAGAATGCTTACATCTGTTCATCCGATTTGGATAGGTATTAATCCTAATGGTTCAATTGATCAAACAGATTATTTATCAGCCGGTATCAAAGGCGTTAGAATTTGGAAAATTGCTCTTTCACAAGATGAAATCAGGCAGAGAGTGGCAGGAGTGTCCGAACCGTCAAATATTACTACTTACGGAGATTTAAGGCGTGGGCTTCAGCTATATTATAGTTTTGAAGGCACGCTTAACGACATGGCAAGTGATGCGACTTATCAATTTGGACAGGAAAATGGACTTTTCTATTTATCAGGAGTATTATCTAATAATTTGGTTAAATACCGACCAGACAGACCACATATCAGATTAACTGCTCCAACTTCAGGTTCGGGTATTTCCAATAAAGACGGGTCTTTGTCAGAAATCAGATGGGTATCTTATGGAGTTGGTAATATTGCAAAAGCAGGTACAAAAGATATTGATATCGAATATTCAATTGATGGCGGTCAGAATTGGTTCTTCGCTCGTGATGCTGCCGGCAAAACTCTCGGGGGCACAGTAGGAACAGTTGATGTAGAGCCGGGTACTATTACTTGGTATTTACGTAATGATAGTCCTTCACCTGATATTAAGACTATTACTCCCTATACAAGAGAAGCTATATTAAGAGTTCGCGGAACCGAAGCAAACAATCAATTGGACTTAACCGATAATTCAGGTTATTTCTCGATGGCTCCATATTTCTCCGTTTATAAAAGTGAAGCTTCAATTATTGCTCTCCCGAATAATACCGGAATGAATATTACAGGGAATACTGCTTTTATAGAAGCATGGGTCAGACCTTATCGCTTCCCTACAATAGCGGAAGGATACTTCCCGATAATAACAAAAATTGACAGCACTACAGGCAAATTTCATTATGATTTAGGTTTGCTTCCCGATGGTAAATTACAATTCAGAGTAATGGATACTAAAGACAGTATAAGAACTGCAATTAGTTCTTTATCTTTGGTAAGACCTAATTCAATTGCTATGGATTCTGTATGGACTCATATCGGTGCTTATTTGTTTTTAAATAATGGAGTAGGTTCATCGGAAATCAGATTCTATGTTGACGGATTTGCCGATAGAGATACCAATTCCACTAAAGGGCTGGGAACTGATTTAAAATTAAATACATCTAATGCTTATACTACTTATTTCGGATATTATCCAAGTAAATATACTCAGACTACCGGTACTATTACAGTTCAGGGCAGCCAAACACAGAATATTGCATTACTCGGAAATATTTCCGTAGCTACTTTAGACAATACTGTTATCAGTGCAAGCGGGAATATATATGATAAAAACGGTAATATTCACACTTTAACGGCTAATTTAACAAAAACACTGACAAGTGGAATGTTTACATATAATTTTGCTGTCGATAATGCGGTAATCAGTTGGTTAACCCCCAAAATCAGTATCTACGGTAATCTTGATGCAAGTGCAAATTCAGGTACTACCAATACGGTAAGTTCTAATATTTCTACATCGGCAGGATTGAATTATAGCTTAACAACAAGCTTTGTTAAGGGGAATTATGCAAATGACTATACTGTAACAGTTAAATATAATACAGTTACACTATATCAATCAACTTTGAGCTTTAATAACAATGGAACATTAAAATCACCAATGCAAATAGAGCTATCATCATTCGATTTGAATCAGGCTCTCGGAGTATATACTTATGACACAACAAAACCTCAGAATTTAATTATTGATTTCTCTGATTATAACAATCTATATACCGGCTTAACTAATTATCCTCAGATTGCGTCATTGACTTCGGTTGATGATACCAGACAGATTACTTTCAATCAAGATGGCAGTTTGAATAAGCCGACTTCAATTACATTAGAAAGCTATTATCTGAATTTAGCACTGGCAAATAATGTCTTTGACCAGAATAGTCCGAAAAATATTAATGTTAAATTAACCGACGAAAATTCCAATTCTTCACTTAGCTACAATTCAAATGCAACTAATTTGGCTTTTGGTACGCAAGACGGTATAGCTACTTCAACAAGAAGCGGAAATATTATAACTACAAGTGATACTTCTCGGGGCTTTATCGGTGAAATGAAAGAAATACGTTTTTGGAACGGAACTCCGAATAATACATCATCGGTAGCTCCTCAAGAGCCAACTCCGATGACATTATTTATTCAGGGGGCTTTAGCAGTAAGAGCAAATACACTTACTAATGCAAATAATGCGAATTTACACAGTTATTTCACTTATAATGGCGGTACTTTTGTTATCAACGGATGGCACCGTTCAGCCGGTTCATTTATAAGCACTAATTCAGTGCCTCGCCATTTTGGAAATGATATAAAGTATCTACCGACAGAACCGTATATCAAATTAGTTGAGCCGACATTTAAACAGCAAGTTGCCAATACTACTACCGATGTTAGAATTCGTTGGGTCGGGTTCGATTATGATGGCGACGGCTTTTTAACTGGCACTACTAGCAAACCTCCTTCGATTGAGTTTTCAATTCGTGGTGGTGGCGGGCAATTAATACAGCCTTATCAGTACGTAGGCTGTGACTATTGGAAAGGTAACCCCAAAGATGCTTTGTCTATACCATCTAATAATAAATATAAATTTAATGGTACCGGAACCGATTTAATATATGCTCTGAATCTTGATGCTACAATTGCAGACCCTGATGATTATAACGATGGCACAATGAAGCAGGGACCATTATCAGCTTCACTTACTAATGCACGATTGAGAATTACAGGTCAGTATTCATTATTTACAGAATCTAATGTATTAACTAACGAAGGTCCGTTATTCTCTATTACACCAGCAAGCAATTTTACTGTTAGAGTATTATTAGAGGGGCATCACGACGGAGCAACTGCCGCCAAGTTAATGAATAATATCGGTACTAATTATTCTCAGGGTGGGATAAGAATTAAACTATATCGTGATATAGGTACTATTGGGGATTTAGTTGCTACTCAAGAATCATATACCGGTTATGATGTAGTTGACCCGATTAATAAAAATGCAGGTAATTACAGATTTGGTAACATAAATTATATATTTACGGATTTAACAGACGGTGACTATTGGGTAAAAGTCGAACATATTAATCATTTACCGATATTATCAAGATTCCCTGCTACATTCAAATATACAGGCGATGATAGAGCTACTTGGAGGATAGAATCAGGGTGGGACTTCTTAAGCTGGAATGGTATTGACGATAATGTGCTGACTCTTGCCAGCTCAGACCCGACTCCTGCGGGACTTTATACAGCTTATGGCTATGCAAAAAAGACTTATACCGATGTAAACTATTCTACTACCGGTTTGATTTTTAATGACGGTAGAGCGGGTTCTTTAACAAAAGCTTTAGCCGCAATGGTCGGTGGAGATGTAAATCAAGACTTACAAATTAACGCAGCTGACCGCGTTAAAGTACGCCAAGACGATGGAACCGGATTGATTCAGTCTGATATAACCGGCGACGGTTTTGTTAATGCTGACGACCGTACTATCACCGATAGGAATTTCGGTAAAGTATCTTCGGTTTATAATGTAACATTCCCTGACCAAGTAGCTGGTAAAATAAATATTGCCGAGAATAAACAGTTTGAAGTAGTGTCCGAGCTTAATCCAGAATTAAGTAATTACTTTAATGCTAATGCAAAAAATATTCCTTTGCCTCAAAGTATTGATAAACCAAAAAATGAAGATGTATTATTTGCAGGGCTATCCTATGATGTAACCGGTGAACCAGTATTAAAGGGTGATTCGGTATTACTAAGCATGTATGTCAGAAATAAAGGTGGCGAATTTGCATTTGCTAATTGCACTTTTGCTGTTAAGTATAATAGTTCCGTTCTGAACTTTATCGGCTTAGCAGGTGCTGATTCGGTAATATTCAACGATAAACCTGATCTTGGATATGCTAATTTAAGAACGGCTCCTACTGCCGATGCCGTGAATCCAATACCCGAAATAAGAACAATTGAAGTAGATTATGATGCTTATGCGAATCTAAAAGGAGAGCCTGTACCATATACCAAGACTTATCTCGGTACTTTGAAATTTAAACTTAAAACAGCTAATTCATCAATTACTTTCTTATGGCACGAGAGTACTTCGGTACATTCAACTAAAAACGGCTTAGTAACTTCTCTCGGTAATTTTATACAAATCCCTCCGATATTATTGTATTCCGCTAATTTAGTTAATCCGAATGGCGGAGAGAAATTCAGCCAGAATAAAAATGCTTCGGTTAATTGGACTACTAACGGAAATGCAAATGTATATGTATTATTTACTGCCGATAATGAAATTACTTGGGACACATTGAATGCTACTCCAATAAATATTAACCAAAATTCTTTCACTTGGACTACTCCAAACTTTACCAGTACCCGTTGCAAAATTAGAATTATCGACAGCGAAACCGGATATGTAATCGACCAGAGTGATAGCAATTTCTCAATAGTACCGAGCTTTGCACAAGTAATTAGACCATCTTCCGGCGATCCGGTATATATAGGTGGCAAGACAGATAATATCAAATGGAGTTCGCAGGGATATGATAAAGTTCGATTTGAATTTTCAGCTGATGGCGGTACCCAGTGGGAATCAGTGAGTTCCGTTGTTAATGCCGGTACGGGAATTCAGTCTTGGGCTTTACCAAAAATCACCACTAAGACTGCAATCGTCAGAATGATAGATGTAGAGACAAATATTGAAATTGCTCGAAGTAGTATGTTTAAAATTTTGACCGGCACTATGACTTTCAAAACGCCAATAGCAAACGAGACATTGATTGCTCAGAAAACTACCAGAGTACGGTGGACTTCATCAGACATCAATACATTTGACTTGCAAATCAGTTATGACTGTGCTCAGCACTGGACTGATTTACAAAAAAATGTGTCTGCATTTATTGGTTATATAAATTGGGAGATTCCGGATACATCATCTGAATGTGTATATATCAGAGCTATCTGGAATAGCGATCCGGAGATGGAATTTGCCCGCACCGGTGCATTTAAAATTATTTCGACTAAATCGGTTGAAGATAATTTACCTGCCGGCGTTGAATTCGGATATATTTCACCTAATCCGGTTAAAGATGAATTTGGATTATCAATTAAACTGCCAAACGAATCTGAAATTCAATTCGCAATTTACAGCTATACCGGTGAATTATTGAATGATTTGGGTTATGAATTAATCCCTGCAGGTGATTCTTATAGGAGATTCGGTTCTTCTGGCTTAGCGAACGGGAAATACTTATTGATAGCTAAATCAGGATATTTTACTTTGATTAGAGAATTAATAATTCAAAGATAAGAATATCATTTCCTACTTGTAATTATACATTTGACATCAGTTCTTGGCAAATGTAAAGAGGCTGTGTAAATAGTAATATCTATTGCAAATGTTTGATATTTTAATTATAGTTACATTTACCCTCACCCATTCTGAAGAGGTAGTGTAAAAATTCGTATTAATAAAATTATCAAGGATTCAAGAGGCTATCTGTAATGTGTCATTTTGAACGAAGTGAAGAATCTGGATAAAGCTAACATATTGATAATTCCAGATTCTTCGTTGCACTCTGAATGACGATTTGACAAAATTATAACTTTTTAGACAGCTTCTATAATGGAGATGTTGATAAGTACTGTGCGGGTATTTGTGTAGAATATAGTATTTACACAGACTCTTTAACCACAGGGACAGCGAGAACAGATATTACCTATTTCATTCAGAAAATAGAATTAGATGTCCGTTGTAAAACTCAATGCTTTCTGTTCAATTACAAATGTAAATATCGTAAGTAATTGGTTCCCCACGCTGAAGCGTGGGGTTGATTGAAAGGGATCTCGGACATTTGCAATAGCTTATAGTATTGACACGGGCTTTTTAGCCACATTTTCATCAAGATATGATAATCGTAAATCAAAAATCTATTATTGCCATCGTGGCTTTAGCCGCTGTTTGATACAAAGCTATAGATAAAAAGTAGTTTTGTACTTTACACCTTAAAAAATTTCATCATTGCATTTGATAAATTCATAGCGTTAACTACAATACGCTCGCAATAATCAAATAAGCTTAGGTATAATAAATTTTGAAAAGATGAGCTTTGCCCTGATATTATTCTTACTGCTTGCAACGACTTGTAGTTGTTCATAAGTGATTTCAAGGCTTGAAAACGGTTTTCCATATCTTGATTGTAAAATTCTCTATTATCTATAGAATAAGCAACTACATTTAGTAACTCTTTCGAGAGCAAAATCATTTTTTTGATTTCAATTATCTGCTCACCGGTCATTTTGCGATGATTATTATCAAAGTAATTATATGATTGAATCACCATACGGCGAGTTAGGGAACTCAGCACATTCAAATATCCGATTAGATCAGTATAATGATGAGACCGTTCTATCTCTGCATTATCAAATCTTTTTATTGATTTGGCAATATATTCTGTTATTATATCAGACTTTTTCGGTGCATCTTTACTTGATTTTTTAATTAGTCTAAGTAATTTCAAATCAGCCTGCTCAATGCCTTCGGAACAACTGTTTATAGTCTCGGATAAGAAATGCACATAATTTACCGAGTTATTAATTACAGAATCGAATAATTCCTGCTTACCCATAGAGCTAAGAATAAGTGTGCTTTCTTTGGCAGCAAATTCCTTTTCTCTTTTTTTGTGAAGTATAGTGTTTTTAGAAACCAAGATAATTGCACATGCTATCATTAAACCTATGCCCCAGAATCCTAAATACCAAATTATTAATGCGATAGTTCCTGCTAATATTGATGCCATAATAGCGGTCAAAAACCATCCGCCGATAACTGTAAGTACCCCCGATACTCTATATACAGCCGAATCTCTGCCCCATGCTTTATCAGAAAACGCCGTAGCCATTGAGACTATAAATGTTACATAAGTAGTAGAAAGGGGTAATGTAAGCGATGTACCAAAAGATATAAGTCCGGCTGAAATCATCAAATTCACTGATGCTCTAATTAAATCGAATGCCGGAGGTGCTTCGGTCGGATTTTCCCATTTGGGCTGATTGCTTTTATCAAATCTGGAGCTGACAAATGATTGTATCGGCTTTGGAGTAATTATTTTTATAGCGTCAAATAAATTTACTACCGAGCGGACTAAACCACGAGAAACTCCATAACTCTGAAATCTCTCAACTTCGTCGCCCTGACTGCTTAATCCGACTGCCATTTTAGTAACAGTTTTTGATTTTTTGGACATATAAAGTATTACTATCATCAATAAACCGGCACTAAGTAACACAATCGTATCGGCTTTATATGGAGAGTTTAGAGCATCCATTGGAATTCCGAACGGAGAAGAACTTGCACTTGCCGATAGATAAGCACTTACTCCTGCCAGAGGAGCACCTAAGAAATTTACTAAGTCATTTGCTGCAAATGCCATAGCAAGAGAAAATGTACCCAGAAGTACTATTCCCTTTAACACGTTTACTTTTGTAAAAGAGATTAGTAATTGCGTTACAAAAGACCAAAATATAAAACTTAAAGAAACAATGATTAATGTGTTTTCTGCTATCCACTCAGCTGTTTCTTTATCAATAAAGGAAGCTCCCTTTAATCCTTTCATTATCAAGAAATAGCTAATCAAAGTAATTGCGAAGCCACTCCATAATCCCCCCCAACGCTTGAATTTGTCTTTATAGTTAAAAGTAAATAGCATTCTTGAAAAATACTGTGCTAATGCTCCGACTATAAAAGATACTATTACAGAAATAATTATTGCCGAAGCAAATGTTAACACTTTTGCTGTATTAATATAATTAGCCAAATCGCTTATGTTAGCATCGGTATCGGAAATTTTCATTAATGAAATTACAGTGCCACTGCCGACTAACCCGAATATCATAGATACTGTAGTAGAAGTAGGTAGCCCGAAAGTATTAAACAAATCTAATAGAATTAAATCACCGATAGCATAAGCAAGAAATATAATAATCAAATCCTGAAATTGAAACATCTCAGGGTGAACTATACCATTACGGGCTACTTCCATCATGCCACTCGAAAATGTAACACCCAGCAACATTCCCAATGCAGCTATAAATAAAAGCTTATTAAAAGATGCGACTTTTGCCCCAACCGCCGAGCCCAAAAAGTTAACCGCATCATTAGATACCCCAACCCATAAATTAGTTAACGCTAGCAAAACCAATGCAATTACTACTACTAAATATATTTCCATACTGACCTTTATTTATGCTAAATATTTATCACATTATTTATGGCTGACATCTTATTATTGTTTACTACTTGTAATGAGACTTTTGACATTAACTCCCTGTCTTTAGCCACTGGAGCGGCAAGAAGTAGATTTGTCTTATTTCACGCAGAAAACGATACTATTTCTCATCAACCGACTTCAAAATTAAAATGATAATTCCAAATAACAAAAGAATATTGTGAACTTAACAGTATCTTAACAATCTGAAGAATAAGCATGAAATAGTGTAGTTTCGAGGAATCCAAAACGGGTTTTCTGTAATATTCTTTTTTTTGAAATGTGTGTAATCCACTTTATTATCTTGCTAAAATAACTTTCATAAAGCAAATTTTGCAGTCAAATTCAAGAATGTATTTATTAGAATCATCTTCGAGATAAAGGGTTTTGCCGAGAGTTGATTCGGAATTGCTCTTTGGGCATTGCCCAAGCTCACGCTTAATGCAATAGCGTGTATTCATTAATATTTTATCGGTGTAATTATGCGTAAGCTCTGGGGACAATTCAATTACCTCTGCTCCAAGTTTTTCATAAAATTTCTTAGCATAACAATTCATAATGTTTGATTTATAGTCAAGTGTTTTACCCATTAAACTAATTGGCAAATTCCCTTTGTTAATTTCAATAAGCGGTCTATTTCTTTCTCTTTCAAGATCTAATTTTAAAATTAGTTCACGTCGAATATTATTAAGCTCGGATATAGGAATAAAGTATATATTTTCAATATTATTGTTAATATTTTTAATTCTATAAATTGAATTTCCACTTTTGGATAATTGCTTTTTAAGATTAAATTGAGCTTTATCTTTATTATCTGCAATTATATAATTATTTGCAATTTCAATTAATGCGGTATTATTATTTTCGTCGCTAATGGAGAAATTGATTTTATCAGGATTTTCACTTATAGAAATATTGGCTGTAATCTTACGATTGGATTTTGAACTATTTAAAGCATTTTCAAACTCAATATCTTGATTTCTATATAACTTAGTCCCGACCGGCAGAGTATCGATATTATCTAAAAGTAAAATTGTATTTTCAATAGCCCGATTAACTCTAAAGCCTTTAAGCTCATTATTTTTAGTAAAATAAGAAAGCCCGTCTCCGTTATTGATTTGAATTTCAGTATCTAATATTAATCTATTAGGCTCACATTTTATAACAGAGCCGATATACTTACCTACATATTTTGGAGTTTCGATATTTGCCATTTTTTCTGGAGAATCATCGATAAAATAATTCGTAAAAGTGCGGTTAAATGTGCTCTCAATATTGGGAACAAAGTCAAGCTCAGTATAGCCACTACTTGATTTTAAATACTTATCGGAATGATTTAAAAAGATGTCTATTTTATTTCTGAAATATGCCGTCATATTTTTAACATAATTAATATCTTTGAGCCTGCCTTCAATTTTAAATGAACTAATTCCGGCATTTACCAAGTCGGCAATATAATTTTCAAGATTCAAATCTTTAAGTGATAGCAGATGTTTATTTGTAATTATCAGATTGCCTTGCTGATCGGATAAATTGAATTTATGCCTGCATATCTGGCTGCACTGCCCCCGATTAGCACTACGCGAGCAAGCACTCTGGCTTATGTAGCATTGACCGCTTAAAGATACGCATAATGCACCGTAAACAAAGCTTTCTAACTCTACATTTGTATTATCTCTAATTTCTCTAATCTGCCCAAGTGATAATTCACGAGCTAATATCACTCTTGAGATTCCGACAGATTCAAGGAATTTGATACGTTCTAATTCATAATTATTTGTCTGAGTGCTTGCAAAAAGAGGAATACTCGGAATATCCATCTCTAATATTCCCATATCTTGAATTATTAGAGCATCGGCTCCAATATTGTACAATCTGTATATTAAGTCCCTGACTGATTCGGCTTCTCTGTCATTAAAAATAGTATTTACTGTAGCATATACTTTAGCATAATATTTATGAGCATATTTGATTAACTGTTCTATGTCGGCAATTGAATTAGCAGCTGAGGCTCTGGCACCGAATTTCTCAGCACCAATATATACAGCATCTGCACCGAAATTAATAGCTGTAATTCCGATTTTCAAATCTTTGGCTGGAGATAATAATTCAAGTTTGGTCATTTATCAATTCAATTTTTATCAAATATAAAGTTAACGTTTATTGAATTATAATATTATGAAATGATGAGATTATGAATTCAATCATATTATGAGATTATAATATGATTGAGTTCAAGAATTTTGCTTTTATATCAAATATATACTCATAATAAAAATACCTTCTTCAAACTACGCAATGCGTAAAAAGTAGAAGGTAAGTGTTAACGTTTTAAGAAAAATTATAAACTTCTGACAATATCTTTGAATACATCGCCTCTATGCTCGAAGTTCATAAACATATCGAATGATTTACAAGCCGGAGTAAATAATACTATTTCGCCGGAGTTAGCAATTTCTTGAGCTTTAATCACTGCATCCTCCATTGAATCGGCTTTAATGCAGCGAGTAATTACCGCAAAGTGATTGAAAATTGCGTCGGATTCTTCTCCGATACATACTATAGCTTGAACATTTTTACGAACTAATGAATCCAAAGCCGAATAGTCATTATTGTCGCCTCTGCCACCTGCGAGCCATACTAAAGGCTTTTTATAGCTGGATAGTGCGTACCAGGTAGCATTTACATTTGTAGCTTTAGAATCATTTACATAATCAACCCCGTCAATAGAGCGAACATATTCGAGTCGGTGCTCTACTCCCTCGAAAGCCATTAGGCAATCGCGTATGTTCTCATTCCTGATTTCGAATACTCTTGCCGCAAGTGCTGCCGCCATTGCATTGTAAGCGTTATGCACGCCCGGCAATTTAATTTCGTCTAATACCATTATTTCCTCCTCTTTAGGCATATTTGGAAGACGCACATACATTTTCCCCTCTTTCGCATAAACGCCGTATTCGACAGGATTTAGCGAAAAATATAATATTTCCCCCGAAGTATGTGCAAATTGTGCAGTACTTTCTTCATCGTCTGCATTAAGAACCAAAAAATCTTTATTTGTAATATTTTTTGCAATTTTAAATTTTGCTTTTCTATATTCGTCGAATGTCCCGTGATAATATAAATGGTCGGGACTAATGTTCAAAATCAAAGAGATGTCTGCTCGAAAATCCCTGATTCTGTCCAATTGAAAACTGCTAAGCTCAGCAACTACAATAGTATCAATATCAATATTATCAACTAATTCGGAAAGCGGAGTGCCGATATTGCCAGCTGCTACAGTTTTTAATCCGGACTGCTGCAATATATAATGGATTAATGTAGTAGTGGTAGTTTTGCCATTTGTTCCGGTGATAGCAATTATTTTCTGCTCGGGAATAAATGAGCGGGCAAACTCTAACTCGCTGATAACCGGTATATTTCTCTCGTCGGCTGTTTTAATTACCCATGTACTTGGAAGTACCCCCGGTGAAGTAATAATACAATCCACATCGGCAAAACATTTTTCAGTATTTCCGCCAAATTCGTATTTAATACCTAATTTGTCGAATATCTCGACTTCTTTGGCATAATTATCGATAGTCTTAGATTCTGTAAGGAATACTTGATGACCTTTTCTATCGGCTAAAAGGGCTGCTGCATAACCGCTTTTTCCGGCACCGATAATAGTATATTTCATTCTATACTCTTAACATAATATTTTAAAATACAAAAATAATTTATATAGCATTAATAACCCAATGATTTTTTTCAACATAGCCAAATACTTTTCCACATTTACAGAAAAAGTGGACGGCGGTTAGAGATTAAGGTATAGAGTATTGGGGTTTGGGGATAGGGGATAGGGGATAGGGGATAGGGGATTGAATATATTATAGATAGTATAAGTCTGCTTTATTCGTACAATGCTTTGAATACTCTCACATCCAACCCAGTACTTCAGAGGCTGTGTAAATACTATCAAAAGACGAGAAAATTTATCCCAATCCTATATTCAACCCCACGCTTCAGCGTGGGGAAACAAGGACTATTAGAAATATTAGTATTACTAAAACAGTAACCTTATAGGTTTTTACACAACCTCTAAAGCCATTTGTTGATTCAAAATAGAAATAAAAAAAAACAAACAAAGAGCTTTAAGAGGGTATTAAACAATATTTACACAAACTGCTTAGAGAGGTCTTTTAATTCGGTAAATAATTCTCTTTCTCTATCAGTAAGGTTTTCAGGAAGTTTTACATTTAGAGTAACAAATAGGTCTCCGACTTTTTCGGGTGTATTATAGTTCGGCATTCCGAGTCCTTTAAGGCATAGCAGCTTTCCCTGCTGGCTTTCGGGAGGAATATTTAATTTGACAGTGCCGGCGAATGTAGTTATCTTGGAACTGCCACCCAGAACGGCTTTGTAAAGGTCAATCGAAATCTCGACATATAGGTCGTCCCCTTTACGTTCTACTCGTTTATGAGGCTTAACGGATACTGTAATAAGCAAATCGCCGCGTTCGCCACCGTTTTTACCGGGCAGTCCTTTGCCTGATATTTTTAAATTTTGACCTGAATCAATACCGGGCTTAAATTTAACTTCAATTTTCTGACTATCGATAGTAATAATTCTGGAAACTCCCTTATATGCTTCTTCGAGAGTAATCTCTACATTTGCTTGATAATCACTTCCTTTTTGGGCTTGACTACGAGCTGCTTTCTGCTTAGAGCCGAAGCTGCCGCCGAATATTTTCTCAAAGAAGTCCGATGATGTTTCATTTTTACTAAAGAAATCATTAATACCACTGAACATATCGGAGGACTTTTTCCTGCGTTGAGAACCTTGATTTTTATTCATCCAGTCCGCCCAATTGAACTCTTCGCTATTACCGCCGGATTTTCTGAAATTACTGAAAGAAGAGCCTAAAGAATCATACTTTGCTCTTTTTTCTTTATCACCAAGCACTTCATAAGCTTCGTTCAAATCTTTGAACTTGTTTTCAGCTTCGGCATTGCCCTGATTTTTATCAGGATGATATTTTTGAGCTAATTGACGATATTTTTTCTTTAGTTCATCGGCACTTGCATTTTTATCTACTTCAAGAATTTTGTAATAATCTTTGAAATCCATTTTCACTTTCCTTTATATCCTATTTCTTTAGTAAGATTTTGATATTATAAATTCCGTCATATAATTATGTAAAATATATATGCAAAATATAATAATTTATAGACCGTTAAAATAGCTAAAATATTTCATTTATTTCTATAATCAATACTAACAAAATCCCCGACTTAGAAATATAATGACTATTGAAAATTTATCAATCTTTTAAAAGCAAAATGCTATTTAAAGCACAACTATTCACTAAATTGAGAATTAAATTTTGAAATAATTATAAAAGGCTGTTCAATACTATCAAATATTGATTTCAATATCAATCAATAGACTGTCTAAAAAGATATCATTCTGAGCGATGTGAAGAATCCAGATAAAGCTATCTTGTTGATAACTCTGGATTCTTCGTTACACTCAGTATGGCGATTTGATAATAATATTAATTTTTGACAGCCTCTTTATAAGTACTTAATATTATTTCAATTTATCGATAAATAAACTATAAATAAATATTTTGGACTTTTTCAATGACTTATACCATGAAAACATAATGATAGCATTTAAAATTATTACATATATCTATGAATAATGCCCTCCTGCTGCCTGAATGTAGGATTGTACTCTACCGGCTCTCTACCGAAGCATACACCCAGAGCTTCATAGAATTCAACTTCATTTAAATCGACATATCTTTGTTTAATAGCTTCTTCGGTAGGAATATAAGTTACTACCTCGTGCTCTACC
Organism: uncultured bacterium; assembly: GCA_942493235.1. Classification (GTDB taxonomy): domain Bacteria; phylum Bacteroidota; class Ignavibacteria; order Kapaibacteriales; family UBA2268; genus ENR-C587. Next base: position 4,000,491 of record OW818676.1, on the reverse strand, counting down.
CCTACAACAGTAACACCGAAAATCCCCTGATGAATTAAAAGTACTGCTCCGCCACCGTTTTGCTTTCCGAAAGCAACGTCATAAGATGAAGTTTCGCCGGCTCTGACCAAGTGACCGAGAGGGACTTCACGAATTTCGGGGAACATATAAATGCCTTCTACATAGATACCTTCTTTTTTAAGGAAATTAGCCCATTCAGGGTCTTTTTTCATGTGGTATTCAAGTTGCTTTCTAATGTACTGAGCTCCACCGGTTAGTCTCTGATGCCCAAAAGAATCCAAGCCGTTAGAATCGTCAACAAAGTAATTACCTTCGACATTTTTAACACCTTCGGCTGCAACAATAATATAAGTAGAGCCTTTTACATCGCTTGATAGCAATCTCTGAATATAGGTTTTTTTGAAATGCTCGTAAACAATTTTGTAATCAACAGCAATTTCAGGAATTAAAATACAATCGGCATCAGCTCCGATACCGCCACGGAAAGCTGTATGCCCGGCGTATCTGCCGAAGACTTCAATTACTAAAGCACGATTATGAGTTAAGCCGGTAGTTCGTAAATCACGGCTAAATTTAGAAATTCTATTGATAGTAGAATCACCACCAACGGAATATGTCTGAAGGTCAAGGTCCATAGTTTTAGGCACGTGAATACACGGAATGCCTTGCTTGCTAAGGTCAACTACAACCGAACCGGTATCATCACCGCCGGCAATAACCAGCCCGTCGATGCCGTGCTTTTTAAGACCTTGTTTAATAATTTCGTATTTATTCGGGTCAGCAATTTTAGATATTTTTACTCTTGAATGTCCGGCTTCTGAACCGGCAACTCCGGAGTAAATTCTGTCTGCACGAGCAATGTCAATTATCGGCGGGTCATAAGAATCTAAGTTATAAAGCCCGGCATAACCATTAGGAATCAAACATATTTCTATACCTAAGTGATGTGCCATTTTTGCAGCACCCGTGATTACGGCATTCAATCCACCGCAATCTCCGCCACTTGTTATTACTCCGATTTTTTTAATTTCAGCCATAATAATTACCTTTATTTCTATTTTTAAATTACATAAATAAATTTCAGAAAATATTTTTAAAATACTTAATGGTATAAGTAGATTAATATATATAGTTAAAATTATTACCCAAAGATAAAAAGCACAAAAAATAAGTAAGCATATCTTTAGAACTTCAATAATAATAATATTCTTAGTCATTTCAAAATAAAATGTCTTTTTATAAATTCAATAATTAAAATAATTAGGAATATCGGTATCTATTAATGTATCAATTAATCGTTTTTTGGAAGAGTAACATTAAAAGTAGAGCCTTTTCCAAGTTCGCTTAACAAACTAATATTGCCCCTAAGAGATTCCACACATTTCTTGACAATAGGCATTCCGAGCCCGGTACCGGAAATTGTGCCTACATTTTTCCCTCTGTGGAATGTATCAAATAAATACTTTTGGTCATCAGTAGAAATTCCTATCCCGTTGTCAACAATACTAATAAATATTTCCCAAGGATTCTCCTTGATTTCTATGCTGACAGGTGTTTTGTTTGGAGAATACTTGAGTGCATTAGAAATCAAATTTGTAAGTATCTGTCTTATCAATTTTTCATCGGTTTTAACACTGCTTATATTACCGAATTTTTTGAAATACATAGGATTTTCATATTGATGGGCAGATTTAAAATCCTCAATAATTTCATTAGTTAATTCATATAAATCAATGCTATTATACTCAGCATTTAGCTTACCGGCTTCACTTTTGCCGATAATTAATACATCTTCAAGAAGCCTAACCATAGTTTGGACAGAGCCTTCTATTTTTCCTAAAAATGATTTAGCTCTATCGTAATCATTTTTGTCTATCAGTTTGCTTACAATACCTGTTGAAGATAGAATAACAGTCAATGGAGTACGATATTCATGCGAAATCATAGAGATAAATCTGGTTTTTAGCTCGTTTAATTCTTTTTCTTTTTCTAAAGCACGTGCTAATTCGCTTGATGCTTGCTTTAGTCGTTCAGCACTGAGTACTTTATCGGTAACGTCATGCCCGACCCCGATAATGGTATTGCCATCTCCTAGGGCATCTTGCCATTGTATCCATCGGACTTGACCGTCTTTACTCATTATTTTTCGCTCATAGGTGCCCTCAATAATTTTTGTCTTATCATTAGCACATTCTATAATATAAGTCTTCTGGCTTAATCTATCAAGTTCCGAAGGTGTAGTGATTTTCCACCAACCGCTGCCGAGCAAATCCTCGGGCTCATAACCCAACAATGTTTTTACGTATGGCGATGTATAAATAATATTTGCATTCTTGTCTGCAACCAATACAATAGTACCGACTCTTTGCAATATTTGGTCGGATAGCTTTAATTGTTCTTCAGCCTTTTTTCTTTCTTCAATCTCAAGCCTTAATTCGTTTAAAGCATCATCAAGCATAGATGTTCTTTCCAGAACTCGATTTTCTAACTCGAAATTAAGTTTCCGAATTTCTTTCTCTGCATTTTTTCTGTCTGTAACATCTAAAAAACTTACCAATGGGAATAGTTCATTATTTATGTTGATAATTGTTTTAGATACCTCTACTACTTTAATCTGGGCATCTTTACGAATTATTTCTATTTCTACAATACTCGTATCATTATCGGATACAATAGAAATCGTTTTTTTAAATATTTCTATAAATTCAGGAACTACAAATTGAGCTAAAGAAATATAATAGAACTCTTCAAAATTGTTGAATCCCCATAAATTCATAAGAGACTGATTAGCAAAAATGCAATTCTCTTCTTTGAAAATACCAATTCCAACCAAAGAATTTTCAATTAATTTCCTGTATTTTTCTTCTGATTCTCTTAATGCTCTTTCTTTATGTATTCGTTCGGTAATGTCGTCGATAATTGCAATACAAATAGATACATGCTCATTAGCATCAAAAATCGGAGATAGGAATACTTGTACATTTCTTTGCTCATTAGATTTGGAAATAATAAATGTTTGGAAATTGATTGGCAATTTCCTTTCAAACATGAATTCAATATTTCCAAGAAATGATTTTTTCTCTTCGTAATTCGAGAATGGCAAAAAATTGGAAAGTATTTCCTGCTCGGAATATCCAAATAAAATATTGAAAGAAGGGCTGACGGAATTGATTTTTCCTTCATTATTAAAAGTTACTATCGGCAAAGGAGAAGAATTAATGATTGAGCTGAATATTTGATTTATTCTCAATAAATTGTTTTCAACTGCCCTTTTTTCTTCAATTTCATGCTTGAGGCTAGTCGTTCTGCTTTCGACTCTTTTTTCAAGATTTTTATTGATTTCTTCTAAATCCTGATATGCTGTATCAAGCTTATCTACCATTTTGTTAAAAGAAATTGCAAGAGCCGAAAACTCGTCTTTTCCTTCTGCTTTCGCTCTAATGCTTAAATCGCCGTTTGCAATTTTTGTAAATACTTTTTTAAGGTTATTTAATGGTTCGGTAAATAATCTCGAAATTACAAACGCTAAAATTATACCAATTACTACGGACAAAAAGGAAATATAAGTGATTGACTGTTTACTCTTTTGAGCATCTGATTTTAATTCTTCTAATGAAAATAAAATTGATAATGTACCTACAAATATACTTTCTTCGTTATAAACTTTTTTAACAGTATAGATATAATCAATATCATTAATTAAATAAATACCCTCGTTTCGATATTTTAATAGGTTGGGATTTTCAATTTCACCGTATTTATAAACCTCGATATTTGATTCATTAAGTATTGAAATTCTGACTATATCTTTGTAAAGCAATAAAGATTTGAGCGATTTAGCTAAGTTTGTAGAGTCATTGAAATCTAATGCTGAATATATAGCAAAAGCAGTAGTTTCGGTTAAAACTTGTGACTTGCTTTTTGCATCTTTTAGTGTCATATTTTCAAATTGTGAAGGGAAAAACAAGTAAATAAACATAGAATAACCGGTTACTATAATACCTATAAGTAGAACTAACTGCGTTCTTTTTGAAGAAAACATTATATACAATTTGCTGCTTTTATTGATTATCATGACTTAATTTAATATCTTAGACAATTTTAATAATTGTGAACTAAAATCTGCTCCTTCAAGTTTCGAAGAGGTCAGATTAATAAGAATTTGAGGTTTATCACCGAGCAAATCAATAGCTACAGATATTTTATCTCTTAAATGAGTAGGGCATAATGATATACTTAAAATTTTATTTTTTTTGGCAATGTTAGAAACCTGCTCAATATCAATTGCTCTTAATGGTGTTAAAATAAATACATCCGGCTTTGTGCTATTTATTGAATTACTTATATCGCTAACACTGTTAATATCGACTTCTTTTACAATTATTTTTTTTCTGCTTGAGCTGTGATTGGCGGCAATAGCTTCTATAACAGCATCTTTAACTTGCTTTGATTGTTTAAACTTACTCTGATACAGAACAGTAATTACAATATTAGGATTAGGGCTATCGGTTATAGTTCGATTAAAAGCCAATATTTTAACAATGATTGGTATTTGAATATTGACAGGCACATTAATATCTTGAGCAAATAATACATAAGCCAAAAAAAATACTGTGATATATGTAAAAAGATTTTTCATATTTTTATTAGATTTTAACCGATAAACAAAAATTACAATTAAAACCACTCTGAAGAATTCTATCCATTTTATTATCAACTCCGGTAGGGTGATAATATTTCGTGTCGGTAATATTATTAAATTTAAGGGATAAAACAAAATTATTATAAAGTGCATCTGCCGAATCATCAATTTTCGGTTCCCACAATATATGAAGATTAGCTATAGCAAATGCAGGAGTTTCTAACTTGTTGAAAGGGTAAATCAATTCCCTGTCTTTAGTTTCGCGTTCGGTTTCATAATTTACACTAACACTAACGGTAAATGTTTCTACCGGAGTAATCGCACAGCCAATTTTTATTAAATGCGAAGGATAGCTAACTAATACATCTTTGTTTTCAACTTTATTACGCATATAAGAATAATTGCCGTAAACATTGAAATTATCATTAATGTAATTCAAACTAATCTCTATACCATTAGCAGAGGACTCTGTGAAATTTTTGAATATGCTCAAATTATCGCTTATTTCATAATTTTCAATTATATTCTTTAAGTTATAATGGAAAGCCGACACAGAAGCCAATAGGAAACTAAATAATTTCTGGTCGTAAATAATTTCGTAAGTAGTTATAGTCTCAGGTTTTAAATCCTCACTTTTTAGCTGATAATCAGTGTCATAGTAATCATTTTCATAAATTGTAGGTCTTCTAAAAGCTTGCCCGTATAATAATTTGATAACTGAACCGGAACCGGGAGTAATAATCACTGCCGCCCTTGGATTTGTTGATTTTAGCGAGTTAGAATAAAAGTCTTGGCTGACACCTACAGAGAGAGCTAATTCGTCAATTATTTGAAAATTATCATTCAAATACAATGCAAATAATGAATATGGCTTTTCAATTTTAAATGTTTGAATATCTTCGTCATACTGAATATAATTACATACATAATTATTCGAATATTCTATGCCTCCGGTCAATCTATGATTAGAAGTAAAGTCATAAATTGCTTGTACCTCGAAACCTATTGTATTTGATTCGTTTGTTTCTTTTTCAATAAGCGAAGCATAAGGATAAAATCCTTCAAAATAATAATAGTCGAAATATGCTCTGCTATTAATACTAAAAACTTCGTTTAGAGATTTATCATATTTTAGTTCAAGAAACCATTTGTTATCTAACTCTAATAAATCTTTTGAATTGAAATCTGTTTCATATTTCCCGGTAGGTATATTCTTTTTATGATTTGAATAATATCCCGATAGCTTGAAGTCTTCTAATGAAGCAGAGAAATAGCCCCCGAAATATCGAGAATTATCGATGCCGTTTGCGTTTCCGAAATTTGTAGTATCGGTATCATAATCCGAGAAATAGAAGTCTCTGCCGTCTTCTTTGCCATACAATAGCCCGACTACTATATTTGATGTTTCAGATAATTCATGCCCCATTATTATTGATACTTTGTTTTCGCCATAAGAACCCAACAAACCGGACATTTCTAATCCGTTGATTCTTTTGGCATTTTTCGTAATAATATTAATTACTCCAAACATAGCATTAGTGCCATAGAGTACCGAACCCGGACCGCGGACAATTTCAATTTTTTCGACAAGTGATAAATCGATAATAAACTCATTATTAATATAACTACTGCCATATACTGCGTCGTTTACTCTATGACCGTCAATTAAGAGTAGTACTTTGTTGTTATAAGAGTCAGGAATTTGAAATCCGCGAGTACCTAAATAAACGCAATTTCTGTCATCAGATATAAAAAATCCGGCTTCTTTGCTTAATACTTCGGCTAAAGTACGATAGCCGTATTGCTTTATTTCTTCAGCAGTTACAACAGTGATAGATGCAGGAGCATCAGTAATATTTTGCTCATATTTTGATGCAGTACTTACTTTGGTGTCCAGCAAATCTTCTAAAGATACAGCTTCGCTACTTATATTTATTGAGTTCATACTCAGCAGCACTTGACAGTTAAAAAGTGCAAATATCAGTATTTTATATTTCATACCCATCTTCAATTCTTGAGCAATTATTTAATTATACTCTAAGTTAAAAAATAAATCCCTTTTAAAAAAGTGTTTTTTTTATTTTTCTCATATTATTTTTAGAACTCAAATATAAAGTCAGTATATATTGCTTTTACTGAAATTTAGTAAAATATCTAATAATTAATTGTTTTGAAAAAACTGTTTATTTGCAATCAGTGTATGGCATCAGCGATTGTGTAAAAAATGGGAAATTTTGTAATTTACCTAAGATTGAAAAATAGTATAAATACCAATCAACCTGACGGTTAACCGTCAGGTTGTATTAGAGTAAAATGTATTAATCGAGTATTTACACAGTCTCTTCAGCGAAGAGAGCAGGTAGATAGTGTCATTGTAATCAGTACAAAAAAGTTAGTAATCAAAGTTTTTGCACAGCCTCTTTTACTCCTGCTTACCATGCTCAGCGTGGTAAGCTAACAAATAATGCACTTAAAAACAAATCCTACGCAGAGCGTAGGATTGAGAAAAAAATGGTTGCCCTAAATTTGTCATTCTGAACGAATGGAAGAATCCAGACAAAGCTAAATTATTCAGCTAATTTTTTCTTGATGATTTCAATCTTTTCGGGAGCAAAATATTTGCAATTACACTTTACCGAGTCCGGTTCCATATCAAGTTCAGTTATAATCTTTTTAACTTTTGCCGGAGAAGCAGATAATTGCTCGGCAATTTTTGTTATTGTTAATAAATCTTTGGTATTTTCCATTATAATTCCCTTTGTAAATTGACAAATAAATGTAAATATCAGACTAATTTATGCTATTTTTATTTCATTGTTTAAAAAAAAATGGGGATAGGGGATAGGGGATAGGTTACTTTAAGTTGGGTAATTAGGAATTAGAAGAATTGTTGCTAAACTATGTTATTACCAATATACAACAGCTAACGCTGTTGTAAGAATAGAACTTTTTCACTTAAACAATCTTAAAGCCCTCTCCTTCGGAGAGGGTTTGGGTGAGGTTGAAAGATTTTTTGTCATCACACCAGCGGCACTACGCAGAGCATAGTGCGGAGGCGAAATAATTAAATTATTGCATACAAGTGGCAAAATTTGTTAGTATTATTATGAGCGGGGAATAGTATATCACCCAAAATAAGGCAGTTCATAGGTTATATAATTCATCATCATTATTATTTAAATTAAACTTAAAATATTTTTCTTTTTTTGAACCAGAAATATATCATCAAGCTAACAAGAATCATCATAGACCACACAAACAAATAGCCATATTTCCAGCGAAGTTCGGGCATAAAGTCAAAATTCATCCCATAAACGCCAACCAAAAATGTTAAAGGTAAGAAAAATACAGAAAAAATAGTAAGCAATTTTATTACATCATTACTCTTTTTAGTAGTAACTGACAAGTAAGTATTCATCAAATTATTCGCATCTTCAGCTACTTCTTCATATATTAGTATAAGGCTTAATATTTTATCTTTTACATCCTGCAAAGCTGTTTTTGACTCATCATCAACAATTATTTTGTTTACTACATCTTGTGTAATCATTAATAATTTTTTGCTGATGCGTGTCTGTGATTTTTGAAAATATAGGTCTTCTAAAGAAATATTTGAATAATCTTTTAGAAAAACAGCTTTTTCAACATCATCAATTTTATTGCTATGCCAAATTGATGGTTGTATATAAGTTTGCACCATTTTGTTAATTATTAATATAAGCAACTGATGATTACTATTGAAATTTTCATTGATATTTTCGAGAAAATCGAATTTTGCTCTATGTATAGTAATTACATTTTTATCATTATAGAAAAAAGCTATTTTATTAGATAGCTCTTGAATCGTGGAATGTTTATCATTGTTCTTGCCAACGTAAGCTCTTAATATAGCAAAATTATACTCCGGCAGTTTTTCAAATTTAGGCAAATGCCCGTGTTCTAAGCTGTCTAATATTTGAAAGTAATCTAACTTATATTCATCTGCTATTTCTTCAAGTTGAGCCTTATTAGGTCTGACAATGTCAATCCATTTAAAATTATCGTATATAGTTTCTTTAATATTGTCCATAAATTTCATTATCTTGGTTACTTAAATAAAAATCCATATAATTATTATTCAACAAAGTGTAAAGTCTAATATTATCTAAAATTATTGCAGTTTCAGAATTTCGCTTCAATTCTGTTTAAATTGAGAAGAACGTTTGGCAGTATTAAATATTTCCGATTGAGTAGTCCTCTCTCTCAACTTTTGAAAAGTTGGAGTGGGGTATAGCACATAAATAAGCAACTGAACAGCAAATATTGGGTAGCTGCTGTTCACTTGCTTATTCTTCATCCAATGAATTTTGCACCAGCTATTCCTATCCCTGCACCAAGTACAAGTGAAAATATGATCATAGGAATAATAGCCTTTTTATCCTTTGAGGACACTATAACAATTACAGGCAAAGCCATCAATAAAGAAATTATCATTCCTTTAAACCAGGGATCTAAATCCCAATTTACATACGGAATGATTAATCCAAGTATAAAATAGTGTATAAAAGCAGAAATACAGCTGGTTTTATCAAGCTTTTGAATTATCATCGGGATTACATCTATTAATCCAGCGCCTAATCCTATAATAACGGCGATTAGAAGGTTGTTCATATTATCTAAATTGAATTATCAATATCTGGTTCGGTTTATTCCAAAATGGATGCTAACTCATTTACCTACGAATTCTCAATAAATGATTTTCAAATTACAAAAAATATTTGAGTATTCAAAATATTTTATGGTTGTGGGCTTTTTCTCTGTCAAGTTACACCTAACCTTATGCGGGTAAGAACGATAGAATAACCACCTAAACCTCAATGTTTTATAAACGATATAGAAGTGTGTATTCTTTTAATTATCAGTGAGATAGCACTCGATCTCTCTCTTGAGATTTGGCAAATGGTTCGAAATGATTCCCCAAACCACAACATCATCAACTTTGTCATAACCATGAATAACCCAATTTCTTGTGTCAACAATCAGCCTTGCATTGGAAAGACTAAATTCCGGGTCTATTTTTAGAATCCGATTGGTTGCCTCTCCAATAATTTCTATTTCTCGTTCTATGCCTCTTCGTAAAAGCTTGTTATTTTGGTATTCTAAGAAATTTCGTTCATTGCCGAGGTATTCATATATTGAATCAATTGAAGTTTTTATGTCGAATAGAAACTTTTTAATCTCACGCTTCATAAATCAACTCTTTCGTTTCGTTAATACTTTCAATAAAGTATGGATTTGATAAAGTTCTTTCAGTTACAATGTCTATTTCTCGGTCAAAGAGTTCTCTCAGTTTATAATGAAGCGAAAAATAGTTATTTGTATATTCTTCAATACCCAAATTGTCTGCAAATGAAATCAGAAAATCGATATCACTATTCACTTGAAACTTATCAGAAACAACTGAGCCAAATGCATAAAGCCTCTTAATTTTAAGGGTTCGGCATAAGCTCATCAATTCTTCTTTCCGCTTTTCAATTATTTGTTGCATTGCAGTTTTTCTTTAAATTTAGCGAATTCCTGTTAGTTTATTAATTATGCAAATAAACTCTAAAATTATGACGAATAAGAAAATAATGTATTATTTTGTCTGTAGCCAGCCAGCCCATTTTTTGCTAATTTACATTTCTTTCTTGTGCACTTCTTTTTCAGTTCTTTCCCACCATTGATTTTTATTACCGTCCGGAATTTATCGTCTTTAAACTTTTTTTGCTCACAAATATTAATTATTAACTGGTTGTATTTTCCAGCCAATGCTTACTAATTTTTCTTCGTATCCCTTAATACTATCTTTATGTACGGCAAGACAAAGTATCCTACGAGGACGAGACATTCCAACGAATAATTGTTTCATAAATTTTACATTTTGAGGATTATCTTTTTTAGTTGCGTCCTCATTTACAAAATTCTCTATTAGGGTACCAACATCAAAGCTTTTTGAGTATTTGGTCTCCAGAACTAATGTGGCATCATGAGTTTGCCCCTTAACGCCATGTATCGTATCAAAAATTATATCAACGTTATTCTTTGAGATTTTATTGAAATTATTTGGATCACTCCACCGTTCAATATCATTGGTAGATGGAAAACACCAAAAACTAACAGTGGTAATGTTAGTTGGAAAATCAGTAAATGTAGCAGTAAAAATTTCATTTAATCGTTTTAAGTCATTGTCCCAAGAAAAATTTAACGGCAATGCCTTTATTATTGCCCATTTACCAATAATCTTATTAAAACTTCTAAAATTAAGAAGTTTACTTCGCAATCCTGTTATAAAATTCGACTTATTAACTTGTATTGTTTCATTACCTAACTTGATTTTAGAATTCGTTTGGTAAACATAATTGAGTATACATTCTATAATAAGATTGAAATTTTCCTGAGCATTATGGTGATTTTGCAGCACTGCATATGCTACACATTCATAAAGAGAAGCGAATTTAGGATTTACTGAATTTTTTGATTTTGAATAGTTATTAATATACTTGTCAATATGCACATGTGTATCTTTGCTTGAAGGCTTTCCTATCGCACCCACGGCATAACTTATGAAATTGTCATTTTCCTGTGACAATGAATCACAAACATGAGATTCATAAAGTTCTGGAATCAACAAAGCTTCGTCGTCAGAACTATATGTAAAAATGATGTTTTTGCCATAATTCTTACACTCAGAGTGGTTATCTCCATTCACACATTCACAATTAGTTTCTAACCCTAATGAACTAAAACTTAACCCTCTGATTAAATTTGCAATACATGGAGTGTATCTATGAGAATCAGGTATTCGATATTCACATCTGTCTCCTTTGAACGTTTCATTCGGATCATCATCATTAAAACCATCAAAGATTGCTTGGTCTGAATCTCCAAACCTTTGAACTATATTGTCTCCATCATTTTGAAATAGATTATTTAAAAGTTCATCTTGAAATTTTGCGGTATCTTGCATTTCATCAATAAATACAAAAGGAAATCTTTTTCTAAGTACATTCTTTAGGAAGTCATTATTATAAAGGTTTGCATTTGCAATGTCATACATTTCACGGAAAGTATAATATCCATTTGCAATAAGAAATTTTTTGGTCTCTATCAGGTTTATATATGAGTTTGAAGCAGATTCTTTTTTAAAACAAGGCACATTAATTGTCAATTTACCTTTACAATGAATTAATCTTAGATCAAGCAATGAACAAAAATGTTTTTCCAAATAACTTCTTGTGCCATGTTTCAATTTAGAGTAACACTTGTTATAATAAGTATCGTTGTCGATAGCTTTAACCACCCATCCTTTATCATGACAAAAAGGCAAAGCTATAAATCTATTTACAAATTCTTGAATTGTTCCAATAAAATGTGGATATTTTAAAAATTTCCAACCAGTAGGGTGATTTTTTAGCCGATTAATTATTTCATCTTTTGCAATGTTTGTATGTGATAGAACACATACACCTTTCTTAGACCATACCCATTTTTTTGATAAAAGAATCAACTTCGATGCAAGAAGTGTTGTTTTCCCTGACCCTGGACAAGCTTGTACGTCAAAGGAAGAATTGTCTAAAAGAATATTTCTCCGTATCTTATCAAATCTAATTTCACTTAATTCCTTCTCAAGCGAGTCGATGTTATCAGGAGTGATATCAAACATCTTGTTGCTCCTCATATTTAAACTTGCCATCTGTAACGTGCTTAAACATTTTTAGAATGTATTCTGGCAACTTTTGTTTAAGTCCTTCAGTGTCTTTGGGAGCATTAGTGACATCATCCCAGTATTTTTCAGTCAATATCTGCGATAATCTAAAGGCGGTTTCAGTTTTTGATGCACTTTTATTATGTAATGGTTTATAGATTCTTGCAGCCTTTTCATCTTCACTCGTTAAACCAGTTATTTCAGTAATTTTTGTTTGCAGTTTATAAACAGAGTTTGCCATCTCTTCTGCAAGTCCGAATTTTGCTAAATCAAATTCCAAAGTCCAACAAGGGGAAACAAAAGTCTTGACATTCTGCCCATCATTTTCTTTCTTGCCATCTATATATTTACCAAGTTTCTTTTCTTCTTTTGATTCATCATAGAATGAGAAAAATGACTTTTCATTTTCGGATGTTTTTCTGACATATTTTAACTCTGACTTATCTCCATCAGCTGCATATTCAACGACAACTGGTCTCAAATCCCTATCAGATAAACAAGCGACTTTTATCGGTATTATTCCTTCTTGTTCATAATTGATTCTTTGAAATATCTTAGAAAATCTAAATAATCCTGCATGCCCTACATTTACGACTGAAATACCATTTTTTTCTAATGAGATACCGAGAAGTTTTGCTAAAATTGGGATTAGAATATTTTCTGCATCTCCTTCAACAATTATCACTCCACGTGCAAAAAACAGGTTTGCTTTAGTTGAATCAAGGAACATCTCTAAGTAATGGTAATTATCTTCGGTTTTATCAGCTCCAAGTGTTGTGAATTTTCTATCAAGACTGAATATCTTATCTTGTGCAAGTAACAGCATACTATCAAGCGGAACTTTTGATGCGAGAATTGGACTATGTGTTGTTAATATGGTTTGCACTTCTTTTTGCGTTTTTAGAAATTCAAGTAATTGCATTTGCATTTGCGGATGTATATGTGCTTCAGGTTCTTCAATCAGTAATAAAGGCAAATTCTCATTTTTTTCTTGCTGAATAAGAAGCATCTCTGTAGCCATGAACATAAGGTTATTGTATCCCAAACCATGTTTTGTAAGTACATCGATATCTTTATCAGCAAGGTTTAAATTTAGTTTTTCAAGAATGCGTTTTAATATGAAATATTTCTGTGAATCATTTAATTTGGATGATTCAATCGCATCAGACATTTTAATCTTGGTAGATATATCGTCACCTTCAAATTTTAACTCATCAAAATACTTTTCATTAATTTCATTCTCTGTTTCTGAAATGATTACGTGTTTTTCAATGTCTTGATTAGCTTTAACAACGATATCTATTAATTCACCACCTTTTTCTTTTATTTTAGAGTGCCCTGCAAGGATTTGTGATAACCGTGAACATCGACCAGCACTTAGTTCTTGTATGGCGTCTCGGAGTGGTTTAAGATAAGTAGTTCTTAAGAATTCACGAATTTCATTTTCAATATTTCCACCAGAACCATTTACACCACTCTTTACACTTTTGTCGATGTATTGTGTACCTCGCAATCGTCTATCTGTCAACGTTGCTTTTAGAGTTATAAAAAGGAAAGGAGAACCGTCAATAGTACTAAGATGTTCTGGAAACCCAGAGCATGTTTCAATTGCATCTTCACCTTTACTAAAAGCAAAACATGCATCAATTCGCATTTCACTAGTACCAAGATGAAAATCTTCATCAGTTATCCAAGTACGTTCTTGAGAATTAGTATCAAGTAAATATCTAATAGAGTCAATAACAGCTGTTTTACCAGAATCATTTTCTCCTATCAGAACATTCAATCCCTCATTAAATGAAACTTTTAATTTGTAATTATCATCCTTAATATCAGAATTATTACTCGTACCATATTTTCTAAAATTCCAAATTTTTAATTCTTTTAAATACATTTTTATTTACCCTGTTTATCTTTCCAATTCGACCTTTTTATTCCCTTGTGGGATTGTTGTTAAGTCACTTTGATGATTATTGAAATTTGATTTACCTTTTTCTCTCATATTTTGTTCTTTGTGCACTCTCTTTTTATCTTCTTATAATTAATTCCTAAAATGGGCTGGCTGGCTATTGCAAACAACTTATTTATTTACGAACTCTCAATAAATGATAACTAATATAAAAAAAATATACAATATTCTATTCATTTATTTTATTTTTATTCGTATAACCAGCAAAATCACGTGTTAGTGCGTATAAATTATGAACAAATGTTACTGTTTCGTCCCAGAAAAGAAGTGCATCATTTTTACTGATCTTCATTGCTAATGTAAATTGTCGGATAGAAAAGTGCTCTTGAAAATCCCATATTAGTAATTTATTTTTGTCATTCCCCTGTCTTTTTCTTTACACTTGGCGGTATGAAACGTGCTGGATTGCCGGAGATTATCTATCAAGTTATGCGAAAGTTCGCCCGTGCAACAACTCTTTGCAAACTACTGATATACGCATGTACTATACCAAGTGTTAGCAACGCAAATCGTATATATATAGTAGTTAAGATTGTTTTAAGCGAATATACTTTATAAGAATATCACAAAACGCTCTTCAATATTTATTTCAAATTTTGAACTTCTTTTATTATATCGCCATGACGATGAACTAACTTCCAGCCAGCAGTTTCTTTTTTTGCAAATCATTGTAACCCGAAAATTGATCGGTGCTTTCCCCAGAAAAATATATTGTTCCGTTTGCAATAAATAAGCAAAGTTACTATCAATCTTTTTCATAATTTCTTTTGAAGAATATGTTCCATTAATATTTAGTTTCGCTGCCAATTCTAACCTTGACTGAACACTTTTCCAGCCCGGCTCAATCATTGCACCATATCCACCAAAGAGAGTTACATCATCTCCATGAGACCAAATCTCTTTCATTGCCTCGCCTACAATTCCTTTGGCGAATTCACTATTAGCTATACTTAGCTTCTCAATGAATATGTTCCAAGACTCATCAGATGATGCTTGGTTTGCTTGCACAAAAGAGGTCAAAATTAATGTAAATAAAACACTAATAAGTAAAATAATATTTTTCATGATGTTATATTTGAATATTGTAAAAATAGTAATTTAGTTGTTGAGAGTATTATATCTAAGAACATATTTGCCAGTATATTTACTAAATCTTATTTCGTTCTTTATTTAATGTTGCCCATAAAGTCCAAAATATATGCAGTTACCGATAGCGGGCTTTTTTCCTATATAGTTACACAAAAATGGAAGCGTGTGATAAACCTATATATATCACTAAAACCCTTTTTGGCTATACCGCGTGTTGGGTGGTCGATCATTTTATTATTCAAAAATATCTTCTAATAAATCTTCACTCCATTTTTCTTTTGGTAATTCACAATATATCTCAATTAAATTGTTTTCCGGGTCTCTAAAATGAGCAACCCTAGAACCCCATCCAGCAATATCCTTTGGATTATTAATGAAATCTACTCCATTATCGGTCAATTTTTTATAGGTTATGTCCACATTATCAACTTTCAAAACTATTACAATTTTTTCTCTGTTATTTAATGGTAATGTTTTGTCTAAGTTGCCAATCTCTTTTGCCATTAAATCAGATTTAAAAATTGATAGCCCCATGTTATTGGATTCTATTCCAATATCAAAACTGGCATAATCTCCTCCAATACTTCCCCAAGTTACCTTTAATCCGAGCTTCTCGGAATAAAACCTAAAACAATTATCAAAATCGTTTACTAAAAGTCTAATGTTGTTTAATTTCATATTTTATTTATATTTTATTTATATTTTATTTATAAATTATCAATTTACAATCCAATTACAAACCAAATAATCCCGATAATAATGTACCTTAAGAATCCTATTTTTATCTTTTTCATGCTCGTATCTATTAGCAGAATGTTTTTTTGCATGCCAAACAACGATTGTGGTATGCCCAGTAAGGGATTGCGGGCTTATTTCCTATCAAGCTACACAAAATGGAAGTTTGTGATAACCCTATATATATCACAAAAGCCCTTATTGACAATACCGCGAGTAGGCGATTCGGTATTATTATCATTTTTTTGTCAAAACTACAAATAGCATTGGCATTATACTCTCAATAAAAACGCTTTTCTCAATATTATAACCACATTTTGTAATAAATTCAATCATACTTTTTGAATCAAATCTTGTATTTATTGGATGACCTTTAAATTCTAAAATTTTAGAAATAATCTTTGTTTTAATGCTCTCATTATGTAAAAATGTAGGAACAATCAATTTGCCATTTTTATTTAAAAGTCTTTTGATTGAATTTAAAAATTGCTCAGGCTTATCTAACAGATGCAATAGATTTGAAGCAACGATAATATCAAACATTTCATCGCTATAACTTAGATTATAACAATCTTGAACTTGAAAGGTTATATT
The DNA here is from genome assembly GCA_942493235.1 of uncultured bacterium. Classification (GTDB taxonomy): domain Bacteria; phylum Bacteroidota; class Ignavibacteria; order Kapaibacteriales; family UBA2268; genus ENR-C587. The sequence continues at coordinate 3,983,736 of OW818676.1, read as the reverse complement.
ACTTATGCTTAATTTTTTAATTTTCTGATTAGCAATATTTATCATTTCCTGCGATAAATCAGTAGCAATTATTTTCTGAACACTATCGGATAATGCAATAGGTATTTCTCCGGTTCCAGTGCCAATATCTAAAAGAGTTTGTGAGTTACTACTCTCTTTTTTAATTAATTCAACAATCTTTAAATATGCTTTTTCTGATTTTTTAAGGTGATTGTCGTAATCGAGTGCCGTTTTATTCCAATAATTTGTTTCCATATATTTTTTAATTGCTATGTTATTGAATATATTATTTATAACGTTTGATAGTATAAAATGTTGCCGATTGTGAGCGATTACTTGCCAAGTAACACGAAAAGTTGAAGCGGGCAACAACCCTTGAATAACCTACGAAACGACAATTATTTATATTGCTTGTATGCAGGTCGTTGTTATTTTTTCTTTAATACATCTAATGCCGTTGTCAATAATTCCTTTGCTGTATCAAGCATTGAATTATCGTCTTTTATATTTTTTGTCTTATAAATTGTTGGTGATTTGTAAATACTATTAACGGAATTCATAATTAATTCGTCCTTTAATTCCTCTTTTTGGATAATGTCCGCATATGCCTTAATTGTCAAAGCTACTGCAGACTTAAATGCATATTCTTCTTGAAAATTTCTCTCCTTATTATATTGTGAAATAGAATAAAATAGCAAAAAGAAAAATGGTAAAGTCTTTATGGTATTAGTTATCAAAAGAGTTGGTGTAAAATCAGTATGCACTTCTCCCAGAAGGCCAAAACCATTCGTAAATATTGCTAAAATCGCTAAAAAAGTCAGAACAGACATTCCAATAACAATCCATAACCATTTCGCGACTGGATTAATTAATTCTTTTTTTCGCTGCTTAAATGTTTCAAACAAAGAAGCTCCAACCTCTCGACCAATAAGCTCATTTAAATAATTATTCCGTTCTTCAAAGAAAACTCTCTTACTTTCAACAAATTCAAGCTTTTCAGAAAAATCAGTAATTTGAGTTTCTAATATTTTTGTTTTTTCATTAAGTATCTTTTCCAGATTGTCAAATATCTCCTTTTGCTTTGCAAAATATGTATCTTGAGTTTCGCTCTTTTTCTTCTGATTATCAAGATTTTGAGTCTGTTGAGATAGTAGTGAATTTATTTTCTCATAAGTCGAAGTGCTATTAGTCAATAACTGGTTTATTTGATTTGTATTGGTATTGGAACTCTGTAGATTATTAACGACTTGCTGCAATTCTTGATTTTTTTGAGCAATGAATTCTTCCAATTTCTTTTTTTCGACAGCTAAAATCTCTTGTTGTTTCTTTAATGATTCGAAATTCTCACTTAATTGTTTTGATGAATAGGATAACCTATCATTTAATACTGTAAGACTTATCTCATTAGCTTTATGAACTTTTCTTGTTGATTTATCCCAAAAACCATTTGCTATTTGGTAAAAAACAAGTCGATTAATTGAATCTACAGTACTCTTTAAACCAGCAAAGCTTTTCTGATTCAGTTGATTTATAAGATTAATAATGTCATTTTGTAAATTTCCACTTCCAAATTCATTTTGAAAATTATATTGATATGGCAAATATATTCCATTACCTTCAAATTCAGTTTTAAACTGTTTGAGCAGTCGTTTTAGAGTTGAAACATAGTCATCAACACAATACTGTCCAATATTAATTGAACTAACATCTTGTTCCTTAAATATTTCTGCAACTATCGAATCAATATCCAGTTTTTGAATAATCTCAATTCGAGTATTTAATTCTAAAATTTGATTTGTATCCATATATCTTAATTATTTGCAGGTTGTCTTCCCACAATGAACTCCATCTCATTTACCTACGAATTCTCAATAAATGATACCAAAATAACAAAATTTATTATATTATCAAAATAAATTTATTTATTGACGATAAATATTGCTGTGTTCACTAATGAAGAATTCGGTTTACACTATTCTACTTCTTTTATCCGAATAAATCCGCCATTGTTGTGGTCTATCTTCATTTCAAATACTGCATCGGCATCTGATGCCAATATTGCTCCTCCTACTCCAAATAATAAGTACCCTGCCGAAACTGCAAGGGCATTAGCTGATACTTTTGCTTTGCCGGTAAAGTAAAAATCATCATTGGATTTTGTTAAAGGATAATATCCGTATTCTGTTACTATATAAGGAATTCCCTTATGTACGACAGCATAACATTCATCGCGATCTATTTTCTCTGTGGAATTATCTGGATTGACAATTTCAAAGCTCAATTTGTCGCCTTCTCCTTTGTTGCGGATTTGCTTGTCCGGCTTCTGACAGCTGAAAGATTTATAATTTGCATAAAACCCGTCAATGTATTTATCTGTATTATATAGCGGAATAGATCTTTTCTCAACGCTGTCGATTTTAATTACATCATTCAAGCTATAGAGCTTTGAGTCTTTACCCTCATTTAGCAGGTTGTTGGATATTAAAAGAGTAAATGATCTGCCGCCTATCCTTAACAGTGAGTTTGTAACATCCGTTGTTGATACAACTGCGACCGTATCGACCGATGCCAACTTACGATATTGATTATTCACTTTAGCATATAATTCCGCCTTGAAAAAACAATAACCGGTTTCGTTGGTTGCCGTTGTAATTTCTGCTAAAATGCATTGCCTGAGCTGAAACAGTAGTTCACCGTTTTTGGCACTTTGATCTATAAGAGCTGGCATTATATTTTTTAATTGATTTGCTAACGGAGTTTTGGCAACTACTTTAGCATTGCTGTTAAACATTCCTTCCTGCACAACCCCCAAATTAGTAGTATCAATTCTGGAATCAAGGAGTTCAATTGAATTGTAAAGACTGCTCGGAGTTTTTTGAATTTTTCTCGGTATAGAAATTTCGAATTCTACGGTGCTTTCAGAATAGGCTGAGCTAATATTTATTCCTAATAGTGCTAAAACGATTAAAGCTATTGTTTTCATAATATTTAGATTATAATGGTTGATAAAAAGGCAAATCAATTATTTAAATCTTCTCAATAAATGTAAGTCAATTTAAATAAAATATTTGAGTTTTCCAAATACTTTATGGTTGCGGAGCGATTCCTTGTCAAGCAGTTAAGTACTTGATGCGGGTGATGACCTTCGCATACCACTGAACCCCTTATTGCATATAGCCTTAGTTGGTGTTTCGTTGTTTATTTTTCTCGTTAATTCTTTCATTTTTGCTACATTGTTTTCAGTCTGTGTGTTGGGACAGACACACTCTTTGACAAGTTTTGGTCGTGTGATTGTGCAATAGATTATCTAAAATCTTCATAGAATTCTCTTTTCATCACATCTTTTATTCTTAAATCGCAATATCCAATTTGACGATTAGCATATTCTTTATGGTCATAATAATTTAATCGATTGGGCAGTCTATTAAGTACAGATATAACATTCTCCCATATCTTTTTCTCATCTTCTAATATTGGAATATAGCTTTCTGACCAACTTTTGCTTCTCTGTTTAATTTCTAAGTTCTTAAAAATTTCAAAATCACTATTTAGTTTCAGAAATCGCTCTAAGAACTCCATTTTTAAACCAGGATATTTATAGCATATTATGCTAAAAACTACATTCATGTACTTATCGTTCAAATATTTCTCATCAATAAGATTTTCTAAGTATTCTATTGGTTTCTTGCCATATTTATCCTTTGCACTTGGAAAGAAAGCTGATATTGCACGTTCCGAAAAATAATAAGTTTCACTAGTTATAAAGTATTCAAAAATTGAATTGATTATTGTATTAGAATTATCCATTTCCCATATAAAATCATAATGCTCATGCTCTAAATCATGGTAAGAAATTCTATTAGGAGAATTAAACTTTAAAATCCTAATTAAAATATTTGGGTCTCGCTCTAATAATTTTTTGAGAATTTCATTTTTGTAATCAAAACTTTGTTCAATATTATTTGAATACAAATAAGCTTCTACCAATATGTCAAATGGGAAATTACTGAACGAAAGACATTTCTCGATAAAACTTTTACCTACACTAATTTTAACATCTTTTTTCTTAATTTTTGTAAGTGCAATTTCAAGAATCTCAGAATAAATATCTTTCTCGTCCTTTAGCTTTTTATATTTGCTTACGAAAGTTAAATCCCAAAATATATATTGGGTGTTCAAAGATTTAATGGAAGACAATAAATCCGAATATAGTAAACATAGATGCTCTTTTTTAACATCTTCAATTTTTAATGTATGATGAAAACTGAACTTTGGATTTACTTCTAAATCTTGAATTAATTCAAAAAGTTCAAAATAGTAGCCAGAATTAATTTGAAAAAAGTATTTGAAAATATATGTAAAATTGAGATTGAAATTAAATTTTGTGAAATTTAATTCAAGTACTTTCAAAAATAAATTTTTGTTGACTTGGGCTAGATTACCAAATATTGTATTCAAAGAATTTTCATATTGCCAAACAGAATTACCCTTACTTACCTTTTTGACGTGCTCTAATATTAAATAAACATTTGTAAGAAGTGAGTCATAATTATTTATGTCAAAATCAAGACAATATTCTTGAAGTTCTTCTTTATGTAATTTTTCATCTTCATCCCAACCAAGGTCTCTTTTCCTTTGCCTGTCTTGTTTTAATACTTCAGCTAATTGATATAACTTACTTCTATATTCTTTCTTAATTTCTTTTGAATAGTCAATTTTTAGCCAGTCAAGACCTTCTAAAATATTCTGAAGTACGAAACAGTCCTCAAATTCATCAGGTTTGAAATACTTGTTAATTATTTGATAAATGTATTTTAAATCGTGTTGTAATATTTCTTCCGAATCTTTGAATTCATAATAGTTTAACCTATACATTATTTGTAGTAAAAATGGCTTACTAGCATTTTGTAAAAGATAGTTGTAACACTTTAATCTAAAAGTCTTTATTGATTCTGAAAGCCATAAATGGAAAGTCCAAAAAGTTATTCCTCTTCCATTTCCTTCATGTTCATTAAACTCAAGTTTAAGAAAATCTGGAATTATTTCGGTTAAAATATTCCCATATATGGTTTCCTTGTTGCTGTTTTGAGCATTAGCAATTAAAAAATCAAAAAGCAAATGCTGAATTCGGTCACCATACATGTAGCCAAATCTCGTAAAGCTAAATTTCTCTTTTATAGTATAAATTACTGCTGGCATTTTAGATGGAACTTTTATTGCATAATAAAACATAAGTTCCAACGCATCTTTAAAGAATTCATCACTATGATATCTGAAACGGGATAAAATTTCAAGGTCTTTCCCTGTTCCATATGAGAATTCATTTAATTCATAATTATATCGAAATTCAGTTGTTGTTTCTGCTTCGTGATTATCAATTTGCTTTTTTATAAAGTTTAATACTTGCGGACTTAGATAAAACCAAAACAAATCAAGGTATTTCAAAGAATCTTGATGATTTCCTTCCTTTTCAATATCTATCCATTTTTGAAGAATTACTGGTTTTAATTTTTTCTCTATTTGTTTGTAATTGAAAGTGTTTATTACAGGCACAATAGTATCTGTAATTCTATTTTCGTAATCTAAATAATTGTCAAGGAAGAAACCAAAACTTAATGAATCATTTTCAATTACGGCTTTATAGAAAATATATGTCGAGAATATCTGGTCTGATATTTTAACAACTTGTTGTTCAAATAAGTCAACTAATTCTGATTCATGTAAAGCATAACATATTTCCCAAAACTTATTCTCTTCAACTTCAAGACTTTTAAAAATAAAATCACAGAATTCTCTGTTTTCTTTATCAATACGCGAAAAGAAAGATATTAATGCTAATGATTTCTGAGCTATAGGTTCTTTTAATAGTTCTACTTCATTAAATAAAGGTTCATAGTATTCATCATAGATTTGGGATGCATCATTAAGCTCTAATATATTTTTGGCTTTAAGAGCAACTTTAGCACACATTATTGCCAAACGTGCATTTCCCTGAGCTATTTTAAGAATTCTATCAAGATATGATGGTTCTTTGATTTTAAAATCGTCCGATTGAATAATATTTTTTATTTCATCATTTGAAAATGCTTTAATTTCAATCAATGCATAATTGTAATTGACTGCTATAGACTTCACTTGTGTTAATGCATAATCTCTAACAGTAACTATTACTTTTAAAGATTTTGATGCCCTTTCCTCGAATAAACTTAATATCCATTGAAAGTTCTTGGCTAATCTATTTGCATCATCAACTAACAGAACATACTTTTTATCAGTTCTGACAATTGTTTTAAGGTCTTCCCATATCGGAATGCCTTTATTTCCAATACACAAGAAAGAGAAATCATTTTTATCGGAATAAAGTTTTGCAAGTTCAATTGCAAATTTTGATTTCCCAGTACCTGGCGCTCCATGAATTAATAATAAATCGTTTGTTTCTAAGTGGGTTACTCCATCTTCTAACTCCTTGTCCCTGCCAAAGAAAGTATTACTTAATGGTGTAGAAATTTTATTATTCTCGTAAGTAGCTATAAATTCAGAAGGTTCTTGAATTTGTCCAGTTCCAATTTTGATTCCAATGTAAGCTCCTAAAATTGGATAATCGAGAACTGCAAATGCTAAATCTCGAATACCTTTTAAATCAAGGATGCACTTTGGATTGTGCTTTTTACATAATTCTTCAAGATTTTTCTTTTCATCTGGCTTAATTCGTTCAGTAAAGCATAAAATTACTTTATCAATTTCCTCTTTCTTTAATCCTGTTTTTGAAGTATCGAAGCAGTTTTCAATATCTGATTTTAGTTTATTATAGAAGCTTTGCCTCTTTTCTAGTCTTTCTCTTGTAGTATATTCAGCAAAAATTAATTCATTGTCAGGACTAGTGAAATATGAATCAGGAATACCCTTTCTTGATTTTTCTTTACCAATGACACTACCAATCGGAGTAATTGTATTTGGATTTAGTTTCAAGTACAAAAAATGATTACAAAATTCTTGGAAGATGTCTCCATTTATCATACCCAATGCATTTTCTATTTGTACAGAGTCTATCATTTGCTGTAGTGAGTTGGGAAAGAAATAGCTCTTTTGCAAGCTGAAGCGTCAGCCTGTGTGTCAGGGCTTGCAAATGTGCTATTTGTGCGTTGGCTATTCATTATTTTCTCTTTTCTTACTGCAAAATTACCACTGTCGTTTCTTTCAGGCTTATGCCCACCTCATTTACCTACATCCTCTCAATAAATGTAACTCAATTTAAATAAAATATTTGAGTATTCAAAATATTTGCTTATAATGTTATATAATCTTTAGCCATACTTTTCTTAAACTACTGTATATAGTAGCCGGCGATTCTCTATCAATTTTTAATGTAGCCACAGCCCTCTGTATAGAGCAGGTTTGCTTAATAAGTCGCATTTATTATTTTGCAGATAGCTAAATTGTAAATAGGACATTTGCGAGTTTAATCAATATCTTTCTCCTGAAACTAAATTATACAAATTGTCTAACTGTACAATTTCGTCTTTTTCAAGTGAAATTCTAATCGCTTCAATATTTTCTTTCAGGTATTTTATTTTTTTTGTACCGGGGATAGGGAACACATCGGCACCCTTTGCGATTACCCAGGCAAGAGCAATTTGTGAAGGAGTAACAGATTTTAACTTAGCTATTTCTTCTACTTTATTGACAATTTCCAAATTCTTTATAAAATTCTCCGAACTAAATCTTGGATTATACCGTCTAAAATCACCTTCTTCAAAATCTTCAGGTGACTTGTATTTTCCGGATAAAAATCCTCTTCCTAACGGACTATAGGGAACTAAGGCTATATCAAGCTCTCTACAAGCCGGCATGACTGTCTCTAAATCATTACTCCAGAGTGAATATTCGGTTTGAACTGCAGAAATAGGATGAACTTTATGAGCTCTTCTAATTATTTCTTCAGAAGGTTCAGATAATCCGATATATCTGACTTTACCTTCATTTACCAATTCAGACATGGCTCCAACAGTATCTTCAATTGGTGTATTCGGGTCAACTCTATGTTGATAATATAAATCAATATGATCAATACCTAATCTTTGTAGGCTTTTTTCACACGATTGTTTTACATATTTAGGCTGCCCATTAATACCCGGAAAGGAACCATTTTCGCCTCTTAACACACCAAACTTAGTAGCAATTACTGCTTTATCCCTTTTTCCTTTCAAAGCTTTTCCAATTAATGTTTCATTTTTGCCCTGCCCATACATATCGGCTGTATCAAAAAAGTTAATACCATTATCAATAGCGTAATGGATAACTTTTATTGATTCATCATCATTATAAGTTCCATAGAATTCACTCATTCCCATGCATCCAAGCCCTAATTGGGAAACTTGTAAATCACTGTTACCAAATTTACGTATGTTCATTCTTTATACTCCTAAAATATAATAAATAATGAGTTTTTAACTTCTGCCAAGTACGAAGTGTAGTATTTTTTAATGTCAAATGATAAATGCAATTTATAACAAAGCCCAGTTATATAAGCATATTCGTGAATTTGAATGCTTTCCAGTCTAGTTACCGCAATAATGTTGAAGCGAGCAACAACCCATTGCAAGATATTAATATACGATGTTATAATCAGAGTTATTCTAAGCAACTACTTTTTATTGATTAAAAATATTCAACACATCCATAATCCTTTTCTTGTAATAAAATATTTACTTCTTCTATATCAAAATATTCGGGGTCATAGTCTTCTCCCAGCCATTCAATGGTACTTTCATATTCCTCATGGTCGGGTTGTTTTAATATTTCAAGCATGTTGGAATAGCCCCAAATTCCTCCGCAATCTTCCGGCGGACAATTCATTTTACCGGTCAAGCAGATTGGATATTTTATATTTTTGTCTAATGGTAAAATCTTTTCAAGAATAACAGTATGCTCCCATCCATCGCCGAAATCGTATTCATAATTAATTTTATCTTTTTCTGTATTTAATAATTCTGATATTCGAATTTTTCTCTTCTTATAGTCAACTTCATCCATATCGCCCCAAATATCATCATCAGGTGTGGTCGAATAAAAGGTTTTATTTTTAGCAAATTGATGTAGATGAGAATTAGTCCAACCCATAGTAGTTTGAATTATTTTATGTAAATCGGACATGAGTAGGTTAGATGGAATCAATATCCTTCTCCAAATTTTGGGTTTAAATCCCATTAATGCTATCTGAATCTGAAAAATTTTAGTTGTCATATTATTTTCTTTCAAATATAAGCAAAATATTGAATTGTTGGTTTCTTGCAATTGCTTACAACGGTTGTAGTACAAAAAAATTGCCATAAAATGGCTAAATCCATATAAAGTTGTAAGCTGTACTTGATGCTTGAAAAAGACTTAAAGCCTTATTGGCATGTAATATTTGTTATACACATGCAATGGTTTAATTTATATAAAGCTTTTTTCTAATATCCTTCATGGTACTCACATTTCCGTGCCCTTGATATACAATAATTGTATCTTTCAAAGGTAAAATTAACTCTTTTATTGATTTCACAATATCGTCATAGTTTCCTGTGTCAATATCCGTATTACCAATGCTATTGTCAAATATAGTGTCTCCTGTGAATAAATACCTACCATTGACTAATAAGCAAAAAGAGCCTTTTGAATGTCCGGGTGTATAGAGGATTTCTATTTTTATTTCTCCAATAGAAAAAACTTCTCCACCAGAAAGCAAGGTGTCGTATTGTATATTGATAAATTTCTCTATCAAGGGCATTTGCTCTTCTGTTACCTCACCACTTTTAATCCAAGCGTTTATCCGTTCTTGAGTATAGTATTTATAATGATTTTTATCTTCTGTATGAATTACTATTTTAGCTCCTGTGCATGCCTTTAAATCCATTGCAAATAGTACATGATCAATATGGCTATGAGTGCAAAAAATATATTTGACTGTAATATTATTCGCTTCTACATATTGCATGATAGCTGTGTCATTTGAACCCGCATCTACAATGAAACCGATATTATTTTGAGAAATCACATAACAGTTAGAACCATAAATCCCTGTCGGAAATGTTTTAATCATAATATTACTATTTAGAATATTTATATTTGTTGCTACTTGAGATTGTACAAATAACGATGTGCATAAAAAAATATATAATACAAAATATTTCATGAATATTTTCTCCGTTATTGATTTACATTAATCATATAAGGCAGAATTTATCTTGCCATCACTCAGTCGGTATGAAAAGTTGCCGATTGCGGGCGTATTTCCTATCAAGTTATACCGTACCTCTTTGATATTATTTTCAATTTTTGAAATATATGACTTGGTGCTTTCATGTCCCTCGATAATAAAGCAACCAAAAAGTGTTAAGAACTCCAAATACCTCATCAGCCCAAATACAATAACGCTATTGTGTACAGTATTTATTTATCCTTGAGTAATAAGTATGTATTAATAAAAATTTCTGATGGTTCAGATATTAAATTAGTAAGTTTGTCTCTTCCAAGATTTTTATCTATTATTTCCGCCATTCTTGAACCAACTCTATACCATAAGCGATTATCTGATGATAATTCTCCCAGCATCAACCAATCATTTTCTTTTAATGTATCATTACTATTAGTGAGAAAGTGATTATAAATTTCAAAGTACCTATTAGTGTGTTTTTTCATCAAAGTTGTATCTAAAAGTGCAATATAATCTGAATCTCTATTGAGAGCATTGTTTTTTGCTCTTTCATCATAAGCGGCATAGACCGCCATTCCTTCGAGGTGAGTGAAGTATGCTATTAATTTTGCCATTTCTCTGTATGTATTTATTTTTAGTGATGGCATATAGTTTTTCTTTAAACTGACAAAGCCTGCATGATGCAACTCGTGGATGGAATAATATTTTAATTCGGAACTATTTTCCAGGAAATATTTATGCGACAAATTGACGCTTGAATTATTCAGAAATACTATTCCTATATCATACCCAACAGTATAGCAAAGCAAAGAAGAGAAACGAAATACTTTAGGTAAATATTTTAGACAAATATTTTGAGGGTAATCAATGGTTGCTATGCTATCTTTGGCATATTGAAGATTCCCAATTATAGATTCTATATTTATTTTTCTATTATCTCTGTCAATAATAGTTTTCGCAAAATCTTTTAAGGAAAGATTTTTTGAATTATTCCCTGACCAGTTTGCGTGATTATATAGTAATTTTAAACCTTCTGTTTTTACAATGTCCGAAATTATTGAACTATCTCCTGTCTGTATATATTTAATAGATAAATCTGCAAGAGTAAAGTCATACAGAACATTTCCATTTGTAATGCTACCTTTTGAAACATTCTTGCAAGTGGAACAACTAAGAATGAATAAGCATAAGATAAAGATAATTATTTTCATAGAGGCTGAATTTTAATATTGCACAAGCATCATTTACCTACTTCTTCTCAATAAATGTATCTTAATTTAAATAAAATATTTGAGTATTCCAAATGGTTTATGGTTGTGGGCTTAATCCCTGTCAAGATATACAAAAGTTGGAGCGGGCTACAACCCTTGAATAAGTTACTGTCCCGGCAATTTTTTATACCGCGTGTTATACAAAGTTTTTATTATATTTCTTTAAATTTAAAAGGAAACATCTCACAATTCCCATAAATTTCATTTTCTTCAATCCAGATTATGCTAATTTTACAAAAATCTAAAAAATCAATAACATTTTTATCTGGCTTTTCAGGTAAGAAAACAGCAATATGTGTTTTTTTATTGTTGTATAGTTGCCTATAATAATCCAATAATTGCCCGACTGCCATCCTCACATTTGCTATATCAGACGAAGATTTCACTTCAATTAAAATATCTTCTAAATCCGAATTTATATTTTTAACTAATACATCAAATTTATTTTCGTCTGAGTTCCCCTCATGTAATTCATATATAGACAACTTATCAAGAATCAGATTTGTCAATTTGTTATGTAGTCTTTTAGCGTTTATAGTTAATGATTTGTTTATTATTAATACGTCATTCTCATCTTTTAAACTGAGATCTTTATCATTCTTTTTTGTCAACCTTTTTCTCTTTGGCAACTTTCCATCAATACTAATAAAATCAGGCAAATCACCAGCTAAACAATCAATATCAATTGATGTTTGAATATCTCCAGTACCTATAAGTTTTACAACGGCATTAAACTGAATAATTAAATCTTCGTTATATACTTTAAGTCGTTTTAAAATTTTCGTTACTCCCTTATTCCTATTAATCAATGGAAAGCGGAGTCTTTTGTCAAGAGAAAAGAACAAAGGAGTTAAAATACATTCTGGGGACATTTTACCTCGAGAATTGTTTCCTTTGGGAATCTTAGGTAATAATGAAATACCTTTAGCAATTGCTTCGGCTTCTTTATCATTTTTAATATCAATGCCTACATGAATCAGTGGAATAATTTTATCTATGTTCTGTAACAACCAATCTTTTGAACTTAATCTATAAGCTTTATAAAAATTTGTGTAACCTGTACCCTCGTAAATTAGTTCTTCTACTTCTTTCAAATTTTTACCTGTCAAAACAGATATTCTTGCACCTATTTTATCATAAGGATACTTTAAAAAATCTTCATTAAATATATTTGATAAAGCAGGCAATTTAGTGCTTCTAATATAACTCCCGTTTTTTGAATCATAGCTACTTGTAATCCAAGTCAACATGCATAATCCATAAATATTAGACGAGGAAATATTTTGTTTTAATAAATATTCTGCACAAAGTCGAAGCAATTTACTAGTTCTTAATTGTCTATTTTTCCATTCAATCATTTTTTAAACCCTTTAATAGAATCGCAGAGAGTGTTTTTTTAAAATTGTGTACAACGGTCGCAGCTATGCGCAGTGCGGGTTTTCGTGGTTACGTTTCTATCACCCGACATAAAACTTGCATGCGGGAACTGAACTTGTAAAACCTCTGAAACTCTTATGGCGTATGAGCCTGTGTTTGGCAACGTAGTTATTATATCTATGGTTGTCTGATTCCCATACTTAAATCTTGTCTTATATATGAAAGTAAATTTATCAAATCTTTCTCTGAGAAATCCTTAGAAACGTAAAATGTTGGTGCTTGAGTTTTTGATAATAAAGATAGTCTTTGATTTGCTCCAACTACTAAAAACATTATCTGAACACCAACTATTTTTGAAATCTCAATGGATTTCTGAATTTGTATTAAAAACTCATTGTTATCATTTATTGTTATTTCGTCTACAATAAATATTAAATAATCAGTAGCGTAAAAGTTATTTAAGATATTCTCATTTAAATGCTTTAATTGATTTTCTTGTGCATCTGTTGATAATGTTGTTGCACCTTCTCTAAATATTAGATTCCAAACAAATAAGCCATCATCCGCTAAATGTTTTGGATAATGAATTGTAATGCGAGCTCGTAGTGTTTTTCTAATTCTTTCAAATTCATGAGAATTATCTATTGCAATATTAGCTCCTTTTAAAAATGTATCCAAATGATTATGAAAACCAAAGTAATCCACATATTCAATTACATGAACATTTCTATCAATTGCAAGTCTCTTTTTCTCAATAGAAGACTTAGAGTCTTTGGGACATAATAAAAAATGAGGAAAACTCGATTTACTTCTATTAGCCAAGCGGTCAAGAGTTAATTGAATATCAATATCACCTAATCCATATCCTAACATTAATACTGAGTTGTTTTTAAAAATATCATCGAGTACATTATTGTAGTTTTCATTTTGAAGTAAATATTGATACTGTTTTTGCCCTAGAACCAATGTATCAGGTCTATCTAAGTCTCCATGTAATTTAAGAACCAACTTTGAATTTTGGTTTAATAGTTTAACAAACTGACTAGTATCATCAAAGCAAACTCGTTCAATTTGTCGATGCCATGTTCCCCAAAAAGCTCTTTCAAGAAGATTGTCATAATTGGTTGTAATAAAAAATCGAAATGGAGTTATCGATAATATTTCATGTAGACGCGATGGCGTAATACCATCTGGGTCCAATGACTTATTTATTATAGCTTTTACATTTTCTTCACCAATTAACTCAATTAGTTCTTGTGCTACCATTAAGTATTCGCCCCTAGAAAGCAAATCATTTAACTCCTTAATTACATTCTTTGTAGTTAAACTATTGTTATTTGCTTCAATCACCAATAATTTTAAAAGCTCATTCCAATTAGGTAAAGGTTTTCTATTTCTAGATAAACAACGTCGACTCAAACCTGAACCTGCAAGTAGCACACAATTCCCACTTTTCAATGCATTAATTAAACTGTCAGGAATTGGGTCTGTATAAGTGCCTAAAACATCTTCAACAGTAATCTTGTTTTTCTTTTTAGTCACTTTTTTATCTTTTTTCAGTTTCACTTTAATCGCTGTCTCAAACTCTATGTTGTCTAACTCATTTACCTACGCATTCTCAATAAATGATAGCTAATATAAAAAAATTATTCTATATTCTATTCATTTATTTTCTTTTTTTTTCGTATAACCAGCAAAATTAAGTGTTAATACGTATGAATTGTGAGAGTAATTTGTAACTCTTTATACAACTATCAAAAAAAAGCGACTCTAATTAAAGAATCGCTTTTTTTATATGGTTAGTGTCGCAATAAATAAATTATTTACAAATATTTTTTGAAATAGAATCTATCATATTAAATACTTCAGTTTTATTGATTATTTCTGACTTGTAATACTGAGCACCATAAGCTTTTATTAAATAACAATTATCAAATCCGAACATATTAAAATAGAGCTTATATTTCTCATAAAGCTGATCATATATATTTGAATTATTATATCCATAGGATAATATAAAAACTAAAGTTCTATTTCGTTGTAAGTGATTTGCAGAAGTGCCGGTTATTCCATAGTAAGACCAAGTGCGATCAATAAAACACTTTAACTGGGCACTGATATCTGCATAAAATACAGGAGTAGAAATAATCATTATTTCAGTATTTTTTGCCATTTCTAAGATTTCAGAAATATCATCTTTATAAGCACATATATCAGTTTTTTTATTTCGACAGGAAAAGCATTCTTGGCATCCATGAATATTAAGACTATTTAAATCATATTGTGTTATTTTATTATCCAAAGTATATAACTTATCAACTAAAGCCTTTGTTATTGCTGTGCAGGTGCCATTTTTATTTGGACTCCCATTAATTGCTAATATATTCATTTTCTATTTAATATTATTTTATATGATGTAAAAAATTTACTTTTAATAAGTTCTAAAATTAATCTCTGCAGAAATGCACTCACGGCGCATGACAATAAAGCCCCTATCTCATCTACTTACAAATACTCAATAAATGTATCTTAAATTAAATAAAATATTTGAGGTTTCCAAATGGTTTATGGATGCGGGCGATTTCCTGTCAAGTTATACGAAAGCTGAAGCGGGATAAAAACCTTGAATTTACTGCTGAATTTTATAATACGTGTTTGCGTCAGTTCTTTTATATGTATTTGTGATTGCAATTTAAACAATTATCTCTATGTACACTTAAACCTGAACCACAATTCTCACATTTCCACTTTTCCTGTTCCGATTCCAAAAATTTATCTAATCCTTTTTCTTTGATAAAGAGCAGATTTTCAAACATACTCATTCCATATTTTGTACGGTAACGTTTGTCAAGATTTTTTAGTTGCTGACAAGGATACTTAGGGCACTCAAAGCAAAATCCTGATTCAGTTTTAGGCAAATATTCGCAATTAACAACAGTACAACTTCTACAAGCATTCGGTTTATTCTCATCATCTTTTCTAAAACAACCAGCACAGGGTTTTTTCTCCCGAAGGTGACCAATACATAGTCCACAATTCATACCGCAAGGGGCAATCATTCCGTCGTATCTCAATTCTCTTGGCATATCTCATTTCTTTTCGCTATTAAAAATTGATTTTATTTCTTAAGTTCATTATTATAAGTTATTTCCGATAATTCATTTTCAATTTCTTGAATTGTTGGAAGCTCGGATTTGAAATTATCGGGCAATTCTTTAAATAAGTATTGACTTACACCTATAGGCTTACCAATATCTCTCAGAGCATATTCCACATCGTATTTATTTTTGGTTTTGCAAAGCAGAATTCCTATTGTGGGGTTATCGGCTTCACTTTTAAGTAAATCATCGACGGCAGATAAATAGAAATTGAGTTTTCCGGTGTATTCGGGTTTAAACTCGCCGGCTTTAAGCTCAATAACAACAAAACATCGTAAGTTTATGTGGTAAAATAATAAATCAATTTTATAGTTCTTTTCATTAATTGATATATCGTATTGACGCCCAATAAAGGCAAAGCCTTTACCTAATTCCAGCAGAAATTCGGTGATATGCCGCATTAAATCCAATTCTATTTCGCGTTCTTTTGCATCTTTTGTCAATTGCATAAAATCGAATCGATATGGGTCTTTTAGTGTTTGCTTTGCTAAATCAGAATTTGGTTTTGGAAGTGTTTGAGTGAAATTTGTGAGCGAATTACCTTGCCGAGCAAATAAATTACTTTCTATTTGCATAGCAAGCACATCTCTTGACCAACCATTTTCAATTGTTTGCTGTGAATAAAATATTGCTTCGTCGAAATTTTTTATTTTACCGATAATTAAGCGAGTATGTCCCCAGGGAATTTGTCCCACAGGTTGTGGGACAAATTCTGTCCCGCAATAATAAAACAGATAAAACTGTCGAATTGCAAAAAGATTAGTTCTTGAAAATCCTGTCATTTCAGGAAATTCCTTTTTTAAATCTCTTGAAAGCCGCTCAACTACAGCAGTTCCCCATTTCTCATATTCTTGCTTTTCAACTATTGGCCTGCCTAAATCCCAATATAAAGAAATCATTTCAGCATTGGCAGAAAGTGCCGCTTTTATCTGTGCGGATTTTATTTTGGTTTTTATCTCGGCTAACCAAACAATATAATCTTTTTCCGATATTATAGTATTCATTTTATAATAATAGTTTATTTAGCATTCTCAAATGATTAGCTAAGCCACGATAAAAATCGTATTATTTATCAAACAAATATTTGCGATAATCGCATCTAATTTACCTACAACTTCTCAATAAATGTATCTTAAATTAAATAAAATATTTGAGTATTCAAAATGGTTTATGGATGTGGGGTTTATTATAGCTAAAAAGCGTAAGTAAGTTTTCAGTGTATTTATTCTCCTTTTAGTTGATTAATCACTTTATCAAAATCTGATTCATAATTCGTATCCTGAATCACTCTATATTTATCATACTCTTGTTCTGCTTTTAATTTTGCTTCTAATGCAGAAACTGTACCTTTGTCTTTAAGAATTGGAAAGCTGGACAATTCCAAAAAACTATGCAAAAAGCTAATCCAATCTTGCATTGTTGTGGGAATATGCCTCTCTGCTCTACTCTCGGCTAAGTCCAGATATGCAGAAACAATTCTATTAAGTTCTTTGATATGCTGTTCGCTCAAATAATTCTTAGCTATCGAAACATCCGATTTTAATATTTTACAATACGGAGCATGTTTCCAATTTGTTAGACCCATGTATATTTTTGAAGCATCCGCTGAAGTGTAAATAATTTCTGCGGCAGTTTTGCCCGTTATTGCCCAATGAAGCTTATTTTGAACTGTAGCAAAAAAATCTTTTGTCAATACATCTGAATTATTATAATCAATAGAAAGTGCATAAATGTCCGTGATTTTCTGATAAAATCTTCTTTCACTAGCTCGAATTTCCCTGATACGTTCAATTAATTCATCAAAATAATCTTTGCCGAAATGTTTTCCCTGTTTTAAACGTTCATCATCTAATACAAAACCTTTGATAATGTATTCTTTTAGTGTTTTTGTAGCCCAAATTCTAAACTGTGTACCTCTAAGCGATTTTACACGGTAACCAACAGAAATGATTACATCAAGATTGTAGAATTTTACCGGCTTATCCGAACCACTAATGTGCAAAATTTGCACATTGCTTTTTTCTTCTAACTCACTTTCGCTAAAAATATTGCTTATATGTTTGGTAATTACACTTCTCTCACGGTCAAAAAGTTTACTCATCTGTACTTGAGTAAGCCAAATATTTTCGTTTTCTAACAAAACTTTCAGTTTTACTTCGCCTTCAGGGGAAGTATATAATATAAAGTTGTTTTGTTTAGGAATTATTTCACTCATAGCTACTTCTTAATTTAGTAAAAATCTTTGATTATTATCTTATCTTCTGCATACAGACAAAGTCGGCATCATTCGGCGAAAAAAGTTTACAAACAGTTAGTATTTGAACGACTATTCAAAAATTTGCTTTTCAGACTCTGAGCTTAAAATATCTTCTAAGAGTAACCTTGCTTATTTTTCTCTCATAATAATCTATGAAATTCTTGGCTTTCATCTTCTACCAATTTACCATATTTCGGTTGCATTTTTGCCAAATCAATCTGTTCAATAAATGTATAGAAAAATAAAAATCTATCAGTTAATCACACACTTTAATAGATACACAAAAAATTTAGTAAGAATATTAATCCACCGAACACAAAAACTCTGTTTTGACAAGTTTTGAGTTGTTAATAATTTAATAATCCATCAATTTATTTATTTGCTATCAAAAGTATTCCAGCCAAAGCAACTAATAAATAAAATGAAAGCAAAACAATAGTAAAAATCCCCATATATTTGTAATGGGACTTTAAACTTCTTAATGCAGTAGTAAATGATTCTTGATCGTTTGATTTTATACCTTGACTTATTCCTTTAGAGAATTGATAAAGGTAGTTAATAGGGAAATAATATAATACCCCGGATATTATATAAAATAGAGCAAACCATATACTTCTAAATCCAATAGATTCAATTGATGAGCCAGCTAAAACAGCTAAAATTGAAAATACTACTATTAAGCTAAGACCGATAAAACCTAAAATCGAAAGGAATTTTGTCCATTTGGCAGACTCTAACAGATAATCTTTGATTTCGGAGTTAATTAAGATTGAATCGTTTAATTCAAAATTTGATTCATGAGTATTCATTTTTTTAATTTGTCCTACTCGTACGGCTTTTCGGAATACGCCCCGTTATTTTTGAGTGGTTTCTGGACTCCACTTTTCCGGTTTGAAGTTACTCTTTTTTTGTTAATTTAGAAGGTAAGACATTTGGCTTTTATAGACCAGAATTGTTTTTAAACTTGCTTAAACTCATTTACCTACACCTTCTCAATAAATGTATCTTAAATTAAATAAAATATTTGAATATTCCAAATGGTTTATGGTTGTGGGCTTAATCTCTATCAAGTTATATAAAAGTTGAAGGGGGATAAAACCCTTCGCATACCACTGAAACCCTTATTGGCTATATTGAGTGTTATCACTCGTTGTTAATTTTTTCTGACATACAATGTATTAATCTCAATTTAATCGCCTCTGAAAAATCTTCTTCATAAACTATTGAATCTATAATTTCTCTTAAAAAGTCTTTGTCAATTCTTCCGGCAGCTAAATGGTAACTTATTGTTTCCATTTTATATAGGAACCTTGTAGCTGCATCTAAATATCCGTTTTTTAATAGAAAAATACTACCTAAAGAAATTGCAATTCTTTTATTTCCATCAAAAAAGCAATGACTTTTATTCGTAGCAAAAAATAGATGCGTTAATTTGTCAATAAAAGAAGGATAATACAAATTATTTTGGATGTGCTCTAAAGCCGCATCCAATGAACCGATATTAATAATACTATCAGTACCACCACCACTTACAGAGATAGTCTTTTTATGGATATTGATAACTTCCTGAATGTCGGTAATATAAACTATCGTATTCATTAACTGTCCTTTAACCTTTTAAAAACATCTTTCGCCTCTTCTAACTGCTTTTCAAAATTCACACTTTGTTCACCAAGAAAACGTTCAAAATCTGCCGGCGAAACAGAATTTATATATTCTTCAAGCTTTTTATGAAAAGCATCTCTGAAATGCAAATCTCTTGATGCCATTTTTATTCTTGCATCTTCGATATGTGGTCGTTGCAGAGGATGTTCAGAAAAACAAACAAAAATATCGTCAACCTCTTTCGGCTGCAATTTACGACCTAACAGTTTGAACAATATTTCAATTTCATAAGCAATACCTGTTTCAAA
Organism: uncultured bacterium; assembly: GCA_942493235.1. Classification (GTDB taxonomy): domain Bacteria; phylum Bacteroidota; class Ignavibacteria; order Kapaibacteriales; family UBA2268; genus ENR-C587. The sequence continues at coordinate 3,963,565 of OW818676.1, read as the reverse complement.
AGATGCTACAAGATTAAGAATTTCAGAATACATTGTATCCCTAGCGTTTTCTTTAGCTTCAAGTTTTAAGATTTGTTTGTATTCTTGGGCATTTTCTTTAAATATACATTGATAGATTTTGTCTGTATATAATGAATACTTATAATTTCCCATATCAACATATCGACTTAATGCAGAAGTGAATTCCTTCCTATATTTACTTTCTCTTATAGCCGTTGGCAAATAATCAGAATCTTTGCGATTAATGTATTTTGTTCCACCACCTGTTCTTTCATTGATTGTTTCAATAACAATATCAAGCATTTTAGAACGCAATAGTTTAGCATTATCGCTTTCAGATAATAACATTCCTAAATTCAAAAAGGCACGGAAATTGAAAAGTCCAAGTTGAGTTGTTTTGCTCGGGACATTTATGACATGACCAAATTGCAACTTCAAATCTTTCAGTTGCTTACCCTTACTTAAAATATATCCATTGTGTTTTAGCTCTTGTTCGTAATTCTCCAAATATCTTTTGATAGTCCTTTCGTCAACTCCGTAGAAATCAGCCACCATTTGAGTAGTAAATCTATATTCTCCTTCAAATAACATTCCCGGTAACCCAATATATTCTTGAATTCTATCAAGAGCAAATCGATTATTAAGAATGTTTTGCCTATCTAAATTTGAGTTTGTTAAGTCCTTCATCTTTTATCCTTTTTTTCAAAGATATATATTATTATCACTTTGTTTATGTAAAACCGCCATCTCATCCATCTACGTACTCTCGACGAATGATTTATTAAATTACGAAATATTATTATATTATCAAAATAAATATATTTATCTTGTATATATACAAAAAAAAGGCGGTCCGAAAACCGCCTCTTAAAACCTATAATCTTTAAAACAGATTATGCTTGTGCTGGTTCTGCCGGAGCTTCTTTACAATCATAACAGATTGGTGTTATTTATTTAATTTGGCTAACGTTTGGCGGTATGAAACGTTGGGGGATTCGGAGCTGCGAACCTATCAACCGATAAGAACCTTGCCAGCGGGAACTGAACTTGCAATACCTCTGAAACCCGCATTACGTATGAGCCGTTGTTGGCGGTTCGTGCTTTATTATTTCTCCAAATCTATTTTTACCTAAATACTTTATCAATATTTCATCGACAGCATTTGTCGAAAATTGCTTACGAATCATTTCAATTCTATCCTCAATACTTGCATTACTAGCACTTGTCCATCCTCTTGGAAATCCAAGTTCTTCTTCAATATCATCAATTGATTTTCCAATTTTATTCAAATTATCAACCGTGAAATATTGGTCAGGGTCAATGATTGCTCCAAATTGTTGATAACAATCATAAACAACTTCTAATAATAGTATAAAATAATCTTTGCAGGCTGTCAAGACATCCGTTTCAGGAACAATCGTTTTGTCAGGCACACTAATTTCATCAAAGTAATATGCAATGCGTTTTCTACCGTCCTTATCAGTATAAGTCCGCCCTGAAGTCAATGGATAATATCCAACCTTTTGGGAATAGTTTCTCGCCTCTAAAAAGTATTTAGCTAGTGGACTATTTTTCAGTTTTTGTTCATGAGTCTTATACCAATTATCAAAACCATCTATATCAGATATAGAAGCTTTTATTGAAAACGTAATACTTCTCGAAGCGGATAAAAATGCACTTAATAGAAATCTAGCATAACCAAATCCAAAATTATAGCTTGATTCTTCAATCTTGTCAATAAAGAAATCTGTTTCTGTGACCTTATCTTCAACTATTTGGAAAGACCTTGCCATATATTCAATTCCTATTCGGTATATCTAGTGTCATTAACATTGTGTAACGAATTTACATCTTCAATGTCAATGTAAAGTTCATCATTAAATCCCATTTCATGAATTTTGACTTTAATCATACCGTTTAGAAATCCTACAACAGTCCAGTTCATATCAAAGTCATCAATTCCAGTCCGTTTAAAACTAACATGGTTTCCAATCTTAATATCCTCAATATTGTATTTACCTTTCTTCATGATTTTTATTATTACACTGTTATCAACTTGCGACGAGTTTTTTAGCATGACCGCTAACGGTGGCGGTATGAAATGTTGCCGGTTGCGGGCGAATCTCCTGTCAAGTTACACAAAAGTTGGAGCGGGATACAACCCTTGAATAACCTACTGTCCCGGCAATTTTTTATACCGCGTGTTACAGTGCGTTATTTTGTTCTTACCTCCATTATCCCTGTAGGCTTATAATGTTCACAATATACATCTAATCCGAATCTAAGTACTAATGCAACACCTGAAATTGCCAAAGCCTTAAATCCAATTCCTAATCCAGTTAGTGATGCTACAATAGCACTTGTGATATATTTCTTGTCAAGTACAACTCCAAGTCCATTCTTAAACCATGCCTGATATACCTCACTTTTAGGGTCACATAATGAATTATAAATAACTCTTTTTAATGATTGAAAAACAGTTTTTCCTGCTACTTCATCTTTAATCATATCTTTTGGAGAAGGAAGCATCTTTCTCTCTGCAGATGACAATTGATTTTTGGAAAAATCGTCAATTTGAAATAAAATATCTTTGGTTTGTTTTGGTAGTGCCTTTCCTAATATCAAATAGATATCATCTTCAGAATTAGAAGACATAATCATTCCTGCTTCTCTTTGAATTTCATCTAAATCAAGTGGTTCATTCTTTTCAATCTTCAGCGAAAACAATGCGACTTCTTCATCAAATCTATTAATAATTGCATGATGAAAATCTCGGCGAGTCCTTTCCGATTTAATTATCTTTTCATTTTTAAGCACCTCTTGAATAAAGGGTTTAGCTTTCTCATAATCATTTTTTCTTAAATAACATATTGCAAGAAGAGTTGTCGCCTCCAGATACAAACGAGTATTCTTATTTACAAGCTGTCTATTGCCAATAAATCCACGTTCGGCATAATCATATTCTCCAATTTCAATTGCAAGTTCAAACAACCAGTTTTTAACTTGAACTAGTCGATTTAAATGTCCTGTTGGTCTTAAGAAGTCTTGTATGTCTGAAACAATGAGCTTTGCAGTGTCAAAATCCTTTTCAGCAACTGCAAGTTTCAATTGAGGCTCTAATCGTCCGAGTCTCTCTTTTTGTATTTCAGTTAATTTGGTTGGTATTGACATATTTATCTAATTGTTGCGAGATTTTTTTAATGCACTGTAACTCATTTATTTACGAACTCTCAATTAATGCACACTAAAATAGGAAAATAATTCAATAGTCCAATCGTTTATTTTAAGTATATTCGTATAACCAACATAAATATGGAGTATAGCGTATGAATGAAGAACATTTTTTGCTGTTTCGTAAAATCCACAATATTCGTAATTATAACGAATCATCTAAAATATAAACTGAAATTTTTGCTAAGTTTCAAAAAATAACACAAGCAATTACTAAAATACAAAATATTATTATCTTATCAAAATTTATTTAATATACACCACCCACAAAAAAAAGCGACTCTAATTAAAGAATCGCCTTTTTTATATCTATAATCTGTTTGGATTATGCTTGTGCTTCTTCTGCCGGAGCTTCAGTTGCAGGAGCTTCTTCAGCTACCGGTGCTTCTTCAGCTACCGGTGCTTCTTCAGCTACAGCCGGAGCTTCAACTACAGGAGTAGCTTCAACTACCGGAGCTTCTTCTCTATGACCTCTGCTACCTTTGTCCATCTTTGATTTCTCGTAAGGAGAAATAGTGTATTCAGTCAGGTCGTAGTTAGTATCTTCTTCGATAGGAAGATCTAAGTTCGGATCGTAAGCGGCTTTGTCTGAATTAGGAACCGGATGAGCTAAGTTATATGTATCTATAACATCTTTATCTTTGCCGCGTAAGCATTCAACGGCAGAAAGAACGATTTTCTTAGCTTCTTTGTCAAATTCAACTACTTTTAATGGTAGTACATCGCCGATTTTAAAGAATTCACTGATGTTTTTAACAGGAGCAAATGAAAGTTGAGAAACAGGAACGAAACCATCAACGCCGTCAGGCAATTCAACGATAACGCCTTTTTCGATAATTCTTTCGATTTTAGCTTCGGTTTCAGCACCAATTTGGTATTTACTTTCGAAGTAATCCCAAGGATTATCTTTAATTTGTTTATGTCCCAGAGCGATTCTTCTTTGTTCAGGGTCGATACTTAAAACGACAACGTCGATAGTCTCGCCTTTTTTCAAGAATTCGCCCGGATGACGGATTTTCTTAGTCCATGATAAGTCAGAAATGTGAACCAAGCCATCAACGCCCGGCTCTAACTCAACGAATACGCCGAAGTTAGTTAGATTTCTAACGATACCTTTATGTTTAGACCCTTCAGGATATTTCTGCATTAAGTCTGCCCATGGGTCCGGCTCAAGCTGTTTCATACCGAGAGCAAGTTTTTTAACTTCTTTATCGATATTAAGAACAACTGCGTCAACTATTTGACCCATAGAAACGATTTGTGAAGGATGTTTAACGTGTTGAGTCCAGCTCATTTCACTGATGTGGATTAAGCCCTCAATGCCTTTTTCGATTTCGATAAATGCACCGTAATCAGTCAAGCTGACGACTTTACCGCTAACTTTTGTACCTTTTTCATATTTTTCACCGATTGTATCCCATGGATGTGGAGTTAATTGCTTCATGCCGAGAGAAATACGTTTCTTATCAGCATCGAAGTCAAGAACTACAACTTTAACAATCTGGTCTAATTTTACTATTTCACTTGGATGAGTTACTCTGCCCCATGATAGGTCAGTAATGTGAACTAATCCATCAACACCGCCTAAGTCAACGAACACACCGAAGTCAGAGATAGCTTTAACAGTACCCTCAAGTACTAAGCCTTTTTCTAACTTACCGATGATAGCCGAACGTTGCTCGGTTAATTGCTCTTCAAGAAGAACTTTATGGCTTACTACTACGTTTTCGCTCGGGTGATTAACTTTCACTACGCGAACGTCGATAGTTTTAGCTACCCATGCATCGAAATCACGAACAGGGCGAACGTCGATTTGAGAACCCGGTAAGAAAGCTTCAATACCAAGTAAGTCAACCACCATACCGCCTTTGATTCTTCTTAAGATGCGAACTTGAATAATTTCTTGTTTTTCGTATAATTTGAGAATATCTTCCCAAATACGCATAAAGTCAGCTCTGCGGCGTGATAGGAGTAATTTACCGTTAGGGTCTTCAATTTTTTCGATAAATACGTCTATTTTGTCGCCGACTGCAAGAGTTTCTGCATTAAGCAATTCGGCTCTTGGCACTACGCCAACTGATTTGAATCCTATATCTACATGGACTTCGTCCTTAGTGATAAATACGATTTTACCGGATACCAATTCATCTTCTTTGATTTTGGTAATGCTTTTGTCGGTTAATGCTAAAAACGCATCATCGTCCAGATCCAAATTTGCAAATCCTGATTCTAATAGGCTTGTAACTCTATCAAGAGAGTAGTCTATTGATGGTCTGCTTGGTTGAATGTTGTTCATTAAATTTTTTTCCGATTCGGCTATAGTTTCAGCCGCAATTGAGACACCTTCGGTCATTATAATATTACTCCAAAAAAATGTAAAATTGTGAAACATCTGTAAATTGCGATAAACACTACATTGCGTCCGATTTTTTTGTCATATAGTATTTAGGATACAATGTAGTTACGCAACTTACGAAAAATCAAAGATATTTCCAAATATTATTTTAAAATGTTTTATATACTTTATTATACAGAAATTATTTAAATATAGTTTTTACACCGCATCGTAAGCTATGTGTAGATGTCATATTAATAATTTCAAATTGGATATGATATTGCTTAGATATTTAATTAGAATTTGTTATTTTTGAGTTTACTTCTTTTGGTTATTGAAAATGAAAATTAACTATAAGCTTATATTGTTTTTTTCTCTCGGACTGGTTTTTCTTTTGCTCGGGATAAACTACAATCTGAATATTTATGACGAAGCAATTCCTTTAGTTGGGGCTGACCGCCTATTAAACGGAGAAATGCCCTACAGGGATTTTTGGACATTATATGCTCCGGGACAGTATTTCTTTTGGTCAGGCTTTTTTAATCTTTTCGGGTCAAGTATAATACTTGTCAGAATTGTATCTGCAATTATCTATATCGGGATAGCTTATACAATATACAAAATAAGTCAATTGTTATATTCTGGAAAATTAACTTATATCCCTGCCGCTATAGTAATTTTATTGGGAGCTATGGTTAATTACTCCGGTAGAGGAATTTTATTCGGATTGTTTTTCTTTTTCATCTTTTTATATTATATAATTAGATTTACAACGCATTTAGATAGACGTTTTCTGATGAATGCAGGTATATCCGGAGCATTAACAGTATTTTTCAGGCATGATTTTGCTTTATATATCAGTGTAATTTCAATTATTTATTTTATTGTCAATTATCAATTATTCAAATCAAAAATAGTTAATTACTTATTTGTATTCTATTCAGCTTTAGTATTGCTCTCTACAATTATATACTTATATATAATGTCTTTATCCGGCTTAAATAATATATGGAATCAATTAATAGTAGTGCCTGCTACTGTCTTCAGAGATTACCGAGCAACGGGGCTGCCAATTGCATTTGCTAATATAAATTCAATTAAAGACATATTTTCATTTTCTTATCTGTTTAGTCAGTGGAAAGATGTGCTATTTTATTATATTCCTTATTTATTTATCATTTCAAGTATATACTATATTTATAAGCGAAAAGAAGTGAAGCTTGCTGATTCGATAGCAATCAATTCCAAGATTATAACTATTTTATGTGCAGCCTTTATGTTACTAAATCAATCAGCGGTAAGAACTGATTTTGAACATATTTTGCCGGCATTAATGTGCGGAACTATTCTTATCCCCTTCATAATAAGTAGTTTATCAAAAAGAAAAAGAAACATTGCTTTGTTTTTAATTTGCTTTATTCTTACAGTCCCTCCGATAATAATTAAAATATCAAATATTACAAAGTCATTTAATATTGGCGGGCTTGAATATTTAAATATTGACAAAGCATCGAATATTTCAGTTAAAGCCGATTGGCAGAAAGCATATTCAAAGACAGTTGAATATATTAAATCACACACAAAAAAAGGCGATAGAATATTTGTTTGCAATGAATTTCACGATAGAATATTATTAAACGACATTATGCTCTATCACTTAAGCGATAGAATGCCTGCGGTTAAATATCATGAGCTGCATCCGGGAGTTGCTACCGAATTGCCGGTTCAGACAGAAATTATCAATACATTAGTCAGAAATAATACCGAATACATAATTATCGTGCTTAATAATTTCAGCTTAGAGCCAAATAAATCGGCTGTCAGCTCTAATGTAATGCTTTTAGATAAATTTATCAGAGACAAATATGAGCTTATTGAGCAGTATGGTAACTATCAAATTATGTGTAGGAAGCAATTTTAACTTATTGATATTATAGCTATCTTGGCTGATTACGGTATTCTATGAAAAATTATTTTAATAAAAATAAAAAAAATATTTGCGTATATCAGAAAAAAGTATTAAATTTGAATTCTTCTTAATTGAAGAATTGACAACAAAGCCACTTTAGCTCAGTTGGTAGAGCAGCTGATTTGTAATCAGCAGGTCGTTGGTTCGAGTCCGACAAGTGGCTCTCAAAAAGCTCCGTATTTAACTTCGGGGCTTTTTTTGTTTATACTTATTTATCTTTATACTTATTTATCTTTATACTTATTTATCTTTATACTTATTTATCTTTATACTTATTGATCAGAATTGAATAATACTATTTTTGATTAGAAACTTTCTTATTTGAAATATTATTTTATGAAATATGAAAAATATTGATTTATAAGCAACAAGATTTATAATAAAACGTCAAATAATTGATATTAAATGTGCGACATTTAGTATATTAAATAATCCAAATACAAAAACAATAAATTGAAATGGCTAAACAGCAATATATCAAATTAGCAGTAGAAAAGCAAGCAAGAGATTTCTTTGATTGGGCGACATTTTTAGTAACGGTATTATTAGTCGGAGCCGGATTGATTTCCATCTATAGTGCTACTTTTGACTCCGGAATGAATGTTTATTTTTACAAACAGCTTACATACTCCGCAGTCGGTGCATCAGCAATGTTTATACTTATGTTTGTCCCTGAACGCTGGATTTATATTAACTCGTTACCAATATATGGCATTACTTTGATTCTGCTTCTATTAGTTTTTCCCTTTGGTAAAGAAATTTACGGTACAAAGGGTTGGATAGAGTTGGGTGGCTTTACACTTCAGCCATCTGAATTTGCTAAATTCTCAACTCTGCTGATGATTGCAAATCACTTATCTAAAAAGGGTACGGATATTAAAACTATTAGAGACCTCGGCATTGTAATTGGTTATGCAGCTCTTCCAATGCTTTTAATTGGTTTAGAACCCGATATAGGCTCCGCGTCAGTGCTTGGAGCTTTAGTATTAGGTATATTATTATGGTCGGGTTTTGATGTATATACCCTATATTCTTTAGTAAGCATGCCTATTATTATTATATTTTCTTTTTTGGGAACAGTGTATTTTATCATATCGGTAACTATATATTCGATTATTGCCTCTTTATTTAAAAAAAGTATTTTCGTTACCGTTGTATCAATCGGAGTAATTGTCGCTATCGGGTATTTCAGCCCAATAATAGTTAACAATCTTGCTCCGCACCAGCAGGGACGTATCGAAACATTTCTTAATCCCGGCAGCGACCCTCGCGGCAAAGGTTATAACGTAATTCAATCAATTTTAGCCGTAGGTAGCGGTGGTATTACCGGCAAAGGATTTCTGCAGGGAACTCAAACACAATTAAGATATATACCTAAGCAATGGACAGATTTTATTTTCTGTGTGCCGACAGAAGAATTCGGTTTTCTCGGTGGTACTGCTGTAATAATTCTATTAGCAGGGCTAATTTACAGAGGAATTAAAATCGCAAACGAAGTAGCGAGCCCATTTATGAGCATAATAGCAATTGGAGTCTCGACTATATTTCTCTACCATAGTGTGATTAATATCGGCATGGCTATCGGAATGATGCCTGTGATGGGTATCCCGCTACCATTTCTAAGTGCCGGCGGTTCATCGCTTATTGTTAATATGGCATTAGTGGGTTTACTACTCAATGCGTTTAGAACTCATAAAATGAGAATTTATAATACATAAGTAAAAATATAATTTTTAAGAAAAAGAAATACAATGAAAGCATTAGTTACCGGTGCAACCGGATTTATCGGAAGTCAAATAGTAGATTATTTATTGGAGCGTGGCTACCAAGTTCGTTGTACAGTTCGCAAAACAAGTAATTTAAGATGGCTCAAAGATAAGCCAATAGAATTAGTCGAAGCCGGATTGTCAGATTTAAATGCTTTAAAAGAAGCAGTAAAAGGCGTTGACTACGTATATCATATTGCCGGGCTTACTGCAGCAAAAGATTACGATACATTTTTAAAAGTAAATCGAGACGGCACTTTAAATATTTTAAAAGCAATTGAAGAAGCCAACCCCAATATAAAAAGATATTTACATTGCTCAAGCCAAACGGTTCACGGTCCGGCAGAATCTTTTGATAAACCTACTGCTGAAGACATGCCGCTTAATCCGATTACAAGTTACGGCAAAAGTAAAAAAGCAGGTGAAGACGAAGTCGCTAAATATATGGATAAATTCCCTATTACTATTGTTCGCCCGCCGGCAGTATATGGTCCCCGTGATGAAGATATTCTCGGAATATTTAAAGCTGTAAATATGGGTATCGGAACTCTTATCGGATTTAAACCGCAACATGTAAGCTTAATCCATTCCTACGATTTAGCTCGCGGAATTATCGAAGCTGCCGAATCTGATAATACTGTCGGAAAAGCTTATTTTGTTTCTTCTGAAGAAATATATTCTTGGGGACAAGTAATGCCAATTATGAAAGATGCTTTAGGCAAAAATTTCTTTATTCCGATTAGAATTCCTCACTTTTTAGTATTAGCTATTGCGGGAATAAGCGGTTTCTTTGGGAAATTTATGAAGAATCCGCCGGTATTTAACTATGAAAAAGGAATTGATTTCATTCAAGAAAATTGGATTTGCTCAGTAGAACGTGCAAAAAAAGATTTCGGTTATAGGCAGAAAGTAAGCTTAGAAGATGGCATGAAATTGACTGCAGACTGGTATAGAGAACATAAATGGCTATAATGTCATATATCATATACATTTGAAATATTTATTTGATTTTAACTATAGGGCTTTAGAGGCTGTGTGAAAACCAAAAGATTAGTGAATTTAACTATAATTAGGATTCCTAATAGAGTTTGTATGAGGATGTACCAAAAGTTGTCATTCTGAACGAAGTGAAGAATCCAGATAAAGCTAACTTATTGATAATTATGGATTCTTCGTTGCTCTCAGAATGACGATTTGACAAAATGATAACTTAATAGACAGCTTCTTGAATATAGGTTGAGATAAAAACTGTTGATATTTGTAATAGAATAATAGGTTTTTACACAGACTCTTAAGCTATAGGGTGCTAAGATTTGATATTTACTAATTGAAATAGAAAATGATATAAGCGATTTTTTAATATTCAAAATTTGAAATTCGTAATAGTATATATTGGAATTAATATAAATGCAAATTAGATTCGACAAAATTATTGCTCTAATAGTGAGCATTTTTATAATAGGCATAGCCTTTATTAGCTTAGCCATTCATATAGTTAATTCTTCATTGCCTAAAGAATTTGAAGAATTTCAATCTACTATTGTCGGGTCTGATGTTAAAATTTATAAAAATGATTATGGCATTCCGCATATAGTATCTTCTTCAGACAAAGATTTGTATATAGCGTTGGGTTATTGCCAAGCACAGGATAGGCTCTGGCAAATCGAATATACCAGAAGGCTTGCCTGCGGAGAATTATCTGAAATATTAGGCGAAGAATATCTGCAAACTGATAAATTTATGAGAGCAGTGGGAATCAAGTATATTGCCAAAAAAATATACTCATCTATGGATAGCGAAAGCAGATTACCAATTGAATATTTTGCTAAGGGGGTTAATTTATATATTGAGAGACACAGCAAAAACCTTCCTTTCGAATTCGGATACTTAGACTATACACCCCAAAAATGGAAACCTGAAGATTGCATAGCATTATACAGACTAAATGCTTTAAACCTAAGTATAGGATTTAAAAGTGATTTGATAATGGGCGAAATTAGCGATAAAATCGGAGTTGATAAAGCTAAATCATTGATTCCTGAATATCAATATACAGCACCGTATATATATGAAAAATCTCCCATAGCCAAAAAGAATATTGATACGGCATTTGCAGATTCTAATCAGCTTGTAATTGCAAAAAATCGCAATGCAGAAATCGACTTTGAGTTAAATAAAATATTGTCAATAATCGGTTCTAACAGTAGCTCAATCGGTTCTAATGCATGGGCAATGAATAAAGTTAAAAATAGCAAAAGAAACGCTGTATTAGCCAATGACCCACATCAGACTCTAACTAATCCGGCAGCTTGGTATCAAGCAAAAATCACATCACCCTCCATTAATTCTGTAGGCTTGATGATAGCAGGCACTCCACTAAATTTAATCGGTAGAAATGACTATATTTCTTGGGGTGTAGTTAATGCAATGGCTGATGATTGCGATTTCTTTATTGAGAAAATAGCACCCGATAATCCCTCAAAATATATATCAAGTGATAGTAATAAAAAAAGTTTTAAATGGAAAATAGATACTATTAAAGTAAAAGGAAAATCCGATTATTGCTATTACCAACGCAGCACTGAACGCTCCGTAGTAATTTCCGATTTCCATATAAATAATAAAAAAATCATTTACTTCAAAAATAAACCAATGAATAATCCGAATTCATCTAATTTTTATGAAAAATATTGTTTGACTTTCAGATGGACAGGGCAAAATATAAGCAACGAAGTATCGGCTCTTTTATCAATAAATAAATCTAAAAACTTTGAGCAATTCAAAAAAGCAGTTTATAGATGGAAGTCTCCGGTTCTGAATTTTATCTTTGCTGATAATACGGGCAATATCGCATTGATTACCGGCGGTTCTATCCCTGTACGAGACAATTTAGCTAATCCCGCTATCCCCAATCCGGGCTGGATGAAAGGCTATAATTGGAATTCTTATTTGAATAACGAAGAATTACCTGTCTTGGTCAATCCCGACTCCTGCTATCTCTATGCTGCTAATAATAAATTTTTCCATAGTATAAATAAGTTTATCTCTAATTATTGGGATAACCCCTCAAGAGCTATCAGAATCGATAGCCTAATGAAGCAGGTATATAAATATTCAGCTCGTGATGCTCAAATTATGCAATATGACCTGCTATCTCCGTATTCAAAGCAAATATTAACAATAGCACTTCCTATTATCATAAGAAATTATTCTTCGCTTAACACTACAGAAAAAAGAGCTTATGAGAGATTAGTACATTGGGATAATATTATGCACCCCGATGTACCCTCTACCGCTATTTTTAATGAGCTATATTTATCACTATTAAGAACAGTATTTAAAGATTATCTTGGCGAATATTTTAGCAAATATATAGATTTGAATAATTTTGCATCTGTTAAGTTATTGGAAATATTAGAGAATTCAAAATCCGAATTTATAAAAAATCATCCGAATTCAAAATATAGAACATTAGATAATATAATTCTATATTCATTCAGGAATTCAATAGATAGCTTAAAGGCATTTTATGGAAATGAAGATTTGACTACTTGGAAGTTCGGTTTAGCTCACTTTTTAGAAATCAAGCATCCTTTTGCTAAAATTACATTTCTCAAGCCTTCTTTTACTTTAGAAAGATTTGCTATCGGTGGTAACGGTACTACTATTAATAATACTGAATTTATACCGTCATCGAATACAAAAGAAGTATCAATCGGTGCTTCTTGCCGATTTATTGCCGATATGAGTGAGAAATTCGTTTATTTCTCTATTCCGGGCGGTTCAAGCGGGCAAATATACAGCGATAACTATTCAGACCAGATGCAATTATGGTTATTCGGTGGATATGTAAAAATGAGTACTTCGAAGTTTCCGGAGCAAAATCATAAGCCGAGCATTGTTATCAAATCTGGCTCTGATGAATAATTTTGAAATAATGTAAATTTATCGTATATTTCAATTTTGTGATTGTAAATATCTAATAAACTATATAAATTAGGGGTGATTAATATGAAAAATGTACTATTGGTTTTATTCTTCCTTTTACCATTTTCGATTTTGTCAAAAGGGATAGTAATCGACCACAATTTTGTCGATATTAACAAACTGACAAAAGAAAACATTAAGCTATGTACATCTACTTTAAAAGTAGTTTATCAACACACGTCTCACGGCAGCCAATTGGTAAGTGGTTTAGATGCTTTAGCAAGCTATAATTCAGACTTCTTTACTTATGGCTATTCAAACTATGGCTATAATCCCCTTTACTTCTTTAACGATTACGGTATGCCGGATGCAGGGGATTTAGGTAGTAACGGAGATTTGGCTTGGGTAGATGCTACTAAAACAGTACTCAATGTTCCCGGCTGTGATCGTAATGTAGTAATGTGGAGCTGGTGCGGAGGTTGTAGTGAAAATACTATTTCCGGTATAGATAAATATCTTAATGCAATGAATGACTTAGAAATAAAGTATCCAAATGTAGTATTTGTATATATGACCGGGCACTTGGACGGTTCCGGTGAAGAAGGAAATTTGAATATTAATAATAATAGAATCAGAGAGTATTGCAAGACAAACGGTAAAGTGCTATTTGATTTTGCTGATATAGAGAGCTTTGCCCCGGGAGGGACCACAAACTATATGATTTTAAAAGCAAACGATGCTTGCGATTATCATAATGGTAACTGGGCAGATGAATGGTTAGCGGCTAACCCAAATTCTCCTTTGGTAAACCTTACTAATAGTTGTGGTGGCTGTGCTCATTCGCATAATTTGAATTGTGCTCTAAAAGGTATTGCTACCTGGCAAATGTTTGAGTGGATAGCTAAAAATAGATTAAACGGACCTAATAGCGTTGAACAAGATTCGATAAAAGACAATGCAATTACTAATATTTTCCCTAATCCTGCAGATAATAAAATTAATATTGATTTTTATATAAAAGAAAAATCAAGCTCTATCCGAATAGATGCTTACGATATGAATGGCAATCATGTTAAAAATTTTCTAAACGATGTGATTCGTAACGAAGGAGACCACAAAGAATCATTCGATATTTTAAGTTTACCAATTGGCACTTATAGCATTAGGCTAATGATTGGCGATGAATATAAAACAAAATCTTTTGTAGTGGTACGCTAATAAGTAACAAGTATTTTTTGGGGGAGAAATGATTAAATTTTACTTGCCCTAATTCTAAAAAAAACCTAACAGCAAAATTATCTGTTAGGTTTTTTTTGATTAAGTTGGAATTACTATAGAAAATAAGATTCATCGCTATTGTGTGTGGGTAAGCAAATAAAGAAATCTTTCTTTCAACTGCGTTAGCTGTTGAACATCGGTAATAAGCATTGTTTAGCCCACCGCACTCTTTCTTCTCTCTTTTTTATAGTATCATTACAGTCTTATACTAAATGATAATAAATATTTATTCTTCTTCCATATCAACGAATTCAAGTACTTTTGCAATTCCGGCACCATGACGCAGAATAGTAAATTTAGCTTCGTCAGTCATATCAATTACAGTTGACTCTCCGAGAAAATGATATTCATCTAACTCTACTACTATGTCAACTACATTCTTATAAGCTTCGATAATTTGCTCCGGATTAGAATAGTGGTCAGCTAAATCATCATGCTTAGCACTGATTGAAATAAGCGGAGATTTCATTGATTTAAGCAATGTCTGCGATAAAATATTATCAGGTACTCTGATACCGGTTGTTTTCCTCTTTGGCTCTTGTGCAAATTTCGGAACTAACTTAGTAGCCGGAAGTACGAAAGTAAACGGACCCGGGATTAATCCCTTAATCGTTTTATAGGCAATATTGGATACTTTTGCAAACTCTGCTATATTTGAAAGGGAATCACATAGAAAAGTCAAAGCTTTGGTCTCCGGCAATTTCCTTATAAACCGAATTCTGTCAATTGCCTCTCTATTGGCAAGCTCGCAACCTAAAGTAAAGCCGGTATCTGTCGGATATAGGACTACCGCACCCTCTCTTAAAGCTTCTACTACTCTGTAAATTTTCCTTAAATCAGGATTCTTGTAGTGCATTGATAATGTTACTGAAGACATTTCTACCTCTTTGATTTGTGGTAAGAATTTTCTTTTTGACTATGTAATTTAACTAAATTTGTCAATTAAATAAACTAAATATCTTGTTAGTAGCAAGATTTAACTTTAAGTTTACTTACAATTAAGATTACGAATCAAATCGAATTATCTTGTTTAATAATTTACATATCCATATAATTATATTCTTTTCACTTTATGTCTATTTAATAAGTTGTATATCTATATGCTTATTATATGTTGACTTAGCTGTGTATTTCGCTAATTTTAATAACAATAATCAATCCAATACAATTAAAAAACAAACTAATATTTGTTTATTAAAAAAGTTTTTTATAAATTGTGTGTAGTTTTTTACACAACAATTTGTTGAATTATTGGGGCGGATATGATTATTGCATTACCATTGGGTGTAATATTTGGCATAGTACTGGCATTAGCTCCGGGACCGGTTGCGATAGGTGCTATGAAGTTAAGTGTTAATAAAGGGGAGAAAGAGGGAGTTCTATTTAGTGTGGGCAGTGGGCTAATGGACTTTATATTTTGTACATTTGCTTTTTTCGCTACTTCAGCAATAATTTCTGCTCTCGGGAACTTTTCGAATTCGCACCCTGTATTGATTCTAACTATACAAATAGCTATAGTACTCGGAATAATATTATATGGTTTTTATCAGTTTAAAACAATCAAGAAAATGGCTGTTGATTCTGATAAAGATAATTCCAAGAAAAACGTACTTATAGAATCATTAAAAAGCCGCGGGCCATTTTTTTTAGGAGTCGCCGTAGCATTGACTAATGTAGCGAGCCCTACTTTTATGCCGACTTTAGCCGGTATGACATTATGGGTTCAAGGCAAGAGCTTCTATACAGTTAGTTTTTTTAATAATCTATTATTATCTTTAGGCTTTGGTATCGGTAATTTCCTTTGGTTATATTTTATAGTCAGATTAATTACGCATTATAAAAACAAATTTTCAGAAAATTTCATAGCATTGCTGTATAAATTTGCCGGCTATTCTTTAATTGGTGTAGGAACAATTTTAGGCTATAATGTAATTAAATTTACTAAATGGTCTGAAATATTGTCTATTGCTATCGCTTTCTAACTTCAAAGTATTAAGAACCCACCCCACCATCGCTTCGCGATGCCACGCCTCCAATTGGAGGGGAACTTGGAGATTAGCAACTAAACAGTTTTACTACCAATATTCAACAGCTAACGCTATTGTAAGAAAAGAATTTATTTCACACGATACTTCCTAATTCCTATCTACCAGCCTTACTACGCAGAGCGTAGTATGGAGGCGAAATGGAATGCCACTTTCATGCTACCGATGTTCAACAGCTAACGCTGTTGTAAGAAAAGAATTTATTTTATCCTGAACTTCCTAATTCCTACTTCCTAATTCCCATCTACCAGCCTTACTACGCAGAGCGTATAAGGAGGCGAAATGGAATGCCACTTTCATGCTACCAATATTCAACAGCTAACGCTGTTGTAAGAAAAGAATTTATTTTATCCTGTACTTCCTACTTCCTAATTCCCAGTTACCAGCCTTACTACGCAGAACGTAGTAAGGAGGAAAAAGGGAGTGCCACTTTCATGCTACCAATATTCAACAGCTAACGCTGTTGTAAGAATAGAATTTATTTTATCCTGTACTTCCTAATTCCCAGTTACCAGCCTTACTACGCAGAGCGTAGTAAAGAGAAAAAAGGTAGTGCCACTTTCATGCTACCAATATTCAACAGCTAACGCTGTTGGAAGAATGGAATTTATTTTATCCTATACTTCCTATTTCCTAATTCCCAGCTACCAGTTACCAGCTACCAGCCATACTACGCAGAGCGTAGTATGGAGGAAAAAGGGAGTGCCACTTTCATGCTACCAATATTCAACAGCTAACGCTGTTGGAAGAAAAGAATTTATTTCACACGATACTTCCTATTTCCTACTTTATAACTTTACGAACTTTATAAACTTTATAACTTTATAACTTTCAACTTTATAACTTTCGAACTGACAAAGGCTTGCCATAAATCATAAAAATTGACTGAGTGATTAACAAAGCAAGGATAGAGAACAATTCATAATAGTAGGCTCTAAGCTCATCTAAATATCCCCAGAATATTCCGAGAATTAATAGGGGCCAGAACATAACAAGTGCTTTACGGAAAAATTCGGGTTTTTCTTTCCAGTTATGGATTACTAACAATACCAAAACGAGCAAAGAAACGAATTCATCAATTAGGTAGGGGTGGAAAAATATAGCTAAATTATGGTCAAATAAGTGGAATTCCATAAATGGTCCGCCGTTATTTCTGAATATAAGCGACATAGCACCTTTAATTATTATATAAATTCCGAATTGCACTAATCCAAGTATGTAAAATCTATTTTTGGGTAATAGAGCTGTGTTTTTATAAAAATAGAATATATATGCTACTATTATAATAATTGCTGTTTCTTTGTTTAAGCAAGCTAAAGTAAAAGCAGGGATATAGAGTTTCCAATTTAACTTCATCATTGAATATAGCATCAGTGCAAACAAAAATAAATTCGGGAAGTCATTCAAATATACATAATACCTTACTACTAAAGGCAACGCAAGTAGAGTCAAAATTGGTGCATAATTATAGAAAATACTTCCGGCAGAGAATACTTCAATTAGCATTTTTCGATATACATACATAAATCCGATTAAGCAAGAGAGCATTATAGCCATTACCCACAAGTATTCATAGATGTATTCGGGCTGAAATCTGAACTTTGCAAAAAATCGATCTGCCGGGAACTTGCTGTTTAAGGCTTCTCTGATTCCGCTTTTAACTGATTCAGGAGTAATTACTGCAATCGATTTGACAAAAAATGGTACTAAAGCACGGCTGACGTAGGGTCGCTCTGCTTTCCCGTAAATCATATCAATTACTTTTGCCGGAGCGTAACCGTCAATACCGGGTTCTTTAATACACAATGCCAGAATATACGCAGCCACTAATGAATAGACAATAAACAAGAAATATCTATTGTTCAGGAAATTTTTTAAATAATCCAATTTGCACTCCTAAGTAATTAAATATTTAACAAAACTAATAATTATCCATTAGATTTACAAAGAAAATATTTTCTCTCTAAAATAGTCTCTTATTACCAATATGTATTAATAATTTGTGCGAAATTGAAATTACTAAGATTAATTGTTTTAGAAAGCATTATTTTAATCACTGCATTAAGTGTAATTCAGGCTCAAGATGTATCAATTGAGTACTCTATTACTTTCTCTGTACAGAACACAAGACCAACCGTAAATAGGAATTATTCCTCTATCGAGGAAGCACTTAAAGACGCTAAATACTTAGATAAACTAATAATTAGAAATAAAAATCTTACATATATCAGTAAAGTAATCGGTAATTTTGAGAAATTGGAAGTGCTTGATTTATCGGGAAATAAAATTTCATATATACCTGAAGAAATTTCGAAATTACAAAATCTAAAAATATTAATTCTTTCGAATAATAGAATAATCAAAATTCCTGAATATTTATTTAAGCTGAAAAAAATTGAAGTATTAGACATTAGCGAAAACTCAATCGATAATTTACCGTCTGAAATTTCTAATTTACAGAATCTAAATGCTTTAGTAGTCGGGAAAAACAGGCTTACATATTTGCCGAATGAATTGGTAAAGCTTAAAAAATTAAAACAGTTATATTTAGAATCAAATGCATTTAATTCATTTCCTGCTCAGATATTATCTTTGAGTTCATTAGAAGTATTTTCAATAGCATGGAACGGACTAAATACTATACCTGAAGGAATCAAAAGGCTTCAGAATATAAAGGCTATTGACCTAAGCGGAAACAGATTGAAGGAATTGCCAAACGGATTTTTTAAATTAGTGAAGCTTAATGCTATCGACCTAAAGTCGAATTTGTTAGAAAGAATTCAAAATGAGATTGGTAATTTCAGACAGCTTGAATATTTACAAATTAGTAAAAATAAAATTGATGAGCTTCCCAATTCGGTTTCTAAGTTGAAAAAATTACATACTTTGGTATATTCCGGCAACAATTTGAATGTATTGCCAAGGGAAATATTGCAGATATCGGAGTTGAAAAATTTAGATATTAGTAATAATAAATTGACTAATTTACCAAATAATTTTCACGATTTAAGTAAATTAGAAAATTTATTACTTAGGCAGAACCAATTTGCACTAATACCTTATGAGGTGTTAGCTTCGAAACAGCTAAAATATTTAGATATGGTAAAGAATAAATTGACTTATTTACCTGACGAGATAAATATGATGATAAAATTGGAGAAGCTGAAAGTAGATAATAATTCTATTAATTATATGCCAAGTAGTATTTCGCAATTAACTAATCTGTCATTATTATCAATTTCGTATAATAATCTGAAAAGCATTCCACTTCAAATGCGTTTTATGAAGAATTTAAAAGTGTTACAGCTCAGGAAAAATCCGATTGCAGACACTGAAAAACAAAAGATTATTAGACTATTACCCGGTACAATAATTACATTTTAAATATTCAAAAATAAATGTAACCTTTTGGGGGTTTTATGTGTCTAACATAGCGGTAAATTATTTATTTATTTATTGGGATATAAGATGAAAAATCGGGGTGTTTTTAATATATTGATGTTATTATCAATTTTCATAATTTCGAGTTTAGACAGCTTCTCTCAATTAGTAATAAGTACTTTTGATAAAATAGATTGCACTAATTATCCTATATGTTCTGTTGATATTAAAGCCGAACGTAACGGTACAAAGATAAATATAAAGCCTGAAAACTTGGTTATTGTCGAAAATAATAATTCAAGCCGACCTAAAGAAGTATTAGAAAATAATGACGGGACTCAAAAGATCAAATGGTACTGCACTCTCGGTGCCTTATACGAAGGAGCTTGGTTTTATGTTACCGATGCAGAAGAAACCGCTGTAACCGGCGAATATTATGACAATTTATCTAATTATATGTCTCAAGTTAGAATGTATCCTGTTAAAAAGGAATATACAAAAGAATTCTTTTTTAATTCGCCCGCAGGAACAGAGCAATATACTCGAACTACAATAGAACTAAAAGCAATAATGGCTCCGCAGGTAATTATTGACGGCATGAGTGTATCTCGTAAAATCAAAATAGATTCAATTAAAACATATACAAGCGACTTTATGCCGATTTGGGACCCCAGATATGTATTACCTTGCGAGATAATTGATGGATTTACTTATAAAATTATAATTAGATTTTACGGTAGAGAAACAAACAAACTATATAGAGATAAATTAACCGTATTCTATGAGGGTGGGATTACCGAAGAAGTTGATTTGATAGCAAATACTTACAAAATCGTATCAAAAACTATGCTCACTTTATTAGAGCCTAAGCCCGGTGAACATCTGACACCCTGCCAGAAAGATACTATTAAGTGGAAAGGGCATGTACCCGGAGTTGAAACTGTAACCGAATATTCTATCAATGGGGGCATCACTTGGAATAATATCGGAAAATCAAAAGATTCGTTTTTTGTATGGACTGTGCCGGACGTAATTTCAGATAATTTTTATGTTAGAGTAAAGCAGTCGCCACAGGGTATAAAGGATATAGCATTAAATTTTGAAGATATACCTTTCGAGCAGTCTCGTTTTTCGGATAACGCAATTTTTATTCTTGGGGCTAATAAAGCCGGTAAGATATATGAATGGGACTTGTCCAAATCTCCTCCTGAAAAAAGCCCTGCATATTCAATTGGGGACTATTACAGCCTACCAATAGATAATATTAAGAATTTGTTTGTCGGCTATACGGACGACCACAAATCATTTGTTACGGCATTTAGATATATGAATCTCCCATTTAGTATCAGACAGGACACTTTAGCCTTTTTTAATGTAGGAGATCCAAATCCTACTTTAAAAGTCGGATTAAGTAAAGGAATAGTAATATCTAAGATGTTAATCGATTATAAAAAAAGGTGGATAAGTATTCTGCCAGAGTCATCAAATCTAATAAAATTATATTCTCCAACAGATGGCAGTCTAATTAAAAATTTGGTTTTTAATACTCCGATAAATGACTTTTCATTTGTTAATGGTACAGATAGCTTAGTTATTGCATTTAATGATAATACTGTCGGGATATATGACCTTAACACAAATTTGATTACCGCATCTTTTAATTTTAAAGACCATAAACTAATTTCAAATGTAGCACTTGCCGGGAACGGTAAATATATTAGTTTCACGACTATTATGCCAAATAAGCCTATAAATGAGTATTCTTATGCTGACCCGATTAGTGGTTCATATATTTATGAAATTAGCTCGGCTATGTTTGTCCGTTCTTATCGTGGCAATGCTTCTAATACTATAGGGCTTGATTTTAATCCTACTTCAAACAAAGTAGTAAGAGCTTCTGTATTGCCGGATCATATTGCGATATTAGATCTGTCATATCCGACAGATAACGAAACCGGCAATATTCCCGCAAATTCCGGAATTCTTGATAATTATAGCTTTGCTCCAGAGGGGCATAGGCTATCGGCAATTTCTCTCAAAGATAATGTTTTTATAGTTCGTACATTTAGCTATTCCGAAATTGATGAAGTAGATGCTCCTATTGCAGTTGAATATCCGATAATGACTGTTCAAGATGTTACTATTGAGCCGAAATATATAGGAACAACTAATCCATATACTTATAATGCTAATTTCTGCAATAATGGTAATGTACCATTTTTAATGAAAGATGCAAATTTCATTCGAAATAAAAATTTCAAATTGAAAAATGTTACTTTACCAGACACAATACTGCCCGGTGATTGCTTTACTTTTAATATTGAATATAATCCTGTTGATACCGGTACTGTTATTGATTCTTTGGAGTTTTCAACCTGTGCACAAAATTTTTATATTAAATTCGAGAGTAAAGGATTAGCAAGAAATATTTCTTTTGCTTCAGCAAGTTTCGATTTCGGACAAGTTTGCTTGAGCAAGTTTGTTTCAAAAAATATATTATTACTTACTAATTCTGACCCTGTTCCTTTAAGAATCAACACAATCGAATTCTTTGATAAAAACGATACTCCATTTAAAACCACAAATCCATTTAAAGATACGGTAATTCAGGCAGGGCAGACTTTAAGTATTGATATTACTTTTGCTCCTACGGTTTTAAGAGAAAATACAAAGACACTGAAAGTATTCCATTCAAATCAAAAATATATGACAGCAGATACTAAAGTAACCGGTTTAGGTATTGGCTCTGATTTGTCATTTTCTCATCCTGATTTAAGATTTATTCCAGAGATTAGAAGTAGAAGCTTAACTATATATAATAATCAGGTAAATGATGTTGAAATTAGTTCATATAGCTTTAGTCCGGAGGGACTGTATTCTCTCAATGCACCACTTCCGATTATGATTAAGGGCAATGATAGTCTTTTAGTTGAGCTACAATTTACCGGAGATGCTCCGGATAATTGCGTTTTAGAATTCAAAACATCACCATGCTTTAATTCTTATAGAATTTATCTTGGACCATATACAGGAGTTTCAAATCTTACAATTAATGATACACAAGCCGATCCGAGAGGAAACGCTACTATAAAAGTAGCTTATAGTAATATTAATCCTAAAGAATATAATGGGGTAAGATATTTCGAGGCAGAAATTACAATCAATCCTCGAATGTTTATTCCTTATGGTGATACTCCGGTTAGTTCAAATTACGGAACTGCTACTTTACTGAGAAATGAAATAGTCAATGATAAGAGAATTATTGGCTTTAGGGTAGATGGTGATTTCCCTTCGACCGGTGTAGTCGCCAATATTAATGGGCTTGCAGGGCTTGCAGAGACTTCTACTTCAGCTGTTGAATTTGTTACTGATTCTAAATTTTGGAGTAAGAATGTAGATAATATATTGACAAACGGTACATTTAAGATTATTAATGTATGTGGCGACCGTTATGTAAATCAGAAGAATAATTCGATATTAATTCAAGGGCTTACGCCTAATCCGGTTAAAGATAAATTTGTTCTGAATGTGGAATCAAAAATTAAGACCGATTGTATTATTGAAATATATGATATTAATGGGAGTTTGCTGTCTAACACTTCAAATATTTCAATTATTCAAGGTAATAACGAAATAGTTATAGATACGATTTATCTGAATACAGGGAATTATAAAATTGTTGTTAAAACTGCTAATGATATTGTTTCGGCTACCTTCGTAGTAATTAAGTAATTCAAAATGAAAGATATTATGAGAAAAATAGTTTTTTTGTTCTTTTTAATTTTTTTGACAAACAATTTATCTGCCGATAAATATACTAAATGGAATATTATTTCCAGACTTGGATTTAATTATAATATGCACAATTCAGAGCAGGTAATATTGCCGGAAAAATGCTATGAGTGTTTTAATATTGAAAAAGGCACTGGTACAGGATTAAACATATCTCTTGGTTTTGGATATGTACCCGAAACTGATTTTATGGGAATTACTTATTTACCATTTTTCGAGGTAGGATATAATAATCTTTCTGGGACGTTAAATGAAGATAATTTCGTAGGTAATATTATCGGGGCTGATAATTCTGTCAAGCAGGGGATAATTAATTTTGAATTAGATAATTCAATTAGTGTACTGCAGTTTTCTCCATATATTTATTTCTATCCGTTTAAAAGTGTTCCGACAGCATTTCGTATAGGGCTTGCGGCATCTTTTATCACGCAGAAATCTTTTACACTTAATGAAAGTATTAAAACTCCCGGCGTTACTTACTCTGACGGTACTACTTCACAATCGGAAATTGCCGGCGATATACCTAAAACATCAGGAATGATTTTATCTATCCCTATTGGCGTTAAATATGATTTATTCCATACGGACGGATTTACTATCAGCCCGGAAATTAATTACAATCTCGCACTTAATGATTTTCATTCGGATTCCAAATGGAAAATTAATCAATTTACTGCCGGTGTAAGTGTAGTCTATAATATACCTAAAGCTAATGAACCGGAACCGATTTATGCTCCGATTCCTAAATTACCCGAACCACCGATTGAAACAGAAATCAGTTCGCAAACCGTATTATATGTAAACGATAAACTCGCTAATAAAAATACTAATGCCGAGCTTCACTACAGCCTAAATGAAAATCGTATCGAAATGCCGGTGCTTCCATATATCTTCTTTGATAAGGATTCCTACGCCGTTACAAAGCATACTAATCCCGATTTGGATATGATTAGTTTATCAAATTATATAAATTCCACTTCAGAAAATAATAACGAAATCAATAAAATCAAAATTATTGCCGTTGCTACCGAAGATGAAGTTGCTAATATTGCCGAGAAGAGAATGGCAACTGCTATCGAATTATTAAAAGCATCAAATATCAAAATTGAAAATATTGAAAAAGAAACAAAAGTAATCCCTACCAAGAAATTAAGATACCCTGAAATAGCCGAAGAGAACCGATGCGTTTACTTTGAAATGGCTAATAATAATTCATTTGTAATTTCAAAAACTATTGAGAGAGATGTTAAATTCAGTAGTTTAAACACGAAAATTAAAATTATTCCGAATTCTCAAGCCGGAATAGATAGTATAAAAGGCGACGTTTATTTAGATGATAACTTTATCGGTAGCATTAACCGCGACGAAAATATATTCAATATTGATAATAAATATTTTGATGTAAATGAATTATCAAAAATTTATAAACTTAGCGTTAAATATATAATTACCGATAAAAACGGCAATAAAAAAGAGTTTTATGAAACAGCAAATATTAAGCAGGTGCTTGATAATAAAACTGAAAATATAAATAAAAAAATGCTCTTAAATGATAATCAATCTAATCTGTATTTTATAGCTTATAATACTTTCGATTCTTCTAATCCATATATGATTAATCCGGCAGCTAAAGAAATAATTGAAAATGCAATTAGCAATGGTAAGCAAGTCGAGATATACGGTCTGACCGATAACCTTGGAACACAAGAGTATAACTTGAATTTATCAGTAAAAAGAGTGCAATCAATATTGAAGAAACTCAGTATTGACAGCGAGTTGATAACAATTAAATCAACTGAAAAATATTTCTTCGAGAACACTACTGCTTTCGGCAGATTGCTCAATAGAAGCGTTATTATGTTTGTGAAGTAGGATTTCGGAAATTTAATTTTAAAAGATAATAATGATTTCCTTTTATAAAAAAAGTGGGTTTCAATAATATGAATCCCACTTTTTGAAAATAAATTGAAATAATATACGACTGAATAATTTTGAATTGCATATATTTGCATTATAATAGGTAAAATTGTAATGTAATTGATAAAATTGAAAAACATAAAGTAAAAATAATTTACTATTTGAAATATATTTTGACAGAGGCATCTAAAAAGTTGTCATTCTGAACGAAGTGAAGAATCCAGATGAAGCTGGTTTATTAATAATTCTGGATTCTTCGTTACACTCAGAATGATGATATGACAAAATTATAACTGATTAGACAACCTCTTGAATAGAAGCTGGGATAAATATTTCAGACATTTGCGATAGCTTTAAGTATTTACCGGTCTCTTTAGTGCGGGGGGGTAAACAAGGATAAAGTGAGGCGGGTATTTACTTTTACTAAGGACTTAGCAGAAAATTGAAGTGTTTAAATCAGAAAAAAGGAATTGAATAGATTATGCAAATCGGCAATATGTATATATCAAATGATGTCTCCGAATTAGCTAAAGATAGAGACCTTAACGAGCGAGAGCGTGAAATACTCAGCACGATAATACAGCTATACATACTAAATGCTACACCTATCGGTTCGCGTAATTTATCTAAGTATTTAGAAGGAAATTTAAAGCTTAGTCCCGCTTCTATCAGAAATACAATGTCTGACCTTGAAGAATTAAATTATATCTCTCATCGGCATACCTCAGCCGGAAGAATCCCAACCGATAAAGGGTATAGATTCTATGTTAATTCACTTCAAATGATAGAGCATCTTTCGGAACGCGAAATTAATGTTTTCAATCAAGACCTATTCAAGAGCAGTTCGGAGACTTTACTCAAAGATGCCTCTAAAGTGCTGGGCATGCTATCGCATTATTTGGCAGTGGTACGTATTCCATATATCAATGACCTATTAGTACACAGAATAGAATTAATACCGATAGCATCTGATAAACTGCTTGTAGTTTTAGCAATGGATTCGAATATAGTGCGAACTGTAACATTGGAAATTAATTTTGTAATTAACTCAACCTATATAGATTCTATAACGTATCTGATAAATGAAAAAATCGGTGGGAAGCCCTTAAGTTATATACGCGAGAATTTCTTAAATATTATGCAGAGCTTTAGCCCTGCAGATACCCCACTAATCAGACTATTTGTCGATTCTATTGAAAAGCTCTTTCATAAAGAGACTTCTACTGATAAAATTCATCTTGCCGGCACACAGAATTTGCTATCACAGCCGGAATTTGATGATATAGAGAAGGTGAAAGGTGTAATAGAATTAATAGAAAACGAAGATGTGATAATTCACTTACTTGATAAATCCGACTATCTGCCTGCTAATATTAATGTAATGATAGGCAACGAGATGGAAAATGAATTAATGGAAGATTACAGCTTAGTAGTTTCGTCTTATCAAATGGCAAGTGGTAAAGGCTCTATTGGGCTAATCGGACCCAAACGGATGAACTATTCTAAAGTCATGTCGTTGGTTAGATATATGTCCGAACTGCTGACTACTTCTGTTTGAATAATAAATTGACAAAAATAAATATACAATGATAAAATTCATAATTTGCTTGTAAACCAATACTAAAGCATCAAGTTGAATTGTATAAAATATTTAAAAACAGAATAATGCACTTTTGAAATAGTACTATTTCATATAGAAAATGATATTCTCAGCTATTTCCCAGCCACTAATTCTCAATTATCTATATAAAAAATTGACAAAAACTTCATATTATCCATAAATTTATCATAAACTGAATAATTATATTTGAAAACTGGAATTTTTTAATTATCTTGTATTTTAAGCTATGTGCTTATTATTGATTAAATTAAATACGATACAATTCTTCAAGATATTAGGAGTGTAAATTATGAGTAAAGCGGTAATTATGGCAGGTGGTTTTGGAACGCGTTTAAGACCATTGACTATGAATATTCCAAAACCGATGGTTCCGATATTAAATGTTCCCATGATGGAGCATATCATTAATTTATTGAAAAAACACGGTATTACAGAGATAGTCTCTGTTCTGTATTTTCAACCTGAATCAATTACTTCATATTTTGAAGACGGCTCGAAGTTCGGCGTTGATATGAAATATGTAATGGCAAATGCTGATTATGGGACAGCCGGTGCAGTACGTAATGCAGCCGAGATTATTGGAAAAGACAGATTTATAGTTATTAGTGGCGACGTACTAACAGATTTTAATTTGAGTGATGCACTATATTTTCACTTAGAGAAGCAGTCTCAGGCTACAATTTTACTTACAAGAGTTAAAAATCCATTAGCTTATGGAATAGTAATGACTGACAGTGAAAGCCATATCACACGCTTTTTAGAAAAACCATCATGGGGACAAGTATTTTCTGATACTATTAATACTGGTATTTATATACTTGAGCCTGAAGTGTTAGACATGATTCCCTATCAAGAAGAATTTGATTTCAGTAATGATTTATATCCACTTATGCTACAGAAAAAGATGGCTCTTAACGGGTATATTTGCGAAGGATATTGGAAAGATGTCGGTAATTTAGATGAATATCAGCGTGGGCAGTCAGACTCTGTTAAAGGTATGGTTAGCCTTGAAATTAAGGGGCTTAAGAAAGAAAATTTATATTTTGGAAATAATTGTAATATTTCTCCTAATGTGAAATTCGAGGGTACTGTTCAGATAAATGATAATTGTACAATTGGCGAGCATTCTACATTAATCAACTGTGTAATTGGCAAAAATGTTCAAGTCGGAATGGGCTGCAAAATGCGGGGTGTTACTATTTGGGATAATGTAAAAATCGGGGACTTTGTCGAATTAAGTGATGATGTAATCTGCTCAAATTGCAGAATTGGAGATTCGGTAACTATTGAAGAAAATGTATTTGTGGCTGAAGGCTGTATTATTGGAACAAAAGCTCATTTACTTTCAAATATTAAGCTTTGGCCCAATAAAACAGTACAAGAGGGGGCTACTCTATCAGCATCGCTTGTACAGGAAGAAAAATGGCTTAGAGAATTATTTACTGATGCCCGAATATCGGGTATTTCAAATTTGGAAATACATCCTGATTTCGGAGCAAAGCTCGGAGCAGCATTGGGTATGGCTTTCGGTCATAATTCTATTATGCTTGCGTCTCGAGATTCTGACCCTGTGTCTAGAATAATGAAGCGTGCAATCACCTCCGGTTTAGCTTCTGTCGGGGTAAAAGTTAATGACTTGCAGTTTACTTCTATTCCTCAGACTCGTCAGGAAATTCGGACAGGTAAGTATTCGGCAGGGCTTCATATCAGGCGAAATCCTCGAAGCAATAATAATACGGATATTATTATTTTCAATAAAGAGGGGAGAGACATATCAATTGCTCAAACCAAATCTATCGAAAGATATTTCTTTGGCGAAGATATTAAACGCGTTGACCACAATAAAGTCGGTGTAATTACTTATCCTGAAAGAACTAACGAGATATATATAGCCCGCTTTGCCGAATCATTAAAGTCTGATTTAATTCGTGAGCGTAAATTTAAAGTATTATTGGACTATTCTTATGGCTTAGCATCATCGATTTTCCCAAGTATTCTGGGAAATCTGGGAGTTCATGCTATCTCACTTCATGACTATGTCGATTCTTCAAAATACCAAGGAGACCCTCAATTGTTAGCTCCTGAAATCGACGAAGTTCCTCGCATAATGAAATCCATGGGCTATGAACTCGGATTTATGATAGAAGCAGGAGCAGAAAAGATTTCATTAATTGATGAAAGGGGCATTTGGTATTCTCCGCTGAGACTACTAACAATTATTTGTAAATTAGTTTTTGAAACAAATAAACATCGGCAACCATATAAAATTGCAGTGTCTATAGCCGCCAGTAGCACTATAGAACTGATGGCAGCCGAATATGGAGTAGAAGTATTGAGAATTAAAAACTCACATTCAGCAATGATGGAAGCCACTCGCGACCCTAATGTGTTGTTTGTTGGCGGGGTATGGGGCGGCTTTATATTTTCGGAATTCTCTTTTGCTTCAGATGGCATGTATAGCGTTGGAAAAATATTAGAAATGCTTGCCGAGACAAAGAATAAGATTTCTCAGATTGATGCTTTACTTCCGAGCCGATACCAGCATAATTTTGTGGCTGATTGCTCATGGGAATACAAAGGCAGAGTAATGCGTAAACTGATGGAGCATTCGGACAGTATGAATCGTGAATTGGTCGAAGGCGTTAAAATATTTTTTGACAAAGACGCATCAGTCCTTGTTATGCCGGATAAAGAAAGTCCCGGATTTGTAATAATGAGTGAGTGTGATCATTATGATGCCGCCGTTTCATTAGCAAAAAAATATTATAACTATGTTCTACAATGGCAGGAAGAAGAATAGTTTTATCACTATATAAAATAATTTATTTGATATCTGCCCCTAACTTTAGAGTCAGTGAATATAAATTGCTTACAGGGCTTAGCCACACGCTAAAGAGGCTTTGTAAGTATATTATTATGCTGTAATTTTCCGCAATTTTTATCTTCTTCACTAATCAACCCCACGCTTTAGCGTGGGGTTGATTGGAACAGGTAACAATATTTGTTGCCTTTTGATAGTTTTTACACAGCCTCTGAAGCACAGAGATTATTATTCTCTTATATTCCCAAATCCAAATCCCAATTCCCGAAACCCCAGCCACCAGCCTCAAAAGCAGTACATAAATTAAAAATTTGCAATATATAAGAGTATTCATTGATATAAACTCCCTCAAATAGAGAAAATTTTTGTATTTTTGAAATCCATGTTTTTGAAAATATTTAAGAGGATTGATAATGAGGAAATTATATTTTGTAATGTTTGTTTTCATTTTAATTTCATGTAAAGATTCAGAAAAGCTTAATAGTCAAACATATAAAGAGTTACCTACTCAATTCAACGCTTATTTATCGTCACTCCAACTTCCGAATAAATTAGATTTCTGTGGCGAGAGAATTCCTATAGAAATTCCCGAAGTCCGCGAACGTGTAGAGAGAGAATTTTACCTGTTGCTTCAGCAGCCGGGTCAAGTAATACTATATCTTAAACGTGCCGGCAGATATTTCCCCACATTCGAGAGAGTTCTAAAAGAAGAAAATGTACCTGACGATTTGAAATATTTATCCGTAGCCGAATCGGCTCTCTATATGTCTCGTTCCGGCAAAGGAGCTGTCGGATTATGGCAATTTATGGAATCTACTGCAAAAGCTATGGGAATGATAGTAGATGAAAATATTGACGAAAGAAGAAATCCAGAAAAAAGTACCTATTCAGCCTGCAAATATCTAAAGCAGGGCTATAGCAAACATAAGTCATGGATTATGGCAGCTGCTGGATATAATATGGGGCATACCGGAGTTAATGAAACAAAAGAGTTTCAGGGTGTAACAGACTATTTTGAGATGTTCCTCAATGAAGAAACTTCACGTTATATTTTAAGGATTGTAGTTATTAAAGAGATAATGACTCATCCTGAAAAATACGGTTTTTTACTTAAACCTGAGCAATTATATACACCGGATAAAGTGAAAATGGTTAAAGTTTCACAAGCTATTGATAATCTTGCCGATTGGGCAAAAAAACAAGGAACTACTTATAAAGATGTTAAGCTTTTAAACCCGTGGATACTTAAAAGAGCATTGCCAACTCCAAAAGGTAATGCTTATGAAATTGCTATACCGGCATAAGAATATAAATATTTATTGATAGATGTGCAGTATATTTGGAAGCATAACAACAAACAAAAAGCCTTCCACTTAGTAAATCTATTAGGGAAAGCTTTTTACGTAATAATTCGGGAGTTAATTAGGTTCATAGAAATAAAAGTAGATTTTACAATTAGAGAAATCAATTTCCTAATTCATTATCTGTTGCTGCATCTAATATCTTATTTTCAATAGTTTGCTTTGCATTTATGTTGCTTACTACATTTTTCCCAGTTTGAGCTTCTAATTCATTTAACGCAACTTTCGCTACATTTCCGCCTTGTCTGGCAACGGTTTTGTTTTCTTCAAAAGTAGTAGGTTTGACTGCCTGCGAAATATCTTTAGTTGATGCTTCGGCGAGCATATTTAAAATTAATTCGGTATTAGTCATATTATTTCTTAGATTTTCTTTTTTCAAACCCTTGAATACTTTATATTCTTTAGTAGTTTTTCCTGACCAAGTTTTTGTAATTACATCGGTAAGAGTGGCGAATTGTTGTCCTTGGCTAACTCCGCGACTTTTCCATTCATCTGTTAATTCCTTACGAATCTCGATACTTTTCAGTCGTTGATTAATCCAGCTTTCGCTATACCCAAGTCTAAGATATTGGTCTAAGGCTCTGTCTATGCTTAGCTCGGGGTCTTGCATTTCGTCCAGACGTTCGCTGGCAATGTGAGCTAACCAAAGTTTGAAAGGCTCTGCTTTAGCCGACGGAATAGATTGAATAAGTCTAAATAGCTGCTCTGTATCGGCTACATCGGTTAATCTCATTTTACCGTCAGGAGCGAGCATTTTCAAACCGTGACAATTTGTCACGGTTTCGTTTCCCTCTGCTTTGAGACGTTGCTTAAGCTTTCTCCAGTATGCATTCGCATCTTTACTATCTGTTAAAATAGAGACAACATCAATAATAGAAATATACCACTTCTCTTGGTCGGCATCCCAAAGGGTACGCACATTTTTTTCTTCAAATACTTGAATTGCATTCTGCTGTTTCATAGTTTGCTTTCAATATTGGATAGTAAGTCACTTTAATATTGTAATTTATAAATTTCTCACCTAACTTCGACATCGCAATAAATGATAAACAAATTTACAAATTATCAAGCAAACAACAAAAACAAAAAGCCTTCCACTTAGTAAATCTATTAGGGAAGGCTATTAATAATTTTAACAAAAGAGCTTATTAGGTTCCTTGATTATAAGTATGTTTATTTGGAAATTTTCTAATCAACAACTGTGAAATTCCAATTCTATTATTTATATAATGGATAGCACATATATACAATATAAAGATATAAGCTCAACAAGAAAAAACAGACAACCAACCAATAATATTATAATGACATAATATCTATTACTTTTTGTTCTAATTCTTTCTTGTTTGGTAAGTATAGTTGATATTTGGAAACGAAAATATTATTCGAAATTCCACCAAGTGCATATTCGACCAAAATATCATTTTTATCTGCACCCAAGACAATGCCAATAGGAGGATTATCATCCTCGGTGTTTTCCTCGGATTTAAAATAATTTAAGTACATATTTATTTGCCCAATGTCCTGATGCTTAATGTGTTTTGTTTTCAAATCGATTAGCACAAAGCATTTTAATATCATGTGGTAAAATACTAAATCAACATAATAATGTTCATTATCCAACGTTATCCGATATTGACGACCCACAAAAGAGAAACCTTTACCTAATTCTAATAAAAAAGTTTGTAAATTATTGATTATTTTTTGTTCTAATTTGCTTTCAGTCATGCGATGATCATGAGGAATTTGTAGAAACTCTAAAATATAGGGATCTTTAACAATATCTTTGGGATTCAAGATTATTTGCCCATTTTTAGATAACTTTAATACTCCGGATTTATCCTGACTCAGTGCTAATCGCTCAAATAATGATGAATTAATTTGCCTTTTTAATTCACGGACACTCCAATTTTCATTCATTGCTTGCTTCTCATAAAATCCTCTTGCATAATCGTCTGATACACCAAGTAGCTCTGCATAATGTGTCCAAGTCAATTTTCCAATCACTGACTGGAAAATTGGATATTTGATAAATAATTGCCGCATCAAATAAATATTACTTTTACTAAATCCTTTTTTAAATCTTAGTTTTAAATCTTTGGACAAGTTAGCCAATAAGGAACTGCCATATTCAGCTTTTTCATTTCCATTTTGCTCAAATTCGACTATGTATTTACCGATTTCCCAATTAGCCCTTAGCAATTCATTATTGACCGCTTGAACAGCTCTTAACCGTGCTGTTTCAATTGTAGTACCAATTGTGTCAACAAGTTTTAGATATATAGAAGTATCTTGATGTATTTTATCCATTATCTTTTAATCTTTCATATATCCATAATAATCAGCTCAATTCAGCTATACATAATGATAAACAAATTTACAAATTATCAAGCAAACAACAAAAACAAAAAGCCTTCCCATTTAGAAAATCTATTCGGGAAGGCTATTAATAATTTTAACAAAAGAGCTTATTAGGTTCCTTGATTATAATCATTTATATATGATAATTGTTCGGGAGTTAAAGCATCAATTTTCATACCCATAGCTTTTAATTTGGTTTCTGCTATAAATTCATCTTGCTCAACCGGCAGGTCAAGAACTGCTATTGGTAATTTTTCGCCGGCTTTATGAGCGACAACTAACCTTAAATGGCTCATGAATTGATTAGCAAAAGACATATCCATTACTTCCGACGGATGCCCTTCTGCAGCAGCTAAGTTCACTAAACGACCTTGAGCCAATAAAAATACTTTTTTGCCATTTTTTAAAGTATATTCTTCGCAATTCGGACGAATCTCGCGTTTGCTTACAGATACTTCTTCTAATTCAGGAATATTGATTTCAGCATCATAATGACCGGTGTTGCAAATAATTGCTCCGTCTCTCATTGATTCATAATGGCTTTTGCGGATAATATCTTTTACTCCTGTAGCTGTTACGAATACATCGCCGACTTTTGCTGCTTCTTCCATAGACATAGCTTCGTGCCCCTCTAATACAGCTTTTAATGCGGCAGTAGCTTTTACTTCGGTAACGATAGTATTTGCTCCCATACCTTTAGCTCTTTTGGCAACACCGCTTCCGCAATGACCATGACCGCAAACTACGAAGTTTTTGCCTGCCAATAGTACCGAGGTAGCTCTTAGAATACCGTCTAATGTTGATTGACCGGTACCATAAACGTTGTCGAAATCCCATTTTGTTTCAGCATCATTAACAGCATAAACAGGATAGAATAAATTACCTGCAGCGGCTCTGGCACGCAATCTGTGAACACCGGTAGTAGTTTCTTCGGTTCCGCCGATAACAAAGTTTTTAGCCATATCGGGGTAGTGTTCGTGAACGGTATTGATTAAATCACAACCGTCATCTAAAGTAAGATGAGGCGGATTGTCAATAGTTCTGTCTATACACCAGTAGAAATCTTCGTGATTTCCATACCAAGCATAGATTGAAATACCGTCAGCGGCAAGTGCGGCAGCAACAGCATCATTTGTTGATAAAGGATTACATCCTGACCAAGAAATTTCGGCACCGGCATCGGCAAATAAGCGAATAAGAACGGCAGTTTCTTTAGTTACATGCAAACAACCTGCGATTTTATATCCGGCAAAAGGTTTGGTTTTGCTATATTGCTCTCTAAGTGTTTTAATAACCGGCATTCTTGATTCTGCCCAATCTATTAACATTCTGCCTTCTT
This sequence comes from uncultured bacterium, assembly GCA_942493235.1. Lineage (GTDB taxonomy): Bacteria > Bacteroidota > Ignavibacteria > Kapaibacteriales > UBA2268 > ENR-C587. Next base: position 3,928,421 of record OW818676.1, on the reverse strand, counting down.
CAGCAAGAGAAATATCTCTAACGCAATATTTGCCATCGACTTGACTAAAATTGCCTTGAGCTTTTTTGGCTGGTAAATTACTCATGTTTATTCCTATTTGAAATTAAAATATTAAATTATTCTTATTTTAGTTGTACAAAGACGAAATATTATACGAAAAATTTGTTTATGATTTAAGGTAATTGGAATTTCTGCGATTTATTGAATAACATTTGTAATTTTATTTAAGAAACTTTTCTAAAAAATAAGTATCTAATAATTGCTTGAAATAATTCACATATATTATTTATTGTTTTGAAAGTTATTTTATGAAATATTTTTATTGTATTATTATATTAATCTTTGTAGTCGTTAGTACTTATGCTCAAACCAATGAGCCTGAGAATAAGAATATTTTCAAGGTTAATGCCGAAATTAAGGAAATCAAAAATAGGACATTAGAATGCAAAGTGAGAAATCACACAGTAATTGTGGACCAGCCTCTTGAATTCGGAGCAGATAATAAAGGTCCAACTCCACCGGAAATGTTAGCAATATCTTATGGTAGCTGTATAGCTTCAACAATTCAATTTCTGGCTTATATTAAAAAAATCGTAATAACTGATGTTCACATTAACGTATATGGAGAAATTGATTTCTCTAAAGCAATGGGGAAAAATGATAATATCAGAGCAGGATTTGCAGGGCTTAAAATCAAAATATCATTCAAATCAAATATGACAGACGAAGAAAAACAGAGTTTTATTAAAGAGGTTATGGATAAAGGAGCTGCAATTGATAATGTCAATAATAGCACTCCGATTGAAATCGAAATCGAAAAGCAATGAAATACATTTACAAACTAACAAATATATATTTCGTAACTTAGTATGAAGCATTTCTATTTCTATTTTACAATATACTATTTTTAGTATAATCAATCCAGTGCAAATGAAATAAGTTTTGATTATTTCGCACAGATGCACTAAAAGCAATCATTCTTTACTTCGTTCTTCATGACAAGCTTATATAAATAAAACATACTTTTAGATATTCCATATCTACCGGATATGGAATATCTTTCACGATTTACAGTTGGTTTAAAATGACTCAGTATTAATGCCGCTTTTGTGTCTTTAATTCTACATTACAGCGTAGAGTATAGGTAGATCTGAATGACTTTAAATACATAATGGCATTATCTTTGCAATTTCAGCGAAATAAAAAAAGATACCTGACAATGAGACAATCCAAAAATTATTCTTTTCCAAAAGGCTATTAAATAATATTTTTGGAAATATACTTTTATTTATTTAATTTGTGTTTATCTATTAGATAGTTAACGGGAATACTTGATTCAGATTATTAATTTATTAACGGAGCAGATTATGTTTAAAGAATTTAAAGAATTTGCAGTAAAAGGCAACCTAATTGATATAGCAGTTGCTTTTGTTATGGGTGCGGCTTTTGGTAAGCTTGTAACATCATTTATTGACGGTTTGGTAATGCCCATAGTTGGTAAACTAACAGCCGGTATAGACTTTAAATCGCTTAAAATAATTCTAACCGAGGCAAAAATCAATGAAGTCGGCAAAATGATAAGTCCTGAAACAGCAATCAAATACGGCGAAATTATAACAGTTACAATTGATTTTATTATAGTCGCCTTTTTTATGTTCTTACTTGTAAAAGCTATGAATAAAATGAAAAAGAAACAAGAAGAAGCTCCGGCTGCTGAGCCACCGGTACAAGAGAAATTATTGACTGAAATAAGAGATTTATTGAAAAAGTAAAAAAGTATAAAATATGATAAAAGATATGTGGCTGAATATATCGGTTAAAGATGTGATGAAATCACGAGAATTTTTCACTGCTTTAGGCTTTGAATTTAATGACTCTCACGGTGTAAATGCTGATTCAGCCTGCTTGATATGTGGAGAAGGCAAGTCAGTAATCATGCTTTTTAGAGAAGATATGTTTAAAGGATTTATCCGCCATGAGGTTACAGATACTGAAAAATCAAGTGAGATTCTTATTGATTTGCAAGTTGACAGCAGAGCAGATGTAGATGAAATAGCCGAGAAAGTCAAAATAGCCGGCGGAACTGTATTTGCCGAACCTGAAGAAGTGATGGGGTGGATGTATGGGTGTGCATTCTGCGATTTGGATAATCATCGCTGGAATATACTCTATATGGATACGAGCAAAATAAATAAATAAAATAAATAAATATCAAAACAATGTAAAGCAAACTAAAAATGAACCCAATACTTAATAATACTATATTTGGCGGTATAAACTTCCAAGACATTGACTATAAGAAAAATACTCGATTTGTAATAGAAAGAGTAATAAATAAAGGGGACTTGCAAGATTTTAGAGAACTCTTGAAATATTATGGCTTTAACAGGGTTAAAGAAGACATAAAGCAAATCAGAAGTATGGATAAATTGACTTTCAATTTCTGCCAATCATTTTTTAAAATTGAGAAGGAGGATTTCAGATGTTACAATTTAGAGCCGTCTATCCGACAACTTTGCAGTTACTACAAAAGCTGATGTCTATGACCGAACTAAAAGATTTCTTTTTAGTTGGTGGAACAGCTTTAGCTTTACAGCTTGGGCACAGAATTTCAGTTGCACTTCATTTTTTTAATCAAAATGACTTTGATGAAGAATTGATTTTAAGTGCGTTAAATTCAAATTTCAAGACAAATAATATTAGTGTCCAGAAAAATGCACTTCATTTGGAAATTAATTATCCTGACGATTCAAATGTATTTGTTAAAATTGACATTGTCAAATACTCTTATCCGCTAATTAAACCGATTGTAAATATTGAAAACATCAGATTACTTTCAATTGAAGATATTATTCCGATGAAATTATCAGCGATTGCCGGGCGTGGATATAAGAGGGATTTCTTTGATATTTATTCTTTATTAGAAAAATATACTTTAAAAGATATGTTTAATTTATTTGACAAGAAATTTCAGAATACTAATCATCTTCACATATTGAAAAGTTTAACATATTTTGATGATGCTGATTATGAACCCGCACCCTTATCGTTAGGTGATTTCGAATGGAGTAAAATCAAGCAGACTTTTGAAGCAGAAGTAAAAAGGTATATACAAAACAATAATTGATTGAAAGAGCTGTTATGTTAATTATCAGTGCTTGTTTAGCCGGAATTCCGTGCCGTTACAACGGAGAAAGCAAACCTTACCCTCAGATTATGACCTTACTAAAAGAGGGTAAGGCTATTCCTTTATGTCCTGAACAATTGGGAGGATTATCTACTCCGAGAGAGCCTTGCGAAATTATAGGTAATAGAGTAATTTCCAAAACCGGAACAGATGTAACCGACAAATTTATCAAGGGAGCTGAGATAATATTGGATATTGCAAAACTTTGCAATTGTAAAACAGCAATTCTCAAGGCAAATTCACCTTCATGTGGTTCTAATGAAATCTATGATGGTACTTTCAGCGGTAAATTAATAGATGGAGACGGAGTTACAGCAAATTTGTTAAAAGAGAATGGAATAAAAGTATTTACCGAAGAAGAAATATTATTTATTCCAGAATTTCAGAAATAAAGTATTCTATGCAATATTTATCCTAAAATATGATTTTATACGTCTATTAAATAATTATTTTACAGAATATAGTTAAGTATAAGCCATGACCTACTTAAAAGATAAATATATAAATCCATTTACAGATTACGGTTTTAAAAAACTGTTTGGAGAAGAAGTCAATAAAGATATCTTGATGGATTTTCTAAATGAGCTTCTAAGTAAAGAGGCAGGTAGAATTGTAAATCTAACATATTTAAAAACGGAATTTGTAGGCTATACTCTTTCAGACAGAAAATCAGTATTTGATATATATTGCGAAAATGAAAAGGGTGAAAAGTTTATAGTAGAAATGCAGAAAACAAAGCAGAAATTCTTTAAGGATAGAACTTTATATTATGCAACATTGCCGATAAGAGAGCAAGCGGAGAAAAACCAATGGGATTTCTCACTAAAAGCAGTATATGTAATAGCAATATTAGATTTTATTTTTGAAGATGATAAGGATAATCCAGATAAATACAGATATGATGTCAAATTAGAAGATATAGACACACACAAAGTATTTTATGATAAATTGACATTTATTTATTTGGAGATGCCAAAATTCAATAAATCATTAGAGCAGATAACAACGCGATTTGAAAAGTGGTTATATGTAATAAAGAACTTAGCAAACTTAGACAAAGTACCGAATAATTTAAGAGAAAAAATATTCGAGAAACTATTTGAAGCAGCAGAAATTGCAAGATTCACCTCAGAGCAGATTTATAATTACGAAGAGAGTTTAAATGTATTCAGAGATTTAAAAAACTCATTAGATACGGCAAGAGAAGAGGGCGAAATCGAAGGTGAGCAAAAAGGATTTATGAAAGGCATAATCGAAGGAAAGATTGAAGGGAAGATTGAAATTGTTAAAAATGCTTTAAATAAGGGATTATCTGTTAAGATGATTGCCGAATTGACCGGAATGTCAGCAGAAGAGATAGAAGAAATAAATAAGAAATTGTAAAGTAATACCGAGTATAAGCCATGACCTACTTAAAAGATAAATATATAAATCCATTTACAGATTACGGTTTTAAAAAGCTGTTTGGAGAAGAAGTCAATAAAGATATCTTGATGGATTTTCTAAATGAGCTTCTAAGCAAAGAGGCAGGTAGAATAGTAAATCTAACTTATTTAAAAACGGAATTTGTAGGCTATACTCTTTCAGACAGGAAATCTGTATTTGATATATATTGCGAGAATGAAAAGGGCGAAAAGTTTATAGTAGAAATGCAGAAGACAAAGCAGAAATTCTTTAAGGATAGAACTTTATATTATGCAACATTGCCGATAAGAGAGCAGGCGGAGAAAAACCAGTGGGATTTTTCGCTAAAGGCAGTATATGTAATAGCGATATTAGATTTTATTTTTGAAGATGATAAGGATAACCCTGATAAATACAGATATGATGTCAAATTAGAAGATATAGATACACACAAAGTATTTTATGATAAATTGACATTTATTTATTTGGAGATGCCAAAATTCAATAAATCATTAGAGCAGATAACAACGCGATTTGAAAAGTGGTTATATGTAATAAAGAACTTGGCAAACTTAGACAAAGTACCGAATAATTTAAGAGAAAAAATATTCGAGAAACTATTTGAAGCAGCAGAAATTGCAAGATTCACCTCGGAGCAGATTTATAATTACGAAGAGAGTTTAAATGTATTTAGAGATTTAAAAAACTCATTAGATACAGCAAGAGAAGAGGGAGAAATAGAAGGTGAGCAAAAAGGGTTTGTGAAAGGCATAATAGAAGGGAAAATTGAAGGAAAGATAGAAGGGAAGATAGAAGTTGTTAAAAATGCTTTAAATAAAGGATTATCTGTTAAGATGATTGCCGAATTGACCGGAATGTCAACAGAAGAGATAGAAGAGATAAGAGCTAATGAGAGTAATATATTTGGATATTAGAAAAAATTGAATCATTTAATTAAATAAATTGGTTTTATATTTATAAACAATGGAATTAATAATGCAGCGGGGTAAAAAAAATCTTACTGATATAAATCGAAATACGATTTAAAGAATATAATAATTATTGAGTTGTGGCTATGCACATATTGGATAAAAAAAGACATCAAACTTGACCGCTTGAATTAAGGGATTAAATAATATGTGTAAGTCCGGCAGCTATGAGGTGTCTGCCACCTTAGTCTTCTTCATTGAATAATCTATAATCCTTATTTTTCCATTTCAGATAAATTTCGTAATTTTGTATTCTTTTTTATTTATAAACAGTTGAGATAATAGGACGATGAAAACAGAATTCCCAAAAGCTTACGAGCCAAAGCAATCAGAAAGTAAATGGTATGACCTCTGGCAGAAAAATGAAATCTATAAAGCTGATGACAATACTCAAAAGAAAACATACAGCATATTAATGCCTCCTCCGAATGTTACAGGGATTTTGCATTTCGGACACGTCCTTAATAACACATTGCAAGATATATATATAAGATATAAAAGAATGGATGGTTACGAGGTATGCTGGTTCCCCGGTATAGATCACGCCGGAATAGCTACTCAATCCAGAGTTGAGAAAGAACTCTCAAAAGATAACATTACACGTTATGATTTGGGCAGAGAGAAATTCCTTGAGAAAGTCTGGGAATGGAAAAATATGTACGGCGGAATTATCCTCAAGCAATTACGCTATTTGGGTATCTCTTGTGACTGGAGCAGAACCCTTTTTACTATGGATGCGACTGCATCTAAAGCCGTAACCGAAGTATTTGTTCGCTTATTCGATGAAGGATTAATCTACCGCGGTAAGAGAATCATCAACTGGTCTCCGCTTGCTCAGACTGCACTATCTGATGAAGAAGTCGAATTCCGCGAAGTAAAAGAGCATCTATATACTATGCGTTATTACTTTGCTAATGATAAAACAAAATATTTATCAGTTGCTACTGTTCGCCCAGAGACAATTTTCGGCGATGTTGCCGTTGCCGTTAATCCCGAAGATGAAAGATATAAACACTTAATCGGTACTAAGGTAATTGTTCCATTGGTTAATCGTGAAGTCGAAATTATTCCCGATGATTATGCCGACCCGACATTCGGAACAGGCTGTGTTAAAATTACTCCGGCTCACGACCCGAATGACTTTGAAATTGGACTTCGCCATAATCTGCCAATGATTAATACTATTAATCCTGACGGCACCCTAAACGAAGAAACCGGCGAATATAATAAAATGGACAGATTCGTAGCCCGTAAGAAAATATTAGCTAAATTAGAAGAGCTTCAATTAATCGAGAAAATCGAAGATTATACTCATAATGTAGGGTTTTCGCAGCGTGGGGAGAGCCTATAGAACCATATTTATCAAATCAATGGTTTGTTAAAATGGCACCGCTTGCTGAAATTGCTCTTGAGCCTGTTAAATCTGGAAAAATTAAATTCCACCCTGACCATTGGGTAAAGACTTACGAGCATTGGATGAATAATATTCGCGACTGGTGTATCTCTCGTCAATTATGGTGGGGGCATAGAATTCCTGTTTATTTCACCGCCGACGGACAGTTTACAGCCGCTCGTGATATTGATGAAGCTCGACAGAAATTGAATTTATCCGATGATATAGAGCTTAATCAAGAGTCAGATGTTTTAGATACTTGGTTCTCGAGCTGGCTCTGGCCAATGACCACCATGAAATGGCTCGAAGACGGCACTGATGCTCCAAATGCAACAATGAAAGCATTCCAGCCTACGGATTTACTTGTTACCGCTCCTGATATTATCTTCTTTTGGGTAGCAAGAATGATAATGGCAAATCAGAAATTTAATGAAGAAATCGCATTCAAAGATGTTTACTTCACTTCTATGATTCGCGACGGTAAAGGCAGAAAGCTTTCCAAATCACTTGGTAATTCGCCTGACCCGCTAAATATTATTGATAAATATGGTACAGATGCTGTTCGCTTTACTATGATATACTTATCTCCATTAGGGCAGGATGTGAAAATGGACGTGGATGTAGATGCTCAGGACATTCCATGCATGGAAATCGGCAGAAACTTCGCGAATAAAGTTTGGAATGCCGGCAGATTCCTAATGATGAAATTTAATGATTTAAATATTGAAGAAATTGAAAACTTTGATAAATTACAAAAATTATCCGTCGATGAATTATCTTTCGGCGACAAATGGATAGTTTCAAGATTCAACACTACTTTAATCGAAACTCGTGCTGCTCTTGATAATTTTAAAGTAAATGATTTCTCTAAACTTCTATATGATTTTATCTGGAGAGATTTCTGCGACTGGTATGTTGAAATAGTTAAGGTGCAGCTCAATTCTTCAGATGATGTGAATTACAAATACAGACTATTGAAATTTGCTGTGGAACTATATGAAAATGTTGTTACTTCGCTTCATCCTGTTATGCCATTTATTAGCGAAGAAATTTGGCATATATTGGGCAATCGTGACGAAAACGAGAGTATTTCTACTCAGAAAATTCCTGAAGTTAATAATAACTTAATAAGTCCTGATGTAGAACAGAAATTCGAGCTTATTCAATTGATAGTTGAGGAATTCCGAAGACTGCGGTCGGGGATTAATCTTGCTCCGCAGACCAAAGCTCCTATCGCTGTCAATGCTAAAGATAATGCCCTTTATGAGCTGATGATGTCTCAAGAAGCAATATTGAAATCATTCGCAAAAGCAAGTGTAATCACTATTACCAATAATGCCGATAAACCGGAAAACTCACTATCATCGGTTGTTCGTGAAGTTGAACTACACTTGATTTTAGAGGGGACTATCGACTTAGATAAAGAAAAAGAAAGATTAAATAAAGAAATCGTCAGGCTAAAAGGCAATATTATGGGGTGCGAGAAGAAATTATCAAACGAAAAGTTTGTAAATAATGCTTCCGCTGAAATTGTAGCTTACGAAAAAGAAAAGCTTGCCTCTATGAAAGATTCTCTTGAGAAAGTAATCAACAATTTGGATAGCTTAAAGTAGTTTTTTAAGTTATCTATTGATGGAATTATTTTTACTCATATTGATTAAAGAATTTAAGCCCTAAGTTTTATACTTGGGGCTTTTTATTGTTATGATGAAATTGGTTTGATTTGAATTTCCAAGGTTTTATAGTTGGATAATATACACCCCAATACCTATGTGTTTTTATACCAAACACATTAAAGAATTAGCTGCTACTAATCCATTAAGTATTCTAAGAAAATAGATTAAATTAGCATAATAAAATAAATATTACTTGCTATTCGGAATATTTATTCCGATATTGCTTTATCTTAATATTTAATTTAGTCTTATACTTTTTAGGGGTTATTATGACTATTAAAGACAACAGTTTTATCCGGAAAATGCTATCAGCACTTACTCCGCCTCCAAAATGGCAATTACCTGTTGCGATTGCTTCAGGTGCATTATTTGGAGCATTATTGATGATATTCCAAATTTCGAATGCTGCTTCTTATTTGTCAGACGAATCTGAGACCTGTATAAATTGCCATATTATGCGTCCTGAGTATCTGACTTGGCAGCACAGTAGCCATAAAACTGTTACCAAATGTAATGACTGCCACGTACCGCAGAATAATATAATTAGAAAATATTATTTTAAGGCTACAGACGGTATGAGGCACTCTACAATATTTGCTCTTAGAAACGAACCCCAGGTAATCAGAATCGGTGAGCCGGGTAAGGCTGTAGTTCAAGAGAACTGTATTCGTTGCCATATTGATTTGGTAAGTTCGGTTTCAATTTCCGCTGTAAACGGTATGAATTATAAAAGCGGAGAGGGTAAACTTTGCTGGGGTTGCCACGTAGAAGTACCCCATGGACGAGTTCATAGCTTGAGCTCGACACCAATGGGTATAACGCCACAGTTAAAACCCGTAATTCCAGAATGGTTAGTAAAGCAAACAAAAAAGCAAATATAGCTTATGTTACTTGTTCGTAATTCAATTCTTATTTGAGGAAAATCTGCCTACCACTAATACTAAAGGGGGAGATTTGAATTTTAATGACTAACAAAAATAATTTAAAATATAAAGGAATGATATTATGGAAGAACAAAAACCAAAAAGAAAAAGCTGGGTCAACTGGGCTTTTTTTGGTGGTACCCTTATAGTAGTGTTTATAGTCGGGTTAATTGCTACTTCTATTGTTGAGAGAAGAGTTGAATCTATTCAGAAGATTCAGGTAATCAGAACTATTGCCGACTGGGAACCGCGAAATGAGGTATGGGGCGAGAACTATCCGCGTCAATATGAGACTTACCGCATGATGCTCGATACTAATTTTGCAAGTAAGCATGGTGGCTCTAAAAAAATTGATTATCTTGAACATTTTCCTGAATTAGTTGTACTCTGGGCAGGATATGCTTTTTCTAAAGAGTATAATCAAGGTAGAGGTCATGCTTATGCTATTCAAGATATTAGGAATATATTAAGAACTGATGGTTTTGACGGAAGTGCTTCTCCGGCAACTTGCTGGACATGTAAATCACCGGACGTTCCTCGCTTAATGAATAAAATGGGTATAGCAAACTATTACAATTCAAAATGGAAAGATATAGGGCATGAAATTGTAAATCCTATTGGCTGTCAAGACTGCCACGATCCTAAAACAATGAACTTGCGAATTACCCGCCCAGGATTAATTGAAGCTTATGCTCGACAGGGCAAAAAAATCGAGGACTTTACTCATCAGGAAATGCGTTCATTGGTTTGTGCTCAGTGCCACGTAGAGTATTACTTTGCAAAACCCGGTAATTACCTTACTTTTCCCTGGGATAAGGGTTTTAGTGCAGACTCTATGTATGCTTATTATGAAGAGAAAGGATTTTCCGATTGGACTCATAAGCTAAGCCGTGCACCGATGCTAAAGGCTCAGCATCCTGACTATGAATTGTATATGACCGGCACTCACGCCCAGCGTGGCGTAGCTTGTGCCGATTGCCACATGCCATATAAAGTAGAGGGAAGTGTGAAATTCTCTGACCACCATATTCAGAGTCCACTTAACAATATTGCTAATTCTTGCCAAGTATGCCATAGAATCAGCGAAGAGGAAATTCGCAAATCAGTATATGACCGTCAGGACAGAGTGCTGGAAATTAGAAGACTAACCGAGAAATCAATTGCTGCCGCCCATATAGAAGCTTTTAATGCGTGGGAAACCGGTGCCACTGAGCAGGAAATGGCTCCGATTCTGAAACTGATTAGAGAGGCTCAGTGGAGATGGGATTGGGTAGCTGCCGCTAATGCTGTTGGTTTCCATTCGCCTGTTGAAGCCTTAAGAGTGCTTGGTACATCAATACAAAAAGCAGAACAAGCCCGTGGAATGCTCGCAGTAGTATTTACTAAGCATAATGTGAATATTCCTATTGCTGCTCCAGATATATCAACTAAAGCATTAGCTCAGAAATATATTGGTTTAGATATGGAAAAAGTTAAAGCCGATAAAAAGAAATTTATTGAATCCGTTGTTCCTGATTGGGATAACAAAGCTAAAGCCAGACAGGGTGCACTAATTAAATATTAAAGTTTGTAAAGTTATAAAGTTATAAAGTTATAAAGTTGAAAGTAAGAAAGTGGGAAGTTGTTCTTTTCTTCCAACAGCGTTAGCTGTTGAACATCGGTAGAAGAAAAGTTATAAAGTTATAAAGTTGAATGTAAGAAGTAGGAAGTGGATCGACTCTTTCTTCCAACAGCGTTAGCTGTTGAATATTGGTAGCAGGAAAGTGGGATTCCCTTTCGCCTCCTTACTACGCTCTGCGTAGTAAGGCTGGTCTTCCAACAGCGTTAGCTGTTGAATATTGGTAGTAAGAAGTTTCGCATTTCATTCCTACGCTTTGCGTTGTTGGAATGAGAACGAAAGAACCGACTACAAATCTTTCATACATTATTCAACCTGACGGTAACCGTCAGGTTGAATAAGTATTATTTGATATTTTTAATTTCACATGCCTCATTGCAAGTAGAAAATTATAAAAGACTTAATCTTCAGGAATAATAATAGCTTCCATTCTACTTATATTTTTAAATTTCAATTGAAGCAGAACTGCATCGCCGGGTTTTTTATTTTTTATTATTTTATTCAAATCGTAAGGTGTTTCTACTTTTTGGCGGTCAGCTTTTTGAATAATCGTGCCGGGAGTCAATCCTTTTTCGGCAGCTACAGAGCCGATTTGAACCTTACTAATAATAACCCCGTAATCAACTCCGTAATCATCTTTTTTATCAGATGTGATTTTCTCGACGGTAATGCCGAGAGATTTTAAAGTAACTTCATAGCTGTCGTTTTCTACGTCTGGTTCGGCACCTTTCTGAGCTTTATCTGTAGAAACGAAAGAGCCATCTAATGGTTCTAAAGTAACTTTTTTAGTGATTTTCTTAGCATCTCTCCAGATAGTTAAATTGACAGCGTCTCCACTTTTCTTGGTAAAAATTTGTCCCTGAAGTTCGTTACTTGTTTTTACTTCTTTACCATCAACTTCAATTATAATGTCACCAATTTCCAAACCGGCTTTATCAGCAGGTCCTTTTTTATTAACTTCTTGGATAGTAACACCTATAACTTTATCAAGTCCTACGGCTTTCGCCATAGCTTCATCCACGCTTTGGATTTTGACACCAATATAACCTCTATCAATTTTACCGTCATCAATTAAGTCCATTGCTATTGCTTTTACCAAATCTATAGGAATAGCAAAGCCATAGCCCATAAATGTACCGGTACGAGTAGCTATTGCAGTATTGATACCGACTAAGCTTCCGTTTAAATCGAAAAGCCCGCCACCACTATTACCGGGGTTAATTGCAGCATCTGTTTGAATATAATTCTCGATTGTCTGCTCACCATTTTTTCTATTTAATGATAATTGCCCTCTACCGATAGAGCTGATAATTCCTTGAGTAATTGTAGAATTTAGCCCCATAGGGTTACCAATGGCAAGAACCATTTCGCCAAGCTTAACATCGTCGATATTAGCTAAATATGCAGGAGTCAAATCATCTTCTTCGATTTTTATTACCGCAAGGTCGGTCATGGGGTCGTTACCGATTAGTTTTGCTTTGTATGTTTTTTTATTGTAAAGAGTTACTTTGATATCAATTGCGTCTTCAACTACGTGATTATTTGTAACAATATAACCGTTTGAAGTAAGCACTACACCGCTTCCGCTACCTTCGGACGGAGCTTGCTCCTGCTGCCCATAAGGTCCAAAGTTGAAGAAATCGCCAAATCCTTCAAAAGGATTATTTCCGTAGCTTTTTTGAGATTGCTTTGTCTCAATTTTTACATTTATACTTACTACAGTCGGCAATACCGCTTGGCTGACTGATGTAAATGTTTCATTTAATTGCTTTGCAAGCGGGCTGATTTTAACCGGTGGATTTTGAGCACCGATATTGTCGTTTGCAAACATATTGCTGATTAGATTAGGATTAAAGTTTACTGCAAATAATGCTCCTATTAAAAAGCCCAGCATAATTAAACTAATCGAAGATAACTTCTGTCTGTTCATTTTGTCCTCACAGATTGTTATAATAAAACTTAACTATTAAAATTTTGAATACTAAATTGAATCAATCAGCGATTGATTTTGGATATTAAATATTTAATCAAATAACAATTTATCGATACACATCAACTCAAATATTTAACAAAGGTGCGAGCATATAAACGAAAAGAATTTTTTTTTCTTGTATATTATTTTTAGATTTATTTTCTTTTTAGATACTATTGCTTGGGGTTAGGGATTTGGGGCTGGGGGTTTGTGACTTGGGGATAGGGAAGAGGGATTTGGGGATAGGGAAGATGATTTAGGGCTGGGGGTTTGGGACTCGGGGATAGGGTATAGGGATTTGGGGATAGGGAAGATGATTTGGGGCTGGGGGCTTGAGACTTGGGGATAGGGTATAGGGATTTGGAGATAGGGAAGATGATTTAGGGCTGGGGGCTTGGGACTTGGGGATAGGGTATAGGGATTTGGGGATAGGGACTTGAGACTTGGGGATAGGGTATAGGGAAGATGATTTAGGGCTGGGGGTTTGAGACTTGGGGATAGGGTATAGGGATTTGGAGATAGAGAAGAGTAAAATATTGGTATTATTGGCTTCTCATACTTACGCTCTGTGTGAGAATGAGAAATTAACAAATCTCTTTCACTTCACCCTCTTACTTGAAGTGATTAAGGGCGATGATGAGAAAAACAGCGTTCAGTATCTGTTAGCGACTACTAATACTTTTTGCTGCTTTATAAGCAGATGAAAATGCAAATTGAAGATTATATCCTCCGGTATCGCCGTCTATATCAATTACTTCTCCAACAAAAAAAAGATTAGAAATAATTGAAGACTCCATCGAGGCTGGATTAATTTCATTTGTTGAAATACCTCCTGCTGTTACCATAGCCACATTGTAGTCGCCTACTTTTTCGATAATAAATTTGCAATTGCAAAATCTATCTCCAATTTTTGCTCTGCTATCTTTATTAATATTAGCTATTTGTTCAGCAGGATTTATATTTAACTCATTTAGAATTTCAGTAATCAAGCTTTCAGCAAGATTCATTTTTTTTAGAAAATTCTTGATATTTATTTTTCCGTTCTCTCTGGTTGCTTCTATGAATTTATTGTTGAAATCAGCAATATCTATATCTAATAGATTAAGCGAGAGAGTATCGCCGTTTTCAAAATATCTTGAAAAATCCAATATTCCCGGACCGCTGAGTCCGGTATGAGTAAATCCAATATCACCAATATGAGATTTGATTACACGGTTATTCCGTATTAGATTGATTTTGATATTATCAAAAGATAGCCCGGCTAAATTAGAAAAAGTATAATTAAGAATTTTTACCGGAGTCAGTGCAGGCTTTGGTTTGATAATAGTATGACCAAAATATTTTGCGTAATTATATCCGTCGCCGGTAGAGCCGGTAGTAGGATAAGATTTCCCACCGCTCGCTATTATTAAATATTCGGATAGATAAGTGCAGTTTTCAGTTACGATTATAAATAAATTGTCTTTTTTATCAACTTTTGTAATATTTTCATTAAAGCGGATTTGTGTATATTTTGATTTCAGGTTACTCAATAGTATCTCTAATACATCGCGAGAATTCTCTGTTTCAGGAAATACTTTGCCATTTTTATCGACTACTATATCTAAATTGTTCTGCTTGAAGAAATTAATTAAATCTATATTGGTATAGGATTTTAGCTGATGAATTAAGAACTTCCTTTTATTATTATAATGATTAAAGAAAGAATTTATATTAGAAATGTTCGTGATGTTGCATCTTCCAGAGCCGGCTATCAGAAGTTTTTTGGCAGGACTAAGCTGCTTTTCAATGATAATTACTTTTTTTTCTTTTGATATATTTATAGCCGTGAAAAGCCCTGACGGACCGGCACCGATTATTATAACCTTTGATTGAATAATATCTGATTTGATTATATCTGTTGAAGAATTCATAATATTTTATATATTGTTTGCAGATTTGTATTGAAAAATTCTGATAATAAAAAGCAAATACAGGGAACTCTATTGGAATAAGCCATTTCAATTCTTGCCGATTCGGAGGGAATAGACAAGTATTGAAATCAAAAAATATTTTAAATTGAAAAAATAATTATTACTTAGTTCTTTTGCTTCTGAATAACTGAGTATTTATATCATACTTTCTAATTTTATTATGTAGAGTTTCGCGGCTGATAGCAAGTAGAGCTGCTGCTTTACTTACATTGCCGTTAGTTCTCTCTAATGTACTTTCAACTTTTTTCTTGTCCAAGTCCGCAAGGTCTTCTTTTAGAGTACGGTCTGTAGCGGATTGGTCAGAGAAATCGGAAACTTGAGTAATATTAGATACTGCCGAGCCAATCATGATTTTATGAAAATCATTAATTTCAATTTGTTCGGAAGAGGCAGTCTGCAAAGCAACTCTTAATACACTGGATAATTCGCGAACGTTGCCTCGCCATTCCTGCTCAATTAGGAATTGAGTTGCAGAGGGCGAAACTACTTTATTTTCGCTGAAGTCATTATTATGTTTTTCGACATAGTAACTGACAATATCGGGAATGTCTTCGCGACGTTCTCTAAGAGGAGGAATATTAATCCCGCATTCTCTTAAACGGTGATATAACTGTTCTCTGAATTTGCCGTCTTTTATGGCTATCATCAGGTCTTTATCCGTAGCGGAGATGAACCTGACATCAATATCTTCCTGCTCGGTTGAGCCTACTTTACGTACGATTTTTTCTTCAATAGGAATAAACAAATTTGACTGCAATTCTAAAGATAAATCACCGATTTCATCAAGAAAAATAGTACCTTTATTGCCCTGCTGGAATAAGCCTTTTTTAGTATCGGTTGCACCGGAGAATGACCCTTTAATATGTCCGAATAGCTCACTTTGGAATAATTCTCTCGGAATATTGGGTATATCTACAGTTACAAATTGAGCCCTATTTCTTCTGCTGATAGTATGAATAGCCTGAGCAACCAATTTTTTACCGGTACCGGTTTCGCCGGTAATTAATATATTCAGATCAGTTCTGCCAAAGCGTATAATACTATCGCCAAGTTCTAAAATTGACGGACTTTTGCCGATTAAGCCCTGAGTACGTAAAAATCGGAATATTTCACGGGCTTCGCCTTGATTATTTAAATCATCGACAACGCTTTTAAGTATATCTTTTAGTTTATCTTTACTTAAAATACTTTTTTCGATAAAATTAACCGCACCCAATTTAGTAGCTTTAACTGCTGTCTCGATAGTACCCTTTCCGCTAATCATAATAACGGGTATAGCGGGATAGTGCCTGCGGCAATGCTCTAATACATCTATTCCATTCATTGAGGTATTAGGACCGAACTCAATATCAAGCAATAAGCAGCTTACCTTTCTATTAAACTTTGATAAATATTCTAATGCTTCTTCCGGTGCGTTAATCGTATAAGTCTCAAATCCGAATGACTTGACTAAATCATCTAAAGTAGCGGTAAAATCTTGATTATCGTCAACAATTAAAACGTTCATTATATATTCCAATAATTATTTCTGTTTAAGCCTTGAATTTAAAAAATCAAAAAAAACACGAAGTTCCTTATTCCCGACATTTGTAAATTCCGGATTCCATGCTGCAGCAAAATATATATTTTTAGATTTATTACTAAATTCTAAAAACTGTTGTTCATCAGCCGGAAAATGGATAGCCTGTTTCTGAAGAATTAATTTCATCATCTGACTTTTTATATCGCAGAATTCATCATTTTTTATTGTTATTCTATATGATGATTCCTGAATTGACATGCTGTCTTCAATGATTTTATATATTTTTGCATCTGCTGTCAATTTGTAAAAAGTCTTTATTTTACTTTTATTATTTATAGTTCCCCAGCTAATACTGATATCTTTTTCTTTTTCAGTTATGCATTCGGGCAATTTTATTTCTGCACAAGAAAAAACACTGCTTGTAATAATAACAAGAAAGAAAAGCAGAGCTAAATTTAAAGGACAACTTTTAATGTGCATATTCATTTATAAATTTCTCCATTCTTTTAATACAAGTATCTTTGCCTAAGATTTCCATAGTTTCAAACATACCTGCTCCGATAGATTTACCGGTGAGCATTAATCTAATCGGATGAATAATATCTTTAAGCTTGATACCTTTAGCTTCGGTAAATGCTTTAGTTAAATCATAGAGCGGGTGATGTTCAAATTCATTTGAGTTCTTATATTCCTGAACCAATTCTTTTACCAAATCATATTTATCGGCTTTCCAATGCTTCTCCATATAGCTCTGTTCATATTCGGTAATATCATTGAATAAGTAGGGAGCATAGTCCGGAATTTCGCTTATGAAATTTATTCTCTCTCTAACTAACACTATTACTTGAGCGAGCCAATTAATATCATATTCCTTATTTAATTTATTTTTTAGAATAGATTTTAACTCCTCGGCAAAATCGATTGGTTCAGTTTTCTGAATATATTGAAAATTGTACCAGTCTAATTTCTGAGTATCAAATACTGCCCCAGCCTTATTAACTTTTTCGAGATTGAAGAATTCTATTAATTCATCTATGGTATAAATCTCACGGTCAGCAGTCGGATTCCAGCCTAATAATGCTACGAAATTCAAGAAAGCGTCTCGAATATATTTTTCTTTAAAATCTTCAACTGCAACACTGCCCTGCCGTTTGCTGAGTTTGGATTTGTCCTTATTTAGTAATAGTGGTAAATGAGCAAATTGAGGCTGCTCCCAGCCGAATGCTTGATAAAGAATGCAGTGCTTAGGAGTTGAAGGTAACCACTCTTCACCGCGGATTACGTGAGTAATAGCCATTAGATGGTCGTCCACTACATTTGCCAAGTGGTAAGTTGGGAAACCGTCAGATTTAATCAATACTTGGTCGTCAACATCTTTAGTATTTACAGTTACTTCGCCACGGATAATATCGGTAAAAGATATTTCGGTGTCATCGGGGCATAGCAAACGAATAACATAATCCTGACCGGAATTTATTAGTTCCTGAGACTTTTCGAACCCAAGGCTGATAGAATTATTCATATTTGTACGGTCGTAGCGGTAGTCGCCGGATTGACCGGACTGGAGTCGCAAACGCATAGCATCAAGCTCTTCAGCAGTGTCAAAAGCATAATATGCTTTGCCACTTGCTAATAATTCATTAGCATATTTAGTATATAAATCAAATCGTTCGGATTGTGTATATGGTCCGTATTGCCCGCCGATATCCGGTCCTTCGTCGTAATTAATACCAGCCCAACGCAAAGAATTGATTAGATTTTCGGTTGCATTTTCTACAAAGCGTGTGCGGTCTGTGTCTTCAATTCGTAAAATCATTTTCCCGTTAAAATGCTTGGCAAACAAATAATTGTACAATGCCGTTCTTAATCCGCCAACATGCAAATAACCAGTGGGAGATGGGGCAAATCTAACTCTTACGGACATATATATTTTTCCTCTAAATTTTTATATTATTATGCAAATTTCAAGACCTACAAAATACGAAAATTTTCGCACAAAATAAAATCAATACATAATGAATTGCTAATTAGCTAATTGGTGTCCGGTGTTTAGGGTGTCGGGGTTTGGGAAGTGAAAAGTTATAAAGTTGAAAGTTGAAAGTAGGAATATGCATGCCTCCTTACTATGCTCTGCGTAGTGCGGCTGGTCTTCTAACAGCGTTAGTTGTTGAATATTGGTAGAAAAGCCATGTAGCAACTATTCTTCAAATTCGCCTCCAAAAGGAGGGGTGGCATCGCGAAGCGATGACGGGGTGGGTTCTTTCTTCGGAATTGGGAAGTAGGAAATAGGAATTGGATAGTGGCGTTTGGAAAATCGATTCTTTTCTTCCAACAGCTTTAGCTGTTGAATATTGGTAGAAAAGCCATGTAGCAACTATTCTTCAAATTCCCATCCAAAAGGAGGGGTGGCATCGCGAAGCGATGACGGGGTGGGTTCTTTCTTCGGAATTGGGAAGTAGGAAATAGGAATCGGATAGTAGCGTTTGGAAAAATGATTCTTTTCTTCCAACAGCGTTAGCTGTTGAATATTGGTAGAAAAGCCATGTAGCAACTATTCTTCAAATTCCCATCCAATGGAAGGGGTGGCATCGCGAAGCGATGACGGGGTGGGTTCTTTCTTCGGAATTGGGAAGTAGGAAATAGATAGTGGCGTTTGGAAAATCGATTCTTTTCTTCCAACAGCGTTAGCTGTTGAATATTGGTAGAATAAATGTTAAAACATACTCCCTTAGATATGCCTTGTCTGGCAGATATTGCATATTGTATTCACAATTACTCAACTTACAGTTCCCAACCACTATGTCCATCACTCAGATGTTTATCTTCTATCGGAGTTATTAAGAAAATAAAGAATATTTGTTTTTCACTTAAAACAGCGATTAACAAAATTATTTATTCAATTTCAAATTCCAGTAAATGATACCCACTATTTAGCGGTTAATTGCACTTTTAATTCTTCGATAATTTTTAAGGATTCCTGCAAAGCCTTTTCTTTTTCTTCGATAGCCTTTTCTTTCTCTTCGATAGTTTTTTCTTTTTCCTTAATAATTTTGTCTTTTAGTAATATTTCTTTCTTTAGCGGAGCATAAGCTAAATCATAAACTCTGAGTGCTTCTTGTTCTTTTTCGATTTCTGAACGTTCCTGAGGGTCAGTGCCTGCATAGTGAAGGATATCAACCATATCCTTAATAGTTTCGTTATTAATCTGATATTTGTAATCCTTTAATATCTCGCTATCCCCGACGAAGTTAACTTGTTCAAATAGGGATAATAAATCTTCTAATCTTGATTGTAATTTTGGTTTTATTCTCGGTATTTGTACAATATAACTATCATGAGTAAGGCTTTCAATGAAAGCACATTTCTCAAAAATAATCGAATTATTAATTAAGTCAATATATTGTCTATTTACTTTAATCACCGATGTTTCTATCTCTTTGAGTTTAAATCCGAGTAAATAAATAGTTACTATGGGCAGGGCATATTTTTCATTGCCATAGTCAGTTTCTATTTTATCTTCCTTTTTATATTGCTCGGCTAAATAATTTCGGAATCTCATTAAATCGACAGAATTCTTAGCTTTTTGAATTTCAATCAATACCTTTTTATATTGATTGTTTTCTGTCTTTACTGTAGCAATAAAATCAAGGCGATACACCATAATGCCAGCTAATTTATCATTGAAAGTATATTCCTGTGGCTTAACCTCTATATCAGCGATTGACTCACCGGTTAAAGTTTCGATGAAAAACTTAGCAATTTTTGTGTCTTCCATCAGTTTTTTGAATACCGTATCATATATTGGATTAGCTATTATCATATTGTGCCTCTATCTAAATCTTGTATTATAACAAATATATTCCAAAAATATCAAAAATATTCTATTTAAGCAAATATAAAATATTTGAATGCTATGAATGTTGCAAAGCTCGAATTAATTCATTTGTCGGCAATGCAATCTGACGCTTAACCGTTAGATTAATAGGTACTTATTTAATTTGATATTTTCGAAAATCTCCTAATAAGCATAGTTGTTTCACAGCCTCTGTAGCCACTATTTGTGAAAGAAGTAATTTTATTCTATAAGTCTGTTACTAAACTATAGAAATTTCAATTTCCATTTGTTCAAGAGACAGACAAAAATTTGTCATTAGGAACGAAGTGAAGAATCCAGATAAAGCTAAATGCTGATAATTCTAGATTCTTAGTTGCACTGTTAATGCCGAATTGGAAGTATTATTAATTTTAGACAAGCTCTTGATATACACATAGAAGTTTGAAAACTTAGAATAATAACAGTAAATAAGTATTATGGACTTTTGCAATAGCCTTACTATTTTAATGTAGAAAATGTTGTGTAATGATAAATGTTGATTAAGAAACAAAAAATATTTGCATATAATAAAAAAAAGTCTTATTTTAGAATTCCTTGAATTGGACGAATGGAGGAGTAGTCTAATTGGTAAGGCAGCGGTCTTGAAAACCGCCGGCAGCAATGCCTTGGGGGTTCGAGCCCCTCCTCCTCCGCACTAAGCCTTGTAAAGCAATTTATAAGGCTTTTTCATTAAATCTTGAAAAATAAATTTCCACTGAATTCCCAATTATACTCACTTCATTACCAATTTAGTAATTAGAAAAAGCTGACACTAATTCTATGGTTTTGTTTTCAAATCCCTGCGGATTTATAAGAAATTTTCAAAAATACCTAATAATTCATGTTTAAAAGCCTGTTGAATAACTTAAATAATGAAAAAAGTCATTCTGAACGCAGTGAAGAATCCATTATATATCAATTAGTTACAGAAGACTGGATTTTTCGCTTCGCTGTTAATGACGAAATTTTAGGCTTTTTCAACTGACTGTTAATGATTAGCTACTTAAAATAATGAAGAACAAATAGTCTCTTTCAATTTTTCAATTATATGAATAACAATTATATCTAATAATCAAATGCTATTTCAAAACCTATTTAATATCAACAATATGCAACTAAATACCTCAAACAATTATATTATTTAAAATTTTTCTCTTATCTTTGCATTTTGGAAATGTATGTTAAAATTAAATATTGGGGAACATGGAATTACGTGGAATTATTTTTACGCTTATATTCTTGGCATCAATAGCATTTTTAGTTAAAAATCTGCTGAGAATTTATTCTTATATCAAAGTTGCTCAACCTGATGATAGGTTTAGCAACAGTGCTGCAAGAATCAAAAATACAATTAAAATTGCTTTTGCTCAAAGCAAAATATTGAGAGATAAAACAGCAGGACCGCTACACGCTGGAATTTTCTGGGGATTTATCGTGTTGCTGTTTTCAGCCTCTGAAGCTGTGATTCAGGGCGTAATCTCTCCAAGCTTTACTTGGAGCTTTTTGGGTCCGATCTATACAGTGATAACATTCTCTACGGATTTATTCTGTGCAATCATAATTATTGCGATACTATTTTCATTCTATAGAAGATTTATTGCTAAAGTCCCTCGCTTGCAAGGTGATGCCGATGAAATGAAAGATGCTACTATCGTTCTGGGCTCTATCTTAACTATAGTTACATCACTATTACTAAATAACGCAAGTATCAATGCTGTTCCGTTTGTAGTTCACGAATGGGCTTTCCAACCGATTTCAAAGATTATTGCTACTTTTATTACTTATGATTCGATTAGTTCGATTTATGAGGTAACTTGGTGGCTACATATATTGGTAATTTTCGGTTTTATGAATTACCTACCGTATTCAAAGCATTTTCACGTATTTTCATCAATTCCGAATGTTTATTTTTCAAATATCGGTCCTACCAATACTCTTAATAAGATAGATTTTGAGCAAGAAGGTGTTGAAAAATTCGGAGTTGTTGACATTGAAGATTTATCTTGGAAAAGCCTTCACGACAGTTACTCATGCACTCATTGTGGCAGATGCACAAGTGTATGCCCGGCAAATACTACTGGCAAGGAATTAAGCCCAAGAGAAATCATGGTTCAGATTCGCCACAGAACTCACGAGAAAGCTCCTATATTGGTTCGCACAAAAGCGATGCAGGAATTAGCCGCTCGCCAAAATACTGAATCTCCAGAAGTAACTTATACAGATGCAGAGCAAGAAATATTAAATAAAAAATTCGTCGGTGACTACGAAAGTGTAGAAGCATTATGGCAATGCACTACCTGCGGAGCTTGTATGCAAGAATGCCCGATTGCTATCGAGCATGTACCCGCAATTGTCGGTATGCGTCGCTCATTAGTAATGATGGATGCGGATTTCCCTACTTTATTACAAGGTGCCTTTGCTAATTTAGAGAATAACTTTTCGCCATGGGCATTTTCTCCACATGAGAGAGCCGACTGGGCTGAGGGAACCGGCGTTCAGACTGTCGAGCAAAATCCCGATTTCGATGTATTATTCTGGGTAGGCTGTGCAGGCAGTTTCGACGATAGAGCTAAAAAGATTTCTATAGCATTTTCAAAATTAATGCAAAAAGCAGAAATCAATTTCGCAATTCTCGGCACTGAAGAAAAATGTAACGGAGACGTTGCCCGCCGTGCCGGTAATGAATATTTAGCTGATATGCTGATTAAGATGAATATTGAGACTCTTACTCAATACAATGTTAAAAAAATTGTTACTACTTGCCCTCACTGCTTCAATACATTCAAAAATGAGTATCCTCAGTTTGGCATGAAAGTAGAAGTAATTCACCATACGGAATTTTTGAATCAATTGATTAAATCAGGCAAATTAAAACTAAACAAAAAAGCCGAGAAATTCAGTTTCACTTATCACGATTCATGCTATTTGGGAAGATATAACGAAATTTACGATGCCCCTCGCGAAGTACTTAACTCAATACCGGGTGCTAAAATAGAAGAGACTCGCCGTAACGAAGACCGTGGATTCTGCTGCGGAGCGGGTGGTGCTCAAATGTTTCTGGAAGAAACAGTAGGCAAACGCGTCAACATCGAGAGAACAGAAGAATTATTAGAGACTGGAGCCGGAACTATTGCTCTGAACTGTCCTTTCTGTATGACTATGCTCACTGACGGAATAAAAGCAAAAGAAAAAGAAGAATCAATCAAAGTAAAAGATATATCCGAAATTCTATTAGAATATATCGAAGATTAATTATTTAGATGTTTTCAAATTTAATAAAAAGGTGGGCATTTAGCTCGCCTTTTTTTTATTCTATAAATATTTTTTCTATTTGAGATAGGATATCAAATCTCAAAGTCAATATTGCAAAAGCTACCGAATGATACAATATTTCTCATTACTAATAGAAAATAGTATAATGAAGAGTATTGCAAACATATCGAATTTTGATTTTCTAATCATCTAAGAGGTTGTCTAAAATTTGTCATTAGGAACGAAGTGAAGAATCCAGACAAAGCTAAATGCTAATAATTCTGGATTCTTCGTTACACTCAGAATGACGAATCGGCAATATTATTAATTTTAGACAGTCTCTTGATAAGTGCTTACTCATTTCTCAACAAATTGATAAATGAGCTATAAATAAATATTTTGAACATTTGTAAAAGATTTTAATTATTTATCAATAGAGAAATTCCCAAATTTTGGAGATTAACCGTTTTTATTAGTAAAAAAAATGGAGCGTGAAATCTGAATAATTCGGGTATTAATTATTAGATTCCACGCTCATCTATATTACTGAATTATGCTAAAGCTATTTCTTAACTAACATTTTAAATACATCAGTCGGCAATGATTTAGGACGAGTAAGCGGATATCCCATTGCCCTTGAAACTACTGCCTGTGCGGCTATACCCATAGCACGGGCAATAGAAAACATTACAGTAAAGAAATTAACCTCCTTCATACCATAATGATACAATAGTGCACCAGATGCGGCATCGACATTGGGCCATGGGTCCTTAATTTTTTTAACCTGCTTGAGTACTTCAGGAACGACATTGAAAACTCTCTCTACAGTGAGAAATACAGGGTCTTTAGGCATATATTGCTTGCCAAAATCAAGCAGTGCGGTAAACCGGGGGTCAGTAACTCTTAATACAGCATGACCATAACCCGGAATTACTTTGCCTGCCTTCAAAGTATCCCAAGCAAATTTCTCTAATTCTTTTTCAGTAGGAGCACCCAAATATTTCTCATGCAATTCAAGCACCCAATTCAGGCATTCTTGATTAGCAAGACCATGCAGTGGACCGGCAAGCCCGTTTAAACCGCCGGAAAGCGAATAATACAAATCTGATAATGCCGAATTGATAATTGAAGCTGAATATGCACTAACGTTGCCACCCTCGTGGTCACTATGAAGCGTTAGGTATAATCGCATTAATTTAGATAGTTCGTCATTCGGATTATCGAGCCCTGTCATATAAGCCAAATTTTTACCGAGATCTACTCCTTTTAATGGTTTGATTCTCTCGCCTTTGCCATACTTCATTCTGTAAATACCGGCTGATAGCTCGGGGAATAGAGCAATAATATTGAGAGCATCTTCTAAAGTAGCCTCCCAATATTCTTCTTTAGTCATTCCTTCGTTATATCGCTTGGTAAATACGGACTCTCTCTCCATTGCAATGATGGAAGTGTTCAGCATAACCATAGGATGAGAATCCTTTGGCAGTGACTCTAATACCTTCCATACATATTCAGGCACAGGCGGACGAGATTGCAAATCAGTCATTAAGTCATTAATTTCACTTTGGTTAGGTAATTCTCCCGTTAGTAATAACCAGAGAATTTCTTCGGGATATTTGTCGTAGAGCTTATTAAGCTCTATGCCTCTGATAATTAAACCTTTATCAGGCGGTACATCAGATGTATCGCAGACTAACCCCTTGACTCCTCTTAACCCGCCGTAAGCTTGAGCCAAAGTAACCTTCGAAACCTCTACATCACCATAAGCTTTAACAAATTCAGCGATTTCTTGCTTTTGTTTTGGAAATGTCTCCGCCAATTTTTCTTTAAGTAGTGACATAATACAGACCTCATATTAATTTGAAACGAATAAATATATATTTATCAAATCATTCAAAAAGTCGTCATACATAAGCCGGTCTGAAATTCAATCGAATCTATAAATTTCTCTTTAAAATCATAGTTAAAAAGTAAGATGAATAAGTGTAATTTTTATTGTATAAAAAAATATATATTTCCGTATATTTTAAATATTTATTATCCAGACTATGAATCATTTCATATTCTATTAGAAATTATATAAGAGATGGCTTGTATATCGCCATTGCTTCAGATATCGATATTAAAATATATATTTGATTAATTGATATTACATTACCTGAAATACATAAAATTTCAAATAACGTGTTTCGGGCAATGTCGCTAAAATCGGATGGTCAGGCGACTGCTGCCCACGATAAATCAATTTCAGTTGTCTGCCTAATTTTCCCGCTTCACGGTAAATAGTCTCTTCAAATACCGATTCCATAATATGGTGAGAGCAGCTGGCACTAATTAAAAAACCTCCCGGCTCCAATAATTTCATGGCATAGCGGTTAATTTTCCCATATCCGGCTTTTGCTTGCGGAATAGATTTTCTATTTTTTGCAAATGCCGGCGGGTCTAAAATTATCATTCCCCAACGGCTACCTTTATCCAATTCAGTATTTAAATAGTCGCTTACATCTGCCTTAACCGTAGCAATACTTAAATTATTCAATTGAGCGTTCGCAGCAACGCAGTCGAGAGCCACTTGCGAGCTGTCAATTGCTTCTACATAGGTAGCTCCGCCGAGTGCGGCATTGAGAGCGAAACCGCCTTGATTAGTATAGCAGTCCATTACTTTTAATCCGCAAGCAAGGCTTCTGATAAATTTGCGATTTAATCTTTGGTCAAGGAAATATCCGGTTTTCTGTCCTTCAAGTAGGTTGATTTCTAACTTAATTTCTTGCTCGGAGCAGACAATTCTGTCGGGAATCTCTCCGTATAATACTTTAGACTCCATCGGCAACCCCTCTATTTCGCGAAGGCGCGTGTCGTTTTTCTCGATGATACCTTTGATTTCGGGATATAATTCGACTAATGCACTTACTATCATACTCTTACGAACTTCAATCCCAAAAGATAATATCTGAACAGCGAGATAATCACCATAGCGGTCTATAATCAGTCCGGGCAACAAATCGGATTCGCCGAAGCAGAGCCTATACATATCAGAATCGGGGAATAACCTTTTGCGTAAGTCTAAAGCGATTTTCAGTCTTTTGTAGAAAAAGCTTTGGTCTATTTCTTCATCGGTTTTTAGTAGCCTACCACAGATTAAGCTATTGGGATTATAGAAAGCTTTACCGAAACTTCTACCTTCGATATTGACTACATTTACTAATTCACCGGCAGAGATTTTGGGTAGTGCTTTCACTTCGTTACTGAATAGCCACAAGTGCCCATAGCGGATTCGCTGGTCTTCGTTTTTCTTTATTATCAGATTTTCCATTATTTACCTTATAAGTTAATATTTAAGGACTGCAAATTAAATAAAATAATTGATTAGTAAAAAATATTGGGATTTTTTAATTTTGGATAGGAAGAATTCTTTGATATACTATATAAGGCTATTGCAAAAGTCCAAAATATTTATTTACTGTTGATTTTTCAAAGCTTTCAAACTTCTAAATGCTTATCAAGAGGTTGTCAAAAAAGTAATTATATTTCTAAATCGTCATTCTGAGTGAAACGCAGAATCCAGAATTATCAACATTTAGCTTTATCTGGATTCTTCACTTCGTTCAAAATGACAAATTTTAGTCAGCCTCTTGAACAAATTGAAATTAAAAATTATATAGTTTTGCTACAGACTTTATATACAAAAAGCACCTATTTTAATAATTTGCGATTTTCAACTTCCTGTAAAATTGACATCTGATGTATAGCTATTTTGTTTAGTTTGATTAATCTTTCTTTTTGTGGCAAAGATTCTTGAATAAATACTGCATTTAGATTTTCCATATTTGAAAGACATATCAGTTCATTAATTGAAGCGTAATCCCTCATATTGCCTTTTAAATCCGGATTAGTATCTTTCCACTGCTTTGCGGTAAGTCCGAATAATGCGACATTTAATACATCTGCTTCATTTGCATATATTAACGATACTTGAAGTTTAGTTAATTCATTCGGGATTAAATTCTGCTTGATTGCATCGGTATGTATATGATAATTTAGTTTGGCAAGTTCGCGTTTTGCACTCCATCCCAAATGCTTATGTTCTTCTTCTTTTAAACGCTGAAATTCAGTAATTAAATACAGTTTAAAAGACACACTTATAGCCGAGCCAAATTCAAAAGCGATGTCTTTATGTGCATAAGTACCGCCATATTTACCTTTTTTTACAATTATGCCAACTGCCTCGGTTTTTTCAATCCATTCCGAAACACTCAACACAAAACTTGGCAATCCGGCTTGTGATTTAAAGTGGTCAAATTCGACCACTTTAAAAGCGGGATTATTAATTAACTCCCAAGTACCCAAAAACTCTATGGTATATCTGTTTCTCAACCAATTTTTTATTATATCTGCTGCCCGACTTACGCTTTCTTTTGCATTCGCCATATCGGTAAGCGATATGTAATCTTTTTCTTCAATTGATAGTATTGTTATTTCTGCATCTTTTACTATTATCTTCGCCATGAGCAATTCTCATCAAATATTGAACATAGATGTCTGCACTAATGATTTTGCAACTCTTTAAATTACATATACAAATATAATAAATAATTTTCTTTTTCGAGTCATAAGTATTTTAGTTTTTCCAATTATGTAAATGATTGAATTTATTGCCATATAAAAAAAACATAATAATAATATTGACAAATCGACGTATTATATGTCAATAAAATATCCGAGGTAATGGTTTGATATAGATTTCAATAAATGGTTATGCTCTACCAATAAATACAGTTAATTCCAACTTATACTTTTTTTTAAAGTTGAAACATGTTTCTTTTTATTTTTTCATCCTCTATCACTATTCCTTATCCCCCAATTATTTCGGTAGTAATTGAAATTTGTGTGAAATAATAAGTACAAATTTCGTAATTTTGCAGTTTGCAATTATGCAAGAAATTGAAATACTGATATTCTAAATTATTTAAGACATTAATCAATATAATATAGAGAATTGTTATGAAATTAAGTGAAAGTTTCGTTCCTACTTTAAAAGAGGTTTCATCAGAGGCTCAGATGGTCTCGCATTCTTTAATGCTGAGAGCCGGCTTAGTTCGCCAGTTAGCAGCCGGTATATTTTCATTTCTGCCTATGGGCTATAATGTAATAAAAAAAATCCAAGAAATTTTAAGAGAAGAAATGGCTGCCATCGGTGCTCAAGAATTTTTCTTGCCGGCATTAAATCCGATTGAAATCTGGGAACAGACTAATAGAGTCGAAGCAATGGGCGATGTAATGTTCCACATTAAAAATCGCGAAGGCTTAGTATTAGCTCCTACTCACGAAGAAATTATTACTTTCCATGCTCGCCAACATATAAATTCATATAGAGATATGCCTCAGATCTGGTATCAGATTCAGACAAAATTCAGAAACGAAGCCAGACCAAAATCCGGAGTTATGCGTGGCAGACAATTCACTATGAAAGATGCCTATTCTCTCGACAGTACTTGGGAAGGTTTGGATATAAGCTACGAAAAACACTACCAAGCATATCATAAAATATTCGACAGATGCGGAATTAAATTCTTCGTTGTCGGTGCCTCAAGTGGTGCAATGGGCGGAAGGCAATCACAGGAATTTATGGTGGAGTCTAACGCCGGTGAAGATACTTGTGCTGTTTGCGATAAATGCGATTATGCTGCAAATATTGAAGTTGCGACTTCACAAATTGCTCCTGTATCAAGACTGTCCGATAATCCTGCATATACTGAATTTGAAACTCCAAGTGCAAAAACAATTAACGACTTAATCGAACAGTATAATATTCCTGAAGAGAGATGTGCCAAATCTGTTGTTTATATAGTTGACGAGAAGCCGGTATTAATCTTTATGCGTGGTAATGACGAATTGAATGAGACTAAACTTCAGACAATTTTCAAATCTAATAATTTGCGTCCGGCTACAGCCGATGAATTATTTGATATTACCGGAGCAAATCATGGGTCTATCGGACCAATTAATCTAAAAACAAAAATTACAGTTATCGCCGATAATTTACTAAAAGGTGCAAACGGATTAGTAAGCGGAGCCAATAAAGACGGCTATCACTTGAAAAATATAGATTTCGACAGAGATTGTAAAATTGACGAATTCCACGATTTACGTACAGTTATTGAAGGCGAAGCATGCCCTAACTGTGGTGAGAAATTGAGAGTGGTCAAAGCTATTGAATTGGGTCATATCTTTAAATTAGGTACTAAATATTCTGAAGCTTTAGGAGCTAACTTCCTTGATTCCGAAGGCAATGAGCACCCGATAATTATGGGTAGCTACGGTATCGGTGTAGAGAGAATTTTAGCCTGCGTACTTGAGCAGCACAACGATGAAAACGGAATCAAGTGGAGTAAAGCATTAGCACCTTGTTTAGTACATATCATTACGCTTAGCCCGAATAAATTCGAAGCAGTTAAAACTTTCGGCGATCAATTATATGCGGATCTGAATAAAGACGGATACAGTGTAGTCTATGACGACACTGACGACTCGGCAGGTATTAAATTCAATAATGCGGATTTGATGGGTATGCCTGTCCAAATCATCATTGGAAATAAAAATATAGGTGCCGGACAAGTTGAAATCAAGAGCAGAGAGACCGGCGAGAGATTTGTTGTGAAAATCGAAGAAATTAATGATAAAGTAAATGAGATTTTAAAATAAATTGTTAGACTGATAGCCGAGTATATTAAGCTCGGCTATCATGTTTATATGAAGAAAATATGCTTGACTTAGCGGATTTACATATACACACTACATATTCGGACGGGACAAAGACTCCCGATGCTATTTTTACCCGTTTGGACAATATCGGTATGAAAGCTTTTGCTATTACTGACCATGATACGGTTGACGGGTGCATTAATGCCAATTCTATCAAGCATAAATACAGTATTGAATTTTTACCAGGTATTGAGCTTAGCTGTCATGAAAAAAATAAAGAGTATCATCTGCTCGGTTATAATTTTGATTTAGAAAATGACAGATTAAGAACTCATCTGCATAGCTTTAAAAATGTTAGAAAATATAGAGCCGAAAAAATCCTTGAGAAATTAAAAAAAATCAAAATGGATATTGATTTGGACTATGTACTTGAAATTGCAGGTGATGCTCCTATTGCCAGACCGCATATAGCTACTGCAATGATTAATCTTAAATATGTAATGAATTGGAAAGAAGCTTTTCTTTTATATCTTGGTGATGGCAGACCGGGATATGTAGAGAAATCTAATTTCCCACTCTCAGAAGCCATTAAAATGGTTAATCAAGCCGGAGGTGTGGCTTCGCTTGCTCATCCTGCCCGCTCGATTCCGCAGGAAACATTATACAGAGTCATTGAATACGGATTAGACGGCATAGAAGTAGTCCACCCTATGCACGATGAAGCACTTAGAAAATATTACAGAATTATCGCCGGACAGTATTGGCTATTAGAGACCGGGGGCTCGGACTATCATGGTAATCGTGAATTTGACGAATTCAATATCGGTAAATTCGGTGTTCCATATTCGGTAGTAGAATCTATAAAATTTCATTCTAATAAAAAATAAATACTATATTCGATTTTTATTTCTATTTTGAAAAGGTTATTGATATTAGTTATTGGAATAGATTATTAGAAAAATAGGTTGATTATTGGGGATTTGTTATTTTTGCAGTCGGCATAAAGTGTATTAATTAAAAATATCGAAAACAAAGCTATGAAAATAAAATTTTTGATTTTATATATTGTATTATTTGTATCTCAGTCATTTCAGTCAGTTTCACAGAATTCATTTTTAACTTCAAATGACAGTTTAAAAAGTATAATTACTTTACAGGAAAATATTAATCTATTACTACAAGATAAAAATCTAAAGGGTTCTAAATACGGATTATGCGTTTATTCCCTGAATTCCAATAGAAGCATTTATAAAAAAAATTCCAATGCACTGCTTACTCCCGCCTCTAATACTAAATTATTTACATCTTTTGCTTTACTTGAGTTTTTAGGTGGGAATTTTAAACTTAATACTTCGGTCTATTATGAATCTGATAATATTAAAGACGGCGTTCTATACGGTGATATTTATTTATATGGTAGAGGTGATATATTTTTAAGTATTCCCGATATTGAAGACATTGCTCAACAAATCAAGAACCACGGAATAAATAAAATTCAGGGCAACGTCTATGCTGATGCTTCATTTTTCGACCAAGATTATTACCGTTCAAGTTATAGTGGTGATGGGGAAGAGGTAGAGCCTACCGGTCCGGTTTATGCACTAAGTATTGAGAAAAACCAAATAAATGTTTTGGTCAAATCCAGCTCTAAGATAGGCTCATCTGCAAATATTCAGATTATCCCCGGCTCTAAATCTTTTGTTATTAACAACCTTGCTAAAGTCGGTTATTTAGGCAAAAGGAAAAGAGGCAGAAATATTAGCATATCCATTAAAAATGTCGGACAAACTCAAGTAATTACCGTTAGCGGTACTATTCCTCCTAACCAAACGGCATATTACAGCTATTTTAATAATAATCCGGCACTTACAGCCGCCGGAGTATTAAAAGAGCGATTAGAAGTAATAGAAGTGAAAGTAAGTGGTACGGTTGCTTCCAAATATTGTCCCGCTATTAAGTCGAATACCGCTAAAGAAATTGCCATATTCTCCAGAGCAGTTACAGATATAATGTATGATGTAAATAAGAAAAGTGATAATTTCCTTGCCGAAGTATTATTTAAAATCATAGGCGGTAATTCAGGTAAATACACTTCGACTGCAAAATCAGCTCGCGAGAAAGTAATGGAAATGCTTGCTCATAATAGTATTGACCATAAAGGATTTATGCTTAATGACGGTTGCGGTCTATCTCGTAGGAATTTAGTAAATTCCGAAGGGCTAATGCAATTATTAATTGTGGCTCGATATAAAAATTATGGTCGTGTATTGGATTCAACTTTAGCTATTGCAGGAGTTGACGGTACTTTAAGAAAAAGAATGGTCGGCACTTTAGCCCGAAATAATCTAAGGGGCAAGACCGGTACATTACGAAATGTAAGCTCGCTTTCAGGCTATGTAGGAACCAAAAACAAAGAACTTTTTGTATTTTCCTTTATTTTTAATGGTCCCAGCGTAGGCTATTACAAGCAGATAGAAAATAAAATCGGCGAATTACTTGCAAATTTTGAATATAAAAAGTTTTAGAGTTATTTTTACCATTTGAGTAAATCGTTTGTTTCAATAGAAAAGAATTAGTAAATTAGTAGTTTACAATATATAAATAATTTAATGAAAATCAAATCAATTACCATAAATTCCGTACTGCTGATAATATCTGTTATTATGGTATTTCCAATGCTCTGGATGATACTTTATTCTCTGAAATTATATCCGGAGAGCTTTAAGGGATTAACCGATTTGCTGTTTTCAGATTATACTTTGAAAAATTATACTGATGCACTACAGTCCGATACTTTCCTGATATACTTTTTAAATTCGGTGATAGTAGCCACTTTAGTAACTCTGGGAAATGTGATATTCTGTTTATTTGCAGCTTATTCATTAGTTCGAAAACAATTTTTCGGTAAGTTCTTGGTAATACTAACAGTTCTTGGGGTAATGATTATCCCGCCACATGTAATAATGATTCCCTTATATAGATTAATGGTAAACTTTAATTGGATAAATCAGTATTATGCTCTGATTATTCCCTGGCTTGTTACTCCATTCGGAATATTTCTATTAAGACAATATCTGATAACTTTACCGCCCGACATGGAAGATGCCGCCAGAATAGATGGTGCCGGCAATTGGTATATTATGTTTAAGGTAGTAATGCCTCTATGCAAACCCATTCTTATAGTTTTAGCAATTTATACATTTCTCGGCAATTGGAATTCGTTTCTGTTCCCGTTTCTGTTCTCTAATACTGCCGAAATGCGAACTTTGCCCGTCGGGTTAACATTCTATCTGGGGAAACAATCTATTGATATGGGGCACCTAATGGCAGGTGCCGGTATCTCCGCTCTACCCATATTAGTCGCCTTTATGGTATTCCAAAAGCAGATAATCAAGGGGCTTACCGCCGGTGCTTTAAAAGAATAAGCAAAATTCCATATATTAATATAATTATTATTTATAATTATCTTTTTATAATATATACATTTTCTTGTATTTGGATAAGATTTTTTTATTATATTTAGGGTGTTAAAAATAATACAATAATACTTGAGTATTACGTGTATGAAAATGATAATATTAATTAAAAATATGGCAGAGGGACAATGATTTCAAAAAAAATTAAAGTATTGATAGTTGATGACCAAGCATTAGTATTAGATATTTTGCAAAAAGGTTTATCACGTGACCCTATGATTGATATAGTCGGTACTGCCACTGATGGTCAATTAGCATTAAATCAGATACCAAGATTAAGGCCTGATGTTATTGTATTGGATATGGAAATGCCGAGAATGAACGGTATCCAGTTTCTAAGCCAATTAATGCCGGACACTCCGATTCCAACTATTGTACTAAGTGCATTGACATATAAAGACTCAAAGTTAACACAGCAAGCTTTTGAGCTTGGGGCATTTGACTTTTTACCAAAGCCACAGGGCGGAGCAAGGGAATTGCCTAAGTTAATTGTCCAATTATTAACAAAAATCCGTATAGCTGCCGCTCAAGATGTTACTCAGTTCCGTAGAATTGAAAAACCGGTCGATTTACCGAAAAATGAATTAGACCGGACAGCGAAATCATCTCAAATTATTCTGGGAATGGGTGCCTATGAGGTAACTAACGAAACCGGTAAAATATTGAAGATATTTGCTCTCGGTTCTTGTGTAGGTATTGGTCTATTTTGTCCTTCAAAAAATGTAGTAGCTATGGCTCATATTGTTTTACCTTCATCGGCTACAGACCCGGACAAAGCACAAAATATGCCCGGTTATTTTGCCGATACGGCTATTGTTACCTTGCTTGAGAAGATGAAGCAGTTAGGTTGCGATAATTCAAAAATATTTGCTAAAATGGCAGGCGGGGCAAAGACTACTGTTGATATAGGCGATTATTTCGGCATTGGTCAGAGAAACGCAGTAGCAGTTAAAGCAGCATTACTAAAAATTGGTATTCGAGTATTGGGAGAAGACGTTGGCGGAGCATTCTCTCGAACTGTTCACATATTAGCCGGGGACAATAATTATTATTTATTGCATCCGGATAAGGGTAAATGGCAAATTTAATATAAAGGAAGTATATGTTCGACAAA
Source organism: uncultured bacterium (assembly GCA_942493235.1). GTDB lineage: Bacteria > Bacteroidota > Ignavibacteria > Kapaibacteriales > UBA2268 > ENR-C587. The sequence goes on along the minus strand of OW818676.1, from coordinate 3,893,346 downwards.
GCAGACTTAAAAGAGCTTGCTCGTGCTTTAGTTAATGAAATGGATAACATACATAATGCCGACCTCGCACCCAAGTGGGAGGGCGGCTCTATTTTTTTTATCCCTAAAGATTCGCAAGTTAAAGACCACGAAATGCCTCTCGATAAATTGATGCACAAAATTGTTATGATTAGAGATAACCTCCGAGTTTTAGAACAGCAGATTAACGCAAATAATGTTCTATCTGACGGCGAAAAACTCAAATTCCAGAGCTATATAACTAAGTGTTATGGTTCAATGACTTCATTTAACTTTCTCTTCTATAATGAAGAAGATAAGTTTTGAGCTAAACGCTATCAAGTCTTGCATAAAATAGTGCAATAATTTAATTATTACTTCAAACCCAATACTTTTGTTGGTTTTTTTTGGTGCCTTAGGCTCAATCTTACAGTTGATATTTGTTTCAATACCCGTTGCTAAAGAGGCAATGGAAAAACCTTTTATTACTACTGTTTTTTCGACAAAAAACAATTACTAAAAGTCTCTGATGAGACTGTCTAAAATTTGTCATTCTGAACGAAGTGAAGAATCCAGATAAAGCTAAATGTTGATAATTCTGGATTCTTCGTTACACTCCTAATGACGATTTGGCAATATTATTACTTTTTAGAAAGCCTCGTATATGGTGCTGGGATAATATTTGCCGTCTATTGGTAGTATTTACATAGCCTCTTTAGCTTGGGGGAAAAGCATTGAAATGATAATATATATCATGTGTAAAAAAAAACCTCTCTCGGCAAACGAAAGAGGTTTTAATATATATAAAGAAAAACTATTCAGCAGATGCAGCAGCAGCTTCTTCGGCAGCTTTAGCTTCTTCAGCAGCTTTTGCAGCAGCGGCAACTTCGGCGGCTTTTGCTTCTTCAGCTGCTTTTGCTTCAGCAGCTTCGGCAGCAGCTTTAGCTTCTTCGGCGGCTTTTGCAGCAGCTTCTTCAGCAAGCTTAGCGTCAGCTTCAGCTTTGATTTTGTTTTCTTTTCTTGTTTTACGTAATTCTTTTAGGCGGAAATATCTAACTTCAGCGTCTTTTTTATGTTTTTCGACCATTTCGTTGATTTCAACTTCCGGTTTGTTTTTGAACTGCATAGCTCTTTTTAAGAGAACACCTTCAAATTGGAAGATACTACGAACTACGTCAGTAGGCTGTGCACCGACATTAAGCCAATAGATAACTCTGTCAGCGTCAACTTTAACAGTTGATGGTTTAGTATGCGGGTCATAGAATCCTAATCTCTCTAAATAATCTGCATCTCTTTTTTTACGTGAATCAACTGCTACGATGTCATACACAGGGTGATGAGCTCTACCTTTGCGACGTAATCTTAATTTAACCATTTTTCAAATCCTTTAATAAAATATAAAATAATTATTATCTACGCTCCAAAACCGAACGGCATCTTTAGGTTTTGCATAAATCTCGATTTCTTGCCGTGAGAAATGTTTTTCATCAGTTTGTTCATATCGTCAAACTGCTTAATGAGTCTGTTAACGTCTTGGATATTTGTACCACTGCCTAAGGCAATTCTTTTCCTGCGTGAGCCGTTAATAATCTTGGGATTATTTCTCTCATCGCGGGTCATAGATAAAATAATTGCTTCGACGCGATTAAACGCGTTATCATCGACATTTACGTTTTTCATCGCCTTATCCATACCGGGAATTAAACCCAATAAGTCTCTTAGCGATCCCATCTTGCGAATAGTACGCAATTGTTCTAAAAAGTCCTCGAATGTGAATTGATTCTTGCGAATTTTTTCTTCAAGGGCTTGAGCCTGTTTTTCATCAAATTCTTGCTCGGCTTTCTCGACAAGGGTCAAAATATCACCCATACCAAGAATACGGCTTGCAATTCTCTCCGGATGGAATGGCTCTAAAGCATCCATCTTTTCGCCCGTACCGACAAACTTAACCGGCTTACCAACTACCGAAAGCACGGATAGTGCTGCACCGCCGCGTGTATCGCCGTCTAATTTGGTTAGCACAATACCGGTGAGTGCTAATTTGTCATGAAAAGCTTTTGCAGTCGTAACTGCGTCCTGCCCTATCATCGCATCACAGACGAATAATGTCTCTGTAGGTTTAACGGCATCACTGACGTTTTTAACCTCTTGCATCATTTCTTCGTCCACTGTCAATCTGCCCGCAGTATCGACTATTAATACGTCTCTACCGAATTTTCGAGCATAAGCCAAAGCGTCAGACGCTATTTTGACCGCATCTTTTATATCACTGGAGAATACAGGAATGTTAATCGACTCTCCAAGCATTTTTAATTGGTCTATAGCCGCAGGTCTATGTATATCGCAAGCCGCAAGTATCGGCTGGCGACCCTTTTTTCTTAAATTTTTAGCTAATTTCGCACAAAATGTAGTTTTACCGGAACCCTGCAGACCCGCTACAAGTATTACTGTCGGTGCTTGAGGCGAAAATACTATTTCGCTCTGTTTCTTGCCAAGTAATTCGATTAACTCATCATGTACTATCTTAACAATTAATTGCTCCGGTAAAAGTTTGCCTTTAACTTCCTGACCAACAGCTTTTTCTTTTATTGCTTCTGTGAATTGCTTTGCAACACTCAAATTTACGTCCGCATCTAATAATGCTCGGCGTATCTCTTTCATTGCTTCCTGAATGTTTTCCTCTGATATGGTCGATTGACCACGGAATTTCTTCAGAGCAGATTCTAATTTCTCGGTTAAATTCTCAAACATATTTTCTATTCTTTTATAAAAAAATAAGAACTACAAAAATAATTCTTTTTCTCAATAAAACAAAACACTTATTATATTATTTTTCAACATTTTCAAAAATATTTGCTCGAAGCAATGCAATTATTCCATACTTTTGTATTTTCTGATGCAATATCAATTATTATCATCTTAATTTAATCCTCTACTTTGCATGGATCAAAACTCTATCTAATGCTTCATTAAACAAAGAATTTGCTAATAATTAAGAATTATTTAAATTCAAACGAAAGAGAAATACCAAATACTCTTGTATCTGTTGGTTTTTTTGTGTTAAACTCATTCTCGTAGAGCCAGAATGCAGATAAATCCCAATTCTTGACAAATTCCCAGTCTAATTCTAAACCACTTCGATTTTTATCAAATCTGTCGCCATTATCATAGAGAAATCTATAGAAATATTCGGTCTGAACTTTAATATTTAGGTCTTTAATTATTTCATGTTTTAAAATGAATTTAACTCTAAGATAATCTTTAGTAGCATTGTCGTTTTCAATTTTTTTATGATAGCGAAGACGACCGGACAAATCGAAATCTAATATAGTATATTTATATGTTAATGAGCTAATATATTCCGGATTAGTGTTTTCCACTTTTGTTCTGAGCCGAAATCCCGCATCAATTGTCAAATCTTTCAATATTTCGTAGCTGGGTTTTACTTCATTATATATCGATTTTTCTTCATCATTATTTAGTTCAAACCTCTGCTCATTCGTATAATTAATTGAGAAGTCTTTAGAAAATTTGTATTCATACCCGGCGGAGAACCAGAATTCTTCTCCGATTGGTTTGGCACTTTTTGCTAGTACAGAATCAATAAACATCATAGAAAGTATTAGACCGAGAAAAGCAAGTTTCATATTGTTCACTTATAATATTTCAAATAAATTAAAAGGTATAATACACCCAACTACAAAGATAAATAATTTTGGATTAAGTTTAAATAAAATATATAACTCTTGAAAAAATCAATATTTTATATTTTTAACTATTTAACTCATTGCTTTAGAGGCTTTGTAAAAATCTTTTATTACTTATGTTTTTCCACTAAATACGATTACTTAATGTCTCTGATGAGACTGTTCCAAAAGTTGTCATTCTGAACGAAGTGAAGAATCCAGATATAGCTAAATATTGATAAATCAGGATTCTTTGTTAGAATCAGAATGCCGATTTTTACATATTTATACATTACAGAAAAATCAATAATAGAATATCATAGGTCTTATGCAATAAGTTGATGTGTAGAAATAATATTATGAATACTACGTCAAAAATTACATGCCTATTGCGAGAGTACAATATTATAAAAATATTTACTCGCAAATCAATTTATTAGCATTGGTTTGCAAGTGAAATAGCAATTAAGTGTATTTAAATCTGCTATAATATGCTTTTACAATGGTCATAATATAGTATCAGCTTAGATTCAATTGCTGAGCAATCCGTTTAAATAAATTTCAGAGCAACTTTAGAATTTTTATTTGTTAAAAATAATATAAAATTTCAGAGTACCGAACGAAAGAAATTTCCAACTGGATGTAAATCAATAATTATTAACTTTACAATTTATACAATATGAAACTGACAAAAAGAGCAAGAGTTCAACTAATAATAGAAATTCTTTCTAAAATTTACACGAAAGCTGAAATTCAGCTCACTTTCTCTAATCCGTTTGAGCTATTAATCGCTACAATATTATCTTCTCAATGTACAGATGTCCGAGTTAATATAGTAACAGAAAAATTATTCAAAAAGTATTTATCACCAAGAGATTACTATATTGTACCAGTTGAGGAATTAGAAAGAGATATATACTCTACCGGATTCTATAAAGCAAAAGCAAGTAATATTCAAAAAACTGCTCGTATCATTGATACTCAATTAAACGGAGCTGTGCCTTCGACTATGGAGGAATTACTGGAACTACCGGGCGTAGGCAGAAAAACCGCAAATGTAGTGTTGGGGCATTGCTTTGACACACCGGGAATTGTTGTCGATACGCATGTAAAGCGAATCTCTAATTTATTAGGATTAGTCGATACCGATGATGCCGTAAAAATAGAATTCGAATTGATGAAAATTATCAGCAAAGACGAATGGGTGATTTTTACACATTATATTATAAATTTAGGTAGAGAATTCTGTATAGCTCGCAGACCAAAATGCAAGCTTTGTCCCATTGCCAAATATTGTCCGCATGGAGAAGTTAGTTTAACATCCACCAAAGAATAATTCCGAAATATTATAATTAGTCTGTTGCAAATATCTGCAAACTTCGATGAAACCCCACGCTTCAGAGCCTGTGTAAAAACCTTTGATTGCTACCTTTTTTTCAACAAAAACAAAGTACTCAAAGTCTCTGATGAGGTTGTCTAAAAAGTAAAAACATTTCAAAATCGTCATTCTGAGTGTAACGAAGAATCCAGAGTTATCAACAAGTTAGTATTATCTGGATTCTTCACTTCGTTCAGAATGACAATTTTTTAGTCAGCCACTTGAATGGTGCTGGGAATAATATTTGCCGTCTTGTGGCAGTTTTTACACAGCCTCTTCAGCGTGGGGGAATTGGGTAAAAGAATACTGAATAGATGGGGAAGATAAAAACTGCGAAAATTTGCTGTAGATTCCAGTATTTACACAGTCTCTGAAGTATTGGGTTGAAAGTTTTGAATATTAAAACATTACACTTTCGTATTAGGTATAAATAATTCAAAGCAAGCTAAAAATGCCTTTTTGAATTTTTGTTCTGCTAATTTTGCGACATCAATTACTTCTTCGTGACTAATTTTCATAGTAGCCGTATCTTTGAGTTTGTTTGTGATTAGTGATAGTCCCATTACATTCATCTTTAATATTTCGGCAGCCTTAATTTCCAATACTGTGGACATCCCCATCGCATCTGCACCAAGTTTACGAAAGGCTCTTATTTCGGCAGGAGTTTCGTAGGACGGTCCGGTAACGGCAGCCATAGAACCACTTGTAAATTCAATGCCTCGATTTATACATACAGATTTAAATTTATTATTTGGATTATTACACATTCCTTCGATTTGAATATCATTAACTATAGAGCGATACATCAGATTAATCGCAGTTTCAATAATCATCAGCTCGCCTGCTTTGAAATTAATATTTAATCCGCCGACAGCGTTAGTAATTACAATATTTTTTATATCCAACAAATAGGAGATAACAACCGGAAAAATCGTATCAATTACCGAAAAGCCCTCATATAAATGCACTCTGCCGGAGAAAAATAAGCACTTTACTCCATTGCTCTCAACTAATTGCAATGTACCGCTGTGCCCCATAACCGAAGAGCTGAACAGACCGGGAATTTCGGAATAACTCATTTGATTTAATATGGTTAATTCACTTGTTAATGAAGATAAACCCGAACCGGCTACAAATGAAAAATCAATCTTGCTATTAAATTCATTATATAATGCCTCAATGAATTGTGCAGATGGTTTGAATTTTTCAATGGCTTGGCTAATTTTATAGACTCTATTCATTTTTTACACAACAATAAACTGATAAAAACGTAACTTATTCTTTCAATTTGGCAAATATAAGATTATTATAATGAAAAATAAAGAAAAATCGAATTTAGATATAGGGCTGATTTCAAGATTATTCACTTTTCTCAAGCCATATACGAAATATTTATACTTTGCTCTGAGCTTAACTATAATAATATCAGCAATATCTCCGCTGCGACCATATCTGACAAAGATTGCTATCGATAGCTATATTGCAAATTCCGATATGAGCGGTCTAATCAATATGATTATTCTGATTTTCTCCTTGATATTATTACAGGGGCTGATTCAATTTTCACAAAATTATCTGATGCAGTGGATTGGGCAGAATGTATTAGCCGATATCAGAACAAAACTATTCCGCCATATTCAATCATTATCAATGAAATATTTTGATAAAAACCCCATCGGTAGATTAGTTACTCGCGTAACTAATGACATCGAAGCATTAAACGAATTATTTTCGTCCGGTGTAGTGATGGCTCTTGCGGACATCTTATTGATTTTCTGGATTGTCGCATTTATGTTTTATACAAATGTAACATTAGCACTTTTAACTCTATCAGTATTGCCGTTTTTAATAATCGCAACCTTCATTTTTAAAAATAAAGTTCGAGTAGTCTTTCGTGATATTCGCGTAAAAGTAGCATCAATGAATTCATTTCTCAATGAATCAATCAGCGGAATTTCCAGTGTAAAATTATTTATGCAAGAAGATTCAAGAAAAGAAAAATTCGACGATATCAATAAAGATACTAAATACCTATGGATAAAAACCGTTTATTACCATGCATTATTTTTCCCGATAGTAGAATTCCTTGGAGCATTTGCTGTGGCTATGGTGCTTTATTACACTGCTGGTAATATTTTAAACGATACTTTAACTGTCGGAGTTTTGGTAGCATTTCTGCAATACTCGGAGATGTTTTTCAGACCTATTAGAGATTTAGCAGAGAAATTCACTACTCTACAGGGTGCTTTGGCATCAGGGGAAAGAATTATTGAAGTATTTGATACAAACGAAATAATAGCAGAATCGGAAATTAACGAAGAATTCAGTAGCTTTAAAGATTCTATCGAATTTAAAAATGTAAAATTCAGTTATGATGATTCTAAAGTAGTGCTATCCGATTTAAATTTTAAAATAAATAAAGGCGAAAAGATTGCAATAGTCGGGGCTACCGGTAGTGGTAAGACTTCAATAATAAATATTTTGCTTAAACTATATGAATTTAACTCGGGAGCGATTTTAATTGATGGTAAAGATATTCGCCAAATCAATAGAAATGATTTATTAAAACGCTTTGCATTGGTTATGCAGGATGTATTTCTTTTCTCCCGCTCAATTAATGATAATATTTCCTTAGGCAGAGAGCATATTAATGAAGTAGAGGTTCTTCAGTCAATTCAAGAAATCGGTGCTTTAGACTTTATTACTAATTTAGAAGAAGGCAGTTCTACTCTACTTAATGAGAGAGGGAATTCACTATCTACAGGGCAGAAACAATTAATTTCCTTTAGCCGAGCTTATACCGGCAAACCCGATATTTTAGTTTTGGACGAAGCTACTTCCAATATTGACTCCGAAACCGAAAAGCAAATAGAAGCTGCTACTGACAAATTATTGGAAAATAAAACTGCAATCATTATTGCACACAGACTCTCTACCGTGCGAAAAGCCGACAGAATAATAGTACTGCATAATGGCGAAATCAGAGAAATCGGCACTCATCGCGAATTACTTGCTAAAAAAGGTCTTTATGCTAAATTATATAAATTGCAATTTGAAGCTATGGATAAGTAAATCATTAATATAGCTATCCTATTATTCTTGTGAGGATTACTTCTTATTTGTAGAAAAGAAATTAAATAAAAATGATTATATTTGTTGTTTGTATTTTCACAATGTTCTCTTTTAGAAACATTATTGAAAAACAATCGTAATAGCAGGGTATGTAAAATTTAATATAAAAGTTATGGAAATATTAATTGTTGACAATATTCATAAGCAATTCGGAGACTACAAGGCAGTTTCTGGAATTACTTTCTCGGTCGAGCAGGGGGTTATCTGCGGAATTATCGGTCCAAATGGAGCCGGTAAAACAACTACCATCCGAATGATAACAAATATTTTATTGCCTGATAGCGGAAATATCACTGTTTTCGGAACTAAATTAGAATCTGGGCATCAGAATGAAATCGGTTATCTGCCCGAAGAAAGAGGACTTTATAAAAAGGTTAAAGTAATAGACCAATTAGTCTATTTCGGAAGATTAAAAGGATTAACAATTGGTGATGCTAAGGCAAAAGCTAAATTTTGGCTTAATAAACTTGATGCTATTAGTTGGGAAAATAAAAAAATACAGGAATTGTCCAAAGGCATGCAGCAGAAAGTTCAATTCATAGCTACAATTATGCACGACCCTAAATTATTGATTTTAGATGAGCCCTTCTCCGGTTTCGACCCGATTAATGCAGAATTATTCAAAAAAATAATTCTGGATTTGAAAAATGAAGGCACTACGATTTTATTATCCACTCATATTATGGAGCAGGCAGAGCAACTTTGCGACTCAATTAATTTGATTAATAAAGGCAAGCTTTTGCTTTCCGGCAGTTTAAGAGATATAAAAAAGAATTATGGCAAAGATACTTTCATAATTGAATTTGAGGGTAGCGACGAATTTTTGAATAAATTTACTAACTTGAAATTTATTAATCGTGCCAGCAATCGTGCCGAATTCAGAATTACTGACCCGAATATGAATCCTAATGATGTACTAAAAGCCGCATTAGACTACTGCACTGTTTACAAATATGAAGTTGCCGAACCTTCATTAAACGAATTATTTATTGATGTTGTACAAAAACAAGACGGAGCTAATAATGAAAATTAAAAACTCAAAAATTTGGACAATTATAGCTCACGAATACACCTCGAAGGTAAAAACCAAAGGCTTTATTATCGGTACTTTAATCGGACCTATATTAATGCTTGCAGTAATGGTTGTGCCTGCACTTGTTATGTACATGAGTCATAATGAAGTTACAAAAAAAATAGCTATAGTTGATAATACCGGAAAATTCGGTTCGGAATTGTTAAAAATGAATAAGGATATTTACTATCTATCGAATTGTTCAATAAAGCAATTGCAAGACAGTGTCAGAAATGAGCTTTCAGATGGATATTTGGTGATTGATACTAATTTCATTGAGTCCGGTAAAGCTTTAGTTTATACTATCGGAGGTGGTGGAATCAGTTTTAAAGAAAAAATAGAAAACAATTTAAATGATATACGCAGAAAAGAAATTATAACTAATTCCGGTATTGATACTTCCATTTATAATAAGATTCAAACCGGAGTAAGTGTTAATGAAATGACAATTTCAAAAGAAGTAGGCGGAAAAATTGAAAGCGGTGGCTCTGAGTTTTATGCTATAGTCGGCTATATAGTCGGATTTTTCATATATATGATGATGTTAATGTATGGCTCTATGGTGATGCGTGGAGTAATCGAAGAGAAAGCAAACAGAATTATCGAGGTATTAGCTTCATCTGCTAAGCCATTTGAAATAATGTTCGGTAAAGTAGTTGGTATTGGATTAGTAGGTTTGACCCAAATGACATTCTGGATATTAATGAGTGCAGGTATCTTCGCTTTCAGCGGACCAATTATTCAGATGTTCAGCCCTCAAGATGCTATGATGTCGCAAGTAGGCACTGTTAACGGTATGCCGAATTTGCCCGGTGGATTTCAAATCCAAGCAATTTCAATATGGGTGATATTCGCAATCATATTCTTCTTCCTTGCGGGGTATTTTATTTATTCGACACTATTTGCGGCAGTTGGTTCAGCTGTTGACCAAGAGCAAGATGCGGCACAATTGCAGACTCCTATTTCAATGCTGATAATTATACCGTTCCTCTTTATGACGGCAGTTATCTCTAATCCTAATGGGACTATGGCTACTGTATTATCATTGATTCCATTCTTCTCGCCTATGCTTATGCTGGCAAGGATTGTGGTTACTGACGGGCAATTACCGTTATGGCAGGTGATATTCTCAATAGTAGCTTGTATTTTGACATTTTTAGGGTGCATCTGGGCATCTGCAAAGATTTACCGAACCGGAATTTTGATGTATGGTAAAAAGCCTTCAATTAAAGATTTAATTAAATGGTTAAGGCTCGCTAAGTAATTGAAAATATTTCTTAATATAATATTGATATTTACAATTTTAACTATTAGCGTCGGGCATATTTTTATTTTTAGTATTCAAGAGCATTTCATTAAAAAAGAAATAAAAAGAGCATTACTTAAAAATACGCCCGACGCTGAACTTAAAACCTTAGTTATCGCTAAAAATAAACTAAACAGCGAAAACGGTTTTAAATATATTCATAGTAAAGAATTCAAGTACTTAGGAGAAATGTACGATATTGTTCGAAAATTTGAATCTAAAGACAGTATTAAATTTGTTTGTATTCACGACAAAGATGAAACTGCATTGATTAACAATTTTGTAAAATACTGCAAAGATGATAAAAACTCTTCTCCAATCAAAAGAAAAATCAATATTTTAAACTTGGATTATTATATAATTACGGATTACAATGTAAATTATATTTCATTTTCATTATTTTTGTTTGATATTGAATCCGATAATTACAATTCTTTTCATCCTCAAATTGCATCACCGCCACCGGAACTATTTGCATAATATTTTTTTTCGTTTATTTGCTAATTCATATATTACTTAATTTTATTGTGTATTCATAAATCGAGTTTGTACTCTGTGCAAAAGCTGAGTTTGAATCTCTGCATTAGTATTAGATTACAAGCATTTAAACAAATAGAATTAGTAATTTTTAGCAATTATTGACTTTTGCAAAGTTTTAGTTTTTACACAGGCTCTTTAGCCGAGTGGACTGCAAGATTTGATATATTGTCATATTTCATGATGAATATGATATTAATTCACAATTATGGAAAATCCTCTTTCCTAATTATATTTAAGCAGGAGTAAGTGAAAAACATTCACCTCTATATAATTAGGAAAATACAGGGATTTTCGTATTAAATAATAATATTTAAAATATGGAAATACTGAGATGAAAAAAATAATATATATGCTTATTATAGGCATTTTTGCTTTGAATTCGATTAGTGCAACGGCACTTGACAAAAAGAAAAAGCAGGATACTATCAGTGCTACATCAAAAGAAGTAGTAGTTACTGCTCTGCGTTATCCTGAGCAGATTTATGAAGTACCAATGGCAATTACTCCGATTTCTAATGTTGAAATTCAAAATAGTATCGGCAACGGCTTTGATAATGTACTAAATGGCGTTCCAGGAGTAATGGCTCAAATGCGTAGCGGTACGCCGGATATGAGAATTACTATTCGTGGATTCGGGTCTCGCGGAGCGGGCGACCGTTCTAATTCCGGTACTACTCGCGGTATAAAAGTAATACTTGACGGAATACCGGAGACTGAACCGGACGGCAGAACATCATTCGACAATATTGATATGGCATTCGTTGATAATATGGAAGTTATTCGCTCCAATGCTTCAGCTATTTGGGGGAACGCCGCCGGTGGTGTGATTTCAATCAATACTATGCCGCTAACGCAACAACCATTTGTAAAACTTAACGCTCTTGGCGGAAGCTATGGTTTTCAGAAATATGCAGTATCAGCTTACAATCCCTTTGAAAATGGTGCTATGAGTGCAAATTTTTCGGCAACAAAGTTCGATGGTTACAGACAGAATTCAGCAGGCGAAAAATATACGGCTAACTTCCGTTTTCGTAGTTTATTAGGTGCTAATACAATCCTGAACTCCGTAATTACCGGTGCTGATAATCAGTTTGGTATTCCCGGACCTTTAACAGAAGAGCAGTTAGACAATTCTCCTGAAATGGCAAACGCTACTTATCTAAAGAGACGAGAGAGAAGGCATAACCGTACTCTCAGAATCGGTCTTGCTCTTGACCATAATTTTGATGCCGACAATTCACTTTTTGCAATGGTCTATGCTAATCCGAAATTTTTGCAGAGGTCAGAGAGAAATACTTTCAGAGATTTTACTCGTTATCATATTGGAACAAACATCAGCTATAAAAATTCTTTAATGATAGGCGATGAAATAAAAAATATTGCTCTTTTTGGTTTTGACGAAGCATATCAGGACGGAGCCATTTCATTCTATAAATTAGTAAATGGTGGCAGAGGAAGCTTAAAAGAAAGTAAATCTGAAGGAGCTAACAGCCTGGGTGCATATTTTCAAGACGAAATACTTCTTGGCGAAAGCTGGAGCTTTCTTGTAGGTGCCAGATGGGATAAGATTACATATTTTGCTGAAAATTTCTATAATATTGACAATAATCCAAGACTTCCCTTAGAGAAAAAATCTTTTGACAAGCTAACACCCAAAGCTGCAATTTCATTTAGAATTGCTCCTGAACATAGTCTATATCTAAGTATGGGCGGTGGAGTTGAAGTACCGGCAGGCAATGAAACAAATCCTAATAATATTCAAGATACTGTTCAGCATCTACAAATGAATATGCTTTTAGACCCGATTATTTCTACTACTTACGAGCTGGGCACAAAGCAATTAATCAAATTTGACGATGGCTTTTTTAATTATATCAGTTATGATGCTGCACTTTACTATATTGGCGTTAAAAATGAATTAGTGCCTTATAGCGAAGGAGCGTATTTTATGTCTGTCGGGAAAACCGAAAGAATCGGCGTAGAGCTTGCATTAGAAACTAAATTCTTAGACTGTTTGTCTTTCAATACAGCTCTTACTTATATGAGTGGGAAATATACGAATTATAAAATTGATACTCTTTATGCAGGATTTAATGCCGATTATACCGATAATAAAATTGCCGGTATTCCCGAATTTTATTATAATGTATCTCTTAAATATGCTCCCCAAGATTTCTATGGACTATTTGCAGAAATCAATATGCAGGGCGTTAGCAAGTATTTCTCTGATGATGCTAATTTGTATGAAGTTCCTTCTTACGGAATATTTAATTTGTCATTCGGAATGAATGAATATTTGAAGCTTACAGACTATTTAGGCTTCAGAGCTTATGTTCAGATTAATAATATAAGCGATGTCAATTATGCCGCTTCATCGTTTATCAATCCTTCGATTGATGAAACATCAAAGCAGGCTATGTATTTAGAGCCCGGACTACCGAGAAACTTTGCGGTCGGTGTCAGCTTCAAGTTTGATTAATTTATTCTCTCGAAAAATATAAATCCTTCTTAGCTCCCGATCTAAATTAGGGGACATTAAGAAGGATTTTTTATTATAAATTGAGACTAATCAATGGTCTCTATCGCTTTTTATATCCACTCTCAGGGTGGATATTTAAATATATAATTTATATTAAATAATTAATTATAAAATTACTACTTAATTCCTTTATTCAAAAATGCGATAAACTCATCGGCATCTTGAGTAAATTCGATTATAGCTATGATTTTCTCACCATTTGGGTCAATTATAGCATACAATGGCAGAGCTACACTATTGAATAATCTCAATTGAATTTCTTTATTGATTTGTTCATCGGTATAAAGCTCTGCTCTTGAATATTTACCGAATAATTCTTGAATTTTCGCATTAGGATATAATTTCTTTTTCATTACCTTACAATTTGTGCAAGTTTTGCCGGTAAAATCAACGAGAAGCATTCGCTTGTTTTTAATTGCATCTTCTATTGCATCTTTATACGATGGCATCCATTCTGCTTTAGCAGTGGCAGTTGTAGCTCCCGGTACAGAAGAAACAACTAATTCGGTTTCGCTCGGCATTGGTAGAAATGATTCTAAGAAACCTAATTGCTTGCCGGCAAAACCTGAAATTAGATAAAAAGTAAGTCCGGCAAATAATAATGCAAACATCAATCTTAAAGTACCGACTCTGTCAACCGGTGCATCGTGCGAAGTTTTGAATACTCCCAAAGTATATAGAGTAAGTAATAATGAGATACCTATCCATAAGCTAATGAATAATTCTCTTGGGATTTCTGCATTCCAAACTATTAGAGCATTATTTAAATATTTAAGTGTGATAGCCAGTACGATAAATCCCAAAACTACTTTCACATTATTCATCCATCCGCCGGCTCTCGGTAGTGAATTAAGAGCTGACGGGAATAATGCCAATAAAAAGAACGGTGCAGCAAGAGTAGTCGAAAATCCGAGCATACTAACCATCGGGAAAAACCAATCTCCATTTGAAGCACTAACTAATGCGGCTCCGATTAGTGGACCGGTACATGAGAATGAAGTCAATGCGAATGTAATAGACATTAATATTACGCTTGAAACACCTGTAGAATTCATACTTTTAGCATTTAATTTATTGGTCCATGAGGTTGGCATTTGCAATTCGTAAGCTCCGAATAAACTAAATCCGAATAATAAGAATATTGCTACAATTGCTAAATTAAACCATGGACTACCTGTCAATTCTTGAGCCCCGCCCGGACCCATTGCCATTGAAAAAAGAACTCCAACTGCGGTAAAAGTAATTATAATACCGAGTGCATAAATAGTGGCATCACGTAAACCTTTGCCCTTGGCTTGTTCATTTCTTTTTGTGAAAAATGATACTGTAATCGGTACCATAGGGAATACACATGGAGTAATAAATGCACCAAATCCGGCGAGCATTGATAAAATCAATGTAGTCCATATATCAGGCTTTTCTGTTTGCTCGGTTTTGTCGGCAGCAGGTTTTACTTCCGTGTTTGTTTTTATTTGTTCGGTAGCAGTAACCTCAGCTTTCACAGTAGTATCAGCTTTCAGCTCAGCAGAACTTTCTACTTGGGCAAGGGCTTGAGTAGGCTTATATATGTCTTTTGCTATTATTGCTTTAAATTCGGTTGTCGGCAGGCAGCTGGTCTCATCGCACTGCTGAACAATAGCAACCACATTGATTTTTTCTTTTGTAAAGTCAATATCTTTTTTTGCTTTTACCGGTATTTCAAATTCGGCACTACCCTCTAATAATTCGATATTAGTTTCAAATCCTTCGTCATATATTTTTTTGACTTTGGGAGTGATTAATTTACCGTCGATTTGGATAGCGGACTTGGGTTCAAATTTGAAATTAGTCGGCTCTGGACCAATCCCGTCAGGACCGGTAATTCGCTTTGTAGAGTAGGAATGCCACCCTTTATCAAATTTCATAGTTACCTTTACCCAGAATTTTTCTCCGGATTTGACTGATAACTCAGACGGTTTTGCAGACAATTTAAAATGGCGGTCTGACGCTGAATAAGCATTAAGACTCAGACAAATCAATGCTAAAGCAGTTATAAAAAAAACTCTTAAACTGTATTTAGTATTAAACATATACACAACCCTTAAAAAATTTATATAAATTATTTGTATCTAACGACGAAATTAGTAAAATTAAATTAGTTGTTGGTCAGTAATCAGATACTTTTGCAACTGTCCCACACTAAAAGCTAAAACAATAATCTAAATACGATAAATTAAATTTCCATATCCGAATTCCCGTCTAACCCAAAATATACAAAATATTTAAAATTGCATGTTTGAGAAATTCAAGATATAAAAATTAATTAAACTAAAAAAGAAAAGTTTGATATTATTATTTGCTAATCCTTGTTAAATAATATCTTGCTCCAGTTAGACGCATCTAAGTATTTATTAACACAGACCATTAAATCATTTAGTGTAATATTTTCAATTTGATTTATTAACAAAGATGTGCTTTCATATTTACCAATTAGAAATTCACTTTTAGCTAAGTTTTGCATTCTTGATGATAGGCTTTCGAGAGCCATAATAGTGCTTGCCTTCAATTGCTCTTTGGCTCGGCGTAGTTCTTTTTCTGAAATACCTGATTTAATCAGCTTATTGAGCTCTAAATCAATCAATGACCTTATTTTTTTACTGTTGCGTTTTTCAGTACCGGCATAGATACTTAATACACCACTGTCTTCGAAAAAGTGTAAATTTGAATATACCGTATAGACTAAGCCATGCCTTTCTCTTAATGAAACGTTAAGTCTGGAGCTCATTCCCTCGCCGAGTATGAAGTTCAGGGCAGTCATAGTGAAGCGTTCAGGGCTGTTATAGCCTTCGATTTGAGTGCAGTAAAGTAAATGGTTCTGAGCATAATCTTTTTTGTAAGACATATCGGAAGTAATATTTACTGTCGGGATAGACTTCACGCGTACAATTTCTTTGGGTTGCATTTTGCCAAAATTATTTTTTACAGCATTAACTAATTCCTTATGTGGAATGCTTCCGGCACATGATATAATTATATTTCCGGGAGTAAAAAATGTATTATGGAATTTAGCTATATCATCTTCATTTATGTTAACTACGCTGTCTTCGGTACCAATAATAGGATGAGCCAAGCTATGCCCATCGAAAAGTGCAGAGTCAGCAAAGTCCATGATTAGCTCTTCCGGATCGTCATAATACGAATTAATCTCTTCGATAATTATATCACGTTCTTTATCAACATCTTTTTTGATAAAAATCGGATTGATAGTAATATTATAAATTAGATTTAAAATTTTACGGAAATTTTCATTTAAAGCACGTACATAGAAACAGATTACTTCTTTTGTAGTAAATGCGTTAGTATAAGCACCAAGTGATTCGAATTCAGCAGAAATTACTTTAGAGGTCTTACCTTTAATTCTTCTGAATACAGAGTGCTCGACAAAATGAGCTATCCCCTCTTTTGTGTCAAAGTCATCTCTTGACCCGACATAGAGGCAGACTCCGAAAGCAAAGGATTTAGCATTCGGAATTTCTTCACTGATAATTCTTAAGCCGTTGTCTAAAGTAGTTTTCTGATAATTGTTATTTAAATCTATATATTTTTTGTTATCAATATTACTCATTTTATTCAGTATATAATTTTTAAAGCTTACAAAAATAAAGATAATTAGTCGAATTACATAGATATTTTATTTGGTTCTTCACAGTTTTAAATGGGTTGTTAGGGTGGGAATAGGGGGTTAGGGGTTTGATGTTAGGGGTTAGTGTTGAGTAATAGGGAATTAGATATGTCGTATCTATGGGAGTATGTTTCCACTTCCCACTTTCTTCTACCAATATTCAACAGCTAATGCTGTTGGAAGAAAAGAATCGATTTTCCAAATGCCACTATCCAATTCCTATTTCCTACTTCCCAATTCCGAAGAAAGAACCCACCCCGTCATCGCTTCGCGATGCCACCCCTCCTTTTGGAGGGGAATTTGAAGAATAGTTGCTACATGGCTTTTTTTACCGATGTTCAACATCTAACGATGTTGGAAGAAAAATCCATACATGATCTTCAAGCCCTCCCCTTGGGGAGGGTTTGGGTGGGGTTGAAAGACTTTCAGCCACCAGCCTTACTACG
Source organism: uncultured bacterium (assembly GCA_942493235.1). GTDB lineage: Bacteria > Bacteroidota > Ignavibacteria > Kapaibacteriales > UBA2268 > ENR-C587. Next base: position 3,875,589 of record OW818676.1, on the reverse strand, counting down.
CAGAGCATAGTAAGGAGGCGAAAGGGAATCCCACTTTTATTCTACCAATATTCAACATCTAACGATGTTGGAAGAAAAATCCATACATGATCTTCAAGCCCTCCCCTTGGGGAGGGTTTGGGTGAGGTTGAAAGATTTTTTCAGCCACCAGCCGCACTACGCAGAGCGTAGTGCAGAGACGTGCAAATTCCTACTTCCTACTTTATAACTTTCATGCTACCAATATTCAACAGCTAATGCTGTTGGAAGAAGAGAATTGATTTTCCAAACGCCACTATCCAATTCCTATTTCCTACTTCTCAATTCCGAATAAAGAACCCACCCCGTCATCGCTTCGCGATGCCACCTCTCAATTGGATGTGAATTTTAAGAAATAGCTGTTAAACAGTTGCATTTTTCATCAATACATAATCTTTAAGCCCTCCCCTCGGGGAGGGTTTGGGTGAGGTTGAAAGATTTTTTCAGCCACCAGCCGCACTACGCAGAGCGTAGTGCGGAGACGTGCAAATTCCTACTTCCAACTTTATAACTTTCATGCTACCAATATTCAACAGCTAATGCTGTTGGAAGAGGAGAATTGATTTTCCAAACGCCACTATCCAATTCCTATTTCCTACTTCCCAATTCCGAAGAAAGAACCCACCCCGTCATCGCTTCGCGATGCCACCCCTCCTTTTGGAGGGGAATTTGAAGAATAGTTGCTACATGGCTTTTTTTACCGATGTTCAACAGCTAACGATGTTGGAAGAAAAGAATTGATTTTACCTGAATTTTCTAATTCCTAATTCCAACTTTAAAACTTTCAACTTTATAACTTCAGCCACCAGCCAACTGACTACCGGCACAAAAAGCAAAAGCCATATTAATAATACAAATGTATCTGAAAAGACCATCTGGTTGATTCGTATTCTCTTGTTTTCATATAGCGATATTCAGGTATCATCTCCATAAATGGAGTTAAAAATACTTTGGCATTTAGAGTAAATTGCAATACATCAGTATTTAGGAGGTAATCTTCTTTTTTGTAGTTATAGTATAAATCGGATTGCCCGTACTGGCTTTTAAAATTGATCATAATACCGGGGGCGACTATATACGATAATATAGCGATGTACGAATTGGAAATTCTCGAATATGACTTTTCAGAACGTGTGTATTTAAGCTGTAAGAGCCAGTCTTCAAGCGGAGAAATACCCATAAACAAAGTGCTATAGAGATAATCATAATTTAGATTTTCACTATCTTTGACTGCAGTATGGTGATTATATAAATTCGATCCACCAATAAAAATCTCAGGGAAAATGCCATCTAAAAATGTAGGATAGAAAACTACTCTTGAAACAATTGATTTTGCATTTTTAAAATCGCCGAGAGAACTAACTTCTCTTAAACTACTTGCGTCGAAAATACCTATTTGAGCGGTTAGCCATTCAAGCGATGAATAGACTATTTCGCCACCTAATTCGGCATAATCCGGAGCTATCAAGCTCTCTGTTCCGTCCGAGACAGCTATTCGCCTGTCTAAATCAGTCATATCGCAATCTTTTAGCCCCATACCGGATTGGAAATATCCAACTCTTAAATAGGGTAAAGCTTCATTGAATTTGATAATAGCCGAAGCCTGCCACATCTGCTGCCCTTGGAATATTTTTGGTCCGAAATTATACTGTCCGTCCAATGTCAAGAAATCAGTTGGCTGAATAGCTAAATATGCCGAAGCCTGCATCGGAAAATATCTTCTAACCGCATTCTCTGTTTTATGAGAGCGGATAGTTTGCATTCGAAAATCCATACCATAGCTAAGTAATGTATCATATAACTCATTTGTCGATAAGGATTGTAAAAAAGGCAGTTCGCTTACCGTAAAATAAGACGCATCGCGAGCAAAATTCCAACCGAAATTATTACGAGCCCCACCGCCCTGCTCGGCAAAATGGCAAGTCGAACATTTATTGCCACTCCAGATGCTGAATTCAGGAGTTGCGACACATATATTAACAGCTAAAAAGAAAATTACTATATATCTCATTGTCATATTTAAATAATTTATAATACTCTAATAAAGACACTAAAATAAGTAAAATGGTTCAGAATTTTGACATATAATTATAATTTTATCTTCAAAAAATGATTAGCAACAAATTATCTTATCAATTTATTTCAATATTATTTTATATATTTGTAGATAAGAAAAAAGTATTTGTAGATAAGAAAAAAGTATTTGTAGATAAGAAAAAAGTATTTGTAGAAAAGAAATTAGTTAAGTAAAAATAAATTAAGGAATAAAATGAATAGCAAAAGAGAGCTGATAGTTGACACTATAAATGAAAGCATTGAAGTTAAAAAGTTAGTCATTGAGCAGTGCTTAGATTCGATTGAGCAAACAAGTCAAATACTTATAGACGCTATCCGTAGAGGCGGGAAAATTCTATTCTGTGGCAATGGCGGCAGTGCAGCAGATGCTCAACATTTAGCAGCGGAGCTTGTAATTCGCTATCGAGGATCCGTAAATCGCAAAGCGATTCCGGCAATTGCATTAACAGTTGACCCATCAATCATGACTGCCGGAGCTAATGATATAGGTTATGATAATATCTTTGCACGTGAAGTAGAAGCCTACGCCCGTGAAAACGATGTATTAGTCGGGATTACTACTTCCGGAAATTCACCGAATGTACTCAATGCGGTGAAACAGGCTCAATCAATGGGAATTAAAACTATAGGTCTGCTCGGAGGAAGCGGAGGAACAATATTAAATGAATGTACGGCATCTGTTTTGATACCGAGTAAGGTAACTGCTCGAGTTCAGGAATCTCATATTATGACCGGACATATTTGGTGCGACATGATAGAGAGAGCCCTTTTCCCTGAAATGTTTAATGATAAATATTAGAATCAAATTTGTAAATACTCTTGAGTTGTGTAATTGGAATTATTATGTGCTATAAATCCTCCGAATATAAATTAAACGTCTGTAGCTAAGCTTTGATTCTTTAAGCTTTTAATATTATATCTTATTTGAAATAGTATTAAACCATATCCTTCTGGATTTAGAGGCTGGGACGGCGAGAAATGATATGTACGAATTAATTTAGGAAAATATTTAAATTGTGGGTCAATGTTAGTAAAAAGTTCGGAATTTAATACTACATAATACGACTACATAATACGGCGAAATTTTTGAGAAAATGATATTTTATAATAATTATTAATGCGAATATTCGTAAATTTGCTTCTTTGTATTATTGAAATTTTATATATTATGATTGAAATTGTATTTGTTCTGTCAATTTGTATTTTTACACTTAGGATAATCTTATTCTTAATCGGTTCGTTTATTGAGTCAAGAAAAGCTATCCCTGAATTAAGAATCGAAGAATTGCCTTTTGTTTCTGTAATAATTCCTGCAAGAAATGAAGAGTCAAAGATAGAGCAGTGCATATTATCAATTTCAAAAAATAATTATCCTATTGATAAATACGAGATTATAGCAATTAATGACCGTTCGATTGACGACACCGGAGCTTTATTAGATGAACTCTGTAAAACTATACCGAACTTAAAAGTAATTCATAATGATTCCAGTAAGGCATTAAGAAACCTACAGGGCAAGCCCGGAGCATTACAATTAGCTATTAATAATTCATTCGGCGAAATTTTCATCATGACAGATGCCGACTGCACTGTCAGCCAAAACTGGTTAATTACTCATGCCAGATGCTATAAAGACAAAAAGCTTGGCTTGACCGCAGCCTATACAAATACTAACGGCGATACTCTATTTTCCAAAATTCAAGCAGTTGAATGGTTATATATGCATACTATGGCAATCGGGGGTATCGGTCTTAAGATTCCTCTCAGCTGCTATGGTAATAATATGTCTGTCTCCAGAAAATCATTTGACGAATTGGGTGGATATGAAAATATCAAGTTTTCAATTACCGAAGACCTCGCATTATTACATGCTACTTATAATAGCGGATGGCACGTAAGGCATTTGTCTAATGTCGATTCATCAATTACTACTTTACCTAATCGAAATTTTAAAGAATACCTAAGCCAGCACCACAGATGGGCAGTAGGAGCTATGGCATTGGGCTGGAAAGCATTTTTCTATGTATTATCATTTGTTCCTATGTGGATAGGCTTAGTTCTATCTGTTATAGTAGGAGATTATTGCTGGTTTGGAATTATTCTTGGCTCAAGGATAATATTAGATTCGGTATTGAGTATTCCAGTAATGTTTCGTTTAAAAAGAACTGACTTGCTAATATATTTGGTGCCCGCAATTTTCTTTATGATGTCTATAGAATTGATTGCCCCATTTTTCTTGTTAAAACGCAATATAAGTTGGAAAGGCCAAGTATTCAAAGATGATATTAAGGCAAATCAATAAAGGAAACAAAGTGAAATACTACTCAAAATATATATTAATAATCTTAATTTTAGTAAGTCAATTGCTGAATTCCTGTTCTGACTCTCAATCAGTAGTCGATGAACTAAGTTATACGGAAAAAATTGATAAAATCTGCGATTCCATAATTAATGCAACAGGGCAGCCCGGTATGATAGTCGGAGTATGGGACCCAGATAAAAATTTTACTTATGTTAAAGGTATAGGATTAGCAAATATTTCTGAATCTGTACCGATGAGTCCAGATATGATTTTTAAAATTGCCAGTAATACTAAATCATTTGTTATTCAGGAAATATTATTACTTGCCCAAGAGGAGAAACTTCGCCTAAGTGACAGATTAAGCAAATACTTCCCGGACTATCCCAATTCCGATAAAATGACTTTAGAAATGCTCTGCAATATGAGTAGCGGGATTATTGACTATATGGAATCTAATGAACTTACTGCAGCTTTCTTTTCTAATCCCTTAAAAGTATGGACACCTGAAGAAATGATTCAGACTACAGCAAAGGTTAGCTTACTATTTACGCCCGGTACTAATTATCATTACAGTAGTATAAATTCATTTTTTCTCGGTTTAATAATTGAAAAGCTGAGAAATAAACCCATAGACCAAGTGCTTGATGAGCATTATTTTAAGCCACTGGGACTTACTAAAACGAGCTTCCTCAAAGGGAATCTTTTGCCAGCAAATGCAATTCATGGTTATATTAATTTCAGTGACCCTAATGTATTTGATAGTGATTTCTCCGAGATTATAGATATGTCTTGGGCATGGAGTGCCGGAGCAATAGCCAGCGATATTTTCGATTTAAAAGATTGGATTACATATCTGATTGATGGTGATTTGCTAAACGAGCAATATCAACAGTCGAGATTTAAATCGCCGGATTTTGAAACCACCGAATATAAATATGCTATGGGAATAGAAACTTATGGCAATGATATCTGGGGGCATAGCGGAACTCTGCCCGGCTACACTTCGACTATGATGCGTAGTAAAACTAACGGCTATACAGTAATTATTTTCTACAATTTCTATGATTATTATAATGAGAAACCTAAACCAATATCGCTATTTTTCAGAATCACAAAAGTGCTTTATCCAAATTTAACTTTTAGCCCAGGCTTGAATTAATATCAATTACTATTAAAAAATATTGTTTTTCGCTATATTAAATTGGTAAAACCAGAAGTTAAAAACAAGAAAGACTAAGGCTATTGCAAAAGTCCAAAATATTTATTTACTGCTAATATTTCAAAGTTTATCAAACTTCTAAGTGATTATCAAACCTACGATTAACCGTAGATTTGAATAAATGGAAATTGAAAATTATACAGTTTTGCAACAGACTTAGACTAATTATAAAGCAAATTGATATAATTTATATTGATAGAGTAATTGACTACCCCATTTTTATCAATCCCACGCTGTAGCGTAGGGATAGCGAAATATTATTAGTAAATAGGTAATAAATTATTACTGCTAAATGTATTTATATCAACTAAAGACACTGATAAATACACGGTTTTCGATTGAACAACTAAAATAAAAAAATAAAATTTCAAAATTTCAATATTTATACAATGTCGAGATATTTTTTTCTTTGTTATTTAGTATTTTTTTATTATTATTGTATGTACAAATGAATTGAAAAATGAAAAACGATATTTTACTTATATTATCACACTATACAAAATAATGTATTATTCAGTTTTATTTTTAATAGTAGGTTAGGTCATAATACAATATTTTCACGAAAAACATTGACATTTAATTAAATAGAATAAAATATATTCAAAAAAAGTAAAATAAATATAAAGTAAAATGTTTATTTAAAAAATAACATATTAAAAGTACTTTTATTTAAATAATATATTGAAATATTAACATAATATCTAACATTATCGGGAATTGAGATGGCAAATATAACTTTACGCACAATCGAACATAAAGATATGGAGCTATTGTTTACTATTTTTGCATCAACCAGAACAGAAGAAATGATAGTTACGGGTTGGGACAATAAGCAAATAAACGAATTTTTACTCATGCAGTTCAATTTGCAACACACACAATACGAGCAAAATTACAAAAATGCAAGTCTTGACATAATAATGTATGATAATAAACCAGCCGGAAGATTATATATCAACCGTACTGTTGACGATATTAGAATTATAGACATTTCTATATTGCCTGAATTCAGGCACAAAGGAATTGGCAATTACTTTTTAACAGAATTGATTAATGAATCCGAGCAAAGCAATATCCAACTATCACTTCATGTCGAATTCAATAACCCTGCTTTACAATGGTATGAAAAATTAGGCTTTAAAAAAATAAAAGAAATTGGTATATATTATTATATGAAACGTGAACCGATTAGAAATTAATTAGGAGTTTTATGGTTAATTTAAATAATGAGAATTATAATAAGTATTAAAAAGATTTAGGATACTGTTTATTTGAAAATGAGTATCCGAGCATTCAGCTGATTGAACATCTAAGTATGAGATATTTATCAATACAAGATGTATTGAACTCTTGTATTAATCCAATAGTAAAAATTATCATATAGCTTATATTGTTACAATCAAGAAATTAAGGAAACAAATGAACTGTTGTTACTATAATTTAAACATGAAAAATTAAATTCACTATCAATGATTTTCTAAAAGTTTTAAAAATAATTTATTAGGAGAATAATATGGATCCTTTTTTAGGTGAAATAAGACCAGTGGCATTTGATTTCCCGCCCGTCGGTTGGGCAATATGCAATGGTGCATTACTTCAAATTGCTACTAATGATGCGTTATATAGCTTATTAGGCACAACTTATGGGGGTAATGGAATTGATAATTTCGCATTGCCGGATTTAGTGGGTAGAGTACCAATGCACAAAGGTACGGGAGTAGGACTTTCCGAGAGAAAAACAGGACAAAAAATCGGAACTGAAAATGCAGAACTAACTAAAGACAATATGGCAACGCATCAGCATACTATAGCTTGTTCAGATGCAAATGCAACAAATAATTCACCTGTTGGAAATTTTCCGGCAATGGCGATTTATTCAGGTTATTACACAAATCCAACCCCAACTTTAAGCAGTTTAAATAATCAGACTGTAAATGCGACCGGTGCAAATACCCAGCAAGCGATGCATAATAATATGATGCCATACTTAGCTATTAATTATATAATTTGTTTAAATGGAATTTACCCGACACAACAATAAAAAAGGAGAAAAATTATGGCAGAGCCATTTGTAAGCGAAATTAGAATATTGTCCTTCAATTTTCCACCTAAAGGTTGGGCACAATGCGATGGACAACAAATGAGTATCCAACAAAATCAAGCCTTATATGCTTTAATTGGTAATCAATTCGGTAGCGATGGAAGTAAAAATTTTAATTTGCCAGATTTAAAAGGCAGAATTCCCGTTTGTATTACTAATTTCCCGGCTGGAACTAAGACTGGTACAGAAAATGTAACTTTAGGAGTTACTCATTTGCCAGTACACAAGCATGATATTAATGTAATGGGGAAAACAGCCGACCAAGTCAGACCAACTAATAATTATGTAGCTATTCCACCTGATGATACATCATTTAGCCCGCATTTTTTAAGCTATACCACTTCAACTAACAATAAAATTATGAATAATGGAACAATTGGCAATACCGGACTTTCAACACCACATGACAATATTCAACCATCAACAGTAGTAAATTTTTGTATTGCTTTGCAAGGAATTTTTCCAGAAAGATCATAGAAAAGGAGAATTTAAATGGACCCGTTTGTAGGTGAGTTAAGAATAATTTGTTGCCAATATGCTCCAATGGGATGGGCATTGTGCCAAGGGCAACATATGCCGATTCAGCAGTATTCTGCTTTATTTAATTTAATTGGTTTTAAGTACGGTGGCGATGGGAATACCTATTTTAATCTGCCTGATTTAAGAGGTAGAGTACCGATTGGTTTTGGGCAAGGAGCAGGTATAACCCCTAAAAATATTGCCAGTACCGGTGGAGAGACCACTCACACCCTTACAATAAGCGAAATGCCATCTCATAGCCATACATTCAATGTTGGTTCTACAGGTAATATAGGAACTCCTCAAAACAACTTCTTGGCAATACCAAGTTATACTGTTGGTGGAGAAAATAAGAATATTAAGAATTATACCAACACAGTTGAAAGCTTAGGCTCTTTGAATCAGAATGCTATGTCAGCTTCAGGTAGTTCTGTCGCTCACGATAATATGCAGCCGAACATGACATTGTCATTTTGCATTGCAATCGAAGGCGGAATATTTCCTGTTCGTCAATAATTATTTCAATTTGATATTTATATAAATACCAGACATCAACCCCACGCATTAGCGTGGGGAATAGAATGCAAAAAATAAATAATTATCAACCCCACGCTTTAGCGTGGGGAATAGAATGCAAAGAACATGTAACTATCAAGAGGCTGTCTGAAAAGTTGTCATTCTGAACGAAGTGAAGAATCCAGATAAAGCTAAATGTTGATAATTCTGGATTCTTCGTTACATTCAGAATGACGAATTGGCAATACTATTAATTTTAGACAACCTCAATAGAAAGAGTGAAGCATTGAGTTGAATAAGCGAATATTTATTTTAGAATCATTAAAATATTAATTTAGTAAATAATAATGGAGTTAATATGGCAGAACTTAATTGTGATACTTTTCAACCGTTAATAGGTAATAAATTTAAAATTATTTTTGAAGAAAACGAAATATTAGAACTTGAACTAATCAGAGTCGATGATAAAAGTAATGACGCAATTGAATCATTTTCTTTGATTTTTTACGGACCACCAAATTTTATATTGCATCAAAGTATTTACCGATTTTATCACGAACTAATTGGTGATTTCGAGCTGTTTATTGTTCCGGTTCAGAGCAGTACTGCTACTGCAATTCACTATCAGGCTATATTTAACAGATTTAAAAAATAAAAGGTTTTTATATCATTTTCTATTTGGATGATACAATTGCCATCATACCATGGCTTTAGAGGCAGTGTATAAACTCTTGATTACAGTTTTACTGATAATGATGGTTTCTCAAAGTGCTTAGAATGGATGGGGCGTAAAAATATCGAATATTTGCAGAAGATTTGGAGTGTTTACACAGCTTTATAAAGCTACTGAGTTAACAGAGATTTAATATGTCCAATTTAATGATAGAAAATGATATAAGTACTTGTATCAAAGATGAAGGGTTGAGTTTAATAGAAAAGAAAAAATGTACTTTTGAAATAGCCGAGTACAGATGATTATTCAATTGAATACTTATATAAATATTTATATGAAAAACTTATATGAAAAACATTATTAGTATAGTAGCAAGTCTGTACAAACATACTTTAACAAGACGGGTTGACTTTCGGCTTGATTGAAAATAAAACTAATGCAAATGTCTAAAGTTTATAATAAAATAAAATAAACTTAATAATTTATAAAAAGGAAAAATACAATGAAACTCTTGAAAATTATAAATATAATTGCAATTATATTTATCATGTCTCATAATTTTCTATATTCCCAAGGAGGGTTTAGCCAGGCTTATGCTCCGGCTAATTGGACTATCAGCTTAAATGGCGGTGCTGGCTCTGTTAATACGTCAGGTGCACCAGGAAGTATTACTATGGTAAGTAGTAATGCTGGTAGTGGCAATACTATAGTAACAGAATTTAGAATTACAGCTATTGCAAGTGGCGTTATGTCATACCATTATCTCTATTCAAGTGTAGATGAGTTTCTACTTGAATCATTCAGTTTATATGTTAACGGTTCCTTTGTTTTGGGTTCTCAAATTAGTACTCCCGGAGAAGGTAATTTTACCACTCCGGTATCATTAAATGCCGGTGATTTGATTCAATTTAGAATGAAAACCGATGATGATATGGGAGGAGCGGCTACTATAGTAATTTCAAGTTTTTCGCCTCCGGGTGGGGTCTGGGTAAATCCACCGGCAGAAATCAATCTGAAAGGCAACGGAGTAAATATTATTAGTGGGGATAATAGTGCTTCTTCCGATGACAGTACGGATTTTGGAAATGTAAAATCTGACGGGGGCTCTGTAGATCATACATTTACAATTGAGAATACCGGTGGCGTAGCATTGAATCTGACCGGTACACCAAGAGTAATATTTAATCCTCCCACTACACAATTTACTGTTATTACCCAGCCGGCTACCGCAACAGTTGCTGGACATAGTAGTTCCACTTTTGTGGTAAGATTTGCACCTACTTCAACAGAGTTAAAATCGGCAATAGTATCTATAGCCAATGATGACTCTGATGAGGGTACTTATACTTTTACTATAAGTGGGACAGGAACAACACCGGAGATGAATGTAGTCGGTAATGCGGTAAATATTGCCGACGGAGCAACAACGCCATCATTAACTAATCATACTGACTTTGGTTCGCAGACAGTTGCAAGTGGTACCGTTGTTCGTACTTTTACTATTCAAAATTCGGGAACTAACCTATTAACTTTAACCGGTGCAAGCCCGTACATCACTATAGGTGGAGCAAATGCTGCTGATTTTAGTGTTAGTACTATCCCGTCTTCATTGATTTTTACAAGCAGTGAAACTACTTTTAGTATTACTTTTGACCCATCTGATATCGGAACTCGTTCGGCAACAATTAGCATAGCTAATGATGACGCAGACGAAAATCCATATAATTTTGTTATACAAGGCACCGGTTCAAATGCAGAAATTAATCTTGTCGGTAATTCTGTTAGTATTGCAGACGGAGCAACAACGCCATCATTAACTAATCATACTGACTTTGGTTCGCAGACAGTTGCAAGTGGTACCATAGTTCGTACTTTTACTATTCAGAATACCGGAACATCAGACTTAAATTTAACCGATGCAAGCCCGTATATATCAATTAGCGGTGATAATTCTGCAGATTTCAGTGTAACTGCAATTCCTTCGCCAACAGTAGCCGCAAGTAGTGAAATTAGTTTCAGTATTACTTTTGACCCGTCCGTAGCAGGATTACGCTCAGCTACTATATCTATAGCTAATAATGATGCAAACGAAAATCCCTATAATTTCAATATACAAGGCACCGGAACTGCTCCGGAAATTAATATACTCGGAAATGAAATTATTATTGCTAATGGTGATAATAGCCCAATTGCTGATGATTATACTGATTTCGGTAACCAAACAGTCGCCAGCGGGACTATAATTCGTACTTTTACTATTAAAAACGATGGGACATCTGCTTTATCTTTAACTGATGCAAGCCCCTATATATCAATTAGCGGAGCCGATGCAGGAGATTTTAGTGTGTCGTCTATTCCGACTGCATCAATAGCCACAAGTGGACAAACTACTTTTGGTATTACATTTGACCCATCGGTAGCAGGACTGAGAACTGCAGCAATTTCTATTGCAAATGATGATACAGATGAGAATCCATTTACTTTTGATATACAAGGCACGGGAACAGTCCCCGAAATTAATATTCTCGGCAATGCTACTAATATTAGCAATGGTAGTGCTAATCCATCTTCTGCCGACCATACGGATTTTGGTAGCCAAACAGTAGCTGCCGGAACTATAATTCGTACTTTTACTATTCAAAACATTGGAACATCTGATTTAACTTTGACAGGTTTAAGTCCATTTATTACAATAATTGGAGCTAATGCCGGCGATTTTAATATTACAGCTATTCCGACTGCATCAATAGCTGCAAGTGGTACTACTACATTCAATATTACATTCGACCCATCGGAAGCAGGCTTACGCACTGCAACACTATCAATTGCAAATAATGATACCGATGAGAATCCGTTTACTTTTGATATACAAGGCACGGGAACAGTTCCCGAAATAAATATACTCGGCAATGCAACAAATATTGTCAATGGCGACGATAGCCCATCTTCTGCCGACCATACGGATTTCGGTAGCCAAACAGTCGCCGCCGGAACTATAATTCGTACTTTTACTATTCAAAACATAGGAACATCTGATTTGACTTTAACCGATGCAAGCCCATACATAACAATTAGCGGAGTAGCTGCAGGCGATTTTAGTGTTTCGCAAATACCTATTTCATCTATAGCAATAGCCGGTTCGACAACATTTCAAATTACTTTTAACCCATCGTTAGCAGGCTTACGTACTGCGATAATCTCAATTGCCAATAACGATATAGATGAAAATCCTTATACTTTTAATATTCAGGGAATAGGAACAGTTCCAGAAATCAATGTTACAGGTAATAGTATTGACATCATAAATGGAGATAACAGTCCATCAATTAATGATTATACGGATTTTGGAGCTACTGTGTTTGAAGATGCTTCTACAGTAATTAGAACGTTTACAATTGAAAATATCGGCACTTCAGATTTGACTTTGAGCGGAACACCCAAAGTAGTAATCGGAGGTGCTAATTCAGCTGACTTTACTGTTACAGTTCAGCCTGCTTCACCAATAGCCGCAAGCGGTTCAATTACATTTGAAGTTACTTTTGACCCCTCGGATGAAGGAGCTCGCTTAGCAACTATCAGTATAGCAAACGACGATACGGATGAGAATCCTTACACTTTTAGTATTCAAGGTACAGGCAGTTTAGCTATTCCTTCATTACAATCACAAAACATACGATTTTCAAATATTACTCGCACGAGCATGTCTGTTAGCTGGACACGTGGTGATGGAGACGCTTGTATATTATTAGCCCGACAGCAATATAATATTCCTGCTTCGCCATTGACTGACGCTGTAGTTTATGATTATGATAATGATTACTCGGCAGCTCCTACTGTATCAAGCTCCCGAGTGCTGTATAATGGCACTAATAACTTTGCAAATATTACCGGATTATCACGTTATCAGTTAGTTTATTTCAAAGTATTTGAATATAATGATCTAATCAGTCCTCTATATCTACAAGATAATTCAGCTAATAATCCTCGCTCTCGCTGGACTTTGCGTCGCGATGGATTAATGGAAGAAGATTTGACTATAGATGCCGAATATCCCTATCCGAATCCGGTATCAAATAAAATTTCAACTACTCTGGACGTTTTTGAAGTTGGTAATGTAAGTGCGTATTTATTTGATAATTCTGGCAGACAGATTGCCGAATTGTACAATCAATCTCTATCGTTTGGCTCGCATGAGCTAGTATTTGATTTATCAAGAATTGTATCTGGTACATATCAACTAATTATTAGTAAGGGGAGCCAAGCTATAGTTTATCCTATTAGTGTAGTCAGATAATAAATAAGGGCTCTTGCAAAATTGATAAAATAACATATATCTAATACACAAGGCTCAAGACTAAACTACAAATGTCTGATTCGGTAACATTTTACCCCACGCTTCTGCGTGGGGTAATGAAAAATTAAAAATACTTATCAACTTGACGGTTAATCGTCAAGTTATATTGCCAAAAAACGAATCAAGTCGAGTTTTGAAACAATCTTGCTCTTCATATTATTTAAATATGTTAATCCTAAATATAGTGGAACAACCGCTTATATGTATTCAGATAGTTACTAATGATTATATTAATAGTCAAGAATTGTTAGTTTGTGTTAATAATATCGTCAATTAGAGAGATAAACTTTTTGACAGGTTCAAAATAGGGTAATACTTTCTCTTTATCAAAATCGAACAAATCATCATAGTCTCCTTTTTGTCTCCAAGTAAAAAGCTGAGAGTATAGTTTTCCAAACTCTTTGTCAATAATTCCATTTTTAATAAAATTTTCCGAAAATGCCGATTTCGTTCCATTATGGGTATAAGAATTAATGTCATATTTAAGTAAAATAGCAGTTACGGCATAATATAGTGAATAGTACAACCTATTAATAACGGAGTTCCATTTATCCTTTTCAGAGAGTATTACAGCATCATCGTAAGTGTCAATCGCTCTTGATAGCCTATAATTTATCAAAATATTTTTGGATGTGCTCATTTTATTTTCAATCCTTCTTTTCGGATATTGTCAAACAAAGGAGTTAAGGAACGATTATCGAACCAATCATTTTTAGAATAAATCATCGGGGATATGATTTCTCCGGTTTCTAATTCCAAATCGTAGAAATGATCAATCACTTCGTTTTCTAATTCAAAAGGGATATTGACTAAATCAAGCAAGACTAATATATCCCAATCAGAATTAAAATTTGGATTACCGCGAGCTTGCGAACCATATAGATAAATCTCGGATTCCGGAAATTTATTTTCGGCTAATCTCACTATTTTCTCAATAATTTGCACGTTTTTAGTCATAGTTCTATTAATTAAGTATTATATGAAATAGAAACGAAGAAGGGAGTTGAATATTTTTTTTATAAGTAATTTATTTGGAGATATGTTCAATACGCTTTAATATTTTTAAAGGATATAGCTTTACTACACAAAGATAAGACTGTTACAAAAGTATATAATTGATGTCGGAGATATATTCCTTTTCCACACGCTGAAGCGTGGGGTTGCTTACACTCCTAATTCCAATCCCCAACCCCAAGAAAGAACCCACCCCGTCATCGCTTCGCGATGCCACCCCTCCTTTTGGAGGGGAATTTGAAGAATAGTTGCTACATATGACATTTCTACCAATATTCAGCAGCTAACGCCGAAGTAAGGAAGATTTTTTTATTTGCTTACCCACACATAATAGCGAAGGACCAATAAGTTAGCTTTATCTGGATTCTTCACTTCGTTCAGAATGACAACTTTTAGACAGCCTCTTGATAACTCTTATATATTCCTAATCCCCAGCCCCTTACCCAAGTCCGATGTCACTTGGTATTACATCATAGAAATAATGGTAGAGATAATTCAAATTACCAAATAGCATCATATTAAACAATGGAGAATAATAGACAACCAAAAATCAACCGATTGTATAATATTAGACTAAAGAGATTGTTCAACAGTAATGGGTTTCTATTGTGCAATTTAAAAATAGAATTTATAAGTAGTTTGTTTATATAAGATATAGAAAATAGATTCAGTCAAATAAAACTTGTGGCACAAACATTGTATAAATAGAAATCGGAAGGATAAGAGAAATTGAAAATAGGACAAAAATATAGCATAGAACAAGTTTATTCTCAAGGGAAGGAATCCCTGAATAAAACGCAAGGAAGCGTTGCTTTTTTAAATAAACGAATCTGCTCAACCCTGACAGAACAGAGGGATTTACTTAATGAGACTGGACTTGTAAAAACGCTGTCGAATATAGATCTCGCACAGGATGTGCCACTGTATTTATATTCGATGATTTCTCAAATCTTTAGAGTTAATTCAGTCAGCGAAAGGCAATAGGATATTGCCTCTAATTATGACAGGAGGTCACAAAAATGCTAAAGGAACTCTACACGGCAGCTATGGGCATGCTCCCACAGCAAACACGGCTTGAAGTAATTGCCAATAATATGGCAAATGCTTCAACTACCGGGTTTAAAAGAGCCTCTGTCTTCGAAAGAAATCTGATTGATGCAAGAGCAAACTTTTATAATACGCCGGGCGATGCCGAACAAAACGACCCGCCCGTCGGCTCTTATATCGATTATTCTCAAGGTGGATATATTCAGACAGATAATCCGCTTGATATTGCGATAGATTCGCAAAACGGTTTCTTTATGGTCGAAGATGTAGATGGAAATAAGACTCTTACTCGTTCAGGAACTTTTATGGTTTCTGCCGACGGGTATATTACTACATTAGACGATAAAAAGCTACTCGGAACTAATCAAGAACCGATAAAGCTAACTCAAGATATATATAAATCTCAACTTAGTTCAGAGCAGTCAAAAGCCCTGAATATTCGCATTTCTGTCAATGGCGAAATTAGCGTTAATGAAAAAAACATGGGTAATGTTCAAGTCGTTGATGTTGCGAACCTCGAAACACTACAGCAAATTTCTTCCGGTGAATTTATAATCGGTACCGAAACTCAATTACAATATAGAAGTGCGGAAACTACTGCTATTAGGCAGGGCTATCTCGAAGCTTCAAATGTTAATATAGTTGACGAAATGGTTGAAATGATTGAGCTTCAGCGTATGTTCGAATTGGGCAGTAAAGTGATTCAAACTAATGATGGTACTTTAGACCAAAGTATTAGAATTGGCAGATATTAGGAAATTGTATTGTATTAGGATTAAGATAGCCCCGATATTTATTTCGGGGTTGATTTCAAAGAATTAGAATTTTTATTTGAAATAGAAGAAATTGAAAATTTCATAAACCGACACTTTCTCAAAAGTGAAAATCGCGTTTAGAGAAATTCGTAATTGATTTAATTTGGGGTATTTAGAAAAATAACAGAAAGAGCCAATAATGGATAAGACACTTAGAACAGCAGCAACAGGGCTCACGGCTCAACAAAGATATGTAGAAATTATATCTAATAATATAGCTAACGTAAACACAACCGGCTACAAATCAGTAAGACCGGAATTTGAAGATTTACTATATGAAACATTGCGTCCGGCAGGAGCCAATAAAAGGATGAATGTAGAAGCACTAAATGAAGTACAGATAGGTTCCGGTACCGAGCTGACAGCTACGACTAAAATCTTTACTCAGGGCGATGTAACTCAAACTGATAATGACCTTGACATAGCTATTAATGGTGAGGGGTTCTTTATGGTTCGTAAACCTGATAATTCTGTTGCTTATACCCGTGATGGTTCTTTTAGTATGGATAAAAACGGACAGTTGGTTACTTCTCAAGGCTATGTGCTTGAACCGGGAATAAATGTCTCGGCTGATACGGTTGATCTTCAAATTTCAAGAGAAGGCATTGTAACTGCAATACTTGAAGACGGCGTTACAGAGCAAACTTTGGGGCAGATAGAGCTCGCCAGATTTGTTAATCCGGCAGGATTAAGAAATAATGGAGAGAATTTATATGCCGAGACTCCGGCTTCCGGAAGTGCAATTATTGAAGAGCCGGGTTCAAATAACACCGGTGAATTGATACAGAATCACTTAGAAGCTTCAAATGTAAGTATTGTTGACGAGATGGTCAATATGATTACTGCTCAGAGAGCTTATGAATTAAATTCAAAATCAGTTACAACTGCCGATACGATACTTGGTACTGCTGTAAATTTGAAGCGGTAGTTTGAGTTTATATTTTATTAAACTGATAATAAATAATATTGATATTAAATAATACTGATTTTAATGATAGTATTAATCATTATTTAAAATTTATAGTTTGACATCGACCAATGCTTTAGTATTGGAAATAGAAACGGTTTAATTAAAGCTATTATAAATAGCTTATGACATGATTGCTTGATTAATAGTAATACAACTAATAATGAGATAAAAATCTGATGTTTAAAAATAAAATAATATTGACCATGATGTTGTTTAACCTTTTTCTGGGAAGCAACTTATTTGCCGAATCGAGTTTTTCGGGTTCAAGGCTTAAAGAATCTCTATTTAATTACATACGCAGTCAAGCAGCTAATGAAGTAGAAATCATATTAAGCAAAGAAATTCCTGATTATAAATTTGACCAATCGGAAGTAGTAGCTAAATTTACCGGTAATTCAAGATCTTTAAGAGGGAATTGCTGTGTAGGTATTGAATTTTATTCAAATGATGTATTACTCAAAAGAGCAGAAATACCTCTGAAAATAAAAGTATATTCTAAGGTTCCAGTAGCCACTAATAGCCTAATCAAAGGTAAAATTATTTCTATTGAAGATGTAAGCTACGAGAAAAAAGATATTACTATCTTTGATGATAATGAAATTCTGCCAATGGATTCAGTAATAGAAAAATCTCTTGCTTCAAATGTAAGTAAAGGGTCAATTTTGACTCGTCGTATGATTCGGAGTGCTCGCATGATAGACCGTGGCGAGAGAGTAACTATCAAATCAGTTTCCGGTTCGGTCTGTGTTACATTAAAAGGAACTGCATTACAGCAAGCGGAAATCGGTCAGAGAGTTAGAGTAAAAAGCGAAGCCGGCACTTCAAAGGCATCGCAGATTTTCGAGGGCATAGTTGCCGAAGACGGTTCGGTAATTCTAAATAACTAATGGTTTGGTAATAATCAAATTATTGAGGATATTATGAGAAAACATATTTATATATTGATAATCGGAATGCTACTAATTAATCTGTCAAGCCTGATGGCACAGTTTAATCAGAATACTTCACGTTCACTATTTTCTGATGTAAAAGCATATAGAGAAGGTGATGCGGTAACTATATTAATAGTAGAAGAGACAGAAGCCAATAATTCTGCTACTACTGATGAAAGCCGTTCTACTGACCTTAGTGCAAGCCTTGGGCTAAGTGGTGGGAGTACAAGTAAAAATGTAGGAGTAGGAGTAAACTCCGGTAATTCTTTTAGTGGTTCCGGCTCTACTACTCGTAGAGAATCAATCAAATCCAAACTTAGTGCGAGAATCACCGAAGTCGATGATAACGGTAATCTGAGTATAGAGGGTAAAAGAACAACTAAAATTAACGGTGAAAGCCAGACAATTACTATTCGCGGATATGTTCGTCCGGTTGATATTACTCCGAATAATAGTGTTTATTCTTATAATATATTAGATTTAACATTGATTATAGAAGGCGATGGCTCAGTTACAAAAACTCAAGAGCCGGGACTAATTACAAAATTTATAAGATTTCTGTTTTAGATTATGGAAACTAAAATAAAAAATATTAAAAATAAAAAAAGTTGCCTCGCTAAATCAAGCGGGGTAATGGAGTATATTTATAGAATATTGATAATATCAATAATTATGCTGTTGCCAATTAGTGCTCATTCGGCAAGGATTAAAGATATAGCGGTAGTTCAAGGAGTAAGCGGTAGCCAAGTGATAGGATATGGATTAGTAACCGGACTCAATAATCAAGGTGATAACCAGAACACTTCCTTTACTGTCCAGTCAGTGTCTAATATGCTCAAAAGGTTTGGCTTGACTGTGCCACAGACAAATCCTAAAGTCAGAAATGTAGCTGCTGTTATTATTACTGCAACAGTACCTTCGTTCTCTAAAAGAGGCTCGAAGGTTGATGTACAGGTGTCATCAATCGGAGATGCCCGTTCGCTACAAGGCGGAGTACTGATAATGTCTCCCGTATCAACTTCAGATGGTGTGATAGTCGGTATGGCTCAGGGATCGGTTTCAGTCGGCGGATATGACTTTGATGCACTCGGCTCAAGAATTAGCAAAAATTATGTTACTGCCGGTAGAGTTCCCGCCGGATTAATTTTAGAGCGTGATATAGAATCTCTTGGAGATATAATAAATAACCAAGTAATTAAAATATCACTTAGAGAACCCGATTTTACCACCGCAAGAAATATTGCCGGAGCTATTAACGGAGCTGCCTTAGGGCAGGCTACTGTATTAGATGCCGGAACTGTCGAAATAGCATTACCGACAAATAACCGTTCGGACAATATGCAGTCCATAGCCAATATAGAAGTATTACAAGTTATCCAGGATTCACCTGCAAGGGTAGTTATAAACGAAAGAACCGGCACTATAGTAGTGGGTGGTAATGTAGAAGTAATGCCGTCGGTAATTGGGCATGGTAATTTGGAAGTAACTATTCAGAGGCAGGTAGTAGTAGCTCAGCCGGCTCCTTTTACTATCCGACCTCCAACACCGGTACAAACAGCAAATATAACAGCTCAAGAAGAAAAAAATGCAGTTGCACCGCTGACTATTCCGGTCGGAGCAACAGTTCAAAATATAGTTGACGCATTAAATGCACTGAAAGTATCTCCAAGAGATTTAATTTCAATTTTTCAAGCTCTGAAGCAATCCGGAGCCTTACAAGCTGAACTAATAATTCAATAGGTGCTTTATGGATTCATATTCAATAGATAATTCCCAAGTAAATTCTTCACTTTTGAAAAATCAAATGAGTGGGCTGGAGAAATTTGCTGACTCAAGCGGTACAATTAAGTCTAATCTTTCTGATAGCGAAAAGAAAGAATTAGAGAAAGCTGCACGTGGCTTTGAAGCTATATTTTTGAATATGATGCTTAAAGAAATGAAAAAAGGTATGCTTGATGAAGAAGAAGAAGAGGGCGAATTGAGTTTCGGAGCTGATACTTTAAGTGGCTATACCGATATGCTATTTACTGATGAATTATCAAAAAAAGGCACCGGCATGGGTATTGCCGAATTGATATATTCTCAGCTTACCGGCGGAGAAAAATTGACAAATATAACTACTAAACCGGCAGCCAACATAGTAGAGCAATTGAAGTCTATATCTTCGAGCAAAGCTATAAGTGGTAGCGATAGCAGTACATCGGGAAATTTTATTGATAGGGTTAGCGACCGTATTGGTCAGTACCAAAGTATTATTTCGGAAGCGGCACAGAAATACGGAGTTGACGAGAACTTAATCAAAGGGATAATCACTGCCGAGAGTGCCGGCAAATCGACAGCTCAGTCAGGTGTCGGTGCCAAGGGTCTGATGCAATTAATGGACGGCACGGCTAAGTCGCTTGGAGTAACTAATTCTTTTGACCCGGAGCAGAATATTATGGCAGGAACACAATATATAAAGCAACAAATAGATAAATTCGGTAGCGTGGACTTGGCTCTTGCCGCATATAATGCAGGACCGGGAAATGTAAGTAAATATAACGGGATTCCTCCGTTTAAAGAAACACAGAATTATGTGCAAAAAGTAAAAAAATATAGTGAACTACTATAATTGAAAGTAAAAAATCCTAAAGAAATTGATATATAAAGGATAAATTGTATGACATCGAATCTATTCACTTATTTAAAGCATGAGCAGCAACTGCTATCTGAACTGGTGTCTCTTGCAGAAAAGCAACAGAAAGCATTAGTCAAGTATGATACTACTATGCTTGATGAAATCGCATCGTACCAGAATGTAGTCGTGAAAACTCTGCGGCAAGCCGAAGACCACAGGATAAATATGCTGATGTCTTGGCTTAATTTATCAAGAGTCGAAGCAAGTTCACTTAAGCTTTCAGCACTTGAAAAATATTTTAAAAATGAAGAACTCAAAGAATTAAAAACAATTCGAACTGAATTAAAAAAGCTGATGACTCAACTGCAGTCATTAAATACTTTAAACAGAGTACTTGCTAATCGAGCAAAAAACAGCGTTAGAGAGATGCTGAATAATTTTACCAATAATAATAATTTCGTGTGCAATGTTCGAGTTTAAAAAGTTTGGCAAGAGGTTTGCAAAAGTACTAAGTGAATAGGTAAAAAATTAGATTTTTACATGGAGGTAACAATGATAAATCAAAAAAAACGACTATGAACACAGAGCAAATATCTGAAGAGATTTTAAAAAAAGAAAGTAATGAATTAGTAGAATCTATTAATAGTTTTACTAAAATACTACCTGAAAGCGAAATTTCAGAACTTAGTAAAAGACTGCAATCATCGGTGATTGGAATGTCTGAGAGAATTGAAATGAGCTTTAACGGTTCCAGCAAAATGGATAAAATTCGTAGCTGGATAAAGCTTTCTATTTCACTAAAAGAATGCCGCGATACCTTAGATTTAATTGCAAAATTGAAATATGCAAACCCTTCGGAGCTGATTGTTAAATTGGATAATTTTAACCAATTGTTGATAGCTCGCCACCAAGGGAATTAATTAAGGAAATATTATGTCAACATTTTCATCATTAGAAATCGGCAAGCGTGCTTTAATAGCACAAAAATTCGGACTTGACGTAACAAGCAATAATATTGCTAACGTTAATACTCCGGGTTATTCTCGCCGTTCAGCATTAGTAAGTGAAACCTCGCCGCAAAAAACAAGTAGTGGCTATGTAGGTACCGGTGCTATTGTTGACAATATAAGAACATTTCGTGAAGAATATTTTGACAAGGAAATCAGAAAAAATTTAGCTCTTCAGTCAGGCTATTCAACGGATCAAACAATTTTAGATAAAATCGAATCTCTGCTTGCCGAACCTACCGAAGAGGGTATCGGGGAGGTATTTCAGGAATTTCTTAATTCGTTTGAAGACTTAGCTAACGACCCACAGGATGAAGGGCTTAGAGAAGTAACCGTGGAAACTGCAAAAACATTAGTTGATAGGCTTCATACTACCGCAGACTCTCTTGATGAATCTCGTAAGGATATTTATCAGGATTTAGGGCTCAATGTAGATAAAGTGAACAGTTTATTAGAGCAAGCCGCAGAACTAAACAAAAATGTGGCTAATTCAAATGCTCAAACAGGGACAAGTGCTCAGACATATATTGACAGCAGAGAAAACATATTAGAAGAGCTGGCACAGCTAACCGGGTTAACGGTTACTCAAGAAAATGACGGGCAGGTTAATGCTTATATTAACGGCACCAATGTATTAACCGGTGAAAGCTATTCTAAAATTCAACTCAAAGAAACAGTAAATGCTGCCAGTGGCGAGAGAACAGCTACCTTGGTAAAAATCGAGCTTGACGGCTCAAATTCCTTAAATTTAACCCCTTCAAGTAGCGAGATGGCTTCGCAACTTAAAGGATATAATTCATTACTTGACCCTCAAGACTCCAGCTCGGAATACTCTGTTTATTCAAAGCTTAATGAATTTACCGATGCTATTGTAAAAAATGTTAATTCTATTACAATAGCAGGATATGGACTAAATGATACCGGTACAACTTCGCCCGGCAGAACATTTTTTGAACCGGCAACCGGCTCGGCAACAGCAACTAATATTTCGATTAACTCGGAAATATTAGAAAGTGGTAGGAATTTACCTATATCTTCGGTTGCTGGGCAATCCGGTAATAACGAGATTGCTTTACAAATCGCAAGATTATCGACTAATTCAAATTTCATTAATAAGCAAAATCCAACCGAATACTATTCTAATTTTTTAGGAAAAATCGGTACATTAGTCTCTGAAGCGGAAAGCGGAAAAAAAACTATCGATGTAATAGCCGAGCAATTAGAAAGTCAACGTCAGTCGGTAATTGGAGTTGATACAGACGAAGAAGCCGTTAATCTAATCAAATTTCAGAAGGCTTTCGAAGCCGCTTCTCGAGTGGTTAATATGACTAATGAAATATTGGCGACAATCATTAATTTAGGAAGTTAATAGGAGACAGCAATGAGAGTTACTAATAATGCATCTTTTAGCCCATATTTAAGACAATTAAATCTTACTCAAGAGAGTAAATATAAAAATGAGCTTAGAGTATCGACCGGAGACCAAAATCTATCACTCTCTGACGGACCTACTGCTATAGTAAATACTAAGCAAGTAGCCGAAAAAATGGAGAGAAATGTAAAATACTTAAATAATATCAATGAAGCTTATAATGAGATGATGGCAGTGAACGATTCGTTAGCCTCATTGCAGGACCAGTTAGCAACTATTAGGCAATTGTCGATTGATGCAACTCAAACAGGCAATATGGGTAACTTAGATGCTTTAGCCATTGATATTAAAGGCTATCTTGAGGATTTTATAAGCGAAGCAAATTCCGATTATAAAGGTAAATACCTATTTTCGGGTACTCTAACTGACGAAGAATCCATTTCAAAAACCGAATTGGGAACTAACCTTTTACCTTATGAATTGGTTGAGGGTGAAGCCACAGCTGAAAATCCCTCCGGTTTACAAGTGATTTTTAAAGGCAATTATGAGAGCAGAGCAATTAATAAAGATTCTACTACAAACGAAGTAATTAATACTGATGCCGATAAAGTATTCGGTAATGGTGCTACCGAAGCATTCGAGGCAATTATCGGACTATATAATACTTTGGCTTTTACCGAAACAGGCGAAAAACGAACTAAGGACAATGTAGTATCTAAAACCGATACAGGTAATATTAATAAGTACCAAAAAATCCTCGGTGATTTCTCTGATTTTATTGCAAAGGCTAATTCGATTAACGGTGCAAAAATGAATAGATTAGACAGTATCCGCTCTCAGATGCAAGAGGAAAATATTAGATTGAAAAGTCTGAAATCCGAATATTCCGATACAGATTATGCTGCTGTTGCATTGCAGTTAAAAAAAGACGATGCGGCACTTACTTATACATTGCAGATAGGCTCAAGCCTGATGAATAATTCCTTATTCGATTTTCTAAGCTTATAATTTAACACATAATAAGGCTGTTGCAAAAGTCCAAAATATTTATTTACTGTTAATTTTCCAAAGATTTTCAAACATCTATGTGCTTATCAACCCTACGCTTTAGAGGCTGTGTAAAAACTGCCACAAGACGGCAAATATTACTCCCAGCACCATTCAAGTGGCTGACTAAAAAATTGTCATTCTGAACGAAGTGAAGAATCCAGATAATGCTAACTTGTTGATAACTCTGGATTCTTCGTTACACTCAGAATGACGATTTGGAAATGTTTTTACTTTTTAGACAACCTCATCAGAGACTTTGAGTACTTTGTTTTTGTTGAAAATACTGTAGTAATAAAAGGTTTTTACACAGCCTCTAAAGCGTAGGGTTATATAAATAGGAATTGAAAACTATATAATTTTGCAACAGACTTGATCTAATTGTTTTAGCTTTAAAAATCATTAAGTATGCTGATAATAAAAATTGGTAAGCAATTCTCCTGCTGTTTGTCGATTCGCTTAATGGCTTTAATATCAATAGAATATGTTTTATTTTTATAAGTAACAATTTTATTGATATTAGGATTTTTGATTGCTTTCATTTCTTCTATCATAATGCTGATTTTATTAGATACTTTTTTATAAAATTCATCGATAATAGGCAATTCTAATATGTTACGTCCTATTATTGAATGCTCTTTGTTATCAAATAAAACATCAATTGCCTTATTATGATATAGAATGTTAAAATCGAAATCTATAATAATAAACAAATCAGAAAATGAATTGTGAATTTCTTGAAGTTTCTTCTTTTCACTGATAATATATTCTATTGAATTAGATTCTGCCTCTTCTACCCATGCAACTAAGGTTTCTATATTGGTAATTAGATTTATTTTGTCGGTTGGATTTAGCTTTAACTTATTCAATAATAAATTAATTCTTTTATCTATATTATTATGAAATTTTATAATCGGTGAAAACATAAATCGATAAAATAAGAATAGAATAATACAGAAAATCAAAAAAAGTAAAATTACACCAATTACAAATATACTACGAAGGTTTTTAGCCTGGACTTCTCTGGTCTTTTCTATAGCAACAAGTCTTTTAGAAGCAACATCGAAATTTGAAAGAACAAGCTTTTCTACATTGTAGAACTTCGGCATAAGAATAATATAGAAAGAATCTAAAGTTTTATAATCTGAACTGTTTATTAATTTCTTAAAAGTAGAAAGATAATCATTAAGTGCCAGTTCAAACTGCTTGCGATATTTATTACTTTGGGAAATCAATCGTAAATTAGTTTGAAACGCATTAACTACTTGTATATATTGATTTGCATAATAGTCTGATTTAGATACTGAATATATATTTGAAGAATAAGCTTCTGCTTGATAGAGCCTGATTTTATCTAATGTAGTAAGCAAATATTTCGAATTATGTATATCGTTCATAATACTATTAACGCTGTAATCGGTTTTTAAAGAATTGGTTATAGTAACATAAAATGAAATACAGGATGTAATTATTATCCCTAATAAACATAATAGAAAGAAAAGTATTTTGTACTTATATTCGGACATAATATTATTCATTAAGTTCCAAAATTGAAATTAAGAGATTTTTTTTAAAAATCCAATTAGTTTTCAGTCAGATATTTATCTGCAATTGAATATTTATTACTGAATTTAAGAAAAATAATACATTAATAAAGTAATAATAAACACTTGCATATAATAAAATATATCGTTCGTAAATAAAATTTGAAAGAAATTCATAAATGTTGAATAGAATTATGAAAATACTAAAAAGTCAGTAGCCTGCAATAATGTAACAAAGCAGCAGTTATAAAGTACAAGAGCAATATTTCAATTGAAAAATTATAAATATAATAAATATAAGATTTTCTGATACTAGAATACGAAAGTTAAAAGGTAATTTATTTTAACAATTAGAAGCAATTTTCAATTGGATACCGAATTAATATTTGAATATTAATAGGTCTATAAATAACTAAATAATGAAAAAAATGCTTTTTATAGTTGAAAAATATATTTTGCTATTGAAGTGCATACCAACAAAATTAGTTTGCATTTTATTCGATAGAGCTTGTGAGCATTGGCTAATAATAAATTTAAATAATTTATAGAATCCAAGAGAATAATCATTAGCATTTTTACTTTTTATAGCTTTTAGTATTTAGTCAATTTTTTAACTGTGTAAACAAGAGATTAGAACAATTGGAATTAGAAAAGAAATAATACGTTTTTGCGACGGTTATAGCCTTCAGGTTCTTGTTTTAAGAACAGAACAAAATTTGATATTGCAAAAATAAAGTCTGTTGCAAAACTATATGATTTTCAATTTCCATTTGTTCAAGAGGCTGACTAAAAAGTTGTCATTCTGAACGAAGTGAAGAATCCAGAAAGCTAACTTGTTGATAATTCTGGATTCTTCGTTATACTCAGAATGACGATTTGGGAATATTATTACTTTTTTGACAACCTCTCCAAGCATTTAGAAGTTTGAAAACTTTGAAATTTTAACAGTAAATAAATAATTTGGACTTTTGCAATAGCCTTAAATCATGAAATTTTAAAAAAACATTTAACCAAATATTAAAATGTACTTTAGGAGATTAGAAATAATCTTATTATATTTGAATTTTAAAAATAGATAAACTAAGATAAAATGTTAAACGATCAAGAATTAGATATTTTAGCTATACGATTTAAAACATTAAGTGAACCATCAAGACTTAGAATACTAAGGTCGCTTTTTTCCGGTGAAAAGTGTGTAAATCAAGTAGTCGATGAAACAGGGCTTTTGCAAGCCAATGTATCAAAGCAGTTAAAACGTTTAGCCGATATGAATATATTAGAATGTAGAGCAGAAGGTTTAAAACGGTATTACAAAGTAATAGACCCGACAGTGCTCGATATTTGTAAAATATTATGTAGGAAATAGTTAAGTATAAATTATAATATCAAAAAATAAATATTTTAATAAAATATAAAAATATAAAAAAAATAATTTGCATAATAGCAGAAATAATCGTAAGTTTGAATTCTCTTTTTGGAGATGGGGCGAGTAGCTCAGTTGGTCTAGAGCACCTGCCTTACAAGCAGGGGGTCGGGGGTTCGACTCCCTCCTCGCCCACCAAATTGGAAAATTATCCAGCGAGGATAATTCAAATTTGAAATAGAGCAGAAATGGCGGAATTGGTAGACGCGCTGGACTCAAAATCCAGTGGCCCTTAAAGCCGTGAGGGTTCGAGTCCCTCTTTCTGTACCAGTAAAATATCGGGCGAGTAGCTCAGTTGGTCTAGAGCACCTGCCTTACAAGCAGGGGGTCGGGGGTTCGACTCCCTCCTCGCCCACGAAAGCTCATCATTAGTGATGGGCTTTTTGCATTGTATTTATTATGTACAAGTGTATATCAATTGCTTTTTCAAATATATTTTCGATATTTGCTCAAAATATTTTTTTAATAGTTAAAGCTTTTTTTGTACAATTCAAATATAAAATAATATCAAACTTCTTAATCGGCTCATAGAAATAGAAAAAACGTATTACCCCTGTCGATAAATCGCTTAATTAGTTAGAATATAATAGTATTTATAAATAAATATTTATAAATTTTCAAAATAATTCAAAAAAAAACAGTAAAACTTGCTTTGGAATATATTTATTGCTTTGATAATTTAAAAAAATATGCTATTTTAATATACCTTTAATTATGTGAAATGAAATGAAGAAGTATATAATTAGTATATTGGTACTGATTGCCTTAATGAACGCTTGGGCACAGTCAAAAAACAAACTATCTTCCTATGAGGGCAGGCATTTTATTGTCGCCTTTATGCAAAATGAGATAGATCTGATTCCTTCCGGCAATCGGCTCGAATTGTATATTACTTCTAACGAGAAAGCAACTGTAACAATCAAAGGATTTTCAGGAATTTTGTACAACTTTACTATGCGTGCCGACACAATGGTAAAAGTTAACTTCCATACTGACTATATGCTTAGAAACTCTGAAGAAATATCTCCAGCAAGTATAGAAATAGAATCCGACGTGCCGATTATTATATATGGTCTAAATAGTATAATTACTTCCTCCGATATGTTTGCCGCTATTCCTATTGCTAATTGGGGCAATAAATATATGGTAGCATCTTATCCTAACGATTTTTATAGAGAGAATGAAGACCAAAATTGGGGAAAAATTCCCAGATGTAGCGAGTTTGCAATAGTATCGGCTTACGACAATACAACAATAAAATACAGACCTACTGTAAATACAAGGCTAGGCAAACCGGCTCTGATAGAGCAGACAATAGTGTTAAATAAAGGTGATGCGTATTTGGTTCAGAGCATAAGTACTCCGACAGAAGGAGATTTATCCGGTACTATTATAACATCGGACAAACCAATCGGCTTGTTTTCCGGTCATGTAAGAACTTCCATTCCTCAAGCATTACAAGACTTTGACAGTAAAGACCATTTAGTGGAAATGATGCTTCCGGTAGATGCTTGGGGCAAAAATTTTGCTACATCTCCTTTTGTTTTTCAAGAGCAGAGCGAAGGCAATTTATATAGAGTATTTACAATGACTCCGAATACATCGGTATTTATTAGTACAAGTGCCGGTAGTTTTGAGGAACTAATTCTTGAGCAGTCCGGCGTACCATACGATGTAGAGAATATTCAAGTGCCGGCTCTCTGGAGTGCTACCGCTCCTATACAAATAGCACAATATATGAAGCATACCGGTTCGCCTTTGGATAATGGGAATTATGACCCCAGCTTAGTGATGATACCTCCTATAGAGCAGTTTGTTCAGAAAATCGTTTTTCTCTGTCCGTCTAATCCTCCAAATAATGACCAACAATTTTTGTCGCATTATGCTTCAATCATCGCAGAGGAAGAGTGTTTATCTACTTTAAGAGCAGATGGCAGATTAATTACTGATTTTACTGATATTGAAAATGTCAAGGTCGCGGGCTCAAAATATCACTTCGCTAGAGTTCCTATTGGTGCCGGTCAACATACATTTGTTTGCGATACCGGAAGTTTTTCCGGAATATTATATGGTCATGGCGAAGCGGATTCCTATGCAGTAGTGCTTGGTTCTTCACTGACTGACCCCGATATAGATGATAATAATCCGCCTAAAATGGTCGTAGATACCGTCTGTGGGAATATCAACGGATATATCTATGAAAAAGCAAGTAATGACGAAGTCGGTATAGACTACTGCTTTGTAGTTACTTCGCAAACGCAGAATTATAATTATAATGTAGTTGGGCATAAAGATACCGCTACAGTGTTTGATTTTTCGGCTACACTTAAAGATCCGAATGTTGAAGCTCTCTTTACTTTAATAGCAAGAGATAAAAATGGTAACTTTGTAAAATTAGTATATAAATATTATCCTGTACTGTTCACTAATTCACAAGCTAATCTTAATCCGGTAAATGTAAGCTGGACTGATTCGACTTGCTATGATTTCTGGACAAAAAACACATCAAAAATTCCTTATAAACTAGAAAATATCAGCTGTCCAGACAGCAGAGTGAAAATATTTACTTCCAGACCATTACCTACTATTTTAGCTGTCGGAGAGCAATTCAATTATAAAGTATGTATTGACCCCGATAGAGATTATTCAGCGATAAATACAAATATTAGTTTGGAATACGAATGCGACAGAAACTTTAAAATTCCGGTAAAACTATCTCTAATTGCTCCGGAAATTAAATCTTACGGGCATAAATACGGTGATATTTTAGTTGGTCAAGACAGCTGTCAATATGTATATATAGCAAACACCGGTAATACACCCGTTGTGTTCGAGAAATTTGAATTTAATCCATCATCTTCTGCATTTACTTACGATACTTTGGGGCTATTGCCTTATAGATTAGAATCCGGAGATACATTAAAAATCAGAGTATGCTTTTCTCCTGATACTAGAATGGATTATACTGCTACCTTTACTATTAAAAATGATTTGAATTTACCGAATATTATTACTGTTAGCGGAAAAGGTATTTCTCCGGAGCTTGGTGATTTAACTTATGACTGGCTAAACAGAAGAGTACAGTCTCAAAACTCTTATGTGTTTACATTGAAAAATAATGGCAATGCACTCGCAAAACTGAAATTTTACAATGTAGTTACCGATGATGCTTCATTTGATATTACTCAATTTAAAGCATTGGATGTAACTTTAACCGGTGGCAGTACGCATCAATTTGAATGCTACTATACACCGCTCAATACAAATTCACACTATTTACTTGCGTATTTTACGGTA
The DNA here is from genome assembly GCA_942493235.1 of uncultured bacterium. Lineage (GTDB taxonomy): Bacteria > Bacteroidota > Ignavibacteria > Kapaibacteriales > UBA2268 > ENR-C587. Next base: position 3,844,726 of record OW818676.1, on the reverse strand, counting down.
AATGATAATGTAAATAATTTGTATAAGTTAGAATTAAAGGGGCAGGGTTCACTTCCGACTATCGAAGTAAGAGACCATGAATTCCCGACAATAGATGTATTTACTGAAAAAGATTCTACTTTTGGTATAGTAATATCAGGTGGTAATGAAGAGCTTTCTATAGAATCAATCAAAATAATTTCCGGAGATGCTGCTTCATTTGTATTAGATTTATCCGTATTTAATAATATTAAGATCAAACCCGATTCGCTAATGAAATTGCCTGTTAAATTTGCTCCCAAATTTGTAGGTATTCACAAAATCAATCTCGAAGTTACTAACGATGCCGCCCCGAATTATGTACAAGTGAAATCTCAATTCTCAATCACCGGTAACAGCATTCCGGTAGATACGAATGCAGTCGAAATAGGATGTAAAGGCGAAAGCATTTTAACAGCTTGTAATACATATATTGTTTATCCTTTTGTTGTTAATCAAGGCAATACTAATCTTACTTTGAATAAATTAGAATTTACCACAGTAAATCTTCCTTCTGCTAAATGGCTTGTTCCTTTGATGCCTGATACTGATTTCGCTCCCGGAGACTCTCTAATATATCAAGTGGAATTTACTCCGACTGCTCAAAATCCTATTGGGAAAATCGACTTTGCCGCTACTATAAGTGACACTATTTTTAGAGAATATTCCCATAATTATACTACTGATATAAAAAAATTGAACTTAGTACATATCAGTGATTTCAATTTTATTCCAGGCGATACTATTTCGTTGGATTTCGATGGTAAATTCCCACATCAAACTGATATGCCGGTTGGCTTGGAATTTATGATAGGACTTAAGGAAGTTAATTTTAGTTTATTGAATACAAATGCTGAAATCATAATACAAAAAAATAATCAAGAAACGAAAATTCCATTAGTTTTAGAACAAAAAAATAATTATATTAAATTTTTAATAAAGCCCGAAATTGTTTTAGAATTTTCGGATGTGCTTTGGAAATTAAATTTAAGATTTGTTACGTACCTAAGCAGTATAAAAACGAGCAAGGTAACGGTTGAGTTCAGTTCGTCTGAATGTTTTTACTCAGCAGTGGACACAACAAATGCCGAATTATTGGGGGTATGTGTCTATGAGGGCAGACCAATTCAATTCATTGAATTCCCAATTATCAAAAAAGCTATTTATAATAGCTTTACGGACGCGTTTGATTTTGACTTGGAATTATTTAAACAAGATAAGATAAGTATTTCTATGTATAATTATAGTGGTCAAATTGTTTCTCAAGGCTTGAATAAAGCAATGGAAGCAGGCAATCAAATATTATCATTGGATATGAAAGATATTTCTAACGGGATATATATTATCAGTTTTAAATGCAATTATTATGTAAAAAATTTAGTATTTATAAAAAACAAATAATAGGTGTTTACTATGAACATACGGTATTTACTTTTTGGATTAAGTTTCTTTATACTTGCTTCAAGTGCGAGTTTTGGGCAAGGGACAGAAGTTGGTAGTTTGATTGACAATCCACTTGAGATTGCAAAAAACAAAGCAGCTTTCTATTTAGGTCCTGTTTTCGGATATAATAAAGCTAATCATAGTGCCGATTTATCTACATTTGCCGAAGACGTACTTTGTCCGAATTTCGAAAATGGTTCTTCAAGTGGTTTTCATGTCGGAGCTTTCTATGAGCAATTTTTAGGACCGATTGAATCAACAAAACACTCATTCGTAGCAAGAATACTATATAATACCTATCCAGCAAAATTTGTAAGAGATGGTGATAATTTTGGTTCACGATTAAAAGACCCTATTACAGGCAATTATGTTGTACTGAAAAGTGTAACAAGAAACGAAAATGAAGTTAAGTATAACGCATTGAGTTTAGACTTAATGTATAAATTCAGAGCTTTGTTAATTCCGAATTTAGGTGCACTTGCCTTGACAGTTGGTCCAACTGTTGACTATATAATGACAAAGACAAATTCACAGAAATATACGATTCTTACTCCGGACAATGTTCAGTTTATTCCTTTAGAGCCTGCCGAAGCAGCAGCAAGAGGCTGGACATATTCTGATGATGGTAGAACTATTAATGTATTTGATGGTGATATTGAAGAGGCTAAATCAATGAGATTCGGGCTAAAAGCAGGAATTCAGTTAGAGATAACTTTACCGAATTCAATTTCAATCATTCCTGGTGCTTTTTATAACTTAGCTTTGACCGATGTATCAAATCAAGACTGGAAAGTAAACGTATTTCAACTTAGTGTAGATGTAAGATTTGCAATATCTTATTTGACTAAGTAATACTTGTAAGATATTATTTTAAAAGAGCTATATTATTGATTTAATATGGCTCTTTTTTTGTATTAATATATCAATTATATTTTTGTATATCAAATAAATTCTTATCTTTGTAATATTCTAATTTGCATATTTGAAAGTAATCAAATGACTAATAATAAAGTGTCAGTAAATAATTGGGATATTAAGAGTATATTAGCAATATCATTATTGCCAAATCTTAACTCAAATTCCGCTATTCAAAAAATTGAATTATCGACTGATATAGCTCATCTGCTTAAATTTCATGACTTAAATAAAATATCAAATATCTTTACCGATTTGGAGCTGTTTGACACTCCGAATCAAATATTGAACGATGAAGCTGACAGTATAATGGAAATATGCGATAAGCAAAGCATTAGTATTGTGAGCTATTGGGATGAGAATTACCCTGAATTACTGAAAAAAATTGATTTTCCACCATTATTACTTTATGTAAAAGGCGAATTTACTCCGAACAATGCTCCGATAATTTCAATGGTTGGCACACGGCACTCTACGGAATACGGCAAAATGGTAGCCGAGAGGTTTGCTGAAGTATTTGTTAATGCCGGAGTAAGCATAATCAGCGGAATGGCAACCGGAATAGACACAATTGCCCATCTTGCGACTATCAAGAACAAAGGAACTACTTATGCGGTAATTGCCTCGGGTATTGATAGAATTAGCCCCCAGATGTCTCTAAAGAACGCAGATAAGATAATCGAATCAGGCGGAGCTGTAATATCAACCTATAAACCCGGAACAAATGCACTCCCCCCGTATTTTTTACAAAGAAATAGAATTATTAGCGGTATGGCTCTTGCCACTGTGGTAGTAGAAAGTGCGTACAAGGGCGGCTCGCTGAACACCGCACGTAATGCTTTCGAGCAGCATAGAGAAGTCTATGCCGTACCCGGGAAAATCAATTCTGAGCGAAGCAAAGGTACTAACAACCTTATTAAAAGAAATATAGCAAATATCGCTCTATCTGCTGAAGATATATTAGATGACATGAGGATTACAGGCAAAGATTTGCCTTTTAAGCAAAGTATGGCAACTAATAAAATTGAAATGACTCAAGAGCAAAGATTGATTTATAATAATATTGATTCTGAGCCTCTGCATGTAGATGAATTAGCACGGAAAATCGAAATGGATATTCCCCAGCTATTATCTGTATTATTAAGTATGGAATTCTCGAATTTAGTTAAGCAGTTGCCCGGTAAACACTATATTAAGTTCAATATGTAATAATATCGTTTTCTAATTAAAAAATATTTTCTATCAAGGTGTAGCCACTGCATTGCAAGATTTGATAAGTCTTTTTTAATACAAGAAATGAAATTATTCCTTTTCTAAAGTTAGAGAATACAGTAAAAACGGTAAACAGAAAATAAAGTAGGAGATATCCGCTCTGCTACCGAAATAAGCTAAAGTGAACCCTGAGTCGAAAATATGATAAACGAAATATATAAAAATCGAGATAAATAAGCAGAGCCCGATATTCATAAAGAAGCAATATCTCGAATTACATAAAAATCCGAACCCGAATGCAATTGCAATAAATAGAATTATATATCCACTTGGAATTAAGAAGTCCGACTGCACTATTAATGGGTTAATTTTCCAAAAATCTTCAGGATAGATTAAAGCAAAAAATGCTAAAGGCAGTAAGTAAAACACAATACTGATAATAGTGTAAATAATTGAATTGGCATAAGTTATTTTTTCGGTTTTAATTAAATACAAAACGAATAATATCATTGATATAATAAATATTGATCGAGTTGAAAGCAGTAATCCTGATATAATGCTCATTAATATTAGATGTTTAGTATTATTTAAATCTGCTTTTTCAGCATAAACAAAGAATATTAAAAATAGCACAGCATTGATAAAAATTGTACTTCGCACTGCAATTTCCCAGTTTATACTTAGTGAAATTGCTGCTATTGAAATCAGTAAATACTGATATTTAGTTTCCTTTACATGCTTACGAATAAACAAATAAAATAGCACAAAGCCGAGAATTGAATAATAGCCGATTTCTCCGATAAGATAAAAAGGAAATGCCAATACAAAATAAAAGGGCATTGGTCCCGGAGGATTTGCATTTAATCCGGCCGGATAATAAGGATAAATTCCATTTAGAAAATTATCCCAGAAGCCCATGATGACGCTCCATCTATCGACATGAAGAGAATCGACGTTAATATAATGAAATCCGATTATATGAATAATCAAAAAGCTGAGAGGTAATACATAGAGCAACATAACATTTTTTTGCTTAACCGAGAATCTCTCATAAGAATAAAAAATAAAAATTTGGAAAAACAGGTAAGCAATACTAAGAAGTATTCCGTAGTCAAAAGCTCGAGATACATACTTAACTGCAAATAAAGAGTTGACAAATAAGAGTATTATAATCGGCAACCAATTCTGTTTGCTTAATACTTTGTGCATTATAATCCTTTCGATTTAGCTAAGTCCCAGAGTTGATCCATTTCTTCAAGGCTCATCTGATTGAGTATTTTTCCAGAATCTATTGCTGACTTCTCAATAAATTGAAACCTTTGTGTAAATTTATCATTTGTGCGAATTAGTTCATCTTCGGCAACTATGCCATACATTCTTGCCATATTTACCAATGCGAAAAGGAAATCGCCGAATTCACGCTTTGCTTTTTCCATATCGTTGATGTTTAGCTCATCTCGGAATTCTTGCAATTCTTCAAATACTTTAGCCCATACGTCATCTCTTTCCTTCCAGTCAAAGCCGACTCTGGCAGCCTTATGCTGTATTCTTTCTGCTCTAAGTAGTGCAGGCATAGCTTTAGGGACTCCGTCTAAAATTGATTTCTGACCTTCTTGCATTTTGAGAGCTTCCCAGTTCTGAAGCACTTCTTCCTGCCCATTAACATTTACATCGCCAAATACATGCGGGTGGCGATGAACTAATTTCTTCCTGTTTTTTTCTAATACATCTATTAAACCGAATGCACCACGCTCTTCGGCAATTATGCTGTGCATAACAATATGCAAAAGTACATCGCCAAGCTCTTTGGCAAAATCTTCGTCTTTGCCTTTGTGAATAGCCTCAATCATCTCGTGAGCTTCTTCTAATATCAAGGGTGCTATTGATTCGTTTGTTTGTTTATTATCCCAAGGGCATTTCTCTCTTAGAATTTGAACTAATTCATAGTAAGCCGTAAATTGGTCTATTAGAGATTTAGGCTCTTTTGGCTCAGGAATATTTATTTTGTTGTTCATCTTTATAACATTAATTTAAAAACTCAAAAATAGTAAATATTTTATTAAATCCTAAGTATATTTTTATGTTATTTAATATACACCGAAAAAATATATGATAAAATTACTTCAAGTAGTAGTGATATGATTTTTATAACCAAATAGCCATATCAATTCTTGCCGTCCCCACGCTGAAGAGGCTTCGTAAATACTGGAATTAATCCTTTTTACTCTAATGCAAGAGGCTGTCTAATAAATTGTAATTTTTCAAATCGTCATTCTGAGAGCAACGAAGAATCCATAATTATCCGCATTTAGCTTTATCTGGATTCTTCACCTCGTTCTGAAAGACACACTTTGGGAAAGTCTTATTGGAGTCTATTTTAACTTTCATCTTTCATTCTATCGATATTCAACATCTATCGATGTTGTAAGAAAAGAATGGATTTCTACTTCCTAATTCCAAATTCCTATACATAATCTAAAATTGTCCATTAGAATTCTTATTCTACTGGTTAAACTTATTTTCTAATGGACATTTTAAGATAATCATATCAATTAGTACGTATATTTAACAAAAGTTCTGGAAAATCACCTAATAAGCAAATTTCTTACACAGGCTCACAAACAAAGGTAAAAGCTTTGAGTCGAGTGCATATACTCGCACTAATTAGTGGAATTAAAGCTGTCTAAATAGCTTTTAAATGCTTTAGCTGTTTTTAAATCTTCAAAATATAGAAAATATTTATCGGTAAATAAAAATTGTGCATTTAAGTAGTATTGCTCAGCTCTATCCTTGACATTAATTATCATATTGTCTGAGCTCAAATCAATAAGAGAAGTAATTTTAGATTTTTCATTGAAGAATATTTCAATACTGTAAAATTCCTTATCTGACTTATATGTTTTAATAACTGACTTTTTGATGTCTTGGATGAAAAATATAGTTTTGGCAGATACGGTTTCTCTGTTTTGTTTATCAAAACCAATTAACGAATCGGTAAATTCCGGTGTAATAAATGAATTAAATTTGTAAGATACTTCCATTAATCCCGAAGAGTAAAGTTTCCCTTTCTGCTTTGCAATTTGAGGGAAAGAATCGGTCTGAGGATTATACAAAGACTTTTTAAGCAGAGTATCCATATTATGCATTAATTCAGCTTTTGCCGTATTAATGTTTAATACTTCTAATTCTTTAGGTGTAGTTTTTAAAACTATTTTATCAATAGCGGTACTTAGATAATTTCTAACATTTGTAATCTGCCACTCTTTTTGTGAAAAGGCATTATTAATAGGAATAATTTTATCTTTATAGCAGATTAATACCGTAGGCAGTGGCAACGAATCACTAAATGGCAAATATATAGTGTTTAAGCTGATTTTCTGATTGTATTTGATTTCCAAATCAAGAATTTTTAATTCCGAGTGTAGATTAGTATTGTTTTTGAGCATGAAATACGGATAATCTGTATTCTCAACTAAGGAAGAACTTAAAATAAAGTATATGTTTATACTGTCGTTATCTTTGGTAAACAAATCCAAAGAATTTATTACATAATTATAAGTTGCATTCCGATAATAATAATCATAGAAAGCAATTGATGGGGTGATTTTACCGGCACGAGAATAATTATTTATATAATTACTCAGTTTCATGTTTCTATAGTGAATATTAATAATTTTGTATTTATTCGAATAAATCTCATTATAATAATTATCATTGTCAGAATTAGTATAGCTTGTTTTATCATTAAAAAGTGATACTAAATAGTAAATTACTATGCCTATTAGAAACAAATATCCTAATACTTTACGAGTGCTTGAAGTCTTGGTTTTCGGGTGATTAGTTTGATATTCAGCTTTAGTTAATAGATTTCCGCGTTTATCAAGGAAGTAAGTGTCAAAATTATAACGAACTAACGCAAAGCCATTTGAAAAGTCTGAAGCATCATCAAACTTTTTATCAAATGGATTATTACCATTTTTATTGATAAAGAAATATTTAATATCATCAATACTGACTAAAGCAAAATCATCTACGAAACTGTTTGCAGAGAGGAATATCGGTCTAATCACAAATTTCCCGTTTTTATCAATAAAGCCCCAGCGATTGCCTTGCCGGACAGTTGCAAGTTCCTGGCTAAACAAACTGACTGCATCAAAAGTAGCAGGGATAGCAATCTCATCTATTTCGTTAATATAGCCCCATTTGCCATTTTCTTCATAAGGGTATAATTCGCTTATATATTGATTAATTGGTAAAGTATCTTCATTTATGAAATTCGAATTTAGAATATCTACTAAAGTCTGAACTGCATCTATAATGTAAAGCTGAGTAAGCTCATCTTCAACTTGAATATCATCATTTACTCTAAATAATAAATCCTCACTGATTAAATTACTGCCCGAGCCACCAATTTGTAACGAATTGTTAGTTAAGTCAATTTGTGTATCTATTATATTATTTTCAGTTAGGTTAGTGGATTGCTCAATAATAATTTGCGGGGGCTCTGCTACAAACGATTTAGTTTCAGTAAAAATAGGTTTTCTGTCAATCACATGTTTATTATCAATCGGCAAAAGTTCTGATTTATCATCTTTGATTATCTGCCAATTTCCGTTTTGCTTGATATATGAAAAATCAGAAAACATATCATACGCATTTTCAAATTGCAGTTCATAGAGATAATTGCCTGATTTATCGATATATCCATATTTTGAATTTAGCTTAACTAAAGCATATTTGTTATAGAACAGCCCGACTTCGTCGTAAATAGCTTTTATAGCAATATTTCCGCTTTTATCAATAAAGCCCCATTTACCATATTCTCTATAAGGAGCTAAGCCGCCGCTGAAGCAGTTGCATTCTTCAAAAGATGCGGGAATAGCAATCTCACCACTTTTATTAATATAACCATGCTTGCCATTGATATAGACTTTGGCTAAGCCTTCGGTAAAATATCCTGTCATGTCAAACTGTGGCTCAATAACGATTTTACCGGTTTTGTCAATAAATCCGTATCTTGAGTTTAATTTAACTGCTGCCAAGCCCTCGCTGAATTGAAAGGCATCATCGAATTTTTGATTAACAGCCGGTTCACCATTTCTATTGATAAATGCGTAATACAAGCCTTCGCGAACGAGAGCAATGTCTTCGGTAAATTCGAATGATTCATAATATTTGGCAGGAATAATTGTAGTGCCGGACTTATCGCAATATCCCCAATTAATAGATTTATTAAACGGTATCAGCTCATTAGCTGTAGCTTTTAATTTTGAATATTCAGTTTTTACGATATTTTTTCCATTATCGTTAATTATATACTTTGAAAACCTTTTTTCGGCGATTGTATTTTTTAAAATCGGATACGAAATCATATCAAAATCTTCTTCTGAGAATTTATTTCCGTTACTATCGTAGAGATAGTATTTTCCGTTATTTTCTTGAATAGGGAAAATATTTAACACCTCAGTAGAGCAAATAGGTATTAATTTCTGTTTTTCAGATGGAAGATAAATCATTTTCACTCCTAAAGAAAAATTATGATGGTTCAAACTATAACATTTCAAATTAAGTATTTTTTTACATATAAACAAAATATATATATGATTTCGTAGTAAATTTATCTTTCTTAGTCAAAAACCGTACTAATGGAAAAAAAATCAAAAGAGCAGAATCAAAATAGAAACTGCTCTCTTAAAGGGATAAAACAAAATTTAGTAAATCAAAGATTTCATTGAGTACCTTAAAATTTATCCTAAATATGTTCTTAATGATTTGGAACGAGAAGCGTGACGAAGCCTTCTGATAGCTTTTTCTTTAATCTGGCGTACACGTTCACGAGTCAAATTAAACTTCTCACCTATTTCTTCAAGAGTAAGTGCCTGACCGTCTAAACCGAAGTATAACTTAATCACTTCAGCTTCGCGAGTGCTCAAAGTAGTAAGCACCTGCTTAACCTCTTCGCGCAATGATTCGCGAATAAGTTCTGAATCCGGCGGCGGCTGCTGTTCATTTGGTAGAATGTCAAGCAGTCTGTTATCTTCACCTTGAACAAACGGAGCATCAACTGAAAGATGTCTTCCCGATATTTTTATAGTTTCTGCTATTTCGGGAATAGTCATTTCTAACTGTTCAGCTAATTCAGCGGCAGTAGGTTCACGCTCATATTTCTGCTCAAGCTCGCTGAACTTTTTACCGATTTTGTTAAGTGCGCCTACTCTGTTGAGTGGAAGACGAACTATACGCGATTGTTCGGCAAGTGCCTGAAGAATGGATTGTCTAATCCACCATACGGCATAAGAAATGAATTTAAAACCGCGAGTCTCGTCAAATCTTTTAGCGGCTTTAATTAGACCAAGATTACCCTCATTGATTAAATCGCCGAGAGAAAGACCCTGATTCTGATATTGCTTAGCAACCGAGACGACGAATCTAAGATTCGCCTTAACTAATTTCTCAAGAGATCGAGTGCCATCAAACCCACCCTTGCGGATAGATTGTGCGAGGTCGATTTCCTCATCGCCATCAAGAAGCTCAACTCTTCCTATCTCTTGCAAATACTTGTCAAGAGACTGACTTTCACGATTTGTGTATTGTTTAGTAATTCTCATATATTTTTATGATAGTTAATACTATTCCCCTTAACTAAAGATGTACTTAGACGTAATCTTTTTTTTTGTATTGTGTGCTATTAGTGTTTTTTTCTGATTTATAATGGTAAATATTCGAAAGATTGTGATTTGTGGAGATTATTGTGCCGAATCAGACACATTTGCAGAAGAATTAGTAAAAATATTCAAATAATACTTTGATTTAATACAGAAATTACTTAATTTGAAAAACACAATTAATAGCTTTGGAGTGCGAAATGAGTAACAATTTAGTTAGTATTGATTTTAAAAATTTGATTAGTACGCTTTCAAAAGAAAACGAATGTAACATTATTCAGGCAGGTACTGCAAGATTAATTGATAAAAATACTGTTACGGAAATATTAACATTATTTGAAAGAATTTTACTCCCATACTGCTATACTTATCAAGCAAACAATAATTCACTTGAGTATCTAATCGGCAGAGATATTTACAAAGCTTCCGATATGCTTGCCGAGCAAATGTATTATGCTTATAGATTAATTGAAGATTTCGACTCAATTGAAGATACAAAAAAGAAAATTGAGTTTATTATAGATAATACTTTCAATTCATTACCTAAAATAAAAAACCTGCTTCAGAAAGATATTCATTCTGCATATTATAATGACCCGGCGGCTAAAAATTATATTGAAATATATTTATGCTATCCGGCACTTAAAGCCATATTATATCATAGAGTAGCTCATGAACTATATTTATCTGAAGTCCCAATTATACCAAGGCTGATGAACGAAATAGCCCATTCAAAAACAGGTATAGATATACATCCTGGGGCTGAAGTCGGAGAATCATTTTTTATTGACCATGGCACAGGATTAGTAATAGGGGAGACTTCTATTATCGGTAATAATGTTAAAATTTACCAAGGAGTAACTCTCGGAGCTAAAGTAATGGCATTAGATGAAAACGGAAAACCGATTAAAGGAATTCCTCGCCACCCAATTATCGAAGATGATGTTACTATATATCCCAATACTACAATACTGGGAAGAGTAACCGTAGGTAAAGGTTCTATGATAGGTGCTAATCTATGGCTTACAAATGATATAGACCCATATTCAAAGTTGAATAAGTAATCGCAATTACCATTCAAATCAGGTTTTTGAATGTGCAAACGATATTATTTCTTCTGGTATATTTTCTCTTTTTCACTGATGGCAGTAAAGCAGGTATCGCAGCTCGAGAATGCGACTGTTTCTTTAGTGCCGAGTAACATAAATCCTTTATGAATCAGGCTGTCTCGGAATAATTCCAATACTTTGTTCTGTAATTGCTTATCGAAATATATTAATACGTTACGGCAGATTATCAAGTTCATCTCTCCAAAAGAAGAATCCGTAACTAAATTATGATTGGCAAATGTTATTTTTTCTTTAAGAGAAGGGCTGATAATAGCAGACTCGTATCCGGCATGGTAATAATCTGAAAATGAACCTGAGCAGCCGGCTGCTATGTAATTTTCGGTATATTTTTGAATATTTGCCAGTGGATAAATCCCTTCGCTTGCTTTCTGAAGAGCGACGTCGTTAAAATCCGTTGCATAGATAGTTGCTCTGTCGTAAATCCCTTCTTCTTTTAATAATATGGCAAGAGAATATACTTCTTCGCCGGAGGAGCAACCGGCATGCCAAATTTTAAAGTAAGGATATGTCTTTAGATAAGGTAGTACTTTGACTCTCAATGATTTAAATATATTCGTATCGCGAAACATATCGGTTACTTGAATAGAAAATTCGTTAAGTAGTCCCTGAAATATTTTTGTATCATACAAAATCTTGGGTATCAGCTCACTGATTTTGGTTACGCCTGCTTTAATTAAATAGCCTTGAACACGTCTTTTTAAAGAAGAATGAGCATAGTTTCTAAAATCATATCCGTATTTTTTAAATATAGCATCTAATAATAATTCTAATTCTATGTTATCTATATGTTCCATGATTCCTTGATTTCTTTATTCCAATTTGATAAAAAAGTATTAGCTATGATTTTCTGTGCTATGGTTAGATATTCTTTTTCAATATCGCTAATTTCGTTATATTTAGCTATTTCGATAGCCGCAAGCAACTGTTCGTCATAATAAATGGGTATAATAAGTAAATTTTTCGGCATAGTATTGCCGAGTGAAGATTCGATTTTGATGTATCCTTCGGGAATATTATTTATGATACTAATATCTTTATTCAAAACAGCTTCTCCGAGTATTGTTTCTTCTAACTTTACACTCTTACGTAAATTTGCGTCAATCAAAGCATAAGATGCCGATAGATGCAGATATTTATCAATTGGTTCGTAAGTATAAAATGCACCACAAGAGGCAGAAATATAATGGCAAAGTTGAGACAATACCGAATTAGTATAATTACTGATAGTACTTTTATTAGTAACTGTCTCGTATAAATTATTCTCACCGATTCTAATCCATCTTCGTACATTTATTGTTTCTTGGTTTTCTTGTAAGTGCAATATCATTTTATTAAATATTTTAAGCAAAACTCCCATTTCGTTGTTATAGATTACTTTTGGGGGAGATAAATCAAGATTTCCATTAATTATCTGGTTTGCTGATTCCATTAAATACTGAAAAGACTTATAAATAGACCTATAAATTACCGATAAATACACTATTAGTATTAAAAATTGGATAAAAGTGAGAATTCCGGAAATATCGAAATAATAGCTTGATTTTACTGCTAACTCCTTAATATTTCTCCTTATTAGAATGTCAGAAATTCTTGTAAAAGAATCTATTTTTTGAGAAAGCTCAAGCGAAGCATTATAATCCAATTTATAAAATTCCGAATTAAATAGTTCATTATGTGTTTTCAATGATTTTATATAAGTTTCGAACTCGATTAAAAAATATTTTAAATCTTTATTATGAGACAGTAAACTTGGATTAACAGCTTTTAAAATATTATTTATATTAATAAATTGAGATTCGATTTCAGAGTTAGATATAATAAACCTGTCTTTACATATTTCTATGTTCAAGCTATCGCTTAGATTAGCAGAGAAATGATTTGAGTAAAAATTAGTAAGCAGAATATTTTTTTCAATAATATTTAATGATGCAGTTAGTGAATCTATCTTATTATCGTTGCTGATAATTTCAATTTGCTTAGTTAAAGCAATACGAGTAAAAACAAATAGTAAACTCTGGATAATTAGAGAAATTATTAGTAGGATTAAAGATAGCTTTTTAATAGACATTGTTTTCTCTTAATACATTGTATAAAAAAACCAAATTTCTTTACTAATGTAAAGAAAAATATTACATATCTAAAGAAAATTAACTATAATTGCAAGAATTATTTTGTACAAGAAAAAAAAAATGAGAGTTTGCAATGAATAGAAAAGAATTAGCCGAATCAATTTATGATATTTCTCACTTAACCGGTGAATTTTTATTACGTTCCGGAAAAATTTCAAATGAATATTTCGATAAGTACAGATTTGAAAGTAATCCAGAAATTATAAAAGCAATTGCTGACCAGATGGTAAAGCTTTTACCTGACGATTTCGATTACCTTGCCGGTCTTGAGATGGGCGGAATCCCAATTGCAACAGCAATATCAATGGCTTGCGGTAAGCCGGCAGTATTTATTCGTAAAAAGGCAAAAGAGTATGGTACTTGCAAATTGGCAGAAGGAGCAGAAATAAAAGGTAAAAAGTTAGTGATAATTGAAGATGTGATAACAAGTGGCGGGCAAGTAATCATTAGCACTAAAGAGCTAAAAGCTCTCGGTGCGGATATCGAAACAGTACTTTGTGTAATTGATAGAGAGCAGGGCGGCAGAGAAGCTTTGCTATCTGATGGACTAAAGTTAAATGCTTTATTTACAATGACCGAGCTAAAAGTAGGCAAATAAATTATCTTTTGATATAAAATAATACTTGCTTTTAAAATAAATATATATTATATTTCGTTACTTAGAAAAATAAGATTTAGCAAGGAATGCCTAATTCATATATTATGGAGGTTATTATGACTATAGACTCTGCAACATCACTGAGGAATACTTCAGAGGTTAAGCCTCCTATGACTGTACAGAATGAGGTTCAAAAGCAATTGCAAACAGAAATGCTTAAAGACTCGATGGGGTCTGATGGTTTTCAAAAGCAGTTGTTATCTTTAATTTCTTCTTCGCAGCCTCAGTCTAGCGTGCAGGCAACTGCACAAAATCAATTGCAAAAGGGCTATTTAGATATTAAAATCTAAACGTTAATTTAAAAGGCTTCCCGTAAGGAAGCCTTTTAAATTTTAGGTGTTTTGGGCTAATCGTAATTAATAATAACCTAAGCCTTACGATAAATTATTACTTTTCCAATATGAAATAAAACAAAATACTACTTGTCGCTCCTGTGGTTAAATAGGCTGTTTAAAACCTTTGATTTCTTTTTTTTATATTATTTACAAGTCCCCGCAATGCGTGCAACCCCACGCGGAAGCGTGGGGTTGATAACTCTCCTATATTCTCGTTCACTGTAAGAGAAAAACCTTCCGCAGGTTTGTAACCTTCGGAAGGTTCACAGTCTTCGGATATTTCTAAATCGTCATTCTGAGTGTAACGAAGAATCCGGAATTATCAATAAGTTAGCTTTGTCTGGATTCTTCACTTCGTTCAGAAAGACAAATTTTATACAAACTCTTCAGAGACTTTGAGTAATCGTTATTAGCCGAAAAACGGTGCTAATAAAAGATTTTTACACATCCTCTAAATCATTGGATTAAAAAGAGAAAAAAAAACTAATTTACAGCAATTATATTTTGAGGATTAATCATCGTCTTCATCATCTTTATCTTTAACAAAATCACTATTTTCAGGAGATTCGAAATAAATACGTATTTCGGCAATATCTTTTAGGAAATCAATTTTTCCGATTTCGCAGCGTGTAATTTCCAAACCAGTTCTATCTTTTAAATCATCTAATAATTCTTTACGCTTTGCCGGCTTTACTAAATCAATTTTTTCATAAATTATGTATTTTACATGTTCGTTTTTTGCCCAAGCTTTTTCGAGAATAAAAGTAATTGCAATAATAGCAAAGTTAGCAAATATCAATTCTGTGTAACTAATGGTCTGATTGCTTAATGAATTAATAATTGCAATACTAATAGAAATAAAGAGATAGGTCATTTCTTTTATAGGCAGGCTCATAGTCCTATATCGAAGAATTGAAAAAATTGCAAATATTCCGAAAGAAAATCCCAGCCCCAATGTCAAATGATTTAACAAATAACAAACAAAGAAAATAATAATATTTAATACAACGAAGGTAAACAAATAAGTTCTGTTTTTGTATAAGCGGAAATAAATCAATTTAGCGATTACAAAAATAACAGCTAAATTGAAACCTAATTTTACTAATAGAGCAGTAAAATTAGCCGGATTGATCAAGGGAGTTTCCCATAGCAAACTAATATCCATTTGTTTTTCTCAATATATTGTTGATAATTAATAATTTCGACTTAAACTTATTATATTTTACATTTTTATCAGTTAAAACAAGACCTAAACAGTACTTACTTAACTTTTCGGTAGGACGTATATACATCTCTTTTAACGTCCGAATTGGGAAAGATAGATGATTAATTTTTTTGGTTTTTATTTCAATAATCGACATCTCATCTAATTTATAGTCATTTATAGTATTTTTGAAATATAAATCAGAATCGATTGTTATTTTATCTTTTGTCTCTGGATTAATTAAAGTTATTCTTTTGTAAGACACTTGCAGCTTAGGTATCAAATCCTTGCAGTCTAAGCATAATTTTTCATCAATCAAATTTTTAGCTGCTTCATCAATGATATTATATTCTGAATTGTAAGCGATTCTATCTTTTTGAGTTTCATTATTACATTTTCGCTTTATCTCGAAAAATGATGAGCCAGTTTCTTTATAATTTCTATATCTGACTTTAGCTCGATTTACTTTTCCATTATGGTGCTGATTATAAAATAAGTAATCTTTAGTATCGAAATATTGATTGAAATAATGGAATACTCTAATTCCGTCAATTTCTAAAATTTTATACGACTCTATAAATTTGCTCATAACTGCCAAAAGAATGGAGTCCGGTATAATATATTTAATATCATATCTATCTAATAGCTTCAGTCTATCTAATTCGCTTAATGTAGCGGGCTTGAAGCATTTTATTATATTAGTGATATTTGTATTTTCAAATTTCATTATGTATTACTTTGTATTAAATTGACAAACAGAATATCGAAAAGAATGAACTAAATTGTCTTAATCGTTAATCACATATACTATTGAATTCAACTCAATGACAGTGTAATTGTGATAGTAGTTACTTAAAAATTTAGGATTATTTATAGAATGTCGAATATTATACTCCAATTAAGAATCTTATTTTGCTATAGTTATCAATGAGTAACATTTGCGAATAAAATATTATGAGTAAAATTTGATTTTAGAAATTCAATATTAGATTGCGTTAAAATTTGAATTGTTGTATTCGGTCTGCTACTGATATTATCAGTAATAGACATAGTAAATGCTTGGCTAAAATCAATGATGCTGATTAAAATAATCAATATTCCTATTTTACATACCTGTCCCATAATGCCCTCTGAATAGTACATCTAATAATTAGTTTATTAATTCTCAACCTGTGCTAAGTTTTGACAATTGGATTTTAAAAAGGTTTAAAGCAAGTTAGCAATTTCTTAGCAGTCTGTTGAAAAACAATAATAATAAGATTTAGTAATACAGAGGTATCATTATAGTATTCTTGGAATTGAAGAGCAAAGGCAATAATACAAAAATGTTATTCTAACTCAGGCAAGAGTTCATAGTAATTAATTACTTCTATCAGAATTGATTTTTCACATTACTCATAACGAGTATATTTCAATTTATTCAAAAGAATATTAAGTATTGAGCTTTTGATTAATTAATATAATCTTTTAATAAAGCAAAAAATTACGTAATTTTGTAGAAGTGAGAATATTTCTTTTATAAGGATTAAAATGGAAGCTAAGCAAAACTCAATATTTAAGTTTATTCAACAGCAGGACACTCAATTTATTATTCCAGTTTATCAAAGAAACTATGATTGGAAAAATGAACAATGTAAACAATTACTATATGACATCATCCAAGCAGGAATGAATAAAAAAGTTGAATCTCATTTCGTAGGTAGTATTGTATATCTGCACACAGGCGTTTTGATAACCCCTTCAAAATTGACAATCATAGATGGACAACAGAGACTTACTACGATAACTTTGATATTTTCTGCTTTGTATAATCGTGCCCTTGAAAGCGGAAATGAAAAGCAAGCAGATAGTATAAAAAGAAAATTCTTGATTAATGAAGACCTTGAAACTACCGAAAAAATAAAATTAAGACCAATAAAAAAAGATGATTTAGCTTTAACTTCCATAATAAATAATAGTCTTTCTGATTTTCAAGAGTTTTCGCGTATTATTGAAAATTATAAATATTTCTACGATAATATCAAGGCAGATGATATAGAAACTGTCTTGTTTGGATTGCAAAAATTAGTATTTATCGAAGTTGCTTTAGAAAAAGGAAAAGATGACCCTCAGAAAATATTTCAAAGTTTAAATTCAACAGGATTAGATTTAAGCCCTGCCGATTTAATTAGAAACTATATTCTAATGGGATTAAATGACAGAGAGCAAAACGATATTTATACAAAGTATTGGAAGCCAATCGAAGATAATTGTATGGAAATTGTTAGTAAAAATAGTAGAGTAAGTGATTTTATAAGAGATTATCTTACTTTGAAATTTAAAAAAATTCCAAACAAAGATAAAGTTTACGAAGAATTTAAAGAAAATTATATATTTCAAAATGACGCTCAACTAATAAATGTTCTCCACGATTTAAAGAATTTCTCTGAACCATTCTCGAGACTTATTAATAACTCTAAAGAAACAAATCTTTCGATTAGAGAGAATTTGTATTTAATTAATAAATTACAGATAAATGTTGCTTATCCTTTTTTAATGCAAGTATATAAAGATTATTTTGATGGGATAATTGAATCTAAACTCTTTTGTGATGTTCTCGAATTGATTCAGTCATACGTCTGGAGACGTTTTATTGTTGGATTACCAACCAATGCTTTGAATAAAATATTTATGGATTTATATAATTATGTTGAGAAAGATGACTATTTAACTTCAATTGAAAGAGTATTGATATCAAAGAAAGTATCTGGCAAATTTCCTACAAATGAAGAAGTATTTAAGGAACTGTCATCAAAGGATATGTACAATATTCAAGCAAAAAATCGTACTTATTTTTTAGAAAGATTAGAAAATCATGGGAAAAGAGAAAAATTCGTTATTGAAGGAAATCAAGATTTTACAATAGAGCATATTTTTCCACAAACTCCTACTATGGAATGGAAAGAAAATCTCGGTGATGACTATAATGAAATGAAATCTTTGGTAAACACTTGTGCTAATCTTACTCTTTCAGTCTTTAATAAAGAGTTGAGCAATTATACATTTGACAAAAAAAGAGAGCTATTAGAAAAAGGTTATAAATACAGCAAATTGGGGCTTAATAGATTATTATCAGAATTTGAACATTGGAATTTAAATTCTTATTATCTGAGATTAGAATGGATAAAATCAAGATTTATTGAAATATGGAAGTATCCTAATTTAGTTATTGATACTTTAGATTCTAATGAAGATGAAATTGATATTTTAGATATTGTTCCTTCTGATGTTACCAATCGAAGTATAGATTATATTAAGTTTTTTGAAGAAAAGCATTTAAGTCTAAGCTGGCAACAGCTTTATAAAATTGTTGCAAGTATAATGTTTGAGAGAGAGCCACACATGTTTATGGCTACAGAATTAAGAGATACTTTAAAACTGACACAAAATCCTGAAAAGCTACTTCGTGCTTTACAAATTTCACAATCATATTTTATAGAATCAAATTTAGGAGCACAAACCATTGTACTGAGAATCCAAAAAATCTTAGAAAAATGCGAAACAGATGATGAACTTGTAATAAAATTAAAAAACAATGGTAATGATATAATATGACAAAACAAGAAATTATAAAGCGATTGGCTGAATATCAGACTAAAACATTGATAAGCCTTTTTTAAAACTGTAATTAATTCAAAAAATTATCAACTAATATATAAAATAAAAATATGGAAAAAATTATCATTCTTGATTTCGGGTCTCAATATACTCAGGTGATTGCCCGTAAAGTTCGCGAAGCCGGCGTTTATGCCGAAATATTTCCTTTTACAATTAGCGAAAAGGAACTAAAAGCTCAAGCTCCAAAAGGTATTATCCTCTCCGGTGGTCCTTCAAGCGTTTATGCCGATGGTGCACCTCATACCGAGTTTAACCCTGCTAAATTAGATGTTCCGGTGCTTGGTATCTGTTACGGACTTCAATTAATTGCTTACAAAAACAATGGTGCTGTTGATAAAGCCGCTCACCGTGAATATGGTCGTGCAGAATTGCAAATAGACGACCATAGCGACCTCTTTGCAAATGTAAATACAAAAACTACTGTATGGATGAGCCACGGCGATTCACTTACTCAAGCTCCCGAAGGCTATGAAATAATCGCTCATACCGATAATGCTCCTATCTGTGCTGTTCGCTCAATTGACAAAAAAGTATTCGGTGTGCAGTTCCATCCGGAAGTTCATCACACAGATGAAGGAAACACAATTCTGAAAAACTTTGTTAGAAATATTTGCGGTTGCGTTGACACTTGGGACGCACATTCATTTATTGACTCTGCTACAGCAAAGCTCAAAGAAATGGTTGGAGATAATGAAGTGATTTGTGCATTATCCGGTGGGGTTGATTCCACTGTTTTGGCTGTACTATTGCATAAAGCAATCGGTGATAAATTGCACTGTATTCATATAGATACCGGACTAATGCGTCTAAATGAGAGTTCAAGATTGATGGAACTTTTCGACAAACATTTTAAAATGTCTATCGAATTAATCGACGGTACCGAAACATTTCTCGGCAGACTTGAGGGAGTAAGCGACCCCGAGCAAAAACGTAAAATTATCGGTAAATCTTTTATTGATTTGTTTGATGTAGCCGCTAAAAGATTTAATAATGCCAAATGGCTTGCTCAGGGAACTCTATATCCTGATGTAATCGAATCGGTTTCGGTTAAAGGTCCGTCCGTAGTTATTAAATCACATCATAATGTAGGCGGACTGCCGGAGAAAATGGGTCTTAAATTATTAGAGCCATTCCGTGAATTATTCAAAGATGAAGTTCGTGCCGTTGGACGTGAACTCGGTGTACCCGACTGGTTTGTCAATCGTCATCCGTTTCCGGGTCCGGGGCTGGGTATCAGAATATTGGGCGAAATCACTCGCGATAAAATCGACACTTTACAAAAAGCCGACGCTATATATATTGAAGAAATCCGCAATGCCGGTCTTTATGATAATATCTGGCAAGCATTTGCTGTATTATTACCGGTACGCAGTGTAGGCGTAATGGGCGATGAACGTACTTATGAAAACACTTGTGCCTTACGTGCCGTTACCAGCGTGGACGGAATGACCGCCGACTGGTTCCCGATGCCTTATGAAGTATTATCCAAGATGAGTAGCCGCATAGTCAATGAAGTTCGTGGCATCAATCGAGTAGTCTATGATATTACCGGCAAGCCTCCGGGAACTATAGAGTGGGAGTAAAGATTATAGATTTGTATAAAACTTACAATCTTGATGATTAAATGTTTTGAAACAACAATTAAATTGAATTGAATTATATTTTTCAATTTTGACAATGAATTATAAAATTTTCGAAAGATAAACTATGAAGATTTCCTTTTATTATTTTTTAAGTTTGATATGCTTGATGGCAATTTCTTCGTGTGATGATAATGGAGCAAATGGTAATAACAATTCGTTTAATAAAATGAAGATAACTATTTATGAATCACATACGGGCGACACAAACGATTTCGTCAAAAACTCTGAATATTTTTTTGATGGAGATGTAGATGGGTATCCAACAAGATTCTTTAGCAAAATGTTTGGTAAAGTAAATTATCAAAGCTTACTTGTACAAGAACGGTCTAACGTTCCATTGCCATTGTATAAATATGGTTGCATAATAAAAAATATTGAATATTCAAATGATTCTACCAATTTTGCGATTTCTCGTGCTGAATATGATAATGGCAATTATCTCTATAAATATTTTTTTGACTCTTATTCATCTTCAAATAAATCCACTTCGGGGATTTATATCCGCGAAGGAGATAACTTAGTTAAGTTAGATATTTATGAAGGAAATATCCTTCATAGAATTAGTCAATATTTTTATAATTCAAATGGGCTATGTACATTACAAATTGATTCGAGTATTACTTCAGCTTCGGTTAGTAAAGTGTTCAGACGCTATAATGACAAAAAAGAGTTAATTTATGTTATATCGGGAAAGGATACAAGCAGCGGGTATGTATCGGAATATCACTATGATAATGATGGAAATATTATTAATCAGGTTTCCTATTCAAAGAATAATAGTGACACAAGTAATACCAAAGTTGTGAACTGGGTAATGTATAAAGGATATAGAATACAACAAGAACAAATTGATAGGTTTATTTTTGACTCTAACAATAATATTATTGGATATATAAATCCAGATTTCGGTAAAACGAGGTACAAAATCGAATATCTTAATTACTAAAGTTATACTCAATTAAATATTGTAATATTTAAATATAGTATCAATTATGAATACGTGGCATCAACCGAGTAGTCTATGATATTACCGGCAAGCCTCCGGGAACTATAGTACATTCAATTAGTAATTACGAATTACGATTAAGAGTGATATTCTTTTATCGTAATTCGTAAAAAGTATGTTTTAGTAATGTAAGTATGAGTGTTCAACAATAAATAATTTGATATTTGGAGTAAATATGAAAAGTGCACCTGAAAAAACTACCGATTATAAAGAGCTTGAAGAGAAATTTAGAATTTTAGCATCTTCAAACAATTTATCTGTTTATGTTCCTAATCCATATTTTTCACAAAATCCTAAATTTTGTTTAATTGGATTAGAGCCGAAAATATTTGAAGATAAACTTCAACATAAAATTGAGTTTTTAAACTCAATTACTAATTTTTTATTACATTATTGCTTTTATCATTTTTTATGTGATAAGAATTTTGATTATCATTTTACAGATATTTCCAAAAGACCTTTAAAGGCATTAGTTGCAAATAAAAAAAATGGTAGAGATTATTTGAATTGGTATCCATTGCTTAATGAGGAAATCAAGCTATTCAAATTAGCTCCCAATAGCTTATATATAATTACTACGAAATCTACAGCCAAGCTACTAAAAAACAATGTAAATTTCAAAATTGACAACGAAAACATATTACATTGGTCACCAATAAATAATGGAAGATTCGAGAAGTATTTTAAACTCTCAGAAAATAACAATGTCGAATTTAATTATATATTCGATAAAATTAAATCATTTGCAATAGATTTAATGGATTATTTAAAATTCTCAGATAAAGCAAAAAACGAGAGAATGACATTCTTTAGTTTAGACAAGATATCAGAGAAAAGTAAAAATCAACTTTATTATAGATTTTTTTATTACAAAACAGAATTTGAGAAGATTTCAGATTATAGGATATTAAAAAATACTAAGTCTGATGAATATCCAGATGTGATACTATGAAAGAAGATAATGTGGTTCAACAGAAGAGTTTTGATTTTTTTGAATTTTATAAGTTATTAAGTGTTTCTGTTCAAAATTAATAATATTTTGGGGGAATATTCGTTATAGTAGAATAATAAAATGTAGATGTAAATCAAAGTTTGAAGAATAATTTAACAGTACTAAAACTTAAACTGTTTTCCTAATTATAGCATTTCAAGTTGAGGTATTTGGAAGTTGTAAGTGAGTAGATTAAGTAATACTTCTTTTAAAATATATTAAATAAAATAATTATGGCTAAACCGAGATACAACTCTACTGAAAGAATGGGAGTAAGTGCAGTTTCAAGCATAATAGATACTGAATTTAAATGGATATTTAGAGAACAATCTATTGCAGATATGGGGATAGATGCTCATATTGAGATAGTAGAAGAAGGAGTGCCAAAAGGAATAATTTTTGGTGTGCAAATAAAGTCTGGGGAAAGTCATTTTAAAATAAAACAGAGTTCATTAGTATATTATTTTAATAATACTCATTATGATTATTGGACTAAGCATTCATTGCCAGTAATTTTAATCGCTTATTTACCAGATAATAAACATACTTATTGGCAGTTTTTAAACAAAGCAACTATTAAAAAAACTAAAATTAATTGGAAAATAGAGATACCACTTAGCCAAGAATTAAACAGAACTGCAATAGAACCAATTTGGAACTATTTGAAAAAACTATCAAATCCAACTTCGAAAATTTTAGAAGCTTTAAATATTTTAGATAATATTAGCCCAAACTGGCGTGTCGGACATCATACATCTGGTAATACAGTGTTTTTCTATCCTGAACCAAAACATGAATTAGCTGATAAAAAAGAGCCATTGACTTTTAGATTGACATTTCCAAAGGATTTAGTCATTGATGGTATTCACATTCAAGATATTGTTTCAAATCCTTCACTAATAAAAAAACCAATATTCTTCTCAAAAGGTATGATGAATGGAATAGAAGCTTGTGATTTCCTTAAAAATGCTATGAATTTTGGTAAAAACACTGAAGGTATTCAAATTATACCATTAAAACAGGTAAGAAATACAGTAGTAAAATTTATAGATTACCAAGCAAATGAATTTCTTCTTGATAATATTATTTTTTTTGAAGAAAATAATCTTGACGGCAAAACCATTGTTTCTAATAAAAATCAAAATAATCCTTATCATTTGACAATAACAGCATTTCATGAAACCAACCAGATAAGTATTTCAATATCAATCAATAGATGGGGTTATTCTGTTAATGAAATATTAAAGGGGTTTAAATTCCTGCAAGCAACTACAAAAGGTGGAATTTTAACAGTTATTGATAAATTTACTAATAATACCATATTGATACAAGATAGTCAGCCTAAACCAGAAAATGTTTATGTCAATGAATTTATTATTGTTCTTGAATTACTAAACTTTATTCAGTTCAAGTTAAGTTTGAATTTCCCACTACCAGATAGAAATATTACGGATGAAGAAATCTTCAAGATAAAGAAGATTGGTCATCTAATAAGAGGTAATATGTTGTTATGTGAAGATTTTCAGTGGTGGAATATAGAATTAGATTCCAAAAAAACTAATGAGTTTTTGGAAGAAATTGACAAATTTGGTTCTATTTCATATTATCAATCTTATGATGATTTAGAAGAAAATTTGTTCGAAACAAATGTTAATTTAGGACATGTTCATTACTTTTGTGATGCAGTTACTATTAATGATGAAGATAAAACTGATATTGCCGCTCAATTATCAGCCAAAGAGGAAAATATAAAAATTATTTTAAGACCTTTTAACAATTCGCGTATTTTTCACTTTTACGAAAATTATTTAGAAAATGGTAAAGAATTATCAGAAGAAAAAATCAGAAAATATTTAGAAAGCTTCCCATACAAATATAGTGAATTAAACTGATATGGAAGAGATTACAGATAGAATAATTTATCAATATTTGAAAACAAATAAAGTTCAAAATCAAGAATATCTACATCTTGACAAATCCAATACCCTATAAATAATATTTATTGGTATTCGTCAAATATTATTGATGTGATTTTATATAAGGTATTAATTATATGCAAACTCAGATGTCAATAGGATTTAAAAGTTTAGATGACGGATGATTTTCATACTTCCGACTTTTTACTTTCGAACAAACCTTGAGCAGGGTGTAGGTGAAGTTCATTCAATTACGAATTTATGCTGTTTGTAATTGGATATTTTCGAGTAAAATGTCCGGAAGTCCACCATTTGCCAATACTTCTCTGGCATCTAAAATTTCTATTCCAATAAGTTTTTTTCCTTTGCCGATATTAAATGCTATATCATCATTTAGCCTTAGTGTACGGCACTGATGTTCGCCTTCAACCAGCTGAATATAAACAGCGTCAACTTCTTTATCATAACTTATTTTCATTTCAATCTCCTAAAAGTAATAGCTATAAACTGTAACAACAACAATTTCATTTTCCTCTTCCACAAAAACAGGCGATACCTGTTTAATTGGGTAAAACGAATCAAACCAAAAATCATTATATTGAAAATTTTGTTTGCATTGAAAACGGTTATTCTTTGCCGGCTCGTATGGCCCATTTCTAATTGTTTCAATAACTTCATCGGTACTCACTCCGCGTTCTTTACATTGTATCAGAGCGTGATTTGATAATCTTATTGGTTTATCTGTTTCCATTGAAGTAACTTATTAAATTATTGAAATTAAAATTCAATCACTTAAAGCATATTTATAGACGAAAATTAAATATATTTATTTGCGTACTAAAAAGATAATAGCAGCCTTGTAAATTTGAAATTATTATACTGAAAAAAGCTCTGTGGTGTGTGGCTTTATATTTTTTACTGGACAATAATACTTGAATATTATGAACATACCCACTTCTATAATAAAATATTTTGAGAATTTGGATATAATTCTTAATTTTGCAACCTATATAATTAGATTAATTGACGAATAATTTCCAGCTAAACTTGTAAAGAACTGATTCACTTTTTTACTCTTTACCTTGAAATTATATTAACAGTAGAAATATGAGAAGAACAGTACTTAAACTTATACTTACAGCTTAATTAACCTCCGAAAGCCACAGGTTAATCATTTATGTTCGCGAATTCCTTTCCGAACGGGCTTTTATTATTAGATCGAATTTCAACCTATTTAACTATTGTCTAAGCATAGGCAATATGTATTTATTTATTTAATAAAATCGGAGAATTAATTATGAGTTTGATAAGTAAAAAACAAAGCATTAACTATATATTATCCGCTATTATGCTATTAACACTATTGAATAGCGGATACTTTTTCTTAGCAATATTGAAATTAAACATCGGGCAATGGTTAGCATTTAATGCTTGCTCGCTCTCTATAATTGCGTATTTAATATGCTATATTCTATATAAAATAAAGAAAAAAAACTATTTGCTTGCAATTCCATTATTACCCTTATATTATTATGGCACAATGGGTTTATTCCTTATGCCTTGGGATCAAGCTAATATATTTTCACAAATTACTCATATAGTCATTACGGTGAATGTGCTATGGATTTTATACATTCTTATCAAAGAGAATGATTTTGAGTCTATCGGTAAAGGTGCTTTATTGGGAATAATATTTTTCGTACCGATATTTGCCTATATTCAATCATATACACAGTTACATATTGATGAATTTCTGAAAGTACTGAAGAGCATGTAATATCATTGTCAATTTGAATCAATTATATTGGCATCATGGGGCTGCCTAAAAAGTAGTCATTCTGCTTCATCGAAGAATCCGGAATATAGTAGCCATTTGCATTATCCGGATTCTTCATATTGCTTTTAATAAATAATTTGGGAAAACCCAATTGAATGTAAGCGGGAATAAAAATTATTGACTTCATTAATAGTAGATTCGCCATAATTACGAAAACAGTGGATTTTGCGAAATAGAAAAAAATTTCACTTTATTTATAAGTGTTAACACTTAAATATTATGTTTATACTAATATATTTTAAAGAAATTATATAGAATATTAGAAAATTTTATTATATTTATGTACATTTATTGAGAATTCGTAGATAAATGAGGTGGAGGAGGAAGTATAAAAGACAGCATTCAACAATTGAGACTAAAATATGAAAAGACAAATTACTGAATCTGAAAAACAAGAATTATTAAAAAGTTGTCGTAGAGAAGATGGCAAAATCTACTGTTTCATTGACAATGAACCTATTGCAGATGAAAAGAATATTCATTTTGACCATATTGACCCTTTTGCAAAAACTGAAGATTCTTCCCTTGATAATATCGCACCTGTTTGCAAGAATCACAATCTAGCAAAGAAAGATATGTCACTCACAGAATATCGTGACAAATTATCAATTGAAAAACTATTTAAGGCCAAGGAAGAAATTGGCAAACAATTAAAACTGAATGATGTTTTAGATGCCAAATTTAATCTTGACTATGGTTTCATTGTTAAATATCAATATGATGAAGTAAACGAAGAAATATCAGTTAAATACTTTATTGACAGCAAACAGACAAATCTACCGAAGATAAAAAAATATCCGGTATTTACTTGTCCAATAACAAATATGAAATATTTCTATGCACAAGTCCCAGTAGTAAATGTAATTAATGATGGCAAAGAAGAATCAGATATTGAATTGCAACCAAGACCATTAATTATAGACCATTTTTGGAATCTTTATCGTCATTTAAGAGTAAACACTCAGTTACAGCCGTCAATATGTCGAGTAGATGGTGAAAACCCAATATTTGTTTTTGACGGACAACACAAAGCAGCAGCAAAGATTTGGGCAGGTGCAAATTGTCTTGACGCAAAAGTCTTTGTAGAGCCTGATGTAATTAAATTGATGAAAACAAATCTTGTTGCACACGACAAACTAAAGCAATTGAGATTTTACTCCTCAATTCTAGCTGACAAATTAGCACAAATATATGGCGTAAACTGGCAGAAATATATTGAAACAGCTGACAAGAAATCAGAAAAAGGATTTTGCAATTTTGTGAAATATTCTGAAACAAGTACAGACGAAAATCCAACGAAACAGATTGAAGCATTTATTGTTGAATCAATTTTAAAACACGAAGAGAACGAATTTCACCCATATATTGCTCCAGAAAATAAGACGGGTAAACAATATGCGATTAGCCGTGATTCACTCAAAAAATATTATTTCCGTTATTTTGTTACAAGTCCACCATTAGATGTTGAGATTGATAGTAAAGATGATTTTAGGAATCAAGAAATTGAGAACAATGTAAAGTTGTTAAATATTCTAGCACAGAAAACTTTAATTGACAAATGGAATCCCGATTCAAATTCAGACGACCATAGAAAAGTAGATAGGATATTTCGGGCAGGTGCAATAATGGCGTGGTTTCCAATGCTAAGAAATGTGATTTTTAATAAACTGGATTTGATTAATCCCAACGAATCATCAAGAATATTATTTAGAAATATACCAACTGAGAAATGGAATTTGATTGAAAAATTTGTTGAAAAAATGTTTTCACATAAGGTTTGGATTGATAGAGACCCCAATATTGACATTGTAATTGGAAATAAAAAAGCAGAGTTGACAAAGAAATTATTTGATGAAAAAGGATTAACAGATAAATGGATTTTAGGACTGATAGAATAGAAAACCAGCCCCCTAACTCGCAATATACCCAATTATGGTTTCAGTGGTATGCGAAGGTTTATTTATCGCTTCAACTTTTTGTATAACATGATAGGACAAACCCCGATATTTCTTACCGCTACCCATTAACGGGAAGGTGGGGCGATACGAGGGGAAATAAAAATTGACAAATTAGAAAACAGTAGAAATATGGTGAAAATAGAAAAAATTATCGAAAATAAGAAACAGTTCATTGACTTATTGTTGTTGGCAGACGAGCAGGAAAATATGATAGACAAGTATTTGCCGAGTGGCGACTTGTTTGCTTTATATGACGATGATTTGAAAAGTGTTTGCGTAGTAGTGCCGATAAATAGTGAAACCTGCGAGTTGAAAAACATAGCGACTTATGAGAAGTATCAAGGCAAAGGGTACGCGAGAGCTTTGATAAATTATATTTCTGATTTCTACAAAAACGACTACAAAACAATGCTTGTCGGAACAGGTGAAACGCCAACAATCTTGTCGTTTTATGAAAATTGTGGATTTGAAAAGTCATATCGAGTAAAGAATTTTTTTACCGACAATTACGACCACCCCATTTACGATGGCGACATACAACTTGTTGATATGATTTATCTAAAAAAAGATTTATAGCTTAGCAGGATGCGATACAAACGAATTAAAAACGCTGAACAAATAAGCAAATTGCCAAGCATAGCATTAATTAAGGAAGACATACATGAGCACTACTATATTGACTACATGTAATAATGTAATAGAAGCCAATTTGATAAAAGGCATGTTAGAAAATAATGGAATAAAGTGTTTCTTAACTAATGAGAATTTCTCGAGTTTTATGCCACATTATTATGGAATGATGGGTGCCGGAGTTCAAATAATAATTGAAGAAAAAGACTTGCTGCAGGCAAATGAGCTGCTTTTATCAGAGCGAAAAGAAAATGACCTTGTATGCCCAAGTTGTGGATCCTCAAATGTAAGGTTTGGATTTGGTTCAAATTGGATAAAAAAAATCCTTGCGGTACTTATTTCTTTATTTATGTGGATACCATTTGGCAACATAAAAGGCATATATTATTGTAAGGAATGCAAAACAGAATTTAATAGATAAATTAGTGAATGCTAACAGCGTTTATAAGCCAATTAGAGTTTCAGTGTTTTACGAGGGCTATCCCTCTTGGTTGCCACTAACTCGCACATAGTGCTTTAGCACCGCACGGCTCATTTACTCGAATGTTAGCGGTAATGGCATCTGTCATTTGGCACTTTAAAAACATACATATTGTGGGCGATAAGAAATAAGAAAACTATAATAAACCTTTCAAAATAATTTGAATGTTAATATTATGAAAAACGTACGAAACTTTATAGTTTTATGTGCTATTATTGGGACTGTTTCAGTAATGTTTGCCGATATTGCACCTACTCAGTACAAAGGATGGACACTTTCTCCAAAATTTGAATCACTTGTATGCATGACGAGCGAGGTTGTTGACATATACTGGGGTGATGTTTGCAAAGTTAAAGCAGTTTTTAATCTGGCTAACCATTCAGATACAACCATTAATATGAAAATTGGTTTTCCTGTAAATCTAACTTTTTTGAAAACCAACCAAGTATTGCAACAGGATTCTATAAATAGAATTTATGATTTTACATTTACTCTTAATGGAATCACAATTACTGAATCCGATATACCAGAGCGTCTGCCGTATAGCCGCGAGGAACAATGGTACGGTTGGGATTGCAAAATTCAGCCCGGGTATAATAGAATTGACCTTTTATATTACGTCAAACCAAGTCCTACATATTCGTATGGCTGGCAGAAAAATATTTATTATGTATTGCATACAGGCAAATTTTGGGAAGACAAAATTGATAGTGCTGTTGTTACTGTTCATTTTCCTCAGATAATATCAGCAGAACAAATACATAGCAAGACCACGCCTTCAGAATTTAAAATTAAAGATAGTAGTATAGTGTGGGAGTTTAGTTCCTTTGAGCCGACAGACTATCACAATATTAATCTTAGGATCACTAGTTTTGATATATACCAAAAAATGCTTAAATTTAATACTGAACTTTCCAGTCCACAAGTAGATACCAAGATAAAACTTGATGCTGCAATATTCTATGCAAGTCTCACATTTGATAAGGGTATAAATTTCACTGCACCGGCTGTTATCGATTCTGCATATTATTATACGACAATATTGCCAAACCTATCTACAGCCGAACTTAAAGTTTTTCAACAATATTATAGCAAAACCAAGTATCATGTAGTCGGTTTGCTTAATGATTATGAAAATTACAATTCATTTAGTTCAAATGGCGAGCTTCAACATATTATTAAATCAGCTCTTTTGAGGACAGGATATTTTGGAAATGTGGAATATAAAGAATGTTGGCAATTCGTAGAGCTTTCGAAACACTTATTTCTTGAGGTTGTTACTGAAGAACCTGAAAATGCAACCGCTTGGCTTGCATATTTAGAAAACGCCTATAGAATTCACCCTGAGGGTTGCAACCCATGCAAATCTGGATTTAGCCTTCGAACATACGGATATTTTCAGAATGAAATTGCAATCGAAGCTTACAAACATTGTCCAAATAATGCTAAAATCAAGCTTTGGCATGATTTTGCACTACCACATTCTGTAGAGCTTCCTGATACCATAGGAAAGGTTATTGGATATTCTAAAGACGGGATTGAATTGCTGATCGAAGATCAGAGCTCCGGACACGGAATAATCCTGAGTATCACAGCTAAGGAGTTTAATGTAATCGAGAAAATGTTTCAAGTTGTAGATAAAAAATATTTAATAAAGACAAATATTAAAGTTGATGAAGAAACTAATAATGCTATTGTTGATATACTAAACGAATATAGTTTTTTTCATCTTAGATTATGTTCCGAGTTAAAAGCTTTGGAATAGTAGTATTACTAAAGGTCTTACGAACGTCATTCTTTCGATATTTGTAGGTACCAAATGACAAATGTAGCATTCACAAAAGCAAAAAACCAAAATTTCGGTCGCAGGCACTTTCGGCTGTTTTGAGAATCATTGTTCGTCATTCTAAGAAAAGATAGTGCAAATAAAAAGTAGAAAATAAGATTGTAAGCAAAATAGTATTAATGACTCAAACCAAACTTTTGGATTAATAAAATATTCAACATTTCAAAAAGCAGTGTTTAGTATAGCTTAACTATAATTTCTTACTTCTTCTTGCTCAATAGCATTTCTATTGTTTTTTCGATTCGATTAATGCGAGTCTCCGGCTTTTTCGCGGATTCAATTGCATCGATATATTCTTTACGATGGGTATAGGACATCTTATCAAATATATCTTTAGCAACAGGATACTCATCAAACTCGAGGCACAAATCATCGGGAATAATTACTGCTCTCAATTCATTATCTTGCTGAAGGACTATATGGACAGTGTCTGCTCTCCCTTTGTTGATCTGCTCTCTGATGGATTTTAAAATGCCCAATACATGGCAGTCGGTTTTCATTTTAGCCAGAGAACCTCTATAATCAATACCATCAATTTTAGCGGTAATTTTTACTTGCCCCCTAATACCGAATTCTTCATAGCAATTGTAAGGGAATTCAATATAAGCGGCATCCATATCCGGATGGAATTTCAATTCGGCATCAAATTCATATATCTTGGATTTCATATTTATAACTAATTATTGCAACAAAATAAAAGAATCGGATAAAATACTAAATTAGTAACTACGTAATTATAAAACTAAAATTGTTTATATAATAGTAAAGCAAATATGCAAATTATCAATATAAGTCTCGGCGAAATCAAATCATTAAGAGATGAATATCTCAATTCATTAATTGAGTTTCAAGAGTTATATCTTGAGATGATGCTCGGTGAATCAAATTCCTATATTTTAATGGAAGATGATAAACAAATAGGGTATTGCATAATAAATAAAAATAATGAGCTAATTGAGTACTACATAGTTAATCAATATATTAAAAACTGCATCGAATATTTTTTGCAAATTATAAATGGGTTATCCGTAAAGAGAGTATTATGCAAATCATTTGACTACTTGCTGCTAAAATGTAGTATGATATTTTCAGAATCTTTTAAGGTTTTGGGTACTTTATTTAGAGGCTTTAATCAAACTATGAATATTGATATTAATGAATTTCAAATTAGATTTGCCGACCCAAGCGATATACCGTTTTTACTTGAGCAGAAGGACGAACTATATGAAACTCCTGAAGAGCTTGAATATTTCGTAAAAAATAGCAATATAATTATGTTTGAAAAAGGAACAAAGCTCTATGGCTGTGGATATTTGATTAAAGTACATGATGATTATAATTACTATGATATTGGAATGTGGACTAATCCTGACTTTAGAAATCAAGGTGTAGCTACTTATATTATTGGCTATTTAAAGAGTTATTGCCTTAGAAACGGTTATTACCCAATTTGCGGATGTGCTTTTACAAATATAGCGTCAAAAAAGACATTAGAGAAAAACGGATTTTATAGTAAGCATAATTTATTCACTTTTGATTTTCCGATAAAATAGATTTATAGGTTCTTTACTGTTTTTATTTGTCAAGCAAGGGATAACTTTGGCTGTGGTTTAGAATTGGAAAATATTTAGTTTTGCAACTGACTTTCTATTATATTTCATACTATTTATACGGCATCTGTAGAGAATAATCAATAAATAATTATACTCCCAAAATATTCTATATGTAAATTACTGAATATTGTTTATATTTGAATGCTTATAAATTAAGGGGTATAAGGATGGCTTTAATGGAAGAAATTGAAGCCCAGGGGTTGTGGCTGTTTAGATACAGAAGTACACTTCCTCTGGTGCTATTATTGGCGGGATTTTCGCTAAATTTGTATTCGGAGTTTACTCAGCAAGGATATATTTTAGATGGTAGTCCATTTAGTGTGTATTATGAGTATATTTGCTTACTAATCAGCTTATTGGGTTTGGGTATCAGAGTCTATACTGTAGGGCATACACCCAAAAACACTTCAGGCAGAAATACAGCCGGACAGCTTGCGGACAGTTTAAATACATCGGGTGCATATTCACTTTTAAGACATCCCCTCTATTTGGGGAATTTCTTTATGTGGTTAGGTCCTGCAATGCTAACAGCAAATTTCTGGTTTATCGGGCTATTCTGTTTCATATATTGGGTTTACTACGAAAGAATAATGTTCGCAGAAGAGCAATTCTTGAGAAGCAAATTTGGAGTAATCTATACTGATTGGGCTAAAAATGTTCCTGCATTTATCCCAAGCTTTAAGAATTATAAAAAGCCAAACATATCGTTCAGTTGGAAAAAAGTATTAAAGAAAGAGAAAAACGGATTAGTAGCTACTTTTATGATTTTCTCGCTGTTCGATATAAGTGAAAAATTGGTAAAAGGAACTTATAATTATGACTATGTGCTTGCGGGGCTAAGCGTAGCAACGCTGATTATATATTTGGTTTTAAGACATTTAAAACACAAAACTCAATTATTGAACGAAGATAATAGATAAAAACATTTATCGTTGATTACAAAAACCTTCCGGAGTATTCTTTTACTTCAGAAGGTTTTTGTTTATTTACTAAATTCGCCAAATTCTATGGCAGTTGAGAAGAGGCTGGTGGCTGGGAAATTGGGGTTTGGGGATAGGGGATAGGAAATTGAAAATGGGGGATAGAAAATGAGAAATATAAACGTCTCCTTACTACGCTCTGCGTAGTAAGGTTGGGCTATGAAGTATAAAGAAAAATATTGATAATTATAAAATGTTGTCTTGCACTTTGAGGCTGGGTTTGAGTAATTTGGAATTTGATATACACCCTGCAGGATATGCTAATCTAAGGTAGCTGTGTTGCCAAATAGTAATTTGTTATTTGAAATTAATAATTCCCAACGGCGAACTACTATCTTTAAGCTACCAATTAGTTGTAACTGGAATTTATTTAATGAACACTTAAAAAAGCAATTCAATTTAATGTAATTTTTTAATTTTAAAAAGCTCAATAAACATACGGGTAGAATCAAAAATTGGATTGACCTTGCTTCTGTCGTCATTATACCATTCGACTGGCTCTTGAGCGATATTTAAGCCATACTGACGTGCTAAATAAAGTATCTCAACATCAAAGCTGAAACCATTGATTTTCGCTTTTGTGAAAATATCAGTAGCTGCCTTTTCGGTAAATCCTTTAAATCCGCATTGAGTATCTTTAATACCTTTAAATAGTAAGGTTTGAACAATTCTATTAAAAGTCTTGCCCATGAATTCACGGTAGAAAGGCTGATGCTCTTTTACCATTGTTCTATCAATTGCTCGGCTACCTATAGAAATATCAAAGCCGTTTTCAAGATTTTTAAGTAATTTAGGAATTTCATAAATGGGAGTAGAAAAGTCCGCATCGGTAAAAATTCTGTATAGCCCATTTGCATCAAGCATTCCTCGGCGAACAGCTGCACCTTTGCCCAGATTCTGAGCTTGAACAAGGCAAGTAATTGGCTTAGGAAACCCATTCACTATTTCGATGGTTCTATCTTTTGAGCCGTCATCAACTACGAATAGCTCCCAACTGTAAGGCTGCCGGCTGAGGTATTCCAATGCCTTATTAAGTGAAGATTCTATACGACTTTCTTCATTAAATGCCGGAATTATTATAGATAAATATGGTTTCTGCATTTAAATACCAATTATTATGAATATTAGAGATATTGAGATTATGCTATATCATATATTTCAGTATCTCTAATAAGCATATTTAGGTATTTAGTTTTCAATTGCGAAATAATTATTTTAATATTAATCTCAAAATTCAGCCACAATAATTATTAAGGCATACTGTGGCTGAATATGAGAAAAACATCAAAACTAACTATACGAAATAGTTATTAGATTACTACTAATACTGTTAATTAGGTGCTACTTGAGCTACTTTTGCAGTATCGGTAGCAGCCGAATCCAAAAGTTCAGGTTGCTTACCTGATATTTGGATAACTTTCTGCTGAAGCATAAGAACGACTTGAGCAAATCTCGGGTCATTTTTATAACCGGCAATGATTTGATTTGCTTTAGCTATAGCTTCGTCTTTTTTACCTTTTTCAACTAATGAACTAATTTGGTCATCATCAATAGAATAAATCTGACCAATGATACTGCCTATACTTCTCTGTATATAATTTCTATATTGAGCACCATCGGGAGAACTAATGTAACCTATACATAAATCAAGGAATGTATTGAGTATAGCTTTTGCATCATCAGGCTTTCCGAGAATAGTATAAGCTTCTGCGGCAGTTCTGTATATTCCACTTTGACTAACCCCGAGAATCTCTTCTTCGATTGAAGGAATTCTCCATCTGCTATTATCTCTTAAAACTTTATTATTAATAATTTCGTTGCAAGTTTTTAAAGCCATATTTGCAAATTGCTTAGCTTTGTCGTAAGCTTTAGCCTGACGAAATAGCATAGCAACTTGTAATTCTTCATCTTGATACATAGGGAATGCCTCGATAGAAATATTTTTATTCATTTCATCGAGTATTCTGACTGCTTTTTTATTGTCTTTTTGGTTTTCCAAAGTATAAAGTGCATATCTGAAATATAATTGACGATAGCTGCCCATCAATCTGCGATGAACTTCATCATAATATACATTAGTAGTATTTAGATTGCGGAATTTGAATCCGTATTTTTGAGTTAGGCTATAATTATCGCTATTATCAGCCTGCATTAAGCATTTTTCCATTACATCGCTGTTAGTTTTGCCACCTTTAAGTAATTCGGCAGGCACAGGGCAAACTTTCATAGCCATTCCTTCGGCACGTAAGAATCTGTCTAAACCACTATAAACATCTGTACCGGCAGTAATTGAGAAATAGACAGGTCTCTCGAATTTAGTCTGCATTATAATGTCTTTGACTAATTTATTGTGTACCATAGTCAAATACAATTGGTTACCTTTTTCGTCTTTTTCTTCCTCAGAGCGCATTTTGCCTGCAAAAGTGAATTCCATTTTCCCATTTTTAATATACTCTTCGTCATTAGTATATTTACGAAGTATATCTTGGCTAACAGGAATAGTAATTTTCTCGGAAGGAGCCAGACCATATCTTAAAGCTCTTGGATCATCTTCTGCACAAGTCAAAGTTTCATCTTTAAATGTAAGAGGAATTTTCTTAGCTCCCCAAGGTTCTCTGTGTTTCAATTGATGAATATACCATAGAGTATTACCTAAGCTTAAATTGACAATTCTAACGTCGCGGCGTACGCCGGCAACATCTTGAAGCCACCACACAGGGAATGTATCATTATCACCGTTAGTGAATAGTATGGCATCTTGCTCAACTGATTGTAGTATATTATAAGAATAATCAAAAGGCAAATAATTGCCGGCTCTGGAGTGGATTTTCCATCCGCCTAAAGCCATATTAACAGGTACCAATATTAGCGATACAAATACAATTGCACTGCTAATAGCAACCTTTTCTTGACGTTTCACTAACCAATCGATTAATCCGTAAACTCCGAGACCTATCCACATAGCAAATACAAAGAATGAGCCGGTGTAGAAATAATCTCTCTCTCTTGGCTGTGGGTTTTGTTGGTTTTGCTGTAATGTAGCAAGTACACCCATTAATAAGAAAATTATTAATTGAGCCAAAGCCATTTTTGGGTCTTTCCAGAAATGGAAGAATAGACCGAAAAGCCCGAATAATAGCGGTAGAGCGAAAAATCTAACAGGGAACTGGTCTGCCTGACCGGATTTATAATTGAATAATTCAGCATCTTTAGTTTTAATAAATGCTTCAGGTGAATCTTGAATATCACTTGCCCGTCCGACAAAGTTCCATAAGAAATATCTTACGTACATGTGTCCAATTTGCCACTTAAACATATAATTAAGTTCACCTTTTACATTTACATCTTCAAATGAAGGAACCGAATAATCGCGTCCGTCTTTGCCGGTTACAGATTTGCCAACCGGAGCAACCCATTCGCCATATTCATATTCGCCATTTGCATTTTGTTTGTTATAAATTTGAATTTTTTCTTGATCTTGAAAATCAGTTCTGCGGGGCCACATTTTTTGGTCTCCGTACTGCTCACGACCTAAATAAGAAGTTAATTTTACGAAGTTCTTAGGCTCATTTTCATTCATAGGAGAATTTGAGTGTGAACGTAATAGAATTTGAGTATAAGTAGTATAACCGAATACCATTAGCAAAAATGCCAGAGTGGAAAGTTTTACAATCGGTTTATCATTTTTATATCCCCAATAGAATCCCCAAACTGCTAAAAGCATAATGCCAATAGCGATAAATGGCATGAAATCCGAATCAAAAACGTATTCTTGAAGTTCGTTTTTCATCGGGAAGTGCCCGCCCAATAAAGCAGGAATATATTTTACTATACCCGGATAAACGACAAAGAATACTACTACGGAAATAATACCCATTGTAAGAAGTGATTTAACGGAGAATGTATATTTCCTGAAATAAACAACTAAAGCGATTGAGAAAAGTGTTAATAACGCTAATAAGTGAACACCGGTCGAGAGACCCATCAAATACGCAATTAATAATAAGTACTTCTCGCTGCCCACCTCGTCTGCTTTCTCATTCCATCGCATCATTAGATATGTGATAATAGCTACGAATAATTGAGATGCGGCGTAAACTTCAGATTCAACCGCATTAAACCAAAATGTATCACTGAAAGTAAATGCCAATGCACCTACTAACGCTGAACCGTAAACTGCGAAATGTTCACCGCTTGATAATTCACTTTCTTTCTTGAAATTGAAAATTACTTTTACGGTAATTAGATATAATAACCAAATAGTAAAGGCACTTGCAAATACCGATACCAAATTAATTCTCCAGCCTATATCGCCAAATGGGATAATAGTCTGAACTACTTTAGCCACCATCAAAAATAACGGTGCTCCCGGAGGGTGAGGTACTTGCTGCCACATAGAAGCTGATGAGAACTCACCGCAATCCCAAAACGGTACAGTCGGCTGTACTGTTAAAGCGTAAGTAATCAATGCAACTACGAATGAAAGGATTCCAAAAATCCTATACATCAACTTTTGATTCATTTGCATTCCTTAAATTTTAAATAAAACATATATATAATTACTAAATTCTAAAATTCATGTATATTCCAAAAGAGCAAAAATAATTAAATTATTTGAATTATTATAGAGATATTTCTCGATAATCTAAGATTTTATCGAAATATAATCGGATATAGTTAAATATTGATAAAAAAGTAATTGCAGCACATTCTCAATAGTCTTGCTTTCTATGAAATGTGTGTCTGGTGTCTGATGGCTGGTTATAAGTGTAGAAATGATAAAAGTCTTATTTCGCAGAGCGTTGTAAGAAGGCGAGCATATTCCCATTTCCTAATTCCTATTTTCCAATTCCTATCCTTGAACCACTATTCCCAACCACCTAACAACCCACTTAAAGCAGTGAAGAAGCATTAAAATTGAAATTAAATTGAAACAATATTGAAATAAAGTAAAATAGCTTTTAAAATGGAATACTTGTAGCAATATTGTCCGCTACTTAAGTTCGCATACCAAATTGATTTAATCACAAAGTATAAGGACTTATGTATGCTGATAGAAGTATTTAAGAGTGGAACACATTGCGATTCAAGAGGCAGAGATTTAAATTACACAGACGCTACAATCGGAGAAATTGTAAGTAGCTATAATTTGAAAATCAGTCAAGACATCTCTTACATGGCTCCGATAGTCAAGGGGCATCCGGCTGAAGATGCTCCTGCCTACGGTTGGGTTGAGTATTTAGTAAAAAGAGGCAAAACTATACTCGCAAAAATTAAAAATATTGATCCTGAATTTGCTAAAGAGCTAAAATCGGGAAAATACAAAAAAGTATCTGTAGCCCTATATCCGGATAATATGCTAAAGCATGTTGGATTTCTGGGTGCAGCCGCACCTGCTGTAAAAGGATTAAAGCCGATTGAATATAATGAAGGCGAAGCTTTGTCTGAAATTAATTCAATTAGCATTGATTATAATTACGAATCATATTCCGAATACAATGGCGATAATGAGCTTATCGGCAATAGGATGAAGGAATTAGAAGATAAAATCAAACATTATGAAGAAGTATTGCTACAAATGACTCGCGAGAAAAGAATATCCGAATACCGAGAATACTGCAATTGCTTTACTTCAAAAAATGGAACAAAAGGAATTAAACCGGTTTATGTGAAATATTTGACAGATATATTAGAAATGGCAAATACTTTAGACATACAAAATAGCGACAATCAATACTCAGTAATAGTCAGAGAATTTATTGAGCAATTAGTAGATACTATCGACACTTCCGAATATACTGCTCCAGAGAGTGAGAGCCGAGAATTTAAAAATGAATTTGAAGGCAAATCTGTAAATGAAGACAGGATGCAGCTTCACAATAAAGCATTGCAATTTATGAACAAAGACCCCAAATTAACTTATAACTCTGCCATAGAAATGGCATTTAAATAATAAATATATATTAAGGATAATAAAATGAGTATTCAGAGATTAGATGAAATCAGAATGGTTGACCCTGTGCTGACTACATTTGCTCAGGGCTATTGCAATAATCAATATCTTGCCGAGAAGATTTTTCCAATTTTGACCGTATCGAGTTCCAAAGGCAAATATCCGGTTTTCGGAAAAGACGCATTTATCGAAAGAGAAACAGATAGAGCAATCAGAGCTAAATCCAACAGAATCGGGGCAAGTGAATTCGTGCTTGATGAATATGAAACTACAGAGCGAGATATTGAAACTGCGATTGACTATCTCGAAGCAGATGCTGCCTATAATTATTATAAATATGAGCAGAAAGTATGCCGAGATTTGAGAGATATATTGAACCTTAATCGAGAGAAAGAAATAGCTGACTATTTGCAAAATCCTATTAATTACCGAACGGATATGAAATCTGTAATTCCAAGTGAACAGAATCTGGCGACCGGTGCTAATCCTGCTGATCTTTTGGAATTAGTGAAAAATGCAAAAGAAGCTATCCGCACGAAAATTTCCAAATCACCGAACAAAATGATTGTCGGTATATCGTTATTGAAATATTTAAAATCAAATCTTCAAATAAAAAGTTTATTGGGTAGTGGCGAGCAAATAGTAACTATTGACTTTTTGAAAGCTGTCTTTGGGATAGATGATATAGTCTTCGGTGAGTCAGTTTATTCGAGCGACGGCAGTGTAATGAATGATATTTGGCAGGGCAATATAATATTAGCTTATGTCGATAATTCGGAGGATAATGCTAAATCGGAGTATAATCCGAGCTTTGGCTATACATTCCAAAGGGAGGGAATGCCGGAGATTGATTCATATTCCGAAAATGGAGGGAAAATAAAAGTAATCAGATGTACAGATAATTTCTGCTGGAAGATAACCGCTCCCGATGCAGGCTATTTGATTTCAAGTTTAATATAAAAATTAATAACTACAAATTTTTTAAAGGAAAATACAAATGAGCATTAAAGCATTAAGCTATCAGCCGGCTCAATTATTGAGTATAAAAGCACAAGAAGATTTACCATCAAAACGCTTTGTAAGCCCAAACGGATATTTAACTGATAGCGGACTTTCCTCTATCGGAGTAACCGAACTAAATTGGACAAAGGGCAGTATATCATCAGTAATTTCTTTAGGAACTGCTATTGTTGAATGCACGGAAGTAATTGCAATTGCTGATAAAATATCAGCAGCGGCAGACGGCAAAGCCAAAAAATTTGAAAGTGGAGATGAAATTCTCGGTATTGCTCTAAGTGCCGGCACAAACGGCGGGTTAGTGAAAATAAAGATTTTGTGCTAAAATCTGTTTGAATATCGTAGTATTCGGCTCACTTGGAAATAATTCCTTCCCAAATCAGAGTTTGGGAAGGAGAATAAACTTTCCAGAATAGGATAATTAAATATTTGAGTTGAAATACTATCAACTAATTATTCAAATATTTATAGTTCTACATTAAACTTCGGCAAAAAGCCGTAGGAACAGCAGAGTTTTTTTTACGTTGAATTTCAAATAGCAAATGAAATAAGATAATTAAAATTTACTATTAAGGAAATAAATTATGGCTTATTCAAGTAGCGATGACATTTTAACCGAATTGGGTGAAAAGGAATTAATCCGGCTGACTAATTCTGACGGTGAGGCAGTAGATGTCGAAAGAGTTAATTATGCTATATGTTTTGCGGATTTACTAATTGAAGCATATTTAAGCGGTATATATGTAACTCCTCTTACAAACCCGACTGACGGGATAATCCGCAAAATATCGAAGGATTTGGCAATCAATAATTTATACGAAGCCGCATACACTAAGACAGCCGTACCAAATACAATTGTCTGGAAGAAAATTGATTCGGTAAAATTATTAAAAGAAATCAGAAACGGAATGATAAAAATAAATGCTCAATCAATTAGCAACTCAATTCCGGTAATTCTAACCAATCGAGATTTTTAGCTTATAATATTTAAATAGAAAAATTGACAAATAAAAGGAAAATAAAATGAAGAATGTAATTGAATTTGTAAAGAGAAACATAGTATGGTTAATTGGAGGAATTTTAGCTTTAGCTTTACTAAATCCGAGCCTTGCCGAAATTAAAACCTTACTGCTAATAGTAATAACCGAGTGCTTGGCAATTGCTTTGTCGGGTTTAGCTCAGTTTGTATATACTAAAATTGACTTTATCAAGGAGAATGCACTTAATAGTCTCGGTATGATATTTATTGGCGTGCATTTGCTTTGTGGATTGACAATACTTGGTGTATATATAGCTCAGTTTTGTGGTTAAGATTTTAATTACTTTACTTCCTTTTCAAATTCCGATTTGGGAAGGAAGTAAAGCGTAAAAGCTTTACTTTGATTGTTAACTGTACGAAAAATTTATAAAGGAATAAAAAAAATGAGATATATAATTTGTTTAATAATAACGATAAATTGCAGTTTGTCTGCTCGTGAATTTCGTAAATATGAATTAAAATGCAACCCCAGATTGCTTGAATATACAATGATAATAGCAAGAGAACAGCTTGGAATTAGTGAATACGACTGCCGTAATCGTGGTCAAGTAGATAAATATCTTGAGCTATTCAATGCTGATGCGGGAAGTCCCTATTGCTATGCAGGGATTTACTACTGCTTTTACTATGCCTGTAATTATTTATCGATTGATTACGACAGTATCCCAATACCGAAAACCATGCTCGCCAACAGAGTATATGACTTTGCAAAAACTCATGGCGAAAAAGCGGGTTACGCTGCAAGTATCGGCGATTTATTAATTTGGAGAAGATCAAATTCTATTTTTGGACATATAGAAATGGTTCATAAAGTTACTACTAAAGGCTGGGTTCATACTATCGGCTTTAATACTTCAAAATATATTAATAATCGAAAAGTATGCGGAGTGTATGAGCATAAACGTAATATTTATCATCCCTTAGGTAGGTTAGCTATCAGGGGGATAGTAGGATTTAAAGTGTGATTTGTAGCCTCAGAACTCGATGGAAAATAAATGCTTATTGGAATTGCAATATGTCAACTCTGTCTGATATTTATGTCGAGCATTAATTCTGTTGCAAAACTATATAGTTTTCAATTCCTATTTATATAACCCTACGCTAAAGCGTAGGGTTGATAAGCACTTAGATGTTTGAAAATCATTGGAAAATTAATATCAAATAAATATTTTGGACTTTTGCAACAGCCTTATAGGATTATTAATTTACTAATAAAAAACTAATTGAGAAATAAAATGAAAAAAGAACTTATATTAAATTACAATTTGAGTATTGATTTCATTAGCGAATTTGTGCCGTTAGTAATTCGTGCTATGGGGAGCCAGAAATATATCGCCAAATCACTACAAATCTCGTGGAAAAATGTCTGCTCTGTATATACCGGAATAATAGATATTCAGCTCTCTAATGATGAGAGTAAGTATGCCACTGCCGAGCAATTCACAATTGATAAAGCTGATAATTCCGGCGATGTAGTAATCTGTGATATAAATACAAGTGCGGAATATCTTCGATTTAAATATACTAAAAATGAAATTGAAAGCGGAAAACTTGAAATTCTGATTATTTATGAAAGGAGTTGAAAATGCCATATTCGACATTGCCTAAAGTAAATTCTACTGCTAAGTGGGGAGAAATCAGTGGCGACATCAGTAAGCAGAAAGATTTGATGAGTAATTATATTATTCAGTCATACACTTGGACTGTAAACGGTGAAGTATTGATTGCCGACAGCGACACAAACTATATCTGCCCGATATTTGCATTAGCACCGGAGGGTAAAAATATAATAATTATTTCGGCTAAATATAGATTAAACAGTGGGGGCACTGCCAATGTATCGTTAAAGTGCAATGAAAACCCGATATTGAATTACTCGAATATTCCGGTAGATGATTCTGTCGGAGCAACTACAGCAGACAGTGATGAAATCAAATCCGGCGATATGATTGCTTTAGTAGTAAATAACGTAAATGCAGAACCAAAGAATTTGAGCTTTACAATATTTTATGTTTATGAATAATTAATTTACAAACTGATTAATAAAAAAAATATGCAGACTAACATTTATAAATATATAACAAGTATAATGCTTGGAATGATAATTGGAGTTGTGATTCATTATTATCTATGGGGAAATTGTACTCAAATAATTGAAAATAAAGTTCAATTTAGAGATACAATCTACGAAATAAAGCAGTCCAAACCTCTGATAATCACTAAGTATAAGACAAAGCTGGAATACAGAACCGACACTATTATCGAAACTAAACCATTTACCGCTTATATAGATACTGTGATAGTACGCGATACAGTCAAGGCAAGCTTTGACTTCCCGGAGAATA
The DNA here is from genome assembly GCA_942493235.1 of uncultured bacterium. Classification (GTDB taxonomy): domain Bacteria; phylum Bacteroidota; class Ignavibacteria; order Kapaibacteriales; family UBA2268; genus ENR-C587. The sequence continues at coordinate 3,800,105 of OW818676.1, read as the reverse complement.
CTTTTAGCCTAAATATTTGTTCTGAGCAAGACACTGTAATCAAGGAAAGAACTTTTGTTACCAGTTCGCAAAAAGTAAATGAAATATGGTGGCATAAGCCGGCACTAAGCATTATCAGTGTATTTGGCGGGTATTTACTTGGTAGGTTTACAAAATAATAAAGGAAAATTTATGGACAACAAAAATATATTAACTAAGGAAATGGCAAAACGCAGAGATTATACAAAACTATTTTCTGTTTTGCCAAATCCTGATTCCGTACTGAGAAAGACAGGAAAAAGCATAGAAGCTTATCGGGAATTACTGCAAGATGCCCACTTGTGGAGCTGTGTGCAGTCTCGAAAAAGCGGAGTATTGAGTTTGAATTACCGAATTGTTCAAGCCGAAAGTTCAGAATTTGTCAAAAAGCAAATAGAACGGATATTTGAAACATTAGATGTGCAGAATATTGTTAGTGACATATTAGACGCTACTCTGTACGGTTGGCAACCGATTGAAATCGTATGGGACTATATCGGTGCAAAAGAAAAAATATTCGTACCGGTCAAAATCTGTGCTAAACCTCAGGAGTGGTTCTATTTCGATAACGAAGGAGCTTTAATATTTAGAGGCGACAAATTCAATCAAGCAATTAAACCACCTGAGTATAAATTTGTCTGCCCGAGAAATGCTTCTGGATATATGAACCCTTACGGGCATTCATTACTGGCAAAGTGCTATTGGTCTGTTGTATTCAAAAATACAGGCGTAAAGAATTGGGTGAATTTCTGCGAGAAATACGGAATGCCAATACTGATGGGGCAATATACTCGCGGTAGCACAAACGAAGAAGCCGAACGATTGGCTTATGCTCTTGCTCAGATGACCGAAGACTCGGTGATAGTAGCACCTGCCGATATTAATATTAGCCTGCACGAAGCAGTAAGAAGTACTTCTGTAGAACTGTATAAAGAATTAATCAAATATTGCAATAGTGAAATATCGAAAGCAATACTATCACAGACACTTACAACCGAATTAGATGGGGGCTCTTATGCTGCTTCGCAGACACATTATAAAGTGAGACGTGAGGTTATTCAAAGTGATATTAAATTGGTTGAGAACTCTATTAATAAGATAATTCAGTATATAGTAAGTATTAACTTTGGTGGTAATTATCCGAAATTCCAAATTATACTTAATGATTCGGACAATACACAAAGACTTGAGCGAGACACTAAATTAATATCTACAGATAGAATTGTACTAACCAAAAAATACTGGCAGAATGCTTACGGATTCAATGAAGACGAGATAGAAGTAATATGATGGTAACTCAAACCCCATGCTAATTAATCAGTGTAATCATTCAAATTACTCAATGTTTATGAAATACAACCTGACGGTTAACCGTCAGGTTGATATATACTTAATAGCTGTTACTAATATCTGCACTCCTCAATTCAACCCCACGCTTGAGAGGCTGTGTAAAAACTGCCACAAGACGGCAAATATTATTCCCAACACCATTCAAGTGGCATGTCTAAAAAATTATCATTCTGAACGAATTGAAGAATCCAGATAATGCTAACTTGTTGATAACTCTGGATTCTTCGTTACACTCAGAATGACGATTTTGAAATGTTTTTACTTTTTAAACAACCTCATCAGAGACTTTGAGTACTTGTTTTTGTTGAAAAAACTGTAGCAATCAAAGGTTTTTACACAGCCTATTCTGCGTGGGGAAACAAGGACTATGAGAAATTTTAATATCACTAAAACAGTAATCTTATAGTTTTCAAACAGAATCTTAAACGTAGGGTTGATAAGCTCTTAGATGTTTGAAGAATTAACAGTAAGTAAATAATTTGGACTTATGCAATAGCGTTATATGGTTTGAAAGCAAAAAATAAAACTTAACTAAGAATCATAAAATGATATGAGAACCTATTTAGTTGAAATGTTTTATTTATTGGGAAATCTATTTCACGGCTTTAAAAAGACCTGAATATAACCAATTCGCAATTGCTTGCCTGTTATTCGGGTCAATTAACCGCACCTGATCGTTCGGATTCTGAATATTACCTAACTCTATATAGACGCTATTTGGAATTGTTTTTCTTAATTCCAATAGTCCCCTGCTGGTAATAGAACCGTAATATCCTCTGCCGGGCTGGTTAATCTGATATTTTTCTTTAATAGTAGTAAATAGTGTATTTGCGATTTTTTTTCCTTCTTGATGACCTTCTTTATAGTAGAAGAAAATATCAATTCTTTTGTCTTCATAACGCGAATCGACGTGAATCATCAATGCAGTCTGCGATTTAGCTGATTTTTTATGCTTTTCGTAGAGTTTATTGATAATCTCGCTCCTTTTCAGCAATCTTGTATTTTGAACAATACTTATAGTGTCGTTACCGGCATAGTATTCATCATTGTCGCATGCCATGCATTGTTCATCTCTAATGCCGTCATTTGGATCGACTACAATCATATATACCGTAGCCCCATGCTCAATTAGGTTTTTTGCTAATCTAAGCGATACATCGTAAGCATACTCGTCTTCACATAATTCTTTGCCGTCTTTGGTGCCGATAGCTCCCGGATCCGGTCCGCCATGACCGCTTGATAAATAAAAGATATGATTATCTAATACTTTGTCCACCGGCTGGATAGTACCGCCGAGAATTTTAGAATCTAATTTGTACTTTGATATACCGGAGCTATGAGATTTTTTACCGGAGTCTTCGATTTTGGTTTTTTTATCAACCTTTTTTTCTGTTTTTTTTATAACCGGAGCAGGGTCAGGCTCTGTAATATTTATAAAATATTTATCTGGGACATGTAATAATTTCGAGATTTTAAAATCCGATTTAATTAATCCTAAACTGAACAACTTTTCGTTATATTTTTGGATTTCTTTTGAAGAAGTCGCATCAAACCCCAGAGTGCTCTTTATACTTTTGGAATTATACTTTTTTATTCTAATGGGCAATTTATAACGCAGTCCCTTAAATAAATCATTTTTTTTTGAATATTTTTTTGGATTAAGTTCTAAAAATCTGTTGAAATAATAATCGTCTTGAGGCAATTTGAATTTCTGAAGCAGTAAATAAACGCCGTCACCATCTTTGCAGGTTACTTCCAAATATTTTTCTTTGGCTTCGATATTAGAACTGAACACAAAAAACAATAATAACAATAATAAGAGTATATATTTGCCCATAAAAATCATTTTATACATTGATAAAAAATACAAACTTACGAAATATTTTCACAAGTTTATAAGGATTGAATAGTATTAATTCTGAAATAGTAATTTTTTTAACAATTCATAAAAAATGTATATCAATTTGTATTGGTCTATGCCTGCGGAATAAATCATTTTTGGTTCTTCGCTATTTTATTTGGGTGAACAAAAGTTGAAAATATAGAGATAACTGCTTGACATCAAATATTGGTGATTAATATGTACTGAAAATATATCTTAACTCTGTTAGGGGGTTGGGGGTCGGGGATAGGGGATAGGGACTGAATGTTGTGTAATTGGGAATTTGATATGCCATATCTATGGGAGTATATTTCCACTTTATTCTACCAATATTCAACATCTAACGATGTTGCAAGTAAGAAACTTATTTCACCCAAACTTCCTACTTCCCAGCCCAGCCTCCAGCCTTACTACGCAGAGCATAGCAAGGAGGCGAGCATATCCCCACTTTATTCTACCAATATTCAACTTCTAACGCCGTTGTAAGATAAAAACCAATTCCCAATTCCCAATTCCCAATTCCCAATTCCTATTTCCTATTTCCAAATTGCAACTTTTAACTTTATAACTTTATGAACTTTCAACTTAAAATTAACTATAGAGCATAATTTGCCAATTAGCTTTAATTTCTTTAGTTTTGTATTTTATAATATTTATAATTGTTATCAGGAAGTAGATTGGAAAAAATACTAATCGTTTCGCTTATCGGATTAATAGGTGGCATTTTAGCTGGGATGTTCGGGATAGGTGGTGGAGTGATAATAGTACCTGCACTAATCTTAGTTTTTAATTTTACTATTGCCCAAGCCAGCGGTACATCGCTAGCTGCATTAATGATGCCGGTCGGAATATTTGCAGTGATTCAATATTACAAAAAAGGATTTATTGATATAAAGGTAGCTTGCATTTTTGCAGTAGGCTTATTTCTCGGAGTAATTTTCGGTGCAGATATGGCTCTGTTTCTATCTCCTAAAACTATGAAAATACTCTATGGGATTTTCTTATTATGGGTAAGTTGGAGATTTCTTGACCCGATTAGTCTTATAAAGAAAGAAGATGCTAAACCAAAACAAAAAGATGAAAAGCAAATGTCGCTGATTCTATTACTGATTTTCGGTACATTGACCGGAGTGCTATCGGGTCTATTCGGCGTTGGTGGCGGTTTAGTAATGGTTCCGATAATGGTTTCATTAATGAATTATGACACAAAAAAAGCTATGGGCACTTCACTTGCCGCATTATTGCCACCGGTAGCACTGCCCGGAGTGATTACATACTACAATGCAGGGTGCTTGGACTTAATGACCGCCGGATTATTAGCTCTCGGTCTGCTATTTGGGGCATTTCTCGGAGCAAAAATCACTATCGCAATGCCATCGAAACTAATTAAACGGCTTTACTCGGTTTTTCTAATAATAGTCAGTATCAATTTTATATTAAGCGGATTTTTTTAATTTGAGTAAAACTTTGCTATAGTTTATTATTTCTGTTCCAATCTTTTATCAACATTCCCACGCTGAAGTGTTGGGTTGACTACTCTCTTATTTTCCCGATTTCCATTTTCTATTTCCCTATTTCTCCATACATCTTAACACCAGTCACCATACTACTCACACATTATAGCGAAGAGCCATAATTAATATTACTCTTTAATCTCTATCAGATTTCCAATATTAAGAATCATTGCTTTATCTATTATTTTTTTTATATTAAGCATTTGATTAATACCACTACCGCCGAACATTTCCCTTAAGTATTTCACTTTTAGTTTACCAATTCCATGCTCGGCAGAGACAGTCCCACCTAATTTTAAGACTTCGGCTATTACTTCATCATAGAAGAAATAAGCATTTTCGCGTTCGGCTTCGTTTCGGAAAAATACATTCGCATGCAGATGATTATTGCCTATGTGTCCGTAAATAACTTTATCCAATTTAAATTTTGCAACTTTTTCAAGTATTATTTCATATTGTTTTTTTAAGTGTGGATTGGGAACAGCAGTATCTAAGCCAACTTTATGCTGATTATTACGAGTGATAATTTCAAATACTTTTTCGGGTAGTGTATGCCTGAATTCACGAAATTTCTCATGTTCAGAATCATTTAGGGCAGTCCAAGTGTCGTCAATTAAATTGCTATATTGGCTAATAAAGTTGAACCAATTCTCTAATATTTGATCTTCATTTTCGATAGCAATTTCTTGCTCTATCCAAATAGCACCAATTGCGGATTCATCGATTTGATTGTATTTCTCACGTAGTAATTTCAGACTATTTGAGTCGAAAAATTCAATCAGCCTCGGAGCCGGTTCAATAACATCTTTATAAGATATATTTTTAAATTTCACTAAATTAGCTTGCAGAGCTGCTACATAATCAAATACTTTATCCTTATTATCAAAAAAGACAATTATTCCGATTACTTTTTCCGGTTTTTCAATAAATCGTAAAGTAATTTCTTCAATAAAACCAAGAGTGCCCTCGCTACCAATAAATAAGTCGATTGCTTGCATTTCGGATTTTGAATAATAACCGGCAGCATGCTTTAAATTGGGCATTTTGTATGTAGGTTTAGCAACTCTATATTTTCTACCGGATTGGCTTGTAATCTCTATATAATCGCCACTAAAGACCTCGTCTGAGCGGCTAAGGCTAACTCTATCGCCATTAGAAAGTATTATTTTCAATTGCTGAACATAGTCGCGTGTAGCTCCATATTTGAGAGTTCTCGAGCCGGAAGCATTGGTCGATACATTGCCACCGATAGAGCTGGTTTTCTCGGTCGGATTTGGAGGATACATATAACCCAACTCATCAAGCATATCAGAGATTTCGCCGACTAAAACCGCAGGCTGTGCAGTAATTGTTTTATTTTCAATATCTACATTCACTATTTTATTAAATTTTTCAGATGATAAGACTATTCCCGCATTTGCGACTCTTCCACCGGTTAAGCCTGTGCCGGCACCAGAAAAAGTAACCGGAGTATTTGAATGCGATGCATTAGATAAGATTTTAATTACTTCATCTGAATTTTCGGGTATATAAACAATATCTGCATTCCCTTTATAATTTGATGCGTCGATAGTATATTGTTCAATTAAATCTTGATCTTTTTTTTCAATCATAGCTAAATCTTTACATTTTTTTTATAATAGACTAAATAATATTTCGTATTTTGCATTCTTTGGAATGTTAAAATAACAACAAATAATTATATGAAAAAACTGATTTTTTGTTTTGCAGTATTTTTTATTGCATTTATAAATTTGAATGCTCAAGATAACTCTGTAACTGAAAAAACGGAGAATTTTGCGATTCATCCCAAATTCTCTATTGGTCCAGTTTTCCATTTTGCTAATTTCTCATATTTAACTGAAAAAGTTAATTGCGGAAAATTTGACAAAGGCTCCGGTCTTGGAATTTGGGCTGGATTAGGATTAGAATATCCCATAACTAAATCAATACTATTCGATTTTGGTATTTCCTATTTCGGCAATACCGGTATCCTTACCAAAGATGATGCTAAATTGGGATATGACGCATTAAATAATGAATCCATATTGGTAAAAACTGAGAATAAAATCGAAGCTAATCTTGGATTTTTGCTTTTATCTCCGGGTATAAGAACTACGCTATTAAAAGATTTTATAAATGGTCCTTTAGTTTTAGCATTGGGCTTAAATGCTGCTATTCCTATTACAGAAACATTTAAGCAAACCGAAGAAATCGTATCTCCCGAGAATGCGTATTTTAAAAATAGTAACGGCGATAAATTCAGAACCCTTAAATTAGCCGATGCTGATATTGCCGGAACTAACGGAATATTATTCGGCGTTTACGGTGCGGTTGAAAATCAATTAAAAATCGGAAATAATCTTGCCTTTACTCAAGGCATTTCTTTAGATTACGACATGACAAATATCATTTCCTATGATAATTGGAAATATTTTGATATTAAATTAAGTCTCGGCTTAAGATATTCATTCGTTGATGAGCCTAAATTTGCTCCGCCTGCTCCGGCTCCAGAACCTGTTAAAGTAATTCCTGTCGAAAAGCCTAAGCCAAGCTTAGTTTACAGAATGGAGAATGTAAGTGTCGATAAATTGTCAACCGGTAATGAGTTAATAGCTACTCAGCCATTGCTTAATACAGTATTTTTTGCTCAAAATTCAGCTGAACTGCCTTCATTTTATACTAAGATTAAACCTGAATTGAATGATTTAAATAAAATGAATTCCGTATCTGCTCATAAATATGCTTTAGTTAGAATTGCGGAGCTTATCAAATCTAAACCAAATTCTAAAATCACAATAGAGGGGGCGACTTCCGGAGCGGTAACCGAACCCGAAGGCTTATCATTAGCTCAGCAACGTGCCGAAAATGTTAGAAATATCTTTATCGATTTGGGAGTGAATACTTCTCAAATAGAGACAAAATGGAATTTAGCCCCTAAAAATCCTACTAATCAGGAATTTACCGAAGGTATAGCAGAAAACCAAAGGGTGGACATCACTCTGAAAAATGCCCTTCTTCAAGAATATGTCTCTAAGCAGAATTATGCCGAATTATCCGGTAAAGTGTCTTATGCTGTCAGTTTGAATAATTATGAAAATAATCCGAATGCGAATATATATTTTGATTTTATAGATACTAATATAGTGATTCAAAAATCGGGTTCTTATTTGTTGAATTTTAAAAAACGTATTTCAGAGAATATTAAAAATATAACAGTTAGCTCCAGAATCAGTGCCGGCGAACTTAAAGCCGATGATGCAAAAAGCGTTGATATTACTAATATTAAAAAAGAAATTGTTGAATTAGACTTTGCAAACTTTAAAGCACTGTTAAGATTTGACTATAACAGCAGTAAATTAACTGATGAAAATAAAGAGCTATTAACTCAATTAGTAAACATTTTACCTATTGGCTCTACAATCAAGATTCTCGGAAGTGCCGACGCATTGGGTTCGGAGCAGAGCAATCAGAAATTGGAATCAGACAGAGCTCAGAATACCGAAAATTATATTAAATCTTTAGGTAAATCAATTAAAATTACAACCGGTAATAATCCTCATAAGTATGATAACAGTACTCCGGTTGGCAGATTTTTAAATAGGTCAATTATTATCACTATCGAATAATTATTAACGGCTTTTTGATTTTACAAATCCGATGAGTTATCTCATCGGATTTGTTGGATAAAGTCTCATTTTACCGATATTCAACAGCTAAAGATGTTGGAAGAAAAGAACCAATTTCCAATTCCTAATTCCAACCTCCGAACCCCGAACCCCGAAAAAGACCACCCCGTCATCGCTTCGCGATGCCACCCCTCCAATTGGAGGGGAATTTTAAGAAATAGCTGTTAAACAGTTGCCTTTTACATCAATACATAATCTTTAAGCCCTCCCCTTGGGGAGGGCTTGGGTGGGGTTGAAAGATTTTCAGCCTCCAGCCGCACTACGCAGAGCATAGTATGGAGGCGAATAAATTCCTACTTCCTATTTCCCAATTTCTAAGAAAGGAACCCACCCCGTCATCGCTTCGCGATGCCACCCCTCCTTTTGGAGGGGAATTTGAAGATTGGCCTATAAACTATTTTATTACCGATGTTCAACATCTAACGATGTTGGAAGATAAGAACTCATTTCATTCAAAGCTTTCCACTTCTTAAATTCTACTTTATAACTTTCAACTTTACGAACTTTATAACTTTCAACTTTACGAACATTATAACTTTCCACTTCCCCGAACCTTCTCAACAAATACCGAAGTGGCAAAAAACATACCTAATAAAATAAAATAATTAGCATTTTTAAAGTAACATAATTATATTTGTAATTTGTAATTTTATCAATCAAATAATGATGTGTATATCTTATAATTCCGGGGGGGATAATAGATGAGAAAGAATGTTATTTTCGTATTCTGTTTAGCACTTTGCGTGAGTAGCCACTTGTTTGCTAATAATAAAGTATTGTTTACATCGCAAAATTTGGATAATTATCCAATAGTCAAAGCAAAATTTTTCCTTTATTCCAATCGCATTCTGCCTGATTTCAACTTTAATAAATCGAATTTAGAGCTAAAGGATAATTCTGTACTTACTAATATTGATGACTTTCAGATTCCGTTTCAGAGCCCATTTCCAAATGTATCATTAGTTAGCTCTTTAGACCTTTCGGTTAATAATAATGGTACTCAATCTAATTTTATATTAGCAAAAAGAATAATTGAAACAATTATAGACTCACTACCGGTCAATACATCAGAGATAGCTATATCAAGTTTTGATATTAGCAGTTATTTAAATTCTGAATTTACAAACGATAAATTAGCCTTAAAGAATGCTCTTATTCCAATTAGCTCCAAAACAGGGGCTTTAATCGAAAAGGGTTTTAATTATTTCCCCTCAGGTTCTATAGAAATATCAAAAAATGCAAATTATAATAAATCAATTATACTAATTACTGACGGTAATAAACCATTTAATCCTGATGCAATTATAGCTAATGCCAATGCTCAAAATATAAGAATATTCTGTTTTGTATTGTCTAAAACTGCAAATGCAAATTTGAAGAAAATTGCCGTAAGTACCGGCGGGCAGTGCTTTGAGAATATTAATTATACCAATTACGAAGATTATGTAAATCAATTTGTTAGCTTTTTATATAATTATAAACCCTGTGAAATCACTTGGACTAACTCAATTGATTGCGAATCGTTACATAGTATAGAGCTAAATCACACTTCAAAAAATATAAGCGGAAATATATATATTGAAGTACCTGATAAATTTAAACCGACACTTGAAATTGTCCCCCCATATCTACAATTCAGTGCAGTTAAAGCCGGACTACACAAAGACATGAATGTTCAGTTCTATGCAAAAAATTCAGATATTACTATTACCGATATTGCCATTTCTGTTCCCGAGTTCACTATAATCAACGGATGGGCTACAGGTAATAATTTGCTAATTCCAAAGGGTGAAAATAGGTCGATTACAGTACGATTCTCACCGGTGGACTCTTGTTTGATTTTTGCAATGCTTACTATCACTTCAAATGCCTGCTTTGGTAAGGACGTTTATATGACAGGTGGCTATCCGAACACGCGACCAAGGAACAACTCACTTAAAATATTAAGTCCTAATGGCGGAGAACATCTGATTGCCGGAGACACTGCTACTGTAAATTGGACAGGTCTGCTACCTAAAGATGTAATTCAATTGGAATATAATATTGATACTCTTAATATTAAAAAATGGGATACTCTCGCTTCAGACGTTACCGGATTATATTATAACTGGCAGATACCTCCTCGCTATGCCGATTCATGTTTAGTTAGAGTAATTCAATTGTGGCCAATAACGTAGGCGAAACTTTAGACTTCATTCATAAAAATATGGCTTACAATTCAAATTTTAATAAATTGGACGGAAGTATAATTATTTCTTCTTGCGAAGATAGCACTGCTCGTATTTGGAATTCATATACCGGCTCTGTAATTTATGAATTAAAAGGACATACCGGCAGGGTTCGTTGGGCTAACTTCGACCCGACAGAGAAATATGCAATTACAGCCTCTGAAGATAAAACGATAAAAATTTGGGACCGAAATACCGGAGTCGAAATTAAAACTCTTTACGGGCATACAGGAGAAGTATCTTCTGCCAATTTTAATTATGATGATAGTAGGGTTGTAAGTTCGGGTTATGACGGTAAAGTATTTATCTGGGACTTAGCTACCGGAGCCATTATTAAAACGCCAAGCGATGGAACAACAAAAGTCAGATTTGCTACTTTCAGTAAAGACGGCAAAAACGTATTGTTCTGCGTCGGCTCTAAAGCAAAAATTTATAATATTGAGCAGGATAAAGTAATCAAAGAATTTAATACTAATAACATTACGGTTTATTCCGCAAACTACAGTAATAAAGAAGATAAAATAGTTACATCGGATATTAACGGATATGCAAAAGTATGGGATATTAATTCCGGAGCTGAGTTATATCAGGTGATTCACGAGCTGGGCACTGTTATAACTATGAATAATGCTACTTTCAGCGAAAATGATTCGCTTCTAATTACATCTGCATCTGATTATACTGCTCGTATATGGGATGCGAAAACCGGAGCACCGGTTGACACACTTAGAGAGCATAGAAATTCGGTTATGTCTGCTGTGTTTAATTTCGACGGTAGCCGAATTCTAACGTCCAGTATTGATTCAACGGCTAAAGTTTGGAATTTGAATAAACGAGATATTCAGATGGATACTTCCGACTACTCTTTCTCTATTGTAAAAGCAAAGCTTAACGGAGAGACTTTGGATTTCAAACGTGTACCAATTGATGAAGTTAAAGACTCGCTTTTTACACAATTTGTCAGCAATCCGACAGATTTTGATTTCGCAATCAGAGAAGTATTTATCACAGGCACTAATGCCGATGAGTTTTCAATTCTGACTCCTATATCGTATGATACAATTACTTCAATGACTAATAAGTCAATTATTCTATCATTTAGTCCAAAAAATTTAGGTTTTCGTAAGGCTGTTTTAAACGTAGTATATCCGGGAGACACACTTAGAATTGATTTAGCAGGCGAAGGTTTTGAGACAGGTATTGAATTACTCACGGAATATATTGACTTTGGCTCGGTCGATATTGGCTCATTAAAAGACACTTCTGTTACTGCGTTGCTTAAAAACAGAACATTATCACCGGTAACTATCAACTCGATTCAGAATATTGGTCCCGATATTGAGCATTTTGATATTGTCTCTGCTAATTCAAACATAATACTTCAGCCGGCTCAAGTGATGCCGATTACTATCAGATATACTCCCGAAACTATTGGTAGGTCGAACGGGGTTATTCTATTTAATTATAATTTTACAGGGTCGCCGGCTAAATTAAACGTATTCGGAACAGCTATCAATCAATTCACAGATTCTTTAGAACTCACAGTCTCTGATGTAAGCGGTACTCCCGGCGAAACTATTGAAGTTCCGATTTTAATAAGGAAATCAACTGATAAGTTCACTAATCTAAGTGGAATTTATACCGAAATATCATTTAATTCTACTTTGTTAGAACCGGTAAACTCATCGTATCCTTCTGAAATTAAGGATAATATACGCACTTTGAAATTAAATATTAATTCTGATTTTTCTACAGATAAATTAGCTTCTATATACTTTAAGGTCGGTCTGGGCAATGACACTATATCCACATTAACACTACAGAATACTTCACCAATCGGTTTGGCTAAGCTATCCATCAAAGTAAACAGTGGCTTATTTACTTTAAAAGGTTTCTGTACAGATGGCGGTTATAGATTATTTAACCCCAATGCTAGGCTATCACTATCTCAAAATGTACCTAATCCATCAATTATTTCAAGTAAAGTTGAGTTTGAAGTTAATGAAAATGGAAATATCAAGTTATATATAATTGATGCCAAAGGAAGTATAATTACCGAATGCATCAACAATTATCTGTCTATCGGCAAGTATTCTTATACAATTAATACAAATGATATGCCGGCAGGCACTTATTTCTATGTACTTGAAACACCGAATAATAGAAAAGTAAAATCAATGCAGGTGATTAAGTAATAATTATTAAATTAATATTAAATAAATTATTGCTTATATTGATACTAACATAAGACTATTGTATAAATACTGAATATCTATAATTCAACATCAGCCTCATGCTTGAGAAGTTGTATAAAAGCTTGAAACATGTAGTTTATATAAGTTGGGGAAATGGAATAAACATCTATCAACCTGACGGTTAACCGTTAGGTTGCATTACCTTATAATGGATTAATTCGAGTTTTCACACAACTACTTTTACGTGGGGATTAGTGGCTTAGAATAATTATAATTATTGTAAAACGGTAATAATCAACAGTTTTCAAACAGCCACTTTTGCATAGAGTAAAGCTATTATTATAATTGAAATAAGTAGCAAAACACAAATATAATGCTTTGCAACTGTTTTATATTACTATTATTAATATTGTAATCCTATATTCATCTAATATTATCCTAAATTATATACAACTCACACAGATAAATAAAAATATTTTGTATTATTTATATAATAATCGTAAATTGCGTTCATCATTATCAAAGTTTACAAAATCTGGAGTAAATATGAAATATCGAGTACTTTTACTTATAATTAGCATCGCATTTCTGTTTAGTGGTAGCATAAGCACCAAAGCACAAACCACACTTGTTGCTGGGGATATAGCAATTGTGAGAATGAACGAAGATTCACCTTCTGACGGTTTTTCTTTTGTAACACTTGTTGCCATCGACGCAGGTACCGTGATTTATTTTTCAGAAGAAGGGTGGTATGGCTCACCTTCATGGAACGTGAATTCAGAAGCCCATCTCAAATATACAGCTACAGGTGCTTTATCGGCAGGAAGTGTTGTGCATATTGATGAAAATGTAGATGGTACAACTTTTACTATTTCCGGAAGTGGTGGCACTGTTGTTTATGCTTGGAGTACCTCTGGTTTTAATTTATCAGGTGGAGATCAGATATTGGCTTATCAAACAAGCGAGACTTCAAAACCAGCAAGCCCCACTTTTATAACAGGTTTAACCTTGAACGATGGGAATAGTGCCGATGAGCCCAACGATCCCGCTACGGGATGGACTTCGTCATCTGCTACAGGCACAACTGGTGTTAATGTTAGTAGATTACCTAATAGTTTGACCAATGGTACAAATAGTATATCCGTTTTCCCTGATTGGACAGTTCTTACAGAAAAAGATAACGCGAGGTTTAATTGTACATTAACTACCGGAACCAAATCTGCCTTATTAGCTGCAATAAACAATCACGACAATTGGGTTTATGATGATGCGACAAATTACGCAACCTCTTCGGTTTGTTCATTTACAGTTACTTCTGCCAGCCCTGAAATGAATGTTCAAGGTAATGGTACTTCCATCGGTGATGGTGATGCATCACCATCCACCTCAGATCATACTGACTTTGGTTCAGTAGCAGTAGCCAGCGGCACTGTAGTAAGAACATTCACCATTCAAAATACGGGTGCCGGTTCACTTATTCTTGGTGGCACACCTATTGTTGCTATTTCGGGCAGTAGTGATTTTACGGTTACCACACAACCCACTAGCCCGGTTGCCCCCACAAGTGGTTCTACTACCTTCCAGGTAACATTCGATCCTTCAGCTTCAGGTACACGTTCGGCAACCCTCTCCATTGCCAATAACGATACTGATGAGAATCCATATGATTTCTACATTCAGGGAGTAGGTACAGCACCCGAACCAGAAATAAAGGTCTCGGGGAACAGCGTTGAAATAGCTGAAGGCGATGTCTCTCCATCTGCTTCTGATTACACAGATTTTGGATATGCCGATATTAGTTCAGGTTCTCTAACATATACTTATACAATACAGAATCAGGGACTTGCTACATTAACCTTGAGCGGAACTCCAATTGTCTCAGTTGGAGGAACTAATCCTGCTGATTTTACAGTTATCGTGCAGCCATCGTCGTCTATTGCCGTTAGCGGTTCTACAACTTTTCAAGTAACATTTAATCCAACATCTACCGGAGCCCGTTCAGCAACTCTTTCCATTGCCAATAGCGACACTGACGAAAACCCCTACAATTTCACAATACAAGGCTATGGAACATCGCAAAACCTTGTTGCTGGGGATATCGCCTTCATCGGGTACAATTCAGATGACCCTGATGGCTTTACATTTATCACCCTAACAAATATCCCAGCCTACGAGATGATCTACTTTACCGAAGAAGGATGGAATGGTTCGGACTGGTCAGGGAGCCCTGATGAGACCCATTATTCATGGCATGCTCCTTCCGGTGGACTTCCAATAGGATCAATCGTTTATATTTATGAATCTTCAGCAAATGTATTAACTGCTTCGAGTGGTACAATGTCTGTATTACTAACCGGTACAAGTTTTTATTACGATACAGGCGATCAGGTACTTGCTTATCAGAGCGATAGCGGAGCTGATCCGGCTTTGCCAACTTTTATTGCCGGTTTACATTCCGATTATAATTCCCTCAATTATGATCCAACAACAACGTGGAGCACATCCGCTTTATCATCCGAACCCACTTTATCAACAGTTCCCACAGGGTTAACCAACGGGGTAAACTGTGTTTCGCTTTTTCCCGCAACAACCGAATACCAGAATGCGAAATACAACGGGACCCTTACCGGGAATTCAAATGCAATACGAACAGCAATCAATACTTATACAAACTGGATTTTCGATAGTGCGACTCCTTACGATATTTCGCCAACAGGCTATGCAACACCTTCGATAACATTGGCTACTGAAATAAATTTAGTGGGCAATAGTGTTTCTATTATCGATGGTGATGTAGCACCATCAGCTGCCGATGATACCGACTTTGGGTCAGCTGCTGTTGTTGGTGGTACTGTTTCACATACGTTTACAATTCAGAATATCGGTTCACTATCGTTGAATCTAACAGGTACTCCAATTGTTTCTATTCCAGCCGGTGATTTTGCGGTAACTTCGCAACCTTCGGGTACAACCATTGCAAGCGAAGGTTCATTATCTTTTACAGTTGAATTCAACCCGTCTGCACTTGGAACGCACTCGGCAACTATTTCCATAGCAAACAATGATGCAGATGAAAACCCATATACTTTTGCGATTCAGGGTATGGGTACTCCTGCAGGAATAGGAACATCGGAAGATCCTTATCTTATTAGCAATCTGGAAGAACTGAACTGGATAACACAAAATTCATCTACTTGGAGCAGTTATTTTGTACAAACCTCCGACATAAATGCTACAAGCACATCTACATGGGACTTCGGAAACGGGTTTTTACCAATCGGAAACAGTACTACTCCATTTAGCGGACACTATAATGGTCAGGGGTATATAATTAATAATCTTTTTATAAGAAGACCTTCTACTGATTATATAGGTTTGTTCGGAAGAACCGGAACTGTTACTGTAACAAATGTTGTTCTGACAAATGTAAATATTACCGGACGCAATTATGTTGGAGCATTGATAGGTTATGCCTCTTCTATTACTGTATCTAATTGTTCTTCTTCAGGTAGTTTATACGGTGGTATCGATGGCAGCCTTAACGGTATGATCGGAGGCTTATTAGGATATGGTGGTGGAGGAACAATATCAAATAGTTACTCAAGTTGCAACGTAACCGGTCTTAAAAGAGCCGGTGGATTTCTGGGAGCAAGCAACAATCTAAATATTAACAATTGTTATGCCACTGGTAATGTATTAATTAACGGAACTTATAACAATACTTATGCAGGAGGTTTTTCCGGCGAATTTGATTCAAGTGTAACGGGGATTGTTCTCAACAATAGCTATGCAACTGGTAGTGTAACAAACAGCAGCAATGGAGGTTTGGCTTATGCTGGCGGATTTTCAGGATTTGAGGGTGGTAGTACTGTTGTTACAGTCCGAAATAGCTACTGTACAGGAGCTGTAAGTGCAGTAAATACACCAAGAGGTTTTGTCGCAAGGGTTCTGGGCGCCCCTGCAAACTTTAACTGCTTCTTTGACACACAAACTACAGGTCAGGCAGTTGCCGGAAATACAGGAATTACAGGAAAAACCACAGCCGAAATGCAAACCAAATCAACTTTTACTGATGCTGGATGGGATTTCAGAGTGGAAACAATCAATGGAACCAACGATTACTGGGACAGGGCAGATGACAAAAACGGCAAATATCCTTTCCTTTCTTATCAATTCCCTGAAGAACCTGAAATTGACATGTTAGGAAACGGCATTTCTATTACCAATGGCGATTTAAGCCCATCGGCTGCCGATGATACCGACTTCGGGTCAGCTACTATTGCCGGAAGTACTGTTTCGCATACTTTTACAATAGGGAATACCGGTTCGCTTGCACTGAATCTATCAGGAACGCCCATCGTAAGTGTAACCGCAGGCGATTTTACGGTAACCACACAGCCATCTGCGGCAACCATTGCGAGCGGAGCTTCTTTAACTTTCACCGTCACATTCAATCCGTCTGCACTCGGAACGCGCTCGGCAACTATTTCCATAGCAAACGATGATACCGATGAGAATCCGTTTATTTTTAATATTCAAGGAACAGGTGCACTTCCCGAAATTAATCTTATCGGTAATTCACAAACGATTGCTAATGGTGATGTCCTACCGACTTCAGACGACCATACTGATTTCGGGTCGCAAACAGTTGCAAGTGGCGATATAGTTCATACTTTCACAATTGAAAATGTTGGTACTTCTGATTTGACTTTATCCGGTACAAGCCCTAATTATGTAACTATCAGTGGTTCGACGGATTTTGCAATAAGCAGTCAGCCCTTATCATCAACAATAGCTTCAGGAGCTAACCTAAGTTTTGAAATAACATTGAATCCATCAACAGCGGGTTTATTAGAAGCTACAGTTAGTATTGCAAATAGTGACACAGATGAAAATCCTTATACATTTAAAATTCAAGGCACAGGTACAGTCCCAGAAATTAATATTACCGGTAATTCGGTGAATATTCCTAACGGAGATGATGCTCCGTCTTTAGCCAAGCATACTGATTTCGGATCAGTTGTGTATGATAACGGCTCAACATTAGTTAGAACCTTTACAATTGAAAATATAGGTACTTCTGATTTGACATTATCTGGAACACCAAAAGTTGCAATCGTAGGTGCTAATTCAGCTGACTTTACTGTAACAGTACAACCCAATTCTCCAATTGTTGCAAGTGCTTCTATTACTTTTGAAGTTACTTTTGATCCGTCGGATGTTGGTAATCGCTTAGCTACTATCAGCATTGCTAACAATGATACTGATGAAAATCCTTATACTTACGACATACAGGGGATAGGCGGGTTGGCAAATCCCTCCTTGCAATCATCAAATATAATCTTCTCAAACATTACACGTAGCAGTATGACTGTTCGCTGGACACGTGGTGATGGTCAAGGCAGTGTTTTACTATGCCGTAAGCAGTATAGACTTACTTCGTCTCCATTAACTGATGGAATCGGATATAGTGCAACAGCAAATTCCAATTATACATTGGCAGCACAAGTTCAAGAAAACAGAATATTATATTACGGTGTTGATGAAAATCCCGTAGTAAATGTTACAGGATTAACTCGTTATCAATTAGTTTATTTTAAAGTAATTGAGTTCAATAATGACTCAAGCCCATTCTATCTTCAAGATGATGCGGCAAATAACCCACGTTCTCGCTGGACACTGCGTCGCGACGGATTAATGGAAGAAGATTTGACTATTGATGCCGAATATCCCTATCCTAATCCTGTATCAAATTCAATTTCAACTACTCTTGATGTTTTTGAAAATGGTAATGTAAGTGCTTATTTATATGATAATTTAGGCAGAAAAGTAGCCGACTTGTACTATCAATCATTACTATTCGGTACTTATGAATTGAAATTTGATTTATCTAAAATCAATTCCGGTACTTATCAATTAATTATAACTATCGGAAGTGAAGCAATAGCTTATCCAATTAGTATAGTCAGATAAAACTCTGGAATTTTTTTTTTGTCAAGAAAATAAATATCAGCCTTCCTTTGCAATTTTGTATCGGAAGGCTGATATTTAATTACAAATATTATCAATAACAACAATGATATCAAATTTTTCAATTATAATAAATATTGAGAACAACTTAGCAAGAAATTGATTATCTTTGCTAAATATTTATTAAAATTGAGCGAATTTAGTCTTTAAAGTGTCATTATTAAGTTGAGCTATATTTATTTAATATATAAGGGGGTTGAAATGAAATTATTATACACTTTTTTGATTATTATTTTTAGCTTTATTGATTTATCTGCTAAAGATACTTTGTATGTAGTCAACCAGACAGAATATCAATTCTTTGATTCACTATATACAAATTGCAACGGATTAGACTGGCAAAACAATCAGGGCTGGCCTGTCCAAAAGAGCTATTCAGCTAATCCGGATGATATATACGGCATACAATGGGCATACCGACTAAGTAGCGAAACTGTTGATTCTGTGATTTACGAATTGAATGCTCAGTTTATTACTTTATATAATAATAATATGATAGGTTTTCTGCCGGCATTATCGTTTCAGTTCTTGGAGGAATTAGAGCTTCAAGGTAATTCTTTTGAAGGTCCATTGCCTTCGTTTAATTTACCAAAAATAAAGAAATTTAATCTGGGACATAACAAATTAACCGGCACAATTCGGGTATTTAATTTTCCTGAAATTGAGGTATTAGCCCTAAATTCAAATTTATTTGAAGGTAATATTCCAAATTTTAATTATACTAAATTAAAGGAATTGAATTTAAATACAAACAAACTTACTGACTCTATACCTGATTTTAACTTACCTTCTTTAGTTTCTATAGATATTTGTAATAATCAATTGACAGGCTCTATACCTAATTTTTCTATGTTGAATTTGCAGTTGATATATTTATATAACAATAAGTTAAGCGGTAGTATTCCGAATTTCAATTTGCCGAATTTGCAGAACATAGTGCTTAATAATAATCAATTATCCGGTAGTATTCCGAATTTCAATTTGCCACAATTAGGATATTTGAAGTTAGAAAAAAATAAGCTTAGCGGTAATGTGCCTTTATTTGAAAACACTAATCTGCACACCATTATTATTTCTAATAATGAATTAAGCGGACCGGTACCTAACTTCAATTTGCCTAATTTAGAATCATTGTTGTTGTTCACTAATCAACTAACCGGAGAAATCCCAAATTTCGATTTGCCTAAGCTAATAGATTGTGAAATAGCTTCTAATAAACTAACTGGTTCAATACCAAATTTTGATAAATTACCGAAGATTTGGTGGCTTGATTTAAGTAATAATCAGCTTTCGGGAACAATTCCGGACTTGCAAATGTCGAGCATAACTCATTTAAATCTATCAAAAAACAAATTTAGCGGTAGCTTGCCGGCTTTTCATTTAGATACATTAGCGTATTTATACTTAGATGATAATCAATTAAGTGGTTCTTTACCAAATTTTACAGTAGCCAATTTACCGAATATTCAAAAATTGACATTAAGCAAAAACCAATTTTCGGGTTCTATTCCCAATTTCAATCTACCTACTTTAGTTACACTTAATATTAGTGATAATCAATTAAGCGGAGAGATACCTAACTTTGAATGTCCGGTTCTGAACGTGCTAAATCTTTCCAACAATCAATTAACCGGAGAACTCCCTCTGTTTAATCAAGAGTTGTTAGATCAAATTATATTAAATGGAAATCAATTAAGCGGGGAAATACCGAATTTTGCTCTCACCTATTTACGTCAGCTTAACCTTGCAAATAATCAGTTTACAGGTACTATTCCTAATTTTGAAAATACTATTTTGCAGAAATTGACTTTAAGTAGTAATATTTTGCATGGTAGAGTTCCAAACTTTACAATTCCTACTTTGCAGAGCATAGTTCTATCCCATAATTATTTGACAGGTGAATTGCCTGCGTATAAATTGCCCGCTTTAACCGAAATTGATGTATCATATAATCGTTTAAACAGCACTGCTGATACTTTTGAATTACCGAAACTTCAGAATTTAATTATAAATAATAACAGATTTACTTTCGAAGATATGGAAATGTATCGCAATAAAGCAACTAAGTCATTTGTATATGGACCGCAAGATACTATTATCCCAATTTACTTTAATCAATCTGAGAACAAACTTTATATTGAGACCGGTGGTACTAAAAATGTGTTTATTTGGAAAAAAGGAAACATGATAGTGCAACAGTCCTCAAAAACTGACTTAACTCCAACCGGTGATTTAAATGAGTATTCTTGCGAAATCGTTAATGAATTTGTACCTTTTTGTACACTGTTAGCTAAATATGGATATATTGCAGGAATTAATGACGAGAATCAAAATTCTAAAGTACAAGTGAGTATATACCCACAGCCAAGTTCCGGAGCGTTAAAACTTAATGTACATTCTGATTTAGTCGGAGTATTTAATGTTAATTTGATTGATATTAATGGCAATAATGTTTATTCTACAGTGTTAGAAATTCAAAATGGTAATTCGGTTTATAGTTTAGATATACCTGCTTATATAAATAATGGATTGTATAATTTGCTAATTAGTGGTTTTGGAGCTACTTCTTACAGTAAACTTATAATATCTAAATAGTGTTGAAATATTAAAAAATCAACCTCATTTACGAGGTTGATTTTTTAAATAAAAGTTCAATCTATTACTATTTAAGAATTATTTTATCAAAAGCTACTCTAAATCAATTATTTGATATCGACTTATGGTTTGCAGACGAGTATATGTGTATCTATGATAAATTCAAAAATAATAGACATTAATCGGCAATATCCGATACATAGTTAAGATCTATTTTACGTTTATCAATATTAGCATTTACTATTTTGACTTTTAATCGTTTACCGAATTGGAAAATCTTTTTGCTTTTTCTGCCGATAATTCTCATGTTCCGTTCGTCAAAGAAATAATAATCATCAAAAATATCTTTAATGTGCAGTAAGCCTTCGGCACAAATTTCATCAAGTGTAACAAATAGACCGAAGTTCATCACTCCTGTAATTGTGCCATTAAAAGTCTTGCCCATATTATCTTTTGCAATGATTGTCTGAGCTAATTTAGTAGAAGCTCTTTCGGCTTCCATAGATAGCCTCTCGCGGGCAGTGCAATGTTCGCCAAGACCGGCAAGATGATGCATCAGATAGTTCAATCTTGTATGCTCGGGCTTACCGGAATTATACTCTTTCAATAATCTATGAACAATTAAATCCGGATATCTTCTAATTGGCGAAGTAAAGTGAGTATAGTCTTTAAACCCTAATCCATAATGCCCAATATTATTGTCTGTATATTCGGCTTTTGGCATAGAACGGACTAAAATCTGATGAACAATTGGTTTCTCCGGTGTACCCTCGAAAGCATCTAAAAGTGCATTTATGTCTTTAGAAGAATTTACTACAAAGTTATGCTTTGGACCTAACAATTTCATAAATTCCAGAGCAGTTTTAAGTTTTTCGGGTAATGGGTCTGCGTGCACTCTGTAAATAAATGGAATATCTTCTTTAATTCTATATTTTTTACTAATTTTTTTAATATGTTCGGCTACAGTTTTATTGGCAACCAACATGCATTCTTCTACTAATTCCGTAGCCGGAATTGATTGCTTAAGTAATGCTTTAATCGGATGTTTATTTTCATCTAATTGGAAACGCACTTCGGTAGTTTGGAAATTAATTCCGCCTGAGCTGAATCTAATATTCCTAAGCATTCTAGATAATTTATGCAATTCTAATACTAATTCACTATGCTTACCTTTGCCGGTATCAATGATTTTCTGAACTTCATCATAAGTAAATCTTTTAACAGATTTAATAACTGACTCTACTATTTCATATTTTTTAAGTATTCCGGTATTAGTTAATTCCATCATTACTGAATATGTTAATCGTACTCTGTTTGGTTTAAGCGAACATATCTCATTAGAAAGCGATTCGGGTAGCATTGGCACCACGCAGTCAACCAAATATGTACTGTTGCCGCGTTTGTTAGCTTCAATATCTATCGGATTTCTCTCGGTTACATAGTGGCTAACATCAGCAATATGCACACCTAATAAATAGTTGCCGTTTTCTAATGTTTCTAATGAAAGTGCGTCGTCGAAGTCTTTTGCATCAACAGGGTCGATTGTAATAATTTCATGTTTACGAAGGTCAAGCCTACGGTCGAGCTCTTCTTTTGCAACAGTTTGGGTGATTTGGCTTGAGTGAGCAAGTACATTTTCAGGGAATTCCATTGGTAAAGAAAACTCACGAATAACCGAACGGAATTCCACATCTGGTTTGCCGGACTGCCCCATCACTTCAACTACTTCTGCTTGAGGGCTTTTAGTAGGGTTTTCCCAAGATAAGAATTTAGCCGAAACCTTATCACCTGCTTTAGCATCATTAATCTTTGACTTAGGAATCAGAAAATCAATTATATATTGATTATCATCAGGGATTAAAAAATAGAAATTTCCGTCGAATTCAATATTACCTACTAATGTCCTTTCTTGTCTCTGAACAATATTAGTGATTTCGCCTTGGAATTTACCTTCTTTTTTAACTGCTAATAATTTAACCATTACAGTATCACCATCTAAAGCAGTAAACATATTTTTACGCTTAACGCTAACTTTCGGGATTTCCATAGAAGTAGTATTGACGGTACCACGGTCTTCTTTTATTCTAAGAATCCCGATAATCTCGTTTGTAGCACTTCTTTTAATAAGAGAATACTTTCTGCGAGTAGATTTCTCAATACTGCCATCATCGACTAATTCAAATAGTGCCGTTTTCAACATATCATATTGAGGGCTGGTAGCTTTAATTGCTAAGAATTTAGCTATTTCATTTAATTGCAGACTCTTTGTTTTACTGCCGAAAAGCCCGATAATACTTTCTTTAAGAGATTTACTTTTCATAAGTTATCCGTCTGTTTTTTCCGGTTTGATAATATTCCATAAATTTCTCTTTACATCTTCGATTGCTTCACCTGATACTGAAGAAATAAGCATAACAGGAGTTTTTGTACCTTTGAATTTGATTTTTCTAAGTAAGGCTTTGGTATCATCATCAAAAGCATCTACTTTAGTTAAGCAGATAATTCTAGGTTTTAATAATAATTTCTTACTGTATTTCTTGAGTTCTTCATATAATATTTTAAAATCTTCGGCTGGGTCTAATCCGGTAGAATCAACCAAAAATAATAATACTTTGGTTCTTTCTATATGACGTAGAAATTGAATACCAAGCCCTTTGCCGTCAGAAGCACCTTCGATTAAACCGGGAATGTCGGCTACTACGAATGATTTATTTTCAGCTATTTTTACTATTCCGAGATTAGGAGTTAGAGTAGTAAAAGGATAATCTGCAATTTTCGGTTTTGCGGCTGATATTACGGAAATCAATGTAGATTTTCCTGCATTCGGAAGACCAACTAAGCCAACATCTGCTAATAATTTGAGTTCTAATTGTACTTCAAATTCTTTACCGGGCCAGCCCGGTTCAGCATTACGAGGTGTTTGATTGGTCGGAGTAGCAAATTCACAATTACCTCTACCCCCGTTACCACCGTGAGCAATTGTAACTTTCATATTCGCAGTATGTAGGTCGCATAATATTTCTTCATCGGTTGTTTTTACTAATGTACCGACAGGGACTTTGATAATTACATCTTTTGCGTCTTTACCGGTGCATTGATATTTGCCACCCTCATGCCCGTCTTGAGCTCTAAATATTCTTTTAAATCTAAAATCAAGTAAAGTGTTCATGTGCGGGTCTGCCAGAAAAATTATATCTCCACCTTTGCCGCCACTACCACCATCGGGACCGCCCTTTGGAACGCCTTTTTCACGCCTGAAAGAGATGTGCCCAGCTCCGCCGTCGCCTGATTTTATGAATATTAATGCTTCGTCTATGAATTTCATGTTTTTCTTTATTTTATTATTTAAATTATTATCTAATTATCGAATCTATTTTTATATGTTGATTTTAAATCAAAAAATTAAACGATATTATCATATTGGTCAACAAATTTATACTCCGGCAGTAGCTGACCCTTTAGTATTTTTTTTAACTTTGATTTTGTAAGAGTTCGCCTCATTGGAGAAAACTTTTCATAAAATAAGATTCCGTTTAGGTGGTCAACTTCATGTTGAGCAACACGTGCTAAAATATCATCATCTTCGATAATTTTCTCATTACCTGATAAATCATAATACTTTAATTGAATTGCTTTTGGTCTTTTGACTATTTCGTGAATGTCCGGTACACTCAGGCAACCCTCTTTATAATCGGTTTCTTCTTCGGAACTGCTGATGATAGTTGGATTTATTAATACTAAATTCTTATATTTTGTCTTTGCATTTTCAAATGCCCATGTATCTATAACAACAATAGATTTTGATAGTCCTATTTGATTCCCCGCTAATCCGCAACCGTCTGCCGTGTGCATAGTTTCAATCATATCTTGAGCTAATCTAAGTATATCGCCGTCTATTTCTGTTATCGGCTCGGTACTTTTTTTCATTATCGGATGAAAGCAACTGTAAATTGGTAAAAACGCCATTGTCTAACTCATTAATTCAAAATATTTTTAACATTCATATAACGCTAAACGGCTTAATTTATTTCAAAATTGAAAAATATTACTCTTTCTGTGAAATATTTAGTATTTTTGTAAATTCATTATTATAATAATATGGAGAAATTACTTTGAGAAAAAAGTATTTTATTTTAGCAAAAATTACTATTGTTGCTTTTATAGCAATATTACTTGTTTCTTTGATTAATTCTTGCGGTTCAAAAAAAGATAATGTTAATTCGGAGAATAAAATTACTTTCTGGCATTTCTGGAGTGAGCCTAATCAGAAAAAAATATTAAAAGAGCTGATAAAAGAATTCGAGGCGGCTAATAACTGTACGGTTGAAACTACCGAGCTCAGTTGGAATGACGGCAAAATTAAGCTTTTTGCGGCTTTTAATTCCAATACTGCACCGGACATTATGGACCTTGGTTCTGACTGGATAGCTCAATTTTCCGGTTCGGGAATTTTAACGGAATTAAATCCTAATACTTATAATATTTCGAGATTTTCTACTTTCTTTTTAGAGCCGGCGTATTGGGAAGCAAAATTATTTGCAGTGCCATGGGTAGTTAATTCAAGAGTGCTTTTCTATAATAAAGAATTATTTAAAAAAGCTGGGCTTGGTGAAGATGCACCGAAAACACTTCAGGATTTATATAATTATGCAGAGAAAATCAGTGCTATACCCGGTGTTTACGGTTTTGGTGTTAATGGCTCTGACCCGCACAGGCTCTATAAAAAAATTATTCCATTTATGTGGACTATGGGTGGCGAGATTATTGACAAAAATGGTAATCTGGTACTAAGTTCGCAGCCAAATGCTCAAGCTTTTGATTTTTATCAGAAACTTTCTCAGGTTGGGCTTATCGAAACTCAGAAAAAACTTGATGATATGTTTGCTCGTGGCGAAATTGGATTATGGCTTTCAGGCTCTTGGCTACTTGACAAAATAAGAGATGTAAACCCACTCTTGAATTATGGTGTATGCCTATTTCCGGGAGTTGATGCCGGTAAGCCGGGTGTATCATTCGGCGGTGGTGAGTATTTAGCAATAAATAAATCAACTAAAAATAAGGCTTTATCCGAGAAACTTATTGCTTTTCTGACTAAAGGCGAAAATGCTTTAAAATTCTGTAAAGATGTTAAAGAAGCCGGATTCCCTGCCGATATGAACTTTTATTACGATAAGTATTATCAGACATTGCCATTTATGCCGATTTTCGCTGACCAGTTAAAGTATTCTCGTATTACTCCTGTTCATCCAAAATGGCTTGACCTTGAGACCGCTATTGAGAATGCCGTCGTTGAAGTTCTATACGGTAAAAAAGGTTCTTGGGAAGCTCTAAACGAAGTACAACAGAGCATGGAAGCTATTATTAGAAAATAATACAAAGCATTAATTACAAGAAAATTTAGAAAACACAATCCTACGCAGAGCGTAGAATTTAGAAAAATCTAAATTATTTAAGATTGAAAAATCAAAATGTCGTTATCAACCTGACGGTTAACCGTCAGGTTGCATTGAAGATAAATGAATAATCTCGATTATTTACACAAGCTCTGAAGCATGGGGTTGAATATAGGAGAGGGATAAAAGTTGCCCTCATTTGCCGTCTTATGATAATATTTACAAAACCTCTAAAGCGAAGGATTGATGTAAAAATAAATGTTTTAATAAAGATATAATATTATGCATTCCAATATCCAATTACACAGCCTCTAAAGCGAAGGATTGATGTAAAATAAATGTTTTAATAAAGATATAATATTATGCATTCCAATATCCAATTACACAGCCTCTAAAGCGAAGGATTGATGTAAAATAAATATTTTAATAGAGATATTATATTATACATTCCAATATCCAATTACACAGCCTCTAAAGCGAAGGATTGATGTAAAAAAAAATATTTTAATAAAGATATAATATTACGCATTCCAATATCCAAAATCCTATTCAAATACTTTATTTAGCCATTCAATCATTTAAAGCCGTGCTTTATAATTCTAAAGTAAAGAGTTTTAAAAATATTATTTATATTTGGGTTCAGATTTAGTGAAAATTATAGAAATTGATTAATGCTAAAATATTTTAGAAATATGCTCGGCGAGATTAATCTTGCTAACAAAGATACGGAATTTAAAAAGTTCAGATTTGTAGGCTTTAAGCTAAGAGGCATGCTTTTCTCGATGGTTGCCATAACAATCATAATTGGTTTTATAAAGTTCGATTTATCAGCCTATACAACTACCGATTACTATGTATTAGCTCTTAGATTTATAACTATTGCAATCCTGTCTATCAATATATATAAAATAATGAATAATAAACAGTTAACGGTAAGATACCTCATTATCGGGGTTTATACCTGTGTATTATTTATTACGGCATTGTCTATATTTAGGTCGGGATTTAACGAATCATACCGTGTAAATATGCACTTTGTATTAATTATTTGGTTTGCATTTATTCCACTGCCATATAAGACATTGATAATCAACGGGATAATGTTTTTTCTTTTGTATTTATTCGGTTCTTTGTGTTTTACTAATCAAGTAATTACTACACAAGAGGTATTTGATTTGACATATTTCCTGATGGGAACTATTGCAATAGGCAGTGGGGCGGCAATTATCAACAATAAAATATCTTATGATTTATTTGCAAAAACGAAAGAAATCACCAGAGCAAACGTCGAAATTAAAGAGTCCGAAGAGAAATACAGAACTTTAGTCGAAAGAGCTAATGACGGTGTAGTGATTATCCAAGATGGCTTCGTGCGGTTTATCAATTCGATGATGGCAAAGATATTGGGGTATGAAGTCGAAGAAATGCTTAATACTCCATTTATTGATTATATATCTCCGGAATTACATGATGACGTACTGAATTTATATAATAAAAGGCAGTCAGGAATTGAGCTATCATCGATATATGACTCAATTCTTGTTGGTAAAGACGGCAAAAAGAGATACGTAGAATTTAATGCTGGACTGATAAATTATAGTGGCAGGATTGCTACTCTTACATATATCCGCGATATTGCTGAGCGTAAAAAGGCTGAATATGAGCTAAAAGAGAGTGAAAAAAGATTCTCAATATTTATGGATAGTATTCCTGCTACAGTGTTTATAAAAGACAAAGACAGGAAATATTTATATGCCAATAAATTTCTTAAAGACTTAGTAGAGACCCATGATTTAGTTGGGAAAACTCTCGAAGACCTCTCTGGAGATGAGATTTACGATGTCTTAAAAAAGATGGAAGACAAAACATATAATAGCAATGAAATTGAAATGTCAGATGAATTCGAATATAAGCATAATGGATTTAATTATCAATTTCAATCAACCAGATTCAGATTGACTCAAGCCGACGGCAGTATTTTAATCTGCGGTATTGACTGGAATATTAGTGCACAGAAACTTGCTCTCGAAGAATTGAGAAAGTCAAACGAGAGGCTTACATTCCACATTAATCAAACTCCGCTTGCATATATCGAATGGGATTCTGATTTTAAAGTTAAAGACTGGAATCCGTCTGCCGAGAGGATTTTCGGATATACTAAGCAGGAAGCTATCGGAAATCATGCTCATAGCTTGATAGTCCCCGAAGAAATTAATGAAAATATAAATAATCTATGGCTAAATATTACTAAACGCTCGGGCAGTACTCGAAGCACTAATAAAAACTTTACTAAGGATAAAAAAGAAATTATTTGCCAGTGGTATAATACTCCGCTTAAAAATTCTGAAGGTAATATTATTGGAGTGGCTTCACTTGTCGAAGATATTAGCGAACGTATGAAATTAGAAAGTGAATTAGGAAGAGCGGTCTCGATATTAGAAAAAAATTACAGTGATACTAAAGAGCAAATGCAGACATATTTCTCTGAGCTTCAGACCAAGAAAAACGAATTACTGAAATTGGAAAAAGAAAATCTTCAATCTCAATTCGATATGCTCAAAAATCAGGTTAATCCGCACTTTCTTTTCAACAGCTTAAATGTATTATCATCACTTATTAGAATTGAACCGGACCTGGCAGAAAGATTTACCGAGCATCTTTCAAAAATATATAGGTACGTATTAGAGAATAAAGATAAGGAATTAGTTAACTTAAAGACCGAAATGGAATTTCTGCATTCATATATTTTCTTACTTGAGATTAGATTCAAGGATAAAATAAATGTGAATATAAATATTGATTTAGCAAAAATGGATTATCAAATTCTGCCATTATCACTTCAGATACTAATAGAAAATTCCATAAAACATAATATGTTTTCTAAAAAGAAACCTTTACAAGTAAAAATATTTGTAGATAAAGATGATAATCTATGCGTAATTAATAACTACAATAAACGGGAAAATTATATTCAATCAACCGGACTGGGGCATACTAATATTCGTAGTCGATACCAATTTTTCACTGATAAAGAAGTATTTTTCGGAGTAGTTGATAAGGAATATATTGCAAAAATCCCTTTGTTATAGACATTATCTTTCAATTAAATAAATAAATCGAATGAATAAATAAAATGAATAAATACAAAATAAATATATAGGTAGTAAAATGAATGTAATCATAATTGAAGATGAAGAATTATCAGCAAAAAGGCTTGAATCAATGATTCTAAAATATGATGAAAATATAAAAATACTTGCTAAGTTAGAATCGGTTGAGGATTCGATAGAATGGCTTAATGATAATCCCGAACCGGATTTAATATTTTTAGACATTCATTTGGACGACGGGCTTAGCTTTACGATTTTCGAAAATGTAAAGGTTAATTCGTCAATAATATTTACCACTGCTTTTGACGAGTATGCAATAAAAGCCTTTAAGCTGAAAAGCATAGATTATCTATTAAAGCCAATTATTCAGGAAGATTTAATTAAGAGTATCGAAAAGTATAAAGCAATGAATGTTAATTCCATTGAAGGCATTGATTTAAAATCTATTATTAATATGTTAAGCGGTGCTGCCGTTGCCAATTATAAAGAAAGATTTTCGATTACTATAGGGCAAAGCATAAAAACTATCAGTACAGATGAAATTGCATATTTTACTTCCGAAGCCGGCACTACTATTTTAATTACCAATGATAAACACAAATATCCCGTCGATTTAAGCTTAGAAGAACTTAGCGAACAGCTCAATCCGAAAATATTTTTCAGGATTAATAGGCAATATCTTGTTAAACTCAAATCTATAAAAAATATCAATGTATTTCCTAAAAGTAGGCTAAAATTGGACTTAATCCCAGCCTGCGACAAAGAAGTCTATGTCAGCATCGATAAAGTTACTAAATTCAAAGATTGGTTGGATTCCTGATTTTGCCTCTTCGCTATTTTGTATGGGGGTTTGGGGATTGGGACTGGTGGTTAGTAACCGAGAAATGGGAGATAGGTATTTGGGGATAGGGGATAGAGTTTGGGGATTGGGGATTGGGGCTGGTGGTTAGTAACTGGGATAACGGGCAATTTGGGAATATTAATCATATTCAAAAATTAATCTATGACCACACGAATCAGTGAGTTTAAGTTGAAAAATCAAGTTTTAACCAGAACAGAAAATAAAAGATAGTTTTAGCTTATTCGTTATAAGTTCTTTATAATAAATTTTAAAATCAATAACAGGAAATAATATGAGCTATTTAGTTCCGATGGTAGTAGAGCAGACAAGCCGTGGCGAAAGGTCTTATGATATATATTCAAGACTTCTTAAAGACAGAATCATTTTTATCGGTTCACAGATAGATGATAACACTGCTGCACTTGTAATTGCACAATTATTGTTTTTACAGAGCGAAGACCCACAGAAAGATATTAATATTTATATAAATTCACCGGGCGGAAGTGTTAGTGCCGGTCTTGCAATTTATGACACTATGCAGTTCGTTACACCCGATATTTCAACTATATGTATGGGTATGGCGGCTTCTTTTGCTCAGGTGCTACTCTGTGCCGGTGCAAAAGGAAAGAGATTTGCTCTACCGAATTCAAGAATTATGATGCATCAGCCTGCCGGCGGTACTCAAGGGCAAACTACCGATATTGAAATTTATACTAATGAAATGCTCCGTATGCGTAAAGTATTATATGAAATTATCTCTAAGCATACCGGTAAAGATATATCACAAATTCTAAAAGATGCCGAAAGAGACTTCTATATGAGCCCTCAAGAAGCTCTTGATTATGGAATTATCGACCAAATTATGGAAAGAAAAATCGAAGATATTAAGCCAAAAGCCGAATAATATATTTTCTAATTTCTGAAAGCAATATTTAAATTAAATATTTTTAGATTATCATTATTAGTGCCTCTCTTGAATATTTCAGGAGAGGTGTGTTTTCACAGGGCAATAGGGCAGACGGCTATCAATAAATAATAAGATTTCTCCGCTACTTACATTAATTCTTATATTTTCACTCAAAGCAATATTTCGGGCACCTTCGCGAGTTCCTAATTCCAATACTTCATTGTCCAACCCCCACTTTAAATTATATGTTTTTACTATAGAAGACGGTTGAGGGATTAGTGAAATAATTTCATTTAGCTTAACATTGATTTCGGTGTCAGAGCTGATAGTAAATCCGTATCTGTTTTTATCAAATATGCACAAATTCATTATTTTTGAAAAACGCTTAAATACACTCCAATTATTGAAAGTATGCTCTAATTCACCGCCATGGAATCCGATAATTAATATATCTATATATCCTAAACTTATGCAATATTTTAAACATTTCTCGAAGTCATTTGTATCCTGCTCGGTTAATTGAATTATTCTGTTATCGGGGATTTTATTTTTAAACAAATCAATAGTACAAGAGTCTAAATCGCCGATGATATAATCGGGTAAAATATTCAACTTGAATAATTTATCTGCTGCTCCGTCTGCGGCAATAATTGGAATTCCACTAATCTTAGTAAATATCTCAATCTCAGGTAGGTCTGCATTTAAGCAGATTACAGCAGAAAATACTTTTGAATCTATATTGATTTTATCTATCATTGAATATTTCAAATTTATTAATTATTAGGAACACAAAAATATAAAAAAATGTAGTAACGGCTTTAGAATTTTTTGATAATTTATAAGAAAGCTACAAAACTATAAAAAAATACGAATTATTAAAGATAGAAAAATTAAATAAATAATTATAAATCTAAAGGTTTGCCGTCAGCAAGTATCAGTGTGATTTGAATATAAAATACTTATTGAATATCAGATTGAATTATTTAATCTATGCAGTAGATTGCGATTATGCTAATCTAATTTAAAAACAAAGAACATAATTTTACTTTTAAACTATCGTAGTATAGCTTGATTTATCAAATAGTTTATTATACAAAAATAATTACAAAATATGCTAAATTTTCAGTATATTGAGTTTTTTGAAATATTATAAAGATACAAAAAAATTGAAGAGCATAAAAGAATATAATCGTAATTATTGGCTGCTGAATCTCTTCCAAATGCTTGAAATATTTGCTTATCAAGTAGTTGTTTTGCAGATGTCAATATATATTTCTCAAGATGATGTAGCTGGTGGTTTGCACTGGAATCACAATTTAAAAGGATTAATATTCTTATTTTGGGCATTAGTTCAGAGGTTGACTCCATTTATATTTGGCTCTATAGCAGATAAAAAGGGCTATAAAATCACTTTATTAACTTCATATATTTTTATCATAGTGGGATATTGGTTTCTGGGTACTCAGACAGAATTTCTACCATTTCTGTTAGGAGCGATTGTATTGGGGTTTGGCTCAGGAATGTTTAAGCCGGCAGTACAAGGGGCAATAGCTCATCAATTGAATCCAAACAATTCATCTCGGGGCTGGTCTCTATATATAATGTTATTGAATTTCGGTGTATTAATAGCTGTTCCATTTTCTAAGTATTTAAAAAATCAAAGTTGGGATTATATATTTTTAGGTGCGGCGGTTATAATATTAGCTAATTTCTTTTTAACTCTTTTTTTGTACGAAG
The DNA here is from genome assembly GCA_942493235.1 of uncultured bacterium. GTDB lineage: Bacteria > Bacteroidota > Ignavibacteria > Kapaibacteriales > UBA2268 > ENR-C587. Next base: position 3,766,616 of record OW818676.1, on the reverse strand, counting down.
ATAGTTCAAAATCTGCTGTTCAAGATAGTACATTTGCTCATACTTTTAAGAATTTGCGTAATCCGAGGGTGTATCTATTTATTTTAATAATGTCAGGATTTACAACAATATATATGCAATTTTACGAAACTTTGCCTAATTTTATTTACGATTGGGTTGACACTTCCGATTTGATTTCAATTTTTGGTTTGGGCGAGGTTTTTACCATACAATCATCAATTGGGAAAATGGTTTCTTATGAATGGCTGTATGGAATTAATACAGTTTTGGTATTTATTTTTGTCGTTCAAATAGAAAAAATATTTTCAAAGTCTCAAAGTACTTATACTATCTGGATAGGAATTGCACTTTCGGTAATTGGATTATTTGTATGCGGATCTTCAAATATTGGGCTAATATTTCTAATTGGTTTAGTGGTTTATACTTTTGGAGAGATGATTACAAACCCGCAGTTTATAAACTTTTTATCTAAAATGTCTGGCGAGAATAATAAAGCTACATTAATTGGTTTTTTGAACTTATCCTTTGCTATTGGTTTAGGTGGCGGAGCTGTTCTCGGAGGTTATCTGTATAATAGCTTCGGTGATAAATCAAATTTAGCATCTCACTATTTACTTAAGAATTATAATATTGAAGTAGAAAGTAAATTTGCGGTAGAAAAGCTAAAAGCTATTACCGGATATAATGATATGGGCATTAGAGATTTTTTATGGAATACATATAGTCCTAACAGAATTTGGTTTGTATTTTTAGCAATAGGTATAGTAACTTTAATATCTTTGCATTTTTACAAAAAAGCTTATGATAAAAAATAAAACTCAATAATAAATTTTATACTTAACACTCAATTAATTATTCTAATTAGAATAATTTATTTACTTTTGTATTCCTAATATTGCAAATTTATCAAAATAATATATAGGTTATATATGATTAAGTACTTTACTCGGATTGTTGCTATATTGCTTTTTGCAACATTAAATACTTATTCTCAAGGAACGACTACCGCGACAATCAGCGGAACTATCACCGATGCTGAAAAGCTGGTTTTGCCGGGAGCTACTGTCAGAGCCGAGCATCTTTCAACAGGGACTAAATACGGTGCTAAAACTAATTCCAAAGGAAAATTCAATATCCCCGGTATGAAAGTTGGCGGTCCGTACAAAGTTACCGTTTCAATGATTGGTTTTGAGAACTATGTTCAAGATGACATAGTTTTAGCTATTGACCAAAACTTTACGTTGAATATTAAAATGTCTGAAAAAGGCTACACTACCAAAGAAATAACAGTAATAGCCAACAAAAACGATATTATTAATAGTAATAAGACGGGAGCGGCACAGACCGTTACAGAAGATGCAATTAATAACTTGCCTACTACCGAACGCTCTCTTACAGATTTCGCACGATTATCACCTTCGGTTACATCATCACAAAGTGATGGTTCAACCGGTGGCTCAAGCGTTGGCGGTAGAAATAACCGATATAATAATATTCAAGTTGATGGTGCTATCATGAATGACGCATTTGGTCTTAGTGCTGCCGGTACTCCCGGCGGAAATGCAGAGACTCAGCCGATTTCTATTGATGCAATTCAAGAGATGCAGGTATCCATTTCTCCTTTTGATTTAAGAAACGGCGGCTTTACCGGCGGGCAAATTAATGCAATTACGCGAAGCGGAACCAACACTTATCGTGGCTCTATTTATACGAATTTTAAAAATCAAGCATTAGTAGGTAATTCTGCTTATGCCGATGAAGAATCAAATAAATATCCCGATTTTAAAGATATATTAATCAGCGGTAGATTTGGCGGTCCTATTGAGAAAAATGAACTTTTCTTCTTTGTCAATGGTGAATATAAAATCAAAACCGAGCCTCAGACCCGCTCTATTACAACTGATATTGATAATACTGTAAATACATTTTATGTTAAACCCGAAGAAGTAGATAGAGTTACCGGACTAAGAGATTACTTCCTAACCAATTATGACTATGATATTGGTTCAGACGGCGTATATGAAAGACAGTTGAGTAATATTAAATTATTCGGTCGCTTGGATTGGAATATTAATGATTTTAATCGCATGAGCTTACGTCATAATTTCGTAACTGCTCAAGCCGGAAGAGGAGTGGACAGGTATAAAGCTTCTTATTCATTTGAAAATCAGGAATATCTTAATACAAGTGTTCAAAATCAAACTGTACTTCAGTTGAATTCCGTATTCGGTACAAATATTGCAAACGAATTCAGACTTGCATTTACTTCGGTTAGCGATGAAAGAGATTTGCAGGGGAATGCTTTCCCACAAATTCAAATTAGAAATTTTGGTGTTGATAATACCGGAAAGCTAAATATCGGTACCGATTATAATATGCAGGCTAATACTTTAGACCAGAAAATATTGGAGTTTACTGATAATTTTAACTGGTTTGTTGACGACCATGCCGTTACTGTAGGTACATCTAATCAATATGTAAATTTTGAGAATTTATTTATTCCTAATTATATGGGTAATTGGTCATTTGATAATATTGAAGATTTCTATAACAAAAGTCCATATAGTTTTAAAATAACATATTCATTAGACTCAAATAATAAAAAGCCTGCCGTAGATTTTTCCTTCTTACAAATTGGAGCATATATTCAAGATGTTTGGACGGTAATTCCGAATTTGAAATTAACTTATGGCTTCAGAGTTGACGCATACAATTTTACAGATACACCTAAAGAGAATGTCGAATTTTCTAAAGAATTCGCCGGCAGAAACACTAATTTCTTACCTTCTCCGGTTTCATTATCGCCGAGAATGGGATTTAATTACGATGTGTATGATGATAAAGAGATTCAAATACGTGGCGGTTTAGGCGTTTTCGCCGGTAATGTGCCTGCAGTTTGGTTCTCTAATCAGTTTGCAAATACCGGTGTCGATTTTTCAACAGTAGAGCTAAGTGGCAATAGTACTTTTAAACCGAGATTTGAACCACAAAGATGGGAAGAGATTGCCGATTCACTTAGATCAATCGGTGCATATAGTCGTAAATCAGACCTTGCCATAACAGACCCCAGCTTTAAAATGCCTCAATTAATGAGAAGCAATCTGGCTGTTGATTACCATTTGGGGTATGGAATAGTCGGTACACTTGAGCTAATGTATAGCAAAACACTTTATGATGTGATGTATAGAAATATCAATATAGATTATTTATATAATTATAGCGATGAGGGTAATCCTACTATAGTTAGTAGCAAAGACGGGCGTAAGATTTACGATAGACAGCACTACGTAAGTGATAAATACTATTCTGTAATCGAAATGGCAAATTCATCTCTTGGCTATCAGTCCAATATATCATTACAGATACAAAAGCAATTTAATCAAGGCATATTCCCGAATTTGTCTTTTAATATCGCTTATAATTACATGAAAGCTAAAGATTTGAATTCTACTACCAGCTCTGTAGCTCTCTCGAATTTTCAATATAATCCTGCTTTAGATCCTAATGCACCTGAATTGTCAATTTCAAATTTCTGTGTTAATAATAGAATATTTGCTAATATTGCCTATTCACTAAATTGGGATGAAGACCACAGAACAACTGTCGGTTTCTATTACGAAGGACGCTCCGGTTTCCCATTCTCGTTTGTTTATGGGTCTAATTATGATTTCCAAAATTCGGAGATAATTCAAGATGCTAATAATGATTATTACAGAGGCAATGATTTAGCTTATATTCCTAATAAACTCAGTGCCGATAATAATTGGTCAGATGATAATATGGTATTGGTTAACGGTAGTGAAATCGAACCAAGTACCGGCAAGACTTTTGGTCAGCTTTATGAAGAATTTATTGGTCAGTTCGATGTAGAACGCGGGAAAGTAAACGAGAGAAATAGCCTTCGTCAGCCTTGGCGTAATAATGTTGACCTCCGTATTTCTCATACATTTAAAATATTTGAAGATAATAAATTTGAAATATCACTTGATATAATGAACTTTCTTGCCCTTCTCAATAAAGAATGGGGTAAAAGCGAGTATTTGCCATACAGTACTTACGGGGTGGTCGATTTTGCCGGATATGAAGTCAAAGACGATCCGAGCTCAAGAATTAAAGCTCAATACTTAACCTCTGGTAAAGTTAATAAAGACGATATCTGGGAAATCAATGACTACTATTCTCGTTGGAGAATGCAGTTAGGTATTCGTTATTCATTCTAATATACTCAGGGACAGAAAATTTATTTGGTTCTTTGCTGTTTTAAGTGGGTTGTTTGGGTGGCTGGGAATAATGGTTCTGGGATAGGAATTGGAAAATAGGAATTAGGAAATGGGAATATGCTCGCCTGTATACAACGCTCTGCGTAGTAAAGCTGGTGGTCGGTGATTGGGAAGTGGGAAGTACGGGTTGAAATCGGTTCTTTTCTTCCAACATCGTTAGCGGCTGAACATCGGTATTACGAAGTTTAGAGGCTATTCTTAAAATTCCCATCATTGAGGCGTGGCATCGCGAAGCGATGACAGGGTGGTACTTTATCGCTAAAAATAAGAATTGGGAAGATACTTGCGTCCTCACTAAGTTCACTTTTTGTAGCCGTTGATATAATACACTACTCACATCAGTCCAAGACCCGAACCCCAATTCCAAAACCATCCTTTCTATCTACACAAAATAGTGAAGAGCCAAATTACATGACTTGCAATGTTGAAATATTTTACTTAAAATCGGACTTTAGTATCAATATTCTTTATTAATTCATTATATCTAAATGAAGTACTTATTTTTATGTCTTAGTTTTGCATTTTAAAAATTAGGAATTTGAATGAAGACATCTCTATTTGCAAAACTGTTAATTTTCTCTTTATCACAACAGGTATTAATAGCTGTAATAATATTTTTCTCATACTATTCATTCTCTGTTGAAGAAGAAAAGCAAGACGTAGTAAAATTACAAGAATTAGCACTTCAAAATCGTCATCTAAGATTAGAACTATTAGCAAGAAGAGATTCGAATTTTATAAATATTTATCAAAATAATATAAAGCTAATCAATTCAAATTTAAAGGAGTTTGAGCAAATTGCCATTAAAAACAATTTTGATGATTATTTCGAAAAAATAATGTTTTTGAAAAATCAATATAATAACCATTTAGAGCAATACATAGAATCAATTCAATTATTAGGTTTAAACGAAGATAGTGGAATTGAAGGAGCTTTCAGAAATAAAGTTCATAGTCTTGAGAATATGTTAGACAATTCAAAATATTCGTCTCTTTTTATTTACATGCTTCAAGCCAGAAGAAGTGAGAAAGATTTTATCATGCGTGGAAGAGATGAATATGCAGATAAAGTAAAAAAAAGGGTTGAGCAATTAATATTAAAAACCAGCACATCATCTTTAACATCAATTGAAAAAGTTAAAATTCAAGAACTTGCCAATCAGTATTTTGCTTCATTCTCTAAATTAGTTAATATTAGTAAAACTTTAGGATATTTAGATAAAAATATGACTAAGTTAGACAAAGAATCCTTAGCCGTTCTTAGAAGTATTGTAAATGAAAAAACAATAAAAGCCGGCTATCTGCAAAGCTTGCTAATACCAATTTATATATTTTCAATTCTCGGAAGTATAATTCTATCAATATTTATTTCAAGAAGCATTACTAACCCGATTGTAAACTTAAAAATAGCAACTCTGAAAATTGCTGACGGAGAACTTCAGTATAAAGTTAAAGTAGAAACAAATGATGAAATCGGTGAATTAGCTAAATTTTTTAATATTATGGTTGAAAATATATATAGAGCAAATCAAACAATTGTTATTCAACAAGATAAATTGAATAATCAATACAATGAAATGCGTGAACTAAATGCAACAAAAGATAAATTCTTTTCGATTATTGCTCACGACTTAAAAAATCCACTCAGTGCATTTACCGGAGTTGCTAATTTTCTGATAGAGCAATTCTCAGAACTAAGCCATGAAGAAATCAAAGAATTCTTAGACGATGTACATTGCTCGGCTAAGCAATTATACGAATTACTCGAAAACTTACTCGTATGGAGTCGTTCTCAAAGAGGTTTAATTCAATATAATCCAATGAGAATTGATATTTCAAAAATAATACGAAATAATATTGAATTAGTAAAAATGAATGCTGATGCTAAGCAAATCAGTTTGATTTCCGAAATAAAAACGAATAAATTTGCAAATAGTGACCCCAATATGCTAAACACAATATTAAGGAACCTAATAACTAATGCGATTAAATTCACAAGAATAAAAGGCAAAATAATCATTAATGTTGAAGATTACGATAATAATTATTTGCAAATTTCTGTTATTGATAATGGAGTTGGTATATCAGAAAATGACTTGATTAAATTATTTAAAATGGATGTATCATTTTCTACTGAAGGGACAGGCAACGAGCGTGGCACAGGGCTTGGTCTGATTCTCTGTAAAGAGTTTGTAGAAAAGCATGAAGGTAAAATATGGGTTGAAAGTAAAATTGGAATTGGCAGTAAGTTCATTTTTACTATTCCGATTGATAGAAACTATAATTCAACTGATTTGTAAATGGCTCAATTGTAGTACTGTTATTTTCAATAGGCTGTTGACTATACTGTTGCTACTATTAATCTGATGGCTTGGAGCTATTTAATGATTTCCAATCCCAAATATTGTAGCAGGGTTATTAAAAATATACAAATTTGCAACAGCCTTAATTTATCCTTCTAATTCGCTTCATCTTCGTTCTGCCAGAGCTTTTCAGAATTAATATCGCTCATAGCTCTGGAGAGCCCGGCTCTTACAATTTGCTCTATTGCTTCCACTGCTCTTTGAGTCATAATTTCAACCAAAGTAATTTCTTGAGCAGTGAAATCAGAAAGTACATAATCGACTAAACCGCCGAAAGCGAAGTTTTTATCAATACCTAATCTTAGTCGGACGAAGTCAGTTCTTTCTAATTCATCTATAATAGAACCAATTCCGTTATGCCCGCCATCAGAGCCGGAATTCTTGCAGTGAACTTTGCCGATAGGGAAATTATACTCATCTACTACTACTATAACATTATTTGGGTTAATATTATGCTTGGCAACTAATTTACGAACAGCTTCACCGGAATTGTTCATATATGTAGTTGGAAAGCAGACCAAAACTTCCTTCCCAAATATTTTAATATCGGCAGTCAAATATATATTCGAGTTATTGCTGATTTTAGCTTTATATTTTTTGCAGAGTGCTTCAGCCGTCATCCAGCCAACATTATGCCTATTGCCGGCATATATATCTCCGGGATTGCCCAATCCTACAATCAAATAATCATAGCTTTTCTGTCTTCTTCCAATCATCGATGCCCCTAATTATAAAATAAGTAAATATTGACAAATAAATTTAGTATTTTTGTATTCTTGATTTTGTAATTTGTTAGGCAATTTCATTTGCAAAGTATTACTTAATAGAGTATTACTTAGAGAAGATACTAAATTCAAATATCATCAAAAAAGATTACAAAATTAAGCAAAAAATCGAAATAAATCGAAAATAATTGTGTGATGCAATAAAAAATTAAGGATTACATCTTTATAGATGAATATGGAATATTTTGAAGACGATAGTGAATTTGAAGATTACAGTAACGAAGAGTTAGACGGTTTTATTGCCGACTACAAACCGCTGTATATCAATCAATCCGACTCCAACGCTCCGGAGCCGGACTTAAATGTACTTGAGCAAATTGTATATTACTCAATAGAAAATGAAGAGTTCACTTTAGCCCTTCAATTCTGTTCATTATGGATAGATAAAATGCCTTATTCCTCTGAGCCTTGGTTTGCTCTCGGAATGATTTATAACAGTATGGACGATTATCGAAGTGCCGATGAATGCTTCAATAAAGCAGTAGAAATTGATCCGTTTGATAATTCTGCAATAGTTCAGAAAGCTTTTAATCTAAGCAATTCAGGCAACAATACTTTAGCTCTGAAAATGATAGAAAGTGTTTTAGATCGTGAACCCGAAGATGAAAATGCTGTATATCACAAGGGGTTGATTTATGAAGCTATGTATAGGTACAATGATGCCATTAAAATGTTTGAGCAGCTAAATGACTCGGAAACATTTGCCAATGATGTAGTTCAGGAATTGGGGTATTGCTATCATTATATTCGTAAATATGATAAATCAATTGAATATTATGATAAAGCAATAGAGAACGACCCGTTTGACTTCTATATCTGGTATAATTTGGGAATAGTTCATCAGCAATTGGGGCATAGCTTTAGAGCTTTGGAATGTTTCGACTTATCATTAGCTTTAAATGAAGAATTTTTCGCTGGCTGGCACAATAGAGGTAATATTTACGCAGGGCTCGGTAGGCTTACCGATTCGATTGAAAGCTTTGAGAAAGCTCTTCAATACGAACCTGACGACATAGATACTCTATTTAATATGGCAAGCGTACAGGGCGATAGCGGAAATTACCAAATTGCAGTTGACTTCTTTTCGAAAGTAATTAAAAAAGAAGAGAGTAATCATCAGGCATATTTCGGCAGAGGTGTCTGCTACGATGCACTTGAGGATTTTGATTCCGCTCTGTTAGATTATAATTATGCTCTTCAGTTAACTGAAGCAAATCCCGAAATATGGTTGGCTAAGGCAGATACTTTGTATAATTTGAATCGAAATCAAGAGGCGGTAATCTGCTACAAAAAAGTAATCGAATTAGAACCATCGAATGCCGAAGGTTGGTACGACTACGGTAATACATTATTTGAATTGGAGAACTTGAGCGAAGCTCGCTACGCATTTATGAAATTAATTGAAATTGCACCTAAATGGAGCGAGGGATATTATTCGCTTGCTAAAGTATATGCAAAAGAAAATGTATTCGATAATGCCGTGAACTATTTAGCAGGTGCGATAGTGCTAGACCCCGCTAAGGAAAAGCAGTTTAAAAAAGATTTCCCGAAAATTGTGCTTAATCAAGATATTACTCCTTATGTTAAAGCTCTTGAATCGCTAAGGCATAGATTAAAGAAAAGATAGATTTACTCGGTTGAGTTTATTTTTCTCTGCTATACGGAATTATAATTCAGTGATAGCATTATAAGTATTTGCTCAGGAAACCGGCAAATATTTTCTTCCTTTATTCAACTCGGTTTTTTAGCAATGGCGTTAATATCACAAAGTATGATTGAATTTATTTGTAAATTGCAATTTATTGCTTTTTTCTTTTATGTTGCTCACATCGAGTATCGAGGTCTAATTGTTCGAATTGAGAAATAATCCCCAGTTCTCAAGTTGAATAGATAATCAACATAAATAAAATGCAATTAATATAAAGAAAATACTCAAATTTGTCAATAAAATTGCGTAAATTTGTGCACTATAAATGTTTATTATTATACTATAAAAATAAATTATGGCACTGTTAAGAGAACAAATTATTCCTACAAATCTCGAAGAAGAGATGAGAAGCTCGTATCTGGATTATTCAATGTCAGTTATTGTTTCGAGAGCATTACCTGATGTTCGTGACGGTTTAAAGCCCGTTCACAGACGCATATTATTTGCAATGAATGATTTAGGTCTTGCTCCAAATAAACCTCATAAAAAGTCAGCCAGACTTGTCGGTGAAGTACTTGGTAAATATCACCCTCATGGTGATTCAGCCGTTTATGACGCGATGGTACGTATGGCTCAAGAATGGAGTTTACGTTATCCTTTAGTCGATGGTCAAGGTAATTACGGGTCTGTCGATGGTGACTCTGCTGCCGCAATGCGTTATACTGAAACGCGACTTGCTTGGATGGCAACTGAAATGCTCAAAGATATTGATAAAAATACAGTAGATTTCAAAAAGAACTTTGACGAATCACTTGACGAACCGATTATACTGCCCTCAGTTCTCCCTAACTTACTTGTTAACGGAGCAAGCGGTATTGCTGTCGGTATGGCTACGAATATACCCCCTCATAATCTTGGTGAAGTAATCGACGGTATTAAAGCTTTAATTGAAAATCCCGAACTTACATCGGAAGATTTAATTAAATATGTACCGGCACCTGACTTTCCTACAGGCGGTATTATTTACGGTTATAATGAGGTAAGGCAGGCTTATATTACCGGTCGCGGTAAGATTATAGTCCGGGCTAAAGCTTTTGTTGAAGAGGCTAAAAATGGCAAAACAGCCATTATTATCACAGAGCTACCTTATCAAGTAAATAAAGCCGCTCAAATTGAGAAAATTGCAGACCTTGTCCGTGCTAAGACTTTAGATGATATATCCGATATACGCGATGAGTCTGACAGAGAAGGTATCAGAATAGTTATCGAAATCAAACGTGATGCTAACCCTTCGGTTGTATTAAATAACTTATATAAACATACTCAATTCCAAGTTACTTTTGGTGCAAACTTGCTGGCACTTGTTGACGGCAGACCTAAAACTCTAACACTTAGAGAGCTAATGCACCACTATATTGAGCATAGAGTTGTTGTGATTGTACGCCGTACTCAGTATGAATTAGATCAAGCTGAAAAAAGAGCTCATATATTAGAAGGTTTTAAAATTGCTCTCGATAATATAGATGAAGTAATCGCAATTATCAGGAGTTCGCGAGATGCAAAAATTGCTTCTGAAAGACTCATTGAAAGATTCGGACTCAGTGATGCACAAACCAAAGCAATTCTTGAAATGCGTTTGCAGAGATTGACAGGGCTTGAGCGTGATAAAATTGATGCTGAATATCGCGAATTACTTATTACTATCGAGAGATTAAAAGGAATTTTAGCCAGTAAAGAGCAACAAATGAAGATTATTTGCGATGAGCTTGACGAATTAAAAGCTAAACGTAACGATAAACGTCGCACTGAAATCGTTTATGATTCTAAAGAATTTGTTGTTGAAGATTTAATTGCCGATGAGGAAGTAATTGTTACAATCACTCACAAAGGTAATATTAAGCGTACTCCGGTCTCAAACTATAGGCGCCAGAATAAAGGTGGCAGAGGGCTGAGCGGTGCCGCTACTAATGATGATGACTTCGTAGAGCATGTATTCCAAGCTTCTACCCATCACTTCTTACTGTTCTTTACGGACAGAGGACGTTGCTATAAGATTAAAGTTTATGATCTTCCCGAGGGTTCTCGTAATTCCAAAGGTCGTTCAATTGCAAACGTTATTCCTAAGCAGAATGATGAAGTGGTGAACGCATATTTGGCAGTGCGTGAGTTCAAAGAAGACAGCTTCCTTGTCTTATGTACTCAAAAAGGTACTATTAAAAAGATGGACCTTACAAACCTTGAAAATATCCGTACAAATGGCGTTTATGCTATCAATTTATCGGAAGATGATAAACTGATTTCTGCAAGAATTACGGACGGTACTTGTGATATTATACTCGGTACAGGTAACGGTCTAGCTTGTAGATTTAGAGAAAGCGACGTTCGCCCAATGGGTCGTTCGGCAGCAGGCGTTCGCGGTATATCTTTATCTAAAGATGACGCAGTTGTTTCGATGATTGTGATAAAACGAGCAGACTCTCAAGTACTTGTAGTCGGAGAACACGGTTATGGTAAACGTACTCGTTATGAAGATTTCAGATTGACTAAGCGCGGTGCTAAAGGCGTAATTTCGATGAATGTTACCGAAAAGACCGGTAGAGTAATCGGTTTACTTACTGCACTTGATACTGAAGACTTAGTTGTAATGACTGTCAATGGTATTCTGATACGTCAGAATATCGAAGATATTCGCATTATCGGTAGAAATACTCAAGGCGTTAGACTGATTAGACTTGATGAAGGCGACATGATTGCAGACATTACAGTCGTAACTCGTGAAGATGATGACGAAGATGAATCAGAATCTCAAATCCCGATTGATGATAATCAAGAGCAATTATTTGTTACCGAATAATTCTCTCAATTGAATAATAAAAAAAAGCCTGATATTTATATATCAGGCTTTTTTTTTATTAAACCAATCAAATCCATTCTTGTTGTTCTTTGCTGTATGTGGGTAGTATGGGTGCCTGGCTTCTGGTGATTAGGCACTGCTGGCAGGGATAATAATTCCATTGAGGCTGACTAATAAGTTGTAATTTTGGCTAATCGTCATTCTGAGTTACTGACCACCCGCTACGCGGCTGGTAAAACAATACAATGACAACAAAAAAAGAACGTGTATATTGAAAGTTTTTGAAATTGCCCGGTACAACATTGGTAATAAAGATTCCGATTTTGAGTTTGGGCAGGAAGCATTTAGATAGAATAATTGGTGTTATAATACCCGCTTAACAGGCTGTCACCTTAATATGCTTCCCAAAAACTAAATAATAATTAAACAATATCAAATAATCATTGGAAATAGAATGAAAACTCCAATTGAAGAATTAAAGATAGTGTTTACAAACACTGCAGGCATCGATATAGGTTCGGAGAAACATTTCGCAGCAGTAGGTCAGGGAAACGGGGCAGTACGCTCATTTACCAGTTTCACCAAAGACTTGCAGTCAATGTCTTTGTGGTTTAAGGAAAACGGTATAACAACGGTTGTAATGGAATCAACCGGCAGTTATTGGATTCCTGTATATGAAGTTTTGGAAAGTGCCGGTTTTAAAGTAGCACTTGTCAATGCCGCCCATGTCAAGAATGTTCCTGGCAGAAAAAGCGATGTGATAGACTGCCAATGGCTCCAAAAGATATATAGTTTTGGACTACTGCGCGATTCATTCATTCCAAGCGAAGATATCCGCCGTATTCGCTCGTATGTCAGACTAAAAAGCGATCATGTAAGGAGTGCCGCCTCACATATACAGCATATGCAAAAAGCGTTGGACCAAATGAATATTAAAATACATAATGTAATTTCGGAAACAGCCGGAGTAAGCGGGATGAAAATATTAAAAGCTATAATCTCAGGTGAACGATCTCCCGAAATATTGCTTTCGTTGTGCGATACAAGGATAATAAATAAGAAGAGGCAAGAGGTAATAAATTCGCTTGAAGGTAATTTTCGCACCGAGCATATATTTGCTCTAAAACAAGCAGTAGAAGGATACGAATTTTATCAGAAGCAAATTATTGACTGTGACGATGAGATAGAAAAGTTACTCAATAAATTTAATTCTTCAAATGAAAATGATGGGTTTGAAATTGACGTAAAAAAAGTAGGTTTTAAAAAAGTACGCCGACACGCAACAAGTTACGATTTAGAGAGTATGTTGATTAATATGACGGGTGGAGTTAATTTGTCAGTTCTCCCCGGTATGTCTGCGTACAATAGTTTGCAACTACTAAGCAGAGATAGGGACGGATATGAGCTTTTGGTCAAACTCTAAAAAATTCACATCGTGGTTGGGAGCAGCCCCGCAAACACATCAAAGCGGGAAAAGCCGTAATAAAGGACGCACAAAGAGGCATAAGAACAAAGCTGCTCATATACTTCAATTAGCGGCAAGAACAGTAGGAAGAAGCGGCACAGCATTAGGAGCATTTTATAGAAGGATAAGTAGAACAAAAGATGCCCCAACTGCAGTAACAGCAACGGCAAGAAAATTGGCAATACAAATATACAATTTACTAAAATATAAGCAAGAATACAAAGAATTTGGTTCGGAGGAATATGAAAAAAAATACGACGAAATTCAATTGAAAAACTTAGAAAAGAACGCAAAAAGACTTGGGTGCATTCTCGTTAAAGTGTCTTAAATTTTGAGTGTTAATCAAAACACTTATTGGGATATATTTTCGTATAACACTTTTAAAATATCGGATAAATCATTGTGAATATAGCGTTTACAAGGACACTCAAGAAAAGATGTCATTAACAGTGCAACGAAGAATCCATAATTATCAATATTTAGCTTAATCTGGATTCTTCTCTACGTCAGAATGACAAATCTTTAGAAGTCTTATGGGGGTCTATACCCACTTTCATTCTAACGCAGTTGGAAGACCAGCCGCACTACTCAGAGCATAGTGTGGAGGTTTGCAATTTCCTACTTCCTATTTCCTATTTCCTACTTTTAACTTTCAACTTTATAACTTACCACTTCCCTCACCAATATAATTTCAAAAATTAATAATTGCACCGAGCTTCATTGATTCTTTGAATTGAGTGCGTAGGCACTGTTTTTCATTGTAAATAAAATTAAATTTTATTATTAGTCCGAAATATTCCAATAATTGAAATTGTAATTCATTTTCAAATGTAATTGACCAAATATCTAATTCTTCATAATTGGCGAACATATCAATCATCGGTTTATAGCTGTTCTTTTTGTCAAATGTAAAATATCCTTCTAATCTTATCGAAACACCCGTTTCATGTTTGTATTTTTCGATTTCTTTAGTTTTAAAGTCATCTGTCAGTGAAGTGTAATTATCTGCTCTGATTTGCTTTAATGCCATTCCGATTTTTGCATTAAAATAATCTTTATTTTCTTTCCAGCCAAAAGCAAAACCGAGACTTTGCTGAGTAGTTATTGGGTCTCTGAAGTGTGCAGTTCTCAGCTTTTCATTTTTTGAAACTCTAAACGACTCGGTTATTTGAGTTTTTGCATTAACTGAAAAATACGGGTCAACTATAAATCCAAGTGGATATTTGACCATTAGCTCTCCAAACATCTCATTATCAGTAGGCAATAAGAAAAATCCGGAATAATTTGTCTTATTTTCATATATACAACCTATGCTTGCCTTAAGGCACTACTGAAGTCAATTGTATCAATTTTATAATTATATTTTAAGTCAATTCCTGCATTAACTTCAAAAGTTTTAGTCTGCCCCTGAAAAGCGTCATCTGAGGCAGATTGTGCAAACGTTAGTGAAAATTTTGACTGAGCTGATAATGAGATAGTAAAAAAAAAATACTGTTCCTTTTCATTTTAAATATTTCTTTAATGTTATTTCTAAATTTAAGTCATCTAAAGCTTCGCCGGCTTCAACAATAATTCCTTCAGGATTTACTAATAATTTGTAGGGAATCGAGCTCCTTTTGAATAAGGTTTTAATTATCCCTTCAAAGCCTTTAGTATCAATACCATAGATTATATTATTATTTTGTTTCAATAAAATATTTTTTGCATCTTCATATTTCTTATCAATTGAAATACATAAAAATTGCAAATTATGGTTAATGAATATTTTGCTTATGCTATTCAATTGTTTTAATCCTTTTATGCAAGGACTGCACCCAGATGCCCAAAAGTCAATTAATATCCAATTTTTATTTAGGTCTTTAATATTGATATTTTGAGTTTTATCGTCTAAAGATTGAATTGAAAACTCGGGAATAGCTGTGCCTATCATTGTATAGGGCAAAGTTAATTCATCTGCAATTTTTGTATATTTTTTATTTTGTTTCATTTTATTAGAAACAAAATAAAAATATTTATTAAATTCTTCTACATCAGCATTATAATAATAAGTAAATAAATCCTTAATCATGCTCCTAATCACAGCCATATCATTTATTGATAATAATAATTGCTTAATATAATCATCGAACTTATTATTCCCTGTAATTTCTTTTGCTATTATAAGTGAGCCTGGAAGAACTTTTGATTCCCACAAGTAACTATTTGGAGGAACAGTTTTGATTATATCGCAAAGCATATTTTTATCAACCCCACTTATTGAATTATTCATAAATGCGTAGTTACAAGCGTCTATATAATTTATTAAAATAAGCTTTTTTGAATTAATATTTTTCTCGTATGTATATATTTTATTTAGAGATAGAAGTCTATTGTTAATAATATTAATAACTGAATCTTTATTACTAAAGTGCTTGAATACAGAGTCATTAAATATTTGTTTATCAGATTCTAACTTATCAATAAAACTCAAGTATTTATTAGTTTCTAAGTTAGCAATAATAAAACTGGGATTATTGTTATTATAAAGAAAATTACATTCAATGTTTTTATCTTTTTTATTTACAATTATAGTTTGGTAAAATGAGTTTCCAAATACAAGAATTTTAATCTCTAAGAAGTCATCGTTAATTGAGGCGATGAAATTATTGTCTTTGTTGTTTGAAAAATTTTTCCAACTATTGTTTTTATCAATGCTCTTATATTCAAAGACAATACTATCTTTAGGTACATCATCAGCGCTAATAATAAAATTATTTGTTTTTGAAGTAAGTGATGATATACAAATAAAAAATAGAATAAAACAATAAAATAAATATTTCATATACTTCCTTATTATAAAATAATTTAAAAATAGGGATAGAATATAAATTCTATCCCTACTATATTTGTTAAAGTGGGAAATGCTGTGAAATCCAATTATCAATTATAGACTGGTCAGATTCTGATAATGATTCGAATTTATCAATATAAATATTTTCCAAATAGTTGTAATCATTGGTTTTATTATTAACAACACAATTTTTAACATCAACAGCTGCATTTGCTAATATTGAATATCCAGAAGACTGTAAAAAACTGATATAAGTACCTACATTAGCAATATCCGATGGTGTAACATTATTAGGAAATGTCAAACTTGGAGAACCACCACAAGTGCAATCTGCTGAAAATAAGCCTCCAGAGCATATAGGTGTGCCAGGACAGCATATTTCACAGGTTGTTCCAAAAAAGCTTCTTGCTTTACAGCAATTAGGACCAAGGGTTCCAGTACCGGTTCCGGTTCCAGTTCCAGTATTTGCAGTGGTTTCTGTGGCATGTCCTCTTGTTACAGAATACATTTCAACCGACCCAAATAAAGTTATAATCATAACAATAAATAAAAAACTATTTTTACTTTTCATTTTATAATTTTTCTAATTAATTTCAAAAATATAATAACTAATCATCCGTATATAATACGGTATATGTATAATATACCCTGCAGCGGAAACCTCTTGCGGGAGAGTTGCCGTTATAGTTTGGGGTTGTTTGTGCAAGTGGCTAATCTTAAACAACTCCAAGCTAAGCAGGAAATTCTGCCCTCCGCTATATAGTAATATTATTTTCAATTTTTTTATCGGCTATTGCCGAACCACAAAATTTTGAGCATTATTGCTCGATTTTCATTACGTAGTGTTTTTTTATCTAATTCCAATGCCAAGTAATCTTAATACTTATTATTTATCTTTTTTCCAAATGCAACATAATAAATTTATTTATTATTTCCAAATAATATTTTTGTTTTATTGTGTTTTATTATTTATTAATTTCTCGTTGTTTATTAAATATACGATATATATATAACTTACGTGAATAATAGTGTTATAATTCGCTGAATAAATATTTTTTACTTTATATCAATATATTATCATTAACTATATGGAATCGTTCAAATGGAGTGCCCTATTTCCTTCTACAGAAGTATCAACATATAGCTTGGTATGGATTTTTCACTTCGTTAAGAATGACAAATCTTGAGACAGCCTTAGGGGAGTATATACCCACTTTCATTCTAACGCAGTTGGAAGACCAGCCGCACTACGCAGAGTATAGTGCGGAGACGAAAGGGAGTACCAAATTCATTCTACCAATATTCAACAGCTAATGCTGTTGGAAGACCAGCCGCACTACTCAGAGCATAGTGTGGAGGTTTGCAATTTCCTACTTTATATTTCCTACTATTAACTTTATAACTTTATAACTTTTAACTTTCAACTTTATAACTTAATACCTTTACACCAAAACTATTATTATATTACAAAAGTCCTAAATTAAACAATACTTGAATTCATCTACACACTTCGATGTAGGGATACAATGATTGAGCAAGTTAATAAACTTAGTGTCGAAATAAATCTTAAAACAACCTCTGAATATCATCAATATTCTTTTTAACTTCATAACCGAAATGAATATACGATAGATCTGTTGCAATTCTGCCTCTGGGTGTACGTTGCAGAAAACCCTGCTGAATCAAAAACGGTTCATAAACCTCTTCAAGAGTTCCGGCTTCTTCGCCTACTGCAACAGCAATATTATTAAGCCCTACCGGTCCGCCCTTGAATTTTTCTATAATTGAAAGTATAATACGTTTATCCATTTCATCAAGACCGTATTCATCAACTTCTAAGGCATCAAGTGCGATTTTTGTTATTTCTAAAGTAATTTTACCATTTCCTTTTACTTCGGCAAAATCCCTTGTACGGCGTAGCAGCCTGTTTGCAATTCTCGGAGTGCCTCGCGACCTGCTTGCGAGTTCTTCGGCTCCTTCCGGTTCAATGGGTACTTTGAGTAAAGCAGCTGAGCGGATGACTACTTTAGTTAGATCCTTTGTGTCGTAATAGTCTAATCTGTTAACCACACCGAAACGAGAACGAAGCGGTGCTGTCAATAGCCCTGCTCTGGTAGTGGCTCCTATTAATGTAAATCTGGGAATACTTAATTGAATGGAGCGAGCAGAAGGTCCGGAATCAATCATAATATCAATACGAAATTCTTCCATAGCGGAATATAAATACTCTTCGATAATAGGAGAAAGCCTATGAATTTCATCAATAAATAAAATGTCATGCTCTTCAAGATTAGTCAATAGCCCGGCTAAGTCTCCCGGCTTTTCGAGTACCGGACCGGAAGTAATTTTAATATTACTACCCATCTCGCGGCTGATGATATAGCTGAGAGTAGTTTTACCAAGACCCGGAGGTCCGGTCAGAAGAACGTGGTCTAAAGCTTCACCGCGATTTTTTGCCGCGGTGATGAATACTTTTAGATTTTCGACAATCTTCTTCTGCCCCGTAAAATCGTCAAATGTTTTGGGGCGTAGTGCGGCTTCGATTTCATCTTCTTTAGTGAAGTCGCTTGTTACTATGGATTCGTTTCTTTCGAGCTTTTTAGCCATTAATATTATCCTTTATTTTATTGCCGGATTTTAAAATCGGACAATTTCCGTTATCTTTATAAATACAATTTCTAACACAAGACTGGGCATAAATCCTTGGGTGTGCATTCGGATATTTTAAATTCAATGCTTGCTTTATAGAGTTTTCTATTTGATTTACTTTATCTAAGCTGATGTTACTCGGCATAACTATATCAATTTCAACGAAAATATCGTCTCCGGAGCGGCGAGTTCGCATAGATTTATACTCACACATCAATTCGAAATGTTCAATAATTACTGATAAGAAATCAAACAAAATTTCATCAGGTAGAGTTTTATCGAGTAGCTGGTTTAAAGAGTTTCGAAGATTTTTAAGTGGTAAATACATAAGAAAAATTACTAATGCAGATGCGGTTAATAAATCTATATATGTTAAGAATTCAGATTTTAACGGTGCAAAGTATTGAAATACTATAGAAATTACAAGTAAAAGCTCTATATTAAGGGTAGTGCTTTTTCTTGTTACTATACTTTTGAAAATTGAAATATTTGAATTACTATAAAAATTATTAATTGCAAATTCCTTAATCTTAGATATAATAATAATGATAATCGGAATTAATATAAGTATGTTTGCCTTAGTCAGGTTTGTGCCATCAAGTAAAAAGTCTGCTCCGATAGAAAGTGTATGGATTAATATAATTGGCAAAAATAACGCACTGATAATAATAGCGAAATTTTCATATTTGCCAAATCCGAAATTGTAAATTAAATCAGGTGTATTAATTGATTTTTTAGATGCTTTATAGAGCAGAATATAAATAATTAAATCGACAATTGAGGTAAATCCATAAGCTTTCAATATTATTGAATTGAAATAATAAGAAGCCGAAACTGAAATTAATATATTAAATATAACAAGTATTATCGCAAACACTAACATTGAAAGTGCTTTACTGTTTTTATATTTAATGCTTTTATTCATATTTTGTATCAATTATAAGTTTTGATTATTTTAGAAATCTAATATAACAAATATTACAAAATAATTTGAAGAAAAAATTCAAATATTTAAGATATGTTCGTGTATTATTGTAAACTCGGAACGGATTAAGAATAAAAGAAACCGTTGATTATGATTAATTTTCATTATAATTTGATTATTTAGGCATAAATCAACAATTTTATCGCTATATTACGTTATTATATTTATTTGCAATATGCAAAAAAATATTATTTTCAAATTTATTTTGATGGTATTTATATTAAGTTAAGACTTTACATATTATGCTTAATCAGTTTAATTCTGATAATACCTCAGGCTTATGCACAGAAGTATTTGATTCATACTTATACTGAAGAAGATGGGCTTCCCAGCTCTTATATAAATTCTATGTCTCAAGACAGCTCCGGAATGATTTGGATAGCTACTCGTAGCGGATTATGCACTTACGACAGTCATAGATGGAAAGAGTATTACTCTAATAATGGGAGACCTTTTAGAGATGCCTTAAAAGTTAAAGTTGATGAACAAGGGCAAGTTTGGGTTCTACAGAATTTTTCGAATTTAGAGAGCAATACCGATGGGATTACATTATCGAAATTAGATAATAGATGGAAAAACTTTTCAATAAAATTGCCAAAGGGTTATACGATTTCGGACCACCATTCCAACTTTGCTCTTAGTACTTATAATGATGTTACAATTGCAGGGCTTGCTGTTTATGGTTTAGGTGTTTTTGTTTTCCATAACAGTCAATGGCAATTTTTCGATGCCAGAGATAAGCAGTTCCCGAGTACTAAGATATATTCGGTATATATAGATAAGGGGAATTTGTATTTTACAACTGATAAGGGAATTTATATACATAATCATAATTCTACTTATAGTTTCAAGAAAGCATATACTAATATAGTAGAATTGCAGAATAAAGACATTTTTGCGATGAATGTAGAAAGAATTCAAAACTTTGAGAAAATATGGTTTTATACTAATAAATTTATCGGTTATATTCAGAATAATAAGTTTGTCAAAGTAGTCGATAATCTTAATTATAATTTTGATTCCAGATTTTTACCTTTTACTTTGATTCCGAATTACTTCAATAGCATTATCTATGGGAATATGTTAGAAATTAAAATATTTAATCCGATTACTAAAACTACGGAAAAATTTGATAAATCTAATGGATTAATTGACAATGGTGCTTCCGAGATGATGATTGACCGAGAAAATATACTGTGGGTATCTTCTTCCAGAGGTATTAGTAAAGTGTCGAGCCTTAGATTCAAAAACTATTACCAAGCTCATGGAATGCTTGAAGACGAAGTAGTTTCTGTAATAGAGCAGACTAAAGGGAATTTTGTAATAGGTCATAATTTTGGTCTTTCATTTTTCAATGGCAACACATTTACAACTGCAAAATTTAATAAAGACCTGTATTATGAACGAGTTAGTGGTATGGTCAAAGATAGAAATAATAATATATGGTTTGCCAGCTATCGTAATGGGCTCGGAGTAGTAGATATTAATCACAAAATAAAATGGTATTCATCTAAGCAGTTAAAAGTAGAGAGTGTTATGGCTGTCGCATTAGACAGTAGCCAGAGGATTCTATTTACAGATAATATCAATTTGTATGAATTAAAAAATGGAATTTCAAAGAAAATATATATAAATTGGCAGAATTCTCAAGTGTATATAAGAGGGATATTTGTATTAAAAGATGGTAGGATTGCTTTAACTACATCTCGCTTTGGGGTGTTGATAGTTGATAAAAACGGCAATATCAGCTTTATTAATTCAAAAAATAACTTCTCTGCAAGCAACGCATTTACAATATTTGAAAATCAAGATGGCAGTTTATTGATTGGTACTGACGACGGTCTCTATAAATACGAAAAAGGCAAATATTCTAAAGCATATCTGAATTATAATAAAATTGACAAGAGAGTGTTTTTTATTATTCAAGACTATAATAAAGAGTTATGGATAGGTACGGATGCCGGTATAGCTCGTTTTTATCAAGGTCAAATTTGGTATTACGGAGTAAAAGAGGGGATATCGGGATTAGAAACTAATCGCTCTGCTGCAATTATTGCGTCTAACGGACAGTTTCTTATCGGTACGAACAGAGGATTATCAATTTATAGAAAAGAATATGATTCTAAAAGGGATATTCTGCCTATAACTCAGCTTCTGAATTATGAAGTTAGAGGGCAGAATTATGCTTTTAATGAATCCCGAGAATTTGACTATGAAGATAATAGCATTATTTTTAATTTTAATGTAGTATCATTTTATGATGAAAAGAAAAATTCGATTCTATATAAATTAGAGGGGCTCGAAGGGGGAAATGCTTGGGTAGAAATAAATAATTTAAATGACTACTATGTTAGCTTTCCAAATCTGAAAAACGGGAAATATGTATTTAGATTAAAAGCAAAAAATGCCTTAGGTATATGGGGTAATGAAATTACTTCAGGAGTGATAACAATTAACAAACCCTATTATTTCAGATTTTATTTTATAGTTTTAGTTATAGGAATCTTAATTGTTGTTAGTGCTGCTTATATAAAATTATCGACTAATAAAAAATATAGATATAGATTAGAAAAAGAAGTTACCGAAAGAACATTCCAATTAGAAGCCTCAGAGAGAAGATATAAGCAGATGTTTCAGGATAATAATGCTATTATGATAATAATAAATCCTGAAAACGGAAAAATTGAAGATGCTAATCCCTCTGCTTTGAAATTTTATTCTGTTAGCAAAGAGGAACTACTTGGTAAATCTATTGTTGACTATGTAGTCAAACTAAGTGAAGAAGAAAAGCACAAGATTTTAAAAAATATTGTTTCCGAAAAAGAATTTGAAATACCTCAGTTTATCAATAGCATGAATGAAATAAGATATTTAAAAATTCACCTAAGCAAAATTGATGATGTATTAAATAAATCTGTTTATTGTATTATTGATGATATAACTGACCAAAAAGAAGCCGAAAAACAATTAGTGAAATTCAATGAAGATCTTGAGCTTCGTGTGCAGATTAGAACTTTGGATCTTGAAGAAGCCTTGAAAACACTTAACGATGAAATTGAATACAGAAGCCAGGCAGAGCAGGAACTAATTACAGCAAAAGAAGAGCTTGAACTGTCTTTGAACCGAGAAAAAGAGCTTTCTATGCTTAAATCACGATTTATCTCAATGGTATCGCATGAATATAGGACTCCGCTTACTGTAATATTTTCATCTGCGGAATTGATTAAAGAATTTGCGAAAATATCTAAGCCGGACTCTTGTATTGAGTATTCCAAACGTATTCAAGACTCTGTTAAAACTCTTACCGGGCTATTAGAAGGTGTTATGGCTGTCGGCGAAGACACAGTAATAAATGTATTTAAAGAGAAGTTTTCAGTTAATGAATATTTCCATTATGTAGCGGATACTTTTTCTGACTCTATTAAAAAGTCACATAAAATCAGAATTAATGAGTTAGAAGAAAATCTTTCGATATATCAAGATAAAAATTTAATTTGGCAGGTGCTTAATCAAGTGCTTTCTAATGCGGCAAAGTTTTCCGATAAAAATACAGAAATTATTATTGATTATAAAATTGATGATAATATGTTTTATATCTCAATAAAAGATGAAGGTAAGGGGATTTCTGCCGAAGAATTGGAAGTAATATTTGAGCCATTCTACAGGTCTGCCGAGACAATCGGTATTATTCCGGGAACGGGGCTTGGGCTAACTATAGCCAAAAAGAACATTGAAGCACTGAAAGGAAGAATTTATGCAGAAAGTATTATTGGCTTAGGCACTACTTTTTACATAGAAATACCCATAAATTGATTATATTTGGTTTTTTAAATTTGGTAAATAATAGGTGATATATGGCTTTTACTTTTTTCTTTAGAGATACACATACATTAGAGCAGGTTTGTAAATATTTTATTCCTTACATTTCCGGTTTTAGAAAGGTTAAGATTTGGGATGCCGGGTGTGCTATGGGTCCCGAGCCTTATACTTTTGCAATTCTTTTAGCCGAGAAGATGTCTTATTTCGGTTTTAAAAATGTTCAGCTCGATGTCTCAGATATTGATGAAACCGACACGTTCGGAAAAATTATTAATGAAGGGATATACCCTTATAGTGAATTAAAAAGGATACCGGAAGATATATTTGTGAAATATTTTGAAAAAAGCGATGTCAAAGATTATCACAAAATTGCTGAAACAATTAAATCTAAACTTACTTTTCAAAAGCATGACTTGCTATCACTTCAGCCATTTTCAAATAATTATCATCTGATAATTTGTAAAAATGTGCTTTTGCATTTTCAGCCCGACGAGAGAATAAAAGTAATTAAAATGTTCCACTCCGTATTAGAACCCGGAGGTATGTTTACTACAGAGCAAACTCAACAGTTGCCTGAAGAATGCAAACATTTATTTACTCAAATTGCTGCCGATGCTAACGTATATCAGAAAATTGGCTAAATGTGTGAAAAAAAGCTGTTGCTAAAGCGTAATGTTTCAAATATAATTTCCATTTACCTAATGCTTTAGCATTGAGATAGAAGTATTTAGTATGCTTTGAAAATTTATTTTACTTAAAATCATGAACTTTTTCAATAGTCAAATATAATTTATTCTTGAAATAAAATTATTAACATCAAGCTCGTATTTTGAGGCTTAGTAAAACCTTTGGTTAAGTTAATAATTTCACAAAGTACTTGTTTCCCCCTCTATAGAGGTGGTAAAAAATGGGAAATATGTGATATATATGATATATTTTATTAGGTTATAATGCTTATAATTTTTGGAAATAAATGAAGGTTACTTGTCTAAAAAAGAATCCAAATTTGTATTCTTGTAACGTGTATCTGGTACGCGGCAATTGGAATGCTATTAGCGACGTAAATACTCTAATTGATGTCGGCACAGATGGATTTGTTTACGATGAACTTCAAACTATTTCTACCGGTGTAGGCAAGCGTAGAGTTGAGCAAATAATTCTTACTCATGAGCATTTCGACCATGCCGGCGGACTAAAGAAAATAGCCGAGGCTTATAAGCCTAAGATAATTGCACATACTCAGCTTGAATATGTAAATACACAAGTAAAAGACGGAATGATTATAAAAATTGGTGATAGAGATGCTCAAATATTCTACACTCCCGGGCATTCTAATGATTCTATCTGTATATATTGCGAAGAAGAAAAAACACTTTTCAGTGGGGATACACCTCTAAATATTAAGACTCCGGGAGGCAGCTATTTAAAATCTTATGTAGATGTACTCGAAAAGCTTTCTCTATTGCCGATTGAGAAAATATTTTCCGGTCATGATGCCCCTGTTACAGAATATGCGAAAGATATGATCAAATTTACTTTAGAAAATGTTCGTAAAAGTAAGCTTATTATTTAAAAAGGTTTTTGTTATTTGATGATTATTTGTTGTTTGAAAAAAAAATAATGTAAGCATAGCCCAATAAAACTTATTAATACGAAATTAAGTAAGTAGCTTATATTGATATATGATGTTAAATTATTAAAAATATAGAGATTAAAATGATACAAGCAATCAGAGGTACCAAAGATATTTTGCCGGAATCAGTTTATATCTGGCAGTTTCTTCAGAATAAATTCAAACAAGTGTCTGCTCAATTCGGATACTATGAATATCGAACTCCAATTATGGAAAATACTGAAGTATTCAGCCGTTCTATCGGTGAAGAAACAGATATAGTAAATAAAGAAATGTACACATTTTCTGATAAAGGTGGCGAGTCTATTACTTTAAGACCGGAAGCAACTGCCGCTATAGTTCGCTCTGTAATTCAAAATAATGTGATTCAGCAGAATAATATTGCCAAAATATGGTATTTCGGTCCATTTTTTAGATACGAAAGACCGCAAAAAGGCAGACTTAGACAATTTCACCAGTTCGGAGCAGAATGCTTAGGAGCTTTTAATCCGGAAACTGATGCTGAAAATATAATGCTTGCTGATGCAGTTCTTAAAGCAATTGGAATTAGTGAGTATAGATTGATTATCAATACCCTTGGCAATGAGAGCGTAAGAGAAAAATATAGGAATGTACTTACAGATTTTCTTCAAATTCATAAAGATGAACTATCCGAAGACAGTCAAAGACGTTTGGAACTTAATCCACTTAGAGTACTTGATTCTAAAGATGAAAAAGACAAAAAAATAATAGAGAATGCACCGATTATTCTTGATTCGCTAGATGAAGAAAGTAAAAATCATTTCGAGGGAGTGCTCAAGCTTTTAGACGATTGTGGCGTAAAATATGAAATTACTCCCCGATTAGTTCGTGGATTAGACTATTACTGCCATGTAGTATTTGAATTCCAAAGTACTGCACTTGGAGCTCAAGATTCTCTTGGCGGCGGCGGACGCTATAATGGACTGTTTGAACAATTGGGTGGTAAAGCTACTCCGGCAGTAGGCTTTGCAATGGGAGTAGAGAGACTAATTCTGATTCTCGAAGCATTAAATAATCTTCCCCTACCAGATACTAAATGCGATTATTATATTGCTGTTAATAATACTAATTATACTTCTAATGCTTTTAAAATTGCTAAGCTATTAAGAAATAAGGGCTATAGTGTACTTATGGATTTAGCCGGACGTTCTTTTAAAGCTCAGTTCAAAGAGTCTAACAAAGTGAATGCACAGTTTACTCTGATCATCGGTGATGATGAAGTAAATGGTAATTATGTTACAGTTAAAAATATGAACGAAGGTACACAGACTACATTATCTTTTGGAGAATTAGAAGAATTATAAGTACAATGTGTATATTGTTAAATATATTCAAATAGCTTGAATACCCCACGCTAAAGCGTGGGGTTGAATGAGTGTGGACATTTGCAACAGCTTTTAAATACTTATCAACCTGACGGTTAACCGTCAGGTTGAAATACATGTAAATGAATTACTTTGAGTTTTGTAATAATATAGACTAACTTTTTACACAGCCTCTAAAGTGTGGGGTTGAATGAGTGGGATAAAAGAGTGCACTTTTGCAATGGTAATAAATTTTAAAAATAAACAATCACAGACATGAAAAAGAAGATATTCATAACAGGTAGCGGTCGAAGAATCGGTAGAGCTTTAGCAATTAATTTCGCTAAAAAAGGCTGGGATGTTGCTATTCATTATAATTTATCTGAAAATAAAGCAATAGAGACAAAACAAATAATTGAAAATTTGGGTATTGAATTGAAATGTATAGCTGTAAAAGCTGATGTCTGCAATTATAAGGAATTCGATAATGCTTTCAATCAAGCTGTAGATTACATCGGAGTACCTGATGTATTTATTAATAATGCCGGAATATTTCCTGCTCAGCAATCGCTCAGTAATTTAAGCATAGAAGAGTGGGACAGTACTATTAATACTAATCTGCGAAGTGAATTTTACGGAGCAAAAATATTTGCAAAAGTTGCAACTGATGGAGCAAAGATAATAAATATCGGTTCTCTTGGTGGTCTCGAGATTTGGAAGAGCCGATTACCCTATAATGTGTCGAAAGCCGGTGTGATTCAATTAACTAAGGCGTTAGCTCTGGAGCTTGCTCCAAAAATTGCTGTGAATTGTATTAATCCGGGAACAATCGTTATACCTGATGAAAAAGCAATAGATAGCTCTGAAATAGATGTTAATAAAATTCCTATGAAAAGGTACGGCTCAGTTGAGGATATTTTTGAAACAGCATATTTTTTTGCTAACTGCACTAATTTTATTACCGGACAGGTAATTAATGTTGATGGTGGCTATCACTTATCATTATGATAATACTCTTGCAAAAATGCAGTATTTTGATTTTGCATTGCGTATCGTCAATTAAAGTGGAAATCATAAGCTTCAACACCAATCTTGCTTCATACAACGCACGCATCAGAGCTGGGATACAGGCTAATTCGCTATTTATATAAGATTGAAAATCAAATATATCTTTATCAACCTGACGGTTAACCGTTAGGTCAAATTGCGTATAAATGTATTAATTCGACTTGTTCAACAGACTAAATATATTTTTTTAAAAATACTGTAACCATTTACTCAATTAAAGTGTCTATAATATTGAACGCGAGATGATATTGAAATAAAGAAGATATTGAAATAAAGAAGATATTGAAATAAAGATAAAAATTGATTAGAGATAATATTGAACTTGAAATAGAGAAATAAGCCAAAGAGGTGATATTATGTTAAAGTTTGTATTGGTTATCGCAACTATGCTTTTAATTACCGGTTCGGTAAAAGCAGGTGAAACAAAAGCGTTGATTCATAATAATGAACTTGTTAAATTAGCAAAATATGACACAAAGGTTATGACTTATAATGTTAAAAATATTACTATTGAAAAAATTAATTTTTCTCTGACTACAAAAAATTGATATAGATTTCTTAATTGATAGCAATCCCCTATATTTTGCGGTCAATAAATGCCCTGAGCTAATACCTTGGGGCATTTTTTTTTTGATTAAATTATCTTCTATTTGGGATAGAATAAGGCTGTAGTAAAAGTCAAAAATATTTATTTAAAGTTTAAATACCAATGTAATAATAAATCAGTAAATACTTAACAGCCCTACGGTTAACCGTAGGGCTGGATGACGATAAAATCAAAAATCGATAGTATTGCAATAGTTTTAATAATCTATTTCTTAATAAATTTAATAGTAGCGTCAGTCTGCTTATTGTCAATTATTCTAAGTAAATACATACCCGAAGTCAAGTTTTTGACATTAATTCTATATGTAAATTCTTTATTAGTAGCGATAGTACTGTAAGAGCTTACAATTTCGCCGTTAATATTTACTATTTCAAATTCAGGGTTATCCATAGTCATGCTTACCTTAATGTCCAAATAATCTTCTGCCGGATTCGGACCAATCGTAATATAATTATGTATATCATTTACCGATTTAGTGGTATCTTCTTCTTTATTAACAGTTTGGAATGCGAACATTTCAGACCAAGCCCCTTCGCCGAAATCATTAGCAGACTTAATTCTCCACCAATATTGGGTAGTATATTTCAGAGTATCCGGTAGTTTATATTTCTGAATATTATCGTTAGTAGCAGATACAGTATAATAATGAGTATTTTCAATAGGGAAAGCATCGTTCGGGCTTAGCTCTATTTTGTAATCAAGTGCATTGCTAACTTTTTTCCATTCAAGGGTAACTACTGGCATTATAGCCGGCATAAAGTTACCGGGGAATAATAATTCAGGAGCTGCCGGAGCCGTATTATAAGTTGAAAACATACTTACTAAAGACCAATCACTTGTAATAATTCCTGAATAAGTACGAACTCTCCAATAATAAGTAGAATTAACATTTAGTGAAGGAGTAACTACTATCATAGTATCGGTTAAATCTTCAGCAGACCATTTAATGTTATTAAAATTCGCGTCAAATGCAATCTGTACTTCATAAATACCACCCGGAGATTTAGTCCATATTAATGTAGGATTAGTAGATACTCCGGCTGCTTGATGTGCCGGACTTAAAGGAGTAGGTGCTATATAAACCATTTTACCGGTAGTGAAATTCCAAGTATCTGACCACTGCCCCCATTGCCCTAAATTAAAGGCTGATACTCTCCAGTAATATTTTGTAGTAGTGTCTAAGGTAATTATTTCTGTATAATTAGTTACATATTCATTATTACTGATAGTAGTTGAAAAGTCTTCATTTTTACTAATTTGTATTTTGTATTTTGAAACTCCTGCTACAGCTTGCCACATTAATTTAACTCTATATTCATTAAGAATAATATCATTTGCAGGACTGCTAAGTACTACTTTTTGGGGAATTCCAATTAGAACAAAATCAATCTTATTTTCATTCATTAACGGAAGAATGATAGTTTGAATATCCGCCCTATATATAAAATCGGCTGGTCCGTTTAAGTCGGATTTAATTAATGTAGGATTATTAGTGAAATCGGAATTGTACTTATATACTGAACCGGTACTTATCCCCCAGCAGCTAATATAGAAATTATTATTCTCATCTTTGGCAATTCCATCTAAATAAGCAAATGAAGTAGTTTTAACAGTAACAACTGTATTAGTGCTTAAATCAATAGAATATATCGGAGCATTTTCAGAATAAGAAACTACATATAGCATGCCATTATCATAACAGAGCCCGTTAGGAGAAATAATTTCAGCACTAAGACTCAATTTTTCAATCAAATCATTAGTGATATCATACTTATAAATGCTGTTGCCATTCATATCGCCAATATATAAATTGCCTGCCCCGTCGCTGCAAATATCATTTAAACTGAAAGCCTCGGTGATTTCTATATGCAAAACAAGATCAGCAGTATTAATATTCAATCCGTATAAGTCTTTATTATCAGTGAAATAGCAAACATTATCGACAATGACTATTCCCTTTGGGCTGGAAAATCCCTGTGCAAAAAGGCTAATCTCATTATTGCTATTCATTGATAATATTCTGCCGTTTCCGGTATTAGCAACTAAGTATCTTTGATTGGCGGAATCCCAAGTAATACTTTCAGGCATATTCAATTCTTCTGCAGTTAAGCAAACAGTTGTTTGAAATAATACTAAGAGAATAAGTAATAACTTTTTCATACTTTAACCTATATATATTTTAAATAATTATAATCAATAATTGAACTAACAAACAAAGTAATCCATAAGACATTAAATACTTAATGCTTATCATTAGTATTAACGTAATACAAGAAATAAATTGTAATAATTGAAATTTCAAACAACAGAAAAATACCATTTATAAAACGCATCGAAATAAATTATACTATATTTCGTTTAAAGCAGTGCAAATTTACGTTTGCAGTATTAACAAAATTTACATAAGAAAATTAATAAAAGAAATTTTACATAAGAAAATTTAATAAAGAATAGAAGAAATGATAAAATCAAAAAAAACTGAGGACAGCCCAATTATTATCGGTATCCTTGGTGGTGGACAATTGGCAAAAATGCTTGCAAATTCAGCATATACTCTTGGGCTTAATATTGGTGTGATTGATAAAGAAGAATGCACCCCCGCCGGTGATATGACTCAATTGGAATTTTCCGAAGGCTGGAATAAGACAAATGATTTGGCTGATTTCTCCGAATTATGCGATATAGTTACTTTAGAAAATGAATTTATTGACCCTAAGATTCTAAAAACCGTACAGAAAGATGCACCTGTCTATCCTACACCTGAAACAATGGAATTAGTTCAGGATAAATATATACAAAAGCAGACATTTTTAAAAGCCGGTATTTCAGTTCCCGATTTTGAAGCCTTAAATAATGAAGACGATGCCCATAAATTTGCCGAGAAATTCGGTTTTCCTTTTATTATTAAAACTCGGAAACTCGGCTATGACGGTTACGGCAACTACTCTATAAGTAATAAGGAAGATATTTCTGATGCGTTTAAGAAATTCAGTAAAAAATTATTGATGGCTGAAAGATTCATCAATTTCACCAAAGAGCTTGCTGTAATGGTTGCCCGCTCTACAAAAGGTGAAATTGCAGTCTATCCATGTGTTGAAACTATTCAGAAAAATCATATTTGTAACCAAGTAATTGCTCCCGCACCTATCGATGTTGAGTTACAGAAAAAAGCTCAAGAAATTGCCGTTAAATGTGTCGAAGCAATTAATGGGGTCGGCGTTTTTGGCATAGAGCTGTTTTTGAGTTTAGACGGCGAAATCTTAGTTAACGAAATAGCTCCGAGACCTCATAACTCCGGTCATTATACTATTGAAGCATGCGTAACATCTCAATATGAGAATTGCATCAGAGCAATTTTGGGGCTGCCGCTCGGCTCTACCGATATGTTAAAACCGACTGCCGTGATGATTAATTTGCTTGGTCAAAGAGATGGCGAAGGTACTCCGGCAGATGTTACTAAAATACTTGAATTCAATAGAGCTAAATTACATTTGTATAATAAAAAATCATCGCGAAAAGGTAGAAAAATGGGGCATATTACAGTGCTTGGCGATGAATTAATCGAAACTCTCAAATATGCGGAAAATGCGGCTGAGGCTTTAATATGGTAATTTTTTACTTAAAAAATTAATTAAAGAATTGTCGTGTATATAAAAGGATTATAAAATGAAAAAGAATATTTTAGATGATAGAATTACGATTTTACTCAGACTTATTCTGACAATATTGTACTATCCTAAATCTTTGGAATTAGCCCTGAGACCACAAGTAATGAATACTATCAAAAAATTAGATTGATATGAATATTATCAATTCGATTGGCATAGAATGTTCCAAAATGCGTGTATGCGGACTTATGACCGGTACATCATTAGATGCAATAGATATTGCAATAGTAGATTTTACAAAAGATATAGGTATGATCAATATGCAACTTATTGATTATACCTCTGTTGATTTTCCTGATGCTTTTCGTTCTAAAATAAAAAATTTACTTAATACTCCCACTTTATCAGATATAAGCGATTTGAATTTTGCACTTTCCAAACAATATTCAGAAGCAATTATTCGATTCTGCACTTTACAATCAATTGATTATGATTCGATTGATATAATCAGTTCGCATGGGCAGACTCTCTGGCATAATCCGATGATTAAAGATTTCGCAGGAGTAGATATTAATTCGACTCTGCAATTAGGAAACGGTTCGGCTCTTGCTAAATTCAGCCGAAAGCCTGTAATTAGTGATTTTCGCTCGGGAGATATTGCTCTTAATGGGCAGGGAGCACCATTAGTTCCAAGGTTTGATTACGATTTCCTCTCTCAAAAAGATAAAAATGTGATTTCGCTAAATATAGGAGGTATTTCAAATATCACCTATTTAAAAGCCGGAACAAGCGAACTTGATGTAATAGCATTTGATACAGGTTGCGGAAATGTATTGCTTGATATGACAGTCAAAAAGTATTTTAATAAAGACTATGATAATAACGGTGAAATTGCTAAATCAGGAAAGCTTAATCCTCAATTATTAAGTAGATTATTTAATTGCGAATATTTTGAACTTTTCCCTCCAAAATCTACCGGACGCGAGCTGTTCAACTCCCACTATTTGGATATGAGATTAAGAGGTATCAATATTTTACCCGAAGATATAATTCATACTCTTAGTGTGTTTACCGCCGACTCAATTTATAGACAGACTATTAAATTCGCTTGTTCTCCCGATATATTGATTATTGCCGGTGGCGGAGCATATAATTCTTTTATAGTTGACTATCTTAGAAGTAAATTTAAAAGTACGGAAATAAAAACCAGCGATGATTATAATATCCCTGTTTCGGCTAAAGAAGCTATCTGCTTTGCTTATTTGGGGTATAGAACTCTATTAGGTCTTCCTTCCAATATGCCTTCTGTTACCGGAGCAAGCAGAGAATCTATACTTGGTAGTATCTCATTGCCTTGACGAAACGACTAATTTCCCTGCAGAGTACGTATCAATCAATAGTTCATTGATATTATTATGCATAGTGGTTATTTTTCCATTTAAAACATTTATATCTGCTCTATTTCCTATTTTAAGTTCACCAATTGAATTATCCTGAACTGCTTTCTGTGTATTAATCGTATAAGAGTTTATTGCTTCTTGTAATGAAATAACTTCCGATTCATTCCATGGTTTTAACGTCGAATATGGAATTCGATTTGTAAGTGCATACATTCCTCTGATAGGGTCAAATGATTCAATAGGAAAATCAGAACCGGCGACTACATTAATATTTCTATCTAATAAACTTTTCCATCTATAAGCATTATTTGCTCTTGATAGACCGATTCTGCTCTCTACCATATTCGGTGCGTCAGAAAGGCAATGTACCGGTTGAATTGAAGCTGTTATATTATTATCGGATAGTAAAGATATGTCGCTATCTTGGATAATTTGAACATGCTCCATCCTCAATACAGAGTCCCTATTAATATGTTTTCTGAATTTGGCAAATGCAATAGCTACACTATGATTTGCTCTATCGCCTATGCAGTGAACTGCTGTAGATAAGCCTTTTTCAAAAGCATTTTTCGTTTTATTATAAATATCGTTTTCAGATAAAAGTAGTTTGCCGTAATTATTTCTATCATCTGAATATGGCTCAAATAGAGATGCTCCGCGAGAACCTAATGCCCCGTCAGCAAATAATTTGATTCCTGATATTTTCAACTGCTTAGAAGACTGAAGTGAGCAATTCAAATATTCGTCATTATTTGCTTTTAGATACGCATAAATATTTAAATTTAATTCTCCGGTTTGCTCCATTGCTTTTAGTATTTTAATAAGGCTACTATCCGACTCCATCTCGCAGATAGATGTAATTCCATTAGATAATAATAAATTTTGAGCTTTAATCAGCATAGACATTTTCTGAGAATCTGTAAAATCAGGTATGTGCCTGCTCACTATATTCATAGCGGAATCTATTAGTACACCGCTGATTTCGTTTTTATCATTTTTTAATACTAAATTATCTGCAAGATTAGAACTTTCAAAATCTTTTATGGCTATTTCTATAGCTTTGGAATTAACCCAAGCAGAGTGTGCATCTGCTCTGATTAAATAAACCGGTGTATTTGGGAAAGCTCGATCAAGAATTTCCTTGGTCGGGAATTTCTTATCTGTCCATAATTCTTGATTCCAGCCTATGCCGACTACCCAATTGCCGCGAGTTTCATAATTAAAAGATAAAGCTTTATCTATGCACTCCTCAGCAGAGTTAATATCATATAATGACAGACTCGAATTTACCATTCCCAGACCTAATAAATGCCCATGGCTATCAATATATCCGGGATAAGCATAAGCATTATTATATTGAGTTCGGCTGACTATTTCATTATTATCAATATTGGTAATATATAGATTGTCTGCCGGCAAAATATCTTTTATTATTCCGTTTTCAATAATAATTTCAGAATTAGTAAGCATAAATTCTCTATAGTAATTGCATAAAGTACAAATATACAAATATTAGATATGATTTAAAATATCAGACCATTACAAAAATCAAAACAATGTAATTTTCCAAAGATTGAAAAATCAAGGTTCTTTGCTATTATGTGTGTGTAAGCAAATAAAGAAATCTTTCTTACAACTGCGTTAGCTGTTGAACATTGGTAATAAACATTGTTTAGTCCCCACGCTCTTTCTTATCTTTTTGTTGTTAAAACAAGAGAGTGGTGGTGGAGTATCTCATTATGTTACCGATATATAACTCCTACGGAGTTAAAATATAAAATCAAAGATGTTTCTCCAATTAAATATCAAAAATCAATATTTGATATTTAAGGATTTCCTTTATACTAATAATAATTATTTGCTAACCCACTTAAAATAGTGAAGATCCAAAATCAAATTAGTATTAAGCAAGTGGTTGTCTAAAATTAGTAATATAGCCGAATCGTCATACTGATTGAAGCGAAGTATCCATATAAGTCAATGTGTTACAAAACAGCACATTATACAATCGTTCAGAATGATAAATTTTACACAGCCTCTTCAGGGTAGGCATAGAGGCAAGGTGCAAGTTAGTAAGTAAAATTGAAATTACAAGAAAAAATTAATCAGTATAAACCTCAATTTTATCGCCGATTTTAGCATTAAAATATTTACGTGCACTTTTGGAATTAATCGCGATTTCATAGTATCCGAAACTACCTACATAGACCAAAGGGGAGCCAATTTTTACATCGGAATAAGTCTTACTGGCAGATTCAAACTCGTGAAATTTATAACGTATATTAGTAATTGGTGCCCCGGCTTCAATATTTGTAATTAAATTACCGAATCTGTCAATATGCACTACCTGTCCGAGCAATTTATTGTCTTCTTTTGTCAATAGGAAATTGTCTATTCTTTTTATTTTTTCCAGTGGGAAGGGCTTGAATTTATTGATAATTTCTCTATCATTGAAAATATTAGCAGAAAACGGAGCAAATACATCGCGTCCGTGAAAAGTGTTAGAAATATTTTGATTTAATATATCAGGATTAATCTCATAGCATTCATTTAATTCGTATTTTTGAGTTAAGTATGTAATTATCCCGTTATTTGGGCAAATTACATACTTATTATCGATTTTACAGACTAATGGCTCTCGCTCTGAGCCTACACCGGGATCTATCACGGCAACAATAATAATCCCTTCGGGCAGATATGGAAAAGCTTGATTTAAAATAAAACTCGCTTCTAATAGATTATAAGGTTCAATAGAATGAGTAATATCGACAATATTAGCTGTAGGAGCTATTCTATGAATTACGCTCTTCATTATTCCGACATAAATATCATCTATGCCGAAGTCTGTTAATAAACCAATCATTTTAAACCTTTACATAAATATCACCAATTATTGGGTCGGTAGTGCTATGAGCCATTATAGTACTTATAGTTCTTTCTCTCAAAATTGCACCCGAAGGAACCAATTTCATGCCGGAATTAGTAATTATATCACGCGTAAGCACCATACCATCGCTTAATTCATGCAATTGAACTGCTGTTTCTTTTATTCCGGATTCTTTAGAGGCATTAAGAGCAATAAATTGCTCAAGCAATGTAACGCATCTATTATCATAAAATCGCTTAGAGCTTTTAGAGATTACAGATAAAGCTTCGTTAGCATTCATATTTTTATAGACTCGTAAGTCTTCATAATCACTAACTACACGTATGATTCTTGAAGCAAGCGGTATCTGCCAAGATTGCAATTTGTCAGGGAAACCTGTTCCGTCGAAGTTTTCAAATAAATGATATAATATATTTGCTGCATCTTTATATCTGCGAATTTTAGAAAGAATTTCTCTAGCCATAAGTGGCACTTGGTGCATCAATTGATGGGTAGGAAGTCCATCTAATACAACCGGCATTTTTATCATAGTGTCCGGAAGTATTATTTTACCACAGTCGCAAAGTGAAGAAGCTATATCAATATCAGAAATCTGCTCTTCGGTGAATTCTCCTAACTGTTTAGCCATCCAAATCGAAGCTATATTGACCTTCTTCATTTTATCGACAGTATTGGGAATTCTAGCATGCAAGAGATGATAAGCTAAGGCTTTCAAATCCGCAATAGATGATTCTAATTCACCAGCGAGGCGATAGAGAAGAGTATTCTCTTCTTTTAAGCGGTTTTGAAGTCGTACATAGCGTGAAGCTGAGCGTAGCCTTGCCAATAGCTCTTCAGTAACAAAAGGCTTATCAATAAAGTCGTCAGCACCGATTTCTAAAGATTGAATTTTAATATTCTTATCGGTATTTGCAGTAATCACAATAATATAAATATCATTTAAAGTACTATCTGCCCTAACTCTCTTGATAACCTCCATACCGTTCATTTTAGGCATATTATAGTCAGTAATTACTATCTTTGGATGATTCTCTTTTATTAGGTTATAACCTTCAAATCCATCTAAAGCATGAAGCACTAACGCACTCGGGAAAGACTTTTTCACTAATGCCACTAAAGTAAATATAATTGACTCTTCATCATCAATTATTAGAAATGATAAATTTTCGCTCATTTTCCTTCCTCGCCCTCTATTTGATTTTGAGTTTCTTCAATAAAATCACTTACGGTTAACTGCTTTATTAAAATGCTGATTCTTCTGTTACTAAC
Source organism: uncultured bacterium (assembly GCA_942493235.1). Lineage (GTDB taxonomy): Bacteria > Bacteroidota > Ignavibacteria > Kapaibacteriales > UBA2268 > ENR-C587. The sequence goes on along the minus strand of OW818676.1, from coordinate 3,729,141 downwards.
GTCAAACGGGTCATTGGGGGTTCTTAGTTTTCTATCGGCAAAACCCGATACTTGGTCAATTTGTCCTAACCAAAAATATTTAGCCAGCACTCTTCTTGCAGAGTTTGCTCTGTCTGACGATAAATCATAATTATTATAGGAAGCACTTTTCCCATACTGCCTTGCGTCAGTATGCCCTTCAATTTCAACATTATTAGGGAAAGTAGCGATTTTCTCGCCCAATTTTTTTAATATCTCTAATGCTTTAGCACTTAATTTAGCACTTCCAACTTGGAAGAACAAAGACTCTTTAGTTTCTAATAATTCAATTCGGAGACCTTCTTTAGTCATTTCAATTTTTATTGAAGAAAGAATTTCTTTTAATTCCGGTTTTTGACGTAATTCTTGTATAAATTCATTTTTGAGATCTTCACCCATCTTTTTAATACTTTCAAATGCTTTTATGCTGTCCTGTATTGCTTGTTCTTTTATTTTTTCAGATACTTTATTAAGCAAGGAATCTTTTTGACTTTCACTAAATGCAATCTGCATACCATCAGGGTTGTTGTTTTGACCGCCTTCTCCGGGCTTATCTTTCTTTGGTAAAATATCAATTTTTACAGGTACAGTTCTTTTACCGGTAACATAACTAAAAGCACCTGGGTCTTCAAAATATTCGGTTACTGATTTTTTAACTTCTTCGCTCGAGGCTAATATCCACATCACGATAAAGAATGCCATCATCGCAGTTACGAAATCGGCATAAGCAACTTTCCAAGCTCCGCCATGATGACCGGCATGCCCACCCTTCTTAATCTTTTTAACAATTATCGGTTGCTCTTTATGAGTACTTTGTTGTTCTTCAGACATCGCTAAATCCTTTCATTGATGCGATTAACGCTTAATTGCTTCTTCTGTTTCTTTAAATGTAGGTCTGTTTTCAGGGTCAATCGCTCTACGACCGTACTCAATTGCAACAGAAGCCGGAGCTCCTTTTGCAAATGCTAATAATGATGCTTTAATTGCGAACATATAACGCGACTCTTTGCTATTTATCATGCCCATATTGGAGGCTATAGGACCAATAAATCCATAAGCCATTAATACACCTAAGAATGTGCCGACCAATGCACCGGCTACTTTCTTACCTACGGCTTCGGCTCCTTCATTGATTGCACTCATAGTATTAATAATACCAAGAACTGCCGCCACGATACCAAGTCCGGGAAACGCATCTGCTAATGTCTGAACCGCACCCGGAGGTATATTTTCATCTTCATGAATAGCCTCTAAGTCCAAGTCCATCAATTCCTCTAAATCATGAGCAGGGACACCGCCACTTAATACTACTTTTAAAGTATCGCATAAAAAATCTACTGCATGATGATTAGCCAAAAATGGCTGATATTTCGATATTATACTGCTTGACTCAGGATTCTCAACATGAGGCTCTAATGCAATCAAACCCTCGCGTTTAGCAAACTGGAACAGTTCATAAAGCATTTGTAATAATTCCAAATAGCCCTTTTTACTAACTTTGGCTCCTTTAAGAGTGCCTAATACTCCGGCTACTACTTTTTTTAATACAGGTAATGGATTGGCAACAATTAGTGAGCCGAGAGCCGCACCGATAATGATAATAAATTCGGTTGGCTGCACTAATGTCGCAAGGTCGCCATGAATTGAGAAACCACCCAAAATTGATATAATAACAACTAAAGAACCGATAATTACAAACATAATTATACCTTTATTTGATTTTTAAATTTTCAGTTTTAGTACTTTGATAGGCAGATTCCCAGCAAAGCAAGGCATTATTAACTTCGCCTTTATGATAGTAAATATAGCCCAAATGAAGCAGAATGTCGAAATTTCCGGAATCGTACTTTGCTGCTTTAGATATACTATCATAAGCTATATCGACATTTCCGAGCAAAAAATTAATCCATCCGTAAGTATCTAAAAAATTCGGATTTTCAGGCTGTAAATTAAGAGAATATTGTATAAGCATCAAAGCCTTTTTTAAATTCCTGTTATTTAATGATAGGCAATAAGCTAAATTATTTCTGATTGATAAGTTTGTAGAATCTGACAGATAGCATAATTCGTAGTATTTTACGGCAGAATCTATTATATTTTTTGATAAATAACTATCTGCAATAATATTATTTATTTTAGGAGAGTCAAATCGAGTGTTAGGGCTTTTTAGTAAAAAAATCAATTCATCTAATTTATTATTTACAAAAAGTAGATTAGAAATTGCTCCCAGCTCTAACTCATTATTGATAGTTACTTTACTAATATTGTTTTTTAGATATTTTATAGCTTTTAAATCTTTTTGTAAAGAATAATATGAAAGAATTACTTTTGTAATAAGCGAATCCTTTGAATTATCATATTTTGAAATAGTATTAAAAAGACTGTCGGCAGAATTTTCATTTTCTGCAGATAATTGAATTGCTCCTAATAAAAAATCTTTATACGGACTGATAGGCTCAAAATTCAAAACAAAGCTATATATTACACCGCAAAGCATTTTATCGATTCTTAAATATGCACCTATTTGAGAATATAATAAATCTAATAACTGAGAAAAAGTATAATCCGAGATATTAACTTTTAGATATTCCAAATATTTAATACATATTCGGTAATCCATTTTATTCATAAATTGCTGAACTAATTTGTCTAATACATAGAGCTCGGTTCTGCCATTATTAATATATTTTTCAAAATAAAAATTGGCAGAGTCGATATTGTCTAATGATAAATAAACGTTTGATAAATAAGCATTTAATTCATTATCTTTGTATAATTCAACACCTTTTTTAATATTGTTAATTGCAGAATTGACATCTAAATAGAATTGTACATTTACCAAATCCATTAAATTCGCCTGGCTCGGTACTTTTTTATATAGTATTTTATTCAAATATTCAGCTTTTGAGTATTTTCCATTGGTAATTAATATGTCAGTAAGATATAAATAACTTTCTTCGTATAGAGAATCAACAGAGATAGATTTCTCGAAATAAAAAATTGCAGAATCAATAGAATTTATATTTAAATAACTGATAGCTAAATTATAATAAACTACTGCACTATGTTCAGTTAATGAGGCACTTGTAAAATACTCTACAGCTTTTGCGAAATCGGCTACTGATTGTGCTTTTTTACCTTCAATAAAATATTTTCTCGATAACAATTGATTTTTTGTACTATCATTAACTGTTATGCTGTAATCATTATTTTCAAAAGCAAATTCCTTTCTAAGCCCTTGATTAGAGCAAGAAGTAATTGCTAAAGTTAATAATATAATTAATGATGTACTGTAATAATTCATATTTACTTATATTTCTAATAAAATATTCCAAATTTAATGATTTTTAAGATAAGAAAATAAGAAAATATTTTGTATTTAGCAACAAATATCTGAAATTGAGTACAAATAAATTATTAGTGAAAAAAATGCGTTTTGGAAAAGCCATTTATAGCATTAATCTTTCAAGCTCTCGAATATGTTCAAATAGCTTTGGTAACGCTCTGAATCTATTTCACTATTCTCTACTGCTGATTTTACTGCACAATTGGGTTCATGGGTGTGAGAGCATGGGGTAAACTTGCAATTATCATAATATGGTGCAAAATCCGAAAAATAAGTAGGAAGTTCTTCCTTTTGTATATTCCATAATCCGAATTCACGCACACCGGGAGTGTCTATTATACAAGTATCCTCATCAAATCGAATGAACTTGGCTGTGCTGGTAGTATGCCTACCTTTGCCGGTACGCTCACTGATTTCACTGATTTTCTGAATATCGTCTCCATATAACAAATTTAGTAGTGTTGACTTACCGACTCCCGAAGGACCTGAAAAAGCGGTAGTGTGATTTTTGATATATTCCGAAATTTGTTTTATATTTTTATTTAGATGAGCAGAAATAAAAAATACTTCTATCCCCATTTTTTTATAAGGAGCCATATCTTTTTCTAATAAATCGATTGGCATCAATTCAGTTTTATTTATACATATAGCCGGCTCTATCCCTCCGGCAACAGCCGCTATTAGAAATCTATCTATTACTCTACGGTTATAAAAAGGGTCTGCCGCAGCCATCATTATAACCATTCTCTGGCAGTTAGCAGCCACTACATCTTCCTTTTCACCGATAATTGAAGTTCGTGACAGCCATGAATCGCGATGCTCAACTTCGATAATAGTTCCGATTTCGCAATTAATATCCGGCTCATCATATAGAATCTTTACTTTATCTCCGACTGCAATAATCTGTGTATCAACATTATGAGTAGTTATTGTACCGGCACGGATACATTCTATTTCAACAAATCCGTCTTTGTTCTCAATTTCAACTAAATAATTTTTGCCTACAATTGAGCTGACTATAGCACTAATCGCCGATTTTTTTTTATCGGATTTAGATTTAAGCAGAGAGCGTTTCTGAGATAATTTCCATTTCTCCTGCTTATTCATTTCATCTTTTTTATTTATAAAATCAAATTTTGGCATATATTAACTTATTTCGAGTTGTAAATTATAGAATTAGTTTGATAGAGATTAGTTTTTCCACTCAATATCTTTTATATCAGAAAGAAAATTTGCATATCTTGACGCTGTAAATAAATAATCAGAAAGTCTATTTACATATATCAGTACATATTGACCCAAATCTTCTATTGATGATAATTCTACAATTAGTCTCTCGGCTCGGCGGCATACTGTTCTGGCATTATGCAGAAAAGCAGAGCATTTACTTCCGCCCGGTAATATGAAACTTCTTAGAGGAGGCATTGAATTAGTATAATTATCTATTAATATTTCTAAATTATCAATATGTGCTTGGTCAATCCTTGCAGGTTTGAATTTTGGTTCGGGGCATAGAGGAGTAGCCAAGTCTGAACCCAGACTGAATAATGTTGAGCTGATAGCCGATAAATCTTTGCATAATTCTTGCTGATTACAGAAACTGACAGCAATTCCGATTATTGAGTTCAGTTCGTCTATTGTGCCGTAGCAATTAACTCTAAGAGCATTTTTGCTGACACGTTCACCGTTAAATAAACTTGTCGAACCTTTATCGCCTGTTTTTGTATATATCTTCATAAGTATTTTCAATTTAATTCGTCAATATGAAATTAAATGACGAAAATGTTAGTTACTTATTGAGAAATACTTTAGTTGATGAACTGTAGAAGAGCCAATTGAACTGATATATATAGCTGAAAATATTTAATTTTATAAATTAGAAAAAAGTAAATTAGAGAAAATTATGAATTCAAACCAAAACAAAATAGCCTCAATTATCTTAGCTGCAGGCATGGGTAAAAGAATGAACAATCCTGAAATTCCAAAAGTACTATGCCAATTAAATGGTAAACCATTGATTGAATATGTATTAAATACCGTATCCAAATTAAATTCAAAGAAAAATGTTGTAATTGTCGGGCATAAAAAAGAAAAGCTATACGATTATCTAAAAAAATTCAACGGGACAGTTTTTACTTGTGAGCAGAATGAACAATTGGGTACCGGTCATGCCGTTGCTCAAGCCGAATCACTATTTACTGATTATAAAGGAGATGTCTTGATTTTAGCAGGAGACGTGCCTTTGATTTCTGTCGAGACATTAAACAAATTTGCCGAGCAGCACTATAGAGCAAGTGCTGATATTTCAGTTCTTTCGACAATAGCTGCAGAACCGACCGGCTACGGACGAATCATTAGGGATAGTGAAGGTCTTTTTAGAAAAATTGTTGAAGAGAAAGATGCAAAACCTCAAGAAAAATCAATTACTGAAATTAATAGCGGAATATATTTAATCAAGTCCAAGCTACTGTTTACTTCGCTTAAATTCGTTTCGAATTCAAACGAGCAAGGCGAATATTATCTGACTGACATAATAGAAATATTACGACTTAACGGGGCAATAGTAAGAGCGTTTGCATTAGCTGAATTTGATGAACTGCAGGGTGTGAATTCTCCGGCTGATTTATTAAGAGCTGAGAAATATTTATTAAGCACCAAAAATGAAAATTAAAAGAGCAATTAATGATTAAGTTAATATCAAGACTTGGAAGGAAAATAATCAATTTCCTTACGGAATTTGGTCAGATTATAATATTATTATTGAATATTATTAAATATTTCCCCCGTATAATCAAAGATAAAAAGTTAGTATTGGACCAGATGAAAATCGTTGGTGCAGACTCATTGCCACTTGTTATTTTAATAGGTGCTTTTACCGGTGCAATTGCAGCTCTTCAGGCAACAGATTTATTTATTAAGTTCAACCTTATCGGCTTGGCTAAGCCATACATTGGCTCATCTATCGCTACGGCAGTTTTTACGGAGCTAACGCCGGTATTGACAGCCTTAGTGATTGCAGGCAGAGTAGGTGGCTCTATGGCTGCCGAAATCGGCACTATGAATGTAACCGAGCAGATTGATGCTCTGGAGATGATGGCTATAGACAAATCAAGATATTTAGCGATGCCGCGTATGGTTGCTACTCTGCTGATGATGCCGGTACTGGCTGTGTTTTCAGATTTTGTAGCTATATTAGGTGGATTTGCTTTGACTGTCATTCAATTCGATTTTTCATTTGTAATGTTTTTTGAATCAGTTCAGAGATTCTTCCGTGAGAGCGAAATAGTAATTGGGCTTTCAAAAGCCTTTTTATTTGGCGGTGTAACAGCTTTAATTGGTTGCCATGTCGGTTTTAATACAAGCGGTGGGGCAGAGGGCGTAGGAAAAAGTACAGTAAGAGCTTATACTCTCTCGGCGGCAACTATCCTTATTATTGATGCTCTGTTTGGTTATTTGGTGTAAAGTGGTAAATGCTTAGTCTTTAGTGGTTATTGCAAATTTCCGGTACTTATTGATTGTCGAAATAAAATCCGAGTATTATTTGTGAATAGACAAACGAATCTTAAATATAACCTCCAAACTAACAAATATTAAAATTTACGAAAGTCGCAAAATGAAAAAGATTAGCATAATTATATTATTAGTATTTTCAATTCTAACATTGAAGCTGGGTGCTTTACAGTCCGAACATTTAGAGCCTACAGGCAGTATATTTGATATTTATAACTTTGAATTTGAATATCATACAAGTGTCAGGGATATTCTTTTTAAAGGATTATCGGACTCGCCAGAGATTCGGCTTTTAGTTTTACCCTCTTCAACGCCCGAAAATGTACTTAGCATAGAGGCAGACACTAAGTTTGAAAGATTCTTTTTAGTATATCGGATTTGCGATCATCAGATTTGGAAAAATAAAAATGCTAAATCTGTGAAAGTAAAAACTTATAAAACTGAAATCGACAAAGAATCTGCCGATATGGTGAAAGCTTTATTTTCAGCTGCAATTATGAAGACTATGTTTCCCGAAGATTTAGTAACCGAAACTGACGGTACTCAGTACGTTTTCACTATTAATAATAACGGTAACAAAAGTGGCTGTATTTGGTCGCCTAAAAACGGTACTAAAATGGGTAAGCTTGTTAGTATCGGTAATCAATTAATTGAGCTAACTATCAACAGCACTGAACTAATTTCATTTAAACAAAAATTAAGAAATGAAATCGTTAAATTATATAATGATCTGAAATAGAAAAAAATCTTTATCATATTGGGTTTCTGGGTTTGGGAATTAGGAATTGGGAATTAGGAATTTGGGGTTCGGGTTTGGGGAATTGGGACAAATTGACCTAAATCACAAGCTTTAGCATTGGTATGAAAGTCATTCAAAAATCTAAGAGTAAGACTAAGTCTGTTGCAAAACTATATAATTTTCAATCCCCATTTGTTCAACCCTACGGTTAAGAGGTTGTGTAAAAATTTATACAAGAGGGCAAATATTATTCCCAGTACCATTCAAGTGGCTGTCTAAAAATTTGTCATTCTGAACGCAGTGAAGAATCCAGATTAAGCTAACTTATAGATAATTCTGGATTCTTCGTTGCACTCAGAATGTTGATTTGGCAATATTATTAATTTTCGACAAGCTCTTGATAAGCATTATTTGTTTGTTCTTCTCCCTATCCCCTAACTCTGAACCCCTATCTCCAATAGTTAGCGATGTTTGACTTCAAAAGAAGTTAAAATAAATATAATCAAATTTTACTATCAATTACCAAATCAGTTTTACACTTTAAGCAGAAACTGCGGTGAACACTGACAGTCTCACCGCAATTAGGGCATATCCATCTATTACTTTCTTTTTCTACAAATTGGTCTAATCCTTCGGATTTGATGTAGCTAAGGTTTTCCAGCATACTCATTCTGTATTTGGTTCTATATCTTTTATCCAAGTTGATTAAGCGTTTACAAGGATACTTTGGGCAATCGTAGCAGAAATTTGATTCAGTATCTTGCAGTAAATCACAGTTCTTGATAATGCATTTGATACAAGAATTAGGTTTATTCTCATCTGAAAGACGGCAACCATTGCACTTGTTTTTTTCACGAAGATATGCCATACACACTCCGCAGTTCATACCGCAGGGAGCTATAAGTGAATTTTTTAATGAGAATATTTCGCTTTTCACTTTTAACAATCTTTATTTGAAAAAAATATAAGACCATTGCAAAACTCTATAACATCTATTCGACTACTAATATGTATATTCGTAAGTAATTGTTTACCCACGCTTCAGAGGCTTTGTAAATACTATTAAGCTACTACAAAATGTACGCTAATATTATTCTCGGCTCCATTCAAGAGGCTGTTCAAAAGGTTGTCATTCTGAACGAAGTGAAGAATCCAAATAAAGCTAAATGTTGATAATTATGGATTCTTCGTTACACTCAGAATGACGATTTGGGAATATTATTACTTATTAGACAACCTCTTATAAGCATTTAAAGCCTGTGTTAACAATTATTGTGTGAATTAAAATCACACAATTTGAACACACTTAAAATTTAACCTAAATGCGAAGCAATGTGTTCTGTAAGTTTACCAAGGCAATTTACATAGCTACCGTATTCGTTGTCATACCAACCTAAAATTTTAGCATGAGTAACCGGTATATTAATATTTTGAGCATGATTGACTCCTACGGAGGCAAGCACTTCAGCCGGAACTTTTAAAAACCCTGTTCTGGTATGAATTTCATTACCTTCGATTACAATTGCAGCACTCAGACCAAGCAGATCTGAAGATACATTTTGAATAGAAGAGAAATATAGTAAATCTTTTTGAGATCTATTAGCTACCATTTTATATATATTTTTTATATAATTGGCATTTATAATCGGCATTCCGTTTTCATTTAGTCTGGAGTTAAAAGTAATATTCAATGCTATTAGCGATACAGATGAAGTAGGTATCCTAATAGAATCAGCCATAAACCCAAAATTGATAATCTGCGGCAATACCTTTTCAAGAGTTTTAGTCGCACCGGTTGAAGACAAAATTATATTATTAAGTACTGACCTGTTTTTCCTAAGGTCGGAAGTTCCGGTTGAAGGCACTGAGTCAAGCACACTCTGCGAATTAGTAGCCGCATGAACAGTTGACATCGAAGCAGTAAGAATATTATTAGTTTCTTTATCCTCAAGCAATGGATTAATCATGTGAGCCAGACCGGTAGTAGTGCAGCTCGCAGCAGAAATAATATGGTGCTGCAAAGGATTATAATTCAAGTGATTAATACCAAAAATAAATGTAGGGTGGCGACCAATGTCTTCTAAAGCCGTATTCTTGATTTTAAACGGTGCACTTACTATTACCTTCTGAGCTCCGGCAGATAAATGCCCGGCAAGACTACCTTTGGGGTCAGTTTCAGATATTGTTGGGTCAACAAATTTGCCTGTGCAATCAACAACTATTCTAACAGCTTCATTTTTCCAATTGATATTTTGAGGATTTCTATCTTTGCTAAGCAATTTAATATAAAAACCGTCAATTTCAAATATTCCATTTTCACGATCTATAATCTCAATATTACACTTCTTACCGCTATGCCCATATAAGAAATGGCTTAATAGCCCATAAGTGGAATCGGAGCTAATTGTCTGAATGAGGTCATCTAAATTTCTCCCCACTTCTCGACCGGTATTGATTACAATGCCATCAAAAGTTCTCGACAGCAGATGATACCACATAGTTAATTTGCCGATACGACCTAAGCCGTTTATTCCAAGTAAATTCTTTTCTTTCATAGTATATTTCATTTTTATAAAAATCAAAAACACAAAGTTAATTATAATTCTTGAATTATAAAAGGATAATTCCCTTTATAAATAATTCCATTATTTCCGTCAATTGCTATTGGGTCAAAGGCGTGTAAAACATAGCCGCTGATTACACATATCTTTTCTTTTTCATTTACAAACATATCGCCGCAATTAACAACACAAATTTTACCTAATGTGTCGGCGGTAACAGCAGAGTGAGAAGTTGCTCCACCCTTAGCAGTCAGCAAACCGTCGCATTCGAAAATGATTTCAATATCGTCGGGTACAGTATCGGGGCGAACTAAAATAGCTTTTGCTTCGGCATTTTCATCTTTTAATAATTTTAAGTCGTTATGATCAAATACTATTACACCGTTTAATACATCGTTACCTATTCCGATTCCGCAGCCAATTCTTTCCATTTCAGTTTGTGAGCTTGAAAAGACCATATATTTATTATGCTTTTTGATGGACATATCACGAGTCTGAAGAATATATAAATCTTCAGGTCTTGGGGTTTCAAATGTAAATTCAATTTCTTGATGGCTAAATCCATAAGTTTCTATAAGTTCACTTGCAATTTCTTTTAATTTGTCATAGATTTCGGGGAATGCCGATTCTAATGATTGAGGGCTTTTATTATAATATTTTTTGCGTTGTCGTTCGCTGATTGGCAGTGTACTAATTAGTCCGGCAACAATATCTTCGCCTTGGCTGAGGAATGAAAAATCACCGGTTAAATTGATACCTGATGTATTGTCTTGGACATCGTGTGTAAAAATCACACCTGAACCGGATTCTCTATGTAAATTACCAAGTACCATCTGCTGAACAGTTACGGCAGTGCCCCATTCTTCTGCTATATGCATGTGCTCTCGATAGATTTTTGCTCTTGAAGTATTCCAAGAGGCAAATACCGATATGATTGATTGTTTTAATTGCATAAACGGCTCTTCTTCAAATGGAATTTTGCTGTCTTTTAAAAGCTTTTTATATGAATATGCAATCTTTCGCATTATATGAGGAGGAAATTCAATTTTCTGAGATACTTTATGCTTTTTCTTATAATCCAGCATAATCTGGTCGAATTCATTTCTGTTAATGCCGAACGACATTCCCCAAGTTTGTAACAATCTACGGTAACAGTCCCAAGAAGTCCAAGCGAAGTTTTCCTGTTTACTGAGTATTTCTGTGATTTCATCATTTAATCCTACATTTAAAAATGTATTCATTGCTCCGGGCATTGACATAGCCGCACCCGAACGAACACTTAGTAAAAGCGGATTGGTCGGGTCGCCGTATTTCTTACCGGATATTTTCTCAAGCTCAGATAGGTGGCTTTTAATTAAATCGTCAATTTCTTTGTTTAGCGAAGTTAGCTTAATTATTGAATTTACCCTTCGAAATATCTCGGTAGTAATAACAAAGCCGGGCGGAACCGGAAAATTATTCAAATATAATTTTTTTAAATAATATGCTTTTGAGCCAATAAATACTTGATTATCAATTGTTGGCGTTTCTATATTCAATGGGCTGAATGATAGTTCGGGGTCATAAGTCATTATGTTTTGGATTTCTTCATCTGACAGATTTGTTATCATTTTACGGAGATTATTTAATATTACTCCAAAGAAATTATCTAATATCTGAATCAAAAAGGCAGATGAAAGTAGCTCGCGATAAAACATTTCGGACTTTTGAACTACTGATTTTTTATTTAGGCTTGAATTATCAGCATCTCCGGTCGGAAAGTAATGAGGTAGAATCATATTTAACAAGTTATGATAGGGACGTATAAAATACGTGTTAATAATTTCTTTTATACTTACTTCCATAAATTGGAATATATTAATATATTGCTTTATAGTAAATATTCCCGAAGTAAGGCTATACTGAAACATAGCTAATTTAGAATCAAAGCCTTGGTCATAAATTCCGTCCAAACTTAATCCTTCTCTGAGCAATTGAATAACCAAGCAAATATCTTTTAAAGTCTTGGCAGTAAAATATTCGGTGTTTATTTTAGATATTATTTGTGTTACTAAATGCGATACTATTCGCTCAAGCCGAAATGTAAGCCCGAGAGCTTCGAATTTTCTTTCATGATATTCACCGTACATTGAAGGAATGCCAAATGCAATATGCCGTTTATAGTATATGTTCTCCCAACCTTCGCTCTCTATCGGGTCAAAAATTATTTGATTTAACTGCACCATAAACGAAAATATGAGTTTTAATGCTTCTACGTCTTTATCACTATTCAGATATTGCTCAAGCTTATCAATATCCGTATTTTCAAAGAATGAATAGCTTTTTAATACCTCTGCAATATCATTAACTTCAAAGGAGTATTTTTCTTTCAGTAATTGATATAATTGAATGATTAATCCGACTCGTTTGATGTCATTTGCATTTTCGTGAGTAACTTTTGCTACTATATTATTGATGTCGTCAAGCTCTAATAAGTCTTCTAATTTGCAATCGTTCATCCGGCATACTTTATGAATCACTTCATGGACACCTACTACCCAGCTGCTTTCAATATCAATTGTATCTAATACATTTTCGGGAACTATGTTTATTAATCTGTCAATATTTAAATCGTACCAAAAATGTATAATATCTAAAGTAATTTGAATATGGGAGTTGTTGCCTTCTGTGTGAATTTGCTTTCTAAGAAAGTGTATTAATCTGTCATTTCTTTGTGAAATCTCATCGATACGGGTAGTAACGTCTCGCAGTACTCCTTCGGCACCGATTTCGTTAAAATAGACAGGGAATATTCTGGTTAACTGCTTAATTTGCTTATATATAGGGGATATTTTAGAATTCAATAATTTAGTAACGTCTTTTTGGAATAAATCTGTATCAAAAATAAATATACCTCCGATTCGAAGGTCGATGATTAATGCAGACAGAAGTCGTTTCATCATTTCCGGATTGTATTCTATTATTTCTAACCAGACACGAATATTTTTTACGTGATTAGGATTTACTTTCAGCTCCCAATTATTGGTCAGATAGGCTACCCCCGGATTAACAAAACCGAATTTTATAGTGTGGTCTTCAAAATAATGAATCAACTTTTCATTGTGTGTATTTATGATTTCTTTGCCCAATGTAAGTATGGAATCTAAAATTAAATTGATATCGCTATCTTTAAAATCTGTAAATAATGCAAAGAGCTCATCTATCGATTGAACAATCTGTGCTTCATCTAAATCGTTGCTAACTCTTTTAATTGTATTATTTAAGTCCACTAATAAGTAATTCCGATGATAAATCATTCCCGGTAGATGCAGCAGATAGAAAATATAACAAAATTGGTCCATCGCTGTTTCAAATTCGTCAGTGATTTTTCTGAATGCTTCAATAATATCTGAAAAAGTAAAAATATTGCAGCAAAGCTCATCATAATTTTTTGCATCGGATATATGCCGATAATGCCTTTGAAAAAATTCACTACCAAGAGAATTTACTGTCTCTGAATAATCTTTCGATAGTTTTACTTTATTTGCCTGATACCAAAGCTCTATATTAGTAGTAGTGTCCCAATAGCTTACATTTTTATTGATTAATTTGCATAAAAAAGGTAGTACATATTCATTGGTTTTTGGCTCGCTGGTCGCTTTCTTAAAACTCTTGATGAAATAACTTAGATTACTGATAAAGCTGAAATACTTTGCTTCAAAGCTTTTATCAAGGATACTAACATATTTAATAACCAATGATTCGTACTTTGATATTATATCGAAATTTTTATTGAAAAAGTCTAAATATGAATAAACTAACTGATTTGATAATTCATCATTTAACTTTTCAGATAGTAAAGTGTCAAATATATCTAAAATTATTTCTATCACTTTATCTATTTCAGGCAATTCACTGTATATCCAAAAATCACTTATCGAAATGCTGATTAGTAGCTCTACGATTTCTTTTCTATTTGAATAGGGATGGTGAAATTCCATGAAGAATTCTTCAGTTCTTTTGTGTATTCCCCAATATTCTTCCGAAAGTGATAAAAACCATAAATGAATGTCGGGAATTATTATTTTGACATTCCTTGTCTGGTCTAAATTAGCTTTTAATGCTTCCGATTGGATTTCTTTATACGATATCATATTATATGCACTTTGTAAAATAATAATTGATTTGACAAAATTATAACTTTTAGACAGCCCGTTGAAGCCAATAGGAATTGTTATAATCGCCAAATTGAAATATTCATATTGTCAATTAAAGATTTATCTATCTCAAACAATATGTAATGTTTTGGGCATTCACTTTTTCAACTATACTTGGTTCATTATTCAATATAAGACGAGTAAAAACACACTCAATTGTAGTAGTTAGGAGGAATGTCCATTAAATTACTGCAAAAGTGTAAACAACCTAATGGGGTTTGGGTATAGGGTATAGGGTATAGAGGATAGGGAGAAGAAAAAAAATAATACTTACAAGGTGCTGTCTAAAATTTATAATATTTCCTTATCGTCATTAACAGTGCAACGAAGAATCCAGAATTATCAATATTTAGCTTTATCTGGATTCTCCAATCGTTCAGAATGACAGCTCTTGGGACAGGTCCTTGGATTTCTTATAAATGAATCAATTCGAGTTTTTATACAGGCTCTGAAGCGTGGGGTTGATAATAAATCAATACCAAACCCCAATTCCCAAACCCCAATCCTCTATAATGTATGCTTTCTAAATTTGCCTATTGCATCAGCGGCAATCATAGCGGCTAATACTTTTTCGGGAGAAATATGAAAAGCTTCATGATGAATGCTTTCTTGGGGGGCACAGGTTTTAATTGCGACTTTCATCAAATTATCTGTACTTATATCTGTGATTCCTATCTCGGAAAATGTAGTCGGCAGTCCGATTTCCTCACAAAATGAATACACTGTATCCATCTCATCAGGTTCGGCATCAGTCAGATGAAGTCCTGTTAAAACACCGAAAGCTACTTTTTCACCATGATAATAATTATGAGTTTCAGACAGAGCACTAAGACCGTTATGCACTGAATGAGCAGTGGCAAGACCGGAGCTTTCGAATCCGATACCGCTGAGTAGTATATTGGCTTCTATAATATGATTCAGTGCCGGAGTAACAATTCTATTTTCGCAAGCGATTTTTGCGTTTTTGCCATAATTTAAAAGTGTATCGTAGCACAGCTTTGCAAGATTCACTCCGGTCATAGTGCTGTACCCGCCACATTCGTTTTTTGATTGAGCTCTGTGGCAAGAGCGTGCTTCGAACCAAGTAGCAAGTGCGTCGCCCATGCCTGCAACCAGAAAGCGAACCGGTGCATTAGCAATTACATTTGTATCTACCAGAACAAGGTTAGGGTTTGACTTCATATAATACACAGATTCAAAAACGCCATCATCAGAATAAATTACAGCACAGCCACTACATGGGGCATCGGTAGAGGCAATAGTCGGAACTATGATTACCGAGATATTGGCTCTGTCTGAAGCAATTTTGGCTGTATCAATTGTTTTGCCGCCACCCATAGCCACTAATACATCAATATTTTGGCTTTTAATTATTTCTGCAATTCGAGCTAATTCTGTTTCAGAGCATTGTCCGTTAAATTGAGCCAATGCAATATGGTCTCTTTGTTCATTGAAATTATATGCAGGTAAAATCTTATTTATTACTGTAGGAGAAGCTAATATGAGACCATTGCTACCATATAAGCTAACAAATTTTGGCAATTGAGAAATTGCATCTGTCCCTTGAACATATTTACCGGGGAATGCTGCAACTAAATGATTAACTTCGTGAGTTTCTGGAATTGATTTTATGCTTTCATTCATAATTGTATCTTTTTAATTAAAAATAAAAATTATAGATTGTTCTCAAAGGTTTCTAATATACAATATTTTTTTAGAAAATGAAAATTCTTATGCGATAATTAATGAACTTAGACTATTACAAAAGTAGAACATTATTATTTTATCTCCATTCAACTCAATTCTTTAGAGGCTGGCAGAACATCTAATAGATTAGTGATATTTACATAGGCTCTTTAGCAATGGATTGTTGTATTTTTAGGTAGAAGCTATACTTCAATAGAGCTACTTGGGTTAAATTCAATAATGAAAAAAAGTCTTCAATTTGTATGTATTCGAGTTGCGGAATTATTAAGTATTACCGATATATTATATAATAGAATTTCATATTAGATATTTGTTTAGAAAATCATGAAATAATAGAGTATCTTGCTAAATAAATGTAGTTAATTTCGTCCTTATAACGTAATTAATTTTGAAATCGGATTATTAAATCTTTAGATTGAAAAAATATGAATGAAGAAATTCAAAAATACTCAAAAGATATAACAGCTGTGTTTGGCATAGGTGTCGATGTGTTGAATGTGGCTCGTTCACTGAAGACTATTAGCTTAGAACTCAAGCTGTTAGCTATTAACGGCATTGCCCAAGCCGCCAGAATTAATAATGACCAGGGGCAATCGTTAATTACATTATCCGGATTTCTATCTACTTTGCCGGTACAAATAGCTCCAGAGCTTGAAGATTTAGAAGAGCTATCTAATCAATTGTCAAGAGAGATTACTATCTGCTCGATTGTAGTGAGAAGGTTTATCAATTATTCTTTAAGTTTAGAGAAAACAATTGAATCGTCACTTGATGAACAGAATAAATCTATTATAAAATTAAACATTTATAGTACTAAAATATTACAAAGCTTAAAGCACAATACAATTCTTTCAAATATCGATTCTATTAGAAAAGAGAATATAATTATACTTGCCGAGAAAAATTTAGATCTTATCAATAATATGAATGAGTATCTAATGCGAAGCTTATCGATAATAGTGCGGGCTAGAAAAAAAATTGAGATGATTAAGAAAAACGGATTAATTGCCAATTACATGGGTACTAATATCTCAATCGAATCAGCATATTTGCCTTCTGGTAGAAAGAGTTTTAATTCCTTAGTTAATAATATTAAAAGTATTGTAAATATTTTAAATGGTAAATTAGACAAAATATTAGACAGATTAATCGAAAGCGAAAAATTATTATCAAATTTAATAAGAGCGGGAATAATCAAATGAAAAGTGAAATATTATACTCCAGCGGAGAGCATAAATGGATAGTACTTGGCAGAGATATTGAGAGGAAATCCGAAGTAATCGATACAAATGAATATGTGATAGTTAATAATGGGCAGGCGGTACTGCTTGATCCGGGAGGAATAGAAATCTTTCCGCAAGTATTGACCGAGCTGACACGATTTATTTCTACTGCTAATATCAAAACTATCGTAGCCAGCCATCAAGATCCGGATATTGCCTCTTCATTAGCTATGTGGCTTGATTTGGTTCCTGATGTTAAAATTTATTGCTCTTGGATATGGACAGGATTTATTTCTCATTTCGGAATGGGAACACAGCTAAAGCTTACCGGAGTATCAGATGAAGGTATGGAATTGCAAATCGGCGATACTAATGCGATGTTATATTTAATTCCTGCACACTATTGCCATTCATCGGGAAATTTTTCATGCTATGACCCCAAAGCAGATATTTTATTTAGTGGCGATATCGGGGCTTCGCTTAATCCGAGTAATGATTACCCATTCTTTGTTGATGACTTTGATAAACATATCCCATATATGGAAAAATTTCATAAGCGCTGGATGCCTTCGAATATAGCACTTAAAGCATGGGTAAAAAGGATCAGGCTGATTAATCCGTCCATGATATGCCCGCAGCACGGCTCAATTTTTACAGGGGATAATGTAGGCAAATTCTTGGATTGGCTTGATTCTCTGGAAGTAGGAATCATAGACTTAAATATCGAAAATACAGATATTAGTAAATCTATATGGCTGAAGTGGAAAAAGTAATGCAGTTATTAAATAATAATTGTTTAGTAAATTCTAATTTTGTAAATTTGTGTTTTAAAAGTGATTTTTATTGAAAATTTTATATAATTAATTGGAGTATTGAAGAAATGAAAAAAATAGTTTCATTATGTATCGGCTTATTATTCGTAGCAAATTTTGCTTTTGCAGCAAATATCAAAGAAGCAAAAATTAAAACAA
This sequence comes from uncultured bacterium, assembly GCA_942493235.1. Taxonomy (GTDB): domain Bacteria; phylum Bacteroidota; class Ignavibacteria; order Kapaibacteriales; family UBA2268; genus ENR-C587. Next base: position 3,710,870 of record OW818676.1, on the reverse strand, counting down.
ATGCTCAATGCAAAGACTGCAAAGCTAAAATTGAAAAGTCTGTTAAAGACATTAAAGGCGTTAAAAGTGCAAAAGTTGATTTAAAAGCAAATTTAGTAACTGTAAAATATGATGCAGATTTAACAAATGAAAAAGCTTTAGAGACTACTGTAGCTTCATCATGTACTGCTACTAAAGATGCAAAATGCGATGCTAAATGCAAAGATGCTAGCAAAGACGCTAAATGCTGCCCAAGTACAGATGCAAAAAAAAATACTAAATGCTCTGATGCTAAAAGTGCAGATGGTGCAACTTGCGACCCTAAAAAATGTACAGGCAAAAAATAATATAAATTATTTTATATATAATCCGGCTTTAAGTCGGATTTTTTTTGCCCAATTATAATTAAAGGCTCTTTCATAAGTATTTGATTTTTGTCAAACTACAAATTCAAAGCTGAAGTTGAATAGATGAAATTCAAAATATTACACTTATGCAGGAGCCATAAATTATATCGTTTCCAGCATGAATTAGTCCATTTCACATTTTGCCGTCCTTGTGGTCAAAGAGGCTGTGTAAATAGTGGATATTGCGATATAGAAAGATAGAAAAATCAAATAAATGATTATCAACCTGACCGTTAACCCATCAGATTTATTTTTTGATAAATGGATTAATTCGAGTTTTTGCACAGTTTCTAAAGTGGTGGTTTTGAATAGTCGTGGCGATAAAAACTAAGGAAACTTGTTGCAAAATAATAGTTTTTGCACAGCCTCTCAAGCCACAAGTTGCCGTCAAAAAAGTATTTCAAGCAGGAAATGATATTAATTCTATAATAAAAGTAAATAAATCTTTTTCGAAATGATTTCCTTTTTTTTTTATATATTTGAGTTTTTATATATTTGAGTTTTTGAAATAATAATATTTAATATTATTATGTTTGAAAATATTATATTTAATACGAATTATTATATTTACCACGAATTATTATTGAAATTATGAAAAATATCAGACAATTAATGCTTATCGTTCTTTCCCTGTTTTGCCTATCTTGCAATGATGAAATTGAAGATGTTGGCGGAACTGCTAAACTGATTAAATTTGAAAAAGATACTGTTGATAAAACAGACAGAGTAATTCTACAGGGAGAATATTTAAATATTAAACCACAGAATTCTTATATATTAATTGGTAATGATATAAAATTATTATCAAGTGAAGCTATTATATGGAATAATTCGCGAATTGAATTTATTGCTCCGGATACCGCCGGTACTTTTGATGTTAGATTAGTACTTGGGCAAGACACTACTAATGCAATAGAATTGGTGATTAGAACTATTCCAATCTTTTATATTGCGGAAATTTCTGCCGGTTCTTTCTCTATGGGTTCAATTACCGGATTAGATGATGAAGAGCCGGTTCATAATATAAATATTACTAATGCTTTATATTGCTCAAAGCATGAAGTATCACAGAAATTATGGTTTTCGGTGATGAAGGATAATCCGTCATCGAGCCCGAATACTGAATACCCTGTTAATAATATTGAGTGGAGTTCGGCAATTGAATTCTGTAATAAATTATCAATTATATTGGGCTTTGATACATGTTATACCTTAGTGGGAACTGTCTATCAATTCAATATTGATAAAAATGGATATAGGCTACCTACTGAAGCTGAATGGGAGTATTTATGCAGAGCCGGAGCTATAAATGACTATTCCGGTAACGGTGTGCTTGAAGATATGGGCTGGTACAATTTGAATTCCGGTATTGCACTGCATAAATCGGGACTAAAAAATGCAAATTCTTTTGGGCTGTTTGATATGCATGGCAATCTTGCCGAATGGTGCTGGGATAATTATTCCGCTGATTATTATGTTGTTTCTCCTTCGGATAATCCAAGCGGGTCAACTATCGAATCTGCTAAGTGTATCAGAGGCGGCTCATATTCTCATGGTTCTCAGAAAGCAAGATCGGCTTCACGTGATTCTTCTTCTGTAGCTAAAGAGTTTATCGGTTTTAGAATTGTTAGAAATAAATGATAAATAGAGGAATGAGATGAGTAAATATAAAAAATTGTTTTTACTGTTGTTTGTGCTTTTAATCGTAGCAGTTTCTTTAATGTTAAATTCTTGTGGATATACATCATCAAAAGGTGAATTAGTTAATAATTTCGGCGGAATCGGCAGATCTAATTCTTATATCGAATATGACGAGTTTTACAAATATTCCGTATTTGATGAATCATTTAAGACTAAAAAAGAAGGTGGTGCCATAGTTGCACCGCTTGCACTCTCTAATCAGGAATTTTATTATGCTACTACCGCCGGCACAGTTCTACTACTGGCAAAAGAAACTATTCTATGGGAGAAAGAGCTTGGCAAAGATGAATTAGTCAATTCAAATATGTGTGCAGATAAAGAGCAAAATTTATATGCGATAACTAATAATTTTAATATTTATTCTTATAATTACAATGGCGATTTACGCTGGAAATTAAATATTTGCGATTCAATCGGAGCTACTACAATTCCGACAGATTTGCTCTGTTTATCTGACGGTATTATTGCCGGTACTTCAGATGGTAGCTTAGTGAAAGTATCATATAACGGGAAAATTATTTGGAAAAAAGAGTATAATAAAAGTATTCAGAGAATACTCTCTGCCGATATGAAAGAAAATCTCCTGCTTATACTTACCAATAATGACTATGATGTGCCAGATACACTGTATTCAATTAATCCTCAAGGAAACATAAACTGGAAATACTCGGCTCACACTCGATTGATTAAATATCCGGTTGCTACCAAAGATAATATATATTTAACCGGTATTAGATTTATCGATGAAGATTTAGTGTCAATAGTATATGCCCTTGATAATAATGGTAAATTGCTATGGGAGAAAGAGCTTAGCTATATTCCAAGATATTTATCTGCCGACGATGACGGCTTTATATATATAAATGGATTTCAGAACGGACTTGGCGAACAGATGACTAAGCTGTTCAAAATTGATAATAAAGGCAAACTATTATGGCATAAATCTTATGACTTTACTTCTCCCTCTCCGGTTTTGGTAGGGAAAATGTCTTTAGCTCTATTCGGATATACAGACAATACGGTAGGATTGTATTTCTTAGATAAAGAAAATGGTAAGCTCTTGAGTATTAATTCATTAAGTAATTATGACCCACTAATGCAGATGCCTACAGTTCGACCCGACGGTGCAATTTCTTATGCTTATTTTCAAAAAGTCGGATTTGTTCGGATAGATGAACCATGGATAAATAAAATATTACCTTGGTAGTTTCGCTTGTATTTTTTTAATATTAGTTTTAATTGATTATAGGAAAGTTATGAAATTTGAAAACGGATATAACGGTAGCATTATAACATATAAAGGGATTACTCCGAAAATTCATCCTTCAGCATTTATTTGTGAAGGAGTAAAAATTATCGGAGATGTGGAAATTGGCAAAGACTGCTCAATATGGTATAATACTGTGATTAGAGGCGATGTTCACTATATTAAAATCGGAGAGGGTACCAATGTTCAAGATTTAAGTATGCTTCATGTAACTAACTCTCGATTTGCTCTTGATATAGGCAAGTTTGTATCTATCGGGCATTCGGTTACTTTGCACGGTTGTACGGTTAAAGACCATTGTTTAATCGGTATCGGAGCAAATGTATTGGACGGAGCTGTTGTTAATTCTCACACTTTAGTAGCTGCCGGAGCATTAGTTCGCGAGGGGTTTGTAGTTCCCGAAGGTACACTTGTTGCCGGAGTCCCTGCCAAAGTAGTTAGAGATTTATCAGACGAAGAAATTAAGCGTGTAGTCAAAAATGCCTATAATTACATTAAATACTCTGCCGAGTTCCGTGAAAGCGTCGGAGAAGTAAAATAAATTTGGGGATAGGGGTTCGGAAATAGGAATTGGGAATTAGGAAATAGGAATTTGCACGTCTCCTCACTATGCTCTGCGTAGTGCGACTTGTGGCGGAAAATCTTTCAACCTCACCCAAACCCTCTCCGAAGGAGAGGGCTTAAAGATCATGTACGAATTCTTTTCTTCCAACATCGTTAGATGTTGAACATCGGTAAATTGAAACGGGTACTCCCTTTTCCTATCTTCTCTTCCAACAGCGTTAGCTGTTGAACATCGGCAATAAAATAGTTTATAGGCCATTCTTCAAATTCCCCTCCAAAAGGAGGGGTGGCATCGCGAAGCGATGACGGGGTGGTTCTTTTTGGAATTGGGAAATAGGAAGTAGGAAATAGGAAGTAGAAATTTGCACGTCTCCTTACTATGATCTGCGTAGTAAGGCTGGTGGCGGAAAATCTTTCAACCTCACCCAAACCCTCTCCGAAGGAGAGGGCTTAAAGATTATGTAAGAAGTGGTAACTGGTGGCTTGTAACTGGGAAATAGGAATTAGGAAGTTTGGGAGAAATAAGTTCTTTTCTTCCAACATCGTTAGATGTTGAACATCGGTAAAAAAAGCCATGTAGCAACTATTCTTCAAATTCCCCTCCAAAAGGAGGGGTGGCATCGCGAAGCGATGACGGGGTGGGTTCCTTTCTTAGGAATTGGGAATTAGGATTTAGAAATTTGTGCGTCTCCGCACTATGCTCTGCGTAGTGCGGCTTGTGGCGAAAATCTTTCAACCTCACTCAAGCCCTCTCCGAAGGAGAGGGCTTAAAGATTATGTATTGATGAAGCTATTTCTTAAAATTCCCATCCAATGGAGGGGTGGCATCGCGAAGCGATGACGGGGTGGTTCTTTTTGGAATTTGGAATATATAAATATATAATATTGATATTACCTATGAATCACATCCTGATAGAGTTCATAATAATAATTGACAATTTTATCGGTATTGAATTTTTCTACAGCTGCTTTCTGAGCATTATCAGAAAATGCTTGCCATTTCTTCGGATTATTTAAAAGCTCAATTACATATTTGCTCATCCTCTCGGTATCACCGAACTCGGCTAAATATCCGGTCTCACCGTGCTGGACAAGCTCCGGAATTCCACCGATATTAGAGGCTACTACCGGCACTCCGCATGCCATTGCCTCTAAGGCAGACAGCCCAAAACTTTCGCTCTGGCTTGGCAGTAGAAATACATCTGCAATTGATAATAATTCCGTAAATGTATTTAATTTACCTAAGAATTTAACTTGCGAGCATAGCCCGGACTCACGGCATACACGCTCTACTTCACTCCTGTCCGGTCCGTCGCCGATTAAAAGTAACTTAGCAGGAACAGTTTTATTAACCTCTTCAAGTATTTTTACTGTATCCATTACTCTTTTAACAGGGCGGAAATTTGAAATATGAATCAATATTTTTTCACCATTGGGAGCCATCTGCTCCTTTATATGTTTGCAATGGCGGCGGTGATATTGCTCGGGGTCAATAAAATTGGGTATTACTTCGATTTTCTTTTTTATATCAAAAGTCTGAACAGTTTTATCGGCTAAATATTTTGAAACAGCGGTAATGCAATCTGATTGCTCAAGCGAATATTTGACAATCGGATGGAACGAAGGCTCTAATCCGACCAATGTAACATCCGTACCGTGCAGTGTAGTAATTATTTTTATATCTTGATTTTTAAGTATTTGCTTAGCAAAATATGCACTTACTGCATGAGGGATAGCATAGTGAACGTGTATTAATTCAATTTTTTCGTACTTGACTACGTCTATTATTTTTCCTGCAAGTGCAAGGGAATATAATTGGAATTCAAATAACGGATATCTTGGAATCTCAACATTATGGAAATAAATGTTTTCTTGAAAGCTATCGAGCCTTGCCGGCATATCATAGCTGATAAAATGAACCTCATTGCCGAGTTTGGCAAGTGCTGTGCCGAGTTCAGTTGCCACTATTCCGCTGCCACCGTAAGTAGGATAGCAAACCATTGCTATTTTCATATTTACTTTCAAATTTCTAATAATCATTAATGAGCTTAAAGACAATTACAAACATTATTTATTATATAAGCAGACTACAAGAGAAATGACAAACACGGACACCGAAACAAAGAACATAGATATTTATTATACTATTGAAAAAATTCAATCGGCGGAAATTAAAATCAAAGGCTCGAAATTTATCGGTACTGCTGCACATACTGCTGATAAGGAGTCCGCTAACGAATTTCTGACTCTGATGCGTTCTCAATATTTCGATGCTACTCATAACTGCTATGCTTATAGAATCGGTTATAACGGAATGGAATATAGATTCTCTGACGACGGCGAACCCAACGGCACCGGCGGCAAACCGATTTTATTCTCGCTTAATAAATTTGATATCAGTGACCTAATTGTAGTTGTTACTCGTTACTATGGCGGTACTAAATTGGGAGTGGGACCTCTCGCCAGAGCTTATGCCGATGCCGCTTGTGCTGCTCTCGAAATTTGCAATAAAGTCGCCGTTCACCGTACCTGCAAAGTAAAAATTAACTGCGTCTATGAAGATATTAATATTGTTAAGCGTTTGCTCGCCAAATATGCTATCTCCAGCGATGAAAACTATTTGGAATCCGTAGAAATCATTGCCGACATTCACCTCTCTAAGGCTCAATTATTTTGCGATGAAGTAATCAGAGTTACCAACGCCCGAGTCGGGGCAAGAGTATTATAAAGGTATTTTTTTGTTAATTATTAGTTCAATTCTTTGTTTTGATTTTATCTAAAAATGTGTTAATTTGTAAATGATAAATAGACAAAGATTTAATAATATTTAGCATATATATTTTATGACCATATCTCAATACATAGAAAATATCAACAATAGATATAAATTAGGGAATGCAACAGAGCATACATTTCGTGGTGATTTACAGCAATTATTAGAAAGCCTTGTGCCGGATATTAATGCTACAAACGAACCAAAAAAGGCAAGCTTGCGGAGCTCCCGATTATATCCTAACAAAAAAGAAAAACAATATCCCGGTTGGCTTTATAGAAGCAAAGGATGTTGGCGATTCGGATTTATCCGGCTCAAAAAAAGCAGGTAATAAAGAACAATTCGACAGATATAAGGAATCTCTAAATAATTTGATTTTTACTGATTATTTAGACTTTCACTTATATAGAGATGGTCAACCGATTGCTCAAATAAAAATCGGTGAATTAAGAACCACCCATGATGGAGGAAGAACCACCCCTAACCCCTCCAATGGGGGGGAATTAAGAGGGACAATCGTCCCTTTAATTGAGAATTTCGGCAATTTCGAGAATTTAATTAGGGATTTCTGCACACATATCGGGCAGACTATCAAAAGCCCTAAGCGATTGGCAGAGATGATGGCTGGCAAAGCGAAATTACTCTCTGATGTTATTGAAAAGGCATTAAATAGCGACGAGACCAATAGTGAGGATAGCACTTTAAAAGACCAAATGATAGCATTTCGGGAAATCTTGATTCACGATATAACGGCTAAAGGTTTTGCCGATGTTTATGCTCAAACAATTGCTTATGGTATGTTTGCGGCTCGTCTGCACGACACTTCGCTTAATAATTTCTCACGTCAGGAAGCGGCAGAACTTATCCCGCGTAGTAATCCGTTTCTGAGACGGCTTTTCGGTTACATAGCCGGTCCCGATATAGATGACCGTATTAAGTGGATAGTAGATAGTCTGGCGGATATTTTCTTAGCTTGCAATGTTGCCGATATTTTAAAAGATTTCGGCAAACAAACAAAAATGGAAGACCCGATTATCCATTTCTATGAGACTTTCCTAAGTGAATATGACCCCAAACTTCGTAAAGCTCGTGGTGTATGGTACACCCCACAACCTGTTGTTAATTTTATAGTCAGGGCGGTTGATGATATTTTAAAAACCGAGTTCGGTCTGCCAAATGGTCTTGCTGATAGCACTAAAACTAAAATCAAAGTAAATGTTCAGGGTAAAATGGTAGAGGAAGAAGTTCATAGAGTTCAGATTTTAGACCCTGCTACCGGCACCGGAACTTTCCTTGCTGAGGTGATTAAACATATACATAAAAGATTTCAAGGACAGCAGGGAATTTGGAGCAATTATGTTGAGTCTCATTTATTGCCGAGACTAAATGGATTTGAGTTGCTGATGGCAAGCTATGCTATGGCTCATCTAAAATTAGATTTATTGCTAACCGAGACAGGCTACAAACCTACATCAAATCAACGCTTCCGAGTTTATTTGACTAATAGTCTGGAGGAAAGCCATCCCGACACCGGAACACTTTTCGCAAGCTGGTTAAGTACAGAAGCAAACGAGGCAAATTATATCAAAAGAGATACCCCGGTTATGTGTGTAATTGGTAATCCGCCGTATGCCGTGAGTAGTTCCAATAAATCAAAATGGATAGAAGGTTTATTAGCGGATTATAAAAAAGATTTAAATGAAAGAAATATTCAACCCTTATCAGATGACTATATAAAATTTATTAGATTTGGTCAGCATTTCGTAGATAAAAACGGAAGTGGTATTTTAGCTTATATATCTAATAATAGCTTTATTGATGGTTTAATTCATAGGCAAATGAGAAAAAATTTACTTGAAAGTTTTGATTGTATTTATATTTTGGATTTGCACGGTAATGCAAAGAAAAAAGAGATATGCCCTGATGGTTCTCCAGACCAGAATGTATTTGATATTATGCAAGGTGTTTCTATAAATATATTTGTAAAAACCGGACAGAAAAAGAAGAATGAATTGGGAAAAGTTTATCATTATGATTTACAAGGTAACAGAGAAGAAAAATATAATTATTTACTCAATAATTCCTTATTGAAGATTGAATGGAACAAATTAGACAATAAGGAAATCAATTATTTCTTTGTAAAAAAGGATTTTAAAGGTGAAAATCTATATAATGACTATATTGAAATAAGACAATTGCTACCAGTGAATTCGATGGGTATTGCGACTGGGAATGATGATGATTTAGTTTCCATTGATAAAACTACGATTGAAAATAAGTATATAAAGGCAACCAAATTTAATTATAGACCATTGGATGTAAGATACATAATTTTTGATAACAGTATCTTACAAAGAGCTAGATTTAAACTAATGAATAATTACATTTTTAGAAAAAATATTGGACTGAATATTGTTCGTCAATCAAAATTGAAAGGTATTGAAGTTTTAATTTCAAATATTATTACGAATAGAGATTTAATAACTAATCATACTTACAACTTCCCTCTCTACCTCTACCCCGACCCTGAAAAAGAAGGTATGTATGCAAGTGAAGAACGAAAACCAAATTTGAATATGGAGATAGTAAATAAAATCGCTGAGGCTTTGGGTTTGGAGTTTACTAATGAAAAAGAAAATACTGAAAATACTTTTGCTCCAATTGATATACTCGATTATATTTACGCAGTTCTTCATTCTCCTTCTTACAGAGAGAAATACAAAGAGTTTTTAAAGATAGATTTCCCGAGAGTTCCATACCCGAGCAATAAAGAAAATTTTTGGCAATTAGTAAAGCTTGGTGGCGAAATTAGGCAGATACATTTATTAGAAAGCCCTATAGTTGAGAATTATATTACTCAATACCCGGAGGACGGAACTAACGAAGTAGAAAAGATAAAATATTTAGACGGTAATGTTTATATAAATGAAACCCAGCACTTTGCCAATGTACCGGAGATAGCTTGGAACTTCTATATTGGTGGCTATCAACCTGCTCAAAAATGGCTCAAAGACCGCAAAGGTCGCAAGTTAGACTTTGACGACATACTTCACTATCAAAAGATTATAGTTGCCCTTACCGAAACAGATAGATTGATGAAAGAGATAGATGAAATAATTGAAATAGGGGATTAATATATTTGATATAATTTCAATAAATATCTTTGTGAAGAGAGGGAGCGATAAATCAAATTTGCTTTCAAGTAATAAATTTGTATTTTTGCAACATAAAAAATGCTTTATAAACGTTAATGATATTATTAAAGTATTTGATTAGAAATAAATGCTTATAAGAATTATAATTGGGAGAATATGTGTTAAATGTAGCACTACCAAATATTGATAAGATAAGAGGAGCGGCTAACGTTTTTTCTTTCAATAAATTTCGAGATATTTTATTCTCGCAGGATTTTTCTTATCTTAAAACAAAAACCCGAAACCTTTTTGAAATAAATAAATCCGAGTATTATGTAAGTGAAATAATAAAAAGTATTTATAATGTAATATTAGTAAATTATCGTAATGAATATGTATATAAAAATGAGATAGTAAATCAATTACTAATTAAAAAGCATAGCTTAAATTCAACTACATTGATTGATGAGTTAAGGGTTAATAAGTCAATAGCGGATATAGTGATTATCAATGGAGAAAGCAGTGTATATGAAATCAAAACTGAATTCGACTCTCCTCAACGATTAATGAATCAATTAACTGATTATTTTATGGTGTTTGACAAATTATATTTAGTACTGTCAGAAAAAGATATAAACAAATATATATTTCTTTTACCCGAAGAAGTAGGAATAATTATCATGAATAATGAAGGCGTTCTTGGCGAATATCGTGAGGCTAAGTTGAATCCTTCACGTTATAATCACGAAGTTATATTAAAGACATTTAGAAAGACAGAATACTCTTTTATTATTAATAAACATTATGGTTATTTACCAGATGTTCCAAATACTTTATATTTCAAAGAGTGTAAAAAATTATTTTCTTTGATTCCTATTGAAAACTTAATGGAAGATGTACGATTACAATGGAAAAAACGAAAAATAAAAGAGATTGAATGTTTTAATGATGCTCTATTACCTAATGAATTGAAATATATGTGCTGGCATTTGAATTTATCGAAAAAAGATTATTCTAGTTTATCCGAAATACTACAAACAAAAATAGGGCTTTGATATGTACTATCCGTATTTACGTGGCAAGCAATTTGAATTGATAGCTTTGAGAGAATCTATTGAGTTTTTAAAAGATGGGAAAATAATTCCAATTATCGAACCGGTAAAAAACACAGTTGCCGGATTAGAAAAAACTTTAGATATATTGGTTGAGGCTCATATAAAATCTTGGTTGATTTTGAATCCGCAAGTTGGAGAATTTAAAGATAGGCAGTTTTTATTACCGATTTTATTTAACAATGAATTTGTTAATCCTGCATTGATTATCACTACAAAAACAATTAGTAGTGAAATTAGAGATATACTTGAAAACAATGATGTAACTTTTGATAGAGATTACTTCTTAATTATAAATTCGCTGCCTGATGACGGTATTTTAGATACTATTATTACAAATGAAAGAGTTAGTAGAATCGTTATTGACTCTAGTATCAATAAACGAAGACTATTAAGAGTTAATGGAGCAATAAGCAGTAAGTTAATCAGTTTGCAAGATGTTTTTCTTGCAAAGCATAGAAACAAAGATTACTTAGAAATTGAGAGTGAATTTTTTAGTGATGAGTATAAATTTTTCAAAGTGGATGGTTTTATTGGTTTTTCTGATTATCTTACAATTGGTGGTGATTATTCAGAATCAGGAAGTTTGCCTTTTGCAGTATCTATTCATCTAACATTTTTGAATGAATCCTGTATTAAAGTAGCACATTTTGTTTCTGATACTAATGATGATAGAACTGATACTGCCGGAAAATATTTAGAAGCCTTGAATAAATTAATTGATTTTGTAAATAAAAATAAAATACCTAGAACAAAAGCAATCAATATTTTTGAAGAACTTCAAATTAAAAAACATTATCCTGGACTTGGTACACTTAAAAAGTTGTCTATAATGAACCACTTAGAATTAATGTCGAATATTTTACAGGATATATAATGAAATGCTGTATTAATTGTTTCCACGATATTGAAATTATTAAAATAATAAACAACAACTCTCAAGATTTCGGGAAATGTGATTTTTGTGAATCAGAATCTGTTCGAATTGTTGAATCTCAAATTTTTTTAGATAAATTCAAAGAATTATTTGAGTATTTTGTTATTGATTCAATACATGGAGAATCATTAATTGAAGTGATTCAAAATCAATGGAGTATTTTTAATGATTCTAAACTGAAAAACACTGAGCTTTTTTTAAGAGATGTGTTTAAAGATGACATAGAGATAATAAATGAGCTTTTTGAGAATAAGATTAGACTTAATATTGATTTTTTCGAAGGTGATGAAGCAGCGGAAAAATGGAAAAGTACTTCAACGATTATTAAAAATGAATTCAGATTTACTCCTAAATTAGAAATTGAGGAGTTGGAGAATATTCTTATTAGCCATTCACATTACTACGATAAAGGAATGCTTTTTTATAGGGCAAGAATAGTTGAGGAAAATCATATTTATAAAAGCAATGAAATGGGAACTCCAAGTTTGGGGAAGGCTACCGCCGGTAGAGCAAATCCCAAAGGAATTCCTTATTTATATGTTTCAACTCAAATAAGCACAACTATACATGAAGTACGGGCATCCTATTTTGATAAAATTGCTGTTGGTACTTTTATATTATTAGAACCTATACAAATTGTACGATTCCGTTCTTATAAAAACAAAAGCCCCTTTACTCTCGATACAATTCCAAATCACAAATATATAAATTTTATGAAATATTTAGAAAGTGAATTATCTAAGCCAATCAGAAGGAATGATTCCGAAATTGAATATTTACCTACTCAGTATTTATGTGAAATTGTAAAAAGAATTGGATTCGACGGTGTCGAATATGGTAGCTCTTTAGAAGATAATGGTATTAATTTAGTTTTATTTAATTCAAGCAAATTAGAATGTAAAAAAGTATCAGTATTTGAAATCGAACGAATTAATATTGATTTTAAAGAAACAATTTGATATTTTGTTTCTAAACTTAATTATCTGATTTAGCTAAATCCATAATATTTGTCAAACAAATGTCAAACATAATTTCGAATATGCTTGATAAATATAATACTTAGTTTGACACAAAAATTGATTGAATTTGAATATTTGTCAAACAAATGTCAAACATATATTTGAATATACTTGATAAATATAATACTTAGTTTGACACGAAAATTGAAACAAGAATAATCATAAGGATAATAAATGCAAAATAAAGAAAAACCCTTAGCTAAAGTTATGCACTTTGACCTTCAGGGAAAACGTGAAGACAAATACGAATTCTTGCTGAATAATTCTATAGCCTCGGTTCAGTGGCAGGAACTGCAACCGAACGAACCAAATTATTTATTTTTAGACACGAACAACATCCTTAATGATCTATATAATGTCTTTTTTAGCGTAAAAGACTTATTTCCAGTTTGGAATTCTGGTTTAACTACTGATAGAGATAGCCTTTTTACAGACTTTGAAAAGCAAAGTTTAATTAGTAGGATAGATATATTACTTAGTAGAACATACGATACTGCATTTATAAACAAATATGATGTAAGGGATTCTGGGAGCTATAAAATTACTCAGAAGCTAAGAGGCAAAACTTTAAACTTAATTAAATTCAATAAGATTTTATATCGACCATTTGATTTTAGACATATTTACTATGATGAAAAACTAATCAGTAGACCAGCGTATGAAGTAATGAAATTCATTGTTGATAAGTCAAATATTGGATTAATTATGCCAAGGCAAGCATCAGAAGATGGAGGTGCTTTTATTACAAATTGTTTAGTTGGGCATAAAACATATAGTGCGTATAATAGAAACTCTCTTTTCCCTCTCTACCTCTACCCCGACCCTGAAAAAGACCTAATGTACGCAAGTAAAGAACGAAAACCGAACTTGAATATGGATATTGTAAATAAAATTGCCGAGGCTTTGGGTTTGGAATTTACTAATGAAAAAGATGCTTCGACAAGCTCAGCATCCGTTAACACCTTTGCACCCATAGATTTACTTGATTATATCTATGCAGTGCTTCATTCTCCTTCATATAGAGAGAAATATAAAGAGTTTTTAAAGATAGATTTTCCGAGAGTTCCATACCCGAGCGATAAAGAAAAATTTTGGCAATTAGTAAAACTTGGTGCAGAGATTCGGCAGATACATTTATTAGAAAGTCCTGTAGTTGAGAATTATATTACTCAATACCCGGAGGACGGCACTAACGAAGTAGAAAAAATAAAATATTTAGACAGTAAAGTATATATAAATGAAACTCAGCACTTTGCCAATGTACCGGAGATAGCTTGGAACTTCTATATTGGTGGGTATCAACCGGCTCAAAAATGGCTCAAAGACCGCAAAGGTCGCAAGTTAGACTTTGACGATATACTTCATTATCAAAAGATTATAGTTGCCCTTACCGAAACAGATAGATTGATGAAAGAGATAGATGAGATAATTGAGATAGAGGATTAATGTATTTGGTATGATTTCAATAAATATCTTTGTAAAGAGAGGGAGCGATGTTAGACCTTAGTAGTAAAATACTTGAACTAATTGAAACAGCAAGAGAATATTCTAACAAAACTGTCAATTTATCAATGATTTATACTTATTTCTGTATCGGACAGTTGATTATTGAGGACATTCAAAAGGGCGACACCAGAGCTGACTACGGCAAAAACATACTTCAACAAGTCTCTGCAGATTTAACTTTAAAGATTGGTAAGGGATTTTCCGTTCAAAATTTAGAGCGAATGAGAAATTTCTATTTGATATATTCAAAATCCTCAAAAGAGTTGAGGAATTCTGATATTTACCAAAAATCCTCAATAAGTTTGAGGATTTTTGCAGAAGAAAATAAAAATATTAGTTTATTACCAATTAGTTGGTCGCATTATTTGTTATTAATGAGAATAAATGATGAAGTTGAAAGACAATTTTATGAAGTCGAATCATTCAAGAATAATTGGACTCTAAAAGAATTAGAACGTCAGTATAATTCAGGTTTATTTGAAAGACTTACTAAAAGTAAAGATAAGCAGTCGATTATTAGGTTTGCAAAAGAAGGACAAATCATTAGAGAATCGAAAGATTTATTTAAAGACCCTTTAGTACTTGAATTTCTTGGATTGGGAGAACAAAGTTCTTATTCTGAAACCGAATTAGAAACAGCTATTATAAACCAGATAGAAAATTTTATGCTCGAATTAGGTAAAGGATTTTTCTTTGGTGGTAGGCAAGTACGGTTTACTTTTGATGAAGAGCATTTTTTTGTTGATTTGGTTTTTTATAATAGATTGCTAAAATGCTTTGTCTTAATTGATTTGAAAATCGGGAAATTAAAACATCAGGACATCGGGCAAATGCAAATGTATATTAATTATTATGACCGTTATGTAAAAAACAATGATGAGAACCCTGCAAATGGAATAATTATTTGTAAAGACAAAAATGATGCAATGATAGAAATTACTTTGCCCGAAAATAACACTCAGATATTTGCTACCAAATACCAAACTATTCTACCATCAAAAGAAGAATTAAAAAAACTAATCGAAAGTAATTATGAAAAATAAACCCTTAGCTAAAGTTATGCACTTTGACCTTCAGGGCAGCGTGAAGATAAATATTGAATATGCTTATCTACTACGTAACGTTGTTACTAACAGTGGAAAGCTATAGTAAGGTTGAAATCTTGTAAGCCGATAAAATGGATAAAAATTAAATCAGTTTATTTATTTTTTCTTATAAGCAGCCCATACAGTACCGATAATCAGCATAATTGAACCCAACCATATCAGATTCATAAATGGTTTTATAGTAAGCTCAAAAGTTAAGACTTCTCTACTATTTAAGGGTAAGTCTTTCTCGCGTGCAAAAGCAAAAACAGCTTTGGATTTAGTTCTGTCATAGTCATCGATTAAAATTTTCAATAGACCAAATTTTAAATCGGAGTCTGTAAATGTTCTCCATATCGGGGTGCAGGCTAATGATTTCGTGTCAAGTGCGGCTATAGCAGTATCGGTAAATATTTTTCCGTTAATTTCATATTCTACCAATGCTCCAATCTGCGAAGCTTCGGGATTAGCCATAGAGAATTGAACAAATTTAAAGCTTATTTTTTCTTTTTCTAAGCGTAGTGCTTGCCCCTTAGTTAATTCGCCAATAGGAACATTATACATAGAGTCTAAAGATAGGGGTGCGGCATATATATCTTTGTCTATAGCATTGTAAATAGCAGGTTCACGAAATACTTGATTATTCTTAATGAATGTAATCGGATTCAAATATACAGTGTTATCGTTCCATTTGGCTTCAATAATAAAGTGATATTTTTCGCGGTCATTTAGTTGCTTGTCAATTTGCTCACTTTTAATGTATTTAATAGAAATATCGCCGATATTAGCTGATTCCTTATTTGATAACTGGAAAGATTTATGCTTTGAATATGCTCCGGAAAATACTATTCCTATAATTAACACCGCAAAACCCAGATGAGCAAAATTGATTCCGAAATTATATTTCTTTATTTTTATTTTTTTGATTAATCCCGAAATTGAAATTGATAATACTAAAAATGCGGTAAAGAGCATAACCACATAATAAGCATCTCTGACACCCCAAATAATCGCAAGACAAGTTAAAAGTATTGCCATGCTGAAGTTTAATATTAATTGTATTTTAATATTAGCTAATTTCACTTCTTTCCATTTGAAAGAAATAGCGAAAAATAGCAACAAAAGGGAAAAAATGACTATAGGCATATTTACTGTATCGTAAAATCTCGGTTCAATAGAAATCGTGCTTGAAAAAATTGGCATACTTGTACCGATAGTGATTAGTGCCGTTGAAGCTAATATCATAAATACACCGATAGATAGCATAAATTCTCTGCTCATCGGCTTAAAGCTATCCATATTTGATTTTATTTTCGGTCGTTTGGCAAAGTAAATTATTAAAGGTACAGCCAGAATAATGGTCATTCCTACAAGTAATATATAATAAATTCCTGAGCTGGTATTGGTGAACGAATGCTGTGAATTTTGAATGATACCGCTACGAGTCAAAAATGTAGAGTAAATCACAAAGAAGTACGCTATAGCCGAAAGTGCATAATTAGCATTTGCAAAAGAGCCTGTTTTCCTCTGAATAATAAAGGTATGAATCAGTGCTACGGATAATAACCATGGTATAAGCGAAGAATTCTCTACAGGGTCCCAGCCCCACCAGCCGCCCCAGCCCAGAGTCTCATAAGCCCAGAAACCTCCGAGAATTAATCCCGCTCCGAGAACTGCGGAAGAAACAAGAAGCCAAATTCGTGAATGTAAATATTCTGCTTCATTGCTTCCTTTAATTTTTGCTCCGAGAATATAAGAAAATGGTACGCTAAGTAGTGCGTATCCAGCAAATAAAAAAGGAGGATGAATGGCTAGCCAGAAATTTTCTAATATAGGATTTAGGCTACGTCCGTCATTAGGTAGCATCCCATAAGTAAAATCTGCCGGATATTTATCCCATATATATACAAAAGGGGACTTGATAATCAATAGTAATAAGAAAAAAAACAAAGAAGCAGTGAATACAGCCATCACTTGAGGTTCAAGTTCGTTTTTGCTTGAGCTTCTAATCAACGGAATACCGATAATTGTCAGCATTAATGCCCATAGTAGAAAAGAACCCTCCTGTCCGGCAAAGAATGAGGATATTAATAAATAAGCCGGTAAATCCTTTGACGAGTACTCGTAAATGTAAGCAATTTGAAAATTATGTGCTATAATATTTGCCATCAATAAGATGGAGCTTATGATTACAAAACCACTTGTGGTGTAATATATGATTCTTGCTTTGGGTGCATACTCAGGCTTTTTTATAGATAATATATAAAAAAGCAATGTGATAGCCGAGAATACAAAGCCTATATTAAGTATTATATTTTCAAACATTTTTCTTTACCTTGTTTTTCTGATTTTCAATTTGGTTTTCATATTTTGAAGGGCATTTAGTAAGTATTTCCTTAGCCAAAAATATATTATTCTCGTATTTGCCCTTGATTACAACATATTCGGCAAGGTCAAAATTCATTGGCTTGGGACCATAATACTTTACTAATTCAGTTTTTCCCTTTTTATCGGTTAAGTAGAAAATGAATTCAAGTGAATTTGTTGACTGTGGCAAACTGTCCTTGACCGGCTTACCGATAATTTGTAAATATTTATTATTTATTTTGGCTTCATCAAAATTTGCATACTCTACTTTATTCAAATTCATTGCAAAAACCGCAATGATTAGGAATACAAGTCCGGCAAGGAAAGCTATAACATATCTTTTTTTCATAAAAAATCCTAAAATTAAAACTACGCTTTGTAATTTAAAGAAAATATTTTATTTATACAAGAGAATATCTAATTTATTTAAGATTATTTTGTCTGAAAATGATTTTATTCAATAATATTAAGGGGATAGGGGATTGGGGATTGGGGCTGGTGGCTGGTGGCTGGTGCTTGGTAGCTGGGGACTGGGAAAAGTGAATTAGAAATTGAAAAAGCAAAAATCAACCCCATGCTTCAGCGTGGGGTTCTGGAAATCTTTTTAAACCCCACCCAATGCGACTCTCTAAAATTTGTCATTCTGAACGAAGTGAAGAATCCAGATAAAGCTAAATGTCGATAATTCTGGATTCTTCGTTACACTCAGAATGACGATTTGGAAATATTATTACTTTTTATACAAGCTCTTGAATTTTAAAAATTTGAATTATTACACAGGCTCTTTAGCGTTGGGTTGAATGTGGAGTAGGTTAATAATAAATTCGGACATTGCCATAGATTATAGTATTTACACAGCCTCTAAAGCATTGAGTTGAATCATAGAATTTATAGTGTGGATTTAGCCATGCGTACGGCGATATTTGACATGTGCAATTTCATATAGAGAATGATATAATAAGGTGGTTTCGCTTTTTTGAATGGAAGAAAAATGTAAATTTACCCCTTTTGGAGCTATCTTACTATAAAAAAATCATAAAAAAACCGCTATCAAAAAATGAAAGCGGTTTTTTAAATTTGAAAAGATTTATTTATCACTAACGATTAAATTCAGGAATTGAGCACTTTTTTTGAACTCTTCCTCTAATTCAAAAGTGAAAATTTCAATATCAAGCCCTTTTAGTTCGGGATAGCTTTCACATAATATTTTCCAAGGCTCAGTCTCGACTAATTCAACAGCAGTGAAACCTTCGTAAATACCGGCTCCCCACATTTCGCACAAAATATCAGCGAATCGGACAATTGCAACTAACTCACGAGCAGAAGATAATTGCTCCGGAAAATTGTGGCTACCAATAATTTTAGTCAGATCCTCCGGCAATTTCCATAATTTGGCAATATGCTGACCAACTTCTAAGTGATTAACGCCGAAAACTTCATATTCTGCTTCTATATCAAAGATACGCTTTTCTTCAGTTAAAGAAATAACCTGCAAATATTTTGATGGGTCGAACTGTACCATTGCCAATTTGCCGATGTCGTGTAATAATCCGCCTATAAATTCACTTTCTTTAAAGAATTTTTTGATTTTTGTAGAAAGTGATTTAGCGATAATTCCGGTACAAGAAGCATGCCACCAGAATTTCTCCATAATTGCTGCAGCATTCTTCTGAGAACTCATTAAAAATCTAGAAAATATGGATACTCCCAGTACAATATTAGTAAGCCTGTTAAGACCTAGAGTAATTATCGCTTGCTGTATTGAAGTAATCTCGGTTCTGGTCGCATATAGCGGAGAATTGGCAACTCTTAATAATTTAAGTGTTAATGACGCATCATTTTCGATGATTCCGGCTATATCGCGGACATCAATATTGTCATCTTCCAATAATTTCAATACACGAGCAGCAACAGGTGGTAAAGTTGCAAACTCTTGAGTTTCTATGAGTGCATTAATAAAAGACATATTTTCTTTGTAATATTTTAACTAATTACTTATTCAAATTTATATATATTCTAAAATATCTTCTAAAATAAGAAAATTTTTTCCCTTTTCACAAATTTTATTTTTTATTTTAAATGAAATTTCAGTAAATAGACTGCTCTATATGAGCTAAATATATATAATTAAAAGATATAGTAGAGATGATTATGCAGATTAAATTATTATAATATCAAGCAAATTTTTCTATACTTGAATTAAATTCAAGTATTGTGATTCAAAAATAAAAATATAATCATTAGACTCTTCAACAGTGCAATATGATGACATTATATTATTTCAATTAGTAACTGATATAATAATTTTGCACAATCTAATATTTATTCATTTTGGTATTAGTATAGATAAATATTGTGAAAAAAATTTCGAGGTTATCTCCAAAATATTTCGTATTTTTGTATTCCTTAAAGTTGCAAAGTGTACTTTCAGTAAAGAAATTAAAGAAAATAAATAATAAATAAATAAACGTTCAATTAATTCAGGAACGGTGATGGAAGAAAAATTTAAACAAGTACTTTACAAACACCCTAAGTTAACATATTTTGGCTGGGGTGTACCAGATGAATTGAAACTCTTCAGAGAGAGCAAAACAGAGGAAATCGAATCAAGACGTAAGGAATTGAGGGACCAACTATTTAAAGCAGTAGATGAATTCGAAAGAGCTTATAAATTTTGTGTTCAATTAGAGAAATTGACTAAAATCAATCCAAAGCATACATCATATTCTTATAAACAGCATGCAGAAGAGTACTCAGGAGCAAAAGTTTCTAATGGTGCTTTTATTGCCGCTGCTATTTGTGCAGGATTCAAAAAAAGAGTTGATGAATTTAACCCGAATGTGTGGTTTAATATAAATGAAAGGTCATTAGTTAGATTGTTAAATAGTAAACAACCCGGTACAACAGTCCCCGCTAAATAGTGAACCTCGAAAATATTTTTACTTAAAATGCCGAAATAAAAATTCGGCATTTTTAGTATCAACCATATTATATTATTTCCAATATTAAATCGGACATATCATCAGTAACAATAGCAATTGATAAATCACACATTAATTAACCTAACGCTACAGCGTAGAAATTAGCAAAAGCATACACACCTTAATCAGAGGTTGTCTTATCAATTTTAATATTGCCAAATTATCATTCTGAGTGTAACGAAAAAACCACAGTTATCAATAATTAGCTTTATCTGGATTCTTCAATTCGTTCAGAATGACATCTTTTTAGAAAGGCTCTTAAATAAATGGGAAATGAAAATTACATAGTTTTGCAATAGGCTTATAGTACTTATGCAGTAGCAAAAAAATATTATCTGTCAAATAGGAAATAATTTGTTATTTTTGTAGATAGTAAACATAGATTATTTGTTTCATTTTATTATAACGGAGAAATTATGAGTTCAACAATAGTTGATGTATATGCAAGAGAGATACTTGATTCTCGCGGCAATCCTACGGTTGAAGTAGAAGTAGTTCTTGAAGACGGTACTGTCGGTTTAGCAGCAGTTCCATCAGGAGCCAGCACCGGTGAAAAAGAAGCTTGTGAACTTCGCGACGGCGATAAAGACAGGTATATGGGCAAAGGCGTTCAAAAAGCTGTTGATAATGTTAATGAAACTATCAATGAAGCTCTTGAAGGGCTTGATGCTACCGAGCAAATACAGATAGACAAAGTACTTTGCGAATTAGATGGCACTAAGAATAAAACAAACTTAGGAGCTAACGCTATATTGGGCGTGTCTATGGCTTGTGCTAAAGCAGCCGCTGATTATTACGGTCTTCCACTATATAAATATCTTGGTGGTTCTTTTGCTCGTAAATTGCCTGTTCCGATGATGAACATCTTAAATGGTGGCAAACATGCAGATAATACTGTAGATATTCAAGAATTTATGATTATTCCTGCCGGTGCACCTACTTTCAAAGAAGCTTTAAGAATGGGTGCCGAAGTATTCCATAACTTGAAAAAAGTATTAGGCGATAAGAAATATTCTACTTCAGTTGGTGATGAAGGCGGATTCGCCCCATCACTTAAATCTAATGAAGAAGCTTTTGATGTAATTCTATCAGCTATCGAAAAAGCCGGATACAAACCGGGAGAAGATGTGTTGCTTGGCGTTGACGTTGCTGCCAGTGAAATGTGGGAAGATAGCAAATATAAAATGTTTAAGTCATCGGGTAAATTATTAACATCTGACGAAATGATTGACTGGTATGTTACTCTATGCAATAAATATCCTATCATCTCTATCGAAGACGGTCTTGGCGAACACGACTGGACAGGATGGCAGAAACTAACTGCTACTTTAGGTAATAAAGTTCAATTAGTAGGCGATGATGTATTTGTTACTAATCCTGAAATTCTTGCTAAAGGTATTGAAGATAAAGTTGCAAATTCAATTTTAGTAAAAGTTAACCAAATCGGTACTTTAACCGAGACTTTCGAAGCAATTGAATTAGCTCACAGAAATGCTTATTCTACTGTTATTTCTCATCGTAGCGGTGAAACCGAAGATACTACAATTGCGGACATAGCTGTTGCGGTAAACTCCGGACAAATCAAAACAGGTTCACTTTGCCGTACAGACAGAGTCGCTAAATATAATCAATTATTACGTATCGAAGACGAATTATTCGAAGATGCCGAATATCCCGGCTTTGAAGTATTTAAAAGATTTATTAAATAAAATAATCCATTTAATTACACAAGCTCTTAGGGGCTTGTGTAATTAAATCTTATATATCAAATCAGACATTAAAATTCATGCCACTCCCAACAGTTAAAGAGGCTGTGTAAATACTATTATTCTACACAAATACATGCATAGTACTTATCAACATCTCCATTATAGAAGCTGTCTAAAAAGTAAAAACATTTCAAAATCGTCATTCTGAGTGTAACGAAGAATCCAGAGTTATCAACAAGTTAGCATTATCTGGATTCTTCACTTCGTTCAGAATGACAATTTTTAAGTCAGCCACTTGAATGGTGCTGGGAATAATATTTGCCGTCTTGTGGCAGTTTTTACACAGCCTCTAAATCCACAGGTATAAGTCAAATTTATTATTTCAAATTGAATATTATATTATTTATAAATCTATGGATAACATAGGATTTTAGTTGTAAATGTCTGATTTCGGCTATTCAATCTTATAAACAAAGGACCAATTGGCAAATTAGTTTCATTGATGGGAATTGTATTTTCTCCTTCGAATAAAAGCTTTTTATCCGTAGCCAGGATTTTACCTGAAATATCAATTAATTCAATATTTATATAGTTATCGGTGGTAGAAGTAAAGCTAAAATTAAAATTTCCATTATTCGGATTCGGAAAGACAGATAATTCAGAAATATTGCCATCATAGAAGCATTCGTTTATAAAAATTGATTTGTTAAAAGTTTCTTGTGCCATTTTCATTATTTTACATGGTCGAATACTAATAAATGTATCACAGATTGACAAAGAACTTTGCCAGCTTTCATAGCTATTCGGGTAATGGTATCTAAGTATTTGGTTTTTGATTTCATTTGAAATATCGTCCCTGATACAATTATAAATTGCTTTTGTATTGATAGAATTAAATTGATAATTAATAAGATATTCCATTCGGTTGAAAAATTTAAAGCTAAATTCGGAATTTGCCATTAGTTTGCGAAAAAATAAAGTAGCTCGGGCATTAGTGGGCCAGCCTATACTAATGGAATCCAACGCATGATTGAAACTGTTCTTTTTATAATCCGAAAATCCCGCATCTCCGTCAAAGAAAATCCATCTCCATTTTGAGCCGTTATGCTTTTCTCTCCATATTTTAAAATTACCTTGTGGCCAGTCATAATTAGCAATAAATATTTCAAATATCTGAAAATCAATAAAATTATCAATGTCTATCCAATTGCCGATAGTTTCGTAATTTGATGCATCAGACAAATCATTATTTTCAACAAAACTATATAGTTCGTTGAAATTTATGCAGGTATCTAATGGACCATTAGTGCTCCAAGTTTCGACAATTTCAACATTTTCATTATCAATATTATAGTTTTCTTCAATATAATGCTCATCGATTTTTTCTTGTAAAAAATATATTCCCCAGTATTCACCATTTAAATACATAATAACCGGTCTGACAGATGAGTAATCAATTTCAGTATTTATCACCGATTTATTAGATAAATAATCTTCTATTCCTGATTGTGTCCATGAAGAAGATATTGGCTTTAATACTAATCTTTTATAAGATGCGATAGATTTATTTGGGAATGTGGCATAATTAAACTTTGATGTGCCATACTCGGCTCTGGCAAAGAGACTTAGTCCTTTTTGAGGATTTCTTCTGCAATTTCCGCCATGAGTTCTAAGACCTGCAGTTTGCTTAAAACCTAAATTAGAAGGATTTTCATAAAATTCAACCGAGATTTTCTTCTCCCACTCTATTGTTCGCTGAAAGTAGTTACCTGACCAGTAAGGATTGTAATTATACCAATTTACTCCCGGAACAAATATCCCTGTATAGTAGTCAAATAAATCTTTATTTTCGGCACAAATAGAAATTATGGGTAGGTGGTGCTCTATACCTAATTTTTGAATAAAATAGCTATTAGTAAATACCTCTGAAACTTGGTTACCTAAGTTGTCAAAAGCAGCTGCACGGATAACAATTGCTTTTTTAACGTCGTTTGTATCCGGTGGATTATAGAATTCGTCCGGCGACATTTGCTTTTGATTAATATTTGCTTTAGTACATAAACTGTTATTGATTTCAAATGCTTCAGCATAAGCTAATGAATTAAAAGTAGGGCTGTTTCCGTCTATGGTATATCGTATTTGAGTGTTTGGATAAGGATTGCTAATAGTAAGGGTAAAACTTTCATCATAAATTCCTCCCTTAGTACTAAAAATTAACTCACAGTAAGGTACTGATAAACAATTTGATTTTCCCGGAGTTGGATTATGAAAACATACATAAGCCGAACTAGCATCTGCCTGAAAACCATAGCTTGTATTCTCTTTAAGCATTACCGCGGGCAGAGAGTGAATTATTATTCCGTTATTAGATAAAACCAATTCTTCGCCTTCGGCTTTTATACTAAAATTAGTATGAAGCTCTCTACCACTAATATTTTTATTTTTTCCAGATGCAAAAACTAATATAAATCCTTTCGAGCAGATAATTGTATCCGGAAAAGCCCATTTGAAAATATTATCTTCATCATCAGAAAGGTAATAAGTGTTTAAATTAATTGAATGGTCGGTATTGTTATAAATTTCAATCCAGTCACTTTCGTCGCTATCTTCGTCTTTGATAGAAGACTGATTAGAAGACATTATTTCGTTGATGACAATAGTTTGAGCTAATGCCGAATAACTAAATAATATAAAAAGTGCAAAGCATATATATTTCATACAATTGCCTATCAGATAATCAAAATTTGATAATTTCAGCTAAAACAGTTTTAAATAATTTAAATTCAAGTTCAAAGATACAAATTATTTCTAATAATTCCAAACATATTTTAATTTATAGTAATTAATATTGTTATTTTGTTAATATTTTACCTAAATCGTGATATATTATGATTATGTTTGTACAATTGCATAAGTGTAATATTGAGATATTATTTTATGAAAGAAATGATATTATATGCCTATTGCAAAAGTCCAAAATATTTATTTGCTGTTAATTTTCCTGAGATTATTAAACTTCTAAGTGCTTATCAACCCTGAGGTTAACCGTAGGGTTATATAAATAGGTATTGAAAACTATATAGTTTTGCAACAGACTTATTATATGCTTATGAACCATCAGTATTTGTTATTTATCCCCAAAAAAAATCCCCTCCGAAAGGGAAGGGATTTTATAAGAACTAAAGCATTATTAGAAGAATTAATCTTCTACTTTTGCTCTACGAGAGTCCCAAATAAAGTAGGCTAATACTACAATAAATGCAATTAAAGCTACCCATTGAGACATAATTTCAGGATTGAGGTTAGGCCACCATTGAGCTGCTAAACCACCTTCTTTAAGCGGAGCCCATAACTTTGAATCAATTTTAACGCCGAAGAAGAGCAAAAATGCTCCTACTACGCCAAATAAAGCCGCTCCGGCAATGAAACCAGATGCTATCAGTGTACCTCTCTGAGAGCGTGCATTTGCAACTGCTTCGCCTTTTTTGCTTTTGCCTAAGTAGTGAGCTAATAAACCGCCGACTACGAGAGGAGTGTTCAAATCAAGAGGAATGAACATACCCAGTGCAAATGCAAGAGGTGAAATTCCAAGCCAATTCATAAGTAATGAAATGATAGCTCCGATAGCATAAAGCATCCAATATACTTTTGCTCCGGGCAACATCAATGGTTCGATTACTGCCGCCATTGCGTTTGCCTGAGGAGCTACCAATGGGTCAGGAGTTAGCGGAGTCTGAACAAATCCGTAAGCTTGAGCTAACACATAGATAACTAATCCAACGGTAGCAGATGATAGTACTGTACCTAAGAATTTCCATTGCTGTTGCTTCATAGGTGTAGTACCAAGCCAATAGCCGACTTTTAAATCCGTAATGAAGCCACCTGCCATTGATAAAGCGGTACATACTATACCGCCGATAACAAGTGAGCTTACCATTCCCATTGGACCTGTTAGACCTACGGCAACTAATATGATAGAAGACAGGATTAATGTCATAAGTGTCATACCGGAAACTGGGTTAGAGCCTACTATCGCGATAGCATTAGCTGCTACAGTAGTAAATAAGAAAGAGATTATAAGTATTGTTGCTAATGCTACTAATGCTTGAGTAACAGTAACATGAACGCCGAGAATCAAGAAAGCGAAAGTACAAGCGACTACTAAAAAGCCAATCATAAGTAAAAATGACATTTTAATATCTTTTTGAGTACGCTCTACGGCTACTTCCTCTGATGATTTGCCACCGAAAATGCCGTTTACTGCAAGTTTAAAAGCAGAGCCTATAACAGATGAAGATTTGATAATACCGATAATGCCAGCCATAGCAATAGCACCGATACCAATCGGGCGAACATATAATTTGAATATTTCTTCGGCACTCATTGAAAAGAAAGGATTAATCCCTCCGCCAATAACTGCAATTTCGCCGATTTGATTCATTAAAGGAATAAATACAAACCAAGATAATAATGAGCCAACCGTAATAATCAAAGAGAATTTTAGACCGACTAAATATCCGAAACTGAATACTAAGGGGCTAATACTCATTTTTAAAACAATTTTTGCATTATCTGCTAAAGCTTGACCTGCAGGGACTATACGTGAAGTAACTGTCTCTCCCCAAAGTTTTACGGAAGAGAATAGAAACTCAAATATACCACCAATTAATCCGCTGGTTACTAAAATACCAGCTTGCTTGCCACCTTTTTCACCGGTAATTAAAATTTCGGTTGTGGCAGTAGCTTCTGGAAATGGAAATTTACCGTGCATATCTTTAACAAAATATTTACGGAAAGGAATTAAGAAAATAATTCCCAAAAATCCACCGAGCATTGAAGACATAAATATCTGGAAGAAATCTACTTGTATTTCCGGATATTTAGCTTGTAAAATATATAAGCCGGGTATTGTAAAAATAGCACCTGCTACTATTACTCCAGAGCTTGAACCAATAGACTGAATGATAATATTCTGTCCTAATGCGTTTTTTTTCTTTAACGCGGTAGATACACCTACAGCAATAATCGAAATAGGAATTGCTGCCTCGAATACTTGACCGATTTTAAGACCGGAATAAGCGGCTGCTGCAGAGAAAATTACTGCCATCAGGAGACCCATAAATAAAGAATATGAAGTTAATTCCGGAAAATTTGAGCTTGCCGGCATCACGGGGAGGTATTCTTCTCCCTGTTTAAGCTCTCGATAAGCATTTTCCGGTAGATTACTTTTAATATTTGAATCTTGTTCCATTAATCACCAATTATAAAATTATATAATAATTATTTGTATTTCTCTACCCATACTTGAGCTAATTCAATAATAGTCTGAACAGTCTGTTCGAGAGCGTTAATCGAAATCCATTCGTTCGGACTATGGAAGTTCTGCCCGCCTGCGTATAAATTTGGGCATGGTAGCCCCATTTCAGTGAGCCTCGAGCCGTCAGTTCCGCCACGAATCGGTTCCCAGAACGGAGTAACGCCTGCTTTAAGGGCGGCTTCCCACATACATTGAGTAACTATTGGGTCTTTATCTAAATAATCGCCCATATTTTTGTATTGTTCTTTAATTTCTAATTCGATTTTAGCTTTAGGATTCATTATCTGAGCTACTTTAATAATATCTTCGAGAATAATTTTTTGGTCAGCTAATTCGGGAGTATTAAAGGTACGGAGCAAGAATTTAACAGTAGTTTTAGAGATGCTGCCTTCGAAATGGTGCGGGTGAATATATGGTTGATATTTGTCAGTAGTTTCGGGAGACATATATTTAGGAAGCATTCCTATAATGTCTGACATTACTCTGATAGAGTTAACCATAATGTCTTTTGCCGAACCCGGGTGAATGTCTCTGCCGTGAACAGTAATTGTAGCGGCATTAGCACTGAAGGTTTCTTTATTTAGTTCGCCGGGATATTCTCCGTCAACTGTATAAGCATATTGAGCGGCTAATTTTTTTAAATCAATTTTGCGAGTCCCCATTCCGATTTCTTCATCAGGAGTAAAGCAGACGCGAATATCTCCGTGAATGATTTCATTATGAGTAATTATATATTCGGCGGCTGTAATAATAGCAGCAATTCCGGCTTTATCATCTGCTCCGAGTAGTGTAGTGCCGTCAGTAGTAACAATAGTGTGCCCTATGCTGAGTTTTAATTTAGGATTCTCGTCTTCGCGGATAACAATTGCAGTATTACCCGGTAAAACTAAATCACCGCCCTGATAATTTTCGATAATTTGCGGTTTTACATTTGCTCCGCTAACGTCCGGCGAAGTATCCACGTGTGCCAATAGGGCTATAGTCGGAACTTTGCCGAAAGCACTGTGCTCAGGCTTTAAATTGGAAGGAATTGTGCCATAAACATAGCAAAATTCATCAACGTGAGCATCGGTAATTCCTATTTCTTTCAGTTCTTTAACTAAAAGATTAGCCAAATCAAATTGTTTCTGTGTACTTGGTGTTGCATCTATGGAATCATCAGACTGTGTGTCGATTTTCACATATCGCAAGAACTTGTTTAAAACTTTTTCTGCCATAAATGACCTCTTTTTAAAAAAATATAACCAACTTTGTTTTTTATCAAAAATAATTTTCGTATTTTTACGGATTTACAATATAACTTTATTGATTCAATAAATCAAATATTGATTTAATAAAATGAAATTTTTGAGGAAAAAGAAGGGATAAAAAATGTATTTAGGCATAGATGTAGGTGGCACCAATCTTAAATGCGGTATAATTGATGACGGCGATAATTTAGTTTATCAGCACACAATCCCAACAAATGCACAGAAGGGACGCGACGGAGTATTGCGTTCAATATCTAATATTATAGGACGTGCATTAAAACATTATCCCGATGTTGAGACCATTGGCATAGGTATAGGCGGGGTCGTTGACAGAAATGGCATTGTAAAAATAGCTCCAAATCTTCCGGGGTGGTATAATGTAGATGTTGCGAAATATCTTAAAAAGATTTACGATATACCCGTATATTTGGATAATGACGCGAATATTGCTGCTTTAGCCGAGATGTTAATCGGATGCTGCAGAGACGAAAATGACTTTTTCTATGTAAGCTTAGGCACTGGCGTTAGTGCTGCTTTTGTTTACGATAGAAAAATCATAAAGGGCGTAACCGGCGGTGCCGGTGATTTAGGGCATTTAATTATGGACTGTAATGTTCCGATTAAAGATCAGGAAAAACCATATAGAACTGCTATATTGGAAGAATATATCGGGAAAAATAAAATTGCCGAACAGGCAAAAGAAGTAATTCGTAAGTATCCTAATTCAATTATGCATACTTATGAAAAGCTAGACCCGTACTTTATTTCGATGGCAGTTACCAAGGGCGATAAAGCAGGAACTAAGATATTTAAAGTTGCCGGTAGAATGCTCGGTATTGGGCTGGCTTCTGCTCTTAATTTGCTCGATATACCGTTAGTTATTCTTGGTGGCGGATTGGCTCAGTCTCATTCTATTATGTTTAAGACTGCTTATCAGACTATTAAGGAGAGAGCTTTGCCGACTGTTGCCGACAGGTTAGAGATAAGGCATTCTCACTTTGTTAAAGATACCGGAATTATCGGTGCAGCATTGTATGGCAAATATGAATTCGAAAAATCCATATTGGGTCATTCGGTTATAAAATAAAATTTATACTTTTACTTCATAGTATTAGTACTGAGTAATAGTATAGATTTTAAAAACATATTTCTATAAAGAGAATTATTGATAAATTGCTACATTTTTAAATATGCATTTATAAATAACAAGAAATTCTTGATGTAGAGGTATGTTTTTTTATATTGGAAGTTATTTTATAATAATTTAGAAATACGTATGAATCAATGGACTGACTGAAGATGCAATACTTGATTCGGTGGTCATCAAAATGCACAATTTAATGATGCAATGACATTAGTTAAGACAAAAAATGTTAATGCTGTAAAAATTGCAATTTTAGATGGTGTTTTTATAACAAATAAAAGGCACGAATATTTTGTTAAGTCTTTTTAAAAAGTTAAATGATAGTTTAGAATTAAAAAAATAAAAGAGGTACTTTCATAAAAAGTTTTTTTACGCATTATTTTATTGTTTTATTTACTTAGTACGGAGAAAGAATTATGGATAACGCAAAAGGTAAAATTCTATGGATAGACGACGAGATAGAATTATTAAAACCACACATCATGCTTTTAGAACAACGCGGATATATGGTTGATAAAGCTTCTAATGCCGAAGATGCAATTGAATTAGTGCGTAGAACACATTATGACCTTATTTTCTTAGATGAAACTATGATCGGTATGACCGGGCTTGAAGCTCTGCCATATATAAAAGAAATTGACCCCGCTACTCCGGTAGTGATGGTTACAAAAAATGAAGCCGAAGCAATTATGGAGGAAGCTATCGGTAAAAAAATTGACGATTACCTGACTAAACCGGTCAATCCGGCTCAGATAATTGCCGCCTGCAAAAAGCATCTGGAAACTAAACGTATTGAGCAGGATAAGCTTACTCAGGACTATCTGATTGGATTTAATGAAATTACACGCAGGCTATATGACAGGCTTCAGTGGAGCGACTGGAAAGATATTTACACCAAACTCGTTAACTGGTCTATGGAAATTGACCGCTATCCGCAATTAGGATTTAACCAGACTTTACAAGACCAATGGCGTGAATGCAATGCCGCTTTCTCTAAATTTGTTGAAAGTAATTATATCGACTGGATTAATAATACCGAAGATGACGATACACCCGTTTTCTCGGACTCTGTGGTCGATAAATACTTATTGCCCCATCTGAAGTCGGGCGATCCTGTTTTCTTTTTCGTAGTTGACTGTATGCGTCTTGACCAATGGCTAATTATGGAAGAGTTGCTACGACCATACTATAATTTCAAAAAAGATTATTACAGTGCGATTTTGCCGACGGCTACTCCTTACTGCCGTAATAGTATATTCGCAGGATTATTCCCTGCCGATATTAAAAAGCAATATCCTCAGTATTGGGTTAGCGAATTAAATTCGGAAGAACACAAACAGAACGCTTTTGAAAAAGAATTGCTTGATGAACAGTTAAAGAGAAAGCATATTAAGCTGAAAGACCCATCTAATTATATCAAAATTCATGATACCGATTTTGGTAAAAAAATCGAAGGCGATATCATGAAATATACTAAAAAGCATCTAACTTCCATTGTTATAAATGCGATGGATATGATAGCTCATTCACGTTCAGACTATGCAATACTTAAAGAAATTGCTCCTGACGAAAGTGCTTACCGTTCGCTGACACACTCTTGGTTTATGCACTCGAGTCTTTTTAAAATGTTAAAGATGATCTCTCAGGTTAAAAATGCGAAAATCGTTATCACTACAGACCACGGCTCTATTCGCTGTATGCGTGGAGTTAAAGTAATCGGTGATAGAGAGACTACTACCTGCCTGCGTTATAAATTCGGTAAAAATGTAAAAGCAGAAGAGAGAAATGCTATGCAAGTCAAAGACCCCGAAGATTTTAGGTTACCAAAGATGGGAATTACCGTTAATAATATTATTGCCAAGGAAGACTATTACTTTGTCTATCCGACAGATTTCCATCAATATATGACTAAATATCGCGACAGTTTCCAGCATGGAGGCATCTCTTTAGAAGAAATGATTGTGCCGGTAATCGAGCTTGAGCCGAGATAGTTTTTATTTTGATTTCTTTTTTGTATATTTGTATATATGAAAAAAGAAATACATATATCGCATAGCGAACAAGATACTTTAGAGCTTGGTGTGGCTTTTGCCGCAAAGCTTAAAGCCGGAGATATAATCTCGCTCTATGGTGAGCTCGGCAGTGGCAAAACCGAATTTATCAAGGGGATTTGTGATTATTTCGATATTTCGGATATAGTTACAAGCCCCACATTCACTATAATGAATAATTATTACGGTACTCTCAACGGCAACGAGATAGTGCTTAATCATTTTGACTTATACAGAATGAAATCTATCGAAGAGCTTGAAAATATTGGTTTCTCGGAGATTATTTTTAATGTCGATACCATTAAATTAGTCGAATGGGCAGAGAAAGCAAACGGAATATTAGACAAACATTCAACTTATATTGTTAATATAATAACCTCTGCTCAAGATGAAAGTATGCGTCAATTCGAAATCATAGAATGTAAAAAATAATTTTTTAAGATAATCTATTATATAATATTAAAAATAGGGATTCCGTATGGAATCCTTATTTTTAAATGTGTGCAAGGTTATTTCTTTGAAAATTCATCAAATTAGCTGATAATTTGACATTCTGAACGAAGTGAAGAATCCAGATAAAGCTAAATGCTGATATTTCTGGATTCTTCGTTACACTCAGATACTTAACTTCTAAAAGAGTTAAGATTTAACATCAAAGATCTTTATCAAAGAATATATAAATCATCAATATTTGATATCTAAAGATTTTCTTTATACAAATAACAAATATTTGCTAACTCACTTAAAATAGGGAAGACCCTAAATTATTCTGTTAGCATTAATCAAGTCTTTCTTGATAGTTTTAAAAATCTATACAAATTATAACGCCAATAAGTATAAATATAACATAAATATTGAAAATTTCTAAAAAAAACTAAAATAAAATATAATATTAGTAGTTATATCAAATTTAACTGAGGCATTTATGGCAAAGAAAAATATTAACAAATTACCTGAAGCAGAAGATCCATTTATCTATCGTAATGTAAGTGTAAATCACACCGAAGAAGCAAGAATATTCTTGAACTTTCTTAAACCTATGATTGATGCGATTACTGCTGATGACCCTAAAGAATCAATTAATGCTTCAATATACTTAGGCGTTATTAGCTGGAATATGGGAGAGTTAATGCTTCAGAATGATATGACTTTTGATGAAGTTATGAAGCAAGGTTTAGATGAAGACTCCATTGGTGTCCCAAAAGAGTTTTTAGTTATGATGTCTAAAACAATTAAAGAAATTACCGATTATAAAGTTTCCGAATTTGACGATGCCGGTTTCGTTATTGACGATATTGATATTAATCGTACGAAAAATAAAATCAATATAACCATTGATGCAACCGATTATGAAGATTTACTTGACGAAGATTTCGATGATGATGAAGACTGGGATGATGACGAAGATTGGGATGATGATGAAGACTGGGACGATGATGAAGAATGGGACGATGATGAAGATGTCGGAGATGATGAACTCTTTGATGATAAGCCAAATAAAAAGAAAGATGCTGAAAATAATTCTAATAAAATTCACAAATTAAATTAACTTTGATTCTTCGCTATTATGAGTGGGTAAGCAAATAAAGAAATCTTTCTTACAACAGCGTTAGCTGTTGAACATCGGTAATAAAAAAATTGCTTAGTCCCCACACTCTATCTCCCATTTTGTTGTTAAAACAAGAGAGTGGTGTTGGTGTATTTCATTATGTTACCGATGTTTAACTCCTGACGGAGTTAAAATTTAAAATCAAAGATATTTATCCAATAAAATATCAAAAATCAATGTTTGATATATAAGGATTTTCTTTATACTAATAACAAATATTTGCTAACCCACTTAAAATAGCGAAGTTCCTTAACTTTAATATTTAAAAATAAGTTATATAATACTTATTTAAAACAACACATGGCTAAGGCTGTGTAAATACCGGAATATTGCAATCTATAAAAGAAAGATAAATCAAATAAATACTCAGTAATAAGTTTTTTAAAATTAACAATATTTCCAAATCGTCATTCTACGCTGTTGGAAGAAAAGCCACACTACGCAGAGCATAGTGCGGAGACGTGAAAATTCCTAATTCCTAACAACCAGCCCCCAGCCACCCTAATAACTCAAAACAGCGAAGAGCCATTTATTAGCTTGCACAATAAAAATTGCAAGATGCAAGATTCTTGTTATATTATCAAAAAAATAGAATTATACCTATGTTAATCATTGGGGGCTTATAATAAATTTAATCGAAATTTACGGATTAGAATAAACTAAACATGATTTTAAAAAATTGGCAGATTAATAAAAATATTTTGTAAAAATGAACGTAAATCATAACGATATTATTGAATACTAACGCTAATAGTCATTGTTTATATATTGCATGGAGTTTATATGCGCATTATTTTCACAATTTTAATTATTGTATTTGCTATTTCTTGTACTTCGACTAATAATAACCGGAGTAATGAACAGGTATTGGTTAAGTTACCTAACTCGGTTTCTATTCCCGAAGACGGCTCTACACCTATAACCGGAGAAGAATTTGTATCAAAAGAAAACCCGACTATTACATTTACTCAATACGGAGAAAAGAAATTTGTAAAAACCGGGCAAGAAGTGAATTTTATTTATGAAGGGATAGACCCCGAAGAAAGTTTTCTTTTGTTTGAATCTACAGATGGCGGATATTTTTTGCAATTAGTAAAAAGCGATGAGCCTACTGAGATTAATTTTACTCGTATGTGTCAGACATTTGTTGTGTCGAGCCCGACTATGACTAATATTTCAATAGACGAAAAGATTAAATTCGAGCAGATAATTTGGACTCCGCGTAAAGACGGTACTTGGGAAGTTCGTATCGGTTCGACTAATCGAGGTTGTAAAAGTGAAGCTCTAGACAGACTTAACAAACTTCGTACAAATGAGTATGAGAAAAATGCTAAATCCACTATTATTAAGTGAACAGAGAGAATTAAGTAAACAGAAAGAATTAAGTAAACAGAATAAGTAACAAGAAGGAAAAATTTATGAAATTTAAAATTACATTTTCGATTACTTTGTTTTTATTACTTTTTGCAGTAGAGAATACTTTTGCCGAAGCTTATGAAGCTCAGGTGGAGTCTCAATATGCGAAAGTTTATGAGAATAAAGATACCGATTCAAAAGTATTAAGAACCCTTACAAAGGGAGTCGAAGTAGTTGTGTTAGATGTCCAAGATAATTGGTGCTATGTCTCTACTAACAATAACAAAGGGTGGATACTTAAATCAAATTTACAGATATTCTATAATAAACGAGTACTTGAAAGACCCGGAACTACTCCTGTAATCACCAAGCCTGAGCCCGAATATACTAATCCGGAACCGATTTTGAGAACTAATTCTAATTATAGCTTCAGAGCCGGACTAAAGGCTGGGCTTAGCGTTTCAAGAGTTATCGGCGACTATGTAGTAGAAGAAAATTCAAAACTTCGTTATGGGCTTAGTGGTGGAGGTTTCTTGATTTATGATATAACTGAAAATTTTGGACTTCAGGCAGAGCTTCTTTATACTCAAAAGGGTGGTAAAGGTCCTATCGGCAGTGAAGATGTTACCATTAAGCTCGATTATATAGAGTTGCCCATTATGCTACGCTACCAATTAGAGAGAACAAATTGCTTCTATTTTAACGGTGGTTTTGATATAGCCTATAATAGTAATAATGCAATGGTAACTTCAAGCAAAACATACGTCTTTGATGATATAAAGAAGATTGACTACGGCATAGTAATCGGCGCCGGCTGTCAGTTCGGTTTAGGAAATTTACCAATGTACATTGATATGCGTTATTACCATGGATTAACTACTGTTAACGATGGCTCTGACCCTGTTGACGTAAAAAATACATGTTTATATTTTACAATCGGTATTGATTTATTTAGATTTTAATAAAATCAGAATTAGAGAATTTAACATTATAAGGGGAAAAAGATGAAAAACATATTGAAATCAGTTTTAATGCTATTATTAGTAGTGCTAATTGCTTGCGACAAAGGCGATGATATATCGTTAAATCCTAATGATAATGATGTATTGGGCACCGGCGTAGTCCAGACATTCAGTAATTTATCAGGTGGAACCCTCTCTGCTGTGAGCGGAGCTAAGATAATTGTTCCGGCAGGTTCTATTGGGAATAATACCGAGGGCAATTCTGGAGAAGTATCATTCTCTATTGAATATGACTTGACCATAAGTGATATTCCAATTCAGATACCTTCTAAATATCAATTAGTTGGTGATATTGTAAAATTCAGTCCTTCATCATTTATATTTACATCACCACTTTTCGTTTATTTGTCGGCTCAATCTTTAACATCATTAGATGGTGTTAAAATTCTCAGATTAGATGAGAAAAATGGTACTTGGATTGTAGTTCCTATTTGTGACATTGACGCTAATAATAAACTGTTGGGAGCTTCTACTTTCGAATTAGGATATTTTGCAGTTGTTATAGAAACAAATACGATAGGTAAGAAATCTCCGGTATTACAAGAACTGCACAAGTCCGGTGGTTTCATTATGGAGCACCCGGGTTCGGAATATTACTATACGATATTGGTAGTCAGCTTTACCCCTAAATATTCTGAAGATGCCGGCACAGGTATAGTTGGCACAAGTGGCGGTACAGGAAGTAATACTAGTGCAAGCGGTCCCGCCAGTGTTACTCGCTTAGGCGGTATTCCTCAGGGTACCTACGGATTGGAAATCAGTCGTATAAGACGAGGTACTTTTTCTACACTACCGGGAGAAACTCAATATTATAGTAATATAATTAGTATGGACTTGGGCGGGTTTTCAAATACTCAAAGCTGGGACTGGGCTAATTGGTCAGGCTGGACTCATATTCAATTATCCGGTGGCGACTGGGTAACCGGTACACCGCCTCAATGGCCTAATCCTGATACACCTTTTGGTACCGGTGAATTCCAAGCTACTCTTACTTGGGTTAATAGTTACGGAACTGGAACAGATATTGACTTGCATTTATTTGGTCCTAATGGTTCACACGTTTGTTGGTATAACAAAAACAATCAAGACAGTAGTATAAAGCTTGACCGAGACTGGACTACCGGTGAAGGATATGCTACCGAGAATATTTTCAGTACAAAGTCAATACCTAAAGGTACATATAGTGTTTATGCAAATCCTTTCAGTGGTTCGGTTCCGAAAAATTATGAAGTAAGAATTATTCAGAGAGGTAATTCTGTTAAAACATTCAGAGGTACTGTTACCACGCCTAATAAAAATGATGATACTCCTAATAATTTGATATTGATTTATACTTTCAAGATATAATATTGATTATATAACATATAATAATCAACCCCACGCTTCGGCGTGGGGTATATGAAGAAGAAATCCTATTTAATAATCAACCCCACGCTTCGGCGTGGGGTATAGAAAACAAACATATCATTAAATCGTTACTTTAGTACTTATTTATTTACTTACAACAAATCTAATTGAATCTTCAATCTTTCCGTATTGAATTACAATATTATATGTCCCGTTAGAAAGTTTAGATACTAAATTTGAAATATTTAGTTCATGATATTTTTCATCGGAATATCCCCTATAAATGTTCTCAATAAGTTTACCAGACATATCATAGATGTTAATTTCAGTATCTGATTCTTTAGTTAATTGATACGATAAAATTGTATTTCCACTACTTGGATTTGGTTTTACCGATAATTTACTCGGATTATTCTCTAATACTGAAATTGGGGTAATACCCATTCCTGATAGATTACATGTTACTTCTATTTGCGTATTGTACTTCTCTAATAATATTTTAAGAATTCCGGTGTAAAGGATTTTTTCTTTGGGTGAGAAATATAGTTTCAGACTATATTGGTCATCAATTTCCATAAATGTATTAAGAATAGATGCATACGAACTATTATCAATCGTAAAAATATTTGGAGTATCCGATTCAATAGAAATTTGTTTGATTTTAACAGTGCCGGAATCACAACAATTTAAAAGCGTAATATCAGCTGAATATTTATTAGTATCTTCTGTTATTCCTCGCAAGCCCCAATCAAAGTTATTCAATCTAAAAATCAAGTAACTTGTAGAACATTCTATGTTGAAATTTGCATTAGCTGCTGTAGAATTAGAGCAAATTATTGAAGCTGTAGTTTTATGAGTTTTGTTGACTTCTTTATTTGGCATATAGTTTATGATAAACTCCTGCGAACTATTAGCTGGGATGACAACCGGCACTAACGAATTCTGGGTAAAACTGAAATTTACATTATTATCAAATGTTATATTATCAATTGTAGCATCTACGGGACCTGAATTTTGGATAGTAATCGGTACTTCATAGGTCTGATAGAAAGGCGAAATGTTATCTATGGAAACATCAGAAGATTGTATAATAGGTTCGCCGGAATTGATTATTACCTGGCATAACTGATTAATAGGGCAGTCAAATTCGGCAACTAATGTATCAATCAAATATCCCGGAGAATCATTTAGCATTTTAGCTTTAATTTCAATTTGTACATTTTCAAGTGGTTCAATAAAAATTCCTTCTACATTACTCAGGCTGAATTCGTTAGTGTTATGCTTGAAAAATAGTCTTTTTATTACAATTTGATTTTGAGTAGTATTTTGAATTTCCACAAATCTGCTTTTTTCAATATTTTTTGCCTGAATGCCGAAATCAACTAAACTCTGATCACAGCTGACGATTGATTCAGGTATATAGTCGAATTGTAAAGTATCTTTGATACCGCTATAAGTTTCGATAATTACGTCGAAATGCGTAGTGATAGATTTGTCAATAATTTTCGCTATATGGAAATTCTCACTTATAGTATTTGTCTGTGAAGGGTCATTAATAAGCTCTACATTTTTTGAGGTAGTCTTATCAATTCTGACATTTTTAATAGAAGTGCAAGATTGATAAGGGTCTAAATCGAAAGATGAGGAATGGATAAAATATTTATCGCAGTCCACCTGATGCTCAACAAATAATGAATCATCACAGGATTTATCATTTGTAATACCGGCAAATGAGCCATAAGCAAAAGCATCCATATTACCGTCGAAATTCCCGTAGAAATAAGCACAAAAGCGAACCCCGCCTTTAGAAGTCGTTATATTATGATTACCGGAACTTATTGATGTACTCAAATATGAGTATGAAGTTCCTTTAATTGATTTTATTTTTGAGCTGAAATCTTGATAAATCGATTTTCCATCTAAATATAATTTGCTTTTATCCTTTGTTTTAAAAATTAAACTTAAAAAACTCGATACAGTACCCTTTGAACAATTAAAAGAAGTAGAGCTGACCCATAAGCTATTTGGGATAAGGGTTCGCATCATGCCCTCACCGATATTAGTATATGAATTGTTTCTTACCCAAGATTTTGAATATTGACAAACTAATACTTTCTTATCTGTATAGTAATATGAGGGTTCAGTCTGCTCCATTATTTTATAATCTTGTCCTTTATTGATAGTAATCAATTTTGTAACACCGCCGTTTACTTCATCATTTTGAAAAATAGTAGTATTATCTTCAATAGCTAAAAATCTGATGATATCACCTTTATCTTCAGATATTGTTCCGTATCCTGTAGTTCTGCCTTGGAAAATTGTAGGAACTGAAATATATTCATTGCCGGCACTTTCTATAGGTAACATCTGATCTATATACGGAGAACGCATAAAATCAGTTTTGTAATTCCAATTAGAGACCGGCATACGCGGAAAAGCACCCTTTGTATGTCCGGAAAAAACAGCTATTGGTTTATCGGCACTTATATAGGTGCCAGTTAGATCAGACTCCCAAGTATGTACTAAAAAACTATTAGTATCGGGCTCAATTAAATATATTTCGCCCTTTTTTAAATTGACATTATAAACACTACCGGGCAATCTCCCTGATTTAGTTTTTACAGTCGGATTAAATTGAACTGTAGTATTTTCTGTAGCGACTATTAAGATTTGGGGAACAGTAACCTGAACCGTATTATCAGCGAATTTCAGTTTATCTTGATATAAGTTCATTGAATAATACATTTTTCCGAGCATATCGGTGGGGAGAATTGTAATTGCTTCGCCGGATATTTGATATGATATATATAATGTAACACTAATTGGTGATGTAGATACTAAGTGTAAAGCGTTTTTTGAAACAGTCTCGACAGTTTGATTTAAGTAAGAATCGTTAATCGAAATATATACCGACGAATTAGCTTCTATATTTTTGGTTTGTATTAAAGAATTATTAGCGTCGAATAAATCAATCGTTGTTGCTTGCTCTGTAGTTATCCACAGTTCGATTGGTGAATTAGTTTCATTTGTTCTCACTCTTTCACCAACTGCTTTCTGAATATGTGGCACAGCAAACCAGAAATCAGTTCCGCTGCTCTGAGCTAAAGCATTCAAACTTAGAGCTAAAAACACAAAAATAATGTAAAAAATGCGCATAGTATCACCCCATAAGTTTTATATTAATATTAAGAATACAAAATAGCTATTTTCTTACAATTTTGCAACTAAATCGTACTTAAATATTCTTTTAGATAAATAAATACTTGCTTTGATAATTAAATATCCTAATATTAATCCTATTATTGCACCTGCCAGCACATCAGACGGATAGTGAACACCTATATAAACTCGCGTAAAGGCTATAGTACCGGCTATTGAATAAAAGATTACTTGCCTATTGCGATAGAAAAACGAAAGGATAAATGCTGCACAGAAATTATTTACCGAGTGAGAAGAGGGGAACGACTTACCTCCGGCTCCAACTAATTTTCTTACATCAGATAAATAATTAAATGGTCGGTCTCTCTCGAAAATTTCTTTTAAAAAATGACTACTGGTCTGGTCAGAGATTATTACACCAAGTACCAATAGTAGCGAACATATTCTGCCTTTGGCACCGCCCTTCCATAGCAATAGAATAATTGTAATGGCATAGATGGGTAACCAATTCCTTCCGTTTGTGATTATTGGGAATAGGAAATCCATTACAGGGTTAGCAATGCTGTGATTTATAAAATAAAAAATCGATAAATCTATACTGAACAAAGTGTCTGCCATTTTAGTTCCTATAAATTGCCAAAAATAATGTGGAAAACTTTTTTCTTTGTATTTACGGACAGTTCAAGCTCTTGCTTATCTATTGTGGAAAACTTTATTTGCCAAACACTACATAATTTTCTTAAATTGCTGTCCATAAAATTTGGAAAACAAATTTAATAAAAAAATATCAGGTTTTTACACTTAAATTAATATAGGTAAAAAATGAAAATTCGTAGATGGTTTACAATAGCCGGGGAATCGGTTTACGATAAATTCGAGTATGAACTTCGCAGCTCAATTTTACGTAATCCAAATGGTACAGTAGTATTTGAACAGCATAATATTGAAGTTCCTAAGCAATGGTCACAAGTTGCTACTGACATATTAGCCCAGAAATACTTTCGTAAGACAGGAGTCCCTCAGTTCAATGCCGATGGAACGCCTATTTTAAACGAAGACGGTACTCAAGTGCTTGGTCAAGAAACCTCTATGAAACAAGTTGCCCACCGTTTAGCCGGAGCTTGGCAGGATTGGGGCAAAAAATATAAATACTTCGACACAGACGAAGATGCTTCTGCTTTCTATGAAGAATTAGTTTATATGCTATTGAGCCAGATGGTAGCTCCGAATTCACCTCAATGGTTTAATACCGGTCTGTTTTGGGCTTATGGCATCAGCGGTAATAAACAAGGTCATTACTATATTGACCCTGATACAAAAGAGCTCTCTATTAGCCAAGACGCTTATACCAGACCTCAGCCTCATGCTTGCTTTATTCAATCGGTTAGCGATGATTTAATCAACGAGGGCGGTATATTTGACTTAGCTCTGCGTGAAGCCAGGATTTTTAAGTATGGCAGCGGTACCGGTTCAAATTTCTCTAACCTTAGAGGTTCTGGCGAGCATTTATCAGGTGGTGGTTATTCGTCCGGCTTGATGAGCTTTTTGAAAATATTCGACCGTGCAGCCGG
The DNA here is from genome assembly GCA_942493235.1 of uncultured bacterium. Classification (GTDB taxonomy): domain Bacteria; phylum Bacteroidota; class Ignavibacteria; order Kapaibacteriales; family UBA2268; genus ENR-C587. The sequence continues at coordinate 3,668,503 of OW818676.1, read as the reverse complement.
AGCAATTAAATCAGGAGGAACTACTCGCCGAGCCGCGAAAATGGTAATTATCAATATTGACCATCCGGATATCGAAGAATTTATCGAATGGAAATCAAAAGAAGAAGAAAAAGTAGCCGCTTTAGTTGCCGGTTCTAAAATAAACTCTACATTTCTATCGGCAATTGTTGATAGTGCTATGAAAAACGGTACAGATATTAATACTAATCTCGAACTAAAAATATTAATCGAAAAAGCTGCTCACCGCGGAGTATTAACTAATTATATCTATAGAGTATTATCGTTAGTTGAGCAGGGCTTTACTAATATTAATTTCGACGAATTCAATACTCATTACGAAGGGGAAGCATATATAACCGTAAGCGGGCAGAATTCAAATAATTCCGTGCGAGTTACTAACGACTTTATGCATGCCGTAATCAATGACCAAGACTGGGAATTGAAATGGAGAACTAACAATGAAAAATGCCGTACGGTCAGAGCTCGTGATTTATGGGATAAAATAAATATGGCAGCTTGGAAATCGGCAGACCCCGGCTTACAATTCGATTCTACCATTAATGAATGGCATACCTGCCCCAAATCGGGTAGAATTAATGCAAGCAATCCATGCAGCGAATATATGTTTTTAGATGATACTGCCTGCAATCTTGCTTCTATCAATTTAGTTAAATTCTATGACGAAAATAAAGGCGAGTTTTTAGTAGAAGATTATCGCCATGCTATCAGACTTTGGACAATAGTACTTGAAATTTCCGTATTGATGGCTCAGTTCCCTTCTAAACCGATGGCACAATTGAGTTATGATTTCAGGACATTGGGTCTCGGATACGCAAATATCGGCTCATTGCTTATGATTAACGGTATTGCATACGATTCACCGGAGGCATTAGCTTATACCGGAGCAGTTACTTCCATTCTTACCGCCGAGAGTTATGCTACATCTGCCGAAATGGCTAAAGAAATCGGTACTTTTGATAAATATAAAGACAATGCCGACGATATGCTGCGAGTAATTCGTAATCATAGACGAGCCGCATATAATGCGAAGCCAGAAGAATACGAAGGCTTGACAATTACTCCTATGGGAATCGAACCTAAATACTGTCCTGATTATCTGGTAAAAGCTTCTAAAGACTGTTGGGATAAAGCTCTATCGCTTGGCGAAAAGCACGGTTATAGAAATGCTCAAGTTACGGTACTTGCTCCGACCGGTACAATCGGTTTAGTTATGGACTGCGACACTACCGGTATAGAGCCGGACTTTGCAGTAGTAAAATTTAAAAAATTATCAGGTGGTGGATATTTCAAAATTGTGAATCAATCAGTTCGTAAAGCATTAGTTAAGCTTAGATATACCGATAAACAAATTTCCGATATTGAAAATTATAGTAAGGGCTATGGCACACTCAAAAGCTGTCCCACTATAAATTGGAAAAAATTAAAAGAAAAAGGATTTACTGATAAAAATATAGAAATCATAGAGAAGCAATTAGTTTCTGCTTTTGATATTAAATTTGTATTCAACAAATGGACACTTGGCGAAGATGCTTTAAAGAAGGTTGGCATCAGCGATGAACAGTTAGAAAATCCATATTTGAATTTATTGGAAGCTATCGGTTTTACAAAAGATGAAATCGAAAAAGCTAATGATTATGTATGCGGTACTATGATGCTTGAGAAAGCACCTCATATTAAAGATGAACATTTACCTGTTTTTGATACTGCAAACAAATGCGGAAAATATGGGCAGAGATATATCGGATATATGGCTCACGTTAGAATTATGGCTTCGGCTCAACCTTTTATCTCCGGTGCTATCTCTAAAACGGTCAATATGCCTTCTGAAGCTAAAGTTGCCGAGATAGGCGACGTATATGTCCAATCTTGGAAATTAATGCTTAAAGCTATTGCATTATATCGCGACGGCTCTAAATTGTCTCAACCGTTAAATTCATCACTTGTCGAAGGGCTTGACGAAATCGTTACTCTCGGCGACGAAAACACTTTAGATGAGACTCTGGGAGCAAAAGACGTACAAGAGAAAATTATAGAGAAATTAGTATATTCACCAAGTAGAATGAAATTACCTAAGAAACGCTCCGGTCATATACGCGAAGCATATATTGGCGGGCATAAGGTATTTTTAAGAACCGGTGAATATGACGATGGTAATTTGGGAGAAATCTTTATTGATATGTATAAAGAGGGTGCTTCATTCCGCGGATTATTAAACAGCTTTGCAATACTTGTTTCCAAAGCATTGCAGTACGGAGTACCGCTTAGCGAATTGGTTGATACATTTACATTTACCAGATTTGACCCTGCCGGACCTGTCCAGGGGCACGAAGCAATTAAATACTCTACTTCTATTCTGGACTATGTGTTCCGCTCTCTGGGTTATGACTATTTACATCGTTCTGATTTTGTTCATGTAAAAGCAGTTGATGAAGACCATCATAATGGGCATCATAACAGTACAAACATAAGTCCTGTTGGCAATTTCGAAGATAAGAAAGAGGACTATGCTCCGCTGATGGTTGAAGTTGAAGAGCAGGATTATCCACTCTCAATTAATGGGAATGCAGGCAATGGTCATAAAACCGCATTAAAAAATGAAGCCAAGGCTATCGGCTATACCGGTGAGCAGTGCGAGCATTGCGGTTCTATTAGAGTAAAACGTAGCGGTAGCTGCACCGTATGCGAAGACTGTGGTTCTACCAGTGGCTGCTCATAACTTTGTATTATTTACTGTTTTAAAATTTTTAAATCAAAACTTGCCAGCCCAAAGAGGCTCCGTAACTACTAAAAGTTACTTACTACTTCAATCAACCCCACGCTTCAGCGTGGGGTTGATTGGCTTTGAGTAATTAATATTGTTATAAAACGATAGTAATTATAGTGTTTTTGCATAGCCTCTTGTACTATCTTAAAAATGTTTAAATTTAAGTTTTGCAACAAGCTTATATTATATGTCTGTTGCAAAACTATATAGTTTTCAATTCCTATTTATATAACCCTACGCTAAAGCGTAGGGTTGATAAGCACTTAGAAGTTTGAAAATCTTTGGAGAATTAACATCAAATATATATTTTGGACTTTTGTAAAAGGCTTATACTATATTAATATTGAACTTCCGTTTCAATGCGATTTATTTCTTAGGGCATTCTTCGTTTTGCTTAATATTCCGAATTGCTTTTTCAGAATTATTAAACGGTAAATTTAAGTCATTTTGTGACTTAGTTCCTGAACCTTGAGTCTTATTCTGTTTCATTGTATTATAGGATTTCCCAAATGCTTCAGGAGCTAAATAAGTTCCCTTTTCAGTATTTGGTTTATTTTCTTCTACCGAGATTCTATATTTTTCAGCATATTTATCATGGCGAATACCGGTAACTTGCCATGATACTTTTAATCCTTTTTTACCGCCGGCTATTTTAAAATGATTATCATTAACTTCTTCTTCTATATATACTTGAGCAAAGCCTCCAATGCATGTTAATTGATAACGGAATTCCATATTCAGAGCTTGGAACCAATCAGGTAATGTTACTATTGCTTCACCGTTATCATCTAAAATAATATTACCGTTATAGATATTCATCATGTCCGGTGATTCCACAAATGAATGGTATAGATATTTGTTTTCCGGGTCAAGCGGATGGTCAATTTTAAATGAGCCACCTTGCTTTGTAACATTTCCGATTACTTCTAATGTTCCGCGGCAGAGCAAAGCAGTATTATTTGCACCGTCTTTAATTACTTCTAAAGCAGGATCTGAAGTTTGATTAGTTGACTGGCAGACCATACCTTTACCGCCTACTTGGTTATTTACTATCAAAACGGTATTTGAATTTCCGTAAGCATCTATTCTAAACTGAGCGGCGGGACCACTGCTATTATTTTTAACAAATAAAGCTTCATTATCGTTAGCAGAAGAAATGTAAACAGCTGGATTGTTACCGTTAGCATTTTTCTGTTCAAAAGATGCTACTCTGCCGGTACCATCGGATCTTCCGTAAATAGCCGGACCGGGACCGTTTGAATGAGAGCCTAAGGTAGCCATTGTAGAAGAAGTATTTAATACATCGAAACACCCTGCATAGCCGACACCTTGCTGATATACATCTAAAGTAGCTAAATCATTTTGGGTGTGGTCGGTATAGAAAAGTCCTGCATTGGCATTTTTTGAATCAGTATAACCGGATACAGCCACTCCCTGTCCGGAATGAATGCCTCCTAACGCTGTTTGTTGATTATTGGGATTTGAGCAATAAAACTGTCCCGCTCTTCCAAGCCCTTCATTATTAGCAACTAATGTAGTCGCTGAATTTTCTTTTTTCAATATTTCAAATCTAGCTCCGGGACCATTACCGAATTGCCTTAAATTCATAGCTACGCTGTCATTTGAAGAGTTTTTGGAATATATATTGAGAATTTTACCTATACTCTTTCCTTCTATACCGACTACTGGATAGAATGAATGTATATTTTCCGATAGGAACGTTGCAGTATTTATTTTACCATAAGATTGAACATTAAAAGCAGGATATAGACCTTGTGCATTGCTGTCTTTTTGAATAAATCGAGCTACCCCCCCTGCTATACCTTCGGATTCAGCCACAATAGTAAATGTATTTGTATCTCTTGACCTATTCATAGTATATAAAGCCGGAAAATGATTGAAAGGATTTAATGAATTAATAAATATACTATTACCCAAACCTTGATTTTGAATGAAAAATGTAGATGAATGATTCTCAGGATTGTCCGTAACAAATTTGCCTGAATGCCCTTCAGCAGATAATGTTCGTGAATAAACGGAAGCTTGGTCTTCAACGGTAATTTCGTCAGAACGGTTTTTATCAAAAGCACTGTCTAAACAGAAAAAACCTACTACTTTTGCTCCGGCATTTAAAGTATTGTCATTAAGCTGATTGATCTTTTTTCTACCGGATGTAACATTGCTGAGAGCACCTTCGGAACTAAAAACCGAATTTATAAAAGTAGGAATCTCTGACGGGTCGTTTTCATTTCTTTTTTTATTAATTATTTTCACACTTAGCACAGGGTCTTTTATATCATTAGCTGTTTTATTAAATATAGTACTGCTAAACTGTCCGGCACTACCTTTGCCATATTGGACAATTTTCATTGCTTGACCGATAGTATCTGCCGAACCTGAAAATGGCAGATATAGGCTCGAGCCTGAAGGCATCCATACGGCTTTTGAGTCTCTAATCGTCAATACATTACCCTCTCCGCCACCGTTAGTAACTATCGATTTCGCTGTAAAGCTATAGGGTACTGTCGATAGACGCACCCTGGGTAATGCTTCGCCGGAGCTACCTATTTTAATTTCAAGCCAATAAGGAACATCAAAATCTAATGTTCCCGAAAATGGGTTGATTGAACCCAAATAAACATTGATAAAACCGGATTTAGTTTTTACAGTCTGAATTTCAGTCCAGATTGCATCTTCTGAATCAATATTGTCATATAACGAAAATGTTATTTGGTAATCTGCATCAGTAACTGCTGTGCCGGCACTATTTGATAAATGCCCTTGGTAGTTGATTGTCTCCGGAACTTGTGAAACGGAGATATTGGTAAATAATAATATCATCACTAATGATATTGTATAAAAATACTTTTTCATTCGTAACTCCAAAAAATAATATTAACAAATAAAAAATAAGTTTCTTAATCCAATAAAAAAAATATTGTAGTGAAACAAGTCACTCAGCGATTTTGTATAAATAATGATAAAATTTAATATTTCTTCCAACTGCATAGCTGTTGATCATCGGTAACAAATTATTTTTGCACACACTCATTTTCATGAGTGGGGCAGTCGAGAGCTCATTAATTATAATCAATACCCAAAAAATAGGTTCTATGACAAGTGTTTATATTCTATAAAAAAATGGATAGTGTTGTATTAAAATTACTCTAAAGGCAATGTAAATGTAAATGTAGTTCCGGAACCTATTTCGGATTTTACAAAAATCTTACCTCCGTTATGTTCTGCAAATTCTTTGCAGAGCAAAAGACCAAGCCCTGTACCCTTTTCATTAAAAGTACCGTCGCTAGTGTAACATTTATCGATAATAAATAGTTTTGCTATACATTCTTCACTAATTCCAATACCATTATCAATAACCGAGATTGAAGCATATTCTTTATCATTGTCAATTATAATTTCGGAGCTGATAGTAATTATTCCGTTTGTGTTTGAAAACTTTACAGCATTAGATATTAAGTTGCGAATTATAGTAGATACCATTTTAACATCTGCAAATACAATGCAGTCATCTTCTACATCATTGACAATGGTCAAATCTTTACTTGAAGCACTTAAATCATTAAGGCTGATTATATTATCAATTACATATTTGATTGGAAATCTTTCAGGGTGGAAAGGGAAATTCCCGGTCTGAGTTCTTGACCAGTCTAATAAATCTTCGAGAAGACTGAAAAGATGAGTTGTCGATGTATTTAATGAATTAATATATACTTCGAGCTCTTCTTTTGACAAGTCTTTATAGTAATTCTGAAGATTAGATAGTACCGAATTAAATGAAGATACAGGTCCTTTTAAGTCATGAGCAATTATTGAGAAAAACTTATCTTTGGTATTGTTTAATTCTTTTAATTTAACTAATTTTTGCTTTAATTCATCTTCTAATTGAATACGTGCACTTACTTCAACGCAAACAAATACTATTTTAGTAGTGCTTTCATTAACAATTATATTTCCGCTACAGCTAAACCATCGGAAATCGCCTGATTTGGTCATTATTCGAGCAGTGCATTCCTGCGATAAATTGTTTTCTATTAAAGCATGACATTTGCTTTGAACCTGCCCTTTGTCTTGACAATGAAGAATATCAAAAAAAGAGTTGCCTATTAACTCAATAGGTTCATAACCGAGTATCTTTTTATAACCGTCATTAGCATATAAGAATTGACCTTGAGAGTTCATTTCTCCGATTAGGCAATTTGTGTTTTCAGTTAATTGTTTATATTTATTTTCGCTTTGAATAAGTGCTTTTTCAATATTAGTAATTTCGGTAATATCTTTGCAGAAAGCAAATGCCGATAATTTTTCATCGGAATAATCAATCACTTCTAAGCACAGCTTAATCCAAATTTTCGAGCCATCTTTGTGCAAAAATGAGAATATCTCTTCAATGTAAGTATTTGATTTTAGTTTATCGAAGAGTTTCATTAAGTCGAAATCAGATTTTGCTTTCAATACTTCTTGATATGAACCATATTCGGAAAGCTCATCGGGCGTATAACCGGTTAATTTATCGAATGAGCCAAATAACAATTTAGTGCTAATTGAATAATCCGGCTGCATATAAATTTTAAATGCAATATCTGAATTTAATGTAGAAATTCGTTTAAGGACTTCAGTCTGGTTATCAAGTGTTTCTTTTAAATGCTTTATATCCGAAATATCGGTTATTATTGAAATATAGCATAATTCATCATTAATTACTATTTGCTCCATAGATAGAAGCACATCATAAATATTTGAAGATTTTGATCTTATTTTTAATTCGTAATTATGAATAGCACCGGCTTTATCAAAGATTTCAAAAACAATTTTACGCTGTTCTAAGTCATTAAAAAGAAAAAATTCATCTGATGCTTTGCCGATAATTTCTTCTTTGCTATATCCGGTAAATGCTAAAAAAGCATTATTAACTTCAATGTATTTTTGGTCAGTATAATTAGCAAGAACCGATGGGTTTGGATTAAGATGAAATGCTTTTTTGAATTTCTCGTCAGATAGCCTAAGTGCTTTTTTGTATTTTTCTTGTTTAAGGATTTCTTCTTCAAGCTTAAAATTCTTTTCAATAATTTGGTCTCTATATAGCTTTAAATTCAGATGTGTCCGCACTCTGGCGACTAATTCCTCTTGATTAAACGGTTTACCTAAATAGTCAGACCCGCCTAATTTTAATCCTTTAATAATATCGTTTTCGTTTCTTAAAGCTGTAATAAAAATAACCGGAATATCTTTTGTTCGATTGTTTTCTTTAAGCTTTGTACAAATTTCAAACCCGTCCATACCCGGTAGCATTATATCTAAGAGAATCAAATCAGGCAGAATGCTGTCTAATATTTTAAATGCTTCAACCCCGTTAAATGCAGATATAAAATTAAAGCCATAGTTTTTCAAAAAAACCTGCATTATATTCTGCTGAGTTTGATTGTCTTCTATAATTAATATTATACTATCTTTAATTTCTTTTTGCATAATTAGCCATATTTATTTTTAAGTATATCTGCAAAGTAAGCAAAACTGTTATCTTTTAAAATTATTTTTTACTAATATTGGAATAAGGATAGTTCATGATTGAAATATTAGCCTGTTGCAGAGCCAGCAAATATTAATTCAACACTATTTAGCCCAATGGTTTAGAGTTGGGGAAATAGGCACATTAAGTATGTTGGCATTAGTAGATGAACATAAACCATAAACTAGTGCCCAGCAACTATAATAATAAGGCTATTGCAAAAGTCCAAATTATTTATTTACTGTTAATTTTTCAAAGCTTTCAAACTTCTAAATGCTAATTAAGAGGTTGTCAAAACGTCATTCTGAGTGTAACGAAGAATCCATAATTATCAACAAGTTAGCTTTATCTGGATTCTTCACTTCGTTCAGAATGACAACTTTTAGTCAGGCTCTTGAACAAAAGGAAATTGAAAATCATATAGTTTTGCAACAGACTTATAATACTAAATAAAAAAAAGTATAGTATTAAATTTTAAAAAAAAACTCCTAACCGAGTAGGAAAGGAGTTTTATAAAATCATATTAATATTATTTATTCATAGTATTAAATAAATCAGCTTTTGCATTTTCAGAAAGCATATCGAAGAATGAAATTGCACCGGCATCTTTATCTTTTGGATTTTCATTAGAGAAATTCTTTCTAGATGGAGTAGTTGCTGCATTTTCGTCTGCAATCGGTTCAAAGATTAATGATTCTTGAGCTGGAACAATATCAGAAACTTTCACTTGGATAGTTTCGCCAGCTTCGTAAGGAATCTTTTTACCTCTGACAGCGGCTTTGATTTTGCTCTTTGGCATAAATCCATCAACCTCGTCAGCTATTGAAATAATTACGCCCTGCGGCATTACTTGAGCGATAGTACCGATAACTTCTGTACCGATAGGGTATTTAGTAGCAAGCTCGTGCCATGGATTAGTAATTGTTTGCTTATAGCTAAGTGATACAGTTTGTTTTTCAGTATTTACTGCTAAGACAGCAACATCAATTTCTTGTCCGGCAGAAAATACTTCACTCGGGTGTTTAATTCTCTTAGTCCAAGAAATTTCCGGAGTACGTAATAGTCCGTCAATACCGGGCTTTAATTCAATATAAACACCGAAGTCAGTAATACGGCGAACTATACCTTTTCTAACTGAACCTACTGTGAATTCTTCTTCGACACCTGCCCATGGTGATGGCTCTAATTCTTTACGGCTTAAAGCTACTTTATTTGTTTCTTTGTTGATATCAACAATTTTAGCTTCAATTAATTCGCCTTTTTTGTAAAGTTTCGCAGGGTCGTCAACGTGAATCTGAGATAATCTTGACACGTGAATCAAACCTTCTACACCGCCTATGTCAACAAATACACCAAAAGAAGCGATTGAAGTGATTTTACCTTTGACTATTTGACCAACTTCAATATTATTCCAGAATTCAGTTACCAATAGGCTTTTACGAGTTACTATTACAGCTCTTCTGCCTTCTTCTAACTCTTGAACTTCGTGGATATTGACTTTGAATTTATTTCCGATTGAATCTTGTAATTCTTCTTCAGTCGGAGTCCTTTTAATTGTGAAGTGTGAAGCAGGTAAGAATAATTGTAAGTTTTTGTAAACTACTCTTAAACCACCTTTGATTCTTGAAGTAACTTCAACCTCTATAACTCCGTTTTGCTCTTTAATCTGTTTTAACTCATTAAATACAGCATCAAGAACTTCTTTTTTCTCATGAATTTCTTTTTGTTTTGCTTCGTCTTTAATTGAAGCCGGTTCTACTGGTTTAGCAACTTCGGCAACAGGAGCTTCAACTACTGGAACTTCTGCAACAGGAGCTGATTCGACAGGGGAATCAACGACTTCCGGTGTGCCGGTATTTTCAACTTGAACCGGTTCAACGATTAGTTCCGGATTTACAATCTCTGCATTTTCAACTGGGGAGGGATTAATATCAGCAGTTGGTGAGTTAACTTCTTCTTGTTCTGCAGATACATTAATATTTTCACTATTCATAAAGCACACCTTTTTTAAAAATAAAAACAACAAACTTAACGCCGTGCATCAATTCTTTTTACTATTACTTGATGCAATTAAATACGAAATGCAAATATACGAAAAATATTTTATTATTATGATATTTAAAACTATTTTTTGTATTTATTTTGTTGTTTTTTTGTTTTTGTCATATTTATTTCTATGTAAAGATGAAAAATCGTTTTAGAAATCAATTTACAACCAATATTAGTTAGTAAATTTATAATTCAAGAATCAACCTATTTTCGTTTTAATTTTCCAATTCCAATTCCCATTTCCAATTCCCAATTCCTATTTCCAATTCCTATTTCCCATTTCCCGTTTCCCGTTTCCCGTTTCCTATCCCCAAACCCCAAACCCCAATCCCCGAACCCCAAAATCCGCCATTGATATTAAATAAGGGCTGAAACCGCAATCTCAACCCTTATTATTTTATACTATCCTTGATTTACTATATCAAAATAAAATCAAATTTTAATCAGTAGTTATTAAATCATTCAAATAAGATTTGATAATTGATTGATAGCCGACTACTTTATATAATTCTTGTTTCATTCCACCCGGCAAAGTAACACTAATAGATTGATTAGGCAGTACTTGTTTTATTAGACCAATTCTATCAGCAAATGATATATTATAGATAATGCTAATTTCAATTGGTAAAGACTGAGTGCCGAATATAGTACCAGCTTTTACTGTACCTGTAATAACATTTTTCAATTCAAAATTTAATACATTTAATTGATTACCGAATAAAGTTTCTACAGTATGGTCTTTTCTGGTAACTTTTATCTGATAAGTACCTGATAGCTTAATATTGCTAAATCCTTCAATTTCTATTGGTAAAGTCTGTTCAGGAATAGTAATCGGTGTAGGTAATACGTCCAAAGTATCAGCTTTTCTATCAGCCAATAGGAACCATTGATCAGTTGGGAAATCATAGTTTAATTCAAAAGGCAGTTGGTCTTTGAAATCAAGAAATGTAGAAGATACAAACAGCTGGTCATCTGTAGATGCATAAGCATAATCCATATCGTGTTCATAGGCACCGCTTTCATTAGTGGAGAAAGTAGAAACGTTAAAGGCGGTTTTCCCCCACAATGTAGAAGAACTGGTTACTACGGTAGAGTCATATCTTGTAGTAGTCTGGTCGATAGCTCCGAGAGTATCATAATCATTGGTAGTATATGTCCAATAAGAGCCGACATTCATGCGGAAGAAATCACCGCTGACAGTATTAGGAGTTGTAGGATCGTCATCACTGCAAGCAGTAAATGAGAGCATTGCAATTGCTGTAAGCAATAGATAAGAGAAAATCTTTTTCATTTGATTGATTCCTTAATTAATAGTTGTAGCAATATAATTATAGCCTTCAATAGGGAAGTTAAGTCCTAAATTAAAAAGTGTGTATGGTATAACAGTTTTTACAATGCCGATATTTTCTGCAAAGTAATATTTTATGTCAAAATTTAAATCAAAAGTAGCAGTACTTCCGACAAGTGTACCTGTATAGTTGAAAGAAACTATAAATTCCTGAGTGTTAATTACTGAGTCTTTGACAGTTACAGCCAAAGAACCGCCTTTTTTCCCGTTAATGCTAAGAGTGCCGTTGGTATATTGACCCTGGGTAATAAGGAAATTGGTTAATTGCTGGGAGTATATACTCCAAGTATTGTTTGCTTTATCACCGATTTTTACCCACATCTGAGGTAATTCGAATGGAAATTTTAATGTATTTCCATAAGGTGAAAGCTTATAAACTAAGTCATTAATACAATCGGAATAAATGAAAAATTCCGAATTAGTAGGATTTGTTCTGTAAAGTTGAGGTTGCCCTTTTACTTCTGCGATAGTTCTAGAATATACCATAGATGCAAAATCCGCAACTATGGAATCAGCCAATTTATGAGATACGCCGATTTGAGTATCAAATAAAGCTCCGAGAGTATCGATTCGAGACTCTTCGTAATGCACAGTATTTACATTAGTAATGTTGAAAATAGCTTTATCAAGTACACTCACAGATGATGTGGACTCATCATCAGAGCATGAATATAAGCTTAGTAAAGCTGCAATAATCATGAAATAATTAAAATACTTTTTCATATATTCTCCAATTATATAATAATACAATCATTGTCGTAAATCATCAGATTTTCTTGTAAATGCAGATACTTTCATAAAATTAATTCAATTAAAAATAATAATACAATTATTGTCGTAAATCATCGGATTTTCTTGTAAATGCAGATACTTTCATAAAATTAATTCAATAAAACAATAATAATACAATTATTGTCGTAAATCATCGGATTTTCTTGTAAATGCAGATACTCTCATACAAATCAAATCAATTATATTAGAAACAACGTTCTGCGGAACGGTGAAATTCATAATCATTATGCTAAAGGCTAACATATCGTCATCTTTTGTTTTGATAAACCCTGCTAAATTATTCACTCCGTTCATTGAGCCGGTTTTAGCCCAAATATTCTTCTGTGCGGTTGATTTAGTTAATCGGCGTTTAAGTGTACCATTTTCACCCGGAATAGCGAGTGAATTAAAAAACGAATTACTAAAATCTGCTCTATAGCAGTAAGATAGTAGAGCAATTATATATTTAGGTGTAATCAAACTGAGCCTTGATAAACCGGAACCATCAGCGAAATTTGCTTTTTCGGATGTAATTCCTATCTTAGCAGCAAATTTATTGAGCATCTCGGTTCCTTTTGCAAAGCTGCCTTCGCCTAAGTTTTCTTTTGCGATTGTTTTCAGCAACAGTTCGGCAACTAAGTTGTTACTTTGTTTATTGAGTACTTTTATAATTTCTTTTAGCGGAGGAGAATTTATCTCGTATATCTGGTTTAGCTCTGTATAATTGATTCTATCTCTGTAATCATCAACATCTACCAAAGCACCTTTAAATTTAATATTTCTTTTTTCAAGACAGTCTTTAAATAAACTTAAAAAGTACAGAGTCGGATTATCAATTGTTACCGCTAAATTTATTTCTTCTTTATTTAAACTGTCCTTCATAATTTTCCCGTCCAACTCAATAATATTTGCACCATATTGTCTATCAAAGGATACTTCGGAGGTTTTTCCTTGAGGCACAGTATTTACATTGTTAATAATTTGAACATACTTTGTTTGGGGCTCGGTATAGTAATCAGCTATATTATTTATCTTTTCAGCAGGCTTTAGGTCAATATCAATTTTATTGTCAAAGATAGCAAAAGCAGATATTTGCGGAGAGAAAGAGTAGTTAAAATCATCATAAGCCCATCCACTTGAGTAATATTCATCATCAAAGTAATTGTCGTCGCCGATAATATTACCGTTAATGGATTTTATTCCCAAAGAATCAAGAATATAAGCGATATTATCAATTACTTTTAATGGTTCTTTATAGAAATTTTTAGAAATTGTAGGGTCGCCACTTGCTCTAATGATTATATCACCTACATATTCGCCCGTATTAGCGAGATATCCGTCCAAATAAATGCGTGTTGTAAATCTGAATTCCTCGCCCAGATATTCAAAAGCAGCAGCCGATGTTAATAATTTCAGCAAAGAAGCAGGAAGGAAATTATGATTATCTTGCTTACGGTAGAAATACTCTCCGGTCTCTAAAGAAAAAAAAGATAGTCCTATAAACGCATTAGACAAATCCGGCGAATCCAATAACGCATCAATATCTTTTTGTAATTCGCTTAAAGTAGCTTTTCCGACTGTCCGGATTTTCTTTTTTAATGTGTCGGATGTCGTCTGGCTAAAGCTTAAAGACGATATTAAAATAAAAATTAAACCGGTTAAAAATGTTTTTTTCATATATTTTTTTGTTCTTTTGCACAAAAGAAAGATAAATTAACTAAAAAAATCAATAATACAAATAAATATTTCAAGTATTTTTTCAATAATGTAAAAAACAATACGTCAAAGTATAATCGAATAGGTAAAAAAGGTTGTTTTATATAATTATAAGGTAAAATGGATATGGAAGAAAAAAATATTTCCGCTCAAGAATTTGAATTTAAAGCTGAAATGAAGCAGTTATTACATTTGATAGTTCACTCTCTATATACAAATCCGGAAATATTTATTCGCGAATTAGTATCTAATTCGTCAGACGCATTAAATAAATTACGTTTCGCAAGGTTAACCGATAAAGATATTTTAAATCCGGATGAAGAGTTGAATATTAAAATTAGCCTTGATAAAGAAAATAATATATTCTCCATTGCCGATACCGGTATCGGTATGAGTAAGGAAGACCTTATTAACCAGCTGGGTACAGTTGCCAGCTCCGGCACATTGAACTTCCTCAAAACTATGAAAGAGCAAAATCAATCAATGGACTCTAACCTAATCGGTCAGTTCGGTGTTGGTTTTTACTCTGTTTTTATGGTTACTGATGAGATTACAGTAGAAACTAAAAACGCTACACCCGGCTCTAAAGCTTACAGATGGATTTCACAAGGGCAGGATACTTATAAAATCGAAGATATTGAAAAGGAAATCAGAGGTACTAAAATCAGTTTTAAATTGAAAGAAGAATATAAGGAATACCTCGAAGAGTATAAAGTAAAATCAATACTAAAAAAATACTCGAACTTTGTTGATTTCCCTGTATTTGTAAATGATGAAACTGTAAACACGGTAAGTGCAATTTGGCAGAAGAAGAAAGATGATGTTTGCCAAGAGGAATTAGACGAATTCTATAAATTTATTACTAATGATCATCAAGAGCCAATGGGGCATTTGCAAATTTCTATCGAGGGCAATATAAACTTTAAAGCATTACTGTTTATTCCTCAGACTGCACCTCCGGCTTTATTTAAAGACGTAAACGAGAAATCACTTCAATTATATTCGTCAAGAGTATTTATCCAAGATGACTGTAAAGATTTATTACCGGACTATTTAAAATTTGTTCACGGAGTTGTAGATACCGAAGATTTACCTTTGAATGTATCAAGAGAAGTGATTCAAAACTCACCTATTACTTCAAAAATTAAAAATGTATTGACTTCTAAAATTTTAGGATTATTAGAAGAATGGGCTGATAAAGATAAAGAGAAATATAATAAATTCTTTGCTCAATTCGGAAGTTTGTTTAAAACAGGTGTTAACTCTGACTATTCTAACAGAGATAAAATTATTGAGCTATTGAGATTTGATTCTTCAAAAGCCGACAAATCCGAGATGACTTCATTTTTTGGATATGTAACCCGAATGAAGACTGACCAGACAGAGATATACTATGTGCTCGGTGAGCATAGAGATTTAATTGTGAAAAATCCTAACCTTGAATATTTTAAGAAAAATGATATCGAGGTTATATATTTGACTGATCCGGTTGACTATTTTACTATTCCTTATATAACTGAATTCGATAAAAAACCCCTTAAAACAATCGACAAAGCTGAAATAAAAAATGATACTAATAATGAAAATTTAAGTGAAGATTATAAGAAATCCGTTATTGATGTATTCAAATCAGTTCTTAGTGATAGGGTAGAGGACGTAAAAGAATCCACCCGTTTAGTTGACTCTGCTGTTACAATGGTTAGCGGTGCTACAGGTTTAGACCCCCAAATGGAACGCATGATGCAGATGCTTGATAAAAATTATACAAGTGCAAAACGTGTTTTGGAGATTAATTTAAATCACGAGCTAATAAAAAATATTCAAGAATTGAATAAATCTGAAGAAAATAATAAATTTGTTGAGCAATTAATTAATCAGTTATTCGAGGGAGCTTTGCTTATAGACGGTTATTTGAAAAATCCGGCTGATTATGTAAAAAGAATGACAGATATAATGACTAATGCGACAAAAAATAATAAAATATAAATCCTAAACACGGGGCAGTTGATGAAATTATCAGAATTTAAGTATAACTTATTAAAAAACTCAGTAGCAAAATTTCCTGTTGATCCGAGGGACAGTGCTCAGTTGATGGTACTAAACAGAGATACCGGCGAAACACAAGAAATGGTGTTTAAAGACATCGTCAATATGTTTCATAAAGGTGATTGCTTAGTACTTAATGAAACTAAAGTTTTTCCCGCAAGGTTATACGGTAAAAAAGAAAAAACTAACGCTAAGATTGAAGTTATGCTTCTCAGAGAGCTAAAGGCAGAAGAACGAATATGGGATGTATTAGTTGAGCCGGCAAGGAAAGTAAGAATCGGTAACAAAATTTACTTTGATAATACTAATTTCTATTGTGAAGTAATTGATAATACTACTTCACGCGGTAGAACAGTTCGCTTTAGTTATGAAGGAAATATTTTCGATACTATTCAGCGATTAGGCGAAATGCCACTTCCTGAGTATATAAAAAGAGAACCTACCGAATTAGATAAAGATACTTATCAATGTGTATTTGCTAATCCGGATAGATTATCATCAATAGCTCCTCCTACCGCAGGATTGCATTTTACCGAGTCCTTATTAAAAGAGCTTGAGAAAAAAGGCGTTAGAATCGCTAAAGTAGTCGTTAATATCGGTCAGGGTGTATTTGAGAAAATCGAAGTAGAAGATTTGACTAAGCATCGTATGTATTCCGAATATTTTGAGATTACTCGGGACACTGCCGAGCTAATCAATAAATCTCTCAAAGCTAAGAAAAATGTATTTGCTGTCGGAGCCAGTACTGTTCGTGCTTTAGAGGCTTCGGTATTAACCTCCGGTGCTGTTAAGCCAAACAGAGGCTGGACAGATAAATTTATTTATCCTCCTTACGAGTTTAAAATAGTAAATAGATTTATTACTAATTTCCATACTCCGGGCTCTCCTACATTGCTATTAACTGCCGCTTTTGCAGGAAAAGAGCATTTATTCAAAGCTTACAAAAAAGCTATGAAGAATGACTTCCGTTTTCTCTGCTATGGCGATGCAATGATGATTATTTAATTTTATTTTCTATTGATTTTATACCCTCAGCCAGACATAATCTTTGGCTGAGGTTTTTTTTATATTTGTTGCAAAAAACTCAAAAAATATAATTTTTGTAAGATTAAAATAGATTATAAGTGCTTATTAAGAGGCTGACTAAAATTAATAATATTGCCAAATCGTCATTAACACGGTTAGTGCAACGAAGAATCCATAATTATCAACATTTAGCTTTGTCTGGATTCTTCACTTCGTTCAGAATGACAACTTTTTAGATAGTCTTTTGTATTACTTATAAATGAATAAATTCGAGTATTGCAACAGTCTTATATTACATATCTATACTTGCCTGAATTTCAATATCGGTATCCGATGGTAATTCGGTATAGCTGATTACTGAAATCATTGGAAATTGATTGCGAATTAGTTTTGCAAAATATGGTCTGATCTGAGCAGAGCAGATTACTAAAGGTGAATATCCGGCAAGCGATATTTCATCAATTGCATTATTCGTGCTTTTTTGAATATTTTTAATTGCTTCCAATGGTAACCCTAATGTAGGATTAGTAACGGCTTGACTATTGGATTGCAGAGAGTTAGTCATAGTCTGTTCTAATTGTGGGGCAAGTGCAATAGCATGAATTACTCCATTATTATCCTCATAAATTCGCTTAATGGTTTCAGATAAATTATGCCGTACATACTCGGTCAATACGTCTATATTTTTAGTAACTTTAATATATTCCAAGAGTGACTCTACAATAATCGGTAAGTCTCTGACCGGAATATTTTCCTTGAGTAAATTTTGCAATACCTTTTGAATAATTGATATTGGCAGATTCTCCGGTGTTACCTCTTCAATCAAAGCAGGATAATCATGCTTCAAATTATCAATCAAGAATTTAATATCTTGACGAGTAAGCAGTCTATCGGCATTTCTACGTAGTAATTCTGTTAGGTGGGTGGTCAATACCGTAGCGGCTTCGACAACAGTATAACCCATAATTTCGGCATTTTCTCGTTCAGCATTACTAACCCAGGTAGCCGGCAGACCAAATACCGGTTCGGTAACTTTAATTCCTGTAATGTCTCCATCGGCATTTCCGGGATTCATAGCCAGAAGCATGTTCGGATATAGCGAGTTGCGAGCTAATTCGTTTGCTCTGATTTTGATAATATAATCTTCGGGCTCTAATTGCAGATTGTCGCGTACCCTGACCGGAGGCAGTATAATACCTAACTCGGTTGCTAATTGCCTTCGTACATTAGTTATTCGCTTAAATACATCGCCTCCCTGAGTCTCGTCAACTAATGATATTAATGAATACCCAAGCTCAATTTCTACCGGGTCAACTTTTAGTAAATCTTCAACCGGAGCTTCTTCCGGTTTTTGGACTTGTTCCTTTTGAGCAAATTGCTCTCTAAGTTCTTTTTCTGCATTTTTCTTGATTGTAATGCTTCTGTAATAAGCCATTCCTGCACTTGCTGCCGCTAATGTTAAAAACGGGAATATCGGAAAACCCGGAATTAATGCAAATGCGACCATTGTAACCGAAGCTAATCCCAATACTCGCGGTTTGGCAGTTAATTGAGTGGTTAATTCCTCGTCCAAATGTTTATTAGAAGCTGAACGAGTAACTACTATACCGGCTGCTATAGAGATTAATAGTGAAGGTATCTGAGTAACTAAACCATCACCAATTGTTAGAATTGAATATGTAGATAATGCTTCGCTAAGCGACATATCTAATTGAGCCATACCGATAACAAATCCGGCAAGTAAATTAATAGCAGTAATTATCAAGCCCGCTATAGCATCACCCTTGATAAACTTAGCTGCACCATCCATCGAGCCGTAGAAATCGGACTCTCGGGTTAGGTCTTCTCTTCGCTGACGTGCCGATTTTTCATCAATATAGCCGGCATTTAAATCGGCATCTATACTCATCTGCTTGCCCGGCAGGGCATCTAATGTAAAACGTGCAGCTACTTCGGCAATTCTCGAAGAACCCTTGATAACAACTATGAAGTTAATTAATAACAGAATTAAAAAGATAAGAATACCAACTACATAATTTCCCTTAATTACAAAGGAACCGAAGGCGTGAATTATTTCTCCTGCCGCTCCTTCGCCAAGAATCAGACGGGTTGAAGCTACGTTCAGTCCCAGCCGGAACAGAGTAGTAATAAGTAATATAGTCGGGAATGAAGAAATCTCTAAGGGACTGATTAAATATATCGAGACAAATAGAATCAGAACCGAAAATGCAATATTGAAAGCTAACAAAATATCAAGAAGTAGAGGTGGTAATGGAATTACTAAAAGTCCCAAAATAAGAATTATTCCAAAAGCAAGCAGTAGATCCGGACTCTTTGTCAAAGTCGTCATCAGACCGCCTCTAATTGATTTTAGAGATATTGCTGAATTTAATGCATATTGTTCATTTTTAGCCATATATATTCTTTTTCGCCATTTTCAATGTTTAATAATATCAACAATTAAATACAATTAAAAACAAGCATTCAATAATTGTATTAATATCAACAGTTTAGAAGATTATCTAAACTTACTTTGAATGGATAAATGCAAAGAGTAAGCCAAAAAAAAAGGCTCGCTTCAATTTATGAAGCGAGCCGATTAAAGCAGAGCGACTATCAGCTAAAAATGAATATAATTAGACATTTCATAATCATTTTTATGTACGCCGATATAATATTTGCCTGTTAATAAGGTATCACTTTCCCCCGCAACGTTATGAGCAAAAGTCAATAAATATAACTTTCTGCTCGGGTAATTATTAACTAATTTATGATACTCTTCTGCTGCTGATTGAAAGTCAACAAATGAATTTGTGACTATGAAACTATCAGCGGGCAGGCAGGCGATGTCATCCGAAACGGAAAAAGCAAAGAAATAATTCTGAGCGTTTTCCTCGGGTTTAAAGCTTTTATCTGGCAATGTAAAAGTTGATATTCTTACTTTAGGATTACCAAAAGCTCCGAGTTCTTTTGCGGCTCTATGTGATAAGTCTAAGATACGCTTTTTCACAAAAGGACCACGGTCATTAATTCGAACTATGACGGACTTGTTATTAGACAAGTTTGTTACTTTAACGATACTTCCAAAAGGTAATGATTTATGCGCGGCTGTATATAAGTATTTATCGTATCGTTCTCCGTTAGATGTTTTTCTCTTATGGAACTGATTTCCATACCACGATGAATTTCCCGTCTGTTCGAACAGCAATACTTCGCTAATGTTTTGCAAGCTGTCTTGGGCAACCGGTTGAGTGTATTGGCTACTTCGCTTTTCATAATCATAAGCCCTTGTGTCTTCTGCTCTGCTAAATAAGGCAATAAAAATGATAGCTATCACCGGCGACATTAGCGATGGAAACACTGTGATTCGGCTAAATAACCGCTTCATCAGATTTCGATTTAACGCTGTCATCGAATACTATTAATAAGTGGAACAAAACAATTATACTGCTTTATGCAGTTGAAAATAAAAAAAATGCTTTCTTTCCGGATTTTGGTATTTCAATGTACATTCAAAAAAACAATTGACGTTTGTAAATTACTTTTTATTTTACCGGTGTCTTTACTTCCGTGCTGCAAAAGTATGGTAAATATTTTTATACACCTAATAACTGACAAAAATTTAATACCGGATAAATGATTATCAATTTGTAATAATACACTTGGGTTTGTCATAATCTTCTATTTGAATGCTTTTTTTAATAATGTTTTTATGAACAAGTAACCTAAATCAATAATATGTATCGTATATGAAAAAAGAATTAATAATTATAATTCCATTTATTATATTAGTATAAAGTGGTAAATTTGAATGCCGATATTTAAAATATCGCCAAGTATTGAAATAATTTAAGTATTATAGAAAATAATAAGATGCAAATACTGTTGGTTGAAGATAATGATATACAATTAAAACTGATTACGGACTTTCTTAAAGAGACGGAATTTACAGTGCATGCTGCTAAGAATGCTTTTGAAGCATGGCAGACAGCCAATAGGATTCAGCCCGATATAATACTATTAGATATAATGATGCCCGGAATGAGTGGTATCGAGCTATGTAAAAAGCTAAAAGAAACATTCAAGCTGAGAGATATACCAATTATTTTTCTTACGGCATTGGGTAATAAAGATGACATAATCAGCGGATTAAAAGCCGGAGCAGCGGATTACATACTTAAACCGTTTGATCAGGAGGAATTAATAGCCAGAATAAATGTTCATTACGAATTGAAAGTATCTAAAGATATAATAATAGAGCAAAATAAAAAGCTACAGTTAGAATTAGAGAAGCGACGCATAGCCGAAGAAAACTTCAGATTGTTTTTCCATGCTGTTAATAGCTCGCCGGCTTCGGTAATAATCACTGATTTTGAAGGACATATTGAATATATTAATCCGGCAGTTATTCAGCTAACCGGATATCAATTGAATGAAATTCAAGGTAAGAAGAATAATATCTTTAAGTCGGGCTATCATGATGTTGATTTTTATCAAGAATTATGGAACACGATAAAAAGCGGTCAGCAGTGGGCAGGTGAATTTTGCAATAAAAAGAAAAATTCAGATTTATTTTGGGAATATTCTACTATAGCACCTTTGAGAAACGAAAATGGCGATTTTACACACATTGTTGCTGTTAAAGTTGATATTACCGAGAGCAAGCTTAGGTTAGAGAAAATCAATCAGACCAATACGGAATTAGAAGAATTGAATGCAACTAAAGATAAATTCTTTTCTATTATAGCTCATGATTTAAAAAATCCTCTATCAATTCTATTAAACTCTACTGAAATATTAGCTTCGCCGGAGTATAAGCTTACTTCGACCGAAATTACTTCGTTTTCTCGCGAAATTCATAAGTCAAGCAAACGACTATATGACTTATTGGAGAATTTACTTACTTGGGCTCGGTCTCAGACCGGCAGAATCGAGTTTAATCCGAATTATAATATGATTTATGATATTGCTCGGAATGCTCAAAGCCTGCTTACTCATTTGGCTGAGTCTAAAAATATTAAAATAAGTATTGATATGCCTCATAATGCAATTGCATTTTGCGATAATAATATGGTAGCCACCGTGTTTAGAAATTTGATTTCCAATGCTATAAAATATACTCCTGACGAAGGTAATATTTATATTGGAATTGATAAATTATACACTTCTGAAAAAAATGGCATGAAATTTTTAAGATTTTTTGTTAAAGATACAGGGGTTGGTATTAATCGACAAGATATTCAAAATTTATTCCGTATAGATAAAACACATTCTACTTTAGGAACGGCGAAAGAAAAGGGAACCGGTATCGGATTACTACTATGTAAAGAATTTATTGATAAGCATCAAGGTAAAATTGATATTGATAGCGAAATCGGTGTAGGTACTACATTTTATTTCTCTTTACCTCTTTCTGATTCATTGTAATTATTTGATAATTTGGAATATATTTAAATATATATTAAAAAAACTCAAAATTATAAAAATAATATTTGCGTATATAAAAAAAAACTCTTATATTTGTATTCCCTTTTGAACGACATCGGGGCGTAGCGCAGCCCGGCAGCGCATCTGGTTTGGGACCAGAGGGTCGGAGGTTCGAATCCTCTCGCCCCGACAAAAAGACTCTTTAAGTGATTAGAGAGTCTTTTTCGTATCTACTAATTATATCCAATTGCTAATAAAAATTATATACCTTAGCCAAACTCTATAAATTGGATTTTTGTAAGATTGAAATATTAAATCAAGTAATTATCAATTTTATATGTCTGTTGCCAAAGTCTAAAATATTTATTTACTGTTAATTTTTCAAAGCTTTCAAACTTCTAAGTGCTTATCAAGAGGTTGTCTAAAATTAATAATATTTCCAAATCGTCATTCTGAGTGTAACGAAGAAACCAGAAATATCAATAAGTTAGCATTATTTGGATTCTTCACTTCGTTCAGAATGACAAATTTTAGTCAGCCTCTTGAACCAATTGAAATTGAAAATTATATAGTTTTGTGACTGATTTTTATTTTTTTCTTATAAGACAGACTAATCTACATAAATGTCGTTTCAAATAGAAAATGATGGAATTTGAACAATTTGTTGCTGTTTTACTGGATTTCGCTATTAAGTTTAAAATTTTATTCTATATTATTTTAAAAAAATAAGTAACTTTGTAACTATATGCACTTTTAATGTGTCATTATATATTATCCGGTAAAGAATTAAAGTATTAATATAAAATAAATTGAAATAATGCGAAACAGAATCTAAGTAAAAGTTATATTTACATTATATTATAAAGAAAAATATTGAAAGACATTTATGAAAAATCATTCAACACTACGCATTGCAATCGGACTCCTTTTTGTAGCGAGTTCACTATTTTCAAATGAAATTCCGAAATTGAATTATGTTAATAGCACCGGACACTTAAGTAAATCAAACAGTAATAATAATTGGACATTAATCAATGAAAGCGGAAATCAGTATCCGGTAAGGGCTTATGGTACTCCAGTATCAATTGACGGATATACTGAGGTTAATTCCACAAATATTGAAAAGATTGCCGAGTCTTTTGTTAAGCAATTTGCTGATGAATTGAAAATTAATCCCGAGCAATTAAAATTTGCATCATTCAGAAGTTTTAATAGTCTTTACTATGTTACCCTAAAGCAATATTATAAAGGGGTAGAGGTACTAAAGAGCGAAGTAGAGCTTAGAATTCGTAAAGATGCTAAATTAGTAGCTTATGGAATTAAATATTATGATGATATTAATATGGAAGTTACACCGATGCTTAGTTCAAGCCAAGCTATCGCTAAAGCTCTTGATATTATTAGCACTAATAAGGATTCTGATAAATTGCAAAGTACAGACAAATTATATATTTTGCCAAAAAAAGTCAACGGAAAAACTAAATACAGTCTTGTCTATAATGTGCTTGTTGAGAATAATAACGAATTTACAAAAGTATCAAATTATATTGATGCCAATACTGCCGATATAGTCGATAAAAAAAGCTTGGTTAATAATGCAAATACTAATGTAAAATTTACTGCTAATGTAAATCCTATAAAGCCGAACGAGCAATCAGAAGTACCGATGCCCTATCTCAATTTCAGTAATGGATATACAAACTATCAGACTGATTCGGCGGGGCTTAAAAGTATTGAATTAACTTCTCCGGCTACTATTACCGGCACACTAAGTGGCAAATTTACTAAGGTTTCTTGCTTCAACTCAAGTACCAGTTCTATTAGTAATAGTATTCAACCGGGTATAGATAATAACTTAAATATCGATAATTCTACAAGCTTACGAGAGAGAAATGCTTATTATTATCTAAACTTAGCCAGACAGTATTTGCTCGATGTTGACCCCGCCATAAGTAGCTATATTTCGGATAATTATATAAATATTGAGTTGTATTATAACACAGTTAAAGCCAACGCTTCTTCAAACGGAGAAACATTAAAATTTGTTGGATTAGGCGATGCCTCGGTTAAAACTCTAAATGTACCAGACGTATTATTTCATGAATACGGACACAGTATTAATTATTTTCTCTACTATGTATTGGGTAATAGTTATTACGGAATGGAAAATACTGCTTGCAATGAAGCACTTGCTGATGTCTATTCTGCCACTTATCTTGATGAGCATCTTTTATGTAAATACCTTGTAGTTAATGAAGATTACTCCTTTACAAGGGATATGAAAAATAAAAATATATACCCTGATAGTCTAGATAATGAGTCCCACCATGACGGATTAATATTAAGTGGTGCATTATGGGACTTAAGAGAAATGACATCTTTAGCATATTTTCAAAAAATTACTCATTTTGCAAAGTATGGGCTCCCTGACGATGAGGAAATAGGTATTGCTTTTGAAGAATGGTTAGTGGAAACTTTAATTGCCGATGATAATTTAGGTGAAGGAAATAATGATTTGTCTGACGGTACTCCGTTTTCTAATCAGATAGTACTTGCATTTGCTAACCATAAAATTGGTATTAGTAATATATTAGCCAGAAATCTAAAGCATACTCCAATTGAGAATTTTGATAAAGAGCGGTCTAACTTAAACTTTTCTTATTCTTATGATTTTCAGTTAGGTAGCATTTTAAAAATTGATTCTACTTTTTTAGTTTATTCATTTGATGGTTTTAAAACTTCAAAACGAAAAAAATCATCTAATATATCTGCAAGTAATTATAATGCTTTGATAGATTATATTCCCGGTGGGACTATTGTGCAATATTACTTTGAGTCCTATATAAATATGACTAATATGCCAATTAGACATTATTATGATAATTCAGACAGTACTACTTATAAATTCTTAGTTGGCTATAAAAAAGAAATTTCTGAAGCATTCGTAGGCAGTAGCTGGATTAACGGCGGTTACGATGATAATGCAAGTATAGGGCAATGGGAATGTTCATTTATGGATTATAACTCTCAATATGAAGAGAATATTCCTGGTGTAATGCCGAAAAGTGATATAAGCGGAGATAATAAAATTCTTGTTACTGATCCGATTTTTGATTTGGATTGTATTATGTATGGCACATATAATAAGCATTTTACAAATGGTAAAACTTCAATTATATCACCGATATATAATACTTCTCAAATGGAGAATCCAGTCGTTTTATTTTATAATTGGTTTATCTTATATTGTGGTTTGGAGGATTATGAAACTCATTCTCTAAACGTAGATTTCAGTTATAACGGAGGTGCTACTTGGAAGAATGTACTTACACTAAATTCGGCATATCATTTTTGGAAAAAGCATATATTAAATTGTAATAAATCGGATGAATTTCAAATAAGATTTGTTTTAGATGTTCCTGAAACTTATTATGATATGAGTTATTATACAAAAGCATTTATCGATGACATAGGAATATGGTCAAGTACCGAGTTGGGAGTTGAAAATGATATTTCTCAAAACAATTCAATTAAAATATACCCTTCTCCGGCAACTAACTATGTGTCTATAATTGCAGAGAGTACTTCTAACATAAGCATACTCAATTCGCTTGGTGAATCAATTGCCGAAATTGAAAATTCAGATAATGTTTATAAATGGGATTTGCGAGACAGCTATGGAAATAAAGTACCAGCCGGGGTTTATTTCTGTAAAATAAAGCAAAATAATTCCTACTTAATTGAAAAGATATTGATAACGGACTAAAGCTAATATTTTACGATTATTTTAAGCATAAATGATTTAAGACCCTCCAATTAGTTTATTGTGGGGTCTTTTTGTCTTTATTAATTATAATATTTCATTCTTATTATCGTCAAAGTTTTTTTTATAAGGGGATTGTAATGGCTTTTTTCAGGATTATCTATATACTAATAATAATTTTATTTTTTTCGATAATTGATTCCATTCGGGTAATTATTGCTTTAAGATTGCACGGTCCCGTTATATTTCATAATTACGCAGTAAATTGGGCTCGGAAATTAGTAAAATATATAAAGATAGATTTGAGAGTCGAAGGCGAAGAGAATTTAGTTCCCGGCGAAAATTATATCTATATTTCAAATCATACTTCGCTAATGGATATCCCTGTTGTGCTCTATGGTATTAAAGATAACATCAGAATTATTTATAAAAAAGAATTAGAAAAGCTGCCTGTATTCGGCAGAGGGCTCAAAGTGTCTCCATTTATAGCAGTTTCACGCGGAGACGGTAAGAAAGCAATTGAAAGCCTGAATGCTGCTACTAAGGCTATGCAGGAGAATATGAGTATTCTGATATTTCCTGAAGGCACTCGTTCGCCTGACGGTAATATAGGGGAGTTTAAGCGTGGTGCCTTTGTACTTGCACTAAAAGCTAATAAAAAAATTGTACCTGTTACACTTGTCGGTACTAATAAACTAATGCCAAAGGGCTCGCTAAAAGCTCATTCCGGCATTGTGAATTTGATTATCGGTAAACCAATCGAAATAAATGCCAACATGAATAAACCCCAAATGATGCAATTTATCAATAGCATCAGAGAAGAGATTTGCCAAAATAAAATGAAATATGAAAAAAGATAATTTATATTTTATGGTGATTCGCTGTTATAGTTGAGTAAAAAAATATTTAAAAACTGAAATTATTTATTTATCTTTAATACAACCCGACTGTTAACCGTCAGGTTGATAACGGGATATTAGATTATTAAATCTTATATAAATTAGAATTTTCTAAATTCTACGCTCTGCGTAGGATTGTGTTTTCAAATTATTTTATTAGTCATAATTCTTTTTTCACGCTGAAGCGTGGGGTTGATGTCGGAGATGTATTCCTTTTCCCCACGCTGAAGAGGCTGTGTAAAAACCTTTGATTGCTACCGTTTTTTCAACAAAAACAAAGTACTCAAAGTCTCTGATGAGGTTGTCTAAAAAGTAAAAACATTTCAAAATCGTCATTCTGAGTGTAACGAAGAATCCAGAGTTATCAACAAGTTAGCATTATCTGGATTTTTCACTTCGTTCAGAATGACAATTTTTTAGTCAGCCACTTGAATGGTGCTAGGAATAATATTTGCCGTCTTGTGGCAGTTTTTACACAGCCTCTAAAGCGTGGGGCTGATTACTCTCCCTATCAATATGCAATCTTAAAGCCCTCTCCTTCGGAGAGGGTTTGGGTGAGGTTGAAAGATTCTACAGCCACCAGGCACCTCTTTCCACATTCCTCGTTATAACTTCCATTCTACCAATATTCAACATCTAACGATGTTGGAAGACTAACCGTACTACGCAGAACATAGCAAGGAGGCGTACATATTCCTAATTCGCAAACTCCTATTCTCGAACCCCTATCCCCGAACCCCGAAAAAAGAACCACCCCGTCATCGCTTCGCGATGCCACCCCTCCAATTGGAGGGGAATTATAAGAAATAGCTGTTAACAGTTGCTTTTTTCATCGTTGGAAGACTAACCGCACTACGCGGAGCATAGTGCGGAGATGTGCGTATTCCTAATTCCTGTTTCCCAGCCACCAAACACAAGCCTTACTACGCAGAGTGCAGTAAGGAGACGAGTATATTCCTAATTTCTATTTCCCAATTCCCGAACCCCTATCCCCGAACCCCAAATTATCCCGATATATAAAAAAAAAACTTTACCGATAAAAGTAAAGTTTTTTTAAATAATAGACATATAAAACAAGTATTATTTTACTCTCTCAACATAAGAACCGCCGTTACGAGTGTCGATTTTAATCATATCGCCTTCGTTAATAAACAGTGGAACATTGATAGAAGCACCGGTTTCAACAGTAGCCGGCTTCAATACGTTAGTTGCGGTGTCGCCTTTTAAGCCCGGTTCGGTAAAAGTAATTTGTAAATTAACGTGAGTAGGCATTTCGCAGCCTATAATTAAATTATCTACAAATGCTAACTGAACTTCTTGATTTTCTTTTAACCAGCCGATTTGACTACCAACTAATTCGGCATCGCATGGGACTTGGTCATAAGTGTCATTATCCATAAAGAATAATGTATTACCGTCTTTATATAAATATTGATAATTCTTTCTTTCTACTCTGATAAATTCGATAGACTCACCTGAACGAAAACGGTTTTCGCTAAGTTTACCGGATTTCATATTTCTCATTTTTACTTGATAGAAAGCTCTTAAATTTCCCGGAGTACGGTGCTCTGATTCAAGAACTACGTGCATCTCACCATTATAAATAATAACGGAACCGGTTTTTAAATCTGAAGTTGAACCTGCCATTTTAAATTAATTCATTTTGTTTATAATATTAATGAGGTGTCGGCCGGATTCGAACCGGCGTTAACGGTTTTGCAGACCGCTGCCTAACCACTTGGCTACGACACCTTTTTAGGAATTCAAAATTACGAATTTATTTTGATATAGCAAACTATTTTTTTGTGTTGATGATGATTTTATTTTAGGTGAGATTATAATTGAATTTATTTTGATATATCAAACTATTTTTTTGTGTTGATGATGATTTTATTTTAGGTGAGATTATAATTGAATTTATTTCCAGAACTCATTCAGCTGTTCGGCTGAAAAAACAAAAGAAATTTGCAGTGCATTTCTCAGATTAGATAATACTATTTGCTGATGCTTGTTGTTTAAGTCTTCAGCA
Source organism: uncultured bacterium (assembly GCA_942493235.1). Lineage (GTDB taxonomy): Bacteria > Bacteroidota > Ignavibacteria > Kapaibacteriales > UBA2268 > ENR-C587. The sequence goes on along the minus strand of OW818676.1, from coordinate 3,639,117 downwards.
GCATTTGCCGAACCGACTATATTGCCGAAATAAAACGGCACGGTAACTAATGATGTTAGAATACCGGAGCCTGTATTGTTATTTTTAAATAGTGAATAGATGCCGACCCCGAGCAGACCATTAACAACTAATGCCGATATGCCTTCTTTAAATCTTCCTGCATAGATATAACCGGAACCCGGTATAACTGCACTCATTAGCCCTGCCCAAAACGGAGATCTAATATTTACATCGAAATTCTTTATTAAGTAGTTCGGTATTGTATCTATGCAGTTATTAGGTATTATTCTTGATAAGGATTGAATTTGAACAATTGAGCTGTCTAATTCGGAATCTTTGTAAAATGAATATGCCATTAGTCGTCGAATCTGATTAGAATTGTCCGAATCTATATACTTTTTGCACAAATTAGTACTATATGTATTTAAGTTTTGGAAATCAGAAATTAAATAAGTAATCAGAAAGAATTTATACTTTAATTCTGAGTTACTTATTTGGTCAATATTGGTTAAATAATCCAATGGTTTAATACTTTTATTAGAAAGAAAATCATTTACGGCAAGCAATAAATTGGATTTCTCAATAATTAAAGCATTAGTCGAATAGTATTGTATCCGCATTAACTCAAGTTTTGATAGCTGCAATTCGCCTTTTTCGTATAGAAATTTGGCAAATTTAAAATTAGTATCTATTTCGGAGTTTTCTTGTTTTGATGAAGCAGATGAAAAGCCTAAAGACCATTTTCTTCCATCACCAAATATTGAATTGTTTTCCGGTTTGTCATAAAATTTTCTTTTATAATAGGGATAGTCTTCATAATCAGCATTGCCGCCTGAACATCTAATCAGGCGGTCTGCTGTTAACAAAATACCTATGCTAAATCCGTATTCACTGATTGACTGCTTTGAATATTCGGAGCATGAAGGCTCAAATTGGCATTTGCTGACTGAACTTTTTAGCGGAGACATATAATTATGATAGAATCCGAATAGTAAGCTTGAGCTTTCATCGAGATAATCATTTGAATAGCTAATACTACAAATTGTCAAAAAAGTACAAACCAGAAATAGCAATTTTCGCATTAGATTATTCCCATTCAATCACGAATGAGTCAACTATTTGTCCGGTTTTATCTTTAAGAAAAATGCAGCTGTAATCATCAGAATTGAAACCGCCGAGCATACTTGTTGTTTTGGTCAACTGAGCATTGATAAGAGTCGGCTCAACATTATAAGCGTTACCTGTAGCTAAATCAATTACCATACCTACTAAGCCACCACAGAGTAAATTACCCCAGAACATTCCAGCAAGCGATTTATCAGTAGTTACTCTGTAAGCATCATAGCCGGCTTTTTTAATCTCAATGATATGCTCTTTACCTCTTTTTAGTTTGATAACTGCAGGGGTTTTGCCCTTATTATCACCATTAACAAAAATATCTGCACCGTCTTCATTGGATCTAATTGTAACCTTTTGGGTTGAACCGTTAAAAATCGATGAACAAGAATAAGTACTTAAAATTAAGCTTCCGCATAAAGCGAAGCAAATTAATCCAGAAAATAAACGAGACTGTTTCATAATACCCCTTAACAAATTTATAAACAAATAATTAGTATATTTCTGAACGTATTGTTTTAAATAATTGAAAAATCATAAATCAACAGTTTTTTTATCAAGCGTTCGAATTCATTGATTTGAACAATACAAAAATATAATATTTTCTTTAATTTACAAAATAATATTTTAAATATTTTAATAATTGAAGATTGTATTTAGAATCTTATATATAATGCACTTATGAAGGTAATGTTTGAAAGCATAACGTTTGAAAGCAAAGAAGCGAAAGAAAAAGAGAGCCTTTTTCTAATTCTATAATTGCAATTATACAAAATTGCAAACAGGCTATTTTATCATTCCCTGCTTTTAATGGGGCATTTGGAATCCACCCGTTCATCGGAGACTGTGAATATACTACAAACGATTCATTTATTGGCAATGCGAGAGGTTGTCTAAAATTAATAAATTTTCCAAATCGTCGTTCTGAGTGTAACGAAGAATCCAGAATTATCAATAAGTTAACTTTATCTTGATTCTTCACTTCGTTCAGAATGACAAATTTTAGACAACCTCGTACAAGTGCTGCAAGAAATTATAAACAGTAACCAAAGGTCTTTACACAGGCTCTTCAACACAGGGATAAAAATCTTTTTGCACCAGCCCAAATATACGATTTAAAAAATCGGATAGAACAAATAGATAATCAGGAGCCTCTGCTTGGGGCTCCTGATTAGGGGATTGTGCTAATATCATTTATATTTTTAAGGGGTATATATATTTTATCGGATTACAATCCCATTGATCTAATTAATTATATCATTTCTTAAATGATATTGAATATATTAATCATTGCCATCTACGTGGCTAAAGCCATGAATTGATGGCATAAAATATTTCAATTAGTGAATGATATTTGTGCTTATCGCTATTTTCTAATTCTAAAACTGCACCGCATTTCAGTTTAATTTTGTTTATTTAATTAAGAATATGTCTTAACCGAACAAACAATATCATATTTCAATTGTTAACCGAATGCAAACTAATACAAATATGGAAGTACAGAAAACAATGTTCGATGAATAGTCTTTTTATTACTATGAATGTTGTTTTTTTATCTGTGAATTAATATTTTACGTTAATATTTTCACTTTCGGCAGGGAATAAATTTTACTTAATAACAATATCTTTTACTAAATACTTACTGTATTTCTCATTAATTGTCTTAATAATTTCTTCTTTTCGTAGAATTAATTCATTGCTCCAAACTGAAGCAGAAGAGGACAAAAATAGAATTTTATCTTTGTATGCTTTAATTTTTATTTTTTTTGAAGGCAAATCGCCGACTATCTCTTGCCAATCATCTTTTATCCGTTCAAAATATACTTGCTCAGTCCAGCCATATTTATTAATTATACTATCTATTACAGTTTTCAGAGAATGAGTATTATGGTCCATTATCTATTTTTCCCTATCACGATTTTAAATATACACATCAAGTAATTCAAAATAAGGACTTTTTGAGTTGTAAAACAAACACTAATTTGTAAAAATAATTATTTTTCAAAATCGGAATTTTCCCTTTGATTATTCGCGAAAATTCTAACATATTTTAAATTATTAAGTAAACAATGTTCGTTAAAAACAAGCTAAAATATTGTTTAGACAGCACTAAAAATATTTATCAACAATTTTACTGAATTAGAGTTCATTCGAGAAGAATATCTCTTTTTTTTTGTATTTTTGTATTCTATATATAACTAAGTGTAATTAAAATAAGAACTCTTTTACCATAAGCTTTCAGGAGATAATTAAAAATGAAAGAAAAAAAGTTTGCTACAATTGACGGTAACGAAGCAGCGGCTTATGTTGCTTACAGAGTAAACGAAGTGTGTGCAATTTATCCTATTACTCCTTCATCAAATATGGGTGAATGGGCGGATGAATGGGCAGCCAAAGGCGTTAAAAACATTTGGGGTAATATCCCATCAGTTTGCGAAATGCAGAGCGAAGGCGGAGCGGCAGGAGCTGTTCACGGTTCATTACAAGCCGGTGCTATAACTACTACATTTACAGCTTCACAGGGTTTATTACTAAAAATTCCAAACATGTTTAAAATTGCAGGTGAGTTAACTCCTACAGTATTTAATATAACTGCTCGAGCAATTGCTACGCATGCACTATCAATATTTGGCGACCATAGCGATATTATGGCTGCCAGAACTACCGGTTTTGCCTTTTTAGGGTCAGCTTCGGTACAAGAGGTAATGGACTTTGAGCTAATTGCACAAGCAGCGACTTTAGAATCAAGAATTCCATTTGTTCATTTCTTTGATGGATTCAGAACTTCGCATGAAGTTTCAAAAATCGAATTAATTCCAGACGAGACAATGAGAGAAATGATAGATGAAGATTTGGTGATTGCTCACAGAAATAGAGCTTTATCTCCTGACCATCCTGTTATTCGCGGAACTGCTCAGAATCCTGATGTGTTTTTCCAAAATAGAGAAACTGCCAATAAATACTATGAATTGTGCCCTAATATTGTACAAAAGCACATGGACATTTTTGCTAAATTAACCGGCAGACAATATCATATATATGAATATTATGGTGCACCGGATGCAGAAAGAGTTGTTGTACTTATGGCATCTGCTTGTGAACCTACTCGCGAAACTATAGATTACTTAATGAGCAAAGGCGAAAAAGTCGGTATGATTAAAGTACGCTTATTCCGTCCTTTCGATATAAAAAGATTTATGGAAGTTATCCCTGCTACCTGTAAAGTAATGTCGGTATTAGACAGAACAAAAGAACCGGGTGCGACAGGCGAGCCTTTATACTGCGATGTAGTTACTGCAATTAATGAAGGTCTTGACCTTGGATATGGTTCACTAAAATCATTGCCGAGAATAGTAGGCGGCAGATACGGTCTTTCATCAAAAGAATATACTCCTGCTATGATTAAAGGTGTATTTGATAATCTTTCGGCTACTAATCCTAAAAACCATTTCACTATCGGCATTAACGACGATGTGAATCATACCAGTTTGGACTATGATCAAAACTTCGATATTGAAGCCGATAATGTAGTTCGTGCATTATTCTATGGTTTGGGCTCAGACGGTACTGTCGGAGCAAATAAAAATTCAATAAAAATTATAGGTGAATATACTGAAAATTATGCTCAGGGCTATTTCGTATATGATTCTAAAAAAGCCGGTGCTTTGACTGTATCTCACTTGAGGTTCGGACCAAAACCTATTGGCTCTACTTATTTAATTAAAAAAGCTAACTTTATCGCTTGCCATCAGACTGTATTTATCGAGAAATATGACATGCTTAAAGATTTGGTTGACGGTGGAATTTTCTTACTGAACTCGCCATTTTCTAAAGATGAAGTTTGGGATCAATTCCCTAAAACTTTGCAAGAGCAAATCATTGCAAAAAAAGCAAAAGTATTTACTATTGATGCTCAAAAAGTTGCCGAAGAAAGCGGTATGGGCAGAAGAATCAATACTGTAATGCAAGTTTGTTTCTTTGCGATTTCAGGTGTCTTGCCTCGAGAAAAGGCTATATCCGCCATTAAAGATTCTATCAAGAAAACTTATGGCAAAAAAGGCGATGAAATAGTAAAAATGAATATTCAAGCTGTTGATAATACTTTAGAAAATTTATTTGAAGTTAAAGTACCAGCTACTTCTACTTCAAATTTCGATATATTAGCTCCGGTACCTGAAAATTCACCTGTATTTGTTAAAAATGTAATCGGTGAAATAATTGCCGGACGTGGCGATGAACTACCTGTAAGTGTATTCCCGATTGACGGTACTTGGCCCACAGCAACTACACAGTATGAAAGAAGAAATATTGCTCTTGAGATTCCAACTTGGGATAAAGATATTTGTATTCAATGCGGTAAATGTGCAATCGTTTGCCCTCACGCTTCTATCAGAATTAAAGTTTACGATGAGTCATTTATCGCTAATGCTCCTGCTACTTTTAAACATTGCAATGCAAAGGATAAAGAATTCGCAGGCATGAAATATACTATCCAAGTTGCTCCTGCCGATTGTACAGGCTGCGGTGTATGCGTTGAAGTATGCCCTGCTAAAAACAAATCGAATGTTTCGCTCAAAGCTATCAATATGGAACATCAATTACCATTACGCGAAACCGAAACTAAGAATTGGGACTACTTTATGTCTATTCCTGATATTGACAGAGCTAAGCTTAAGGTTAACCAAATTCGCCAGCAACAGATTCAAAGACCTTTATTTGAATTCTCGGGTGCTTGTGCCGGTTGCGGTGAAACTCCTTATGTAAAATTAGTTTCTCAATTATTCGGTGATAGAGCTTTAGTTGCTAATGCAACCGGTTGTTCATCAATTTATGGTGGTAACTTGCCAACTACTCCTTGGGCTTCTGACTCCAACGGTAGAGGTCCGGCTTGGGCTAACTCATTATTTGAAGACAATGCCGAATTCGGGCTTGGCTATAGATTAGCAGTAGATAAACAAGAAGAAGTTGCTAAGGGGATTTTGACAATGCTTGCTCCGCAAATCGGAGATGATTTGGTTACTGCTTTGTTAAATTCAGACCAATCAACTGAAGAAGGAATTGCCGCTCAAAGAGAAAGAGTCGTAATATTGAAAAATAAATTAGAAGTACTTGATTCATTTGAAGCAAAAAGACTATTCACTATTGCTGATTATTTAGTGAAGAAATCTATCTGGATTATCGGTGGCGACGGTTGGGCTTATGACATTGGTTACGGTGGATTAGACCATGTATTGGCTATCGGCAAAAATGTAAACGTATTAGTATTAGATACTGAAGTTTATTCAAATACCGGCGGTCAAAGCTCCAAATCTACTCCTCTCGGTGCTGTTGCTAAATTTGCTTCAGACGGCAAACCTACTTATAAAAAAGACCTCGGCATGATGGCTATGAGCTATGGAAATGTATATGTAGCCTCCATAGCTATAGGAGCTAAAGACGACCAAGCATTAAAGGCATTCATCGAAGCCGAAGCCTATAATGGACCATCTATTATATTGGCTTATTCTCACTGTATTGCTCATGGTATTGATATGTCTTCACCGCTATCACATCAAAAAGCTGCAGTTGATTCTGGTCAATGGTTGCTATACAGATATAATCCGAGCTTAACTAAAGAAGGTAAAAACCCTCTGATTATTGACTCTAAAGAGCCTAAGATTCCTGTTTCTCAGTTCTTGGATTCAGAGAACAGATTCAAAATGCTCGCTAAGAGCAAACCGGAATTAGCTAAACATTATGCTAAATTTGCTCAAGAGGCTGTTACCGAAAGATGGAAGCAATATCAATATTTAGCTTCAAGAAATATTTCTGAATAATATATTTCAGATTTGAATTTTAATTAAACCTAACAGGTGATGGCATCTGTTAGGTTTTCTTTTGGTTATAAAGTTATAAAGTTCGTAAAGTTGAAAGTTAAAAGTTATAAAGTAGGAATTAGGAAGTTGTACGTCTCCGCACTATGCTCTGCGTAGTGCGGTTAGTGGCTGGAAATCTTTCAACCCCACCCAAACCCTCCCCAAGGATAATGGCACTAAGATAGTAAATATACTCAATCATTTGTACTTTTTATATGCCCCTGCTTTCGTTTTCCTTGTGAAATGTCTATTTGGTCTATACGGAATATTAGATTTACTTATATTCTGTTTCATTTTTACTATCATTTCTTTTTCTACCAGGCGACCAGTGAGAATAGACTCTACCAAGTTTGTCAGTAAGTAGATTCGTAGTATCTTCATAGAAATACCCAATGATATTTTCGAAGGGGGGGGAATCCGCTGTAGTAGCGGATTTTGACATTATTTCTCTTATATAATTATATGCTATCAAAGCTACCATTACCTCCTTGACCGCCATCTCCGGTGTCTTTGCCCTGACTATATTTATATTCATTATTGTCTTGATTTCTCTTATTGTTATTTCAATATCCCAGCGTGTAAAATATTTTAATATTATTAAATCTTTTGGTATGTTTTTATCTAATATTGTAGTAAATAAAACTAACTTTCTACCCTCTACATTCACGTCTTCAAACTCTATTCTACGCAATAATATTGCCTGATCTTCTATATTTAGCTTTTGCATTATTTTCGATTTTTTTCTCTGCCGATAGTTCAACTATCTCGTCATTGGGGGCTATAGTGTTTATTACTTTATAATTCCGTTTACGTTTTCCCGGTACTATTATATCTATCGATTTATTAATTAATTGAATAAATATTGCGTTACAATTATATAGATCATCGGCTAATAATAGGCTCCCACTTGGAATATTCTCTATTAAGCTACTTAAAAGCTCAAGCTCACTTTTAGAATCTGAATCTAATACAAAATCAGCTATTTTGCCACTTCCTTGATGTACTATTGCACTTAATAAACCACGAGGATAGCCATTGGATTCTTTTTTTCATATTTCTTTACTATTTCTTTAGTATCTTGCATTTGTAGATAAGTACCATCTGTGATATACACTTCTCTGCCATGAAATTTGAGATGCTGAGTAGGTGAATTTACTTTTACTGATTCATTATATACTTCTCGTATTATTCTTTCTTCTATCCTGTTTCGTGCTTGTGCAAATGCCGATGTACTTGTAGATATAGACTGCTTCTTGCTCTTTTGTATTTTTAATTCGTGAGAGCTTGGCCTTCCTCTTCGTTTTTCTCTTACTTTCTTTTTGTTTTCTTCTTCTATTTGTTCTATATTGGTTTTTATTTCTTCGTGGCTCTTATTATATATAAATAACGCATTCTTCAGACTCTTGTCTCCGCTTAGATTTGCTTTTATCAATGTCAGCAATGTTATTGATGCAGGAAATACTCTATTGCGACTTGTCTTTTCTGTTAATTGCTCTACTAATTCAAAAGGATATTCCTCATTTAATACTGATGACAAATCTGTTTTTAATGCCTCGTGTATCAAGTGGCTTTTTTGAAGTGATTCATTTAGTTCCATTTTATATTCCTGTTATATTTAAAAACAAATACATACAAATATAACAAATATTTTTGATATTATAAAATTTATCTTAGTGTCATTACACGTGTGTGGGGAATACATAATCGAAGTATCTGATTTAGCTATTATGTATGGTTCATCCCCACGTGTGTGGGGAATACGCAACTACTTCTATGAATTTAGTAGTACCCTTTGGTTCATCCCCACGTGTGTGGGGAATACTGAGTTCACTCACAAAATCAAAACTTTTATCCTGGTTCATCCCCACGTGTGTGGGGAATACAGTATATTGAGACCCGAAATCAAGAATGATAATGGTTCATCCCCACGTGTGTGGGGAATACTACTGTCTTTTTATCGCGAAGGTAATTCACCGTGGTTCATCCCCACGTGTGTGGGGAATACGATAAACCGAGCGGTGATAGAAAGCCCCATACTGGTTCATCCCCACGTGTGTGGGGAATACATTTATTTCTTCTTCACACAGTCCGGTTATACTGGTTCATCCCCACGTGTGTGGGGAATACCATATTTATCATAATACCAATTCTGTATTTCATGGTTCATCCCCACGTGTGTGGGGAATACTTTCTATTACGGAATGAATTTCGATAACGCACTGGTTCATCCCCACGTGTGTGGGGAATACCTTAGGTTCTGGCTTTAGGGGCTCGAGTTTGATGGTTCATCCCCACGTGTGTGGGGAATACTCTATACCTATTGATTTATATAGCAATACGTATGGTTCATCCCCACGTGTGTGGGGAATACGATGCAATATCCGTATTCAGTGAATTTGATAGTGGTTCATCCCCACGTGTGTGGGGAATACGGAATATCTTCATTCCTATGAAGAGAAGAGCCTGGTTCATCCCCACGTGTGTGGGGAATACCCTCGATAAAATCGAAGGCTATCAAATTTAATAATATTTCTGATAATTTTAAAATATTATTTTTTGATTTGTGCATTTATATCGAGAGACTTTTTGTTATTTTAATTTTAAATAAATATAGTTGATGTCACTTACTAAAATTGAACAGATAAATTATTTACTTTTTAGTAGTTAAAACTACTGTTAGAAGCCAAAAAATTATTTCAAGTAGCAAATGAAATCCTGTATCTTCCTATTATTTTATAATAATAAGATTTCTATGCTGATTAATTAGTTAATTTACTTCTTTTCGCGTTTGATTTTTCCGAATAACCATATACCTTCAAAATTCTCGGGTATATAGTTAGACTTATTAATACTGCATAAGTTAAAGCCCTGCTCATTATTAGTTGACCAAAGCATAACGGCTTCTGCTCCTGCGATTTTTTTTAGAACAAATTTCCAGAGTTCTTCTCGGACTAACCTATTGATATTGCCGACAAATACTCCGCAATCTACTTCGTGCATTAATCGACTGACTTCTCCACGCAGTGATGCACTTGCTTTCTGCATTATTAATACCACCATTTATTCAGCCTCCTCTTCTTCAACAGGTAGCCACCATTTTGTAGGCAGATGCGGATCTAAATCGGGGTCAAATCCATCTGGCAAATCGTCTTCTATAGTTAAAATCTTTTCAATAGTCGGAATAATTTTAGCTAATAGTCTGACATTTCTGAAAGCATCACGCATTCTAAGCCTAACAGCTCTATCAATATCAGCTAAACCGTCTGAAATAGCAGAGAATGCAACCGGAACAGCAACTTCTAATTTAAATAAATCAGCGACATCATAGACAAATGACTGCATTCGACCCTGATGAATAAAGCCAAGACCGGGACTATATCCCGCCGCTAAAATTGCAGAATGGCAAATACCGTTTAGACAAGATGAAGCAACTGATAAGGCACGATTAGCATCATCGCCGGCAGTCCAGTCATTGCGGTCGTAGTAACGCCCCTGCCAATTGATGCCGAATTTTTGAGCAATTGAATTATAAAGTGCTTGAACTCTAAGCCCCTCCATACCCTGTAACTGCTCAAAACTGTGAGTTTCTGGAAAGTTTTCTTTAAATCGGAATTTATACATTCTTAGAGCAATTTTTTTGCGTAATTCAGGATAACTGGCTAATTCTGCTTGTTTCTGTAATTTATATGCTTTGTAAGTTTCTCCGGACGAATGAGCATAGTAGCGAACGCCTTCCTCCCCAGTCCAAATTATCAAGCATCCGCTTTCGGTGATAGCGGTTATGGCTGAGTGAGAATAGCTGGTACCCGGACCAAACATAATGCAAGAAAGATTTGAAATCGGCAAGAGGAAATTTCCTTCTTTATTGATAATTTCAACCCCTTCGCTTGTCTTTTCGATTTTGCATCTATCAACATAAATATATGAAATTGAATCTCTTACTTTAGGTAAAGCTCTGAAATTATATACCGGCATATTAACTCCTAATAAATTCCATTTTTTATTTTTAAAAATTCTCTCGGTTGTCAATGCACGGGCAAGTATAAAATAATCTCCTTCCCAAAACTTACTTTAGGAAGGAGGATTTAAGCTGAGCTATTTGGCTTTGACCAGCGACAGTAGCCCGAAGCCGAAAGATTTACCTTTGCCGATTCCGTTTTTGACTGCATTGTGTGCTAGTTCGGAATTTTCAATTTTAAGTACTCCGTCAAACTTAACCCCGAAATGAGTAATCTCTTGCTTACCCTTACCATCTGGTTTTGGCTTAAAAGAATTCTGATAATACTTAGCAAATTCCGGAATACCTATTATTTTAAGTCCGTTAGTTTGTGCTCTGTCGGCAAGCCATTGCTCAATTTCCGCTTCGTCGTAGAGAGGAACTAAAAGCGATATTTTAGTTTTTTTTGTAATATCTGATTTTCTAAGTACCTTTTCTTGAAAGTATTCGGTAGCTTTGCCTATGTCGTGCAGTCCGGCAACGAAAGCCAATACTTTACCTGTTTCATCAATATTAAGATGAAAATCTTCGGATATTTTAAACTTTAAGCTTTTAGGTAATAAAATGTCCCAGAGTCGATAAGTAGCCGAGGATACATCAAGTAGATGATTAATTAACGGCAATGCAGGCTCTTTTTCGCTGTCTAATTTAGCATAATAATAAATGCTATTTTCCATATCATTCTCCTTAACTTAATAATATGCAATTTAAAATATTATGAATATTTATAAAAATACAAAAATAAATTCATAATTGCAATCATTTTCATAATATAACTTATTGCAAAAATCAAATATAATAAATAATACGTCATAATATGACGTAGAGAATAAATCATAAAAAAAAGTGTCTGTTCCAAAACTAAATAATTTTCAATTTCCATTTGTTCAAGAGCTTGACTAAAATTTGTCATTCTGAACGAAGTGAAGAATCCAGATAAAGCTAACTTATTGATAATACTGGATTCTTCGTTACACTCAGAATGACGATTAAGAAATATTATTACTTCTTTGACAACCTCTTAATAAGCACTTAGTAGTTTGAAACCTTTGAAAAATTAAAAGTAAATAAATATTTTGGACTTTTGCAATAGCCTTAAAAAGTATTTGACAGGTTTCAAAATATTGAAATGATGTAGAAATTGATATATTAATTGATTATATATCATTACTCAACTTGGGAGTTAAGCATAAGTAACAAAGGTTACTTGTGAAAGAGTGGGAGGAATGGGGAATTAGAAGCCAATAATGCTATTGTTACAGTAATCCCCGGCAACAGGTATTAAGAAGTATTCCATTATCGCTCTGCGAAGTCATCTCTAAATATAAGAATTTTAAGAATAGTTACTAAACGCCAACCACCAACCAGCAGCCCAAAAAAGCATTTGGTTAAATGTGGAAATATAATAATATACTTATGAAATAGCTTATTTGTTTTTTATTTATTTAAATAATTCTCGGGAATCTTTAAGTTTAACTTGTTCATTACAGAATTATTAAATTCAACTTTTGGAACCGAGACATTTAGTATAGGCATATTTTGTGGATTTTCACCTTTGATTACTCTATCTATATATAGACACGTGGTTTTTACAATATTATCCATTTCAATACCTACTGAAGCTGTAGCTCCTCTGTTCAAAAATTCAGACTCGTTAATAAACACAGGAATATTTCTAAGATTTGCAAATTTTAATACTCCCTCAAAAGACTGATAGATGGTATTATCGCCGGTAATCCATATAGCAGTTGCACCGGAAGTCATAGCCGCAGCGGCAGCTTGAGCAATTTCGTTAGTACTTGCTACTGTAAACTCTTTTAAATTAATTCCGGCTTTGGTCATGAATTTTCGCATATCAGCAATAGATTTGACAGAATTAGCTTCACCGGCATTATAGATAGTTGCAATTGTTTTCAAATTAGGGCATAAATCTCGCATTAATTGCAAGGTCTTTTCTAAAGGTGGTGAAGATTGTATCCCTGTAAGATTAGGCAAATGGTCAGTTAATGATTTGGCTACTCCGGCAGCAACGGCATCATATACATAAGCAAATACTACTTTAGTCTTTTTAACTACCGTAGCAGCAGAAGCGATACAAGGTGTGGTCAATGCAACTATCAGATCATTGCCGTCGTTGTCAGCGGCTTGAAATTGCTGTGGTATATTTGCCATCTCACCACCGGCATGGAAGAGACTTAATTTTAAATTATCATTCTCTCTATAGCCAAGCTTATTTAATTCATCTTTGCACTTTTTTAAAAACAAATCAGTTCCAGCATCCGGTCCGAAATAGCCGATTGCAATTTTATAGATTCTCTTGCCATCTGCTGTAGTTTCATGTTTTTTTGAGCAAGAGCTACTCAAAAATACAAATAGCATAATAAGCATAATTGTACAAACATAGTTTTTCATTTTATTTCCAATTCTAATTTTTGTAGTATAAATATTTTGATATTGTTGCAAAATTATAAAAAATCCAATTTATATAAGAAAAAAACTACATCGGTATCAATCTGACGGTTAACCGTCAGGTTGATAAGCGTTTATTTGATTTATAATCTTATATTCATTACATTTATCCAGCTTTTTATACAGGCACTCCGGCGTGGGGTTGCATGCACTGTGAGAAATTATAAACGCTTATCTAATGGCTTTTTATACAGCCTCAAAACCAAGTATTAATAAAAAAAATCAAGTAGTAAATGATATTATTTCTTTAAATATTTTTCCGGAATTTTTAAATTTAGTTTGCTCATTACTTCATTATTGAATAGTACTTCCGATGCAGTAATGTTAAGAATCGGCATATTTTTCGGGTCTTCACCTTTAATAATTCTATCGGCATAGATACATGTCTGTTTAACTATGGAATCCATTACAATTCCAATTGTAGCTGCTGCACCTCTATATAAGAATTCTGTTTCATTTATAAAGACAGGTAATTTTTTATCTTTAGCCGGCTTGATAACTCCTTCAAAAGATTGATAAACAGTATTATCGCCTGTTATCCAAATTGCTTGAGCTCCGGAAGATACGGCTGCACTTGAAGCCATAGCTATTTCGTTGGTACTGGATACAGTAAATTCTTTTAAAGTTAACCCCGCATTTTGCATTAATTGCTTCATTACCGAGACAGATTTATTTGAATTAGCTTCACCGGCATTGTATATAGTAGCAATTGTTTTTAATTCCGGTATTAAGTCTAACATAAGCTGTAGATTATCCTGTAATGGCGGGAAAGCTTGTACACCGGTTAAGATTGGCAAATGGTCAGTTGATGATTTGGCAACTCCGGCAGCTACAGCATCATCAACATAAGTAAATACAATTTTTGTTTTTTTGCAAACTGTAGCAGCCGATACTAAGCATGGGGTCGTAAGTGCTATTATCAAATCATTGCCGGCATTATCTGCTGCTTGGAATTGCTGTGGGATGTTTGCCATCTCTCCACCGGCATGAAAGAGAGTTAGCTTCAAATTCTCTCCTTCTTTATAGCCAAGATTATTTAATTCATTTTTTATTTTATTTAAAAACAAATCTGTTGCAGCATCTGGTCCGAAATATCCGATTGCAATTTTATAGATTCTCTTACCATCTGCCGTAGTTTCTTGCTTTTTTGAACAAGAAGTAAACAGACAAACGCAAATTATACATAACAAAAACATCTTAAAATACTTTTTCATATCTATCCTATTTAATTATTTAAAATTACATTATTATTCAAAATTTACAAATTAAGTCTTATCTATCCCCAATGCTTTATATTTGGGTTGATGTCAAGCAATAGATTTGAAGTAGCTAATAATATTAAATTTACTTATGCAGTCTATTAAAATGACGAACTCAAAATTAATGAATATAATTGATTTTTCCATATAGCCATTATAATTATTTTTGAAAATGATAATAATTGCTCTTCGCTATTTTGTTTCGTCTGAGCATAAAATATAGTGTCAGCTGCTCAATATATGGGGATAGGGGATAGGGGATAGGGGATAGGGGATTGAAAATAGAGAATAGAGGATAGGGGTTTGGGGATAGAGTTTAGGGGATTGTAATATATGGCTGATTGAAAAAGCAAACTAAATTGTTATCAACCACATGCTTCAGCGTCTGTGTAAATACCGTAAGATTAGACTTTTGTAAAGCTCGAATTTATCTATGTGCAAAGAAATTAAAATGGCTGTCTAAATAGATGCCATTAGGAACGATGGGAAGAATCCAGACAACGCAAATTTATTGATAATTCCAGATTCTCCGTTGCACTGTTAATGACGATTTGGCTTTATTGTTAATCTTAGACAGCCTCTTAACCGTCAGATTGATAAGCCGATATATAGATGAATTTGAGAATTGTGTTCGTATTCATTAGATACTATACTTTTGGGGTAGCTGCAGATAACTGGGAGTGGGTCTATACCAATAACCCCAAGATATTATCTCGGGGCTATTTGGCTATGTAATTTTGTTTTTAGCAAGAAAGGTATTTAGTCAGCAAATTCCTCTGTTTTGCCATGGCAAGACTTATATTTTTTACCACTTCCGCAAGGGCATGGGTCATTTCTACCAACTTTTTTCTCAGTATTTCTGATAGTTCTAATAGCCACATCCTCCATAGCTTCGGCATTGGGAGACGGAGCTCCGCCCATCACGAATGAAGGAACAGCAGTAGAAGAATGAGTAAACGACATATTTGAACTTGAAACATTGGTGCGTTTCTTCATTTTATTAAGTTCCATATCGGGAGGCATAGGCACATCATTTTGTCTTTGCTTACCGGGGATTTCTCTTCTCTCTACAAACCTTGGGAAGAACTTAAATGCCATCGATACTGATTCTTTATTCATTTCTTTTATTAAGCCTTTGAATAATTCAAAAGCTTCGTGCTTATACTCTAATAGAGGGTCTTTCTGCCCATAAGAGCGTAAATGAATACCTTCTTTCAAATCGTCCATTTCTCTCAAGTGCTCACGCCATTTATCGTCGATAGTTTGCAATACGGCAACTTGTTCGATTTTAGCAAGGAATTCACTGCCCAGAGTATCTTCTTTTCGTCGATAAAATTCATCGGCAGCACTAACAATTTTTTCAACACATTGATCTATAGTCAGAGCATCAAATTCTTTATTGGTAATTTTAGGATCGCATAAAAATGTAGCTCTGCAGTGATTAATAATTTCATTATATTCTTTATTTGCATGATGAGCATCATACCAGTCCGCAGCAATTTCTTCGATATATTCGAACAATTCACCTTTAAGTCTTTCGCCTCTAAGAGCGGCTTTTCTGCGTGTATAGATAACTTCACGCTGCATATTCATAACGTCATCATATTCCAAAAGACGTTTACGAATACCGAAGTTATTCTCTTCTACTTTTTTCTGAGCTCTCTCTACTGATTTAGTAATCATTGAGTGCTGAATCGGTTCGCCATCGGGTACTTTCAATCTCTGCATAATACCGGCAATTCTTTCCCCGCCAAACAAACGCATCAAGTCATCTTCAAGTGAGATATAGAACTGTGAGGAACCTGGGTCTCCCTGACGGCCTGCACGACCTCTTAACTGGCGGTCAATACGTCTGGCATCGTGCCTTTCAGAACCGATAATTGCCAAACCGCCGTTTTTCTTAACTTCGGGGTCAAGCTTGATATCTGTTCCACGACCCGCCATGTTAGTAGCTATGGTTATAGCACCTTTTCTACCTGCATGAGAGATGATTTCAGCTTCACGAGCGTGATGCTTAGCATTTAATACATTGTGAGGGATACCAACTCTCTTGAGCATTTTACTTAATAATTCGGAAACGTCAACCGATGCAGTACCTACTAATACAGCTCTGCCGGTTTTAATTTCTTCTTGAATCTGATCTACAATCGCATTTAATTTTTCTCTCTTTGTTCTAAAGATGAAATCTTCTCTATCATCACGAGTAATAGAGCGGTTTGTAGGAATTACTACTACTTCTAATTTATAAATTTTTTCAAACTCACCGGCTTCAGTCTCAGCAGTACCTGTCATACCGGCTAATTTTTTGTATAGCCTAAAATAGTTTTGAAGAGTTATAGTAGCAAACGTCTGAGTATCACGCTCTACTTTTACTTTTTCCTTTGCTTCGATGGCTTGATGAAGACCTTCACTATAGCGACGACCATCTAAAATTCTGCCTGTAAATTCATCGACAATCATGATTTTACCGTCTTGAATTACATATTCTATATCTTTTTCGTATAAAGAATATGCTCTGAGCAATTGATTTACAGTATGAAGTACATCGCTTCTCTCGGCAAATACTAAATTTACTGCGTCAATTTGCTTTTGTTTATCGTCGGGGCTAAGCTCTAAATTTCCTTCAATATCACTCATTTGAGAGGTAATATCCGGTAATAAGAACATATCCGGTTCTGCTTGACCCTTAGCTAAAAGGACTCTGCCCTTTTCAGTAATATCAATTTGATGATTTTTTTCATCTATAGTATAGAATAATTCTTCATCAATTTCAGACATTCTGATACCTTTATCTCTCATATAAAAAAGTTCGGTATCTCTCATTAGTTTTTGAAATTCGGGCTCTTGTAATAATTTATTTAATCTCTTATGCTTAGGCAATCCTTTAAATGCAGTGAATAAGTGAACACCCAGCTTTTCACGTGATTCTTTATCGGTTTTACCTGTCAACTGAGATGCTTGCTGAATAATCTCATTAACTAATTTATTTTGAGCATCAACTAAGTTTTTAACAAGCGGATTCATTGGCTCAAATTTCTGGTCTGATTGGGCAACCGGACCGGAAATAATCAGAGGAGTTCTTGCTTCATCAATTAATACGGAGTCAACCTCATCGACTATTGCATACCAGTGAACTCTCTGAACCATTTCCTCGGAATCACTGACCATGTTATCACGAAGATAATCAAAGCCGAATTCATTATTAGTTCCATAAGTGATGTCGCAATTATAATTATTCTGACGCTCTTGGTGGTCCATATTAGATAAAATAGAACCTACGCTCAAGCCCAAGTATTCATATACCGGACGCATCCAGTCGGCATCTCGCTTTGCCAAATAGTCATTTACTGTTACCAGATGAGAACCCTTATCGGCTAAGGCATTTAAATAAAGTGGCAGTACAGCCACTAATGTTTTACCCTCGCCGGTTGCCATCTCAGCGATTTTACCTTGATGGAGAACTACGCCACCCATTAATTGAACATCGTAAGGCACCATGTCCCAAACATAATTTGTTCCGGCATATACATAGCTAAACCCACTGTCTTTAAGCCTTTGACAGGCTTGCTTAACTACGGCAAAAGCTTGGGGTAATATATCGGTTAGTATTTGGTTTGAAATATTGAAAATCTCTTTATCTATCTGCTTAATTCTTTCATTTGCATCAGCAGTTTCGCCTGCAGTCATGGCTTCATTTCTCAATCTGGCGAGCATATCTTCTTTTTCTTGCTCTAATTCACTTGTGTTTGATTTTATCAAAGACCTGAATTCTACTGTTTTAGCTTTTAACTCGTCATCAGAGAGTTTATTATATTCTTCATAATATGTATTAACCTGAACAACAACAGGCTTTAAGAGCTTTACATCTTTATCCTGTTTTGAACCAAAAATAGATTTCAACAATCCTAACATAATTCTTTTTCCGCGTTTTATTATTTAAAAAAGCTATAGACGAAGATAATCGTTTTGTATTTATAGTAATTTTAAAAATTATAATTTCAATTTTCGATTTGTCAATCCGATATAAGTAGCTGGCGGTTCGGGGATAGGGAATTAGGAATTGGGAATTGGGAATAGGGAAGTAGGAATATGCACATCTCCGCACTATGCTCTGCGTAGTGCGGCTGGAGCTGAAAAATCTTTCAACCCCACCCAAACCCTCCCCGAGGGGAGGGCTTTAAGATTATGTATTGATGAAAAAGGTAACTTTTAACCGCTCTTTCTTAAAATTCCCATCCAATGGAGGGGTGGCATCGCGAAGCGATGACGGGGTGGGTTCTTTCTTCGGAATTGGGAAGTAGGAAATAGGAATTGGATAGTGGCGTTTGGAAAATCGGTTCTTGTCTTACAACAGCGTTAGCTGTTGAACATTGGTAAAATGAAAGTGGTACTCGCTTTTTATTTCTTTTCTTCCAACAGCGTTAGCTGTTGAATAATGGTAGAATGAAAGTGGCACACCCTTTTTTCTTCCAACATCGTTAGATGTTGAACATCGGTAAATAATGTATTTAGAGGCTAATCTTAAAATTCCCATCCAATTGGAGGGGTGGCATCGCGAAGCGATGACGGGGTGGTTCTTTTTTCGGGGTTCGAGAATTGGAAATTAGAAATTTTTACCTCTCCTCACTATGCTCTGCGTAGTGCGGAAGGTCTTACAACGGCGTTAGAATGGAAGTGTGAATATACTTCCTTAGATATGCCATATCTAAAATGGTGTGCCAGTAGCCTCTATTGTATAATTAACTTGTAATTCTTAATTATTTTTATTAATTTACAATTTATTCAAAATAACAACACTAATAATTTGATTTGGAGCGAGTTTCTATGAAAAAAGTATTTATACTAATATTATTATTTATAACGGTATTGCCGAGTTATTCAGGCTGTTGGAAATATAGCAGGGTAGTAACGACCGGTAATTTAACAACAGATTGGGGAGCGGCTGGTGTTTATGGTGATAGTCTTTACTTTTATTTAGAAAAAATCCTGTATAACTGGAGTAGCACAGGCGTATATGGTGGTTCAATATTATGGAAAACTACAGACCAGGGAAAGACATTTTCAATGTTTTACGGATATGCACCTAATCATCCTACTTTAAAGCTTGATACTATTCCAGTGGTGGGGAGTTTATTAAATAATGGAAGAAAAATTGAAGTTATAAACAAAGATACTATATATATTGCAACTGACGAACAATATATGATAAGGACAAGGGATGGCGGTAAGAATTGGGATAGAATCAGCATATTATCTAAATATGTTGATTGGCAAGAACAAAGAATATATAGAGACTTTGCAATGCATAAAACTGGTTTTGGAGCAATATGTTACCAAGATGTAGGGTTATATACAGCGGAAGTGAAAATGAACATACAAGATTCGATAATAATGACTACTGATGATTGGAAGACAGCAAAATGGGTAAATATATCAAGAATGAATAAAAAATTGTTACCTTGGCGGATTTGTATAGTTGATTCTACAACAATATATGTAGTATGCAGGATAGATGAAGACAATTGTATGATAATAGCAAAAACAACAGATAAAGGCGAGACTTGGACAAATAAAAGGCTTCCAAGTAATCCTTTATTAGTTGGGATTTATTTCCAAAATGAACAAATTGGCTGGGTTGGAGGCTCCGAGTATGATAAAGAGAAAAACGAAAAAACTGCTTGTATATATAAGACTATTGATGGTGGGAATAATTGGGAAAGACAGTTATTAGATACATCAAATCATAAATCAATATTACAAATAAAGTTTATAAATGAAAATGAAGGATTTGCTTTAGGTTGCAGCTCTACAAGTAATATAGGAGCAAACGAAACAGATATGAAAACATATCATACATCTAATGCCGGAGGAAGCTGGGAGCAGGAATATCCCGATACTTTAGGTTGGCAAATAGGATTTGAGTTTGATATGTCCTTCGGTTCGCCTAATAATGCATATATAATAATAGGAAATTGTTTATTCCAATATTGCCCTAACGAATTAGGAGTTGAAGAAGGTAAACGCCCCCCCCATGCCGGAAGAGCTAAAGGTATATCCAAATCCTATAAGCAAAGGCAGTGCGGGAACTATTGAAATAGGAAGTACCAACGGAGAGGCTTTAGAAAATGTATATTTCTATGATATAAGCGGAAATGAATTAACTGACAAATTAAAATATCACATAAATACCAACGGAGAACTTGAGTTTGGAATAAGTACTGATTTATCGTCAGGAACTTATATGATAGTACTTCAATACGGAATAAATAGAATAAAATTTTGTAAAGTAGTGGTTGAGTAGTTGGAAGTTATAAAGTTGAAAGTAGGAATTGGGAAGTAGGAAGTAGGGATATGCACCTCTCCGCTCTATGCTCTGCGTAGTGCGGCAGGAGGCTGAAAATCTTTCAACCCCACCCAAACCCTCCCCAAGGGGAGGGCTTTAAGATTATGTATTGATGAAAAAGGTAACTTTTAACCGCTCTTTCTTAAAATTCCCATCCAATGGAGGGGTGGCATCGCGAAGCGATGACGGGGTGGTTCTTTTTTCATGGTTCGGGAATTAGGAATTAGGAATTTTCACCTATCCTCACTATGCTCTGCATAGTGTGCAAGGTCTTACAACATCGTTAGAATGAAAGTGCAAATATACTTCCTTAGAAATGCCAAGTCTGGCAGATATGGCATATATAATTCCCAATTACTGAACCTCCAAACCCAAAACACCCGGATGAATAGTTCCTAACAAAGTTAAAATAAAAAGTCAGAGTATTATAACTCCTTAAAAACAGCAAAGAACTAATATTTTAATTAAGCTATTCGATTTCGAATTTTACGAAAATTACAAAGTCATAAATTGAAGTGATTTCTGCTTCGGTATGCCCACCCGGACAACCAAGCATGCCACTCTTGCCTACAGCATCGCCGTACCATACTAATGCCGGTATGCTTTGATTTTTTTGAGGTTGAAATAGAGTATAAGCCCGCGAAAATTCCAGACCTATGGTATAATCTTCATTTTGACCGGGAGCATTTATCATCGAAAAGGTATTTGATTGATAGTCCTGCGTTTCAAAAAAATCAACTGCACATTCAAGTGAATAATTTTCAATATAGAATACGAACTTAACAGTCTGGTTATCATCAAGAACACGGCAATAAACTCTTATTGTCTGAGGCTGTAATGACAAATCAAGCAAATCTTTTTGAATATGTTTGGTAATATTGTCAGAGCTGATTAATTTGTTTTTTCTATACGATTCAAGTATGATTTTTAAATTTCCATTTTCCTTTTTTTGCTCTAATGGGAATTTAAAGACAGACATTTTGTTGACTTCGAACAAATGTTTTAAATCAATTGAATCAAGTGGATAATTGTTATTCAATCCTTGAGAAAATAGATTCGAACTGACCAAAAAAGCTAACATAAAGATAAAAATTATATGTTTCATAATATATACAATACTTAATTTAACATTTTAAAAAATACTTACTTAATTTCTTCGATTTCAATTACAAAAGCTACTACAAAATCGTATAGCTGGGCAACTTTTTCTATAGGAGCATCTCCTGGACAGTGAATAGAATTCTTTTTGTTGTCTTTGTATCCGTACCAAATCAGCATAGGAACGGACTTTCCTTTTTCAGGCTGATAGTCCGAATATGCTCTTGACTGGGATAACCCTAATTGAATATTACCGTAATTTGTTACTTGGGTTAATGTTGCCGAGCCAATATTTATAATAAATTTAATAGTATTGGAATCAATATTCTGAACATAATATCTGAACATTCTGTCTTTCTTATATAAGTATAAGCAGTCTTCAGGAAGCCCCTCGGTAATTATCGAGCTGTCGGTGAGTTTGTTATTTTGGTATTCAATTTTTTTGATTCTGAATTTACATTTATAGCTTAGTTTTTTAATTGGAAATTTAAACATTTCAATACCAAGCATATTAAAAATAATTTTGTTATCCATCGAATCAACAGGGAAGTCATTATTCATTCCTTGAGAGAATAGTTCGGTACCTAAAAGAAAGATGAGAGCGATTATTACTTTGGTTTTCATATTATTCTATTATTAGTGGTGAAAATAGTAAATAATTTCAAAAGCTAATTTAAATATATAACTCGAAATCATATCTACTTGAGGATTTAGACGTGGGTAGATATTAGACTTCATAAAAACGTTGTCAAAAAGCAGAAAGCATAAGATGCAATTATAAATTAAATAAGTAAAATGAAAAGAAGTACTTAAACTAATGAACAACCGCCGGAAAATCCGACGGTTGCACATTTATCAATATAACTACTTAACCGGCATGTTTTTTAACATTTCGACTACAAATTTAAATACTTTTTCAGTAGAAGAAATTTGAAGTTTTTCGTCAGGGCAGTGTACATCTTTTAAGTTCGGACCAATCGAAAGCATATCCATATCCGGATATTTTTCGCCGATTAGACCGCATTCTAAGCCTGCATGAATAATCTCAATAGTTGGCTCAACGCCGTATAAGTCTTTGTAAACCTTTTTACCAATTTGTAATATCGGAGAATTTACATTTGGTTGCCATGCTGGATAGCCGTCACCAAATATTACTTTAGCTCCACCCAATTCCATCGATGCTTTTACTTTATTGGCAACGTTAGTTTTTTCGGATTCAACTGAACTTCTCTGGCTTGTTAATACAAAGATTTCATCTTTGCGAGTCTCAACTACCGCAAAATTAGTAGATGACTGAACTAAGCCTTTGATATCGGGACTCATTCTTAAAACGCCATGAGGCATAGCATAGAAAGCATTCATAAGGCGAGTCTGGAACTCTTTAGTCATTACTCTGGTCGGTGCACTTGTACTTTCGACAAAGAAACTGATGCCCGGCTCTTTGCTAAGCCATTCTGCTTTAAGCATAGCGTCAAACTCAACAGCAAAAGCTTTAAACGCATCTACTTTATCATTAGCAACTACTACATCGGCAAAACCTTCGCGAGGAATAGCATTATGCTTGTTACCGCTATTAAAAGTGGACAAACGAACGCCGAATTTATCGCCCACAGAATAGATAAATCTATTCAATATTTTTGCTGAATTTGCTCTTCCGTCATTGATTTCAATACCGGAGTGCCCGCCTTTTAAGCCTTTAATGGTAACTTTAAAAGGAGTAGTGCTGGCAGGAACTGCTTCTTCTTTGTATTCGAAATGAGCTTCGGTATTAATTCCACCTGCACAGCCGATAGTGAATGTACCTTCTACTTCAGAATCGATATTAAATAAAACATCGCCGGTTAATAAATCGGTACCAAGCTGAATGGCACCGGTCAAACCGGTTTCTTCGTCTAAAGTACAAAGTAATTCTACTTGAGGATGAGCAATATCGGTTGAATCAAGTACTGCCATACCCATTGCTACGCCGATTCCGTTATCAGCACCGAGAGTAGTCCCCTTTGCTTTTACCCAGTCGCCGTCAATGTAAGTTTGAATAGATTGAGTTTCAAAGTCAAATTCTACGTCTGAATTTTTCTCGCAGACCATGTCGATATGTCCTTGGAAGATAACGCCTTTTCTATTTTCCATGCCTGGAGTGGCAGGTTTACGAATTGCGATATTGCCAAGAGTATCTTTTTTAACTTCGAAATTTTTATCTTTAGCCCAATTATAAATATAATTGGCAAGTTTTTCTTCCTGTTTGGAAGGATGCGGATATTTACAAATCTGGTCAAAATAGAACCATACTTTTTCGGGTTTTAAACCTTCAAATACGTAAGTCATAATTAATCCTTTCTGATTTCTTTAAATGTAATAAAACCGTTTCTATATAATTGATGCATAAACAAAGTAATTCGATTGACCGCCGGCTCGACCTTATCGCCGAATTGTTCGGATAGTTTATCGGATATCTGATAGACTTTCGCTTCTCCGTCGATTAGTAGCCAAGTCATAGAACCAATCTCGTCTAAATTTGCTTTAATATACTTATTCTTCATTTTGGGCATAAATATCTTACCAAAGAACCAATCTGTAAATCTTGGTACTAAGACATCTATTGTTCCTTTTTCATTTTCAATATGCTCATGGTTTCTTATTGGAGTTAGCTCCATAAGATTTAAATCTTTAAATTTTTTATTTTTCGTTAATCCCATAATATCTTTCAGGTAAAACATTTATTATAAAAAAGCTTTCAATTATAATACTAATTCAAATTATAATATTTAAAAATTGAAAAACTTAGTTCCGTAAATTATTAAAAATTATTGATATAACAAATACTTATTTGCATTTTTCGCAATTATTTTTGAATTTAATTATTGTGTGCCTAATTAACTAATTGTTTTTTGATAGACCGATAGAGTTCGGTCAAGTAAAAAATTAAGTATTGAAACTAAAAATGTTAGTTTCTCCAAATCATATAAACTGCATTATATTCAATCAATTCCATAGCTTTCCTTGCCAATCCTACTATTAAATAGCTGTGCAAATAATTAAAGCAACTGCAAATGTATGAAGCTCTAATTCTACTTATATTAAAGCAAATGCTATGACAATTGCCTAACAATGTATTGAAATAGATATTTTTATCATATCAATATCTGAAATCAAGTGAAGTGCATCATTTATTTTCATGATTTTGAAAACAATTATATCAATTAGTTTCTTGGAATTGAAAATAATTATAATTGGTGCTTTGTAATCTCAATCGAAATCTTTAATTTTGCCAACGGATTATTTGAATATTTAGGCAATACCGTGTTACATTATATTCTTGAATTTGACTAAATATAAACTAAGTATCTATAATCATTATAGATAGTAATTATAGATAGTAAAGTTGAATTTTCAAACTTGAGATAATTAAATTACAAACTAAATAAATGTTTTAGAACTTTGTAAATTGAAAAAAGTAAATATAAATGAGATTGACTCGCTCCATAGTACCTAATTTATTAACGTTGCTTAACGTTTTTATGGGTTTTAATTCTTTGATATTTGCTTCAAGCGGCGAATATTTTAAAGCCGGTTTATGTGTACTTTTTGCAGCGGTTTTCGATATGTTAGACGGAATGGTCGCCCGCTTGCTAAAAGCTTCGAGCGAGCTCGGAGCTCAACTTGATTCACTATGCGATGCGGTATCATTCGGAGTAGCTCCGTCATTTATTTTATACAAAATGTATTTCTATCAATTCGGAGAAATCGGAATTTTGTTTGCATCTTTGCCTGCTCTATGCGGTGTAACACGTTTAGCAAGATTTAATATACAGATGAGCGGATTTGAAGATAAACTGTATTTTACCGGATTACCGATTCCTGCTGGAGCATTAACTATACTTTCGTATGTATTACTTTTTAAAAACAGTGCTTATATACCCGAAAGCTATAATGATTTTATGTTTTTCGCGGTTTCGATAGTTACAGCTTTTGTGATGATTTCTACTATAAAATTTGACAATATGCCCCGACCTACAATTAAATATATCAAGAAAAAACCTATAGTTTTTACTATTTTTGTAGTTGGAATGCTGGCATGTATTTTTTCAAAGGGGATTATGATATTCCCGTTTATGATGTTTTATATAGTAGTAAGTTCTGTCAGGCATTTTGTGATTTGGCTAAAATCAAATATTTCTGCTGAAGATGAATTTGACGAAACAGAGGATATGGAACGAGATGACTATCATTAATCAGCTATCAATAATAATAATGAATACTACTAAAATTGAAAAATAACAGACTATATAAATTTATTTCTGAAGGATTATAAAAATGGCAAATTATAAAGCGAAAATCAAAATTACTTTGAGAAAAGGTATTTTAGACGTTCAGGGAAAAGCTGTAGAAAACGCATTACACGCTATCGAATTCCCGATGATATCTGAAGTTAGAATCGGCAGATATGTTGAGCTTGCTGTAACAGCAGATAATAAAGAGCAAGCTATTGAATTAGTTACCGATGCTTCTAAAAAATTGATAGCTAATCCCATAGTAGAAGATTACACTATCGAAATCGTTGAAAATTAATAATTTGCTAACTAAATAAAAGATATAATATATGAAATTCGGTGTAGTTGTTTTCCCCGGTTCTAACTGCGACCACGACGCGTATAACTCAGTTTCTGCTCATTTAGGACAGAAATCGGAGTATATTTGGCATAAAGAAACAAAAATTCCGACAGGTACAGATTGCATAATCTTACCTGGTGGGTTTGCTCATGGTGATTATTTACGCTGCGGAGCTATTGCTCGTTTCTCCCCGATAATGAACGAAGTAATAAATTTCGCAAATAATGGTGGCTATGTAATCGGTATTTGTAATGGTTTTCAAGTATTGACAGAAGCTGAATTATTGCCCGGTGCTTTATTGCGTAATACAAGCTTAAATTTTATCTGTAAAGACGTTTATTTAAAGACAATAAATAATAATACTGCATTTACGTCTGCCATTACTGACGGTAAAATTATCAGAATACCGGTAGCTCATGGCGAAGGAAATTATTTTGCAGAGCCCGAAACTATAAAGATATTAGAAGATAGTGGTAGAGTAGTTTTCAGATATTCCGATGAAAACGGAAATGTAAATGAATCTACTAATCCGAACGGTTCTATAAATAATATAGCCGGTATTATCAATGATAAGGGCAACGTTCTCGGAATGATGCCACATCCGGAAAGATATTGCGACCTAACTCTCGGCTGTGATGACGGTAAATTAGTATTCGAGTCTTTAATAAGTAAATTTTAATAATATATTATAGAGGCTAAAATGTTTGGTCTTGGAACACCCGAATTAATCCTTATCGGATTAGCAATAGTATTGCTTTTCGGAGCAAAGAAAATTCCCGAATTAATGCGTGGTCTTGGCTCCGGTATAAAGGAATTTAAAAATGCGGCTAATACCGATGAAGACGGAAAAAAGTTAAATAAAGATAACGACGATAAAAACAAATAAGATAAAACTATGTTTGACGTAGGCGGTGGTGAATTAATCCTTATTGTCCTTGCGATTATTCTGCTATTCGGTCCGAAAAAGATTCCCGAAATAGCTCAGATGTTCCGTAAAGGTATGACGCAGTTTTATAAAGCTCAGAATGAAATCAAGGAGCAGATTAATAATATAAAAACTGAAATTGAAACTGCCGCCGCTCCGATTAAAGAAGAAATTAATCCGGAGCAACTAAACCGCACATTCAAAGACATTAAAACCGATTTGAACATTATTGATGATAAGAAAGTATAGTGTCATCTGTTTTTATTAACAAACTGCCGAATAACAAAAATATTAACATTATGCTATCAGTCCCTATCCCGCTGACGCTCTACGAAGAGCTTAGTACAGAGAAGTACATATTTCAAATTGCCATTTCCCAGCCACCAGCTACTAATCACCAGTCACCAATTCCCAATTCCTAATTCCCAGCATTCTTGCTTTCCACACAAAATAGCGAACAGCTTATTATTTTCTTAATTGCTCTTTATAAACAAGATATTTCTTAATAAATAAATCGCTAATGTCTTTTTCAAACATCTTTTTTATTTTTTTACTTGATTCGTCTGGCGAGATTTTAATATGTAAAAATAATATTTTTGCAAATTCCTTTAGCTCATCGATAAATTGCTCTTTATCAATAGAATCAACATCTAAACCGAGTTCGTTGTACTGTTCGATAAACTTACTATTAACGCTGCTGCTATAATGGAAAATACTTTTATATACTTCGAGCTTAGTATTTTTTTCAACATAATCACTAACATTTTGCCCTATACAAATGATTTTCGGGTTGCCCATCAGAGCAATTTCTTTTTCAAATAAATCATACCAAGAAGCAGAATTTTCGTCGCTATACGCCAATACATCCATTCTGATAATATTAGCTAAGCCCAGAGACATGGGAGTTTTGCAAATATTTGTCAAATGATAATCGAAGCTGTTATCGCAAAGCTGATAAGCCAAATACTGAAGCATTAAAGTTCTTAATGAACCTGTAAAATGATAATTAACCGGATTATGCCTGTCGAAATGTAAAGTATAATTAGGCTCTAATCCCACAAAACAGTACTTAGGCTTCAGAGAAATCGGCGGATAAGCAGTATAGTTCGAGCTCTTAACAAAATCGTTATTCAATCCTCTTTTGATTTTTTTCTCTTCTGCAATACGCGGTATCAATTCATTTTTATCGAATTGAAATCGCTTATGAAATAATTTTTCAAGTTCCCAAAAGTTCTCTATCTCTTGCATGTCTATTCCTATATTTTAATTTATAATATCATATCATATCTAATGCTCTTTAAGCTATTTCGATGTAAATT
Organism: uncultured bacterium; assembly: GCA_942493235.1. GTDB lineage: Bacteria > Bacteroidota > Ignavibacteria > Kapaibacteriales > UBA2268 > ENR-C587. The sequence continues at coordinate 3,610,125 of OW818676.1, read as the reverse complement.
TCAGCAGAATAACAATTTACGTCTTTTATTCCGAAATTGCAAATATTCAATCATAATAAATATTTTTATTCCTCTAATTCAAATTCTATTTATGGTGGGTGGTGACTGGTGGCTGGTGGCTGGGAATTTGGGGTAAGGGGTTCGGGGATAGGGAATTGGGAAATAGGAATTGTTAACATGCTCGTCTCCGCACTATGCTCTGCGTAGTGCGGCTGGTGGCTGGAAAGTTGGAATCTATCAACCCCACCCAAACCCTCCCCAAGGGGAGGGCTTGAAGATCATGTATGGATTTATCTTCCAACATCGTTAGATGTTGAACATTGGTAGAATGGAAGTTATAAAGTTATAAAGTTCGTAAAGTTGAAAGTAGGAATTTGGAAATGTTAATATGCTCGTCTCCGTACTATGCTCTGCGTCGTGCGGCTGGTCTTACAACATCGTTAGATGTTGAATATTGGAAGAATGGAAGTTATAAAGTTATAAAGTTCCTAAAGTTGAAAGTAGGAATTGGGAAATAGGAAATAGGAAATAGGAAGTAGAAAATTGCACACCTCCGTACTATGCTCTGCGTCGTGCGGCTGGTCTTCCAACAGCATTAGCTGTTGAACATCGGTCAAACGAAAGTGGTACTCCCTTTTTCTTCCAACAGCGTTAGCTGTTGAACATTGGTAGAATGGAAGTTATAAAGTTGAAAGTAGGAATTGGGGTAGGAAGTGGTAGATATGATTGAATTGCCTATGATTAATATCTATCGGAGTCATAATATAAAGTTTAAGTTAATTATCAATTTATAAGTCAATAATCTATATATGTTCTATAAATATATACAATTTTAAACTTTTATTATTTACCCGCTTAAAACAACGAAGAAACATAAATAGTATGCAATAATAGTATAAAAATATGCAATTATTGTATTAAAAATTTACCGATTGAAATTCTCGAATAAAATGATTAATTTTGTAATCTGTAATTTTTATATAATATTCGGTAAAATATGAAGAATTTTCGGAATTTCTGTATTATAGCACACATAGACCATGGCAAATCGACACTTGCTGACAGACTGCTTGAGAAAACCGGCAGAGTTACTCAGCGAGAAATGGTAATGAATCAAATCCTTGACGATAACCCGTTAGAGCAGGAGAGAGGCATTACTATTAAGCTACACGCAATACAGATGGAATATAAAGCAAAAGACGGAGAGACGTATATACTTAATCTAATAGATACTCCCGGGCATGTCGATTTCACTTACGAAGTGTCGCGTTCGCTTGCCGCTTGCGAGGGTGCATTATTAATCGTTGACGCTACTCAAGGCATTGAAGCTCAGACTATTAGTAATCTATACCTTGCTTTAGAAGGGTATATGGAAATAATTCCGGTACTCAACAAAATTGACCTGCCAAGTGCAGCCACTACCTTAGATACTGTCAAGCACGAAGTTATAGACTTACTCGGTTGTGAAGAAAACGAGTTATTATACGCTTCAGCAAAGCAAGGCATTGGTATCGAAGAAATATTAGAAGCTATTGTAACCCGTATTCCGCCACCCAAGGGAGACGAAAACGCTCCGCTAAGGGCATTAATCTATGATTCGATTTTTGACTCTTACAGAGGCGTTATAGTTAATCTGAGAGTATTTGACGGCGTGCTTAAAGAAGGCGACAAAATATTGTTTATGGCTACTCAGATGACTTATGAAGTCGAAGAGGTCGGTATTATGTATATGAAGCGTCATCGTACAGGTGAACTTAGAGCCGGAAATGTTGGCTATCTTAATGCTGCAATAAGAAATTTACAGGATACAAAAGTCGGTGATACTATCACTCACTTTAAACGTCAATGCGACAGCATGATAGATGGATTTAAAGAAGTTAAACCGATGGTATTTAGTGGTATTTATCCTTCAAGTGCTGATGATTTCGAATCATTACGAGAGAGTTTATCTAAATTGGTTTTAAATGATTCGGCAATTACTTTCGAGCCTGAAACATCTTCTGCATTAGGCTTTGGTTTCCGTTGCGGTTTCCTTGGTTTATTGCACATGGAAATAGTTCAGGAACGCTTAGAGAGAGAGTTTAATCAAAATATCGTTACTACTGTTCCTAACGTTCGCTATAAAATTGTAAAAACCAACGGCGATGAAATCTATATTGATAATCCTGCTCAATTGCCTTCTCAAGGCATAACTAAAGAGATACAGGAACCGTTTATCAAAGCGGAGATATTGACTCCGACGAATTATATCGGTGCAATAATGAAACTGTGCATGGACAGACGCGGGACTATTTTAAATCAGACTTATCTATCACAGGAAAGAGTTGACTTGAAATTTGAACTGCCTCTGGCAGAAGTTGTATTCGATTTCTATGATAAATTAAAATCAATTTCTCGTGGCTATGCTTCGCTCGATTATGAATTCTCCGAATATAAAGCCGAAGATTTGGTTAAGCTTGATATTTTATTGAATAACGAAATAGTAGATGCACTTTCGTCAATAGTTCACCGCTCCAAATCTTACGAATGGGGCAAGAAATTATGCTCTAAGCTCAAGGAATTAATCCCGAGACAAATGTACGAAGTTGCTATTCAGGCAGCTATTGGAGCAAAAATCATCTCGCGGTCAAACGTTAAAGCTATGCGTAAAGATGTTACCGCCAAATGTTACGGTGGCGATATTTCTCGTAAACGTAAATTATTAGAAAAGCAAAAAGAAGGTAAGAAACGCATGAAACAAGTGGGTAGCGTTGAAATTCCTCAAGAAGCTTTCTTAGCAATTTTAAGTATTGATGATTAATATATATCAATTTACGAAATAATTAGAATATATAAATCCTCGTTGAATTATTTTAACGGGGATTTTTTGCAATAATATCAATTACTTCTTCAAATATATGGCTCTTCGCTATTTTATGCACATAGTAAGTGTGGCTGGTAGCTTGGGAATAGGGGTTCGGGGTTAAGGAGGCTGTGTAAAAACAAAATAAAATGTAATGATTGTTAGATCATAAATCAAATAAATGCCTATCAAGGGGCTGTCTAAAATTTATAATTTTGTCAAATCGTCGTTCTGAATGCAACGAAAAATCCTGAATTATCCATAAGTTAGCTATATCTGGATTGTTCACTTCGTTCTGAATGACACCTTTTGGGACAGCTTCTTGGATTTCTTATAAATGAATTATTTCGACTATTTACACAGTCTCAGGATAGGATATTTCATACACCAGCCTCTAATTCGTCTTTATCTACTCACATAAAGCATTGAAGAAGTCTTATAATTATTTATCCTAACAATAATTATTTGTCTATAACTTCTGAACACACTGTTGTTGAAATTAAATTGATAAATATGAAAAAACTAAGATTGCTTTTGCCTTATTTATTCCGATATAAATATATTATTAGTATTGGTTTTATATTTGTAACACTTTCTAACATTGCCTCCACAGCAGTACCGGGATTTATTGGCAGGACTGTCGATTCTCTCAGGAGTTCGCATTTCACCAAAGAAGAAATTCTCGGCACTATCGGCATTATTTTATTACTGACGGCTCTTAGCGGGATATTTATGTATTTAACTCGTAGGACAATTATTGTAGTCTCGAGGTACATAGAATACGACCTCAGAAAAGATTTCCTTGACTCTATTATGAATAAAACTCAGTCATTTTTCAATAAAAATTCTACCGGTTCATTGATGGCACTTGCCACTAATGATATTTCTGCGGCAAGGGACTTTTTTGGTCCGGCAGTAATGTATGCGGCAAATACTTTAACTACATTTAGTTTTGCACTTTACTTTATGTTTGCTATTAATTCCGAAATGACCTTTATTGTAATTGCCCCATTGCCTTTTCTTGCTCTCTTTGTCTATTATATAGGTAATAAAATTCACATAGCATTTAAAGATTCTCAAGACCATTATTCCAAATTAACTTCGCAGGCTCAAGAAAGCTTTTCAGGAATTAGAATTATAAAATCTTACCTTCGCGAAGATTACGAATCGAATGAATTTTCTAAAATGAGCAAATCTTATATTAAGAAAAATATGAAATTAGCTAAATATCAAGCACTATTATTCCCGATTATGATGATAATTGTCGGTATTACACAGATATTAATTATCGGATATGGCGGTTATAAAGTAATTCATCATACACTGACTCTGGGCGAATTGACTCAATTCTTTATCTATTTGAATTTACTGATATGGCCAATAGCTGCCATAGGCTGGATTAGTAATGTAATTCAAAGAGCCTCTGCTTCCGCCGGCAGATTAAATGATTTGGTCTTTGCCGATAAAAACAAAGAAGCAGAAATCAACAATAATACTAAAGAAATAATTCCCCAAATCAACATAAATAATTTATCTTTCGCTTACGAACATAATACTACAATAGATAATATTACACTTGATATTGAAAAAGGTTCTGTACTTGGAATTATTGGCGGAGTAGGCTCCGGGAAAACTACTTTGGCGAGTATTATAGCCGGGCTATACCTCGATTATTCCGGTGAAATTATTATTGGCGGTATGGAACTTAAAAATATTGATTTAAAAACACTCAGAGAAAATATGTCTATAGTTCAGCAGGAACCTTTCTTATTTTCAATGACAATTGCTGAAAATCTTAGATTTGCAAAACCGAATGCCACAGATGAAGAAATTATTGAAATTTGCCGTAGCGTCAAGCTCGATGAAGAAATTGCAAGCTTCCAAAATGGATACGATACATTACTCGGAGAGAGAGGGATTACACTCTCCGGAGGTCAGAAGCAACGGCTATCCCTTGCTCGTGCATTACTAAAAAATCCTAAGCTGTTAATTCTTGACGACGCATTATCTGCTATAGATGCCAATACCGAGAAATTTATTATTGCAGAATTAAGAAAATACTTCGAGAGCAGGACTACTATAATAATTTCTCACAGAATTTCTACAGTTCGCTATGCTGATAATATAATTGTATTAGAAGAGGGTAGAATTATCGAATCTGGGAACAATGATAAATTATTAAGTCAAAAAGGTAAATACTACGATATGTATAATATTCAAGAACTCGAAGAAGAGATTTCACATATAGCGTAGAGTCTAATAAGTTTTAATTCAAGTAGAATATAATATTAGTCTGCATTATTAAACAAATCAAGGAATTCTTTTACTTGCTTACGCCCGCAACCATTGGGCTTTTCGGATTTAATGCTTTTAGAGGACTTTCCTGTAGCGGAGATTTGATTTTGCTCAATTAAATTCAAAAATTCATCGCTTAGAATTATATCAATTGAGTGAATCCGTGCGTAATTGATTAATTCCGTATCAGAGCTGACTAACGAGGTGTTATTCTTATTAGCTAACTTGTCTATAAATGATGTAATTAATTTATCGGCACTTTCTACTAACGAAAAGAATATATTTATACCAGTTGAATTTTCGATTTTATTATTCGAAACTCCATCGAAAAATATTACAAATTTAAAAGTCGGATACTTGCTACGATAAGCTTTGATTCTATTTATCAGACTATTACAGGCAATTGAGTAATCTTTTCGCATTTTTTGTCTTAAATCGGAGTCTTTATGTAAAACATTTGAGCCGTCAATAATAAAAGTTTTCATGAGATAACTTTAAATTTTAAAAATCAATAGAACGTTTCAAAAATATAAGATTGTAATTATGCTAATCAGAAAAGTAATTTATTATTTTGGGAAAAGAGGGTCTTCGCAATTTTAAATGAGTAAAAACAATTGTAAAATTAGCAGTGGAACTAAGGGGTTTGGGAATATATTTATACTTTCATTTTACCGATGTTCAACAGCTAACGATGTTGGAAGAAAAGAATCGATTTTCCAAACGCCACTATCCAATTCCTATTTCCTACTTCCCAATTCCGAAGAAAGAACCCACCCCGTCATCGCTTCGCGATGCCACCCCTCCATTGGATGGGAATTTGAAGAATAGGTGCTAAACGCCTTTATTACCAATATTCAACATCTAACGATGTTGGAATTAAAGAGTCGATTCCAGTTCCTAATTCCCAACAACCAGCCACCTCTTCATACATTGTCTCTAAGCCCTCCCCTTGGGGAGGGTTTGGGTGGGGTTGATAGATTTTCAAGCATCAGCCTTACTACGCAGAGCATAGTGCGGAGACGGCATATTCCTAATTCCCTATCCCTACTTTCAACTTTACGAACTTTATAACTTTCTATCCCCAAGCCAACAAAATAGGGAAGAGCCGAAAAAAGATAATTTATAAAACAAAAAAATAGAAATAGTATTTTGATTTTATATAATTTAGACGTAAATTTGTAATCCTATTAAATGAAATATTTTACAATCGGGCGAAAGGGAAATATTAGAAGCTCTCCCCAAGCTCATAATTTCGGAGGTGTGTCATGCCAAGAAGTGTCAATAAAGTAGCTTCCCGTTCAAAAAGAAAAAGGTTTATTAAATTAGCCAAAGGCTATTGGGGAATGCGTAAAAATGTTTGGACAATTGCCAAACATCATATTGAAAAAGGTCTCCAATATGCTTATCGCGACAGAAGAAACAAAAAACGTACATTCCGCTCTCTATGGATTGTCCGTATCAATGCCGCAGCCAGAATGAACGGTACTACTTACTCAAGATTAATGAACGCTTTAAAGAAAAACGATATTACAATTAACCGTAAAGTACTTGCTAATTTCGCTATGAATCAGCCTGAAGTATTTGCGAAAATCGTTGCTAAAGTTAAAGCATCTTAAATATTGATAGATATTGTAAAAACCGTCAATATATAAATATTGACGGTTTTTTATTATTTATCTTGTTTATTAACTATTTATTTCTTAATATACGCATGTTAATGAATATATTTGTTGATAATACTTTTATTGGATTTGTGGCTGAAAGAATTCATTTATGAAACTTAAACTTAAAATCAGTTACTTGCTGAATGTTGTAATTATTTTTGCTTTAATTGCAATTTCAATAGTATTGTACTTTTTGAGTACCTATCATCTTGAGCAGCGTTTAGAGCTTAACCTTAGACGTACGGCTTCTACTATTGGAAATATACTTGACTCTAAAAAGCAATTCATTGACAAAGATTCGGCTAACAAAGAATATGATTTTGAAGATTTAAGGAATTCGGATATAGATTTATACAATGAAATATCAAGCAAATGGAAAGACTATTTTGACAAAAATATGCTAAATCCATTCAATTATTATATTAGAATTTACGACAAAAAAACTAGATTAATTTGGTACACTAACAATATAATTTTTGATACTGATGACAAATCTGATAATTTTACTATATATGAATTTACCAGTATTTTGGATTCTATTGCTAAACGCCCCAATACACCGCCATTTATTAGTTATGATACTTTTGAAAATGCACTTGGTAATAAATCTCAAGTAATATTCAGAAGTGAATTTAATAATAAAACTTATAATATACTTGTCGAAAAATATAAAGATTATGTAATTAGTATTGGTCAACCTTATGATTTTTTCTATTATTATAGTGCTACAATCATATATTCAATGATTTTTATATGTTTGTGCAGTATATTATTATTAAATATGCTATTATATTTCTTGTTCAGGCATCCATTTTCTAATTTAGCAAAACTTAATGATGAAATATCGAAAATTCAAATTAATCATACGAATTCAAGGTTAGAAACTGACTATAAATACTCAGAATTAAATAATATTGCCAAAACAATAAATAATACAATCGACAATGTAGAAAGTTCATTCCAAAGGCTTAATAAATTTAGTGCAGAAGTAGCTCATGAACTGAAAACTCCGCTTACTATACTAAGGGGCGAGCTTACATTAGCTTTGCAGGGTAAGAAAAGTGTTATTCAGTACCAACAAACAATTGCAAGTGCATTAGAAGAATCAATCCGAATGACCGATGTAATAGAAGCCTTACTTGACCTTGCCAGAGCAGAAACCGGTCAAGCTAAGCTATTCAAAAAACATACTGATTTATCTTTTCTGATTGAAGATATTATTGAAGATTTTGAAATTTTAGCAGATGAAAAAAATATTTTTCTGAAAAGCTATATTGAGAAAAATATAAATATTGAGATAGACCCTGCACGTATTCGGCAGGCAATATTAAATATTGTCGAAAACTCAATTAAATATACTCCGGAAAAGGGAATAATTACAATTGAACTGAAAAAAATTAACAATTATGCAGTTATAAATATTTGCGATACCGGCATAGGTATTCCTGCGGATAAAATTACTAGTATATTTGAAAGTTTCTATAGAACTGACGAAGTAAAAATGAAAAATATTCAAGGGCTTGGGCTCGGGCTGACTATGGTAAAATGGATAATTGATTCTCATAACGGAATAATTGAAGTTAGAAGTAAAGTCGATGAAGGCTCTGTATTTTCAGTAAAATTACCAATTAATAGTTAGGTTGTCAAATGAAATTTAAAATCTCCTCTTTAATATTCTTATTTCTTTTTACTATCGGCTGTTCCGACAATATAAGCCAATGTAATTGTGATAGCCAAATCACTAACTTAGATCAATTATACAATAGTGCTATTAAAGATGCTATGATTATCGAAGATAACGAGATTATCAATACTTTAACTGTAATTTCAGATACTAACCCCGAATTGATAACTATGGGCGAAGGGATTGACAAATGGTACTTAGCCTCTACTTGGACTCCGTACTATTGGTCATATATTCCCGGAGACACTATGATCACTACGTGGGGAGAGACATGGATAACAGTAGCTCCCGAACTTCAAAAATACTTTAAAACTACAAGCTTTGCTAGTGACTCGGTACGCAATCTCAGAATTAATCAATTGCTTGGTCTGCCGGCTGATACCAGAGAAAAGAAAATGATTGAATTATGGGTAAAAGCAGAAAATCTTTTCCGTCCCGCTTATGATAACGAGATTACTGACAACAGTTGTGGAAAATATTTCCCGACAAACGCAGATTCAGTTTATATATCTTGGTTTGACAATAATATACTCGGCTCGTATTTTGCGGCTCCAAATAAAACTAAATATCCATGGACACGTCTTGGATACACTTATAACTGGGGAAATTCCAATTCAGAAATAGGGCTTAGCGAATTTGTCCTTAAACAGAATTCGACAATAATAATTAAAAGTGTCTCTTCAGCAGAAGAATACTTGAAATAAATAGATAAAAATTATAAAGAGTGTATCTTTGGCAGAAGAAAACCTGAAATAATTTGATAAATATTCGTAATTTTGTAAACTTATATATAAATTTTATAATTATTTGAAAATAGAGATGGATATAGAAATCAATATCGAAGAAAAAAAGGCAGAGCAGGGAGTACTATTCGTAGTTTCTACCTCAATAGGCAACGATGATGATATTACCGTAAGAGCACTTAAAGTAATGAGAGCCTCGGATATTATCGTCTGCGAAGAAGGCAAAGTAGGCGGAAGATTCCTGCATAAATATAATATATCCCAAAAAATGCACCTGCTAAACGAAAATAATGAAGCAGAAAAAACTACTGAACTTGTAGAAATGCTCAAAATCGGAACAAAAATTTCGTTAGTTTCCGACTGTGGTACTCCGGTACTGGCTGACCCTGGTTTAGAATTAATACGTCAATGTATTGCAAATAATATTAAAATTGTTGTCGTCCCCGGTCCTACCAGTATTATGACCGGATTAGTTGCCAGTGGCTTCCCGATTAATTCCTTTATCTATGCCGGATTTTTAAATAGAGATAAAACTGAAAGAATTAAACAAATCTCGGTTATCGCTGCAGAACCGCGCACAATCGTTTTGCTTGAAACTCCATACAGATTAATGCCTCTATTAGAAGCTTTCTTGCAGATTATCCCCAATAGACGTGCCTATATCGGCTGTAACTTAACTATGCCTTATGAAACTCATCATTACGGTACTTTCTCTGAATTATACGAGAAATTCGCTGATTTAAGATTTAAAGGTGAATTCGTAGTAGTCTTTGAAGGTAATCCGAATACAAATGATATTTTAACTCCTGAAGCCTCTTCAATTGAGAGTAAATACGGAGATTACGAAAGATTTGACCGTAGCTCGAGACCGTCATGGTCAAGAGATGGCGACTCCAGAGATAGAAGACCACGTGAGTTCGGCGATAGAAAACCTCGTTCTTATGGTGATAAACCATACGGCGATAGAAAGCCACGTTCTTATGGTGATAAACCATACAGCGACAGAAAACCACGTGAATTCGGCGATAAACCATACGGCGATAGAAAGCCACGTGAATTCGGTGATAAACCATACAGCGATAGAAAGCCACGTGAATTTGGCGATAAACCATACGGTGATAGAAAACCTCGTGAATTTGGCGATAAACCATACAGCGATAGAAAGCCACGTGAATTTGGCGATAAACCATATAGCGACAGAAAACCACGTTCTTATGGTGATAAACCTTACAGCGACAGAAAGCCACGTGAATTCGGAGATAAACCATACGGCGACAGAAAGCCACGTTCTTATGGTGATAAACCATATAGCGATAGAAAGCCACGTGAATTCGGAGATAAACCATACGGCGACAGAAAGCCACGTGAATTCGGAGATAAACCGTATAGCGATAGAAAGCCACGTGAATTTGGTGATAAACCATACAGCGACAGAAAACCACGTACTTATGGCGACAAACCAAGCGGTGATAGAAAGCCACGTGAATTCGGCGATAGAAAACCACGTACTTATGGCGATAAACCGAGCGGTGATAGAAAGCCCCATACTTTCGGCGATAAATCTTACAAATCAAAGGGCGGAAATTCGGGTGGTTTCAAAAGAAAGCCAAGAAAAGACTAATACCGATTAATTGATCTTTATAAATTAAAAACCCTTTGCATATTGCATAGGGTTTTTTGTGAAGATAAGACCATAATAATTTTTATTATCAATAATTATAATAGATATTATTAAATTTATTTGATAGATATTCGTTTACGCTTATTGTATGTTAAACGCATTATAGAGTTAAATATGAAATTACTTAAAACAATTATCGCCGCATCAATAGCAATTATTCTTTCATTTGTAGCGATTACTCTTATTTTCAAAGTTTTGGGTTTTATTTTAAAACTTGTTTTTATTGTAATTGTAGCAGTAGTAATCGCACTACCTTTGTATGTAATAATTAAAAAGAAAATATTTAAATAGGGAATATATGAAAAAGCACTGTTTAATTTTTATTTTGTCGATAATTACACTGTTTCATGCCAAAGCTCAGCAGTATCAGCCTGCCGATTCGATGACTGTACAATTGGCTCGAATGTTCAGTGCGGATATTTTTGAAACTAACGGCTCACCTTACTTGAAACCCATGGTTCAAAGTATGAATGCTACGTCTAATTCTCGCTTTTTTAATAATGCTTACATTCCAAAAAAAGTAAAAAAGCCATATTTTAAAGTAAGTGTTAATACTATGGTCGGCTTTGTACCTGAAAATATGAAAACATATACTCCTGTCTTACCTGCTGAAGAATTAAATCTAACTAAACTTGCTCAGTATATTGATTATGATATAACTAATCCAAGCAATATTAGAATCAAAGATACTGCCGGCTTAGCTTATTATGCAATGAAAACAATATTCTATGACGGAATCAAGCAAGGGAAAATCGATATTCCTAAGCAATCAGCCACAATACTGGGTTCTCAGAATGCAGTTTTTCATTTAGACCATACTGTACTTAAAGAATTAGTTCACTCAAATACAGCTTATGCTTTATTGCCAGCAAATTTCAAATTGCAATTAGATTCGATTATCGACCAATTTCCGGAGAATTTCACGCTGCCACAGGGTGCGAATATGAATACTTTCGTTGCTGCTATCCCTCAGTTTGAGATTGGTTCTTTATATGGAACAGAACTACTATTACGCTTTGTGCCACCGGTAAATATGGGGAAAAATATTGGTGATTTCGCATTTTGGGGTATAGGGTTAAAGCATAGCATTTCTCAGTATTTTTTTGATGAAGAAGAGGAATATGAAAATGATAAAAATAGTAACAATAACAGCTCTCCAATTAGTGCCAATAATAGTATTGAACGTCCGTTTGATATGGCAGTTCAAGCCGTGTATCAGGGTACATATCTGAAGAATAAAGTGGGTGTTACTAATGCGGACTTAACTGCTTGGGCTAATATTTGGGATATAAATCTTCAGTTCAGTAAGAACATGTTTGGCTGGTTTGATATATATTCCGGCTTATCTTATGAAATTATGAACATCAGCTCTGAATATATTTATGCCCTGCCTTGGGAAGTTCAGATTCAGCTTGGAATGCTAAAATTGAAAACTGATGCTCAGGGCAATCCTGTATTAGACGAACACGGTTGGAATGTATATGAAACAGCAGACGGTTATCCTGGCGATACATCACCACAAAAATCTACAGTGAAAGTAAGCGATACAAATTTGAAATGGATAATTGGTTTATCAAAAGATATCGGAAATTTCTCTATATTTGCAGACTATAATATGAGTACTTTTGATATTTTTACTGCCGGTATCATGTATAGATTTTAAAATGAATAATTTAGAGATAATTAAATAGGTTGAAATATGGCGATAATAATTGACGGGAAATTGACTTCCGCAAAAATTCGTGAAGAATTAAAAATTAAAACTGTTGAGCTTTATAAAAATAAAGGAATTAAGCCCGGGTTGGCATTGCTATTGGTTGGCGAAGATGCTGCATCTAAGGTATATGTAGGCTCTAAAGAAAAAGCTTGCACAGAGCTCGGCTATCACTCCGTAGTTGTTAGGCTTGAAGCTGATGCTTCTGAAGAGCAAGTATTGGAGTATGTAAATAAATGGAATAATGATAATGATATTCACGGGATATTGGTGCAATTACCGTTACCTAAGCATATAGACGAGCAGAAAGTAATCAAAGCAATTTCTCCGGCAAAAGACGTTGACGGATTTCACCCCGAAAACGTTGGCAGATTAGTTATCGGGCTCCCATGCTTTCTGCCCTGCACTCCAAACGGTATATTGGAATTAATCAAAAGATATAATATAGAAACCAAAGGCAAACATGTAGTTGTACTCGGCAGAAGCAATATAGTCGGTAAACCGATTGCAAACTTACTTTATCAAAAAGCAGAGCATGCAAACGCAATTGTTACTATCTGCCACACCGGAGCAAAAGATATTACTTATTACACCAAGCAAGCCGATATATTAATCGCGGCAGTTGGAGTACCGGAATTAATCAAAGCCGAACATATTAAAGACGGAGCTGTTATTATAGATGTCGGAGTTAATAGAGTCGATGATGAAACCAAAGCCAAAGGTTACAGACTAACAGGAGATGTAGATTATAATTCTGTTATAGAAAAAGTATCTGCTATTAGCCCTGTTCCGGGCGGAGTTGGACCGATGACAATTTCTATGCTAATGCTAAATACTTATAAATCAGCAAATGGAGAGATTAAGTATTAATATGCACAAAACAGAACTTTATCAGAAAATATATGAAGACGATCATATATTAGTAATTAATAAGCCGGCAGGATTATTAACCATTGCAGACCGCTACGACTTAAATGCTCCGAATTTAAGAGCCATTCTCGATGAAGAATACGGACATATTTTCGTAGTTCACAGGTTAGACCGTGGTACCAGCGGTGTGATGGTCTTTGCTAAGGATGCCGAATCTCATAAGCATTTGAATACGCAATTCGAGAGCCTTTTTGTTAAAAAGATTTACCATATAATCACCGAGGGGGTAATTCATCAAGATTATTTGGAAATTGATATACCGCTGATGCCGGACCCAAGAAAGCCCGGTAGAACAGTACCGTCTTCCCGCGGAAAAGAGTCTTTAACCATTTTAAACGTTAAAGAAAGATTTCGCTCGGCTACTTTTGCGGAAATAAATTTAGTAACCGGCAGACATCACCAGATTAGGGTTCATTGCTCGGCAATCGGGCACCCTCTGCTAATTGACGATTTCTACGGTAATCATAGTGAGTTCCTGCTATCTTCGATTAAACGCCGTTTTAACATTAAAAAGAACGATACTGAAAAGCCCATAATTGCACGAATCACTATGCATGCTTTTTCAATTGCGTTTAAGCATCCAAAAGATGAAAGCGAAGTCTGCTTTACAGCCGATTATCCTAAAGATTTTGCAGCACTACTTCAAGTATTAAGCAAATACGGGGGAGTAAAGCATAGCTTTATGCACTCAGCTTCATCTATACATATTGACGACGACGAATAGTATAATTTGCTTAATTAAGTGAATTAATTCGAGTATTTACTTTTCCTCAATCCTACGCTCCGCGTAGGATTTGTTTTAGGTACATAGCTTGTTTTACCACACAGAGCATGGTTAGCTGAGTTAGCATTCATGTGCTTTTATAAGATTATCGATATTACCTGCTGATAACAAAACTTTTAAAATACTTTTTTCCTGAATTAATAATTTCGGCTACATAAACTCCCTGTGGGTATTGAGAGACATCAATAGATATTATGTCATTATAGTCAATAATCTGGCTGCCTTGATATATTTTTTCACCGACAGAGTTAATTAATCTGATTTCCCATTCTTGATTTAATGATGGGCAAAGTTTAAATTTTATAATCTCGTCGGCAGGATTAGGGTATATTAGCTCCGGCAATTGATTTTCTTCAATACTACCCGATGAACAGGATAAAAGCTCAATCTCACCGTTCAGCCTAATATCTCGAGAGCTGGCACCGATTTCTATTTTATATTTTCCTGATTCAACTTTATATTTATTATTAACAGTATCGTAAACTCTCAAGTCAGAGACTAATAATTTAATTGTATCACTGATAGTTTCATCAGCGTTTATATTAACTCGATTGAAACCTTTAAGAGACTTAATTTCGCGAGCTATTTTAGAATCAAGATTTTTAATATAAAGTTGTGGAACTTCATCGCCCTTATACTTACCTATGTTTTTAATATTAAATACTATATCAATCGAATCTGTATGACAGCAGTCAATAATATTAGTTGGTAGTATCAAATTTGAATATTCAAACTTAGTATAGCTAAGTCCATATCCGAATGGATAAAGCACTTCCTTATCAAAATATCTGTAAGTTCTGCCACTCATATTATAATCCGAAAACGCCGGTAAATCGTCAGAGCTTTTATAATATGTTATGGGTAATCTGCCGGCAGGATTATAATCGCCGAAAAGCACATGAGCGATAGCATCTCCGGCAGTCTGACCGGGATACCATACTTGAAGTATAGCATCTAAATTCTCATTTTCCCAATTGACAGCCAGGCAACTTCCTCCAATAAGTATTAATATAACCGGTTGCCCGCTTTCTTTTAATACTTTAATTATTTTACTCTGAGTAATAGGCAGATTTATATTAGTCCTGTCCCCTTTATAAAATCCCTCTATGTCCAGATGGCTCTCTTCGCTCTCTAAACCGTAATTAATTCCCCCGACGAAAATTATTGCATCTGAAATCGAAGCTGTATCCTTGAGCATCTTTATTAGATCGTAGTCTATAGTTTCTTCATTACCGAGTTCAAGTAATAGTTGGGCACCATATCTTTTCTGGTAATATTCAACCACTACAGAGTATATGCTATCTTTATTCAAACGGATAATCTCTTTTGCACCTCTATATCCGTGAGGAGACCAGTCATAAATCAAGGTATCGCCGTTGATGATTAATATGGCTCCGTCGTCGCTAACAAGACTAAATGTATATTCACAGGATTTATTTACTTGCAAATTAGTTTTATATCTTATCGAAAATGAATCTTTAGGAAATGAAGACGGCAACTGAGTAACTCCATATTTAAAATCAACATTAGTTTCAGTACGTGTTAATAGGGGAGAACCCGATAAATACATATTATCAAAGTATTCGACTTCGATTCCGGTTTTGCCATTACTTGTTTTGACAGTGTAATTATCAAGTGAGACAGTCATATATCCGAGTAAATCGCTTGCCTTATCATAACGCACTATAGTGCTGTCTGAAACAGCATTTTTAATTCCTTGCAGAATTCTAACTGTTGAATCCTGCCAGCAGGAATAATTACCCCATAAATCAGCAAAAACATTAGATAAGGGTCCGGTTATAAATAAATTTTTAATACTTTTTTTAAGCGGAAGAGTGTTATTTATATTCTTTAGTAATACTATAGATTTCTCGGCAGCTCTTTCGGAAATTTTTACATGCTTATAGCTACCCAAGAGACTGTCCGGAATAAAATTATATTTGACAGCATTATAATCATCGAATAATCCTAATTTAAACCTTGCTCGGAATAATCTTTTTAGTGATGTATCTATTTGGCTTTCTAATACTTTGCCTTTAAGTAAAGACGGATATAATTGGTCTTGCCAGAATCCTCCGCATTCCATATCTACTCCGGCACTTAAAAACATTCCGGGAGCATCTGCAATATATTTTGTGCATTTATGACCCCAATAGGCATCGCCTAAACCGCCACAATCGGTAATTACGAACCCCTGAAATCCGAATTCACCTCTTAATAAATCATTTAGTAGGTAATGACTTGCATTAATGGCAGAGTCATTAATAGCATTATATGCAGACATGCATGAATATGCTTTTGCTTTTTTAAATGCAGTTTCAAATCCGGGCAGATAAGTTGTACGAAAGTCATATTCACTTACTTTGGCATTGAATTTATGACGGTCAGGTTCGGGACCACTATGAACCAAATAATGCTTTGGTGAGGCAATTGATTTTAAATATTTAGGGTCGTCTCCCTGAATTCCGGTAATAAAATAATATCCCATAGTAGAAAGCAAGAATGGGTCTTCGCCATAAGTCTCTTGTACTCTTCCCCAACGAGGGTCCCGGCTTAAATTCAAATTCGGAGACCAAAAATTCAGCCCAATAGTACCTCTATTGTATTGAATTCTTGCTTCGTCGGATATTGCAGTAGCTACTTCATACATCGTATTTATATCCCAAGTAGCAGCTAATGCAATTGCCTGCGGGAATACGGTTGAATTACGAGCAATTACTCCGTGCAGGCATTCGTTATGCCAATCATAAGAGGGAATAGAGAGTCTTTCTATAGATATTGTATCGTCAGAATTAAGAAGTCTGATTTTTTCTTCGATTGTTAGCTGTTTTATTATTTGCTCTATTTTGGCATCGGTCTCTTCGTCTGCCCAAGTGTTAATATATGTAATTGTTATTATTGCGGAAATTAGTATTATAATTCTCTTCATAAATTATTCTCAATATCTTTAATTTTTTTACTACAATTATACTATAATTTTCAAAAGCAGATTAAGGTTTAGTAGAAATCAGCTTCTTTAAAAATACAAATATATTTAATATTTATGTAATAAAATAAAGATATTTTATTTTAGCATACTACTGAAAAAGGACATAATGCAATTCCCGCACCCATTAAATCCTACGCTCCGCGTAGGATTGATTTTAGGTGCATTGCTTATTAGCTCACCACGTAGAGCTTAGTTAGAATACAAAAGTATATTATTGACTAAAACCCCAAACCCCAAACCCACAGCCCCAAACTCCCAAACCCACAGCCCAAAAACTCTACTTTGACAATTTAAAATAGATTTTTATATTTACTCAAATAAAGCTATTTTTGTAATTCAATAAGAAACTTTAATTTATTGAGTAAAATGCAATGAAATATCTTAAAAATTACGCAAGTATAAACAACATACAACAGAAGCAGGAAGAGGAAACACCTCTAATTGAAGTAGCTCCAAAATTAATCAGACCTAAGGTCAGCATTAACCGCTGGATGATTTTCGGGATAATTGCTTTTGTAGCATTTATGGCAGTTCTTTCTGTACTTAATGTAGTTAAAGTTAATGATTTGCTTAAGCATACCAATAATTTGGAGCAGGAATATCTTAATATCAAACATCAAAATGATGTACTGAAAGCTCAAATTAATCGACTTGAAGCCCCGGAGAGAATTACTGTTTTAGCTAAAGAAAGGCTTGGAATGGTAGTATTAGAAGAAGCTCCGCAATTTATTAATCAATAGATGATTGTTCAATATTTAAAATTATATTATGTTTTTAAAAAACTTCAGAGATAGTAATAAACCGATTAACAGTGAGCCGAATAACAGCACTGATAATAATTTAAATATTACGGAAGATGACAGCACTGCACTGCCAATTAAAAGAAAAATCTGGAAAATGTACTTTGTTTTCGGATTTTTATTTCTTGGGCTACTGGCAGTATCGGCTAAATTATTCAAGATACAGGTTATAGATAGAGATTATTATAAAAAAAAAGCTCTTGCTCAGCACGAAAGCAAAGTTCCCTTAGTAGCTTCTCGTGGCAATATTTATGATCGTAACGGAGTATTGCTTGCTACGACTATAGAAAGTTTTTCATTTGCCGCAGACCCGACCCAAATAAAATCTCCGAAAGATATTGATTCGATTGCCGCGGTAATTAATAAACATACCGGAATAGATAAGCAAAGTATAATAAATAAAATCAAGCAGACTAAAGGCTCATTCGTCTGGCTATTACGCGGGATTAATCCCGAAATTGCATATCAATTAAGTAAATATAAAATCAATGGCTTTATAGTTAAATCCGAGCCACGTCGAAATTACTTATTCTCAAGCGTAGGCTCTCAAATTATTGGCTGTACAGATATTGATAATCACGGCTTAACCGGAATTGAGCTAAGTTTGGATTCGATTCTTCAGGGCAAAAACGGCTATATTATTATGAATAAAGACGCTGCCGGCAGGCTCAGACCTCTTGCCGATCTTCCGAAAATCGAGCCTCAGCATGGCAAAGCAGTTCAATTAACAATAGATATTGTATTGCAGCGTATAGTAGAATTTGAGCTGAAACGCGGTGTAGAAATCGCCGGTGCCGAATCTGGAACAGTCGTCGCTATCGAGCCAAGCACAGGCGAAGTATTAGCAATGGCTTCTTATCCTAATTTCGACCCGAATGATTTACTGTCGCTCAATAATTCAGCACTTAAAATTAGAGCCATTACCGAACTCTACGAGCCCGGCTCTACATTTAAAATGGTAACTGCTTCTGCTGCTATTGAAGAGGGGATAATTCATCCGGATGATATGGTCAACGGATTAGGTGGCACTTTAAATTTAGGCGACTATACAATAGTTGACGACCACCCGATTGGTCAAGTTACATTTAGAGAAGCGTTTGCAAAATCAAGTAATATTGTGCTCTCTACTTTAGCTTATAATATGGAAAGTGCAAAATTCTATAAATATATTCGCGATTTCGGTTTCGGAATTAATACTGGGATAGAGCTACCGGGAGAAATCACCGGCAGACTGAAAAATATTGAGCAATTTGATGCTTCTGCCCGCAGATTTGCAGGTTATGGCTACGGTATCGCAGTTACTCCTCTGCAATTGACTTCTGCTTATGCTTGCTTGGCACACAACGGAGAGATGTACCGCCCATACTTAATCAAAAAAGTATTCGATAGTCACGGAAATACTTTGAAATCTAATGAGCCTCAAAAAATAAGACGCGTAGTTTCCGAATCTACTGCCGAAAAAGTAAAAGAATTATTGGTACAGGTAGTTGAAAAAGGAACCGGTATCAATGCAAAAATAAAAGGAATGAAAATCGCCGGTAAAACCGGTACAGCGCAGCAGTTGGTTGACGGCTCTTACCAAAACAAAAAATATACTGCTTCGTTTGCCGGATTTTTCCCGGCGGATAATCCGAAATTAGCTTTAGTAGTTATCCTTGATAAACCACAAGGTAATTATTATGGTGGTAGCGTAGCCGCTCCGATTTTTAGAAATATAGCCCAGAGATGGATTTCTATACTCCCTGATTTTATTTTTAAGGGTAGCGAGCAGGACTATACTAAACCCGATAGTGTGAAAGTTCCTAATTTTAAGGGACTAAATTTTTATGCTGCTAAAAGAATTCTGCAGTCTTTGGGATTAAAATCTTATCCTGATAGTACTAAAAATGGCGTTATTCTAAGGCAGGACCCGGGTGCCGGTACATTAGTACCTATTGAGTACCCTGTTACTTTATCTTTCGATAATCGTTCAGATGCTACATTGCCAAATACCGGAGCAACAAACCTTGACCTTAGAGGTTTAAGCTTACGTAGAGCATTGAATATACTGCACAAAAATAAAATCAAAGCAATTGTTAAAGGCGACGGTTTAGTAAGCGAACAGTTATGGGGATTTAGCGGAAAATCGAAAACTTGTACACTAATATGTAAATAGTAAAATTGGGATACAGTAGGAAATCGAAAACTTTTACACTAATATGTAAATAGTAAAAATTGGGATACAGCGGAAAAACAAAAGCTTGTACTCTATATGTAAATAATAAATTATACACAGGAGCTTTTATGAAAATGTCTTTGTTTCTACTTTTAGTTTGCTTATTTACGGCAAAAGCTTTTTCTCAGATTACACGAAATGGAATGGAACTCGATAGTGCCGTTATTTGGGCGGATTCTCCTAAGGATAGTATTGACTTTGAAAATATTATGAATGAACAATATCCTGATGTTGGGGTTTTTGCCGCTTGTATGTCTGTAATGTCCGATGATTTAGGCTATACTGCCCCTGAAGTAGTTATGATGAATTCTGATTTTGAAACAATACTATATATAAATATTTGTAAACCGCGTAGTTTATCTTTCATTATCGACTCAAGCAGACATCAAAACAATTTGCCGGAATGCTTATTTGAGCTGAATTCTATATATCAAAAGCAAATTGTTAATAATGGATTTGGCAATTTTATGAGATATTCGTTACTAAATGATACTGCCATAATCAATGAAAATATTAGCAAATATAATAAAATATTAGAGCAATATGGTAGAAAACCTGTAAGTGCCGATTCTTTGATTATCTTCTTTGATTATATTAGAAATATCAAAAATTGCGATACAAAGCAATTAATAGAACTGATTCAATATTCGGATTCCTCCAAATACCGCGAAATGGCTATGTACTTATTGTCCGATGAATTAAATAATGAAGTAGTCATGGCAGCATTTCTTGTCAATATATTAACTAAATATGACTATACTGCGATGAGTTATATTCAAACTCATTTTAATAATTTGCCGAATGATTCGTATATAATACAGGATAAGAAATTGGCTTCTCTATTCAAATTCTTGTTACAAGTTCCAAAATCTAATATTCTTCAATTAGCAAATTCAGTATTCCCTAAGATAAAAGATATTAATACCGTTTTAGGTAAGGTAACAAAAAGCGATTTAAGCTCTATTCGTAAATATTTGGAATTAAAAATATTCAAATCCGGATTAGAAGGGATATTTTCTTCCTTACTAAAAGTAAACTTTAATAGTTCTGAGGAATATATTGATTATATCGATAAAATGGATAAATAAACCTTATGATTAAAATATTTATATCGGCTGGCGATGCTTCTGGCGATTTACACGCCTCTAAACTGATGATGCAATTAAGGGCATTAATTCCAGATATTGAATTTATAGGTATTGGCGGTAGAGAAATGGAAAAGCAGGGCTTGAAATCCATTATCCCACTTAATCAGATTTCTGTAGTCGGATTTTGGGAAGTAGCCAAAAAATATAATCTATTCAAATCATTAATAGATAAATGCAAATCAATTATATCGAGCGGTGAAATTTCTGCTTTTATTCCGGTTGATTATCCCGGCTTTAATATCAGAATCGCAGGATATGCCAAATCGATAAATATTCCGGTAATTTATTATATAGCTCCACAGCTATGGGCTTGGGGCAAAAATCGAGCTAAAAAGCTTGCCGCATCTGTTGATAAATTATTGGTAGTCTTCCCATTTGAAGAAGAGTATTTTGCGAAATTCGGTATAGATACTCAGTTTGTCGGTCATCCGCTGTTAGACATAGATGAATTTTCACATAACTTTCTGAAATACGAAGAGCGTGATAATTCAATAATTATGCTTGCCGGTAGCCGTGAGCAGGAAATCCATAAGCATCTACCATTGCTAATCAGAACATCTGAAATAATTCACAAATCATTACCCGATTACAAATTAATATTTGCAAAAAGCAAAAGTGTATCTGACTATACTTTTAATTCGGTAGAAAAGACTCATCCGTATATTGAAATCAGTTCCGACACCAGAAATCTTATGCTAAAAGCAAAAGCCGGAATTATCAAGACAGGGACTTCAAATTTAGAAGCTGCTCTCTCCGGTTTACCATTTTCAATGTATTATATTACTTCTTTTATTTCTTATAATATGGGTAAAAAGTTGATTAATCTTGAGTATTTATCAATAGTCAACATATTAAAAGATAAAAGCATAATCAAAGAGTTTATTCAAAAAGAGGCTATACCGGAGCTAATAGCCAAAAACACAATAAATATCATTAACAATAAAGATACTTATTCCGAATTGCAAAATACATTCTATGAAATCAGAAGCAATTTAGGCGGGAGCGGAGCATCGGCAAATGCGGCAAAAGTTATTGCCGATTATTTGAAGTGATTTCTAATGGTTTACTAATGATTTCTACTGCTTTCTAATGCTTTACTCAACCGACTAATGAATATAGTGAGTTTACAAATCTCCAACATCTTGCTGGAGAAATTCCATGGGGTCAATAGATAAAATAGTATATAAATTGTATGAATTGACGGAAGAAGAGATAAAGATCATAGAGGAGAATATAAACTGACAGAAGTACAGTATAATAGTTAAAAAATATTAGGAGTGATTCAGGTGGAGATAGACAATTATATTTCAATGCTTCAAGATATCAAAGCTGTAATTATTCGCAGTCGCTACCATTTGGCAAAAATGGCTAATAAAGAAATGCTAAACCTTTATTTTAAGGTCGGAGCAAAGATCTCGGAAAAAGTAGCCGAAGAAAAATGGGGTAGTAATACCTTAGAAAAGCTTTCTGATGATTTACAGAGAGAGATGAATGGTTTACGGGGCTTTTCTGCTACCAATTTGAAACGTATGAGGCAGGTTTACGAGTCATATTCTTCTTTAATTTATTATATTGATGGAACTTATAGAATTAGTCCGTTACTGACGGACGAATTACAAAATGGATTTAGTCCAATTAGTCCGTTGTCAACGGACCAATTTACAGAATATTTCTTTCAGCTAAGTTTTACAGCCCATTATGAAATAATTACAAAGTGTAAAAATCTAAATCAACGAGTATTTTACATATTAAAAGCGGTATCAGAAATTTGGACTGTAGATATGCTGAAGCATCAAATGAATGGCAATTTGTTTGAAAATCAGGCATCACTACCAACTAATTTCGACAAAGTATTAACAGAAAGTCAACAGCAAAAAGCTATAAGAACATTTCGAGATAATTATTTGCTTGATTTTGTACGAATCGATGATGCCGATTCAGATAATGAGAGAGTATTAGAAAAAGAAATCGTTCGCAATATTAAACAATTTATTCTATCATTAGGAACTGATTTTGCATTTATCGGTAATCAATATCGACTGATTGTGGACGATGAGGAATATTATATTGACCTTCTGTTTTTTAATCGAGCACTGCAAGCATTAGTTGCTTTTGAACTTAAAGCCGGTAAGTTTAAGCCTGAATACCTTGGTAAAATGAATTTTTATCTGTCTGCATTAGACGAGTATATAAAAAAAGAATATGAAAATCCTTCAATCGGAATCATACTTTGTAAGGAGAAAAATAATAAAACAGTAGAGTTCGCATTTCGTGATTTTAATAAAGCAATGGGCGTAGCTACTTATCAAACTACTACGACTTTGCCTGAAAAATACAAAAATGTTTTGCCGTCTGCCGAAGCTCTAAAACAATTATTAGACGCTAATTTAATTCGGACGTAAAAACAAATAATTTGACTTGCAGTTGAATAAGTATTAAATTGAAATATCAAGATAGAATATAATATTAAAAAATATTGTTTCTTCGCTATTATGTGTGGGTAAGCAAATAAAGAAATCTTTCTTACAACAGCGTTAGCTGTTGAACATCGGTAATAAACATTGCTTAGTCCGCACACTCTTTCTTTTCTTTTTGTTGTTAAAACAAGAGAGTGGTGGTGGTGTATCTCATTATGTTACAGATGTTTAACTCCTAACGGAGTTAAGATTTAAACTCTAAGATGTTTATCCAATAAGATATCAAAAATCAATATTTGATATATAAGGATTTTCTTTATACTAATAACAATTATTTGCTTACCCAATTAAAAAAGCTAATACCCAAGCATTTCTTGCAAATCAACAAATACTTCTTCAGTTTTAAAATTAGTGTAAAAGAGTTTGTAGAATGGACTTATGCCGTGAGTATCAACTCTAAAGTCTGTAGAAATGGCGGTACTCATGCTCATATAGATTTAGCATTTTAATTTAGAATTGAGCATAATGCAGAGGGATAGAGCAAACAAGGTATTGAGATAGCAGTATATTTTTACTAATATCAAGCATATCCGACAAGTTGGGCTAATCGGATATGTTGATATTTATCATAATCTTTAATTATTTTTTCTTAAAGGGAAACAAAGGTAGAATTATTTTGCCATACATCGTATTTAAAATTTCTGCAGCAGCTACATACATTGCTGATAATCCGCAAATTATCCCGGTATATCCGGCTAAATACCCAATTTCTTTGACACCGCTAAAGTCTTTTAAAGCTAAGAATGCAAATAATGCAAATACTAAAAAGAATACTGTCGCTAATGCTTTATTAGTCTTTAATGAAGCAATGAATAACACGAAGGTAAATAATCCCCACATAGTAAGGTAGCAGCCCATGGATAATTCGTTAGGTGCAGCCGCTAATCCGGTCTTTGGCAATATCCAAATAGCAACTAAAGACATCCAGAAAAATCCGTAAGAAGTAAAAGCAACTGTTCCGAAGATGTTGTTCTTTTTCCACTCCATAGCTCCTACTATTACCTGAGCTAATCCACCATAAAATATACCCATAGCCATTATCATCGCATCTACAGGGAATAACCCCGAGTTATGCAAATTCAATAATACAGTAGTTAGTCCAAAGCCCATCAGCCCTAATGGTCCGGGATTAGCAGTGGTGTCAATCAGCTTTGTCTCCGTAACAGGTTGATTATTTGCCATTTTAATTCCTTATAATATTTGTAAAAAATGAAAACGCAAATATAATAAAGTCAATTGAATTAAAATCATAGAAATATTAGGTGAGGAACATGTAATATATACAGGCATAATTAGTTCATTATTTATATGATTAATTCTATAATTATATAAAATTGAATATATTAAGAATGTAGCTATAATATATGATGTCTCTTTAACTACTAATTCAAAGCCGAATAAGCACTTGTTTTCCCAAGATTAAGCGTGAATTCAAACAGAAGAAAATCAAATTATTGTACTTATGTATCAATTAAATGCTACAAAATAATCCAAAATAACCCAAATGTTAAAACTTCTTATAATTTAGGAGCCTGTTGAATAACTTAAATAATGAAAATAGTCATTCTGAACGTAGTGAAGAATCCATTACATATCAATTAGTTACAGAAGACTGGATTTTTCGCTTCGCTCAAAATGACGAAATATCAGGCTTTTTCAACAGACTGTTAAGCAATATCTTTATTAGCCACTGAATTATTGATTTCATCTAAAGTAGAATATCTTTCTAATTTAAATGTTTCGCCAAGATATCTTTTTCTTACCTCGGGGTTGTCTGCAATTTCTTCAGCTGTACCGGCAGTATAAATATTTCCGTCGATTAGAATATAAGCTCTGTCGGTAATTGATAATGTCTCGTGAACATTATGGTCGGTGATTAATACTCCTATGCCTCTATCTCTAAGCTTATGGATTATCTTCATAATGTCTTCGACGGCAATGGGGTCGATGCCGGCAAAAGGCTCATCTAAAAGAACAAATTTAGGGTCTGAGGCTAAAGTACGGGCTATCTCGCAGCGTCGTCTTTCGCCCCCGGAGAGCATATAGCCTTTGCTTTTCCGTATGTGAGCAATTCCGAAATCCTCGAGCAATTCTTCGAGCCTTTCTTTTCTCTGTTTTCTGTTTTTCTTCTGTAATTCCAAAATCGCTTTTATATTATTTTCTACAGACATTTTTCTAAATATTGAAGCTTCCTGAGGTAAATAGCTTATGCCAAGCTTTGCCCTCTGGTACATAGCTTTATCTGTAATGTCAATATTATCTATATGGACAGTTCCGGCATTCGGGCTGACCATGCCAACAATCATATAGAAAGTAGTAGTTTTGCCGGCTCCGTTAGGGCCGAGCAATCCAACGATTTCACCTTGCTTAACGTTAACACTGACACCCTTAACCACTGTTCTTTGCTTGTATTTTTTTATCAGACCGTCTGCTTTAAGTATCGAAACAGCGTTATTATTCAAATTGGGGATACTCTGATTAATTACAGTAGTGTCCTCGGATTTAATATTTTCAGACATTAATTTTTTCTCTCTTTCAATTGTAAAGTAGTTTCGACTTTTTCTTTACCTCTTAAGACTACAAATTTAAACTTTTGTCCGACAACTCCATCATAAATTGTTAAAAAGAAATCGTCCGGACGAATAATTTTTTTGCCATCGATTTCTAAAATTATATCACCGGGTTCAAATCCGGCGGTGAAAGCCGGCGAATCTTGATATATGGTAGTAACTGCCAGTCCCTCTTTGATATCGCTTTTCAGATATCGGATTAGCTGCTCGTCGAGTTCACGAATTTCCAAGCCTGTATAGAAATTACGATTGAGTTTTTCATTATTTTTCAGTTTATTATATACTTCTTTTACTCTATTTATAGGTATAGCCCAGCCGATACCAATTGAACCGGCTCCTTGTCTTGATTGAGCAGTAGAAAATATTACAGTATTAATTCCGATTACTTCACCGAGAGAATTTACCAATGGTCCGCCGCTATTACCGGAGCTGATAGCCGCATCAGTTTGAATCATATTTTTATAGACGCGTCTCTCTTGGCTGAACCCAATACCCATATTTGAGACTACTCCAACGGTTACAGTAGGCTTTGCATTTAAATCAAACAGACCGAACGGATTACCGAAAGCTATTGACCATTCGCCAACTACTACATTGTCAGAATTAGCTAATTTCAAGAAAGGTAAATTTTTAGCATCAATTTTAAGTAAAGCTACGTCAGATGTTTCATCTGCTCCGATTACTTCGGCATCGAATTTTTTCCCGTCCGTAGTAGTTACTATTACTTTAGAAGCATTGCCGGCTACGTGATGATTAGTCAAAATAAATCCGTCGGGAGAAACAATAAAGCCCGAACCCAAACCGCGAACTTCATATTCTCTGTATCTTTTTGGACCATTATTCTGACCACCGAAAAAATGTTGAAATAATGGGTCGCCACCAAATAGATCATCAAAAGTATTATATTGGACTTTATGAACTTCGGTAACGTTAATCCCGACTATTGCCGGTGAACATTCCTGAACAGCTTTTGTAATTGCATTAAATCTTGAATTATCTATATTGCTATTTGCATAAACAATTTTTTGTGGTTTGCTATCGCTAACTTGTGCAATTGTAACAATTGTATTAAGTACAAGAATATTAAGCACAAGAGCACAAAATATTCCAAAAAGAATTCCCGAGTTTCCAATTTTTTTTAAATTCATATTGCTATTCCTTTAAAATATAACAAATCTAAGTTTAATTCGTGTCTATAGACGAATAAAGAAATATAAAATTTAATAATTCTAATTATTTTTGAGTAAATTAATGCAAAAAATTATCGGAGTAGCACTTCCTGTAGCACTTAATCAGCTATTTAGTTATTACATAGAAACAGACGAAAATGATTTAATCGGCAGGCGAGTATTGGTTCCATTCGTAAATAAGAAAATGACCGGTGTAATAGTAGAAATTTCCGACAAATCGCAGTATAAACTTAAAAGTATCATTAAAATAATTGATTTCGCTCCGATATTTAATTTAAAAATGATTGAATTCTTGCAATGGATTAGTAATTACTATTTAGCTCCTATCGGCGAAGTATTTAAAGCGGCAATCCCCGGCTCAATGAGTTATGAGAATAAGCAGAGAATCAGATTAATTGGAAGTATTACCGATGATATATTAGAAGACTTGCAACGGAAAGCTCCTAAGCAAGCCGAATTAATCAAAATACTCAGAGAGTCTTCCGGCAATTTAAGCTTAAATCATCTAAAAAGAGAAATGAAGGGGACTTCGATTTCCTCAATTATTAAAAAATTAGAGCTGCTTGAATTAATTGCCATTGACGACGGAGAGACTAATGATAAAGAAGAAAAAAAAGTTAAGCATATTTATCTGGCAGATAAATATTTCAAAGATACAAATCAGTTAAATTCTTTGGTTAAATCATTAGAAAAGAAAGCCGTTAAGCAGGCAATATTTATCAATATGTTTGCCATGAGATTTGCTGATAATGCCCCACAAGCACAGACTAAAATTTGCAAAATATTTAATATTAATCCCTCAATTGTAAATGCACTTATAGAGAAAAATATTTTCATCTGCGAGATGCTGCCTGATTCAGAAACAGATAGTAATGAATATACTCTCAGCACCAAAAAAGAAATTACACTATCACTGACTACCGAGCAAGATTTTATTGTTAGAGACTGGATAGAAAGATATGAAAAAGGCGACTTAAAGCCAAGCCTGATTCATGGAATTACCGGTAGCGGCAAGACTTTAATCTATATGCACATCATCAGATATTTAATTGATAAGGGAAAATCAACTATACTGATGGTGCCGGAAATTTCGCTTACTCCTCAATTAATTGATAGATTTAATAACGCATTTTCGGGTATGCTATCGGTAATTCATTCAAAAACATCTCTTAATGAGAAAATCAAATCTTGGGCAGATATAAGCTCGGGGAAAAGCAAAATTGTTATCGGAGCAAGAAGTGCTATATTTTCACCATGTCAAAATCTCGGAGTAATTATAGCTGACGAAGAGCATGACCATTCTTATAAGCAGGACTCACCTTCACCACGCTATAATGCAAGAGATGCTGCAATAATCAGAGCGAAGATGGAATCTGCCGGAGTAATTCTCGGCTCGGCAACTCCGGCGATTGAAACTATGTATAATGCAGTAAACGGCAAATATAAATTATACGAAATCAATAACCGAGCTGACGGTGCCAAACTGCCGAATATAGTTACTATAGATATGATTTCCGCAACAAAAAGCGGGCAATTATACGGCTCAATTTCTAAGCAGCTACTTCAGGAAATGGAAGATAAAATATTAAAAAAAGAAGGCATTATAATTTTTCAGAATAGACGCGGATTTGCCTCTTTGCTTCAATGTCAAGAGTGCGGGTATATTCCTGAATGCAATCAGTGTAGCGTAAACTTGACTTATCATAAGAGTAAAAACCATCTAAAATGTCACTATTGTGGCTATACAGTTTATGCCATTAAGTCTTGCCCACAGTGTGGCTCTAATAATATTATTGAACACGGAAGCGGCACACAGAAAATTGAAGAAGAAATTCAAAATTATTTTGATGAAAATAATATTAAAGTAAATATTCAGAGAATGGATTTAGACACTACGTCTAAAAAAGGCTCTCACAGGAAAATTCTCGAGAGCTTTGCCAAAGGTGAAACCGATATTTTAATCGGTACCCAGATGGTTGCAAAGGGGCTCGACTTTGACAGAGTAACTTTAGTAGGTATAATAAACGCAGATTTGCAATTATTTATGCCGGACTTCAGAGCAAGCGAAAGAACATTCCAATTAATTACGCAAGTGTCGGGTCGTGCCGGCAGAAGTGCCGATAAAAGAGGTGAAGTCTATATTCAAACCTCTAAACCGGAGCATCCCTCTATTGTAGCTGCAAGAGTTAATTCATATAAAACTTATTACGAGAATGAATTAGAAAATCGTTTATCTGCATTTTATCCACCGTTTTCCAGATTAATTCTAATCGAATTTCAATCAGAAGACCAAAATCTAGTAAGTAAACATTCCGAGCTATTTAGTAAAATTTTCGAGTACGATACTAATTCGAATTTGGTTTTAGGACCAACTTCCCCACTTATAGAAAAGTTGCAGGGGAATTATAGAAAAATTATATTAATAAAAAACCTAAAAAAAATTGATAGCGGAGGAGTAAATATTAGAGATTCAATACAGAAAGCATACAATGAATATCAGAAAAAACATGCAAATCCAAAAGTTAGAATTAAAATAGATATCGACAGTTTTAGTAGTTTATAATTTAACTCTATCTTAACAATAATATTGATAATTATGTTTGATTTTTTTTGTAATTTTGAAACTTTGATAAATTGAATAATATTATATTTTTTAATAATGTGAAGGCTTCTTTATGAAATTTACCTTTAAATTACTCATTATAGCGATGTTGTTCTCGTTTGTCAGTGCCAAAGCTGATAATCCGACATATCCACAAGCTTATGATTTAAATAATGATTACTCTCTTACTTCTTGGGCAGCCGCAGCAGGTGCAGGTAACTTCCCTACCGGTATGAGATTCCATTATAATCAGAATCAAGAGCCAACTCTCGAAAATTCAAATAGTTATTATGATTATAATTCTGCTTATAATCTTTCCGGTGCTACCAGAGTTTTAGGTCGCGATGATTATGGTTTCGCTTTTGTTAATACTAACGGTATTACTCAAGGTACAGGATCAGGACTAAACGACACTACTTCTCGTAGAATGGGTATTGCTGTTTTAGCATTAAATACTACCGGCAGAACAATAATTAAGCTTAACTGGACAGGTAGAACATTAGCTTCCGGTTTAATCACTGCCAACTATAGAGTTAATGCAATAGCATTGCAATACAGAGTCGGTGAAAGCAGCAATTGGACAACGCTCCAAGATGCTTCTAACCAGCCTGTTATATATTATTCTGACAATACAAAAGCAATTACTTTAACTAATGCCTCAACATATACCTCTCAAACATTTGAAAATATACAGTTACCTGCTGATGCCGAAGATCAGCCCTTAGTACAAATCAGATGGGTATATTATTGTGCATCCGGCTCTGGCACACGCCCTACTTTAGGTGTCGATGATATTAGCATTAATAGCTTATCAGCTTCGGGAGTACCAAAAAAATTAGGCATTGTAGATATTAGTCCTGCAAAAGTATTAAATGGACTTCCTTTCTCCATTACTGTCAATACTTTAGGCGACGATAACTCACGCAAAAATGTAATATCAAATACTCAAATTAACGTATCGTTAGTTAACGGTAATGGCACTCTTTCGCCAATTGCCAACCTAACAAAAACTCTTGCTGCCGGCGATAATTCAATCGTATTTGAAAATATGGTTTTTGATAATATCGGTACAAAAACTATCAGAATTCAAACTATTTCCGGTATGGCATTGACTTCGGTTGACTACATTATCAATGTATTGCAATCACCTTATATCTTGAATTTTGAAGGAATTTATTCCAAAGGTCATGCAGGCAGCAGACTTCCGGTATTTTACGTTACCGCAAATAATGCGAATACTGATTTAAATACTGATTTTAATTCAGATGTAACTATCCTAATTAAAAACACAACAACTGGCCAAATTTTCAATAATACAGTTACTGCACTTAACGGTATAGCTAAATTCGAGAATTTATACTTTGACCAAGCCGGTACATATACTGTTCAGGCTAACTCAGCCGGAGTGATTTATTCTAATAATACACAGTTCAGTATCAATCCTGCACCGGTATTTACCGAAGTCAAAATTCCGGAATATATGATAGGTTATGCCGGTAGTGGCGACGGCTTTAACTGGCGAGTTCCTGCATATTCTTTAATTAAAATTGAAAATTTGCATCCTAATACCGAGTACAGATATAATACAAGAGGTATAGCGGCTACTAACATAACAGGACCGGAAAATGGTGTGGGTGCATGTCTGTATTTTGACGAAGTAAGAGACTCCGCTTACTATTCAAGCAAATACGGAGCTACAAATAAAGATACTATGAGTGCTCCTCTTCCGTTTTCATCATTTGTAACCGATGAGTCCGGTGCTAAGAATTTATGGATTAACATGGTTGCTAATACTTATGTAGCAGTTTTTGCTAATAATTTACCTATAAATTGGATTCTGAACTTAGGTTCCGAAAGAGGAAATGTAGTTGCAAGATACAGAACTACTAAAACTACCAAAACATTAAATTTCGGAACTTCAACTATTAACAAAGCTACAGGTATTGCTGACCAAAAGAGCGGTCTTCAAAGCGGACACTATGTCGGTTTATATACCGGTACAGCCGATAATGAAAAGCTATTATCAATTGCTTATGTACAAGACGATGGTACCGATTTAAGTGATTACAACAGAAATATTACTCCTTGGAAACCTTTTGACCCGTCTGGACCGGAATATTATAAAAATTTAGACCACGTAAATGGTTCTTGGGCTACAATTATTCCTAATAAAATATTAGATGCAGAAGGTCTTGAGATTTCTGCCGGTATTACCAAAATCGAGGAATACGATGCTAATGGCAATATAGTTCGCACTTGGACTGATGAAGACGGTATTTGGGCAGGTGTAAATACTAATAATGCTAACGGCGGTATGTATAATCCTATTAATATGTTCGAGACTCCAAACATTGGCGATATTCATTTTATGAATTCATCTATGACTAATTTATGCAATACTATGCCAGTAATGATTCACTGTCAAACTTATGGAGTTGAAACAGTAAATATTGAATATACTGAAAATAACGGAGTATCTTGGGAAATTATAGCTTCTCAAGTTCCGGTTGTTGATTCTGAAGTTCAATTTGAATGGAACTTCGAAAACTTCAAATCTTATGACAAACCGGTTAAAATGAGAGTTATCTGCAATGACCACAGTTATATATTTGCTATGACTGATGAATTTACAGTATATAATCAACCGGTAGTCAATAAAATTTCCGGTGGTGGACAATTCTGTAAAGATGAACAAGTAGTTTTATTATGCAATGCCACTGGCTCAGAAATCACTTACCAATGGAGAAAAGACGGAGTCAATATTGAAGGCGAGACTAAAACTACATTAGTGATTCCTTCAGCTCAATTCGATGATTCCGGTATTTATACTTGTTTATTAGTCGGCAACAACATTTGCGATGTAATTGAATCAAATGATGTTTTAGTATATATTGAAGCTAACACAAGAATTATTCAACAACCTAAAAATACTTATGCTAAATTAGGAGCTAAAGCAATATTTGAAGTAAAAGCTCACACTATCGGTGTAGCACCAGACTTTATGGCTATTTATCAGTGGTACAAAGGTAGCGAACCTTTAAGCGATATTAATGGTAAATATTCCGGTTCAAATACTTCTATGTTAGTTATTAACAATGTTGCAAATGGTGACGAGAGTAATAATTATTGGGTTAGAGTTAGCGGATTATGCTCTGCTGCTCAATCCGAAACTGCTTCTTTAGGTATTGCTAATATTGAAATTACATCTTTGACTCCAGACCAAACAATTTGCGAAAACACTGCTTTATCACTTAACGTTACAGCAACATCAGGCGATAATTCCGTATTTACTTTCCAATGGTTAAAAGACGGAAAAGTTATTAAATCTGCTAATTCGCAGTCTTATTATATAGCAAATACAAAAATTAGCGATGCAGGAATTTATACTATAAAAATTTCAGACGAAGCTAAAGGTTTCTTCGTAATTTCGGACGAAATCAACGTAATTATTAATTCCATTCCAAAGGTGATTACTCAACCTCAGGCTCAATACAATGTTAGCCAAGGTACAATAATCAATATTAGCGTTGCTGCCGAGGCAAACATTCCTACTCAATACAGATGGTATAAAGATAATACTTTAATTGACGGCGAAACTTTAAATACTATAGAAATAGCAGTTATTTCTTCAATGCAAGAAGGTAATTACTATTGCGAATTGTACAATGACTGTGGTACAGTTCAATCGGCTGTTTCTAATGTAGCCCTAATACCGGGCGGGACTATGCTATCGGTTAATGACGTAAGCAAATCAGGTTATGTATTGTATGCTCCAACTCCAAACCCTGTAAACAGTAGTAGTATAGTTAAATATTATATTCCTAAGGCAAGTAGAGTTACATTTACTTTAAGAGATGCTTCAGGTAGAGAAATAGCAACTATATTTGATGAAATAAAAGAAAGTGGCAACTATGAATTAAATATAGATGCTTCGAGCTTGTTATTGTCGTCAGGTACTTATTTCTATAGCTTACAAGCAGGTAGCCTGTCATTAATAAATAAAATGACTGTTGTGAAATAGCATCATTTCATATTTATATTTAATATATTTAATGATGTAACTCTTAATCATATTAATCTAAAAAAACCTAACAAGTGCTTGCTTGTTAGGTTTTTTTGTAAAGATTTTAACCATACTAATCCATCTCTATTCTTTTGTGGGTCTCTCAACAATGTAAGTATGGAAATTACAAATATTTAGAATATAAGACTGTAGCAAAAGTCCAAAGTATTTATTTACTGATAATTATATAAAGATTTTCAAACTTCTAAGTGCTTATCAACCCTACACTTTAGCGTAGGGTTGTATAAATAGAAATTGAAAATTATACGCTTTGCAACAGACTTAATATATTGATATGATATTATGGTAACTACATCTTTTTTACGAAATTATATCATTTACTATATGAAACTGAACAAATCAATTCTTGGGACAGGATAATGCCAAATGACTCATTACATGTAAGAAATGATAAAATTCCTATACTATATACTATACTATAACAATAGAGGGAACGATAGCAATTTAGCCGTTTGAATTTGCCCTAATTATTCTGATTTTTTCTCTTATATCTTCAATATAAATTGATTTGGGGAATTTGAGAAGCATCTCTGTATAATATTTTAATGCTTCATTGAAATTTTTCTCGGAATAGTAGGACTTCGCAATATTATAATATGCTAAGTCCATATATATTGATTCGGGATATTCCTGAATTAATTTGTTTAGAACGGAACGCATCTCGTTAAATTTTGACTCTTTAGAATATAAGCCCGACATTTTGATTAAGCATAATTCTCCGAGGTTTTCACCTGCTGATAAAGTCAAGCATTCTTCATAAAATTTAATTGCTTCGACAGTTTTATTCTGAGCATCTTTCATCTCTGCCAGAGCATAAATTTTAATTGCTTTATTCATGCTTTTATTGGTCTCGAGCATAAACATTTTCTCTAAGGCATCGTTGGCAGTATTTGAATTTGAATTGTCGGCAATGGCTTTAAACATAATCATAGCACTATCAATATTGCCTGAAAAATACTCTAATAGAGCTAATTTATACTGAGCATAATCTTTATCTACTTGAATTGCAGTAGCATTCTGGAATTTTGAATTTACTACCAGATTGTAATTTGCTTTTGCCGAATCAATTTTATCTAATGCAAAATATATATCTGCTAAATAATTTATCCCTTTATAAGTAACCGGAATATTCTTCCCTTTGCTTGATAATTCATTTAATTGGTCAATGCTTTTATTAGTCTGATGTAATCTCTCGAAATATATTTCTGCTATTCTATACATAGCATCATAACTAATATTGTTATTCGGATATAATGCAATAATACTTCTATATCTATTGATTATTTCTTCGTAATCCTTTGGATTTGTAGATTTTAACTGCTCCGAACGCGACTCTAATACCCTGGAGAATCCATAAAGTGAATTGATAATGTATGGCGAGGCTTTGCCTAAATCAATAACATAACCATAAGCTTTGAGAGCTATGTCGAATTGATTATCTTTAGAGCAAGTATTGGCAAAGTTATATATTTCAAGACCTTTACCATTTACTAATTTGTCAATTTTTATATATAATTCCAATGAATTTTCTAATTTATCGGTTACTCTTAAGTACCAAGCGTATAAATTCATAAAGAGGAGATTGTCTTCTTTAGAGCGAGATTTTAACAACTCATCTAAATAGTCAACAGTTAATTTTGAATTCAGCATAGCGGAAATTCTTCCCTGAGCCTGTGCTAAATTTCTGGATAATAAGTAATACACAATTATTTCTTCGGAAGCCTTCTTGAAATCTCCGATTACTATATACAATTGGCTTAACTCGTCAGCATATAATTCACTTTTTTTAAAAGTAGTACGAGCAGTTTCTAAGGTGCTGACAGCCTTATCAAATAATTGTAATTTAATTTGAGAATTTGATACGGTACTATATGTAGCTGTCTCTTTAGGGAAATCATTAATCGCTTGATTCCATGCTTTATTTGCTTCATCGGTTTTACCGGTTTTCCATAGTGTTTCGGCATATAGAGATAAATTAACAGCATTAACATTTTCAGTTTGCTTAAGATGTGATTCTATTATTGGCAGTAGAGCCGAATACTGATTAAGCAGAGTATAAGTTCTTGATATGCCTTTGAAATAGGAATCTTGACCGGGATTAGACTTATATAGCTCTTCATAGATTTTAGCCGCACCTTTGTAATCACCGTTGTTTTCAAAGGTCTCTGCTAATTTATATCTGTCTTGATTTATACTTTGTGCTGCTAAGCTAATTACATTTAAACTAAAAAAAACTACAATCATCGAAATATATATTTGTCTCATATTACTTTCTATATTAGATAACCTAAAACATATTAGACGGAATTATTTTCAGTTTGTTTTGTTATATTAAAATTATTTTTTATTTTTGAACTTCCTAATTCGAAAAAGGAGTATAATTTATCTTATGATATTTTATTTTGAAAATTCACTTGAAAAAACATAAGGAGCAACGCAAATATGAAAAAAATCGGATTTCTAACCGGATTAGATTCTGAACTTACTTTTGACCTAATGGAAAACATTAACTCTAAGGGGCTGACCAATATCAAAGCCGAATTAATTAAAACCGGTGGCTTGACTCTTAATCAAAAATTTGATTATAATCTGATATTAGACCGAGTATCGCACGATGTACCTTACTTTATTTCATATCTTAAAGCAGCGAGCGAGCAAGGCGTTAAAATTCTGAATTATGAAGTTATTAATTCTCCCGAGGATTATTATCTATTGTACTACAAATTAGATAAATTGAAAATTAATATTCCGCGAACTGTAATACTACCAAGTAAAAATCACCCTGCCGGTACCAATGCCGAGTTTATGAAGAACTTCATTTATCCGTTGAATTGGGAAGAAATATTCGACTATGTTGGCTTTCCGGCATATATCAAACCAAATAGATATAATATATTTGCTAAATCGCATATTATTTATAATCCGAGAGAGTTTTTCTCGATTTACGACTTAACCGGTTCGGAAGTGATGCTGCTTCAAGAATTTATTAAATATGACGAGTATTACCGTATCTATAATATCGGTAAAAATCAGCAGAGAATTATGAAGTATGACCCTAATCTTCAGCTTAAATTCAGATTTGAAGATGGAATTGCCAAAATAGATAAGACCCTCGAAAAAATTATAAAAACTACGGCACTGAAAATCAATAACGCATTCAAAGTTGAATTTAATGCAATAGAAATTGCAATTAAAGACGGAGTGCCTTATTTTACCGAATTTATTAACATAGACCCGTATTCATCGATGGACATACTAAAGCCTGATAATTATAATTGGTTGTTAGAAAATCTGGCTGATTATTTAATTGAATCGGTCAATATGAAATAAAATTTCTTATTATTCTTATTAGCCATGTTTCTTTTTGAGGTTGTCTAAATAGTAATAAATTTGCCAAATCGTCATTCTTAGTGTAAAGAAGAATCCGGAATTATCAACATTTAGCTTTATCCGGATTCATCACTTCGTTCCTAATGACAAATTTGGGACAGGCACATCATCTTATCCGCGTTGATGCTAAATGTCTCATTTTATGTAGATTAATGATATTAATTTGCTTTTATAAATTAATTTGCATAATTTTAAGTTTTAAAACTAAAGACAAAAAAATGATAAATCATTATTATACATTGAAATGCGGAATTAGTAGCATCCGTAAAATTATTGGTTATAAATTAATCGACTGTTTTACACAGGAAAAGGGTGTAGCTGTATTGCATTTTTGCGATTCTTATTCGGAATATTTTCTAAGTATAAGTATGCTGGCAAATAACTATTGCTTTTTCGTAAAGACCGAATTTGCAAAGGCTAAAAACAATGTAGCTCCATTATTCCCGGAAATGCTCGGCGAAACACTTCAGGACTGCTATATAGAAGAAAATAATAGAGTGATTACTCTTGAATTCATTCATTCACGCATCGAGATTGAGATGTTCGGTGGGGCTAAAAATAATATTTTCGTAATTAGTAGCAAAAATAAAATTATTAATGCTTTCAATAATAGAAAAGAATTTTATTTAAATCAATACGAGAAAAAAATTTCCAATACTAAGCCCATCAGTCATTACATAGGTAGTACTCTATACAAAGCCCTAACCCGTTCGGAATTATTGCTGCCGTCTTTTATTGCAGATGACTTAATTAAGCAATTTGATTATTCTAAACAAGATAT
The DNA here is from genome assembly GCA_942493235.1 of uncultured bacterium. Classification (GTDB taxonomy): domain Bacteria; phylum Bacteroidota; class Ignavibacteria; order Kapaibacteriales; family UBA2268; genus ENR-C587. The sequence goes on along the minus strand of OW818676.1, from coordinate 3,571,542 downwards.
CTTTGACAGTGAAGATAATTATACTGATATTTTTAATGAAGCGAAAATTGTTCGCAATAAAAGCCTGAATGCTGATCAATTCTATATCTATGAAGATGGTAGCGGAGGGCAATTGCTGTCGTTAATCAAGCTGAAATCATTTAATGAACCGCAAATATTTGATAATATTGATTCGGCAATTATCAGAAGATATTCAGCAGTACGAAGAGTTGAGGATTTCGACACCGTTTATAATGATTTTTTTAAAAAGCTTGATAGAATCAGAAAACGAATTCAATCATCTATCAGAGTATTTAATGAAACATTGTTATTATCTTCTAAAATATCGGATTATAAAATGTGGGCAGAGTATCTGCTCTCGCAGCCGAATCCGAAAATCAAACCCGGTAAATCAGTCGAGATTACCGACTGGGAAGGCGAACAATTAATTGTCCCCTTAGACGAAAAGCTAAATTTACTCGATAATGCCGATAAATACTATAAAAAGTCAAAAAAAATCAGATACTCCATAGAGCAGAAAAAACTACTTTTGCCAAAATATCAGAGAAGATTAGACGAAATAAATTTGATTTTTGATAAACTAAAAACTATTCAAAACGTCAAAGAACTTTTAAAATTCAAAAAAGAAGTAATTGCAGAGAAAAATAGAAGTATGAATGAATTAGACGACAGTAAAGCAAGCAAATTTCGTGAATTCGACTTAGGAGAGGGATATACTTTATTTGTAGGTAGAAACTCAACAAATAATGATGAACTTACATGTAGATTTGCTAAAGCAAACGATATATGGTTACACGCCCGTGGCAGTGCCGGCTCGCATGCCGTACTCAGGCATCCAATGAATAAAGAGCATAAACCGCCCAAATACATACTTCAGGCTGCCGCCGGAATTACAGCATATTATTCTAAACAGAAAAATGCTAAATATGTAAATGTAGCTTATACTTTTAAAAAATATGTAAACAAACCTCGTGGTGCCGCTGCCGGTGCAGTAGTAATGACTAAAGAACAAGTAATTATGGCTGAACCAAAATTACCAGCTGGAACAGAAGAATAATATTATTTTTTTCTATAAATTGAGGATCTCATATCGTTACATTTTTCTTTGTATGCATTGAAAATATTAATTGGATATTCGGGAACATAAGATAGGTAATCTATAGTAGATACTTTTTCCATATTATTGGATTCCATAAGTTTGTCAATTTTATCCCATTCAATATGATCATCTTGCCAAACGTGTATATCGCCTTCAGCTTGCCATCTTGGATTTTTTATTTTTTTATATTTTTTTGAGTACCAATTAGGATTAAAAACATTAAAGTAATAAAGCAAGTTTAATTTATTTGGTATTTTACTTTTAAATTCGTTAAAAATATTATCATTTTGCCAATAATTTGGACTTCTTTCATGGTCAATATAGATAATCCCTCCCGATGAAGTAACTCTTATTATTTCTTTAAGAGAAGCAATATAATCGGGAATATGATGCAGTACTGAATACAAACAAACCATATCGTATTGTTCATCTTGAATTTCAGATAAATCTATACCATTTAATAAAAAAGTTTTTGATTGAGGATTAACGGAATAAGTCTCATTTATAATTTTTAGAAATTCGGTTGAAATATCGGCAGAAGTTACGTTCAAACCCATACTAAGCAAATGATGTGTCAGATTCCCTGAACCACACCCATAATCCAAAACACAAATATTTTCAGGGCTTTTCCCTGTGAAGTTTATAGCATTTTGAAGAGAATTATTTAACCGAGGTTGCTCAATATCATTAAATATTTCTGTATGTTTTTTCTGATAAACACTGGCATATTTATTATGAGCATCAATATTATATTTTAAATCGATATTTTCCATTTTTTTTATTTGAAAAAATTTATTAAATTTGATTTATTAAGATACAAATTTAAGGAATTATTATGAAAAACGCTTGTTTTATTTTTGTATTCATATTTTGTGCAATTCAATTATTTGGTACAAATAGGAATGATTATTTAGTTGCATACTGGGACTTTGAAACTCTAATTGAGGGTAAGCTTAAGGACATGTCAGGGAATAACCATAATCTTGATCGAGTTGGTAATCTTAATATTATATCCGGAAAAATCGGTAAATGCATGAGATTTAACGGTAATGCTCATTTAGAATTAGTTGAGGATTACTTTTTAGAAGATGAATGTAATCTTACTATTGAAGGGTGGTTTAAGTTCGAAGCAGACCCTAAAGACAGATATCAGCTCTTTTGTATAAGTGATGGTCGATCATTCTACGATCCAATTACATTTCAGTTCTATAATAGTAAACCTTGGGATTTTGCTTTTGAAGATACCAAATCGGGGATGTATGTTTTGCGTTCAAGATTTGATAATTTCGATTTTCAATTCAGGCAAAATCGATGGTATTTCCTTACAACTACGTTATGCTATGATGGAAATATTTCTACTATGAAAATATATATTGATGGGAACCTTATAGAAACGGTAAGTATTCGCTCTGATATGTTTCATTATGGAACTGATTATACCTCGGGTAAATTATGCCCGAACTATGATAATGAGATGCATACAACTATAGGTGCGGTATGGAATTATTCGCCGTGGCATTGGATAGGGCTAATTGACGAAATGAAAATATTTAAAACATGTTTAACTGAAGATGAAATTATTGAAGAATATGGTTCAAGCTGTCAGACATTTGTAAATTTTTATTTAAATTCAAAAGCTAATGGCGATGCGATTTTTGATGAAGGTAGTTTTCGACTGAATAATTCAAACTCAACTTCAGTTGGTTCTTTATTTTCAAATACTCCAATTCCAGTATCTAATAGTTTTGATGCACAGTTTATTTTTAGTATAGATAGCCTTTCCTACAATAATAATACTTTGGCTGGTTCCGGTTTTGCCTTTGTTATCCAAAATGAATCTAATAGTGAATTTGGCAATACCGGAAAAGGATTAGGTTACCAGGGAATTAATAGCTGCTTAGTTATTGAATATGATCAATTTAACGATTTATCTAATAATGACGAGAATTCAAATCATATAGCTGTACAATATTCAAAATATGGTGCTATCAGTTCAAAACATGATTCAAATAATACTTTAACCAAAATAGATTGCCCAATTAGTTTTATTAAAAATGGAATAAAGGAATACCATTCGAGAATTATTTACAATGGTATTCAGCAAACATTAACTTGTTATTTAAGTGATTCTTCTGATTTCGATAAACAAGCTCCTGTATTTACGCTTCATAATTTTCGATTAGAAAATTATGTTAGTACCTCCCAAGGAGATGCTTATGTAGGGTTTACAGCTTCAAGTAACAATACAAGCACTAAATATTATTTAAAAGATTGGTCTATATGTGCCGATTTTCTTCCGCCTCTAAAGCTTTGCGATTCTTCTATGTTTGTATATCAAGGATTTGATAAATCGAGCGGGTTAGCTCTTGATAATCACGCTATGGTATATGGTAATTCAATTAACCTCACACAAAATAGTGTTAATTCTTATGGTTCAGCTTATAGAGATAGATTAGTTCCATTAAGTAATGGATTTAAGACTTCTTTTGCTTTTAAGATGTGCAATGCCGACGAAGGTACTTCTCACGAAAGTGGAAATCCCGGAGCTGACGGTATTGCCTTTGTTATAAAAAATTATGATTTGTCCGATTATGGTAATATAGGCGGCGGGATAGGCTATGAAGGACTTCACAATTGCTTAGCAATTGAATTCGATATGTTCAATAATGATGCCGGTCAATTAGTTAATAATAATGACCCTAATGCTAATCATTTGGCAGTATTTGCAAGTAAAGACGAGGTGTCGCCGGTTCATTCATCAACAAATACAATTGGCGAAACTATGGATATTCCAATGTTTAAATCCGATTGCTTTGAAACTTATTATGCCGATATAATTTATAGCAAAGAAAATAGAACACTCGAAATATATGTAGAGAATAATCAGAATTTAATTAGTCCACGATTAGTATTGACTGATTTCGAACTTAGTAATTATATTGACTTAGCCGAAAATACCAAAGCTTACATAGGATTTACTGCCGCGACCGGCACAGCATTTCAAGAGCATAGAATATCAAATTGGGCATTCTGTCCGGCAGCTAACGATTCCGCAGTATCGGTAGATGATGCTCATAGAGATACGCAAATTAGATTATATCCGAATCCTGCAGAAGCATCGACTTATTTGACTTTCCCATATAATTCAAGTGCTGATATTCGTGTAGAAATATTTAATTCAATCGGAGGTTTGGTCGAAAGTCTGAATTCTTATCAAATTCAAAACGATGTTTGTGAAACATTAATTAATATTTCAAATTATGCACAGGGGCTTTATCTAATCAAAATTAAAAGCGGAGATAAATTCTATACTAAGAATTTAATAGTTAATCCATAATTCAATTATTAATTAACTATATAAATTATAAATATTAATCAGCAATACAAGATTAATAAGTAAAATAGACACACGGCATTTGAGGCTGAATAAAAACATTTTTTGTGAACGTTTTGGCACTAATTACAAATACTCTAAGTAACCGAACCCCACGCTAAAGCGTGGGGTTGATAAAGTGGATTATCTCAATCCTAAATCATATATTCAACCCCACGCTGAAGCGTGGGGAAACAAGGGCTATAAGAAATTTCAATATCACTAAAACAATAATCTTATGGTTTTTACACGGCATTTGCCGTGGGTACGAGTTTCATAGTGTGTAATTCTAATAAATAAATTACAGAACACACATTGATTATTTATACTGAGCCATAAATTCGCCAATTAGACCAAAAGCTTTTCTCAATATTTCTTCTTGAGGTAAAATAACTAAACGAAAGTGTTGAGAGCCGGGTTTCTGACCGAATCCTGAGCCGGGAACTACCAATACGCCGGTAGCTTTAAGCATACTGATTACAAATTTAGTATCATCATCTACATCAATAGAGGGGAATGCGTAGAAAGCTCCTTCGGGTTTAACTAAAGAAATACCGGGTATTTTGCCAAGTAATTCAGTAGTAATATCGCGTCTTTTCTCTAAAGTTTTTACTAAATTATGTAAGTGGGACTGGTCGCCGTCTAATGCAGTAGAAATAGCCCACTGAATAGGATGATTAGCACATACGCGTGCTCTTAATATTTTATTGACTGCTTCAAGATAATCTTTCATTTTCTCAATTTTACCGCTTGCGATACCCCAGCCGATTCTAAATCCCGGGGCAACATAATTTTTGGATAAGCCTGAGAAAGTGATACATGATACTTCATCGCTTAAAGATGCAAGTGAAGTGTGTTTCTTTCCGTCAAAAATTAATTTGTCATATATTTCATCGGCAATAACAACTAAATTGTGCTCGATTGCTATTTCGATAATTTTCTTCATAGTTTCAACTTGAGCAATTGAACCGGTAGGATTATTAGGATTAATTAAAACGATAGCTTTAGTTCTGTCGTTAATTTTGGATTTAATATCTTCTACATCCGGTTGCCATCCGTTGCTTTCGTCAAGATAATACGGATTTGGCTCTAATTCCAATTTACTTTGTACAGCGGTATATAGTGGATAGCCCGGAGTAGGCATCAAGAAGTTATCCCCTTTATTTAATAAGGCAGTTAAACAAATCTCTATAGCTTCGCTGGCACCGGTAGTAATAAATACATCTAATATATTTTTTATTCCTTTGCTGTCTGCTTCTCTGCGTATGGATTCAATAGCTTGAGGAATACCTGATGAAGGAGAATATCCGTTATGATTATCTTTCATAGCTTTATAAACAGCTTCTATAATATGATTCGGAGTTGAATGGTCATATACATTCGGGTCGCCTATATTCAGATAATAAAGCTTTTTGCCGGTTTTTGCAACTTCGTCGGCTACCATTACTATATCTCTTATAGCATATTTAATATCTTTTGTTCTATTTGCAGGAACGATTGAATTATTTAACATTTTACCACCTTTATTATATCAAATAAATTTTAAAAATAAAATACAAAAATAAGTAAATTTATGATATGCGTAAATATTATTTTAAATATTAAACAAATAAATTTGTTCTTCATTGTTTTTTTGATTCGTGTTTAGTGGTTCGAGAATATGGAAGATACTAAACCCCTCCCAAACCCTCCCCAAGGGGAGGGCTTAAAGATTATATATGAGAAATAGTGTCTGGTGGCTGGTTGATAGGAATTAGGAATTGGGAAGTAGGAATTAGGAATATGCACGTCTCCGCACTATGCTCTGCGTAGTGCGGCTATTCTTCCAACAGCGTTAGCTGTTGAATATTGGTAGAATATGGTGCTGGTAGCTGAAAATCTATCAACCCCACCCAAACCCTCCCCAAGGGGAGGGCTTTAAGATTATTTAACTGAAAAAGTTGAAAGTTATAAAGTTCATAAAGTTGAAAGTAAGAAGTAGAAAGTAGGAATATGCACGTCTCCGCACTATGCTCTGAGTAGAGCGGCTATTTTTCCAACAGCGTTAGCTGTTGAATATTGGTAGCATGAAAGTTATAAAGTTATAAAGTTGAAAGTTGAAAGTAAGAAGTAGAAATATGCACGTCTCCGCACTATGCTCTGCGTAGAGCGGCTATTCTTCCAACAGCGTTAGCTGTTGAATATTGGTAGCATGAAAGTTATAAAGTTATAAAGTTCATAAAGTTGAAAGTTGAAAGTAAGAAGTAGAAAGTAGGAATATGCACGTCTCCGCACTATGCTCTGAGTAGAGCGGCTTCTCTTCCAACAGCGTAGCTGTTGAACATTGGTAAATAAGGTGCTGGTAGCTGAAAATCTATCAACCCCACCCAAACCCTCCCCAAGGGGAGGGCTTAAAGATTATATATTGATGAAAAAGGTAAATGTTTAACGGCTATTTCTTCAAATTCCCCTCCAAAAGGAGGGGTGGCATCGCGAAGCGATGACGGGGTGGGTTCTTTTTATGGGGATAGGAATTAGATATATCATATCTAAGGAAGTATTTTACCAATTCCACAACCCGGACTCATCAGTGCGGTAGATAGGGAATATGTACTTGTTCCGCTTTACTGAACTAATGGATAGAATTTTTGGGAAATTATAACATAGCAATTTAGCCAAAGCATATATTTATTAAAATGGATTTATTCTTATGATGTTTGATAATTATCCGATAAGTTGCAATACTTCTTTCTCTTTATTTTATAATAGCTTATGCTTAGAATTATTATCGGCATATAAATTGATAATAATATATTGCTATTAAAAAGACTTTTAAATTGGCTTTTTAATTGAGGCATTGAAAAAATAAATACATTGCTATATTTAGTAATTTTTTGTATTTTGTGTTTTTCCAAGTAAGTGTTAACACTTACTTGGAAAGAAGCGATAAATTAGAACGGATAAAATAAATTGAAAAGTAATCTAAGCATATTAATATTAACAATCTTGATATTTTTAAATATCGGATTAGCTGCAAAGCAGGACAGCATTATTGTCGGTTGCGATAATAACTATCCACCATACGAATTTGTCAACGAAAAGGGTGAAGCCGCAGGCTATAATGTAGATTTAATAAAAGCTATAGCCGAAGAGTTGAATCTGAGAGTAATTATCAGGTCAGATACTTGGAGTGCTTTACGAGTCGCTTTCGACCGAATGGAAATTGATGTATTATCAGGTATGTTTTATAACAATGACAGAGCAAAATATTACGAATATTCTATTCCACATTCATTTGTCAGTTATTCCATATTTTATAAAAAATCAGAAAAGAAAATCAAAGGATTAGAAGATTTAGTCGGCAAACGGATATTGGTACAAAAAGACGATTTAATGTACGAGCATTTACTTCAGAATAATTTTTCGGTAATTGGAGTTGATTCTCCTAAAGAAGCAATAATAAGTCTTGCCGCCGGATATTACGACTGTACTTTAATAAGTAGAAGTGTAGGGCAGTATTATATTAAATTATATAACATCAATAATATTGTTGCGTCAGACTCATTACTCTATACTCAGAAGTATTGCTTTGCTACCAAAAAGGGGCATACAGATTTAATTAATCAATTAAATGAAGGCTTTTTATTTATAAAAGACAAGGTAAAATATAAAGAAATCGAAGAGAGATGGTTTGGTCTGAATGCTACAAAACACGGCAAAATGGACTTTCTCAAGCCATTAGCATATTTTCTTGTTCCGGTATTATTAATAATTGTACTTTTAGCATTATGGACTTGGTCTCTAAAGAAAAAAGTTCGTAAGTCGGTAATGAATTTAGAAGTTGAATTGCTTGACAAAAGAAAAGCCGAAGAGTTACATAAAGCATTGTTTAAAATTTCAGAAAGTGCCAGCAATAGCGAAAATTTACTTAAATTATACTCATTCATACACAATATAGTTAATGAATTGGTGCCTGCAAATAATTTCTATCTAGCAATATATGACCACAATAGGGATATATTAGAATTCCCTTACTTTGTTGACGAATACGATCAAGCTCCGGCAGCGAGACCTCCGAGACGTGGTCTAACGGAATTTGTATTGTTCTCCGGCAAACCATTGTTATGTTCACCAGAAATATTCTTACAGATGATCGAAGAAGGGAAAATCGACTCAATTGGTGCACCATCTGTTGATTGGCTTGGTATTCCGCTAAAAATCGAAGAGAAAGCAATCGGAATAATAGTTGTTCAGAGCTATACCGAAGGAGTTCGGTTTACAAAATCAGACGAAGAAATACTACTATTTGTTTCCAGTCAGATAGCTATGGCTATCGAACGCAAGAGAGCAGAGCAGGAAATCCTCGCTCTTAATTCCGAGCTTGAGCAGAGAGTAATGGAAAGAACTCAGCAATTAGAAGACACACTTGAAGAGTTAAGGTTTGAAAATTTGGAAAGAAAAAGAACACAGGAAGCTTTGGAGCAGGCACAGGCAGAAATCGAATTAGCACTTATTCAAGAAAAAGAATTAAATGAGCTAAAATCAAGATTCATTTCAATTGTTTCTCATGAATACCGTACTCCGTTAACTGTGATACTATCATCTACATACTTAATTGAAAAATTCTTTGAAATCAATAATAAAGATGAATTTGCAAAACATTTAAAGAATATTCAGCTATCGGTTAAATCTATGACTAAGCTACTTGATGACGTACTTACAATCGGTAAAACCGAAGCAGGAAAGATAAATGTAGTGCCTTCTGAAATTAACTTAGTGAAATATTCTAAAAGTGTAATGGAAGATATTAAATTAACCGATAAGCACAACCATTTATACGAGTTCTTTACAAATATTCAGCATATTAACATATATACTGATTTGAATTTATTGAATAAAATATTAGTTAATCTACTTTCAAATGCTATAAAATATTCGGGAGCAGGTTCTTTAGTTCGCTTTGAAATTATTGATAAGGATACTTTTATAGAATTTAATGTAATTGACCACGGTATCGGTATTCCTAACCAAGAAAGAGAGCATTTATTTGAATCATATCACAGATTTAAAAATGTAGGTGCTATCAGCGGAACAGGACTCGGGTTATCAATCGTGAAAAAATTTGTTGATATTTTAAAAGGGACTATTACAGTATATAGCGAAGAAGGCAAAGGCTCTACTTTCTCTCTAACTCTACCAAAAGAATTTGTTTAAAATAATATTTATATCTAAAAAACTCATCGAATAATTATTTTTACCGATGAGTTTTTTTTATCTCTTACCTTGTGAACTTAAATAACGAATCAGAATAATTCATTTAGAGGTATTCTACTATTTCCAAAAATAAGTTAAGGACTATTTCGTAACTATAATATATTATTGGTATAAGGTGTAATTATGGATATAGCAACAGTAGAAAGATTAGAGAACTTGGTAGTGCATCTCTACGACTTGTTTGAGAAAAGTAAAATCGAACGAGAAGAGGATAATAAAATATTCAGTGAATTGAGTAGAGAAGCCGATTTACGTTTCTTAGAAACCGATAAGCAGTTCAAAGAAACTGTTAGAAAGCTCAAAGAATTGGGAGTTCAAATCGGGGGGTTGGGCAATAAATTCGGATTATATAATGAAGGGCTTTTTATGCCTTCTTTAATAAAAATAATGGAGCATGATTTCCACTGCAATTACTATACAAATAATACGAAAATAAAAAATAACGGTTCAAGCTTTGAGATAGATTTCTGGGGTACATCTCCCGAAGCCTGTTATATAGTAGAAGTAAAGAGTTTACTAAAACTGAAGGAATTAAGCAATTAGAAAAAACAATACATAGTTTTAAAAAAGCATTTCCCGAATATGCAAAGCGGAAAATATACGGAGCAATAGCTTCAACTCAGTATTCAGACGAAATAAAAAAAGAAGTAATTAAAGCAGGATTTTACTTTATTTCTATTAGTGATGATGTAGCTAAATTGAAAAATCCAAAAGGATTTAAGCCGAAGCAGTGGTAATCAGTAAGAATTATAGCTTTCCTAAAAAAAGTATTTACCAATCGCATTGCAGATACTATTTCCAAAAATAAGTTAAGGCCTATTTCGTAACTATAATATATTATTGGTATAAGGTGTAATTATGGATATAGCAACAGCAGAAAGATTAGAGAACTTGGTAGTGCGTCTCTACGACTTGTTTGAGAAAAGTAAAATCGAACGAGAAGAGGATAATAAAATATTCAGTGAATTGAGTAGAGAAGCCGATTTACGTTTCTTAGAAACCGATAAGCAGTTCAAAGAAACTGATAGAAAGCTCAAAGAATTGGGAGTTCAAATCGGGGGGTTGGGCAATAAATTCGGATTATATAATGAAGGGCTTTTTATGCCTTCTTTAATAAAAATAATGGAGCATGATTTCCACTGCAATTACTATACAAATAATACGAAAATAAAAAATAACGGTTCAAGCTTTGAGATAGATTTCTGGGGTACATCTCCCGAAGCCTGTTATATAGTAGAAGTAAAGAGTTTACTAAAAACTGAAGGAATTAAGCAATTAGAAAAAACAATACATAGTTTTAAAAAAGCATTTCCCGAATATGCAAAGCGGAAAATATACGGAGCAATAGCTTCAACTCAGTATTCAGACGAAATAAAAAAAGAAGTAATTAAAGCAGGATTTTACTTTATTTCTATTAGTGATGATGTAGCTAAATTGAAAAATCCAAAAGGATTTAAGCCGAAGCAGTGGTAATCAGTAAGAATTATAGCTTTCCTAAAAAAAGTATTTACCAATCGCATTGCAGATACTATTTCCAAAAATAAGTTAAGGACTATTTCGTAACTATAATATATTATAGGTATAAGGTGAAATTATGGATATAGCAACAGCAGAAAGATTAGAGAACTTGGTAGTGCATCTCTACGACTTGTTTGAGAAAAGTAAAATCGAACGAGAGGAGGATAATAAAATATTCAGTGAAATGCGTAGAGAAGCCGACTTGCGTTTCTTAGAAACCGACAGACAGTTTAAAGAAACTGATAAACAGTTCAAAGAGACTGACAGACAGTTCAAAGAGACTGATAAACAGTTCAAAGAAACAGATAGAAAGCTTAAAGAATTAAGAGTTCAAATCGGGGGGTTGGGCAATAAATTCGGATTATATAATGAAGGGCTTTTTATGCCTTCTTTAATAAAAATTATGGAGCATGATTTCCACTGCAATTACTATACAAATAATACGAAAATAAAAAATAATGGTTCAAGCTTTGAGATAGATTTTTGGGGTACATCACCTGAAGCCTGTTATATAGTAGAAGTGAAAAGTTTACTAAAAACCGAAGCAATTAAGCAATTAGAAAAAACAATCCATAGTTTTAAAAAAGCATTTCCCGAATATGCAAAGCGAAAAATATACGGAGCTATAGCTTCTACTCAGTATTCAGACGAAGCTTCTACTCAGTATTCAGACGAAATAAAAAAAGAAGTAATTAAAGCAGGATTTTACTTTATTTCTATTAGTGATGATGTAGCTAAATTAAAAAATCCTAAAGGATTTAAGCCGAAACAGTGGTAATCAGTAAGTATTATAGCTTTCCTAAAAAAGTATTTACCAATCGCATTGCAGATACTATTTCCAAAAATAAGTTAAGGACTATTTCGTAACTATAATATATTATAGGTATAAGGTGAAATTATGGATATAGCAACAGCAGAAAGATTAGAGAACTTGGTAGTGCATCTCTACGACTTGTTTGAGAAAAGTAAAATCGAACGAGAGGAGGATAATAAAATATTCAGTGAAATGCGTAGAGAAGCCGACTTACGTTTCTTAGAAACCGACAGACAGTTCAAAGAGACTGATAAGCAGTTTAAAGAGACCGATAAACAGTTCAAAGAAACTGATAGAAAGCTCAAAGAATTGGGAGTTCAAATCGGAGGATTGGGTAATAAATTCGGATTATATAATGAAGGGCTTTTTATGCCTTCTTTAATAAAAATAATGGAGTATGATTTCCACTGCAATTACTATACAAATAATACGAAAATAAAAAATAATGGTTCAAGCTTTGAGATAGATTTTTGGGGTACATCACCTGAAGCCTGTTATATAGTAGAAGTGAAAAGTTTACTAAAAACCGAAGCAATTAAGCAATTAGAAAAAACAATCCATAGTTTTAAAAAAGCATTTCCCGAATATGCAAAGCGGAAAATATACGGAGCTATAGCTTCCACTCAGTATTCAGACGAAATAAAAAAAGAAGTAATTAAAGCAGGATTTTACTTTATTTCTATTAGTGATGATGTAGTTAAATTAAAAAATCCTAAAGGATTTAAGCCGAAACAGTGGTAGTTTTATTATCGAATTAGTTATTTCTATTTAGAAAAAATCAAAAAAATGAGTAATTTTGTCTTTTGTAAGTAATATTATATAGGACAAAATTATGATAAAAGAAATATTTACCAAACGAATTGCCGATATGCCAACCTCGATTTTCTCTACTATGAGTCAATTAGCTAACGAATATAAAGCCGTAAACTTAGGGCAGGGATTTCCAGATTTTGACGGTCCGGAATGGATTAAAGACGAAGCATATTCTGCAATGAAGGGTGGTAAAAATCAATACGCACCATCTATCGGTATCTATTCACTGCGAAAACAAATTCAAAGAATTTATAAAGATTATTATAATTATCAAATTGATGAAAATAATGATATTACTGTTACCGCCGGTGCCACTGAAGCTTTGTTTTCTACAATACTTGCATTAATTGAACCCGGTGATGAAGTAATTATGTTTGAGCCGTACTATGATGCTCATCAGGCAAATGTATTAGTTGCAGGGGGAACTCCTAAATATGTTACTTTATATAAACCTGATTTCTCGTTCTCGGTTGAAGAGCTCGAAAGCGAAATTAATGAAAATACAAAGATGATAATCTTAAATAATCCGCATAATCCAACAGGCAAGGTATATACATTAGATGAATTAGTTGCTATTTCCAAATTAGCTGTTAAACACAATTTATTGGTACTTAGTGATGAAGTTTATGAATTTCTAACTTTTGACAATGCAAAACATATTCCGATTGCAACACTGCCGGGAATGAGGGAGAGGACAATTACTATATCATCTACCGGCAAGACATTCTCTATGACTGGCTGGAAAATCGGCTATACTGTCGCTCAACCAAAATTAACCGAAGCTATCCGTAGAATTCATCAGTGGACTACTTTTGCAGTTAATACTCCGGGACAGCACGCAATGGCTTTTGCTTTTTCCAAATTAGATGGTTATTTACCGGAATTTAGAGCTCTCTATCAAGCAAAAAGAGATTTGATGGTCAACACACTCAAAGAAACAAGTTTTACTGCTCATTGCCCTCTCGGGAGCTATTTTGTTATGGTTGATATTCCTTCTGATAGAGGTTTAGACGATATTCAGACTGCACAAAAATTAGTTAAAGTATGCAAAGTAGCTACAATTTCGCCATCTGTATTTTATTCGAAATCCGATGAAGGTAAGACTATGTTAAGGCTTTGCTTTGCTAAAAAAGATGAGACTATTGTAAGTGGAATTCAAAATTTGAAATTATTTTAAAATTATATATAAGAGAGCAGATTATATTAATACTTTTATCTGCTCTCAAGCAAATAATGGGAAAAAATCTAAAAATCAAAAAAAAATATTTGCATATATTTGAAAAAACTCTTAAATTAGAGTTCTTCTTTTTTGAAGAGTAGTCAGAAGCCACTTTAGCTCAGTTGGTAGAGCAGCTGATTTGTAATCAGCAGGTCGTTGGTTCGAGTCCGACAAGTGGCTCATATAAGCACTAAGAATAATATTTTTGGTGCTTTTTTGTTTAGTGTTTGAATATTTTTCGTACTATTTCTAATCCACAGTCCTGCCGGTTAGACATACAGCCTTCACAAAATAGTAAAGAACTTGTTTAATTATATCTTTTAGGCTTGTATCTGTATAAATATACTAAAAAATCTCAATTAATAATTCAAAATAAATCTTTTCAATTTAGGCAGATTTGATTAGTTTTGAGTTTGGAAATTAAGCGAATATAAGGAAAAAATATGATAGAGAATTATTTTGAATTAGATTCTAATAAAATATGGTATGGTATAGAGGGCGATATATCAAATAAAACACCACTTATAGTGCTTCACGGTGGTCCGGGAGCTCCGCATAATTATCTGGTTACTCTATCTGAGCTGGCTGACGAAACCCCTATTATATATTATGACCAATTGAATTGTGGTAAATCCGACCGTAATCTCGACCATAAATATATGACTATGCAATATTTGGTTTATGAGCTAGAATCGCTAATTGAATATTTGAATATTGAAAAATTCCATCTTATAGGTCAGTCTTTCGGTGGTACGTTGGCTTTAGAATATCTGCTTGAAAAAGGAATTAGCAAATGCAAATCTGTAGTATTTGCTTCGGCTGCTCTTTCAGCAAAGAGATTTGCTGAAGATGCCCGCAAAGGTTTAAAAGATATTTCTCTCGAAAATCAGAAAATTATAAATGAATGCGAAGAAAAAGGCGATTATAGTAATCCGAATTATGCGAAAGCCATTGATGAATACTCTTCTAAACATTTAATTAGGAATAACAGTATTCCGGAATTGATGAATGAGACTATGAATAGCTTTGGAGCCGAGATATATAATTATATGTGGGGACCATCGGAATTCACCTGCACAGGTACGCTTAAAGATTATGACCGAATTTCAGAACTGGGTAAATTAATGTTCTTACCGGTACTATTTACTTGCGGGAAATATGATGAACTAAGCTCTGAAACGATTTTCCATTATCAATCTTTTCTACCGAATTCGCGTTCGGTAATATTTGGAAATTCGGCTCACATTGCAAATATTGAAGAAAAAGAATTATTTAACAAAATTATGAGAAGTTTTATCGGCTCTGCTGAATAACTATTTATGTTTCCTTAATTATTAAAAGTAATTCTCACTTAGTAATAATGTCAAGACAGTTGCAAAAGTATATCATTTCAATTTTACTACTAATTGAAATTAGGAAAACAAATATTGCCGAATCTGCATTTGTTTTGATGCACTTTTGTTATAGTATTTTATCATTTGTACAGCAGGAATTAATTAAATTAATTCTCGTCTATCACAGCTATTTTTTGATAAAATATAAATAAAATAATATAATAAATAATTTAATATAAAGAAATAGCTAATCAAATATGTAACTAATTTCGGAAATTTGCTCTTCCAAAGATTTTTCTATTAGAGCGGATAATGAGAAATACTGAGCAATTGCATTTACACTTGCATCGGCAGTAAATGCATGTGTTAATCTGTTTTTTAACGAATAATTTACATTTTGCAAATCTATATATAACTGAGTTAATCCCTTTAATTCGAAATCGGGAATTCCGCCTTTGTTTTTAACTAAATATTGCTTGATTAGATAGAAACCCATAGTCCGGATTAGCGTTTCTTCTAAATTATTAAACGGCTGGTGGAACTCCGCCATGTATTTAAGTCTTGAAAGAACAGGGCAAGTGCTCGATGCCATAATTGCTCCTATTAAAGAACCTAATGCAGTTTGAGAATCACATTCTTTGTAATATGTACGAAGCGGAGTGCGAACTCTAACAGTAACAAAATCATAAGAATTGACTTTATCGAATAATAGCAAAACGTCATGTATATCTAATGCTGCCGGGCAATATTTAATAGTATCGCTCAGCGAGCATACGCCACATTTGCAATAATCTAATTCAGTCCATTTAGACCTATTTATTGATTTTGCTTTTTGACTCTTATTCCTTTGAGTATCAATAGTGTAAAATATCTTTTCTTTCTCTTGAAACTCTATTATATATTCAATTATCATTTGAACCCCATAATCAAAACATTAGCCAATTGCAAATAAAGGAATTATTTCGACTTTTAAAAGTAAAATTGTATAATATATGTATAAAATAATTTATCTTAATAGTAAAATATTATTGGATTCATTTTCTAAATAATAGTTACCAGATAGTTCATATAATGAGACATAATACAAATGTAAAAAATATTATGTAAAATGTAAAATATACTTGACAATATGGCAAATATATTATATATTTGTAAAGGAAAATTTGCTAAATGAAATTTGAGTAAAAATATAGACAAACTATTAAAAAGGTGGTATGTATGAAAACGTTATTTTTATTATCGTACAAATGGAAAATATTCGGTTATACCGGATTTGCTTTAGTATTTATATATTATGTTTTTGTATTTATATCCGGGTGTTATTGCGAATATCCGTATTCGCTGTTTAATAATTCCTTCGCTATGCAGTCTAATCAAGAATATTTATATAAAATCTTGGATTTAGAGACAGATATTTTAACTGTAATAGCATTTATTTCCTTGTTGGTAATTGGGTTTTCCAAAGAAAAAGTCGAAGATGAATATATAAATCATTTACGATTAAACTCATTTGCTTGGGCGATTATTGTAAATGCTTTCTACTACTTAGTAGTAGTTGTGTTTCTCAATAAAGGGGCAATACTTCTTATAGGATTTAACCTATTCACACCTATAATTATTTATTATTGTAGATTTAAATATTTATTATTTAAGCTCAATAGGAAAATAAGCAATGAAGAATAAAATAAAAATATACAGAGCAATCAAGAATATTACTCAAGAGCAATTATCAAAGGATATTGGAGTTAGCCGGCAGACAATTAATGCCATTGAGTTAAATAAATATTCGCCTACTGCAGTTTTAGTACTTAAGATGTCAAAATACTTCGATTGTAAAGTAGAGGAAATATTTGAATTAGATGAGTCGGATTTTAATAGATAAACAAATTGGCAAACTAAGAAGCTTGAATATGTTTGAATCATAGTCATTTTTAATGAAACAATAATGCCGGTCTTATGTAATCAATTGATATAAATCTGGATTCTTCGTTACACTCCTAATGACGATTTGGCTATATTATTAATTTGGGACAATCCCTTGATAAGCACATAGAAGTATGAAAAATTTGAAAAATTAGCAGTAAATAAATATTTGGGACTTTTGCAACAGGCTTGATATATAACGGAATACTCACTATATTCGGAATCATTCGATTCTAATATTTTTGTTTGTCAACTTCAATATTGTTCTTTATACTAATATAAAAAAAGCCTAACGGTTTAGGTTAAGCTTTTTTTAAAATAATAAAGAAAAATCTATCTGACATCTATCATAATGGGCATCGAAGCAAGTACCTTCTCTGTTTTAGCCATCTGGTATAATGACATAGTATATATAAATTGATTTCTAAATTCTTCGGGCATTACAGCGAGTATCTCAGACAGATAAGATGAGCTCTTACCAAGTTTAGATGATATGTCGCTTAGCATGATTCTGTTGTTTATTGATTCTTCATCTTCTTGATTTCCTTTGCCGAATATAGATAAGAAAGACATCATATCGTCGTCCGGTTTAGGGTAGATTTTAAATAATACTTTTTTATTTTTTGGGATGCCGACTCTGCGTTTAGCAATTTCAATTGAAGAACGTAAATCTCCCAAAGTATCGACTAATCCAATTCTCTTGGCATCGGCACCAGTCCAAACTCTGCCTTTAGCGATAGCTCGAACTTCATCGAAAGTCATTTTTCTGGACTGAGCAACTTTAGAAACGAATCTGTCGTAAATGACTTTACTAAGCTGATAGAATTTTTGCTTATCCTTTTCAGGGAATGGATAGTAAACATTAAAGAATTGAGAATTTCTATTAGTTGATACAGTATCCACAGAAATACCTAATTGCTTTAGAGCACCGCTTAGGCTTGGGATAGCAGAAATCACTCCTATAGAGCCTGTAATAGTAGTAGGGCTGGCAATTATAGTGTCGCACGCCATAGCCATATAATACCCGCCGGAAGCCGCTACATCGCTCATAGAAGCATAAACAGGCTTGACTTTTTTGGCAGCTACAATAGCTTGCCAGATAATTTCTGAAGCTAAAACCGAACCGCCCGGGCTGTCTATTCTAATGATAATAGCTTTAACTTTTTTGTCATTGACAGCTTTTTTCAAATTAGAAACAAATTGATTAGCATTTATATTTTTTTCGCTTTGGAAAATTTGCTTCTCTTCTTGTTGTAAAATTGTACCGGAACCATAGACAATTGCAATTTGATTTTCGTAATCATATTTATCTTCTTTGCGGTAAGGTTCACTCATCATATAGTCATTGATACTGACTAATCTTAGTTTTTTATCTTTATTATATTCTTTACCCCAAGCTAATTTAGCCATATCTTCTTTAATTGAAGGCTCTACTTTTGCTTCATCTATAAATTTATAAGCCATCATTGAGTCTGTAGTGTAGAGTCCATTATTAACGGCTTTATCAACAGTACTTCTATCAATCTTTCTATATTTAGATACATTTTCGGCAAAGGTATTATAGAATTGGTTAATGTATTCTCTAAGAGCATATTTGGCTGAATCGCTGAAACCGGTGCGTGAATACATTTCTGCGGCTGATTTGAAATCTTCAAATTGGCAGACATAGAAATCAACACCGATTTTATCGAGTAGTCCTTTAAAGAATAATCCGGAAGCCCCGAAACCGTCGATAGTAACCATGCCCTCGTTTGGCATAAATATTTTATCGGCAGCAAGTGTAAGCATATAATCTTTTTCATCGCCTTGCTCAATATAAGCATAAACGAATTTATGTGAAGTTTTCTTAAAATCTTCTATAACTTGAATTAATTCAACTAATTTAGCAAAACCAATTTTTGAATTATCGGCTTTGATATAGATACCTTTTATTCTATCATCATATTTGGCTTTTTCAATTGAATTGATAACCTCGAAAAAGCTTGGTTGCTTTGACTGAGTAAAAAAGCTCAATGGACCGAGCATTGAGTATTCGCTGACATCATAATCAAGGTGAACATAGAGAACGGAGTTTTCTTTAACTTCGATTGGTTCGCTATTAAATATACTTCCGACTAATGCACCAAAACCAATAATTACTACCAAAATGAACAGCAATATACTGCCGATGATAACTAATGGAATCCACCAGCGTCTTTTTTTAGGCTTCATATAGAAATAGGGTTGGGGCGGTACTGCCTGATTAGATGGTGTATTTGAACTTTCCACTTGATACCTCTTTTATTAATTAATTATTCTATGTAATCTTATTCTACGAAAAACCTTAGCCGGTGTTTCGTTTTGTGTACTGCAAATTTAAGTTTATTTTTAAATAAATGAAAATTTTAATTTCACTTTATTTGTTTAAGATATTTATGCTAATTGATTTTTGGGCTTAGAATTGAAAATATCCAAATAAATAAGGCTGTCGCATAAGTAAATGATTTTAATTTCTGCATATTCAACTCAATGCTTTAATATTGGAATAGGGAGCTTGTGATTAATGGATTCGAAATTATAAGCTTTTCAATGGACTGGAGTCTCAAGTAATGAAGTCGGAGCATTTATGATTTTCTATTATTGATTATCATTGTAACTCTTTTTGAAGGTGGAATTAAACAGTATTGTGTAATTTAGAGATTATTCCGAGTTTAATGCCCCGATTCATTATTGAGGTTTTATTTTCAAATTAATATGCTTCTATTTCATCGCCTTTACGAATAAAGGTATCATATAAAATATTTGTATTTGGCAGACATTTTATAAGTTGAGCAATTTGCTCAAATGGGATTTTATTATTTTTTAAATTTAAAACTTTAAGATTTTTCAAATTGCACAATCCGAGAGGGAGCTTTTTTAATAGATTATTAGATAAATCCAAGAAATTCAAATTCTTCAATTCCGAAATGCTCTCATCGATAGTTCTGATTTTATTGCCGGATAAATTGAGCCAATTCAAATTCTTCAGTTTAGAAAAGTCTAACTTAATTGCTTTGATTTTATTGTTTGCAAGATTCAAGTATTTTAAATCTGTAAAATTTTGGATATTGAAAGGAATATCTTTGAACCTGTTGTCTGTAATACTTAGATTAACTACATTATTTGGTGTATTATTAGGCAACTCTTTAAGCTTTTGATTGTCATAGTTAATTGTTGTATAATCCGACTTGTCAAATGATTTAAACTGTTCTTTAGTAAAGTTTAAATTTAACATATTTTCTCTAAGCAATTGAAGTGGAATCGGAGATCCGTCCGGCTGAGCAATTAATATTTTATAATCGACAATTGCGGAGTCTAAGTATCTCTGAGCTTCTTCGTTCATACCAATTGCTTTATAAGTGTAAGCAAAGTTTTCCTTAATGGCAGCTTTCCAATATCGTGCATCTGCATTTTTATATTTGTAAATTATGCTTTGACTTTCTTTTAGATATTTGAAAGCATTGTCATAATCGCGAGCTTCTCTGTAGCTACTTGCAAGCTTAATATATCTGATACCCAAATTAAGATTGTTTGCTTTACTAATCAGATAATTAGAAGAAAGAAAAACTAATAATATCATAATTATGTTAATTGTCTTTTTCATAAATGGATTCTTTTTGGTAAATACTATCTTATTTATAAAAGCTGTCTTTTGCATAAAAGTTGTCCTTTTCATTGTGGTAAATCTTTTAAACTTTGCCACAATGGGAATCTAAATCCAACTGCAAAATTTGTAACCCAAGGTTTGCCGAGATTAATATCATCGTCGCCGAATAGTATTAAGTTTTTATTATATTTACAAAAATCCAAATTAGTAAATATTGTAAATGGGAAAAACTTGCTAAAGTTAGAAAAGTTAAGTTCTAATTTTATTATATTTCCATTACTGCTAATTGAATTAATATCCGAACTCGAAATATAAGTATTTGAGTGGAAGTAACCGTATCCGAATTTAAACGTAGAATTAAAATCTTTGATTTTAAATACTTCATCTAAAGGGATATTCAGTGCAAGACCCAGCGAATACATATCCGTGGAATTATTTATATTATTTGAATAGGATTTTACTTCCGATTTAATGTAACGGTATTCAGCCCAGAAATCTAACAATCTGCCGAAACCGAATATTTTGCCGGGATTAAAATTGATAGAAAGAGCCGGAGCAATCACTGCATCAGCGTTGTCTTTTTGGTAATATAGTTGATTAGCTGATATTCCGAGCCCGATAACAGTGTATAAATTGTCGTTTAGATGATTCATCAGGCTATATATCTCAAGAGTATTTTTGTGATATTGAGTAAATGTAGAGTCTAAAGTATATTTTATTTCGTTAATTTGTTTTATGCTTTCTTCATATCTTTCTTTATAGAAATTGCTTTTATCAATATCTAATGAGTATTGGAAATTTTGGTCTTTGATAGTGAATATGTCTTTTTCCAATTGCTTGATTTTTTGCTGTAACTCAATGATTTTTTTTGTTTCGGCACCACTACCCATATTGATAACTTGATTTTTAAGTTTATCTGCGGTATTATAATATTTTCTAAGAATTTTAAATTCTACCGATTCAAGATCATCGAGACTTGGAATCTGCGGTATAGCGGCAGGCATATCGCCTAATGCTTTAATCTGAGTTTCATAAATAATTGATATCTTATAGTATTCTAAAACTTTATTATAGAACCATACTTCGCTATCTTCATAAGTTTGGAATTGTTCTAAAGTGGGGAAAGGTTCTAACTCTACAATCGGCTCTGCCGAATATACAAATGTAGTTACTAACATAAATACTAATATTTCAAAAAGTCTTTTCATTATATAGCCTCCATAATTTTTTTGTTTTACTAATCAGTCCTTAATTATCAATATTTATGCCATAATATGCCATAATGTATTTACGTTTGAATTATAATATTTACTACTCAAAATAATTTTAAACAATTGTAGAAGCAATTGTAGAAGCACTTGATAACTGTTTTACAAAAAGTGCGATTTTCCAATTGAATATATCTGCATCCTTCCTTTTAACCCCATGCTTCAGAGGCTGAGTAAAAAGTAAAATCAATAATAAATATCGGCTCCCTTTTATAAATCAACCCCACGCTTTATAGGCTGTGTAAAAACCTTTGATTGCTACAGTTTTTTCAACAAAAACAAGTACTCAAAGTCTCTGATGAGGTTGTTTAAAAAGCAAAAACATTTCCAAATCGTCATTCTGAGTGTAACGAAGAATCCAGAGTTATCAACAAGTTAGCATTATCTGGATTCTTCACTTCGTTCAGAATGACAATTTTTTAGACATGCCACTTGAATGGTGCTTGGAATAATATTTGCCGTCTTGTGGCAGTTTTTACACAGCCTCTTTAGCGTGGGGGAATTGGGCAAAAGTATTTTGAATAGATGGGGTTATAAAAACTGCGGAAATTTGCAGTAGAAAAATAGTATTTACAGAGCCTCTCAAGTGTAGGGATTAGAAAAGAGTACTTTTCAAATTCTAAAGGGCAAATGTAAAAAAATATGATTATAATATTCATTTCATAAATAATATTTTGTTTTTGAAAAATTCATTCCTTATATTTGTGCTGGTTAAAACGAAAGCTTACTTAAAGAATTTAATATTTAGTTTATAATATTTATTTAGAGGTTAATATGAAAAATGGGGTTATTATGAAAAATCTGTTTTTATTACTATTGTGTTCGCTTATTATAGTATCTTGTTCAAGCGATTCGTCTAACGAACCTGCAAAAGAAGAAATTAAAATCACTGCTTCAACTACTATGCCTAATTGTATGGTGCCAATTGCTGCCGGTAATACATATATTTACAAGGATATTTCCGGTAATTATATTTACGATACTTTACATGCTATTAATGTTAATATCTATTTTGAAAATGAAAATGATCAGACCTACCGTTCTGATGTGTCTTGCTATCACAACGACGAATTTATATCACGCATATTCCAAGATTGGGATATTTGCGGTTATAATGCCGAAAATGAGTTATCAATGAGCTGCTGGAGTGGCGACCCGAATGATTTAATTGATGAAGAAACCATTAGAACTGCTATGTTCTATGATGATTCTTTAGAAGTGGGTACTCCGGTAGGTGATTTTATATATAGAGGAAAAGAGCATTTGACTATTGATGGTAAAGTTTATGTAAATACTTATGTTTACGATAATTACTCTAATGTAGTAATACCTGATACAAAAAGACATAAAATATTTCTTTATAAAGGCGTGGGTTTGTTAAAATCAGTAACTGTAAAGAAAAATACTGATGAGATAGTTGAAACTTTAACTCTTCAAGGTTGTAAATTAAAGTAATTTGAAATTTGAAATTTTATTTAATTAAAGGACTGAGAAATTAGTCCTTTTTTTGTTTTGAAACATTTATCAATACATTTGCATATCTCTTTGATTTTATGTTATATCTTAGCTTGGTAAGGGGTTGAAAGATTTTTCAGGTACCCGCCGCACTACGCAGAGCATAGTGCGGAGACGTGCATATTCCCACTTTTCACTTTTCACTTCCCAGCCACCGGTTATAGCCATCAAAAATAGCGAGGTACTGATTTATAATTTAAAAAATACTTTATAATCGGACAAAATAATCTTATTAGATTTACGTTATACAAATAATGTATATTCACATTATGAAAGATTGAGTAATGATTATAAAAATTTTAGATAAAATGAGCATTATGGACACTCCTCACGCAGTTGATGCCAGGAATTTATATAATAGCGAGCATGCTGTGATAAGTGTAATCAGCTTACAGCCAGGGCAAGCATTAAAGCCACACATTACTCCCGTAGATGTTGCTTTTTATGTATTAGAGGGGACAGGCACAGTACAAATCGGTGAAGAGATGGCGGATGTAAGTAAAGATTCATTAGTAGAGAGTCCTAAAGACATAATCCACTGCTGGTATAATAACAGTGATGCTCTTTTGAGATTTTTAGTTATTAAGGTGCCCAAACCAAAGCAGAAAGCAATTTTTACAACATAATGAGTCTTTGCAAGAGATTAAAATATTTATTTTCAGATCATTAATCGATAAATTGAAAATATTTTAAATGCGAATCAAGAGTTTGTCTAAATAGTAATAGTATTGCAAAATCGTCATTCTTAGTGTAAAGAAGAATCCAGAATTATTAGCATTTAGCTTTATCCGGATTCTTCACTATGTTCAGAATGACAAATTTATAGACAGCCTCATGAGATTACTTTTCAACTTTCATGCTACCAATGTTCAACAGCTAACGCTGTTGGAAGAAAAGAAAGAAAAAGGGAGTACCAATTTCATTTTACCGATATTCAACAGCTAACGATGTTGGAAGAAAAGCCTCACTACGCAGAGCATAGTGCGGAGGCGTGCAAATTTCTATTTCCCAAACCCCAATTCCCGAACCCCAAATTCTACCAATATTCAACAGCTAACGCTGTTGGGAGAAAGATTTCTTTATTTGCTTACCCACACAATATAGCGAAGAACCTCTTTTATTGTATCATAAAGTTTTGTATTTTTGAGAAATTAAATATTATAAAAATTGATTTTGAGAAATAATATGAACAAAACACTTAAAATAGCAATTATCGGTTACGGAGCCATGGGCAAAGAAATAGAGAAAGCTGCTCAGAAAAAAGGAATGATAATAACTGATATATTTGAAGTTTCAGAGCCTATTGATACCAAAAAGCGATATGATTTCGACGTAGCAATTGATTTTAGTTATCCCGATTCTGTCTGTGATAACGTTAAAGCATTATCTGAACTCGGCAAAAATATTGTGCTTGGCACTACCGGCTGGAATGATTATAAATCACAAGTAGAGATGTCAGTAAACGAGTCAAAAATCGGATTGATATATGATTCAAATTTTTCGATTGGAATGAATTTATTCCAAAAAATAACGGCTCAAGCAGTGAAATATATTAATAATTTTGCTGATTACGACATCTTGCTAAATGAGGTTCATCACAAACGCAAGCGAGACCACCCGAGTGGGACAGCATTGGCTCTCGCAGAAATTATTCTTCAGAATTCAAGTAAGAAAACTCATACTTTAGAAGTACTTGATGATAATCCGATTAATCCGTCTGCCTTACAGATTTCAGCTATGAGAGTAGGGGATATAGCCGGAACTCACAGTATTATTATGGATTCACCTGTTGACACTATTGAACTGACTCATAGAGCGAAAAATCGAGAAGGCTTAGCACACGGAGCTATTATTGCTGCTGCTTGGATACATAATAAAAAGGGGTTTTATAAATTTTCAGATATATTAGAAGAGATAGTTTTGTAGGCAATACTACTGATTTAATTTTCTCATGGCTATAAAGTAGAAAGAAGAATAAAAGAACCATGCAAAACTCAAAAAATAGGTCTGTTGCAAAACTATAGAAATTTCAATTTCCATTTGTTCAAGAGACAGACTAAAAAGTTGTCATTCTGAACGAAGTGAAGAATCCAGATAAAGCTAAATGCTGATAATTCTGGATTCTTCGTTACACTCAGAATGACGATTTGGAAGTATTATTACTTTTTAGACAAACACATGATATGCACTTAGAAGTTGGAAAACTTCGAATAATTAACAGTAAATAAATATTATGGACTTTTGCAATAGCCTTAAAATGCAATTAACCTAAGAATGATAAATCAAATAATGCTTACCATCAAGCTGACGCTAAAACGTCAGCTTGATGATAGTAAATGGATTAATCGGAGTTTTGCAACGTTCTTAAAAAATTAATCAGGGAAAATAATTTTTAAAGCTATTGTAAAAGTAGTTCCCGAGCCTTCTTTAGACTCAAAACCAATATGCCCTTTTAAATACTTTTCAGTAAGTAATTTCATAGAAAATGTTCCAAGACCTCTACCGGTACCCTTAGTTGAAAATGATCTGTTAAATAATTGAAGTTGAGTTTCTTGTGGCATTACTTTAGGATTATTTACCGAGTAAAATATTTCATCGTCCTTTTTATAGCATTTAAGTGTAACAGTATCACCAAAGCTTGATGCTTCAAGAGCATTTTTTAACATATTGCCGATTACTCTTTTAAGTATAGAGCCATCAGTAGAAATTTCTATAGTTTCAGATAATGGGTCTATTACTATATACTTACCGTCAGCAACATAATGATTGCGGTAAAATGAAGATAAATTGCTCAAAATATCAGTTGATTGAATAATAGATAAGCTAATAGCAAGTTCGTTTTTTTCGGCAGATAATAATTGGCGTTGAGCTTGAATTTCATCAACTAATGTTTCCGATAGGCTAAAAATAATATCTTTAAACTCATTAATATCTTCGGGTGAATCTTTTAGAATTTCTGTTAAACCCCTAAGCCCACCGGCAGTATTTAGAATATCATGGAAAAATATTCTCTCTAATGCACCGCGACGTTTTTCGTTACTTATGTCTTCGACTGCAAAAATCGTATAAGTGTCGTCAGTATGATTATAGGGGGAAGACCAAATTCGAAGGTCTAATGCGTCTAATCCATTATCGGTCAAGATTCTACATTCTTTTACGGAAAATTTGCCATTTAAACCGTCCATAATAGCACTAACTGCACCGCACACAGAGCAGTGAATCGATGTGCCACAGCCGGCTTCATTTTCAAAAGCGTGAATGCACCCGAAAGCTTCGCCCGGACGTTTACCGAGTAAATCTTCAATAGAGTCGATTTTAAAAATTTCAATTATTCTTTTATTAGCATAAATAATTTGTCGAGCAGAGTTAAGAATAAGAAATATATTTGGCAAAGCGTCAGTCAATCCTTGAAATTCTTTAGAAGATATAATTTCAATTGATTGCTCTTTAACTTTTTCGCCTTCAAATCTGCCGGAGGGGGCAAATTGAGTAATCAGGTTTTCGTTAATCATAATGCACCATTTATAATATTGATTTCAATTTTTCCGTTATTCGGATATTTTATCTGGCTGCCACTCGACTGGCTTACAATAGAAAATTCGATATTTTTATTTGAATTCAAATCTTTAATCGATAAAATAATTTC
Organism: uncultured bacterium; assembly: GCA_942493235.1. Classification (GTDB taxonomy): domain Bacteria; phylum Bacteroidota; class Ignavibacteria; order Kapaibacteriales; family UBA2268; genus ENR-C587. The sequence continues at coordinate 3,544,142 of OW818676.1, read as the reverse complement.
ATTGTCAATAAACGATATTGCAGAGCTATTATTTCTCTGTTCATACATAAAACTATTGTCATTGATTTCTACATTTTTAATTGCGTAATTATCGAAATAAAGCATTATCTTGTCAGTATTTTCCAATATTTTCTTTAGAGTAATTCTAATAAAAATATGTGATTTAGAATTACCAAAATACACTTTATCAATTATTTCTCCTATCTGATGCATTGCAGCCATTGATGAAGAGCTGTTATAGAGACCTGAATTTTCCCATTGCTTTTCGTCAATAATCAGCAGATTAGGATTAATCATCTCGGTAGCAGATTTATTTAATAGCTGTTCAGCCTGATTATTAATAGGCGACTGTAAGATTAAAGGTGCTTCCTTACCGATTAGCTCATATACTTTCGATAAATTATGACGGAAAAGTACATCAAAATCAAATTTATTTTCTGCCCAATGTGAATCGCCATACCACCAGAACCAATCGGAACCTTCGCAAATATAGACATATTCCATTGCTTGCTGATACTTTTCTAAACTAATTTGAGATTTCATTTCATCAAGCAGATTGCGAGTTTCGGAAAGAATGCTCCAAGCTATGCGGTGGTCTTTATGCCCTGCCCAAATATTGAAATTGGCATTTATCCAAGAGCCTGCCTGAATATGGTTTAAAGTCGGTACTTGGGCGGAGTTTAAATTCAATACATCTTTAAATAGTACTGTTTCAATTAATTCCGAGTCGGATAATTGACTAAACAGTTCTCTTAAAAACGGTTCACCGTTCTGATGATAATACTCCCAGCAGTTTTCGCCGTCTAAAATTATCGGAACCACAGCATTATCAAGTTCATTTTCGCCAAGAGTGTTAATAATCTCGTTGGCAATATTAGACAATCGATTGATGAAATCGGCAGCTGCATCTTTAGAGTCCCAATTTGAATAGACAAACCCGATAGCATCAGATAGGCTATGATCTCTGAAAAATAAAGTAGTTTCGGTATTATCTCTTTTATATTTAATCGGGAAATATTTATAAATGCTTTTATATTCGCTTTTTAATGAATTAGAGAGTACCATCTCGTCTGTAGCTAACCATTTGATGCCGGTTTCGGAAATAATATCCAATACTTTGTCTGAAATAGAACCTTCGCTGGGCCACATGCCAATTGGTTTGTTATTAAAAATGCTTTCATAATGAACAATGGATTTATCAACTTGAGTTTTTGCGTCTTCAGGATAAGCAAATATTTTCTCAGGTAATGCAGCGGTGGGCATCGACTCATTTATGGATTTGCTATCAACCAAGAGCGGTAATATCGGGTGATGATAGGGCGACACACTAACTTCGATTTTACCTAATTTCTCTAATGTCTTTAGTTGAGTTTCGACCTGAGATAATATCTCTCTGTGTATCTCAAGGACTAATAATTTATCATTATTATCGTAATTACGTTTTTTATTAATTAGGCTTTGTACTGCCGGACGTTTACGCGAGAAATTCCCGACCCAGCACAAGTTGTACCATAGCTGTAGGTCAATTATATCTTGATTAGTAAATTCAATACCGGCATTTTTCATATCAAAAAGCTCTTTAAAGCGAGGATATGGATTAATCATATTTTCAGGATTAGCAAGAAAGAATAACCTAAGTACTTCTTTTTTAATGTCAACACTCATATCAGCCGGTTCAGTCATAGTTAGCTTTTGAACGCGGTCGTAACATTGACTGCTGACATATTGCTTGATTTGTACCCAGAGCGAAGGAACAATATTGATAGTCTGCTTAATTTTCGGATATTCATAGAATAATTCAGGCAGATCCCAATAGTCTTTAACTCCGTGAAGCCTGACCCAAGGAAGGAAGAATTCATTTTCTTGCTTATAATATGGCTGATGAAAATGCCAGAGCAAAGCTATTTTTAGTTTCTTCATATTAATCCTTTATTCAAATTGAAAAATCCTTTTTTTATAAAATCAAATGTATATAATACCAAATAATAAATTTAATACTAAATTCCCACTTTTTCAAATGAATTTTTTTCCTTAATTTACTTGCCTATTTTTTTATGTTTTGGAGATTAACTATGTTTAAAGGATTTCCGAGAGAATGCATTAAGTTTTTTAATGATTTAAAGCTTAACAACAATCGTCAATGGTTTGAAAATAATAAAGATAGCTATAAACAATTTGTAGTAACTCCGTATCAGGAATTTGTAAATGAAATATCCGGTCAGATGTTAGAGATTGACCCGCTTTTTGAAATAGAGCCAAAAGTAGGCAAAGCAATTTCAAGAATTTATAGGGATATGCGTTTTTCGAAAGAGAAGATACCATACCGAACCAATACATGGATTTCTTTCAAGAGAAATACAAAGCAGTGGAAAGAGTCTCCTTCTTATTATTTTGATTTATCGGATAGTGCAATTACTTATGGAATGGGCTATTATATGGCTCCTAAAGAAAGTATGGATAAATTGCGGGTTACTATTGAGGAAGAGCCCGAAAAAATACTCAATTTCATTAATACATTCAATAATGAGACACCATTTAAAGTAATGGGCGAGAGCTATAAAAAAGTATTAAATAAAAATATTGAAGCTCCGCTACTTGATTGGTATCAGAAAAAAGATATTTACTTGATGCATGCTGCTCCAATAACTGAAGAGGTTTATAGCCCGAAATTAGCTGATAAAGTACTTAATGATTTTCTAAAAGTAGGTGATTTCTATAATTTCTTGAAAGATTTAAGATAATTAAGCAAACTTTTTAAGCTAAAATTTTAATATACAAACGCATACGAGTTAAGTTCTATTGGTAGTAAAATCGGTCATTTAAGAGTTTAAAAAAGAAAAATTGTTATTAAAATTCCAAAAAAGGAAAAATAAATGAAAAAAATAATATTGTTAATTCTTATCACTTTATTTTCTGTCGATGCAAATGCACAAGATAATACCGGGAAATATACTGAAGTAGATTATGAAAAAATTTGTTCGGAAGTCAATAATCCTGCTTCAACTTATTATCTGCCCAAGCTAATGGATAGATTTTCTAATTTCGACACTACACTTCAGTATAATGAATATTTTTACTTGTATTTCGGATATTCTTGTTCAGACAAATACAGCCCCTACCCCATCTCACAATATGATGATAGTTTAAAATATTACTTTAAATCTTTAGAAGACAAATCCGAACTGAACCGGAAGGTGCTTGAATTCTGCCCAAAAATTTTCATAGATTTGCCATTTGAAATGAAGTATTACGAATTCTATGCAATGGCAAATATTTATAATGGAGACACCGCCAAAGCTGTCAGAATTTTTAAATGTACAAGCGGAATTTATGATGCGATAATGAGTACAGGCGACGGCAAAACCGAAGCAACTGCTTATAAAGTAATTAATGTAGAAAATGAATATGAATTGATTCGATTTTTAGATATGGAGCCGAGTTTTGAGCAATCCCTTACAAAGTCAATTTGTGACAGATTAGGAATCAAGCCCAATAATTTTAATATATCGGAAATGTTTTTTGATGTAAAAAGGCTATTTGAAAAATCACCTTTAAGGAACAAATGAGGAATTGTAATTATTTAAAGTTTGTTACTATTGTAATATTTCTTGCTCTGCAAGTTAAATTACTTAGTCAGGACTCATTATATAAATACGATTATTTTTATTTCCCCAAAGCACATAAGAATTGGGATTATCAATTTTATACAGGGCTAAGCGTTACAAGGTTGCCGGTAGTAGTAGTAGAAGAGGAAATTTCTCAATCGCCTATGCTGAATTTGGGTTTTCGATTAGCAATACCCTGGGAGATAAGTTTTACTACTCATTTTAATACAAATTATATTTCTAATTATTCAAATTTCTGCTTTTATAAGTCATTTAATTGGGGCAGGCATTCATTAGCCATAGGCAGTAAGGTTGCAGTTTGGTTTGGTCATTTGGAAATGGACGCAATCCACTTAAAATCTTACGGTTGGATAATTAATCCGACAATTATTTATGGAATCGATTTTACAGATTTTGTAGTTTCTGCTGAATTCGAGACTCAGCACAGCAGAATGTTTACATCGTCGGAAGATGAATATTTGGGTACATTAAAAGACCCCACTGCCGGCTATGCCATTAAGTTTAATATAGAACAGCCACTATGGAAGACTAATTGCGTTTCTATGTCCGTTAAGCTTAATTATGCCAAATTCTATTATCAATCTTGGTTATCTTTTAATGCGGTTAATGACTATCTCTTCTATCCTGAAATCATTTTTGGGTTTATACTATGAAGAAATATATATGCTTAATATTTATTGTTCTATTTATTATATCTTGCGATGTAGATATACCCGGAGCACCGATTCCGAACGAGAAAATCAACGAAGCGTTATTAGGAACGGTATCTTTATCAAAAAAGCAATTGGAATGTATTGAGGGGGTTTATTCTCTGAGCGGTGCGACAAGTATATTTGGCGACAAAGGAGTATTCAAAGCATCAACTGATTATATTTCAATTTTCTGCAAAAAAAATACTTCTTTTATGGTTTTAAAAGCAGGGCAGTTATCTAATCGCATAATACTTGCCGGATATTGGCGATATGCACATAGTGCCGATATTGGATTTGTAAAATTTGAAATCGATTCATTGGGTGGCTCGTATCAGATACTTCAAGGGATTAGACCGGAGAAAATTAGAGTAAGTGGTGAGTATTTTTCTGATAGTGAAAAATCAATTGAATTTAATTTTTCCGATACATTAAAAAAAACAGATATGCTGATAATCGGTCATCGCGGAGGTGGTAGAAATATTGACAGGCATCCCGCTTCAGAAAATTCTTTAGAAATGCTTAAATATTCTGAAAATCTCGGAGCCAATGCCGTTGAAATTGATGTCCGCCTAACTAAAGACAAAGTACCGATATTATTTCATGACGAGAATTTGAATAAGAGATTAATTCGGGAAGACTATTTTATCGGCAAAGTCTCTGATTATACTTTCGCTCAACTTCGCTCATTTGTTACTTTAAAAAATGGGGAGAAAATCCCAACTTTAGAAGAAGCATTAAATTGTATATTAGAAGAAACTGACATTAGATATATATGGCTTGATACTAAAACTTCCGGATTAGTTCCAATGCTCGATACAATTATTAATGATTATCATGAGAAAGCATTGGCTGCAGGCAGAAATCTCTCAATATTTTTAGGGATTCCTGACGAAGATATTTTCAATGAGTATATTAACTATCCGAATCATAAAAATATACCTTCTATTTGCGAATTAGATGAAGATTACGTGATCAGAGCCGATTCGAAAATATGGGCTCCACGCTGGTCTCTGGGACTATTGACCGAAAGAGTTTTGGCTATGCAGGCTAAAGGGAAAAAGGTGTTTGTGTGGACTTTAGACGAACCTCAGTTTATTATTAAATTTTTAGGAAAGAGCTATTTTAACGGCATTTTGTCTAATTATACTAGTATGGTGGCTTATGAATATTACACATTTTAAATATATTTATATAGTTGCTATATTTTGCTTTTTTGCTGTTAATCTAAAAGCTGAGGATAGTAATGCCGATAGTTCGGTATATAAAGTCAGTATAGAAGTCGGAGTAGGTCCATCATTAGTATTAAATAAGATGTATTCAAAAAAGCTCGAAGATATAAATACTTTTGCTATGCTTCGAATGATGTGGAAACCCGATAAAATATTGCACATAGGGATTGAAGCGGACTATTTGAATCTAATGAATGAAAATAAAACAGACATTACTACCGAATTCGGCAAGACAGATTTTAATGCAAGTATGTACTGTTACCCGGTAAACGGAGTATTAAGTATGCAATTTTGGGGAATTGACTTATATGCCGGTGCAGGAATTGCTTTTGTCAAGTCTTCAATAACTGCTTTTAATGAAGAAAGTAAGGGCGCCATAATCGCCGGCTCCTACATTTACGGGGCTTCTTATTCTAAGTATTATTCTGATGAATTCAGCATCGGATTAGAAGCAAAAGGGTTTTTTATTTCCTCAATTAATAAAATAGCCACTGCCCTGATACTAAAAATAAATTGGGACCTGTACTCATATTAGTAAAATAATTCTTGGAAAATTTAATAAATATATATTATTTGAAAAAGAAAAATTATGAACTTTGACGATAAAGCAAAAAGCTGGGACGACGACCCGCAAAAATCAGAAAGAAATGAGAACATTGCCGAAGCTATTATCCGTAATTTGAATGGGAGGTCAGAAATGAAAGCTCTCGAATTCGGAGCCGGTACCGGTGCATTGAGTTTTTTACTGAAAGACTATTGCCAATCCGTTACTCTAATTGACAGCTCTAATGGAATGCTTGAAGTATTAAATGAGAAAATCAAGCGGAACTCCGTAGATAATTTTATTCCGCTCAATATGGATTTGCTCAATGCTAAGCTTGACGATAATTTTAAATTCGATTTGATTTATACAGCAATGACTATGCATCATGTCGAGGATTTGGAAGGGATAATTGCAAAATTTTCCGAGATTCTCAATATTGGAGGACAATTATTTATTGCTGATTTATGCCCTGAAGACGGCAACTTTCATCTCGGCATTAATGCGGGGAACTATCACAAAGGCATTGATATAGAAAGTCTTATTCCTATTTTTAATAAATATTCCATTAAGCAGACAGACTATAAAGTAATATATAAAACAAAAAGGAATATAAACGGTAAAATAGTTGATTATCCGATATTCCTTTTTAGTGCGGAGAAAGAGTAGGCAGTAAAAATCACCTTCCGAAACTGATTTAGTTTCGGAAGGTTACGGGTTTCATCGATTGATTTTGAGATATTAGTCGCATCTGTGCAAAATAAGATTAAAAATTAAAATCATATCTTTATAAATTTTCTAACACTTGCACCAATTCTAATATAATATATCCCGACAGGAAGGCTTGAAACATCTATATTTGTTTTGGCTTCATTGCTGACTATTGAATATAAAACTTCCCCGAATTGGTTGATAATAGAAATATTATTATTGTCTGTTGTAGAGTTGATATCCACAAATACAATATTTTCTGTTGGGTTAGGATAAAGCGAGAAATTGTAGTTACTTGGTACTTCTTTAACATCTAACCACCAATTGCATGAATGAATGAAGTCGTTGTCATTATTAAAAGGAGAGATTTTTTCTTTTTTTAAGAAATTATAGTCATCGCTTGAACCTAAGATAAAGAACCAATCGGCATCACATATATTCGGTCCTGCTGCTAAACCAAAGCAGCGCTCATTATCTGATACCCCCCAATGGATTAATCTGTCGGTATAGCCGGGTAAAATAACAATATCCGAATTTTCGGTAATATTTCCGTTTATATCGGTAAAGGAGGTTCCGGCAACATAAATCCCATTCATTTCTTTATAACTGATATAATAATCAATTTTATTATCCAAGTTTTCAATTACTTCAATTCCGTTTACAGTAGTTATTTTTCGTAAAGTATCTAAATAGTCATTTGGAATAATCGTACTGTATGATTCAAAATGCTTCATATACTTTCTGAAAACAGCTTTAAAGGAGCCTTTACTAATTCCTTCGATAGAATACTTATTCCAACCGCATATTGCCAATTGATTAGATTGGGTTATAACGGCATCAGTAATTTTACCATACTGATAATAAGAGCAATATTTGACAAAATTTAATTTGTCATCGAATTTTATTATTAATGATGGGTTAAGAATAGTTTCAAATGATTCAGAAACAATTAGATTTAGGTCTAAATCCTTTTGAAAAGCATTATCAGTAGTTTTTGCAAGACCGAATTTTTTATTACTTATATCAGTATAAGCCAATACAAAAAAATAGTTTGTTGAAGTATCAACTAATATTTTGTTAGGATAATCATACACACCTGTTCCGTAAAAAGTACCAAATTCAATATTCTTTCCGTCAACAGATAATTTGCCAATATATAAATTAGAAGATTTAATCAGAGTATTATCTTCGATAAAATATTGATTTTTTTGATAAGCATTATCACTGATGCAATAGTAATTATCGGGAAAATTCGAATATGCCTTAGTAACAGTATTATAAATAACCTTTGTATTTGTCAGAAACACTACTTGATTATTTGTATCCAAGTCAATTTTGAAATTTTGAGAATTGATATAAGGTATAAGTAAGGAGTATTCAATCTGATGAGATTTTGAGCTGATTTTAGAAATTATTAAATTACCTTTTTTGATTCTGTCCTTGTCTGTACTTAAAAATGTAATGTCCATAGTAGTATCTATAATTTCTCCTGACACATAGAAATTACCTTCTTTGTCAACTTTAAATTGCTCAATATTTTGACCGTAAGTATAGAAGCTTAATTCGTCAAGTGAAACAAAGGCACCAGCGTCGTATTCTTGAATATAGCCAACTAATGTAGTGTCGTCCGGAATGCTTGTGTCAATTTTCAAAGCTGTGCCATAAGTATATACATATTTTCCGAAATATTGAATACCTTTTGCATACTTTTTATAAGTAACATCAGAATATAAACTTTGAGACATAAATAAGCATAAAAGTAAGATAATTACTTTTTGAAAGCGAGTAATCATTGGTTTCATAATAATTCCTAATGTACGATTTGACAATTACGTAATAAAGACACATTAAGGATAAAAAAGGTTACACTATTAAATTTAATATGTAGCAAAAGCCTATGGTTTCAGCATAACGCTTAATAATATCATTTGCTATTTGAAATAAAATATTGGAATATTAAATGATAATATTAACCCATATCAACCCGACGGTTAACCGTCGGGTGCTACAATTTTAACAAATGATATTACACAAAGTATTACAGATGTTGAAATTTAAATAATAATACAAAAAATCACTTCTTAAATTTTCCTTTTAGTCCGACCGGTAAAGCTTCAGAAATAGGCTCTAAAATATTTGAAATATAAGCAAAGCAATCTACTTGGTCGTCATTTTTTGCATTCGGAAAAGATAATAATTCATTCTCGAAATCGCTTAACCACGCCGAATACTTCGGGAAATAGACTTTGCCGATTTCCATCTTGGACTGCATAGAGAGCGAGCGACTAAGTTTATCTTTATTTGGTCTTAATGCTTTGACCGGCAATCCGCGGTGCATCAATTCATTTACTAAAGAAATTTGATATTGTACGCTTTCAATGCCTATAAGTAATGGATGCCATTTATTATAAGCATCAATGATTACTTCTGCATGTCTTAAAGATTCGAATTTTTCACGCACTATGTCAAGAATAAAAATATCGGTATCAGAGCTTACTCCGAAAGTAAGAATCACTGTATAGTCGGAGCTTTCCTTGGCAGTTGCGGCTAAGTCGATAGTCATGAATATTTTCAATTCATTACAATTGACCTTTTTGAAATTATCAAAGAGATAGTAATTCATATCCTGAGTATAATATTTAAAATGTTTACTTTTGAAAATTCCACCTCCGGCGGGTGAGGGTTGCTGTTGGTACAAAGCCGAAAACCAGTATTCACCAATTGACTCTCGGATTTCGGAGAGCCTACTTTCATCGAAACGCTCTCTCCAGAGAGCCGTACCGATGTCTCTGCTGAGTGGGTCATTAGCTTGAGCAATAGCGGGTAAATTAATATGAGCCCATTCTTTCTTTTTAGAATCTTCCGCCAGCAAGCTACCGCAAATATCGTCTTCGTGCCAGCGTGTCATTATCATTATTATCGATGCAGATGGCTCTAATCGGGTAAATACGGTTGACTTGAACCATTGCCTAATATTTTCGCGAATAGTTTCGCTGTTTGCCTCTGCATCATTTTTAATAGGGTCGTCAACAATGACTATATCCGCTCCTTTACCGGTGATAGCTCCTCCTGCTCCTACGCAGTTCATTGAGCCGGTATGATTTTTAATTGCAAAACTGGAAGTGGAATTCATAGCCGGATCTAAATATATACCGAAATAGTGCCCGAATTCATCAATTATATCGCGGACTTTTTTGCCCCAAGATTGTGCAAAATGAGCTTCATAAGAAGTAAGTATTATTCTTTTGTCAGGAAAATTCAGCAGAAACCAAGCCGGAAAATATTTCGATATAAATTCAGATTTACCGTGGCGAGGCGGCATATTTATCATTATTTTTTTATTTTGATTAATAGTAGTAGAAACTAAAATATCATCTAATAGTGCTATATGAGCCGGATATAGGAATTTCCCCTCTGTAATTATTTTTGCAAAACTACCTATAGACAAGCTAAGCATTATATTCTCATTTTTATCATTCATTTGAATTTCTTTCAATATAATAAAATAGCAATAATAGAAATTAATAATTGAATAGAAAGGAAATGGTTTTGAAAAAATGAGCACTTCGCTATTTTATGTGGGAATTGGGGTTCGGGGATAGGGGATAGGAGATTGGGGTTAGGGGTTAGGGGATAGGGAAGTTGTTTTTTTCTTCCAACATTGTTAGATGTTGAATATTGGTAGAATGAAAGTGGGATTCCCTTTCGCCTCCTTACTACGCTCTGCGTAGTAAGGCTGATGGCTGGTGGCGAAAATCTTTCAACCCCACCCAAACCCTACCCATGGGGAGGGCTTAAAGATTATGTATTGATGAAAAAGGCAAATGTTTAACTGCTATTTCTTAAAATTCCCATCCAATGGAGGGGTGGCATCGCGAAGCGATGACGGGGTGGTTCTTTTTTTTGTGGTTAGGTGGGCGGAAATGGTAGTTAAGGATCGGGGTTAATTACCAAATATATTTCCTTAGATATGCCATATCTGATTACTAATTACGTAGTCCCGCACTGAGGAATGGTGTAAAAGCCAAACATTTTGTATCATAGAAATGTAATAATAAAATTATAGACTTAAAAGTGGGAGAATGGTCTAATAGCCATTTCTTTATCTTTTTCTTGCTAAATCGAAATTAATTCATTATATTTGTTTTGATTGAAGTAAAATTTAAATTAGAAAAACTATTAAAACCCATATTTTCCCGCTTATGTTTAGTAACAGGGTTTTGAAATTAGCTCTAAATATCTGATACATAAAGGAAAATATTATATATCCGTTTACTAACGGCAACAAATAATAATTTGAGGAAATTATGGAAAATAAGAATATCAAAATCGTTTATATGGGAACGCCCGAATTTGCAGTACCTGCACTTAAAAAATTAAATGAACTTTACACTGTTTCTGCCGTTGTTACTGTTCCCGATAAGGAGCAGGGCAGGGGCAAAAAGGTACTCCCTTCTATCATCAAAACAACTACTCTGGAGCTTGGGTTGCCTGTATTACAGCCGATTAAAATGAAAGACTCCGAATTTATTGAAGCTATAAAAAATATTAATCCTGATATTATAGTAGTAATTGCATTTAGAATATTACCTGAAGAAGTATATTCACTTGCTAAGATTGCATCATTTAATATTCATGGGAGTTTACTACCTAAATTTAGAGGAGCAGCTCCAATAAATCATGCAATTATCAAAGGCGAAAAGGTAACCGGATTAACCTCGTTCATATTGAATAAAACTGTCGATGCCGGCGATATATTATTGCAGCGAGAAATGCCAATACCCGAATATGCAAGCTTTGGCGATATGTATCATAAACTGATGGATATATCAGCCGATTTAGCTGTTGAGACTGTCGAGACTCTGATTAAAGGCGGTTATACTATTATGGTTCAAGATATAAGTAAAGCTAGTCCGGCTCCGAAAATCTTTTCCGACGATTGCAAAATCAATTGGAATGATTCGGCAGAGAATATTATTAACTTTATTCATGGAGTATCTCCTACTCCGGGAGCATGGACTACTTGGCATGCTAATAGATTTAAAATATATAGAGCTGAATTGTTAGATGCCGCCGTGAGCAGACCCGGAAGATGGAAAATTACTAAAGATGCCTTTATAGTTAATACTAAATCTCATGAAGTATTGCTAAAAGAAATTCAATTACCTGGCAAAAAAGCTCAAAGCATTCAAGACTTCATTAATGGATATCGCGGAGATAAAGAAGGAATGTTTGAAGCATAATATTTTTAAAATAACTTAAAATTGGTATGCTTTTATATTTACCTTTCGGAAATTTATTTTCGGAAGGTTTTCGTTATTAATCCGATTTATAATTCGCTATTTTAGTTGTACTCATAGAACCTCGGAAAATAATGGAGATATTTATATAAAATAACATCGTATTAATATATGTATATTTATTAAATTAAATTGAAAAAGTATATTGCCCCAAAAAAGAGATACTACAAATACTATTAAAGAGCAAAATAACTGATAGCAATTGAATATATATAAAAATTATTTTTGAAATTGAAATTTTAAAAATAAGCTAAAATATTTTATTATGAAAATACATTGAATTGTTTGATTATAATTAAATATATTAATGATAAGCGAATTATCGAAACAATTGAAAATCATTAGATATGAAATTTGAAATATAAATTAGAATATGCTCATATTGATACGTCTGCTTTAAATTTATCCAATATAATAAAATTCGTCTCGTTTACAAATCAGTATTAACTATTATAATCACAAATCAGAGGTGAGCTATGAAATTATTTACAAAATGTTTTTTAGTATTATTTTTGTTGACAGGTCTTAGTTTACAAGCAGCAGACAAAAGTATTGCTATTGGCGTTGGAGTAGGTTTAACTCGTGCAGTAAACGAATCAAAACCCGGCGATAGAGCATTAGGTCCATTATTTGGAATTTATGGTTTATTTAATAACGGAATAGCCGAAGGGTTTACTCCTGAAATTGCAATTACATATTATACAAACGGCACCAGTGAAGAGTCTGATTATTTTCACTACAAATCAACTATGATTACTCCTGAGCTAAGGTTGCGTTATGAATTCACAAAGAATACTCAATGGACTCCTTATGCTTTAGTAGGTGTAGGTGCTATGTTTTTTAAAGTTGACGAATTAGACGAGGATACAATCAATACTGCTGCTACTGGTAAAGGCGGTAGCGGAACTACTATGAGTATTCCTTTAGCTTTAGGTCTGAAATATGACTTAAATACAACTACCTCTTTTGATTTTAATTTTGGGTATAATTTCTCAATGACAGATGATTTAAATCCTATTTATGATGATGTAAAAGATGGAAACTGGTTTACAAGGCTTGGTGTTCATTTTAATGTATATACATTTGTAAAAGATGATGACGGCGACGGTTTAACAAATGACGAAGAAGCTAAAATAGGCACAGACCCGAAAAATCCTGATACTGACAACGATGGTCTAATAGACGGTGAAGAAGTAAATGTAACTAAATCAAATCCTTTAGACCCTGATACAGATAAAGGCGGTATTAAAGATGGTGTAGAAGTTAGAAATGAAGCTAATCCTTTAGATGCTGACGATGATATTATGAATATTAGCCTTAATGAAAAATTAGTATTAAATGGCATCGAATTCGTTACAGGAAAATCCGAAATTACTCCTAAATCAGAAAGAATACTAAATAACGCATTGAAAGCTATGCAGAAAATGTCCGGTACGGAATTTGAGATCGTTGGTCATACTGATAACGTCGGCGATATAAATATGAATATTCAGCTTTCAAAAGAGCGTGCCGAATCAGTTAAAACTTGGTTAGTTACTCGTGGTATTAGTGCAGATCGTTTAAAAACTCGTGGTGCAGGACCTAATGAACCAATAGCACCAAATACAAGCGACGAAAATAAACAGAAAAACCGCAGAGTTGAATTCGTTAGAACAAAATAAATTTTTATTAAATTTTAAAAGAGTTTAAATCAACCCATGGGATTTTACCTGTGGGTTGTTTTTTTTTTGTAAAAGTTGTCATTAGCAACGAAGTGAAGAATCCAGACAAAGCTAAATGTTGATAATTCCAGATTCTTTGTTACACTCTGAATGACGATTTGACAAAATTATAATTTATTAGACAACTTCTTGTGAAGATAAATGAATAATTTCGATTTTTACACAGGTTCTTTAGCTGTACGCCGAGATATGATTTGTCCTATTTCACGTAAGAAATAATATCAGGCATTATTTTATAAAGAATCTAAAAACTGCTAATAAAAAATATAATTTTGAATTTAAATAAAATATTGATAAATTTAAGTTTTTATATCATTGCTTACGAGGATTATGAGTACAAATGTAGTTGCGGTAGGAATTGAAAAATATTATAAAGTATTCAAGGAATTACTTAATAATGCCATAAAAGGGCATGGTTCCATCCTTGCGGTGTCCGGTGAATCAGGCATGGGTAAGACTACATTACTAAGTAAGTTTGATGAAGATTGTACTCAACGTTCATCTATCAGTAATGCAATGGTGGACAATCAATCCCCGATAGGCAATCTGGAATTAGGCAAGATTCAGCCATTATTACCATTTACGCGGGCAATTGAAGAATTGTTGAGAAAAAGTAACAGTAATGCTGAAAAGAAATTTGCTTTTAACATAGGAATGACTATGCTGGCTTCGATACCGATTGCCGGCGATGTGTTTTATGCAGTCAAGGAATTATCTAAGGATTATCGACAATTTAAAAAAGAAAAGTCATCTGAAAATTTGAAAAAGGCTTCGTCTGCGGCGGCAGAATATTTTGATTCTATAATGTCTCTTGCCAGCAAAGCTCCTTTAGTATTATTTTTAGATAATATGCACTATTGCGATGCTCAATCGGTGGAGCTTTTAAGCATATTAGCCGATCAAATCGAATTTAATCCTTTACTAATAGTTATATCTTATCAAAATAGCGTATTAGAGAGCAAAGGTACTCCTTTATATTCATTTGTGAAGCAATATAGCCAGAATAAATCTATTTTTAATTCAATTGATTTAGACCCATTTACTATTTCACAGATTAAAGAATTAATTCCTCAATATCTCCAGTCGATAAAGCTAAATTCCGGACTTGAGAATTGGTTAATGAATCGCTCTATGGGTATTCCGGCAGTAGTAACCGAATATTTGAAATATTTCCAAAAATACCCTCCGGTCAATAAAGACGGAAGTTTAGATGATACTAAAATTGACGATAGATTTCTACCTACTACTTTAAATGCGGCTTTTTCTCAAGTATTGGAGTTAGTTAGCGAAGAAGAAAGAAATACATTAGCCGTCTGCAGTTCAGAAGGCAGAGAGTTTACTGCTACAATTGTATCGAGCCTACTTAATTTGGATATTTTATCTACTATTAAGAGACTTAGAAATCTTCAGCAGAAAACCGGTGTGATTAGGAGTGTAGGTGCCAGAGTTCGTTATGGGGTAAAAACAACAGTTTATGAGTTTACTCAGGCATTCTATCATACGTATTTTCAAAATACTCTTGAGTATGAAGAAGATATAGCTCTTCACGGGCAGATAGCAGCACTTCTACAGCTCAAATACGAGCAGGCAACTAACGACGATATTAAAAATCAAATTGCACCGTATTTAGCAGCACACAGCTCAGAAAGCGGTGATGAATTAACAGCAAAGAATATGCTTTTGAAATCTGCTGAAAATGCTCAAGAGCTTGGTAATGCCGATGTTGTCAATTCGGTATATCAGACATTTAAAGAAATGATAGAAGTTCGGAATGACGAAGAAACCGGGGATAAGATTCCTGACCTAAGCCCACAGAATATTGCTTTCCAGAAGCTGATGACTGTTAATTGGGATAGATTTTCTTTTAATGATGAAGATACAATCGAAGGCGACAAAGAGCAGGCAGAGATTGTTCAAAAGATTGATTTTGTAACTATCCGTCGAGCAATTGTAGAAGATTTTATTTCAGGGAAATTATCGATTGCATTAGATAGAGCAACTACTTTTCTTAACACTCATGGCGATGAATTAAGTGTATCAGAGAAATCTCAGCTTTTAGCATTGATGGTAAGAATTAAAACCGAACTATCTGATTATCATTCTGCAATTTCTGATGTCGAGGAAGCATTTAGATTATTATCAACAATTGATGACCAAATTACAGAATGCTTCATAATGAATTCCTTTGCATTACTGAAGCATAAAATGCATAAGCCCGACGAAGCATATTCTATATTGCGGAAAACAGCTCAGAAAGCACTTGTGCTCCCCCCTGAGATGAAATTAATTACTATGTCTAATATTGCGATGATACTAAGCGAAATTAATCCTAAAAAAGCCGGAAAGTACTATAAAGCTATATCCGACCTTTCTAATAATTTGAACTTTGATGAATTATCAAATAATTAATTTATTTCGCTATGAGATAGTAGATGCTCAATACATTTATTGAGTTCATAAGCTATTTCTAAATTAAATCTGTCGAATTTAGTGCTGTCTATATCTAATACGCCGATTAATTTGTCATTTTTGAAAATTGGAATTACTAACTCTGAATTAGAAGCTGAATCGCAAGCTATATGCCCATCGAATTTATGCACATTATCAATATTTTGGATTTGATTAGTCTGAGCGGCTCTGCCACAGACCCCTTTGCCTAAAGGAATTCGAATGCAGGCGGGAAGCCCTTGAAATGGACCTAATACTAATTCTTTACCATCAAACAAATAAAATCCTGCCCAATTCAAATCTTCATAATAATGAAAAATTATCGAACATAGATTTGCCATATTTGCTATCAAACTTTTTTCACCGGCTATTATTGATTCGGCGATTGTCGATATATTTCGCGTTTTATCTACAATAAACATTATAATCCCTATTTGATTTTTTGAATAACCGTATGGTCAATTTCAGAGCCGAGCACACTATGCGGAATAGCATAAATAGCAATCATTATAAAAAATGCAATTAAAACCCATCTATTAGCGTTTTTATTTTGATAAACTTTATAAAGAGCAAATAACCAAACTAAAAACGATACAATAGTTTTATTATCTGTTAAATCATGCCCCCAGGGCCAACCAGTCCAGAACTCTCCGAAAGCATAGAACTGGACGATGGGACCTAATACCAAACCACCTACAAACATAATACCGGTAGTCCAAAGAGATAGATTTAGTAATTTATCTCCTTTATATGCGGCTTCTAAAGCTACTCTGCCGGCTAAAAATAACGCGGCAAACATGAAAATAATATGAGGAATCAGAATATAAGTCGGTACTCCACTATTAAATCTAATTATTACTTGCTCATTATGCAAATCGAACAATTGAGCATCTTTTGTAACAAGTTTAATTTCGTATTGAATCTTTCCTGCAGCAGGCTGATGTGGGAGAGTAGCTATTAAAGTATCAGCTACATTAGTCATTATTTCTGTGATTGCGGTATCAAAACTTTTAAATCGCTTATATGTAATCAAGCCTTTTATATCTTTGACAGGAGCGTATATTTTTATAATCTGGTCTCCTTCTCCTCCGTGAGAACGGGGAAGAGAATACTTGATGTCCACACCGGAAATTGTAATATTGTTTTTAATCGGGTAGCTTGGTCCGCTCATTCTCTGATAAATTGCTACGCCGGACATAAGTACTAAAGCTGTAATCCATAAAATAATACTTTTTTTCTTACTCATTGCTCTTCCTACTATTTAAAAATTAGGATAAATATAAAATATATCATTAAAATTTAAAAAATCAATATAGATTATTTTAAGTTTTAATTACTTGAATGTCGAATTTTATAATTGATTATTTTATTAAAGAATCAGAAATCTAATATCATTTTCTTCATGCAATGAAATATTTACCATTAACCCTACGCTTCAGAGGCTGTGTAAATACAATTATTCTATTGCAAATTTCCTCAGTTTATATCTCGCTCTCTAATCAACCCCATGCTTTAGAGGCTGTATAAAAACTATCACAATACGACAAATATTATTCTCTGCACCATTTACGAGGCTTTCTAAAATTTGTCATTAGGAACGCAGTGAAGAATCCAGATAAAGCTAACTTATTGATAATTCTGGATTTTTCGTTCCTAATGACACACTTCTGCTCTTAACTTAAGCAAGGCTATATATTATATGTGTTTACTATGCAAGTACAACTTTATATAGTCATAATTTCTCTTTTTAAGTGGATTGATTAATTCCTTAAACCTTCCGAATGGTAAAGAAACATTCGGAAGGTAAAGAGAAATATTTTTAGGGAACTATAACAAGCTCATTGTTGACTATTTATAAAATAATAATAATGTTGATTCTGAAGTTGGGTAGCAACGACCTAACTAAACCTTTCTAAATATTTCAATTTATGTGTATAAATAATTTAATCTAAAAGTTTTGTTACACCTTCCGAAGGTTTCTTAACCCTTCGGAAGGTTAAAGGCAATACTTTACTTTGTGTCATTACCTCTACAATTACAGCACTGCTGTAAAGGTACTTCTGAATTACGATTTGGCTATATTAATACTTTTTAGAAAACCTCAATTCCCAATTACCCCCTCGCGTTTCTTCCAACATCGTTAGCTGTTGAACATCGATAATAAACATTGTTTAGTCCGCACACTCTTTCTTCTCTTTTTGTTGTTAAAACAAGAGAGTGCTGGCGGAGTATCTCATTATGTTACCGATGTTTAACTCCTGACGGAGTAATAATTATAATCAAAGATGTTTATCCAATAAGATGTCAAAAATCAATATTTGATATATAAGGATTTTCTTTATACTAATAGCAATTATTTGCAAACCCAAAAATAGCAAAGACCCATATATTCCATATCATTCTAATTAAAATAAAATTCCAAATTTATTTCTATATCGGATCTTGTAACAAATTAAAAAAAACTACGTAAAAAAATATGTAGGGATATTTAATAAATTTAGGTGTAATATGAAAACGAAGATTTACTTATTAATGTTGGCATTATCATTCTGCTCTTTTAGTTTGAGTTCGGCTTTTGCACAAATCGATACTGTTGATTTGGATGTTGATGATGAATTTGATTTTAAATTAGATTTAGACAAAACTGAATTTGAGGATTTTAATTTGTTTAGATTTTTATCTGGTAATGACCAGCCATTTATGAGTGTAAGTTTCGGAATTACACAGCCGAAAATTGATAAAGACGCTTTTACAGGAAATTTTTCTAATAACAATTTCTTAGAAGGCAAAATCGGGTATAGTGAAACTATGCTTCATACCAACGGCAAGATATTAAAAATGGAAGATGATTTCTTAGGATTTAAATATTCATCGGAAGATTTATTTACTGATGAAAAAGAAAACGAGAAAATCGGTTCAAAGAGATGGGTTATTACTTGGGGTGATTCCAAAGGCTATGGTTGGGCATTAAGTAATAATGCGGATTTAGTCCTTTATAGTTCCGATATTTTTAATTGGACAAGAATTGATTTCAATACCGAAAATATTACAGATACTACGGCTTTACCTGCAATTAAAGTTAAAACGGATAACATCGCTGATGATTTGAGATTTGGTAGGTCATTTGAAGCCGGTATCAGACTTCGATTCTTTGATAATATATCTTTAATTGCCGGTTACGAGCAAGAGCAAATTTTCCCAAGATTCAAAATATGGAAATGGGCTGGTAGCGAAATAATTGAAGCTGCTATCAGCGGGCTTGCCAGTGATTTTATTAGCAAAGTTATCAAAAGGTCTTCTGTGGGCGGTCCCATTGTGAATTTTATTATCAAAAACGGTATCTCTTATGCTTTCTACGAGTTAAGAAGGAAAGACATGAACTGGCCATTTAAAACCGAAGCTCCTTTAGTATTTGATAATTTTAAAATCGGAGTTAGCTTTACATTTTAATTTTTTTTATTTTAATAAATTATTTAGTTTAGCGGTGGGTTAATTTCACCGCTTTTTTATTATTAAAAAGTTGAAAAATTAACACAAGACTTTTGAAATAGTATATGATTTCTGTTGAACTAGTAAATAAAAGCTTATTAAGTGCTTGTATATCAACACTTCAGATGCTGTTATAAAATTAGAATTCCTAATAGTGTTTGTATCTCCACGCTGAAGAGGCTGTGCAAATACTATTTAGTTGATGTAAATGACGTTAAATATTTTTCCCAGTTTCATTCAACCCCACGCTTCAGCGTGGGGAATGGTACTAATTACTTGAATCCCCACGCTAAAGCGTGGGGTTGAATGCAGGGTTGGAATAAAAATTCCGTCTTTTGACAATATTTACACAGCAACTAAAGCATTGGGTTTAATGGCGGAAAAAATAAAAATTGCAAAATGTTGCAAGTGGCTAAATTCTAAAAATTACTATGTAGAAAGCATAATATGAGTATGAAAATAAAATATAATAGCTATAAAAAAATAATACAAATACTATTAATTGGTTTTTGCAGTGCTAATCTATACGCAGAGTCTTTGGACTCAAGTCTGATTAAGTTTTTTTCTAAACCTGATAATGTTCGTAATCAGATTACATTAGACATTAATTACGGAATATCTTTTACTGATATAAATTCAAATTCGGAAAAATTAATCGATATTTCAAAGGCATATAGGATTACTACTGACTATGCTTTTACAAGGATTTATCCCTTAACGAGCTTAAAAACGCTCTATTATTCTTCTGAATTTATCTCACTATCCGATATCAGCTCCGGATTAGACCCAAGTAAAAACAAGATCGGTATTCCGATAGATTTATGGCAAATCGGAGTTGGCTACCGTAATGGATATGTGCTTGGTCTTGGAGCTATTCAGGCAATTCTATATCATTCAAATTCAATTAATTGGTCGCGTTCAGATTTTCCAAATTATAAATTTAATGAAACTTCACCGCTAAATATTTATGACGAGACTTTCCGATTTGGCACTAATTGGGAAACCGGATTTACAGCGAAAATTGCATATCCGTTATTTCTAAATATTGCATTCGAGAATTCTCTGGTATATCCTGATTTCAAATTTGCCCAATATGCCGGCTCTGCCACTATTGAACTGCTTGCCCAGCGGATACTTGATTTCTCGGCTTTTCTTTTAATAGATGAAGATCAGACCTTGGTTCCGATTTTGAATTTCTTAGCAAAAAATACGGTTTCATTTTTATTCTATGAGCAAAGAAAGAAAAATTCTTTTTATCCGTTTAATAGTAGTCCGGCGATGAATATTTATTCGCTTAAATTCGGATTTAGTTTTATATTAGAAAGTTTTGCAAGGGAATTGAAATGAACAAATATGCGTTTATAATATCTTTGGCAATATTTATAAATTTTATAATATATTTAGTATCTAACTATTTGAATTTACTTAATCAAAATAAGTTAATTCCCAATAATATAAATGATATATATTCCCCGGAAGAGTATGAAAAATCGCGTGCATATATTAAATTAAACAGCAAGTTCAGCTTAATTCGCGAATTAGTAAACATTTCCGCTTTTTTTATGTTCTGGATGTTCAGCGGATTTGCATACTTAGATATGCTTGTTCGAAAATTCCCGCTGAGCACTTCTTTTAGAGGGGTTATTTATATTAGTGTGTATATGATCTTAATATTTTTATTAAATCTGCCCTTTTCGTTATATCAAACGTTTGTAATTGAGAATAAATTCGGATTTAACCGGAGAACAGGTAAATCTTATATAGCGGATAAATTTAAAAGTATAGTACTAACTATTGTAATTGGGTTACCTCTAATATATTTTACTATGCTTTTCTTTGAATCCTTTGGCTATTATGCATGGTTATTTGCTTGGGGTTTTCTAATTACTGTGTCGATTTTTATTCAATACATATCTCCAAAACTGATAATGCCGCTTTTTAATAAATTTACTCCTTTAGAAAATTACCAATTAAAGTCGAAAATTATGGAATATTGCGAAAGTGTATCTTTCCCGCTTAAAAATGTATTTATAATTGACGGTTCAAAACGAACTAATAAGTCTAATGCGTTTTTTACAGGATTCGGGAAAAATAAGACTATTGCAATCTATGACAATCTTATCGATAATTATACCGTAGAAGAAATAATTGCAATTATAGCTCATGAAATCGGACATTATAAGAAAAAACATGTACTATACAATATGGGGATATTTATTATTCATTCCGGAGTGATACTTTTTCTATTGAATCATTTTATATGGGAATATGAATTATATACAGGATTTTATCTATATAATCTCTCGATTTATGCCGGATTTATTTTCTTTTTTATGCTATATACGCCTATAGAAATGATAGTCAACCCTTTGCTGAATATATATTCTCGTGCTAATGAATATCAAGCAGATAAATTTGCTGTTCAGAGCAGTGGGCTTTATGAAGAGTTGATTTCAGCATTAAAGAAACTCGCCAGAAATAATTTACTGAATTTGACTCCGCACCCAATATTTGTAATTCTGAATTATTCACACCCGACATTAGATAAAAGGATTCAGAGAATAGAAGAAGTTAAGAGATGTTCGACTACCGACTCTGTCGGATGATATTATACCTCTTGAATACCTTATGAGCTTGGGAATGTCGCTTTCATGAGGCTGTCTAAAATATTATTATTTTGTAAAATCGTCAATCTGAAGCACCTTTAAAGCTTTGCAGTAATTATTGAGTTAATGACATATAAGTTGTATTAATGTTGAATAATTTTGAATCGACTGTGCAGGAAAGACATACCATATCTAAAAAACATCTATTCCTGAATGTGATTTGTAATTTCCATTTACTATCCCCTATCCCCGATCCCCATATTAAACACACAAAATAGCCAAGCACAATAACTTTTATAAAAATTTCGACAAATATCAAAATAATAAAAAAAAAATTTGCTTAAAACAAATAGTATATTTAGATTTGTTGATTAAATATGTGCATTAGACTTTTATGTAAATAACATTAGGAGATAATATTATGTATAATCAAATTCAAGAAATTCTTGGCTCTCAATCCGAATATTTGCTTGGTTTTAATACCCCTAAAATTCAGAAAGAAAACTTAGCTTTACCTTCAGGAGATTTCGTTGATAATGTGTTTATCAATTCAGATAGAAACAATAGGGTATTAAGCAGATTAGCTTGGATGTACAATGCCGGCAGACTTTCTCAAACAGGGTATTTATCAATTTTACCGGTTGACCAAGGCATAGAGCACTCCGGCGGAGCAAGCTTTGCAAAAAATCCGATGTATTTTGACCCTGAAAACATTGTAAAATTAGCTATAGAGGGTGGATGCAACGCCGTTGCTTCTACTTTCGGAGCTTTGGGAATAGTAGCTCGTAAATATGCCCATAAGATACCTTTTATCGTAAAAATCAATCATAATGAATTAATGACTTGCCCAAATGCTTTTGACCAAGTAATGTACGGTAAAATAGAAGAAGCCTATGATATGGGTGCGGCTGCTATCGGGGCAACAATTTATTTCGGCAGTGAAGAAAGCCGTCGCCAGATAGTTGAAGTGTCTGAAGCATTCCAATATGCTCACGAGCTCGGAATGGCAACTATACTATGGTGCTACTTGAGAAATAATGAATTCAAAAAAGATAAAGATTATCACGTATCTGCTGATTTAACCGGACAGGCTAATCACTTGGGAGTAACTATACAAGCCGACATTATTAAGCAGAAATTGCCTGAAAACAATGGAGGATTTAAAGCATTGAATACCGGCAAATCTTCTTATGGGAAATTTGACGAGAGAATTTATACTGAATTATGCTCTGACCACCCAATTGACTTATGCCGCTACCAAGTGGCAAACTGCTATATGGGCAAAATCGGCTTAATTAATAGCGGAGGAGCTTCCGGCAAAAATGACTTGGCAGATGCCACTGCAACTGCCGTAGTTAATAAGCGTGCCGGCGGTATGGGATTAATCTCCGGTAGAAAAGCATTCCAAAGACCAATGGGCGAAGGTATTAAATTATTGAATACTATCCAAGATGTTTATCTATGCAAAGATGTTACTATTGCGTAATTTTTATTTGATTATTTTTATTTTTAAGGGGCTCTGTATCTTACGGAGTCCTTTTTTGTTTAGCTCTCTGCTGAATAAGCTAAGAAAAGTATAATAATTTCCATAGAATATATCGAGAAAATTATATCCGTATATTTTTCTAAATATTTAATTCCCTTAATTACTCATTAATAGTTAATTATTTATTCAAGCCTAAATATATTTATAAGCAATGCTAATTGCTAATAAAATCAAAATGGTTTGAAATATTTTTATTGTTTTTCGGAATATTTGTCTTAACTTTGAGGTTTGAAAACAGACAAATATAAAAAAAAGAATATTCAATTGTTTGCATATCAGATAGGTTTGTCTGAAATAAATAATTATCCGTTATGCAGATTTAAAATAATAAAGTGATATTAGGAAGTAGATATGGGAAATGTACTCCAGAATTATGAAAATTTAAAGAAGGAACTTGGACCTTCGTCAACCGATGCCAATGCGTTGGGAATGACTGTGATTCAAGTTGGTTCTGCCACATGCGAAAAGGCGGCAGGAGCTGACTTCGTTAGAGATGAGTTTGTCAAGCTGATTAATGCGTCCGGTAGAAATGATATTATTATCAAGCAGACAGGATGTACCGGCAGATGCTCTCAAGAACCGATTGTCGGCGTTTTTGCTCCCGAGCAAATGGCTATTAAATATCAGCAAGTTACTGTTGATAAAGTTCCTCAAATATTTCAGGAACATGTTTTGAACAAAAAGCCTGTTACCGGTTTGATGCTTGATAAAAAGACTGACATTCTCTATACGCACATAGTTACTTTATGTTCTTCTTCGAAGTGTCGTAACAAATACAACGAAACTTGGAATGATACATTTAACAGAATACTACACGCAAAGCATGTTACCCCTGAGCAGGTTAGAGTTTTGAGTGGCGGATGTATCGGTCTATGCCATAAAGTCAGCGAAGATGAAGAGTATGGCGTTATGATGGTATTCCCTGAAAACGTAATATACAAATTTCAGTCAGAGAAAGAGATTGAAGAAATTATTCAAAACCAATTTATTGACGGAAAAGTAAGCAAAAAGCATTTGGTTCACACAGATAATTTGACAGAAACTTACTTCAAATTCTATGGAGACGTTTCATTTTTTAATAAACAAACCAGAATCACTTTAAGAAATTGCGGTATCATCGACCCAGAAAGTTTGACAGATTATATTCATGCTCAAGGATTCGAGGGATTAGCAAGAGTATTATATAAAGGCGACCCTGACTTTGTAATAAACGAAATTCTAAAATCAGGATTAAGAGGCAGAGGCGGCGGAGGTTTCTCTACCGGTATCAAATGGAGAAATACTGCTACTCAGAATCCTGACCCTATAAAATATGTAATTTGTAATGCAGACGAGGGCGACCCCGGAGCATTTATGGATAGAAGTGCATTAGAGGGCGACCCATTTTCAATACTCGAGGGTATGGCTGTCGGTGCTTATGCTATGAGAGCAACTAAAGGGTATATATATATCAGAGCAGAATATCCTCTTGCAATTCAAAGAATAGAGAATGCTATCTATAAAGCAAAAAAAATGAATTTGCTTGGTGAAAACATACTTGGTTCAGGCTTTAATTTTGATGTAGAAATCAGGCTTGGTGCCGGTGCATTTGTATGTGGCGAAGAGACAGCACTTATGCATTCAATCGAAGGCAGGAGAGGTCAGCCGAGAATGCGTCCACCATATCCGTCAATGTCTGGACTGTGGGGGCATCCTACATGTATAAATAATGTTGAAACTTGGGCAAACGTACCGGCTATTATGCTATATGGTTCAGAATGGTTTGGGCGTATCGGCACTGAAAATAGTAAAGGCACTAAAGTATTTGCTTTAGCCGGTAATATTGTTAACACCGGTTTAGTCGAAGTTCCGATGGGAACTACTTTACGTGAAGTAATTTTTGATATAGGCGGTGGTATTCCGGATAACAGACAATTAAAAGCTGTTCAGACCGGTGGACCTTCCGGCGGATGTATTCCGCTATCAATGATTGATACTCCGGTTGATTACGATTCATTAAAGAGCATAGGCTCTATAATGGGTTCCGGCGGTATGATTATATTAGACGATAGAGACTGTATGGTTAATACAGCTAAGTTTTTCCTTGATTTTACAAAAGATGAATCTTGCGGTAAATGCTTACCCTGCCGTGAGGGTACGGTAAGAATGCTCGAAATACTTGAGAAAATCACAAGTGGCGATGGTGAAATGGAAGATATAGACAAATTAGAGCGTCTCGGCAATTTAATTAAAAAGACAGCTCTATGCGGTTTAGGTCAGACAGCACCAAATCCTGTATTAAGCACATTGAAACATTTCCGTGAAGAATACGAAATTCATATTAATGAAAAGCGTTGCCCTACTCAGAAATGTGCCCGCTTAGTCAGATATATCGTTAACGAAGAAAAATGTACAGGTTGTACATTGTGTGCCCGCCGTTGCCCTGTATTCTGTATTGACGGTTCTCGTAAGCAACCGCATACAATTAATCAGGATAAGTGTATTAAATGCGGCGAATGCTATAATGCTTGTAATTTTAATGCGATTGACAAAATATAATTTATAGATTAAACAAATTGAGCATATTTATCGGAGATAATTTTAATGAAATATATAAATGCTGTAATTGATGGTATTAGCGTTTCGGTTCCCGAAGGAACAACCATTATGGAAGCCGGAGATAAAATCGGGGCTCATGTGCCAAGGTTATGCTATCACCCATTTTTATCGACAGAAGGTGCTTGTAGAATTTGCGTAGTAGAAGTAGAAGGCGTTCAAAATTATTTACCTGCCTGTGCAACTAAATTGCTTGAAGGTATGAACGTAAAAACTAATTCTCCTGCAATCAGAGAGACACGTAGAGACTTAGTAGAATTAATGCTTGACAATCACCCTAAAGAGTGCCAGACTTGCGAACGCGACGGAAATTGCGAATTGCAGAATTTGGCGTACAAAATGGGTGTTCGCGAAAGATATTATGAAGGTGCCAGAAAGCATCATAAAATTCAAAACACAGATTACTCGGTAGTTCGAGATGCTGAAAAATGTATCCTCTGCCAGAGATGTATCAGAGTGTGTAAAGAAATTCAAGGTGTTACTAATTTAAGCCAGATGTACAGAGGTTTTAACACAGTAGTTGCTCCTGCTTTTATGGCAAACATGGAAGATTCCGTTTGTATTAAATGCGGTCAGTGTATCAATGTATGCCCTACTTCGGCATTTATGGAGAAAAATAATACAGAAGAAATTTGGGCTGCTCTCAGCAATCCTGATAAGCATGTAGTAGTTCAAACTGCACCTGCTATCAGAGCCGCTATTGGCGAAGGGTGGAATTATCCTGTCGGCACTCCGGTTACAGGCAAAACTGTTACCGCACTACGCAGATTAGGATTTGATGCGATTTTTGACACTAACTTCTCTGCAGATTTAACAATCATGGAAGAAGCAACCGAATTCCTACAGAGACTCGAAAAAGGCGAGAAATTACCGATATTTACTTCATGCTCTCCGGGCTGGATTAAATTTTTAGAGCATTTCTACCCTGAATTTATCGAGAATGCTTCTACATGTAAGTCTCCTATGCAGATGCAAAGTACTTTAATCAAAACATACTATGCACAAGAAAAAGGTATTGACCCTAAAGATATTTATGTAGTTGCAATTATGCCTTGTACTGCTAAAAAATATGAAGCTAAGCGTCCCGAGCATTATTCTCCTGACGGCTATCCATACACTGATGCCGTATTAACTACTCGTGAACTGATTTGGATGATCAAAGCTTACGGTATTGACTTCAAAAATTTGCCTGATAGCGAATTTGATTCTCCATTGGGTTACTCAACCGGTGCCGGCGATATATTCGGTTCAACCGGTGGAGTAATGGAAGCTACTTTAAGAACTGCCTACGAAGTAATTACAGGCAAATCGACAGATAAATTAGAATATAAAGAAGTTAGAGCCGTTGAAGGACTAAGAGAAGCATCTCTTGAAATTAACGGTATTACTATTAATGTTGCCGTAGCTAATGGTTTAAATAATGCTAAAAAAATACTTGAAAAAGTAAAATCAGGCGAAAAAGAATATCATATCATTGAAATTATGGCTTGCCCGGGCGGTTGTGTAGCCGGTGGCGGTCAACCATTAGTTCATGCCGAAGACTACGTATATCCTCTTGATCCTGAAATGATAAAACGTCGCCAGAATGCTTTATATACAATTGATGAAGCTAAGACTATACGTAAATCTCACGAGAATCCTTATGTACAAAAATTATATGAAGAATTCCTTGAAAAACCGGGTAGTGAAAAAGCTCACGAGTTATTACATACTCATTATAATGAAAGATTTCCAAGGGGGATAAAATAATGGATAAATGTTGTGAATATAAATTGAATCAAGAAGTAATTGATTTTATAGCAGAATGCAGACAAAAAGAACATCCTGAAAGCTATCTAATAGCCGTGCTTCATAAAGTACAAGGTATTTACGGATATTTATCCGAAGATAATATGGATGAAGTTGCTCATTTATTGGGTGTTCCTACTGCCGATGTTTGCGGTGTATCAACTTTCTATCATTACTTCAGATTGAAACCACAGGGCAAATTTCACATTTCTGTTTGCTTGGGAACTGCCTGCTTTGTTAAAGGTGCCGATACTATAATGGAGAACTTCAAGTCAGAGCTTGGAATTGACATAGGTGAAACTACCGCCGACGGCAATTTCTCAATGGTTGCTACTCGCTGTATAGGCGTGTGTGCTATGGCTCCGGTAGTTACTATTAACGATAAGGTTTATAGTAATGTTAAACCGGCTCAAGTTTCGGAAATATTGAATGTAATCAAACAAGAAATGAAGAAAAAATAGTTCTTTTTCCTTTTTTAAAAATAAATCAACCCTATGCCGATGTATGGGGTTGATTTTTATGTGTATGCTGTAATCAGAGCTATTTGAGCCTGTGTAAATACTCGAATTTATTCATTTTACTCTAATGCAACCAGACGGTTAACCGTTAGGTTGATAGGTACTTAACAGCAGTTACTAATATCTGCATTCCTCAATTCATCCCCACACTGAAGCGTGGGGATGATTAGTGAAGGAGATAAAAATTGCGGAAAATTACAGTATAATAGTAATATTTACACAGCCTCTTTAGGGTGGGGTAAATAGAAGTAAAACTTATATTTGTCGCTATTGCGACAGGCTTTACTTATATTCTTTTATTTCTTCTTCGCCATTTATAGCATAGTAAACGCTTTCGCTGAGTGCTTGCATTTCGTCTTCGCCCGGATATACTTTTATCGGTGATAAAAATGAAACTCTTTCGCTAATCCACTCAATGATAGGAGTTGATTTAGCCAAGCCGCCTGTTATAATTATCGCGTCAATTTTGCCTTTTAATACGGTAGCGATACCGCCGATTTCTTTAGAAATCTGATAAGCTATGCCTTCGTATATTTTTCTGTATTCCGGGTCACCGGCTACTGCTTTTAGCTCGACTTCATAAGCATCGTTTGTATTCAAATAAGCAACCATGCCGCCTTTACCGGTAATCATTTTACGAACTTCGTCATAAGTATATTTACCGGAGAAGCATAATTCGGCAAGTTGGCGGGCAGGGACTCCTCCGGAACGTTCCGGTGAATAAGGACCGTCGCCGTCAAGTGCATTGTTTACATCGATAACTTTGCCACCGGTGTGAGCACCGACCGATATACCGCCACCCAAGTGAACTACGATAAGGTTTAAGTCTTGATATTTTTTGCCGTTTTCTCGTGCATATCTATGAGCTACGGCTTTTTGATTCAATGCATGAAAAATACTTACTCTTGGTAACTCCGGATGACCGGACAGACGAGCCAAATCCTGCAATTCGTCAACTACTACGGGGTCAACAATAAATGAAGGAATATCTTTATTTAATGATTTTACGATTTCGTTTGCGATAATACCGCCGAGGTTAGAAGCATGCTCTCCACGAGCAGACCCCTTTAGGTCTTTAAGCATTTGATCATTAACTCTATATACGCCGCCAGGAATCGGTTTTAATAGACCGCCTCTACCAACTATAGCGTCTAAAGAATCGGGAGTGATATTTTCTTCTTTTAAAGCATTTATTATAATATCTTTTCTAAATTGGTATTGTTCGATAGTATTCGAAAAGGGAGCTAATTCTTCAACACTATGTCGTAAAGTCTTTGTAAAAACCTGTTCCGTATCATTAAAAACGGCGATTTTAGTAGAAGTAGAACCCGGATTAATTGCTAATATTTTCATAATTCTCCAATATATATATAATTAATTAATAAGATGCTGCCAGAGCAATTGATAATAATTTACTGCGGTCAGAGTCTGCTCTAGAGGTTAAAACTATCGGCACCGAAGCTCCCAGAATTATGGCTGCTACAGATGCGTTAGCAAAATATGTAAATGATTTATAAAGTACGTTTCCTATATCAATATTCGCGGCAAATAGTAAATCCGCATCTCCGGCAACTTCGCTCTCTATACCTTTATGGTCGGCAGCTTCTTTAGAAATAGCATTATCAAATGCCAAAGGACCGTCAATTAAGCAGCCTTTGATTTGTTTACGTCTATTCATCTGAGTAATTATTGCTGCATCAATAGTAGCTTCCATTTTTGGATTAACTACTTCGACAGCACCAAGCATAGCCACTTTCGGATTTTCTACACCGAGATGATGGAATAAATCGATAGAATTATTGATAATTGCAATTTTCTCTTGAAGAGTAGGAGCAATATTCTGAGCTGCATCAGTCAAAGCGACAACTTTATGATAAGCCGGAGGGTCAAAAAATCCTATATGGCTTAAAAGTTCGCCTTTGCGTAATCCGCATTCTTTATTAAGAACCGCACGCAAGAAGTCGGCAGTACCGACTAAGCCCTTCATTATGATTTGAGCTTTAGCATCTTTAATTAGCTTTACAGCTTTACGGCAAGATTCAATCGGATTGTTTTCTTCAATAATTTCGATATTGCTTAGGTCAAGACCGATTTCGCCGGCTATAGATTCGATTTTCGTAGCATTACCAATTAATATTGGCTCTACTATGTTTTCTTTAATTGCATCTTTAATAGCACCCAAAACGTGTTCGTCTTCGGCAGCAGCGACTACAATTTTTTTCCTTGACTTGTTTTTAGCGATTTGCAAAAAAGCATCAAGTGTTTTGATTTCCATTTTTTACCCCATCTAATTACTGATTTATTTTTATTATACTTAATCAAAAAATATTAAAAAATCTATATTAATTGTATTATTTATCAAACTGAAAATTGTTCAGCTAAAGTTTTTATAAACGAACCAAAAAAAGAATGCAAAATATTAAAAATATTAGATTTAGCGAAATATTTTTTTTTCATTATTCGGATTTGATTTTCTTTTAATGCTCGGCAATCTTATGATACAAAAAGAATTGTCATTCGGATATTATATTAATCTCTGCTTCAAAAATATTGATATTCATCAGCCCAATGCTTTAGTCATAGGGATAGACGAGACTTCGATTGTCCGATTTCAAATAGAAAATGATGTTATTGTAAATAAAATAAAAAAGCAAAAGGCTAAAAACTATAAGAAAAATTTAAAGAAACTAAACCCTGCTTCGGCATCAAATTAAAACTAATATTATCGTCAACATTAAAATCAAATAAATGTGCTCCTACGTAACTATCAATAGCTGCAAGTAAATACACACCGGCTAAAAAGAATGCCGATTGGTCTCGATTATCTCTGAATACTTCTCTTTGCTTTTTATAAAACGAGATTTTATAATTTGTCGGATCAATTGCTGATAATTTATCAATTTCATCTTGCTTAGAATTAAACTTTTTATTATTATCAATAATAAAGTAAACACAAGTGCCGGCAGCACCAAGAAATAGTGGGGCTTTCCAATAGGATTCCACATAGTACTGTCCCCAGCCGGGCAATATCAAACTTCTAATAATTGCTCCTGTAGGAGATTTCTGCATCTCGAATTTTTTAAAAGTACTTTTATTATTAGTAGTATCTTGGCTGTAGATTTGAGCCGAGGTTATAATTAAAAAAGCTAATGTGTATATAGTTTTCTTCATTCTTTTTGTAAATCAATTTTAGGAATATTTCAAATATCCATATTAAATAACTATTTATCTCGACGATAGCATAAAAGGATGCTATTTTAACTTTTAGTATAGTTAATCATTATTGGTTGAAAATAGATAATTAGAGTAAGTATTCTAACGCTGTATTACTTTTTGTACGATTATTTTATATATTATTCAAATAATTACAGTATCTATTACCAAGCTAATGTATCACAAATTTAATCCATTACAAAGTTAATGATTTTTCCGCTTCTTCTAAAGTAGTATCTATAGTAAAAATCAATGACAGCTTAGTAGTTTCAAAAATTGTTTTCAAGTATTCGCTTGGATTGCAAAGCACAACTTTACCGCTTTGTTTATGGAAAAGTGCATTTGCCGAAAGTAAAACTCCAAGAGCCATAGAATTTAAGAAAGTAACTCCGCTAAGGTCTAAAACTAATCTGTTGTTTTCAGCTTGAGCGGCTTTTTTGAGTGCATCACTTAATTTCTCGGTTTCCTCTCCGCCGATATACTCTCCCTTTAAATACATTATCCTATAATTCTCTTTTTCTTCAATTCTAATATTAGTCATTTAATCCTCAACATTATATTGTAAAAACAAATATTTCCAATAAAACGAAATTAGTTCAGCATTATTATTATTATTATTATAAAATCTACCCGAAAAAGGATTTAATTTAAAAATACACACAAAACACACAATTACAACTTATTCGAAACTCAATTTATACCTTTGCTAAACTTTTATACTAAGGCTATTGCAAAAGTCCAAAATATTTATTCACTGTTATTTTTTCAAAGGTTTCAAACTACTAAGTGCTTATTAAGAGGTTGTCAAAAAAGTAATAATATTTCTAAATCGTCATTCTGAGTGTAACGAAGAATCCAGAATTATCTACAAGTTAGCTTTATCTGGATTCTTCACTTCGTTCAGAATGACAAATTTTAGCCAGCCTCTTGAACAAATGGAAATTGAAAATTATATAGTTTTGCAACAGACTTATACTACAATTATTGTAAGGTCGATAAATCAAAATAGCACTTATCAAACCTACTAATAACCGTCGTATTGTATTGCCGATAAATGAGTTGATACGAGTATTGCAACTGCCATAATATATAAAACCCACGATTAAATACGTGGGTTTACATAAAAATATGTTTTTACATAATCTTAGAAATCATGCTAATCATTATCAGGTTCTTTAGTGTCAAATTGAACTATTACCGGGCAGTGGTCAGATACCTTTTCCAGTTGCTCTTTAGTATATGAAATTGTAATGTCATAAGTTCGGACACTGCTATTAATATACCTGTTAAGAGCTGATTTGGAGACAACGATATTATCAATAGTATAGCTATTACTATACTTTCCACAACTGTGTAAATCTTTGGTAAGGAATTCCAAATTTGTATTTTTATATAATATATCCAAACTTTGATATTTATCTCTTTTAGGGGCATCGTTGAAGTCGCCGAGTATAATAATATCTTTTTCGTTAGTTTTACTAATTACAGAATCAGCCCAGGCGTTTAAAATCGAAGCTTGCAATTTGCGTGTCTCAACGCTTTCTTCTTTTTTCTCAGCTGTATTATCATATCGTGAAGTAGATTTAAGATGTACGCCCATAATCAAAAAGTCAAATCCACCGGATTTTGCTTTTAGTACATATCCGGGTCTATTTCTTTTAGGGTCAATCGCTACCTGCTCATAATCACCCAGTACTTCTACATTTACATTGTTTCGGTAAAGAAAAGCGACATTCTGCATTCCTCCACCGTTAGAAATCGTACATTTGAAATCAGGTAAATATTGAATTATTCTATTTAATGCTGTTATATTTTCAACTTCCTGGCAGCAAACAATGTCTGCTTCCATATTTTTGATAATATCGGCAAATCTTCTATAATCGCCTTCACTGCGAACCTTTTGGTCTTTAATCCCATCGCCTAGCCATTCCATATTGAAGGTTGATATAGTAATAGTAGTTTCTTTATTAATACTAATTTTATCAGAGCATGAATATAATCCAGTGAAAATCAGCAAGGATATTAAAAATAAATTTTTCATTTAGTTTGCACAAATACATTTTGACATACATTACTTATAGAGTTGAAATATAAGAAAAAATATTGATAAAAAAAAGAAATTCGATTGTTAAATGCGTTTTAATACAAAAGAAGAAGATTGATTGTTTTAAATATAAATAAATAATTAATAATTGCTTAAATATGTTAAAAAATTGAAATAAAATTGGATTTCACAAAAAATATTAATAACTTGCAATTGCATATTAAAGAAATAATGAAATGAACGCGGTTTTAAAAAATAAAATTAACGCAATCCCTTTAAATTGATGCGTTAGTATAGTTGGCAGGCGAGAATACGCTGCTTGAATTCGAGAATAAGGTTTGAAGATTTAAAGTTGAATAATTTTTGAAAGGCTTTATCATTTGAAGACTAAGATTTTTTTGAATTTCAAATAAGTATTTTGTTTTGCAATATATTTTAAGTTTTAAAAATTAAATGTCAAAATTGGTGTTTTCTTTGTATAAGATAGATAATAATTTACTTATTTAATTTGAAGTATATGTTACTAATTCTTAGACAGTTTGGTTTGTATATAAAATAATTAATATTTATATATTATATTTTTGAGGAACTTATGACATCAAAATTACTCAAGAGCTTTTTGCTACTCTGTTTTCTTAGTGTAATGGTAGGACAAGCTAATGCCCAGTCAATAGCTGATTATATCATTCAGGAATCCAGTGGTGTTTTTGTACCTAACACTTCACCTGCAGGAACTGTTGATCCGGCAGATGATGAAGGTCAGTTAAACTTTTATATGCCCTTTGATTTTACTTTCGACAACACCTTAATTACTTACGTACACATGAATTCTAATGGCTTCGTTACATTGAATTACAATTGGGAATCAACATATAATAATCCGTATTTCGGTGGTCCTTCACCTGGATCATATCCAATGGTTATTGCCGGTGTTTCTGCAGACATGGGTGTACAGGGATTTATGAATGTCCAGCTAAACGGAACAGCTCCTAATCGTGTTGTTGTTTGTGAATGGAGTGGCATTAGTTTTTATTATGGTAACGGCTCTTGTACGTTTCAAATTAAATTTTACGAAGGGTCAAATATAATTGAAATAGTAAGTGGCGGATATAATATACCTGAAGAATGGTATTCAGGTTCTATATATGTAGCCGGAGCGGTAGCTTCGGATTACATTAATATAGAGCCAGGCTCGCCGTCAACATTTTATCGTGGTAATAATTCTACCAATTTTTTGAATCAGGCTTCTTCTGGTTTTGTACCTTCAGGCAAGACTTATAGATTCTTGGGATTACCACTGATTACAGGCGTAAATCCTAAAAATGGTGATATTTTGATGAAAGGTGGGGTATATACTCAGACTCAAAGCCCGCAATTCTGTCCATCGGTTGATGTACAAAGGGTTACAGGCCAGCCTGATATCTATGTCCGATATTCAATCGGCAGAAATGTACCTGTTACTAATGATGAATATCAAATTATTTATCAAGCTGTAAACGAAGTGGATCAAACTGACCCATTAGTTTACATGAATCCTCAGCCTTTGGGTTCTCCGGCAAGAGCATTTTTTACAGAAGCCATAGGTATAGCTTCTGAAACTCCTACGGATAATGGCGGATTAGATCTATCAACATTTATGACTTCCATTCCCGGAGGAGAATACTTTGTTGATGCTCAATTAGAAATACCGGCTTTAAATTATGTACATAGATATGACAGGCAATTATTCAACATTGCCTTAGCAAATGATTTGAATGCGTCTTCACTGCTGTCTCCAAGACAGAATAATATTGTTAAATATCCTACAAATACTAGGGTTCCTGTAATTGCTGATTTTAAAAATACAGGTTTTAACGCAGTAAATAGTTTTTCAGCAAATGCAAGAATATATTTTGGTAACGAGACTACGCCATTATATAATGAAACTATGACATGGACTTCGTCTGCAATTGATGTCCCATTGACTACTGGAGTTAGCCGTACATTAACATTCCCTGAATATTTACCTACTCGCGGTGTTGGTTCATACAGAGTTGAAGTTACGTGTACTTTACTCAATCCGGCTCCCGATTTGGATTTGACAAATAACATGTATCCGAGAACAGGTTCTAATTTCTTTTTTGACATAGCTTATGATTTGGAATTAGAAGCTTATAATATTTATACGCCTGCCTCAACTATTTCTTTAGGCAGACCATTGGTTCCGCAAGGACAAGTTAGAAATCTCGGTATTTCGGATATCCCTTATCAAGTACCCGCAAGATTAACTATCAGTAAAGTAAACGGCGATGTGCTTACTCAAGTTTATTATAGCGAATTATGGCTTGATGCTGTTCCAGCTTTCCCAAGCGGAGTAATTACAAATTTCTTTTTTGAAGAAAATTTCACTCCTGAAGAAGCAGGTAATTATGTTGCTGTCTTGACAATAGTAGCTATGGACGACCCGATTTTATCAAATAATACTTTTACGAAAACATTTACTGTATTGCCCGGTTTAACGGGTACTTATACTATCGGTTCCATAAAACCGGGTATTGATGTTAACCGAAACTACCTTACTATAGAATCAGCAGTCGAAGACCTATATTTAAAAGGTATGTCCGGCTCTATAGTATATGAATTTACTGATAAAAATTATACAGTGAATGGCTCTGTTATGGAACCGGCTATTGATTTATCATCTACAATTATCGGTAATAATGCGACAAATACAATTACATTCAGACCTAATGCAGTTAATTCATTAAATAGTGGTGATGTAGTAATACGTCTTAATTCATTTAGTGGTATCGGTGTTTTGATTGGGCAGCATTCAGCACCATCAAATTCTACAGCTGCTATATATTCCGTTTTACCAAGTTTGAGAAAAGAATACTCGAATTCTATGGGTTACATCAAATTTGACGGAGGCAGCAATACCAGCTTAAAATTTGTATTAAATACGGCAAGTGATTTCAAGGCATGTTTTTATTTAGGACAGGGAGCATCAAACAATACAATAAAGAATTGTATAATCGAAGATGGCAGTACAAATGCAGACTATACAACATTGCCAATGACC
Organism: uncultured bacterium; assembly: GCA_942493235.1. Classification (GTDB taxonomy): domain Bacteria; phylum Bacteroidota; class Ignavibacteria; order Kapaibacteriales; family UBA2268; genus ENR-C587. The sequence goes on along the minus strand of OW818676.1, from coordinate 3,507,014 downwards.
CGTTACAACGCATCAAATAGAGAATTTGAATTTGAAGCAGATAATAATGCAAACGGAACATATTCGGCAGGCATAGTAATGCGTTCAATCGCGCCTTACGATGCAAAACAATTTATGTTGGGTAAATTAGAAAATCCATATAAATTAGATACATTGTCTAACGACAACAATATAATCAGCAACAATACGATAAGCGGATTCGGATATGGAATCGTATCATTAGGAATTGGCGTATTAGAGAAAGTAGAGCAGGGCATAGGAGTCCATAAGAAATTCTATAATACCGGCAACGAAATCAAAAACAATACGATATATAATGTAAACAGAGCGGGCTTATTCTTAGGCTTTGAGCATAATTCATTAATCGAAGGCAACCGTATATATAATGTATTTAACCTAAACGGAAGCGGAGCAGTAGGAATAATGGCCGGCTCAGATCCGTTAAACAATTATTTCGGATATAATAATATTGGTTTAAAAATCAATGCAAACGAAATAAGCGGAGTAAATACAAACTTATTGGGAGCCGGAATATCGGTAACTCAAAGTCAGAACTCATACCCTAATGTAAGTAGCAGTGAATTCGTAACATTTCCGGATGTAGCGGAAACAATGGTAATAGCAAACAACGCAATATGGGGATTCGTGGGTCAAACAGCTGCAGACCAAAAAGCAGGTATAGTATTGCAAACCGGAAGAGCAAGCGACAATTTCAGTCCTGCCGTTGCAACATACAGAACCCGCAATGACGTGATAGCAAATAACACGATAATAATGAACGAAGATGGTTTAGCCAGCGGTGCAGATATATATGGAATGTTGATAGAACAAACAGAAAATACAAAAATAGTAAATAATGCAATAGCAATAAGCGATAATACATATTCATCAGATAATGTATCAGCATTATTATGCTATTACGGAGAATTACCAAAAGCAGCCAATGTAGTATTTGACAGAAACGTATATTGGTCAACAAGTACAACTAATACTGACTTAGCAAGATTAATAGAAGCCAAATCAGATGCAAGTGTATTGCAAGTCAGCAAAGATGGCGATATACGTAACTTGGGACAATGGCAGATAATGACAGAGCAAGATGCAAATTCAACAATGTATAATTTCATCAATGATGTAATGGTAACAACAACAAATAAATTGAGAATCAAAACAAGCCCGAGCTTGCCAATCGGTTCAAAATTAAATAATAACGGTTACAGATTTAATGAAATAGTAATCAATGATAATACTACATTGTTAGATAAAATAGCTCAAACCGATTTGACCGGCATATTAAGAGGCGTAGCCGGAACTCGCGTTGACATCGGCGCATTGGAATTCACAGGCGAAGTAAGACATAGAGATTTAGAAGTAGTACAAATCACCTCACCAGCAGTTTACAAAAGTGCATTAGGTGAATTCAGTGATAATCAATATGTAATGACTACCGCCCCAGTAGAAATCAAAGCATTATTACGCAATAATGGAAATTATCCACAAAATAATGTAACAGTAATGGCAGTAGTTTACCGCCAATGGCCAGACGGACAATATGAGAATGGCGGATTAGTAATAGCCGATACATTCTTAACTTATGTAAATATAGCCAGCTATGATAACGTAGAAGTAAACTTCAATACAGCTTCCGGTGAAGGATATGATTTTGTACCGGAGACATATAGCGATTTACGCACAGCAGCTTATACAGCCCCTGTAAAATACGGACAAATGGTAACAAACGTAACCCCGATCTATAAGATAGTAGTAAGCGTAGAAACAGACATGGACAACACGAACAATAATAAAGCAGAATCATACAGATTCTATATAAAACGTTCAACCTTAAACATGTTAGTAAGTGCAGAAAATATCACAGCAGATAAAGGTTCATTAACATTGACAAATGATCAATTAGCCGGACGTTTAAACTATGACAGCTTGAAGAAAGCAATCAATAGATTAGGCTGGTATCAAGAGACAATGACCGAACCTAAAGATTATCATTTTGATGCATTTGACAGAAACGTATGGGAACCGAAAGCAGTAAACTATGCAATGTATAAAAACTTATTCTGGTCAGACGGCGACGACAAATCAATCGCCCGCCAAACAGAAAAAGATATACGTTCATTTATCTCAAACGGTGCAAACGGCTTCAAGAAAAACTTAGTAGTAGCCTCACAAGAAATGCTAAGAATGAACTTAGATAAATCGGACTTTACACAAAACATACTAAAAGCAGTAAACAAAGCTCCATACAGCCCATTAAACGGTGCAAGCTATGCAGACCATCGAGTAATCGGCAGTGCATTATCAATTGGTAAAGTAGAGACAATTCTATCAACAGGATTTACAAGTGGAACATTAACAGATATAGAACCAAATCCAGCATTAATGGGTACACCGTCAACATCATCATTGACCTACGCAGCATACGTTTTCCAAACAAAAGATGTAAGTGCAACAGATTCATTGGCAGGTGTGGCAACATCAGAATTAACACAGAATGTAATATACTTAGGCATCGACTGGCGCCATTGGGGTAATTTAGATACATTATTAAGAGGTATCACAGATTACAATACTCGTAACGGCAGCAAAATCGAGGTACCAATTGAATTGATAGACTTTGATGCAATAGCTTTAAACAATCGCGTAGAACTAAGCTGGTCAACAGCATCAGAAATCAACACAGACAGATTTGAAATAGAAAGAGCATTATTAAGCCAAAGCGGAATGAGTAACTTCAGTGTAATAGCCGAAGAAGTAGCCGCCGGCAATAGTGCAAGCACACGCAGTTACGGTCCTGTAATAGACAGGAATGTAACAGGCGGAGCAACTTATGTTTACAGATTACGCACAATAGATTTAGACGGATCGTCATCATTATCCGATGAAGTAGAAGTAACAATAGATGCAGTAAATACATTAGGAACAATCAATCCTAATCCAGCAGCATCAACAGTAAAATTAGACTTCAACGCCAATAGTGATGTAGTAATTACAATTTACGATATGAACGGAAAATTAGTAAAAGAAATCTTTAACGGAACCGCAAGCGGCAATATGAACATCAGCTTTGAAGTAAACGACTTAGCAACTGGTTCATATACAATCGTAATGCAAGCCGGCAAAGAATTCTACAGCCGTCAATTGTATGTGAGAAAATAAATAGATCGAGTTTTGATTTAAACAATATGAACGCACATAAATACAGCCTTACACTTAATAGTGTAAGGCAATAATTAAAGGGGGAGATACGATATGTTATATCTCCCCTTTTTTTTTTTTGGAAATAAAAAAAAATTCTTTGTAATAATTGAAAATAATTTTTTATATTTACATATCGAAAAGTTTAGTAAATAAAAATTGTACATTCATATATTAAGAAAGAAGACGGATATATGATCGATAAATGTAAAATAACTATTGCAAAAGCAATAAATTAGCCATAAAAGTAAAGATAAATTATGTGTGTTTTAAAAATAAATATATTGTTTAATTTAATTTGAGGTTTATATGTCTTCAAAATTACTAAAAGGACTATTTGTTCTTAGTCTTTTTACGATATTTGGCTTATACCAAGCTAATGCACAAGCTTTGAGTCAATACGTCGCATCTGAGTCAATTGGTACTTGGACTCCAATTACCGGTGTTCAGATAGAGGGTCCAGGTGACGACGAAGAATCAGAATTGATAAGCATTGGGTTTTCGTTTCCGTTTGACAACCGAACATTTACTACATTTTCCGCATCCACTAATGGATATGTTTCATTAGGGAGAGTTGAAGAATCTTACAGTGGTGCACCCGGTTCAGGAGAATACTCAAGTGATTTGCTTGCGATTATGAATAGTGATAACTATGTTGAAAATGGTAATATAGTTTACGAAGTTCAGGGTTCTGCTCCGAACAGAGTGTGTATAGTTCAATGGAACGGTTTCCGTGGTTACGGAGGAGCTATTATCAATGCTAACATGCAAGTGCGTATGTATGAAAGTGGAAAAATCGAATATATTTATGGACCAAATATATCATTGATTGATAGAAGTGAATATATATATTTAGGTGCTGCTTATCCTACATACATTAGAGTTCAGCCCGGAAATCCTTCCATGATGGCTTACGGTACTGATATTAATTACGATGCATCAGTAACTACTGACAATAGGGATATATTAGTTCCCGGCAAAACATATACATTTGTAGGCTATCCGGTACTTAGAGATGCCTATCCTGCAAACGAATCTGTTGTAATGGTTGGTATGACTTATGGAAGCCCTAATGGCAATCATCCGGGATTTTATATTGATAATTATATTTCAACTTTTCCAACCTTTGTCAATTATTCAATTGAAGGTCCTGGTGACGCTTCTAATCCCGAATATAAAGCAATATACAGAGCTGTTAACCCTGCTCTTCCTTCTACTGATGAAGCTTATTATGATATACCGGTTACATCTGGTGGTGAAGTTAGAATTGCAAATGCAATAGGTTTAGCTGTCGGTGCTAATGGTGAATTAGATTTAGCTACTAATAGTTTGCAAATCCCTCCGGGATTATATAAAGTAAGAGTTAAAATGAAAATCCCTTCTGTTAATTATGAACAGAATATTACATATAATCTTAATATTGCTTATCAAAGAGATTTAGCGATTGCAACTGTTAATTCTCCAAGATCAAATACATCGTCTAAATATCCGTTGAATACAAGTTTGCCAATAGTAGTAAGCTATGCCAATCTTGGTGTTAATCCAATCAACAGTTTTAGTTCTAACGTAAGAATTTATTTTGAGAATGAAACTACTCCGATATACAATGAAACTATGGCTTGGGACACAAATTATATAATTGGTCGTAGTCCGTTAGCACTACAAGCTATTACTCAAATTGAATTCCCTACAATTATGCCAACACGCGGTATTGGTCACTATAGAGTAGAAATTACAGCTCATCTACTAAATCCGGCTCCTGATGACCAGCTCTCTAATAATGTTTATCCTCAAGCAGGTTCGACTTATTATTTTGATTTGGCTCACGATCTGGAATTAGAGGCTACAAATATTACAGTACCTCAATCAACAATTTCACTTGGAAGACCAATTCTTCCTCAGGGACAGCTTAAAAATAACGGTATTTCAGACGTACCTTATCAAATACCTGTTAATATGCTGATTGTGAAACTTGATGCAAGTGGAAACCCCGTAGGTGCTCCTGCTTACGATGAAGTAGTTATGTTAGACGCTATCCCTGCTTATCCAAGCGGTGTGATAACTACTTTTAATATGCTTTCTAATTTTATTCCGAGAGAATCGGGTACATATAGAGCTACTATTACTATTAACGCACCAGACGATCCGATAGTTACTAACAATTCTGTTACAAAAACATTTACTGTATTACCTGGGCTTATCGGTACATATACTATTGGTTCAGTAAAACCGGGGATTGATGTAAGTCGTAACTATTTAAATATAACTTCCGCTATTAGTGATTTATATCTGAAAGGTATCAGCGGTTCAGTAATATTTGAATTTACAGATAAAAATTATACTGCTAACAGCCTAACGCAAACTTCACCGGCTATTGATTTATCATCGACAGTTATCGGTAATGATGCGACAAATACAATTATATTCAGACCTACTGCTATTAATTCTTTGAATAAAGGCGATGTAGTTATTAATTTGAACTCATTAAATGGTGTTGGCGTATTATTAGGGCAAAATACTAATCCAGCTAATTCTACTTCAGCCATATATTCAGTATTACCAAGTTTGAAAAAAGAATATGCAAATGGTGCTAATTACATCAAATTTGACGGAGGCAGCAATACCAGCTTAAAATTTGTATTAAATACGGCAAGTGATTTCAAGGCATGTTTTTATTTAGGACAGGGAGCATCAAACAATACAATAAAGAATTGTATAATCGAAGATGCAAGTACAAATGCAGACTATACAACATTGCCAATGACCCGTTACAACGCATCAAATAGAGAATTTGAATTTGAAGCAGATAATAATGCAAACGGAACATATTCGGCAGGCATAGTAATGCGTTCAATCGCGCCTTACGATGCAAAACAATTTATGTTGGGTAAATTAGAAAATCCATATAAATTAGATACATTGTCTAACGACAACAATATAATCAGCAACAATACGATAAGCGGATTCGGATATGGAATAGTATCATTAGGAATCGGCGTATTAGAGAAAGTAGAGCAGGGCATAGGAGTCCATAAGAAATTCTATAATACCGGCAACGAAATCAAAAACAATACGATATATAATGTAAATAGAGCAGGCTTATTCTTAGGCTTTGAGAATAATTCATTAATCGAAGGCAACCGTATATATAATGTATTTAACCTAAACGGAAGCGGAGCAGTAGGAATAATGGCCGGCTCAGATCCGTTAAACAATTATTTCGGATATAATAATATTGGTTTAAAAATCAATGCAAACGAAATAAGCGGAGTAAATACAAACTTATTAGGAGCCGGAATATCGGTAACACAAAGTCAGAACTCCTACCCTAATGTAAGCAGCAGTGAATTCGTAACATTCCCGGATGTAGCGGAAACAATGGTAATAGCAAACAACGCAATATGGGGATTCGTGGGTCAAACAGCTGCAGACCAAAAAGCAGGTATAGTATTGCAAACCGGAAGAGCAAGCGACAATTTCAGTCCTGCCGTTGCAACATACAGAACCCGCAATGACGTGATAGCAAATAACACGATAATAATGAACGAAGATGGTTTAGCCAGCGGTGCAGATATATATGGAATGTTGATAGAACAAACAGAAAATACAAAAATAGTAAATAATGCAATAGCAATAAGCGATAATACATATTCATCAGATAATGTATCAGCATTATTATGCTATTACGGAGAATTACCAAAAGCAGCCAATGTAGTATTTGACAGAAACGTATATTGGTCAACAAGTACAACTAATACTGACTTAGCAAGATTAATAGAAGCCAAATCAGATGCAAGTGTATTGCAAGTCAGCAAAGATGGCGATATACGTAACTTGGGACAATGGCAGATAATGACAGAGCAAGATGCAAATTCAACAATGTATAATTTCATCAATGATGTAATGGTAACAACAACAAATAAATTGAGAATCAAAACAAGCCCGAGCTTGCCAATCGGTTCAAAATTAAATAATAACGGTTACAGATTTAATGAAATAGTAATCAATGATAATACTACATTGTTAGATAAAATAGCACAAACCGATTTGACCGGCATATTAAGAGGCGTAGCCGGAACTCGCGTTGACATCGGCGCATTGGAATTCACAGGCGAAGTAAGACATAGAGATTTAGAAGTAGTACAAATCACCTCACCTGCAGTTTACAAAAGTGCATTAGGTGAATTCAGTGATAATCAATATGTAATGACTACCGCCCCAGTAGAAATCAAAGCATTATTACGCAATAATGGAAATTATCCACAAAATAATGTAACAGTAATGGCAGTAGTTTACCGCCAATGGCCAGACGGACAATATGAGAATGGCGGATTAGTAATAGCCGATACATTCTTAACTTATGTAAATATAGCCAGCTATGATAACGTAGAAGTAAACTTCAATACAGCTTCCGGTGAAGGATATGATTTTGTACCGGAGACATATAGCGATTTACGCACAGCAGCTTATACAGCCCCTGTAAAATACGGACAAATGGTAACAAACGTAACCCCGATCTATAAGATAGTAGTAAGCGTAGAAACAGACATGGACAACACGAACAATAATAAAGCAGAATCATACAGATTCTATATAAAACGTTCAACCTTAAACATGTTAGTAAGTGCAGAAAATATCACAGCAGATAAAGGTTCATTAACATTGACAAATGATCAATTAGCCGGACGTTTAAACTATGACAGCTTGAAGAAAGCAATCAATAGATTAGGCTGGTATCAAGAGACAATGACCGAACCTAAAGATTATCATTTTGATGCATTTGACAGAAACGTATGGGAACCGAAAGCAGTAAACTATGCAATGTATAAAAACTTATTCTGGTCAGACGGCGACGACAAATCAATCGCCCGCCAAACAGAAAAAGATATACGTTCATTTATCTCAAACGGTGCAAACGGCTTCAAGAAAAACTTAGTAGTAGCCTCACAAGAAATGCTAAGAATGAACTTAGATAAATCGGACTTTACACAAAACATACTAAAAGCAGTAAACAAAGCTCCATACAGCCCATTAAACGGTGCAAGCTATGCAGACCATCGAGTAATCGGCAGTGCATTATCAATTGGTAAAGTAGAGACAATTCTATCAACAGGATTTACAAGTGGAACATTAACAGATATAGAACCAAATCCAGCATTAATGGGTACACCGTCAACATCATCATTGACCTACGCAGCATACGTTTTCCAAACAAAAGATGTAAGTGCAACAGATTCATTGGCAGGTGTGGCAACATCAGAATTAACACAGAATGTAATATACTTAGGCATCGACTGGCGCCATTGGGGTAATTTAGATACATTATTAAGAGGTATCACAGATTACAATACTCGTAACGGCAGCAAAATCGAGGTACCAATTGAATTGATAGACTTTGATGCAATAGCTTTAAACAATCGCGTAGAACTAAGCTGGTCAACAGCATCAGAAATCAACACAGACAGATTTGAAATAGAAAGAGCATTATTAAGCCAAAGCGGAATGAGTAACTTCAGTGTAATAGCCGAAGAAGTAGCCGCCGGCAATAGTGCAAGCACACGCAGTTACGGACCGGTAATAGACAGGAATGTAGCAGGCGGAGCAACTTATGTTTACAGATTACGCACAATAGATTTAGACGGAGCGTCATCATTATCCGATGAAGTAGAAGTAACAATAGATGCAGTAAATACATTAGGAACAATCAATCCTAATCCAGCAGCATCAACAGTAAAATTAGACTTCAACGCCAATAGTGATGTAGTAATTACAATTTACGATATGAACGGAAAATTAGTAAAAGAAATCTTTAACGGAACCGCAAGCGGCAATATGAACATCAGCTTTGAAGTAAACGACTTAGCAACTGGTTCATATACAATCGTAATGCAAGCCGGCAAAGAATTCTACAGCCGTCAATTGTATGTGAGAAAGTAAATAGATTTAGTTTTGATTTAAACAATATGAACGCACATAAATACAGCCTTACACTTAATAGTGTAAGGCAATAATTAAAGGGGGAGATACGATAACTTGTATCTCTCTCCTATGATTACATTTTGCCAATAATTGAAAATTAACTTCAATTATTGGTTTTTTTTTTATATATTTACTTTTTCCAATGAATTGATTTTGGGAAAATATGTTTTTTATAAAAAAATACGAATATTTATTGGTTAAAAATAGCGATATAGCTATAAAAAAAACAAAAAGAATATTCATTTAAAATAAAATTATAGTATTTGTGTTAATATAACATATTGTTTAATCTTAATTGAGGTATCTATGTCTTCAAAATTACTAAAAGGACTATTTGTTCTTAGTCTTTTTACAATATTTGGCTTATATGAAGCTAAATCACAAGCTTTAAGCCAATATGTCGCATCTGAGTCAATTGGTACTTGGACTCCAATTACCGGCACTCAGATAGAGGATGGTGGCGACGATGATGAGACACCATTGACTAGTATCGGGTTTACTTTCCCGTTTGATAACCGTACTTTTACTACATTTTCCGCATCCACTAATGGATATGTTTCATTAGGGAGAGTTCAGGGCTCATACAATGCAGCTCCGGGTTCTTCTTCTACCGCATCGAACGATATGCTCGCGATTATGAACAGCGATAACTATGTTGCCGGCGGTAATATAGCTTATGAAGTTCAGGGCTCAGCACCAAATAGAGTGTGTGTAGTGCAATGGACAGGTTTCTATGGTTATGGAGGAACAAACATAAACGCAAGTATGCAAGTGCGTATGTATGAAAGCGGGAAAATTGAGTATATATATGGACCAAATATGACATTGATTCATAGAAGTGAATATATATATCTTGGTGGTGCTTATCCTACATACATTAGAGTTCAGCCCGGAACTCCTTCTTTGATGGCTTATGGGACTACATCTAATAACACAGCTTGTGTAACTACTGCCAATAGGGATTTATTAGTTCCCGGTAAAACATATACATTTGTAGGCTATCCGGTACTTAGAGATGCCTATCCTGCAAACGAGTCTATAGTAATGGTTGGTATGACTTATGGAAGCCCGAATGGCAATCATCCCGGATATTATGTTGATAATTACATTTCAACATTTTCTACCTTTGTTAGTTATTCAATTGAAGGTCCCGGCGACGCATCAAATCCTGCCTATTCTGTGATTTATAGAGCTGTTAACCCTGCTCTTCCTTCTACTGACGAAGCTTATTATAATGTTCCTGTTACATCAGGTGGACAAACAAGAATTGCAAATGCAATAGGTATTGCTGCCGGTGCGAATGGTGCATTAGATTTAGCTACTAACAGTAGCCAGATTACTCCCGGCTTATACAAAGTTAAAGCTGTGATGAAAATACCTTCAGTTAACTATCAGCAAACAATTACATATAATCTTAACATAGCTTATCAAAGAGATTTAGCTATTGCGAGTATAAATTCTCCTAAATCTAATGTTTCATCTAAGTATCCGTTGAATACAAGTTTGCCGGTAGTAGTAAGCTATGCCAATCTTGGTGTTAATGCTATCAACAGATTTAATTCTAACGTAAGAATTTATTTTGAAAATGAAACTACTCCAATATATAATGAAACTATATTATGGGACACTAACTATGTAATTGGTCGTGGTCCATTAGCACTACAAGGGATTACTCAAATTGAATTCCCTACAATTATGCCAACACGTGGTATTGGTCACTATAGAGTAGAAATAGTTGCTAATTTACAAAATCCGTCTCCTGATGACCAGCTCTCTAATAATGTTTATCCTCAAACAGGTTCGACTTATTATTTTGATTTGGCTTATGATTTGGAATTAGAGGCTACAAATATTACTGTACCTCAATCAACAATTTCACTTGGAAGACCAATTATTCCTCAAGGACAACTTAAAAATAACGGTATTTCAGATGTACCTTATCAAGTACCTGCAAAATTTGAAATATTTAATTCAAGTAACGTAAGCGTTTATAATGAAGTTGTGTATTTAGACGCAATCCCTGCATATCCAAGTGGCGTGATCACTACTTTCGATATGAAGGCTAATTATATTCCGACTGTTTCAGGAACATATACAGCTGTAATAACTATTACTGCTACAGACGACCCGATTGTATCGAACAATACTTTTACAAAAACATTTACAGTATTGCCCGGTCTAACCGGTACATATACTATCGGTTCAGTAAAACCGGGTATTGATGTAAGCCGTAACTATTTAACAATTGAAGAAGCAGTTCGCGATTTATATCTAAAAGGTATCAGTGGCTCTGTAATATTTGAATTTACAGATAAAAATTATACCGCTAACAGCCTAACACTGACTTCACCTGCAATTGATTTATCATCGACAATTATTGGCAATGATGCGACAAATACAATTACATTTAGACCAAATGCAGTTAATTCTTTGAATTTTGGCGATGTAGTTATTAACTTGAATTCATTAAATGGTATTGGTGTATTATTTGGACAAAGTTCAAATCCTACTTATACCGAATCAGCAATATATTCAGTATTACCAAGTTTGAAAAAAGAATATGCAAATGGTGCTAATTACATCAAATTTGACGGAGGTAGCAATACCAGCTTAAAATTTGTATTAAATACGGCAAGTGATTTCAAAGCATGTTTTTATTTAGGACAGGGAGCATCAAACAATACAATAAAGAATTGTATAATCGAAGATGGCAGTACAAATGCAGACAATACAACATTGCCAATGACCCGTTACAACGCATCAAATAGAGAATTTGAATTTGAAGCAGATAATAATACAAACGGAACATATTCGGCAGGCATAGTAATGCGTTCAATCGCCCCTTACGATGCAAAACAATTTATGTTGGGTAAATTAGAAAATCCATATAAATTAGATACATTGTCTAACGACAACAATATAATCAGCAACAATACAATAAGCGGATTCGGATATGGAATAGTATCATTAGGAATTGGCGTATTAGAGAAAGTAGAGCAGGGCATAGGAGTCCATAAGAAATTCTATAATACCGGCAACGAAATCAAAAACAATACGATATATAATGTAAACAGAGCGGGCTTATTCTTAGGCTTTGAGCATAATTCATTAATCGAAGGCAACCGTATATATAATGTATTTAACCTAAACGGAAGCGGAGCAGTAGGAATAATGGCTGGCTCAGATCCGTTAAACAATTATTTCGGATATAATAATATTGGTTTAAAAATCAATGCAAACGAAATAAGCGGAGTAAATACAAACTTATTGGGAGCCGGAATATCGGTAACTCAAAGTCAGAACTCATACCCTAATGTAAGTAGCAGTGAATTCGTAACATTCCCGGATGTAGCGGAAACAATGGTAATAGCAAACAACGCAATATGGGGATTCGTGGGTCAAACAGCTGCAGACCAAAAAGCAGGTATAGTATTGCAAACCGGAAGAGCAAGCGACAATTTCAGTCCTGCCGTTGCAACATACAGAACCCGCAATGACGTGATAGCAAATAACACGATAATAATGAACGAAGATGGTTTAGCCAGCGGACCTGATATATATGGAATGTTGATAGAACAAACAGAAAATACAAAAATAGTAAATAATGCAATAGCAATAAGCGATAATACATATTCATCAGATAATGTATCAGCATTATTATGCTATTACGGAGAATTACCAAAAGCAGCCAATGTAGTATTTGACAGAAACGTATATTGGTCAACAAGTACAACTAATACTGACTTAGCAAGATTAATAGAAGCCAAATCAGATGCAAGTGTATTGCAAGTCAGCAAAGATGGCGATATACGTAACTTGGGACAATGGCAGATAATGACAGAGCAAGATGCAAATTCAACAATGTATAATTTCATCAATGATGTAATGGTAACAACAACAAATAAATTGAGAATCAAAACAAGCCCGAGCTTGCCAATCGGTTCAAAATTAAATAATAACGGTTACAGATTTAATGAAATAGTAATCAATGATAATACTACATTGTTAGATAAAATAGCACAAACCGATTTGACCGGCATATTAAGAGGCGTAGCCGGAACTCGCGTTGACATCGGCGCATTGGAATTCACAGGCGAAGTAAGACATAGAGATTTAGAAGTAGTACAAATCACCTCACCTGCAGTTTACAAAAGTGCATTAGGTGAATTCAGTGATAATCAATATGTAATGACTACCGCCCCAGTAGAAATCAAAGCATTATTACGCAATAATGGAAATTATCCACAAAATAATGTAACAGTAATGGCAGTAGTTTACCGCCAATGGCCAGACGGACAATATGAGAATGGCGGATTAGTAATAGCCGATACATTCTTAACTTATGTAAATATAGCCAGCTATGATAACGTAGAAGTAAACTTCAATACAGCTTCCGGTGAAGGATATGATTTTGTACCGGAGACATATAGCGATTTACGCACAGCAGCTTATACAGCCCCTGTAAAATACGGACAAATGGTAACAAACGTAACCCCGATCTATAAGATAGTAGTAAGCGTAGAAACAGACATGGACAACACGAACAATAATAAAGCAGAATCATACAGATTCTATATAAAACGTTCAACCTTAAACATGTTAGTAAGTGCAGAAAATATCACAGCAGATAAAGGTTCATTAACATTGACAAATGATCAATTAGCCGGACGTTTAAACTATGACAGCTTGAAGAAAGCAATCAATAGATTAGGCTGGTATCAAGAGACAATGACCGAACCTAAAGATTATCATTTTGATGCATTTGACAGAAACGTATGGGAACCGAAAGCAGTAAACTATGCAATGTATAAAAACTTATTCTGGTCAGACGGCGACGACAAATCAATCGCCCGCCAAACAGAAAAAGATATACGTTCATTTATCTCAAACGGTGCAAACGGCTTCAAGAAAAACTTAGTAGTAGCCTCACAAGAAATGCTAAGAATGAACTTAGATAAATCGGACTTTACACAAAACATACTAAAAGCAGTAAACAAAGCTCCATACAGCCCATTAAACGGTGCAAGCTATGCAGACCATCGAGTAATCGGCAGTGCATTATCAATTGGTAAAGTAGAGACAATTCTATCAACAGGATTTACAAGTGGAACATTAACAGATATAGAACCAAATCCAGCATTAATGGGTACACCGTCAACATCATCATTGACCTACGCAGCATACGTTTTCCAAACAAAAGATGTAAGTGCAACAGATTCATTGGCAGGTGTGGCAACATCAGAATTAACACAGAATGTAATATACTTAGGCATCGACTGGCGCCATTGGGGTAATTTAGATACATTATTAAGAGGTATCACAGATTACAATACTCGTAACGGCAGCAAAATCGAGGTACCAATTGAATTGATAGACTTTGATGCAATAGCTTTAAACAATCGCGTAGAACTAAGCTGGTCAACAGCATCAGAAATCAACACAGACAGATTTGAAATAGAAAGAGCATTATTAAGCCAAAGCGGAATGAGTAACTTCAGTGTAATAGCCGAAGAAGTAGCCGCCGGCAATAGTGCAAGCACACGCAGTTACGGACCGGTAATAGACAGGAATGTAGCAGGCGGAGCAACTTATGTTTACAGATTACGCACAATAGATTTAGACGGAGCGTCATCATTATCCGATGAAGTAGAAGTAACAATAGATGCAGTAAATACCTTAGGAACAATCAATCCTAATCCAGCCGCATCAACAGTAAAATTAGACTTCAACGCCAATAGTGATGTAGTAATTACAATTTACGATATGAACGGAAAATTAGTAAAAGAAATCTTTAACGGAACCGCAAGCGGCAATATGAACATCAGCTTTGAAGTAAACGACTTAGCAAGTGGCTCATATACAATCGTAATGCAAGCCGGCAAAGAATTCTACAGCCGTCAATTGTACGTGAGAAAATAAGTAGATTGAGATAATTGATAATAAAATCAATTATTGATTTATATGTTTTAAAGCCTCGACGAATAATATCGCCGGGGCTTTTTATATTATTGATGATAATTATTAAACTTGATAATTATTGTACATAATTGATTAGATAAGAAGCATATACAAATAAAGCCCTTATAAATATGTTATTTATAAGGGCTTAGTGATCCCGACAGGAGTCGAACCTGTGGCCCCAAGTTTAGGAAACTTGTGCTCTATCCTGCTGAGCTACGGGACCAAAAAATCTTAATTTACAAATTCCGTACCGGTTAAATATGACTTACTTGCCGGATTTTGGAATATTACCTGGTTAAATAATATAGAAGAAAATATATTTCTAAACATTTCTTTATCAATATTTCTAAGACCGCTTAGGATAGCTCTCTCTATAATAAACTCGATTTGCTCACTGTTAATCATTCCGAGAGTCATCATCAAGTTAATCTCACCCCAGGCTTCAACAGAGAAAATATCTCTTTCGGAGCCGTGCAATACTCTGAATGATACGCCATCGGAGCAGGGGGCTTCTTCTAAAGAAAACTTCTTACTGAAATCTTGAGAATCAATTATCCAGCTAAGAGCTGCCGAAATTTCGCTCCTTGAATATCCCAATCGTTCTAACTCGTTATAGTTAATATCACTAATAACTTTATCGCTATACTTGATTTCCGATATCACATAAATAATTATTTCTACTATTCTTTCGTACATCAGCTTAATCATTCATTGTTAAAAAAAATTACAATTTATGATTAAATAGTAAAGTCAATAAGTACACAAATATAAGAAAAAATCTTAAATATTAATATACTTTGTTTCCAAATCGCTCATTAATTGGCGATTATCGGCTGTGCTGTCATTATATCCGCATAGATGTAATGCACCGTGAGCAGAGAGCCTTAATATCTCATTTTCCATACTGACTTTATATTCAAAGGATTGCTCTTTCGCTACTTGAGGGCAGATGTAAACTTCGCCATCAATAGTATCGTCTTCTAAAGGGAAAGTAATAACGTCCGTATCGCCTTCGTGACTTAAATACTTCTCGTTTAATTCTGCCATATCAGTACTGTTAATATAGATTAGATTAACATTGGCAGTGTCGATTCCCTCACCTTTAAATACATTTGATATTACCGATATAACTTTTTTAATCGGCAATCTTGCAACATCACTGTTATTGAAAACTCGTATATTTAAACTCATACACTCTATAAATTACTATTTAAATCGTCCGTATTTTTTGACGTTAAATGAAAAAAATTATTATGCGATTTAGTGAAATATTTCGTAAAAAGTGCGATTTGGGCAAAGATTTATTTTTTTAATTTATCTAAAAGGTGCATTATTGCATAATATTGGTGTTTATAAAGCATTTTGGGACCTGAATATCTCATTACTGTTTTGATTTTCTCTCTATAAATATTTTGGTAGCAATGAATAGGGCATTGATTGCAGTTAGGTTTATCATTAGCGAATTTACATTTTGATAGTTTATTGATAGCATAGTTCTTCAATTCGAAGCATTCATCGCATAGTTCACTACTGCTATGATGCTGGCTATGGCAATATATCCTTATCATCAATGCAATGGTTCGGGATTCTCTATTGATTCTGTTCATTAAGTACCGTATAAAAATAATTTAAAACGAAAATCTATTCTATTTCGTATATTTCAAAGAATTTATTATTAGGAGCAACTATGGCAGATAGTCTGAATTTTAAATCTGATAACAGCGAAAAAGAAGAGCTAACCCTTATGCTCGGATTTATAAAAAAATCTGACCCATATCAATTTTCGGTAATATCTCGCAAGATGGTTAATCACTTATATACCAAAGGTATTAACCAAGCAAAAGAATTATTCCTGCGTTTGGGTTCAATTGGCAATGAAGCCTCAATAATGACAGAAAACAATACTCCTTCCAAAAAGCAAGTATTAGAGAATTCTTTTTCGCTTGGAGAAGAAATATTTGCTTTTGCTAGTGAGCACGTATCGGTCATAGAAATTTCCATGATGATTCAGAAATGGCTAAACGAAGAAAAATTGAATAATCTACTTAAAGTATTAGCTAATCAAAATACTCGAATAGCTGATATTTCGGACGCAATTCACCGCTATCATTATTCGGGGTATGGCTACGACCTTACTAAATCGGCAACCGGTAGAGGAATAATAGTCTCTTTAATTCGTAGATTTCTTACAGACCAGCTTGAGTTTATAAATATAGCAAAAGGATTTTTTGAATTTAATGATTTCTATGAATTATTGGGTAAGACAATTTACCATCCCGAAAGCCATGGTAAAGTAGGTGGCAAAAGTGCAGGAGTATTTTTAGCATTAAAAATTATAAAGCAAGATGTTGAGAATAAAGAGCTATTTGCTGATATTAAAATGCCGAAAACTTGGCATATTACTTCAGACGGTACTGTAAATTTTATGTATTATAATAATTTGGAAGATGTAATTGAGCAGAAATATAAGGATATAGAAGATGTACGCAAGGAATATCATCATATAGTTCAAGTATTTAAAAACTCTCAATTTTCGCCCGATGTAATAAATGGTTTATCGCGTGCTTTAGATGATTTTGGAGAAAATCCGATAATTGTCCGCAGTTCTTCACTACTTGAAGATAGGCTGGGGGCAGCTTTTGCCGGTAAATATAAGAGCTTGTTTCTATGTAATCAAGGGTCAAAACAGCAGAGGCTTGATGCCCTGACCGATGCAATTGCCGAAGTCTATTCTTCTACTTTCAGCCCGGATGCTATCGGCTACAGAATCGAGAGAGGACTGCTTGATTTCAATGAAGAGATGGGAATTATGATTCAAGAAGTAGTCGGCACTAAAGTCGGTAAATACTTTTTCCCGGCTTTCTCGGGTGTGGCTTTCAGCTCAAATGAATTCCGCTGGTCGCCCCGTATTAAAAGAGAGGACGGATTAGTGAGAATGGTTACAGGCTTGGGAACACGTTCGGTGGATAGATGCGGTAATGATTTCCCGACTCTGTTTGCACCGGCTAAACCCGATTTAAGATTAAATAATGCATTTGATGAAGCTCTGATGTACAGCCAGAAGTATATTGATGTGCTGAATTTAGAATCCAATAAATTTGAAACTGCTACTATTGAAGAAGTGATTAAGGAAGTAGGCGGTACTTTCCCTCTGATTAATGATGTGTTTTCAATAATAAAAGAAAAGCATCTTGAGAAACCGGTGGGCTTGGGAATTAATACTCGAACAGACGATATTGTTCCCACTTTCGATAATTTAATTTCGAGAACTACAACCGTAAAAAAGATAAATAAAATATTAAAAGTATTAGAGGCGGAATTATCAACACCGGTAGATATTGAATTTGCTTCTGACGGAAAAAACTTCTACCTACTTCAGTGCCGTCCTCAAAGCTCTGCTCAGGAAAGCAAAGGAGCTATGATTCCTAACGATATACCACAAAAAGATATATTTTTTACGGCTAATAAATTTATATCCAACGGAAAAATCCCTGATATTAATTATATAGTATATGTTGACCCGATTAAATATTCGGAATTACCTACCTTAGAAGCTATGAAATTAGTCGGCAGAGCAGTTAGTAAATTGAATTCACTACTGCCGAAACAGAATTTTATATTGATGGGTCCCGGCAGGTGGGGCAGCCGTGGCGATATTAAATTGGGAGTAAATGTATCATATTCTGATATAAATAATACATCAATCCTGATTGAAATGGCTATGAGCAAAGGACAATATAAACCGGATTTATCATTTGGTACTCATTTTTTTCAAGACTTAGTAGAAAGCGATATTAAATATATCCCGCTTTATCCCGAAGATAAGTCTGCCTTTTTTAATTTTGATTTTATAAATAATTCGGAGAATATTTTAGAAAGATTAGTTCCTGAATATTCGGAAATTAGCTCTGCCATTAAAGTGATTAATGTTAGCGAAAGCTCTAATGGCTCAATCCTAAGAATATTGATGAATGCAGACGAAGAACAGGCAATTGCATTTCTAACTTCACCATTTACTAATAGCAGGTATAAAAATGAGTTTTCCGATCAGTTAGAAGTAACAGCCGAAGAACCTTGGCACATCAGATTGAGAATAGCCGAAATGATAGCAGTTGATTTAGACATGGAGCGATTTTCATTAAAAGCATTTTACCTTACCGGTTCTGTTGCTCGAAGAACATCGACCCATAAGTCAGACATTGATTTGCTTCTGCTTTATGAAGGTACTGAATTGCAAAGAATCGAACTTAAAGCATGGTTTGAGGGATGGAATTTAAGCCTTAGAGAACGTCTTTATAAGAGAATAGGGTACAAAATCGATAAGCTACTCGACGTGAAGATTTTTAATGATGACGAGCTTAAAAATGATGAATATTTCTATGATTTGATTTATAACAGAAATTCTGAGTTAGTAGTATTAAAGACAGCCGAAGCGTAAAGTTAAGCAAATCTGTTGCATAAGTCGCAATATTGATTTGCTGTTAATTTATTAAAGATTGTCATACTTCTAAGTACTTATTCAACCCTACTGATAACCGTAGGGTTGAATAAAGGGGAATTGAAAATTATATAGTTTTGCAACAGATTTAAAGCATTTATTAAAAAACCTAACAGGTGCAAGCACTTGTTAGGTTTAATTTTTCTCTCGGAATAATTATAGACTTTACTTGAAAAATCGTTTAATTAAAAAGGACTTTTCAAAATCTATTTATTTCCTCTTTTTATGTCTATTTTTACGCAGTCTTTTCTTTCTCTTGTGCGTTGACATTTTATGGCGTTTTCTTTTTTTTCCGCAAGGCATAATGTCCCCTTTGTTAAAAATTATAAAATCATTATTTAGAGTGATACGGGGAACTCCCCAACGAAAGAATTATTCAGCTTCTGACTGATTCTTTAAAGCTTCATTTACTTTATGTAAAAACTCCGGTGATGGCTTAAATACCGGAACATAACGTTTTTCAAGCGGTACTAATTCGCCTGATTTAGGGTTACGAGCCATTCTCGGTTTACGGCTTTTGTGTTTAAACACACCGAATCCACGTAATTCAATTCTCTTACCGCCTGAAATAGCGCTAATTATACTTGAGAATACACCATCTACAACGGCTTTAGTTTCGATTTTTGTCAAACCTGTTGCTTTTGAAATTTCATCTACGATATCTGCTTTTGTCATATTAGTCCTGCTAATATTATAAATAAATCTGTTATTGTTTTCTTTTCAAGAACGCAAATTTACAAAACTCTTTTATTATTACAAAAAGAAATAAAATATTATTTCAATTTTTTTTTGTAAATACGATATATAGCAATTATTTTTGGTATATATTGAACAAATGGTATTATCGGAGTTATTTGATATTGTATTTTATTGAAATAATTAATTAAAGCCTGCTAAATAAGCCTATGCTTTTAATTTATATTCCATTAAATCCAATGTTTTAGTATTGGAATAGTCTCATCAGAGACATTGACTAATTATTATTAGTCGAAAAACGGTGTAAACAAAGGTTTTTACAGCCTCCGAAGCGTGGAGTTGAATTGTGTAGTGCAAGTATTTGAAACAGGTATTAAGTACACATCAACCTGACGGTTAATCGTCAGGGCGTATAACATTGTCTGTGAATTAATTCGAGTATTGCAAATATCAAAACTTAAATTTTTATACAGCCTCTATACCAAATGTCTCATAGTAAGTAGATAATGATATAAATCGTTTCTGCTGATATTCTGCTTTTGTGTGGTAAAAAGATTAGGCTAATAGCGTGATTTGTTTCTGTGGGCGATTATTAGGGCAATAAAGTATGTTTAATGAGGTATATGCAAAAAAATCCCGCTGCTATTATATTAACAACGGGATTTTTGATTTTAAAGAACCACAAAATTGTTATTTTTTGTAGTTTTCCGGATAGAGAATGAATTTAGCGTAGTTTTTAGTTACGAAATATTTCTTAGCAGCATCTTGAATATCTTTTACTGTAAGTTTTTCGATTTGTTTCATTCTTTCGTTCATATAGTTAGGGTCAATTCCATTGAAATAAGAGTTAAATATAACGCCTAACCAGAAATTGTTTTCTTTATAGTTTTTCTCTAATTCTTTCTTTTGAATTTCTTTTACTTTTTCAAGGTCTTCTTTAGTAGGAGGAGTTTTTTTGAAACTTTCCATCATACTTTCAACAGCTTTAATTAATTCGTCAACGCGAGCTGGTTCAGTACCAAAGCCAACAGAAATCATATAATCTTCAGTCGGATATTTATTCATAGAAGGTCTTGCACCGATACCGTAAACACCGCTTTTATCTTCGCGAATAGTTTCAATTAATTTAATATTAAAATATTCGATAAGTGATTTTAGTTTAAAGTTGTTATCGGTATTATATTTATAATCTCCGAAGAATTTCAAAGAAACAGATGCTTTATCATCAACGCCTTTATAGACATACTTGGTAGTGTGTCCTTTAGGAGGATTGATTTTGTGGTCGATAAAGTTTTCTTTGCTGTTATTAGTAGGTAATGAAGCGATATAAGTATTAACCATATCAATGAATTTTGCTTCGTCAATATTGCCGACAAAAACGAAAGTAAAGTCGCCGGCATTATTAAATCTTTCTTTAAAGAATTGGAATGCTTTATCTAAGTTAACTTTGTCAAAATCAGCTACTTCCAATGGTTTTTCACGTTTGTTGTAATTAGCCATTACATAAGAAATTGAATCTCTAAAAGTACCTGAAGGGTCTTTTTTAGAAGTTTCAAGCATATCTTTTGAAGTAGTAATATATGATTTAAATGCTTCTTCATCTTTTCTCGGTTGAGTAAAGTTAGAATATAATATTTGGAAGAAAGTTTCCATGTCAACAGGTGCATAAGAACCGCCGAAGCCTTCATATAGGTCGTTAATAAATGGATACACTCTGGCAATTTTACCTTGTAGCATTTTGCCTAAAGTAGTTTCGTCAAATTTACCGAGACCGCTATTGCCAATAATTTCAGTAGTTGATGCAGCAGTATATATATCTTCGGTTTTAGCTAATGAAAGTCCGCCTAAGCTAAATGCTTGGAAAATTACTTCATCATTTTTAAAATCAGTTTTTTTGTAAATTACTTTAGCACCGTTTGATAAAGTCAACTCTTTAGCATCGATAGAAGGAATAGCTTTTGTTGATTTGATTGATCCGGCTACCGGTTTAGTTTTTACTAATGGCTCGTCAGTAGTTTTGTCAATATAAGCATCGTATTTTGCATTTGCTGTTTCATTATATACTTGAAGAATGCTTTCTTTGGTTGGAGGGACTGATCCTTCTTTTTCAGGCATAGAAACGGCAATTACCAAGCCTTTGTTTTCTAAATAACCTTTAGTTAAAGAATTGATTTCTTCAAGCTTGATATTTGGTAATTCTTTTTGGTAAAAAGCATATTCATAAGCTATGCCCGGCATACCTTCGCCAAACATAAAGTTACGCATATATTCATCAGCATAATCTTCGGATTCTGATTTATCTCTTTCGGCATAAGCTTTTTCCATGCCTTTTAGCATTGAAGTTTTAGCTCTTTCTAATTCAGTAGAAGTAAATCCGTGCTGAGCAGCTCTGAAAGCTTCTTCTAAAGTAGCTTTAATACCGCCGTTTACGTCTTCTGCTTTTGGAATAGTAAATAAACTAAATGAACCGAGACCGCCCATAAAGTCATTATCATATCCGCCACCGGCAGTAAAGTAAGGAGGATTAGCTTTGCGAGTTAATTCCTGCATACGCATGTTGAGCATAGTAGAAGATAAACGAGCAAGAATACCACTTCTGTATGAAGCAAAATCGCCTTCAATGATAGCATTTTTTTTGAAAATCATTTGAACCATTGAATATGGCATTTCTTTATCAGTTGCGATAGATACTTTTGCATCATTATGAATAGGTACTTTTACGATTTCTTTTGCTCTTGGCTTGTCGGGATTTTTAAGAGGAGCAAAATATTTCATCAATAATTGCTCGGCTTTAGCTTGGTCAAAATCACCAACTAAAATAACTGACATTAGGTTTGGTCTATACCAGTCTTTATAATATCTTAGGAAAGTCTCTCTCGGAGCATGCATAATTACGGCAGTATCGCCGATTACATCTCTATCAGCGTATTTTGAACCAAAGAAAAAGTAAGGATAGTGCTGTTTCATAATTCTCTCTTGAGCTCCGCGATATAAACGCCATTCTTCTAATATTACACGGCGTTCTTTTTCTAATTCTTCGGGGTCAAAGCTAACATTTGAAGCCCAGTCCTGTAACACTTGGAAACCTTTTTCAAAAGTCTCGGCGTTATCAGTAGGTACTTGCAATAGGTAATATGTTCTGTCGAATGATGTGTTTGCATTCAAATCGGCACCAAATCGCATACCGGTTGATTCTAAATATTTTACTAAATCGTTTTTTGGGAAATTTTTAGTTCCATTAAAGCACATGTGTTCGATAAAGTGAGCTAAACCTTTTTGGTCATCATCTTCATCAATAGAGCCGGCTTTGACAACTATTTGTAAATAAGCTCTATTTTCCGGTTTGGAATTAGCTCTGATATAATACTTAATACCATTGGGCAGTTGACCAATTTTTACATTTGGGTCGAATGGCATTTTATCAGATAAGCTCTTATACTCTATTTTCGGTAAATCTTGTGCATTTATCGAAATAGCAACTAAGAACATTGATAATACAAAAAATATTTTCTTCATAAAAAAACCTTTTTAAAAATTAAAAAAATAAAATTAATACTCGTAATCTATGCAAGCTCTGTCTTGTCTTATTTTTTTGACAAACTCAATTACTTTTAAATGTTCGGTATGTTCTTGATACTCTATTAAATCAGCGATACGGTCGAAATCTGCAATTAAGCAGACATCATAATTCTTTGAAGAATTTTCTTTAATATCAAATTTAACTTCAATTGATTTGACTTGAGGGATGCTATTACCTAATTCTAATAATTTTTCTTTAAGAACAATTTTATTATGCTCTTTAGAATGTTCATCTGCATAATCAAGTAATCTCCACATTACTATGTGTTTTACCATATTAAATCCAATTTATTTCTAAAAAAACAATACATGTTTATATATATACCCTGACTTTAAAAAGAAATCCAAAAATGAAAAGTACGGACTTCTCCATTCACTCATACGTTTAATTTAAATTTTTGTTTCATTTTTTAATGTCAACTATACAATTTTTTTACCATTAACCCACACTTGACTTATGTTGTTTATACCGAAATGATAAAACAAATTCAAGTAAGAGTGAGTATCGGCAACAATAAAATTTGCATTTTTACCGACACTCAAACTGCCGTGAGTATCTGAAATCCCCAAGGAATATGCCGGATTAATAGTTGCGGCAGTTAATGCTTCTTCGGCGGTCATATACATGTTAATAACGGCAAAAGACATAATTAGCTGCATATTTTCTGTAAAGCAAGAGCCGGGGTTACAGTCGCTGGCAAGAGCTGTTATCACTCCTGCATCAATTATTTTACGAGCCGGTGCATAAGGCATTCTAATAAAGTATGCTGTGCCGGGAAGTAAAGTAGCCACAGTACCGGATTCTTTCAGAGCAGAAATTCCTTCATCGGAAATAAATAATAAATGGTCAGCTGATTTAGCACCTACTTGGCTTGCCATTTTTGCTGCTTGAACGTCAGCAAGTTCGTCTGCATGAGTTCTTATTTTAAATCCAAGCTCTTTGGCTTTGTTAAAAATCTTTGCTCCTTGCTCGATTGTATAATAGCCTTTGTCAACAAAAGCGTCGCAATATTCGGCGAGCCCATGGCTTGCAATATAGGGAAGCATTTCATTACATATCAAATCTACATATTTATCTCTATCGTTCTGATATTCTATAGGGAAATCATGTGCACCAAGAAATGTAGTAGAAATATGAATAGGCAATTTTTCTTTTAATATTTTTATAGCTTCTAAAAGCTTAATTTCAGACTCAAGGCTAAGCCCGTAACCAGATTTGATTTCCATAGCTGTAGTACCGTGTTTAATAGCACTAAGAGCTAATTTCTCTGCTTGCTCGACTATTGAGTCAATTGATGCCAGCCTTGTACCTTTAACAGTAGTCTGTATTCCACCGCCTTCGGCAGCTATCTGCTGATAAGTATATCCACGTAATCTTTTTCCGAAATCGCCCGAACGGTCGCCTCCGAATACTAAATGAGTATGCGAATCTACAAATCCTGGAAGAACGGTTTTCCCTGTGAAATCAATAATTTCATTAGGATTGATTTTGCCCTGACTGATTAATTTTTCCGCTTCCTCGGTAGTGCCTGTCCATTCAATTTTATCAGAGAATAAAACTGCTCCATTTTTAATTTCCGATATGTTTTGCATTTCTGTTGATGTACGATAATGGATATTATTTCCATCCATTGTAACCAAAGAACTTATATTTTTTATTAATGATGCCATAAGTACCTATAATATAGACAAATAAACAAATTTATTTTTTATTTGAAAAAAAAAACTATTTTTGTAAATACTAAATGTTCAATTTAACAATAAAAGATTAGAATATGAAAAAAATAATGCTTTTTATTTACATATTTTCTTTTGCAAATCTAAGTTTGCTATTTGCACAAACCGAAATTAATCATGATAGTAATCAAACAGCACAGAATGAGATAATCAATAAAGCAAAAAATCTTATGAGCAATGAAGAGTATGATGCGGCTATTAATTTACTTGACTCTACTGCTAAAGTTTATCAGAAAAACTATGTTTTGCAATATGAAAGAGCCGTCGCTTTCTTTTTCAAAAAAAGAATCAAGTACTCGGCTTTTATCTTAGATTCTTTGATAAAATGTGGATATGAAGACCCAAAAATATACCAGACTCTTGGTAATTGTTATAATCAATATGGCGAGCCTGAAAATGCCGATACTTTATTTACCAAGGCATTAGCTAAATATCCCGAGTCAGGAATGCTGCATTCTGAATTGGCTTATATAAAAATTTCATTAGGTCATAAAGACGAAGCTATCGAGCTATGGGAAAAGGGAATAATGGTGCAGCCTGATTATGCTAATAATTATTATCCATTATCAGTATTTTATGCAGAACTGGCTGCTAAATTTTGGTCAGTTATCTATGGTGAAATTTATTTAAATTTATCGCTCAATGAACAACGCAGCACAGAAATTTCGCTAACTGTCTTTAATACATATTTTGAGTCTTTCGGAAAACCCGATAGTATGGGGTATAATCCTTCGTTTACTTATATTTTCGGCAATTTTAATGATTCATTGATAATTCCTATTGAAGTGGCTTACCAGAAAACTATGAAATATGCCTTAAACTCTGTTACTAAAAGGCATAAATTTGAAAATACTTTGGAATTTCTGCATTTGGTAAGAGATAAATTTGTCGAGTATTGGCAAATATCAGAGTATAATAGAATATATAAAAACCCCATGACAGATTTATGGATAAATCTTCGAAATAAAGGAGTTTTTAAAACTTATAATTATATGATGTTCAAAGAAGGTAGCACAGATGAATTCACGAAATATGTCGAATCAAACAAAAAGGCAGTAGCTGACTTTACTAAAGTATTTTTGAAAGATAGGCTGTTACTTAATAATGATAACTATTTGAGTAAATATAAATATGCTATGTAGTAACATTTGAAATGAGCAATTTTTTGAATAATTAATATTTTTATTATTTATTTTAAAATATTACAAACGAAGCCATACCGGACTTCAATGCTAAAAAATCGGGTTGAAGACAAATTGTAGATTTTTGATATTTGATATAGTTATATTTAATATGGTTATATTGATATTTGATATAGTAAATATTATTATTATGCCGATAGCCCTGTTTATGTATTGAAAGCAAAGACAAATAAAACAAAGATATATTATTAAGATATAATTTCGTAATTTTAAATTCTTTTTTAATAGATGGAAGAATAAAATGGAAGAAACAGCTGTAAATAAGCAAGAAAAAGAAATAGAATTCTCAGGGTTTATAATGTATGCCGTGATATTAAAGAGTAAGTGGTTTATTATAATCGCTACTATACTTGCCTCAATAGCATCGATTTTTTATTCATTGAATATGCCGAATTGGTATGCCGCTATAGTCAATGTAGTACCCCCGAAAAGCTCGGGGTCAGCATTTGAAGGTGCATTAAGCGGAGTAAGCTCAACACTAAAAGAATTAGGCTTATCGAAATTAGGCGGGAAAGCCGGTACTTCTGACCAATATTCCTTTATGGTAATACTAAATAGTAGATTTGTTATTGATAGTCTTATCAAAAAGTATGATATTGTCAAATCTTATGAAATGGAAAAGGCAAAATTCTCTGATATAAGAAAAGCTTTTACAGAAAATATTGATATTTCATTAGAGGCAGAAGGCAATTATTTAATCACTGTAATTGATAAAGATCCACTTAAAGCCGCAAATATGGCTAATGATTATATATATTATTCAAATCGATTATCAGAAATTATATATAAAGAAGAGACCGATTTCAATGTAAAATATTTAGAGAAAAGAATTCTACATATTGACTCGATTTTAGCAAATCTTGGAGCTACTATAGCTCGATTATCAAATAAATACGGAATAATCTCTCCCGAAGATCAAGCTACTGCTTATGTAAAATCAATTTCGGAAATCAAAAGTGAATTGATGCAGCAAGAAATATTATTAGATATGATGAGTAATAAATACGGAGACTCCGATTATATGACTCAAAATCAAAAAAGCTTGGTAAATTCCCTAAAATCTAAGCTTGCCAATGCCGAGAATAAACCCGGGCTCGCTGGTAATTTTTCAATGAGTGATGCAGCTGCCAAGGGAATAGATTTTCTTTCTTATTATGCTCAATATGAAGCGATGACAAAAGTAAAGGCATTTCTAATTCCTACATTGGAAGATTCCAGACTAAATCAAAATAGAAATTTGAAAAATTTAGTTGTTGTTGATGCGGCTATTGCCCCTGATAAAAAAATTAAACCTAAGCGTAGTCTTATAGTTGCCGGTTTTACTATTGGCTCATTTTTTACAGCTGTATTGTTTGTATTATTGATTTACGGAATCAAAGTGTTTCATCGTAAATATAAATCAGTTAAAGATTTAATTTAGGTGTTAGAATTGAATTCAAAAACAGCGAATATTAATCATAATAATCTACTAAAAGATTTCAAAGTATCATATATTTTAGGCTTGATTTTTATTAGTTTAATTACTTTCGTTTTAACATTATTTTTTGATGTTAATGAGTACTTTTATGTTTTTTTAGCTTTACCGATAGGATTACTTGGCGTATATATTTTCTTTAAAAATCCGGTAGTGTGGATATATACAATATTGGTAGCTTCGCCAATATTCCTAATTTCTCGAGGTGAAGAAATGGGACCTCAGAAGATAATACCTTATGCTTTTATTATTCCGGGTATTATTATTTGGTTAGTTAGTATGGTATTGATAAAAAGAGAAAAGGTAATCAAAAATCCGGGCGATTTTTTTTATATATTATTCATATCATTTGCAGCATTAAATATAATTATTGCTATTATCAATTCAACTGATTTATTTGAATGGTTAAGAGAGTATTTGGTTTATTTTTTATATTTTTTATATTTTCCGATTAGGCACTATATAAAAACAGAAAAGCAAATAAATACTTTTATACTTTTAACTTGTTTTTCCCTGCTGGCAATCTCGCTCTATCAAATTTATTTCTATAAGCAGTCTATGTCGTCAGCAATTTATATGTACCAAGTGATGATTTCATTACGTAGTAATATTACATATTTGGTTTTTGGTATTATTTTAGGTATAGTCTGGTTTTTTAAAAATGACAAATGGATTTATAAGTTAATTGCAATTTCAACTTCAATCTTGTGCCTAACTACTATAATTACTACTTTTGCCAGAACTATGTGGATAATATCCCTTTTTCTTGCTATCCTTACTTATTTTATATTGAATAGAAAGCAGAAAATCCATTATATATTTATAGTATTTACTTCGGTCGGATTATTATATTTTGTAGCTTCTATTGCTTTTAGCTCTAATCTGAATACATATATTAAGTTGATGAATAATAAATTTACATCATCTACAAAGGGAACCGCAGACCCATCGGTTCTAACGAGAATATATGAATATGATGCTGTAATAGAAAAAATAATAGAAAATCCTTTGGCAGGCAATGGAATTGCTACTGATTTTTCATATTACGATATAATACAAAAATGCACTATACGCAAGGCATATACGCATAATAGCTATTTATTACTAGCATATAATGTCGGAATACCTACTACTATTTTATTTATTCTGTTTTTGATTTATTATTTTGCAGTTTCTATAAAAAAAATAATTATTAATAAAACAAATTATTATAGGTTTTACTATTTTATCGGATTGTCCGGTATATTAGTGGGAACAATTGCGTCATTTGCAAGTGGTTTATTTATGACTAAAGAAACAGCCATTATGTTGATAATTTCCATTTATTTAATCAACATAGAATACAGTATTAAGAATAATATATCCGACAGAATAAATAACAATGATGTATCTCTGTTGGAATAATTATTAAAAATTCGTTAGTACGAAGTGAAGAAAACCATATAGCTAAATGTTGATAATATCGGAATTCCCGTATCACTCAGAAAGCCGACTTGGCAAATTTGTAAAATATAGACAGTCCTGCGTTGAATAGTAGTGGAAATTAATATTGGGTTGAAGAGATGGGAACTAAAAATTATGCTGTTTTGCAATAGGCACAAATAATTAAAGTGCTTGCATTCAGGTGATATAGTATTAGGTTGAATGGATGGGGAATTGTAATTATGTGATTTTGTAACCAGCTCAAGATAAGAATATTTCCAATATTTGAAATATTTCTTGCATATCATAAATAATAATATTATTTTTGTATTGGGAATACACACCGACGTATTCACATTGAGAAATCAATATAATTTGGAATCAATAAACAAATCTCTAATACTCAATTTCGGTAATTATTTGTTTTGTGAAAATAGCGGTGTTATTTGTGTGGCGATTAAAATGTAAATTGGGTATAAGTCTATTTCTTAGTCTTTGTTTGATATATGCTGACATCTCCCGAAAATTGATAATTAACTATAATAATTCTTAATACATTTCTATCGAAAGGCTAACATGGCTCAAGATTCAAACAATTCTGAAAAACAAGTTATTGATATAGCAGATTTAAAAGGCAGAAAAATTGCCGATTTGACTGCTATGGCAAAAAACTTAGGCATTACTAATCTTTCCGGTCTGAAAAAGCAAGAGCTGATTCTGAAAATTGTAGAAGCTCAAGCTAATACTCAGCCCAAAGAACAACAAATGGAAGGGTTAATTACCAGTGGGGGCGTATTAGAAGTATTGCCTGACGGATACGGCTTCTTACGCTCTGCAGATTATAATTACTTACCTTCTGCCGACGACATATATGTCTCTCCATCTCAAATCAAAAGATTTATGCTTCGCACCGGAGATACGGTAAAAGGGCAAGTTAGACCACCTAAAGAAGCCGAGCGATTTTATGCTTTGCTAAAAGTAGAAACAGTAAACTATTTAGACCCTGAATATATAAGAGATAGAACAATATTTGACAATTTGACTCCGCTATACCCTAATTCTAAATTGAAATTAGAAATCAGCCCGAGCCAATATTCAATGAGAATAGTAGATATGCTTTGTCCGATTGGTAAAGGACAAAGAGGGCTTATCGTTTCTCCTCCTAAATCAGGTAAAACAATTCTGTTACAAGAAGTAGCCAATAGCATTACTCGTAATC
Organism: uncultured bacterium; assembly: GCA_942493235.1. Classification (GTDB taxonomy): domain Bacteria; phylum Bacteroidota; class Ignavibacteria; order Kapaibacteriales; family UBA2268; genus ENR-C587. The sequence goes on along the minus strand of OW818676.1, from coordinate 3,476,037 downwards.
ATCCCGAAGCCAAATTAATCGTTCTTTTGATTGATGAGCGTCCGGAAGAGGTTACCGATATGCAACGCTCCGTTAAAGCAGAAGTTATATCTTCTACTTTTGACGAGCCACCCGAGAGACACGTTCAAGTTGCCGAAATGGTACTTGAAAAAGCTAAAAGACTCGTTGAAGCTAAAATGGATGTAGTTATATTATTAGACTCCATTACTCGTTTAGCAAGAGCTCATAATACGGTTGTCCCTCACTCAGGTAAGATTTTATCCGGCGGTGTCGATGCAAACGCACTTCATAAACCGAAAAGATTCTTCGGTGCCGCTCGTAACGTAGAAGAAGGCGGCTCCCTTACTATTATCGCTACTGCTCTAATTGAAACAGGTAGCCGTATGGACGAAGTAATTTTTGAGGAGTTCAAAGGTACCGGTAATATGGAATTAGTTCTTGACCGCCGTTTGGCTGAACGCCGTATCTTCCCTGCTATCGAAGTTAATCGCTCCGGTACTCGTAGAGAAGAATTATTGCTCGAGCAGCAAGAGCTTAACAGAATTTGGGTGCTCCGCAAAGTGCTTGGCGATTTACAATCAGTAGATGCTATGCTCTTCTTGCAAGACAGAATGAAAGGTACAAAAACTAATCGTGAATTCATAATGTCCATGAACAGCTGATAAATTTTTTACGAAAAATAATAAAAGAGCACTTTCAGAGGTATCTGGGAGTGCTCTTTTTGATATGTATCGGGGATAGAAATAACAAATCTCCAAGTGCCACTGCTAAAGCCACCCGTTGATGACAAATGTCTCTTATAAAGAGAATAATCTAATATAAACTACATTTATTCAAATATTACTATGATCTAAGGATTTATATCATTATTTAGAATTCACGGAATATATCTAAAACTTGCCAATAAAAACTTGGTATTTATCAAAAAACTTTTTTGTCTTTTGAATATCTTCAGGGTTTTGATATAGTGCATAAACAGCCGAACCCGTACCGGTCATTAATGCAAAGAATGCTCCGGCGGAATACATAGTTTTTTTGATAAATATTATCTCTTCAAAACTATCCATTGAAGGATATTCAAAATCGTTTCGGAAAATTTGTCTGTACAGATCGGGATAAGTATTTAAAAACTTAATATATTTTTTGAAATCAGTCGGCTCTTTGGTTTCGTATTGTCTGTTAAGGTCAAAATATGCCTTAGCTGTAGAAAAATGTTTATTTGGATAAACTATTTGTACCCAGAAGGGAAGGGTAAAGTTGAAATGCTCCAGTCGTTCACCCCTTTCGCTAACAATAGCCGAACCTTCTTTTAGAAAAAATGGTACATCGGAGCCTAAATCAGCCGCCATCTCGAATAATAATCCATGAGCTATTGTTTTGGAAAATAGATTAGTTAATCCCAAAAGTGTATAAGCGGCATCGGAACTTCCGCCGCCAAGTCCGGAGCCGGCAGGAATATTTTTTTTGATTTTTATATTTACACCTTCTTCAATACCGACGGCATCAAAAAATTTTATTATAGCTTGATAGACTAAATTATCCTCCATTGCAATGCCAAGGTCGGTATCGCAATCGACGCATATATCGTTGGAATTACTAATAGTTAGAGTGTCAAATATAGGGACTCTCGTAAAGACTGAATTGATATTATGGTATCCATCTAAACGCTTATTAAGGACCTCAAGTCCTAAATTTACTTTCGCAGGTGCATTTATTGTTAAAATTTTCATTTCTTTTTTGTTATTTTTATAATCCTTAGTTTTACGAAATTAATAAATATAATTTGAATTATGAAGAAAAAAATTGAAAAAGATTACAAACAGGAATTAATTCGCAAGGGAATACACATTTGTTCATTATCAATTCCCATATTTTACGCGTTTTCAGACAAAGCAACTACACTATGGATATTGCTCCCTATTACTTTGGCATTTTTTGCAGTTGATATGAGTATTAAGGTAATCAAGCCTTTACGCGATATTGTCGGTAAGCTGTTCGGACCGATTATGCGTCCTCACGAATTAAAGAACGAGATCGTACTCAACGGTGCTACTTGGGTAATGATTTCCGCTTGTCTTTGTATAATTATTTTACCGAAATTAGTGGTTGTATGTGGTTTTTCAATTTTGATCATTTCCGATACTGCTGCGGCACTTATGGGGAAAAAATACGGAAAACACAAATGGTTCGTCACTAAGAGTATAGAGGGTACTGCGAGCTTTGCGGCTACTGCTATAATTGATATTATTGTAATAGGTTTGTTGATTTCTGCCTCTTGGCAGTATTATGCGGTAGGAATTATTGCTGCTATCATCGGCTCTATGGTCGAAGCAGTATCGGGAGTACTTAAAATTGATGATAATTTCAGTATTCCTTTGAGTATCGGATTTTTGATGTGGGGTGGTTCATATCTATCCGAGATTTTATTTGATTATAATATTCTTGATTTACTAAAATAAAGAGATTCTTATGATAGATTTAAGAAGTGATACGGTAACCAAACCGACTGCAGAAATGCGAAATATAATTGCAAATGCCTTAGTCGGTGATGATGTCTGGGGAGATGACCCGACAGTCAACTTATTACAAGATAAAATGAGTGAGCTAAGCGGTAAGCAAGCTGCTTTATTTGTGCCAAGCGGCACTATGAGCAATCAAATCGCAATAGCAGTGCATACTAATTCCGGAGATGAGATAATTTTTGAGTCGTCAGCTCATATTTTTAAATATGAAGCCGGTGCTCCGGCAATTATTTCGAGAGTGATGATGAAATCTCTGAATTCTACTGACGGAATGCCGGACATTAATGAAATAAAAAATGCTATCAGACCGATTGATTTACATTATCCGGTAACTAAATTGATTTGCTTAGAGAATACTCATAATTTCCTCGGCGGTAGAATTATTAATCTTGACTATATCAAAGAAGTATCTGGAATTGCAAAAAATAATAATATAGCTTTCCACTGCGACGGAGCCAGACTCTGGAATGCTTCTGTAGCAACTGGGATTACTATCAAAGAGTATTGCTCGCATTTTGATACCGTTTCGCTTTGTATGTCTAAAGGTATGGGGGCTCCGGTTGGCTCGGTATTAGTCGGTTCTATTGAGCAAATTGCCAAAGCCAAAAGATTTAGAAAAATTTTAGGCGGTGCAATGAGGCAGAGCGGGTTATTGGCGGCTGCCTGTATATACGCATTAGATAATAATTTTAATAGGCTGAAAGAAGACCATGCTAATGCTAAATTATTTGCTTCTATATTATCAAATTCCGAAAATATTGAAATTAATACCAATACAGTAGAAACCAATATGGTTTTTTTCAAAATAAAGCCTGAAATTGATATAGTCGAGCTGATTAATATATGCAAAGAAAATGACATATTAATAGGTTCGGCTGGATATAAGCTACTTAGAGCAGTATTTCATCTTGAAATATCAAAAGAGAATACTCAATACTCGGCTAATAAAATAATAAATATAATAGAAGAGCTTAATTCAAAAAGGAAATAAATAATGAAAAGAATGCTTTTTGTTTTAACTTTACTGATTTTGTCTGTAAATCTTGCTAATGCACAGAATAAACAGGCAAAAGAGAAAGAAAAATTATTAGAATCATTTGCTATGCTTGGTTCATCGAATATTTATCTTTCGTATTTATCGCTAACCTTTATCGAGAGGGACATCCCGCGTAATGAGAGAGCAGAAGAAATAAGCACCATAATTAAGTCTGTTCAGAATTTGAATGAGACGCTTAAAGCCGATGTCCAAAAAATTAAACAAGAAGTAGTCCTAATAGATTCCGATATTCTTTTTATGGACTCCATAATGGAAATCAGTGATATTTTACTCAAAGATGCGGAGCTTCTAAAAGTATTCGCACTAAGTAAAAAGGAAGAAGACAGACAGAAGTATTTTGAAAATCACAGCCTGCTTTATAATAAAATGAATAAATTATTTTATGGCAACGATAAAGATAATAAAGGAGAAATAAATGAGTGATAGTAAAATAGACGGTTTCAATTTTAGACTTGATTCATTAGTTAAATTCGAAGATGTTGACTCTTTTAATGTAGTGCATAATATCAAATACTTATATTGGCTTGAATGGGCGAGAACCGAGTATATGAAGACAATTTTGTATCCTGATTTCAAGGGTAATTTCCTGATGGAATTCCCGGTTATGGTAGTCCACAATACAGCCGATTACCTTAGCTCTATTTCTTTTAATGATGAGTACTCAATATATACCCGTACCGAATTTATTAAAAAATCGTCTATTGGATTTGAAAATATTATTACAAATGCTGATGGCGAAATAATAGTCAAGGCAAAATCAATTATGGTGCATATTGATTTCGCTACTAAAACCAAAAAAGAAATTCCACAAGAAGTAAAAGAAAAAATAGCTCGATTTGATAATAATTTTTCAATTATTAATTAAAATGGAAATTACTATATGGTAGCAATAGAGAATATACCCGATAGAGAAAAAATAGCTCAGTTGATTTTTCCCAAACTTGATATAGATGAATTTGATGATAATTTTGAATATTATAAAAGGCTTACCGAAATCGGAGTCGGTGGGTTCTGCTTATTCGGAACAAATGCCGACACTGTAAAAATTCGAGACGTAGTTACTAAACTCCATTCTTTTGCTAAAATCCCATTGCTATTCTGTGCTGATATGGAGCATGGTTTAAATATGCGTTTTAAAGTCGGCACGTCAATGCCAAGAGCGGAGGCGGTTGGAAATACCAAAGATCCGCTTAATGCCCGTATAATCGCCGAAATGATTGCTAAAGAGGCACGTAGCTGTGGGATACTTTGGAACCTTGCTCCGGTAGTCGATATTAATTCAAATCCGGATAATCCGATTGTATTTCTACGTTCATTTGGTTCTAACCTTGAGAGTGTGATTCCAATGGCAACTAATTATATTATCGGCACTCAAACTGCTAATGTGCTTGCATGTGCAAAGCATTTTCCGGGGCATGGCGATACTAATGTTGATTCCCATATATCTCTGCCTATAATTAATAAATCCATAAGTGAATTGACTGAATTGGAATTATTACCATTTTTTGCAGCAATTAAATTCGGGGTTGGTTCTATCATGGTTGGGCATTTGATTGTTCCATCTCTTGATGAATCTAATCTGCCGGCAAGCATTTCATATTCGATTATAACAAAATTTCTTAAAGAAAAGCTTAACTATCAGGGATTAGTTGTTACCGATGCCTTAGATATGAAGTCCATGCACAGTGAATATGATAAAGACGAGTTAGCATATTTATCATTTAAAGCCGGAGCTGATGTACTGCTGATGCCAGAAAATGCGAATAATTCATATAAATATTTACTTGATAATTTAGATGTAGATGATATTAACGAAATTGAAAACTCATTTAATAAAATAATTGAATATAAAACCAAGCTGAATCTTTTCGAAGAGCAGACTTATAATTCGTATGATGTGGAATTGCATTTGCAGACATCTTTAGAAATTGCTACAAAGGGATTATTGACTGTTGGCGACAGTTCTTTTTTACCAATTAAAGAAGAAGAATCTTTTCTGTATGTAGGAGTATTAATCGGCGAACAAGAGCTGTCAGCACAAATAAGTTTGAATAGAATTATTAGTTCAATGACTGTTAACGACTGCGACACTATTTTTATCAATGATAGCTTTGATGATGCAGATGCAGATTATATTTCGGATGTCGCTCGAAGTAATGATTTAGTTGTTATCGCTCTGATTCAAGGACCTCAATCTTACAGAAAGCGTGAAAAGCTTTCCGATGGATTGATAGCTAAAATTAATCAAATAGCAGAAAAATCAAATAGTGTGTGTATGAGCTTTGGAGCAGAAAATTTATCAGACGGTATAAAAACAGATTTTTATATTATTACTCCTTCGGATAATCAAGCTTCTTTTACTTCAGCTTGTGCGGTTATAACCGGTTCAAATGAAAATTATAATTATGTCAATGAGGTTAGTAAACTAAATACTGACTAAATAAATAAAATAATTTATTATTTTTGTGTTTTATAAATATTATATAAGAAATAAAGATTGAATATGAGAATTAAAGTATTAGCACTTTTGGTATTTCTTTTGGCTTGTTTGGGAGAAGTTTTTTCTCAGACTGATGTGGTTAATCCGTTTTATCGTACTGCTAAAAAAGGCAATAGTGTCGTTTTAGGTGATACATTGTCTAAGAGTAAAGAGAAACAGACTTCAGAAACAGAGCCACTGATAGAAAAACCAATTGATGCTATGAAGTATATATTGGGTCCCGGCGATAAATTAAAAATTTCAATCCTTACTACAACAAATATTAGCAATGATGTGAAAATATCTCCTGATGGCAGAGCATTCATTCCAGATATTGGAGTAGTCGATTTAAAGAATAAAACATTAGCTGAAGCCGAGAAAATCATTACTGAAAAAGCAAAAAAAATATATAAATCCGATGAAATATATATAGTACTTTCAGAAATCAGAAGATTTAAAGTTACTGTCAGCGGCTCAGTGAAAAACCCTTCAATTGTTCCGGTTACCGCCGTTGACAGAGTTTCTGAAGCGATAGAGAAATCAGGCGGTTTATTACGAGAGGCATCACTTCGCAAGATTATGATAATCCGTGATAATATAAATATACCCGTTGACTTATTGAAATACTATATGTATGGTGATATAGCATCTAATCCTACCCTAATGGGCGGTGATTATATCTCTGTATCAACGGTTAGCTCTAACGAAACTATAAGAATAGAGGGCGAAGTCTCGCTACCGGGTAAATTTGAATTTGTAGAGGGAGATTCGCTTTCTACACTTATTAAATTTGGACAGGGATTTTTAAACTCCGCTTTCTTAGATTCTACAGATTTTGTCAGTTTTATAGAGGGTGAATCAAATTTCAGTTCTAAGGTGTTAAATCTTAGCTCATGGAGGGATAAAATATTTTCAGGGCAGAAGCTTGACGGTGATTTCCCTCTTAAATCCGGTGACAGATTATATCTGCGTAAAGTTAAAAACTGGCCTAACGACAGATTTGTTATTATAGAGGGAGAAGTTACTTATCCCGGGATTTATCCGATTAACGAAGGTACAGATAAACTTAAAGATGTCTTAGCTAAAGCCGGCGGATTTACTGAGTCTGCTTCAATAGAAAAAACTATTATGATTCGTCAAGCCGAAAAAGATAAAGAAGACCAAGTAATGAAAAGATTACGGTCTATGCCGACTTCGGAAATGAGTGAAAACGAAAAGCGTTATTTCCAAGCTCGTGAGTCAGAAATCAAGGGTATTATGGCTGTAAATTTTGCTACCCTAATGGAAGAGAATAATCCGGTTGATAATATATTTCTAATTCATAAAGATTCGATTTTTGTTCCTAAAGTAAATAATTTTATAAATGTTCAGGGGCGAGTAAATAATCCCGGAAACGTTGTATATAACGGTTCTTATACTTATGAAGATTATATTAGGCTCGCCGGCGGTTATGGTTTTCGTTCCGATGAAGGAGCTACCCTAATTGTAAAACCAAAAGGACAGCAGTATTCTGCTAAAGCCAAAAACTATATATTAGAACCCGGTGATTATATCTTAGTTCCGCCCGAGAGCGATATTACTTTCTTTGAAGTATTCACTACTTCGTTGACCATCGCTACCCAATTAATTACAATTTTAGGTGTTGTGATAACGCTTGTCAGACTGAACTAAAAGAAAGATGAAAAATGAAATTATTTAAAATGCCCGAAAATAAAATCGAATTGACTTTGTCAAATTTGATAACGCTGTATAAATTAAATTTCAAACCTATTGGTATAATAGTGGCCGTTTTTGTTTGTTTGTCAATAGTATATACATTTATAACACCTCATAAATATGTAGCTTATGCTTCAGTTATTCCGCCGGATAATTCATCAAGCGGTGGCGGGTTATCTTCCTTTTTGCAAAATATGTCGGGTGGACTTTCCATTGGAGGATTAGGAGCAGACAATAAAGTGCTGTTATTCAGTGAGATGCTCTCCAGCCGCCAAGTTGCTAAATATATTGCCGATACCTTGAAATTGTATAATGAGCCTGAATTTAAAGATATGGATAAAGAATATTTGTATGATTATCTAATTGGAACTCTACTGATTAAAGTAAATCGAAGCGGACTAATTCTACTGGCATCTGAAGCCTATACCGGCTATGTTCCCACAGGGCAAGATGGTAGAAAAGCTGCTGTACTTGCGTCGAAAATCGCTAATGCCGCTATTGACGGTTTAGATAAAATCAATCGCGAAAAAAATAATTCAAAAGCTAAAAAGAAAAGAATGTATATAGAGAAAGTTCTCGCCGACCGTAAGCATCAGCTCGATTCGGTTGATAATGCTTTAGAGGACTTCCAATCAAAAAATAAAGTATTGGCAATAGATGAACAGACCAAAGCTATATTGGAATCTTCAGTTGATTTGGGTTCTGAATTACAAAAAGCAGAATTGGAATTAGCCTTAAAAGAGATGGAATACAAATCAAACTCTCCATCTGTTAAATCATATAAATTAGCTGTCGAAAATTTGAGAAATCAGTATAAAAGAGTCCAAGACGGGGGTCTTTTAAGTTCTGAAGATTTCTCGATTAAGCTCTCTAATGTTCCTCAGTTATTCAGAAAATATACAGGGCTAATCAGAGAGAAAAAAATATTGGAGCAGGTAAATTTATACTTAGAAACTCAGAAGTATCAAGAAGCTATTCAAGAGCAAAGCGATGTCCCCATAATCGAAGCATTAGATAGGGCTTTCCCTCCGTTAACTCGTGAGTCTCCAAGCAGAAAGCTGACTTTTATTGTTTCATTCTTATTATCATTAGTGTTTACTTTGACTTATCTGACAATTAGTGCATTGAGAAACGATAAAATTATCATTAAGGACAAGACAATTGCAGAGTAATATTAAAAATATATTAGTAACCGGAGGAGCAGGATTTATCGGCAGTAATTTCTTAAAATATTTGCTTTTGGATAAAAATGCCAAAGATTTGGATATTATAAATTTGGATTTACTGACTTATTCCGGCAATTTGGATAATCTGATTGATATAGACGGGTATTCCAACTACTCCTTTATTAAAGGCGATATTTGTGATTCGGAATTAGTTTCGCGAATCATTATCGAGAATAAAATCGATGCAATTATAAATTTCGCCGCCGAGTCGCATGTTGACCGTTCAATAATTGATTCTACTCCGTTTTTACATACAAATGTCGGCGGTACATTGTGCCTGCTGGATAACGCAAGAAAATATGGTATTAAGAAATTCTTGCAGATTTCTACCGATGAAGTCTATGGTTCTCTTGGAGCTAAAGGTTCGTTTAAGGAAGATTCTTTGGTAAAGCCTAATTCACCGTATTCCGCATCTAAAGCAGCGGCAGACCATTTTGTAATGTCCTATTATAAGACTTTTGATCTGCCGGTTTTGATAACTCGATGCTCAAATAATTACGGACCTAATCAATTTCCTGAAAAGCTAATTCCGCTGATGATATTAAATGCTATGGAAGATAAGAAATTGCCTGTTTACGGTAAAGGATTAAACGTAAGAGATTGGATATACGTCTCTGACCATTGCAGGGCTATTTGGGAAGTGTTTAATAATGGGAAATTTGGACAAGTATATAATATCGGTGGAAATTCAGAAATGACTAATCTGCAAGTAATTGATAATATTTTACATATTATGGGAAAAGATAATTCTCTGATTGAATTTGTAACTGACCGCCCCGGGCATGACCTGCGTTACGCTATGGACATCAGCAAAATCAGCAAAGAATTAGGCTGGAGCCCAAGTGTTAGCTTTAGCGACGGAATCAAAAAGACAGTTGACTGGTATATAGATAATTCTCTTTGGTACGAGAATATCCGTAACGGCGAATATCTTAACTACTATAAAGAAAACTTTGAAGAAGATATAAAAATGAAACAATAATATGTATTTTTTTATATTATATCGAATGGTGAATATAGAAAATATTATTAAATCATTGTTTATGACTTTCGATTTGAATTTTGAAATTATTGCACGATATACAAAACATAGATAGAGTGAATAGATATGAAATTAAATGTTGATATAAGTGAATTATTAAATAGTATTCAATCCAAAAAAATAACAATTGGCGTTATAGGTTTGGGATATGTTGGTTTACCTCTGGCAGTCGAATTTGCCGATAAACAAGTAGATACTATCGGATTTGAAATAGACAGTCGAAAAGCCGAAATGATTAATGCGGGCGACAATTATATTGAAGATATTGATACTTCTATAGTTAAAAGACTTGTCGAAAATAAAAAGCTAAGGGCAACTAACGATTTTACTGAGCTTAATAAGTGCGATGCGATTTATATTTGCGTCCCTACGCCTTTTACCGATAATAAAGACCCCGATATCTCGTTTATCCTTAAAGCTGCTGAAGATATTAGCAATAATATTAAAGCAGGACAAATAATAATACTAAAAAGCACTACTTTCCCCGGCACTACCGAGAAATTTGTTAAGCCGATAATCGACAAATCGGGTTTAATAGTCGGAATAGATTATTTCTTGGCATTTTCACCGGAGAGAATAGACCCAGGCAATAAAGTATGGAATACCAAAAACACTCCTATCGCAGTCGGCGGTGTTACCGAAAATTGTACTAAATTAGCTTGTGCCGTTACAAATATTGCTGTAGAACAAATAGTTCCCGTAAGCTCTCCATCAATAGCTGAAATGGAAAAGCTATTAGAGAATATTTTTCGTAGTGTCAATATTGCATTAGTCAATGAATTAGCTCAATTATGCGACCGTATCGGCGTTAATATCTGGGAAGTGGTTGATGCCGCCTCTACAAAGCCTTTCGGTTTTATGCCTTTCTATCCCGGACCGGGTATAGGTGGGCATTGTATTCTAATAGATCCGTATTATTTGGCTTGGATGGCTCGTGAGTATGATTTTGTAACAAATTTTATTACTCTTGCCGCAGAAATTAATGAAGACATGCCTTTCTATGTTACTAATATGGTAATTAAAGAAATCGCAAAGCAACCGATTACACTTAGCTCGGCGAAAGTATTAATTCTCGGTATGGCTTTCAAGCGAGATGTTAATGACCTTCGCCATTCTCCTGCTCTAAAGGTAGCCGAATTATTAGATACTGAGGGCATTGCCAATATTGAGTATTATGACCCCTATATCCCGTCAATTAAGTTAAACGGTAAAGATATAAAATCTATTAACACGATAGATAAAACTACTCTAAAGAAATACGATATTGTGTTAATTACAACTGACCACTCGATATTTGACTTCGAGATGATAGCCAAGGAAAGTAAAGTAGTGATAGATACGCGTAACGCTTGCAAAAATGCTAAAGACAGAGCTAATATTGTATTGCTCGGAGATGGCAAATAATGAAAAAAGTAATTTCCGTAGTTGGTGCCAGACCCAATTTTATGAAAGTAGCTCCTATAGATAGAGCCTTTAAAAAATATTCCGATATGGTTGAGCATATAATAGTTCATACCGGTCAGCACTACGACCATAAAATGAGTGCTGCCTTTTTCCAAGATTTGAATATGCCCGAGCCCAAATATTATCTTAATGTTGGCTCAGGCTCTCATTCAGTACAGACTGCAAAGGTAATGATAGAATTTGAAAAAGTATGCCTCGAAGTAAAACCTGATTTAGTATTGGTAGTGGGCGACGTAAATTCAACAATTGCCGCTACTTTGACTGCCATAAAGCTTGGGATAAAAGTTGCCCATGTAGAAGGCGGTTTAAGAAGTAGAGACCGTTCTATGCCCGAAGAAATCAACCGAATAGCAACAGATGCAATTTGCAATTATTGCTTTATTACCGAGCCGGTAGGTAGAGACAATCTAATCAGCGAAAGCTATCCCAAAGAAAATATTTATTATGTAGGCAATACCATGATAGATTCGCAGGTTTACGCATTGCCGATGACTATTAATTCCACTATTTTAAAAGCAAATGATTTAAATCCAAAAGAATATGTATTAGTAACAATTCACAGACCAAGCAATGTAGATGAACCCGAACAGCTAAAAATGCTTTTGGAAATATTTAATTATCTTTCGGTATCAAGAAAAGTTGTATTCCCGATTCACCCGAGAACACTTAAAAATATTTCTGCTTTTGGGTTAAATCATATAATTGAAAATAATAAAAATATTATATTTTTAGAGCCACTGGGATATATTGACTTCTTGACTTTAATGAAAGATGCCGATTTTATTATGACTGACTCAGGTGGAATTCAAGAAGAAACTACTGCTCTGAAGATTCCTTGCCTTACAATTCGCACCAGTACCGAACGCCCGATAACTACCGAAATCGGTACTAATATATTGATTTATCCGGACTATGAAAATATTAAAAATGCAATTGAAAATATTCTAACTCTACCACGTAAAAAAGGAGTTGTTCCAGAAATGTGGGATGGTAAAACCGGTGAGAGAATCACTTCTATAATAGTCAAAGATATTTTATTTGTTGAATAATTAGGTAACATAATGAAAAAAATCTCAATTTTTATATTATTTTTAGGATTAATTAGTGCAAACCTATTATCTCAAATAAAAGGTTTTGGCTCTATTGACCAAGAGAAATTACTACAAGATGAAGTCCAGTCAAGCCTTAAGGCTGACCAGCTTTCAGGTAATGAAGCCTTTATTATCGGTGATGAAGTAGAGCCTAAATATTACTATGTAGGTCCGGGCGATATAATTAGTTTTATGAATTTATCTACATCTGTTAAAACAGAGTATATTGTCGTTAGCCCCGAAGCGAGCATTATTATTCCTCGAATTGGTGAAATATCAGTTAAAAATTTAACTCTTGCTCAGGTTAAAGATTCAATATTGTTTTATACTAAAAGGCATAATTCAAATGCTAATGTAAGCATAAGCCTATATAGACCCAGAAAAGTAATGATCAGTGTCAAGGGCAATTTGCTCAATCCAGGTATTTTTTCTCTCCCTGCTTCTTACAGAGTTTCAACTGCATTAAAAAGCATTGAAAAACTCAATTCAAACGAACAGAAACAGCCTCAAGTATTATATAATTTAGAACTCTCTCAAGATAATATCAGAAAGATGGAGAGAGAATATGCCGGCTCCGGAATCGGTACCGAATTAGACTATTCATCACGATTTGCCACTGTTATCAATAAAGACGGTACTTATAATAATGTTGATTTTGAAGCTGCTAAGATCAATCAAGAATTCGAATTAGACCCATATATACGAGAGAATCAACAAATACTCGTGCCATACACTAAAACCGGTACTGAGTACATTTCAATTACCGGTGCGGTCAATAGACCCGCTAGAATACCATTTAAGAAAGGAGATAAAGCCGAATTTTTATTAAAATCAGGGTTCGGATTTACCTCCGTTGCGGATATGGATAATATCAAACTTATGTATCCTGATAACTCGGAAAAAATTCTAAAGTATAATCCGACTACTAATACACTTGAGGAAAATTATACATTAGAAAGCGGTTGCGGAATAATTGTTCCGATAATTAAAACACAGAAAAATGTCAGTTCGGGTTTTGTTTCGGTTAGCGGTGAAATCAATAAACCCGGTACATATTTTATAGTTCCAAATAAAACGAAAGTTAAAGATATAATCGATCAAGCCGGAGGTTTTACCACTGATGCTTATTTACCTTTAGCTTATATTATCAGAAATGACGGTAAGCAGACTGTAAATAAATTCGATAATAATTTCTTTGAGCTATTTAAAATGTCTGACTTGACATTAGACGATACAATGAGATTAAAATATAATATCAGTAGCAGGCTCCCGATAGTATCTTGTAATTTCTCAGATTTATATGTTAATAATTCAGAAGCTGATAATGTAGTATTGCAAGATGGAGATGCCGTTTTTGTCCCGAAAAATCCTAAGATGGTTTATATCTTCGGATTTGTTAAAAAACCCGGTTACGTCCCCTACTCCGAAGCTAAAACAATAGAATGGTATATTGAGCAAGCCGGCGGAGTTACCAAAGGTGGAAAAGAGTCCAGAGCAAGAATTATACGTGGGATTAATAACAGCTGGATAGAGGGCGACGACGAAGTATTTGTCTATGCCGGAGACCGAATCTATATTCCTACAAGTCCAGATTTACCGCCGGGGGTAGAAGCTCAGAACTATAGTTTAATATTTACAGGTGTATCTACTTTAGTTACAGTTACTTATCTGATATTATCCCTAATGAAAAATAATTGAGAAACATAAATGAAATTATATTTTAATTTTGTATTATTATTGCTGTTAATATCTTTAACAAGTAATGGGTATTCGCAAGTTGAAAATATTCATATTGCCAATCCGGTATATGAGTTCCTGATTCGTGCAGAAGCTAAAGGGTTATTAGAGCATTTCTCTACTTCCGATTTGCCATTGCAAAAGAAGGAAATAGTCAACGCTCTGAAAACCATAAGAGAAAAATCCGACCAATTATCTGATTTCGAAATCAAGTCTCTGGAAAGATTCGAGAAGTATTTCGGCATTGATAATAAAGGCAGCTTAGTAATATTCTACAGTGATATGGATACTAATCAAGTATTTTCTATGAATTTCTTTGACGATAAGGCAAAGTATTTTTATCATTATGCCGATTCGAATAAAAATATCAGTGTAGTACCGCTTGCCACTATGGAAGCACATTTTCTTTCTTCGGATGTTAATAAAAGAGTAGGTCTGGGCAATCTTGGAGTAAGGGTCAGCGGTACACTTTCCGGTTGTTTCGGGTATAATCTTCAGGCAACTAACGGTGCGATATTAGCCGGGGACAGAACTGTGGCTATGCTTGACCCACATTTAAGCCAAAATTTAAAATTTGCCGAGATGAATAGTGATTTTGACTTTACCGAGTCACAAGTCGCTTTTCAGCAGAATTGGTTCTATGCTTCAATCGGCAGAGAAACCCGTCGCCTCGGTTCAGGAATTAATACTTCGCTTTTTATATCTGATAATGCACCACCGTTTACAATGATTTCACTTGGAGCTAAATTCAAGAGTTTTGAATATAAGTTTTCTCACGGTGGCTTAATAGCATATTATCAAGATAGCACAAAGATTGGATTTAATGCCGTTATCCCACTTAAATATAATACTATGCACCGCTTTTCGCTACGTCCTAAATGGGGAGAAATCGCATTTTGGGAAAGTATTATTTATTCTAAAAGAAATATTGATTTGGAATATCTTAATCCCCTCAGCTTTTTTAAATCGCTTGAGCATGCACTTCGCGACAGAGATAACTCAATGATGGGTGGCGACATTACAATACGACCAATTAAAAATATCGAAGTAAAAGGCAGTTTTTTGCTTGATGATATTAAATTTGGTGAAATAGGCAAAAATTACTGGAGCAATAAAACAGCTTGGAATATCGGTTTATGGTATTCATCGGATTTTTCTACTGATTTTGGTTTCGAGTATGCTAGAGTCGAACCTTATACATTCACTCACTTTGATTCATTGAACTCATTTACAAATGACCAGCGACTGATTGGCACAAGCTTGATGCCTAATTCGGAAGAATATTCTGCTGCTATGAAATTCTGGTGGGGGCAGAGGTATCCCTTGGTTTGTAAAGTTGCTTTCCGCAGACATGGCGAAAATGTTTACGATAGTAATGGAAATCTTATTAAAAATGTAGGTGCTGATTTTATGATTACGCATGCTCCGACTGATAGCGAAACTGTTCATCTGTTGGACGGTAAATTAGTCGAGAGCTTAATATTGAATTTATCATTCGGCTATGAATTATTTAGAGATTTGAGTCTGCATTTTGATTATTCATTTAATACCTATACAAATGAATCCGATAGGCATATATTGAAGTTTATGATCAGATACGAAGATTTTTAATGATTTCGTTTGAAATGAATGACAATAATAATTTCAAACACTTTATTAAATTGGTGAATTTGAATTACCAGGTATTAAAACTATTGCTTTAGAGGATGTGTAAATACTCCTTATTGATTGCAAATGACAGAAATACTATTCCCAGTACCATCCAACCTCACTCTTCAGCGTGGGGGTGGATTGAGGAGTGCAACCGTTATTAAGTATATATCAACCTGACGGTTAACCGTCAGGTTGCATAGAAGATAAAGCAATAATTTCGATTTTTACACAGCCTCTTCAGCGTGGGGTTGAGTGTAGGGGTGAAATAAAAACTGCAGACATTTACATTTGAATAATAGTAATTACACAGCCTCTAAAGCATGAGGTTGAATAGAAGTAATAAGAGACTTGTCCTATTCTTCTGTGAATACAATTTTGACATCAATACGTGTTAATAGAGGCAGGACGTTAAGACTTGATATGTCCTATTTAATATCATATCCTGCTTCATTATAATATCTTTTAAAAGTCGAAAAATAAAAATATGAAATCTTAATATAATTCTTTAATTTTAAATTCTGTATTTTGTACAAAAAGTAGAAGTTGAAAATGGAATATACACAAGCACAAAAAGACTTGATTTTAGAAGAGTTGTATTCATTTCACCGATTCGGAATCAAGCCCGGACTTAAACGTACGCAGCTTTTGCTTGATCATTTTGATAACCCCCATTCAAAGCTCAAATTTATTCACATAGCCGGAACTAATGGCAAGGGTTCTATATGCTCGATGCTGGCTTCTATTCTGCAGTCTGCTGCTTATAAAGTCGGGCTTTATACTAGTCCTCATTTAATTGAATTTAACGAGAGAATCCGGATTAACGGCAAAAAGATTATTGATGAAGATATGCTCCCAATTCTTGAAGTATTGCTCCCTGCTGCTAAGGAATTGGACTGTACTTTTTTTGAAATTACTACTGCTTTAGCTTTTATATATTTCTCAAAAAACGATGTTGACTTTGCAATAATTGAAACGGGTATGGGCGGCAGGTATGATTCTACAAATGTGGTTTATCCTCTGGTTTCTATTATTTCTCAAATAGATTTGGAGCATCAGGAATATCTCGGTGATACTTTAGAAAAGATTGCTTTTGAGAAAGCCGGAATAATGAAGCCAGCCGTTCCAGTTGTGATTTCGGATACTCATCAGGAACTTAAAGATATTTTTGTCAATCATGCAGAAGAAGTAGGGTCGCCGATTTTCTTCACAGAGGACTGGTACGAAATTACCGATACCAGATATTATGAAGATTTCTCAATGAAAATTAATGTTAGCGATGGATTTAAAAAATACGAAGATTTACTCCTTGAGAAAAGCGGTAATCATCAGAAAAACAATTTAAAAGCAGTGCTTTCGGCAATTCATTACTTGACAAAAGAATATGAGATTCCGGACACAGCTATTTATGAAGGTTTAAGTCATATTAAGCTGAATACCGGATTATTCGGGAGAGTAGAAATTATACGAGATTTACCAATGCTTATTTTAGATGTAGCTCATAATCCGGCATCTATTAAAGTATTAACCGATACGCTCGGTAATTCTGGCTATGTCTGCCAATTCTATACTATAGTATTCGGGGTGATGGCAGACAAAGATATAGACACAATTCTAAGATATTTGAAGCCATACACACGAAAATTGATAATTACGCATCCGAAAACTGAGAGAGCCGGAGCCACTGAATTTATTGAATCTATCGCTCTCAAAAACGACTTCAATGATATAGAGCTTGTTGCAGACGTTGATAAAGCTGTAGAGAGAGCTTTGGATATTGGCGAGCAGACAATTATTGTCGGTTCATTCTATACTGCCGGAGAAGCAATTAAATATTTAAAATCAATAAATTTAATAAGCGGAGATATTATATGATTAGTTCAGGTACTTATAAAATCAAAAATGCACTTATTTCGGTAACCGATAAAACCGGGTTAGTCGATTTTGCTAAGCAATTAGTAAGTTTTGGTGTTGAGTTATATTCTACCGGTGGTACTATGAAAGTACTTGCCGACAATCAAATTCCGGTTAAAAGTGTAAGTGATATTACCGGATTTCCGGAAATATTAGATGGACGGGTAAAAACTTTACATCCGGCTATTCATTCGGGACTACTTGCCAGACTCGATGATAACGAGCATTTAAAGCAATTAGAGCAGTTAAATCTGCAATCAATTGATATGGTAATAGTCAATCTATATCCGTTTGAGCAAGCTTTGAAAAACAATTTAGACCATCTCGAAATGGTTGAAAATATTGACATAGGCGGTCCGACTATGCTACGCTCCGCAGCTAAAAATTATCTATGGACTGCTCCGGTAGTTAATCCCGAGAGATACCCCGAGATAATTAGCTTAATGAAAGAGAATAATGGAGCAATACCATCTAAATACAGAGCTGTCCTAGCCGGCGAAGTATTTAATCATACTGCGTATTATGATTCTTTGATTTCTAAATATTTCAATAAATATAATGAAATCGAATATGCAGAACGGACGGCAATTCCATTAAAGAGCATTCAATCATTACGTTATGGTGAGAATCCTCATCAGTCCGCTCATCTATACGGCACTCAGTTTAGCGAAATATTTACGCAGCTACATGGTAAAGAGTTATCATACAATAATATAATTGATATTGATAACGCTTCACGCATTATTTTAGAATATTCAGAGCCTGCGGTAGCAATAGTTAAACATACTAATCCATGCGGCGTAGCTATCGGCGATGATATTAAATCAGCGTATCTAAAAGCATTTGCTACCGATACCGAATCTCCGTTCGGGGGTATTATTGCGGTAAACAGAAAGTTAGATGTTGCTACAGTCGAAGAAATTAATAAAATATTTACCGAGGTGATTATTGCTCCAGAAATTGAAGAAGAAGCCCTTGAAATATTGAAAAAGAAAAAAGACAGAAGACTAATCATTGGCGATTTCGCTCTTATGTCTAAGGCTATTGAATATGAAGTCAAATCGGTTGCAGGCGGATTCCTAATGCAGAGAGCTGATAGAAAAATGGTTAGTATCGACGAATTACAAGTAGTTACTAATCGAAAGCCAACTGATGAAGAAATTAAAGCTATGATGTTTGCTTGGAGGGTAGTAAAGCATGTAAAATCGAATGCAATAGTTTATACTTCGTACGATAGAACTCTTGGTATTGGTTGCGGTCAAATGTCTCGCGTTGATTCTGCTCGTATAGGTGCAGAGAAAGCAAAAATGATGGGATTAGACCTAAAGGGTTGTGCCGTTGCCTCTGATGCCTATTTCCCATTTGCCGATGGCGTATTGCAAGCCGTTAGTGTAGGGGCTACGTGCATTATTCAGCCGGGTGGTTCTGTTCGAGACCAATTATCAATAGATGCCGCTAACGAGAATAATATAGCTATGGTATTTACAGGTAACAGACATTTTAAACATTAATTTTTTAAATCTCCCTCCTACGCTCTGCGTAGGAGGGCATAATAATATTTTCGCAAAGTTGAATAAGCTTTTCTCCTTCTCCCTGCAATACTCAGAGCATAGTAAGGAGATATTTTCATCACAGAAGCTTTTTCACAATTTCCTTAACACTCTGCGAGAAAAGGTATTGGTTTAATTTGATACTTAAATAAAAAAATATTTTCATGTTAATCAATTAAATCAAGCAAATAAAAGACTTAGATAATTATTATTCTGCTTTTTTGAATGTTAGCCCAAAGTTATCATATTCTATTAATATTTTATCTCCGCTAATAAATTCATTAGAAAGCAATTTAATTGAAATCTCGTCTGTTAAATATTTCTGAATCACTCTCTTTAGCGGTCTCGCACCGTAAAGCGGGTCAAATCCTTTTTTAGAAATGAAGCTTAATGCTTTTGGAGTAAAGCTCAATTCAATATTTAACTTTTTCATTTTATCTATCAATTTTAATAAGTGCAGTTTAGCGATGCTTATGATTTCAGTATTTGTTAGTGGGTTAAAAATAACTATTTCATCAATACGGTTTAAAAATTCCGGTCTAAAAGATTTTTTTAGTATTGCGTTAAGTTCATTTTGTGCTGAATTCATTATTTCTTTACGATTACTATCGTTAATCATTTCGAGCTTACTACTTAATACTTCGCTACCCAGATTAGAAGTCATTATTATTATCGTATTTTTAAAATTAACAGTTCTGCCCTTGCCGTCGGTTAATCTGCCATCGTCAAGTACTTGCAGCAGTATGTTAAATACATCAATATTTGCTTTTTCGATTTCGTCTAAAAGCACTACCGAATAGGGTCTTCTGCGTATAGCTTCAGTTAACTGACCGCCCTCGTCATAGCCGATATAGCCGGGAGGAGCTCCGATTAATTTCGAGACAGAGTGTTTCTCCATGTATTCACTCATGTCTATACGTACTAATGCCGTTTCGTCATCAAATAGGAATTCGGCAAGTGCTTTTGCCATTTCGGTTTTGCCGACACCGGTCGAACCCAGAAAGATAAATGAACCAATTGGCTTATTGGCATCTTGAAGTCCGGCTCTTGAACGTCTGATAGCATTAGAAACAGCAGACACGGCTTCCTCTTGACCTATTAATCGGGCGTGTATTCTTTCTTCTATCTTTAATAATTTAATACGTTCGGTCTCGAGCATTTTCTGAACCGGAATTCCCGTTTGCTTTGCCAAAATCGAAGCTATATCTTCAGCATCAACTTCTTCTTTAAGCATTTTTCCGGTTCTTTGTAAAATGTTAAGCTGTTCTTTTGCAGATTTAATATTATTATCCAAATCAGGAAGTAAACCATATCTGATTTCGGCTACTTTTGCCAAATTGCCCTGACGCTCGAATTGCTCAGCATCGAATTTAGCTTCTTCGATTTTTTCATTAAAATCTCGTATAGAGTGAATATAACTCTTCTCTGCTTTCCATTTTGAGCTTAATTCCTGCTTATGCAGATTCAATTGACTTATTTCAACATCTATTTCTTCAAGTCTTTGCTTTATATTCTGTTTGGAAATTATATCAGTCATTTTTAAATTCTCTAATAGTTATTTATCCATTTGTATTGAATATTTTTTCTTTGATTTATTGTATATAAATATTATTTTTAACATTTTAAATTTTGAATTATATTTAAATATGAGTAATTATGTCTATGAAAACAAAAGATTATTTATTCGATTTATTCGCTAAGCTAAAACTTAAAGATAATGAAATCAGATATGCTGCTTTCTTAGAATTACTAGAAATTACCGAATCTCCGGTGAATTGGGTATATGACTATTGGGATGAATTAGTTGGAAAACTCAATTCGGACAATTCATTCCACAGAACAATTGGGCTTCAGTTACTTGCAAATTTAACCAAAAGTGATTCTCAAATGAAGATGTTCGACTTTTTAACCGAATATGTTAATCATTTCGAGGATGATAAATTTATTACATCTTCTCAATGTATAAACTTTTCATGGAAAATTGCTATTGTTAACGATAATTACTGCAGACGGATAATTGATGAATTAGAATATACTTACTACGAAAACAAACATAATAATTCTCACGCTAATCTTATCAAACGAGAAGTAATTTATGCTCTTCTTAAAATTTGGAAAATAAAAAGAGAAAAAAGTGTTTACGATTTGGTCAATAAATTAGTAAATAGCGAAACCGATGCAAAAATAATTAAGACATTGAACAAAGTTATAAATACTAATAAGGACTAATTAAAGAAGCTCAATAAAGGATAATTATTGAGCCTCTAATAGAATTATATCTAAAAAAATATTATTTTAAGAACTTATTTATAGATTTCAAAAATGATTCTTTGTCTCTCATGCCGATAATTGTTTCGCCGATAGTGCCATCTTTATCAATTATATAGGTAGTCGGAACGCTTGAAATGCCACCATAAGCTTGAGCTATTTCTTGATTACCAATTATCAAATTATAAGTAATTGAATTTGATTTGGCAAATTCTGCTACTTTGCTTATTCTGTTCTCCGGCTGACCTTTTTCTAATGCAATACCTATTACTATGAAATCTTTGCCTTGTAATTCTTTGCTGATAGCAACAATATCGGGGATTTCTCTTCTACATGGAGGGCACCATGTACCCCAGAAATTTAAAAATACGACTTTACCTTTTGTTAATTCGGCAAATGATACTGTCTTACCATTTTGGTCGAAAGTGAAGTCTGCAACCTTGTTACCGACTGCTTTTTTTACTTCTTTTATATTATAGACATTTGCACTTGCTGTTGAAGTACTGCCGGAACTTGTTTCAGTATTATTTGCTGCAAGTGTAGCTGCTTGCGATTGTACTTGCTTTGACTCATTTGTGCAAGCTAAGTGTGGAATTAATGCAAATACTATTACGATTGATAGAATTTTTAGAATGTTCATAATTATTTCCTTATTTGTATATATTAAAAATCTTTTTCATTGACGCAATTTCTAAATAAATATTATAATATTCCTACGTAGGAATATAACGAAATTACTTTTGAAATATTTTAGTAATCGAATTTGACTATATAATAATGTATTATCAGCATTTATTATCCTTTATTTAAATATTTAAGTAAAGCATCCAAAGCTTTTCTATTAATTATTGAATTCCGGTAAATGCACTTTATAGCATCCGTTCAGTGTCAATAATAATTGGGTAGTAGTAGATGATTTGTCTTTGTCATAATAAAACAAATTAATTAATCAATTATTCGCTACTTTTATAATATGAATTTGCAAGAACACATAGAAAATTTGATTATATCTTTAAATGATGATTTTGAAGTATTTGATGTTTTATTGAAATAAAAAAAATATTTGCATTCATAATGAAATCGGCACTGATTTACTGATAGGCAATGAACTATGTTGAACATAGATTATATACCCGACCGTGATGACATTATTTGGATTGATTTTAATCCTCAATCTGTCAAAAAACAGATGGGTTATCGTCCTGCTTTAGTAATTTCTGACCAAATTAAAAGCTTAGATTGGAAAATGAGAAAAGCAGAGTTTATAGAAAAGTTAAATACCGAAAAAGTAGTAGAAGTGATTTCAAAAATATTAATTTTGATTAAATAGATTTTTCAAGTTTTTTGTCAATAATTTAACCATATCTCCGGCGAAGGACATGCCTACTATACTCTATTCAGAGAGCATGACCCAACTCTGGGCAGGTGATGGAGTACAGATCCGAAATCTGCGAAATACGCGGGAGTAAGTCCATATATGGCGTTATGGAAACTCTATAATAATTTTAAATAAAATAAAAAGATATTATTTTCGTTCAGATTTTATAGTAAAGTTTACAAAAGGTTATGCTATGATTGCAATTTCTGAAAAATATGAAATAATTCAATGGATTGAGAAACTTAATGACTCATCAATATTTGATGAAATTAAACAGTTGAAAAATAAGGCTGTTGAATCAAATACTGACTGGTGGGACGAAATCAGTGAGATTGAAAAAATAAGTATTAATAAAGGTTTAGCAGACATAGATAATAATAAGATTTACCTTCACGATGATGTAAAAAAATCGTATGAAAAATGGTTATAGTATTGTTTGGACAGAAAATGCTAATTCCGAATTGATTCAAATAATTAATTATATATATTTGAATTTCGGAGAACATTCTATTAGAAAGTTTGTTAAGAAAATTGAAAGTTGTATTCAAAAACTTAGTTCTATGCCTAATGCATTTCCTAAAAGCATAATAAAAAAAGATTTAAGACGCTACGTGATAAGTAAGCAAATTACTATTTATTATAAATTAATTGACGATAACATCTTCATTGTTTCAATATTTGATAATCGAAGAAATTTCCAAGACTAAATTCAGCTAATGAACTGTTTATTGAAGGCTTCGCTATAAAAAAGATATATAAAGAATATGAGCTTACTGACTACCTCGGCAATGTTCGTGTAATGCTCTCTGACATAAAAATGGCTGCCGATATAACATCCGATAGGTTGACTGTGAATTATACCGCCGATGTACTCAATGTAAATAATTACTATCCGTACGGAAAGCCAATTCCAGAGCAGAGCTGGACTAAAGATATGCCGTCTCTCTTCGGCTATAACGGAATGCTCAAGGATAACCATTTCTCCGGCGAGGGACATGCCTACTATACTCTCTTCCGTGAGTTATGACCCTACTCTGGGCAGGTGGTGGAGTGCAGACCCACTTAGGGCGAAGTATGCGGGCATGAGCCCGTATTTAGCATGAACTCGAAACAGATGGGCTTCAACCTCAAAGGTGAATTTCATCTCAAGATGTGTAATTTATTCTTGCTCTGTGTAGTACGGATGGTGCCTGGTGGCTGGGGAAGTATCGTAATTAGCTATGTTTATTTAACTTTTAGATATGTTAAGTTATAAAGTCAATATTTCTGCTCAATTAAACCATCAATATTTTATATTTGTTAAATAATATCATTTTCTACTTGTAATGCGACAAATAAATGATTATATTTGTATATTGTCAATTGTCAATTGTTAAAAGGAAATGTTATGGGTCGTCCAAAAATATTGATAGATAATTCGTACCAACAACTATTGCATTCTGATATAAAAAAAATAACTGATTCAGATATAGTAATAAAACTAAAGGCGATATCTGCATCATTGTCAAATAAAGAATCAGATGTAGCTATAATGTATGGCATATCTCGATCTACATTACTAAGATGGATCAGTAAATATCAAAAATATGGTGTAGAAGGTTTAAGGTCAAAAAAACGCGGTCACTATCCCGAGAAATTAAGCAAGGAAGAAAAAGCAATAATTTTCAAATGGATTAGCACAAGTAAAGACAATTCAGGCAAACAGGTACATTGGACATTGGTTCGATTAATAAAGGAGATATTTACTGTATTCGGCAAAGAAATAGGAAAAACACCTTTATGGTTGACATTAAAGAAATTGAATTTAACAATCAAAGTACCCAGACCTAAACATCATAAATCAAATGAAGAAGACCAATTAAACTTTAAAAAAAACTCAAATAATGATTAATAATCTTCAAGAAAAAGAAAATTATAAAATAATGTTTTTTGACGAAGGGAGATTCGGTCTCCGATCAACAGTAATGCGAGTATGGGCTGAAAAAGGAAAACGATTATCAGTAATGGTACAACAAGGTTTTAAAAATTTCTATGGTTTTTCATCAGTATGTCCATTTGACGGTACCAATTATATCATTTTCTACTTGTAATGCGACAAATAAATGATTATATTTGTATATTGTCAATTGTCAATTGTTAAAAGGAAATGTTATGGGTCGTCCAAAAATATTGATAGATAATTCGTACCAACAACTATTGCATTCTGATATAAAAAAAATAACTGATTCAGATATAGTAATAAAACTAAAGGCGATATCTGCATCATTGTCAAATAAAGAATCAGATGTAGCTATAATGTATGGCATATCTCGATCTACATTACTAAGATGGATCAGTAAATATCAAAAATATGGTGTAGAAGGTTTAAGGTCAAAAAAACGCGGTCACTATCCCGAGAAATTAAGCAAGGAAGAAAAAGCAATAATTTTCAAATGGATTAGCACAAGTAAAGACAATTCAGGCAAACAGGTACATTGGACATTGGTTCGATTAATAAAGGAGATATTTACTGTATTCGGCAAAGAAATAGGAAAAACACCTTTATGGTTGACATTAAAGAAATTGAATTTAACAATCAAAGTACCCAGACCTAAACATCATAAATCAAATGAAGAAGACCAATTAAACTTTAAAAAAAACTCAAATAATGATTAATAATCTTCAAGAAAAAGAAAATTATAAAATAATGTTTTTTGACGAAGGGAGATTCGGTCTCCGATCAACAGTAATGCGAGTATGGGCTGAAAAAGGAAAACGATTATCAGTAATGGTACAACAAGGTTTTAAAAATTTCTATGGTTTTTCATCAGTATGTCCATTTGACGGTACCAATTATTCATTGCTATTACCTGGAGTAAATACAGAGCTAATGCAATATTACATTGATAATCTTAGTAAAGAATTTTCGGATAAAAAAATAATATTATTTATGGATCAAGCCGGTTGGCATAAATCAAGGAACTTACAGATACCAGAAAACATTAGGTTTGAATTTTTACCTGCATATTCGCCAGAATTAAATCCGGTCGAGAAACTATGGCAATGGATTAAAAAAGAATGTTTACACAATTTTATTTACAATTCTCTAAAAGAACTAGAGGATGCTGTAATTGTAGAATTTCAAAAACTTACTTTGTCAAAATATAAAAAATTATGTAATTGCAATTATATGTCCTATTTCATGTAGGAAATGATATTATTCATTGCTATTACCTGGAGTAAATACAGAGCTAATGCAATATTACATTGATAATCTTAGTAAAGAATTTTCGGATAAAAAAATAATATTATTTATGGATCAAGCCGGTTGGCATAAATCAAGGAACTTACAGATACCAGAAAACATTAGGTTTGAATTTTTACCTGCATATTCGCCAGAATTAAATCCGGTCGAGAAACTATGGCAATGGATTAAAAAAGAATGTTTACACAATTTTATTTACAATTCTCTAAAAGAACTAGAGGATGCTGTAATTGTAGAATTTCAAAAACTTACTTTGTCAAAATATAAAAAATTATGTAATTGCAATTATATGTCCTATTTCATGTAGGAAATGATATAATAAGTCCCACTGTTTATTTAACATTTAATTTTACCCACTTAAAAGAGCGAAGAAATAACTATCAAAAAAAATGCTAAAACTGAGCTCAGGTATTTAACAAGAGCTCAGTATAAAACTTCTTTATTTTACAATAAAATTATAAGATTTAGATTCGGCAGTATTTTGAGAAGTTACCTGTATCAGATATATTCCTCTACTGTAATTATTAAAATCGAATGGAATTTGATTGCTTGAAGAATTAGCAACGAAATTACCTTTTTCAATTAATTTACCGTCAATATTATAAATGCTAAAACTATAATCCGAATTAAGTTTAGTATCCAAATTCAAAATTGAAATTCCGCTAACCGGCATTGGACTGAAACCTCGTATATTGAAATTATCACTATTATCATTAACAGAAAGTTCAGGTATTGGGTCTGGAACAACTTTTAATGTGTAATAAGTGCTTTGACCTTTATAATTAGCTTTTTTAATATTAATAATAGCTATAGACATAAAAGGCATTTTTGTGTCATAATCAAGTTTAATACTACCTGATTTTTTACCTGATACTTTAATTTCTTGATATTCGAAATTAACGGGATTGATTTCAGCATCGGCTTGGATTACAACCATTACTAAGGTATCAGTAACATTTTTATTAGAAATAGTAATAGAAGAGCCGGACTTATGATTAATTTTTAAATAATCGGCAGATAGCATTTCAAATCTTAAATTGCCTGATGTTTGGTTGTCAAAAACAACAGGTTGAGCAGCTAAGTTAAATGTATATTCCAAATTTGGTTTTAAATAATTACCGGTAAATTCGGATAGAGGCCAGTAAATGGGTTTATGATTTACATCGTCAGGCATAATAAATTGTGAAATCATGAAATTTTTAATTACAGTCTGATAATCTGTCCCATAGACCTTTAGAGTTTTTTCAAAAGCTTCATTTTGAGAACTGTTTATATGATTATAGTATAGTTTTTTAATTATATCATCGCCGTACATTTCAGTTAAATATCTAAAGAATACCCAAGTGCCATAAGGTCTAATATAGTCATTATCATCAGAACTAATTGGCTGATAATTTAATTGCATATCGCAGTAATCAAAATATTGATATAGATACATAGAGCTCATATAAGAATCCGGGTAATTCCAATTTTGAGACCAGACTGCACAGCCTTCCATTACGAACATGTTCAAAGAGCCACCGCAGTCAATACCGAACTGAATAGCGTGGAAAAACTCATGGCAGGAAGTGTTTTTGACATATTCTTCTGGATCACTACCAAAATTATTAAAGTTAGACCTGATGCAAATGTATGATTGATAACTTCTATTTTCTTTTTCTGTTGTATTCGGGTTATCGGTTATAAGGCTATTAGGGGATGCAAAGCCCAATACTCCTGTGCGACAAGCGGCAGAAGAGATATAAATTTCATAGTAATGATTTATAGCAGGGAGGGGATAGCCGGCAGCCAAGAAATTATTTTTTGCGTATGTAAAGCAAGAGTCATAGAATTGAAGTAAGTCAGGAATTTCATCGCCGTCATTAGATTCAAAAGAAATAGCATCTGTTCCGTTTTCAGAAAAATGGTATCTGAAAAAGCCACTTGGCGACTCATATTCATATTCAAGATCACTAAAGGCATCTTGCAAGCTCTCTACATAGTCTTTAGCAGATTTTGAAAGTATTGATTGATTTTGGACAGACTCGTAAAGTAATGATGTAATATCATTTTTATTTGGATTACTTGGGTCAGGATTAGCATTTAATGCGTTCTCAAATCTATTTATTAATTTATCGGAATACTCGGTATTGGCTTTGTTTTGCAGTAATTCGGTATCTTTAGCATCTAAACTGCTACATACTAAAACTAATACACTGAAAAGTAGGATTATATTCTTCATAATTGATAGCTTTCTTCAAATTATATTATAACAATATTTCAGAACTTTTTCTATTTTTATTTATTATTACAAAAGCCTGAGTATTATAGACACATCAATTGTCAATTTAGTTACATTAAGGCTGTTACAAAAGTCCAAAATATTTATTTGCTGTTAATTTTCCTAAGATTTACAAACTTCTAAGTGCTTATCAACCCTACTCTTTAGCGTAAGGTTATATAAATACGAATTGAAAACTAAATAGTTTTGCAACAGACTTACATTAGTTTTAAAACAAAAAAACCGCCGGATTGTAAAGATACATCAAGCGGTTTTTTTTATTAGTTAATGTATTATTGAACAATAAAGTTAGCAGTGCGAGACTCTTTTCCATCAGATACATTAATTAAGTAAATGCCGGAATTGTAATTAGTTAGATTTAGCGGAATGGCATTTGAATTACTATTTAAATTAAATGTACCGGTTTCGATTGACTTACCCTCTATATTGAATATTTGATAAGAGTATATACCTGCTTGATTTGTATTAATATTTATTACAGAGCCTGAACTTGCCGGTATAGGATAAATTCCGTTTAGTTCAAAACTGCTACTAATTTCATCGACCGACTGAACAGGAACTACATACGGTGTAATATTGAGAATATAGTAAGAGCTTGCTCCGGCAGTGCCGGTTAATTTTAAATTCATTATTGCAATAGAAACTATTGGAAGATCGGGATTATATTCAAGATTAATTGTTGCCGATGTTAAGCCATTAAGTCGAACTTCCTGATAATCGAAATTGGTAGAGGATTTTTCACTTGTACTTCTGATAATTACCATTACCATTGTGTCTTTAGCATCTTGAGTATTGATAGTGAATTCAGCTCCTTTGAAATTATTTACTCTGAAATAGTCAGAGCTGAGCATTTGTAATCGTTTATTCCCGGTAGTTTTACTATTATAGTTTATTTCTTCGTTATTTAATAGAAAAGTTTTTTCTAATCTAATATTAAAATTCTTAGATAATGTATCGGCAATAGTATAATATATAGGTTTTTTTTCTTCAACGCCACTCATAATAAATTGAGTAAGGAAAAAGTTCTTTAATACGGTTTGATAATTTGTTTCATAAGATTTCAGAGTCTTTTCAAAAGCAGAGTTTTCATTAGTGCCGATATGATTATAATATAATTTCTTGATTATGCCATCGCCAAACATATCAGTTAAATATCTGTAAAATATCCAAGTGCCGTAGGGTCTGATAGAATAATTATCGCCTGAGTTTGCCGGTTTATAATTTAATTGTAAATCACAAAGGTTGAAATAATTAGTTAAGTATTGGAAACCGTCATATAAATCTTTATGGTTCCACTGCTCCGCCCAAACTGCACAACCCTCCATTACAAAAAGATTCATAGCATATACATCAATTGCCATCTGAACAGAATGGAAAAACTCATGAGCTGATGTAACTTTAAATCCGTAATCATTTTCACAATAAAAATTGCTATAATCAGTTCTAATAACAATATATGAGTTGCAACTATTTGATTCTTTTTCAGTAGAATTCGGATTATTACCGATTATGGAATTAGGAGCGGTATAGCCATAAACAGAAGAACCACAAGCTGAAGATGATAAATATATATCATAATATAAACCTGACGGCATAGAGAATCCTGCATTTTTATAATTATTTTTTACTAAAGTAAAGCAAGAGTCATAGAAATCAATTTTGTCTGGTATTTCATTTGAATTTAAATCAATTTCTTCTATAGCATCTACTCCAGAGAATGTAAACCAATATCTGAAATATCCGTTAGGTGAAACCAATGAATATTCTAAATGTCCCGTACCGCTCTGCAATTTTTCGACGTAATCTTTTGCAGACTTTGATAATTTGTTCCAATTTCTTTTCGCATCTATAAATAGGGAAGTTGCATCATTCTTTTGTATATTATTGGGGTCGGGAGCCGAATTAAAAGTCCGGTCTAAATTATCAATTAATGTATTTGAATATTCTGTATCTACGATATTTTGTAATTTATCATCTTTAATTGTAGAATTGGCAGAACCTGATAGAATTGCAAATGTGCAGAGTAATAGAATAATGTATTTCATGGTATTAATTTCCCTAAAAATTAAAAAATGTATTTGTTCCAAATTAAAATTATATCAATTACTATTTTAAATATCTATCAGTTATTAGTCTCAAGCATTATATTTATGAGAAGACCTGACTCAATTAATTCGATTTCAAATAGTATATCATAATATATCAAATTTTCTATACAAACAGAATTATACAAATCGAATTATCTGTTTGCTATCACATAGACACATAAAAAGTGCATTTGGTTACATCAAAAAATAAAAAAAACCGAAATTTATTAAAAATTTCGGTTTTAGGTAAATCTATCGAGTAATTAGTTAACTTAGATTTCTTTCTTAGTCCAAATTGAAACATTGTCTATCAGTGAGTCTAAGCTTTTAACAAATGCTTTTATCTCTTTCGGAGGACTAATTCTAAAAGTAACTGATTTAGTTTTATCATTGATTTTTAGCTCAATACTTGTATATGGCAAATCCGTAACATCAATGTCATATTTATCATTTAAATTAAAGAAATTGCCGGTCTCTAACATAGAGACAAGCTCTTTCAATTGCTTTTGGCTGATAGTAGTAGTATTGCTACCAACAAGTTTGGTATTGCTTATGCCATTATATACTATTTCTCCGTTTGAGGAAATTTTCATATTGAAAACCGGACATTGTCCATAGCAAGCTGAACCTCGGTAAACAATAGACATATTACCGGAGCTAATATCATATTCTTTAGTTCCTTTAGTGCCAGAGCAGGAACCAATTAGAAGAGCAAACAATATAAATATCATATATTTCATTTAATTATTCTTTTATTTAACAATAAAGTTAGTTGTTCTGAATTCTTTACCATTAGAAACTTTAATCAGATAAATACCTGTATTAAATTCCGTTAAATTTAAAGGAACTACATTGTTGAGCAAATTCGCAACAAAAGAACCATTAGTCATTAGTTTACCGTCAATATTATAAATTGAATAGTTGTAAAGCCCTAAATCTTTTACGTTTATACTCAAACTACTTATATTTTCAGCCGGAGAAGGAGAAATTCCATTTATAGTAAAATCTGATTCTGTTTGGTCATCAACTCCTAATATATCAGGTAATGCAGAAATTGAATAGTATGAATTTTCACCTGCTTTATTTGCAAATTTTAAATTCATAACAGCAATAGAAACAACTGGCATTGAAGCATCACGTCTTACTTCTAATGTTTTAGGTGTCTTTCCGTAAACCATTACTTCTTGATAGTCAAATTTAGTTGGTTTTTCTTCAGCATCTGCTCTAATAATCACGAAGCAAATTGTATCGGTTTGACTTTCAGGACTAATAGTGAAAGTACATCCTCCCGCATTATCTAAGAAGTTCATTTTTATATAATCTGAACTCATCATTTCAAATCGTTTATTACCGCCGTCTGTGGAATTGTATTCATAAGGTGTAGATGCAGTTAGCACAAAAGTCTTGTCATGCCTGGCACTGTATTTAGTAGCTATGTCAGATAAAGACCAATAAACCGGCTTTTTGTCTTCAATATTTGGGAAAATATATTGAGAAATAAAGAAGTTTTTGAGCACTGTTCTAAAATCAGTCCCATAGTCTTTAAAAGTTTTTTCAAAAGCTGCTTCTTGAGACCTGCCTATGCAGTTATAATAGAGTTTTTTAATGAAATTATCGCCGTATAAGTCAGTTAAATATCTATAAAATACCCAAGTACCATAAGGTCTGACATAATTGTCATCATCTTTGTTGATAGGGGCAAAATTTAATTGCATGTCGCATTTATTAAAATAATCACCCAGATATTGGTATGCATCAAAACTGCCCTTATAATTCCACTCTTCAGACCAAACAGCACAGCCCTCCATAATAAACATTCTGTCTAAAGTACCGCTACCACTTAATACATAATTAACTGCCATCTGAATAGCATGAAAAAATTCGTGTGATGATGTTACTTTTACTGATTTATCTTGACCAGTAGTAAAGCCACTAAAGTCACCCCTAATAACGATATATGAACTGTATGAATTAGTTTCGATTTCTGGAGAATCCAGATTGTCTCCGACAAAGCTTTTTGGGAATGTATAGCCATAGACACCTTTTGAACAGGCAGCATTGGAAATATAGATATCGTAAAATCCGGAAACTGACGGCAAAGTATAGCCTGCCGCTACATAGTTGTTTTTGGCAAAAGTAAAGCATGAATCATAAAATTCAATAAAATCCGGAAAACCATTATTATTTTCATCTGTTTCAATATCAATGCTATCATCGCCTGAATCAGTGAAATGATATCTAAAATATCCGTGTTGAGAATCAATTGTGTATGGCAATTCGTCAATTATTTCCTGAAGTTTATTGAATTCTTTTTTTGCTGCCGGTGTTAGCTTGTCCCAATTGGCTTGAGCTTCCATAATAATAGAAGTTCCGTCGTTACCTCGTGGATTATCGGGGTCAGGAATACTATTAAATACTTTATTAAATTTGTTTATAAAAGAGTTTGAATACTCAGTATCAACTTTAGTAGTTAAACTCTCAGAATTATCTTGTGCATTAACCGAACTTACAATTAATGCAAATATACAGAATAGTAGAGTAAATTGTTTCATAATTTTTAAGCCCTCTAATTTATAATAAAAATACAAAATTAACACTTTTTTCGATAATATTTAAATTCTTTTCTCCAAAGAATAAATAAGACGACAAACCATATAAAAACTTTTTTTTCAAAAAATATTTTACTTAGTTTGTATTCTTTAGACACAATAATTAATGATTTGGTTACTTATTTTTTGAAAATTAATGAAAAAACCAGAATGGGTACCGGAAAATGCCGGTAATGAATATACAACAAATGTGATGGCTGGTGTACAAAGCAGACACGACGGCATCTCTAATCATAATCTTGGTGGTACTAACATTGCAAAACCAAAAATTAAAAAGTTAAGTGTTGACGATTACGTAAAAGGAGTGGCAGGCAGTAAATTGACTGTCATATCAAAAGCAATTACCTTAGTAGAAAGTAATTCTAATAAACACATGGAAATTGCTCAGGAACTAATCAAAAAAATTCTCCCTAATACCGGAAAATCTATCCGTATTGGTATTACCGGTTCTCCCGGTGCCGGCAAAAGTACTTTTATTGAGTCTTTCGGTACATATCTCTGCCAGCAGGGGCATAAGGTTGCGGTTCTTGCAGTTGATCCAAGCTCAACCCTTACTAAAGGCTCTATATTGGGCGATAAAACCCGAATGGAGAAATTAGCCCGAAACGATATGGCGTTTATTCGTCCGTCTCCTTCAGGTGGAACCCTTGGCGGTGTAGCACGTAAAACTCGTGAAACACTTTTAGTATGTGAAGCCGCGGGATATGACGTGATAATTGTCGAAACTGTCGGAATAGGGCAGAGCGAGACTACTGTACGCTCTATGGTGGATTTCTTTTTGCTGGTTTTACTCCCTGGTGCAGGAGATGAATTACAAGGTATTAAAAAAGGTTCGGTCGAAATAGCTGACGCACTTGTGATTAACAAAGCAGATGGAGACAATGTTAATCGTGCGGAATTGACAGCTTCTCAATATAGAAATGCACTTCATTATATTTTGCCCTCAACTGAAGGCTGGATTACTCAAGTAAAAACTTGCTCGGCGCTGAATTCCGTAGGAGTTGACGACATTTGGTTTATGATTAACGAGTATATTACTTTTATCAAAGATAGCGGACTTTTTGAATCTCGACGCAGAAATCAAATGCTCAATTGGGTTTATTCTATGGTTGAAGAGACCCTGCTTCACAATTTCTATAATAATGAAAAAATTAAAGATTTAATTAAAGATTTAGAGCCAAAAATTTCTAATGGTTACATCACCCCGACTAACGCAGTAAATATGCTTTTAAGTAGATATTTCGATAATATCTCTGTTTGATTTTTATCTCTATCGTCTCGGTCGTTGGTAGGCACGATTGGCTGGTGACTGCTGTCTTGGGTTTCGGGGAAAGGGTTTCGGGGATAGGGAATATGGGATAATATACTTCCAACTCCAGTCATTAATAAGTACATGGAGGTTTGGGCTTCTTGGGGGTGGTTTTTTTGGGGGGGAATAAGAATTAGGTACATAGGAATGTAATCAACGATTACTCTCTAATTTGAGAAAATAAAAATATTCCATTTCAAAGAAATAATCTTTATAAATATTCGTTTTACATTGATTAAATTGAATAAAACAAGAATCAGATATATATAGGAGAATTATTTAATGAATATTACACTTCCAAACGGTGAAGTTAGAGAATACCCATTGGGCTGTAGCGGTATGGAGATAGCTATGTCTATTTCTCAGGGATTAGCCCGTGAAGCCGTTGGTATTTTAGTAAATGACAAAAAATATGATTTATCACGTCCGATTAACGAAGACGCTCATATTAAAATATTAACATTCGATTCGCCCGAAGGTAAAGAGATTTACTGGCACTCATCTGCCCACTTAATGGCTGAAGCAGTTTCGGCACTCTATCCGGGTGCAAAATTCGGCGTTGGTCCGGCTTTAGAGAACGGGTTTTATTACGATATTGAATTGCCTGAAGGTGTGAAATTATCAATTGATGATTTGCCGAAAATTGAAGCAAAAATACAAGAATTAGTTAAAGCAGCCAACGAATATCAAAGAGTTGAAATCAGTTGGGACGATGCTGTTAAATATTTTAAAGAAACCGGCGACCAATATAAATTGGAATTATTAGATGGCTTGCAGGGGCAGGACATCACTCTTTACAAACAGGGTAACTTCACTGATCTATGTCGTGGTTCACATGTACCTAATTCCGGCATGCTAAAATTCGTTAAATTACTAAATGTAGCCGGTGCATACTGGAAGGGCGATGCCGAACGCAATATGATGACTCGTATATACGGCATTGCATTCCCTAAAAAGAAAATGCTCGAAGAGTATTTGTTTATGCTTGAAGAAGCTAAAAAACGCGACCACCGTAAATTAGGTAAAGAATTAGAGCTCTTTACTTTCTCTCAAAAAGTAGGTCAGGGCTTGGCTCTATGGCTACCAAAGGGTGCAATTCTCAGAGAAAAGCTCGAAGGCTTTATGCGTCAGATACAAGTAGAATATGGCTATCAGCAGGTTATTACTCCTCATATCGGTCAGAAAGAGCTTTATGTAACTTCCGGTCATTATGCTAAATATGGTAAGGACTCATTCCAACCGATTAAAACACCGGTCGAGGGTGAAGAGTTCTTATTAAAACCGATGAACTGCCCTCACCACTGTGAGATATTTAACAGTAAACCTCGTTCATACAAAGAATTGCCACTTAGATTAGCCGAATTCGGCACAGTTTACAGATATGAGCAAAGTGGCGAACTTCACGGGCT
The DNA here is from genome assembly GCA_942493235.1 of uncultured bacterium. Taxonomy (GTDB): domain Bacteria; phylum Bacteroidota; class Ignavibacteria; order Kapaibacteriales; family UBA2268; genus ENR-C587. The sequence continues at coordinate 3,440,004 of OW818676.1, read as the reverse complement.
TACACGCGTTCGCGGATTTACTCAAGATGATGCTCACTTATTCTGTACTAATGAGCAATTAAAAGAAGAATTTAAAAAAGTTATAGATATAGTTTTAAAAGTATTTAAAACTTTAGGTTTTAACGATTATATAGCTCAAATTTCTCTAAGAGACCCTAATGATAAAGATAAATATATAGGAACTGATGAAGTTTGGGAAAAAGCTGAGAGAGCAATCATAGAAGCAACCGAAGAAAAAGGTATGAATACTATAATAGAAACCGGTGAAGCCGCTTTCTATGGTCCAAAGCTTGACTTCATGGTTCGTGATGCACTCGGCAGAAAATGGCAATTAGGCACTATCCAAGTTGACTATAACTTACCGGAAAGATTCCAGCTCGAATATATTGGAGCGGATAATCAACCGCACCGCCCGGTAATGATTCACCGTGCTCCGTTCGGCTCTATGGAGAGATTCGTAGCAATATTAATTGAGCATTATGCCGGCAATTTCCCATTCTGGATTGCTCCGGTTCAAGTTTGCGTTATGCCAATAAGTGATAAAAATCAAGAATATGCTCAGAAAGTTGTTCGTTTGTTGACTGAAAAAGGCTTTAGAGTTGAGTCAGACTATAGAAGCGAAAAAGTTAATAGGAAAATTGCCGAATCTGAGCAGATGAAAATTCCATTTGCTTTAATTGTAGGAGCGAAAGAAGAAGAAAACGGAACAGTATCGGTCCGCCAACATACTAAAGGCGATATAGGAACTAAAACACTTGAAGAAATAACTAATTTATTCTTTGAGATAAATATCCCCGGTAGCGAAAACGTATAATTCTTTTAGTTGATTTTTAAAAGCCCTATAATATTTGATTGTAGGGCTTTTAATATGTATGCCCGGCTTGTATATTATCTTTGTACTTATTCTTTTATTACTTGAAATAATGGTGATGAAGCACCGGTAATTGCAACTAAAAAGCGTGTAGTTGATGCTGGACAATTTATCCTAAGCAAATTTTGATAATAATTCATATAAATTAAAATCCACATTAGAACTTATTGAAATCTGATAACAATTTATTTTACATTCAAATTCCGAAATTTCAATTTTTTCTTATGTTTATTTATAATTATTTATTATATTGAAGTTTACATTTTTTGCAATGCTTAAATAATTTTTGAGCTATATTGTTTATTCTTAAAAAATTGAATATAAATTGAATAAAAATTGAATATGAAGCCAAGTGAAAATATAGTAGTTCAAGTAGAAAAACTTTGGGATGGAATTAATATTGCATCTGAGAAATTAACTACATACAAATCAAAAAACGACAGTATCGATTCCGAATACAGTAAATTGTCGTACGACAATGAACAGCTTAATTCAAGAGTAAGAAACTTGGAAGAAAAGCTTAATAATTACAAGCTGTCAGGCGACAATGCCATTGATACTATCAAGCATCTCGAAGCTATTAATAGCGAGCAGTCAGAGCAAATTAAAACTTTGAAGACTTATGAGCAGGAAATAGTTAATTTAAGATTGCTATTTGAAAATACAAAATTAAATCTTAAAAATTCCGAAGATTCTAACCAAGAGCTTGCTATGATAGTTGACCAATTAAAGCGTGAACTATCGCAGATACCGAGCTTATTAGAGAAAACCGTTGAATTAGAAAATACAATTATAGAGTTAGAAAATCTAAATAGAGATTTTGAATTTAGCAGGCTTGAAATTGCACGTAAAAATAAAGACTTATACGAGAGAAATAATGAAATTGTTCAGCTTAAAGACAGGCTTGCCGAGCTTGAATCAAGAAATTTCGAGTATATTAAGCTTCAAAAAGAATATACCGGACTAATTGAAAATGATGATATTAGTAAAAAGCAAATAGCAGAAGTCAATAAGCACCTTTCTATGTTAAAAGAACAATTAGAGATAGAAAAAAAAAAATACGAAGATAAAAGTGCTCAATTTATAGCTGAAAATGATTATCTACGAATGGATATTTTAGAAGTAAAAAATCAGTTAGAAAAAATTGAATTACAAAAATCAGAAATGCTTGACAGACAGGTCTCTGTCTATGACACTTTAGCTGATTATAGAAATAATATTGAATTAAGAGACCGAATAATATACTCTAATGAATTGAAAATTAAGGAATTAACCGATAGTCTGTTAAACATTGAATTCAAATTGTCTAAGTTAGATTTACTCTTAATCGAAAAAGATAGTCAGATAATTGAAGTTGAAAAATTAAATCAAAAAATTGATGAATTATCTCAAGAAAATGAAGAAATATCGATAATTAAAGAATTACTTGATGTAAAGGATTCTGCTATTTCGGATTTGAAAACTAAATTAAGCGAAGTCTCGATTGATAAACAAGATTTGGAATCATTCGCTTTAAAGATTAAAGAGCTTGAGAATGTCAATAATGAGCTTACTTTGCTTAATGAAGAGTATCACCAAAATCTTTATAAAATTACTGCCGAAAAAGCCGAACTTTCTGTGAATCTCAAGCAAATTACAGAATTCAATGAAAAGTATAAAGAAACAATTAAAATCTATGCCGACACCCAATTAGAATTTGAAAAGCTACAAGTTAATTTCAATCTAACAGAAAACGAGTTGAATGACAGTAAAGAGCAATTATCACTTCTTATTAAAGCTGAAGAAGAAAAAGAAATGCTAATTGCCGAAGCTGATAATGTAATATCAAGACTTAAAGTGCTTATTGACCAAAAAGAACTTAATAATAATCAATTAGAGTCTCAACTTCATGCACTGAAAACAAAAAATGAAGACTTGGAGCAGAGTAACTTCCTTTTAGATAACGAAATTAAATATATTAATGAAGAAGTCGAAACTAAGAATAATGAGATTAATAAGCTGCAGCAACAGGTAGATGATTTAAATAAATTGAATTTTAATTTGATAGAATATGAAAAGAAAATTCAAGAGTTGAAATCAATGTATAGCGATTCTCAAACATTTTATTCAGAATTAGAAAATGAGCTGATTAGTCTGAAACAGACAAATGCTTCTAAGAATAATACAATTGAAGAGCTTAATTCTGAAATGGAAAGATTGGTTCAGGAAAACACTTATTTGAAAGATTCCGGCAGGTCAAAATTAAATGATTCGAATGCTCAAATAGCCGCATTAATTGATGAGAATAAAATTCTTAACGACAATCTTAATAAAGATAATGAAATTATTAACCAATTAACTGTTCAGATTCAATCTGTTGGTATAGATTTGAGTGCTGCCGATACCGAGAAAACACTAATATACGACAAGCAGATTAGTGAGCTAAGTAATGAAATCAGTAAAATTTACAATAGAGAGAATGAATTAGTCAGAGAAAACTTTGCTAAGGCTTCACAAATTAAATATTTACAGGAATTAGTAGAAATTAAAGAGTCTAAAATTAATGAATTGGATAAAATTTCAAACAAGGTAATTAAGAGTACTATTGAAAGTGATTTATTAGAAAGTGAAAGACAATCAGAAATCCATCAATCCTTAATAAGTAGAATTCGCGAATTAGAAGATTTGAATAATTCTTTTAATATTAAGCAAGAAAACGCATCAAACGAAATTAAAGAGCTTAATAATACTCTTTCTCTAAAAGAAAAACAGCTAAATGGAATTAATGAATTTAAAATGCAAACCACAAAAAAGATACAAACATTTATAAAACGAATCGACGAAATGGTTGAATAGAAGATATTCAATAGCTCAAAAGCACTAATATATAAGGATATATGGTGTATAAATAAAAATCAATAATAATTACTTTATATTTTGTAGCTTCTTAAAATATTATAATTTGGTATTTTAAGGAATTTTACTAAATTAGTATATATATAGTTGTGGAAATGCCTTTATTTCGCTTGGTACAGTATTTGCTGTATAATTGATTTTTGTAATTAAATAAGATGTTTTTTATAATATTGAGGAGTTTTTTATGATGAAAAGAATTATTGGATTATTTTTAACAACTCTTTTCTTTGTTTTAGCTTTTAATTCTGCACAAGCAGAGAATAAAGTTACGCTTAGAATCGGTGATAGGTATGCTATAGATAATACATACTATGTAGAGCTATGGGCAGATGTAGCTCCGAGCCAGGAATGGATATTCGGAGCAGAGGAGATTTATCTCACTTTTAATAATCTTGCTTTAGATCCTCTTACTTACGGATATGCTTGGGTTGGAGACCCTACAGACGCACAGAGAATCTATGAATGCGACCCGGACTTAACCACAAGTGATTATCAACCGTATTTTCAAGCAGTGTTGCCGTCAACTCCCGAATTTACAACCAATCAAGCTTATTTTGTTTGGCAGACTATTGCAAACGCTGAAGATATGATTGTTAAAACAGGTTCTTTTAAAATCGGAACTTTTAGATTCGGAATTATTAATGGCTCGTTATTAGACAATATATCTATCGGGGGTACGGGCTATTCCGGTACTCAAGAGGCATCGTTTATAGTAAACGGATATGACGAGATGACTTATAATTGCGGTAATTCAACCTGTTGGGCAAAGATAGACCCGACTCCGCAATATATCATTCCTCCCAGTCCATCGATAACTACAGGACCAACCTTAACTTCAATTTGCGTTGGTTCGGATATTAGTGTTCCATTTACTACACCTGCCGAATTCAATGCAGCAAACGTATTTACCGCACAATTATCCGATGCAGCGGGAAGCTTTGCTACTCCTACTACAATTGGAACTTTAACCGGTATAGGTAGTGCAACAATAGACGCTAATATTCCGGCTGCTACTCCTGCCGGTATTGCTTACAGAATTAGAGTGGTCGGCTCTGACCCTGTAAATATAGGTATAGACAACGGTACAGACATTACTATTGGTACTTACCCTGAACAAAGAGACTTAGTTGGCGATGAGCAATATTGCCCGGGCGGTACAGGGGTAGTTCTGACTTTACCAAATTCTCAAACTGGTGTTTCTTATCAATTAACACAAGACGGAACTAATTACGGTGCTGCAATTGACGGTACCGGAGCTAATATTTTATGGAATAATTTACTTGTAGGTAATTATAATGTCGTAGCTACAAGTACTTCAGGCTGTATTACAAATATGACAGCTGAAAAAATTGTTACTAATTACATACTTCCTACTGAATTCACATTGAATGCTACTGACGGAACTACTTACTGTCCCGGTGGCAATTCTCTACCTTTAGAGCTAATGGGTTCTGAAGTCGGAGTAAACTACCAATTGCTTAATAATGGCATAGAAGTAGGCTTACCTATTAACGGTACAGGCTCTAATCTTATTTGGAACGTATTTGCCGGTACTTACACAGTGGAAGCTGAGAATGTAGCTACAGGTTGTAGAAGATTATTTGAAACTGTAATTGAGATTTCAGAAAATGTACTACCATTAGTATTCCCAGTTAGTGCCTCGGCTACTTCATACTGTGCTAATACCGATGGTGTATCTATTACATTAGTTGGCTCTGAGGTTGATGTTGAGTATTCAATAATGATGGGCGAAACAATAGTTGGTGATATATTCTTGGGCGATGGACAGTCTCATACTTGGACAGGAATGACTGCCGGTTCATATCAAGTCTCAGGATTAAATTTCACAACTACTTGCAGTAGAATTATGAATACTACTCCACTTGTTATTAGCGAGATTCCATTACCAACAGCTACAATTAATGGTCCGCTTCAAGTAATTCAGAATTCTCAAGCTAACTATTCGACTCCGCTTATTAACGGTGCCGAATATTTATGGATAGTTACAGGCGGTACTATCAGTGGTGCTTCTAACACAGCAAACATAACTGTTAATTGGGGAGAGATAGGGCAAGGGACTATATCTTTAACTAAAACAGCAAATGGCTGTATAGATGCTAATACTGAAAACATTAATATAGTTGACTTCCAAGTACCGAGCATTCAAGCTCGTAACATGATATTCTTAGGAATAACTACTACTAATTTAACCGCTCGCTGGACTCGCGGTAACGGTAATGCTAATATTTTAGTTTGTTACCCGGGCAATGTAATTGACGGTACTCCTGAAATTGGAACTACTTATACCGTAGGTCAAACTATCGGTTCGGGTACTGTAGTATATGTAGGTACAGGCAGACAAGTTAGCTTGACTAATTTGACTCCCGGAGAAACTTATACTTTCAAAGCTTTTGAATATTTAACCGGCGGATATTATCTATTAACAAATGCTAGTTTTAACCCTAGAAGCAAAAATACAATTCCTGCTGTTCCTACTTTAAATACTCCTGAAAATGTTACATCAAATTCGGTTGATTTAAGCTGGGAATATACCGGTTCTTTAGATTATTATGAATTCGAACTTGCTACTGACATAGCCTTTACTGAAATAGTTAATGGTTGGCAAGGTGCTGACTTAGGCGATATGAGTTATGTAAATGTTGATGAATTAGAAGGAAATACTCAATATTACTATCGTGTAAGAGTAATTTCAGGCTTTACTGCTTCTGCTTGGGTAAGCGGAACATTTTCTACTACCGAATCAGAGCCAACTATACTACCAACTAATATGCAATTTGCAGATATTACTGTTCAGTCTATGAATCTTAGCTGGACAGCCGGTAACGGACAGTATTATTTAGTTATTGCAAGTATGAATAATACTCCAGTAATTTCACCGGTCGATGGAACGGTATATACTGTTGGTGATTTATATGATGGCGGAACAATTATTTATAACGGTGCTAATCTTACTGCATTAGCAGCTGATTTAGACCCTGCTACAAATTATTATTATACTGTATTTACTTATAATGGTGCCGCAGCAGCAGCAAACTATAATCCTACAGGATTATTAGGTAATCACGCTACTTTAGCTACAGAGCCTACTTTAGCTCCAGATGCAATTACATTTGAAGACATAACAACTACTTCGATGAATGTAAATTGGACTGCCGGCAATGGTGCAAGCTATATTTTAATCGGTATTAGAAACGACGGATTTAATACATTTGCTAGTCCCGAAGATGCTACTTATTACACTGCTAACCAAGACTTCAGCTTAGCCACTGCTCAATTAGGCGAAGCTAAAGTTCTTTATGTAGGTGCTAATACTTCAGCTCTAATTAGTGGTTTGGAGGCAAATTCAGAATATATGTTCCGTGTTTATACTTTTAACGGTGCTAATGAAACTATTAATGTACTTGACTCTTATGCTGAAGGTATTCAAGTAACTATGGAAAACGCACCTCTTACTCCTCCGAGTGATATTACATTTACAAATGTTACTAATAGTAGCTTTACTGTTAACTTTACTCAAGGTAGCGGTACAAATACTTTAGTTCTAATGAATATAAATAATAATTTTACTGCACCTGTATCAGGTAATTCTTATGCAGTAAACTCACTTATCGGCGATGGAACTGTAGTGTATAACGGACCTGAATCAAGTTTCGATTTGAATGCTCTATCGGCAGACGATAGATTCTATTTCCAAGCATTCTCATATAATGGAACAGGTGTTTTATCTAATTATAATTTAACTCCTGCAGAAGGTGATGTTTCTACATTAGTTAACGAACCTACTCCGGCTACAAATATGATTTTCAGTAATGTAATGACTAACTCAATGAACGTAGGCTGGACTAATGGAACATCAACACAGTATTTAGTATTAGTAAATTCTAACCCTATATTTACTGCTCCGATTGATGGCGATTCGTACTTACCGGGTGAATTTATTGGCACTGCAAGAGTATTATCAGCAGGTACAGCTAATCCTGTAATCTCTGATTTATTACTACCCGGCAATATGTATTTCTATGCAGTTTATGCATTCGACGGTACTCAAGGAACTGAAAATTATTCGGCAGCATTATTAGGTCAACAGCTTAGCATGTACCACGAACCGACAGAAATACCGACCAATATAGTAATCAATAATGCAACTACGAATAGCTTACATGTTGAATTTGATAAAGCCGTAGGCACTCAAACAATATTTGTAGCATATACTACAGGTGAACCTACAGCTCCGACTGACGGACAGGTTTATGATGCAAATGGCGATTTTACAAGTTTATTATCAAGTGTAATCGGTAACGGAAAAGTTGTTTATTCTGGTCACGAAGAAGAGTTTACTCTAACAGGATTAACTCCGAATACAACTTATTATGTCGCTGCTTACTCTTATGCAGGTGGTAATAATTTTATTAATTATAATCCGAATCCTCAAATTGCCTTTGCTCCTACTTTGCTTGCCGAGCCAACTATAGCTCCGACTGACATAGTATTTAGCAATGTTAATTACACTTCTATGGATTTAGCATGGACTCCCGGTAATGGAACAAGTAGCATAGTTCTTATGAACACAACTAATACATTTACTGCTCCAATCGATGGCGTTTCTTATATAGTAGATGATTTAATTGGTAATGCTAGCGTAGTTTATAATGGAACTAATTCAACTCTTTCACTAAGTGAATTAGCTTCAGGTAGTACTTATTACTTCCAAGTTTATACATTCAATGGTAATGCCGATTTAGTGAATTACTTAGCTACTCCGGCACTTGGACAGCAGGCTACAAATGCAACCGTAACTAAATTAGTTATTACAGATGCTCCTGCAAGTATTAGTGTAGGGCAAACATTTAACATTACAGTGCAAGCTCTTGATATAACTGATAATCCTGCTATGCCAATTGCTCCTATAACCGTGAATTTAACTCTTACAAATGGTGGTGGTACTCTATTTGGTACTTTAACTGGTACAATACCTACTAACCAAACTTCTGTTACATTTACTGGTTTACAATACCAGAATTCAACTCCAGGAGCTAATATCACTATTACTGCTACTGATTTGCTTGCAGCACTTATCGGTGATGACCAAGTTATCGGTTTATCAGTATCAGCTCCTTCAATTCAAGACAGAGTAATACTATTCAGCGGAGTAACAGCTAATTCGATGAATTTGGCTTGGACACTTGGTAATGCAACTAATAGAATCGTGGTTATGAAAGCCGGATCTGCTGTTGACTTTATCCCACAAGCAAATACTTCTTATCCTGTTTCTCCAATTGGTGTTGGAGTAAATTCAAACAATTACGTTATTTATAACAATACAGGCAATGCTTGTCCAAGCCCTGTACTTAATGCAGGCACAACTTATCACTTTAGAGTTTTTGGATATAATCAGTCCGGTACAAGTATTGCTTACAATACATTAGCCGGTGGATTTAACCCAAGAAACAAGACAACACTTTTAACAAAAGATGATGTAATTCCTACTGATGAGTTAAACGAAAATGATATTAATAATAACACATTCAATATCAGTGCAATTAATCCGAATCCTGTAGTTAATCAAATTAACTTCAGAATGACTAATTACGAATCAATGCCGATGACCTTCGCAGTTTATGATGCGTCCGGCAGAGAAATCGCAGTATTGTTAAGCAATCAAATGCAGACTAAAGGCAACCATGACTTTAGCTTCAACCTTGATAATAATTTATCAAGCGGTTCTTACTTATTAGTAGTATCAGCCGGCGACCAATTTGCTGTTCAATCATTTGTGATTGTTAAATAATTAGTTCGGAAAATATTACCCTAATAGGTAAATCATTAAAGCCCGAAAGGAGAAATCCTCTCGGGCTTTTTTTGGGGATAGGGGTTCGGGGATAGGGAAATAGAAATATGTACGTCTCCGCACTATGCTCTGCGTAGTGCGGTTAGTCTTCCTACATCGTTAGATGTTGAATAATGGTAGAAAAGCTGTTTAGAACCTATTCTTAAAAATTCCCCGCATTTAGGAGTGGCATCGCAATGCGATGACGGGGGTGGGTTCTTTTTTTTGGTATAGAGATGGGTTTATTGTTTTTACTGATGTATAACTTATAATCAATTGATACATCTATTTGTATTATCATTTGTTTTTTTGTCTTTTAAACTTTTGTTTTTACCCACTTTAACTTCGAAGAACTAATAAAATTCTTAATTAGGCTTTTATTAAATTGAATAATCAAAATAAATTCTTAAATTTGTATTCTGTATAATATACATAAATAATTGTATAAACAGTTTTGTAATTGGAAATCGAATAAATATTAAAATTCATAGATATTAATTAATAGCCAATTTGTGAAACTTTTGCTTGTGATTATCGTTTTTTTAATTGGGTACTAAACATTAAATAAAATAGAGGATTAAATGGAAGAGAAAAAAAATATTTTCAAAGAATACTTTGGTAAGTATAAGCAATGGCGTGAAAAAAGAAAAGCTAAATTAGAAGCAAATAAACCTCAAAATATACAACAACATATTTGGTCTTGGACTAAGACTATAGTTGGAGCTGTAATCGTAGTTATGTTTATCAACGGATTGCTTATTGCCTCTTTCGTGGTGCCTACCGGCTCGATGGAAAATACTGTTATGACAGGGGATTTTTTATTTGTTAATAAATTTATTTACGGACCATCGACTCCTCAGATAGTACCTTTTATAAATGTGCCCTTACCTTTTTATAAATTCCCGGGAGTTAGAGACCCTAGGCAGGGCGACGTAATAGTGTTTATTTATCCAGGCAATAGAGATGAAGTCAAATCCTCCGAATTTCAATATTATCTAAAAAGATGTGTTGCTACAGCCGGAGATAGCTTGAAAATTATTAATAAAAAAGTATATGTAAACGGTAAAGAATTTATGATGCCGCCGAATGGTAAGTTTATGTCTAATATTGAAATGCAAAGCGATAGATATGATATATTTCCTAAAGGCAGTGGTTATACAAGAGATAATTACGGACCTATCCGCATTCCAAAAAAAGGTGATGCTATTAACATAGATGATAATAACTTTGCACAATGGGAATACTTTATTAAAAAAGAAGGGCATAATGCAATTCTTGAAAACAAAATTGTAAAAGTTGATAATAATCCGATTTCCAAATATATTGTCGAAAGAGATTACTGCTTCGGAATGGGCGACAATAGAGACAATTCTCAAGACAGTCGCTTCTGGGGATTTATTCCTTATGATAATGTAGTCGGTACTCCAATTATGGTCTATTGGTCTTGGGAGACTAAACCTACTTACGAGTTAGACCCGAATTTTGAATATCCTTTGACAGAAAAAATCAAAAGAATTCGCTGGGGCAGAATATTCAATTTTATAAAATAATTTATCGATATATATTTTATATAACCTAATAGGTGTAATGCTTGTTAGGTTTTTTAATACAAAACGGATAATAAAGCTATCATTTTGTATAGTTGATATATGAGTTAAGACTATTGCAAAAGTCCAAAATATTTTTTTACTGTTAACTTTTCAAAGCTTTCAAACTTTTAAATGCTTATCAAGAGGTTGTAAAAAAAGTAATAATATTGACTAATCCTTATTCTGAGCGTAACGAAGAATCCAGAATTATCGACATTTAGCTTTGACTGAATATTTCTCTTCTTTCAGAATTACAAATTTTAGTCAGCCTTTTGTATAACGGTAAAATGAATTAACTAAGTTTTTACACAGCCTCTATAGCGTGGGGATACAAGCATTTTGAAAAATAATAATTACCGATAAAACTGCAATCAAAGGTAATTACATAGCTTCTAATGTCACGGGCACAGCAAGATATATGTATAAATTCATTCAGAAATGAAATAACTTGTTAAAATAGATTTATGCTTTATCTAACCAAGACTTCCATATTTCCGGACAGTTGCCCAGAGCGGCTAATTGACCGAAGCGAGTAATCGGTGTTTTGAGCAGTAAGGGGTCGTTTAATAATTCAGTATATAGGTCGAATGTCATAAACTCGAGATTACGTTTCTTGAACTGTTTGCCATCTTTGTCTAATAAATCATCAAGGTTGATTTTACGACTTATACTGTCGAGTTCGCCCTTGCTCAAAGCTTTCTCATTTAAATCAACAAATTGAGTTTTGATAGCTCTCTCTTTAAAAAAACGAATAGCCTTATTCGTATCACTGCATTTTTTTAGTCCGAAAATCTGTATAGTTGCTGCCATAATATTAACTTATTAAGATTAAACACATATTAAAAATTAAAATGATCTCGGAATTGGTAATTTCAAATAGAAAGTAGTCCCCTGCCCAATTTTCGACTGCACGTCTATTATTCCGTTATGTTGGTGAAGTATTCGCTGAGTAATCGGAAGCCCCAGCCCAGTACCATCTGCTTTACGAGTAAAGAACGGATTAAAGATTTTAGATAAATCTTCGGGGGGAATACCGCAACCGGTGTCGCTGATAGCTGCTACTACATAATGCCCCTCATTATACTTAGTAGAGCTTTCGGTATAAGTATGAATTGTAATAGTTCCTTTTGAGCTAATAGAGTCTCCGGCATTAGTAATCAGATTAATTAAAACTTGTTGGATTTGCTTGGCATCGGCAGCTACCTGCGGTAAATTTTCATCTAACTGTAGGTCCACTGTGATTTCTTTGCGTCTAAGAACTGAGGCAACCAGATCTAAGGTCTGAGGAACTAATGAGTTAAGATTCAATTTTTGAACATCAGGAATAGTAGGTTTTGAAAAGTTAAGAGTTACTTCGACTATTCTATGAATTCTCTCTACTCCCTGAAGTGCAGTTTTTATATATGAGTATTCCTGAGCAGATTCATCTATACGCCTCTGCAAAAGCTGCAAATTCAGATTAACTGCTGCGAGAGGGTTACGAATTTCGTGAGCTACGCCCGCAGAAAGCTGTCCTAATAGCACTAACTTATCGGCTTGAACTAATTTATCGGTCATTGCATATTGCTCGCTAACGTCTCTGGCTAATGCCTGAATAAGGTTTTGCCCTTGGAAATCGACAAAGCGAGCACTAACCTCTAATAATATACTTTCTCTATTGGGAGGCTCGATAGTAAGTTCACTAAGTACTATCGGAGAACTCGTTTTATTGAGTAGTTTAAATATTCGACGGAATTGCGGCAGGCTGGTGCCGATTAATTCATCTTTAGAAATTCCGAATATGGAAGCAGCAATTTCATTTGTGTCAAGTATGCACCATGTCTCCGGCTGCACTATAAATACAGCATCAGACGCATTATCAAAAAATGATTTATACCAAGATAGTTGCTTGGATAATTGATTTATTTGACTTTTTAATTTTTCAATTTCTTTATTTTCGGTTTTAACTTTATTTTCAGTTTCAACGTTATTTTCGGTTTTAACTCTATTTTCAGATTTAACTCTATTTTTAGTTTTAACTTTATTTTCAGTTTCAACTACATCTTCAGCTTCTTTTTTTTTTCTCGGCATTACAATAAATCCTACTTTTTGGGTTTAACTTCTTCTTCCGGAACCGGTTCTTTAGTAATTGGTTTAGTCTCGCTACTGTCTTTTTTCTGTAAGTCTTCAAAAGGATTATTAATATTAATCCCGGGCAGTAACGACTTAGGATTATTAAGCAATTCTTTAGGTTTATCTAACAATTTAGATGGGTTTAATGCATCTTTGGAATCTTTAATATATTTATTTGGGTCAAGACTGTTTTTCATATTTTTAATTGGATCTTTTTCAGTTTTTACAGATTTTTGCTTATCAAAGTTTGTGCTTTTTTTGATTTCAATTAATTTATTATTTTGAATCTCTTGAAGAAAATTTCGTTTCGGAGTCAGAAATACCTGTTTCTTTTTAAGAGAATCGGGTATAGGAGAGCCACTTTTAACAGCACTCATGTATGCAACGGTAAGGCTAATATCTTTGGCATATTCTGACTTGGGATATTTGTCAAGCAGAATGCTGTAATACTTTAAAGCACTATCAGAGACCTTTAATTTATTCTCATATATCCAGCCTACGGAATAGACAGACTTAGGAGCTAATTTTGCTGTTGGAAAATTATCATATACAATGTTAAATTTATCAATTGCAAGCTTGTATTCGCCGTTTTTCCTAAGCTGATTACCGGAAGAGAAAATATCTGCAATAGTATCAATAGCGAAATACTGAGTGTAACCGAGAGTCTGAATTGCATCCAGTCCGTATTCTGTTTTCGGATATTTTTCAGCTAAAATTTCCATTAACGAATCGGATAGCATCGGGTTTTCAGGACGTATAACGCGAGAATAATTATATACATACTTGGCACTTGTACTGCTGTCAACAGGGCTGACCTGATATGCTTCTTTATAATAAAATTTTGCCGAATCCTTATTGCCTAATAGCTCCTGCACTCTTGCATATTCAAATAAATCATTAGCTAATATGCACTTAGCGGAGTCACCAACGATTTTGTTATCATAAAACTTCTTTAGTCCCGGGATAGCTGTCTGGCGTTTTTGGCTCCAAGTATTTAGCATATTATATAATTTGTTTGCGGTATTGAAATATTCGGAGCGTACGTTTCTAACTTGAGCCAGATACTTTTTAGAATCTTCATAATTCCCGTTATTGAACTGTATCATAGCTTTTTCAAAATATACACCTTGAATAATCGGAGAACTTGCATAAGCTGAATCAGCATATTTTTCTGCGTTAGTAAATAGAGTATCTTCATTATTAATCATATATTTAATCATTCTGCCCGCATGTACATAGTCTTTCCATTCGGTGAATTTCCCGTCGTCATCTAATTTCTGAAGAATATCCATACCGTCTTCAGTTTTGCCATTTCGAACCATGCATACGGCTTTATAAAAATCAGCTTCATAGACGGACTGGTAGTCGGGACTGAAATCTTTAACTTTTGCAAATGCTTTTTCAGCTTTGTCGAATTTACTCATTCTATATAATAATGCTGCTAAATCAACCTGCCAGCGTGCATTTTGTTCATTATCGTCGCATTGAGCAATAGCTTGTTTATATGGTTTAAGAGCTTCATCGAAATCATTTTCATATAGAGCGAGCTCTGCCTCTAATCTGAATGCTTCGGATAGAATGTCATATCTCTTCTGTAACCAAGCCATATCTACGGTTCTTGACAGCAAAGTCTTACCGGTTAATGTCTTGCGACGTATCAGGTATGTTTTGGCAATCATAAGATGGGCATCAGGGGAGAGATCACCATCGGGGAATTTGTCAATTAATTCACTGCATTTTACCTGACAGTTTATCCAGTCATTCATATAGAAATAAGATTGAGCCATTAGAAATAGAGTATTATCAATATAATCACTTTTGGGGTGTTTTGCTAAAATTTTAGAGCCTTTGATAATTACAGAGTCAAGCTTTACTTTTGCCGGTTGCAATTTTCGAGCATCAATAATGAATTCATTCATAAACGGAGGAGCTCCGTTTTTTATATCTGATTTTATCCAATATTTTGGCTGTGGGATAAATACTTTTGGCTTAACTCTACGCTTCTCGTCTTGATATTCAAATTCGTCTTCTGTTTCAGTAATTAGCCTTTTTGCATTATAATAAGTATTAAAAAATGTAGTAAAATTATCATAAGTTTGGCAGCCGCTTATAAATAATAAAGCGGTTAAAGCAAATAATAAAACAGATTTTGAATTGGGCATTTTATCTTTCATTCAAATTGATAATTAACAAAGATTAAAAACGATTTTTTTATTGAAATATTTTAGATTCTGTATTCTGCTAATGAATTAATTGCTAAAGAAACTAACATCGCCGTACCTATCAGCATAGCATTTTCATCAGGTGCAAGGTGGTTGTTATGCAATGCCGGCATATTATTCGTGTTTTTTACACCAAGAAACCAAAATGCCGAAGGGACTTTCTGCCCGTAATAAGCAAAATCCTCAGCCCACATCATTGGTTTACATACAAAATATTTATCGGATTCTTGAAGTGCCAATGCAGATGATTTTACGTAATTAACTGCTTTCTCGTCATTATTGACAGATGGAAAACCCAATTTCGGATTAAATTCACAAGTGCAATTATACATTTCAGATATTGATTCAGACATCATTTTAATATTGTCTATAGTCTTATACCGCCATGATTCATTATAAGCTCGCAGAGTACCCATTAATTTAACTTCTTCAGGTAAAATATTTGTTGCAGAGCCGCCATGAATTGAAGTGATTGAAATAACTCCTGAATCTAAGGGGTCTCTAAACTTTGTAATGATAGATTGCAAATTATTTATCATCTGGGCTGAAGCCAATATTGGGTCGTTACCCAAGTGCGGAGTAGCCGCATGTGAGCTTTTACCTTTAATAGTCCAGTAAAGTTCATCAGCAGAAGCCATAATCGGACCATTGCAAGTAGCTATTTTACCGGTTTCGATTGACGGATTGATATGCTGGCCAAATACATATCTGGGTGTAGGGTTTTCCAATACTCCGGCTTGTATCATCAAATATGCCCCGCCCGGAATTAATTCTTCTGCCGGCTGAAAAATCAGTTTTACGCACCCGTTAAGCTGAGATTCGTTTTGTTTTAATATTTTTGCAGCACCTAACAGCATTGCAATATGCATGTCATGCCCGCAAGCATGCATATTGCCGGCGGTTTTTGAAGCAAATTCGAGACCCGTCTCTTCTTGAATCGGAAGAGCATCTATGTCTGCCCTGAGAGCAATACAATTATCGGAAATTTTACCGATTATGCCAATTACTCCGGTTTCAATAATTCTAAAATTTTCTATTCCGAATTCATTTAGCTTAGCTTCGATATATTTAGTGGTGTTATACTCTTGAAAAGATAACTCAGGATTGCTATGAAAGTATCTCCTGTAACTAATTATATTGTCAATCTCTTGTTTGACTTCATTGATTATATTCATTTGTAATTTGACTTTTATAAAACAATTGTAAACTCACACACGCACTTAATTCTCGTCTTATTAAAGAGATGAATTAAGAGTCTGAAAATAAATAAATTCAAAATAGTTATTGATATTACATGCTTTCGATTGCAGAATTCAAATTATCGTATATTTTGAATATATTTGCAAAACCTGCTATTTTAAATACTTCAGTAATATTTTCATTTAACCCGCTAATAGCAAATTTACCATTGATTGAAGTTAATTTCTTTAGTCCTTGGAGCATAATTCTAAGCCCTGAACTTGAAATATAGGTCAACTCTTTACAATCAATAATGATTTTATTGGAATTATCCTCAATTGCGGAATTCAACAAAACTTCAAAATCAGCACTATTGTAGGAATCAATTTTTCCATTTAATTCTACAATACAAATACCATTTTCAATTTTTTTTAACATAGCTTAATCCTTTAATTTTTTATTTTTTTTAGATAATATTAGACGATTTTGTTCGGAAATTCTTTGATAAGTCATCGAATCTAAAAAATTCTTAGCCAGATGAATTCCTAAGCCTCCAATTTTTCTATCTTCGAGAGCTAAATCAGTATTTGGTTCTTCGATTTTAATCGGGTCAAATTCGATTCCGTCATCAATAATTTCCGCTTTAATTGTATTGTTTTCGATATTAATATCAATACTGATTATATGCTCGTTAGTATCTGTATAGGCATAATTAATTATGTTAGTTATAAATTCATCTATTGATAAATTGAACTGAAATATGCTGTTTGAGTCAATATTATTAGCAGACAAATATTCCTCAAGTCTATCCAATAGCGAGCTTAAATTTTCAATTTTATTTGTAATTTCTATTTTCATAATTGCTCTTACATTAATTTAATTGCAAGTGCTGTTATATCATCGGACTGGGGGACACCGCTTGAAAACTTATGTACATCTTCGACTATTAAGTCAACCACCGGCTTTACACCCTGATTAGCATATTTGACAAATGTTTCCATTAATCTATTATCTGAGTATAATTCCTCTTCCAAATTGAAAGCTTCTGTAACTCCGTCGGTATATAATAATAAAGTGTCGCCTTTATCTAAAGTAATTGATTCGGGATTGAAATCATAGAAATCGAATGCACCCAAAATTGTATTATTGGTGTATGGGAATGTAATTAATTCTCCATTATTTTTTAATAAATATGGTGTATTATGTCCGGCATTAGTATAATCTAATACACCGGTTTTATAATTTAATATCCCATAGAATACTGTAACAAACATAGAGTCTAAGCTTTCGCCACAGAGTAATTTATTGGCATAATTCAAGCATTCGTTAGACGGAATTCCCTTTAATCCGGTTGCTCGGATTAACGTACGGCTTACAGCCATAAATATAGCAGCCGGTACGCCTTTGCCGGAGACATCACCAACTACAAAGCCGATTCTATCGTTATCAATAAGGAAGAAGTCAAAGAAATCCCCGCCGACCATTTTTGCGGCAGTCATTGAACCGTATATTTCAAATTCACGGATGTCTGGAAATGGAGGGAATTGCTTTGGTAGAATCGCTTGCTGAATTTCGCCGGCTATGTCTAAGTCTCTTTGCAGTGAGATTAATTGGTCGTGGTCGTCGAGAGCTTGGCGAATTATGTCCAATTGCTCGATAGTTTTTAGAATAGTTAGCTCTAAATCAGTAAAGTCAACCGGTTTTGTAACAAAGTCGAAAGCTCCGCGGTTCATAGCCATACGTATATTTTCCATATCGCCATAAGCAGAACAAATAACTGTTTTCAAGTTCGGTCTTTTGAGTTCATTCAGTTTTGTAAGCAGGGTCAAGCCGTCCATCTCGGGCATATTTATATCACTTAAAATAATGGAAATATCGGGATGTTCAATTAATTTGGCAAGAGCTTCCAAACCATTATAAGCAAAAACAAATTCGAATTCATTATTTCTGATTTGCTTTCTAAATTTTTGACGAATTACAAACTCCAAATCGGTTTCGTCATCGACTACCATAATTTTCTCAGCCATTATATCTCCATCGCTTTTAATCTTAAAATTTCATGTTTTAATAAATTGAAATCAATTGGTTTGGTCAAATAATTGTCCGCCCCGTATTCTTTTGCTTTTGAACTATTATCATTGTCGTCATAAGCAGTGATCATATATACTTTCAGATGTGGCAGCTCGGTTTTGATAATTTTTAGTAATTCTAATCCGTTCATGCCCGGCATATTAATATCCGATAAAATCAGCACTATATCAGCTTCACCTTTTACTCTGAGAATACTTAATGCGTTTTCGGCAGAGAAAGCAAATTCTAACTCAAAATCGTGAGATTTTATTTCTTTTTTGAATTTTTGTCTAAATAAAGTTTCTACATCTATTTCGTCATCTACAATTAATATTTTCATGCTTTGTCCTTGTTAATTGGCAATGTAACAATAAATTCAGCATATTGACCCTCTACTGATTCTGCTCTGATTTCGCCCTTATGCTCTTTTACAACAATTTCATAACTTAGAGAAAGTCCCAGACCGGTACCTTTTCCGGTAGGTTTTGTTGTAAAGAACGGGTTGAATATTTTTTTTAAATTTTCTTCAGAAATACCTTTGCCGTTATCTTTAACTCTGAATTCGGCAAATTCTCCGTTTAGCTTTGAGGATACTGTCAGAATAGGTGCAAAGTTAGCACCTTTTTCTACTTTTTTCTCATGAGAAGCGTAGCAGGCATTATTGATTAAATTTAAAAATACTCTGCTTAAATCTTGAGGAACAACAAATAAATTAGGTATAGATGTATCGTAGTCCTGCTCAATTTTAACATTAAAAGAAGTATCGGCAGCTCTCATCCCGTGATAGCCAAGATTTACATATTCTGCGAGAAGTGCGTTTACATCAGTGTCTCTAAATTCGCCTGATTTACCTCTCGAATGCAAGAGCATACCTTTGACTATATTATCAGCTCGCCTGCCGTGTTCGTGAATCTTAGTTACATTAAGCTTCAAGTCTGAAATAATATCATGCATATTATCACGGACTTCAGGGTCCATCTCTAATTTTTCAATTTCTTCATCTAATTCTACTGCTAAATCTTTAGATAGCTCAGCAAAGTTATTGACAAAGTTAAGCGGATTTTTTATTTCATGAGCTATACCGGCGGTTAGTTGACCCAATGAAGCCATTTTCTCTGCTTGGATTAACTGCTCTTGAGCTTCTTTTAATTCATTATGTGCTTTTGCAATTGTCTGATAAGAAATAGCATTAGATAAACCAATAGCAGTATATGCCGCTAAGTTTTTCAAAATATCGAGATGATATTCCGTATAAGCATTTTTGTTAAAGCTCTGCACAGAAATCACACCCATAACTTTATCGTCGGTAATCAGGGGTAAGTATATTAGTGATTCTACAGTACGACCGGCTTTTGGTTTTGCACGGTTAGGAATATACTTCATATATTCATTTTCAATATCATTGATAAATACTTGTTCTTTATTGACAAAGCTCCAGACCGCAAATCTGTTTATTTCAGTAACTCCGAATTCAAAATAGGGGAGACGTACCCCACTTTCGATTGCCAGCTTGCCCTCAAGCACTTGATTGGCTTCATTTAATGTCATTATTGCAAATGAATTACATTCCATCAGAGTATTTACTTGCTCATAGATTAGAGTCAATATATCTTCAATATTTAAACTTGCTGTCAATTGGCGACCAATTTCACTAAGAATTTTCACGTTATCAAATGACTTATTAAGTTCTTGGTTTTTAACAAAAATTTCCTTTGTTCTTTCTTCTACTTTATCTTCAAGAGTTTTATTAATGTCTTCAAGTTTAGTATTAGATACTTTTAACTCATCGGAAGTAGATTTTAAATCGGAAATAGTTGATTTTAATGCTTTTATCATTATTTCAAAAGAGTTGTTTAATTGAGCTACCTCATCGTCAGACTGTATTTGCGGTAAATTCAATTCATAATCTCCGTCTGAGATTTTCCCTGCCGCGACTGTAAGGCTTTTTATTGGTTTAGCTATTGACTTCGATATAATAATTATTACTATTAATAATGCAATTAACGCAACTCCGACAAGAATTAACAGAGTATTATTCAATTCTTTTACATCAGCCATAAACTCGTCTATCGGATAAACAAATCCGGCAGACCATCCATTAGTAGCGATAGGAGCATAAGCCAGCCAGCTATCTTTATTATTCGAATAATTAACGAAATTCGCTTCAATTAATCCTGTATCTTGTGCTATCATTTTTTTTGATATTTCTTTTAGGAAATTAAGTCGAGGAATCTCATCGCCAATTGAAGACATAGTTTCGTTTATAATGATTTTTTTTACGGGATGCGTTACGAAAGTACCTGTTTTTGAAATGATAAATCCGTAACCTGATTTAAATATCTTAATGCTGTCCATAAAGTGGTCAAGCCAATTAAGTGCTAAATCTGCTGTTACAACCGCATAAAGTTTTTTTTCTCCGTTTATATGTTTGAATACAGGTACTGAATATGTAATCATTAAAGCATTGCCGCCACCTTCATCATAATATGGTTCGCTCCATACGGGTTTCTCTAATTCTCTTGGAATTAAATACCAGTCCATTAAGAAGTAATTATAATCTTTATTACCGAGATATGTTTTTACTAACCCAGTATCAGTTTTAAAAACATAAGGTGCAAAATACTCTTGATTTTTATCTATAAAATCAGGAGAGTAAGCAACTGCCGAAGCGAATATCTCTTTATTTCCGCTAACCATAGATTCTAAAACCGGAAATAAGTCTTTAGCATCATAATCTTTGTTTTGCAACATTTTAGAAAGTGTTTCGGGCACTTTCTGTACTGCATAAAGAATTTTATCTATAGAGGCTACGCTTCTTAAAGTAAAACTTTTAGAGTTCTCACGAATATTTTTTTCTACAATTGCTTTAGTTACCGTATAATTATAAATAAATATAGCGGTAAAAATTATAGCAACACTTGAAAAAATAAAAAGAATTATTTTTGTAGTTAAACTTCTAAATCTCATATTATTATCTTAGTTTATTGATAAATAAAGTCTTTAAATGGAATAATTCTATTGATGAATTTATACCCGATTAATTTTTCTTGTAAAAATATATAGTCTGATTCTTTTAATAAAATGTCAAATTTACCATTTATGAGCATTAATTCTTGCATTTTTTTGAGCATCCACCTCTGATGAGATAAATTTGTAGCTATATGTGCCGCTTTACATTTTTTCATGACAATTTCAAGTGCTTTATCCTGATTTTTAAAAGCTTGCATCCAGCCCTCGAGAGTAGCAGTAATGAATTTTTTGTAAGCCTCCGGATTTGATTTACTCAATTGTTCATTGCAGTATATTCCTTCTTCGGGAATGTTAAGTCCGTAATCACTAAAATTAAATGTTATAATTTGATTAGAGTCTAATCCTGATTTTATTATTGTATGATATTCATTATAAATCATCGCACAAGTAGCCTGTACTCCGTTCATTAAGAATAGATTTATTGAATTACCTTGCTCAATCTGCCTGAGGTTAAGCCCGTACTTTTTTATAAATACATCAGGCTGAATAATAAAATCACTGCACCACACACCTAATTTCTTATTCGTAAGGTCTTTGAGAGTTTTAATTCCAGAGCTTTTTTTGGCAATTATCATTACGGAGGATTTATTCATCAATTGAGCCATTAATCTAATAGGTGTCTGCTTGTTCTTGAGCAGCATTGCTTGGGATAGCCACATCGATGCAAAATCAATTTGATTACTTGTAAATAAAGTTTTGTAATCCAAATTCAATCTATATGGTAAAATTTCAACATCTAAACCATATTTTTTGTAAATGCCCATTTCTAATGCATAATAATATCCTGCAAATTGAGCTTGAGGATACCAGTGAGGCATAAATCGTATTTTTGTCTGTGAGTAAGTGCTAACACTTAGCAGGACGATTAAAAGCAGTAACAATATTTTTTTCATAGACTTACCTTTGTTATAGTATTTCCCTTTCAGGTAATACAATATTTAAATTAACTATCTATTCTATATCAAATTCTGTAGCTTGGCTTGATAAGCTGTTTGATTACTAAAATCAACAGCAAATTACCAAATAAATTATTCACCCACTCCATACAACCCCACGCTTCAGAGGCTGTGTAAATACTGAAATCTATTACAAATGTCCGCATATTTTTCTTCACATCCATTCAAGAGCCTGTCCAAAATTTGTCATTCTGAACGAAGTGAAGAATCCAAATAAAGCTAACTTATTGATAATTATCGATTCTGCGTTACACTCAGAATGACGATTATGCAATATTATTACTTATTAGACAAGCTCTTACAAACACTTTGAAAAATTAACATTAACAGTAAAACTGCAATATAATGATTTCAAATGGTACCTAAAGCTTTGACTTGTTTTCAAAATATTTACTTCAAGTCTGACATTATATCAGATGCCCTATATCATTAGAGGCGGTGTAAAAATTGCTAATCTTTTGTAAATGTCCGCAGTTTTTAACGCCCCCTCTATTCAACCCCACGCTTCAGCGTGGGGAAACAAACACTCTTAACGCCTGCTCTATTCAACCCCACGCTTCAGCGCGGGGAAACAAACACTTTGAGAAATCATTAACAATAATCAAAGGTTTTTACAAAGCCACATTATTTATTGGACATCTGGTAATAGATTTTCAATACTTCTTATAATAAAAGAAAAATTATAATAAACGATAAAATTATTTCAAGAATTTTTCCGGAATTTTAACGTTAAATTTACTGATTACATTCTTATTAACTTCAACTTTAGTATTTGTCATATTAATAAGGGGGATATTTTTAGGATTTTCGCCTTTAAGAACTCTATCTGCATATTTGGCAGCTTCTCTGGCAATATTTTCCCATTTTATACCGATAGCGGCAACAGCTCCTCTGTCTAAGAAATCAATATCGTTAATAAACACAGGTATGTTTTTCTCGTTTGCTGCTTTTAAAATACCTTCCATGGATTGTAATACGGTGTTGTCTCCGGTTATCCATATAGCTTGAGCTCCTGAAGCTGCTGCAGCACGAGCTGATTGAGCTACATCGTTAGTACCGGTAACAGTAAATTCTTTAAAAGCAATACCTTTGCTTTGGATAATCGGGCGGGCTTTGACCATTACACTGCGGGAATTTGCTTCGCCTGCGTTATATACGGTTGCAATAGTAGTAAGAGCGGAAACAGATTCTTTAATTAAATTGATAGTCTCTTCAACCGGAGGGAAAGATTGTACCCCAGTCAAATTTGGCATGTGATTCTCGAATGTAGTTCCTACACCGGCTGCGATTGCATCATAAACATATACAAATACTACCTTTGTTTTTTTTACAGTAGCGGCAGCTCCGGCAATGCAAGGGGTAGTCATCGGAATAATTAAATCATTACCATCATTGTCGGCAGCTTGGAATAGTTGAGGAATATTTGCCATATCACCGCCGGCATGGAATTTCTTCACTATCAAGTTGTCGCCTTCTTTATAGCCAAGCTCTGCCATTCCATCTAAGAAATTTTTAATTACGATTTCAGTTCCAGGGTCAGGACCGAAATAGCCGATAGCTATTTTAAAAACTTTTTTCCCATCTTTTGTCGCGTCTTGCTTTTTGGAGCATGAGCTAAATAATCCTAAACTAATCATCGAAATCATTGCTATAAGTAAAAGCTTTTTCATACCGACTCCATTTTAAATATTTATAAATTGTCTTTTTTGTTAAGAAATTCCAAATAAATATATTATATCATCTTCAATATGTAACGATATATTTGACATCAACCCGTGGCTTTTGCTACGGGAGTAGTAAGATTTGATATGTATGGATTTGCGTGGTAAACTAAATAATTCATGGATTTTCACAAATATCAGCTTCCTATACCTGCATCCCAATGTTAAAGCATTGCATTAAAGGTGTCAAATTTCAAAACATTTCACTTTTGCAACATCCATAATTATAACAATAATATATCAATTCAAATTGAATGTACCGCAAATATATCAAAAATTTAAATTAATTAAAACAAAAAACTCAGATTAAATCACTTAGAATTGCATCTCCCTTTAATTCAATGAGTTTGATATTATAAAAATCTTTTTCTAATGGGGCTTCTGCCTTAATATTTACTCTGATATAGTTATCTGTCCAACCGTCGATATATCCTTTATCGGGGTAGTATCTCTCCGGTATAAATCTATGAACTGTATTGATATTATTTTTATAATATTTTATTCTTTTTGCTTCGGATAATTCTCTTAATTGGGCAGTCCTCAGCTTGATATCTGATTTGCTAACTTTGTCCTTAAATTTGGAAGCAGCTGCAATATCTCTGTCGGAGTAAGAAAATACGTGCAAATAACTAATATCTAATGAATTAATGAAATTATAAGTCTTTGTGAATTCTTCCTGAGTTTCGCCTGGAAATCCGTTGATAATATCAATGCCAATGCAGCTATTAGGAATTTTTGTATTAATCATTCCTATTAACTTTCTGAAATAAATTGTATCATAGCGTCTCTTCATCATAGAAAGCACAGTATCAGAACCACTCTGTAGGGGGATATGAAAATGATGGCAGAATACTTTAGATGATGCAATTATATCAAGAATTTTTTCAGTCAATAGATTAGGCTCTATTGAAGATATTCGCAGTCTGGTATTAATATTCAATTTGTCTATTTCATAAATTAAATCCTCGAATATTTTACCGCTATTGCGATAATCGCCAAGGTTTATTCCGGAGAGTACGATTTCTTTAACACCGGTGTCGGCAAGCTCGGCTACTTTGTCTATTACCTGATTGAAGTCCATAGAGCGTGAACGCCCCCGCGAATACGGAACTGCACAATAATTACAGAAATAGTCGCAACCATCTTGAATTTTTAAAGCGATGCGGGTATGAACCTCGTTATCGACTGAACAAGCGGAGTGAAATTCGGCACTTTCCAATTTATCAATAAATATTTCAGTTTGAGAATTTTTTGTAAATGAAGGTACTAATTCAAGAATATGGAATTTCTCTTCATTGCCGAAAATAGCATCTACTCCTTCGATAATAGATAGTTTGTCAGAGCTTAGCTGGGAGTAGCAACCCATCACTCCAATATATGAGTATGGATTATCACGTACTGCTCTACGAATGAATTTGCGACTATCGGCATCGGCTTGGTTGGTTACTGTGCAGGTATGAATAAATACCGCATCGGCTCTATCGCCAAAGTGTACTATTTCGTAACCGAAATCTTTGAATTGCTCTTGAATCTGTGAAATCTCTGCAAAATTTACTTTACAACCAATATTATAAAAAGATACTTTCATATATTTCAATTTTATTTATCAATATTTATTTAGATATATCAATACTTATTTAGATATATCAATATTTATAATAATATTTTAAAATCTTTAGCAATATTAAAAAATACTAAACTATTCAATTTTTATGAATTTTACTAATTAATAATATGAATGATGTTAGCTACAAATTCCAAATTCCTATCTACCAGCCACTTACCACCAGCCACTTACAGCTGTCTTGAAATACATTAAAACTCTAAGCTAATACCAATAGTTGGTAATATACCAAAGGATTTCTGCTCTTCTACTCTGTTTTCTTGGTAGTTCCAGCGGAAACCGCTTACATTTTTCC
Organism: uncultured bacterium; assembly: GCA_942493235.1. Taxonomy (GTDB): domain Bacteria; phylum Bacteroidota; class Ignavibacteria; order Kapaibacteriales; family UBA2268; genus ENR-C587. The sequence continues at coordinate 3,413,592 of OW818676.1, read as the reverse complement.
TGCTGTACAAATTTTGAATATCAAAATATGTAACTAAATATAAATTTGAAAAATTCCAGCGTTTATCAACTCTGATGTCTAAAGTATGAAATAGGGGCAGCCTGTCGCCTAGATTATAATTCTGGAAATCTTTTACTCCGCTTGTAGTAAACGGAGTAGTTGGCTGTCCGGTAGCAAGTCGGAACTTGGAGCTGATTTCCCATTCGTCATCAATTCTATATCCCACTGCTAAGTTCATTATAATTCGACTATCATAAGCTCCGTATCTTTCGATTCCGTCTAATGATTTGAACTTAGACTGAGCGAAAGTCAAGCTAAACAATCCATAAAGGGGGATACTGCTCAATTTCTTTTGAATAAATAATTCTACTCCGTAAGAGTGTCCCTCTGCCGAGCTATTTATAGGTTCTAAACCGAAAGGAATATCGCTTGTAAAGTCTTCGAATCCGGAAGGAGCAAGTACAGCCTGAGGTCTGAATACTCTGCCCGGGTAATTGCTGTAATTTTTATAAAATGCTTCTAATTGTACTTTTAGGTCTTCCATAGGAGTATGGTCGTAACCGATAACTATTTGGTCTGATTGTATTGGACTCATATTTTTGTTTTGGGCATCGCCAATTAACCAAATATATGAAGGAGACTGGAAATACCTGCCACCGCTAATTACAAAAGCCGAAACATCATTTAATTGATATATAATTGAAGCTCGGGGCGAGAAATACCATTTGGTTTCTAAGAAGTTATAGTAGTCAGATCTGCCACCTAAAGTGAACTTAAATTTATCTATTGAAGAAGTAAGGCTAATATAAGAAGAATTTTTATATGCTCGGAAATTTGTATCAATTGATAAAGGTTGCTCTATCCCGTAGTTATCTTTTCTCAAAAATCCCGGAACCAATATATCATATTGAAGTCTTGTTGCCCATTTGACTTGATTACCAAAATATAAATCAACTTTGGGTGCAAGCTGAATTTCAACATCTGTCCTTAAACTTGTTTCAGCTTCAGTTGAATTGTTATTAAATATTTTCTGTGGAGGATTTTCATTAGAATTTTGATAAGTAGAATACTTGGTATAAGTTTCTCCGAGAGTTACTGTCAGATAACCGCTATCAAACAGATGTTTCCAAGTAATTCCTGAAAAGTATTGATTTTGATTAGGAACCGCAACACGGCTGTTATCATAAATTTTGTCATTATCATCATTGTTGAGCTTAACCGTACCTAATGCTCCGATAGTTAAAAATGATATATAATTGTTATCATTGATTTTATAGTTTAATTTACCTTGGAAATCCCAATACTCGGGGATAAATGCAAATCCGGCTGCTTTGAATATAAAATCCAAATAACTCCTGCGTACTGAAAAGAAGTATGAACTTCCTTCTGCAACCGGACCTTCTAAATGGAAACCGAAGCCGGTAGCAGAGAGAACTGCTTTACCTCCAAAATTTTCTTCATTTCCATTTCGTAAAGTTATGTTTGTAATTGATGATGTTTTATCACCGTATTTAGCCCCAAAGGCACCGGATGAAAAATTTACATTCTTTACAAAATCAATATTTATTATTGATAGGGGACCTCCGGTTGAACCTTGTGTACCGAAATGGTTAATGTTTGGAACTTCGATATTATCTACTAAGAACAAATTTTCGTAAGGAGCACCGCCCCGAACTAATAAGTCGTTTCTGCCGGAGCTTGTAACCCCGACCCCCGGCAGCAGAGCTGTTGCTCGAACTACATCTTCCTGAACTCCCGGCGTACGACGAATATCTTCTGATGATAAAGTCTGGCTCGAAGATGAGGTTTCGATTCGTCTTAGGAAATAACTGGCTTTGACTTCTACTTCTCCGACTTCAAACATTTTTTCGTTTAATTCAATTTCTAATTGTGCAGGCTTAACAGCAGATACTACTACGTTTGACTGTATATAAGTCGCATATCCAACTGCTGTAAATTTTACTGCGTAAATCCCAACAGGTACATTTTTAACAGAAAAGTAACCGTCTAAATTACTGATAGCTCCAAGCTTTGTTTCTTCGATTTTTACTGTTATACCTTGCAATGGTCTTTGGGTAATAGCAGAAATTATTCTTCCGCTAATTATCCCTTTTTCAATGCTTTTATCTGAATCCTGTGAATAAGCTATGTTAAATATTCCAAATAACATTAATAATATTACTCTTTTCATAATACCCCTTGCCATTAATTACTAATTGTTAGATTCGACTAAATAATAAATTCTAACAAACTAAATATATTTTTTGAAACGAATTTTAATATTATATATTTTAAAAAAATACAAAAATAGATGCTTATCATATTGAAAAATTTGATTTTTTTTCGTAACTTACAGTGATATATAATGCAAGAATCCGAATAGTTATTTTTTTAGCGTTATATATCGCAAGTATTGAAATGTATTGAGAATTTTGTTTCGATAAAAATATCGACTAAAATTAGTAATTTGAGATTGCGTCGAAAAAAGTTAGAAAATAGTAAAATTCGATTATTTAGTAAAAATTATTTTTTGTTTACTTATGATTTTAGAAATTAATAAACAGATTTATTCATATATTTAAAAGGTTCTATGGGACTTTTATCATACCTCAAATCAAGTATCCTAAGCAAATGGGTTATGGCTACAACGGGAATAATATTAGTATTATTCATCTTGGGTCATACGCTTGGGAATATGCAAGTATTTATGGGAAAGGAAACATTTAATACTTATGCGGCATTTCTACAAGGGCTTGGAGAAATCCTCTGGGTAATCCGTATTGTATTGTTCCTTTGCTTAGTACTTCACATAATCACATCAATTCGCTTGAAGTTATTGAATTTATCGGCTAAACCGACTAAGTATCAATACAAAGCATACTTAAAAGCTAAATTGTCTTCAAGAACAATGATATGGACAGGCTTAATGATAGCCGCATTTTTGACTTACCACATATTGCATTTTACTGCCGGAGTTACTAATCCTGCTCAATATGACCAGCACGAATTTGTAGTAAAGTCAACTACAGCTATTGCTATTGACACTAAGGGGCAGCAAGTCCCTCCTCAATACAAAACTGTTGAGGCAGACGGTGTAAATTATGTGGTTCAAGAAGAGGCTAAGTCGGCTTTTAAACGTCATGATGTATATCAAATGGTAATTCTTGGTTTTAAAGAGCCTATGATATCCATTGCTTATATATTAGGCGTTATTTTATTAGGATTCCATTTAGCTCATGCTATTCAAAGTGCATTCCAGACTGCCGGATTTAATCATCCTAAGTATTTCGGACTAATCGAAAAGGGCAGTGTAGTATTAGCAGTAATAATAGTATTAGCTTTAATTTCAATTCCAATCAGTATTCTATCAGGCTTAGTAGGAGGCACTATATGATTTTAGATTCAAAAGTACCATCAGGTCCATTGGCTGAGAAATGGGACAAGCATTGCTTCGATATGAAGTTAGTGAACCCTGCTAACCGTAGAAAATATAAAATATTAGTAGTCGGTACAGGTCTTGCCGGAGCTTCAGCCGCTGCAACATTAGCAGAGCAGGGATATGTAGTAGAAACATTTACATATAATGACAGTCCGCGCAGAGCTCACAGTATTGCTGCTCAGGGCGGTATTAATGCAGCAAAATGCTATCCGAACGATGGCGACAGTATTCGCAGATTATTCTATGATACAATCAAAGGCGGAGATTTCCGTGCTCGTGAAGCAAATGTATATAGATTAGCACAAGTAAGTAATAATATAATTGACCAGTGCGTAGCTCAGGGCGTTCCTTTCGCTCGTGAATACGGAGGGCTATTATCAAATCGTTCATTTGGTGGAGCTCAAGTGTCTCGTACGTTTTATGCCAGAGGGCAAACAGGACAGCAGTTATTACTTGGTGCATATTCCGCTTTGGTTCGTCAAATCGGTGCCGGACAGGTTACCAGTCATACTCGTAAAGAGATGATGGATGTAGTATTGATTGATGGTAAAGCTCGCGGTATTGTTACTCGCGATTTAGTTACCGGTAAAATTGAATCGCATGTCGGCGATGCTGTTATTCTGGCTACCGGCGGTTACGGTAATGTATTCTTTTTATCAACTAATGCTCAAGCTTGTAACGTAACTGCTACATTCAGAGCGTATAAAAAAGGTGCCGCTTTTGCTAATCCTTGCTATACTCAAATTCACCCGACTTGTATCCCTGTAAGTGGCGACCATCAATCCAAACTTACTTTAATGAGTGAATCATTACGTAATGACGGTAGAATTTGGGTTCCTAAAAACAAAGATGATAAACGTGCTCCAATTGATATTCCCGAGTCAGATAGAGATTACTACTTAGAGAGAAAATATCCGAGCTTTGGCAATTTATCACCACGCGACATTTCATCACGTGCAGCTAAAGAAGCTTGCGATGACGGACGCGGCGTAAGTGCCACAGGTTATGGTGTATATCTTGATTTTGCAGATGCGATTTCCAGACTTGGCAAAGATAAAATCGAAGAGAGATACGGCAATTTATTCGAAATGTATGAGAGAATTACAGGTGATGACCCTTATACTACTCCAATGAAAATTTATCCGGCTTCTCACTATACAATGGGCGGTCTATGGGTTGATTATAACTTACAAAGTACTATCGAAGGTCTTCATGTACTTGGCGAAGCTAACTTCTCTGACCACGGTGCAAACCGCTTGGGAGCTTCCGCATTGATGCAGGGGCTTGCCGACGGGTATTTTGTAATTCCTAATACGATTGCTAACTACCTTGCTACTCAAGGTCCATTTGATAAGGTTACCGCCGAGCATCCCGAATTTAGAAAAGCAGAAGAAGATGCTCATAATCAAATTAATAAATTACTCAGCATCAAAGGTAAGAAGACTCCTACTCATTTCCATAGAGAATTAGGTAAAATGATGTGGGAATATTGCGGTATGGCTCGTAATGAAGCAAGTATTAAAACTGCACTTCAGAAATTGCCTTCTATTCGCGAAGAATTCTGGAGTAATTTAACTGTAACCGGCGAAAGTAATGATTTAAATATAGCTCTCGAAAAAGCAAACCGCGTAGCGGACTTCTTGGAATTTGCCGAAGTTATGCTATGGGATGCTTTAGAAAGAGACGAATCTTGCGGAGCACACTTCCGTACAGAGCATCAATATCCCGATGGCGAAGCTAAACGCGACGATGAAAAATTCGCTCACGTAGCCGCTTGGGAATATCAAGGTCAGGGCGTTAAACCTATTAGAAACGTTGAACAATTAGTTTATGAAAATGTGAAATTTGCCGTAAGGAGCTATAAATAATGAAATTAACACTTCACGTTTGGCGTCAGAAAAATGCCCAAGTTAAAGGCAAAATGGAAGTATATCAGCTTGACAATGTTGAAGAGGATATGTCTTTTCTTGAAATGTTCGATATATTAAACGAAGGTTTAATTCTCGAAGGTAAAGACCCTGTTGCATTTGATCATGACTGCCGCGAAGGTATTTGCGGAGCATGCTCAATGACTATCAACGGCGTTCCTCACGGACACGAAAAAGGCACAACTACTTGCCAATTGCACATGAGAAAATTCAAAGACGGCGATAATATATATGTAGAGCCATTCAGAAATAAAGCTTTCCCGATAATTAAAGACTTAGTTGTTGACCGCAAAGCTTACGACAGAATTATGGAAGCCGGCGGGTTCGTATCTATCAATACAGGCAATGCACAAGATGCAAACAATCTGCCCATATCAAAAGAAGATGCGGATTTATCAATGGATGCAGCTCAATGTATTGGCTGCGGAGCTTGTGCGGCTGCTTGCCCTAACGGCTCAGCTATGCTGTTTGTAGCCGGAAAAGTCGAGCAATACGCTCTACTGCCTCAGGGACAACCCGAAAGGAAAAGAAGAGTATTGGCTATGGTTGGTCAGATGGAAAAAGACGGATTCGGAGCTTGTACTAACATGTACGAATGCGAAGCCGCCTGCCCTAAAAATATTTCAGTTCGCTTTATCTCAAAGATGAACAGAGATTATTTAAAGGCATCTTTCTTTACTAAGTAGCGATTTATATTTTTTGGTGGATTTAATAAAAACCTTCTGAGGGCTTTTAAGTCATTCGGAAGGTTTTTTTTTATTATTTGGATTGATATTGCAAAAAATAGAAATGTATAATACTCTTCAATTGCAAAACCATATGATTTTCAATTTCCATTTGTTCAAGAGGCAGACTAAAAAGTTGTCATTCTGAACGAAGTGAAGAATCCAGAAAGTTAATTTGTTGATAATTCTGGATTCTTCGTTACACTGTTAATGACATCTTTTCTTGAGTGTCCTTGTAAACGCAATATTCACAATGATTTATCCGATATTTAAAAGTGTTATCCGAAAAATATCCCAATAAGTGTTTTCATTAACACTCGAATTTTAAGACACATTAATGAGAATGCACCCAAGTCTTTTTACCTTCTTTTCAATACGTTCCCAGGCAATTTCAAAAATTTTCAATATACACGTTTTTTTTGTTGTCATTGTATTGTTTTACCAGTCGCGTAGCTGGTGGTCAGTAACTCAGAATGACGATTTGGAAATATTATTACTATTTTTACAACCACTTTTAACATTTAGAAGTTGGAAAACTTTGAAAAATTAACAGTAAATAAATATTTTTGGACTTTTGCAATAGCCTTAATTTCCTGATATTCAATCAAAATATCATTTGAAAAAATTAAATCATACATGTCTTTTCTTAGACTTTCATAAATCCAATATTATTTTAACTTAGCTATAATTGATACTAAAAAAACATTTGTATCAAGAACAATTCTTGACTTTATAATTTTCATTATATAACTGATCAATATTATTTTTAGTAAGATTCTGTTCATCAATTAATTTATTGATTTAATCCTGTAATTCAATCATAAAAAAATCAGCTAATATCTTTCTGACTTCAATTAATTCTTTTTTTTTGGTTCAAAAGAAATTATTTTCAGTAATTCTAACTGAAGAGAGGTTAAACCTGTATTTGCTATTGTTTATATGTTCTTCTTAATTAATTTATTTTATCTTAAATAAGGAACGTTTTAAAACTCTAATTATTATAGTAAATTTAATAAGCTGTTTCACAATAAATATAAATCTAAATACGAACAAGAAAAGTGATTTTCACGCTTTAATAGCTTGATTTTATTCGTTCCGATTCGACATTCAAAAAACAAATAAATATTGTAACTTTTTATTTGTTTAAAGCGTCTTTAAGTATTGTAGGTAATTATATATTTATATGGGGTGTATTGTGAATAAAATTCTACTACTATTCGTGTTTTTCGTATCTTTATTGATTCCATTCTCTAATAGCTATGCCGACGGCATTAATTTAGAGAATTATAAAGAGTTTCTGGATAATCATAAGAATACCAATTATGATTCTATTAAATCTATGCATACGCAGAATTCTTATCTATATTATTCAGCACCCGAATGTCAGCCGGCAAATGCACAGTATTTCAATGATTTAAAAGCCAAATTTGAGTTGACTGAAGGTGAAGTTCAGCTATTGGAGAAGAATAATTTCGTAGTATTAAGCCGTAGTAAATATAATTCATTTGGAAATGCAATTCAGGACTATTGGTATAGAGATATACCTCTCTATTTTACTTCCGATGCACTTCTTTATGCCTTCCATAAATCTTATGATAATATTCTGAAAGATTTGGAGCAAAATTATATTTATGAGCAATTAAATACTCTTTTATCCGGATTAGAGCAGGTGCCATCGGCTAATGCAAGTGATTCTGTGCTGATAGCTTATAAAACAATGAATTTATTTATAGGAGTTGCACGCACATTACTCTCCGAAGATAATCAATATGTATATAGCGAAACCGATGAACAATTCAAAGAATTATATAATAAGATTATCGAAGGTGTAAATGCACAAGGATTCGGAAGTTTGAAAATATTTCCTGATGCCGAAAGCAGAATGTATGACTACTCACAGTTAAAACCGCGAGGACACTATGAGGAATCGGACTTATTGAAAAGATATTTTAAGGCTATGATGTGGCTCGGAAGGACAGAATTATATCTGATAGCTCCCGATGCTGAAATCGATGTACCTGAGTATTCATTAAATATTCAGACTGCTGTTACATATTTAATAGCAGATAGAATAAATAATGACCCGCAATTATTATCTTGTTATAATAACATTAATGATATAATTAAAGGGTTTGTCGGCGAGCAGGACAATGTTCAATTTAATAATATTATTGAAATTGCAAATGAAATCGGAGTAACAAACATTGAGCAATTCTTTACTGATAGACGATTTGAAGATTTTCGTAATGCATTAGCTCAAAAGCCATACTCAGACCAAAAAATATTATCTCAATGCTTGATTAAATCATGCGACGGTAAAGCAATTAAGCCTGCTTCTGCATTTATGGTATTTGGCAGTAGATTCGTTTTTGATTCATATATTTTTTCAAATTTAGTCTATGACAAAGTTAACATGAGGATGATGCCAAAGCCTATGGATGTGCTCTTTGTGCTCGGTAATAATTCGGCAAGTGAATTTTTGGAAGCAGATTTCGGATACTCCGATTATGGTAAAAATTTAGCTTCACTTAGGTATTTAATAGATAGTTACGGCGAAGACTTCTGGAATTCTTCAGTTTATAATAGTTGGTTACATTCGATTAAAGCACTTAACCCTCCGGCAAGCATCAACCATTTGCCGGTTTATATGCAGACACCTGCTTGGTGGCAATTGAAGATGAATACTCAATTAGCATCATGGGCAACTCTACGTCATGATAATTTACTATATGCTAAGCAGTCATATACCGGTATGCCGGGCTGCGATTATCCGACTGTAATGGTTGAACCTATTCCTGAATTTTTTGCTGAAATGTCAAATTTATGTACTTTATTTAGAGATAAACTTTCAGTATTAAATAATGATTATAGTGAATCTATCCGTTCCTTTTTGCTTAATTTTGCAGAAACAACAGATATGTTAAAAGTAATTTCTCAAAAGGAATTAGCCGGACAAATTTTATCCGAAGATGATTATTCTTTCCTAAAATCTTGTTATAGTGAGTCTCAGCAAGGTTGTGCCCCTTCTCCAAGTGGCTGGTACTTTCATCTTTTCTACAATTCAACATTGAATTTTGATGAAGATATGCAGCATCTAATTGCTGATGTTCATACACAACCGGCTGATGAATCCGGATGTATTGTAGGGAAAGTGCTACATGTAGGTATAGGTGCAGCTAATACAATGATTGTGATTACCAAAGATAACGACGGCGTTTGCAAAGCTTTAGCCGGTCCAGTATTTAGCTACTACGAATATATCACTGATAATTTCCAGAGATTGACTGATACCGAGTGGAAAGAAATGTTTATTAATAACACTCAATTAGCACGTCCAAGCTTTACCAAGGTCTATTTAGCCGATGAGAACGGAAATAAGCAGGGAAATCCCGAAATATTACAATATACTCTCGGTGTTGAAGCTGAGAATCCTATATTAGCAAATGCAGAAATAGCAATTAGCCCGAATCCGTTTATTACAAGTTCAAATATTTGGTTGAGAATAGATAATCTTAGCTCTGTAACTGATTTTTCTGTTCAAATATTTGACCAAAACGGAAATTTAGTGAGAGATTTAGCTAATGAATCTATTAGCGGTGGCAATTATGTAATCAAATGGGATGCTAAAAATAATTTCGGTGAAACTGTATCAAACGGAGTTTATTTAATAAAAGCAATTTTAAACGGGCAAGTATTTACAAGTAAAATAGTCAAAGGATAAGGGTAAGATTCAAATTTCTATGTATTAAAATATATAAATAGACTTCGAAGAAGAAAATTAGCACACGTCAGCGTGTGCTTTCTTTATGTGTGTCCGGTAGCTCGGTATATCAGTGAAGTGAAAATGTGTTACCTACAAAAATTGGGGATTAGACAAAAAGTTAGTAGAGCCTAAAGAGAAAGAACTTGTTGTCAATTGATATATTCAATTATCGGGATAAAAAAGGAAAATAAAATATGGATTTTTTAAAATATTTTCTTTTATTTTTAGTAATAAATGTTTTTTTACATGGCGATATTTGGAAAAATTTACCGTGAATATAATTCTTCATATAGAGATTCAATGTCAGAAATTGAATTTAATGGAAAATTAAGAGAAGATGCTTATAGCATACTGTCTTAAAACTTGTTTGTAATTGGGATACTATTGAGCCAAATAAAACAATTTCATTTGATGCATTATTTTTCAACTATAAACATGAAGACCTTGCTAAAAAGGGTGATTCTTTATATGCTAAGCAATATGAAACAATATTTAAAATGGCTCTTCGCTGTTTTGAGTGTGTAAGCAAATAAATAATAAAAATTAAATCTTTCTTCGCGGCTGTCACAAAAGCTATAATTTTGTCTAATCATCATTTTGAGTGTACGAAGAATCCAGAATTATCCATAAGTTAGCTTTATCTGGATTCTTCACTACGTTCAGAATGACAGCTTTTGGGACAGCTCCTTGGATTTTTTATAAATGAATTATTTCGACTTTTTACACATCCTCTAAAGCATTGGGTTAAATGGTAAAAAATTAAATAGTGATCTTTTCCCCACTTTCCAAACTTTATAAACTAAAAAACCTAACATGTATTGGCTCATGTTAGGTTTTTAATTATCAATAAAAAATATTTATTTGGCAAGTTCCAAATATTCGATTGGAAGTATTGGCATAGCCACACCGTTATTTTTCAATCTGTAGATTATATTATTTAATTCTGATTCTTTAAGGTTTATCCCGCTGTCCACTCCGAACATACCGGAGAATAATGAGCTTAAATCGAATAATTCTTGTTTAGGAAATTCGTAGATATTTACATCTTCATCACCGCTTATATTAGCTTGTTCTTTGGCAATCTTAATTGCATAACTTAATCCGCCTAATTTATCGACCAGACCGATTTCTTTAGCTGATTTGCCGGTCCAGACTCTTCCCTGAGCAATCGAATCAACTGCATTATAGCTCATTTTACGACCTACACTTACCTTTGTAACAAAATCAGTATATAGAGAGAGCATAGTGCTTTCAAATTGAGCTCTTTCGTCTTGATTTAAATTTCTAAGTGGTAAACCAATCGGGATAATTGGCAATTGGTAAGACATTCCCAAATCAGAATACTTGCCACGTTTTACTACAGAGGTACTTATTCCAAGGTCATCTTTTAATCCTTTGTCATAGACCCAGGCACTAATCACACCGATAGAGCCGGTAATTGTAACAGGGGAAGATACGATAGTGCTTGCATCCATTGATAGCCAATAACCACCTGAAGCAGCTACTGCACCCTGAGACACGATAATAGGTTTCTTATCTTTGTACTGGCGGACTACTTCTGCTATATAGTCCGAAGCTAATGCATCACCGCCCGGGCTGTCCACTCTTAGTACAATTGCTTTTACTTTTTCACTTTTTGCAGCCCACTCTACATAAGAAATTAGCTCACGAGCTTTAATTCCTTCCTCCATAGCACAGTCTCCTACTACATATATTAATGCAATGCTATTAAGGTCGTATCCCCATTTGTCATCAATTGGGTCAACATATTCTACCGGACTGAACAATCTCGAAATCTCAGGAGTGTCGGGAGTGAATGCTTTGATAACTTTATCCAAATCCTGCCAGCGTGCAGTTGTATCAACTAATTTTTTATTAATTGCTTCTTTTGCAAGATAGACTATAGAGCCGTCAACAAGATTATCAAATTCATTTGTACTTATGTTCCTGCCTTTGGCAATATCTGTTTTAATAATTTCATACCAGTCATCAATCATTTGCTGTCTTTGTTCGCGGTCGCCATCACTCATAGTATCACGTGCAAAATTCTCAACTGCGGATTTATATTTGAATAATCTAATTTCTTCAAAACCGATACCGATTTTATCAAGCATTTTCTTGTAGTAACTACGCCCCATAGCAAACCCATTAATGCTAACGCTGCCCATAGGGTCAAGAACGATTTTATCTGCAACTGAAGCTAAATAATAAGCATTCATTGATGGTCTTTCGAGGAATATGACTACTTGCTTATTGGCATTTCTAAATTCGGCAAGTTTATCGCGAACTTCCCATAATGTTTCCATAGATCCGCTTAATTGCCTGCCGTCTATTGCTAAGCCAATAATATTTTTATCTTTAATTGCTTCGTCTAATTTTTCTAAGAGGCTTGATAAAGTCATTGAATTATCAAACCATTTATATTTTTGATATTTAATATTTCCGGTTAAAGTCATAGATGCCCAATGAGGCTTGTCAAACATAGATTTAAAAATCGACCTGTCAGGACCGCCCATTCTGATTGTATATGACTTGTAACTGTTATCTCCGGCATCATTATATCCGGTCTGAGCACTAATCCCCATAGTATAGAAACTAACATCAATACCGAGTGATACGGATTTATCATCAAAGTATCTACCGTTTACTCTAATACCTTCAATAAACTCAAGCGACGCACCTGCACTCCAAGTGCCGTCTTTGATTTTTTGATCGTGGAAGAAAGCATAATCAGCAAATAAGGTAATCGGAATACTTGGAACCGGGCGAACCGCAATATCAACTACTGACTCTGCATCAGTATCGCTAAGAGCATAATTCTGAAAACCCGAAATTGATAAATATTCCGATGGTCTCAATAAAAATCCCCAGCCTAAAGTATTACTTCTTCCGAAATAGCTTTTATCTCCGCCGACGAAACCATAGCTAAGACCAAGCCCGAACACTTTATCGCCAAAACCAATTGAATATCTGTAGTCAGTTACCCCATGACCAAAAAGCTTACTTGTAAAAGCACCAAATCCTGTTTGCTCGCTTCCATAAAACAAGCCCCAACGATTGAAATCAAATTGATTATTTAGTGGGTCAGACATAATAAGCATTAAGTCAAAATCAGATACATTGTAATTTAATAATGCAGGATTGTCAAATCCAAATAAACCTGTCCTTAATGCTCCCGGTGAGGTCTTTTGTATATCGCTCAATTGCCTGTATGTCAAAAAGCTTCTTTGAGCAAAGGCACTTGATGCCGTTAATACTATTGCAAAGAATACCAATAAAGCGTTTCTAATTTTCATAAGTGCACCCTAATAATAAATAAATTCATACTAACATTTATAAATACGAAAATAATTATAAAAAGTTAGATTTTTTTATTATAGTAAGAATAATTGAATAAAGTTATCAAGTTATAAAGTTCGTAAAGTTATAAAGTTATAAAGTTCATAAAGTTGAAAGTTTGGGAGGTATAAGTTCTTTTCTTCCAACATCGTTAGATGTTGAACATTGGTAGAATTCGGGGTTCGGGGATAGGGGTTCGAGAATTGGGAATTGGGAATTAGGAATATGCACGTCTCCGTACTATGCTCTGCGTAGTAAGGCTGGTCTTCCAACATCGTTAGATGTTGAATATTGGTAATAACGAAGTTTAGCAACAATTCTCCAAATTCCCATCCAATGGAGGGGTGGCATCGCGAAGCGATGACGGGGTGGTTCTTTTTTCAGGGTTTGAGGTTTGGAAATAGGGATTAGATATGGCGTATCTTATTTAAACAGTAATTGGCAATCTTAAAGAATAACAAGGAATCTTCTTCTTGCTCCCCTTCTTCTTTGGTGAAGGGGTCGGTGTGTTGTTGTTTCTTCTTATGTGATATTAGAACCATTACAAATGCTATATTAATTCAGTTTAGAAAAAGTTAAACATAAACTTAAAGATATATGCTAATATTTTTTAAATTAAAAAATCTATATTCTATTTAATAAATATTAGCTATTTTTGTATTGTAAAGTTAAATATTTGATGTTATATAACAATGTCTAGAAAAAAAACAATAAACAATATTCCTTCTTATTCTGAATTGATAATTCCAACAGTAGAAGCACTTAATAAACTTGGGGGTTCCGGTTCTATTGAAGAGATAAATTCAAAAGTTTGTGAGATACTTGATTTAAATGATGAAATAATACAAGTCCCTCATAATAAGGATAGTTCTATTAATGAAATAGAGTATAGATTAGCTTGGAGTAGAACATATTTGAAGAAAAATGGATTAATTAATAATTCTTCTCGTGGAATATGGGCACTTGCAAAAGCGAACATCAATACTGAAGAACTTGATTCAAGTAGCATTGTGCAAAATGTCAGAGATCAAAGAAAAACGAAGAAAATCGACAAAAACATTGATGATTCGGAAAACATACAACTATCGGTTATTAATGAGGTAAATAATTCTGAAAAATGGAGAGACCAACTATTAAATGTTTTATACAATATTACTCCGGCAGCTTTTGAAAGGCTTTCACAAAGAATATTAAGAGAAAGTGGATTTTCTCAAGTAGAAGTAACAGGTAAATCCGGTGATGGTGGTATTGATGGCAAAGGTATAGTAAGAGTAAGTGGGCTGCTAAGCTTTCATGTGATTTTTCAATGTAAACGTTACAGAGGTTCCGTTACTCCAAGCCAAATCCGAGATTTCAGAGGTGCTATGCAGGGCAGAGCTGATAAAGGTTTATTTATAACTACTGGTTCTTTTACTCGAGAAGCAATAAAAGAAGCAACAAGAGATGGAGCTCCACCTTTAGATTTGATTGATGGTGATATTTTATGTGATAAGCTTAAAGAGCTACAACTTGGTGTTGTAACTGAAATGATTGAATATAACGAAGTTGACACTGATTGGTTTAATAATTTGTAGAATTATATCAGCAAATTTAATTATATTTATTAGATTATACACACAAAAAAAATCCTCCATTTGCCAAGCAGCCGGAGGATTAAAATGATAAATTAATAAAATTTATAGATTCTTAGCTATTGATTTCCAATCAACTACATCCCAGAATTTTTCTATAAATTTAGGGCGTGCATTACGATAATCTATGTAGTAAGCATGCTCCCATACGTCTAAAGTCATTATCGGGCTTTTATCGGTATTGACCGGAGTACCGGCATTGCTGTATTGAACTATTTCTAAGTTGTTATCCTTAGCTTTTACAAGCCATGCCCATCCGCTACCGAAAAGGGTAGTTGCCGAGGCAGAGAACTTCTCTTTGAATTGCTCGAATGTACCGAAAGATTTCTCAATGGCTGAAAGTAATTCGCCTTCGGGTTTGCCGCCGCCATTAGGAGACATGCATTTCCAGAAGAATGAGTGATTATAGTGCTGAGCCGCATTATTGAAAAGTCCGCCTTCGGAATTACGGATAATTTCATTCAAATCCATTGATTCGAATTTGGTATCTTTTATTAAATTATTCAAATTGTTAACGTAAGTAGCGTGGTGCTTACCGTGATGATATTCAAATGTTTCGGCAGAAAATACACCTTTAAATGCTTCAGGAGCAAAAGGGAGTTCGGGTAGAGTAAACATAATCTTATCCTTTAATAAATGTATCAAAAATAGAAACTTATAACTTAATTTGATTATCGAAGTACAACGTTAATTTTACAAAATACTATTATTAGGACGAAGTAAACTAAAAATATTTTTTAATATTAAAAAAAATATGTTATTATATCAAACTTAATTCGTAAATTTATTTTTTTAGAATAAATAGGTGAATATTCTAAATATGAAAAAAATCAAAGCAAACATATCAGACATATTTCTAAGCAAAAGTGTATCGGACGATATATTAGAAATTACTTTAATTGCACCACTTACCTTGAAATACGGAAATTATTATGATAAA
Source organism: uncultured bacterium (assembly GCA_942493235.1). GTDB lineage: Bacteria > Bacteroidota > Ignavibacteria > Kapaibacteriales > UBA2268 > ENR-C587. Next base: position 3,397,827 of record OW818676.1, on the reverse strand, counting down.
TATCTTAAATTTAAGTCTATTAGGCATTCTAAGATAATATTTGACTATTCAAAAATTCAGGAATTTGATTCATTTTTAGTTGTTTTTACAAACGGACTTAATTCTCTATCAGAGAAATATAACAAAACAATTGAAATTATTGGTACTACAAAAGAGCAGAATAGTTTCATCAATTTATTATGCAAAAGGCTTGGCGATCCTAATCCTGAAAAGGAAAAGAAAAGTGGGCTAATCCGATATTTCGAGGCTGTAGGCAATTTCGCTAAGCAAGTATATAGCGATGTATATTCCTTTATTGATTTCATTGGTAATCTTATAATTGCTATGGTTTCGATAATTTATAAGCCTTCTTCGATACGTTGGAAAGATTTCCCTTTTAATTTTGCCAAATCCGGAGTTAATGCAGTACCGATAGTATTACTGATTCTATTTTTGCTTGGATTAATTACCGGCTATCAGGGGGCTATTCAGCTAAAGCAGTTCGGTGCCGATAAGTTCATCGCTGATTTGGTGGGTATATCAATTACTCGTGAATTAGCTCCGCTAATGACTGCTATATTAGTTGCCGGGCGTTCGGGTTCGGCTTTTGCTGCCGAAATCGGAACTATGAAAGTATCTGAAGAAATCGATGCCCTAAAAACAATGGGGATTGATTTGTATAAATTTTTAGTATTGCCGAGAGTACTTGCTGTTACTTTATCGATTCCATTTGTAACTATATTGGCAGATATTACCGGCATTGCCGGTGGTCTATTAGCATCATTAGCTACATTAAATATTACTTTTACAGGTTATATAAATGAATTGCAAAGTGCTTTGACTTTTGCGCATATTTTCTCCGGTCTCGGCAAAAGTATGATTTTTGGTTTTTTAGTCGCTTCAGTCGGCTGTTTTAGAGGATTGCAGGCATCGGGCGGTGCAGAGAGCGTTGGTAAATATACTACTGCGGCGGTAGTAAGCGGAGTTTTGCTTATTATATTATCAGATGCGGTGTTTACTTTTGTATTTCAAATTTTCGGAATTTAGGAAAACAGAATAATTAAATGGCAAGTGAAACGATAATAGAAGTAAAAAATGTAACTGTTCGGTACGACGACAGGACAATTTTAGAAAATGTCTCCTTTGATGTTAAAAGAGGAGAGATATTTATGATAGTCGGTGGTAGTGGCTGCGGTAAAAGCACAATGCTTCGACAGATAATAGGATTAGAAGTTCCGGCAGAAGGTCAGATTTTTATCGACGGAGAAGATATAGTCTCCGCTAAGGCTAAGAAAAAAAAGAAGATACTTAATAAATTCGGAGTGCTGTTTCAATCGACAGGTTTATTTGCATCTATGACATTGGCTGAGAATATAGCTCTAATACTTGAGACTTATACTCATATATCTACTCAGCGAATGCTTGAAATAATTGAGATGAAATTAGCTGCTGTCGGGCTAAAAGGTTATGAAGGGTTTTTACCTTCAGAAATTAGCGGTGGCATGAGAAAGCGTGCTGCTCTTGCTCGGGCTATGTCGCTCGACCCGGCAATACTATGCTTTGATGAACCATCATCAGGATTAGATCCGGTTACAGCCGCTTCAATGGATTCGTTAATCAGAGAATTTAATTCGGCTTTAGGGACTACTATGCTTGTGGTTTCTCACGATTTGGATGGAGTAAAAACTACTGCCGATAGAGTGATTATGCTTGATCAGTCTGTAAAGGGTATAGTTGCTCAGGGCACTCCTGATGAACTTAAAGAAATGAAATTAATACCGATTGTATATAATTTTTTCAATAGAATATCAGAATAAATAAGGAATAAAAAAATGTCAAAAATCCCCGGCAGAAGAATATCAAGCTCATTTATTATCGGGCTTTTTGTAACAATATCGGGTTTAGCTCTTTTAGGAACCTTAGTATGGCTCGGAGCAAATAAATTTTTCAAAGAGAACACTTTTTTTGTTACGTATTTCGATGGTTCAGTCGAAGGCTTAGAGACAGGTTCGCCCGTTAAATATCAGGGTGTACCGGTCGGTTCTATTTCCGATATTTCCGTTGCTCCAGATGGCAAATTAGTCCAAGTAACTATGCAGATAGATACCGATATTAATATTACAGACAGCCTGAGAGTTAAGTCGGAATTTGCCGGTATAGCCGGAGGAAAATTCCTACAACTGCATTACCCGAATGATAAACTGTTTTACTTTATGCATCCGAAATTATCATTTGAACCACCACATAAGCTCATAAAATCGGCTCCTTCCGGATTTGAAGAAATTGAACTTGCAGCTAAAGACTTGATGAATAATCTAATGCAGTTCAAAGCCGGCGATATATCCGACGAGTTAATCGAATTTTTCTCTTCTTCATCTAAATTTATGAATAATAAAGAATTATATGAAATGATAACAGCTCTAAAAGAAACATCAGTACATTTCCAAAATGTTATGGGTAAAGCTGATTCATCATCTATTATATCTAATTTGAATCAGACTACATTCAAATTATTAGAGACTTCGGATAAAATGGTTCTGTTTACCGAATTACTAAATCAGAAAGTCAAAGATTTGGAAATTCAATCTCGTATCGACCACGCTATCGGCAAATATGATTCGTTGATTTATACTATTCAAAATGTAGTTAATAACTTAGGATATAAAGCCGGTTCAGTTATGCTTACGGTTAATGAAACATTAGAGCAGTTTAAATCAACTAATAAAGAATTGAAAAAATCACTTAGAGCAATTAGTGATAACCCAAGTCAAATTTTCTTGAGCGAACCCCCTGAAAAGGAAAAGTAGTTCTATGATTTATCGATATATCGGGTACCTTATTGTATTGAGCCTGTGTAAAAAATGGAATCTACTGCAATATTGTATCTATAGGCTCAATTCAATCCCACGCTTCATTGGCTGTGTGAAAACTATTTAGTTGATGTAAATGTTGATAAATATTTTTTCAAGTTCCATTCAACCCCACGCTTTAGCGTGGGGAATGGCACAAATTACTTGAATCCCCACGCTGAAGCGTGGGGTTGATTAGTGATGGAGATAAAAAATGCAGAAAATTGCTTTATAATGGTAAAATTTACACAGCCACTATAATGATGGGTTTTTTAATTGTAAGAATTGATTTACTAATTGCAATCATTAAGATATATAATAAACGCATTTCCGAACTCACTCTTTATAGATTGGTGTTCGTATATTTTGTTATTAAACCTAAATTAAATCTATGAAAAAAATAAGCAGAATATTTTCTTTTGATTATTTGGTGTCATCTCTGATAGTATTTGCTATATTATCATTTTTCCCGATAATTCTCAATTTGGATTTTCTAAATCCTATTCAGCGGTCGCTTAGTGATTTCTATTTGACTGATATAGTATTCTCTCAACTAAGAGATAATAATTCTACCGAAAAAGATACTAATATTATATTGGTAAATATTGGCAGACTTAACCGCAAAGGCATCGCTACTGCTGTGAGCATTATCAATGAAAACGAGCCTAAAGTATTGGGTATTGATTCGTTTTTTAGAAAACCAAAAGATGAAACCGGCGATTCGAGCTTAGAGGAAAGCCTTAATAATGTTAGAAACTTAGTTATGGTTAGCGAGCTGAAAGGCTTAAATCAGGAAACAAATGTATTTGATACTTTAGTCAAATCGTACTCGCGATTTTTGAAAAATGCTAAAACCGGATTTGCCAATTTAATAATAGACGAAGATAATTATAAAACAGCACGAACATTTTCAGTTTCGGAAAATGTTGATAAAACTATCGAATTATCTTTCCCTTCTCAAATATTAAAAATTGCATATCCTGATAAATATAACACAGTAACTGAACGTAAAAAGGAAACGGAAGTTATTAATTACAGACGTAACATTAATAAATATCGAGTAATTGACATAGATGAGCTGTTTTCAGCTAATTCCGATTTAAGCTTTATCAAAGGGAAAATTGTTCTGCTTGGGTTTTTGGGAGAAAATGTAAGACAGCGAGTTAGTGAGGATTTGTACTTTACTCCAATGAACGAGAAATTTATTGGTAAGTCGTTTCCTGATATGTATGGTATGGTAATTCACGCAAATGTACTATCACAAGAAATTTCCGAAGACTACATTTATACTATTCCGTATTGGCTGATAGTTGTTATTATTGTTTTAATTGTGTATTTTAATATGGTACTTTTCGGATATATCGAGCGGAATTTTGAGAACTATTATGAGCCGGGAAGCTTATTAATTGTATTTGCTGAGATTATAACATTATTTATGATAGTAATATTTTCATTTAGCTTGTATAATGTATTATTGGAATTGAAGTTAGCATATATAGCTATCGGATTCTGCCCTACTGCCTACGAACTTTACCATGGCTCGCTCAAACCATTAACTTTGAAGCTTATAAGGAGGAAAAAGCATAATGAAAATATTCAATAAGACCGCAATGATTGTTAGTGTTTTAACTTTTATGGTATTAGGAATTTGTTCTCTTCTGCTTGATTTACCGATTCTGAGTAGCTTCAAAGATGCCTTTTCTGATTTTAGCCTAACTGATAACGGGTTAGTTCAAGTTCGTAAAGGTCAATACAAGGTAGCCGATACCAATATAGCATTAATCAATACCAAAGGATTGAATTTAAAGGGAATAAAAGCATTGGTGCAAATTATTTCCGATTATTCACCGAAAGTAATTGCTGTAAATTATAACGGATATTCAAATGAAGAGAATTATCATCAAATTACTAATGAATTAATTACTAATCCTGCTGTGGTACTTGGCTGTAGAATTGCTGATTTTACAAAAAAGTCGGATAATATCTATTATTCAAATATTGGCAGTGGCGATAGTAACCATATAGTTCGAGAATTTTCACCGTTTTATAAAACCGAAAGCCGAATATATAAATCATTTTACAGTAGAATTGTTGAAAAATATAATAATAAACTTTATGCAAATTTAGTAAATAGAAATAATCCTAAGGAAGTGATTAATTTCAGAGGGAATTACACTCAATTTTTCTTTCTCGAAGCTGAAGATATATTTAGTAATCAGTACGACCCAAGCATAATTTCAGGCAAGATATTGATACTTGGTAATTGCTCTGTAAATGAAGATTTTAAAGAATTAAATGATTATTACTTTACCCCTTTAAATGATGAACCAATGGGCAGAAGTATGCCGGATATGTACCTGCCGGAAATTCAAGCAAATATTGTATCTATGCTTATTGATAATAATTACATTTTTGTCGTTCCTAACTGGGCAAATTATCTTATTGCATTTCTATTGATTTATTTGAACTTCACTACGTTTTTATATATTATTGAAAAAAAAGAATCACTTTATGAGCTTTTAAGTTTAATTATTTTTCTTGTTGAATCGTTTATATTGCTTCTGTTAGACGTACAGTTTTTCCGTGAATATAATATCGAGTCCGGTCTTACTGTCTCTCTCCTTACATTAGCCATAGGTTTGCTGATGTTTGAAGTCTATACGGAGTCAATATTACCGATTTATTTATTATTTAAATCAAAGAGGAGTAGAAATTGAAGAGATTTAATTATTTAGTGATGTTTTTGGTTATTTGCACTGTGCTAAATGCTTTTGCAGTAAAAGATAATAAAACAAAAGATACAAGCCCGCTAACTGTAAAACAGTTAAACGATACATTAATAGTAAAAAAGAATGAAGGAATAAAGAAGTATTCTATTTCAACGCCACAGCTTGCTTTGAGCACTTTTCTGTCCAATATAAATAAATCGAATTATCATCCGGAAATTGCTTCTAAAATACTGAATGAAAATTCAAAAGATATTGAAAAAAAGAAAGATTTAGCTGTTAAATTAAGCAAAATTATTTCAGGGAAAGGACTATTTGTCAATATTGAAACCGTTCCTGATGATCCTGATTATTTTGACTCATCTTTAAAAAAGAATAAATTTATTATTTATGAAGATGCTCCGGAAATCTATCTTGAAAAAGTAGGCTCGAAGTGGCTTTTCTCATCGGAGACCGTAGCAAAGATTGAAGAAATGTATGATGAAATCCGACCTTTTGATGTATCTGCAATAGTAGATAAACTTCCCTCATTTATTAAAAAAGAAGTGCTTGGAATTGAAATATGGAAATATTTCGGTTTAGTAATCTATATCTTATTTGCAATAGTTCTATATAAATTACTTTCCATAGTATTTGATATGATATTTAAAAAGATAGCATTGAAAATCGGGCAGGATAAATTTGGTGCAAATATAGTAGATACTGTTTCCGGACCTGCCTCTATGCTTATCGTGAATTTACTTCTGTTATCATTTATTCCTACTCTTGATTTCCCCACTAAATTGAATATTATTATAATTTATATTTTTAAGCTTAGCATTCCTATAATTTCAATTTTTATTTCTTTTAGGATAATTAATGTAGTAAGTTTAATATTTGAGAAAATTGCTTCAAGAACCAAAAGCACTCTTGACGACCATTTAGTACCGTTTGCCCGAAAGGCAATGAAGGGCTTTATGCTTGTGCTGGGAGTCTTTTATATATTAGATGTCCTGAATATCAATATTACTCCTTTACTTGCCGGCGTGTCTATCGGTGGGCTTGCCTTTGCTCTTGCAGCTCAGGACACAGTTAAAAATGTTTTCGGTTCGCTAACAATATTTATAGATCAGCCTTTTGGAGTAGGGGACTGGGTTAAGTTTGGCGAAGGGGAAGGTGTAGTTGAAGAAATTGGACTTCGCTCTACGCGTATTCGTACTTTTGATAATTCTCTTATTTCAATTCCTAATGGGAAAATCGGAGATGCCGCAGTCAATAATATGGGCAAACGTAAATACAGGAGATATAATACTACTATTGGTGTAACTTATAATACTCCGATGGAATTGATAGAAGGATTTATCTCTGGAATAAAAAATATATTAACTAATCATTCTGCTGTTTTGCAAGATGATTCTGTGCAATCGGCATTTTTTGCGTATTCTGCTTCTTCTTTAGATATAAAAGTGAATATGTTCTTTGATGTACCGGACTACCAAGCAGAATTAAAAGCCAGACAGGAAATAAACATTGCGATTTATAAACTTGCCGAGAAATTAGAAATTAGCTTTGCTTATCCGAGTCAGACCTTATATTTTGAAAAAGATAAAGAAATAGCCAAGAATTTACCCGAAGATATTCAAAAGAAACTTAATGAATTTTTCGGAGTAAATGGATAATATTTTCAACTCTTAGCTATTATATGTTGCGTAGTCAGGGTGGCTAAGGTTTAGAAATATTTATTATTTGGTTTTTACTTAGCCTAAAAAGAGAAAAATAACTCAACTGTGTAATTTCTTACACAGTTTTTAATATTTATGAATTATATTCTCAATAATATAGCATTATTATAACATTTGGCTAATTATTCTGTTGCAATTAGCTCAATGTTTTATTATATTGTATATAATTGAATGCAAAAAACTAAATATCATATCAAAAGAGGGATTTATGAAGAATTTCATAGTATCTTTTATTATTATCATTTTCTGCAGTAGTAATCTGTTTAGTAGTACTATTTATGTCAGTAAAAGTGGGGATAACACTACTGGTACAAGCTGGGAGACAGCTTTTAATAATCTGCAATCTGTTATTGATAACCATAAGTCGGCATTAGATATTGCTGTTAGCGGAGACCAAATCTGGGTAGCCGCCGGTATATATCTACCTGAAATAAAAATATGGGGCTCAACTGATAGAAATGTTGCCTTTAAATTAGTAAAGGGGGTAGCTATTTACGGCGGATTTAACGGAACAGAAACCGAGCTAACCCAAAGAAATATCAGCATTAATGAAACAATTCTTAGTGGAAATATCGGTGATACTGCAAGCAGTGTTGACAATTGTTATCACGTGATTTATAATCTGCTAAATACTGATTTGGACAGTACTGCAATTTTAGACGGATTCACCATAAAGAACGGACAATATAATGGTCTGGAAATTGACAGTATAAATATTGGCGGATTACTTTTTTGCTCAGGGGTAAGCCCGACAATTAGAAACTGTAATTTCAACAATAATGGTTATAATATATATATCGGTTTTTCAAATAATAAAACACTTTTTGAAAATTGTAATTTCAAATTAGGTTCTATTTTAAACAAATATTCAAATATTGAATACAGTAATTGCAAATTTAACAATTGCTCTTCCAGAACTTTTTATTCAACAATAAAATCAAATAATTCACAGATAATATCTAGTAATGTATATTTGAATCATAGTACATTGATTGCAAACTATATTAATTTAACGGGGAACACTAATAATGCAATGATTATAGCAGACAGCTCGGAGGTTAATTTTACCAACTCTCTGTTTGCTAACATAAATGGCAATAGTATCCTTTCAGTTTATTCAAATATTGATATCAGAAATTGTACTTTTACTGATAATTTTAATAGAAATTCAAATTATAATTATTCTAACAAAAATATTTCGTCAGGGATAAATCTCCTAAATCATTCTGTTGCAAATATTTATAATTCAATCTTGTGGAAAAATAAATATTATAATACGGAATTATATAATTCATTTAGAGATATTTCCATTTTATCTGCGGACTCTTCAGTAGTTAATTTATTCAACAGCTGTTCTGATAATGAAGATATAGACAGTACATCTCAAATATCAAAACAAAATTGCGTAGCTTCTGACCCGAATTTTATTGAATCCGGAATTTATCCCTACTCTTTATACGGAATTTCACCTTGCATAAACTCCGGTAATAATTCATATTCTACGGCTGAAATCGATATACGGGGCGAAGTCAGAATCAATACAAATGGTATTTCAAATGATTCAATTATTGATATGGGAGCTTACGAATACAGCTCACTTATTGACCCTTTTCAAAAGATTAATAAAATAATATATGTTAACCAATCAGCTCAAGGAACTGCTGACGGTCTAAGCTGGGAGACAGCTTTTAATAATCTACAAAGTGCATTGGACTGTGCTAATAGAGGAGATGAAATTAGAGTTGCAAAAGGCACTTATTACCCTACGAAATCGATTGATAGTGCCAATACTCAAATAATTACTTTCCAAATGAAAAGAGATGTAGCTATCTATGGCGGATTTGTCGGTAACGAAACCGAGCGAGAACAAAGAAATTATCTTTATAATAAGACTATCATAAGTGGAAATATCGGTAATACATCTTCTGTTATTGACGACAGCCCTGTTTTATTCTATCATCCCGAAGGGCTTGGATTAGACAGTACTGCTATTTTAGACGGATTTTATTTGGAAAATAAATTAGGAATTATGGTAAATATTTGGAATTCTCCGAAATTAGTCAACTGCCATATCAGAAGCATATTAAAATATACAAATAATCAAGAGTCCCTTCTTAATTATTCAAATTGTAATTCAATAATTAGTAATTGCAAATTTGAACAGACTTATAACACTATAAATAATATTGGGGGAGCATTACTTATTGAAAATTGCGAATTTGTCAACTTTATGCAAATGGCTATATATACTGATGATACGAAATTAACTGTTAAGAATTCCAAATTTTATAGAACAATAGATTTCTTTGATAATTCAGAAAATCGGTTTTTAGGACAAGCAATTTATTCAGATAGAAGCTCAATCACAATTGACAGCTGTTCTTTTGACGGTATATTTTCCGAACGATATGGCTTAATAACCATATTTAGTAGTCAAGAAACTAACATTAGTAACAGCAGGTTTGTTAGTAATTTTACCTTTGGATATAGTGACTATATGATCCAATCGACAATTTCAATTATATGGTTAAACGTTTCTGTAAATATTAACAACTGCCTGTTTGAAAATAATATATCCGAAAACGGAGCGGCAATAAGCATAAATCGCAGTGATAATACAGTAAAAATAAATAATTGCAGATTTATAAACAACAAAGCTGAATATAGCGGTGGGGCAATTTTCAATAATAATACTAACGACAGCCTAATAAAAATCTCCAATAGTGTCTTTTATGGTAATAGTGCAAATTATGCCTCTGCTATTTTTGGAAATTGTGAATTAACAAACTGCTCGATTGGTAAAAATATTAGCACTAATGACGGTGCCGCAATAATTGCTAAGTCTATTAAAGCTTATAATTCGATTATTATTCAAAACTCTACAGCAAATGGGACTAATGATATTCAAGCAACAGATTTAAAACTATATAACTGTTTAGTCAGTGATGACACAACTAATGTAAAAGCTAATACCAGTATTAAAGAAAACTGCATTGATGCAAATCCGTTTTGGGTCTTGCAAGGAGACTACCCATTGATACTTACATCACAATCATCAGCTATAGATGCCGGTAATAATATTTATACAGATTCGGAATTCGACCTACGGGGTACAGGTTATCTTCGCAAGCTAAATAAAGATGGCTCTGCAAATGGAATAGTCGATATGGGAGCTTACGAATTTGACATAAACTCTCCCAAATTTCAAAAGAGTATAATTTTCGTAACTCAGACTGCTCAAGGAAATGCAGACGGAACAAGTTGGGAAAATTCTCTCGGTGATGTCCAGCAGGCTATCGACTCATGCTATGAATGTAAAGAAATCTGGGTAGCTCGTGGTACATATTACCCGACAAAAAAAGTAGCCGGTAATAATGAGAGTAATAGAGCATTTTCTCTACCTTCCGGTATTGCAATTATCGGTGGTTTTATCGGTGATGAGCACTCGAATGATAATTCAAATTGGAGAGAAAATAGAACAGTATTGAGTGGAAATATCGGTAGCAGTAGTACTATATCCGATAATTGTAATCATATATTCTATAATATAGGAACAGAAAATGACATTAAATCCGAATTAAGAGGATTGATTTTCAGTGGCGGGTTTTCTATCAAATCAAGTAGCGACAATACCAGTAAAGGTGTGACAATTTATAATTATAAAAAAGACTTATCAATTAAAGACTGTATATTTGAGAATAACAGTAGTGTAAACGGTTCGATTGTTTACAACTTAAAAGATTCATCGGATATTGCCTCAACCGAATTTGTTAATAACATCGGCTGGGCATTTGAAGCTGACTCGTCATTTGCCAATTTTGATAATTGCAAATTTATTCGCGAAGATGATACATTTTCGGAAGTAAGAGGAATTATTATTTCTCAAAAAAGTTCAATAAATATTTCAGACTGCCGATTCAATGGCTTAACGAGCGACTACGCCGGTGTAGTAGTAAATTCTACTAATAAAAGCAGTGCTTTTATTGACTTTTGCAAGATTAATGATAACTTCTCAAAAGGATACGATTTGACTAAGAGCTATGTTCTCGGAGGTGCTGCCGTTTACAGTGATAACTCGAATATATATTTATCACGAACAAAATTTGAGAATAATTACTGCGAGGGTAGTGGTGGTGCCGTTTGGTTAAGTAAAGGTGGGGGTTATATTGCTAATAGTTTGTTTGACAAAAATCATGCAAAAGTCAACGGCGGAGCTATCTATAATGATTGCTCTAATTTTAATATAATCAATTGTACTATCACCGAAAACAACGCAAGTGGTCACGGTGGAGCCATTTATAACACTCAAAATAGTTTGGAAATATATAATTCTATTATAGTAAATAACTACGCTTCTGACTTCTTCGGAATTGATATTTACAATACATCGGATTCGGTTTTGCTCCAAAATTGCTGTTATATCAATAAAAACTCACAATTTTACGGTGATTTTAAGTTGGATTCTTGCATTACAAGTGACCCAATATTTGCTCTAAACGGAAAAGAACCTTATAGACTATCAAAATCTTCTCCATGCATTGATGCCGGCTCAGATGAAAAGATATACGGAAAAACAGATATTAGGGGTGATGGTTTTCAACGTTCGAATCTTTATTCTTGGGCAGGGATAACTTACGATTGTGATATTGACATAGGAGCTTATGAGTATAATGCTCAATTTGATAGTATTACAGCTTCAAATATTTTATATGTAAATATGGCTGCAACTGGCAAAAATGACGGCTCAAGCTGGCAGAACGCATTCGTAAATTTGCAAGATGCAATTGATAATGCTGCAAGTGGCAATGAAATTTGGACTGCTCAAGGCACATACTTCCCGACTAAGAAATTCGGAGGAAATACCGACAGACATAGAGCATTTTCAATGAAAGCTAAAGTTGAAATTTATGGTGGTTTCAACGGAACCGAAACTATGCTCTCGCAAGCTGAACCCCAAACTTATTTGACAGTTTTAAGCGGAGACATTGGCGAAGTAGCTAATAAATTCGATAATTGCTATCATGTGTTTTACCATTTGAATCCTAAAGGTCTTGATTATACTTCTGTTCTAAACGGATTTACTATTAGTGGCGGATATTGCATAGACGACCCTATTAACCCTTCCGGTGCGGCAATGCTCAATAATATTAATTATCCTTTAATAAAGAATTGTAAATTTGTCGAAAATTATGCGGTTAATGGCGGAGCAGTTTCGAATATCGAAGCAAACCCAGAATTTAACAATTGCTACTTCAGTAATAGTGCTACAACTTCGGGCGGTTCAATTAGTAATTATAATTCTTATCCGGTATTTAATAATTGCAGATTTGTAAATAATTCGTCGGACTTTCATGGGGGGGCTATCTATAACAACTCATCAAATATGATTATGGATAATTGCTATTTTTACAATTCGAATTCCAAATTAGGTGGTGCGATTTATAATAGTAATTCTTCTGAAATAATTATCAAGAATTCAAAATTCAGGCAATGTACTTCAACTAACTCTGGTGGCACAATTGCCAATAACAGTAGCAATATATATATTTACAATACTATTATTGATTCGAGTTTTTCGGTGAACGGTTCGGCGGTTTATAGTTTTGGCGGTACAAGCAATATTTATAATTCTCTGCTATCGGATAATAAATCAGAGACCGGCACATTATTCAACGAATATCACGGAAACATTTTATTAGTTAATTGCACAATTGCCGATAATACCGCTGATAAATTTAGTGGGGGGCTATTCAGCAGACAAGGAGTAAATACTATCGGGAATTCAATATTTTGGAATAATATAAATAAAGATGAGCTCGAAGTCCCAATAGATATTTATAATATTGACGGGGAAATGACAATCACTAATTCATGTTTTAAAGACCTGACTGAAAATGTAAAAGGGGATTATAATACTAACTCATGCATAGATGCTGACCCGCTTTTTGTTCAAATGTCCGGATATAAATATATTCTTAATGGTACTTCACGATGTGTCGATGCCGGTGATAACAGCTTAATAGATGAGCAATACGATATTCGAGGAATTGGATATCCGCGTAAGAAATCTAAAAGCGGTTCATCGTATGGTACAGTAGATATCGGAGCTTTCGAATATCAATCGGGAATTGACCCAATCAGCAGCATAGACTATTCAGACAATTATTATTCAATGTCGATTTACCCTAATCCGGTCAACGATAATAGCAATATTAAATTTACTACTATTGAGAACGAATCTATTGAGCTTTATATTTGCGACATCCTTAGTAATAAAGTATTGACTATATACGACAATCAAATTATTGAAAGTGGCACACACAGCATTATTCTTGATATTGGGAATTTACAAAGCGGCACATACTATGCGGTAATAAAATCCAAATCAAGAGGTTCTGTAGTTAAATTTGTAATTAAAAAATAATAAAATGTAGTATTCCACTAACATAAATTGTTATTACTTCGCTACTCCCTCCTACGTTATGCGTTGGAGGGAGAGAAGAAGTAATTGATGAACTACTCCGAGACTAAGCTCATTTGAACATCAAACACCAGAAGTATGTTGCAAAACTATATGATTTCCAATTTCCATTTGTTCAAGAGGCTGACTAAAAAGTTGTCATTCTGAACGAAGTGAAGAATCCAGATAAAGCTAACTTGTTGATAATTCTGGATTCTTCGTTACACTCAGAATGACGATTTGGAAATACTATTACTTTTTAAACAACCTCTTAATAAGCACTTAGAAGTTTGAAAAATTAACAGTAAATATATATTTTGGACTTTTGCAATAGCCTTTAGTTCTTTCAAATCCCAAAATCCGGTATTAATCGGCTTAATTCCATTATCTAATATACTTGTTGAACAATTATTGAAATATTTTATTAAATTGCATTTTTTTTGATTTATAGTATATTGAATTTGGAAATTACATTGATCGAAAAAAAAATTGTAGCACAATGCGTCCGAATTCAATCTCAGGTTACATACTATTGAATTTGGAAATTACATTGATCGAAAAAAAAATGAAGCACAATGCGTCCAAATTCAATTTCAGGTTACATACTATTGAATTTGGAAACAATGTTGATTGAAAAAAAAATTGAAGCACAATGCGTCCGAATTCAATTTCAGGTTACATACTATTGAATTTGGAAACAATGTTGATCGAAAAAAAAATTGAAGCACAATGCGTCCGAATTCAATCTCAGGTTACATACTATTGAATTTGGAAACAAGTTCCGATAAAAGTAAAAAAAGTGGATATGATGGATAAGCAAGAAATATTTTTAGAGCTGTACGAAGAGTGTAGAGAGAGCTTGGTCAGATTTGCCAAGTCAATGACTCGCAATACCGAGGAAGCCAAAGACCTGGTTCAAGAAACCACACTTGCGGCTTACGAGAGATTCGAGACACTTAAAAATCACAAAGCATTTTTAAGTTTCCTCTTCACTATAGCAAGTAGAATTTACAAGCGTCAGCTCTGGAGACGAAGACTATTTTTCAATTACTCTTCCGATAAAGACGAAGAGGATATTTTGGGGAATTTAGTTGCTCCTTGCGAAAATCCGGAAGACAGATATGACATTGAGATGCTCAATAACGCACTAAAATGTCTTCCTGATAAGCAGAGAGAGGCTGTGATTCTCTTCGAAATAATCGGCTTAAAAATGGAAGAAATAGCTGAAATTCAAGGTGGGTCGATTTCGGGAGTTAAGTCAAGAGTTCAGAGAGGCAGAAAGGAATTAGAAGATATTTTAGTAAATAATAAAGAGACAAAACAAAATATATTGCTGCCGGAGAGTGAAGAAGTCGATTATCAGGAATATTACAAATCGGTATTGAAAGTTGCAGAGGCTGAAAATGGAAAATAAAGATAAAAAATCATTAGATAAATACTTCGTTCTTGCTAAAAAAGAGAAAGTCGAGTATTCAAAAGAAGATACCAAAAAACTTTTGGTAAAATACAGCTCTGCCGGTACATTAGGCTTGCTTTCAAGCTGGTGGTTAAAATCTTTATTTAATTTGAAGTTTTTAGGGCTTGCTACAGGCTTGGCAATTACATCTTTTACAATATATTATTCTTTTTTCCATAACAAAAATGTACATACTGATTTTGATAATAATTATAAATATCCTGTAAGCTCTAATATGGTATCCGATTCAGTTAGTAATAGTGAAAAAAATAAAAATAATGCAATTGAAAAAGTAGAATTTAATGACGCTCTATTTGCAAATAATAATCCTGAAACAAAAGCAAAAACAAACGCTTTGAAATCATTAAATTCAGCCTATAAAGATGACGACGATTTTAATTCACATAAAGTGAAAAATGTTAATTCAATAAATGCTGATAATGATTTGAATAGTAAATCAGAAAATAAATTAAATAATAAATCAGACAATAATTTAATTAATAATTCAAATAATTATGACAATCCTAATGAAAGCACTAATGAGGAAGCTGGCTATGATGATGATATTAAACAGAATAATAGCATTGGTTATTATGGCATTGGTGAAAGCCGGTATAAAGGCATTTCAAATATTAACACCATAAATTTATTTTCGAGCAGGATACCAAATAAGATAATATTGTACCCGAGATATGAAGCAGACCCTGACGAATTGAAAACTTTGATGAATGATTTTGCAACTACAAATTCTTATACCGTTACCGGTCTGTGCAAATATTCTAAAGTGTTAGGCAATGATGCAATTTTAGTAGGGGGCAAAGTATTATGGACTATGAACGACAGAATTAGTATCGGCATAACCGGTTACGGAAATGCGAGTTCAACAAAAAACAAATTTACTTTTACAGACTACAAAAATGAAAGTATTACAGGCAATTTGAGTTATTGGTATGGTGCTTTAGCATTAGAATATAAAATCAATCCTGATGATTTTATTAAATTAGGTATTATGTCTAATATCGGTATGGGTAGCTATAAGATGGTTATACCATCAGACAATGGCAGTACTGCAACTACCGATGTTTCTACTCCTTGGGCTACTTTATGGCTATTAGAGCCTGGAATTAATATGGAAATTGAAGTGCATAATTTCTTCAGAATTGGCGGTGAAGTGAGCTACAGATTTTCTAGTGTATTTCAATCGGAAAGAAAATTTAATAGCAGTTCGGAATTACGAAGTGTTGACAAAAATGCAATTTCAGCCGGTATATTTATAAAAATCGGTTTATTCTAAAAACAATATAAAACATTTATTTATCAATCATATAATGGAGTTCCAAATGAAAAAGATATTTTGGATGATGGCTATTTTTATGCTCAGTTTTAACTTAATTAACGCTCAAGAAACAAAACAAACAGAGCAATCAGACCAAACAGAATTAAAAACACTATTTGGTGGCGACGAGTTCAGAAGCAGTGGCTATGGTGGTCCACAAGTAAAATTCTCAAGCATTAACGGAGATATAGGCGTATTAGTTGGCGGACGAGGTGCATGGACAGTTAACAGAACATTAAGCTTAGGTCTTGCCGGTTATGGATTAGTTACTCAACATGATGCAAACTATGTAGATACCGCCGGTAAAAGTATTGATGGCGTTATCAATATGGGTTATGGAGGGCTATACTTGGAATATATTTACAAACCGGTAGAATATATTCACTTAGCTACAAATGTATTAGTGGGTGCCGGTGGTGTAAACTTTGCTGACCAAATGTGGCACTCTGATGCCGGTGATGATGAGTTTGACACTCATAATGATTCAAATAAACCATGGAAAGCTATATTTGTGGTTGAGCCTACGCTTGCAGTCGAATTTAACGTAACTACATTCTTTAGAGTTTCAGTTGAGGGCAGTTACAGATTTGTATCTTCAATTAGAGAAAATGATTTATATAAAGCAAACCAATCACTTAAAGATATTAACTTGAATGGTTTTTCCGGGGGTATTACTCTTGAGTTTGGTTGCTTCTAATAGGGAGTTTTTCATTATATCCCACTTAGGCTTGACGGAATGCTTATCTGTCAAGCCTTTTTTGTATTATTTTGTGACTGGTGTCTGGGGTTTCGGGTCTTGAGACTAGGGAATAGAGTCCTCAACCACACGCTTCAGAGGCTGTGTAAAAAAGGTGAAATTTGTAATTTACGTAAGATTGGAAAATAGAATAAGTACATATCAACCTGACGGTTAACCGTCAGGTTGTATAACTTTGTCCTTGAATTAATTCGATCATTGTAAAAATCTTAACTTATGTGATTACACAGCCACTTAAGTGTGGGGAATAGGAAGCCATCAACTATCATTATCAATAAGTTGTCTAAAATTAGTAATATTGCCAAATCGTAATACTGAGTGTAACGAAACAAATAGTCTTAAATTAATGATTAAATTTATCTGGATTCTTCACTTCGTTCAGAATGACAGCTTTTTTAGAAAGTATTATGGGAGTATATTTAAACTTTCATTTTACCGATATTCAACAGCTACACTGTTGGAAGACCAGCCGCACTACGCAGAGCATAGTGCGGAGATGTGCAATTTCCTACTTCCTACTTCCTATTTCCTATTTCCCAATTCCCAATTCCCAATTCCTACTTTCAACTTTACAAACTTTATAACCTTCATTTTACCGATGTTCAACAGCTAACGCTGTTGTAAGAAAGATTTCTTTATTTGCTTACCCACAGATAATAGCGAAGAACCAGAAAAATTTAAAATTTAAAAAAAAAGTTATTTTTTGAATTATATTATTGATATATTTGTTTTCTATTATTTTTAACATTAGAATTTTAAGGAAAAAATTATGGAAGGCTTAGACAACCTTAAAATCAACTCTGAGTATAATCAGCAAGTTAGAGAGCTAATGGATTTATTTCGCTCCGGACTTTCTGCATTAGTTCCTATATTCCAAAAGACTGATTTGAAATGGAATATGTTAGAGGATAACGACGAGTTTTTCTCACTTTCAGAATCATTATTTAAAATGATTGTAGTATCTAAACTAGAAGCAATTGCAGAAGAAAAAAATAAAGAGTGTAAACAGTTTTCTAATTACGGATTTCATCATAAATCAATGTTAGGTTTGAATTATATAGAAGTATATTCTGATGAAGCTCCGAACGCTCTTTTAGTATTCAATTTCATATCTTCCAAAGATAAGCCATTTGATACTATTTACTGCAATAGAATTGATAAGAATAATAATGTGTTAGACAAAGACATTGCTATATCTTACGATTCTGCTGATTTTGGATTTAGATATAGATAAATCCTCAGTTATTATTGAATTTATTATTAAGACCATAGAAATATGGTCTTTTTAATTAAAATTCAAAAACAATAATCAATAGAGTTATTTAATTTTGTTTTCTAATGAGAGAAATGTTTAACCATCAACTGTGGTTAAATGGCAAGCCTGTAAGATATTTCATGTGCGAATTCATATAGGCAATAATATAAGTACAAATGAAAGTTTGTATTAGTAAAAAAGCGAAAAATCTTTGACTTTTACAAGTGAGTTTTTAAATAAAAATTATTTGATTTATATATCTATAAAAATGAGCTACTTAATAAAAAATCCAAAAAAAATTTTATAGTTTTTTGAATTTAATTATAATATGAATAATATTTCTGTTATTTTTGTAATTCGTAAAAATTTGAGTTTTACAGACAAATTAGAAAATAAAAAAAATGGGTATAAGATTATTTTCAAACGATGTTGCTATTGATTTGGGTACTGCCAACACCTTAGTGTGGTCAAAAGGCAAAGGAATAGTATTAAATGAGCCTACAATTGTGGCTTTTGATAGATCTACAAAACATATTATAGCCATAGGGCATGAGGCTCAAGCAATGGTTGGGCGTACACATAGAGATATTATGGTTATTCGTCCGATGAAAGACGGAGCTATCGCAGATTTTGAAATTTGCGAAGGTATGCTTCGTGCTTTTATACGAAAAGTATCACTTACTTGGCAGCCTGCTCGTAGGGTTGTAGTTTGCGTTCCAAGTGGTATTACCGAAGTCGAGAAACGTGCCGTTCGTGATTCCTGTGAGCATGCCGGAGCAAAAGAAGTGCATTTGATAGCCGAGCCAATGGCAAGTGCTATCGGTATTGGCTTGAATGTGCATGAACCTGTTGGCAATATGATAGTTGATATTGGTGGCGGTACTACTGAAATTGCTGTTATTGCTTTGTCCGGTATCGTTAATGACGAATCCGTACGCATAGCCGGTGATGAAATGACAAGTTCTATAGTTCAATTTTTCAAACGCCAGCACAATATTTTAATTGGAGACAGAACTGCCGAAATGATTAAATGTCAAGTCGGTTCTGCCGTTCCATTAGAAGAAGAAATTGAAATAGAAGTAAAAGGTAGAGACTTAGTCTCCGGTATTCCTAAAATGATAGAGGTCAGCTCGGTTGATATTCGCGAAGCTTTATCAGAAGCAGTACATCTTATAGTTGAATCTGTGCTGACACTTTTAGAAAGAACTCCTCCGGAATTAAGTGCCGATATTTTAGACAGAGGTATCATGCTTACCGGTGGTGGTGCATTGCTTAAAGGTTTAGACGAGAGAATACGCCGCGAGACTAATTTACCGGTTCACGTAGCAGATGACCCATTAACAGCAGTAGTTAGAGGTACCGGCAGAGTATTGGAAAATATGAGCGAGTATTCGTCAGTTCTTATTAAAAGCAATAGATTCTAATATTTTTGTGGAATAAGGCAGATTATAGATTATGCAAAAGTTCATAGATTTTGTAATTAAATTCAAAGAGTATATTACATTAGTTTCATTAGTAATTATATGCTTTTCTCTTATTTCTATGGGCGATGTTACCAATATCGGCGGTTTCAGAAGTGTTTTAGTCGGTACATTCGGTTGGTTTAGAGAGGCATTTTCATTTATTCCCAATACCGGTGCTTTAAAAAATGAAAATAAAGCTCTGAGAGACCTGAATCTTCAATTATCACAAGAAGTTACTCGTATGAGAAAATCTCTTTTAGAAAATGAAAATCTAAAAGAAATGCTTTACTTAAAACAAAAAAATGAATACGAATATGTTCCTGCTGATGTAGTTGGACGTACTACTATCGAGATGAGAAATTATATGATGCTAAATAAGGGGAATTCTTCAGGAATTCAAGACGGTATGGCTGTCCGTACAGCAGCGGGTATTGCCGGTTTAGTAATTGGTACAACCAAAAATTATGCTCTTATTGAATCTTTGCAAAATCGTGAAATTAAAGTATCATCTAAAGTATTGCGTTCTTCCATAGACGGACTTTTAGTATGGGAAGGTGGCAATGATTTTCTACTGAAAAATGTTCCTAAATCTTTTGATATTAAAGTAGGCGACGTTATAGTTACCTCTGATTACAGTTCTCGCTTTCCTAAAGATATTCCCGTAGGCACTGTTGAAAGTATTAGTGAAGAATCAGGGGATTTGTTTTTGAAAATTTATGTTAAACCCGCTGCCGGATTTTCGGCTGTAGAGCAGGTTTTTGTTATTAAATATTTGCCGGATCCCGAAAGACAGAAATTAATAAATGAGATAGATGAATTACTAAAAGCCAGAAAAAATATCTCAAAGAGAAAATAGATAATCTAAATAAAGTTAAAATCAATAATTAGAATTTACATAATTAAGAAATAATAAAGATAATTGCAATGAGCGGTATTATCGAAAGCAGAATAAATTTCCAATCAATAAAAGTCAGAATGATTGCTTATGCTTTAGCTGCATTAGTTCTGTCATTGATGCATGTAATGCTGTTAGATCTAATTTCTGTCGGAGGTATGACTCCAGACCTGCTTGTGATTTTATGTGTATTTATTTCTGTTTATGAAGGTCAATTTACCGGTGTAATTGCCGGATTTGCAATCGGTTTGTTTTTTGATATAGTATCATTTGATTTAATTGGTACTAATGCGTTGTCTAAAACTATAGTCGGTTTCTTTGCCGGGTATTTTTATAAAGATGGATTTGAGAAAATTACTCTGGGCAGTATCAAGTTTTTGATTGTCGTATTTATATCAAATCTTCTGAATAATTTAGTCTATTATATGATATTTACCAAACCAAGTGAGCTAAGCTTCTTGCAGTTTTTCTTACGTTATGGACTTTCGATGTCATTTTATACTACTGTTTTTGCCGGATTTATTACTTTATTTAACTTCCGCAGAAAAGAATAATATTAATTTAAAGCTCTGATTTGTAAAACAATTTCCGAAAGTAAAATGTATTTATCACATTTAGAAGTGGTTGGTTTTAAGTCTTTTGCTCAAAAGATTAAGTTCAAATTTAATCAAGGAATATCTGCCATTGTAGGTCCTAACGGTTGTGGCAAAACAAATGTAGTTGATGCCATACGCTGGGTACTTGGTGAACAGAAGACCGCAGTATTGCGTTCTGAACTTATGGAAAATGTGATTTTTAACGGTACAAAAAATCGTAAACCCCTCGGTATGGCTGAAGTCTCATTGATAGTACAGAATAATAGGGGAGTACTGCCATCAGAATATTCCGAAATTACTATTACTCGCAGACTTTTCCGCGACGGCGAAAGCGAATACTTAATTAATAATACTAAATGCAGACTACGTGATATTTTAGATCTATTTATGGATACCGGCATGGGGGCTGATTCCTATTCGGTAATTGAGTTAAAAATGGTTGAAGCCATTCTTAGCGGAAGACCTGAAGAGAGAAGACACCTTATCGAAGAAGCTGCCGGAGTTAATAAATATAAAATGCGTCGCAAGGAAGCCAGCAGGAAATTGCAAAATATTCAAGCCGACCTGTTGAGAGTCCAAGATATAGTCCAAGAAGTCGAAAAACAAGTAAATACTCTTGCCCGTCAAGCAGCAAAAACAAAAAGATATAATAAATTATACGAACAGCATAAAGATTTGGAAATAGCACTAATTAAAATAGATTTCCAAAATCAAAATAAATATTTAGCTGAATTTGAACAGGAAATTAAAGATATAGTTGAGAAAAGAATCCTTCAAGAAAAAGAGCTTAACGAGCATGAGCAAATGCTTGAAGAATTAGCTCATACTCTTAATGAAGTGGATTTTGAATATCAGCAGTCCCGTGATAAAGAAAATTCGATTAATAGCGAAATTTCTCAAAAAAATAAAGATATTGCAGTTTCTCAGGAGAAATTATCTTCTATAGTAAAAGCTCAAGACAGAATTAAATACGACATAGATGAGTCTTCTAAGCGGATTGATTCACTCAAATTCTCTGTTAAAATTTCAAAAGACCAGTACGAAGCTCTTTCTGATGAAGTTAACTCAATAAATGAAAAGGTTAACTCTGCCAGATTATTAAGAGATGAAGTTTCTAAAGAAGTTAGTGAAGCTCGATTTTCAGCTAATTCAAGTAATGAAGAAGTCGTACTTTTGCAGAATTCATTGAGTTCTATAAAGTCAAATCTTAATAAAAATAAAAATAAAAGAGATAACTTAAATAACTTAGTCAATAATAATAATAATGAAATAGAAAAAGTTAAAATTGATATTAATTCTCTTGAATCTCGTTCAGCTGAAGCAGAAGCACTAAAACCAACTCTAACTGAAAATTTAAACTCTGCCGAAAGAGAATTAGCTCAGTCCATCGAAAAGCAAAATGCTTTAAAAAATGAAATCGAAAATTTAAGACAATCTCTATCCGAAAATAAAAATAATCTTAGTTCTAAAAATGCTCAATTGGAATTCCTTTCCAGTTTAATTGATGTAGATGATAGCTCTAAATTCTTGCTTAACAATAATAATTGGGTAACAGAATTCGAGAAAACATTGCTGATTGAAGCTGTTGGTACAGATGAGAAATACAGAGTTGCCGTAGAAGCGGCTCTGGGTGATATTTCTAACGCTTTTATTGTCGATAGTAGGGTAGAGGCAGAAAAGGCTGTAGAGCTGCTTAAAAACAACAAAAAAGGCAAAGTTAATTTTATCTGTAAAGATGCTATTCCCGAATCTAAAGAAATTATTTGCAAAGTTGACAATCCTAAATATTATGGCTGCTTGTCAGAAATAGTAAGGGTAGATGACCCGATTCGCAATTTGTTACGAATTGTGCTCGCAAAAACTGTGATAGTTGATGATTTAGAGACTGCAAAGGAATTAGTAGATAATCAATCGGTGGATACAGCCGTTACTTTAAAAGGTGAAATTGTACGCAATAGCGGTGTGTTCCGTGGCGGAGATGTGCTTAAAAAAGAAGGGCAGACCGTCGGTAAAAAAGAAAGAATCAACGAACTCAAAAAAGCAATTAAAGAACTTAATAAAAACATTGAGCAGCTGGATTCACAAATCAAAGATACTAAAATCGAACTTGAAGATATTGATATACAGGCACTGAATTCAGAGGTTAAAAGAGCCGAAAATGAAATCAATAAAAACGAACAGTTGATTTCCCAATTAACCATGAGAGCCGAATCTCTCGATAATAATATAAATATTTTAGAGCAAAACTTAGCCAGATATGAAGATGAATTAGCTCATCTTACTTTAGAAGATGATGAAAACCTTAGCGAAATAAATAGCATTGAGCTGAAATTGAATATTTCAAAGGAAGAGCTACAAGTTAAATTAAACGAAGTAAAAAATACTGAAGCTCAGTATGCACAAAAAGATGATGAGCTTAAGGCTATTGAAATGCAGAGAGTTAAAACTCAAGAGCAAATCAATTCACTTAAAAATGAAATTGCTCGTAATGAACAAGACTTAGATAACACTACTAAACGTTTGGAAAATTACGATCAAGAGGTAGTAAATAATGAAAAAAGTCTGCTTCTGATTAGCGAAAATATTTCAAAATATGAATTAGAGCTTAATGAGCTGAACCTAAGTGCAGACACAGCTAAAACCGAGCGTGAGTTCTTTGCTGAAAAGAAAACCGTTCTTGATGAACAAATCGAGCAATACAGCAAAGATTTATCTGCTAAAAGGAAAAATTTTGATAGAATTATCGAGCAAGCCCATCAGTTCGATTTAAAGACTAATGAAACCAAAACAAATATTAAAAATATGCTTGCCCGTGCTATGGAAGCATTTTCTATTGATATTGAAAATTCGGAATTACAAACAATTGAAATAGAATCAGTCGATAATGCTAAAGCTGAACTCAAAGATTTGAAAGAGAAATTATCTGCTCTCGGTAACGTAAACTTTATGGCTCTCGAAGAGTTTGAAGCTCAAAACACAAGATTTAATTTCTATATAGAGCAGTTAAGTGATTTAACCGAATCCGAAAAAACACTGCAAGAAACAATTTCTGAAATCAATGATACTGCCGAAAAGAAATTTATTGATACTTTCAATCAAGTAAACTCTAATTTTCAAACTTTAGTAAAAAAGCTTTTTAATGAAGAAGCCGAAGGTGAACTCAAGCTAAATGGCGAAAATATTTTAGATTGTGATATTGAAATTATTGCCAAACCACCCGGTAAAAAACCGCATTCGATTGAAATGCTTTCTCAAGGAGAAAAGACACTCACTGCCATTGCTTTGCTGTTCGGTATCTATTTGGTTAAGCCAAGCCCCTTCTGTATATTAGACGAGGTAGATGCTCCGCTTGACGATGCCAATGTAGATAGATTTCTATCTATGATTAAGCAGTTCAGCGTTAAAACTCAGTTTCTAATGGTTACTCATAATAAGAAAACTATGACTGCTGCCGATACTTTATACGGTATTACTATGCAGGAAGAAGGCGTTTCTAAAGTAGTATCAGTAAGATTAGCTCCGGACCAAGAACAATTATTAGCATAGAGAATAAGTAATATCATAAAAATTGTTTGTTACGTCTATAGTTTTTTAATTACAAATTATAAATCGGAGAATATATGAAAAATATGAAAATTTTGGTATTATCATTTTTTGTTGTTTTTGTTTCTTTTGGCATTTATGGCTGTAATGCTATCAAGCAAGTAACCGATACTTTTGCAAATTTAAAAAAAATTCAATTTAAATTGGATAATGTAAGTAATTTTAGTCTTTCGGGTATTGGTCTGGCGGGTAAAAAAGGAATAAGTGATTTCTCTTTAACCGATGGGCTCAAATTAGCAAACTCATTTAAAAAAGGTGCATTTCCTGCCGATTTCGTACTTAACGTAGCAGCAAAAAATCCCAATAACGGCAGTAGTGGCACTAAGCAGACTTTAGCCACTATGACCAGTTTCGACTGGAAATTATATGTAGATGAGGTAGAAACCATAGCCGGAAATATCAATAATGAAGTTACTATTCCCGGGACAGGAGAATCAACAATCATCCCTCTTTCTGTTAGCTTAGACCTATTTAGGTTTTTCAAAAACCGCTCCTACGAGGGGATTGCTAATTTAGCTTTAGCTATAGGCGGTGCAAACAGCTCACCGGCTAAATTAAAGCTTGATGCTAAACCAACTATAAAAACTATGTTCGGCAATATTTCTTATCCCGGCAGACTAACTATTGTAAATACCGAATTTAGATAATATTATTTAAGTCTTTAGCAAATCCCGGAATAATTCATTTACAAGTAATACAAGAGATAGTCTAAAATTATTAATATTGCCAAACCGCCATTCTTCGTTACACTCAGAATGAGGATTTGGCAATACTGTTACTTTTTTAGACAGCCTCTTGTATTTCCTAAAAATGAATTGTTTCGACTTTTCAACAGCCTATTCATCGTGAGGATAGAAACACTCAGAGAAATTATAAAAAGTAATCTAAGGTTTTTACACAGCCTCTACAGTGTGGGGATAGAAACTCTGTAAAAAAATTCTATTTCTTTACTGAATTAATGTCGTCAACACGAAGCCAGTCATTATTATTCGGGAAGTTTGTTTTATCAATTATGAAATTATCTATATACTCAAAATCAGTAATTTCAATAAAAACATTATACCGTTTGCCGCTCCATTTTTTAATTTGTTCGGGAGTCAGTCTCAGGTACGATTGATTTTCGGCTACTAAATCGTTTGATTCATCTTCCTCTAACTCTTCAGCATTAATAACAGAATACACTTTCGCTCTTGCCTTGATTTTATCATTATCATCATCGTTATCATTATCATCATATAAAAAATACAATACATCATCTTTTCTGACTCTGCCACAGGAAAGCTTCCTATTGTCAGAACTACGTATTATCATGGTCTTTTCGCCGACAGCGAGCCTATCCATTTCTTTTGCTTTTGCTTCTAAATATACTATATGGTCCATAAAATTCTCAATATTAAATAAATACAAATTTAAGAATAATCTACATTCTAAGAAAATATTTTATACTATAAAGTAATTATTTTTAATATCGAAGATGTTAGTATTGGTTCTAAGCTGTTTTAAATAAGTTGTATAGGTAATGTCATAAAAAAAGGGTCGTTCAGAGGCACCTTTACAGCTTCGTAGAAATTTTAAAAGCTGACAGTATATAGTGGGCTTTTAAATAAAAAATTAATGGGTGCGAATTTTTTCGTTTTTATTATATAAATTAGTTTCGATAGGTCGGAATTTATCAATCCATAACATCTCGAGGATTTGCAAATCTTCTTCATAATTATAGTTAGGCTCATCTTTCAGTTTGAGGATTTCGAGAATTTCAAAACTGAAATTATCCGCTCCAAATTCGGTGTAATCCTCTTGTAATTTCGGTTCACGGTGGCTACCTATATCCAGTACGAATTTATGCTTTTTAAGTATGTCGTGCATATTCAATGAACTGCCCAAAAAAACTTTGCCTGATTTGATATTTTTAATCATAAAAATACCTTTATCGGGTATATAATTTTTGAAGTCGTCTTTAAGCTTTTTTTTATCTATCATATTTAATCTTTAAAAATAAAAAATAATAATAAATCAAAAAAGATTATAAAAATATCCGAAAGGGAAATTCTTATAATCTTTTGTCGTTAAATTTCAATCCTACTTAGAATTTTGCTTTTTCTCTTTTTTCTCAAGCCTTTTTTCTTTTAGGCTTTTAGTAGCTTTTTTCTTAGGCTCTTTTTTAATATCCTTATCTTTAGCCATAATTTCCTCTCTGATAATGGAAAACAATCTACAAAAATATAAGACTATTATAAAAATGTATTATTGTGAAATAAATTGTAAAAAATATAAGAAAAATTACTCTTTTATAAAATTAGCTCCTCGACTTTCTCGAGATTCAATAGTAGCTTGAGTAACCGCTATTGCCGTCTGTATGCCGTTACGAAGCTGAACAATTGCCTTAGTCATTTTTGCTTGCTGATAGAAATTTTCGATTTCTGTCTGCTGATGGCGAAACATAGTCCTGGCTCTAACTAATCTCTGTCGAGTACGGATTAGCCCGCAATAGTTCCACATAGTGTTTTTAATGTTTGTCCAATCTTGTGAAATCAGTGCAGGGTCAATAATTTCATCTCTATCTTTCCATTCATAAATCGGAGGAATATATGCAGGAGTTTTACAATGCTCTACAGCATCTTTGCCGGCTCTATATCCCCATACTACAGCCTCTAATAAAGAAGTTGAAGCTAAACGGTTAGCACCGTGAACACCTGTGCAAGAAACTTCTCCAATAGCATATAAACGCTGAAGTGAAGTTCGTCCCTTAAGGCTGACTCCGACTCCACCGCAAGAATAATGAGCAGCCGGAACAACCGGTATAGGCTCATTAGTAATATCAATCCCCAGGTCGTAACAGTGCTGATAAATAGTTGGGAATCTGTTTTTTAACCATTTATGATCTTTAAATGATATATTGAGATATACGCATGGGTGGTCAGTATCAAGCATGGTTTGATGTATTCCGCGAGCAACTATATCACGAGGAGCTAAATCACCTAATTCGTGGTAATCTTTCATAAACTCATTTCCGTACTTATCAATTAATCTGCCGCCCTCTCCACGCATAGATTCGGAAATCAGGAACCTGTCTCTGTCGTTGTAGAATGTAGTAGGGTGGAATTGAATATATTCCAAATTAAAGCATCTTGCTCCGGCTCTCCAAGATAGACCTATGCCATCGCCGGTAGCTTCTATCGGATTTGATGTATGCTTAAAGATTTGACCTAATCCGCCGGTTGCTAAAATTGTCTGATTAGCAAAAATTGGGAATACCTGCCCGGTTTTATTATTTAATACAAAAGCTCCGAAGCATGCAGGCTTTTCATAAATATCCAAACTGATTTTTGAATGATGAGACAGTGTTAGCAAATCAACTACTGTATGGTCGAGTAATACTTTTATGTTTGGGTGAATTTCTACTTGTTTGATAATAGCTTCATGGATAGCTTTACCGGTCAAATCCTTAGAGTGTATTATTCGAGGTTCGGAGTGAGCTCCCTCGGCAGTTAAATCTAATTGTTTAGAACTATTTAAGTCGAAATCGACATTTGAGCGTTTAATTAGTATTTCTTCTACTAATTTAGGTCCTAAATTTGCCAATTGTTCAACTGCCGGTTTCCAGCAATGCCCGTCTCCGGCTTCCATAGTGTCTTTAATTAGCTTTTCAGGGCTGTCGTTTAACCCTTTGTAAATTATCCCGCCTTGTGCATAAGTAGTATTACCGCTTAGTAATGATTCCATTTTGGTAACTATTAGCACTTGGCTACCTTCGTCTGCGGCAGTTAATGCAGCAACACAGCCTGCAAGCCCGCTACCGATAATTAAAATATCTATATTTTCCATACCACATAACTTAATATATCAAACAAATTTAAGATACAAACCTAAGTAATTTATAAATTAATAAAAATCTTTATTTTGAATTCTTACAGATAATGTTTTTAATTATCAAATTAAGTCTATGATAAATTAAATAAATAAAGATAAATATTATTTGTCTGATACAAAATTCAATTATATTTGTTATTTTTGAGATGCTGAAATGTAACATTTTGAGTAGAACTGTTGTGAAAATTATAAAATATATATTTTTAGTTATTTTTGCTTTTACCGGTCAAGTATTTGCTCAAGTAACAATTGTAAATAACATCTCTCAGTCTGATACCGTAAATATGGGAATGTGCTACATCGGTGATTCGCTTGAAACTGATTTTACAATAATCAACGCAACTGATAAAGCAGTGAAAATTTCCGGCTTAGACCCTTCGTTTTTTCTCGGGAAACCCTCGGCTACGTACCCAACTGATGATTTTCTCGAATTCGCAAGAATATCTCCTACTTTGCCATTAACGATTAAAGCAAATGAGTCTAAACAATTGAAAATTAGATATTATGCAAGTGAGGATCTGATTAGTCACCCTGCCGGAATGAAATTTGCACTATTAAAAATCGGAATTTACGACGCACAGTTAGCTACCGAACCTCCCTTGAATCAAATGCAATGCTATAAAGAGTTTATTTTACAAGCTAAAAAATCAGCTCTCTATATTGATAATTATAGTTCATTTCATGAATTTGACAGCGTATATGTTTATCCTTTTGATACACTTAGATATACTGCCTCATACAAAAATATGATTAACAGAGCCATTTCAATTGATACCGAAAGTTTTACTTATTATAAAGCTCAATTGAATGAATTTGATGTTACTTATGATAATAATAGTGATTTTATCATCAAAGGTGAGCACAAATCTCGTTGTTTCACTTACTATCCTATTTATCGAGGTTGGGATACCGTAATTTATTCTCTTGGGTTCAAACCCGAACCGCAAAATTTACCTGATTCTATTGCATATTCTAAGATTGTATTAACCGGTTACGGAGTTGAACAGAGATTAAAGATTTTAAATGTAATAGGTGCCGAACTGAGAAATGATACAGTTTATATAGATGATGTTAGAATTAATGAAACCAAACAAATAAAGATTATATTTGTTAATAGAGGTAATCTGCCATTTGGTTTAACCGGGCAGTCTGTGCTCAAAGAAATTGAAAACATTAACGAACCTGCGTATTATTTTAATAAATACTTAAAAACTCAAAAGCATTTGCAAATTGATGAAGTCGATACCCTAATTCTTGACTTTGTACCGACTGATATGAGGGAATATACATCAAGAATATTTCTTGAGAGCGACATTACAAAACGTAAAATCTATGGAGCCGGATATAAGACAAATTTTCTTACTTTTATTTTAAAAGCCCGAGCTACTCAACCCAGGATTTCATTTAGCTCTAATGATATTGACTTCGGTGATATAATAGTTTCAGAATCCTGCCCTACCGAAAAAGATACTATTATCAGACTATATAATTCGGGTAACGAAAAGATTAAGATACATAATACAGCTTTTAATCCGAATATTTCAAGTCCCTTTAAAATATTTGACAGGGTATTCGAGATAGAACCCAACGCGTATTTTGATTTTAAAATCAGTTTTTTAACGGCATCAGTATCCGAGAATCAAAATTTTAGCACATTGCTAGAATTTTATACGAATTCATCTGCCCCTTATGATACTTTTGTATTAGAATTAAAAGCTCATAGCGTACCGATAATAAATATGGATATTAATATTCCAAAAAATATAAAGACTAAACCGGGAAAAACTATTTCCGTGCCGATTATTGTCGAGAAAAATAAGGTTATTGATGCTAATAGCTTTAGTACTATGCTCACTTTTAACAGCTTGATTTTGGAATACGCCGGATATGATAATATTAATACCGCTTCGGAAGCTACTCGGCAAATATCCATCATTAAGCAAGATGAGAATACCTTGTTGATTGATATTAATACCGGCATTGTCAATTTCTTGAATAAAGATACTCTGATAAAAATCAAATTCAATACTTATATCGGTGATGAGATTTCTTCAGCTGTTGCATTTGAAAATACTAAATTTGCTAATAATAACTGCGATAAAATATTTTCGCATAATAATATAGAAGATAATAACGGATTAGTAACCATTGACTCCGTATGCGGATTAAATCTGAAAATTATTAGAGAAAGCAACGGAAAATTCAGAATGGAGTCCATTTATCCGAATCCGGTTTCAGATAAAGCTTCTTTTGAATATGAAATAGCGTATCCGACCAATACACTTATACAGGTATTTAATTCGCAAGGGCAGTTAGTAAAGACATTACTTAATAATTATATGCCTAAAGGCGTGTATTCACTTGATTTCGGTACCGAAGATTTGTCCTTAGGTAATTATATTATTAATATGAAAGCCGGACGTTTTGTTAAAATTATCAATATGAACGTATGCAAATAAAGTCAATATTTATATTTCTCATTATCATGGCTCTTGAGTTAGATATTAGTTTCTCACAGGGATTTGACTGGCAGTATTCAGCTCGATTTCCTGCAGAAAGCCCGAATAAGTTTCTGGGTATAAATTTCAGCACTTCTCAGCTGAATAATTTCGGAGATATTAATATGTCGGAATTTAAAATTCCTTGCTGTAAATTCGATGACGGCAGCGGAACTCAATATGGGATTGGTGTTGCCGGTGAGTATTGGGTAAACGGGGGAGAGGCTATTACCGCTGTTATTAAATATAATTACTGCTCCGATAAATTTACTACTTCAGCCGAACCATCTTATTACAGAAACGACACTATGTTTACTAATTTTGAATTAGATACAAAAAGAGATTATTTAACAATTGCTTTAAAGTATAAATATAGAATTGTAGATTCACATTTTTATATCGCCGGCGGGGTTAATACTGACATATTAATCAATAGTAGATTTGAAATCAGAGAAAGAGTAATTTCTGATGATGATAGATTTAATGATGGAACTAATTCAAGAGAAGTAAAAAACGGTATGATTTCAGAAATATCTACATTTAACATATCTCCTGAAATTGCTATGGGCTATGATTTTACTTTCGGCAAGGGGATGTTCGCCTCTCCTTATTTTTCTTTGTCAATACCTTTAAACAGTTATACCAATGACGGAAGCTGGAGACATATTTCATTTCAAATTGGAATTAATTTATTTATGGGATTTTAATATCTCGTTTACTATCCAGGCAGAGATTGATTCCGTATCAATAAATGTCATGCAATTGAAATGTCCCTTTGGGCATTCGGCTCTTCCTATATGCGTACATGGGCGACAATTGACTTCAGACTCAAATATCTTATAGTTTGCCCTGTATGGCTCGAATCCGAATTCTTTAACTGTAGAACCGAATATAGCCGCAATAGGTATCCCTACTGCCGTAGCAATGTGCATTACTCCCGTATCATTGGTAACAATTGCCGAGCATTGCTCAATTGCTTTAGCAGTCTGCCTAATATCTAATTTTCCGCAGAGATTAATAAATTCGATATTATCAAGCTTGACCATTATATCAGAGCATAATTCAGTGTCGCTTAATCCTCCGATTAGAGCAAATCGACAGTCAATATTTTTCTTGATTGACTGAATTACTTGAATATATTTCGAGACAGGCATTCTTTTTGTAAAGTGGTGTGCTCCCGGAGCTATTGCTATAATCGGTTTGTTTAAAAAATTCTTATCAATAGGTTCAGTTACCGAATCCAAAAATAGCTCGGCTCCTCTATTATCTTTTGGAATATTTAGAGATTCAATAGATAGAAGATAATTATCGACTACATGTCTATATTGAAAACAGCTTTTTTTGAAATAGACTAACATCAATTTATGCAGTCTGCGTTTTGATATTTTATAATAGGACTTAGCTATTCCGAATTTAAAAATTCTTGAGCGCAAGTTGTTTTGTAAGTCAATCACAATATCATAAAGCCCGTTTTGTGATATTAATTCTTTTTTTTGTTTTAGTACTTGAGAAATTGTATTTGATTTGTCATAGTAGATAATCTTATTTATTTGAGTATTATCAATGTATATATCTGCAAATTGCTTTGAAGTCAGAAAATCAATCTCTGAATTGGGGAATTTGCTCTTAATAAACCTAATTATCGGAGTAGTAAGAATTATATCGCCCATAGCACTTAATCTAATTATTAGTATTTTCATTATTTATGGATTTTTAGAATATTATAAAAAAAATCAAATTTACAAACAAAATTCTTTTTTTTTTAATTTTTTTTTCCGATTTTAATACTTTGAAGTTATGCATTCTTAAATTTTTATTTTAGGAGTAGAGATGAATTTGAATTTTTCTTATGAAAGAAAAGATAATATAATAATATTTAGCTTGAAAAATCCGAACTTAGATGTGGAAATTTCGGCTCAATTAAAAGCAAAATTATTAATCCTCAGCCAGCCTGACGTAGAGGCTTTGGTTTTTGATTTATCTAATATTGAATATGTTGACAGTGCGGGATTAGGTTCCTTACTTTTAGCATATAGACAAATGAAGGAATATGGTTCTCCGATTGCATTAGTAGGAGTTAAAGATATAGTTCGTAAAATGCTAAACATATCTCAGATTGAAGATTTATACGAGTATTACGATTCAATAGACGAAGCAGTTCAATCTTTTAATTGAGAATCGGGAACGCAATTGTAACGGTGGTATTTCTATTTGAGCATTCAATAGAAATACTTCCGTTATAAATATGAATTATTTTCTGAACTATAGCCAGCCCTAATCCTATGCCTTGTTGCTCAAGATATTCCCTATCGAACTGCATAAATCCGCCGATTTTATCAATTTTATTTTGGGGGAATTCTATACCTGAATTTTGGCATTCAATAAAGTAGTAATTATTAAGAAAATAACCTTTTAAAATAATTTCAGTATTATCATCTGAAAATTTAATTGCATTATCTATTATCTCTTCTGCTAACTTTTTAAAATGTGAAATAAAAACCGGAACAGTTCTTTCTTCAAAAATTATATTTATTATATATGGCTTAGTATAATTCTTTTTTATCTCAGAGATTACTCTTCTGATTTCTTGCTCCGGAAATTGAGTCAGCAAGTCATAAGCAATATTGTTCTCAAGCTTAAAATCAAATAAAGATGTATAAAAAGTATAATTATTGAACATCCTGAGTAGTCTTTTGCCCGAAGAATTAATTGAAGAAATCATATCTTTAATCTCTTCATCATTCATGTCTTTATAGCTTCTGCCAAGTATCTCAGAATAAGCTAAGATTACGCTTAATGGAGTTTTTAACTCATGAGGCAGATTAGAAGCTATATTTTTTCTTAATTGGTCAATTTCTTCATTATGTACTTTTTGAAGCTGTCCCTGCTTTTTTAATCTTGATTTAATAGCACTCAGAATTTCGACAGCAGTATAAGGCTTTGTAATGAAGTCATCGGCTCCAAGCTCCATTCCCTGCCTAAAATCAGACTTATCACTTCTTGCAGTTAAAAATATAAACGGTATAGATACAGTTTTTGAATTAGAGCGAATCTGCTGAAGCACTTCGTACCCATCCATTTCCGGCATATTTATATCGCAAATAATTACATCAGGAATATGCTCAAATGCTAATTCAACTCCTTTTTTCCCATTATTGGCACAGAGTACATCATAGTCCTCAAAACTTAAATGGAAAGAAAGATTCTCAAGAAGTACATCTTCATCTTCTACTACTAATATTGTTGCCATTTATCCCTTATATTCTATTCATTTATAATAACATCAATCATACCATTTAATGTTAATTGCCCGGTGCTCTCTAATCTCTGAATATTTTTTATTAGTAGAACATTTAGTGTAGTGTCTTGCCTGGCTACTAATATTCCGCTTTTAGTATGAATATTCTGTCCGACAGTCATTCCTTCTTGAAGTTCACTGACTCTGATAGTTTGCTCTTTTGATTTACCACTTTTGCCGGAATCGGAATCATCTTCTTCAGCATTTGAACGAGCCATTATAGGGTTATAATTAGCATCGTACTCGTAGTTCGGAATCGTCAAGTCTTTTCTATCAAAAAGCAAAGCTTCATTGGTGTTATCTTGTAGCATAAATCTGAAATGATTAAATACATCAGAATCAAACCACTTTGTTCTGTCATATAAATATTTAGTTATCGCTCTATGTCTATGCGTAGTAATCGCAAGAGGCTGATTATATACCGGTAAAGTTTGCCTTCTTAAATACATTTCATTTGGAACGCGAAATACATTATTTACATACGTAAGAATGATTTTAACAATTTGTGCATCAATTGCAATTTTACTTTCGGTCAACTGATTAGGCATTCCTGTGCCATCGTTGTTTTCCCATATTTGATTTAATATTAGGGAATAATTATTCATGCCATCGTAAGAATAGAGCTTATCTACTAATGTTCTATAATACGTAAAATAAATCTTTTTTTCTTCTTCTGATAAATTTTCAGGGTCATTAACAATAAATTTGGCAGGGAAAAAGTTCATGATATATGAATAAATATGGAGGCTGTAATAAATCCTCTCCAACACAGGGCTTGGCAATTTCAATGATGTAGCCAATGACCTTAAAATCGGAATACAAGTATCAAAGAAATTCTTAAAGTAAAAATTATTAAATACAGTATAGAATTTATTTATCTCAACTATATTTTTCTCAAAACTTAATTGCTTTATTATCGGTGCTTGAGGTGCTTGACTTTCAGTTTGAGCAGAGATTACTTTTTGTATTTCGAAATTCTTTTCTTGAATTTCTTTCATCAAAGCTTTGTTCTTGATTGTTGTATAGTAATGCGTAAAGCATAACCTAACTGCTTGAACTAATTCGATTTCTTCAATCGGTTTAGTTAAAAACATGTATGTGTGTGCTCGGTTTATTGCTGAAATTATTTCTTTTGGGTCAGAATGTGCAGTTACAATTACTCTGACTGAATCAGGAATATATTTGATTGTTTCTGCTAAAAATTCATCTCCCGATAAGCCCGGCATTCTTTGGTCAGAAAGAATAACCTCAGGCTTAGAACCTCGTTTTATAATTTCTAATGCTTCATTACCTGATTTAGCAGTAATCAAATTATAGTGTTTTGCAAAGAACCTTTCAAATATTTTCAATAACAAAGCATCGTCTTCTACTATCATCAAATTGCCTTTTTTAGGCAGCTGTTCTGGTGAAGGAATTTTGCCGACTTGATTTTCTTCGCTCATATATTTTTACCCATTTTCTTAACACATTATAGAATTACAAGATATATAAAAAGTATAAATAATTCAAGAAAAAATTGATATATTAAGATAAAATAATAAATACCGTGTTAGAATTAAAAAAGAATTTCCTTAATAAATTACAGACTATCCTTTATTTCTTTTAGTAATTCCATAGACTTAAACGGAGTAATATTGTCTAAATCTATACTTCTTAATTTATCTCGAATAATATCATCACGCAACTCAAAGATTGAAATCTGGTCTGAATCAATTTGCTTATTTCGTAAAGGAATATTTTTAGTTTTAATTTGAGTTGATTTAGCTTTAGATTGCTTTTCAGGATTATCAGCATTTTCGAGTGATTGCATAATTTCTTTTGCTCTGGAAATAATTTCAAATGGAATACCTGCAATTTTAGCTACATATATACCATAAGAATGGTCAGCACCGCCCTCGATTACTTTATGAGTAAAGAGAATCTTTTCTTCTGTTTCAATTACATGCACTTGATAATTTCTGATTTTAGCATAAGTTTCAATTAAATTGTTCAGCTCATGGTAATGGGTAGCAAATAGGGTCTTAGCATTAATAGTATCGTGTATATACTCGGTAATCCCCCAAGCTATTGAAATACCATCAAAAGTAGCTGTTCCTCTGCCGATTTCATCAAGCAATATTAAGCTTTTTTCAGTAGCATTATTCAATATATTTGCAGCTTCCTGCATTTCTATTAAAAAAGTACTTTCTCCGGCTGTTATATTGTCGTGAGCTCCTACTCGAGTAAATATTCGATCAACCAGACCGAACTCGGCACTTTTAGCCGGTACATAGCAGCCGATTTGCCCTAATAATATAATTAGACCGATTTGTCTTAAATAGCAGGATTTTCCTGCCATGTTCGGACCGGTTATTATATGAATCATCGAGTCTTTATTATTTAAAAACGTAGAATTAGGCACAAACTTCTCTCCTAAAGGTAAAAGCCGTTCAACTACCGGATGCCTGCCGTCAATGATTTTTAACGAATCCGATTCGTTAATTGACGGTTTAGAGTAGTTGTAGTCAGTAGATGCTTGGGCAAAGCTTTGCAGACAGTCAATAACTGAAATTAGATAAGCATTATCTTGAACTTCTTTGGCAAATAGTGAAATTTTCATTTTTAATTCTGTAAAGAGTGCTTGCTCTAATTCGGCAATTTTGCTTTCGGCATTTAATATTTTTTCTTCTATTTCTTTTAATTCGGGAGTAGTATATCTCTCAGCATTAGCTAAAGTCTGCTTTCTCTCGTATCGGTCCGGAGCTTTTGAATTTTGAACTTTAGTAATTTCTATATAATATCCGAACACATTATTAAAACTGACTTTCAACGAGTTAATGCCTGTCTCTTGCCTTTCTCTTTCTTGATAATCACTTATCCAATTTTTACCTGAATATTTAGCAGAGATATACTCATCTAAATCTTTGGAATATCCGGTTTTAAATACATTTCCGCTACCGGTCAGAGCAGTGGGCTCTTCGACAATAGAATTACTGATTAAATTATATAAATCTCTGAAATCGGATAACTTATCTGCAATTTTATTTAAGGAGTCATTTTTTATGGTATAAATCAAATCTTTAATTATTGGGAATTTACTTAATGATTCTCTTAGAGCAGCTACATCTCTCGGATTGGCTCGCCCTGTACATATTTTGGAAATCAGTCGCTCCATATCGCCGATTAGAGACAAATTAGTTCGGATATTATCACTAATGTCGCAGTATGCGATTAATGCGGTAACTGCTTCTAATCTGGAATTGATTTGTTGTAAATTAAGCAGTGGGCGTGTAATCCATTTTTTAAACAGTCTGCCGCCCATTGCTGTGCGAGTCTTATCTAATGTCGAAATTAAAGTGCCTTGGCTATTATCAAAATTAGAAAAAGTAATTTCAAGATTTCGTCGAGTAGCAAAATCAAGCAGCATATAATCATTATGATTATAGAAAGAGATTCCTTTGATATGCGTGATTTGAGTAATCTGAGTTTCCTTGATATAGTGCATAATAGCACCGGCACTTGCTATAGCAACCGATAGTTCATCTATACCAAATCCTTTTAATGAATTAGTGTCGAAATGCCCTTTGATAGCTTCACGTGAGAATTCCTCATCAAATATCCATTCATCAAGCTTAGAAATAGCCGGCTTGTATGATAATTTTTCCAATTCATTTTCTAATTCTTTAATTTGGGATTTACTGAAAATTAATTCTGAAGGATGGAAATTCTCGATTATTGAAATTAGCTGATTTCTATCGAATTCGGAAACTAAAAACTCTCCTGTAGATATATCCAAGCAGGATAATCCGAAAATTATAGCTCCATTTTTCTGAGTTTTGTAATTTATGCATGCCAAGTAATTATTTGTCTTAGCTTCTAATAATTTATCATAAAGTGCTACTCCGGGAGTAACTACTTCAACAACACCTCTTTTGACTATTCCGCGAGAAAGCTTAGGGTCTTCGAGCTGGTCGCATACGGCGACTCTATATCCGGCTTTGACTAATTTTGGCAGATAAGCATCTAATTGATGATGCGGAAATCCCGCAAGAGGCATATCTGCAGCTCCTCCGTTATTTCGTTTAGTTAAAGTAATTCCGCACACCTTAGAAGTAATTTCTGCATCTTCGTTAAAAGTCTCAAAAAAATCCCCCAGCCTAAAAAATAAAACAGTATCCGGATGCTTGGATTTAATCTGATTATACTGTCTCAGTAGCGGAGTTTGTTTATCGCTCATTTTTTCACCTTGGGTATAGCGACAGAATTAATTCTACCCATTATGAAGCCTACTCTCTTATTAATATATTTAGTAGGAGCTGCCGGAGACCAGCGTCTCGGATTTGGCAATACAGCTGCAATAAGTGCGGCTTCTCTTTTTGTAAGATTTTTAGCAGGTTTGCCGAAATATTTTTGAGAAGCGGCTTCAACGCCATATACTCCGTCTCCAAGCTCTACAACGTTTGCATACATTTCTAAAATTCTTTCTTTACCCCAGATGGCTTCAATTAGATATGTGAAATATACTTCGAGGGCTTTTCGCACATAATTTCTGCCATGCCAGAGAAATACATTTTTTGCTGTTTGCATAGTAATTGTACTTGCTCCGCGTAGCTTTTTTCCATTCTGGCGGGCATTGTATTTTTTTGCAGCTTCGACTGCTCTCCAGTCAATTCCACCATGCTTCATAAATCTTGCGTCTTCGCCGGAGACAACGGCTCTGAAGAAATATGGAGATATTTCATCATAAGATACCCAATCTTTGTCTATTCCGACGCTCTTGCCGTCTATAGCACCTTCTATTACCCTTATAAACATAAGAGGTGTGTATGGAGCAGGTACGAATTTGTAAATTACTACCATTAGTATTGAGCCGACAAAAGCTCCGACAATAATGTAGAAAAGCCATTTGAAAAATATTGCTATTTTGCTTCTTTTTTTGTTTGTGTTCTTTGCCATACTTCTTTATGTATAATTGTACGAAATACAAATTTAACGCACAATTAGGAATTTATCAATAACAGGTTCAACAAAAACTTCAGTATTTTTTATTGTTATTCGATAAAAATAAACTCCGATAGGTAATCTTTTACCGTCTTGGTCTGTTAATTGTATCGGAAACTCATTTTTACCTATATTTATCGGAAACTCCATTGAATTAATTATTAGTCCGGTATAATTGAAAAATTCTATTAGGCAGCTTCCGCCGAGGGCGGGAGCACGATATTCAAAAGATATATTCGAATTTGCATCAAAAGGATTCGGATATGTTAACAGCTCTTTAATTGAACCGTTTTTAGATACATTTACCCTGATTTCAAGTGTGGCTTTATTCTGATAAGTGTCTTCAAAAAATACTTTTATTATATTATCATTGAAATCAAGAGAATCCGGTAAAAACTCTAACACTGCTTTAGCAGGTGTATTTTTTCCTAAAGAATAAAAATTGTAGTCAGTGCAATATTTCGTACTTGTCAAAAGCTCACCATTTAATCTTACTTGAAGATTATCTTCATTATTGACAATTCTCGGAGAATTGTCAAGTAGAGTAATTTTAAACTTAGGCTGAATCGATACATAGTCTCCTTCAGAAACTTCTCTACCGTCTAATTCAATTAGGACTGTAGGGGAAACAGTATCTCTGACAAAAGCTCGCTGATAAATATATTTATTATTAAAATAATAATAGTCCGGCAGATATGGAGTAATAGAAGGAGTAATTGTGATGTCATACGGATACGCATCGGTAACTAATTCATGATTGAAATCAATAGTATTATCAGGGTATAAATTGTAAATTGTTGTATCTATGACTTCAATAATTGAAAATTCATCATTGACTAAGATATTGTAAGTAGCAGAATCAATTTCAGTCCTTAGAGATAAATTCTTTACAGTAGTCTTTATATTGTACTGAGCAGCAATTAGTAAGCTGTCCGGAATCTCGGTCTTTGAGTTTAAAATTGCAATTTCAGCCCCAGCCTGATAGTAGGCTTTAATACTATCAATTTTCAGATAGTAGGGTTCTATATTGGTTTTTGCGAATCCGATATCGAAATATAAATACTGATAAGTGCTATTAATATCTGATAAATAAACAGAATCAGAATTTGTAATGGTTTTAATTAGCTGTTTACTAGTGTTTAAAGCATTATTACCATATACTTTTATTGAGTTATTAACATCTTTGCTAATATTTTCGCCACATAATTTTAAATAATTCCACATTTTGCCCGGACCCAATTCAAATTTAATACCGCCATCTAAGTAATATTTTTTAAATTGTCCCGATACTCTCGCCGTATCGCTTTTTATATCTAAAGCTTCGTTAGCAGTACCTTTAGCTTGACCTTTTTGAGCAGCTAAACAGAATGAAATACCCCAGTCATTTCTATTGATATTTGTAAATCGGACTCTCTCTTTATCTATCGAATCAGCTAATACCGACCCGTAATAATCCGAAAGTACTGTTTTTAGTGTGTCCCACGAACCGCAAGTTTTTAATTTGATATGCAATGAGGGGATTCTAAAAGACTGCCCTAATGTAGCTAAAAATATATAATCTTCTGTCTTTACCGTGTCTCGTAAATATTTTACTAAGTTTATACTACTTGAGTCTTTAATTCCATCTTTATCTGAAACATAAGAGCTCCAAGTATCATAGTATTTATGGTCTATATAATTAAAGCTTTTATCAAAATGAATCAAATGGAATCCTACTTGGTCCGGCGGGGTAGTCAGATAATACAAATCTTTATTCATTATCATAGTTGCAGAGCGTGGTCGTTTTTCGGTTTCACTGAATTTCCAGCCACAAGTAGCATCTAAGTAGTAATCAATAGTATCAATATTGAATTGTAAAGATTTAGTATTGGTGTCATATTCTATATTAGTTTTGCTGAGCATATTAAGATTTTCATCTTTAATAATGGAGTTAACGAAAGTATTATCACCATTCTCGGAAATTGAAAACGGCATTTTAAGCATTGATGAAGGGGTAAGTACGCCATCAATTTTATAACTTGCTTGCAAGTAATAATTCTTATTATTTTCTAAAGTTAGCTCCGGCTTCCAGTCAACAATAATATCATTTGTACTGATTTCGCTTTTATTTCCGGTGTATATGGGTAAACCTGAATAATGAGCATTATCAAAAATATTGAAATAGTATTCTGTATTCTCTGAAATTTGCGGATTTAAGAACCTAAATTTTAATTCATTTGGTTTTTTATCCCAGTATGGCATTGGCTCAATAGGCAGTAGCATTACGTCAAATACTTGATATTGCTTAGTATATGTTCTGTCTGCAATATCATTAGTAAGTATATTATTTGAAGGGTCTAATATAATAGTCAAATTATGAATACCGGGTTCTTTTGATATATTGAATTTTGTAACAAATTCAGCAGATGGGCAGATGCCATTAATCATCATTTCATTTGTAACTTTGATGCCCTTAAATTCGTCTATTACTTGAATATTTAAAGCTATATCCGTTTTTATACCAAAATTTCTAAGGATAGCGGAAACATAAGCAAAGGTATCCGAAACACTTACTATATCAAGATTATTATTATTTCTAACAGAAATATCCTGATTTGTCATATAAAATCTATAAGTAGTATCTATCGGTATTCTTAATAATGGGTCGCCAAGATAGGAGTAATGGAACATAACCATATCATCGGATATTCCAATATTATAAGAGTATGATTTAGCTTGATTGTATGAATCAGCCATATTTCTTTGTGCTGGAGAGCAAACATATTTTAACGTATTTGCAGCTACATTGCCACCTTCATGAACATTGTCTTCGGCACTAGCCCCCATTACTGCAATAAAGCCTTTTTCTTTACTAAATAAATAACTCTCATTCCTTGTGATTTCATTGGGAAGAGCATAAGCACCGGTATTGCAAGCAACAGTATTCAAAAATCCATATTTACCATAATTATCTAAAGCTTCGGGAGTCCATCCGTCAAGGTCAAGCAATAGGGCAGAGCCATGCCCAATAAAATTCACGAACATCTCGCCATTATTGATTTTCTCGACTATTTCCAAACCTGCACTTGGCTCGAACTCGCCCGGATTTTTCTTTTTAATCAATTCGGTATTAATACAGACAGCTGACTTTTCGACAATATTCATATTGCTTTCTTGGTAGCTGAGTATATATTCCATTTCGTTTAAATTTTTACCGCCTGATAAAAACAGCATTGTTGACTGCCAGGGTGCCGGCTTGTAATTTTCGTATTTAATAAGCTTTTCTAAGTAATTATTAGCATCATTAGTATCCTTAATTGGTATTCTACCTACTGTAATATCGGGCAATACATCATTACCCTCTACCATACCGTACCAAGAGTCACTTGTAGGTACACCATAAGAAATAACATAATTATTAAACGTCGAATTATGTAATACTTTTCTTGGGTCCCAGCTCGCATCGCCAACTATTGTTACATACCTAAGTTTATAATTTCCCCAATTAGAATAGCCGTACGTAATAAAGTCTTTTATTCCGGAAGGTGATATGTAACCATAAGAAAATTCTTTTTCAATATCATCTATATAAGCGATAGACAGCTTTAGGTCGGGTCTGCTTACTTTTTTTATCTCTACATATTTTTCGGCAAAATCTTTAAACTCTCTATTGGCAATTACTAAAACGTTACACTGCATGGTAGAAGATTTTAAATCAGATTTGTAAACAAATTCTACTTCTGATTTTTTTAAAGCAGATCTATCAGTAAAATATAAATCATAATAATTAATTCCGGGAAGATTGAAGCTAAGGCTATATTTATTGCCATTGACATCTATATTGAAATATTCGGTATTTGAATTTTCTCCCATTGACTCGCTGATTATAGAAGATGATTTTTTAATGACAGCCGTATATGACGAATCATTTCTATAAAAATTAATATATTTAGAATTTATACTATTTAAAAGAGATTTAATTTGTGAGGGCAAGTTATTAACATTTAAAGCAATTCCAAAAACAGTATTAGTGGGGATTGAGTTATATTGATTAATGAAATCATTATACTGCTCGCTCGTATAACTATATGATTTTACAGCTCCTAATTCAAAAAATGCTATATAATATGCCTCAGCTTTTGAAGAAACTATCAGTGTATCATCAATTTTAATGGAAGTGTATTTAGATTTTCCTTTTGAGGAAATTAGGAAGTGTGTGCCTTTATCTGCCTGAAGTACATTATATAGAGAATTAACCGAATCAATTACATATACTTGTTTTTGATTAAAACCATTAATTTTAATATTGGAAGGATTTTCTAAATAATCTGTCTTGAAATTTGCAAACCCGTTATTTGCCAAAGGTTTGGCTTTGCCTTCCAATTCTAAAAAATCATAGATTAACTGGTCATTTTCATAAATTTTATTTGAGGCATTACGAAAGCCTAAGCTTTTTAAATTCAAAATATTAGTGCCGCATACAAAAGCCGCAGAGCTAGCAAAATATGAATAATTCAAGTTAAATATTCCGTTTAAATATTTGAAGCTTAATGTATCATTTACACTTGAATTAAAATTATAAGTTAAGCGATGATTAAACACTCGTAGCATATCATTAGATTTTATATAGCTATGAGTTTTAACTTTTATATATTCACTGTCGATAGGTGAAAAGTTGAAATTTAAATAAATAGATGAATCACGAAAAGCAGATAAAGCTCGATGTCCCCAGCCTTCTCCGCTTGAAGTAGGAGTAAAAGAACTATTACTTCCATAAGAATAAGCACTATCTTTTTCTATATGAATTAAATAATTGACTGAATTAATGGTATCGGAAGCTACAGTAATATCTGTCATTTTTGTCAGTTTCATTTTGTTTGTATCTGTAATACTATATGTAAGATAGAAAACAGAATTATTATTAAATGAGTCAAACCAAGTATTTACATCATAAGCTCTCTTACCCAGAAAGTA
Source organism: uncultured bacterium (assembly GCA_942493235.1). Taxonomy (GTDB): domain Bacteria; phylum Bacteroidota; class Ignavibacteria; order Kapaibacteriales; family UBA2268; genus ENR-C587. The sequence continues at coordinate 3,353,132 of OW818676.1, read as the reverse complement.
AATAGTATCACTTAGGTCAAATATTCCGTTTTTGTCGTTTGAAAAATACGGATTGAGATTATCTTTATGTAATAATAAGATATTTTTTAGATTTATACCTGAAAACTTAGGATTTAATGCAATTATTTCGCTTGCAAGTACATAAGTAACACCATCATAATTAGTTAGTATCTTCACATATTCGGAATTAGTATCATAGAAGAGTTTATTATCTTTTTTGTCTGAGCTTGTTAACGGAACTCTGTTATTATCAGAGATATAGCGTATATGAGCGGAATACTCGCTATTGAGAATATTTTGATTGATATATGAATACTTATCTAAGCCGAAATCGGGTGTTAATTCTTGTTTGTATTTTAAATTAAAAGCTATATTATTACGGTAATAAATATTATTTCCATTAATATAGAAGGGACTTATTTTAAGCAAATATATTTGAGTAGCTCGCTCAATACCCTTCTTTTCAATGCTAATAGGGTAGTGATTTATATTTGGCATATAAAAGATAACTTCATCGGTGGTCTGTTTTAATTCTGAAAATTGACAATTTGTATCTAAGCCCCAACCAATCGGAAGAGCAAATAAAGCATTTATATTACCCAGACTATCAGTAAAAAGGCGTTCATCGGAATTATTAATATTTATAAGAAACGAGTTATTATTATCGGAATATTTAGAATAATCTAAATTTTCGAGGCTAATAGAAAAACCATGATTATTCTTATCAATTTTAATTTCTGCAATTACAGAATAGTTACAAATAAAAATCAATAAAAATAATAATCTTAGATATTTGCGTATATCCATATTTTGTTGCTTTCTATCAAAGTTTCTAATATATCAACATCTCAATATTATATAAGCGTTTTAAGGAGAATTTTATTTTAACGAATTATGAAGATTGCTTATGTAGGTTTGAACAAAATAAAAAAATGGGCCAAGCAATCCGTGGCACTCTAAAATCTAACTAACCGTTGCTTTCTTCCGAACCTGGCGGAGTTGGGTTAGTCTTAGATGCACGGCACCTGACCCATTACAAAACTACGGAAAATCCTTGAATCTACAAAACTATTTTTAACATTTTCTTGAAATATATTTCCATAGACTATGATAAAAATATCTCTGATATACTTAAAATACTTTAGTTGCAAGTAAATAGAGTCTGTTGTTTATACTTGCTAAAGATTCATAATATCCTGTTCTCCAATTATAAATCGGAGCTGTAGAATAGTCAATCAGTAAAGAGCCGAACATTTCACTGCCTTCGATATTCTGAACTACTAAAGTAGAATTAGTAGCATAAGAAATTGTCAAGCTATTTGGCTTCTTGGTAAATGGCGACTGAGTATCGAGTTGGTTAAAAATCTTGTATTTCTTACCATTAATACTTACATAGCAGTTGATTTTGCAAGTTAAAAAATATAATTCAGAACCGTCGTGAGTGAATGAAGGCTTGCTTGATGATTCTTCGGCTGTATATTCGGTAGAATTAAGCAATACAAAAAAAGCATTATTCAATTCGGCGTTACATGCTATCATTGGTTCGTAGGGGTGAATCACCAAATTACTCATATTGTCATATTTGCCACTGTATAATATATCGTAGTATTCATCGCTAAATAGAATTGTTTGGTAGTAGTCCGAAGTGTTTTGAACAATTGCGGCGGCAACCGTTCCTAAGTGATTCATAACTACTTCAGTAATGTTAGGATACATTTCTGTAATAGGGTCGAAATTTTTATAAATCTGCCAATTGGAACCTGAGCGTGCTGCATATTTGAAATCGCCGTTATGCCAGTAGCCCATTGGTTTAATATCATCAAAAGTACTGCTTTCTTTGCCATTAATATTGATTACAAAGCTGCTGCCACGCTTGCTGATATAGGCATATTTCGCTCCGTTTTGGCTGATATAAAAGCTTCCGAATTTTGAGTAAACATCTATGATTTTATCGCGAATAACTAAATATTCCTGATTAGCATTTATATAGGAATAGACTAATTCGGAATTTGTAGTTGAGTAAAGTATTTCAACTACCGAATCAGCCGTGATACGAATACTTGTATCGGCAGATACTACATTCCACCCAATATTGTCTTTGCCGAAAAATGCCCATTTGATGCCATTAGATGAAAATTTTAATCCGGTAAGCTCCACATAAGCAGCTGACTCTTGTCCGTTGATTATTGCTCTGAATTGAGTAGTAAATGGCTGGGTAACTGCCCACCAATTGCCTGTGCTGTCAAGATTGAACTGTACTAAATTCTCTGACCCGTCTAATAGCATTCGGTCAGCACCTGTTTGAGATTGGCTGGTAGCCGGAATAATAAATATAAAAAATAATAAGAAAAGTAGATTGATAGCGGATTTTTGCATTTTATAACTTTTTTATTTATTCATAATTATTTCTTTTTGAAAATAAACAGCTTCTCACCGGGTTTAATCATTCCGTAGTATTCTCTGGCTAATCTTTCGATTTCTAATGTGTCATTATTTAAAGTCTTGATTCGTTGATATAAGGAATCTTTAACTATTTGTTCAGCTCCAATTTTTTCAAATAATTCTTGTTTATCTAATTCCAGACTGATTCTATTAATAATGCCATATTCAGAAAATACGAAGTTAATCATGATTACTCCAATAACAGCTAAATATATAAATAGCCTTCTCTTGCTAATTATATAATTTATTAAACTGATAAAGAAACTTTTTATTTTAAAGAATATTTTCATTGAATAAATATAAGTTTTTTAAAATTATTAATTTGATTATGTTTTTCTTTATAGCACAACCACAGGGGGGGAGCCCTGTGGTTGAATACTATTTATGATAATAGAATATTATTTAGCAAATTTTTTCAAAATGCTTACTAATTTATCCATTTCGTCTTTAGTTCTTTTCTCAGTAACTGCAATCAATAGACCTTGTTTACAATCAGGGAAGCGAGCAGTATCGACACCTGCTAAAACGCCTTCAAGCATAGCTGCATCAACTATATCTTTTGCCGCAACAGGAGTTTTAACTAAAAATTCTTTAAAGAATGGTTTGTCGTTTAATAGCTCAAAACCATTTAATTTTTTAATTTCTTCAGCTAAATAATGAGATTTTGAAAGGCACAACTCGGCTACTTCTTTTATACCTTGCTTGCCCATAGTTGCCATATAGACAGTAGCTGCGAGCATATATAACCCCTGATTAGAGCAAATATTAGAAGTTGCTTTCTCGCGTTTGATTTGCTGTTCACGAGTCTGAAGAGTTAGTACAAAACCACGTCTGCCGTCTTGGTCTTCGGTAATACCGCAGATTCTGCCCGGAATTTTACGCACTAATTCCTGTTTAACGGCAAATACTCCTAAGTAAGGACCGCCAAAGCTTAAAGGTATTCCAAGTGATTGACCTTCACCAACTACTATATCGGCATTATATGCTCCCGGTGCTTCTAATAAACCGAGAGAAATCGGGTCTATTACAGAAACAAATAAAGCTCCCGCCGCATGAGCGATTTTTTCGATTTCAGCTACTTGCTCGAAGTTACCGTAAGCATTCGGGTGCTGAGCAATTACAAGTGAAGTTTTATCTGTTACTAATTTAGCTAATTTAGCTAAATCGCAAGTGCCGTCTTCGGCAATCGCTGAATCAAATGTAAATTCTCTGCCGGCACATTCTGACTCTGCAACTGTGGTATAATGAGGATTAACCGAGCCGGCATAAATCATTTGAGTTCTACGGTTATGAGCATTTGCTAAGAAACAAGATTCGGCAAGTGCTGTGCCGGCATCATAAAGCGATGCATTGGCAACGTCCATACCGGTCAATGCACAAATCATAGATTGATATTCATACATAGCCTGTAAAGTGCCTTGAGAAACTTCAGCTTGATACGGAGTATAAGCTGTCTTGAATTCGGGTCTGTCCATTATAGAGCCGACTATCGAAGGAATGAAATGGTCATAAGCTCCGCCACCCATAAAGCATACGTTGTCGCTTGCTGATTTATTAGCTTTTGCCAATGAGTCTATTCGTTTTACTATTTCATACTCTGACATTTTTGCCGGTAGATTCAGGTCGGATTTTAATCTTACTGATTCCGGTATTGTTTTAAATAATTCTTCTACCGTCGAAACGCCAATTTTCTTTAGCATTTCTTGTTTATCTGCATCTGTGTGCGGTATAAAAGACATTTTTACTCCTATACTTAAAATATTTATTATTAGTCAATTCAAAATATGCAATTTACAAGTATTTATTTTTTATTCCAAAAATTCAAGCAAATTATTTGAATAAATTCTCAAATACTTCCTTATCATACACCTTTCCTATGGGGTAAATATTCAAATGTTTATCCCAATAAGGCGTTTGTTTATAGAACCAATTTACTATATCTCTTTGATTATTAACTGATTGCGGATTATCAATTTTCCACTTCTCGAATTCAGTCTTGATTATTTCATCTTTAAGCATCTCATCGGCTATTTTATCCATTATATATGTTTCGGCATATTCTTTCTGCTCAAAAATTGTATTAAAAAATCCCCAGTGCACAAAGCTGTCGTAACTTTGAGGCTCTAAAAAGTGAATCAATACCTTTGCACTTCTTTGTAAAACCGGTATTACTGCCGAACCCGCAGGGAATTCTCTTGTTGCTTCGATTTCCTTTATAGTGAAATGATTTACTTTCTGCCTTCCTTCATTCGGAGTAGTATTCCATTTTAAGCTGTCAAATTGATATGTCTTAATATTTAATTTGATAGCTTCGTTTACTCTTTTATATTTGATACTATGCTCATCTAATCGTTTTATTACTTCTGTCCATTCGGGAGGAATTACATAATAATAGGGTAGAGCAGTGAAATCATTCGGAACCATATCCTTGAAATACGGGACAGGGAATGTTTCCGGTTCGCTGGTATAAACATAGACCTCACCGCCAAGTGAACTACTTGGTTTGGAATAATATCTATTTCCTTTAAATTCTGTGATTATGCTATCCGTAGTTTGGTCGAAACTTAGCGGATAAGATGATTTGATAAATTCCTCTGAACATACATAATCATCGGCTTTTTTTATCATTTTCTGCAAAGTGTCTTTATCTTGGCTAAGTATTTTCCAAGTATTGATTATCACACTGTAAGTAGCATTTACTCGGGTTTTATAATCCTTTAGAGAATGAGTCTCCAGCAGCATACTTGGTCTGTTCTGCAATGCAATATAGCCGCCACAAAGCATAGGAGGGGAGACCCAGCTTACTAATCCACTTTTGGGGTCGTGCCAATTTCGAAATGATACATAAGGCGATGCTAAAAAATTATCTGCCTCAAGTGCCTTTTTTAGCTTAACTATATAGCTGTTCTCGAGCCATTTTGAAATATTTCTCTCGGTATTGCCGAGGATTTCAATTCCATAAGTAACAGTGTATTGATAGTCGGCTCCGTCTGTTGTATGGCAGTCGATTAGAAAGTCCGGTAGCCACGCATTGTAGAATTGAAGCCATGCTTGCATCTCCGGTGCATCAGCTTTCATAAAGTCGCGATTTAGATTGTAATTTGCTCCGGTAGTTCTCCATCCCATTTCTTTAGGTCCGTTCTGGTTGATTCTATTATAAGCAGAGAACCTTTCATGCCCGTCCACATTGAATATAGGTAGGAAGACAATTGTAGTATTATCAAGTAAATCTTCATATTTTTTATCTATCAATATATCACGCATTAGCATAAGCCCTGCATCTTTGCCTTCGGATTCTCCCGGGTGAATACAGGCTTGAATGCAAAGAATGGCATTCCCCGATTTTTTAACTGCCTCTGCAGTATAGTTCTTGTTTTTATCAATTATAAAAAGCACTAAATCTCTACCCTGTGGCGAAGTACCGAATTTAGTAAGCGAGCAAATATCGCTATTCTCGGTTAGTAATTGCAGGTACTGTTTGGTATGCTCGTAACGCGGAGTCTCTGTATAGTTCGATTTCTCGTAATATGTAGTATATTCAATAGCACGGCTATTGCTCAAGCATGCAATAATTAAACATATTACGCAAAAAATGCTCTTCATATTTTATCTCTTCAAACTGATAAAAAAACGTAAAATTAAGCATTTTTTGTCAATTAATAAAGAGTATAATTATTGTCAATAGGTTTATAGATTTAAGTGAGTCTTGGGGATAGGGGATAAAGGTTTGGTGATAGGGGATAGGATTTATACTCGTTTCCCTCCGGTGGTTTGTGGAATAATATACTAAATCTGTTGCAAAACTATATAATTTTCAATTCACCAATAAAAAAATCCCCATTAATAATTATAATTAATGAGGATTAAGAACTCATAAAGGGAATCTATGAGAAAAATTGTTTATGGTTTTATAAATACTTTCGATACACGTTGGTCTGCTTCCAAAACATCTATAATATAAGAACCGGTAGCATAAGCACCCAAATTAAATACTTCAAATAAGTTTTCTCGCGAGACTAAATTGAAAGACCTTTGAGTAATTTCTCTTCCGTTCATATCAAAAATTCTTAATGTTATATTCGAATTCTTTTCGGGGAATGCACGTTTATAAGTAACTACCAATTGTTCTTTATCTACAATAAAATTAAGATTAGATTCGGGGTCGATTTTGGTTATTTTATCTATTACTTCCAATACGTTATCTAAAACAAACAGACCGGCTTCGGTAGCCATGTATAATTTCTCTTGTCCGGGAGCACCAAGGTAACGCATTGACCACATGTTGCCAATTGGACCATAAGAAGAACTTGCAACGCTGAAAACTTTACCAGAATCCAAGCTTTTTAGTACAGTAAGGCTTGATCCGACTACCACTATACTTGAATCATTTATAAAATTGCATGAATAATATTGTTGAATAACCGGAGACTCGATTTTTGCCCAGTTAGCCCCGCCATCAGTAGTTCTAAGAATTACTTTATTTTTGCCGACGGCAATACCGTAATCTTTATTATAAAAATCAATACTAAATAAAGCTTCGCCTACTGTAGAGTTTTGCTGTACCCAATCAGTGCCTGCATTTGTAGATTTTAAAATTTTACCAAGTTTTCCGCAAGCATAAATAACACTATCATCAACACATTTGATTGAGTATAAAGTATCGGCATCAATACTCTGGCTTGACCAAGTAGTTCCGCCGTTAATAGATTTAGCAAATATTCCTTTTTCTCCGACAGCATACAAACTATCTCTACCAAAATTTGAGACCGAAAATAAATGGTTACTGGTTTTTGTGTTTATATTTGTAAATGATTCGCCCAAATCGTCAGAGATTAATATTGTTCCACCTTCGCCTGCAACAACAAACTTATTGGGAGCAATAAATATAACTGAGCTTAAATCTTTATTTGAATTGCTTGTTAACTCTTCAAATACAATAGTAGTCCCTTTGTGCATAAACATTCTACCGTCATCACCGACGCATATAGCCTTGCCACTGTCGTAAGGAGCTATATCATTTAAAGTGTAAATCCACGATTCTTGACCTAACAGAACATTACTCCACATACCAGGTAAACTGTCTGTATAGCTCATCCTGCTTCGTTGCCCGCAGATAAAAGTATGTCCATTGTAAGAGCCACTACCGAAATATCTAGGATATACGTCGAGCCAGTCGATTTCAGGGTCACATTTCCACCATGTTTGCCCACCGTCGAAGCTACCGCGTACAATTTTGTCGCCCGGTATTCTCATGGAGTCAATTTCGTTTGGGTCTTCGCTATATCCTCCGACGAAAATTTCTTCAGATGTTTCAGTTGCTTGCCTGCAGGCAATTGCCCAGAAACTGGTATCAGGGAAAGCTAAATGTTTCCAATTATAACCGCCGTCTGTTGTTTTCCATACTCCGCCGTTAGGCAAATTCTCCAGTACAGTATATGTAATTACGGCATAACCTATAAGTGGGTGTTTATCATTAAAGCTAAACATTGTAACTTCATTATCACGATTAACTTGGTAGTCTTGCTTTTGAGTCAAATAACCGCAAAATGACCATGTTTTACCTTCATCATTACTTAAAAGAACAGCTCCGCCTTGATTACCGCACAGCATAATATTAGATGAATCAGATCTGATAGCTAAGCAGGTAGGCTCTTGATATACTAATGAGTCAACCAATACACCGTTTTCATTTAGTAATTTAGTAGGCTTATAAACTTTTGCGATAGAGTCCCAGTTTGCTCCTCTATCTGTGCTTTTAAAAATAATTCCCGATTCAAACTCGGATAAATAATATATATTATCATCTTGAGGATGAGCAACTAATGCTTTGCCATTGAGCATTATCGGGTAAGGACCCTCACCCAATACATAATCCCAATTAGCACCGTTATCTGAAGTACGAGCTACATCACCTACGCCTAATCCCCCGACAATAACGATATTAGAATCGGCTCTGTTTGTCATCAAATTGTTATATCTTGAAGAGCTTGAACCTGAGCCAATTTTGTAAGTCTCCCATGTCAAGCCTTTGTCTCTTGATATATATAAGTATTTTTGATCTCCGCCTACATATATTGTGTTGGAATTTTGGGAATTAATTGCAATATCAAAAGTAAGCTTGTCTAAGATTCTTCTCCAACCATATCCATCTTTGGGTTCGGCATTGCCAATACTTGAAAAACATATCAAGCAGATAAAAAATAATACATATCTTTTCATGTTACAATCCTTATATTTAACTTTACGATATAATTAACACTTTAATTCTCTAAGTGTCTCAATTGTTTTTATTATTCTAAAAATTTATTTGCAATTTAACATAATTTAACCGGGTTAGCAAATAATTGTTATTAGTATAAAGAAAATCTTTAAATATCAAATATTGATTTTTGATATATTATTGGATAAACATCTTTGATTTTAAATTTTAACTCCGATAGGAGTTAAACATCGGTAACATAATGAAATACACCGCCACTCTCTTGATTTAAAAACCAAAAGAGAAGAAAGAGTGTGGGGGCTATACAATGTTTACTACCAATATTCAACAGCTAACGCAGTTGGAAGAAATATTTCTTTATTTGCTTACCCACACATAATAGCGAAGAACTATTTAACTGCTACTAATGCTTTTAAATATCTGTTTATTTAAATTATAATTTTTATCAAAAGCATATTTTGATGATAAATAGAGAGATATAAATACAGTCAATACTCCGCCAACAAAAATAGATAATACTATCATTATCTGATACTTTATTGCTGTTAATGGGTCAGAGCCACCAAGTATCTGCCCTGTCATCATTCCGGGTAGCCAGATTAACCCTATAGTCGCATTTGAAGCAATAGTCGGAGCAAACGATATTTTAAGTGCTTCAGACATAAAAGGCATCAATGCCTCCTTATGATTTGCTCCGCTGATAAGTGAATATCTGTATTTTAATTCGTCTTTTAGCAAGCTGTTATAAAAAGTTCTTATCCCGATGATTGAATTGCTTATGCAGTTTCCAATTACCATGCCGGTTATCGGTATCAAATACCGTGCGTTGAAAAATTCAGTATAGTTCATAATAATAAAGCTATATATTAAAATATTGATAAATATATCGCTTAATAATCCGCTAATAACAGGAATAATAAATTTTTTCTCTTTGATTTCACTTCGTCTTATTATTGAAAATGTAGCTGCTATTAGCATCAATGTTACCCAAGCAAGATTTATTAGAATTGAATTTATACTAAATATATACTGCATGTAAATACCGACAAATGCTAATTGTAATACCATTCTGCCGTAGCCAGTCAGCATAGACTTAACTAATCCGGTTTTATAATATTGAAATATTAATATCGGGAATATCAAAATTAATGAGCCTAAAGCCAAACTAATCCAAGATATATCATTTGCTTGCATAATTTCTCTAAGTTAGTATAATTTGTTTATTGAAATATTTGTCTAAATCGGAATTGTGAGATATACAAATAATAGTTTTATTCATCTCTAAGATGAAATTAATTGCTTTCTCTGTAGAGTCGGCATCAAGAGCTGAAGTAGGTTCATCTAATAGGATAATCTCGCGGTCTAATAATTTGCAAATTACTAATCCAAGCCTCTGAAGTTCTCCGCCGGATAAATTACTCAAATCTTTTTCTAAAGTGTCGGCTTGAAGGCTAAGCATTGAAAAATAATTTAAAATATCATTTTTTGTAAAATTCAAATTCAGATTGCCCGATAATTTTTTCAATTTGTTTAGATAGTCATTTACTTTACTTCGACCTATAATATTTAAGTTCTGTGGTAGCCATGCCAGAAATGAACGAATTAAATTAATATCTATATCAGAATACGCAGTATCTTTAAAAAATATTTCTCCTGAATCTACATATTCAAAGCCCATAATAATATTCAAAAGAGTCGATTTCCCAATTCCCGAAGGACCCTTGATTAATACTTTGTCTTTGGGATTAATACGGAAACTGAAACCGTCGAATATTTTTCTACCTGAAAATGATTTGCTTATATTTTTAATGTTTATCATGTCTAATTAATCATTTCATCTTTTTCAATTATCAAAAGAATTTAAAATACAGAAAATTTTCTAACTATAAAAGAAATTTTATAAATTATAAAAAATAATGATTAGCCATGGGGCTTGGGGATAGGGGCTTGGGGATAGGGGATAGGGGATAGGGGATAGGGGATAGAGTATAGGGATTGGGGTTTGGGGATAGGGGATAGAGAAAGCATTATAAAAATTGTATTATTTGTACCGTTTACAAATTCAAAAATTTCCATTTCCAATTTTCCAATTCCACTCCCACTCATAAGCGTAGTGTTGATGTTATTGTTTTTAACTCATAATATTTTTCAAACCCCGAACCCCGAACCCCGATTTGCAATGTATCACTTAATCAGAAAGAAGCATTTTGATTTTATTAATTAAATCATCTTTATCAAATGGTTTTGAAATATAATCATTGCATCCGGCATCTAATGCTTTTTCTTTATCACCACTTAAAGCAAAGGCAGTTACTGCAATTATCGGAACATGCTTGTTTAGTTTTCTAATTTCTAATGTCGCACTAATTCCGTCCATTATTGGCATTTTGATATCCATGATGATAAGAGAAACAGAGGGATTTTCTTTGAAGCATTCGATAGCTTCCAATCCATTAACTGCTTTCAAAATATTACATTTTAATTCTCTATTTAAAATTCTATCAATGAGTATATAATTAGAAATTTCATCTTCTACTACTAATATTGTATATTGAGAGTACTCTTTGTTTATGGTCTCTTCAATAATTTCCTCTTCTGTGGCAATATTTGCAATATTTCTTTTGTATGGTATGGAGAAAGTAAATTTAGTACCAACTCCTTTCTCTGATTCGACACTTATTTTCCCGTTTAATAATTCAACTAATCCTTTGGCAATAGACAATCCTAATCCTGTACCGTCGTAACCTCTGGATACTGAAGTATCTTCTTGGTGAAATCTTTCAAATATGCTTTCTAAGGCAATTTCTGAAATTCCGATACCGGTATCGGTAACAAAAAATTCTATTATATTATCATTAAGTAAATAACCGTATTCGACAATACCGGAGTTAGTAAATTTAAAAGCGTTATTAAGTAAATTGTTAAATATTTGATAAATCTTTTGTTCATCAGAGAAAATCGTAAGGTCTCTATTATTAACGGGAATCACATATTTAAGTTCTAATCCCTTGTTTTTATAGCCTTTTATATGGATTTCAAATAGTTCTAAGAATAATTTATATAAAGTGAATTCAGTTTCTTTAATGTTCATTAATCCGGCATCAATCTTTGAAATTTCTAATACATCATTAACAGTGTTGAGAAGCCTATAACAGCTGTTATTTAAAATATTAGCAAATTCAATTCTTTCATTTTCTTCTAAATCCGGGTCGGTTAGTATTTGAGAATACCCGATTATCCCATTCATCGGTGTTCTGATTTCATGACTCATATTAGCAAGGAATGCTGATTTTAGTCTATCACTTTCTTCAGCCTTATCTTTCGCTTTTAAAAGCTCAATTTCTGTTTTTTTAATATCATCAATATTTTTAATAAAGATAATGTCTTTATCGTCAGAAATTTTTACTACGCTTAATAAACCGATAAACTCGGAGCTATCTTTTCTAACAAATTCAATTTCATCTGAGTAATAATCATTAACCTGTAAATTTTTGAAAATATTAATAGTGTGCTCTTGGAAATTTTTGCTAATTAGATGGTAAGAAGGCAATTCTAATAATTCTTCTTTTGAATAACCAAATAAAAATGTTGTAGCTTTATTAAGTTCTAAGCATTTGCCTTTGGAATTTAAAATAAATATTCCGTCTGGTGCATTTTCAATATAGCTTCTGAATTTATTTTCGCTTTCTTTGATTTCATTTTCAACTAATTTCATTTTTGTTATATTGTCAAAAGAAACTACAAGCCTATTGCCCGGTATCAGAAAAGAATACACCCTGAAAGTGCCATCAATATTGTCGTCGGAGTAGTATAATTCTTCGATATTCAAATTCTCATTTTTATAGACTACATCTAAGCATTTTTCTGTTATTCCGAATTTCCTTGCATTAGACCAAATATCATTAAATTCTTTACCGATTAAATCACTATTTTTAATTCCATTTAATCTTTCGGCAGATACATTACCCATTAAAAAATATAGCTTGTCTGGCTCAACAAATTGGTAAATATATAAACCGGTCGGAATGGAGTGTACAATATCCGAAAATGTTTTATTTGATTCAATTATAATATCTTCTGCAATTCTTCTCTCTAATTCTCCAGCAGAACGAATGGCTACTAATCTGATTATTGTTTCATACAGTTCTATATTAGTTATATTATTTCGACCGATTACAGAAATTAATCCGAGTGGTTCTCCGTGTGAACTCCATAGTGTAGTGCCTATGTAACTTTCGGCAGGAATATTTTGTAAAATTGTATTGTTAGGGAATAATTGCCTTATTCCGCTTGAGTAGCAGCAAATAGTATCATTATAAATATCGTGATAAGGATTTTCTTTCAGATTGAATTTGAAATTATCTTCATACTTACCATCAAAGTAAACAGCTAATGTTTCGGCAGATTGATTGTCGCCGCTTAGCTTAATAATTGAAATATATTCCATAAATAGAGTGTCAGCTAAATATTTAGCTAATTCAACAAAAAAGTCTTGATTCGTTTTTTGAAAGCTTGATTTTATTAAAAACAATTGGGTGTTTTTAAGAATTTTTTCTTCAGTAATATCTTGAAATGAACCTCTTAATTTAGTTACTTTCTCGTTTTTTAGAATGGGCTGTCCAATAGTTCTTACCCATTTATGATTATTATTTTTTGTTATCATCTCTAACTCTAATTTATAAGGCTTTCCATAACTGATTGAATCTTGAATGGCAGCCTCAATATTTGCTTTTGATTCGGGAGTATAGAATTTTACGGCATCAGCTACTGATACCGAGCTACTTTCAACTAATTCATGAATATGAGCTACTTCCTTTGTCCAATTGCCTTGGAAAGTGCTCGTGTCAAACTCCCATGCTCCGATTTTAGCGATTTTCCCCATTTCTTGAAGCAGTTCTTCGCTTTTACGAAGAGCATCTTCGGTAAGCTTCTTTTCGCTTGTATTAATGCCAAATCCCATTAAATATTTCTCGCCTTGCTCTTCAAATTTTATACCTGTCATTAAGTATAATATTTCTTTTCCTTTTTTAGTTAATAATGTCGATTCTAAAGTATTAGAGCCTACTTCCATTATGTAATCGGCATTTTTAATAATTAAATCATGATTTTCTTTAGGGTGCAATTTTGAAATATGCGAATTGCCAATTTCTTCGGTAGTATAACCGAATACTGTCTCAATATTTTTATTCCAAGAAATAAGTTTAAGCATTGGATATGAATATAAATAAAAAATTCCGGGCAAACTATCAATGAGTGCATTAGTAAATAATCGCTCGTTTTTTAGTTTGTCTTCTGCTTTTTTTCTTTGAGTAATGTCAGTAAACATTCCTAAAGAACCAATTACTTTCCCATTTTTATCAATATTTGGCGTTGCAGAAACGAATGTCCACACTTCATATCCGGATTTGTGTCTGAATTTTCTTTCGTAAAATCCGTCGATTCTATTGATTCTTTGCTTTATCCTAAAGTTATGGTCTTCAATATCTTCTTCATAAAGAAAATATTTAAGGTTAGAGTCTATCATTTCTTCAGGCTCATAGCCAAGCATGTTAGCCATCGTTTTATTTAAGTATAAAGTATTACTATTGTTGTCAATAGCCCAAATACCTTCTGATGCTGTCTCAACAATTTTTCTGTTAAATTCTTCGCTATTCTTGAGCTTTTCAATAGCAAGGATTTTTTCGCTTATGTCTTGAAAAACAGTTGCGAATTTATTCTCTTCAGTTGGAAAAGCTGAAATTATATAATGTTTGTCAAAGGGTTCATAATAAGTTTCAAAACTTGTTTTTGTTTTTTCAATTGCGACTTTAGAATAAATATCCAGAAACGGAGGAGGATTCATATTATATAGCTCTGTAGCGGGTTTTCCGATTATTTCACTTCTTTTAAATCCGGTCAGCTCCTCTAATTTACTATTGGAGTCAATGATTCTATAATCTATCGGAGTTCCATTATCATCAAAAATCATTTCATGCAAACAAATACCATCAATAATTGATAAAAAGAATGTGCGATATTTCTCTTCGCTTTCTCTTAAAGCTTTTTGCAAAGCATAATCTTCGCTAACATCTGAAAATACTAATACTACACCAATAATAATTCCATTTTTATCTTTTATAGGAGCGGCACTATCTGCAATTTGGTATTCAATTCCAGATTTTGAAATCAAAACAGTATGATTGGCAAGCCCGATTACCTTTCCATTTCTTATCACCATTTCTACAGGATTAACTACTGATTCTCTGGTGTTAGCATTGATAATACTAAAAACCTCCGTTAGCAACTTTCCTTTTGCTTCTTTATAATTATATCCACATAGCTTCTCGGCTACAGGATTCATATTAGTAATAAAACCGGCATTGTCGGTAGCTATAACTCCGTCCCCGATAGAGTCTAATGTAGTTGAAAGCTTTTCTTCTCTTTCTCTGATTTCTGTTTCTCTTTTTAAAATTACTTCAGTGGCTAAATTAATTCTTTTTTTTAATAGAAGATTAAATAAAAGCGAGATTAAGAAAGTCAAAGTAACTGAAATAATAGTAATAGTTAACCATTTGGGGAAAGCTTCCTCTCTTTGCAGCTCAATATGAGACCATTTCTGCCGTGAGCTAAGGAATATGGAATTTGAGTTTTTCTTCCATTTCATTAAATAAGAATCTATTAAATTTAGTAAGTTTTTATTTTGGTATTTTTTTGTGGCAAAGTAAATTTTAAATGGATTAAATACTATACCTGTTGATTTAATTGAATAGAAATTCTGTTTGGCAATACCAAAAGCAGAATTAATAACTCCTGCATCAATTGATTTATTTTGTATTGCTATACAAATATCTTCAAAACCACTGAAGTTCTCTATCTTGCAGCTTATCCCGAATTTTTCAATTAAGTCTATAAACATTTGCTTATTGATGTCGTTTCTCATAACACCGATTTTTTTATTATCAATGCTTGTGATTCCGTCAATACGAGAGCCGTTTAATACATATAGTTCACTCCATACGGTTAAAATATCTTCTACTCCGTAATCTAAATAAGTGCTTCGTTCAGGCGAATATCCAACCGCCGGCAGAATATCGATTTCTCCCAATTTAAGCCTTTCTAAACATTCACTCCAAGTGCCATAGATATATTCAAATTTAATATTCTGCTCTTTTTCTATTTCAGTAAGGGATTCTACAAAATATCCCTTTATGCTATTATCGGAGTCTTTGAAAATACCCGGGAAATAATTAAAGGCACCTATCTTATAAACTGTTTTTTCAATAGCAAAGGAAAGTTGTGTTCCTGCAAATATTAAAAATATAATTAAAAATATAATTTTAGTTCTCATATTATTTTTCTTGATTATTGATGCTTTTAAATATATTTAAAGTAAAATAAAAAGTAGTGCCTATATTAGGCTGACTTTTAAACCAGATATCCCCACCATTTATCATTATGAACTCTTTACAAAGCAAAAGTCCTAATCCGGTTCCGCTTTCTTCATTTGTTCCTAATCGTGTGATTTTATTGTCGATTCTAAAAATATTTGTCTTTATTTCTTCATCCATTCCGATTCCATTGTCTTGTATGAAAATACATATTTTATTTTCCGTGGAATCAGATTTACTAATATCGATTTTTATTAATCCGTTATTATTAGAGTATTTTATACTATTAGACAATAGATTTCTAAACACAGTATTTACCATAGCAATATCTGCAAAAACAATTATTTCATCTGTGAGATTGTTTTTAATTTCAATATTTTTTTCTTTAATATTATTTTTCAATAAGTCAATATTTTGTTGAACAATATTGCAAAGTGAAAGCTCAATAGGTGTATAATTGCTTTTTCCACGTTTAACGGTTGACCATTGCAATAAGTTTTCTAATAATTTATATAAATTATTGGCAGAATCTCTCATATTTATACCGAATTCTTGTATTTCTTTGATTTTCATATCTTGAATTTGAGTAGCCAATATTTTTGTCAATCCTAAAAATCCACTAAAAGGAGCCTTTAAATCATGAGCAATTATTGAGAAGAATTTATCTTTTTCATTGTTGGTTATTTCTAATTCTTGAGAGTATTTAATAAGCTTTTCTTCTGCTTTTTTTCGTTCGTCTATGTTTCTTGATACTCCAATTATTCCGATTAAATCATGATTTTCATTGTATAGACCGCTAACATTGATTTCCACCCAGATATTAGAACCGTCTTTTCTATACTGCTCTACTTCAAAAATTGAAGAAGGATAATG
The DNA here is from genome assembly GCA_942493235.1 of uncultured bacterium. GTDB lineage: Bacteria > Bacteroidota > Ignavibacteria > Kapaibacteriales > UBA2268 > ENR-C587. The sequence goes on along the minus strand of OW818676.1, from coordinate 3,336,230 downwards.
ATTTGTTTTTTTGTATAAATCAATAGAAAGTTCAATTTCAGAATTGATTTTATCTATCCAGTGAGCTGGTAGTGTATCTGTTACATTTTCATTCATAGCATCTTCAACACTAAGACCACGTAATTTGAATATTGAAGGACTGATAAAAGTAAACCTCATATTTAGATCTAATATCCATATTACATCGTCGGAATTTTCAGCTATTAGTCTGTATTTTCTTTCGCTTTCGGTAAGCTCTGACTCGATTTTTTTTCTTTCGGTAATATCTGTATGTGATCCAGCCATTCTATATGGTTTTCCGCTTTCATCTCTAAGGGCTACGCCTCTGGCTAATATCCATTTATAAGAGCCATTTTTATGGAGCATACGGAATTCTACATAATACAAAGGAGTTTTTTGCTCCAAATAATTTTTTAGACTATCAAATACAAGCTTTTTATCATCTTTATGGATATTGCTTTCAAAAGTATTATAGTTACTGATGATTTCATTGTCTTCATAGCCGATGATTTGCTTCCATTTTGCAGAGAGAAACAGAGAATTATCTATTAGATTCCAGTCCCAAATTCCATCGTTGCTACCGCTAATAGCCAGCATATACTGCTCTTGGCTTTTTCTTAAATTTTCAGTGATAATTACTTTTTCAGTAATATCTCGGGCTGCACCATAAATTATATCTCCGGCTAATTGTGAGCCCCATTCCAGATATACAATATTCCCGGATTTAGAATAAAATCGGTTAACATAATTCTCAACCTTACCGTCGGTTTTTACTTTATTTAATATGTTTTGTGTCTTCTCTAAGTCTTCGGAAATAACGAACTCAGATGTGTTATGACCGATTATTTCATCAAGCTCATATTCAATAACAGATTTCCATGCCTGATTAGCTTTAATAAAATTTCCTTGTAAATCAATTATACAAAGTAAGTCGGGGTTAAGCTGAAAAAAGCTTTCTAATTCAGAGCTGTTATTTATCTCGTTTGTTATATCAATAAAAGTAGTGATAAAATAATATTTCTCTGGTGAATATACAAATACTTTATAATGCTTATTTAAAAATTTCGAATATTGCTCAAATTCCTTTTCTCCACCATTTAGAGCAATATCTCCATAAAAATTAATCCAATCGAAAGGGTCTTTGTCGAAATCGGGAATTATTTCCGAAATATTTTTATTTATTATTTTTTCTGATTCTAAACCAGTCAGTTTTTCAAATGCAGAATTTACTTCAATAAATTTATAGTCAATCGGTTCACTTTTATCATTTAAAATAATTTTATGATAGGAATATCCAAAAGGGGATTTATCTATCATTTTTTTATAAAATTCAGCGTTCATCTAATTACCTCTTAGTAATTGTAAGTATTTATATCTACAAATAGGTATTTACATAATTCGTAGTATGCCAATAATGAAATAAGCTCATAAAGCTCTTTGTAAATTTGCTTTATTACTTAAATTACAAAAATATATCGGAATAATCAAGAAAAAATCAAGTTTGAAAATTATAATTATTAGTCATTTATGTAAAACAATAATTAAATAATTTATCTAATTGGAACTGTAATAATATCAACTACTAAACAGGATTATTTTTAACAATCAACCAAGGACTTTAGTATCGGGTATAGACGAGATTTAGCATTTATGAATTCAATCAGAAAATGATATAATTCGAGATTTAATTCTTGATATAATTAAAAAAATATTTCATTTTGTGGATTATTATTCTTATTTTTATTTCTTAATGATTATTAAAAAGATTTTTAGGAGTAAATTATGGATTTTCAGACCATTAATCCGTCAAATGAAGAAATTATCCACAATTATGAAGAATTCTCCGGCTCGAAAATAAATAGTATTATTGATAATGCAGAGCTGGCGTTTAAATCTTGGAGAAAAACTACATTTCAATTTAGAAGCGATTTGATGAAAAATGCTTCTAAAATATTAAGAGATAAAAAAATCGAATATGCTCAATTAATGGCTATTGAGATGGGGAAACCTATCAATCAAGGTATTGCAGAAGTAGAGAAATGTGCTTGGGTATGTGATTACTATGCCGACAATGCAGAGTCATTTTTAACCGATATGGGTATAAAAACTGAGTCTTCTAAGAGCTTTGTATCTTTTTTACCGATTGGTGCGGTTTTGGCAATTATGCCGTGGAATTTCCCTTTTTGGCAGGTATTCAGATTTGCTGCACCGGCATTAATGGCCGGCAATGTAGGCATATTAAAGCATTCAAGAAACACTATGGGCTGTGCTTGTAAAATTGAAGAAATATTTAGTCTTGCCGGTTTTCCGGAATTTGCTTTTTCCAATTTGATAATCGGTTCAGCTCCTGTCGAATCAATAATTAGAAATAAAAAAATTGCAGCAATTACTCTAACCGGTTCTACACCGGTAGGAGCAGAAGTGGGCAAGATTGCCGGAAGTCAAATTAAAAAGACCGTAATGGAATTAGGCGGTAGCGACCCTTACATTATTCTAAAAGATGCGGAATTAGATAATGCTGCAAAAATATGTGCCAATGCTCGACTTCTAAATAGTGGGCAGAGCTGTATTGCTGCAAAAAGATTTATTATCGAAGATTCCGTTTATGATGAATTTTCCAGTTTATTGGTCAAATATATGCAAGAAAAGAAAATGGGAGACCCTTTGGACGAAAGTAATTTCGTGGGTCCTCAAGCAAGAAAAGATTTGCAATTAGAATTAAATCATCAGGTTGAATCTTCAATTGCTAAAGGAGCTGATTTATTACTTGGTGGCTCTATGCCTAATTCAAAAGGTTATTTTTATCCGCCTACCGTACTTGGAAATTGTTCTATTGGTATGCCCGCTTACAATGAAGAATTATTTGGACCGGTTGCAGCATTAATCAGAGCTAAAGATGTAGAGACCGCAATTGATATTGCAAATGATACAAGTTTCGGGCTTGGAGCTGCAATATTTACTGCTGATATAGAAAACGGTGAACGCATAGCTCGCGACGAACTAAATGCCGGTGCTTGCTTTGTGAATGACTCTGTGAAATCAGACCCGAGAATGCCATTTGGCGGAGTCAAAGAGTCAGGCTACGGAAGAGAATTAGGATGCTTCGGTATCCGCGAGTTTATGAATATTAAGTCAGTCGTAGTAAAGTAAGGGAATGATAAACAATGAAAGCTGTTGTTCAGAGAGTTAAAAGTGCAAGTGTATCTATAGATTCAAATGTTAAATCAAGTATTAAAAACGGATTATTAGTGTTAGTTGCTATTGCTGAAAATGATAATGATGAAGTTATCAGTTGGTTTGCAAATAAACTTGCTAATTTGCGTATATTTGAAGACGAAGAAGGCAAAATAAATAAATCAATACTCGATATTAACGGTGAGATGTTAATCGTCTCTAATTTTACGATTTACGGAGAAACAAAAAAAGGATTCAGACCTTCATTTTCCGCTGCCTGCCCACCGGAAACTGCAAAAATTATTTATAATAAAATGCTTGAATACATTAAATCGTCTTATGATTTTCAATTGAAAACCGGTGAGTTTGGAGCTATGATGGATGTAGAATTAGTAAATGACGGACCGGTTACCTTGATTATTGAAAAAGAAAAGTAGTATTAATATAAGTGAATTGTAAAAATGACTAAACAAAACAGAATTAAGTATTTGATGATTGCAATATGTGCATTGGCATTTACCGGGAATTTATTTGCTCAAAATATTGGCGATAAAGCTCCGGAAATTAAAATTTCCAAGTGGATGAACACTGCTCCGGAATTTAAAAATAATTTCAAAGGTAAAACCGTATTTCTTGAATTTTGGGCTACTTGGTGCGGTCCCTGTAAGAAAATTATTCCAGAAATTAATGAGTTGGTTAAAAAATTCGCTAACGATAAAGTGGTTTTTGTGTCTATAACTAAAGAAGAAGAGACCAAAGTAGCTCCTTTTATGAAGTCTAACGAAATGAAAGCTTGCGTAGCTATTGACGATAAGGGGCAAACAAATAAAAATTATGGAATTAAGTTTATCCCCCAATTGTTTATTATCAATCCTGAAGGTGTAATTGTTTATGCTGGGCATCCGGCAGAAATTTCAGAAGCTGTAATTGCGGAATATCTAAAAACCGGAAAAATTGAAATAGCTGCACAAGCTGAAGAAGACCCCGATAAAAATTTGATTTATGCTCTTACTATAAGTAAATCAAGCTATCCTAACGAAAAGCCTCAATATCAATTCAAAAAGGGTGGAGCTCAGTTTATTAATTTAAGCTTGAAGTCCGTATTACAAATGGTATTTAATGCTACCCCCATGACTTTAGTTATGGATAATGGAATCCCCAATGATAATTGGGATATTTATTATAAATCTGGTACTAATAACGATTTTGAAATGTTTAAAGATAAATTCGGAAGCGAATTACTAAACTCTTTAGCTCTGAAATATGCAAAAACTACTGAGAAACTTAAAGTAATTAAAATATCTTGTAAAGACTGTTCAAAATTAGAAAATAATTATCAAAATTTACTTAGAACTGCCAAGCAAGTCGAATCAGACGTGAAAGAATCTAATGGAAAGCTTGTTGCAAAAGCTGTGCCTGTGCTGATGCTTGTTCGTACTTTAGAAACTAACTTTAAAACGATTTTTATTGACAACACAAATCTTAAAGGATTCTATGATTTTAGTGTAGATACAAAAAATCTGAAATCAGCAATTACAGATTTGGAAAATGCAGGGTTTAAGGTAGAAGAATCTGAGGAAAATGTTTCGATAATTAAAGTAATAAAATAAAAATGCTTCTACCAACAGCAAAAGTTAGTTAATGTAAGGAGATGGTGCATAGGAATTTGTGGTTCGGTGATGGATATTTTGAAGATTGGAATTAGGAATTAGGAATTAGGAATTAGGAGAATAAGAGCTAATGAATTATCATGGGGTTTGCAATACTCTAAATAATGTAATTTATGTAAGATTGATAAATCTAATAATGCTTATTAATATCACGTTTAATCGTTAGTTTACATTAACACTTGGCTTAAGATGCTTGGGGTAATAACTAACATCTCCAATTTGAAATAGGTAATATAATAATTGTTTTTATTGATAATATTAGTAATATTGATTTTGAATAATATAATATTTAAGCAAAAGGTCAGGTATTATTTCCTGACCTTTTGGATAAATCTATTCTTCGCTGTGTTTTTTCTTATTACGCATTTCATGCCCGAAATCAATAGCTTCAAATGCAGCAATTGAAAGTCGATTTTCAAGTTTTCCGAATTTACTGTTGTAGTCTTTTCGGCTGCGATTAATTACCTCGTGAGCTTCATCTTTGCCGTAAGTATGGGTAATAATACACCTTGGAGAGCTTAGCCCGGGCATATCTTTATAAGTTAAGAAATAATGCTCTAAGCGATTGACCAAAGATTCGGGAACATCATTAATATCGTGCCACTGCCCATATACTTCATCACCTTTTAAAATAGCAATAATTTTATCGTCGGCTTCGCCACCGTCTATCATTCTAAAGCCACCAATAGGAATAGCTTGAAGTAAAATATCGCCGTGCATTATGTCTCGCTCAGTTAAAACACAAATATCTAACGGGTCGCCATCGCCGATTATATCTTTACGATTATTTTTCAAATTAGAATATTCGGCTACTAAGCGACCGCAATAAGTCTGAGGAATAAATCCGTATAGTGCCGGAATATAGCTTGAAAACTTCTGTGGTCTGTCTATTTTTAAATACCCGGTTTCTTTATCTACTTCATATTTTAATGTGTCGGTAGGAACTACTTCTATATATACCGTAACTATGTCAGGTACATCGTCGCCAATAGCAACGCCGTGCCACGGGTGGGACTTGTACCTTAGTCCGGCTAACTTCCAAAATTCGCTTAATGATTCCAATTTATTTTATCCGTTAATTTCAAAATAATTATTAAACGAATTTTTATAGGGCTTTATTTTAAATAAAAAAATTCAAAAGAGGAAAACTTATCGTTTTTATTTCGGTAAAAAATAAGTATTTTTGCATTTATAATTATGTTTGTATAACAAAAGAGGATATTATGCGATACCGAAGTTGGATGAGTAACATCATACGTCGTGGTGCAGATATACTGCCGTTCTACCTAAGAACATTTTTCTACAAGTTATAATTTTTTTAAACGAAGCAAGGAGGGTCTAATGCTTCAAGAATTCAATATTATTGATAAAAAAATAGTTGGCGCCTCAGAGGGAACCATTAAAGTTTATTTCAATCCTACAGAAGAAGAAAAAAGATACCTAATCGATTACTTCAAAATAGACGAACATACCTTAAATTCATCGCTTGATGATGACGAATTATCCAGAATGGAAACAGAACCCGACCACTTGGCACTCATTATGAAAAGTCCGCGTAAATATACTCCGCGAGACGAGTTTCTGTTCAGAATTATGTCTATAGGTGTCTTTATTTTCGGTGATAAACTTATTATTATATCAAATGATGAAATTGAGCTTTTTCAAGGAAAGCAGATGCAAAATGTGATTTCACACGTTGACTTGCTTTTTAAATTGATTTATAGATTTATCTTCCATTTCTACGAGCATCTTAAAATTATAAATAAAATTTCCGATGAAGTAGAGCACAAAATTAATTCCGCTATGGAAAATAAATTCCTTATCAATTTATTCACACTTGAGAAGAGTTTGGTTTATTATTTAAATGCAATAAACTCTAATGGAGTCCTCATTGAGAAATTAAAATTTAATGCTGGTAAATTGAATTTGACAGTCGAAGAAGCAGAATTGTTAGATGATATTATTATTGAGAATACTCAATGTTACCGTCAGGCAGACATTTATTCTAATATTTTGGCTTCGATGATGGATGCTCGAGTATCAATCGTTTCTAATAATTTGAACGTATTGATGAAGACTTTGAATATTGTTACTATTTGTATTATGGTGCCTACTTTTGTTGTGTCTGCCTTTTCTATGAACGTCAGAATTCCACTTCAGGATTATCCTAACGCTTTCTGGATAATTATGAGTTTTGCTATGGCTTCTGTGTTCGGTATGATGCTTATGTGGTGGTATAAGAAGTGGTAAAGTTATAAAGTTATAAAGTTGAAAGTAGGAAGTTGCAGGTTTTCGCAGTATGCTCTGCGTAGTGCGGCTTTTCTTCCAACATCGTTAGATGTTGAATATTGGTAGAATAAAGTTCGTAAAGTTATAAAGTTGAAAGTAGGAAGTTGCAGGTTTTCGCAGTATGCTCTGCGTAGTGCGGCTGGTCTTCCAACATCGATAGATGTTGAATATTGGTAGAATTGAAGTGGACACTTCCGTTTTATTCGTCTCCGCACTATGCTCTGCGTAGTGCGGCTGATAGCTAAAAATCTTTTAACCCCTCCCAAACCCTCCCCGAGGGGAGGGCTTAAAGATTATGTATTGATGAAAAAGGCAACTGTTTAACAGCTATTTTTTAAAATTTACATCCAATGGAGGGGTGGCATCGCGAAGCGATGACGGGGTGGTTCTTGGTGGCTGAAAATCTATCAACCCCACCCAAAAAGGCTGTCTAAAATTTGTCATTCTGAACGAAGTGAAGAATCCAGATTAAGCTAACTTATTGATAATTCTGGATTCTTCGTTACACTCAGAATGATGATTTGGCAAAATTATTAATTTTTGACAACCTCAATCCCGCACTTTTCTTCCAACATCGTTAGATGTTGAATATTGGTAAATTAAAAGTTATAAAACAATAAAATCTATAAGCCATATATATTTAAGAATAATCAATATGTATGGCTATTTTATATACTTATGGTTCTTAGGATCAAGACTGTTATTTAGTTATTTTAAAATACAATTTAATGTTTATAAAAAGGGTATTGGGTAAATCGCATAAAGAATGCTTTGAATTTGTCGATTATTTTATTATCTTTATTTTTTGAAAATAATTGATAGAATACTAAGCAAGTTGCAAAAGCTTTATATTGGTATTTAACTTCCATTTAAGCAAATGCTTTAGCAATGGGATACAAGTATTTTAGAAGCATTGAATTTCGTATTAAGTAGCAATGATAAACTTGAGTAACAGTATTATGCTTTTAGACTTGATTAGTAATGTTTTGGAAATAATAATGGGAAATAGATGAAACTCAGTACTTTAGTAGGAATTATAGTTGGATTAATCTCAATTTTCGGGGCATATTTATGGGAAGGTGGTACATTTGATTCATTATTTATGCTACCAGCTATGCTAATTGTTTTCGGTGGTACACTTGCTGCCGGATTGGCAGGTTCATCTTTTAGACAAGTTGTATTAATTCCTAAACTTATTGTATTAGCTATTAACCCACCCGGTTATGATAGATTGAAAATCATAGACCAGATAGTAAATCTTGCTACTTTGGCTCGCAGAGAGGGGATTTTGGCTATAGAAAACAAATTGAATGATATGCAGCATCCGTTTATGAAAAAGCTTTTTAAAATATGTATAGACGGGGCAGATCCCGATACACTCATTAAAATTGTTGATTCCGAAATTGGTTTTCTTTCTAACAGACACAATGCAAATATTGATTTTTTTATAAAGCTCGGGGGATATTCTCCTACTATGGGTATTATCGGAACAGTTATGGGTTTGATTTCTACATTAGCTTCAGCCGGTTCTGACCCAAATGTGTTGATTCATCATATCGCGACTGCTTTTATAGCTACAATGTGGGGTATTCTTATGGCAAATGTTGTTTGGTTGCCTATTGGAGATAAACTTAAACGTATCCATAAAGACGAGATGGAAATTATTTCCATAATGGTTGATGGAGTGCAGTCAGTTCAATTAGGAGAAAATCCATCTGTTATCCGCTCAAAATTACTTAGTGCGTTTCCGCTTCCCGAGCAGGAAAGAATTAGTAAATCCTATAAAACTAAATCCAATACTATTAAAAATACAATAAAAAATGATACGAAAAATAATGTAGTAAAATAAAAAGTCTGTTGCAAAAGTACGAATATTTAGTTTTTGCCCCATTCAACCCAATGCTTCAGCATTGGGATACAAGCACTTAGCAAAATTGGAATAAGTAGAAAACAGCTATCGATGGCATTTACAACTGCCTTAAAATTTCATTGTCTAATTAAAGTCTGTTGCAAAACTATATAATTTTCAATTTCAATTTGTTCAAGAGGCTAACTAAAAAGTTGTCATTCTGAACGAAGTGAAGAATCCAGATAAAGCTAACCTGTTGATAATTCTGGATTCTTCGTTACACTCAGAATGACGATTTGGCATTACAATTACTTTTTGACAACCTCTTGATAAGCATTTTGAAGTTTGAATGCTTTGAAAAATTAACATTAAATAAATATTTTGGACTTTTGCAATAGCCTTAATTAGTGTTATTATATTAAAAAACTCCATAACATATTGATATAATATCATGTTATGGAGTTTTAATTTAAATTTCAAACATCAGTTTTTAATTTGATAGACTTGAAAATAAAATTTAAGAAAATCAAACTATTTTGTAGCGTCTAAGCCACGACGTTTGATTAATGGTTCTATACCGGCTTCTTTACCTCTGAATGTCTTGTATAGCTTCATAGGGTCTTCGCTACCGCCTTTTTCCAATACATTAGCACGGAATGCTTTAGCAGTTTCTTGGTCAAATAGACCTTTTTCAGTAAATGCAGCAAATGCATCAGCATCGAGAACTTCTGCCCAAATATAGCTATAATAACCGGCGGAATAACCTCCGGTAAATGCGTGATTGAAGTATGTACTTCTATATCTTGAGATAATTTCAGGAATTAAGCCTAATTTGCCCAGAACTTCTTTTTCAAATTTCTGTGGTTCTAATTTGCTTGCATCTGTAATATCGTGGAATTTCATATCAAGGTATGATGCAGCTAAGTATTCGGTAGTAGCAAATCCTTGGTTGAATTTAGAAGCATTTTCCATTTTTGTAATTAATGCGTCAGGTATTACTACGCCAGTTTTGTAATGCTTAGCATATTGTTTTAATACTTCGGGAGCGGTTGCCCAGTTTTCTAATACTTGCGAAGGCAATTCAACGAAATCGCGAGCTACTTCAGTTCCGGCTACACTTGGATAAGTACATTGAGATAATAAGCCGTGCAAACCATGACCAAATTCGTGGAACATAGTAGTAACTTCGTCTAATGTTAATAGTGCGGGCAAATCTTTTGTCGGTTTAGTAAAATTGAAAGTCAAAGGAATAATTGGAGCAATTCGCTTGCCGTCTTTAATATATTCATTACGATAGTTGCTCATCCAAGCTCCACCGCGTTTGCTTGCTCTCGGATAGAAGTCAAAAGAAACAATAGCTAAATGAGTACCGTTTGCATCAAGTACTTCGTATATTTGCATATCTTCGTTAAATTTCGGTAAATCATTACGTTCTACGAATTTTAACCCGAAAAGTTTATTTACAACCATGAATAATCCATCTCTGACATTATTTAATTCAAAGTAGGGTTTCATCATTTCTTCGTCTAAGTCAAATTTAGCTTTTTTAACTTTTTCAGCATAGTATCTATAGTCCCAAGCTTCTAATTTGAATTTTCCACCTTCTTTATCGATAATGGCTTGCATGTCTTTAACTTCTTTTTTTGCCATATTGATAGCTGGTTTCCAGAGTTTATCGAGTAAGTTGTAAACGTTTTTAGTAGTTTTAGCCATTACGTTGTCAAGGCTGTAGTCGGCATAAGATTTGAATCCTAATAATTTAGAGCGTTCAATTTTTAATTTTATCATTTCTTTGATATTATTATTATTGTCTAATTGATTGCCGTTATTACCTCTCATCATATACGCAGTCCAGATTTTCTTACGTAAATCACGATTATCGGCATATTGCAAAAATGGCATTACACTCGGGTTTTGAAGTGTAAATACCCATTTACCTTTTAAGCCTTTTTCTTCAGCTGTTTCACTTGCGGCAGCAATTATACCATCAGAAAGTCCAGCTAAATCTGCTTTTTTATCAATTACTAATTGGTAAGAATTATTTTCAGCCAACACGTTGTCGCCGAATTTTAATTCTAATACAGAAAGTTCTTGATTGATTTTTCTAAGTTTGTCTTTATCTTTCTCATTAAGAGCTGCACCATTACGCGAGAAGTTTTTATAGATTTTATCTAATAGCATTTCTTGCTCGCGGTTTAATTTTAAAGTTTTCTTTTGGTCATAAACCGCTTTAATTCTTTTGAAAAGATTTTCGTTTAAAGTGATGTCGTCGCTGTGTTTAGAAGCCATTGGTGCAATTTCATTAGCTAAAGCTTGTAATTCTTTACTTGTATTTGCTGATGTCCAATTGTAGAATACAAGGCTTACTTTCATTAGTAAATCGCCACTGTAATCCATTGCCTCTATAGTATTTTTAAATGTCGGCTTTTCAGGATTATTTGCTATATCCTTAATTTCTTTTGCTTGCATTTCAAAACCTTTTTTAAATGCAGGCATAAAATGCTCGGTTTTGATCTGTTCAAACGGGGGCATTCCAAATGGAGTCTTCCAGTCTTCAAAGAATGGATTTCCTTGTGCAAAACACATTAAAGGAGCTATCATAGTGATAGCCAGAATCAGATATAAACTTTTCATATCTCTTTACTTATTTATTATTAAACAAAACAATTTTTTGATTTTCAATTATATATTTACGATTATATATTATCAATTAACTTAGTCATTATTGTATTTCTTGTTTTAAATAAGAAATACAATGAAATTCAATTTTTAATTACATTTCATTACTAATTGCACTTCAATATTATTTTATATTGCTTATTATTTAGTATATTAATTGCTGCTTGAAGATAATTATCAGATTTTAAATAGAATTCGCCCACTCGCTTATTACCATAAAATCTGCCGAGAATTTCAGCAGTAAGAATTTGCTCAATATCTTTTCTATATTTATCTAAAGAATAAACTTTATGCTTATTATAGTCGCCTATAAATGAATTAAATTTATTTACAATTGCGTTATCGGCAGAGTCGTTTTGCATATATTTTTTTATTAAATCGAATGTTTCTGTAATATCTGTTTTTATAGTATCCTGATTTTTTTCAAAAAACAGTTTAAACTCTTGAAATAGAGAATCACTGATTTGAAAATTAGTAGCGATTGATTTATTCTTTGTTGCATATAGATTAACGAAATCGAAGAAAATATCGCTCAATATCATGTCATAAACAAAATTAGCATATTTGGACTGCTCAACTATAGTATCGGGTACAACTGCCGAATGATTGGGCAGCGGTCTTTTGTTTTTGCTTAATATAGTATCTTGAAAAGTAATATTTGTATCAGCTAAAAACTTTGGTTTGATTTTAATGGTATTTATAACGCGATTTCGCGGAGTGTGATATACTTCTGTAGTGATTTTTAAGCTCTTACCGGAGGGGAGAGCTTTAATAATTTGACTGATTCCTTTTCCATAAGATTTATTGCCAATGATTACAGCACGGTCATAATCTTGAAGGGCTGCTGCTAAAAACTCCGAAGCACTTGCACTATAAGCATTTACTAATACCGTAAGTGGTGTTTTTTCATACAATGGCTTGTTTTTTGTAAACAACTGATTATTATTATCATACTTATTAATTACAGAACCGAAATATGTTTTCTCTGGCATAAATAGCTCAAAAATATCTAATGCAGTCAGCATAATGCCGCCCCCATTATTTCTTAAGTCTAATACTATACCGTTGAGTCCGTTTTTTGATTGTTTATTTAATGTATCTAAAGCTTTAATCAGTTCGATTTTAGTATCTAAAGCAAAATCTGCAAGCTGAATATATGCGATATCACTTTCTAAAAGCACAAATAATTTCACACTTTTCTGAGGGATTTCGCTACGAGTGATATTATAAGCTAATGTATCAGTATTGCCGTCGCGGGTAAGTTTCAGATTCACTACTTTTCCGGCACTGCCTTTAAGCAAATTCTTTACTTGCTCAGAATTTAAATTACTAACCGGTTTATCGTCAACATAGTGAATTCTGTCTCCCGATTTGAGCCCGCCAATAAAAGCCGGACTATCATCTAAAATATCAACTATTGTCAATAAATTTCTTTTCTTCTCGGTATAAATACCGATTCCTACGAAATAATTTTTTTCAAGTGAAGTGAACTCATCCATTTCGTCATTATTTAGTAATTCCGTATATGGGTCTAAATTTTTCAGCATGCCAATAATTGCTTCGTCCATAATCATTTCAGGGTCTATATCGTAAATATAATAATCTAATAAGAAATTATATGTAGTAGAAAAATCATTATAAGAACGATTGATTTTTTCAAGCTCGTATCCTGATGAATATAAATTACTTACTTTACCTATCGCAATTAAAAGTAATAGTATCAAAAACCTGTATTTATACATTAAGTCTTCTAAATAATTGACGAATAATTTATTATTTGTATCATCTCTTTAACGGCTTGTTCAATACCGGTATAAATTGAATGAGCAATAATCGAATGACCGATACTAAATTCCTGAAACTCACTTATTTTGCAAAGTGGTTTAATGTTTACATAGTTTAAGCCGTGCCCGCCGGCTACCATTAACCCTGAATTGAAAGCATATTGAGCTCCGAATTTGATTTTTTCTATTTCTGCTTTTACAGTGTGCTTGTTAGCGTTAGAATAAGTACCGGTATGAAGCTCAACCATATCGGCTCCGATTTCTTTACAGGCATCTATTTGTACTTTATCAGGTTCGATAAAATAGCTTACATCTATATCTTTATCGTGCATTTTTTTGACTAACTCTCTGTGTTTTTCTATTTCAGCTAATACATTGAGTCCACCCTCGGTTGTAAGCTCCTGTCGTTTTTCGGGGACAATAGTAACCAACTCAGGTTTTGTAGAAAGTGCTATCTTTATAATTTCGTCATTTGCTGCCATCTCAAGGTCTAATTTTGTCTGAACTACATCCCTTAATAGTTTTAAATCGCGGTCAGTAAGGTGTCGCCTATCTTCTCTCAAATGGCATACTATTCCGTTGGCTCCGGCTAATTCGGCTTTCAGAGCGGCAGTTATCGGGTCCGGTTCAAATCCGCCACGTGCTTTTCTAAGCGTTGCTACGTGGTCTATATTTATATTTAATGTAATCATTAAGCAAACTTTCAATCTCAGTAAAAAAATCATACAAAATTATGAAAAATATTCTTGTAATCTTATAAAAATTCCTTTTCTTTATTTTTCATCAATATTTTTTAGCAGTAATAATATTAGTTATAGTATTAGTAATAATATTATAAATACATATATACGATTAAATTAGTACATTGTTTCAAATTTTAAATCTATAAAAAACTATAAAAAATCTAAAAAGCATTATGAAATTATAAATAATATTTGCAAATTTGAATATATAAAATAATCAAAAATTTGGAAGCTTATGAAATTTTTACACTGTTCAGACTTACATCTTGGGAAAAAGCAAATCGGTGCAGAGAGCGAATATAGCAAAAAACGCTTTGAAGACTATTTCAGTGCGTTTGAATATTTTGTTGATTATGCAATCGATAATTCTATTAATACATTGCTCCTTAGTGGCGATATTTTTGATAAAAAAGAGTTATCTCCCGAAGTGCTTTCTAAAACCGAAACAATATTTCAAAAAGTAAAGCAAAATAATATCAAATTGATAATTAGCGAGGGTAATCACGACAAAATAAATAACGAAAATGAATCGTGGTTAATATATTTAATTGGTAAAGGGTTAGCAGTTCGACCTTCATACTATAGAACTGAAGATAGCCTCGCATTTGAGTCAATTATTATTGATGATGTTCATTTTTATGGATTAGGCTATATGGGAGCTTTCTCCAATGAAATCATTTCAGAATTCTCTGAATATTTAAATTCTCATTTAGACATTAATAAGCGAGTTGTGCTTATGCACACGGCGATAGTCAATTCGGATATTCTTAACGGAGCCGTTAATTCGGAAACAATTAACTTATTGAAAGATAAAGTGATATATATAGCCGGCGGGCATATACATTCCTTTACTAAATATCCGGTAGACAAACCGTATTTCTTTACACCCGGTTGCCCTGAATTCTGGGATGTTAATGAAATAGGTAAGAAAAAGGGAGCTATAATTTTTGATACGGACACTTGCCAATATGAATTTATTCCGGCAAAAAATAGGAAGGTTCATCAATTCAAGCTTTATACCAAATCAAATGATATGACTGAACTTCTCGAAGAAATCAACAATCATTTTAACAACTTGGAAATTGAATCGAATGAAGACCTTGCCCGAATAGATATTAATTCAAAAAATACTTTTTATATTGACTTCAGTGCTATTGAAGAGTTATTGGCTGAAAAAGGTATATTAAAGACTTTTATTAAGTATAATCCCTTACGCTCCGATGATGAGCAAATAAGTGATTTCTCTACTATTGATGATATTGAAAAAGAAATAATTAAGGGCTGGGGAGTGTTTGCTAATGATATTGATAGCACTCATAAGTACTTGAAATTATTCAAATCTAATTATGAAGATAATTTGAACGAGAGCTTTACTGAAAACTTTGACTTGATGCTTAATTCTATTATCGATGGAGCAGAAAATGTTCATTAAATCCATAGAACTAAATAACTTCCGCTGTCATAAGCACAAAAGAGTTGATTTCACTGACGGCATCAATCTGATACTCGGCAAAAACGGAGCCGGCAAGTCTTCAATACTCGAAGCTATTGGCTATGCTCTGTTAAATATTGATAATAATCGAAGTGTAAAAGACCAAATTTTAAGGGGTGAGAAGGCTGCACAAATTACTCTGGATTTTATTGCTAATGACGGAATTGAATATATAATCGAAAAGACACTAAAAGATACATCAACAAAAGACAAAGCACAAGCTACTGCTACTACAAAACTATTTAGAGTTGGTGAATCATACCCACTATTGAGCGATAATAAGTCAATCTTAGCAAAAAATGCGGAATTGCTGGGCTTGAGCTCTAATCCCGAAAATCTATTTTCTTATGTTATAACGGCTTATCAAAATAAGTTCATAGATGTATTCCGCAGTAATCTGGGCAATGACCAAATAATAAATAAAATATTCAACACTGAAATATATCGTAAATTATGGGAATATATTCGCGATAATTATCAGATGTCATTGAAAGATAATAAGCTTGGTTTAGAAGGGAGCTTAACCGGCTTATCAACCGATATTTTTGATACAAAAATATTAAAAGATGATATTAAGCAATTGAAATATATATTAGATGGGATAGCTGAAGAATTATCCTTCAATGAGAAAATTAAAAATGAAAACTCTCTCCAACTAAAGCTACTGCAAGATATTAAACAGGATTTGGCAATTTTGGAACAGAAAAAGCTGAATTCCACTAAATTAATAACCCAAACCAACGAGAGCATTAGCTCAATTAAAAGTAAATTGCAATTATCAATTATCTCGCGTAAGACATTAGAAGATAACATTGATAGCTATAATAAATATTTAAATACAGACGGAGAAATAAGCCAACTTAATAATTCAATATCAGCATTAGAGAAAATCAATAAGAACTTAGTAAAGGCTCAAGAAAGCTTAAATAAAAATGAGCAGGAGCAGATAAAACTTAGCTCTGATATTTCTCAAATTGATAGGGATAATAATAATAAATCACTTGAATTACAAGAACTTAAAAAGAATAGTATTATTCTAAATACCGAAATTACAGATATTAAAACAGAAATTGAGAGATTAGAGCCTGAGTATAAACAGAAATTGGAGTTTTCTAATAATGCTAAATCATCGATAAATTCAATAATCAAGCACAAACAGGAAATCATTCATAATAAGGCACTTATTAATGATAATAAAATTTCTGTTTCTGTTATTGAATTAGAACAGCAGTTAGAGAGTTTGAATAATGAAGAGCAATCTCTAAAAATAAGAAAAACCCAAAAGGAAGAATTATCATTAATTATTAAGAACTTACAGGTAAGACTTGATGATAATGAAGAATCTCGCTCTCAGCTTTCCGATGGCGACTGCCCTATATTAAAGGAAAAATGTAAAAATATATCTGCGTCTAATTCTAATGAAGAATATTTCGCAAATAAAGCAAAAGTATTAAATGATGAGATACAAGTGCTTGATAATAAAGTTAATAGTGAGTATTTGAATATTGATTTAGAACTCGAATCCAAAAATAAACAAATTGCCGAGTTAAAGAGCGAAATTAAGTCAACAGAAAATAAACTCAGTAAAATCAATGAATTAGATAACAAGCTCGAGTTAATCCAAAAAGATGTTGAATTAGAAAATTTGAGGCTCACTAATTATTTATCTGCCCTAAATATTGAATATTTTGATGATTATGAGCTGATAAGCGAAAATATTCAAACTATATTACAGAGCTATTCGGTTGAAATTTCAGGGCATAAAGTCAAGCTTTCCGAACTTAGTAAAAACCATAATGCACTCATCGTAGCTATGGATAGATTGACTAATTTGATTGAACAGAATAGTACTCGTAAAGCCGAATCCGAAAAGTCCTTAGTCAATTATATAAACGATATTAATACATTGAAAAATAATATAGAAGTCTATAATTCCGAACTTATCGATTTTGAGCTAATCAAGTCGAATAGGGAAGAGCTTACAATTAAATTATCCGAACTTAAACCTGCATATCAATTATACACCAAAAATCAAGCTCAAGCTGAACAGTATGATACACTTAATAATGAACTAAAGATGTTGGAAGATAAAATCATACAAATCACGGAAGACATTGATAAATATAATAATAAGATTATGCAGCTTAGTCAAGATTATGACGAAAATAAATTCAATCAACTGAATTCAAATCAATCAATAATCGAAGAAAAAATTAAGGAAATATATAACAATAAATTAGAGATTTCAAATGCAAAAACTTCAAAAGAGAAAGATTTGGAGTCATCTAATTCAAAACTTGAGCAAATAGAAAAAATAAAAAATGAGCTTAATACTATTAACAAAAAATACGATTTAACTGATCAATATCGTGCATATTTAAATGAAATGGGCAGATTGGCTACTGCCAAAATGCTTCAGAAAATTGAGATATTAGCTACCGAAAACTATCGTAAATTGAGTAATAAAAATGAGTCCATCCGCTGGCTCAATGAAGGTAAAAATTATTCTATTCAATTGATAAATAATGATGATAGCTCTAAAGCCAGATATTATGAAATGCTGTCGGGTGGCGAACAGGTTTCTGTAGCATTATCGATGAGAGCTGCTTTATCTACTCAATTGACTGCTACTAAATTTGCTATATTCGACGAGCCGACAATTAATTTGGACACCGAGAGAAAAATGGCATTGTCCGATTCATTACATCATATACTTAAATCTATGCAAACAATAATAGTTACACATGATGATATCTTTAGAGAAACAGCCGGAAATATTATCGAGTTATAAATTAAATCATAAACATAATTAATTATTTTAATTGGAGATACCATGCAATCAAGGAATTTAGTTTTTTCGTTTATTCTGATTATGTTATTTACTTCTGTAAATTTATTTTCTCAGAATGCAGACAGTACTAAAAAGGTAGAAGTTAAAAAAGACACAGTTAAGGCTGTAGTTGTCAACAAAAATACAAACAAAAAAAGTCTTACAACTACTAATCCGAAGTCAAAGAAAAATATTATAGTTAGTTCTAAATCAAAAAAAGTTAAAAGCCTTAAAGAGACAAAAGTTGAAGAATTAGAACAAAAAATTCGTAAGTCAAATTCCGATATTAAAGAATATCAGAAAGAGATAAAAAAATTAAAAAGTGAAATATTTAAAGAAAAATATCAAGCTAAAAAGGAAATGGCAAATAAACGTTATCAAAAGAGTTTTAATAAATATATAAAAACAAAAAAATATGAGAATAATGATAGCAAATCCGAAATGAAAGAGCTAAAAGGAGAAATGAAAGAACTGAAAAACGAAATCAAAGAGCTAAAACAAGAGTTGAAGAAAAAATAATATTTTAATCTTCTTATCGGTAAAGTTCAGGTATTATTTGTGAAGTTTAATATAAACAATCCTGCTTTTAGTGGTAAAAAACATTCCGTTTAGTATAAAATGGAATGTTTTTATTTTATTAGAAGGGATTTTATTATTTTTGTATTTTAATATTAATAAAGCGATAAAATGGATAATTCAGTAAAACAAAAAATTATAAATTATGGAAAAGAAGCGATTGAAAATGAAATATTCGCTTTAAATAATGCTAAAGAATTACTAAGTGATAACTTTGCTAAGGCTGTTCAAATGATAGCTGGAGCGAAAAAATTAGTTATTACCGGAGTAGGAAAATCGGGTATAATTGGTCAGAAAATAGCTGCTACATTTTCAAGTATTGGTCTGCCCGCTCATTCAATGCACTCGGTTGATGCACTACACGGCGATATAGGCATTATTCAAAAGGGTGATACTGTAATCATGCTTTCAAAAAGCGGTAGCACTGACGAAATTGTGCGATTAATGCCGTTTATCAAAAGCCGAAATGCAAATACTATTTCAATTGTATCCGATGAGAATTCCTATCTCGCGATTAATGCAGACATAACTATTCTAATCCCCATAGAATCTGAAGCCTGCCCACTGAATATTGTGCCTACGAGCTCTACAACGGCAACTTTGGCTATTGGCGATGCTCTTGCCGTTGCAGTAATGAAATTAAAAGATATTAGTATCGAAGATTTTTCAAAGCAGCATCCATTGGGACAAATCGGCAGGAATATTACTCTACAGGTTAAGGACATAATGCATTCAGGAGTAAAAATTCCGAGAGTTAGTTCCGGTGAGCTTTTTAAAAATTCCATTATTGAAATGAGTAATAAAAAATTAGGCTGTGTCTGCGTAACTAATGATATTGGAGAACTTATGGGCATAATAACAGATGGCGACGTACGCAGAACTCTTCAAAAGTATGACAATCTCAAAGATTTAAAGGTTGACGAAGTGATGAGCTCTCATCCATCAACAATTTCGCCAAATATATTTATAGGGCAAGCACTGTCTCTGATGAGCAATAGAGACAGCCAAATCAGTGTACTGGCTGTAGTTGACAAAGATAAGAAATTAGCAGGTATCATTCGCATTCATGATATTATACGAAGCGGAATGTAATTACTTGGTTCGAAATTATCAGACTATTGCAATAGTCAATGCTTTCTACTTAAAAGCTAATATAAAGCTTTTTGGACAGCTCCGAGCTGACACTTAAGTAAGCTTAAATAAGTTGTTGAATACAAATCATTGAGTTTTTCAACGGTCTTTATATATCATAATCTAAGAAAAAATTCGTAAATTGCGTTCTTTTTAGTAAATTGTATAATTATATCGAAATATGAAAATGGAAAATACTCAACCTGAAAGAAAACCAATTATATTAAGCGGAATCACTCCTTCCGGCATTTTGACATTAGGACATTTTACCGGAGCTCTTAAAAATTGGGTTGATTTACAGGATAAATACGAATGTTACTATATGATAGCCGATATGCATGCTATCACAGTAAAGCAAGTTCCTGCTGATTTACGTAAGCGTACTCTTGATACTGCCGCTATGTATATAGCCGCAGGGATTGATATTGAGAAATCAACTTTATTTATACAATCCCATATTCACGAGCATGCGGAGTTAACTTGGGTATTGAGTACTTATACCGGTATGGGCGAATGCTCAAGAATGACTCAATTCAAAGATAAATCATCTCAGCATTCGGAAAATGTGAATGCAGGATTATTTATCTATCCGATTCTGCAGGCAAGCGATATTTTACTATATCAGGCGAATTTAGTACCGGTAGGCGAAGACCAAAAGCAACATCTTGAATTAAGCCGTAACTTAGCTCAGAGATTTAATCATCATTATTCGGATACTTTTACAATTCCAGAGCCATTTATTTCTAAGCTGGGGGCTAGGATAATGAGTCTTCAAGACCCAACTAAGAAAATGTCTAAATCTGACCCGAACGAGAAGGCTACAATTTTCTTGAATGATAAAGATGAAATTATAAAATCAAAAATCAAAAAAGCAGTTACTGACTCCGGTACCGAAATAAAATATAATCCTGAGAGACCCGGCATCACTAACTTGATTACTTTATATAGCATTGCCTCCGGTAAGTCTTTCACTGAAATAGAAGAATTATTTGTTGGCTGCGGTTATGGAGATTTTAAAGTAGCCTGTGCCGATGTAATGGCTGAATTTTTATCTCCTATAAGAGACAGATATGAAGCAATTCGTAAAGATGAGAAAAAATTAAAAGAAATATTAATACAAGGTGCTGATAGGGCTTCGGCTCAGGCTCGAAAAACACTTAGAAAAGTATATAAAAAAGTCGGATTTGTAAGCTTTTAATTTCATTAATCTTTTGTAGTAAATGCAATAGCAGCATTTACTATACGTTATTATTTACGTTTTTTGTAAATTTGTTATATGATAATATAGGATATAGAAAAATGCCAACGTATTTATACAAATGCAAGACTTGCGGTAAAGAGTTTGAATACAAGCAAAGAATTACCGAAGACGCATTGACAAATTGTCCGGCTGAATTATGTGAGCAGGATGAAAAAGGCAATGGATTGGTTGATAGACGAATCAGCAAAAATATCGGATTAATGTTTAACGGTTCGGGATTTTATTTAACTGATTATGGTAAAAAGCACAGTTCTGCTGCACCTATTTCGCATCAGCATTCCGAATCATCTTCATGCGGTAAATGTGAACATTCGAAATCCTGCGAATCTTCTTCAAAATAATATTTGAAATTTACTATATAAACAAAGCCATTTTAACACAATTAAAATGGCTTTGTAAGTTTATTTTCGTATCTAGTATAAATTGAAATTAAACGGGTATCTTAAAGCAGAGCTTTGAGCCGCCACTTTCAACTGCTTCAGTCCAAATCTCTCCATTATGAAGATCTATGATTTCTTTAGAAATTGCAAGACCTAATCCGGTAGAACTTTCTCCGCCGGTAGGTACCGCCGATAGGTTTCCAAATCTCTCAAATAATTTTGATTCATCTTCTTTAGTAAAACCCGGACCATTGTCCTGAATCGAACAACTCAGATACTTATTATTATATTTGTCAATATCGTAATGTATATTAACAATAATTATAGTGTCTTTTTCAGAATACTTAATTGCATTACTGATAAGATTATCAACTACTTGCTCTATACGCATTCTGTCTATATGTACAGGAAATGCTGATTCGAAATTACCTTCAATTTTGATACATTGAGATTTAAGAGATGCGTGCCCTTCATTGTCAGATACAGATGTACGTATTAAAGACTCAAAATCAACATCTTTTCGGGAGAGAGAGATTTTACCTGTTTCTAATTTGTGCATATCAAGGTAATTAGTAATCAAATCTAACATTTTGTGTGATGAATTCTGTATTACATTCAGAAATTCCATGTGTGAAGTATCTTTTTCTTCAGCTTTTAACATATCAGAAAGTACAATTATTGAGCTCAGAGGATTTTTTAAGTCATGTATAGTCATCTGATGGAATTGGTTTTTAAATTCAATGGACGACTGCAAATGCTCATTTTTCTCGGCTAATTTTTTGAGCTTTATTAAATTTCTGGATCGAGCTAAAAGCTCATTCAAATCAAATGGCTTAAATATATAATCATTAGCTCCGGCTTCAAAACCGCTGACTAAATCATCAATATGATTTTTTGCAGTAATGAAAATCACCGGCAATTGATACATAGAATATTTCTCTCTTATTTTTCTACATAATTCAAATCCGTTCAAATCCGGCATTAATACATCAAGTATTATCAAATCATACGGATTAGAGTTTTCTATGGCACTAAGTGCTTCTTTGGCATTTGTTCTGGTTTCTACATTAATATTGTGAATATTCATAAACCTTGATAAAGGCTTTAATATAGTAATTTGGTCGTCAACAATTAGGATATTATTCTTTTCAGAAATTGAAGTAATAGTAATTTCGCTCATACATAAGCCCTATATATCATAAAAGTAAAATAAACAATATTAAAATAATACAAAAAATCTTAAAAGTCAAGTAATTATTTCAATAAATAAAAAAATAGAGCACTTTTCGGGTTCTTCGCTGTTTTTAAGTTGTTAAAAAATTAAAGAAAAAAAACAGAGATACCCTCTTGATTTGAAATATTGATGATTTATTTGTTCTTTGTGGATATTTCGCTCAAAGGTTACCACCCATTTCGGTGAAAGGTTACCACCCATTTCGGTGAAAGGTTACCACCCATTTCGGTGAAAGGTTACCATTCATTTCGGTGAAAGGTTACCACTTCTAAGCCAGCCAAAAGAATAAATAATTGGAATTTATTTAGCTGTGAAGATAATTAGTTTTGCAACTAATAATTGAGCAGTAAATGGCAAACAAAGGTTTAGAAATGTACAATATCAAACAAATCATTAAACTTCATAATGATGGTAAAAGCTATCGTGAAATATGCATGCTATTAGGCATATCCCGAAAATGCGTAACAAAATACGTATTGCTATATAAATCAATAGGTATAGATTACGACACAATCAAGCAAAAGAGTGAAGGAGAGCTTGAAATACTGATGAGAAATCAAGAATTACCAAGTAAAGACCGCTTTCAAATATTATTAGAGCAATGCCCCGAAATAGAAAAGGAGTTAAAGCGAACGGGAGTAACAAAGCAGTTATTGTGGTCAGAGTATAAAATCAGGCATCCAGATGGATATAATTACACACAATATTGCCAACATTATAAAAATTGGTTAAAAGCCAATGAAGTAACAATGCACTTAGAGCACAAATCCGGCGACAAAATGTATGTGGATTTTACAGGTAAGAAGTTACAGTATGTAAATAAAGCGACATCGGAAGTAATTGAAGTTGAAGTATTTATAGCAATATTAGGAGCAAGCCAATTAACCTATATAGAGGCAGTCCCGAGCCAGAAAACAGAGCATTTTATTAAAGCAGTAGAGAATGCCCTCCGCTATTTTGGTGGTGTACCATTGGCAATAGTTCCCGACAATTTAAAAGCCGCAGTAACTAAAGCAAGCAAATATGAAGCAGAGTTAAACATGATATTTGCTGATTTTTCTGAGCACTATAACACAACAATATTACCGACAAGGAGTTACAAGCCAAGAGATAAAGCATTGGTAGAAAGTGCAGTTAACATAAGCTATACAAGAGTATTTGCTACACTCAGAAATGAACAATTTTTCTCGATTCAAGATTTAAACACAAGAATATTAGAAAAATTAGATATTCATAACAACACTAAATTTCAAAATAAAGACTATAGCCGACGAGAACTATTTACAGAAATAGAAGAGCAAGAACTACAAGAATTACCTATAATCAACTATGAAATAAAGAGATACTCTCAGGCAACAGTTTATAAAAACTCTCATATATGGTTCGGAGTTGATGAGCATTATTATAGTATTCCTTACAGCTATATAGGGCAGAAAGTGAAAATACAATACACAAACTCTGCCTTATCCATCTATTGCAAAGGAGAGCGAATCGCATATCACCAAAGGAATTACGGAAAATATCAATATACGACTAATGCCGAACATTTACCGAGCACTCATCAATTTGTCAGCCAATGGAGCCCTGAGAAGTTCATTACTTGGGCAAGAGCAATTGGAGCAGAAACTGAAACAGTAATCAATGAAGTACTCAGTTCTAAGAAGCATCCCGAACAGGCTTATAAGTCCTGTATCGGCATATTAAGTTATGGAAAGAAAGTTGGTTACGAGCGATTGAACCGAGCCTGCAACAGAGCGATACAGTTCAACAGTTATAACTATAGGACTATAAAAAACATTTTGGCAAGCAATTATGATAAAATATCATTAGAAGATGAAATTGAATATCAAACCCCGAATCATGAAAATATAAGAGGAGCACAATATTACGGTAAGATATGAGGATATTTACAAAGTACATAGTATATAAACACTTATATCTCGCGAAAAAATTAAATATTCGACAATGATAATACAATTACAATAAATATTATTTAAAGCATAAATCAATTACAATAGGAAATTAAAAATGCAAAATCAAACAATTACAAAGCTCAACCAGATGAAACTATACGGTATAGTAAGAGCTTACGAAGTATTGCTTACAAGTAGAGCAAGTCAGGAAATGACAAACGATGAATTAGTCAATTATTTAGTGCAATCCGAGTGGGACGATAGGCAAAACAAGAAATTACAAAATCTTATTAAAACGGCAAAGTTCCGCTATCAATCTTGCACTGAAGAAGTAAATTGCAATACAGAAAGGAACTTAGACCGTAACACTTTTTTAAGGCTTGCAAGTTGTGATTTTATTGAAAAGAAAGAAAATATTATTATTACCGGAGCAACGGGAGTTGGTAAAAGTCATATCGCCTCTGCTCTGGGAAATCAAGCTTGCTTTATGGGATACAAAACAGTTTATTACAATTTATCAAAACTGCTAAGTAGCTTGAAAATGAGACGTTCTGACAATACTTATATCAAAGAAATTGAAAAAATTGCACGTCAGGATTTGCTTATTCTTGATGATTTTGGGCTTGCTAAACTTGACACTCAAAATCGGCTCGACCTTTTAGAAATCATTGAAGACAGATATGGTAAGAGGGCGACTATTGTTACTTCACAGTTGCCAATTAGCAAATGGCACGATCTGATTGATGACTCTACTATTGCAGATGCCGTTCTCGACAGAATGCTTACAAATTGGAATTAAAAGGGCCTTCGCTTAGAAAGAAAATATAAGAAAAAAAAGATGCTACAAGAGGTAAGAATTTATTATTTTTGTATTGAATTTTTGGTTGGCTATAGTGGTACCCTTTGAGCGAAACACCTGGTACCCTTTGTCCGAAATGGACATTTTGGTATGTTTTTATCTAATATTGTAGTAAATAAAACTAACTTTCTACCCTCTACATTCACGTCTTCAAACTCTATTCTACGCAATAATATTGCCTGATCTTCTATATTTAGCTTTTGCATTATTTTCGATTTTTTTTTCTCTGCCGATAGTTCAACTATCTCGTCATTGGGGGCTATAGTGTTTATTACTTTATAATTCCGTTTACGTTTTCCCGGTACTATTATATCTATCGATTTATTAATTAATTGAATAAATATTGCGTTACAATTATATAGATCATCGGCTAATAATAGGCTCCCACTTGGAATATTCTCTATTAAGCTACTTAAAAGCTCAAGCTCACTTTTAGAATCTGAATCTAATACAAAATCAGCTATTTTGACACTTCCTTGATGTACTATTGCACTTAATAAACCACGAGGATAGCCATTGGATTCTTTTTTTCATATTTCTTTACTATTTCTTTAGTATCTTGCATTTGTAGATAAGTACCATCTGTGATATACACTTCTCTGCCATGAAATTTGAGATGCTGAGTAGGTGAATTTACTTTTACTGATTCATTATATACTTCTCGTATTATTCTTTCTTCTATCCTGTTTCGTGCTTGTGCAAATGCCGATGTACTTGTAGATATAGACTGCTTCTTGCTCTTTTGTATTTTTAATTCGTGAGAGCTTGGCCTTCCTCTTCGTTTTTCTCTTACTTTCTTTTTGTTTTCTTCTTCTATTTGTTCTATATTGGTTTTTATTTCTTCGTGGCTCTTATTATATATAAATAACGCATTCTTCAGACTCTTGTCTCCGCTTAGATTTGCTTTTATCAATGTCAGCAATGTTATTGATGCAGGAAATACTCTATTGCGACTTGTCTTTTCTGTTAATTGCTCTACTAATTCAAAAGGATATTCCTCATTTAATACTGATGACAAATCTGTTTTTAATGCCTCGTGTATCAAGTGGCTTTTTTGAAGTGATTCATTTAGTTCCATTTTATATTCCTGTTATATTTAAAAACAAATACATACAAATATAACAAATATTTTTGATATTATAAATTTTATCTTAGTGTCATTACCCTTGGGGAGGGTTTGGGTGGGGTTGAAAGATTTCCAGCCACCAGCCTTACTACGCAGAGCATAGTGCGGAGACCTGCAACTTCCTACTTTATAACTTTACAAACTTTATAACTTTATAACTTTCAACTATTTCCCTTATATAATCTAAACATTCTTTTTATCGAAGTGATGATAATCCTTGTAATCATTGAAATTGCCACCCCATCGCCAGCCCATTTCAATAAACTTCTTTACATAAGCTCCGTCAGCAAGTAAAGTGCCAGGGCGTTTGATGTCATATTTCCCTGCTTTAGGGGTAATTATAGCACCCTCTACAACGGGATTAAAGAGAGGATTAATATCTACGGCTCTTCCGAGAGCATGCTGAGATGGTCTATTAGTGCCGGCAATAGTTCTATAACAGAAAGATGATGAATTATTATCTGCCATTGAGGCATCGTCAGACCAATTATATTTAACAATCGGAATTACTTTTTTAATAGGAAATTTATCTTTTAACATCATATCGAATACAGTTTTAACTTCGTCTTTTAATTCTTTATTGACGACTAATTGTCCACGGTGATGTTTACCGTCTAAAGATATATACTCTACTTCTAATAAGCATAGCTGGTCAATTACATCTTGCGGGGCTTTAGTCCCTTTAATAGCTTCCTCGAAAGTATAGCTACAGTCAATGATGACTTTATCTTTACTTTTATCTTTATTAGTTGATTTCCCAATTAATACCAAAGGTACTAATGCCAATAATAGAAAAAACTTAAATTTCATTTCGATAATCCTCATAAATTTTTAAACAATAATCTCGATAAGAGCAATTTGGTAATTTGTTAATTGTCGTAATATACTGGTCAGTAGTTAAAAACTTCTGATTAAGGGCAATCTCTTCAAGACAGGCGATTTTAGTTCCCTGTCTGGCTTCAATAGCATGAATAAAGGTGCCGGCATCCAATAGGCTTTCAGGAGTTCCAGTATCAAGCCACGCTATACCTCTGCCAATAATTTCTACATTCAATTCATTTATTTTCAGGTACTCTTTTTGAACATCAGTGATTTCAAGTTCGCCCCTTGGTCCGGGCTTAATACTCTTTGCGATTTCGACTACTCGATTATCAAATACATAAATACCCGGAATCGCATATTTTGATTTTGGAATTTTAGGCTTTTCTTCGATGCTAATTACTTTATTATTACCGAATTCGACTACACCATAAGCTGACGGATTATTAACCGGATAGCCGAAAATAGTAGCTCCTGTATTGTTATTAATTGCATTGCGAATAAAATCTAATTTACCATAGAAAACATTATCGCCTAATACTAATACTACTTGTGAATCATCTATGAAATCATCTCCGTAGATGAATGCTTCAGCTATTCCTTTGGGTTCGACTTGAACAATATAGGTTAATTGAATGCCCCATTGAGTGCCATCGCCAAGTAATTTACGGAAATTATCAATATCAAGCGGAGTAGTAATTATCAAAATTTCTTTAATTCCGGCAAGCATTAATGTAGCAAGTGGATAGTAAATCATCGGCTTATCATAAATTACCTGCAATTGTTTACTAAATACAGCTGTTAATGGATAGAGCCGAGTGCCACTACCGCCCGCTAAAATTATACCTTTGGTGTTTTTCATATTTTTATTTGTTACTGAAATTAAAATTGTCTTTTACAAAAATACAAAGATAATAAAAAATTGTTAAAATAATACAGTTCATAATTCTTCATATAGTCTGAATTTTTAAATATGAAAGTATGAGATGAAAAAGGGAAGAGTCAACATATTAGAAGGCAATATATCAAAAGTTATTATTCAGCTTTCAATTCCAATGATATATGGTTTTCTAAGTGTGATTGGCGTTAGTTTGGTTGATGCGTATTTTATCGGGAAATTGGGCACTTTGCAGCTTGCTTCATTTGGATTTATTTTCCCGGTTATATTTTTAATTAACGGAATAGCTATCGGTATAGGCAACGGTGTATCTGCAGTCGTAGCCAAAGCCTATGGTGCAAAAGATATTGAATTGGCTCGCAGATATACTACTGATGCTTTAATATTGGCAGTTTCATTAGTATTGTTAATTTCAATAATTGGTCTTTTTACTATTGACCCGGTTTTTCGGTTAATAGGTGCCAAAGATGACACATTGCCTTTTATAAAAGAGTATATGAATATATGGTATTTAGGGAGTGTATTTGCGGTTTTCCCAATGATTGGTAATGCGGCATTTACTGCTATCGGTGATACGCGTACTTCAAGTATAATGATGATATTAGTTCTTATATTTAATACATTATTAGACCCGATAATGATATTTGGCTTCGGCCCAATCCCGGCTATGGGATTTAAAGGTGCTGCAATTGCAGTAGTTATCTCAAGAGTATTTGTACTATTTGCTTCATTATATGTATTAGTAGTAAAAGATAAAATAATATCAAAAAATTATCCCGGATTTAGGCTAATGCTCGAGTCTTGGAAAAAAATACTATATATAGGAGTGCCGTCTGCGGCAACAAATATTATTGTTCCGATTGGATTTGCTATTATTATTCATATTGCCGCTAAATTTGGAAAAGAAGCTGTAGCCGCTATTTCCGTGGCAGAGAGAATAGAGGCTATGTCGGTTACAGTATTAATAGCAATAGCTGTAGCAATGTCTCCCTTTGTCGGTCAAAATCTCGGAGCAAAAAACTTTGGCAGAATCAAAACAGGTATGCGTAAAGCTTTTCAATTTTCATTATATTGGGGGGCATTTTTAGCTTTAATACTTATTACTTGCTCCGGATATATTGTTCTCGGATTTAGCAGAGACCCGATAGTAATCGAATATTTCAAAAGTTATTTTTATATAGTTCCGCTTAGTTACGGATTAATGGGGTTTATGTTTATTGCCGGAATAGCTCTAAATGTCTTTAATAAACCATTTCATTCGGCAATGATAACCCTAACGCGAGTATTTTTTGCTTATATTCCATTTGCAATTTTATTTACTTATTTGTTTGGAATTTGGGGTATTTATATTTCAGCATTTTTAGCAAATAGTATTGCCGGTTTACTCGGATTTATGACTTACAGAAAGCAAAGTAAAATAGTATTTGAAGAGCTTAGTGTAAGTAATATTTAAAATCGGGGTTTGGGGATAGGGAATAGATATTTGAGAGTAGGGAATTGGCAATATGTACGTCTCCGCACTATGCTCTGCGTAGTGCTTCAGGTGTCTGAAAAACCTTTCAACCCCTCCCAAATCCTCCCCAAGGGGAGGGCTTTACACTTCTTTCCTATTTCTCTTTAATATTTCTTGCCAAAGATGAGTGATTACAAAGCTGTCATCTATAATCTCGGCAATGGATTCAAGAACCGTATAGGGCATAGATAGGGTCATTAAGTCTTTAGGTGTGCGAGTACGAGCTGATATATCGTGATGCCCCCAAACTACTTTATTAGAATTTGAGCGGGCTAATCTTAATGGCATAGTTACGGTAGCCGCACATGATGATAGAAATCCGGTCAATACTCTGTCAAACTCCAATGGATTTTTATAATGAAGTAAAAATATCAATGCTGAAATATGGTCAGGATTGACGAAAAATATTACACTTTCGGGTTTTTCGTTAGCATCATATTTATTTAATGGTTTGAATATTGCAGTCCGTGTCTCGAGCTGCTCAGCAAGTAAATTATCAACGCTGGCTTGAGCTGTTACAGGTGATTCGGTGAATCTCTCAGCCTCTCTGCCGAGCATTTTAGTAGATCCGTTAGAGAGAAAATACTCAATTCCGGGAAATATATCTGTTCTATATCCCAGATAGTATGCCGAGCAATTCCATCCGGCAGTATCTTTATTGAAGCTGACAGTTTTGCCGTTTGCAGCGGAGAATATTAGCGACATAATGCATCCGTTACCGGGAGTTTTGAATTTTACTGTATTCTCCGGTACATCATCGGTATAATAATGCCCGACAATATTATAATTCAATTCTAATAAAGATTCGATTTTTTTTGCAATTTCCGCAGGATTAAGCATAATTTCTCCTATTAAAGATTTAATTACAATACAAATAAATTACAATACAAATTAAGCATTATACAAAAAACTAACACTTACATTATTGTACAAATAATTGTAAGTGAGAGGAATTAAAATCTATGCCGAGAATCAAGCAATCTCTTCTAATACATCTTTAAACCATTTTAGATAATCTTTATTAACACTATCGACCGGCACAGCAATAATTTCCGGCACTTCATAAGAATGCAGTTCAAGAATTCTTTTTTCTAAATCTTCAAGAACGCTTTTTTTTGTTTTAAAAATTAGCTGATATTCGTGAGATTCTTGGATAGCTCCTTTCCAGCCATAAATCGAAATCAAATTGGGAACTATAGTGCAGCAAGCAGCTAATTTCTCGGTTACAATGATGCGTGCAATGTGTTGAGCACTGTCATAATTATCTGTAGTCAGATAAACCAAGTAAAATTCTTTTGTTTTTTCCATAACTTTCCAATCTTTTTTGTATTTTTGTATTTTATTAATAAGCAAATATAATAAAAAATGATTGAAATTCTAATTTTCCATTTACATTTTGTTGGTGCTTTATATGCTTTTACCAAAAATTGGCAAAAACACAGCACAAAAGAAGGCATTTTAGCCGTTTTAGTTATTGGTTTGGTTTTTACAATCGGCTGGGCTTTGACCGGTCCAATTGCAAGAATTATTATGCCACAGGCTTGGGAAACCATATATTTCAATAGAGATACTTTATCTTTAGTGTTATTGGCAATTCCCGAAGCATTTTTCTTTTATTTCTTTTTTGTAAAAGATAAACAAAAAACAGAAAATGCAATTGCGTAATAGTATTGCTGTAAGTCTGATTAATTTAATTAGTAAGACTTGGAGAATAAAAATAATCGGCGATTTCCCGCCGACACCCTCAATAGTAGTATTTTGGCACGGGTCAATGCTACCTGTTTGGAAATTGTTTAAAAACAGAAATCCGATTGCGGTAGTCAGCAAAAGCAGAGATGGACAGCTCCTGTCGGATTTATTAGAGAAATGGGGATTTACATTGCTTCGTGGCTCTTCATCTAAAGGCGGTAAAGAAGTATTAGAGCAGATAGTTGCCAATGCCGTAAAATCCTATCTATTAATTACTCCAGATGGTCCCAAAGGTCCGATTTACGAATTTAAGCCCGGAGCTGTAGTTGCCGCTTCAAGAGCAAGGGTACCAATTATATTTACAAAAGTAAAAATTTATTCAAAAAAACAATTTTCCCGAAGCTGGGATAAATTTCAATTTCCTTATCCCTTTGCAAAATGCGAGATTACATTGTCTGATACTATAAATATTCCGGCGGATTCTTCAAGAGAAGAGATAAATTACATTATTCAAAATATACAAAGTCTAATGAATGCTTAGTTTACTGTCAAATATTTTCGGATATTTTGTCAAACGTAGAAATAATAAATTTGACCGAGGGCTTATTCCTATCTATAAAGCAAAAATTCCGGTTATTAGTATAGGTAATCTATCGGCAGGCGGAACCGGTAAGACTCCCTTTACTATGTATTTGGCTAAGTTACTAATAGATAACGGAGTACAACCGGCTATTATCAGTAGAGGATATAAAAGCAATAAAACAGATGGAGTAATTGTCTGCGATAATAATAGTATAATTGCCGATTCCGATTCAGCCGGTGATGAAATGATTATGCTTGCTAATAACCTGCATATACCGATAGTTACTCATTGCAAAAAGTATTTAGCCGCTCAAATAGTTGAGAAAAATTTCAACGTTGACTGCATTTTAGTCGATGATGGCTTTCAGCATAGATTTCTACACCGCGATATTGACATAGTCCTAATCGACAATGAAACTATTAATAAGCCATTTCTGATTCCTAAAGGACGATTAAGGGAGACGTTTTCTGCTCTGAAACGTGCAGATATTGTAGTAATAAATGAAAACATAAAAGATTATTCAATATTAGATAAATACATATTAAACAAGTTAGTTGTTAGAAATATCAACAAAGCCGTCGGGTTTTATTCTGTTGAAAATAATTCCGAATTTAAAATAGATAAAAGTATAAAAATCACAGCATTTTCGGGAATCGCGAAAAATCAGAATTTTAATAATTCTTTAGCTGAGTATGATGTAAATATCAGCAAACATTTCTGTTTTAGCGATCATCATAAATATTGTGATTCCGAAATTAATTCTATAATTGATTATTCTGTTAAAAACAAGATAAATACAATAATCACTACTGAAAAAGATGCCGTTAAAATGTGCAAGCATTTATTTAAGTTCAAAGATAATAATTTAGACCTTATATATTTAAAATTAGATACGTTCGTCACTAATAATTCTAATTTACTACTGTCAATACTATTGAACACAATTGTTGAACACAATTCGGAAATCAAATGAATGAGCAAATAGAAAATATTAGAGCGTTATCAAAACCCATTTTACTGCCGGAAGAAATTGAATTTTCAGAATTATTAATCCAAGAATTGCAATCCATTAGCTTAGATACAGACTCCTTAACTGTAGCATATTTACAATCGATTAAGGAACTTAATCAAGACAAAAACAAATATATTAAAGATAATTTCAGTGATAGGATTTTATCAAAAATCGAGCTTTTCAGACGTATTAGTTCAATCAGTGTGCCGACCGGTACGAAGCGGATTATGGCACTTCGTAATATATTCATAGAATTGACTAACGACTTGAAGCTAATTATCGTGAAGCTATACGAACGATTGACCGCTTTAAAAATCGCAAATAAAACCGATAGCGACGAATTATCTCAATTAGCTGACGAATGCCTCGGATTATACGCTCCTATTGCTCATAGGCTTGGAATTAGGCAAATTTACAACCAGATTGAAGATATAGCTTTCAAGGTTTTATATCACGATGATTTTGTCAAATTAGATAATGCTATTGAGAAAAAAAGAAAATTTTATGAGAGTAAGCTTAAAGCTATGGCGGAAATTGTTCGCGAGCAGTTAGCACAAAATAATATCACAGCAGATATTCAATATCGAGTAAAACGTCCATATTCAATATTTAAAAAATTGAAAAACAAATCAATTGAATTAGATGAGATATTCGACTTGATGGCACTGAGAATTATTACTCAAAAGATTGATGACTGCTATCTATGCCTCGGAATAGCTCACAGGAATTGGATACCTATTGAGAATAGATTCCGTGACTGGGTTACTTTCCCCAAGCCAAACGGATACCGCTCAATTCAGACTACGGTCATCACTAATAACGGTGATAAATTTGAAATTCAAATCCGAACCGAGGAAATGCACAAAGAAGCCGAATATGGTTCTGCCGCTCACTGGGCATATAAAGAAAAGACAAATGCTGATGAATCGTGGATAGCCCGCTTAAAAGAATTCTTAGAAAATGATGAATATTTCTCTAATCCGTCTGCATTAGACGAGCTACTGAAGTCCGAAGCTAAACGTAACTATATTCATATACTAACTCCAAAGGGTGAAATTAAAACTTTAGCCGAAGGCTCTACCTTACTTGATTTCGCTTTCAGTATTCACAGCGATGTATTTCTACACTGTACAGGCGGCAGAGTAAATAGTAAGTTTGTCAAGTTAAAAACTGTACTTAATACCGGCGATGTTGTAGAAGTAATTACTAATAAAAACACGAAACCGTCTCGTGATTGGTTGCTTTTTTTGAAATCTCCTTCTGCCCGCTCAAAATTAATTCAATGGATAAAGAAAAACGAGACCGAGCAATTATTATCTGACGGTAAAAGAGCATGGGAACGCTTCAAAAAATCGAATCGTCATAAAATCGCAGGTTTTGAAGACGAAACCGCATTTAAGCAGAATTTAAGCAAAATCGGATATAAATCGCCCGACGATTTCTATTCTGCTATTGGAATTAATTCACTAAAGCTATCTCTTACTTTATTAAGGAAGCTTTATCCAACTGCATTTGAGCATAAAAAACGTGAAATTAAGCAGTTAGATAGAAAGCAAAAAGCTGCCGCTGAGATGCAAATTAATGTTGAAGGTT
This sequence comes from uncultured bacterium, assembly GCA_942493235.1. Lineage (GTDB taxonomy): Bacteria > Bacteroidota > Ignavibacteria > Kapaibacteriales > UBA2268 > ENR-C587. The sequence continues at coordinate 3,301,133 of OW818676.1, read as the reverse complement.
TGACCAATATTGAGACTAAGCTTGCAAAGTGTTGTAATCCGATTAAAGGTGAACCAATTATTGCTTATGTAACACAAAAAACCGGTATAAAGGTACATTCACAGAAATGTATTTATTATTTAAACGGATTATTAGATGAATCGCGACTTAAACCGGCTACTTGGTCTAATAAATCAAATTTGCAATCAATTAAAGTGCGGGTATTCGGAATTGATTTTAATAAATTATTTACTGCCGCAGTAGAGTCTGCCCAGTCCGATAAAATCAATATCCTATCTACAGAGAAAAAAGCTCTCAGTAAGCAGTTCGACTGTCTTGAATTATCATTAGAAATTAAAGACATCGAGCAGTATAATCATTATATTACAAAACTAAAGAAGTATTCGTTTATTAAATCAATAAAGTAAGCTTTTTGCAAAGATTGAATTCATTCATTAATTCGTAATACAATGGGCTGTCTAAAATTTATAATTTTGTCATATCGTCATTCTGAGTACAACGAAGAACCCAGAAATAACAATAAGTTAGCTTTGTCTGGATTCTTCAATCGTTCAAAATGACAAATTTGTGACAGCCTCTTTACATGTACTATTTTGGATTTTTATATTATATAAAAGCCACATTTTTTAGTATTTTATGTAACTCATTAATCTCAAATATTTCTTTTTTTGATCAGGCTTCTAACCAAGAGCCTAATATTATCTCCAGCGTTCTAATTTGTTAAACCCCATAGTCATAAATTTACCAATGAAACGAGGATAGCCCATTTCTTTCATCTTATTGACTACGAATTCACGCATTTCGTCTGCACTAACGTTTTTCTGTAAAAACTCGCCGTCGCTATAACAATAGCTACAATATTTATCGCTGATACTATTGTCTTTATTAGTTCCGCCCTTTTTAGGATCTTTATTTAATGGCATCATACAACTTTGGCAAAAATTTGTTTTGGACATAATTTACTCACTTTATTTATATTGAAATAAAAATCTTTACATTAGGATTAACCGTAAATATACTGGAATTATCATAAATTTCAAAATCAATAGCATATTTTCTTTTTATATCTGCTGACCAAATACATTTCCATAACATACCGATTTTCTTGTACAAATCTATGGGTTCTTTAATTTCAAATAGAGCATAATTTCTAATCGGTATTCTGATTACAGTAATATCGTTCGGAATATTATCCGTAGAATTAACTTCATAACCGATAGTAAAATCATATTCACCCGTATAATCAGTTTCATAATTTGTATAAACTCCATAAGCATAATTCGGGTCAATAATATTGGGAATTTTAGACATGATATTTTCTTCATAAAATCGTTTCCAAAAGTCAGTGTGGTCTTTGATACTTTTTCCATTAGCATTTGTGGTTCTTATTGTAGCTCCGGCAATAAGTATTTCTTTGTCAATCGTAGTGATTTGATAATTCTTTTCCATTTCAACTCTTTCATAATGTTAATCAATAATTACGAATGCAAAAATACGGCAGTGGTTTGACAGCAGTATGTCAACTTTGGTAGGAATTAAATATTTTTTTTGATTTTTCTATAATTTTTTCTTTAAGATAAGCAGGGGATATAACTTCGACTTCATCGGCAAAACTCAATATATAGCCATATACCCAATCGTCAATTTTCCAATTAATTGTAACCAGCATAGTACCATCAGCTAAATATTCGATATTATCATTAGTAAAGTAATCCTCTACTCTAAACTTCATAATTTTTGAAAATTTCAAAGTAATTGTAGTAATATCGGTAATGGAAACAGCTTTTTGTTCAAAGTCCGAGTATTTAAATGGTCTTCTTTCAAATTTCGATATTTCGGTTATAGGATTAGAAATTCTCGAAAGCTTAAAAAACCGACATTCATTCTTTAATCTGCAAAATGCAAATAAGTACCAAGCATAAGCTTTAAATACTAAAGTCATAGGTTCGATTTGCCTACTACTGATTTCACTTTTAGCATTAGAATACTCAATATTAAGCAGGAGTGAATTATTCAAGGCATATAGAATTGATTGAAATACTTCTTTCTGCCTGTGAGTATAGCCCATTGGCATAAAGTCAATAACGAATTTCTCTTCTAAATTCTCAAGAGTATTGGAATTACGGCTAATTCCAATATTAACTAATTTCTCAAGTGCAGACCCAAGAAATGATTCTCCAAGGGAATTAGAAACTCCTTTAAGAGTAGAAAGTACTGAACTAATATCATCATCGGTAAAAATATGTTTATCTAATTTGAAAGTGTCTAATATTCCAAATCCGCCGTTATTACCCGGAAATGAAATAATCGGGATACCCGAATTATTAATAGACTCAATATCACGATAAATAGTACGCAGGGAAACATCAAACTTAGCGGAAAGTTCTTGAGCGGTAATTTTTTTATTATTCAAAAGAATTATTGTTATGGCTAATAATCGTTCAATTTTCATAATATTCAATTAATATATTATATATTACCAATAAAAAAGGGATACAAAAACGCATCCCTTGAAAATAATTATTTTGAAATTTCTAATACTTCGTATTGTGTTTTTCCGGCCGGAGCAGATATTTCGGCGATTTCACCAATCTTCTTACCCATTAAAGCTTTACCAATTGGAGAATCAACTGAAATCTTCCTTTTTTCGTAATCGGCTTCTTCAGGAGAAACTAATTGATAATCGAGTATCGCATTATTCTTTTTATTAAGTAACTTTACTTTCGTAAGAATATATACTTTGTCGTTTGGTAAATCTTCGGCTTTGATTACTTCAACTCTACTTAGAGTTCTCTCGAGCTTAGAAATTCTAATTTCAAGTAATTCCTGAGAATGCTTAGCGGCATCATATTCGGCATTTTCAGATAAATCACCGTGAGAGCGAGCTTCTGCCAATTTCTGTGCAGCTTCTTTCCTACCTTTTGTTTTCAGCTCCAACGCTTCAAGTTCTATTTCTCTCACTGCTTCTACAGTCATATAAACTACATCGGACATTTTAGACTCCTTTATGTTTTTAAAATATTATTTCAAATAAAATAAAAAATAAAGCCATTAAAACTAACGGCTTTATTTTTGTCATTTCAGAATATATAAATATACGAAATTAAAAATCAAAAATCAAAACAAATTTTACTCATTTACCATAATATGCAGTAAATGCCCCATCTTGTCTTGCTTTGTTTTTAAATATTCAAAATTATGATCATTAGGCTCTATCTCGATAGCAATTTGCTCGGTTACTTCTAATCCATAGCTTTCGAGACCAACTCTTTTCTGAGGATTATTAGTTATCAACTTCATTTTTTTAACGCCAAGCTCTACCAGCATTTGGGCACCTATTCCATAATCGCGTGGGTCTGCCGGGAAACCAAGATGCTCATTTGCTTCTACAGTATCCAATCCCTTTTCTTGAAGAGCATAAGCTTTGATTTTATTAACCAAGCCAATGCCTCTGCCTTCTTGACGCATATATAATAGAACACCTTTGCCGTTTTTTTCAATCATCCTAAGGGCTGAATGAAGCTGGTCGCGGCAGTCACATCTTTTAGAACCGAGTACATCGCCGGTTAAGCATTCGGAATGAACGCGAACCGGAATACTTTCTTCAGATGTCCACTCGCCCTTAACCAAGGCAAGATGGTCTTTTCCGTCAATGCGATTTTCAAATACTTTAAGCTTGAAATCACCGAATAAAGTTGGCAAATTAGTCTCGGTAATAGTTTTTACCAAGCATTCATTTTGAAATCTATAAGCAATTAATTGCTTAATTGTAGTGATTTTTAAATTATGCTCATCGGCAAATATTTCTAAGTCCGGACGGCGAGCCATAGTCCCGTCTTCTTTCATTATTTCGCAGACTACTCCAATCGGATTAAGCCCTGCTAATCTCATATAGTCAATAGAAGCTTCAGTATGCCCTGCTCTGCGTAATACTCCGCCGTCAACTCCAATCATCGGGAACACATGCCCGGGACGACCGAAATCTTCAGGTTTGGTATTTTTATCGACCATAGCCATAATAGTTTTAGACCTGTCGGCAGCAGAGATACCGGTAGTGGTGCCGTATTTATAATCAACAGACACAGTAAAATTAGTACCATGCAGAGCTGATCTATTCTCTACCATCGGATGAAAATCAAGCTCTTCGGCTCTTTCTTTTGTTAAAGAAGTACAAATTAAGCCTTTACCGTAAGTAGCCATAAAATTAATTACTTCCGGAGTGCAGAACTGACCGGCTACTACTACATCGCCTTCATTTTCACGGTCTTCGTCATCCATTACTATAATACATTTGCCGGCGGCTAAATCTATTAAAGCTTCTTCTGTTGTGTTCATCTGTCGCATTGGATTTAAGCTTCTTTCCCTACTACCGCACTTTTGTCGAATTTAATAACTACATTATCGGCAATTTGAATCTGCATAGTATTACCGTCTATATCTTTTATAGTTCCGTGCATACCGGCAGAAGTAATAACTCTGTCGCCTTTTTTCAAATTATTAAGCATATTCTGATGCTCTTTTTGACGCTTCTGTTGCGGTCTAATCATTAAAAAATACATAATTAATATAATAGCACCAAACATAACGAAAGTCATTATCATTGAACTACCACCGTCTTGACCTGCAGCCGGACCTGCCATAGCAAACATTGAGCTTGCAGAGAGTAAAAATACTAATGCTTTTAACATATCGAATTTCCTTAAATGTAAATTTTTCAAATATATAATTAATTATCTTTATTATTTTCGTACAATTCTAAAAATTGACGTTTCCATTGACGAAACTCACCCGAAAGTATTTTTTCACGAGCGGTACGGGCAAGCCATAAATAAAATGCGATATTATGCTCAGAGGCTATCATCAATCCCAATATTTCATCTACATTAAACAAATGCCTTAAATATCCCAAAGAGAAATTCTTGCTTGCGTAAGTATCAATATTCTTATCAATTACTTCATCAGAATATTTATATTTTGCATTTCGTATATTGATTTTACCGCGTGTAGTGAATAATTGCCCATTGCGGGCATTACGAGTTGGCATTACACAGTCGAACATATCGACTCCTCGCTCGATTCCTTCTAAAATATTTTGAGGAGTACCCACTCCCATTAAATACCTCGGTTTATCCTTTGGCATTATCTCCGTGCATACGTCGAGAGTATCATACATCATTTGAGTAGGCTCGCCGACCGATAATCCGCCGATAGCATAGCCGTCGAAGCCTATTTCGACCATTGAATTAATATATTGCTTTCTTAACTCGGGATACATAGAGCCTTGCCCGATTCCGAACAGAAATTGTCGATGACCGTATAGAGGTTCGCTTGCAGCAAAAGCAATTTTACTGCGTTCTGCCCAATGCTTTGAAAGTTCTATTGATTTAATCGCTTCCTCGACTGTTGCCGGATACGGAGTGCATTCGTCTAATACCATCACGATATCTGAGCCAAGATTTCTCTGAATTTCAATTACCTTCTCAGGACTGAATAAATGCTTGGAGCCGTCAATATGAGATGAGAATTTATAACCGTCTTTAGTTAATTTACGTAATTCTTTCAATGAAAACACTTGATAACCGCCACTATCGGTTAAAATACTTCCCTGCCAATTCATAAACTTATGCAGACCACCGAACTGATTGATTAATTCGTCGCCGGGTCGTAAGTATAAGTGATATGTATTGCCGAGTATTATTCGTGTGTCTAATTTATTCAATGTTTCCTGATATACTGCTTTCACGGTACCTTGAGTACCAACCGGCATAAACACAGGAGTCAATATCTCACTGTGGTCGGTTTTGACTACCCCGGCTCGAGCTAATGTATCGGGACAGTTTTTCTCGATTTTGAAGAATTTATTTTCCATATTTTTCATTTGTTTATATTATATTTTTATTTATTTGAATTTACAAGGTCAATTAGTTGGTGCTTTTTCTTTTGAAAATGATATGCCGATTTTATTCTTTAGTTTTAAAATATGCTTTAATAATACAATCGCCAATATCACTCCGGCTAAATCAGCAAACCAATCATAAATATTGCAATCTCTACCCGGAACATAGTACTGATGGACTTCATCGAAAACACCATAGAAAGCACTCCAAGCGATTGACAATTTAATCAATTTTCTTTTTGACGAAGCATAAGGAGCAATTGCGATAATTACAAAAACCGTATATACAAAAAATGCAATAAAATGAGCAATTTTATCGACAAATGTCAGACTTAACTCCGGTACAATCGAATATTCTACATTAGATAATATAAAAAGCACTATCGTTAGAATTATTGCCGGAATTGACCATAATATCTTTTTCATCTATATCATTTCATTAATATTTATATTAAAAAATATAAGAAAGCAATTTACGGAAATTTAGCTGATTAGCAAAACGGTTTGTTTGATGAGTTTATAATGATAAATTATCTCTTCCACTTTTTAGGATTGATACCATATTTATTTTTAAACTCACGGGAGAAATGAGCCGGAGAACTCCAGCCTGCCATAAACGAAATTTCGGTAATGTTATACTTTGATCCGCTTAGTAAATCTTTGGAATATTCAAGCCTGTAATCACGCAGGTATTCAAATACTGTTTTGCCGAGTATGGATTTAAATGCTTGATTTAATTTAGTATGCGTGATTTTAAACATTTCAGATAATTGTATAATTGAAGGCGGTGAGCATAGATTGTCATTCAAGTATTTTTTTACATTATCAACCAATTCGTTAAGATGCTTATCTACAATCGGCTTATTTGAATATAATTCATATACCTGCGATAAATGCAGAGAAATCAATTCCAAAGCTTTTGCTTCTAGTAAAATACTATTTGCTATGTTTTTATAATCGGAGTTAACGATTGAATTTGCGGCATTGAGCATTTCGACATTTAATAAATGGAAAAATGCAAAAGAAATATCATTCTGACCACTCAATATTTTCAATAAATCGTCGGGCAGTTCGCCGGTATCGTCATCTATAAATGATTTTAAAAATGTAGGCGAAATATGCAGTGAAATAATTTTTATCGGCTCGGCAGCATAAGCAATTATTTCTCCTTTTGATTTAGGATAATAAAAAAGTGCATTCATACCTTTTTTAAAAAATATTTCTTCGTTGATATTATCCGAATTAATACTTACCCTAAATTCTCCCGACAAACAATAGATAAATTCTAAAGGAGGTTTCTCTATCTCGAATTTAAGTAACTTTTGTTTTTTTATATTATATTCATTAATCACAAGCTTTAATCCGTCTCGTAGAACGAACTCGTTACGGAATGCTTTCTTTAATTTTTCGGATATATAGAAAAGTGGCGAAAACCTCTTTTTATTTTTGCTTTCGTTTAAGTTAACTGTTAATTTGAGTTCTTCGGAATTCACCATTTTTAATTAATTCAAAATGTAAATAAACAGCAAATTTACATTATATTTTGTCGTTTTACAAGTAACTAATAATATTATATCATTTTCTACATGAAATTGGATAAATTCAATATTTCTCGTTCCGGTGGTTGAGGAGCCTACGTAAATACCTGAATAATACAAATTTCCTTAATTCAAGAGCCTGCATAAAATTTGTCATTTTGAACGATTGAAGAATCCAGACAAAGCTAAATGTTGATAATTCTGGATTCTTCGTTACGCTGTTAATGACGATTTGGGAATACTATTAATTTTAGACAGTCTTTTGATGCGAAATCATTAGATTTTCAAATCTTTTATAAATTACAATATTTCGGTTTTTACGCAGTTACTTGAGCCGTAAGTAAAAACAATATTTAATTATACTATCAAATTGTAAAAGATATAAAATATATTACAAGTATTCTTTCCTTAGATCACCTATCAGGTCATCTGTTACTTTTTCTTTCTTACGTAAATCCGCGAATTTATTAAGTAAGTCGTTTACAGTCAATTTCTTTTTTTCTCTTTCGTTAAGAGAGTCAATTATTTCACCTTTATACATCATAATAGTTTTATTGCCCAATTCGAGAGCTTGCTGCATAGAGTGAGTTATCATAATCGTAGTCAAATTATCTGCCTGAACAAATCGTTTAGTCAGTTTGATTACCTGTGATGCGGTCTTTGGGTCTAATGCCGCTGTATGTTCGTCTAATAGCAATACTTTGGGCTTGATAATGGTGGACATCAAAAGAGTGATAGCTTGCCTCTGACCACCGGATAGGCTACCTATAATATTATCTAATCTGTCTTCTAATTGCATTTCTAATTGAGTAATTTCTTCACGGAAGAATTTAACTAAATTACCTTTTAGGCTTATTTTAGGGAATATATGTTTAGAGCGGTGATATGCAATCAGTAGATTTTCAGCTATTGTCATTTCAGGAGCAGTTCCGCTATATGGATTCTGAAAGACGCGTGAGATAAATTTTGCTCTTTTATAATCCGGCTTTTTGGTAAAGTTTTCATTATTAATTATAATTTTACCAGTATCCGGCAGAAAACTACCGGCAATTGCGTTAAGAAGTGTAGATTTTCCTGAACCATTAGTACCGATAATTGTTACAAAATCCCCTTCGGATATATGCAAATTGATGTTTTTAAGTGCATAGACCTCGTTAATGGTTCCCTTATTGAATGTTTTATTTAAATTTTCTATTTTTATCATTTTATCACCTTATTACTTCTTTTGCATTTTTGATTATATCGTCAGGGATTTTAATTCCTAATTCTTTTGCTATTTGTAAATTTACATTATAAATGTCAGGAACAAATTTTGAAATGGGATAATCTGTTATATTTTTACCATTTAAAATGTCAATAAGTATATTTGCACAATTATTACCTACAATTAAATAATCTGCTCCTTGAGATAATAGAGAGCCTAATTTACAATCCGATGGAGTATTAGAGAAAAACGGAATCTTACTTTTTCTCATATATTTTGCAATTGAGCTAACAGCCTGAGATACAGTAACATCTCCAGAAGTTAAAAATACATCAATTCCACTTTTAACTAAAGCTTTTTGAGCATCTTCTACTTCATTAACATTGGCAATAGTTTTTTCATATAAAGTAAATCCGAAATTTTTACATGCTTTTCTTGCTGATTCAGTGCAAAACTTAGAATTAGCCTCGCTCGAATTCCATATTATACCGACTTTTTTTGCATTTGGTAAAATCTTACGCATTAGCTCAATTGTCTTTTCTACCGGTTGAGGGGTAGCTATACCGGTTAAATATGCAGGTTTATCGGTAAATGATCTGCAAACTCCTGCTATCATCGGGTCTGTAACGCAGCAGAAAACATGAGGTAATCTCTTTGAATTATTATTAGCTACAGCTTGTAAACTAATAGTTGATACAGTAAGAATATAATCATAATTGTTCGACATAAAGCTTTTTGCCATCAATTGGGCATTATTGAAATCACTTTGGGCATTGAACTTGTCGATTTTTAATTTATATTTCTTAGTAGTACCGGTATTATCTAATTGGTCAATTATCCCTTTTGTAGCCATATTTAATATTTCAGTATCAGCAAATTGGAAGACCGCTACTTTTTTAATTGATGATTGATTGTCGTCTAAATCGGCACCCATATCAATAATATTACCATTTTCTACTTTTGCATTTAATTCTTTAGATACTTCTTCGGGAATTTGAATATTCATAGCTTTAGCTACATCAAAATCAATTCCTTTAGTAACAACTTTGTATTTTTGATACGGAATATTTTTTGGTGATTTGCCTTTAATAATGTCATCAACGATAATAGCTGCTTGCTTGCCACTGACTGAATATTTGAACCCATAAACCATAAGTGCACCTCTACCAAGGCTTTCTACATCACAGGTAAATATCGGCACATTTTTGACTTTTGCCGCTTTATATATCGCCTCAAAAGATGAATATATCTGAATGTCAGGAACTAATATGAAGCAATCTACTTTTCTGTTAACTAATGATTGGGCGGCTTGATATACATCTGCTGTGCCGGTGATTGTAGCCCCCAGTACTTTTACATTCCCTAATTCTTCGGCTTTTTTCTTGAGTAGGTCAACATTATGCACAGAATTTGGAAATGCCGGATTCCACAATACTCCGACTGTAAAGTCTTTATTAAAAAACTTGGATGCGGATTTTAATATCGGTTCAATCGGTGCTAAACCGTAAACACCTGTTATGTTAGCAGGATGGTCATTATCTGATTTACCAACTCCGAGTATAAACGGATTAGCAACAGTGGCAAATACAACAGGTTTTTCTTTAATTAATTTAGCTGCGGCTTGAGTGCAAACAGTAGAAATTGGAACGAAAATATCAACGTCTTGATTTAAAAAGTTATTGATAATCATAGACACAGTTGGAATATCACCGTTTGCATTTTGCATAATTATTTGACAATTCTGCCCGTCAATATATCCTAATTTTTTCAGTTGTTCTCTAAAGCCTTTTTCGGTATCAGTAAGCATTTCGCTATCATTACCGAGAATAATACCAATTTTTACCATTTTCTGTGTTTTTCCGGGTATTATTTTATCGGCAAAATTATAAGCTAAAATTCCGATAATTAAAAGCAATAATAACAACAATATCTTTTTATAATGTTTTTTTATTTTTTCGGTATCTATCATCTTATTCAGATTCAAATTTGAGAATGATTTAGATGCTACAAGTGTGAAAAATACGAATACCGCTGTAATAAGCTTTAAGTCATTTGGATTTAATCCTATATCTAATGCTAAGGCTACCATCAATCTAAATAGAATTGAACCAATAATTACGCTTAAAACCTTTACTAATATTGAGCGACTCTTAAACATAGCATCGCCGATTATTACTGCTGCCATAGAAAATACAATTGACCCAACGCCCATTCCTATATCGGCAAAGCCTTGATATTGAGCCACTAATCCGCCGGATAATGCACTCAGACCATTGGCAAGCGATATGCCAAATATCTTCATTGAATTAATATTTACACCATTGGCAGAGACCATAGTCTCGTTATTGCCTGTCGCACGCATAAATAGACCGAAATCAGTTTTAAAGAAAACAGAAATTATAAGCCATGAGACAAGTATTATCGAGCCAAAACATACCATTAACCATAATTCGGAATTCCAGCCCGGATTGAATTTATCAAAAAATGAGACAATAGACGGTGTATTTAGAAGTGGGATATTTGACCTATCCATAATCCGCAAATTAACCGAATAGAGACCGGTCATTACCAAGATACCAGCTAATAATCCATTTATTTTAAACTTCGTATGTATTATTCCTGTTGCTGCTCCGGCGATTAATCCGCCACTAAAAGCAGCGAGAAGTGATAGAAACGGATTTACTCCGTTGATAATTAATACTGCCGATATTGCCCCGCCGGTAGTATAACTACTATCCACGGTGATGTCTGCGAAGTCATAAATTTTATAAGTGATATAGCATCCGATAGCTATAAAAAAGTATAAAAAGCCAAGATTTACGGCACCTATCCATAATTCCATACTATGACTCCATTTCTATAATACCGAGCATTATGTTTTTCAGCTTGGTCTTGTTTAGTAAATGTTGAATTTTTATCGGTTCACATTCGGTAACTATTCTGTTTATTTCGTTTTTAAATTCATCTGTATTTCGGCTGATTAGTCCGTTTTCGAATATTACGGAATGAATATGAAAGCTTGATTCTTTAGTGAAAATATGCTTTAAATCTTCATTTAAATTATCGAAATCTTTACAGATCAACCCAGCCGATAGAGTAATCGCACCAATATTAGTATGCTCAATCGGGAAGTCGAACCAGTCATAGAAATTATTTGTTGAGAATATTTCTTTATCGACAGGCTGATTTTCGATTATAGGTACTTTTTTTATATTCATACCGAGCAGACCGGCACTTTCGGCTAATATAGTAATTCCGATAATATTAGATTTGGTGCTACTCTTGATTAAATCTACAATTTCATTTAATTCAAAAGATTCATCTGAACTATCGATTTTAATAATCTTAGTATAGTCGCCACTCCAACTGTAACCATAGAAAAATTTACTTTGAAAATTGGAGCTTTTATCAATATTATTCATAAAGTCAACCATCGGATTTTTTACAGCCGGAAAGGTGAAGAAATGATTCTCTACAGATAGACTTTCTCCGAATAATAACTTGTAATCATCGTATTCATCGCCGATAGCAGCAAGCCCATTCGAGAATTTAAGTTCTGATGAATTCACTTCTTTTACATCTTCTACAGTAAATGATGAGCTGTTTAATTTACTTGGTGGAGCTATGATTTTAAATTTTGATTTCTCACCGTTTGTAAAATCAATTTCTTCATATTTAATTGAACCGAATTCTAATAATTTTCTTTCTGATACGCTTATTCCGTCAGAGAAAAGTGAATTGAACTCATCTTCATCAGTAATAACTTTAAATACACTCTTTAATCCGCTGAGCTTAAATACTTCATCGACTATAGGATTCATAGAATGAAGCATTATCTCGCCATCGATTTTTTTAAGTTTTTTCTGATAATTAACAAAAACTCTTATTCCGGCACTACTTAGGTAATTAACATTAGTAAAATCAACAATAATTCTTCGAGTGTCTTTTGAAGTTAAATCTGCGAAAGCAGAATCCAAATCAAAAGAGCTCGAACCGTCGATTCTTCCATTAATACTTAAAATAATGTAGTCATTCCTCTTAATACTGGTAATTTCGGTCATATCTCTATTTAATTATTATACAAAAAGTAATATAATATACCAATTTAAGACTAAATTTCAAAATAAAGAATTTTGTAAAGTACTAAATTCTATGCAACACTACTCATCAAATATACGTTCCTACAAATAGTTAATCATATCTGACAGATTGAAATAAATAAACAATATTTTAAATGTTATTTTAGTTATTCTATTCTTTGTAAGAAATAATTGAGTAGTGGCTCCAGAGTCAAACAAGTATCAATTTATAATTTTGAAACTCTTATAATTCATTATTACAATTATTCGATATTTTAAACGTTTAGCTTACAGTATTAAAATGGATGGGTTATGAATAGAGACACTGTTTTAGAGGTTTTAAGAAACAACAAGCATGAAATCGAAAAGCTGGGGGCTTATAAAATCGCCCTATTCGGTTCGTATGCTCGTAAAGAAAATACTGTAAAAAGCGACATTGATTTAATGATAGAAGTTCAAACCGAAAAAAAAACATTTGATAATTTTATGAATATTTGTTTCTTTCTTGAGGAGTTATTCGGTAAAAAAGTGGATTTACTTACAAGAGAATCAGTTTCGTCTGATTTTTATAATATGATAAAAAAAGAAATCATCTATGTCTGAAAAAGATAAGATATTGCTTAAATATATACTTGAAGAATCCGAATTTTTATATTCAAATTCTCAAATAAATACCTACGAATCATTTATTTCAGACCCGATTTTAAAACGTGCTTTTTCAAGAAGTATAGAAATTATCGGAGAAGCAAGCAAAAAACTATCCCCTGATTTTAAATCATTTTACTCTATTATAAATTGGCGTGCCGTATCAGGAATGAGGGATAAACTAATCCATGAGTATTTTGGTGTTGATTATATAATAGTTTGGGATGCCGCAAGTAATAAGAGCAAAGAACTTATCGACTTTATTAATAGTTTGGATATAGAATCACTAACTATTATTTAAGTTTTGTTTTTTGGAAATAAATTAAACCACATCGTCGGCGATGGCAATGCCTACTATACTCTATTTATGGGGTACGTCCCTACTCTGGGCAGCTGGTAGAGTAAGGGCTAAGTATCTCGTTATGAGTCCATATTTAACTTTTGGTCAAATCCGGTGATGTCGTTAATTTTCTAATTGAAGCTCATCAGTCTGTTCAGGTAAAAAATTCATGTTAGTAACTACAGATTTACCGGTTTTAGCTTCAAGTTCTTTTCGAGCTTGTTTTGCAATTTTCCCACCGGCTTTACTTGCTCTTTTGTTCTCAGGCATCCCAATTGCATTATTTGTTTCGGCGATTTGTCGTGTAGAAAGTTCAGCTAAAGCAGTAAATATTAATTCAGCTTCACTCATGTGGTCCCTTAGATTTTGATTGTTCAAACCTTTTAAATCTTTATGTTCTTTAATAGTTAAATTCGTCCACTCTTGATGTATAATATTCGTCAGAATTGCGTATTCTTTACCTTCAATAATTTCGTGGGTTTTCCAGTAATCTGTTAATTTATTACGTGTTTCCTGTCCAAGCATTCTCTGCTGAATCCATTTAGTACTTCTGCCGTGTTTTTGCCAATTTTCTCTGGCACGATTTAGTGAAAGCTCGGGTTCAGCTAACTCCTGCATTCTTTCGTAAGCTACTTTTGCTAACCACAGTTTGATAGGTTCTGCTTTTGGGCTTGGTACAGACTGTATTAATCTAAGCAAAGTTTCAGCATCAGCTACATCTGTAAGATATTTCTTACCATCTTGAGCAGGTAGTTTCAGTCGGTGAAATTTTGACACCGACTCATTGCCTTCTTTTTTTAGTCGTTCTGACAATTTATTCCAATACTTACGTGCTTTTTGATAATCAGGTTGCTCAATTAAAGCTCGAATAATGTCAATAACAGAAAATAACCAAATATTATTTTCATTATCATAATGACGGCGTATATTGTACTGGTCAAATATTTCAATTTCTTGATCCATATCAACATCTTAGAAGTTAAAATAACAAAACTCAAATTAAGTAATATTTTCTTTAATTCAAAAATATTGTTTTGATTTTAAAATATTTTAGTAATTAGCGAATTTGTTATTTATTATGAAGCTGAATGTAGAAATTAAACCATATCAATGGCAATGGCAATGCCTACTATACTCAATTCAGTGAGTATGACTCTAATCCGGAATCGGGGACATAGAGAAGAGGGAAATTATTCAGCTCAGTTCTTGATTCTGTGTGGGGTGATTTGTAGCTGAGAATAATACACTATTTACAATAATAACCAACTACTAATCTCCGCAACCAGACAATCATCATTGACTGAACTTTTTTACTGTTTAAAAAGTTTTTTTGATATATATTCAAAATATTTCTTAATTTGTAACTTCGTTATGTAATTATTGACACAAACAAATTTATATAGAAAATCAGGAGTATTTTTATGCTTAAGCCTCTTCATAGTTTTTTAGTATCAGCAAAATTACCTCCCCAATTAGCAAAATTAAAAGAATTAGCTAATAACTACTGGTGGTGCTGGAATTCAGATGCCAAAGAGCTTTTTATCAGAGTCAATAGAAAACTTTGGGAAGAAGTTAATCATAATCCGGTCTTATTAATTGATAAATTAAGCCTTGCTGAAATTGAGAATTTAGCAGGGCAAGCAGATTTTATCGCATTTTTAGATTATATTTATGATAAATTTCAAAAATACATGTCTGAAAAATCTTGGTTTAACTCTGTCTGTGATAAGCCTGTAAAATGTATATCGTATTTTAGTACTGAATACGGAATTAATGAAAGCTTCCCAAATTATTCCGGAGGTTTGGGTATATTATCCGGCGATCATTTGAAATCAGCCAGTGATTTGGGTTTGCCATTGGTTGGTATCGGCTTACTATATCAGCAGGGATATTTTCGTCAGCATTTAACTCAAAACGGATGGCAGAATGAATCATATAATTATAATGATTTCTTCTCTATGGCATTAGTTCTGATGAAAAATGATAAGAACGAACCTATGATTATTGATGTCGATTTGCCTTACGGTAAAGCTTATGCTCAGGTCTGGAAATTGCAAATAGGCAAAGTATCTCTATATCTGCTTGATTCAAATATCGATTTAAACGGAATAGAAGAATACCGAGATATTACAGACCAATTATATGGCGGTACTCGCGAGACACGTATTCAGCAAGAAATTTTGCTTGGTATCGGCGGTATGCGTGCTTTGTATGCCCTTGGTTATGAGCCGGAAGTTGTTCATATTAATGAAGGGCATGCAGCTTTTGCTCTGTTAGAGAGAACCAGAATTATTATGCAGAAATATAATCTTGACTTTCGTTCGGCTAAGCAGATTACAAAAATGTCTTCGATATTTACTACTCATACTCCTGTTCCGGCAGGCAATGAGACATTCCATATTAATAGAATGGATAATTATTTTGGAAAATACATAGAGTCTTTAGGAATAGATAGAGATTATTTCATGTCTATCGGTCAAATGTCCGGCTTTAATAATGATGAGCAGTTTTCAATGACAATACTCGGCTTGAGGCTGACTACGTACCATAACGGAGTAAGTAAGCTTCATGGCGAAGTAGCCCGCAAGATGTGGAAAGATATTTGGAAATGCTTCCCGTATCAAGAAGTTCCTATTAAGCATGTAACCAATGGTGTACATACTTTGACTTGGCTATCTCGTGAATTTTCCGATTTATTTGACAGGTACTTATCTCCTCGATGGAGAACCGAAGGAGATAATCAAGAATTATGGGATAAAATCGAAACCATACCTGCCGAAGAATTATGGAGAGAAAAGCAGAGACGTAGAGTTCGCTTAGTCCTTTTCGCTCGTGATTATTTACAAAAGAAACAGAAAAGTTTGCTTGGACCGGAAGAATCAGGGAAAATAAATGACTATCTAGATCCGGACGCTCTAACCATAGGATTTGCACGCAGATTTGCCACCTATAAGAGGGCACTTCTACTATTTAGGGATATGGACAGACTTGCTAAAATCGTTAATAATAAAGATTTTCCATTACAAATAATTATTGCTGGAAAGGCACATCCGCACGATACTGCCGGTAAAGAGGTGATTCAGTCAATTATTCAGAAAGTACGCCAGTATAATTTGGATAAGAAAATTGTATTTCTTGAGGATTATGACATGGTTATCGCACGCTATATGGTTAAAGGCTGCGACGTTTGGCTCAATAATCCGATTCGCCCGATGGAAGCAAGCGGTACCAGCGGTATGAAAGCCGGTCTTAACGGAACTCTGAATTTCAGTATTCTTGATGGGTGGTGGGATGAATCATATAACGGCACTAACGGCTTCTCTATTGGTAGCGGTGAAGAATATGCCAATCACGAAGAGCAAGAAATTGTCGAAGCCGGAGAATTGTACGATACATTAGAAAAAGTTATTATTCCTATGTTCTATAATAGAAAAGGATTTACCAGAATTCCCGAAAAATGGATTTCTTATATGAAAAATTCTATAAAAACTATTGCCGGCAATTTCTCAAGTACTCGTATGATTAAAGATTATTCCAATATGTTCTATATTCCTGCACTTAACAATTATCATAAATTGAGCTTCCACAATGCAAGTGAAGCTACTAAGTTTAAAGAATGGAAAAATTTAGTTAAAAGCGAATGGGCTAATGTCGAAATAGTTGAGACTCAAGTTGCTCATGATGTTGAACCTTATGTAGGCAAAGAAATCAATGTAACTGCAAAAGTGAAATTAGGAGCTTTAAAACCTGATGATGTAATTGTACAAGTATATTACGGTACAATTGACCATCATAATGAGCTGATTAATACTGATTTTAATGATTTGCAATTAGTCAATACAGAGGATAATTTATATACTTATGCAGGTTTATATAAATGCCCTGATACCGGAAAGCAGGGATTTACTGTCAGAGTATTACCAAATCATAGCTTAATGGTTCATCCGAGTGAATTATATCTCTGTGCATGGGCTAAATAGTTATTCTTGGTGGATAGTGGTTAGTTGCTGGTGGATAGTGTATAGTGGATAGTGGAAGAAGTTGCTATCTATACCACATCTTGACGAGGATGCGTAAATACTTGATTATTAGTGTTTTACTAATATTATATTTCCCATAAGTGTTTGTATCCACAAGTTGAAGAGGCTGTGTAAATACTATTACGTTGTTGCAAATGAAGGCAAATATTATTTCCGATTCCATTCAACCCCACGCTTCAGCGTGGGGATCAGTAACTTTGAGTAATTGCTATTAGTCGAATAACGTAAGTAATATAAGGTTTTTACACAGCCACTTAAGCGTGGGGTCGAATTGAGAGGTACAGATATTTGAAACAGCTATTAAGTACATATCAACCTGACGGTTAGCCGTCAGGTTGTATAACTTAGTCCATGAATTAATTCGAGCATTGTAAGAATCTAAACTTATGTTATATCTGA
The DNA here is from genome assembly GCA_942493235.1 of uncultured bacterium. Classification (GTDB taxonomy): domain Bacteria; phylum Bacteroidota; class Ignavibacteria; order Kapaibacteriales; family UBA2268; genus ENR-C587. The sequence continues at coordinate 3,282,992 of OW818676.1, read as the reverse complement.
GCTTAATTCGTAATTTGAAATTTGTAATTTAATGCCCCTGTCCCAATTTCCTCCGATTATTCATACGCATATAAACAATTTTCATTATGATATTCATTTTCTGGTAAATATTTCTTAAATTTGAAGTCCAAACAATATTATTCAAAAAATACATAGGATACTATGATAAAGTATCGTGAAGAAATTGATAAACCACTCTGCAATTGTGGAATTGTAGGAGTTTATAACAGTCCTCAGGCTTCGGTTTTAGCATATTATGCTCTACACGCACTCCAACATCGCGGGCAAGAAGCCGCCGGAATTACGACATTCTATTGGGATCAAGAAAAAAATAAAATGAAATTCGCCCAGCATAAAGGCGAGGGCTTAGTGCTTGATGTGTTTTCTAATCCTGAAATATTTCACAAACTTAAGGGTGAATCCGCAATAGCTCATAACCGCTATTCGACTACGGGCTCATCTCATTTAGCAAATATTCAGCCTTTTAATATAATTTATCATAGCGGTATTATCTCATTAGCTCATAATGGAAATCTTACTAATACTATAAGTTTAAGAGAAAAATTAAGAAATGAAGGAGCAATATTTCAGACTACTACCGACTCTGAAATATTTATGCACTTAATCGCCAGATCTAAAAAACCAAATAAAATCGACCAAATCCGCGAGGCACTAAATACTGCAAAAGGTGCTTATTCTTTGGTTATACTGACCGAAGATGCATTAGTAGCCGCTCGCGACCCTTATGGAGTTCGTCCGCTCTGCATCGGCAGAAAAAAGAACGGTGAAGAATGGACTTATATAGTAGCTTCCGAATCTTGCTCTTTAGATATAGTTAACGCAGAATACGTACGCTCGGTCGAGCATAATGAAATTATAATTATTGACAAAGACACAGCAAAGACCGGAGTAATTAAATCTATGAAGATTCAAGAAGATACTCCCGTTGCCAAACATTGCATCTTCGAGTATATTTATTTCTCTAGACCGGACAGTAAAATCTTCGGGCACAATGTAGATAAAGTACGACGTAAATTAGGCAAAAATTTAGCCGATGAATCTCCGATTATCCTCGAAAATAATGAGAAACTCTGTGCAATATCTGTTCCTGACTCTGCCAATACCTGCACTTTGGGCTTTGCTAAAGTGAACAACAGATATAATTTGACTGAGTATGAAATCGGTCTTATCCGTAGCCACTACGTAGGCAGAACATTCATAGCTCCCGGGCAGGACAACCGCGAGTTTAAGGTAAAAGTTAAGTTTAATACCGTAAAGGGAGTTATAGAAGATCGTAATATCTGCTTGGTTGATGACTCTATAGTTCGTGGCACTACTTCAAAATCTCTTATCAATTTAATTCGTGATGCCAAGCCGAAATCATTGCATTGCCGTATTACTTCTCCGCCTATTAAATATCCTTGCTTTTACGGAATGGATTTCCCAAGCCGTGAAGAGTTAATAGCTAATCACTATGATACGGAAGAAGAAATAGGAAAAGCTATCGGAGTAGATTCATTACATTATTTAACTGAAGAAACTCTTATGGCAAGCGTTCCTTGCGATGATGGAGTTGAATACTGCACAGCTTGCTTTACCGGTAACTATCCGATTCCAATAGATAAACAGACAGGAAAGACTTCAACTGAAGAATAGTATCCCTATTTCTACGATGAAATAATGATAATAACATATCCCACGGCTACAGAGGCTGTGTAAAAACAAGAAATTTGCAATTTACATAAGATGCAAAAATATTCAAACTTCTAAGTGCTTATCAACCCTACGGTTAACCGTAGGGTTGAATAAATAGGTATTGAAAATTATATGTTTTGCAACGGATTTATTTGATTTGTTAAAATTTCTTTGGCAAAGTATTTGATAGAATAATGATTTTAAGTGTATTAAATTATTATATATTGAGTGTGAAATGATTGATAGTACTAAATTTACAATAATAGCCGGTCCCTGCGTAATTGAGGGCAAAGATATGCTGTGGAAAACCGCCGAGAAATTAGTTTCTATTTGTTCAAAATTAGACATTAATTTTATATTTAAGTCCAGTTATAGAAAAGCCAACCGAACCAGTGCCAATGCATTTACCGGTATTGGAGATGATTTAGCTATTAAAATGCTAAACGACATTAGGGAAGAGTTTGAAGTGCCGGTATTGACCGATGTTCACACTGTAGAAGAGGTTAAATGGGCAGAGCCGTATGTAGATATATTTCAAATTCCGGCATTTTTGTCTCGTCAGACTGAGCTATTAGAGGCAGCCGGCAGAACCGGAAAATATATTAATATTAAAAAAGCTCAATTTATGGCTCCGGAAGATGTGCTTAAAGCCGCCGAAAAAGTTAAAAACACAGGAAACAATAATATATTGATTACCGAGAGGGGAACCTGCTTTGGCTATCATGATTTAATCGTTGATTTTCGCTCTATGCTAACTATGAAAAAATCCGAATATCCTGTAATCTATGATGCTACTCACTCTATGCAACAGCCATCGATTGGTGCACAGTCCGGTGGTTATCCAGAATTTGTAGAATCTATGGCGTACTCGGCAGTGTCTTTGGGGATTGGTGGAGTGTTTTTTGAGACTCATCCCGACCCGAAATCAGCCAGAAGCGACGCTGCTACACAATTATCTTTGGATAAAGCTGAAAAATTTATCAAAAACCTCGTTACACTTAATAGTTTTATTAAGGAGAATATTATTGCATAAGCTAATCATAATATTTATGTTTTTATTTTCATGCTCTGAATGGACTAATCCGAATCCTCAGCTTCCACAGAGCAAGCCTGAAAAATTAGAACCTGACCAAACTGCTACTAATCTTAATATAAAGTTTGTTGACTCGGCTTATACTAAAGCTACGTTGATAGGCGATAGAGGTCGGGTTTTTAATTCTCTTTTTAAGACAATTATCGATGGGAATATTCGAGTGGAGTTCTTTTCTAAAACAAGCTATAAGAGAATCAGTTATTTACTTGCCGATAGTGTCGAAATAGACGACAAGACCAAAGATATGCTGGCTTTCGGTAAGCAAGTGATTGTGATTTCCGACAGCACCGGAGCCAGGCTCCAAACTACTGTTTTACAATGGAAAAATAAAGAAAGAAAACTATTTTCTAAAGAATTTGTTCGGATAACATCGCCAAGAGAAACTCTTCAAGGGTACGGTTTTGAATCCGATGAGAGTTTGAGTAATTATAAAATATATCAAGTATCAGGAGAGCAGAGATGAAGCAATTTTTAATAGCAGGCAACTGGAAGATGAATACAAATGTATTTGAAGCAGTTGAGCTTACAAAGCATATAATTTCAGGATTGAAAAAAAGAACATTACCGGATAATGTAAAAGTACTTATTTGTCCACCATTTACAAATTTGGATTCAATAAGCCGAGAGATAAAAACCTCAAAAATTTCACTTGGTGCCCAAAATTGTCATTACGAACCAAATGGTGCTTTAACCGGCGAAATCGCTATTGTGATGTTAAAGCAGTTCGACTGTCATTACGTAATCATTGGGCATTCGGAGAGAAGGCAAATATTTGGCGAGAATAATGAGTTTATTAACAAAAAAGCCAAAGCATTGATTAATCATCAGGTAAATCCTATCTTGTGTATCGGTGAATCGTTAGAGCAGAGAAATTCCGGACTTACTAACGAAGTACTCGAAGAGCAACTTGTTAATTGCTTAAAAGGTATTAGCCCAGAAGAATATAATAAAATCGTAATTGCTTATGAACCTATTTGGGCAATCGGTACCGGTGTATCAGCTACTATTGAGCAGATAGATACGACTCATAAATTTATTCGCGAGCTGTTGACTAAAATCTACGGAAGTATAGCCGCTGATACTCTACTATTATACGGTGGTAGTGTAACAGCTAATAATGCAAAAGAAATACTTAAAATAGAGAATGTGAACGGAGCTTTAATCGGGGGTGCATCATTAAAACATGAGCAGTTTCTTTCAATTATTGATTATACTATTTCGGATTAATTGTTTATATTTGTAAACTATGAAATTTACCTTACCAAATATAATCAGTTTACTTAGGGTGGTGCTATCACCTGTGTTTTTCGTTTTAATACTTCAGAATAATGCTGATTACATTTTTGCTTCTATCATAGTATATCATATTGCAGCAATTACCGACTTCTTCGATGGCTGGTTAGCTCGAAAATTTAAATCTGTTAGTGAGTGGGGCAATTTCTTTGACCCACTGGCTGACAAAGTATTGACAAGTTCTGCTTTTATCGCATTTGTGGTTTTGGGAATTGCTAACATTTGGTTGGTTTCTATTATTATAATAAGAGATTTTTTTACTACATACCTCAGAGTAGTTGCCGATTCAATAAAAAAGCCGATAAAAACTTCATGGTCGGCAAAGGTAAAGACTTCTATTCAGATGATTTATATATCAAGTATTTTAATACTTTATATGCTTGAATTTACTTTTAATATTCATTGGTTAAGTTATTTGATCAATCTTGAAATAGCAAATATCTCACTTTTGTTATTAGCCGGAATTACTGTTTGGACTGCGGTCGAATACTCAATTCAGAATAAAGAAATATTTACTTATATCTTTAAAAAAAAAGTAACCGGTGACCTTGCTAAATAATGGAAAAGCTGATTAACATAGGACCAAAACTACAAACTACCCTCGAATCTGTCGGAATTAATAGCTTTCATGATCTAAAATCAATCGGAACCGAAGCCGCTTTTATTCGCATTATATCTATTGACCCGACAGCTTGTATCAATATGCTTTATGCTATCGAAGGTGCCGTTCAAAACATTCGTTGGCATAGTTTAGACAAACAGAAAAAACAAGAACTTAAATATTTTTTTGATAAATTGTAATTAGTAATCATAAACTATTTCATAATAAATGAAATTGGGAATAATTACCTCTTGTAGCTCCCGCATCTAAATATCCTGCATAAATCCATAAGATTACTACTTATTTCTCATAATGCTTGTATCCCCACACTGAAGAAGCTGTGTAAAAAAACGCAATTGTACTTTGATGCACCATATCGTCATTAGGAGTGTAACGAAGAATCCAGAATTATCAGTAAGTTAGCTTTATCTGGATTCTTCACTTCGTTCAGAATGACAAATTTTTAGACAGCCTCTTGATAACGAAATATTTGATTTTTCAATCATATATAAATTAGAATTTTCTAAATTCGCTCTGCGTAGGATTGTGTTTTCTAAATACTATTATTAGTCATAATGCTTGTATCCACACGCTGAAGCGTGTCGTTGATGTCAAATGCCTCAAAGAAAAAAATAATATTTTATCATTTTTTGATACCTTTATGTTTTGTCAGGTATCTCAATATGCCGGGTAATAGTATCAGATTAGCTACCATTATCAAGGTCATGCCTATACTGGACATTAATCCCATAGATCTAATACCGCTATGGCTGGAGAAAATCATACCACCGTAGCCGAATATAACTGTCAGAAATGCTGAATACAAAGGCTCAAATAGTTCATTCTGAACAGTTTGCAAGTCTCTATTGCGATAAATCCATCTGTTAATATAGTGAATACCGCCGTCAACGCCCATTCCCATCAAGGCAGGAATACAGACTATATTGAAAAATGTTATTTTTAAATCGAATATTGCAAATATACCAAATGTAAGAGCCATACCTGCTGCAAGTGGCATCATCATCATTAACGAATCTTTGATGTTTCTCTGAATTGCAAGCACTACTAAGAATACTAATAACTGTCCGAATACAATTATCCACCATGCCTCGCCAATTACTAAGTTCAGTACATCTGAGTAAATGATAGTCTCGCCCACCGGACCTTTTACACCATTGGGTATATTGAGTGAGTTCAATTCCTTAGTGAAAGCCATAGCTACTCGACCGTCTTTTCGTTCTTGAGTCGGATAGACGGTAGTAAGGAAATAGCCCGAGTTTTTCACACCCATCAGATTATCACTGATTAAAGGTGGTAATTCCTGAACGGTCGGAGCTCTCTCCGGCATTTGCCAGAGCTGAAAATCAGCGATAAGACTTTTCAAAGTTGTGTCTTTAAGAGTTTCAGTCCAAGAACCTTGAAGTAGCTCTTTCATCTCGCCAAGTAGCTCTTTCCTTTCAGCATAATCTTTGTCATTAGGAGCGAAATCTCTAACACTTCTAACTCTATTTATCAGAGTGCCCTTTTCGCTTCTACGAGCATTTAATATGGAATTAACCGAGTCAAGTGTTTCAAGATTCGGGCATGCGTAAATTGCAGCAGGACTCATTGAAGCAGAATAAACTTTGTCTCTCTTAGCATTGATTTTTGCTATATCGGAAGTTTTACTATGACTAAATGATGTATTACTAAGATAATAATCGAAGCTTAAATCTCTTATAGTAAAAAATATTCCTATCGCTGTCAAAGCTAATAGGGAATACGTGATGATTTTTTTAGGAAGAAATATTTTCTTGTCTGCTTTAACTACTTTGCTTAATTTATTATATTTCCAAAGCAGATAGATAGCCGGAGGCAGAGCTATATACATAGCCAAAAGTATCATTATTATAGCTAAGGAACTTAAAATTCCATATTCGAAAAATCCTCTGAAATTCGAGAATATTACTATGAAGAAACCCGCAGCAGTAGTCAATGCCGAGACTACAACCGATTTACCCGTATCCGAAAATGATATATACAGAGCTTCTTCTACCGAATGAGTTCGGATTTCGATATTGAATCGCTTAATCAAGTGAATAGGGAAGTCTATACCCAGACCATACAAGATAATCACCAGAAATGAGGTGATTAAATTAAGTGAGCCAAATGTTACCGGTACTAAGGCAAAAGACCATAGCAAACCTAAAACTAAAGGATAAATAACAGCTAAAATTGGTCCTATGCTTCTGAAACTATTTAGAAGGATAAGGAAAATACAAATAAAAGAGAAAATTGTAGCTATGCTCAAGTCATTATTGATATTATCGTATTCTATCAATTTGTTCTTATGATTGCCGGTAATTCCGTTCCAAACTCCGAATTTCACACTTGCTTGATTGGTAACTTCTTGGATTTTATTATATAATTCTTTTATTTTGCCAAGATTTGAAAATCCGTCCTTAGTCGGTATCAGTATGCCGAATATTTTCCCGTCTTTGCTACTATGATACTCGGGCATATTCATATATTGCTGGAGAAGGATTTGCATGTCTTGCTGATTTTCTTTTTGTCCGTGAGTTACTTTACTAGTGTCCTCTGTATCCATAATATTATCAGAGAAGGGATTAGCTTCGGCTTCTTTCTTGAGCAAATTGTCATAAAGTTCGCTTAGGTAGTCATTTGGAATAAGTAAATATTTATATTTACTAACGAAGTCAACCGGGTACTTGTACTGGGCATCGCGTACTTCCGGAAATTGTTTTACTATTTGGGCAGTATATTCCACAGCTTGGATAAGTTTTTCTCTATTATGACCTTCAAATAATACAATAAATTGCCCTCCATCACCGACTTTATCTTGCAGTTCCTTAGTCATTTTAACGGAATGATTATCAGACGGCAATAATTTAATCAGATTAGTATCAATAGTAATTTGATTAACAAAGAAAATAGTAGGAATTGTGATTGCAACTGTAAACAGAATCATCCTTAAGGGGTATTTTGTAGCAATTCCTACTATTTTATGAATAATAATATGATAATAATTACGTAGCATTATTCACCTTTTCCGGATTTATAAGCTTCGATTTTTGTTTTTAGATTAGCTATTATCTGCTCAACAGAATTCTTTTTGAAAAGTCTTCCGAATTGCTTTTTATAATTATCTACAGTGTTAATATCTTCAACTATATAATTGACAATTTGCCATTTATTATTTGATTTTTCAAGTTGATAATCAATTTTGAATTTTTTATCTCCGTTATATACCAATGTTTTAACAGTAGCTTTATTGCCGGAAATTTCTTCTTTCAGGTAATCAATTTTTTCTGATTTGTACTTACTTAATTTTTTTGCAGTCGAATACTTTAGTAAATCAATAAACGTAGTATTAAATTTAGAACATTGGTCAGTATTTAAATTTTTGCAAAAACCGGAAGTTACATTATTAGCCAATGTATTGAAATTGGAAATTTCCTCTAACAGCTTAACAATTTTAAAAGTCGCCTGCTGAGTGTTAGGAGTAGATTTTACTATTTCCAATATTTTTTTATTTGAATTTTTAATTACATTAGTCGGGCTTTCTATTGCACTTGCTGATAATGACATAGCAAATATCATCAATATCATGCTGCTAATTAAATTTAACTTTTTCATTATTTATCCATTCCTTATAATAATTAAAATCGCCTATAGTATATGCCAATTTGGCAAGAGATAGATTGTAATCAAATTCTTTTTCTAATTCTTTTCCTTTAACCTGAAAATAGTTAGTCATTGATTTTATAAGTCTTTCGGGTTCGCCTAAGCCTTGCTCCCAATTGTCATAGCTCATTGCTACCCAACTCTGAGCAGACTGCAATGAATTTCTAACCTCTAAGAGTAAAGCATAATTATTTTTCGCATCATAGAAAGCCTTGCTAATGTCTATTCTGATTTTAGATTTTAATAAGTTGAGATTTTCTGCCAATGATAATTTCTCAAGTTCCCATTTTTTGATTTCCAAATTAGACTGTGTTAGGTTAATATTCCAATTCAAACCGATAAAAGCCGCTAAATTAATGTAATTGAAATTATCATATACAAAAGGATTCTTCTGGTCGTCGCGATTCGGAGCAAGCCCATAAGATACTCCGCCGGCTAAATATATAAGAGGCATTTTCTGGCTATGCTCATAAGCAATTTTAGAATCCATTGCTTTAAGTCCGCTCTCTATAACCAATAAGTCAGAATTTGATTTAAGAGCAATTGCCATCACCTGATTAAGAAGCGAATCGTCCGGTTCGAAGCTTGGTGAAACTGAGTTCTCAAAAATTGTATTTGAGTCAATATCAATTGCGATTACTTCGTTAAATGCTTTTTTTGCCAATTCTTTATTCGACATGCTATTTAAGTATAGAGTTTCAATAACATAAGAATTACTCTTTGCTTCAAATATATAGCTTTGGTCTAAATCCGAATCTTCTTTATCAATTTCATTTTGTATCTTAACTAATAAAGTATCATAATTGCTTTTAAGTTCTTTTGCCATTTCGACGGCTTTATTTGATGAATACAAAGCCCAGTATGACTGAACAGCTAAGAGAGAAATGCTCTCGATTGCATTCTTATTTTTATATGATTGTACATCAACTAATGAATTGGCTGCTTTGCTTGCATTGTCAATTCTACCGAATGTATATAGTGGCTGTAAGAGCTTGATTTCAGTCTGTAAAAATGGTCCCCAGCCGTCCAAATCCGTTTGCTTATCAGTTGAATGAAGTACATCGCCTCGAGCCTCCGGTACTATGCCTGTACGGAAAGCGAACTCGGCGGTTGGCAATATTTTCATTGCATCAACCTGTTCGACAGCAATTTTAGATTTTTCCAAATCATAAGCGGTCTTTTTCACTATTGGGCTCATTACTAAAGTATTATCCAATATTGTTTTTATAGATATTGCATTTTTAGTACTGTCTTTTGCTTTTACCTGAGCATTTACGGATAAATTCGTTAGTATCAGCATTAGTGATAATATGTAAGTTAAATTTCTGTGCATAGTTTTAAACTTATTTGTTCAAAAATGTTTTATAACTCAATCTAATACATTCCCACGCAGAGCATCGGAATGAGAAATAACAAAAGAAAAATTCTCACTCCCACGCTCTTCGTGGGAGTGAGGTAGATAATCTACTGCATATCATCTTCAACATGATTTATGGTTTCTTCATTCATAAGCTTACGTAATGTATTTTTCATTTTCATTAACTGAATAAACAAATCATTTTCAGCTATTGAGTTAGCCGGGTGCATCGGGCTCTTGAAATAGAACGATAGCCACTGCTGGATACCCTTCATATTGCTTCTCTGAGCCAAATCCATAAACAAGCATAAATCCAAAACTATTGGAGCCGCTAAAATGGAATCTCTGCACAAAAAATTGATTTTCAATTCCATTGGGTAGCCAAGCCAGCCGAATATGTTGATATTGTCCCAGCTCTCTTTATTATCTCCTTTAGGCGGATAATAATTGATTCTTACTTTATGGAAGTAATCTTTGTATAAAGTAGGGTAGAGCTCAGGCTGCAAAATGCTGTCTATAACTGATAATTTCGACTCTTCTTTTGTTTTAAATGAAGCAGGGTCGTCAAGCACTTCCCCGTCTCTATTACCGAGAATATTTGTAGAGAACCAGCCGCTAAGACCGAGCATCCTTGTTTTTAACATAGGAGCAAGAACAGTCTTCATCATAGTTTGACCGGTTTTAAAATCTTTACCGCAAATAGGCAAATTATTTAGTTCGGCTAATTCAATAATTGCCGGAATATCAACAGTTAAATTGGGTGCACCGTTAATAAATGGTACATTTTCTTTTAGTGCTGCCCAAGCATATAGCATAGAAGGAGCTATACAGTCTTGGCTCTCTCTCATTGCTTGCTCAAAAGTTTCGATAGTATTATATGCCGGGTCGTGCATCAAAAATATTTCCGTGCTTCCGCACCATACTATCACTAATCTTTCTAAATTGTTATCAGCTTTGAAATTGCGAATATCTGCCCTTAATTGTTCCATTAAGTCGTATTTACCGGAACCTGATTTAATGTGTTCGCCATTTAATCTGACTACGTATTTTTGGTCAAATACTGCTTTCATCGGTCGGATAGCTGTTAGTTCGTCTTGAGCCTTATCAATATCTTCTTTTGATAATACTTTATGATACATTGCCGATTCGTAGCAAGTTTCATTTCTAATGTCCCAACCACCGAATACAATTGAATTTAAGTCAGCAAGCGGAACAAATTCCTTAATCATTGGGAACTTGTTTTCAATTCTTTTGCCGATTCTGATTGTTGCCATCTGAGTAAGTGAACCGATAGGTTCAGCTAGGCCTTTACGCACTGCTAAAGTACCGGCTATAAATGTAGTCGATACAGCTCCATTTAATCCTACAACTAAAATTCCCAATTTGCCATTCGGCGTTTTTACGTTTGTGTTCATTATTTTCTCCGCTTAAACACTTTATAAATATTTCGATAAGTCAGATATTGAACTAATTATTATATCTGCTTTGTCGTATTTTGATTTGTTAATTTCTTTATTATTTAATAGTATAGTAGAGTACCCGAGCGATTTAGCCGGTACAATATCCATAAGATATGAATCGCCTATAAAAGTGCAATTTTCGGGTTTTATTCCGATTCTATCACTTGCAAGCTGAAATATTTCCAGATCCGGTTTTCTGATGTTTACAATTTTAGAATCTACAATTACCTTAAAATATTTCTTTAAATCAAGCTCTTCGACTACTATATCCAGATTGCCATAAAAGTTGGAGATTAGTCCCAATTCATATTTATCTTTGAGTGATTCTAAAACGGCGATTGATTTATCAATATTTGATTTTACTGACGTATAGCAAAAAATAGTAAGTAAATTTGTTTTATATTCATAGATTGAATCAAGTTTGTATTTGTCTTTATAAATATAATTAAGCTGCTCTTCTGCTTTCATATATATCAATTCCTGATATGTCTTTCTAACAGGTGGCATATTGTTTAATATTTCTTCTGCATAGAAATAAGCATTTTTAAAGTCAGACTCATTTATATCTAACTTGCAATATTTATATGCACTTGCCCAGAGGTCGTACCAATGTATGCCGTCTAAATCCAATGTGCCACCGAAATCGAATAATATAGCTTTTGTTTTCATTTTTTGCATTCTAAATTTGAGTTATAAATTATACTTGATTTTTATTTGTAATTAATTTCTTTTCTAAATCAGGTTCAAAATTTTGAATTTTATTTTTTGTCATCGGAATTAAAACTAATCCGCAAAGTATCCAAATAAATTCCCTGATTCTACCGGTTAGGCTGATGTAAACTCCGACCGGAGAGCTAATCCCGATAGAATACATCAAGAAATAATAGACACCTTCACGCGAACCAATCTGCAATGGGATAAAGAATAATATATTGAGCAATAGCGACGAAATCGAGCTGAAATAGATCGCTTGATACATATTGAACTCAATGCCCAGCGACCATAATATAAATAATATCTCAAGGCTGGCTACTACTCTCGCTATGAACTCATATAATAGTGTTTTATAGAAATTTGCTTTGTCATTTTGGAAATAATCTTTTATCTGTCCGTCAATTTCAATAATATAAGATTCTTTTGAAATCATATAATTGATTAAGGATTTTGGCAATGGCATTTTTAAACAAAATTTATACATTTTGATAATTGCATTTTTCTTTAGTATCATCACAAAGAAGCTTAAAACTACTAATATAAAAATAGCAGTAAAAGCAAGTAATTTATATGTATTAGCATCTTCAGACATGCTGAATGCCAATAGTGCGAAGCCCAATATCCAAAATGCAATATGCGAAAGCACATGCATAATATAATACTTGACTATTAGTGCCGTAGCTTGGGCTTTGCCAACGAAGTCTTTAAGTATGTTGATTTTGTATAATTCACCGCCCAGAGCAATAATCGGAGTAATATAATTCAAACTATACCCGCTCAAAACTATTGAAAATACTTTTGAAAACGGAATAGTATCCGTGTGCTTTTTCAGTACTGATTTAAAAGCAAAAGTATTAAGCAAATATACTATTGACCATACTCCGACAATCGGAAGCAACCAATATCCGGTTTTTGTAAAGTTTTCGTATAGTGAAGCAATACCATATCTGCTGATAATAAAAGCAAATACAATTAGACTTGCTATAAAAATGATGTTATTTATATATTTCTTTTTCATCAATATACTTTATATATTTTGAATTTCTAAGTTGATTTTTTTGATACTTGATTCGTGTTTAGAAATCAGGTAAATTACCATAATGTTTAATACTATTATTTCATAAGCTAAATAAATATAGAAGCAATTAAAAAATAAAGTCAGATAGATAGCATAAAATCTCGTATTTAATGTAAGCCCATTGCAATACTTCTGCAAAGGTTTGCTGAAAGCTCTGTATTTTGCTTTTAGCTCGGCACTTAATTTATCATCAAATTTAATTATTGTTAATTGCCTAAATGCTTGGAAATTCTTGGTTATATAACATTGAAATTTAGAATAATTAAGATAGAGCCCTGCAAATATTTTGCTAAATATGCTCATAGTTGATTTTTTATCATCGTAATTCCGCCTCAGTAATTCGAAATCCTCTAATTCACCCTTTTCGAATACATAATATAGATGTGAATTACGATAATAGTCCGCCATCATAGCTTGGAAAGAATGGCTTAGAATGCTTATAGCCGGTAAAATAATAAATAATATATTATTTGATTCAGGATAAAATCTCAAAATCAAATGTAAATATATACTGACGAACCACAAATATCCGCCGACTCCGTCCAAGACTCTACCGAACTGTGAGCATTGATTAGTCATTCTGGCTAATTGACCGTCAGCACTGTCTAAAGTAGAGCCTATCATTAGCGAAATTATGCCGAGTATATTTATGTAAATATTTGGATAATAGAATAAATGCCCGGCTAATATACCAAAGAAAATACTGATAAAAGTTATAGTATTCGGAGATATGGAATGCTTCTTTGCAAATAAGGCTACTCTCAACCCTAAGGGTCTGAACAGAACCCAGTCGATTTTCTCTTCCGTATCGACGGACTTAATGGAAGCCATTAGTAATTTAGCATTTTCTTCTTTACTCATTAGACTGCTCCGTTTAGTCGGCTGTGAATTAAATTAGCAATATGTTTTCCGGCTTGCTCTCTAACTGGAGCGAAGCTGGGCCAGTCATTAAAGTCAATAATTGAAATTTCGCCCTCAGGGGAGATGATTGCATCACCACCGTAAATATCCAGATTTAGTAGCTCTGATGTCTTTTTTGAAGTATCTATTAGTTTTTCTTCAGAAAACTTATGATGAGGCACCCCGTTAACATAGTACCAGAAAAAGAAATCCGATTCGCTAACACCGTAGAATTTCACTTCCGTACCGGCTTTATGTTCTTGCAGGATAGCTTGCTTAATCCCGCGACGTTTGAACTCGCGAATGGTTGACTCGCATTCCTGCTTGCTGTAAATAGGAGTAACGTCTTCTCTGTGTAGGGAGTGGTTCTCTCTCTTTAGCCAAACCTTTTTCCCTGAGAAATTGCTTAATAATTCCGAATCGAAATTATCAGTATCTATAACAATACTTTTGGGAATTGAAATATTATGCTTTTGCAGAATCGGGGTCTGAGCCTCTCTAAATGAATTAAATACTCCCAAAGGAGTATTGATAACAACTGCACCGTTATTTTGTATTTTACGTAATTTATGCAAAGAGTTGTTATTTCTCGCCATCGAGAAATAAGCACAATATTCTTCGTTGTTTTTTACAAAGTTATTCTCATATAATACCTTAACATCAAAACCGAAATTTTTCAATTCATGAGCCGTCATCTGCATTATTTTTGCATCATTTTCTATATGGTTAGGCGAAAATTTCTTGTCGCGCATTATACCTAATATTTCTTTTTTCATGATTTCCTAAATTTAGTAATTCATAATTATATAAGAAGTAAGTTCCGGCTTGTTAACAATTACTTTTGCTTTATCAAAAGAGGGAAGACCTAATCCTAAAGTGCCTTTTGCATTATTGGAGCAAGCCCAGCCTTCATCTGGTAAACCAAGAAAAGTTTTATCCATTTTATGGTTTGAATTTTCATCATGATGAACCGTGAAAGCATAATTTCCGTAAGGTAAATTTGTAAATACAAAGGTAGCTGTTTTGTTTTTGATATTGTAATCGTCAAGATATTTTAATGCTTTTTTGGATTTAGTCGGAAATCCGTCTGAACTATTGAATAAATGACAAACTACATACCCGTTAGTACTTCTGAGACCGCTGACTTTTACAATTAATGTTCCCATACTGCCCTCGGCAATCAGAGAGCAATTAATTGCCAAAAAAATCAATAATATAGTAAATCTTTTAAACATAAATACTCCTGAATATGATTCTTTTATTTTTTCTCAATTAAGAAATCAAAATAAGATTCTTTATTTAATAAGCAATTTATACAAATATATATAATTATATATTCTTATTGTTTATTTATTTTCAATATCAATACCAATCAATATAAATTCCGATAATAAAACCTGACAGTTAACAGTCAGGTTGATAGTGTTCCATTTTATATTTCAAATTTGCAATACTCTGTTTTTCGAAGTTTTGCAAAAATCAAATATTATTGTCTTTCAGAAAGGCTTCTGCTTTCTGAATATCAGCAATATGGTCAACGTCAATTGTTTTGGAAAACTCGAAATAACCGACTTTTAAATCATTAACAATAATGCTTCTCAAGAAATTCCTGAGCTTTGTATTTCCGCTTTCTACTTGTTTACTTATTATATTTAAAACATCATAATTAAAATAATACATTCCCGAAGTAATCAAAGTATAATCGTCACTATTCATATCGTGAAAACCCGTTATAAAAGTTGATTCGGAAGACACATATAATGGTTTCTCGTCGTCAATATAAGAGGTAACTGCAATCACTGCGGAATATTTGTCTCTATTAGTATTGCAAAAATTTATAAAATTCTTAAACTCAAGTGTTGAGAAAATAGAATCAACGGTAAAAAGGAAAAACGGATAATTGTTTGACACTTTTAACAGTTCATATAGACTGTGCATAGAGCTGGCTGTGGTCTTTTTAAGGATATTTATATTCAATCCTTTGGACTGCTTCAATCCTTCCAATAAATATATTACATCAGTATTAGTGTCTTTTGTAATAATATTATATTGGTTAAAACCGACAGAATTCAATATATCTAACAATCTCTCTATCATTGGCTGACCATTGATAGGGAGCAATGGTTTATTGATTTGTAAACCTTCCTCAAAGAGTCTGGAACCGTCTCCGGCTGCTATTATGTATGCTGTCATAAGTAATCCGCAAAAATTATGTATTTTTTATTTTTAAAATAAAAATCAAAACTATCAATTTAAAAGTAGAAATATCAAGGTATTTCTTTGAATAGCCGATTTTTATCGACCAATATCCGTTTTTCGTTTTCAAATTCAACACTACAAAAATCAATAAATGTATAAATAAATTTCTACCAACCAAATTGTATAACTATTTGTTTTAACCAAATGGTTATTCCCAAATGTAATCAATTTTTATAATATTACCAAATAATATTATAAAACAATATTATCAAATAGTATTAGCAAATAAAATTTATTATGTCAATATCTTTACAAATAAAGTAAAAAAGAAGCGGAACCGAAAAAAGTAAGTAGTTGATTTGAGATATAATTTAGAATAACATAATGATAAGGGGTATATTGTGTTATTAAATCATTATTACCAAATCGGTTCCGCCTTTATATCAATATTTCCCAATTGCTTGTAAGTATTTAGTAACAGCAAATGCATAGTTATTCTTAAATTCTATAAGTTGGTCTTCTGACAGTTGAACAGCCGCTTGAGCTTCTAAAAAGTCTGAAATACTGTTTACGCCAGCATTGTAATTTGACTGATTAATTTTAAAATTCTCTTGAGCTTGTGCGTTCATATCATTGCCTAATTCAATTTGTTTGTATGTTTCGTTTAAATCTTTCCAGGCTTTACTTATTTGAAGAGTAAGCAGTTCCGATGTTTCTTTTTCGGTGTTTTTAATAATCTCTTCTTTAAGCTTTCTTTCTTCCATTAAATGACTGGCTTCCCACCAGCCTGAGATAGGAACACTGACACTTGCAAAGAACATTCCGTTAAAAGTAGTCTTATCCATTACATTTACTCCAAACAGCATAGAGCCAATGGCGATTTCGGGTAAATATTCACCACGCTTTAAATCTGTTTGGTATTCTTTGGCTTTTACTGCATTTTTTAGCATATTCATTTCAAATCGGTTACTTAGAGCACTATTAGCTTCTAAATAGAATTTAGCCGGTTCAATAATTTCTACTATAGTATCACTTAATTTGATATTATTTTCGAAAGCTATTCCCATGTGTTGGCAGAGTGCTTCTTTAAGTAAGTCAATACCGTTTTGCAATTTTAATCTATTGATTTTAAGTTCGTTAAGTTTTAATGATACTTTCAAAACATCGTTTTTAGATATTAGCCCGGCTTCATAAGAAATATTTACATCTTTAAGTAATTTATTTAAAAATGTTTCGTAAAAGTCAATAGTTTTTACTTTTTCTTGCAGAGACAGAATATTCCTATATATTTCTTCGGTTTTTTGATAAACATTGTATTTTTCGATATTTAATTTGTCATTGTTAATGTCTTTGCCTAATTCGGCAAGTTTATTACCTGTTTCGATTCTACCGCCTGCATATATCGGTTGCATGATTGAAATAGAACCAACAAGCAAATTGTCTAATAAAGACATTTTAGAAGCCGGCATATAAGCAAATTGAGTAGCATTTGCCAAATTCGCTGGATTGCCATCATAGACTGGTAGATTGCCTCCGCTTGTCTCAATTTCGACTAAGTCTTTAAGAGCATACATTCCCATAAAACTTGCTGAGACTTGAGGGAAATACTTTGTATAAGCGGCATCTTTGGTTTGTTTTGAAGCATCAACCTCTAATTGAGCATTTTTTATTTTAGCATTATTTTTAATGGCTAAATTTTTACATTCCAAAAGTGATAATGAGGTCTGAGCATTTACCGATGTAAATACATGCATTATCAATAAGGTACATATATAAATTCTTTTTTTCATTATGCTAATTCCCCTCCGATATTTGAATTAGTTTTGTTATCTTCTTTACGGAATACATACCAATAAAGAATCGGCAGAGTCATGAGTGTTAGTATCATCGAAAAAATCAATCCGAAGGACATTGTAGTAGCAAGAGGAGCCCAAAGTAGTGATTTGCTAACTAACATAGGTATTACACCAACTGCCGCCGCGGCTGAAGTTAAAAATATAGGTCTCATCCTACGTTTTCCGCCGGCAATTGCCGCTTCTTTAACTGTTAGATTTTGCTCTTTCCTGATTTGATTAGTATAATCAATCAATATTATTCCGTTACGAATTACTACCCCACAGAGATTAATAATACCAATGAAACATGTCAATCCAAAAGGGTAACCCAAAACTAATAGTCCGAAAGTCGCACCAAAAATACTTAAAGGCATTGTTACCATTATTAATAGAGAGGTTTTAATACTTTTAAATTGGAACAATAATATGAAAAATATTGAAATTATACCCAATAATAAAGCTTTTACAAGCGGAGGATACTGCTCACCTTCACCTTCTTTTTCACCGCCATAACTAAGCTTTACGTCGTTCGGTAATTTCAAACTTTCGACATTTTTAATTTCTTTTTTAAATACATCAGAAGCTAATATATTACGTTTTACATCAACCATTACACTTAAAGTCCTGACTCCGTTACGTCGTACAATTTGCCCCTCTGTCCAGCCTACACTCGGAGTAGCGATTTGGCGAATCGGCACCATAGACGGCAATAACATTGACGGAATATAAGTATCTTTTAATGTAAAATCTTTAGTGTTTTTATCTTTTAGTGTATTTAATTGGATACTGACAGGATAATCGTCTTCCCATAAAGTTGAAATCGGCATTCCGTTTTGTGAAATTGCAAGGAATGTAGAAATATCGAATTTGGAATAGCCAAGCCTTGATATTTCCGAATAATTAATATTATAATTCAAACTTTGTTTTGCTTCTTCATAATTGGTTCTTACCCAGGCAACGTCAGGATTTTTCCTGTAAATATTGGAAATTTGTTCTGCTACACTTTTTATTGTTGCCATTGAATCTCCCGATACTCTGACTTCAATAGGAGACTTATTTGCCTGCATATCAAGCTGTTTAAATCTAATATATGCATCAGGATAATAATTAGCATATTTAACGGAATATTCGTCAAGCACACTTATAACAGTTTTATTATTCGTTGCGTTAACAATCATTTGTGCATAGTTTTTAGCAGGCATATTCGGAGCATAAACCGTATGAAATCTCGGAGAACTCGAGCCTATAAAAGTAGTTACGTTTTCGATTCTTTTATCTTTAAGTAGAATATCTTCAATTTTTTTTGTAATTGAGTCAGTTCTTGAAAGCGGAGTGCCTTCGGGAAAATAAAACTCAACCGCTAATTGATTTCTATCCATTTTAGGAAATAATTCCTGTGGTAATTTTGCCATTAATAATAAACCTATAGCTACCGATCCAACTGCTATTGATATTGTAAATTTGGGATTTCTAAATGCTAATTCAATGCTTTTATCATATATTTTCTGCAAATAATCCAAAATACTCTTACGTTGTTTCTTTGATTCTTTTTTGTCTTTTTTTAGTCCGAATTTAATGGTAACAAAGCAAATATAAGGTACTAAAAGAATAGCTACTAATAAAGATGAAATTAATGCCACAGCAATTGTGATAGGGAAGGATTTAATAAAATCTTTTCCTATTCCGGTCATAAATAAAGTTAATGGTAAAAATGATGCGATAATTGTTAAAGTAGCAGTAAATACCGGTATGAACAGCTCTTTTGCACTTTCTATAGCCGCAGTCCATGGCTTTATATTATGGTCTAATTTTTCTACATACATGTCAATCACTACAATAGAATTGTCCACCACCATCCCCAGAACAATTATCAATCCGGCTAATGATACAGTGTCTAATTGAATTCCAAAAAGATATAGAACACCGACCGAAATCAATATTGATATAGGAATAGTAATTCCCGCTACCGATGCCACTCTTAATGGTAGAAGTAGCATAGTTACTAAAATAACTGCTAGTACTGAAATACCGAATTCCTCTAAAAATTTAACTATAGATTCTTCTACTACTTTCGGTTGATTTGCGATTTGATTAATTTTTACTTCTTTTGGTAATTCACTTTGATATTGTTCGATTATCTTAGTAACTTCATCACCGAAGCTAACTATATTATTACCTTCAAGCATCTCGATAGATAAAATCAAACACTTGTTTTTATTGTTTGTTACATAGGAGTCAGGTTCCTTAAGCTCTCTTTTAACTGTCGCAACATCTTTTAATTTTACAATTTCGCCGTCTGGAGAACTATATATGATTTGCTCGCCGATATCTTCCACAGTCTTGTATTTAGAAGTGATATGAATAGGCATTTCTATTTTATCATTTTTGATAGTACCGCCATAAGATACCGAACCTTCACTCTTGAAGTTCATCATTATCATCAATGGTTTAATACCGTAATATGAGAGCTTTTCGGGTTGTAAGTAAATATTGATAACTTCGTTCTGCATACCGATTCTATTAAGTTTTGATATGGATTCTACTTTACGTAATCTTGCCTCTAATTTTTTACTAATTTCATTTAATTCCTTATAGCTTTTTGTATCTGATTCTATGCTAACAAGTAGTGCAGAAGTATTGCCGAAATCGTCATTAACCATAATACCGTATAAGTCTGATGGTAGCGATGCTTTTAAATTATTTAGTCCATGCTTTAGCTTTGACCAAAATAGAGAAGGTTCTTTGACATTGTCATTTACTTCAACAAAAATAAAGACAACACCTTCTTTTGATTGAGAATAGGTTTTTTTCTTATTAACTTCTTTAAAACCGAATAAATAATTTTCAATCGGTATGGTTAGTTGGGCTTCTATTTGTTCTGAGGTAGCTCCAGGCATAATTGCCGCAACTACACCTTGGCGAATCACGAATTCAGGTGTTTCCTGCCTTGGCATAACAAATAATGCAAATATTCCGAATATAACTAATACTCCTGTTATAAGTAAAGTTATCTGCTTATACTTCATTGCAAATTCAATAATATTTAGTCTTTTTTTCATTTTTATCTCTTAGTTATTTACTTTTACAGGTGCATTATTATACAATTTCTGTTGTCCGGCAATTACGATTTTCTCATTAAGGTTAAGACCATTTTCTATTATAATATTATTACCGATATAGTTTCCTGTTTTAACTTCTTGTTTACGAACTGTTTTATTATTTTCGCTAACTACATAAACAAATTGTTTGTTTGATTCGGAGACAATTGCATCATTAGGGATTGATATTAGGTTGCCCGAGCCCTGTCCAATATTTAGATAAACATTACAGAGCATGCCCGGTTTGATTTCGTTATTCTTGTTTTTGATTCTGATTTTAATATCATAAGAGTGAGAAATCGTATTAGCAATGACACCGATTTCTTCAATATCTCCGGAGAATTCTTTGTTATCTAATGCTTGGATTTTGATTTTTGCAATTTGACCTTTTTTGATTTTCGAGATTTCATTTTCCGGAATTGAAACTTTTATCAGCACATTATCAATTTTATAAAGAGTGAAAGCCGAGCTTATCGGCGTAGCAGTAGAGCCTACTTCTATAGATTTAGTTCCTACCATAGCAGAAATCGGAGATTTCAGAATACAGTCATTATAATTTTTTTTTTGCAATTTGAGCTCCTGAGACAGCTTGTTGTAATTTCGATTCCATTTCAACATATTTAATTTCAGGTAAACTACCTTCTTTATATACTTTGGTTAATCTGTTATAAGCATCTTTAGCTTGTTTTTCCATTGATTCCGCGATTTCCATACTGTTTTTTGCAGTAGAATTTTCTAATACAGCTAATGTCTGTCCGCGACTAACGAATTGTCCCTCTGAAACGTATACTTTCTGTACTGTTCCAATGCCCGTAAAATTTACCGGTACCGTGATTTCTGCTTCTACTGTTCCGATATAATAATTTTCAGTAGAAGACTCCGAGCCTACTACATTTTGGCATAGTACGGAATATGCCTGCGAAGATTCCAAATTCTTAATTTGCGACTCCGATTTACCACAGCTTGCCAATATAGGCAGGCTGATAGCTAATAAGAGTAATTTGAAAGAATTATTTAATGACATAATTGTAAACCTATATATAAATAAAATAAATTGCAATACAAAACGAAGAACGTATTTCGGTCGAATTATTCTTAAAAAAATATTTAAAGTTCTTAATATAGAAAACGAAATATGTATTCCAGTCGATTAATTTCCAAATAAAAAAAATCAATAATTGATTGAAAAACTATAAACGTATTATAGTCGATTGTGTTTCAAAAAAATACTCAAATTATTTGAGTGCAGAACCAAAAACGTATTTTGGTCGAATATATTTTAAAAAAATATTAGTTTTTCAACGATTTTATTATAATATTTCCGAATTGTAAGATTTTTTGCTCCCAATTATGCTGATTGATTTCAAGCATTGCCGACATAATAATAGACTTAGTAACTATTGTAATCAATTCGCTAAGGCTAAAAATTTCTTCTTCATCAGCAAAATAAAACTCTTTATTTTCATGACCTTCAGTCAATATAGTTTTTATAATTAAAACATCAAGTATATCCAAATCAGATAGTACTTTGGGATTAACAACGAACCCTTCGGATAATTCCTGTCTTAGTACAAAATAGGATTGTGCATATCTTTCGGCTTCTTGTACAGTAATTAAAAAGTAGGCATTTAGCTTTTCTTCTGCTGTATTATATACTGAAATTTTTTCTTTTATAATTGACAAAAATTCTTGACTTATTCTTCTAATTACACCCAACATTACTTCTTCTTTAGAAGTATAATAATAGTAGAGTGTACTCTTGCCTTTGCCGGCAAGTTTAGCTATATCTTCCATAGTTGTTTTATGAAAACCATATTTTACAAACAGCACATTTGCCGCTTGTATAATATCATTTTTTACTTCTTCGTCTGACTTTTTCTTTGCCATTTTTTTACTAAACCCACTATTCGACTAAAAACGTATTTAATTCGATACAAAAATAAGAAGATTATTTATATTGTGCAAGAGATATATTGAATAAATTTACTTGACTAATAAAATATAAAATTTAACGGAGAAAAATCAGCATATTATACAAATTATATTGCCTGTAATTTTTTCTACTATATTTAAATCAAATTCAATATTTGGAATTAAGGATTGAAGCTCATCTTTAAACATTTTAAGAGTTGCTATGTTCATATCCATTTTCGGATTATATTTTAAATTAAGAAATAATTTATCATTAGCTTTTTCAATTATAAAATATTGCCAGCCGCACTCTGGAAATAGTTTGCTATCGCTGAGTGCGATATAAAACTGAGACATTTCATTTTCTGATATATCATCACCTTTATAGTCAATAATAAACTGCCTTGCAGAATAATACTTTATATGATTGCATTCATAAATATAATTTGCAGTTAAAGCAATAATAATAAGCGATAATACTAAGCCGAAAATTTTGATTTTCTTTGAAATTTTAGAAAACAATACTGATACATTTTTCATGATGTCTTTCTATATATAATAAAAAAAAATAACCCTGATAAGAGTTATTTTAATTTACGAAAAAATTTTAATATATCAAAATAAATCTAAGCAATAGCTATATTTTCTAATTTATTTAAATATATATTTAGTGAATCTGCACTAATATCACATTCGGAGTAATTTACTTTTTTAATTAGACCGAGGTAGTATTGTATTCCATTAAGCAAATTTGTTTTAAATGAAGTGAAAAACTCAATCAGTTGAGTAGAAAGCGGTTTTTCAGCTTTTTCGATTTCGGTAATTAAATAGTTCACATATAGCTCAAGCTCTTTAACAAACATATTCGGACGATTTTGCACTGTGATAAGATTTGTTCTACCGTAAATATGGTCAATCATTTGGCGGAGTCCTACAATTTTATCGAAATATGCAAGATTTGGTCCCGGACAAACTGACACAGCTGAGCCCTCCACTTTAGTATCCAAATCATTAACTAAAAGAACAGAAGTACCTAAGCCTACGCATATACAAGTTTTTTCAGTAATTTTATCGTAAGCTTTCAAATAATTAGCTTTGCTCAAGTTCAATCCTTCAAGCTCTTTAATTTTCATAGCTTGATAAGGTCTTGAACCGGTACACATTCTTTCGGGATTAATCTGCCCATATTTTTTGGGGCATAAACTGCCCGGTTTGCCACAATCTATCCAAGTTTGCTTTTCAATATCTTTGGTATTATTTTTTATAGTATTAAATGGTACGCCAAGAGGTGATGTATAGCTAAGGTATAGATCGTCTTCTTTAGCGGCTGTTAATAATTTTAATGTATCAGCATCGACATTGACTACATCGGGAACTAATAGGAACGGAGTGCCCCAGCCGACGGAGTCAAGCTCGTAATACTTTAATAAAAATTCATGCTCGGCATTGGTACCGACACCGCCCTGAGCAGATATTCTAATCGGTGGGGGAGTCGTAGTATTCTGAGTTTTGGAATATAACTCAAATGCCGATTCGATTAATTCATTACGCTTATTCTTGAATTCCTCTAAAATCGGACCCATCAAGAAACCCTGTGAAGGGAAGGAGTGCCCTCCGCAGTTCAAGCCGGATTCTATGCGGTATTCGGAAACCCAAAGACCTTTTTTTGCAAAGAATTTACCTTGAATAAGAGCTGAGCGGTAATCACTTACTTTTAATATTATCTTCTTTTTCATAACTCCGTTTTCGTCAGGGAAAAAGTCGTTATGCTTTACAAAGTAGGAGTATAATCGGGGGTTCATACCGGCAGAAAGTACAATTGAAGAACTCAAATTGCTATCGGCAAAGCCTCGTAATGCTGCATGAGCATCATTAAACTCAACTGCACGAGCAGTACCGTCAATATAATTGGTTTTGTCTAATTTGGTCATTATATTAACATCAATATCGCCAATAGTCAAATTATCTATTATCCATTTTAAATTTTCTTTTTTCTTGCTGATATCATTTTGAAATTCAATATATTTTTGTTTTAATGGAGAGATATCCGGTAGCAAATCAAGATATTTGCGGAATTCTTTACCTAATTCATTAGCGGATTTTTTTAAGTCTGCAAATTTATCTTTTACAATTTTATCGATAGTATTTAAATAATCAGTAATTCTTTTAGCTCTGAAATCTTCTACTTTATTAGAAATTTCCGTATAAGGAAGTTCGAATTTATTGCAATAAAATTTTCTCATTCTTTCAATTAAGATATCATCTAAAAGTGATATTACCGATGATATACCAAGATGTGCAACCTTAACAGGTGTATCTAAGGTATAGCCGATTCCCATTACAGGGATATGGAAAGTATGCATAAGCTATCTTCTCTTTTATAATTAATTCAAACACTAAATACTTATAAATAGAGTATTTAATTCATTACTAAACATTACGAATATCTTCAACTACTTATAATTTCAATTTTTAATTAATAGCCGTTCTGCCATTATGCTCATAGACCTATTAATTAAAGTACAAAAATACAAAATTTCCATATTAACAACAACATAAATCTCAATTTATCATCAATGAGATTCTGAGTACAGTTTTATATATCCTATAATAATTTCTTTTTGATTTGAGATAATTCTCTCTCAATAAAAAAGTCAAAATTAAAAGGCTTATTTATAGGACTCTTAACACCTTTTATTATTTCATTTATAAATGAATTAAGCTCAATAGACGAAAATGTTCTTCTGTATTGAATTAGTTACATATTGACTATAATATTACTCCCTAAAGTATTAGCTGATGAACATCGATAACAGAGTATTTTGCCAGCCCCGGATTTATCTATGTATCCAGTCTTTTATAATGTATTACAATAGTTTGGCTGTATGAAAAGCTGGGGATTGCAAAGCAATCCGTAACAGTTACCGAGCTGCAGAAAAATGTTATCCTGTTTATATTTACCAATATCCTGTCTATGATATATAGGGGCTGTTGGCTGCTGGCAATTATTTATTATTTTTTTGAATTAAATTCTATTTCTTGTCCACTTGCTCTAACTTCTCTGACTATTTGTTGCACATCATCGGGTAAAGTATCAATTGGTACAATAAATCCATCAACCATAACCATTTGATTCATTGGATTTGATTCAGCCATACTATGTGTAGAAAACTCCGGACTAAAATACCGCATATTAAACATATCCTTAATTTCTCGTGCTTTGTTAGATACCGTTGAATTTTTTGTACCAAAGTATTCACTAATTTGGTTAGGTGTTATATAAGGTTCAAATGACTTATCAAACAAGAAATTTATCGACCCAATAGCATAAATGACTGCTGCTGCCCAAATCTCTAATTTTCCTCTCTGAAAAGGAACATCTTTTTTTCTACCAAGCTTTTTAACTAACTTTTCACATAACTGAAAATATTCATCATTTAATTTTTGAGTGCAAAATACTCCTAACATTTCAAGGAGTTTTCCTCTATTTGTTTAATCTCTTGGTTAGTCATAATGTTGTTTCTTAATTGTGATTTTTCTATTTTCTAATTTTTTAATTATTAAAGATTATTTTTTAATATGTGAAATCCGGTTCTTCTTAGTCTGGCGGATTCCCCAAAAATCAAAAGTATCATTTATTTATGAATTCACAATAAATGTAAGGCTATTGCAAAAGTCCAAAATATTTATTTACTGTTAATTTTTCAAAGCTTTCAAACGTCTAATTGTTTACCAAGAGGTTATCAAAAAAGTAATAATGTTTCTAAATCGTCATTCTGAGTGAAACGAAGAATCCAGAATTATCTACAAGTTAGCTTTATCTGGATTCTTCACTTCGTTCAGAATGACAACTTTTTAGTCAGCCTCTTGAACAAATGGAAATTGAAAAATTTATAGTTTTGCAACAGCCTTAATGTATATAAAAATAATAAATAATTTCCAATAATACAATTGAAAATTAAATATTGCGGGCGATTTTATATATAGTTTCACTAAAGTTGAAGCGGGGTATAAACCTTCGCATACCACTTAAACAATAATTGGCTATACCGAGTGTCATGCGGTCGGCTTATATTTGATTCGTATCAGTCAATTTTAAGTGATATTTTATATTCTTGTCCGTTTAATAAAAAATGAATTTTCTCTTTATCATATTGCACAATTTTACGCTCACCAAGGTCAAACTCTTTATGATGATTTGGGCAAAGTAAAAGTATATTATCTGGCGTTTCTCTTCCTTTTGTGTGTTTTGGTTCAATATGTGCAGCTTCAATGTATAATGTTCCATCCTTCTTTCTTATTGATGTCGAACAAATTTGACATTTATAGTCCCTCAAAATTTTGATTTGAGCAATTGTTTTGTTATCTCGTTTGAATTGCTTGCTACTAATCATTACTTCTTCGGGGTCAGTAAGTTTTAGATTTTTTAATTCAGCAGCAATCTCTTGTTTTGTCTTGTTTTGCTTTTTAAACTCTCGAATAATCTCTTTTTGTTCCTGTTCATCTAGTGAATCTATGGGAATTGCTAAATACTTGTCATAAATGTCTCTCATTTTGTGCATGACTACTTTTTGAATATCTTCATAATATTCAATATGAAATCGTAATGCATTTAATGCGTTTGAAAGTCCTTGTGATCCATAGTCTTTATAAATATTATCAAAAAAATACTCAATTGAATAGGCATTATTTGTCCTTGTAAACCTTTTGCCTTCAATCATGCACCGAAAGTTATTGATATAATCTGCAGCAGAATTTGGATTCATTCTATTATCGCCAACAAGTTTTTCTTGACCCTGTTTAAAGGTCAATTCACCTTCATAAACCTTCTTTGAAAGTTCGTATGCAATCGGGGTAAGTTCTTTCGGTATTTTCATTTTATATATCCATCAATACGCGTGATGTGTTTTTTTTAACCTTGCTTGTAACGTTTTGCGTATTTGTTGTCTTTGGGAGATTGAAACTGCTTTCTTGTCCCTCGTTATAAATCTACTTAAAAGCGTTGAACTAACCAAAACATCATCAGTGCAAATACAATAAATACGGTGATAGCTACAGCTAGTATTTGATATTAATAATTCTTTCATATTCTTCATCCGATTCTATAATGAATTCAACTTCATTCTCAGCATTTGTCTTTATTTTCCATTCTTGCGAAAGAGTTTTCAATTTTTTCACTCTTTTGTATGTCGATTCCTTAGTACTAATAAATGCAAGATAGCATTTTGAAGGTCTTTCCATATTATTGAATTCCTGAAGAAATACTCCAAATGAATTTTGATAATAGAAATCACCAAATTTTCTATTCCTTGTCTCACTATTTATTGTTTCACTGCCAGTTTTCAATTTGTAATATTTCTTCCAGTTTTCTCTGGAAACTTCAATTTCAGCATATTCTGCTCTTTTGATTTCAAGATTGTCAAGTTTCAAAAAGTTCTCAAATTGTCTTTCAACTAATTCATTTTCTTCTCTGTGCTTTACTAACTTACGATAAGCCGAATAGAATAAAAGGAAAGGAGATATTAGTATAAAGAAAAAATACATGAAAAAGTCGAAAACAAAAGTGTTCTTTTTGTTTCCAATTATATAATCTCTAACGATAAATTCTATTGCCATTCGAGTTTCTTTTCTAGTTGCTGCTAACTCTTTTATTTACGAACTCTCAATAAATGTACTTAAAAATAATAAATAATTTCCAATAATACAATTGAATTTTAAAATATTGCGGGCGATTTTATATATAGTTTCACTAAAGTTGAAGCGGGGTATAAACCTTCGCATACCACTTAAACAATAATTGAATATACAGCATGTTATGTATTGTTCTTATTTCTGCTAGTCATGTTTAACCCATATTAGGTCGTTTGTATTATATCCAATCTCTTCTGCTATCTTAAGATATTTATCTTTTATCTCCACTGGTATATTAGTCTCTCGTGATAAAATCCATAAATACTTAAGACTATTTCCGGCAACCAGAGCATATCTGTATTCATCATCGATTGCGATTACATTGTATCCAGAGTAAAATGGTCCAAAGAATGATACTTTAAGCATGGCTATGTTTTCTTCTCCAACAAACTTTGCTTTACCAATTGCTTGCGTCCATTTTCCTTTTACAGTATCATATCCTTGATTGTCAACCTTTATAGTTCCGTTGTCATTTAAAGAATATTTTGCACTTGTGTTATTCAAATCTCTTTCATATTTGAAATCTAATCTGGCAATCTCGTACCATTTACCAAGATATTTTTCTTTATTAAAAGGTTTGATAGCTACTGCTCCTTCTGGTATTGTAGTACAAGAGTACAGTCCTGTCATAATAAAGCCAAATAATAGTAAATCTATTAATTTATTTGTTCTCATTTTTCAAAAAATTAGTTAAACAATATGTTTCTAAATCAAGACAATTTCCATTACTATGCTTGCATATCACGGTTGCCGGTGTAAAATATTGTTGAATGGGAGGCAGTCAAGTTAGGCTGAGGATAGGGTTGTTGTTTGTTCAGAGTTTTCATCTGGTGTAAAATTTAATATCAATTGACTTGAAAATAAAAAATTAATTTGAAAAACCAATATTTTTGAATTATATTCGTTTATAATTTTATATACTTTTTTGAAAATATTATTTTTAACAATTTTATTGGAGAGATTATGAAATTTAACAAATTAACAGCTTTATTTACTTTATTATTTGCATTCGGAATATTTATGACCGCATGCGAAGATACTACAGACCCTACAGATCCGGTAGTTACTTATCCGGCTGCACCGACTAATCTAATGGCTACTTCCATTAGCAATACTGAAATAGCTTTGAAATGGACACTGTCCACTTCAGAAGCTGACACAAATTTCTTAGGTTATAAAGTATTTGTAAATGGTACTGACTGGACTTCTACTCCGCTTGTCAAAGGCACAACTATGGCAACAGTTACTGATTTAGACGAAGCTACAGAATATACATTCTCTGTATATGGCGTTTTTAAAAATGGCAATAAGAGCCAGACTCCTGCTACTATCAAATGGGCTCCTGCTTTCAGATTTACTACTAATGTAAATGAAGCAACTATTAAATTATATGTTACTTCTTCCGATTTAGGCAGTGGCTTAAATATTTATGATGCTGAAGGTCATGCTCCTAAAGGTTTGAAAGTTGCCAGTATTGAAGATTGGTCTTTAGGGCTTGAAACTAAAACTACAGGCGTTATTAAATTCGGACCTGCAGGCTCATTAGATTATAGTGCTGCCGGTAAAACTTTAAAAACTGTTTATTTGGTTTCAGCTCCGGTATATGTTGACAATTTAAGCGATGTATTTGACAGTGAAGTATTAAGCGCGAAAACTTTTGTTACTTCTTATGTTGACTTAACTCAAATTGCTGCTGCAGCAAATGGCAAAAATGCAGTATTTTATGTAAAAGAAATTAGAGACGGTGCTGCTCATTATGCTAAAGTTTTAGTTAAAAACGTTAGTGGTAGTTACTTACAAGACGATAGCTATATCGAATGTGAAGTTTCTTACCAAACTGGTGCAGATTTACCTTACGCAAAATAATTATAAGGAATAAAAAATGAAAAAACTAACAGTATTATTATTGATTTTCGGATTATTTGCAGTTTATTCAAATACTGCTATATCGGCTGCTAAAAAGACTACAAAAGTAAAAACCGCAAAACCGGTTGTTGGCAAAGTTATCAGCTTGACTGATTATTTATCTACAGGTAAAGCTCAGATTAAAAAAGATGATGCAATAGCTCAAGCTGACAAAGGAAATGCAATTGTATTATTAGTTGGCGAAGGTAAAAAAGCCAAAGTTTACTTTATTTTAAATGATGATGGATCTTTCGGTAGTAAAAACTTAGCTAAATATG
Source organism: uncultured bacterium (assembly GCA_942493235.1). Classification (GTDB taxonomy): domain Bacteria; phylum Bacteroidota; class Ignavibacteria; order Kapaibacteriales; family UBA2268; genus ENR-C587. The sequence continues at coordinate 3,252,200 of OW818676.1, read as the reverse complement.
CTGCTAATAAAAAAGTAGCTGTATATGGGAAAACTACTGTCAAAGCCGGAGTTAATTACATTATTACTACAAAAATTGAGTCTTTTGACTAATCTTTGAGCTAATAATTATTTATATAAAAAGCCCGTTTTTTTAAGCGGGCTTTTTTTGTAGTTAATATTGTTAATATTATGAAAAAAGTTTCTTTCTACCAACATCATTAGCTGTTGAATATTGGTAGCATGAAAGTTATAAAGCTATAAAGTTCGTAAAGTTGAAAGTAGGAAATAGGAATTAGAAAGTAGGAATATGAACGTCTCCTTACTATGCTCTGCGTAGTAAGGCTGACAGCTAAAAATCTTTCAACCCCACCCAAACCCTCCCCAAGTGGAGGGCTTAAAGATCATGTACGGATTCTTTTCTTCCAACAGCGTTAGCTTTTGAATATTGGTAGAATAAAGTTAGCACTCCCCTTTTTCTATCTTTTCTTACAACATCGTTAGATGTTGAACATCGGTAACATGAAAGGGGACTCCCTTTCGCCTCCGCACTATGCTCTGCGTAGTGCGGCTACTGGCTGTGCATTAGAAAATGCAAAAAAGCCGTCAATATCAATCGACGACTTTTTGTATTTATAATAATGGTTTTATTTTATAATAACAATTGCCTTATTTCCAGTCAACTAAAAGCGAAAATCTCATAGTATTAGCAAGCGGGTGATTTTCTTCAGTTGGCACAATAAAAGCCATATCAATATTAAATATGTCATATTTAACACCTGCACCAAAGTTCCAATATTTTCTGTTTCCAAGCTTTGCCGGCTCGGTAAAATAGCCGCCTCGCAAAGCAAAAATCGGAGTAGAGCGATATTTATACCAATATTCGGCACCTAAAGCAAGCTCAATACCCGGATTTTTCCAAGCAGAAACGAAAGAAGTAGGTATAGGGTCAGAACCCAATTCATCTCTATACACTAAAACCTTTGATATATCACAAGCAAATTTAAGATCGTTAAATTCATCATTATATAAATTGAAAGCTGTACCAATTCTTAAACTTGTAGGGAGCGGGTCGGCTTCTTTACGATAAGTTACCTTTGGACCTACGTTTTGAATATTAAATCCTAAAGAAACTCTGTCGCTAATGTCCCAACCGAATATATCAAGTTTAGAAGGTTTCCACAATAAACCTAAATCAAAAGCACCACTCATACCGGTTCCGGCATCACTAGTACCCTCTATACTGTTTTTAGGAGCCAAGTTTGAATAAATAAATCTACCTGCAAAGCCCCAAGCTAAATCGTCAGTCAGTTTACTACCATAAGAAAGACCGACAGTCCATTCATTAGAAATAAATTTACCTGTCTCACGACCATTATAATCTGTTTTGGTAAACTCGCCCAAGTTCATAAAAACAAAATTAAAAGCAACCGTACCATTGAGCTCTTCAAAATAATGCCCCACAGAAAGCGAACTGTAAAACAAATCAGCATTGAACTGAGGTAACCATTTAGAATAATTTAATGACCCTTGTCTCCATGGAATCAAGTCTTCTTCGAATTGTGCATCAGGATTGATATATTCATGAAAGCCTAATCCGGCGGGATTCCAATATATAGCATTAATGTCGTCAGCGATAGCTGTACCGCAATCACCCATAGCACTGGCACGTGCATCAGGCGATATTAGCAAGAATGGGACGGCAGAGCCACCTGCTTGAGCATTCAAATCTAACTTGACTAATCCGAACATGGCGATTATGACTAATAGCAGTTCTGTCTTTCTTGGTTTTATCATCAATTCCTCCAAAATATTATATTTAAAATTATTTTCAATTATGATTTATTTGAGTTTCAAATTTTTATATATTACAATTTTCACAAATTACAATTTTCAGATATTACAATTTACAAATCTCACAAATTACAAAAACTATGCTAAATTAAAAAATTTATTTTACAATTATAAAAGAGCCATATCCGATTCCCGATTTATCTTTAGTTTCAATTCTTACGCTATAATAATACGCACCCTGAGGCATTATGTTATTATAGTCGTCATTACCGGATATTGGAATTATACTCTTATAAATATCGGTCATCTCTCTACTATAGGACTTAACTAAACTGCCGGCTTGATTATATACATCAATAGTAATTGTATAAGCCGATGAAGCATTATGAAATACGTGAATATTGCCTTCGCCAGTAGTCGGGTTCGGCGATATAAAAGTATTACTTATAATAATGCCATCTTTTTCATTAGCGATTCTAAAATCAATAAAGCTTACAGAATAATTATTAAATACATCCCAAGCTCTAACCTTAATGGTGTGCATTCCGGCAGATAAGTCATATAGGATTTTCTCTATATATCCTGCTTTAGGATTTTCTGTATTACATTGAAAATTCTGAGTCAAATCAATATTTTTATTTTCGTCTATCCAAGCCTCAATTTTATGACCGATACCTGCACCGGTAGTATTTATGCCTGTATCATCTATTATATCTGCAATTAATAAGGGTGAATCACATACTAAATCCCCGCTTTTAAATTCACGCGAATCTAAAAACAGATTAATCTGAGGACCGTTATCTTCAATAGTAGTAGTCTCATCAAGACCGCTAACATTTATTTTATTCCAAGCTCCTTTAGCAAAAGTATAGCTGATAGTATCATAAGCATAAATTGAAATCTTTGCCAATCCGCTTGCATAACTAATATCTTTTGGAATATAGAACTCACCGGAATATTCACCGTTTACAATTTTTACCGATGTTTTATTAAGTGCATTTCCGATTTTATCAAATGTATGAATAGCACCGTCGTAATAATCTACCGCACTCACTTTTTCAGAGGCATCCCACATGTCAAGCATTCCTACACCGTTAAACCCTGAATCAAAACTGCTGTCAATATTTAGTATTCTACCCTTAACATTGACTTTATTCAATCCTTTAAGATTTAAAGTATCTGTAACTGTAGCTGTGCAAATACTATTAACAGTGTCAATGACTACAATTTTATCGGGGATATTCAATTTTATCGAAGGGTCTCCTAATAAATTATATTTAATGTGGTCATTATATGTATTGGTTTGTTTTGCACTTACAACTGCATCGCCTAATCGATATAATTTATTTGTATTTTTATCGACTTTGAATAAATAAGAATAAAATTCATATACAAAAGAATCTGTATAACCTGTCCCTATACTTCTTGTAGCAGCAAAAACACCGATTGCACCGCCATAAGGGTATTTAACTAATTCCTCTGCACCGGATTGTACTTCTGGATTATCAAATCTGGCAAAGTCACAGGTAGCACCGGTTAAGAAAAAGAGTTTATTTGAGTTTTCAAATAATGATACGGTTTTATCTCTGTCAAAAACTTCTTCGTGAGTTAATACTCTCGGATTACCATGACCGAAATAGCTGATTAAATTCGTACCCGCGGTATTGGCTAATGCAACTAAATCTTCTGTTACTTTAGGTTTACGTCTATTAGAACCAGAATATTCAACCGGATAATTTACTAAATATATTTTATTTATATTCATATCTATCGGTAAATAGCCTTTATATAGATTTTCGTTTGAAGCAGTATGCTGGCTAAAATCGCCATTTGCGACACCTTTCCAAGAGTCATCAGAGAGTAAAGTAATAGTAGCTCTCCATGAATCAACTGAAGAAGAAGATTCATAAGTCTTGATTTTATTTAGAATATCGTCGCCCTCCTGATTAGAATTCACTGGCAGCCTGCCGACGGGAATATCTACAATTAGGTCATTACCGGAAATTCTGGCATAATAATCATCGCTTGTAAATGAATTTAAACTATTAAATGTATCAATATTGTCATCAAGTGTCTGATATGTAGTAATAAAGTTTTTCGCATTACTTGAAATATTTTTATAGTCATAATGCCCGTCTCCCCATAGTAATATGTATTTAGGCTTATGTTCGGAATTATGATACTGATATTGAATAAAATTTCTAATAGCTGTTGGGTCAGGAATTCCGCAAGCAAATTCATTAAAAATATCATCTACAAAAACTAATCGAGCAGTCATATCTGACTGAGAATTTCGGTAATCAACATATTTTTGTGCGGATTCTGCTAAATCTCTGTGAGTAATCACAATAATATCCGCTGTATTGATATTAGCTCTAAGATTAGCAAGGCTTATCCTTTCGATAGCGGGAGTTCTAATATTAGAGCTGACAAATAATCTATTAACTTGTCCATATTTAATATCTTTTCTACAAATATAAATACTTCCTGTATGGCTTAAATTTTTCATTAATTTAGGTGAAGATAAATCCGACACATCCCATCCATACACATTACCATTAAAATTATTCATAGTGAATTCAGTGATTCCGGGATTATCAAAAGCAGTTATATACGATAATTCGTTATCAATAGCCGCAAAACTTCTTGGATAATGAATCTCGTACCAATCAATAAAAGGAGTAGCGGAACTACTATTTTTTGCTGTTGAATATTCGATTTTCAAATTACTTATATTATCATCGGCTACATTAGAAGCCGGAGCTTTAACTTCAAAGTAAGCTCTTAATGCATCAGCAGTAGTACCATAAATAGTACATGTCTTAGTTAGTATATTATTCTCGCTAATTTTAAAGATTCCATAATTCCCGGTATCAGTAAGAGTGTGAGCTAAATACAATTTATACCTAATTGTATCTGACCTGTCTAAATTATGAAAATGATTTACAGCTGAATACGGGAATATGGTTCTGCCGAACCACTGCCTTCCAGTACCTGTATTCCATGGCATATTTAGCTCTTCTTCCGAAAATATTCTATGAATATATGTATCAGGAGCATTGACTACATCGCCAATGGGCGGTTCAGTTTCAATTGCTCTTCTGCCGGGTTCTCCGTCCCAACTTAAAAGATAATAGTTTTGGTTAGAGTAATGATTTATATAATGAGTAATATCATTGGACTTTAAACTAAATCCCGAAGCAGGAGATGCATAGAATAGTATATTATTAATAGAGCCGTCATTATTAGTATTAACAATTATTTCCTGCTCAGGTAGGTCAGCCAGCAAACCGTTGCTAACTGTTTCACTTAATTCATCGCCACCATAACCGTATATTTTAATTGTATTTACTTTGTCAGAGCTGATATTGATACCTAAAGAGCTTAGCATAGAAGCTGTAATAGAATAAATTCCTTCTTTATCAATCGTGATTTTTACCCAGTTATTTGATTCGCCAGCCTGCAGTTTATTTTCATTTTTATTTTTCAAATTGATTATTTGCATTTGAGACCAATTCGGAACATCTTTAGAATTAATGGTTTCAGGAATTCTGCCTTTTCGATCGGACGCATTGGCACCAGTACTATTAAAAGATATACAAACTTCGATTTCTTCGATAATTTGAATATTCTTTTTACTATTATCATAATTTATCGGATTTAATACTATAGATGCTAAAGGCGAATAACCTGCTAAACCCATGTAAACGACTTTTAGATTGTCATAATTGTTTTCATGGCTATTATAACTCTTTTCGTTTAGAATATAATCAGTATAAGTAAAGCCATCTTTGGTAATGAAAGTAGGATTTGGAGCAATAATTCCGTTTAATATTTTACTTTTCAGTACTTTAAATTCTTTTAATTTAAAGCCGTTTTCAGACGGAACGCTTAACGGTAATCTATATTCAAGGCTTAAAGGGCTACCCTGTGTATTATTATCAATAAGGGATAATCCTTTAATATCGGGCAAAATTATTTCAAACCCGTTTGTAGTTGTTAATGTTTTTATTTCATCTATATTTATATATATTTTAAGTCTGAGCTCTTTAGTATTTGAATTTAATATTTTATAAGTAACTCCCGAAAAGGAACTTACAGCCATAGCAAAAAACATTATTACTAATGTAATAAGCGAAAACTTATTTATTATTTTCATAATCTATTCCAATTAAATTGTAAATATCCAATAAAGACTATATTATCGCGAAAATGTTTTTTATATAATCTAAAACATTGCAAAAAATGCAATAATATGTAATTCGGTAGAAAGTTTCGATATGTTCTCAGTAATATAAAACAATATTTATATCAAGTATAAATTTATATCAAGTAAATAAATACTCGCTTGTAATAAACGTAATTTTAAAAAGTATATTGTTTGATTGTATTTATTTTTGAATATTTATTATCCACGCATCCAAATATACAAAAGTCTTAAATTGAATTACTAAGTTTTCTCTTTAATTCTTCAATTTCAATTTGCTGTTTTTGTAATTCCATATCTTTTTCTTCAATTACTTTATCTTTTTCTTCGATAGCTTTATCTTTTTCATCAATAGCTTTATTTTTTTCTTCGATTGTTTTATCTTTTTCAGCGATAGCTTTATTTTTTTCTTCAATTGTAGCTTCTCCGAATACTATCAGTTCTTCTTTATTCTTTAATACTCTCAAAATATCATCTTCTGCATCCATAGTATTACGCACCTGATTTTCGCTTGCTGCTTTTTGCAATCTTCTGATTAAATTCCTATATTTTTCAGGAAAATCTTCTTCTTTAACATTTAATATGTGACTATCATTTGTTCGGTTACTCTGGTCAAAAACACTTAGTAATATTTCTAACTCGCTACTTCTTGGTTCTTTAAGCTCGGGAATAACTACAGTATAGCTCTCATGATTTAAGCTGTCAAGAAAATATTCATGAGCATTAATTTCTTTTTGTTTAGCCACATCTAAGTATATTTTAGGAGCTCTTATCACCGGAATACCTTTAATATTATCCAATTTATGACCTAAAAAATAAATTGATATTATCTCGCAAGCTTTCAGAACTTTTCTTCCGTTAAGCACTACCTCATATACATTATTATCATTTTCGTACTGTTTACCGAGATACTTGCGAAATCTCATAATATCATCTAATAGCTTAGATTTTTGCACTTCTATTAATACAATTTTCTCACCGTCGTCTGATTTAACGCGTGCCATAAAATCTAATTTGTAAATGGTAAAAAGCGTATTTTCTTTGTTTTTACCTTGCTCGGTCATATCGGAAGTAAATTCTTTAGGACTGAAATCAATCAGCTCGATATCCTGCCCGATAATTGATGAAATCAAAAGCTTAGCTACTTTTGAATCTTCCATCAAGTATTTAAATACTACATCATATATAGGGTTTGCTATTAGCATAATATCATAATAATATATTCAACAATATCAAGGATATAGACTGATTTATCGGACTAATATTTTATAAAAAAGCCACTCAATTTTAGAGTGGCTTTTATAAATCGTATTTATTATATCATTTCTTATTTTAAATAAGCTACTAAATGTCTCATTACAAGTAGAAAATAATAATTGCTTAGTATTCTTTTTCTAATTCTAATAATTCTTCCATTTTCTCTTTGTCAATATTATCATGCCTATGGTGATTATCTCTCGGAGCTTCTTTGATTTTCCCTTGTTTAAACAGTTCTATTAGTTCTTCAAATTCTAATACTTTATAAGTATTAGTCGCACTAATATGAGTATATATTAAATCTTTAAAAATATCAACTTTAATAATTCTTGCACTTCCTTCCGGAAATTCAACAGTAGAATTTAGAGAAGGATACTTTTTAAATGCATCAACATAAGTTTCATGCTCATAGAGCAGGCAACATTTCAATCTGCCGCAATATCCCGATAGCTTTGCTACATTATTGGATAATTGCTGAATTCTGGCGTGGTCTAATGTAACATGGCAGAATTCACAAGCAAATGAAGAGCAGCATAGATAACGCCCGCAAGGGCCAACTCCGCCGATTCTTTTAGCTTCTTCTCGTGCAGAAATTTGACGCAATTCGATTCTCGTTCTAAAAGCACGAGCTAATTCTTTTACTAAATCTCTAAAATCAATTCGCTGAGGAGCTGTAAAATATATTGTTAGTCTTTGGTGGTCAAACTGCCATTCCGCATCGGTAACTTTCATATCTAAGCTGTTAAGGTTGGCTAGGTCGTTAGTCTTTTCTATTACTTTAAATCCGTCATTGATATTTTCGTCATTTCTTTCTATATCTTCATCATTTGCAATTCTGATAATTGACTGCTCCGGCTCTATACCCTTATAATGACTTTGCAATTTAAAAAATGCTTCTTTGCCAATTGAATATACAGTACCGATATCAACTCCGTTTTCGATTTCTACTATTACAAATTGAGAATGTTCTATTTTTAAATTCAAATCGTTTCTATATAATTTTTTTCTCTTGCATTTGAATAGTATTTCAACGTATTTATTTTCATTCTTATCGTCGCTTTTTTCTTTTAAAGAATTTGGCATTCTTAAATCGTTGTATTCGGTTAGATTTTGAATTATCTTATGCCGCTTGCACCCGCACCCGTTGGGCTTGATATTAAGTTCTCCTCGAGCTGAGATTTTATTTACCAAATCTTCAGTTTTAAAGTGAGTAGAACTATTGGAATTATTTATTTCGTTATTCATTACATTACCAGTTAATAGAAAAAATTTATGTCAGATTTTAAAACATAAATATAAAAAGATTTTATGAATTAATAAAGGAAAAAATAGTTACTAAAATATATTTAATACTTAATAATCGCCTAAAAATACTTTTCGTAAAGCTAAAAACATGTTTAGGAAAATCAATTCAGCTTGTACATTACGTTTGATCTTTAGTATCGAACTTTCGATTATAGCTATGGCTTGATTAATATCACATTTTGAAAAATTAGTCGCAAATTTTTTAATTACATCAATTTGATCTATGTTTATTACATTGTCGTAATTATTAGTTTTCATAATTATCATTGCATCTCTCAACCATATCATCAAAAGAGTGAATATTTTCTCGAGAATCTTTTTGTCTTTCTTTTTAACAAATTCTTCCATTGAAGCGATTAGCCCTTTTCGATATTGAGTTTTTTTAAGAGAATTCCTGAATATATCAACTACCTGCTTGCGAAATTCAGTCATATCAGCATCTAAGTATTCCAATGCTTGAGTATAAGAGCCCTGAGCAAATGCAGAAATCAGTTTACCTTCATCTTTAGTAATACTATAATGTTTTTCTAAAGACTCTATAATATCTTCGTCTGCAATTGGTTCGCAATGTACTTGCTGAGAGCGAGACATAATAGTAGGCAGAATCATTTCATGCTTAGCGGTTGTCATGATAATGGTAGTTTCACTGTGGGGTTCTTCCAGTGTTTTCAGAAAAGCATTTGCTGCTTCGACTGTCATCTCATCGGCACGAGAAATAATAATAAACCTACGACCGTGCTGAATAGATGTCATCATCAGGTTACGTTTTAAATCTCTTACACTGCCGATTTTAATTTGGTTAGCCCCGGGCATTGATATTTTATGATACGGATTCTCGCACTTTAAATTGATTTGCTCTTGAATCTCAGCGATTTGTTCATCAGTCATTTTCCCAAGCGAAGTCTCTTCTTTTGAAGAAGTTCCTTTTGGTGTAGGTAATGAAAAAAGCATAAGAATATTTGGGTTTTGCATTGAGTCTGCCAGCTTACAACTATTGCAAACGCCACAGGCAGAATGCTCGTCATCGGTAACTATTGGATTTTTACAATTTGCTGCTTTGGCAAATTCAAGAGCAAGGGCATCTTTACCGCAGCCCTCAATCCCCCAAAAACAATATGCATGCGAAATTCTTTGGTCAATTATCGCTTTTTGTAAAATATTTTTTATTCTATCTTGTCCTATTATTCTATTCCAAGCCATTATTTCTGTTCATTATTAATCAAAAATGGCAAATTAGCAAAAAAAAAAAGAAATACCCAATTATTATTAAATAAAACAGGAAAATATTATGCCGACAAAAAAAATAACTTCAGCGGAAACAGATAAAAAAGCTGAAAATATTGACACTAAAGATATAATGATGGCAGCAATTAACGAGTCTAAAATAGGCTCTAAATGCTCAAGTCAAAACGGTGCCGGCTGTTCGGTAGATTATGATAAACCAAGCTCTGATAAAGCTCCGCACATAGAACTTAACTTAGATAAACAATTTTTATTAAAAGCATTACGTAATATGTTACTTGCCAGATATTCCGACGAGAAGCATCTGATACTTGTCAAGCAGGGAAAATCCTTTTTCCATATTGGCGGTAGCGGTCATGAAGCAGTGCAGACTGCAGTCGGTTTTGCTTTGCAATCAAAGCAAGACTGGGGCTGGACATATTACCGAGATTCCGCTTTTATGTATGCTATGGGGTTTGAACCTAAAGAATATTTTCTTTTAGCATTTGGCAAACCCGAATGTCCGGCTTCAGGCGGGAAGCAAATGCCCGGTCATTATGGTCATCCGGGATTAAATTTACCGACTCAATCTTCCCCTACCGGTACTCAATACCTAAATGCAGTAGGTACAGCACTTGCTGGTAAGAAATCCGGTAAAAACGATATTACCTACGTAGCTTCCGGCGAAGGCACTACCAGCCAGGGAGAATTTTACGAAGCCGTGAATTGGGCTTCTCGTGAAAAGCTTAATGTTATGTTTTGCGTTCAAGATAACGGATATGCCATTTCGGTACCACGCGAAAATCAATCTATGGGTGGCGGTGTAGGGCATACTTTCTGCTGTTATTCTAATTTAAAGATGAAGACTTTCGACGGGACTGACTTCTTCGAGTCTTATCGTGCAGCGTTAAGCTCGGTCGAACATATTCGCTCCGGTAAAGGACCGGTTCTTTTGCATGCTATGACAGAAAGACTTTTACCACACTCATCTTCTGATGATCAAAAAAAATATCGTCCGGAAGAAGAATTAATCCGTGGTAAAGAAGACAAAGACTGCATTATTAAATTAGAAAAATATATGATTAAGCACAAATTAGCAACTGACGAAGAAATTAGTGCATTCGAAAAATCCGTAAAAAAAGAAATTGATGATGCTGCTGATTGGGCTGTTGACCGCCCCGAACCAAAAGTTGAAGATTCTATGTCTAATTTATATGCTGCCGAAGAAACTCGTAATTTGAACTACGCAAAATCCGAGCCTATAGAAGGCAATAAAACTGTTTTAGTTGATGCTATCAATCATGCTCTAAAAGAAGAAATGAAGTTTAACCCTAAGATGCTTATATTCGGTGAAGACATAGCCGACCCTAAAGGTGGCGTATTTACCGCTACAAGAGGCATAAGCAGTGAGTTCGGTCAGGAGCGGGTATTTAACTCACCTCTTGCGGAAGCATCGATAATAGGCGTTGCTGTTGGCTTGGCGGTAAGAGGATACAAACCGGTTGTTGAAATTCAATTCGGTGATTATATCTGGCCTGCATTTATGCAATTAAAAAATGAACTTGCTACTTTGAGGTACCGTTCGAATAACGGGTTTAGCTGTCCGGTCGTAGTTCGCGTAGCTGTCGGCGGATATATTCACGGTGGTTTATGCCACTCGCAGAATATTGAATCCATTTTCGCTCATATACCGGGCTTATTGATTGCATATCCGAGTACTGCTGCCGATGCAAAGGGTTTGCTCAAAACTGCATGCAGACTTCAAGACCCTGTGATTTTCTGCGAACATAAAGGTATGTACAGGCTTCCTTACTCCTCTTCAATCGAACCGGACGAGAATTATTTAATTCCTTTTGGCAATGCAAAAATTGTAAAATCTGGCGATGATTTATCGATTATTACTTACGGAATGGGAGTAAAAGATTCAATTAATGCTGTAAAGAAATTTGAAAAAGAGTCAAATAAGACCATAGAAATTATTGATTTGCGTACAATTAGCCCTTGGGATAAAGAAGCTGTTATTGAATCAATTAAAAAGACCGGCAGAGCTTTAATTGTTCATGAAGATACTATGACAGCCGGTTTTGGTGCAGAAATATCCGCTGTATTGGCTCAAGAAGCATTTAATTATTTGGACGCTCCGATTATGAGATTAACAGCTAAAGACTGCCATATCCCTTATCATCCTGTATATGAAAATGATGTGCTTCCTAATGAAAATAAAGTATATGAAATGATATTAAAGACTATTGATTATTAAAAAGATTGATAATATTAATTGTATAGATAATTTAAGGCTATTGCATGAGTATCTAATTTTGATTTCTTATACATCCAAGAGACTGTCTAACAAGTTGTCATTCTGAACGAAGTGAAGAATCCAGATAAAGCTAAATGCTAATAATTCTGAATTCTTCGTTACACTCAGAATGACGATTTGGTTATATTATTAATTTTAGACAACCTCTTGATAGAACCTTGTGCCAGCCATGTTAAACCCAAAATGTCCATTAGGAAATAAGAATAACCAGTAGAATAAGAATTCTAATGGACACCATTAGAAAAATGAGTTTGTAAGGCACATAAAAATAAGTTGCTTAGTTTGCATTAATTGCTTAAATTTGGGCAAAAAATAAAGGATATAATGCAAAATGGAATTAGAGTTTGTCGATTCACAAATAACAGCTTGGGGTGGCTTAGCAATCTTAAAGCAGTTGTTGGAAAAGAGTGGATTTGAAAAGGTCTTATCAGAAACAGATTTGCCAAAGCAAGGGTCAAATCGGGGCTATTCACCAATCCAAATCATATTACAGTTTATGGCTTCATTATGGTGCGGAGCTAATCGCTATAGTCATATTGATGTAACAAGATATGACAAAACTATCGGAAACATTTTCAACTGGGATAAAATGCCTGAGCACAAAGTATTTCAACGATATTTTAATAGATTTGATTTAGTAACTAATTTTCGAGTATTTGGCAGTTTATATAAATGGTTTTTCGAGAATATCAGCTTCAACAATTTCACATTAGATATAGATTCATCGGTATTAACCCGCTATGGCGAGCAAGAAGGAGCTAAAAAAGGATATAATAAACACAAACCCGGCAGGAAATCCCAACATCCGATAATAGCGTTTGTTTCCGATATTGATATGGTTGCCAACTTTTGGCTTCGTTCTGGTGACTCGCATACAGCCAATAATTTTCAATCATTTTTAGAACAGACATTATCATATATTGGTACGAAAAAGATAGGGTTACTCAGACTTGACAGTGGTTTTTATGATAGAAAGATAATCGAATATTTGGAGCAACGTGAAGCCCCAATTGACTATATAATTGCGGTGCCGATGCACGTAAATATACAAAGGAAAATAGTCGCTCAACGTTCGTGGCTCCCAATAAACAAAGGGATAGAGATAGCAGAATTTTCACATCAAAGCCAAGAGTGGACCAAGCCGCGGCGAATGATAGTAGTAAGACAAAAAATTGCTGAACGCCCGCAAGCAGTGGGCAAACAATTAAGATTGTTTGAAGATAACATAGAAATCAGCGGATATAGATATACCTGCTACATTACATCATTAAACTTAAGTGCAGCGGATATATGGCGTTTATACAGACAAAGAGCCAATTGCGAAAACAAAATCAAAGAATTAAAATACGATTATGGTTTAGATAAAATGAATCAAGCCAGCTTTGATGGGACAGAATCAAGTCTGATGTTAATGACAATAGCATACAATTTTATGAGTCTGTTCAAAAAATTCATTATAAATGACAAAATAAGGAATCGTTTATCAACAATTAGATATAAGATATTAGCTATTCCGGCATATTTTGAAAATCAACCAGACAAACAAATTCTAAAAATGGCTGTTGATATGAACTCAAGAGCATGGATTAGAAAACTTTTTGACAATTCTCGTAATTTTAATTTCACTTAGCTCTTTCGTTCTTCTAATGGACAATTTGATATTATTTGGGCAAAAAAAAACGGTATGCCGGAATCAGTTCAAGACCGCTTTTCAAAAAAACACGAATTTGTATTTTTTATAACTAAATCAAAAAAATATTATTTTGATTTAAATGGAATCAAGGATAAAGCAAGACCTGAAAATTGGAATTATGCAAAAGGAGTTAAGTGTAATAATTCTCCTGATACAAAATAAGGGAATAAAATTAAAACACGGATTATATCAAAAAATAGAGGAAAAATACTAAATGGAGAATATATCGGCAAAAATCCCGGGTCAGTATCTGATTTTTGGGATATTCCGACTAAACCAAGCAATTCAAAAACTCACTATGCTACCTTTAATACCGAATTAATTAGTAAACCAATAATAGCCGGCTGTCCGGTTGGTGGGATTGTTTTGGATCCTTTTGCCGGTACCGGTACCACATTGGTTAGAGCAAAGCTACTTGAGCGTAGATACATCGGCATTGAATTAAACCCAAACTATGTAGTTATTTGTAAAACTAATTTAGACAGATGTAATATATTAAATTTTAGTGCTACGAATTGATTTTTATAAAATAATATCAGTAAATAAGAAAGTAATAATATGAAAAATATAGCTTTAGTTGGTGGGGGAATTAATTCAATTGCTTTGATGTGTTTCTTGAAATTTCTAAAGATAGAATTTACTCCGGTTTTTATTTTAACAGGTTTAGAATCAAATTCGTTAAAAGCATATATGAATAATTCAGCTAAAAGGTTAGATGTCGAAATAGTCTGGTACAAACCCGGAAGGGATTATAAAGATATTTTAAAAGAATATGGAAATTCAAGTAGAATTCAGCCTTACTGTCAGACTGAAATTAAAATAGTTGGAGCTGAAGAGTATTGCAATAAATTCAAAAAAAAGGTAATATATTTTCCGGCAAGTTTAAATATTTCTTTAACTGATGATATGACACCAATTAGCTTGTTTGATAGTGATTTATTCCATTGCCGGATTGTGCGTCCATTACTCTATAAAACTAAAGATGAGTTGGAATTATTCATTCGCTACTATGGGTGTAGCCCTAACCCTTTATACACCGCTTATGAATGCAGAAAAGTTACTTGCTCCCCGTGTATGAGAGCTTCACGCACGGAGTTTGACAGATTAATGCAGGATAAGGAAATCAATACAAGGGTCAATTTGATTAGCTTACTTGCTGGAATACCTTTTATCAATAATAACGATGATGATGACAACGAGAACTGTATCGGTTATTACTCTATGTGTGAGTGATTTTTAATGTATTTAGTAAAATATTGACAATTATTTATGGGAGTTAACATAGTGAAGATTGATGTTAGTTGTACATAATTCTTCTTTCCGTCGAGTCATTAATAAAAAACAAAAGAGGTAGAGCATAATTAGCACTCTGAAAAATAACATGTCCCGTGGCTCTACTCAATCTTATTCTTTCATTTATTCATGCCCCCTAATTTAATAAAATTCCCCCACAAGTCATAATAATTTGTGGGGGGAGATGGCTGTTATTTTAGTACTTATGAAAATATATATTTAAAAACTTCTAATATATTTATATGTTACTTCTCTTATAAATATTTCAATCGGTATTACTCTAATAGTTAAATAGTCTTTAATACTTAAATTTGTTATAGATTTATACTTCATTTTATGCATTTTTTTTGACAACATATAAGCATATATGTGTGAGTCATCCATTGAGCAATAAAGTAGAAAATTGTGTATAGAAAAATAAAATAAGGAATCTTCTCTGAAATGTTCTTTATATTTATTTTCACCATAAGTTTCAAATCTAACAATATTATAAATTGATTTTTCAGATTTTGACATTATATTAGTATCTAATCCGAGATTTTTAATAATTAATTCAAATCTTATATCTAATCCTTCAATATTGCGATACCTTTCTCTTCTTTCATTCGCATGTATTGGACAAAATGCCAATAAAGTATCATTTCTAATGAAAAAAGCATATCCTCCATTTTTGAAAACCGAAAACTCATCTGATATATATAGCTCAATATTATCATAAGATTTAATTGAACGAACACTATCTGAAAAATATAGAATCGGAGAAAATAGTATTTTTACGTCATTTTCTTTTAAAATATTATAAGCTAAAGTATCAATTTCTTGATTAAAATATCCATCTTTATACCTAATTCGCAAGCTATCGAGAATTACAGCTTTTAATCTTGGTGACTCTTTCTCTATAGTACTTGTTATTTTCTCTTTTAAATGCTTAATATAATTTTTAACCCTAACACTGTCTATCGTGCTATCTTGGCAAATTAAGTTTGTATTTATTAACACCAATATTGTAAAAATAATTCTTTTCATTTTTTACTCCTACTGATTTATTAAATCGCAATGTGCTGTCCTACAAAGTTACAATATTTTATTTTAAATCCCCCACAAGTCACAATATTTTGTGGGGGGAGGATTATTAGTTTTTTAGTCTTGCCATACTATTTTTTCATTTTTAAGTTGTTTTCCAAGAACTTCATCTTTAATCAATTTTTTCATTAAAGGGAAAAATATATTTCTGAAATTCCTTGTTTCTTCATTAATTCTTTTATCGACATATCCTTTTATAAAAAATTCATTTGGAGTTTTTTCATCTAAATAAGTTATAAATTGGTTTTTATAATATATAGCTGCTTCATCTTTCTCAAACCAATCTAACATTACATACTCATTTGTACCAAATGGTTCGAACTCACTGACTTTGTAAAATTTCTTTTTAATATCAAAATATTTAAAAGGATTAAAGCCATCAATTTGTTTTTGTACTACTTGCTTATTTCCTACAAATATGCTTATCCAAGTATTATGTTTTTTATCACAACAAAAGATTGAATATTGAAACTGTACATAATTATCTTTAAGCAAAGTAGAATCAATCGAATTAATTAGCAATGTATCTACTCCTGATAAATAGATTAACATCTCATTTGTTTTAAATTCTCCTTTTAATACTTCGATTGATTCCTGTACTTGTAAGGTTGATAAGCTGTTTTTAATGTCAATCAACTTAATACCTTTACTAAAAGATAAATAAGTTAGTAATAAAAATAATAATATAACTGCTTTTTTCATAGTTACCACTTTTTAAATAGTTGATTAGTAAGTTGTCTATCTATAATATTTCCTTTACAAAATATCCACCAGCAATTGAAATTTAGATAATCAAATACATCAAAACTAAAATTACGTGCTCCATATTCTCTGCCTCCCATCATCCGTGAAATAAAATGTGAAATCGTATTTTGAAAATGATGCCCAATATTTTTACATTTGTAAATTATGTTCTTAGCTTTTTTATTTTAGTTAAGGGACAACTATTTCTAAATTGCCCCTCGATGATTTTATATTTTAAAGAGATTGCTATGTTTTTAATAATCGTACTAATATTCTACTGCTTTTTTTAGAATTGACATTGGCGAATACATACAGTCATTTCTATATTCAATTTGCTCAATATACCATTTGCCAGCTATATAGACAAAACTTATTTGAATTTTCATATTACGTTCAAGCATAATACATACTCGGTGATTCAATAAATCATCTGAAATTGTTTTATAAAAGTCTTCGTTCACTATTTTATATTCTTTATTTTCTAATGATCTTAATAAGCCATCAACTATATCAATATCTTTAAAACTGCGAAAATCAGTTTCATTAATCCGAAATTCTTTGAATTTCTTAGCCTCATTTATTACATGCGTAAGATAAGATGGGGTTTTGATTAATTTGTCAATAGTAGCATAGTTGTCAGAAATATAATTATTATTCAGAATTGGCTCTTTCGCAATAATAGTTAAAGGATTAATGAGATATTTAAAATAAGAACTAGTGTTATCAACATAATGCAGATACCAGATTTTGTTTATTTGTATGAAATGAAACTCTAAAAATGTCGTAGAGTCTTTATTAGTAATACAAATATATAGCAATTTATAATCTTTGATAATTGAGTGAAATTCTCTTTCATAATATATAATGTAATCCTTTGATAAATAGTTCAAATCCTCATTATTAAATACTTTTAAAGGTGTATCTTTAGGCAAAGAGTCTATTAATATTTGTAGTCGTTGTATATTTATTATACTATTAATATATTTTGGATTTGCAATAAGTGAGTCGATTTGTTGATATTGATTCAAATACTTATTATTGCATAATGATATTTCAGTACAAATAATAAGCAAAGATATGATTATTAAAATAAATCTTTTCATTTCATTTCTCCATCATTTCAAATGTTGTTATTCTATCAATTTTTGTGTCAAATATCAAACCTATACCATTAAAATCAAACACATCAAAGCTAAAATTATAAGCATCGATTTCTCTATCACAAATCATTCGTGAAATAAAAGGTGAAATTGTGTTTTGAAAATGATGCCCAAGTTCATGCCAAAATATTCGTGAAAATGTCATACTTTCGTAAGCATATTTACACTCTGAAAAATAACATGTCCCGTGGCTCTACTCAATCTTATTCTTTCATTTATTCATGCCCCCTAATTTAATAAAAATCCCCCACAAGTCATAATATTTTGTTGGGGGGAGTATTACCATGATTGGAAAAATAACAACCTAAATGTCCTTATTTATATATTCATTTTTATCAAACAATTTCAACAATTCAATCATATTCTGTATTTCTTTGTTTTGGGGTTGTTTAGAATTCAAATCGTTTAATTTGCTAATAGCATTTTTTTTATCGTTTGTAAGATAATAATCTAATTCTATTATTTTTAACTGAATAGTAATGTCATTCGGTTCTAATAACAGCTTATTGCTAAAAATCTTTTTAACTTTATTATAGATAATGTTTGCACTATCAATGTATCCTACTTTTTCATAGAGAAAACCTTGAAATATTACTATTTCTTGGTTTGATGGAAAACGACTTTTAATTGTGTCTATCCACCTAATTGCTTCATTATATTTTTTTAATTGTACTAATCTATTAACTTTGTTTATATAAGGCATTTTTAAAGTACTATCTAATAATATGGATTTTTCAAGTAAAACTAAACTAGCATTAAGTATTGAGTCTTTATCAAATATGGAATCATTATCAAATTTATTATAGATTTGATTTGTCAACTCAACGGCTTGATCATTAAGCTTTAGTGCTTCTTTTCTTTTTTTATTATTTATATCATTATGGGTATTACATGAATATCCCATTAATATAATTACAAAAGATATTATTATTTTATTCATCTAATTTTTCCTATATATTGGTAAATTTAGGACACCCTCTAAAGTAAATAGAGGTTCAGTAATTCCTTCTGGTGAGATTAATGTATAACGAGCTCTAATAATCAGAGAAACATTTTCGAATGATAGTGGCATATAAAATATCACACTTCCAAAAAACCCGGGATTAGCTAAAAAATCACCCTTTGGCATTGTAAAACTTTTCTTAGCAATAAATTTATTACCAATATATAAACTTACCCAACCGGAAAATCTAACATAATCCAATCCATCAACAGCAGTTATTCCGCAAGCTGATATAAATAAACTATTGGTATTACTATTATAGGATATATCTCCTGAAATATGATATGAACCGTAAACACCAGCACCTTCAACTCCTAAATAATCTACTTGAGAAAAATAATAGCTTTTTGTATAATCACCATATCCCCTCGACTTATTAGAATTTTGCTTGCCAGCAACATTTGATTGTTGAGTTCCGTTGTTAGAATGGGTATTAATATTGTCTTTGGTGTTGCCGGTACCACCACCGCCACCACCGCCACCACCAGCACCACCAGCACCATTTTTGGCAATTTCTTCATTATCTGGCGTATTACAAACATCAAGATAAGTTAACAATACATTTAAAGTCAGTGAGTATTGTTCAATTTCTGCTGATAAAAAGTATGCAGTATTATCATATAGTTCAAATGAAATCGGGGGAGTAGACAATAACATCAGCTTATCGCAATCTTTCTTCCCTTGTAATTCATCCCCCTCTTTCTCTGGAGCAAAACCGGTGGGGTCTTTGAAAGAAATTGGGTTATTATAGCTGTAGTGGTATGGAGTATAGTTACGGAAACTTTCCCATAGCGGGTCAACAGATAGGAATCTGCCGGTTTGCTTGTCATAGTTTCGGACACCGAATAAGAAGTAATTGTTTTCCTCGTCAAGCTCTTTGCCGATAAAACCGACTCTATCCGTACCAGTACAACGCAAAGTATCGCCGAAAGGCATGTAATTAAACCCTTGAGTACTGACTATTACGTTATTTTTTACGGATATTTTCACTCTGGCACTGCCCAAATGGTCAAACACATTAAACTGCTTAGTGCTGTCCGGCAAAGTTACTAAAATTCCCCCACATGTCAAATAAGAATGTGCATAAAATGTAACTTTTCTCGTTCCTGTCTCCCAAGATTCCTGCACTCCTTTATAGACAGTTAGCTGTTCGCCTTCTGCACCGAGAGCATAGTATGTCCAACCGTGATAATTAGCATCTTCTTTACAGAAATCGCCTAATGGCGACTTGCTAAGCTTTTTCTGCTCTCTACCACCGAGCGGACTATAGTGATAATCCCAAATAAATTTGCTCGAATTACGGGAAGCATTTGTTCCGGAACAAAAACTCGTTACCGTTTCGCTATCTATGAATTTAATATAAGATATAGGAAGTCCAGCATAATTATAATTAAAGCGTTCTTTTTGAGGCGTATTTGTTTTATTATCATTTATTTCAATTAATGTTACACTACCGTTCCCATCATAATCATATTTTTTAGTAATGTCTTGAGTTGCTGATTTCATGTCGTAAGTATTAAGTCGATTAGGATTATTATCATCGTAAGTGTAATATGACTCAAAGGAATTCAGAACATCAGTCTGGCGGTTACCCATTTTGTCATAAGTAAAAGACTGTGCGTCTGCACCGTTGCTCCAAATAGTAAGTCTGTTCAGATTGTCGTAAGAATAATATTCATCGCAGAACAATGCTGAATTCTGATGCTTTGACATTTGATGTTTTATACTGCCTGCTTCATCTCTCTCAAATGTTTGACGGAAGATAAGTGTGTTAAATTGATTTTTAGTAATCATAGTGTCGAGCCAACCGCGTGGGTTATAAGTAAATGCCTGATAGACATTTGCCGGAACAAAGCGAATAGTGTCCACTCCACCACGTTTATTGTATGTGTAGGCTAATTGGTTTAAAAGGAGCGTCGGGCATAGAAAGCGTAGTAATACCAAAGCCTGTACCTTTAGCAGTAACTTTAGTCCAAACACTGTCAACTCGACCGTTTTGGTCATAAGAATACCATGTAACGAACTGTTTAATCGGGTCGATTTGGCGAACACAAATCACTTGATTTGCAGAATTATAAGTATAGTAAACGCCGTCAAAACCAAGATTTTCAGTATAACGCATTAAGCCCTGAACTCTGCCACGAGGGTCATAACTAAATAATACATAATGCAAAGCATCAACTTCGTCGTCTCTGTAAGCAACAGCCGAACGTCTGCCAATTAAGTTTTTCGGTGTTCTATTAGCTCGGTCCCAATCATAAAATGGAGTGATAGCATTCCATTTTGAAGTATCCGGCATATTTCCCCAGATTGCTCCGACTTTTGGTGGCATTTCGTCATAGTATGAAGCTACGCGTACATTTCTCGGGAAATTAGCTATATCCTCAAAACTATTTGTATCTGATGAAATAACACTATAACTGGTAGGGTAAATATAATTATGTCGTAAATAAGTACCCGGATATAGATTTTCAAGTGTACCATTGACAGCAGGGAAAATGCTTGTAGTGTCTAATCCGCTAATATTTACTATATTTTGAAAGGCTGTAGAATTTCTGAATATTGTAGGATTTGTGAAAAGTTCACTATTATTATTATCATAATGCAAATAATTAGGATTTATAACGTCGCAAATCCTACTTTCTAATCCAGTAATAGTGGCTTCACCGACAATTGTATTTCTGCCTAAATCATCGATTTGAAGAAAAGTAAAATTATCATTTCTAAACTGCTCTTCGTCTTGAGAAAACCTAAGATTACCAAGTTTATCATAAGCATAAGATACAGTACCGATGTTTTTATCTGATTTCCGAATAATTCTGTTGTACTTATCATAATAGTAAAATGTAGTGTCTTCAGCAGGATTAATAACATAAGATACATTGCCGTATTCATCGTATTCATAGCGTGTTTTGAGTTTCAAATTGGGATTTATATCAGTAGCGTTATTTATTTCAATTCTTAACCTACCCATTCCATCATAATATTGTTTTGTTACTTTTCCGGTTTCATTTTTAAAAGATTTAATAGTGAGCATATAGTAATAACTATGACAATCAATTTCAGGTAATGAGGGAATAAAGTTATCATTTTGAACATATATAGTTTCGCTGTTTATTTCTTTTCTTGTATCGTCTGGTGCTTTCACAGCAACTATTTGTCCATTACCGTTACGAATATTTTCAAAATTCTTATCATTTTGGTCTTTAATCCATAACATTTCCGAATTTACGTAATAGGCACATTCAATAGTTTGAGTAGGTCTTCAGTCTTTTTAGTAATCTCGGCGTTGTGCCACTTTTCATTGATTTTTACTTTCTTGATTTCATTTAAAAACATAATTAGATCCATTGGTGAGAATTTATTATTAAGGTTTTTATTTTTCAATAATTGCAAAATTTTGTAATACCAATGTAAAGCAATATGATTAATAAACATCCACCCCTCAAGTGCCTGTTCGTTTTGCATGTAGCTGTGATCAGATTCCAAAATGTTCTTAAGAGTATCAATCATAATTTCAATGTTTGCCCTGCTTTTGTAATCACCGTATATTTCTTCTGCGGATTTATCAATATTATGTAATAAAGCAATTGTTCCAAATCGTTGAGCTTTCTTTTGAAATCCTTCTTTTGAATACTTTTCGGGCAGAGTGTCTATTCTGCTTAAATAGTCCTTAATCTCATTTACCCTTAATTCCTCATCTAAATACAGACCGAGGGTTTCATCTCCAACCATTGTTTGCACATACCAAATAATTCTGTTTTCGTATTTAAAATAATTACATTTATCATTTTCGAGATATTTATTAATATTGTTAAAATTAATCATTTGGTTATTTCCTCTTAAAGGCAAAATAAAATTAAAATCGGCATTTCTCAATTCATCTAAATTTTTCTGGGAATAAAATCCTTTATCAGCTATTACAACAGCATCTTTTATTCCCGATTCTTCTAAACACAGCTTAAAAGCTTTTATGTCTTTAATATTACCGGGAAGTAATCTGTAATAAATGGGTAATTGTAAATTAATGGAATAAACGAACATAATATTTGCGACAAAGTCAAAAGTTCCGTTTTTTGTTTTGCTGAACTTATTAATATCCATATTTTTTGAATTACTTACCAAATCGGTACCATCAAAAAGTATATAATCGTCAGCAAAATTAAACTCTTTAAAAAAGTCAACTATCTTATCTCTTTGAAACCCTATTTGCTTAAGAGTGTAAGAAAGAGTTTTCGCAGATAGGTCTTCATCGGGATAAATCTCGGATAAATAGCTTGTATTATAATAAAAATCAACATTTTTCAATGGACTGTGATGAACAAATCTTGAGAAAGCCAAAGCAATAATTGAACGCCAATATTCAGGAAAATGCTTTTCAAGCAGATGCTTATACTCAGATAAATATGTGTCAATAAAAGCAGTAACGCCATATTCTTTAACAGCAATATTCGTAGGAACAAGATTCTGCTTTCTAAGAAGTGCTTTACTTGATTCGACGAATCCATCTTTTTCAGTAATTCTTCCAAGAAGCTTACCGGTAATTTTCTGTGAACGCTTCAAAGTAGGATTCCACTTACTTGAAACTTCATAGAGATAATACTTGCTATTAATAAGTCTAAGCTCAGTACCTTTTCTTTTATGCTTTGTAGCCCATTCAGGATGCTTTGTCATAAATCCCCCAAAATAAAGTTAAGAATGCCAGTATTACGTAAATACGTAACTGCAAATATAAACAAATATATTTCTAATTGCAAGAAATATTTTGCAATTAGAAATAATTTATTACGTATTTTGGGAAATGTTATGGATTAAATAATATTTATTGTAATTGTATTATCATTGTCGAATATTTAATTTTTTCGCGAGATATAAGTGTTTATATACTATGTACTTTGTAAATATCCTCATATCTTACCGTAATATTGTGCTCCTCTTATATTTTCATGATTCGGGGTTTGATATTCAATTTCATCTTCTAATGATATTTTATCATAATTGCTTGCCAAAATGTTTTTTATAGTCCTATAGTTATAACTGTTGAACTGTATCGCTCTGTTGCAGGCTCGGTTCAATCGCTCGTAACCAACTTTCTTTCCATAACTTAATATGCCGATACAGGACTTATAAGCCTGTTCGGGATGCTTCTTAGAACTGAGTACTTCATTGATTACTGTTTCAGTTTCTGCTCCAATTGCTCTTGCCCAAGTAATGAACTTCTCAGGGCTCCATTGGCTGACAAATTGATGAGTGCTCGGTAAATGTTCGGCATTAGTCGTATATTGATATTTTCCGTAATTCCTTTGGTGATATGCGATTCGCTCTCCTTTGCAATAGATGGATAAGGCAGAGTTTGTGTATTGTATTTTCACTTTCTGCCCTATATAGCTGTAAGGAATACTATAATAATGCTCATCAACTCCGAACCATATATGAGAGTTTTTATAAACTGTTGCCTGAGAGTATCTCTTTATTTCATAGTTGATTATAGGTAATTCTTGTAGTTCTTGCTCTTCTATTTCTGTAAATAGTTCTCGTCGGCTATAGTCTTTATTTTGAAATTTAGTGTTGTTATGAATATCTAATTTTTCTAATATTCTTGTGTTTAAATCTTGAATCGAGAAAAATTGTTCATTTCTGAGTGTAGCAAATACTCTTGTATAGCTTATGTTAACTGCACTTTCTACCAATGCTTTATCTCTTGGCTTGTAACTCCTTGTCGGTAATATTGTTGTGTTATAGTGCTCAGAAAAATCAGCAAATATCATGTTTAACTCTGCTTCATATTTGCTTGCTTTAGTTACTGCGGCTTTTAAATTGTCGGGAACTATTGCCAATGGTACACCACCAAAATAGCGGAGGGCATTCTCTACTGCTTTAATAAAATGCTCTGTTTTCTGGCTCGGGACTGCCTCTATATAGGTTAATTGGCTTGCTCCTAATATTGCTATAAATACTTCAACTTCAATTACTTCCGATGTCGCTTTATTTACATACTGTAACTTCTTACCTGTAAAATCCACATACATTTTGTCGCCGGATTTGTGCTCTAAGTGCATTGTTACTTCATTGGCTTTTAACCAATTTTTATAATGTTGGCAATATTGTGTGTAATTATATCCATCTGGATGCCTGATTTTATACTCTGACCACAATAACTGCTTTGTTACTCCCGTTCGCTTTAACTCCTTTTCTATTTCGGGGCATTGCTCTAATAATATTTGAAAGCGGTCTTTACTTGGTAATTCTTGATTTCTCATCAGTATTTCAAGCTCTCCTTCACTCTTTTGCTTGATTGTGTCGTAATCTATACCTATTGATTTATATAGCAATACGTATTTTGTTACGCATTTTCGGGATATGCCTAATAGCATGCATATTTCACGATAGCTTTTACCATCATTATGAAGTTTAATGATTTGTTTGATATTGTACATTTCTAAACCTTTGTTTGCCATTTACTGCTCAATTATTAGTTGCAAAACTAATTATCTTCACAGCTAAATAAATTCCAATTATTTATTCTTTTGGCTGGCTTAGAAGTGGTAACCTTTCACCGAAATGAATGGTAACCT
The DNA here is from genome assembly GCA_942493235.1 of uncultured bacterium. Taxonomy (GTDB): domain Bacteria; phylum Bacteroidota; class Ignavibacteria; order Kapaibacteriales; family UBA2268; genus ENR-C587. The sequence continues at coordinate 3,226,567 of OW818676.1, read as the reverse complement.
TTCACCGAAATGGGTGGTAACCTTTCACCGAAATGAATGGTAACCTTTCACCGAAATGGGTGGTAACCTTTCACCGAAATGGGTGGTAACCTTTGAGCGAAATATCCAATTAAGCTTTATTTTATTTCATTTTACTAATAAAACTATTTAGTCTGAAAATCTGATTATCAGGTAAATTTTCAATGCAAAGTTTTATAAAGTTGTAGTAATTTTCCGTAAATGATTCTTGTTTATTTATTTCATTTTGTCTATATCTTAGACTTGATTGTCTATAAGCTTTGTCAAAGTTTGAAGATTCTGTGTGTATAAAGTTTTTTATTATTTTAACATCTTCTGTCTTTTTTGAAATTATTTCTGCCTTTTTAAGGTTTTCGATTATTCTCGCGAAATCAGTAATATTGCCGTTTATATGAATTAAATAATTCGATTTACTTCCACCATTATTTTTATTTATATGACTAAGATTTGTTTCCATTGATAGTAAATTTTGTATGTCATTTTTTAATGACTCAAGGCTATCTTTGGTTGCTTTTGTACTATCATCATCTTCAATCATTTCTTGATAAAGGTTTGTCAAACTATCGAAATTATTAATATTTTTTCTTTTCATATAAAATGAAAAATAATCTACAAATCCCAATACGTTATATTTGGCAGGTGTATTGCAATATGTAAAGTCTAATTCTTCGGATAATATAATCTTTGTATATTTTTGAATGACTTTATATGTTTTTAGTTGCACTAATAACCAATTCACATAATTATATGAATCTATCGGGCTAATAAACCATTTTAATGCAAATTCGCTTATTTTTTCAATATCATAACAAAATATCGGATAGCTATTCGCAACTTCTATGTTATAAGCAAATTCTCTGATTTGTATCTTAGTCATATTAATTAACATCAATGCAATTATGTCATAATCTAATAGAACATCTGAGGTTTCAACTAATGGTGTGGTTTCAAGTAAATTATTTATTTCTTCAAATTGCGATATTAACAAGCTCAGCTTTTCATTAATTACTTTGTAACTATTGTCTTCCAAAGTACAGCCCTCTTTTAATTGGCTTTCTAAACCAGTTTTGAAATATAATATATATTTCAGGTATTGATAAGTAAATGTATCTTTTGTTTGTTTTAATGCTTCAATATAATACTCTAATCTTTTCTTAAATATCGGGTTATCCGTTTTGATACTTTCCATATTAGTAGCTATTACTTCAAATGCTTTCTTTTTCTCTTCGTATTTATCGCTTTTTCCCATATCTCCTAATAGAGCATTTACCATTTCTTTGTCTTCCATTTTAATCTTTTCCTCTTTGATTATTGTTATTTGTTTAATTCAAGAACAATTTCGTAATATTGTTCGGATTATTATAAGTGCTGATTGCTATTTCCAATAGTATCTTTCTCAATGGTCTCTCCATAATATTAATCTAATTCAAAAATTATGGATGATACTTGTAAATGATATACTTGAACATCATACCATATCAAAACTGGCAATGTTGACAATAGTTGTAAACGTTAGGCTATGTCAAATAAAAGTGAAATTCTACTTAAAAAATCAATATTAGCCTAACTATTACGTGGAAAAGGTAATGTTAGAGTTTAATCTGATAATTCTTAAACTCATAATACCACAAAATATTAAAAAAATGAATTATAATTTCAATTTTTCCAATTTATTCTTTCTTAATCTCCAGTCCGGCATAACTATTGTGAAAAACATATAGAATTGGTTGTTATGGCTCGGATATTTCAAATGGCATAACTCGTGCATGATTACATATTCTACGCATAGAGATGACTCTTTAATCAAATTTGAATTGATTATTATTTTACACTTTTTTTGAATACATGAGCCCCATCTACTTTTCATTTTTCTGATAAACATAGATGGTTTTTCAATACCATATTTACTCAATTTAGCTAAGCATTTAATAATGATTCTATGAAAATAGAGAACTGCATGTGTTTTATACCATTCATCAATTAAGTGCTCAACTCGTTTGGGTTCCTTACTCCGGACATTTACAACAAGATATTTTCCTAATAATTTAATACTTTCATCATCTGATTGTATCAATTTTAATCTGTATTGTTTACCAAGATATCTTATTGTAGAGCCAGATTTGTATTCAACGACTACACTTATATTATCCTGAGTATAAAATTCAATATTCTTTCTAATCCACGTTCTACGCTTATTTACTCGAACTTGAATTTCTTCAGAAGACATTGATTCAGGAACGATTACCTTAATTGTTAAATCAGGATAGAGTTTGTATTTAATAGTTTTGGTATTCTTACGTTCTATCAGATACTCTCTTGATATGCCGTCTATTAAAATTTGACCTTGCTCCATTAAGAATACCTTTTCTTAGCAATATAAATTGAATTCTCCATAATTTTATCAATATCATCAAATCCCAAATCTAAAGTTTTATTGTCCTTCAAACTATATAAGTAATCTTCAATTTCGTTAAGAATATTATTTTGAATATCTTCCTTCAAATACCAATCCACGACTTTGTTTTTATTTACAATATCGTCAATCATCACACCAATATCGGATGAAATTACTTTTAAGGCTTCTTCGTTTTCGAAATGTGATTTAATTATGTCATACGTTATTCCATAAAATGCTTTGGCTACTTCACGGTTTCGGATGATTGAAGGCAAGTCTTCATCTTTTCTCTCGATAAATTCGTTTTTATGTGTTAGTATTCTTTTAAGATATTCAACTTCATCAATTCTGTGTTGACGATATTCATCAATTGTATCTTGAATCAATTTTGAGAATTTTGCATAAAATGCAGGGTCTTCTTCATATTTTTCTCTAATAGTTTTTATCATTTGATGAGCTATCATATCAGCTTTTGCAGCATTGCCATTAACTTTTTCTACTTCTTTTTCAAATAGTTCTTTATCGAAAATATTTACTTGTTCGGTTATCCTGACTATATCATCTGCAACTACATATTCATCAAGAAGCTTCTGTATCCTTGATTCATATTCTTTGAAATCAACTACCTCTGCATAACGGATTCTTATTGAATACCTTAATTTTTGAAAAAATAGTAAATCAACTTTGTATCGTTCGATTTTTTCCTCAGATACTTCTTCATAGAACTTTGTTGAACCAAGTGCTATTGCCAGAATTCTTGAATATGAAGATAATTTTTCATAAAATAATTGTCTTATTTCCTCTTTAGCTAAGAATTGCTCATATTCTTCTTCATCTTTTTTATTTTTAATATCCTTGAAAACATCCCATAATTCAGAGTGTTTCTGTGGAAGTTGTTTTATAATTTCATTGATATTAGTTATAGTATTTTCTATATCATTCTCATCGAATTCTTCAAGCACCTGATATGTTGTTAGTGCTTTATCAAGTTCACCAAGAATACCATTATAATCAAGGATATAACCAAAATCTTTTCCCTCAAATATTCTGTTTACACGAGCAATTGCTTGAAGTAGAGCATGCTCTTTTAAAGATTTCGCCAAATAAAGTATTGTATTTCTTGGGGCATCAAATCCGGTCAATAGTTTATCAACTACAATTAATATATCAGGTTCATCTGTTCCTTTGAATGCACTGATGATTTGTTTGTTATAATTGTTTTCATTGCCATATTTCGCTATCATTTTCTTCCAGAACTTCTGGACTTCATTATTTGGTTCTTCTTCAACAGAATCATTTCCTTCTCTTGTATCTGGGGAAGAAATAATAACTTCTGATTTAATAAGTCCAATTTGGTCAAAATACTTTTGAAATTTAATAGCATCTTCTTTTCTCGGTGCGGCTAACTGTGCTTTAAAGCCAGTACTTTTCCAGTTCTTTGAATAATGCTTACTTATGTCCCATGCTATCATTTCTAATCTTTTTTCAGTTGAATTTACTTTTTCAGCTCTACTGTATTTACGTTTCAAGTCAAGTGCCTGATTATCTGACAATGGCTCACTAACTCTATCAAACCACTTATCTATAGGTTCTTGAGTTACTACCTGTTCTACAAGTCTTCCTTCATAAAGCAAAGGAACAACTGCTTTATCTTCTACTGCTTGATTAATTGTGTATTTGTCAATAAAGCCCCCAAATTTTATTGCGGTATTCTTGTCTTTCTTCAACAAAGGTGTTCCGGTAAAACCAATGTAAACACTATTTGGCAAGACTCTTCTCATCATTGCCTGAGAGCGTCCATATTGACTTCTGTGGCTTTCATCCACAAGAACAAATATATTTTTAGAATTATTTTTAAAACTTCGTTTATTTATTGCGGCATCAAATTTATCAATTACTGTCGTTACTATTGCTCGTTTGTCTTTTTCGATTAAACTTATTAAATGTTCGCCGGTTTTAGCTTGTTCCGGTTGCATATCGCAACTGTCAAATGTATGATATATCTGGTCATCAAGGTCTATTCTATCAGTAACAAGAACAATTCTCGGATTCTGAATTTCTTTATCTAAAGCAAGTGCTTTTGCAAGCATAACCATTGTTAATGACTTGCCACTACCTTGTGTATGCCAGATAACTCCGCCACGTCGTTTGTCCTTTTCATCATATTCTTTAACTCTTGATAATGTTTTCTTAACAGCAAAGTATTGCTGGTAGCGTGCTACTTTCTTTTCTCCGTTATCAAAAACTATGAATTGCCTTGATAATTCCAAAAGTCTATCTTTTCTAAGTAGGGCATAAATTGTTTTATCTTGTTCAGTAATAGCTCTTCCGTCGAATTCCAAATCATCAAAATAACTTTTAACATATCTGTACCTTGATTGAAATAATTCGCTTTTTTCTTCAGAAGTTAAAGCTTTGTTGACAAGAGTATTTACCTGTTTATCGAATTCTGCCTTATCGTCTTTTTCTTTCCAGACAGCCCAAAACTTAGCATCTGTTCCTGTAGTTGCGTACTTGCATTCATTCTTGTTAATACCGAGAAGTAGTTGTGTATAGGTAAATAGATATGGGATTTCGTCGTTTCTCTGGTTTCTAAGATTCTGCGAAATTGCTTCATCAATTGATTTATCAATGTCCGGACGTTTGCACTCTATTACAACAAATGGAATACCGTTTACAAAGCAAACTATATCAGGTCTTCTGTGTTGTTTGCCGTCGGAAGTTTCAACTTCAAATTCTTCGGTTACATGGAAGATATTATTTTCAGGATTTTCCCAGTCAATAAAATTCAAAGTAAAACTCTTGATACTACTCTGAATATTCTCTTCAAAGCTCTTGCCAAGCGAAATAAGGTCGTATATCTTTTCATTGGTTCTGACAAGCCCGTCGAACAATATTTGCTTCAATGATTGAATTGCATTAGTAATATTATTATTAGAAAAGGGATAATTGTTTCCCTTGAAATCAATATTATTCATCTGTCTGAGCTGGTTCTCAAGAATACGTTCTAAGATAACATTGGAAGTTTTGTTGTTTCTTTCAATCAATGCTTCTTCAGGTGATAAATACTTATATCCCAGCTTAATCAGCAATTGCAGAGCCGGAATTTGACTTATATGGTCTTCTTTAAATGATGGTGTTTGCATAATTAATTCTACACTTTTTGTTTTTCTGAAACGTCTCAGCAAGCAATTGAATTTTGAAAAAATTCAATTGCTTGCTAAAGTGTTCTTTAAATTTTTTAAATGATATTTTTTTCTTTTTCAAAATATTTCTATGTTCTTTCTTATAAATTAGGTATTTTTGTAAGTCCTTTACCATTGGTTTGGGATTCAAAAAGGTTTCAAACGCTGTACCGTATCAGCGAACAATAGATTAAGTGGATTGGGGTGTCCCCAATCGAAAATTAAGTCGACCTGTTTATTTCCGTTTGATTTAAGCGGGCCGCAAAAAATCCTCGGATGTATCCGAGGTTTTTTATTTTCTGACAATTCCGAAATTATCATTTTTTGAAGCCTCTTTTAATAAAATTGGGTCTAATATATCAAATTGTAAATCAAGATTATACTTTTTAAGACTACCCTTTGGGTATTCCTTTCTATACAGTAGATGGCTTACAACATCTACTGTTTGAATAAAATAAGAATGTTCGGAATTTCTAAGAAATACATCTTCTATTATACTATCTGTAGGAGCATTGTAAGATTGATTTGTATAATGAGATAAAACCGGATTATATACTCTCATTTTTCGTAATAATCCCATGATTTTCTTTCCATCTGTATCATCAGCGATTATTATTCCTTTGTCTTTCGCTTCTTTTTTTAGATAAGTATCAAATCTCTGAATTAATCTATTCCAAGCTGTAATTTGAATATCGTTTGTATTTTGAAATTCCATTTTCTTTAAGCAAATATTTATTATTTTGCCTGAATCAAATATAATAGGGATTTGAGAACAAAAATCTTTTAAAATATTTATTCTATCTGTTTTATTTATTTTTCGGTATTCTAATGTTTTATTTATTCTTATCAATTCAGAAGCATGGATTTCGGTTCTTTGATTTAATCCGTATTTTGTTTTGATAGACTTCCTAAATTCTTTTAATCTTTGAAGACTTTTTGACCAATCTTCTTGATTTATAATCAGACCTGATAATATGTAATGAGCCGAACCAAACCTATGTAAACCTGGGTCTCCACTTTCATCTACATACATTAAATACATTTCCTATACTCCTTCAATGTTAATTCTCCGGTTAATACTTTTGCAAAATTATCTTCTTTTTCTAAAGCTTTTGTACTTGACTTGTTTTGCCTTCTTTAAAGGATCTTGTTTGCATAATTATATAAATAATTATGCATGATAATGAGACAATTCAGATTCAATACTAATTTTTTCAATCAACTTCTTAAGCAAATTAAACAAATCGCTACCTTCTGAATAATTTGCCGGAGCAATATAATCAGCACGATTTTGTTTTATTAATTCTTCACAAATCTCTTTAGAAGATCTTTTATTTTGAGTTTTTCTTTTTTTAGAGTCATAAACTGCAATGGCTGTTCCACCTTGATATTTAATCATTTTCATTGCAGGGACATCTGTTTCACCATCTCCAATGTATATCATATTAGAAAAAGGGATTTCTCTTTCTTTATCCAGAATGAATTTATTTATTTTTGAATTATCGTATGAATTGCTAATCCCCTTATTAATACGAAAAAGAAATTGAGTTTTATTAGTATAATTTACTGCTAAAGCTGGCCATTTTGCAATATTATCGACATCATACATAAATCCTGATGCAAATACTTGAGTAAAATATTTTGAAATTGTCGTTCCTTGAATAAATTCGCGTAATCCTGATGAAATTATGTAATGTTCAATTTTTATATTTTTAGTTTTTGCATAATCATTTATTATGTTAAAATAATCCACAACACCTTCAAATAATAAAATATCTTTACCATATTTGATAAAATTTTCTTTTTTAATTGATTTTCCTCTTTCTTGAGCTTTTCTTATTGTTAATTCCATATAAGCAAGAATTTCATCCATATCATTTTCTTTAGCAATTTTCTTCACTTCTTCCCAAAATTTTGTTTTAATCATTCCTAAGTCCGGAATGAAAGAGTGTTCTTGCATATTACCCGGTGCAAGAGTACCATCAAAATCATAAGCTATTGCAATTTTTGTAAATTTTCTTGACATAATAATCCTAAATATTTATTGGAACATATTTATACTTTTCATATCTTCACCCTCACTTCTCCCGTCAACAATTTCTGCATTAGCCCCTTCTTTTGCTCTTTGAGGGCTGAAAGTTTTGAATTATGTAAATTTAGTTCTTTAGTAATTCCGTTCAATACAGATGCTATAGCTTTCTGTTCTTGCAATTCTGGAATAGATATACTTAAATTAAAGAAATCATGCGGAGTAACATTCAATAGTCCATGTGCTCTACCACCTTCATGTGCAATTTGTGTCAGCCCTTCATTCAATATATTTGCTTCAAAGAAATGTTCAAAAAAATCGCCTGAATGTTCAGATTCATATTTTAGCTTGAAACAAATATAAAGAGTTGTTACAACAGCTTTCTCAAAATCATTAAGTCTTTTTGTTGCTCCCCAATCATAACCTTTTGAATAACTTTTATTATAACAGAATTCACCCCTGTAAACAAGGAAATATTCATCCAAAATATCACTTGCTACAATTTTGTTGAAAAAATCTTCTTGCCTAACAAAACCTCTCTGTGCTGATATAGTAACTACATTAGTGTTTTTTTCACTGTTCCTTCGGGTTACTCTTTCAAATATATCATTTAATTGGCATTCGTTCCAAGTTGATTTAAATCCTCTTAACCTCAGCTTACCTGTCAACAGCTTCTGCATCAAACCCTTTTTCAGTTTGGTTATTGCTTCAATCAGCTTTTCAGTTTTTTCTATTGCCTTATCCCAAGTAGAAAGAATTTCCGCTATTTTCTTTTGTTCTTGAAGAGGAGGGAGAGGGATAGCAAGATTCTCAATATCTGAATTGTTTAAAGCAGGATAATTAGAGCCTACTACCAAATTACCGATTTGGTCAATAATTATTTTACTGAACAATAATTGATAAATAAATCTTGGATTAGAACTTGTTTTAGATTCTAAAACAGCAAATCCAGTTGATGCAATATAATTAGTTTCCATTTTATCAAAATATGCAAAGCCAAGTAGATTTGGTCTTACAGTTGACATTAATATGTTATCTTTTTTTACAATTCTTCTTGCTCTTGAGGGAGCATTTTTGAAATTCAGTTTTGATTTAGGGAATGAAATATTACCTTTATTTACACATGATAAGTCAATATAATAAAAAGTATAATTTGAATCATTTCTTTCTGTTAATGTATCCGAATTAATTTCGACAACATTTTTCATCTTCTTTACTTCCCACTCATCAGGAATCCAGCCAAGTTCAGAATTTTTATATCCGGGTTTATTTGCCATTTTTTTTGTCATTTTAATATTTTATAACTTATTTAATATATCATTAGCTTCAATTTCTAACAAAGAAAATGCAAACCATTTTTTCCCGGCATCTTTTAGTGATGCTCCGAAATGATACACATCTTTATTATCAATAATCATAAATCTGTCATGCGAAGTTTTCAATTCTTTTATCTCTACTTGTTCGTATTGGCTATTGTGTGTCGACAAGTCTAAAGCAAGAGTTTTGCTAATAAATTGTGTATAAACAACAGCACGAACAGTATTTAATCTTTTAGTCAGCATTTGTAAAACGCTATCATCAGCATAATTGTCAATTATGATTATTGAACTTTTAGCAGTTCTGATAATATCGGAAATCAATGAATAAGCATCAAAAAATTGACCGTCATAGAAAATTCCTTGTTTTGCAGGCAAAGAACCTTTATCCAGAGCCTTAAATATTTTGTCAAAATTCTTATCACTTTCAAGTTTGAACTTATCCTGATTAAGCTCCAAATTATCAATTCTTCTGAAAACATCCGTATTGCTAACCAAAAACCTCCTCATTCCAACAAAAGCTTTCATTATCTGAATGCTTACTTTTATAGCAGTTTCGCTTTTCAATACAGCAGAAAGCATGGCTACACCTTGCTCGGTAAAGACGTAAGGGAGGTATCTACGCCCTCCTTTTTTGTTTGAGGTCACATTTTGTGACCTCAAATCATACATTTCTGAAGTAACATTTTGTGACCTCAGAGCATTCTTCTTTAAAGTCACATTTTGAGACTTTAGAAGTTCAAATTCTTCCTTTGTTAATTGAAAGCAAAATTCTTCAGGAAATCTGTCAATATTTCTTTTTATTGCTTGATTCAAAACTTTGGTTTCGACATGGTAAAATTCAGCTAAATCACTATCAATCATAACTTGATTATTCCGGAATTGAAAAATCCTCTCTTCAATTACTTTTGGAGATATTGTTAATCCGACTTTGGACTTTAGACTTTCTTGTTTCCCGTTTTGAATAGCAAAATATGTCTGACCTAATGCAACAATTCTTTTTGAAGGGTCAGCATTTTGAACAATTAAATAACAAGCAAATCGTGATAATTCCAAGTCTCCAATATCTCGTTGAACAGAAGAACCTAAGCCGACCATTTTCGTCACTCGACGAAAATGGTCTAAATCATTTTGATTAGAGTTCTTACATGCTTCTTTGGCTTTATCAATCACATTAATAAAACTTTCCCATCTCTGATAATCTAAAATCTTATAGAAATCTATTGCAGACCAATATTCTTGTTCATATTCGTTAAATTTTTTATATTCTTCAAAGATTGAATCTTTGATATTTTCTAATTCAAGATTGTTTACCATTTTATTACTCCTATTTTTTAAATAAAATAAATGAACTTGTAGCAAATTGTGATTGCTTATTCTCGATATAATATCCATTCCATTTTTCACCAATTACATAGAGCTTAAATATTTTATTTCTGGGTATAGTCATAATTGATATTACTGTATTAATTTATCTAGTTTGTTATATAAATCTGTGAATAAATATTTTGATATTTCTTTAATTTCACTCTTTTCTAAATTCTGATGGTATCTTCTTTCAAATTGTAAATAGGTACCATTTGTTACTATTAATACATTGTTTTTTATTGAATTATTGCCATAATCAACTATATAAGACCTATTATCAAATCTAAAGTAAATAACTTCCGGCAAATCAACCTTTTTCCCTTTTATCAAACCTTTGAAATTAAATGCGATATATCCGTAACGTAAATTATTCCCAAATTTCTTGATGTATTCCAGAGCTTCATTTGTGCTTAATCGTTTTAAAATTATAGGAACACTTTGATTAAATGAAAACTCAATTAAAACTTCCGAAAAAAAGCTATCAACCTTATCGAAAACATCATTTAATTCCAGCAATAATGGCGTAATTGTGTTTTCATAAATCGAAATAATACTTTCAACGTTTTTTTCAATTTTAATTTCTTCATCCAATCCTTTCCAGTCCATCTTTTTTCTTAGTAATAAAGCCATTTTTTCAATATCCTCGTACTCTACTATTGAATCGTTTTTGCCAACCTTCAAAACTAAGCTAAGAGATTCAACGAGTCTTTCACCGATTAACAAAATAAATTTATCAAAGTCATCTGCGTCTGCAAACTGAAGAGCATTGTAATAATCATCTTTTATACCGAAAGGAACAATTACAGGTGGGTAGCCGAATTTCATAAGAATTAAATTCATTAGAAGCCTTGCCATTCTGCCATTACCGTCATCAAATGGATGTATCCTAACAAACTTATAATGAAAAAGAGAAGCAATAATTACCGGATGACTTTTGTTTTCATCAAGTTCTTTATTGTACCAAGTCATCAAATCTGTCATTTGAGCAGGAGTATCCTCAGGAGTGGCAAAATAAAACATAGCACCGGATTTAGTTTTGACATGATTAGGAATTGATTTATACCGTCCTGGCTTAATCATTCTTTTGGCTGGTTTACCATCAGATGTAACAGCATCGGCTTCAAATTCTTCTTGTAGAATTGTTTGATGTAAATGCCTTATTAAATGTTCTGTCATATCTATTTCTGTTCCTTTTAGAACGTCCAAAAGATATTCAACAGCTTCATTATGACCTTTCATTTCCAAATAGTCTCTGAAAGGTTTACCATCAGCAGTAATATGCCAAAGCAAAAAGCTCTTTGTTTCACTATATGTAAGGCTGTTACCTTCAATATGGCTTGAATGGAAGTTCCAGTCCAAACGAATCTTTTGCAAGAGTCTTTGCTCCTGTTCAGGTTTCAATGGTCTATAAGAATCAACTTCTGAACGCAATTGGTCAATTCTTTGGATAATATTTTTAAGTTCCGAGTTCATGTCAACTCCAATAAATATTTAATATTTCAAATTCTACATCACGAATACCAGTTTCGCCAAGTGGAGAAAATAGTTTAATAACTTACACTAAATCAAGCTCTTTAAGATACATATCCATTTCTTGACGAACTTCTGCCAACTCTTTATCGAGTTTCTCAATTTCAACCTGAACAGATTTAATATCAACTTCTTCTTCTTCTTCGAAAGTATCTACATATCTTGGAATGTTAAGATTAAATTCGTTCTCTTGAATTTCTTCAAACTTAGCTCTATAAGAGTATTTTTCTATGGTTTCATATTTTTTATAAGTATCAACAACTTTATCAATATCTTGCCCGCGAAGCTTATTCTGATTTTTACCTTTTTCAAATTCTTTGCTACCATCAATAAAAAGTACATCATCTGTTTTTCTATTTTTCTTAAAAATCAAAATAGCGGCGGGAATACCAGTACCATAAAATAAGTTCGCAGGCAAACCGATAACTGCATCTAATAAGTTTTCTTCAATCATAGCTTGACGAATTTTACCTTCAGAACTACCTCTGAACAATACACCATGAGGTACAATCACACCAACTCTACCATTTGTCTCATTTATAGTTTCAACCATGTGAGTTATAAATGCAAAGTCACCTCTACTTTTAGGTGGAATGCCTCTGTGAAATCTTTTGTATTTATCATTTGCGGCGTGTTCGTGTCCCCATTTCTCAAGCGAAAATGGCGGATTAGCTACAACGATATCAAACTTCATTAAAGAGTCGTTCTCAATTAGCTTAGGGTTGTTAATTGTATCACCCCACTCAATACGAGCATTAATAATATCATGCAAAAACATATTCATCTTACAGAGAGCCCAAGTGCTTCCATTTAATTCTTGCCCGAACAAAGAAAAGTTTTTATCCGGTATTTCTCTGGCAAGTTTAATGAGGAGTGAGCCTGAACCGGAAGTAGGGTCATTTATTCTTTCTCCACTTTTGGGATTAAGAAGCTTTGCTAATAGAGTTGATACTTCCGCAGGAGTGTAAAACTCACCACCTTTTTTTCCAGCATCACTCGCAAAACGAGCAATTAAATATTCATAGGAATTACCAATAACATCAAGATTACCGATTCTTGATGGTCTAAGGTCAAGTTTTTGGTCGTTAAAATCTTCAATAAGTAGTTTTAATCTTCGGTTTCTATCCTTAGTTTCACCAAGATTGGATTCAGAATTGAAGTCTATATTACGAAATACACCTTCAAGCTTGACTTTGTTAGCTTCTTCAAGTTCTGTTAAGGCTTGGTTTATTATTTCTCCAATATTTGCTTCATCACGTTTACTATAGATAAAATCAAATGTGCTAACATCTGGCATAAAGAAAGGTTCTCTTTCAAGTCTTCTTTTTACTCTTGATTCATCACCGTCAAATTGTTTCTTGAACTTTTCAGTTTCGTCTTGCCAAACATCACTTAAATATTTTACAAAGAGAAAAGCCAGAATGTAATTCTTGTATTCTGAGGGGTCAATAACACCTCTAAATGTATCACAGGCTTTCCAAACTACTGAGTTAATATCATTTTGCTCGAGTGGATTTATATTATCCATATTAATCTATCCTTTATTAATAATTTTTCTAAGTTGCAAGTCAATGAGTAGCTTCTTTAGTTCCACTTTTTTATTCAATAGCATTTGTTCATGCTCATTTAAAAATTTCATTTTAACTACTTTCTGTTGTAACGCAATACTTGGAATTTGTATTTTAAGATTCTCAAGAAATTTCTTATTTAATACTTGCATATATGTTCCACCAGTTCCTGTTTTGATAATTCTTTGAGTAGGAGCATCATTTAAAAACCATGATAAATATTCAGGTATTATTAAATTTCTATCCTTTATTCTCAAAACAAAAAAATGAGATGTCGCAACAGCATTTTCTATACTAATATCAACAACAGCAGATGTAAAGCTAATCCCTCTACATTTAATCAGAATATCACCTTTTTCTAAGAGCTGCGTTGACCTGATATTTGGAAGATTATTTCTTAGCAAGTTAGAATAATCAATTCGGTTGTATTCATCAATATCCTTGAGTTGAATAAACTGAATCGCTCCCATTTTATCATTTTCAATTTTCTCCTTGAAATGATAACCTGACTGTATTGTTACTATATTTGTAATTATATCTACCATATAAATCGTAATATTATTAATACTAATTACAAAAATAGCTAATATTTTTAAAATATCAAATTATTATTTTAGTATTTTATATACTGAACATTTTATAAATTTAAAAATACCATATCGCACAATAGAATCTCACCTTTTTTCATATCATTAATTTAAATAAATGCTAAAATGATTTACTCTACCTTTAAATTATAACATTATTTCTGGTATTTCTCCAAGCCAACTATTGTGATTTTATAATCAATTAAGCATTGTTATCAAATACTCTAATGTACTATATTTTTTATTTTTGCTCATTCTTTGTTCTTGTTAGCTTAGTTGATATTAAATTAAACAAGTGTGAAGTGATTATCGCAATATACACTAAAACAAATCTACCGAACAAAGGTAATACTTGCAATCCTTGCTTATCGAAATCCGTAATTGAATCTACTCTTCCCAAGCACTACGTACCTTATCAATTGCAGTATCTTGCGTTATCCTGACGTACTTTTGGAATGAATTGATGTCTTTATGACCGGATATTTTCATAATGATATCTGCAGGCAGTCCTCTTGTCAATAATAAAGTAATGCCGGTTCGACGGGCGGTATGAGTGCCGATAAGTTTATACTTTGGGACGATTTCGGAAATTCTCTGCTTGCCAATAAATGTGACATTTTCAGTTGGTGTATCAATTCCGGCAAATCGGCATAATCTTTTAATTGAAGCAATATAATTACCATGATTCATTTTTGGGAATTCTTTATATTTGCTTATCATTTCAATAGATTGAGTGCTTAAAGGAATTCTCAAATATGACGAAGTCTTTAATTGCCAGAGTTTTAATTCTTGAGTTTCTAAGTCGATATTTTCTTTTTTCAAATTCATCAAATCAGAAAATCTAAGCATTGTCTCAATTTGGAATAAAAACAAGTCTTTTGTTTTTTGAAGTATCACAGATGCTTGATAACACTTGATTTTTTCTACTTCGCTTTCGGATAATGCAAGAGTATCGGGTTTGTTTTTATCCTTTTTGATTTTTCCACGTTTGCTAATATTTTCATTTTTTACAATGCCTTTATCTACACAGTAATTAATTAATGTTGCTAAAACTCGAAGAATTGATTCAATAGACGAGCTTCTATATCTTTTAATTAAAGTAAGATACGAATAAAACTCATCATAGAAAGTATTATTTAAATCATTGAAATATATTGTTTTGTTCTTATACTCCGCGAAATCATTAATTACTTTATATACATCTTTATATTTACCAATGGTTCTTTCAACAACGGTTTTTGAACTTTCTCTAAGTATAATAAATTGATGAAATTGACTCAATACATTATCAGTTTCAGTGTCAAATATATTAATTTTCTCTTTTGATTTTTCAGGATTTATTATTTGATTGATTAGAACTCTAAATTCATCGGAATTTATGATTTTATTACTTATTTTGAGTTCCGAAATTAGTTCCTCAACTTGTGCCTTAATATGGTTAAGTCTATTATTATATTTAAGATACTTTGAATACTTATTTGTAATTCTTTGTTTTGAGTCGTCCCAATATTTTGATGGAATTACCAAAGCAGTAGATGTACGGATTCTGCATTTCTGATAAAATGCGTCCAAATATATTGATGAATTTTCTTCATTTGGTCTAATCAGATAGAATTTCATTTTAACCTTAATTATATTATATACAATAGTTTATGATTTAGAATTCCAAATATTTTTAACTTTTTCGATAGCAATATCTTGATTAATTTTAATGTATTTTTGAAATGCCTTCGTTGTCAAATGACCGGAAATTTTCATCACTATTTCAGCCGGGACACCTTTTGTTAGCAGAATTGTTATACCTGTTCTGCGAGCTGTATGCGATGAAATCAGTTTATACTTTGGTTGCACAGATGCAATTCTTTGGTTGCCGACTAACTTTACTACTTCAACAGATTCTTCGATTCCTGCAAGTTTACATAGCTTTTTAAGCAGAATGTTATACTTTTCCTTATAAATTGCTGGAACACCGCTATACATTTTCAGTATTTCGACTGAAGCATTAGTCAAAGGTATAACCAAAAAATCAGATGTTTTAATTTGCCGGATTTTCAAAAGCTTATTGTCGAAATCAATATTTTCCGGTTTTACATTAATCAAATCAGAAAATCTAAGCATAGTCTGAATTTGCAACAGGAATAAGTCCTTGATAATAGTTAATTTATCATCTGTTTTAAGTTCTTTGATTTGTTTAACTTCTTTCTCTGTTAGTGCGATTAAATCGTCATTATTACCGGTTTTTAAATTGTTTTTTTTCAGTATTTTGGAGTTTTCACAATATCCATTTTCAATACAATATTTTAGAAATATGGTAAATATTTTAATGTTGAAATTTATATTTGCATTTTGATGTTTTTTTTGATTAATGAAAAAGGATTGAAGCTCTTCAAAGAAAGACAAATCAATTTCATCGAATTCAATTATTTTTGCTCTAAATGTTTCAAACTCTGAGAGCAATTTATATACAGTTTCAAATATGACAATAGTTTTTATTGAAGCATTTGCTAATTCTTTTCTATTTGCTATATATTCGGCAAAATATTCAAGAACACTTTTTTTATTATGAATAGGCTCCACTTTGTTTTTCGGTTTAATAATTGAACTTATTTTTTGAACAAACTCATCATTAGTCAAAAACACAACTTGAATTTTCAGTTCAGTAAGCAATTCCTCAATTTCTTTTCTGAATGATTTAAGCTTACTATTTATCTGCCTATAGTTCTTAGCAGACTTGTTTAAAACTTGTTCAGCATTGTTCCAAGAATTTGATTCAATAACAATTTCAGTAGATAGTCTATATCTTTTCTTCTGATAATTCACATCAATATAAATAGCTGAGACTTCTTTTTCCGGCGATATAAGAAAATATTTCATAACAAATCCAATAATACAACTGCCAACTATGATGACACAAATATATAAATATTATTGGATTATATTATATTATTTTTTATACTTGATTATTTAAGTACTTATCTAACACACTAATATATAACATAAATATCTCTAATATTGTATAATAATATTTAATGTGAATTGATATGTAAAAATACTAACGATGTTGGAAGAAATGTGAAGGAGTGCCACTTTCATTTTACCGATGTTCAACAGCTAATGTTGTTGAAAGAAATGTGTGATGTTGGATAATTGAATTGAGGCTTCCTAAAAAAGTAATAATTTTGTCAAATCGTCATTAGGAGTGTAACGAAGAATCCATAATTATCAACATTTAGCTTTATCTGGATTCTTCAATCGTTCAGAATGACAAATTTTAGACAGCCACTTGCATTAGAGTAAAATGAATTAAATCGAGTATTTACACAGACTCTTTAGCGTGGGGAATCACAAATAAGTGTTTGCAAACCAATGCTAAAGATTTAGATTAAATGAAGTAGAAATTAAATAACATTTTTTGAAAGAGTACTTAATTCTTCTTTTCCTTATAAATATGACCCCATCTAAAGTCTGACATATTAATAAGGTAACATTTCATTCTTTTGGTGTCAATATATATTTCTTTAAAGAATTCCTGATAAATCATGGTGAAAAATATTGCACTTAGGCTTGCGGTTTCTGAATTCCTTAAGTCCAGATATATATCGTCATTAGAATCATTTTCAATTGAAAATGCCAGAGGTTCGATTTCGGAAATATTGGAATCTATTTGATTGCCTTTTTGGTCGAAGCTAAATTGGTAATCGGGTCCATAAACAGCAAATTGCGACTTTTGCCATGATGGCAGAATAACTAAATTAATTGTATCTGAATTAAATAAGAAGTAGTAAGTCATATCAACTCTTTGCTTAGCATATTTTGCTAAGATTTCTTGCTTCTGACTTGCCAATTTATAAAGCAAATTGACCTTTTCTATATCAAAATTTCGATTCAATTTTACAAAGTTAAAACTTGAATCGCATTGATAATTAAATAATTGAATAAAATTATCTGCATCAGGATATCCGTAAATTACATTATATTTCGAACTTGAGTCAGGAATACAAAATCTATACATAGAAACCTTTGCTAAAGAATCAGAATTTTCTAATTTCAACATGTCTAATGAAGAATACAAGGCTTTATCAATTGAAAACAAAGCAAAGGCTATACTTGATGTTTTATCAAATTCGTTAAAATACTTATCTTCGGGTTTTACTTGTCCAAATATTGAAGTATTTAATGATATAATTAGAACTATTATTAGTATTGTTTTCATTATTTCATCTTACTTGAAAATTATATTTTGAAATCTTAAATATGTTTATTATATTTATAAATTAATTCAGTTTATACGATAAACTGCCGGAAAGCAAAAATAACAAAAGATTGTATAATCCAATAAGAATATTTTTAATTCTAAATAATATATGAATAATCACCTTAAAATATTAAACGAAAATCCGACTCATATAATCGACTCCGATTTCAATATTGACGACTATTCAAAAGATGAGCTTAAAGTATTATTTAACAAATTATATAGCAAAAATCAAGATCTAAGTAGAAATCTGAATTACTTAAAAGATAAATTTATTTCAGTTGGGAAAAAGCATAGCTATGAATCTTCACAGCTAATAGATAAGAAATATAAAGTGATATTTGATTTATCGAACGAAGCTTTGTTTCTAATAGATGATGTTTATGTTGATTGTAATAACTCTGCATTAGAATTGTTTGCTTGTACTAAAGATAGTATTGTAGGTTTGCATCTACTTGATTTATCGCCTGAATATCAATACAATAAAGAATTAAGTTCCGAGCTTGGAGCCAAGTATATGGAATTGGCATCGCAGGGGAAATCTATAACTTTTAAATGGAAACATCGGCGGGCTGATTCTTCGGTTTTTGATGCCGAAGTATCAATGAATTCATTCCATATTGATAATCATAAATTTCTTTTAGCCATGGTTAAAGATATTAGTATAGAGCTAAAAAATCAAAACGAACTTGAGAAAAACGAAGAAAAATTTAGGTTGCTGGCAGAAAATTCTGAAGATATTATTTTCAGAATGTATTTTAAACCTGTGCTGAAATTTGACTATATCAGCCCTTCTTTTGAAAAAATAAGCGGTTATAAAATTAATGAGGTCTATGAAAATCCTAACAGCTTTATAAATAATATTGTTTTTATAGACGACAGAGAGCTTTATGAATCTTTTTATGATTTTGCACAATATTTGAATAATCCATTAACTTATAGGTGGGTTACGGCTTCCGGTGAACTGATTTGGGTAGAGCAGAAATATGTTTTAATTCACGATAATGAATCAAAAATTATCGGTATCCAGGCTATTGCCAGAGATGTTAGCTATCGAAAAAGAAATGAAATGCTGCAGACATCACTCAACCATCTATTAGAGCTTTTAGTAACAGGTGAATCGCTTGATAATGTTTTGAAATTTTTAACTATCACAATTGAAAAGCATTTAGTCGGTGTTTATTGTTCAATATTAAAAAAGGAAGATGAGTCAACATTAAGAATAGTAGCTGCTCCTAATTTTATTAATGAAAAATGTCATTCGGATAAAAAGTTAGATATATTCAAGCATCACTGCGTTTGCACTTTTGCAGCAAGAAACTCTGAGCTTTCGATTTCCGATAATATGATTCCTGAAATTAGCTGTAAGTATGCCGAAATTAATGCCTTGTATTCGGTTAAATCTTGCTGGGCTTTGCCAATTCTATCAAAAGATAATCAAATGATTGGAACTGCTAATTTTTATTCTACAAAAGATATTAAACCGAATAACGAAGAAATTAAAATTATGGAAATTACTTCTCATTTAGCAGGAATTGCAATTGAGAATTATAATTATGAAATGATGTTGATACAGGCAAAAGATGCCGCTGAAGTTGCTAATCGTGCTAAAAGTGAATTCCTTGCCAATATGAGCCATGAAATCCGTACTCCAATGAATGCAATTATCGGCTTTGCAGAATTGCTCAAAGACCCTGACCTTTCTCAGACTAAAACAAAGGAATATATAACTCGCATTAATAAAAGCAGTAAGAATTTAATGAATATTATCAATGATATTCTTGATTTGTCTAAGATTGAAGCAGGGAAATTTGAAATTAACTTTGAGTCTGTTAATCTTAATAAAATAATAAATGATGTTTCCGAAATATTTTCTTTAAAAGTTACAGAAAAAGGAATTGACTTTGAAATTATAAGCGAAAATGTATTGCCAATAGGTATTCTTTTAGATGAAGTCAGATTAAGGCAGGTTTTGATTAATTTAGTCGGTAATGCAATTAAATTCACCGAGAAAGGATTTATCAAAATAATTATTGAGTTTAATTACTTAAGCTTTGATAAAGACTTTCTTAATCTTAGGATTAAAGTGCAGGATACAGGGATAGGAATTTCATTAGATCAGATTAAACTGATATTTGAGCCATTTAAGCAGAGCCAAGGGCAAAGTACACGCAAATATGGAGGAACAGGGCTTGGGCTTACAATTAGTAAGAGGTTAATCGAGATGATGGGCGGTGTAATTAGTATTGAAAGTGAGCAAGGCTCCGGTTCTACATTTATTCTTGATTTTAGCTCCATAAAGGTTACAAATAAACAACTAAAAGAGAATTCAATCGAGAAAAAAGAAGAAATAAATGATATTCTGTTTGATAACTCTACAATTCTACTTGTTGAAGATGATGCCGAGAATAGAGAGGTAATTAATAATTATTTGAAAAATTATAATATTAATATTGTTATGGCTGTCAATGGGGTAGAGGCTATCGAAAAATTAGAATCGTGCAAACCGGATATTATACTTATGGATATTCAAATGCCCGAAATGAGTGGCGATACAGCCATTAAAATTATTCGTAAAAATGAGAATTTAAAGCATATTCCTATAATTGTTCTCAGTGCTATTGCTCTAAAAGAAACAAAAGATGAATTATTGAAAATATGTGATGCTTTCCTAAGTAAACCGGTTCTAAAATATGATTTGATTAGGCTTTTAACTAAATATCTTAATTATTCTATAGTTCGGAAGCAAAGCAAGGAATATTCAAAAGATGAGCTATTACACATAATTTGCGAAACAAAGATCGAAAATATTGTAGAATTTATAGATATTTTAGAAAAAGAATTGTTTGATAAATGGACTGTAGCTCGACGTTCGTTAATAATTGAAAGCATTAAAAGATTTTCAAAAGAATTGAAAATAAATGCAGAAAAATTTGATGCTACTGCTTTTATTCTATTTGCCGATATGATGCTTAAATTTGTAGATGTTTTTGATATTGAGAAAATTGTAGATTATTTCCCGCTCTATCCCGAGATGATAGCCGAGCAGAAGAAGTTGACGATTTGAGACTATTGTAAAAGTACGGATAATAGATTATCTCTCTATTCAATCTTTCTTTAGCGTTGGGGTAGAAGGAAAATCTGTCGCAAAATTTATTATTTTAAATAAATAAAATTTACCAGCTTCCGCCAAATTTTAGTTTGATTTCCCATTCTTTCTGGTTGCGATTGATAGTAGATTGTTGAGTATTTGTTGATCTACTAATCTGCCATACAATATTATTTAAGTATTTGGGGTGCAATACCAAGCCGAAGGGAATATCTATGCTGATTTCACTATTGTTAGTAATATCATTGAGGTCTCCGCCAACTCTCCAGCCTATATTATTGAAGAATTGTCCGCTAATTTTAACTCTTGCCTGGTCCCAATTTCCGCTCTGCATATCAATTTCCGCACTTTGAACAGCACCGGAAGCTGATAATAAATCCGATATTGTTTTTGTTAATGCTGCCGATACGCCACTAATTCCAAGATTCCCGATATCGGTTCCAGAAGCACCGGCTCCACCACTTTCAAATTCGCTCTTAGTTCTCCCTAAGGCTATTAAAAATAGAGCATCTTGGCTAATAACTGATGAATCTCCGACTGCGGTTTCTCCGTCAATTTCATACTCTAACCTTAAATTAAGCTTTGACTTAGTACCGGTCAGATACATGAAAACCTTAAACTCTCTAAGTCTTTCATTAAAATAGCTTTTGCCGGAATATGTCGCTTTTAAATCCAATAGAGGGTCTGAAATCGAACCGAAAGGAAAGCTAACTTTACCCTGAGTATCGAATTTCTTAATATAGCTTAAAGTAGAGCCTTCAAAGAGAATGATTTCTCCTGTCATATTAATATGTTGAGGATTATAATCCAAGCTTAGGGCTAAGTCTTTTTTTTCTGTTCCAATATTGGCTACCAGCATTCCAAGAGGTCCTAAATCCATTTTTACAATAATTTTATTAAGAAAACGGAAATTGACGTTCATATAAATATTATTTGCCAAATCAGATTTTTTATTATTATCTTTCTTTTCTGTGCTATCCTTTAATTCAATACCTTCGGTAAATAATTCTTTTCCTGTGCCGGGGTCTATTACCGTATAAACTATTTTATTATCTATTGATTTTGCTAATACTTTGTAAGTCATAAATGAATTACTTGTTTGAGCAGTATTAAGTTGCGGCATAAATAAATTCCCCTTTAAAATATTAATATCGCCGCGAATACTGAGATAGTTTAAATCTCCGTCAATAGTTAATGGATTTGCTCCGGTGCCAACGTCCAAATCACCATAAACATTAGGCATAGACCTTGACGATGCTTTATTTAATACTCGAATCCCTTTTGATACCGCTGTAAAATTATAATGTGATAAAGTAAAGCCACTTAAATCAATATTTCCGCTTAATTCAGCTTTACCGCCATTTAAATCGGCAGGGGAATTATAAAGTACTGCTTTAGTGATTGATATGTGCTTATTGTCAAATACGGCACTTATCTGAGCATTATAATGTATATTATTAGCATGTAGAGTAAAACCCGCGTTTGGTATATTGAATTGACCTGAATAAGTAATTTTGTCTAATTCCTCTCCGTAAATATCAAGATTCATAGACATAAGCCCTGTCAAATCTGAAATAGGAGTGATAAACGGAGACACAATATTTAATGGTAAATTATCGGCTTTTGCAATTATTTTTATCGGGTAATCATTATGAATTCGCTCTTTCACATCTGATAGAGACATGTCAATAGGGAATGATTCAATATTAATATCAAATAAATGCTTAGAGCTAAGGCTATCAGAAATAATAACCATACCGCTTAGTTTTCTATCATTGTAATTCAAATTACAATTCAGAATACCGGTCTTTTGATCGTTAATCTTAATATTGTCTGTTTGTAACTTTAGATTAAATGAAGGTTTATCAAGCTGTCCATTTGCCAATACTTCAAATTCTTTGATTTTGCCTTTTACCATTGAAATGCTTGGTTTACCAAAAAGTGTCATAAGCGAATCGAAATTAGCCAGATCATAGTTCAGCAGTCTTATACGGAAATCTTTAAATCCCTCTGAAGTATAATCACCGCTGAGACGAAGACTTTCATTTCTTGCGGTAATAAAGCTTAGGTTTTGGATATTTAATTTATTATCGTTATAGTTGATTATCTGAGAGCCGTCATTTTTTAAATTTATAATATTTTTATATACTAACGATAATGATTTTGAATTATAAAATAGAGACTTATCACCGAATTTAATAACTCCGGCATTACTGAGCATCATATCTTTATTAATATTGATTGAGCCCTCATAAGTAAACGCAGTATCAGTTAGTACAAATGTAATAGAGGGATAGTACAAACCTAAGTCATTAATTTTAGTCAGAGAATTTGATTTGATTATCAATGCTGCAGTTTTTAAGTAATAAGATGAATCATTGGAGATAATATTAACTTTACCTCTTAAATCTATCTGATTAGCATCCATATTAAAATAGTCAGATACGAATTTAAAATTCTCTATATCAAATTTATTCAAACTTATAATTGCGGAATTTTCTAAAATATCACCACTTATATCAAATTTGATTTTTGTAAACAGCTTTTCGTTATATAGGAATGTATTTGCAGGAGTTAAATCGGCTACTTCTGCTGTTAATTTGAAATCAGCCGGTATAAATGGTTTTTTATAATTTATATTATGAAAAGTATTGTCCATTACTTGGCTTAATTTATTAGAGACAAACATAGACCAAAACCCGCCCTGTATCTCTCCGAATCTTGCTAATGCTGAAACACTGTAATTACCGGTAAGAGATAATTTTATAATATCCGAATTAATAAGCAATGATTTATTGCCGGGGGCTTGAGTATTTACATCAATTGATAAATCGAAAGGGACTACCGCCCTATCATTGAAGACAATATCATTAAAATTAGCTTTGATTTCAGCTTTTATACTGTCCGGATTGAAATTTTCGCCTTGTATTTTTAAATTTGCAGAGAAGTATTCTGGTGCTTGCTTATTACCTAATAATTTCGCAATATTAATTGCTTTTAAATCAAGAAATATATCATACTTGGGGCATTTCATATTATCAATATTAAAACTACCTTTTGCGAAAATTGAAGGGGAATCGGTATAGAATTTTTGAATGAATTCCGAATTGAAATTTCGCGGCATAGTCAGAGAAAATGTATCTAATTGAATCAATCCTTTTGAAATATTGGCATTCAAAGATAAGGAATTGATAGTATATTCGCCGAATTGAGAGTCCTCGAGCTTGAAAATTAAATTATTACTTAACTTTTTTATGTTAGTTCCCGAACCTTCTGTTTTTATTGTTCCGTTAAGCATGCTGCTTAGTTTGGGGTTCTGTAAAATAGTATTCAAATCTATTCCGTTAAATTTCATATCCACTCTATATTTAAATTCGCTTGTTAAATCGACATCTCCTTTGCCGATTAAACTGCCTAACCCTGATTTAATATCTAAATCGGTGGATACTTTTTTAGTATTTCCCTTTATGTGTAATTTGTTTAAATTGATATATCCGAAATTAGGTACTGAATTTTTTAAATTATTAGGTATAAACCGTACTATGTCGTTATATTGAATTTTTGTATTATCAAGATTTGCTTTAATATATTGTTTATTAGAATCTAATACATTATCAATTATCGCATTTAGTTTTAATTCCGTATTTCTAAAGCCGATGTTTAATTTACTCAAATCTATTCTATCTAACTTGCCCTTAACAGATAATTCCATATTAATTGATTCATTAACTAAATCTTTGATTCCTGTCAGTTTTCTAATATCTGAAGTGTGCAGAAAGGACTTGTTCATAGTCAAGTCAAAGAGCATATTTTTAATTACATCGTTACTAATCGGTTTTGATAATGATATTCCTTTTAATTTAGCATTTAAATCAAGCTTAGACATTGCTGAATTTAGTACGAAATTTTTCAATTCCAAATTATCGGAATTGATAAATAATTCCATATCAAAATTGCGTACCTCAAATCCAGAAATTTTTTCTACGAACTGCATGTCTTCCAATTTTAAATTGCCAATTAGCTTTTTTAAATTGAATGATGAGCTTAATCTAAGCGAAAAGTCGGATATTTTGAGGTTATCAGGATTAATTTTGCCGCCTTCTATCTGATAATTTCTATTTTGTAAAGATAAAGAGTCAACAAAGTCTATCGTCGCATTGTCTATTATTAATTCTTTAAGATTGAGTAAAGTCTCTATTTTTGAAGGCTCTTTCTCTTCTATAGAAGGTTCGGCTATACGTTCATAATTCCATACTCCGGTCTGCGAATTTCTTAACAATTTGATTTTAGGGCTTTGAATAAAAACTTGATTGATTTTAATATTGTTATTTAGCAACTGCCATAAATTAACATCAGCATAGAGCCTACTGCAATTTAAAAGTGTATCGCCTTCGGTAATCAGCCTGACACCGGTTAATTCGATTCTTGGGAACGAAGATAGAGAAATATCGTCTAACTCCAATTTTGCAATTAAATTTGAATTGACGATATTTAAAATTTTAGGAATAGAATATTCTCTAAAAAAAGAAAATTGAAAAAGAAATAAAAATAAAAGAAAAAGAAAAGAGATAGAACTGCTTAGCCAAAATATAAACAGCAGAATAAATCTAATTATTCTGTTTTTAGTTGACTTCTTATCCATATTTTCTGATATTTTTTCTTCCATTATTTCCTTTGTAGTGAAATAGTATTCTTCTTTTGACTAAGTAATAATAATAAATTGTCTGTGCTTAATGTATAAGTATATTTCTCGCTTATACCTTTTTCAAAATAATTAAATTCAATTATCGAATCATTGATAAATTTATATCTGAAGTATTCTTTCATATTTTCTTTATCTATTTTATAACTGTCAAAAATCTTTTTTCTAGTAATTTCAAATGTATCTAACGCCGACGAATCAAAAGACGGAATCCAAGTACCAATAATTGCATGATTTCGGTCAGCAATTTGTAAAGTATCCGGTTTTGCTGATTTTCGATACTTTAATATCAAAGCAGAGTCGCTGACTTCAATGATTTCTGCATAAGCAGTGTCAATTTTATTTAATACCCTATGATAGATAGTAAGTGAATTGCCCTCTATAGTATAAGAGTCCTTGTTCGTATTCGAAAAATTATACAAGTCTTTGACTTTTCCATTTTTATCGAATTTAATCAGCCTGTTTTGTACTTTGTCTATCCAGAATTTTCTGGTTATCGGATGAGAATCATCTTTGTTGCAGGAAGTTAAAAATACAATATTTGAAAGAATTATAGCTAATATCAAAATATTTGATGTTTTCTTAAAACAAAACATTTGTTACTCCGTTACTGTCCAAAAAATAACAAAATTAAGGATTTAATCGGAATTATTGCAATAAATTTTATTAAAATATTACAAGATATTAAATTCGCCAAACCAAAATAATAAATTAGTTTAAAATAAATATATTGTTTCTACGACCTAATTAACTGTATTATGTTTTTTTATAAGAGATTGATTTATGGGAAAGAAAATCACAATAAGTAATGGAACATTAAACGTACCAAATGATCCGATTATTCCATTTATTGAAGGGGACGGAATAGGACCTGACATTTGGGCTTCTTCGGTTAGGGTATTTGATGCCGCTGTAGAAAAGGCATATTCCGGCAATCGAAAAATCGAATGGAAAGAAGTATTAGCCGGAGAGAAAGCATTTAATCAGACCGGTCAATGGTTGCCACAGGCAACATTAGACACAATAGACGAGCATATAATTGCTATTAAAGGTCCTCTGACTACTCCGGTAGGCGGTGGAATCCGTTCGCTTAATGTAGCTCTACGCCAAATA
The DNA here is from genome assembly GCA_942493235.1 of uncultured bacterium. Classification (GTDB taxonomy): domain Bacteria; phylum Bacteroidota; class Ignavibacteria; order Kapaibacteriales; family UBA2268; genus ENR-C587. The sequence goes on along the minus strand of OW818676.1, from coordinate 3,199,392 downwards.
TTAGATTTATATGTATGCTTGAGACCGGTTCGTTGGTTTGAAGGTGTTCCATCGCCGGTAAAAAAACCGGAATTGTGTGATATGGTTATTTTCCGCGAAAATGCCGAAGATATTTATGCAGGCATCGAATGGATGAGAGGCACACCTGAAGCCCAAAAAATGATAAAATTTTTGCAAGAAGAAATGGGTGTTAAAAAAATCAGATTCCCTGAATCTTCTTCTATTGGTATAAAACCTGTTTCTGAAGAAGGAACTAAGCGATTGGTTCGTGCAGCTATTGATTATGCTTTAAAAAACAAACGTCCATCTGTTACCCTTGTTCATAAAGGTAATATTATGAAATTTACTGAGGGTGCATTTAAAGACTGGGGCTACGAGGTAGCAGAGCAGGAATATGCTGAGAAGACTTTTACTTGGAAACAGTATGACAGAATCAAAGCCGAAAGTGGCACTCAAGCAGCAGACAAAGCTCAATCCGATGCACTTAATGCCGGCAAACTGCTTATTAAAGACTTTATTGCTGACGCATTCTTGCAACAGATATTAACCAGACCTAACGAATATTCGGTAATTGCTACTATGAATTTAAACGGTGATTATATTTCTGATGCACTGGCGGCAATAGTCGGCGGTATCGGTATAGCTCCCGGTGCAAATATTAACTATATTACCGGGCATGCGATTTTCGAAGCTACTCACGGAACAGCTCCGAAATATACAGGAATGGATAAAGTAAATCCGGGTTCGGTGATTTTATCCGGCGTTCTTATGTTTGAATATATGGGCTGGCAAGAAGCTGCCGATTTAATAGTCAATTCTATAGAAAAGACAATTAAGCAGAAGAAAGTTACTTATGACTTCGCTCGTATGACCGAAGGGGCTACCGAATTGAAATGCTCTGAATTTGGAACTGCAATTATAGAGAATTTCTATTTTTTCTTTTAAATATTATCTTTTAAATATTAAATATTACTCTTCTCTGTACCGATTTAATATTGGAAATAGGGAAGAGCTTACTATTCAGGGACAGGTCGCGATCTGTCCCTATTCAATATAATTAGTATTGACCATGCCTTTATTAGTGGTTAGTGCTATTAGTCATTAGTCATTTAATACTTTTTTATTTGTTACTTCAACTATTTCCCATATGTCTCTATTAATATCGCTTAGTAGATTATCAAATCTATCTTTATGTATTCCAATGCAAAGTAAATCAGTTGGACGTGAAAAACCCACATAAGCCATTTTAGTTGATTGTTTAATTAAGTCGTGGCTATTTCTAACTGCCGCTAATGTTTCTGAAATAGTTTGCGTCCCTATAAATTGATTTCTAAGCCTTTCAGATTCGTAATTTCCATAACCTCTGCTGTAAAATGATTCCAAATACAAAGTCGCACAATGTGTTTGCCCTTTTACAGCGTGAATGCTTGTAATTTCAATTTCAAGCCCGTTTTCTTTGTAGTGGTTTGTCGGAGTTAAGATTTCGGCATTTTCGGCAGGAATTTCGGTACTAACATTATTGATGAAACTTAAACTATCAGTAACTTGTTTATCAAAAATTGCAAGCAAGGTAGGAACGTAAGTTTTTATTTCTTCCCAAACTTCGTTTGTTTTTTCTCTAACTATTCCTATTGACCAGTTGAAAAGATTCAAATTAAATTCGTCATATTTTTGAATGTCTATTTCGTGAATAAAATCAATTAGTTTTTTCTTTGTGTATGGTCTATCATCTGATGTATTGATGTTTTCCAAACGCAATATCTTTAGAAAAGCGTTTAAAATATTTTTTCTAATAGGTTTTAATGTTTGTTTTTTTTCGAAATACAACAAATAACTTTTCAAGATGTCGTAATCCTGTTTAGGTTTCCCTTTATCTTTCTTAAAAGTTTTGTGATAGTCCTCTAAACGAAGTTTAGTAGCATCATTCCGACTTAATTCATCTTCTTTCCATTCTGTATTCCAACAAACAACTTTGATTGGTTTTTCGGAATTTTCTAACCCTTTTTCTTTTACAATTTGTGCAAAACAAGGAATGATGTTTCCAATATTTGCTGTTTCAAAAACCAAAATATGCGGTTTGATTTCACATTCATTTTTTCCAACAATATCAAAAGTATCATCGCTGTATAAAGCAAATTTTTTTACAACATCGGCAATTGGCTTGCTTAGTCTATGGCTTCCGTTTAATCGTAAAACTTCAGCTCTATCAATCCAAATATCATTTGCTTTTACAACTGAATTATAAATTGCTTGGTTTTTATCGCCAATTCTTTGAATTTTTGAGATGCTGTTGCCGAAATCATAAAATATCTTTTCCAACAAATTGAATTGATGTGTGTCCATATCTTGCATTTCGTCCACAAACACAAAGGCAAAACGATTCTGCAAAATAGTTTTGATATTCGGAATTGTTTTTAAATATAATTCACCTAAAAAATAAGCATCGTCAAAGTGTAAAATTCCAGATTTTAAAATTGATTTTTTAAACTTTAAAAACCAATTATACACCTCTTGTTTTTCTTGTTGTGTATAATCACGATAATTTTGAGGTCTTGTATTTCCTCGAGGCTTATTAATTTCTAAAACATCCTCGTTCAACTTTTTTACTAATTTGATTTCGTTTAATAAATGAAATCTGTAATTGTAAAATAATGCTTCATTGTTGTTTTTAATATAAGCAACCTTATTGTTTGTTTCTTGGCTTAAATTAAATCTATGTAGCCAAATTTTATTGAGACAGCTTTTTATTTTTTCGTTGTAAATCTCATTGTCTATTCTTATCGGCTTTTTCTTGAATTTTGAAATATAAAATGGAATTGCCAAATACTCATCAACAAAACTTTGTATTGTTCCAATAAAATTTGGATAAGAAAATAATCTTGGACAATGCTTTTGGATTTTTTCTTTTATCTCGTCAACTGCTGCGTTAGTATGTGACAAAACCAAAACACCTGAACCGTCATTAAAAGGAAGTTTGCGTTCTAAAATTACCAGTTTTGCAAGCAAAGCCGTTGTTTTCCCACTACCTGGGACGGCTTGCAAATCTATTGTGTTGAAATTCCGAATAAAATTTCTTCTTTCATCGTCAAACGTTTTGCCCGAAGGTAAAAGCAATTGTTCGGCATATTGAATTTCTTTATCTGATATTTTAATTACCTGTGGCATATTTTATCGCTTTAACAAGGTAATTAACAGTGTCGTTTATTTCATCAAGAATTTGAATTGTCTGAATTGCTTTGCCTATATCTTTATCAATTATGTTTGCCATTTGATAGGCTATTACTGTTTTTTTTAATCCTTTATTAATTAGTTTTTCAGCAAGTGCTTTTTCAAAATTTGTATCCCAATCAGTTCTTTTATGAATACCTTTTACTGCATTTTGAAACACAGTAGTTAAACTTGTTGATTTAAATAATGAATATTCCAAAGTCCAATTTGGTGCGAGGAAATACTTAACGTTGTTTTCTGACTTGCGGTTAATGTCTGCTAATTTTGTTTGTGTTTCAATTTGAACATCTTTTGCATTACGTTTTACAAAATCATCTTCTCTTCTTTCATATTCTCTAATGTCTGAATCCGTAATTACGGCAACAGGTATGTTCATATTGGGTTCTACTTGTCGCAAATAAATTTTTGCGTAATGGTCAAAACCTGTATGTCCAATGTTCACTATAGAGACACCTTTTTCAGTTAAGTTTATTCCAATAGCTTTTGCAAGGCTTGGCAAAAGAATTTCTTCGGCCCATCCTTCTACTAAAATTACCCCTTTGGCAAAAAACAAATTCGCTTTTGTGGTGTCCAAAAACTTTTCTAAAAACATGTAATCGTCTTTGTCCAACTTGGTATAAGTGTCACCCATTGGAAAAGCATTTCCTTTGTTGCAAATAATTAAGTTTTCAAGATTAAGTTTGGAAGCCAAATTTGGGCTATGCGTTGTAAGGATGAGTTGAATGTCTTTTTGTTTTTGGAACGCTTCAATCACTTGCATTTGTGCTTGTGGGTGCAAATGTGCTTCTAATTCTTCAACCAAACCCAAACGCAAACCAGTCCAATTTGATTTGGTTAAGTGAAGCAATTCGGCAGCCATAAACAAACGGTTTAAAGTTCCTAACCCTGGATTTGGTTCGTCTTTTAAAGACAATGTTAGTTTTTCAAGTATGCTTTTAATGTCGTTTGATGTAGCCTCAAATTCTGTTTTGGAATCTTTTCCATAGAAACTTTCAATGTATCCGTCAATCTTATCTTTTATTTGTTTCCCTTCTGTTGCCTTAGATTGTCCAGTATTATCAATTCCATTGAAATAGTTTTCTAAGTCTGCTTTAAGACTTGAGAAGATATGCACTAAATCATTGTCTTTTTCTTTTCCTTTAAATGCTTCATCTCCTAAAAGAATTTGTGACAAACGTGAATTGCGTTTTGCAATCAATTCGTTTTCAGCATCACGTAAAGGTTTTAAGTAGGTCGCTTTAAAATAATCTTTTGTTTCGGCAGAAAGCAAATATCCTTCTTCATCAACTCCTGCTTTTATATCTGTTGGAATTATTTTATCTGCTTGGCGTTTTACATCGTAATTCAATTTTAAAAATGGTTTTGCTTCTTCACCCGAACCTGTCCAGCCTAACCATTCAGTAAAGTTCTTGGCTTCTTCGGGTTTTAAATCTTCAAACTTTAATTCAATTCGAAACCGATTTGATTCTTTGTAAAAATCTTTATCATCAACTCTAATGTATTCGTAGCTATGTGTTTTTAAAACCAATTTCACAGCATCAATAATGGCTGTTTTACCCGAATCATTTTCGCCAATTATTACATTTAAGCCTTTGGTTAGATTTAAATCTAAATGCGGTTTTGTAAGGTCTATTTCTCCATCCAAACCGAATTTTCTAAAATTCCAAAGTTTTATATTTGATAGATACATATCACTATTTTTCTATTGTTGATTTGCTTTGCATTGTGACTTTTTATTGACTTCAACTCATCTACCTACGAACTCTCAATAAATGATATGCAAAATAATAAAATATTCTAATATTTCAATAGTTTATTTTGTATTATTTTTGTATAAGCAACATTCATAGCATTCATTATACTTAAATTTAAATATCTCATTACAAGTAGATAAAGATATTAGTTGATGAATCAAAAAAATGTCTTGCATTATCGATTATACGAAGTAAATTGCACAAGCAAATCTTTGGTAAAAATATCAAAATATCAAATAAATCATTTTAGAATTAGTCTATATATTCTTATGTTTTGATATATTAATTGAGAATTACAATGAATAATGTAAATAATAATAGAGTACAACGTCCCGAATGGCTCAAGGTAAAGGCTCCCGGCGGAGATAAATTCGCTGAAGTAAAAAATATGATGCGGAGTAAATCTCTACACACGGTTTGCGAAGAAGCTCACTGCCCGAATATGGCTGAATGCTGGAATTGCGGTACTGCTACATTTATGATTCTGGGTGATACCTGTGTCAGAAATTGCAAGTTCTGTGCGGTTAATTCCGGTTGTCCGCTGCCCCCTGACCCCGATGAACCAAAGAATTTAGCCGAGACTATTATGCAGATGAAGCTTCGCCACGCGGTTATTACTTCGGTTACTCGTGATGATTTAGCTGACAGTGGAGCCAAGTTCTGGGCGGAAGTAATCAGAGAATGTAAAGCAGTAAATCCTAATCTTACGCTTGAAGTATTAATTCCGGATTTAAAGGGAAATCGTGATTTATTACAAATTATTTTTAATGAAAAACCCGATGTATTGAATCACAATATCGAGACTATGCCGAGACTGTATAAGACGGTACGTCCACAAGCTGATTATGAACAATCACTTAGAGTGTTGAGCTATGCTAAGCAAGCCGGTCTAAAGACGAAATCCGGTATAATGGTAGGTCTGGGCGAAACCAAAGACGAAATTATTGAAGTAATGAAAGATTTACTTGCAAATAAAGTCGATATAATGACTATTGGTCAATATTTACAGCCGACCAAAGAGCATATACCGGTTGAGCGTTATGTTCACCCTGATGAATTTGCCGAGTATCAGAAAATCGGGCTCGAATTAGGTTTTGAATTTGTCGAATCTGCACCACTTGTACGCAGCTCTTATCATGCAGAAAAGCACGTCTAAAAAATTGAAATTCACAGTGATCGGTAGCGGTACTTCTTCGGGAGTACCGACTATCGGCTGTAAGTGCCGTACCTGCTTGTCGGATAATCCACTGGATAAGCGGCTTAGGGCTTCGCTACTGATACAGTCCGAAACCACCAATGTAGTGATAGACACAAGTCCTGATTTCAGAATGCAGATGATTAATGCCGGAATCGACCGATTAGACGGGATAGTTTTTACTCATTCGCATTTTGACCATATAGGTGGGTTTGACGACATTCGGGCGTTTAATTTCGTTATGCGTAAGCCGATTAATATCTATTTGAATAGTTATACGCTTGAGCATATCAAAAAGACATTCTATTACGCATTCGAGACTCCCGAGCAAATAGGCGGGGGAGTCCCTATAACAAAAATTCACGATATACGCAGCGAGGAATTTCAAATCGGCGATATTGGATTTATCCCGATTAATATGAAGCACGGTTGCCTGCCGGTGCTTGGTTTCAGAATCGGTAATTTAGCCTACTGCACTGATGCGAGCTGTATTGCAGAGTCCGAAATGGAGAAATTGCGTGGGATAGAGATTTTAATAATCGACGGGTTGAGATTTAGACCACATCCTACACATTTTACTATAGATGAAGCTCTATTTATTTCTCGTAGATTAGAGCCGAAAAAGACGTATATTACTCATATTGCTCACGAAGTAATGCACGAACCCACTCAGAAAGCTCTACCTGATAATGTATTTTTAGCTTATGACGGATTAGAAATTAGTATAGATAAATAATTATAATAATTATCAATATAGATAAATAGAAATGCTTTTCGAAACATGTTTTACATTATCTTATGTTTGTATATATGTAATTTATCTATAAATATCTCTGTACAAACTTTTTGAAAAACGGGTCGCTTATATAATACTCATTTTCAAATTTATCAATTATTGCCGAATCAATCATCGATTGAATTGCTTTTTGAGTAGTAGAAACAGCGGATAATCTGTTTTTTAATTGGTATTCCTTCGAGAATACATTTAGTCCACTTTTTGCTAATGCTTTCAAAAGCTGTTTTTGATAAGTGGAATGAGACTCAAATAATGCGTAGTAATAATCATTTTTCAAATCTACAATATTATCAGCACAAGTGTCAATTATTTCTTTACTGATTTCTTTTGGAGCAACTATTAATGATTGCCATATCTCTGATGCAAGCAATTGAATATAATATGGTATGTTATCTACCTTGTCTAAGAGATAATTAGCGTTATGCTCACTGATAGTGATATTATTAATAGAAAATCTCTTTTGAAGGTATTCTATTGAGGCACTAATTGGTAATTTATCTAATTGCATTGTCAATGCTGAATTATAAAAAGCTCGGTTCCTATTTGAAAACATATCTTGTAATAGATGATAGCGGCTTCCTAAAAATATATAATTCACGTTATTTTGTCTTTGAATTTTACTTCTTAACAGCTTTTCAAAATTTTCACCATTCAGTTTTGTGATTTCCTGAAACTCGTCCATAACTATTATGTATTTTTTATCTTTAGTTGACAAATTTTCAGGCAAATCAATGATTTCTTCTAAAGTAGCGTCAGTTAGTTTAGCTTCATTAAATCTAATTGAAAACTCGGGCTTAGCGTCATCTCCATAACTAATTACCGGACTGATTCCCTTTAATAAAGTAGAAATATAAGCTACTGCTTTACTTAAATTGTTTTGTTTTTGCATTATCGCCTGAGAATATTGATTAATAAATGATTCTCTCGAATAGACCATCATAAAATCGAGATAAATACATATATAACCAAGCTCTTCAAGCTCTTGAACAGCCCTAAAAACTAATGATGTTTTACCATATCTACGTGGTGAATATAATACTAAATTATTCCCGCCTGCCAGAGTATTTACAATTCTTTTGCATTCTTCGGTGCGGTCGTAAAAATTATCTCCACTGACTACTTTCCCATAAATAAATGGTTTCATATCCTTTGTCAAATTAGTGCAAAAATACTAATACACAAATATAAAAAAAAACCTTGATAAAAGAACAAGATTTTTATTCTATAAAATGGGCTTCACTATATAAAGCATTTTATATCAGTCAATTACTCATTACGCCTTGAAGCGTTACGCCTTGAAGCGTAATTGGATTGCCGTATTGTTTTTTGTGAGCAGTAAGAGTGGTTTGGGGTTTGGGGTTTGGGGTTTGGGGTTTGGGGTTCGGGGATTGGGGTTTGGGGTTCGGGGAATGTGAAATTGTGAAATTGTGAAATTGTGAAATTAGGAATTAGGAATTGGGAAGGGGGAATTGGGAAGAGGGAATTGGGAAGAGACTTGCCTCTACACTACTGTATGCGTAATGTGGCTGGATGATAGGGCATTAAATCTAAATAGAATTATTATCTTTTATAATTGGTCTCATAGATTTCTATCCATTTATCTACGGACATTTTAGTGCATAATTCACCGATTAAATTATATGGAATTTGCTCGACTTTCTTGAATCTGATGCAGCTTTTACCCATGTCTAATTTAGCTGAGCTATGCTTAACGAATTCAGCTTTAAACCAACGCATTAAATCTTCATCGGAGTATAGTCCCAAATGATACAGCCCAATATGCCCTTTTGTAGAAGCAACTGAAATAAATGGCAGGGGTGTATTTGGCTTGCAGTGATATCCGGCAGGATAAAATGAAAGTGGCACTACATAGCCTATCATTCCGTAACTGATTTCTTCGTTAAATTCGCAGGGTAGATTAGATTTAATTACTTCCCTAAGCTTTTGAATTGCAATTTGCCTATCTGACGGCAATTGTGCAATATATTCTTCAATTGATTTGTTTTCAATATTCATATATTTAAATAATTATTGTCAATATCTATGTTAAGTCGAATATTTAGTTTAAATATTATACACAAGAAATTAGCTCTTGGCAAAAACACGATGTTTATAATTTTCTCCATTCAATAAAGTGCTTTAGCACAGCGATACAAACACTTGAGCGAGTTGTTATTAGTAGTAAAAAAACAAATTATAGACTTTAGCAATGGACTTAAATGTTTTATTTATATACAGCGAATTGCTTTGTAATATTGTAATTTCCAATTATTGCCTTAATATAATAAATTCCGTTTGGAAAATTTTGAAAATCAATTGTTTCTGCATTTAAATCAGTATTCGGTTTATAAAAAAGTTTCTGTCCTTCGAAATTGTAAATACTTATTTCTTTAATTATTAAAGGAGAACTAATATTCAAATAGTTATTAGTCGGATTCGGATAAACTGATAGTAGATCCTTTTCCATGTTCTGATTGCTAACTTCGCTTGATTTTAAGTTTAACGAATAGCCTTCAAAAAATGATAATTTGTCAGTGAAAAAAAGATATTTAAAATTTGAAGACAATAATAATTCAAAAAATACACCTTCAATATAATTTTCCGGTTCAAGTCTGAAAACTAATGATAAATCATCAGTCCTATAAATTGATATACCATAACCACAATTATAAAATTTAACACCTAAGTATTGATTATCTGAACTAAGGTAAATATTGCTTATTTCATCGGATAAATGTATGTCGCTTATTAAATTCGCTTTAATATTATATTTAATTAGTATGCTGTCTTGAACATTAGAGTAAAATATGTAATTTCCATCTGCAGAAATTTCCGAATAAATATTTGAAGTTGTGAAAATAGTATTAGTATCTGGTAGTATTTTAAAATTGATATTATAATACTTGATATTATCAATTGTGGTCGTATTGATTTCTTTGACTGCACTCGGACATATTTCCGAAAAAACGAGCGAGTCATCTGATTGAAATATGATTTTTCTATTTTTCAAATCATAAATGCTATGTTTGGATTTGCCGGAAACTATTTCTCTATTGATAAGGTAATGTTTTGAGAAATCAAAACTTGGTTCTAAATCACCGTTATCCGTTTTGTAAGCAGTAACGGAATCTAAGATTTGTTTTGATAATACATCGGCAATATAAATAATAGTATCCCCTATATTCTTCAAATAGTAAACAGAATGCTCGTCATATTTGGAAATCTTTATGTAATCAGATTTTTTGAAATTTACTATATTTTCCAAACCGTATATCTTATATATTGAATAATTAAAATTATAAAAATATTCCGCAAACACGTTACTTTCTTCAAATATGCACGTTTTATAAAATGTGTTTATTATACAAGACTTATTATCAGATGATTTAAAAATTGTGTCTTTTTTAGCCGTTTGGTAATTATACTGTATAATTTCGTCAGTTGTCCAATCAAGGAAAATTGTATCTTTGGCATCTATATACGGCATCTTATTTTTTAATCCGGTATGGGTCAGGGGAATAGGTACTTCTTGATAAGTAGTAAAGTCAAAAAATATTTTGTTATAGCTTTCGTAACCTTTAACATAATAAATTAAATTATTATCTCCTTGTACCTTAATAGCATTACCGAGTATGTTTGCATTTTTAATTGAACCTAACAGTTCGAAACTGTCCAAATTATAAAAATAAATATTTGTACCGGCTGATATAACCAATGTAGTGTCCGATGGTGTACTTAAATAAATTAATCCACTCGAATGCGGTAATTCGATAGATTTGATTATTTCATTATTATTAATATCATATTTAAACAAATTATAGTTATCAAGCCCAATTAAATATTTTTCGTTTTTAGAAATATACAATTTATCACATGGAGAATTATTCGATTCCGAAAATTCTTTTACTAATGATTTAGTGTCTAAATCATAAACATTTATACTTAAATCCGTTGTATTTCTAATAGCAATATATCTGCCGGTATAGAATTCGATTGTGTGGTTTTCTATATTTACAAATCGATAATCTTTTTGAATTGCTTCTCTGCTAAGATAATTATAAATATATATTTTCTTAAGGACAGTATTTATACCTATTATTTTAGTGTCGCTTAGATAATAACTGCCTCCGGAATTAATATTTTTAATTGTATCATATCTATTTATTTCTGTATTGAAACTCAATATCATTTTCAATGAGCTGATAAATATTGCTTTGTTATTTAAATACGAAGCATTTGATATATAATCAGATGTAAAATCGGAAAAAATCCGAACAGGTTCAGCATAAATTTTATAAATCATTAAAAATAAAACCCAAATTAGAGTAATATAATGTTTCATCTTTTTCTACCTTGTAACTATTATAAAAAATTGGGGCTAAATTATTAATTCAGCCCCGTCTATTATTATTCGAAAAATCTTGAAACTGATTTTATTATTTTGTTGTTTTTATCATATAACCTTATAAAATATAGCCCTTTAAGTGCAATTTCGTTTAATTGAGTACAATTTTCATCATAACAATTTATTCTGGTTACCTCATTTCCTAACAAATCATACACTATTGAAATATATTAAAAAATAATATTAAATGCAAGAAAAATTTTGAAAATATTTAATTAAATTGATTGTGTTATAAATTGAAAAGATGAAATTATGTAAAAAAAGTTGGATATACATTTTAATAAGCGTCTAATACTGATAAGAAAAAAATCAACACAGACACTGAAGCCGCAGGAATTAGCAACTTATACATTAGTAAGGTTTTTAATCCTTACTAATGTATTTTTAAAAAGTTTTTTATTTCAATTTTTTCAAAGCTTGGCCTGTGTATGATTTCTTAACCTTTTTAATATCTTCGGGAGTGCCTGTGGCAATAATTTCACCACCGGCTTGCCCGCCCTCTGGTCCAAGGTCAATTATCCAATCAGCACACATTATTACTTCTAAATTATGCTCAATAATGATAATTGTATTACCTTTATCGGTCAATCTATTTAGTAGTTTAAGCAGAATATTAATGTCTTCGAAATGCAGACCGGTAGTCGGTTCATCCATTAGATATAGTGTCTGCCCGGTACTGCGTTTGGATAATTCGGTAGCAAGCTTTACTCGTTGGGCTTCACCGCCGGAGAGCGTTGGAGCTTGCTGCCCCAATGTAATATATCCGAGACCAACTTCATTAAGCGTATCAATTTTTGATTTAATTTTTGGAATTTCCGAGAAAAATTCGCAGGCTTCAGAGACTGTCATATCTAATACATCAGAGATGGATTTTCCTTTGTAAGTAACTGTTAAAGTCTCATCATTGTAACGCTTGCCGTTGCAAGCATCGCAGGTTACATATACATCGGGAAGAAAATTCATCTCAATCTTTTTGATGCCGCCACCTTCGCATTCGTCGCATCGCCCGCCCGGAACATTGAAAGAGAATCTACCGGATTTATAACCTCTGATTTTGGACTCCGGCAGCATAGTGAAGAAATCACGGATTAATGTAAATACACCTGTATATGTTACCGGATTAGAGCGTGGGGTTCTGCCGATTGGCGACTGGTCTATCTCTATTACTTTATCAATATTTTCTAAGCCTTCGATAGTACTATAATGTAATGGTTGATTGACCGACCTGTAAAAATGCTTTGATAGTATGGGGTATAGTGTGTCGTTAATCAGAGAAGACTTACCCGACCCGCTTTTGCCTGTAATACAAATTAATTTGCCTAAAGGAATAGTCAAATCGACATTTTTAAGATTATTGCCTGTAGCTCCGCTGAGTTTTAAGAATTTTCCATTGCCTTCTCTACGTGTTTTTGAGAATTCTATACGCTTTTTGTCTAAAATATACTGAGCGGTTAGCGACCTTTCGATAGTCTTTTCGTCTAATTTTTTAAAATTCTTAGGTTCGGACTGAAATATAATTTCACCGCCATTTACCCCAGCTCCGGGACCAATATCGACTACATAATCAGCTTCTTCAATCATGGATTTGTCGTGCTCGACTACGATTATAGAATTTCCCAAATCTCTAAGGCTTTTAAGCGAATTAATTAATTTATCATTATCATGTTGGTGGAGTCCTATGCTTGGTTCGTCGAGTACATACATTATACCGACTAATTCCGAACCGATTTGCGAAGCTAATCTGATTCTTTGAGATTCACCACCCGAAAGAGTTCTAATTGACCTATCCAAACTCAAATAGGATAGTCCTACATTTTCTAAGAATTTCAATCGAGCCGTAATTTCTTTAATAATCAAATGAGAAATCATAAGCTCTCTTTCGCTAAGTTTTTCACTAAGAGTAGCATAATAATTATGAAGCTGGGAAATATTTTGCTCGACTATATCCTGAATTGAATTGTTATCTATTCTAATAAATAAATTATCTTTTTTCAAACGTCCGCCATGGCATTCAGGACATTTCTGAGCACTCATGAATAATTCGATTGAGTTTTTGATATATGCAGAAGATGTAGTGTCAAATTGATGCTTTAAGCTGGGAAGTATCCCAATAAATTTATGCTTATAAACTACAAACCTTGAAGATGATAATTCATATTTCACATCTACGGTTTTATCGGAATTAGTGCCGAATAGAAGAGCATTTAATTTTATATTATCAATTTTAGAAATTGGAATTTCAGTATTAATTTTCATGTCTTTACAGAAGGAATTAATTTGATTCCAGAGCCACATTTCTCTGTCTTTACCTATAGGAGCGATTCCGCCATCAGCTATAGAAAGACTTCTGTCAGGAATTACCAAATCAATATTAAAATCCATTGTTTCGCCTAAGCCGCTACAAGTCTTGCAATAGCCAAAAGGAGAATTAAAAGAAAACATATTCGGAGCCGGTGTCTGGTATGATTTGCCGCAACTGGGGCAGGAATATGAAGTATTAAAAAGCACTTCCTCAGTTTTAGTTCCTCTTTCGATTAACAGCATAGAAGTACCGTCTCCTCTATGAAGCGACAATTCCAATGATTCTGATAATCTGGTTTCATTTTTTTTATCTACTATCAGTCGGTCAACAACTAATTCAATATTATGAATTTTGTATCGGCTTAATTCCATTTCATCGGTGATTTCGAGAATTTTTCCGTCAACACGTACTTTTGTATAACCCTGCTTTTGTAATTGCTCGAATAATTCACGGTAATGTCCCTTGCGACCTTTAATTAACGGGGAAAGTATTTGTATTTTGCAATCGCAGTATTTCTCCATAATTATTTCTGTAATTTGGTCTAATGTCTTTTGCTGAACAGGGATATTGCATTCTGTACAATATTGGACACCGATTTTAGCAAATAATAATCTCAGATAGTCATATATCTCTGTTACAGTTCCTACAGTAGAGCGAGGATTATGACTGATTGATTTCTGTTCAATGGAAATTGCCGGCGATAATCCTTCAATTACGTCAACATCGGGTTTTTTTAGCATTCCGAGGAATTGACGGGCATAAGCCGAGAGACATTCTACATACCTGCGTTGTCCTTCAGCATATAATGTATCAAAGGCTAAGCTCGATTTGCCGGAGCCGGAGAGCCCGGTGATTACTATAAATTTATTTCTGGGCAGTTTCAAGCTGACATTTTTTAGATTATGCTCTTTTGCACCAATAATTGTGATTTGTTTCTCGGTAGAGCCTTGCAATTTGTTATTCATATCTAAATCTTCTTCTAAATTCGCATTTTATATCAAATATTCAATAATAAAACTACTAATTTACGGCAGATTTTCTTAATATTTAATAAATATTTTAAGAAATAAAAATATTTGTTTTATTTTATCTTTTTCGGAATTATTTTTGCTAATATAATAATTGAAATTTTAACTATTTATGATGGTATGAAATGGATTTTTCCACCGGTATTAGTGAGCCAGTAAAAAAGTTTAATTCCGAAGAAAGACGGAATAATACTTATTTTTACCATAAGCAAGCACCGGAAAAAGCTCCAAATAAACTCAGAATAGGTGAAATAGTTAAGGGAACTATACTCGATACACACTATAGTAAGATAGCAACTGTCCAATTACCTATCGGTACTCTTAAAGCTGAATTAAACGGAAATTTAGAAAAAGGTGATACTTTATTCTTTATTGTTCAAGAAGTTGAGCCTTCGTTAGTACTTAAAATATACTCTCTACAAGTAATTCAGGATAATCGATTATTAGACACTTCAGAAATTATAAGAATTCTTGACGTATCTAATAATAAATTTTTCAATAAATTAATTGATTACGTCAAAAAAGAAAGAAATATTATAGTTCGCGAAGTGCTTCTATCCTGCTTTGAAAGTTTCGGATTAATCAAAAATTCCGATTATCAGAAATTGCCAGCAAGTACATTGTTTAATACTTTATTGTTTTTTGCCGAGTTAGGAATTCAATTTTCACTGTCTGCATTCAATCAGATGAAATATGCATTTTATTCAACATATAATATAGAAAAACTGCTTAATTCGCTATTAGATTATCTGAATTTATCAATGAATGAAGTAGTTAAGCCGATATTAAATGAATTAGAGCATATTGATTCGAGTTTTAAAAGTCAAGACTTTTTTACTTTTCGTCAAGATTCATTCGGGCAGAAAGTAATTAATTTAATTTCTAAAGAGCATAATCTAATTGATGAAGTATGTTTAGATATGCTTAAAACAATTTCAAAAATTATCTCTGCAAAAGAAGCTGAAAAAGTATTACAGATTAGTGCCGGCAATATTTTCACAATCTTCGTTCCTTATAGAATTACAGAGAGCATTCAAGTGCTCGAAATTAATTGCGATATACTTTCTAATCCTCCGAAGTATTGGTTTGATATTGAGATAGATAATTCAAAAGTCAACTTGACAATTGAATTTTCTAAAACCGATACTAAACTTGTTTTGATTTCTTCAAATAAAAGTAAAGAAATCAGAGATTTTGCAGATAAAATCAGGGTTGCCTTTGCAGAAAATGCTACTAAATTAATTCTCGAATTAAAAGATGCGAAAGACCTAAATAAATATGTCGATTTAGAGTCTTCATCAAGGAAGAATATTACTTATGTTATATAAATTGAATTGAAAATGAAAAAATTACTTGTATATATAATTATGGTTTTTTGCTCAACTAATCTATTTGCTAATGGGTTCAACAATTTATTTATTCCTAATAAAGGTCAATGGGCAGATAGCATTGTCGCACTTTATAAACAGGAAAACCTAAATATTTGGATAGCTAATAATGCAATTTATTTCGACCAATATACTAAAAATAAAGTTGAAACTTCGCTTGATGATTTTGATAAAAATAAGATACTTAAATACTCATCTGAGGGAAGAGTTATTAAGCACGAATTTCTATACTCCAACTATTCGAATATTGAAATAGTATATGATTCTTCTGCCTATTTTAATTATTTTATTGGCAATGATAAGTCAAAGCATCAGTCGAAGGTAAATAAAATTAAGTCATTGAAAATAAACGATATTTATCAAGGCGTTTCTGTATTGTATTATATTGAAAATAATAATTTGAGATATGACTATATTATCAGTCCAGAGGCAAATCCGAATAATATTCAAATAAAAATATCCAGAGCCGAACTTCTGACTATCGGTGAAAACGAAATTGCAACTTATACAAAAACAAGTATTTTAAAAAATCAGGAATTGCTATCTTACCAAATTATAGATAATAAAAAGCAATTAGTCAATTCAAGATTTGTTGAAAAAGACGGCATTGTAACTATTTATGTAGAAAATTATGATAAATCGAAGGAATTAATAATTGACCCTTTGGTTTATTCAACTTTTTTCGGCGGTTCTAATTATGATGATGCCGAAACACTTCAGCAGGATAGCATTCATAATCTGTATATATGCGGTTATACCAGTTCTGTCGAATTCCCAACTACTACCGGTGCTTATAGCACAGACAATATTAGTGCTCCTTTTGATTATCCGAGTTGCTTTTTTAGCAAATTCGATAGTTTGGGGAATTTAGTATTCTCAACCTTTTTCGGTGGTTATTGGGACAATTATGCAAAAGACTTTCAAATTGATAGCAAAGGGAATTATATAATTGCCGGATATACTGCTTCAATTACAACATTTCCGACTACAGCCGCTGCTTATGACACCATCGGTAACGGAGGATACGATGCTTTTGTTGTCAAATTATCTGCCGACGGTTCTAAATTGTTGTATTCTACACTTATTGGCGGTACAAAAGATGATTATACTATGGGTGTAGCTCTTGATAGGTCTGATAATCCTTACATAGTCGGATATACCACTCATACCGGTAGCTATCCGGTTTCCGATGATGCTATTCAAAAAGTACATAATGGAAAGTATGATGCTTTTATAACAAAATTCGATTCCACTTGCTCGAATATTTTATATTCTACATATCTTGGAGGAACTGATAATGACTTCGGACAAGATATAGCTCTCGATACATTCGGCTATGCATATATAACAGGATTTACCCGATCTATGAATTTCCCTGTTACTTTCAATGGATATAATCGTGTTTATCAAGACACCGTTACCGATGAAGAAAGGGGAGATGCCTTTATCTCGAAGATTACGCCAAATGGCAAGACATTATTCTATTCTACATATTTTGGTGGCAAATCTAAAGACGGTGCTTATAGTATTTTACTCGATAGCCTTAATAATGTTTATTTGACCGGATATACGGAATCAGCCGATTTTCCTGTAACTCCAAATGCTTATGATAAGATTTACAGTAAAAACAATATTGAAAGCTCTAAGGGTGATGCGTTTTGTTTTAAATTAAATACTTTTAGTAATATTCTATATTTCTCGACTTTTATAGGGGGCTCTGCTTCGGATAGAGCATGGTCGATGAATTTTGACGACAGCTTGAATATATTTATTACGGGTACTTCAAGTTCGGTTGATTTTCCCTTCACCAAGAATTGTATAGACTCTATAATTAATGATGAAGATTTCGGGTCTGATGCTTTTGTATGCAAATTATCGGCAGATGGCTCTAATCTTACATATTCAACACTTATAGGTGGGCATAAGCCCGATGTAGGCAAATCGATAATTCATTTTAAAGATTCTACATATTATCTAAGTGGAATTACTTCTTCACCCGATTTTCCAATTACAAAAAATGCTTATGATACACTCCTGAATTCATCGCAAAAGCAAGATATTTTTATGAGTATGGTTAGAATTACTCCCTATATTGAATCTTTACATTTTGAATTTGAAACGGATATCGGAACCGGTATTCATAGAGCTGTGATTTGCAAATCAGATTCAATTAGAGTTAAAATAAACTATTCCGGTGGCGTAGGAAATGTAATGATAAACTGGGCTCCGGAATCTGGCGTTTCTAACCCCACAGCCGGAGACATTATACTGAATCCTAATAAGACTACCAAATATACCGTTACTTTGGTAGATGCCTTGTCCGGCGTTTTTACCGATACTTTGCTAATAGAGGTTATTGAGTTACCAAACATCAATATAGTAGGACCAAAAATTGTAATGCGAAATTCAAAGCAGACTTATTCTGTAGAATATCAATCGGGCACCATTTATACTTGGCAGGTTCAAGGTGGACAGATTTTAAGCGGAGACGGAACTAACTCAATTGAAGTGAAATGGTACGATTCGACAATTAACCATATTAATTTATATGCCGTTAATTACATTGGTTGCCCTGCAAGTTCCGGAAATGTTAATATTTCAGTTGGAAATTATTTCTACGTTGAGTTAAATTATTCTGACACGCCCAATATGACTATATGCAAAGGTGATACTCTTTATCTAAAAACTATGGGCGTATATTCTGATTATAATTGGTCTGACGGTACTAAAGACAGAACAGTTATTATCACAAAAGCAGGTGTATATTGGGTAGTAGTTGCTGACAATAATGGGATAATCGGATATTCGGATACTTTATATGTGATTGAGATTGATAAGCCTGCTAAACCAAAAATCAAAAATAATAATGGTACTCTACAGTGCACTATTATAGCAGCCGGTTATCAATGGTATCTTAATGGGAAAATGGTAGATGGGGCAATTAATAAATCCTTCACTCCTACCGAATTCGGCAATTTCCAAGTTGAAGTCAATGATATATACGGATGCAGAAATATTTCCGATATTCTTTATTATTCGGATATTTATGAGATTTCAAGTTTACCCGATATAAATGTCAATTATGATAGCGACTTATCTATAATAAGGATTTATTACAAAAATGGAATAAATTTTGCGGAATCAAAAATCAGGTTGATTAATATTTTAGGGCAGTTGAATTATACTCGAACTGCCGATGCGGACTATTTGGAAATTGATTTAACCGAATATGAACAAGGTATTTATTTCTTGACAATTTCGTTTTCAGAAGAGAATTATTTCTATAAAATAATAAAATAAAAAAAGGTAGTCTATGACTAAGTCTGTTATACTATGTGTTGATGATGAGAAAATTGTTTTAGACAGCATCAAAAAGCAACTTAAGGATTATTATAAGACCAGATTCACTTATGAAACAGCCGAAAATGCTGAAGAAGCATTAGAGTTGATTGATGAAATTAAAGAAGAAGGAACCGATATGATTATTATCGTTTCTGACTGGTTAATGCCCGGAATTAAAGGTGATGACTTTTTAATTAAAGTGCACAATAAATATCCTGATATAATTAAAATTATGCTTTCCGGACAGGTTGATAATGAAGCTATTGATAGAGCAAAGAAGTTTGCTAACCTGCATAAGTGCATATTTAAACCTTGGACTGAAGAAGAACTGATTAATACAATCGATACTTCTATTGAGAAACTGAAAAGATAGGATTTTACAATAGATAAAGAAATTGAAATAATTTATAAACAATCGATACTTCTATTGAGAAACTGAAAAAAATATTAATTTATACTATTTTATCTCCCGATTTCATTGGAGGGGCTGTCTAAAAAATTAGAAAGTAGATAATTTGTCATACAGAACGAAGCGAAGTATTCATATATATAAGTGTGTTACGAAACAGTAGATTCTTGACTTCGTTCAGAATGACTACTTTATAGACAACCTCATCAGGGACATTGAGTAATTGTTATTAGTCGAAAAACGGTTGTAATAAAAGGTTTTTACACAGCCTATATATAGTCGCTGGGGTGGTAAGATTTGATATGTACTAATTCAAGTAGGAAATGATATTATTCGGGTAAAGAAAAATAAAAGCAAGACCCTTTATCAATTTCACTAATGGCAAAAATACTGCCTGCATGCTTATTTATTATTCTTTGTGCTATAGCTAATCCGATACCGGTTCCCTCATAAGTAGTTTGGGAATGTAAACGTTGAAATGCTCTGAATAATTTATTTGAATATGCCATATCAAATCCGGCTCCATTATCTTTAACGTAGAAGTATTTAATATTATCAATTACTTCTTTGCCGATTTCTATATTAGCTCTTTCGCATTTAGAAGTAAATTTCCAAGCATTACCGATTAGATTAGTCATTAATATTCGTATAAGTGATTCATCAGCATTAGCTGTCAGATTTTCATTTATCAGAATATCAATATTTCTATCGGGATTATTAATTCTAAATTCGTTCAGAATATCGGCGGCAATAGCAGATATATCAATTTGCTTGGTATTCATCTCTACTCGAGTAATTCTAGAAAGCTTTAGCAAATCATCTATAAGCATAGCCATTTTCTGTGATGCAGTACGAATTCTAAATAAATAGTGTTTGGCATCTTCTTCTAATTTGTCAGAATAGTCTTCAATAATAACTTCACTGAAACCGTCCATTGCTCTAAGTGGAGCCCTTAAATCGTGAGAGACTGAATAAGAGAATGCTTCTAATTCTTTATTGGTAGATTCTAATTCGGCAATATTTTTGGATAAGACTTGATTTAATCTATTGACTTCGTTATTAGCTGATGATAATTCATTAGTTCTTTCTTTAACTACACTTTCCAAATTATTATTATAAATTATGATTTTATCGCGTAGTTTAGCTTGACTAAGAGCAATTGATAAGGGATAGGCAATATTTGAACCGATATTTATTTGCTCTTCATTAAAAGCATTTGGTTTGTTAGAACCAAAATTCAGAGTGCCAATTATTTTATTATCAGACATTAGAGGAAATCCGATATGAGAGCGGATACCTTCATTTAGCAAGTCTATATCAATCTGTCTTCTGTTGTCCATAAGTAAAATGTCTTTTACATAATATACTTTTCCTGATTTCAGTTCTTCAGAAATCGCAAAATCACTAATAGGAATAAGAGTGTTATTATTTAATTTCGACTTTCCATAAGATTCAGAAGCTAAAATCACAACATTATCTTTCTCATAATCAAATATGCTTACGCTGGCTCTGTCAGCATTCATTAAATCTTTAGTATTGCTGACAGCCGTTTTTGCGATATTTTCGACAGAGAATTCATTGATTATATTATGCTCGATTTCTCTAATTTTTTTTAACATATCCGATTGAAGAATTACTTTACTATTTAATTCAAATTGTTTAATCGCCACAGTAATCGAATCGGCAATTTCCAGAGCCATTTCAATGTCTTCCGAATTAAAATAATCAGCAAGGGTATGTGCCATATTTAGAGAGCCAATCAATTCGTTGCCGGCAATCATTGGTATTGAAATATATGAATTCAAGCCTTCTTTCAGTAGTTGAGATTCCAGTACAGTCGGTTTCTCAATATCTTTTATATTATTTATAATGATTGGCACTCCATCATAGAAATCTTTGGTTAGGCGAAAATGATGGATAGGGTATAGTACATTCTTTTTCAGTAATGTATCAGAATCGGCAGCAAACGCTTTGATTTCTAATGTCAATTCGGATTGATTAAAATATATGATTGTTACTCTATTGCATTGTTTGTATTTTTTTAAATAAGTTATTCCATATTCCATAATGTCTTCTTGTGAATATGCCCCAAGAATCGCCTTGTCTGTTCTGTGCTGAAGATTCAGCCTATTGGCAAGGTTTTTTAATTGTATTTCCGATTTTTTTCTAAATGTAATATCTCTGCAAGTAGATATAATGAAAGACTCCTCCCCAAAATTAAATTTACTAAGCGATAGCTCTATATCAAAAACTTCTTTTGAATTATACTTTTGGGCAATCATATCAAGATTTACATTATTCCCGGATTTAGCATCATCCCATATTTTTAATAATTTATTATAATCATTATCTTTAGAAATTATCTCGAATATTTTGATATTATGGTAATCAGCAGGGAATCCGAACATATTGATAGCCTGCTTATTTAAGTCAATTATTGACCCGTCTATTGATTGAACTATTATAGAATCATGTGAGTTATTAAAAATTGTCCTTGACTTCTCTTCGGAAATTTTAAGCTCGGTAAGAGTTTTTTTCTGTAAAGATAAATCTGAAATAACTGCCAATATTCTGTCTTTACCATTTATTTTAATTAATTTCAAATAGCAATTAATCCAGAAACATTTGCCCGAACGATTTTTAGCTAACCATTCAATAGTGGTTTCGCCATTATTAATTGTATCTTGAAAATGCTTTTGGGCATTATAACCGGAATATGGCGGATTACCGTCACTTACATCTTCAATACTTAATTTAATGACATCGTCTCGGGTATAGCCATACATTTCGAGAGCTTTTTTATTGGCATCTTCTATTCTGTTTGAATTATAATCGATTATTACTAAAGCATCGTTGATAGAATTGAAAATTGTAGTATAAATATTTGCAATGCTTTCGATTTCAGAGAGCCTCTTGAATCTTTCGGCATTATCTCTTACTATTATAAGCCTTCCGATAATACTTCCGCTGCTGTCCGTTCGTTTCCAAATTGAAATAATCACAGGAATGGTTGATGAATTGGTATCAATAAGTTCACATTCATAATCTGTAAAATTTCCGAATTCGGTAATGCTGTTATCTATCTTTTCAATTATCGGTTTATTAATTAGCGAAATTATGTCTATTATATTTTTTGATTTAATTTGAGTAAAAGATTTATATTTAGAAATTTTCAGAAAGGCAGAATTGCAATCAATACAAGTATAATTATTATCGGTGATTATAATTCCATCTAAAGAAGCTTCAAACAACTCTCTGAATTTGTTCTCTGTGTCCTTAATTGCCATTGGGAAATCAATTTTCGAATCTATAGCTTTTAATTCTACATAGAATTTTTTCTTTTGATTATTTATTTTCTTTTCAATAATATCATCATTCTCAATAATATCTTCATTTAGAACATTAATATCAATTTTGAATATTTTGGATTTAAATTCAATTTCAAATGATCTGATAGCTTGAAGAGCAGGGCTATTTGAATATTGAATCAGAAAATCAATTATAGGATTATTTGTCTCTGAATTGTATTTATGGGGTAGCTTATCGATTTTCAATTCCAATAGCTCTAAACAGAAACTTGAAATATCGACTATTACAAGTCTCTGTTTAGAGCTCATTTCAAAAACTAAGCAAGCAATATCGGCTATAAGTGCAGTTTTAGTATGTATCTTGCGGTAATTATTCATACAAAACATTCTTTTGTTTTAAAAAGTATTATAATTTAAAAAAAAGTTTTGTATTTTGCAACTATATTAAGAATTAATAAAAAAGCCTGATGATTAATCAGGCTCACTATATGGGGTATCCTTATGAAAAAATGTTTTAACATCTTATCTGGATATAGTACAGACAAGGTTTAAAGATAAAAGTTTAAAATAAAAAAAAAAATACTTGAAATAAACCCATAGAAAATTTATATTTGTTTTTTGTTTTTTATCATACAACTGAAAATATTTGTTTCACATAATAAAAATTGAACACTATGATAGTTTTTGGAACTGATGGATGGCGTGGTATTATTGCTCGAGATTTTACTTTTGAAAATATTCAATATGTTGCTCTTGCAACCGCAAAGTATCTATTGAAAAACACAAAAAGTGCTAATCCGGCGGTAGTAATCGGTTATGATACTCGTTTTATGAGTAAAGAATTTGCAGAAGAATCTGCTTTAGTGATTGCTTCGCAGGATATTACTGTTCATATTACAGACGGGGTATCTTCTACTCCGCAAGTATCCTTTCACACTAAGCAAAAAGGAGCGGACTTAGGGGTAGTAATCACTGCTTCTCATAATCCTGCCGTATATAATGGCTATAAGCTTAAAGCTCATTTTGGCGGACCTGCAACTCCTGAGCAAATTGCCGGCTTAGAAGCTGAGCTAAAAATAATTATGGCTAAGCCTCCGCAAATAAAATTTAAATCTATGGACGAATATATTAAAACTAAGAAAATCAGAGTATTTAATGCTAAAGAATCTTATGTTAGAAATATTCGTAAAAAAATTGACGTTACAGCTATTAAAGAAGCCAATTTTAAAATATTATACGACCCAATGCACGGAGCCGGTATTAATACTATGAGTATGCTTTTAGAAGGTGTAAACGAAATCCATGCTGACCATAACCCTGGATTTGGTACAATAGACCATCCGGAACCAATTGCCGAATGTTTAGGTGAATTAATTGAAAAAATCAAAAAAGGTAATTATGATATTGGTATAGCCACCGATGGCGATGCCGATAGGGTAGGAGCTGTCGATTCAGAAGGCAATTTTGTTGACTCACATAGAATATTTATGATATTATTGAAATATTTATATGAGAAGAGAAAAAAACGCGGTTCAGTAGTTAAGACAGTTTCTTTGACTTCTATGGTTGACAAATTCTGTAATAAATATGGCATTAATTTATTTGAAACTCCTGTCGGATTTAAGCATACTGCTAAATTAATGGTAGAAGAAAAAATCATTATCGGGGGCGAAGAGTCCGGTGGATTAGGTACTTGCCTTCATATTCCTGAACGTGACGGACTATTTAATGCGTTCTTATTAATGGAAGTAATGGCAACCGAGAAAAAATCTTTAAAAGAATTATGCGATGAATTAGACCGTGAATTCGGACAGCATAGATATATGCGCCGTGATGTAAAAGTTACTCCTCAAGTTAAAAAACAAATACTTGCTGCTTGCGAGAAGACTCCTAAGAAAATAGGTAGATATGATGTAGTAAGAGTCGATACCAAAGACGGTTATAAATTCTATGTAGATGGCGGTTGGTTATTGATAAGAGCTTCCGGTACAGAGCCTTTAATTCGTTTTTATAGTGAAGCCGAATCATTGAG
The DNA here is from genome assembly GCA_942493235.1 of uncultured bacterium. Classification (GTDB taxonomy): domain Bacteria; phylum Bacteroidota; class Ignavibacteria; order Kapaibacteriales; family UBA2268; genus ENR-C587. The sequence goes on along the minus strand of OW818676.1, from coordinate 3,174,205 downwards.
CAAAGTTAATGAATTGCTTGACGAAGGCTTGAAAATGAAAGCAAAATAGTCGAATCACTGATTATTACCTGCTTATTGAAATCAAATCAATGACAAATCATAATTTTAATTAAACTACAACCCGCGGCTTTTGCCGCGGGTATAGATAATTTTGAATTTCCTATACGAAATAGAACATCAATTACTACCGTTGAAGTGGCTAAAGAGCCTTTGTAAAAGCAAATATCCTTAATTTTAATTCCCCCCGCTCCATTGAACAGGGCTGTCAAAAAAATAATTTAATTTTTAAATCATCATTCTGAGTGTAACGAAAAATCCAGAATTTTCAATAACTTAGATTTATCTGGATTCTTCACTTCGTTCAGAATGGCATCATTTGGGACACTCCAGTTACAAACACTTAGAGAAATAATCCTTAGCAATAAAACAGTAATCAAAGGTTTTTTCTCAGCCTCTAAAGCCACGTATTAATATCAAAAGTATCATTTCAATCAGAAAATAAAGTTCTTCGCTATTATTATGAGAAGCAAATAAAGAAATCTTTCTTACAACAGCGTTAGCTGTTGAACATCGGTATAATCAAAGAAGTTTATCCCAAAATATATCAAAAATCAATATTTGATATATAAGGATTTTCTTTATACGAATAACAATTATTTGTTAACCCACTTAAAATAGCAAAGACCCGAAAATAATATTACTCAATGATGCTTAAATCATATAATTTTTTAACAATTTTATCTCTATCCACAGGTTTAACAATATAACCTTCGCATTGATTAATAAATGCTTTTTTAATATTATCAAAATCATCAAGTGCGGTAGTCATAATTATTTTAGCACCTTCTAACCCGATAAGTCCGTACTTTTGCTCTGTATCACGAATTTTTTCTAATACTTGCTGACCGTCCATCTCAGGCATCATAATATCAAGAAAAACGAGATTATATGGGGCTTTTTCTATTAATGCCTCTTGAAATTTTTGAACTGCAATTGCTCCGTTTTCAGCAATATCACATTTCCCAAAAGTAAGCATAATTTCTTTCATCACTTGAGAGGTTATGAAATCATCTTCTGCAACTAAAGTCTTCATATTAAATTCCTTCCAAATTATTATTTTTATAGTTTTCTAATTCGATTTTTAAATAGCTGAGTTTATCATTTAGCTTCTGAATGTAAAAATCAATATTTGTTAAGTCTTTATCCTTACCCATATTTTCTATTACTTTGCATACTTCAACAGTATCGTAAGAGCTGAAATTTCCAACTTCTGATTTCATTTTGTGAGCGATACTACGAACTAAAAAGTAATCATTTCCATCGACACCACTTCTAAGTTTATCAAATTCTTCATTGATATTTGCTAAAAAATAATCGATGATTTTTAGTAAAATCGCTTTGTTATTGTTTAGCGTATCCAATAGAGATTGTATGTCAAGGTCAACTTTAAAAATATATTCAGGATTGTCAATCACATTATTATCAATATTAACCGAGAAAAAATCGGCTATCTTTTTGAATAATTCATCAAATTTAAATGGTTTACAAACATAGTCGTTCATTCCCATTTGCAAAGCTTCGTTTTTTTGGTCTTCGAAAGCATTGGCGGTAAGTCCGATAATGATTATCGGGTCAATATTGTTCGCTTCTTCATATTCACGAATTAGTTTTGTAGCTTCTAATCCATCCATTTCGGGCATTTGAATATCCATCAATATCAAGTCATAATCACCATTTTTAAAAGAGTCTAATGCGGAAAGACCATTTGCAACAGCTTTTACTGTCCAGTTCGGGTTATTGAATTTCTGTTTTAATACTTCTTGATTAATCAAGCTGTCTTCGGCTATCAGAATATTCAAATTTAATTTCAAAATATTATGATTAACCGGTTTGATTTTCGGAACTTCGATAATCGGAATATCTGCAGTATTCGGAATTTTTAGTTTTGAAGTGAAAAAGAATGTGCTTCCGACATTGTAATGACTTTCAACCCAAATATTGCCTTCCATCATTTCAACAATCTCTTTAGATATAGCTAAGCCTAATCCGGTTCCACCATATTTCCGAGTAAATGAATCGTCCACTTGACTAAAACTCTTAAAGAGCATATCAAGTTTGTTTTCTGAAATCCCAATTCCTGTATCTGTAACGGAGAATTGAAGAATCACCGTATCATCGACTAATGAATCTAAGTCAATTCGAACTTTGATATAGCCTCTGTCAGTAAATTTGAGTGCATTGCTGATAAGATTTAGAAGTACTTGACGGATTCTACCTGCATCGCCAAATAAAGTTTCGGGTACACTAGAGCTTATGTCATAGTCTAATGATAAATTCTTCGATATAGCAGAATGCTTATATAATTCGATTATCTGATCTATCATTTTGTATAAGTTGAAATTAGCTTCTGATAACTTCAGCTTACCGGCTTCGATTTTTGAAAAATCTAATATATCATTTATTATATCTAATAATCCGTCAGCTGACGATTTAACCATCTCAAGGAATTTTTTCTGCTTATCTGTAATTCTATCAGTTAGTAAAATGCTGGTTATTCCTATTATCCCATTGAGAGGAGTTCTAAGCTCATGGCTTACTTTTGCTAAAAATGAGCTTTTCGCTTTATTAGCAGATTCTGCTTCTTCTTTAGCCTTAATCAATTCTTCTTCGGTAAGCTTTCTTGTTTCGATCTCACTAATTAGCTTTTGATTTGTATCTCTAAGCTCTTCGGTTCTTTTAATTACTCTAAGTTCTAATTCGTCGTGAGCATTTTTAAGCTCTTCTTGAGCCAAATTCCTAATAGTAATATCTTCAATTAGCATTACAATGCTTTGTAATTTATCATTGTCGTCATGAAGAGTAGTTATAGAAGCCGAAACCCAAATAGATTCATTATTTGTCTTGTTTACTTGAAATTCTTCTTTTAGAGTTTTATTGTTTTGGTTATCAATAGATTCAGTCAAATCAAATAGTGTATTATATTTTTGTAAAAATTCTTCATTGAAATTCAAAGATTCAATTGATTTACCTATAATATCTACCTGTTTATAGCCTAATATTTCTTGAACTTTTTGATTACAATATTCTATATTGCCAATTGAATCAAAAATAATAACCATAATCGGGCTTTGCTCGACTACTTCGGAAAGCTTTCTAATACGATTATATTGATTATTTACGGCTTTTTCTAAAATAATAATCTTAGAAGCTGCTTCAACAGCCTCATAAAGATTTTCTTTTTGAATTGGTTTTACTATATAATTATTAATTCCGATTTGAATTGCCTGCATGAGGTAATTTTTATTGTCTAATGCTGTAGTAAGGATAATCTGAACGTCTTTTTGAATTTTTTTGATTTCACGCGACATTTCTAATCCGTCCATTACGGGCATACCAATATCGGACACTATAATATCACATCTATTTTGTCTGAAAATTTCTAATCCTTCAAATCCGTTTTCGGCAACAAAAACTTCTCGAACGAATTTTTTTAATATTTTTGAGCAATAAATTCGCGATGGAGTATCGTCCTCCACTAATAAGACAGAAACATCAAGCAATTGTTCGTTAATACCTGTCATCTGTTATTTTCTAGCCTATTTTGTTTTGTCTTTGTTAATTAAATTAATCAATTCTGTGGAAATATTATCTAAATTATACTGTCTATCAACCCCACCTAATTCATAAGCTACTTTTGGCATTCCATAAACAACGCAAGAAGCCTCGTCCTGCCCAATAGTTTTTGCTTTAGCATCTTTCATAGCCCTTAGCCCTGCCGCACCGTCATTGCCCATACCGGTAAGAATTACTCCATAAGCATTAGAGCCTACATACTGAGCAACAGAATGGAAAAGTACATCTACAGAAGGTCTATGACCATTTACTTTGTCCTGTTGATTTAATTCTACTATATAATGCCCTCCCTTACGAATTACTTTCATGTGGTAATCTCCAGGAGCTATCAATATACGTCCGGTAACTACTCTATCTCCATGCTCGGCTTCTTTAACTTGCATCATTGAAAGCTCATTTAATCTATCTGAAAATGTCTTAGTAAATCCCGATGGCATGTGCTGAACAACAACAATGCCGGGAGTACTCGGGGGGAGATTGACAATTACTTTTTTAATTGCTTCCGTACCACCGGTCGAAGCACCTATAGCAATAACCTTATCAGTAGATTCTGCAAGTGATTTATATGTAGAAGTAGCTTTATCTATATTTTCAAATCTTTTATTTTTCCAATGTGATACATTTGCTGTAGATGCGATTTTTATCTTTGTTCGAAGCTCAAGCATCATATCTTTTAACCCGCGAGCAACATCGGAAGCAGGCTTAGGTACGAAATCTATAGCACCGGCTTCTAATGCTTGCATTGTGATTTCTTTACCTCTTTGAGTAAGCGAAGATACTACAACTACAGGCAATGGGAATTGAGGCATTAACCGCCTTAGAAATTCAATTCCGTCCATCCTTGGCATTTCTATATCTAAAGTTAAAACGTCGGGTCGGTGTTCGACTATTAAAGTACGAGCAATATAGACATCAGCTGCAGTACCAATAACTTCCAAACCGGGGTCACTTGACAGACCCTTTGATAATATATCTCGAACAAGTGCTGAATCATCAACAATTAGTACTTTTACTCTCTTCATCAATTATATTCCTAAATTTCAATTTAAAGGTTTTCTGTATAGTGCCGGCATTACAAATTGAAATTTGTGAACTTCTCTTTTAAGTGTTTCGGAATGCCCAATAAATAAATATCCGCCGGGTACTAACAGGTCATAAAATTTATCAACAAGGGTGATTCTTGTTGGTTCGTCAAAATATATCATTACATTTCTGCAAAAAATAACGTGAAATTTCTTTTTAAACGGGAAAAGTTCATTCATTAGATTAAAACGTCTAAAAGTAACTTCTTTTTTAACGTCTTCAATAACTTCATAATTTGTTGTGTTAATATTTTTAAAATATTTCTTTTTATAATTTGGAGGTAAATATCTGATTCTATCCTCACTGTAAACTGCTTTTCTTGCAGTTTCTAATGCTTTTTCAGAAATATCGGTTGCCAATACACCCGAATCCCACTTACTATAATTCATGCCAAAGTATTCTTTCATTAGCATAATTAAATTGTAAGGCTCTTCTCCGCTGGAGCAACCTGCACTCCATAATCTGAAATCACGAGTATTTTCACTTGTTAATCGCTGTTCAAATTCCGGCAGTACATTATTAATAAAATATTCAAAATGGTCCTTCTCACGATAAAAGAATGTATGATTTGTCGAAATCGAATTTGCTAACTCGCTTAGAGCATCACCGGTCTTATCCGAGATAACAAAATTATAATAACTGCTGAAATTGTTAAATCCTTTTTGCCTAAGGATTTTTTGAAGCCTTCCCATTAGTAAATTTCGCTTTTCTTCAGTCAGATTAATGCCTATATTCTTATAGACTAAATCTCTCAACTGCTTGAATTCTTCATCTGTAATATGAATCCAAGAGTCTGAAAAAAATTCGTTTACTAAGGAAGACTTTGCTTTATTATTATCCATATATCCTTTTTAATTTTGTTCTTCATTAGGAATTAAATTCTCATCTTCATACAATAAACGATTGATATTGAGAAGTATTTTTACGGTTTTGCCTACTCTGCCGATACCTTGTATAAATTTACTGTGGCTTCCTTTATTCGTTGCCGGAGGGGGAGCTATAAAGTCTTCGCTAATATTTACTACTTCTTGAACTTCGTCAACAATTAGTCCGATTGAAGTATTAGAAAGGCTAACTACAATAATACAAGTTCGGTCATTATAAGGTATTTCATCAAGACCAAATCGTTTTCTGATATCGACTACGGGTATAATATTACCTCGTAGATTAATGATGCCTTTTATATAATTACTAATATTTGGTACTTTAGTAACTTTTTGGATACCAATAATTTCAATAATATATTTAATCTCTATAGCGTAATCTTCATTCGCTATTTTGAAAGATAGAAACCTGTCTTTTTGGGTATCTTCATCTAAATAGTCTTCTAACAAATCTACATTTTCTTCTATTTCAGCCATTTCGGTTTCTCCGTCATTAAATTTGATAATTATTAGTTTGAGCTAAATCTATTAAACTTTCAATATCAAGAATTAAACCTATCGAACCGTCCCCGGTAGTCATGCACCCTGTAATTCCAGGAACTTTGCCAATATAATCAGACAATCCTTTGATTACGGCTTGCTGCTGACCGACTATATCATCGGCAAATAAACATACCTTACGTTCTTTTGATTCGATTAAAAGTAAAATGCCTTCATCGAGATTTGTAGATGAATTTTCAATTTTGAATATTTCATGCAATCTGATAATAGGTAAAATTTCGTCTCTTACTTTGACTACTTCAAGCCCATCCATAGTAATATTGACCATACCGGGTTGTGGTCTGAATGATTCTCTTAGAGAAAGTATTGGTAGAGCACATAATGTCTCACCGATTTCAATCACCATTGATTCCATAATTGCAAGAGTTAATGGGATTCTAAGAGTCATTTTTGTGCCTTTATTAAGTGAACTTGAAATATCAATTCCACCACGAAGTTTCTCTATGTTTTTTCTGACTACGTCCATTCCAACGCCTCTGCCCGAAATATCTGTAATTTCTTTTGCAGTCGAGAAACCCGGCTCAAATATAAGTGCGAAAATTTCTCTATCGGTCATGTTAGCTGCAGGCACTTTCAGTAATCCTTTTTCTTCTGCTTTTCTAAGCACGGCTTCTTTATTAATTCCTGCTCCGTCATCTTCAACTACAATTAAAATTTCGTTTCCTTCGTAGCGGGCACCTAATGAAACAGTACCAACTTCATTTTTCCCGTTTTTAATTCTTTCTTCAGGGAATTCGACACCGTGGTCAATTGAATTTCTAAGAATATGTACTAAAGGATCGGATATTTCATCAATTACATTTTTGTCCATTTCAGTTTGTTGACCAAATACGACTAATTCAACTTTTTTGTTCATTTTAATTGAAACATCTCGTATCAGTCTTTTCATTTTATTGAAGAGCCCTTCCAAAGGCATCATTCTGATAGACATAGAAATTTCTTGAAGCTCACGCGTAATTTTATTAAGCATATTTGCAGATTTTGAGAAGTTCGGTAATTCAAGACCAATCAAGTCTTGATTATTTGTAACCATAGTCTCTATAGTTATCAACTCGCCGACTAAATCAAACAACTTATCGATTTTAATTGTTTCTACTCTAATATCTTTCTTCTGCTGATATGGTAGATTGCCTCCCTGATTAGCCGTCGGTCTCTTATTTGGCGTTTCAGGCACTGGAGCATGCTGTTGTGGTTCGGCAACTTTTACGGGAGCCGGAGGCACAGGTGGCTTGATTTCTTCTTTCGGTGCAACGGGAGCAGGAACAATTGCCGGTTTTTCAACCGGTTTTGTTTCTTGAATTACTGGCGGAGCAGGCTCCGGATGTTTTATTTCTGCCGGTTTATGCTCTTCAGCCTTTGGTTTTTCATTTTTATTCCCAGAAGATTTAGATATAGTACCGAGTCTGTTACGGATTACTTCCGTATTACTAAGCAAAATTGTTACTATGTTTGAATCAATATCTAATGCTTTAGTCCTGATACTGTCTAAAATTGTTTCCATTTCCATGCTGATTTCTTCGATTTCGGCAAAACCCATAAATCCTGAATTACCTTTTAAGCTGTGTACAGCACCGAATGTTTCGGCAATTAGTGCCGAATTCTGTGGGTCTTTCTCTAAATCTACTAAATTTTTCTCAGTAGTATCTAATAAATCAACAGCACTATTTAAGTACTGGTCAAGCATGTCATCTGATATTAATGACCCTACATCAATCTCTGAAATATGTTCGGCTTTTGAATCATCGGTAATTATAGAATTCGAATTACTGATGCTTTCTACTTCAATAGAAGCCGGAGAATTCGGCATAGTCGGAATACTTTCGACTATCGGCTCTGGCTTAGCTTCATTATTAAATGAGGTTTCATCTAAAAAGAAATCAATGCTAATATCGGGGTTTTTAACCTTTTCAATAGCGTCCTTGATAATAAGTATCATGTCCTCAGCGTCAATGCTACCACTAACATCTGAGAATTCAAGGCTGACTCTCTGGAGTAAATCTCTTAAAAAATCAAAAGTCTGATAGATTACTGTTATAGTATCTTCAGTTTGAACTGCGTTTTGCTTTCTCATGATGTCCAATAAAGTCTCAGCTTCGTGAGTTACTTTATTAATTACGTGCATTTCAAAAAATCCCGATAAACCTTTTAAGGTGTGAAATACTCTAAATATTGAATTTACGTGTTCGGAATTGCCTTCCTCGCGTAAATAATCAACAACAGGCTCGTTATTATCTAACGAATCAAAAGCTTCAGAAACGAAACTTCTAAGCATTTCCTGAGTTTCAGGATCGATTGATTGATTACCATTGTATGCCATATTTGTAATCACTATATATTATTAATAATTATGCAAAATCAACTTTGTTAATTGTAGTAAATTATGTTTTTTTTTAAAAATTCTATAATTAACTTATCTAATATAATACTATTTTTTTGTATTTTAAAATAAAAACTTTATTAAATCACATATTCTCTAAAAAATATCGGTTATTTTCTCAAATAATTCAATATTTATTTTTTTTTTTTCTTTTTTTTCTTTATTTTTGAATCGCATCAAAACGCTAATTTTTTTGACTTCGTATAAACTGCTACTAATTGAAGATATTTTTAATTGATGCAATTAATTCAATTTGATTATTTCATTTGATCATTTATAATATTAACATATATATTAAAAAATAGGATTACTATGGCATTACAGAAACTTGACAAAGCATGTAATATTGCTTTAAAGGATTATATGGGATTATCTCCCGAAGAAACGATATTGATAATTTCTGATGAAAATAAAAGAGATATAGGGTTGGCTTTACTTGAGCAGGGTAAACTGCTTGGAAAAGAAGCTTTCTATGTCGAAATGAAAGCTCGCGAACTTAACGGGGAAGAGCCACCTCAAGTAATTGCAGAGCTAATGCTTCAGGTAGATGTAGTGCTTTGCCCTACTTCGAAATCTTTGACTCATACCAAAGCAAGACGCGACGCTTCTAATGCCGGAATCAGGGTCGGCACTATGCCCGGTATTACTTCAGATACTATGGCTCGTTGCTTTTCAGCCGATTATACTAAAATTATAGAAACTACCGAGATGGTTGCAAATAAATTAAGAACTGCTTCTATTGCTCATATTGAATCTAAAGCCGGTACTGATTTGATTATACCTATGAAAAGAAGAAAGATTCTTTCTTCTACCGGCGTTCTTAGAAATATTGGCGAAAGTGGTAATTTACCTTCCGGTGAGGTTTACCTTGCTCCTTGGGAAGATAAAACACAAGGTCTATTAGTAGTCGATGGTTCGGTTGCCGGTATTGGTCTGGTTGAGCATCCTATCTTCATTGAAATTGTCGATGGATATGCCGAGAAAATTACCGGTAAAGAAGAAGCTCATCGCCTAATTAAAATGTTGGATTCTGTTGGTAGGCAAGCTCGAGCTGTTGCCGAATTCGGCATCGGAACTAATTACAAAGCTAAATTGTGCGGTCTGATTCTTGAAGACGAAAAAGTACTCGGTACTGTTCACGTTGCTTTCGGAAATAATATAGGTATGGGCGGTAAAATTAATGTACCTATTCATATTGATGGTATAGTCAAAAAAGCTTCAGTTAGTATTGATGAAGAAGTTATAATGGATAAGGGAAGACTTCTTATTTAAGTTATTTATTTATAAAAAAAGTCATCTTAGAATTAATTCTTTGATGACTTATTTTTGTTTAGCTTGTTTGTTTTTATTTATTAATTGTCAGTTTTCGGATAACATAATCCTTGCTATTGCTAATTCTTACGTAATAGATACCATTAATTAGATTTGAAGTTGAAATATCTATTGTTTTTGTCCCAATTGGCATATATTCATTTGCTATCTCCATCAAATTCTGCCCTTTGTTATTGAATAGTGAGATTTGGTATTCGCCTGCATTTTCAATATTAATTTCTAATTGAGTCTTTTCTATTGCCGGATTCGGAAATAGATTACTAATACTAAAGCCTCCGTTAATCACTCCGTATTGCTCAACGCTTGCTTCTTGGTTGATGGGTACTAAAGCTGAATATACGCTGATATTACCGTTATTGCTCCTACCATCAGCCCAGAATGGAATAGCATAGCTGTTAGAAGCTACTAAACCCGAATACTCACCGATTCCGAATAGTCCATTATTATAACCGATATAATTGAAATTTGATGGTTGGTTTGTTATTAATGTCATATCAGAGAATGAGTTGCCACCATCATTCGAAGTAGCGAGTACATGATCTGTCTGTGCATTGGTATAGTTTGCTCTATCAAACCAAGAGATAACAACAACTCCTTTAGGATTAACAGTTATAGAAGGATAAAAATTGTGAATATCATCTAATCCGTCTTTATTTACTTTAATGGGAGTTGACCAAGTAAGTCCTGAATTAGTCGATTTACAAAAATAAACATCAAACCCCTTACCATCGTAACTGTTTATCCCGGCTGAAGACCAGGTCATATACAAATTACCTTTGTAGTTGCTTTGCTGGTTATTATCAACAGCTAAATAACTACACGGATATAATCGTGATTCGCTTATTCCATCAATTTGTACTGGATTTATCAAAACTCCATATAAATTACTAATTAAATGTAAATCAGACCAAGTAGCTCCGCCATCATTTGATGAGGTATGAATAATCATTTCTTTATCTTCATCATTGGCATAAAAAGCATAATGAATTATTCCTTTATCGTCCACCCCGATTGAACTGAACTGAATTGTTGAAAATATGTTTCCATCAACAGCTACTGAATTTGTATCGAAGTTGAAATTCTCTGCTTTTTTAATGTATGTTTTCATTTCTTGAAAATCGTTGGTATTGTCCATAAAAATTCCGCTAACATAAAGCCGATTTCTATAAATTGAATTAGACAAATCGCAAGCCATCCACTGCTTATCAATCATTGATGATAATTGATAAGCAGAATAATATAAGCCTGATCCTAATGGAGCAACAGAACGATTATTATAAGTCCAAGTTGCACCACCATCAACTGATTCAGCACAAAATAGCCCCGCAAATAATGAATCAATATTATAGTTTTTTAAAGTAGCGTATAAATGAATCCAAGTGAAATATAATTTTCCATTGGCATCAAAAGCGAACACAGGGTCGCCACCGCCCATTATGTAATAGTCATTTACAGGAGGTTTAGGTTGGAAAGTCGATGTATTCCATGTTTTACCGAAATCTTTAGTATAATAAATAGGAAGTGATATAGCATCTGTTGACATCGAAGTAGCTTGTCTAATTGGGGATACTACTATATTATTCGAATCAATCGGATTAATTGCCGCATGAATTTCGCTTTCTATAGAACTGCTTGAAGAAATAATTTTATTATCCAGACTTTGCAGACTATTGCTTTGCTTTGTGTCGTTGTTACTATTATGGAAATATTTATTCTTTATCATTTCGCGGAACTCTTGAGTTTTTAAGAGTTCTTCTAATTTTTCAGCTTTTACTTTTATTTTTTCATTTTTTAGAAATTGTAGGCTTTTTTTGCTAATTGGCGAGTTTGAGGCTAAACCAATAGTTACTATGCATAAGCTTAATGTAAAAATCAGTATTGTAAAAGGCAAGTACTTTCTCATTTTATAATTTCTCTTTCTAATAATACATAAATTAAATCAGTATTAAGATGCTTTTAATCTATAAAAAGTTACACTTAAAATATAAATATAACAATAGAAATGACAGTTTGTAGTGAATTCAAATATTTTGCAGTTATTAGCAAAAATTCCGGCAGTTCGATTATTAAAAGCTAACTGCCGGATTTAATAATTATTTATCTAATTTCTTAGACATAATTTCAGGAATTGCATTCTCGAATGAAGATATTAATTCCGATGTTGTAGTTTCAATATAATTATTAATAACAAATTTCTCTTTTACTACTTTACCGATATTTCGGAGCATAATATTATTAGCTGTACAAATTTTAGATAACTCATCAAATTTATCAGTAGATAAAGAAACTACGATTCTTGATTGAGATTCGCCGAATAATTTGCCTGCAGTTAATACGGAATTCAGCTCAATTTCGCAACCTAAATTACCTGACGATATAGCTTTCTCTGCTAAGCAAATAGCTAAACCGCCCTCACTTATGTCATGAGCAGAATTAATTATCTGCACTTTTATAGCGGTTAAAACCGATTTATATAATCTCTGCTCTTCATCCATATCTATGATAGGAGAATTACCAACTACTTTGCCGGTATATTGTTTCAAATATTGGGAACCGCCGATTTCTTCTCTGTCGTTGCCTATCAGACATACTATATCGCCTTCGTGTTTGAAATCAGCACTCATAGTGTAGTTCAAATCATCGATTAGACCAAGCATACCGATAGTGGGTGTAGGATAAATGGCAAAGTTTTTGGATTCATTATGGAAGCTTACATTGCCTCCGGTAACAGGAGTATTTAAAATGCGGCAAGCATCGCCCATGCCACGGATTGATTCCTTAAATTGCCAATATACTTCCGGGTCGTAGGGATTACCGAAGTTCAGACAGTTAGTAATAGCTACAGGTTCAGCACCGGTACAAACTACGTTTCTGGCTGATTCGGCTACCGCAATCATAGCACCTTTATAAGGGTCTAAGTAGCAATACGCGGAATTACAATCGGTAGTTAGGGCTATTCCTTTGCCGGGCAGTTCTTTTAATCTTACTACACCTGCATCGCCTTTGATATTTACAGTATTAGTACGTACTTGAGAATCATACTGCTCGTATATCCATTTTTTAGATGCAATAGTAGGAGATTTTAATAATGCCCAGAAATCGCCTTTAGTAGGAGTTTCTTTTTCGATTTTACTTGTGTCGAACGCCCTGGTTTCTTTCAAGTAAGCAGGCTCTTTACTATCTGGAGTATATTGGGGAGCTCCTCCGCCGAGCACTAATGATTCGGCAGGTAATTCAACTACATATTTACCGTTACGATACATTTTAAGCAATCCACCGTCAGTAACTTCGCCGATTTGTTTAATTGGAACGTCCCATTTATTACATATATTAATAGCTATTTCTTCTTTTCCTTTTTCAATTACGAAAAGCATTCTCTCTTGAGATTCCGAAAGTAAAATCTCGTAAGCACTCATTCCCTGTTCACGAAGTGGTACTTTATCTAAGTCGATAATCATACCGGCATCTGTTCGGGCACTCATCTCCGAAGTCGAGCAGCTAATTCCTGCCGCACCCATGTCCTGAACACCGACTACACAGCCGGATTCAATTAATTCTAAAGATACTTCAAGTAACAATTTTTCTGCAAACGGGTCGCCTACTTGAACCGTAGGACGCATATCATCTGTTTTCTCATCAAATTCGCGAGATGCTAATAGTGAAGCCCCGTGAATACCATCTCTGCCGGTACTTGAGCCGACTATCATAACCGGATTGCCTTTGCCGGTAGCAGCGGCTGAAGCTGTTTTATCTGTTTTCACTATACCTACAGCCATAGCGTTAACTAATGGATTGTCATAATAGCAGTCATCGAAATATACTTCGCCGGCTACGGTCGGTACGCCGAATGAATTACCATAGTGGCTGATACCGCTAACTATACCGCGGACTAAATATTTAATTCTCTCGGTAGTTAATTCGCCGAATCTAAGTGAATTAAGAGCAGCTATCGGGCGAGCTCCCATTGAAAATATATCTCTTAATATTCCGCCTACGCCGGTAGCGGCACCTTGGAAAGGTTCTATAGCAGAAGGGTGATTATGGCTTTCGATTTTAAAACAAATAGCATAGCCGTCTCCTATGTCGATAAGACCTGCATTTTCTTCGCCTGCATCAACCAATAATCTGCCACCGGAGCGGGGGAGAGTCTTTAATTGCTTAATTGAGTTTTTATAAGAGCAATGCTCGCTCCATAAAACGCCATACATACCAAGCTCAGTGTAGGTCGGAGTTCTGCCAAGTATTTCAAGGATTTTATCGTACTCTTGGTCAGTAAGCCCTACTTCTGCAGCAGTTTCTTTTGTTACCGGAATCTCAGAATATAGATTTTCTTTCATAGCTCTATCAAAATAATTGTAAAATTATCATTTTATAAGTTTCAAATTTACGGAATTTTTTCGAGAAATGATAACTGAAATTATATAAGGAAGACTTTTATAGTTGAGCCTAATAGATACTTGAACAAACCCGAACTGTCGCTATTTTGATGTATATTTACAAATGCAGCTATTATAGAGGTAATGACACATAAGCGACATTAATATTGAATATTTTTGAACCGACTTTGAATGCTCTTAGATATTCCATATCCGGCAGATATGGAATATCTAATTCACAATTACCAAACTTAAAGTCACCAAACCTCAAACCCCAAACCTCTAACCCCAAACCCCAAACCCCAAACCCCAAACCCCAAACCCCGGATGCACAACTATATCGGAATTAAGAAATATAGTCAGGATTTATTATCAATTATTATAAGACAAATTCAATACTATGTAATTACTGCTCAAAATATATTGCAAACATACTTAAGATTAATTATCACGATATTTGCTTTTTTCTTTTTTATGTAAAAGAATTTGATTATCTTAAATTTTTATTATTTCAAAAATATTTCAATTTGGTATTTGGAGTTTATTATAATAACATAGTAAGCAATTATTCTATATTAAAAGATTTAATAAATAATTGATATACTAATGAGATTAATTAAAATTCCGAAATATCAAAGCTATAGTAGTAGTTAGCTTTAATAGTTATCTACCGAATTCAACCTGTTTATGATTCAATTTACATTCAATCTAAGGTTAAAAATGAAAACTAAAATAATACTCGGAATAATATTGGTAATTCTTATTATTGGCGGAATTATCGCTTATAATAAATATGATTACTGGATTAATAATCAGCTTGCTTATTCGGCGATTTGCCCTACTAAAGTGGATTCACTTCAACGGATTGATATTATCAGAAAATCCCAAATCAATCCTAATGATTATCTAAGTGTTAGCACTTATAGTCGAGATGGTCTTTTACTCAAAGGATACTTTATAAAGGCAAAGACAGACACAGCTAAGGCTACAATTATATTACTTCACGGCATAGGTAGCTGCAAGGAGTCAATGATGGAAGCGGCAAAAACAATAGCAGAAAAAGGGTATAATTGTGCTATGTTTGACCAGAGAGCACAGGGCGAGAGCGACGGAAAATACTGTACTTTCGGCTATTATGAAAAGTATGATATGCTCGATATAATTAACTATTTACGAAGTGAACTAATTGGCAATACAAAAATCGGTTTATACGGTCATTCATTGGGCGGGGCTATTGTAATTCAGACTATGGCGATAGATACATCTATTTCTGGCGGAATCGCGGCTTCTGCCTTTGGCAATATGCGTGATGTAATTCGAGATTATTCTGAAAGTGAGCTTGGAGTAAGGTTAGATTTTATTCCTGATAACGCATTGAGTGCCGGTGAGAAAATTGCTAATTATACTGTAGATAGTGTTTCGCCAGTGAACTCGGCAAAGCTAATTGACAAACCGGTTTATATAATTCATGGTAATGAAGACCCGAAAATTAGGGTCTATAACGCTTATAAAATCTATGATGCACTAAAAACAAAAAACAAAAAAATATTTATTATTGCAAAAGCTCATCACGAAGATTTGCAGCAGTATGCAGGTACTTATTTCTGGGAATCTATTGTTCAATTTTTTGATGATAATTTAAAAAAATAGTGGGGAGTCCGTTCCCCACATTGATTAATACATCCATGTTTGTAATTCAATTAAGAAAGTTCTATTGCGGCTTTAACGACTGCACTTTTTTTAGTGCCGACTAAAGAGCTGATGTCAACTTCAGCCTCTTTGTTTTTTATATTTTTTATATTATCAGAGGTAGATAGCTCAATATCGGATTCGGACTTCATGCTACTCAGGTATTCGGAGACTACTGTATTTGCTTTGTCTTTAGATTCTAATGAATATGAGAACTGAACTTCATAACCCGATTCGTCGTTAATAGTGCCCATGCCACTAACTGATGTGGTTTTATCATCATTATTTTCTTTTTCTTTTGCTAAATCAACAATAAACGGGTCATTATTAAGCTTATATTCTGCGACGGCATCATCATAATTATTTATAGAATCAGAAATCTCAATTCCGTAAATTTCTTTAAATATATATTTAAGCATTTTTAATCTTGGGTCTGGGTCAATATTTAGTTCTTTCGTAATATCATTATTTGTATTTAAAGTAGTTATGGAGTTTTTCAAAATAAATTTCGTATTTTTATTCTTAATATCCATAATGTCAATATTGGTTTTTAAATAATTTGACCATTTTGAATTATCTTCATCAGAGCCAAATTTATATTTTGTAGTCGAAAAATTGTTATCGGCTGCCATTGCTTCGGCAGTTTTACTCAATTTCTCAATATTTATGTCTAATTTTACCATTTTATTATCCTTTAATATTCAGTTAGAATTATCGGATAATATTATATAAAGTTTAGAGCTAAATATATATAAATAATTTACAAAGCATTGATTAAGTGTTCAATTTTCTCCGGAATATAGCGTATATCGATAGTTATAATGTCAAACCGACATTCTGTATCATAAATTTTATTTACATATAGATAGCCTTCGGCAGTTTTTCGCATAGCTCTCTGCTTTGTCGGAGTAATTGCCAGAAGTGGGTCGCCGAACGCATCTGAAGATCGCATTTTAACCTCTACAAAGACTAATGTCTGCTTTTCCTGAGCGATAATATCAATCTCGCCGGTTTTACCAAAGTGGAAATTACGTTTTTTAATAGAATATCCCTTTTTTTTAAGGAATTCAACGGCTAAATCTTCGCCCTTATTACCTTTTTCTTTAGTAGTCATAAGGAATCCATAATTATCTGTAAATAAAAGAAAATTATTCAAAAATAAGAAAATAATATTATATTTCAAAAATTAAAATATCTTCCACTTATGCAACTTAGGAGGCTGTCTGAAAAGTAATAATATTGCCAAATCGTCATTCTGAGTGTAACGAAGAATCCAGAATTATCAACATTTAGCTTTATCTGGATTCTTCACTTCGTTCCTAATGACATAGTCAGAATTATTAATTTTAAAAAAGAGTCATGTTGAGCGTAGCGAAACATCCAGTCTTAAATAAATGATTGGATTTATCTGGTTTCTTCACTTCGTTCAGAATGACTTTTTTACTTTGTGTCATTACCTCTACAATTACAGCGAAGCGGTAAAAGTACCTGTTAATGACAACTTTTTAGACTACTTCTTATGACTGGAAAAAAGAATTGCTAAAAAAGCGTTAAAAATAGAATACAACCTTTTTTGTATCTACTGTGTCAGTACCTATACAAATACAGCGTTGCTGTAAAGGGTAACTCATATTGACAATTTAACAAATTTCAAAAGATTTTAAGACTGCCAAGGGGGTATGGAGTGATATGTCCTATTTCATAAAGGAAATGATATTGATCTAAAATAAAAAGAAACACTATTCTAATTTCTAAATATAAATAATCAAAAAATCAATTGTCAAATCTCAATTATTATTAGTATCTTTGTAGAATGATATAAATTGCAGATTGATATGAATTGTAGAATGACTAAATTAATATTTGGAGTAAGATGGATTTAGTTGAAAAGAAAATTAAATTAAATGATATTGATGTTCAAGCACTGCTTGGAGCTAATGATTCGTATTTGAGACTTATTGATACAAAATATGATTCTTCGATTACTGTACGTGGTGATTGTCTTATATTAAAAGGCGAACCTGACGAAGTAAAAGTAGTTCAAAAGCTCTTCAATGAGTTAATTTATATTATGCGTAAAAACGGCAGTTTAAAAGCTGATGACGTTACTACTATAATTGAATTAGTTGACCCCAGAGCCGGGCTTACGCACAAGCCGACAGATAAAAATGATGATTCTGCAATAATATACGGTGTGAAAGATGTAATTCGTGCCAAAACGCCAAGGCAGAGAGAATATATTGAAAAAGTTCAAGATAATGATTTAGTATTTTCGATAGGACCTGCCGGCACCGGAAAAACATTTTTAGCCGTTGCTATGGCTGTTGCCGCATTGAAAAATAATGAAGTTAGTAAGATTATTCTTTCGCGTCCGGCTGTCGAAGCCGGCGAATCCTTAGGCTATTTGCCAGGGGATATGCGAGACAAACTCGACCCATACATAAGACCATTGACCGATGCTTTGTTTCAAATGATAAGTGCTGATAAATTAAAAAGTTACTTTGAGAAAAATATTATTGAAATTACTCCGCTTGCCTATATGAGGGGCAGAACTCTTAATAATGCTTTCATTATACTTGACGAAGCTCAAAATGCAACTGTAACACAGATGAAGATGTTTCTTACTCGCTTTGGTTATAATTCCAAAGCAATAGTTACCGGAGACATCACTCAAATTGACCTGCCCGATATAGCAAATTGCGGTCTGATTAATGCCAATAATATTTTAAAAGGCGTTAAAGGCATTGACTTCGTATATTTTGATAATCGTGATGTAGTTCGCCATGAGTTAGTAGCTCGAATTATAAAAGCTTATGAAAAAGAAGCCGACCTTAAACATAAATCTAATAAGGATAAGTAAAATATGCTTGAATTATTCAAAATTGGATTTCTTAGTTTTACACTGTTGGACTTAACTGATATTTTAATTGTATCTATTGCTTTTTATTGGCTATATAAAGCATTAAAAAATACAATTGCCGTTCAGATATTATTTGGGTTAGTTATATTAATCGGCTTATCATTTATTACCGAAGCCGTCAATTTCAAATCAATAAACTGGATTTTACGCACTATAGCCGATATATGGCTAATAGCTTTTATAGTGTTGTTTCAGCCTGAATTGAGGCGATTGCTCTTGATGATAACTCAAGGACCTATATTCAGATTTTTTGGTAGGGCAAATATATCTCAGACAATTGACGAAGTAGTCTTTTCAGCAATTGAAATGTCCGAAAAGCATACTGGGGCATTAGTAGTGTTCACACGTTCTCAGAATGTAGAGATGAGTATAGATACCGGTATTCCGATTTCTGCGAAAGTATCTAAAGAATTGATTCTTTCGGTTTTCAATACCAAATCACCGTTGCACGACGGAGCAATAATTATTGATAATCAGATGCTTGTTGCAGCCAGATGCGTTTTACCACTTTCTCATGCTACTAAATATGAGAATAAGAATTTAGGAACTCGCCATAGGGCTGCATTAGGACTTTCGGAGCAAATAGATGCAATAATATTAATAGTTTCTGAAGAAACAGGCTCCATTTCCATAGCTCAGTCCGGCAAATTGACCTTGGATATTAAAAAAGAAGAATTACTTAGGGTTTTAAATAATAAATTATCAACGAAAAAACAGACTTAATGGAAGATTATACTACACTTATAGATAATAGTAATAAAGAACAAAGGCTTCATTTAGTTGAAGAGATAAAAAGGAAAGGAATTACTGACCCGGAAGTTTTAGCTGCGATTGCTTTTGTACCCAGAGAATATTTTGTTCATCCTTCTTTTATAAATAGAAGTTATGAAGATACTGCTCTGCCAATAGATTGCAACCAGACTATTTCTCAACCATATACCGTTGCTTATATGACCCAACTTTTAAATGTAAAAGAGGGAACTAAAGTATTAGAAATCGGAACAGGTAGTGGCTATCAAGCTACTATTTTAAAGGTGCTTGGTGCTAAAGTATTTTCGATAGAGAGAATTCCTGAGCTTTATCATTATTTATTGACATTATTCGGTAATTTAAAACTTAATGTAAACCTTAAATTGGGCGATGGTACTCTCGGCTGGAAGCAATATGCTCCCTATAAAGGAATTATAGTTACTGCCGCTGCTCCCTTTATTCCGCATAGTCTTGAAGAACAGCTTGCCGTAGGTGGCAGATTAGTCATACCTGTCGGTGATAAAGACGGACAAATAATGCACCTTGTCGAGAGGGTTGACCATAAAACTTTCAGAGACACTCAATTAGATGATTTTAAATTTGTACCTTTAATCGGAAAACAAGGCTGGAGTGAATAATTTAACAGACATACTAATTGCTAATCGCTGTGTAATCGTTATTGCCGGAGCTACTGCTTCCGGTAAGACAGATTTCTCGATTGAGCTTTCCGAGATTTTGCCTATAGAAATTATTTCTGCTGATTCTCGTCAAGTATTCAAATATTTAGATATTGGAACTGCAAAGCCAACATTGAGCGAACTATCTAAAGTAAAGCATCATTATGTTGATATAATTAATCCCGATGAATACTTCAGTGCAGGGTATTTCGGCAATAAAGCCTTTGCTACCGTAAACGAAATTTTTGATAGAAACCATATCCCGGTAGTAGTCGGAGGTAGCGGATTATATATTAAAGCTTTATGCGAAGGGCTTTTTGATGATGATTCCGAATCTGAATATAGTCAAGTACGCAGTGAATTGGAAAAAAGAGCTGATTCTGAAGGCATAGAAAGTTTATATGCCGAATTAGAAAAAATCGACTTTATCTCTTATCAAAAATATGCCGATAAGAATCCACGCCGCATAATTAGAGCTTTGGAGTATTACTATTGTAATAAGATTCCATTTTCTGAAGCTCATAAAATGTTTGATAAATTAAGGAATATTAAACCAATTTATTTTGCTATTGACAGAAGTAGAGAAGAGCTGTATTCAAGAATAAATCAGAGAACTGATATAATGTGGGCTAACGGCTTAGTTGCCGAAACAGAAATGGTGCTGAATATGGGATACAAACCGGATATAAACTCACTCAATACTGTCGGCTATAAAGAAACTATTCAGTTCCTAAATAAAGAAATAACAGAGCAGAAAGCAATTGAATTAATCCGCCAGCATACTCGCAATTATGCAAAACGCCAGATGACTTGGTTCCGAAAAATTCCGAATATAAAATTTATTCAAAATGATATTGAACTCTTGATGAATAATCTTAGCCTCGTAGTAGCTCGCTCAACAGACTAAATCTTAGTCGAAAGTGCAATATTTTGTTATTCTATTCATTGAACTCAATGATTAGTATTTGGATATGAGTACTAAGGTAGTTAGTTAATGGACATTTTTAGATAGTAGAAAATTAAAACACTTCATAAATATTTGTTTTATAATAGAATAAAAAGGTTCTTCGCTATTTTGTGTGGGTAAGCAAATAAAGAAATCTTTCTTACAAGGGTATTAGCTGTTGAACATCGGTAATAAGCATTGTTTAGTCCCCACACTCTTACTTCTCTTTTTATTGTTAAAAGAAGAAAGTGGTGGTGGTGTATCTTATTATTTTACTGATATTTAACTCCTATCGGAGTTAAATATTAAAATCAAAGCTGTTTATCCAATAAGATATCAAAAAACAATATTTGAATAAAAGGATTTTCTTTATACTAATAACAATTATTTGCTAACCCATTTATAATAGCGAAGACCAATAATAAATATTTTACAACACTAATATTATTGAGGCACTACCTCTTCTGTTGGCTATGAGTTAGGAATTTGGAGCTAATTTTTCTAATGTAACTATCAATTCTTCCTCAAACCTCAAACCCCGAACCCCAAACCCCGAACCCCGAACCTCGAACCCCGAACCACAGGTACTTTATTTATTAAACCCGAAATTAAATAAAATAATCTTTTATTTTTTCATAGAAAAATTGTAATTTTATAATCTAAAGTTGTTTAAGGAATTTGGAGAAAATAATGAAGAATTTGCTCAATGTTTTACTGAAGGTAATTGTGATATTTGCATTATCTCTTATGTCGAATCAGACTAATGCTCAAACAGAAAAAAAAACTAAGCCTGTCGATTTGAATAATCGATACTCAATTGAAAACTACATTAAAACTCAATCTAACGGCAAAATGCGTTCGCACGATAGCCGATTATTACTATCGAATTCAATGGATTATAATTATAAAGGTATTCCTTTTAAAATCGAATTCGAAAATTATAATTCAAAGAAAAGTGAGAAGTTGAATGGGTCTATTGCAGAAACCGGTTGGTCACCTATCGGATTAGATTATTATCCGCCAAGTTATGACGAACGTTCCGGGCATGGCATAGGCAGAATTAACTGCATGGCGGTCCATCCGACTAATCCGAATATAGTATGGATAGGTTCTGCCGGTGGCGGAGTATGGAAAACAATTGACGGAGGACAGAACTGGGCTCCATTGACAGACGATTTTCCTAATCTTGGTGTCAGCAGTTTGTGCGTTAATCCGAAAAATCCTGATGAAGTAATTATTCTAACCGGTGATTTTGATGGTTCAGGATCTAACCGTCGTAGATTCGTAGGTGTGTATAAATCCACAGATGGCGGTACAATCTGGCAATTATTAGTTGGGACGGACAAATTAGGTAGTTCGCAAAAGAAAAAAATACTAATCAATCCTGATAATCCTGAAATTATTTTGATATCAGGTGCCGATGGTATCTGGACTTCTACTAATAGCGGTGTTGACTGGGCAAATACCTATCAAGGTTTTGCTTATGATATTGAATTTAATCCTATTAATCCCGATACAGTTTATGCGGGTATCGGAAGTTATTATGGACAAGGAAATCCTGCTGTTCTTAAATCAATAGATAAAGGAATATCTTGGACTGAATTACCTATTAATATTCCTACAACATCATTAATAAACAGAGTTGATATTGAAATTTCAACCGCTGACCCTAATTATATGTACTTTATCGGAGTAAGTGGGAATACTAACGGCTCAAACAGTATGCATAGCTTTTATTCATCTACCGACGGTGGACAAAGCTGGAGCCTAAAGGCTCAGCCATCGAATAATTTAGGATATAATCCGCTGGGTGCTTATGACGGTGATTCCGGAGATTTAACAGGGCAGGGAAGTTATGATTTAGTCTTACTGGCTGACCCTATTGATAAAAATAAAGTATATGTAGGTGGTGTAAATTTATGGATGAGTACTAATCAAGGTAAAGACTGGGAAATAGTATCATTTTGGGTAAAACGATTTGGTGATAATCTTCACGCAGACCAGCATTATGCGTATTATAATCAAACAGATCAAAAATATTATTTCTGTAACGATGGTGGTATTTATCGTACAAGTCAGATTCTTCCCGGCTCCAGACAAATTATTAAAGACTGGATGGACCACGAAACAGAAGATGTAAAAGAAGGTTTCCCCGGCTATATTTTCCCTACTCAATGGGAAAATTTAACATCAGGATTAGTTATTACCGAGTTTTATAGAATGGGTTTATGCAAAAATAATGCAGGATATGCCGTTGGTGGTGCTCAAGATAATGCTTGCTTCTATATGAAAAATAGTGAGTGGATTAATTATGTACCCAATTATGATGGAATGGAATCATTAATTGATAACAATGACCCCAATATTATATATGGCGTATGGCAGAATGGCGGTCTGTGCAAATCTACTGACGGCGGGAAAACTGTTCAGACAAAATTAACCAAAAATGTGATTGATAATTATAATGAATATGGGCAATGGATTACACCATTAGTAATGGACCCTAACGACGGAAATACATTGTATATGGGCTACACTAATATCTATCGTTCAACTGATGCAGGTATTAACTGGGAAATGGTTTATGATAGAACTGTTAATCCTTCGGAACCGATTAATGCTTCGGCATTTGAGCTTTTGAAAATGTCCTATACTTCTTCTGATAAAATTGCCGCATATAAAGCTACTACATATTATTTGAGTGATGATTATCAAACCTTTTATGTTGTACCGGGTGAATTATGGTTGACCGATGATAAAGGAGCTAACTGGAGAAAGGTTACTTCTCAACCGGCTTTTGATACTATGGATATTAACTGGATAGAGTATGACCGTTTTAATCCTGATAAAATGTGGGTTGTAGTTAATTCCGGTAATGCAAATATCAATTTATTCCGCTCAGATGATGCCGGTTTTACTTGGTATGATGATTCTAAAACTATGCCGGACAATCGACTAATTACTTGTATGGTACGAGACTTAAATCAAGTTAAAAACGGACTTTATATAGGAACTTCTTCAGGTATATTTTTTACAAACGATGACCTTACTACTTTTGAACCATTTAGCGAGAACTTGCCAAATGTCTATATTTATGATATGGAGATTCAGACACAAACCGCAGAATTATTTACCGCTACTTTTGGTAGAGGAATGTGGAAGACAAGTATTCCGGATTATGCTGATGTTTCTGAAGATATTATTAATTATGAAATGAATATTTCTCCTAATCCTACTAACGGTAAATTCAGAATTGATTTCTCAAATTCAATTGAACCAATGAATAATAATGTTAAAATTTCTATAATGAATACATCCGGTAAAACAGTTTATACCGAAGATGCAATTTTAGATAGTAAAGTATTGAAGAAGAGCTTTGCTCTGAATTTGAATTCGGGTGTTTATTACCTGATATTAAATCTGGAAGGCAAAAATTATGTTAGAAAATTTGTAGTAGTTGATTAATCTCATAAACTACTTCAAACATCTTTCAACCTCACCCAAACCCTCTCCAAAGGAGAGGGCTTAAAGAATATATATGGGAAATGGGGACTGGTGGCTGGTGATTAGTGCTTAGAGGCTATTCTTCAAATTCCCCTCCAAAAGGAGGGGTGGCATCGCGAAGCGATGACGGGGTGGGTTCTTAATTCTTCGGGGCTAGGGAATTGGGAAATAGGAATTAAAAAAGTAAAAATCAACCCCATGCTTCAGCGTGGGGAAATTAATACAACTCCAACATTTTTCAACCTCACCCAAACCCTCTCCAAAGGATAGGGCTTAAAGAATATATATGGGAAATGGGGACTGGTGGCTGGTGATTAGTGCTTAGTGGCTATTCTTCAAATTCCCCTCCAAAAGGAGGGGTGGCATCGCGAAGCGATGACGGGGTGGGTTCTTAATTCTTCGGGGCTAGGGAATTGGGAAATAGGAATTAAAAAAGTAAAAATCAACCCCATGCTTCAGCGTGGGGAAATTAATACAACTCCAACATTTTTCAACCTCACCCAAACCCTCTCCAAAGGAGAGGGCTTAAAGAATGTTAACCATATTTCTTCCTCTTTCTCCCCTTCTCCTTTGGAGAGTAATGACACTAAGATAAATTTTATAATATCAAAAATATTTGTTATATTTGTATGTATTTGTTTTTAAATATAACAGGAATATAAAATGGAACTAAATGAATCACTTCAAAAAAGCCACTTGATACACGAGGCATTAAAAACAGATTTGTCATCAGTATTAAATGAGGAATATCCTTTTGAATTAGTAGAGCAATTAACAGAAAAGACAAGTCGCAATAGAGTATTTCCTGCATCAATAACATTGCTGACATTGATAAAAGCAAATCTAAGCGGAGACAAGAGTCTGAAGAATGCGTTATTTATATATAATAAGAGCCACGAAGAAATAAAAACCAATATAGAACAAATAGAAGAAGAAAACAAAAAGAAAGTAAGAGAAAAACGAAGAGGAAGGCCAAGCTCTCACGAATTAAAAATACAAAAGAGCAAGAAGCAGTCTATATCTACAAGTACATCGGCATTTGCACAAGCACGAAACAGGATAGAAGAAAGAATAATACGAGAAGTATATAATGAATCAGTAAAAGTAAATTCACCTACTCAGCATCTCAAATTTCATGGCAGAGAAGTGTATATCACAGATGGTACTTATCTACAAATGCAAGATACTAAAGAAATAGTAAAGAAATATGAAAAAAAGAATCCAATGGCTATCCTCGTGGTTTATTAAGTGCAATAGTACATCAAGGAAGTGTCAAAATAGCTGATTTTGTATTAGATTCAGATTCTAAAAGTGAGCTTGAGCTTTTAAGTAGCTTAATAGAGAATATTCCAAGTGGGAGCCTATTATTAGCCGATGATCTATATAATTGTAACGCAATATTTATTCAATTAATTAATAAATCGATAGATATAATAGTACCGGGAAAACGTAAACGGAATTATAAAGTAATAAACACTATAGCCCCCAATGACGAGATAGTTGAACTATCGGCAGAGAAAAAAATCGAAAATAATGCAAAAGCTAAATATAGAAGATCAGGCAATATTATTGCGTAGAATAGAGTTTGAAGACGTGAATGTAGAGGGTAGAAAGTTAGTTTTATTTACTACAATATTAGATAAAAACATACCAAAAGATTTAATAATATTAAAATATTTTACACGCTGGGATATTGAAATAACAATAAGAGAAATCAAGACAATAATGAATATAAATATAGTCAGGGCAAAGACACCGGAGATGGCGGTCAAGGAGGTAATGGTAGCTTTGATAGCATATAATTATATAAGAGAAATAATGTCAAAATCCGCTACTACAGCGGATTCCCCCCCCTTCGAAAATATCATTGGGTATTTCTATGAAGATACTACGAATCTACTTACTGACAAACTTGGTAGAGTCTATTCTCACTGGTCGCCTGGTAGAAAAAGAAATGATAGTAAAAATGAAACAGAATATAAGTAAATCTAATATTCCGTATAGACCAAATAGACATTTCACAAGGAAAACGAAAGCAGGGGCATATAAAAAGTACAAATGATTGAGTATATTTACTATCTTAGTGCCATTACTTTGGAGAAGGGGGTGGGGGATGAGGATTCTTCAAACAATTATGGTTAAAGGGTCGTGTGATGAGGATTCTTCAAACAACTTTCAACCTCACCCAAAGCCTCTCCAAAGGAGAGGGCTTAAAAAATGTTAACCATTTATCTACCTCTTTCTCCCCTTCTCCTTTGGAGAAGGGGTAGGGGGATGAGGTTTCTTCAAACAATTTCGTATAATGGGGTGGGGGATGAGGTTTCTTCCGCAATCGGAAAATGGACAGTGGGAAGATGCTGCTTCAACATCACAAAAGCATAGTTATAAAAATTACTTTTTATTTGGTATATAGTGTCCCTTTTTGGATTTGATTAACCACATGGATGTTTGAATATTTGACTTAGTATAAGTGAGCATTTGATTAACTATTTCAGGATATTCAGCCGAGTAATCTTTTGTATCGAAATTATTTCTGTATTTAAATAATTTTGACTGACCGTTTTTCATGCTGATTAAATAAAAACTGTCGCTTACAGCCCCCAAAGTGGAATGCTGTGAATAAAATGAATAAGGACGTTTTTCTTTTAATAAGTCGATGCCTACTGTATTATTTATGTAAGAAACTCCAAGTATATTCATCAGAGTAGGGAAGATGTCCATCTGAGTACCGAAATTCTCAACTACGTGAGCTTGAAGAATTTTTGGTGCATACATCAAAATAGGAATATGTTTTGTAAAATAATTGATTTCGTAATTAGGCAATAAGTTTTTGCCATGGTCCGCAACAAAAACAAATATTGTATTATTAAACCAATGCTCATTTTTAATATTATCGAATAAATATCTGATAGACCAATCAGCGTATTCAACAGACCTAAGCTCGGGTATGGTATTTTTAGGAGTAAATCCTTTTGGCAGCGGGTCCGGCAATTTATACGGACCGTGATTACTAATAGTCAAAAATGCAGCTAAGAATGGTCTGCCACTTGTACCCAATTTTTTTAGTCTTTCAACATTTTCTTTATATAGAATATGGTCAGAAGTACCCCATACATTCACAAAATCCTTGTTTAGAAATTCGTTTTGAGAATAAACATTTTCAAAACCGTTAAGAGCCATCATACCACCCATATTGTCGAAATTAGCGTCGTGCGGACAGAAGAAAGCGGTTTTATACCCGTTATTATAGAGTGTAGTTCCCATACCTGAATATGAGGTAGCATTATTTAAATTAACCATAATATTAGCTTCGGACGGGCTGGAATTCAAACTGGTAAATACTGCCCATACTCCATTAGCGGTATGAATGCCGTCGCTGAATATATTAGAAAAGTATAGAGAATTTTTCTGCAAGCTATCGAGAAACGGCGTTACTGAAGGGCTATAAATACCGGAATTCCCTAAGTAGCCGGCTGTCATGCTTTCCATTACAATTACTACTACATTGTAATTTTTAGCTTGTCCGTTGACTATAGTTCTTGCCATAGGGAAATCGTTTATTTGCTGAGTAATACCGAGATATTGCTGAGTATTTTTAATTGCAACATTATCGTCCATAAGGCGGATTTTGTCCGGAGTTTCTTTGTTTTTCGAGAAATAACTACTGCCGAGAGTGAAAATCGGATTCAGACCAGCATAATTAATCAATGGATAGGCTGTAGTAAAAGCCTCCCCCCAGCTTAATGGACGGCGGGTAAGGATTTTCCCTCTAATACCAGCAAATTGAAGTAGTGCCAATAAAATAATTAGAAAGCTATATTTGAAACGTCGGCTTTTTATTTCGGCTCTTAGATTGGCTTTTTTAATCCAATGCTTAGTAAATATTTTTAGCAATTGATAAAATCCGTAGCAGAATAATATAATCGGAATCGTATAGATATAGTATTCATAGCTTTCGAATATAAATCCGAAAACAATTTTCGGTGATGAAAACCATTGGAATACAATACTGGTAATTCGTGTATTGAAATATAAATAATATGGAATATCAACTATATTAATAATAAAGCCGAAAGAAAATAATACAGTAAGTAACCATTTAAATGATGTCTTGATTTTAATGGATTTAAAATTAAATAATTCAATAAATACCGCATAAATAAAAGGAATTATCAATAAGTAGCAAGTCGAAGAAATATCATAAACCAGACCGTTGCGGAACGCTTCTAATATCTCCATTAGTCCGGCACTGCCAAGTTGGCTATGAGCAATAATAATAAATAATGCTCTAAATAACGCAAAAATCAATAAACTTGATAAAAATACTTTGATAAGTAACTGAAAAGACAGCGGGATAAACTCCCAAGTTCTCTTTAATATTTTCATAACCCATATAGTCAATATTCTGTTAAAATATTTATTTAAATTTAAGAATTACAAAAATAAGAAATATTCCGATATTATATCAATTCCTACTTTAAAATTATTGGACATTTGCAACTGACTTAATATAATATTTGTCTCGAATTTGTTAAAAATAATATATGTATAAATTATTATGTTTAATTAAATAATGATTTTTTGTTTTGTTTACACTTTTTATATTTTTATATTTGTATAATACAGAATTATTAAATTCATTTTTTAGGTTTTTATGAAAAAATTACTTTTTATCTTTGTTTTTGCATTATTTACTTTGCAAGCATACTCGCAGTATGAAGTTATTCATGAATTTGAAGGAAGAGGAATCCCTATTGGCTCTAGACCGGAGAAGAGCGAATTTGTTACTGATGGCAGCAAGCTTTATGGGATGACAAACCAAGGTGGAGCTAATGATGGTGGTATAATATTTTCGACAAATCTCGATGGCTCTAATTTTATAGTTCTCCATGAATTTGCGGGCGGTGATAATGATGGTAGATGGCCTTTCGGTAGTTTAACCCTATCCGGTTCAACACTTTATGGTATGACTCAACAAGGTGGTTATTTTGATAGTGGTACAATATTCAGTATTGGCACAGATGGTAGCGATTATACCTTACTCCATAAATTCACCAGCGGAGTAAGCGATGTTCGTGACCCTTGGGGTAGCTTAACCTTAACGGGTTCAACACTTTATGGTATGACTCAACAAGGCGGTGCTAATAATTATGGTACAATATTCAGTATCTCAACATCTGGTAGCGATTTTACCTTGCTCCATGAATTTACTGGTGGTGATGGATGTTATCCTTTAGGCAGTTTAACCCTATCGGGCTCTACTCTTTATGGTATGACTAATCAAGGTGGTTATTCAAATAAAGGCACAATATTCAGTATAGGTACAGATGCTAGCGATTTTACATTACTTCATGAATTTGCCGGTTACCCTAACGATGGTAGTCGTCCTTTGGGCAGTTTAACCCTATCGGGCTCAACTCTTTATGGGATGACTCGTCAAGGTGGTGATTATGATGTCGGCATAATATTCAGTATCGGCACATTAGGCGGTGATATTACATTACTCCATAAGTTTGCCGGTGGTATAAGTGATGGTAGTTATCCATCGGGCAGTTTAACTCTATCGGGCTCAACTCTTTATGGTATGACTTATAATGGTGGTGATAGCGATAATGGCATAATGTTTAGTATCGGTATAGGTGGTTTAAATTATCGATTGCTCCATGCATTTGCTGGTAGCGATAGCGATGGTGGTAATCCTAATGGCAGCTTAACCCTATCGGGATCTACTCTTTATGGTATGACTCGACTGGGTGGCGATGTTAATTCCGGTACAATATTTAGTATCGGTACAGATGGTTTAAATTATGGATTACTTTATGAATTTAACTATGGGGCTAATGCTGGTCGTAGGCCAAACTATTCAGAATTAGTAAGCGATGGCTTTAAGCTCTATAGTATGACAACCGCTGGTGGAGCTTATAATTCCGGCTTAATATTTTCAACAAATCTCGATGGCTCTGATTTTACAGTTCTCCATGAATTTATAGGTGGCGATAGTGATGGTAGTGGTCCTTGGGGCAGTTTAACCCTATCGGGTTCTACACTTTATGGTATGACAACCCAAGGCGGTGCTAATGATTATGGTACTATATTCAGTATCTCAACGTCCGGTAGCGATTTTACCTTGCTCCATGAATTTGCTGGCACTGATGGTAGCAATCCTTATGGCAGTTTAACCATCTCCGGCACTACGCTTTTGGGCATGGCTTATAGGGGTGGTGATTTTAATAAAGGCACAATATTCAGTATTGGCACAGATGGTAGCGATTTTACCTTGCTCCATGAATTTGCTGGCACAGATGGTAGTAATCCTTATGGCAGTTTAACCCTATCGGGCTCTACTCTTTATGGAATGACTCAACAGGGTGGAGCTAATAATTATGGTACAATATTTAGCATAGCGACATCCGGCGGTGATATTACTTTACTCCATGAATTTGTCGGAGGTGATAACGATGGTAGTGATCCTTGGGGCAGTTTAACCCTATCGGGCTCTATGCTTTATGGAATGACTCAACAGGGTGGAGCTAATAATTATGGTACAATATTTAGTATAGCGACATCCGGCGGTGCTATTAACTTGCTCCATGAATTTGCCGGCTACCCTAACGATGGTAGTGAGCCTTACGGCTGTTTAACTCTATCAAGCTCAACTCTTTATGGTATGACTCCTCAGGGTGGAGCTAATAATTATGGTACAATATTCAGTATAAGCACAGATGGTATAAATTATGAATTGCTCCATGAATTTGCAGGCGGTACAAGTGATGGTTATCGATCTTATGGCAGTTTAACTAAATACGGCTCAACTCTTTATGGTATGACTTCACGAGGTGGCGATTATTATGCCGGTACTATATTTAGATATAATACCGCTCCAACTATCCAAGCCTGCAATCTGCAATTCAGCAACATAAGCAGAACAGGAATGAATGTCAGCTGGACACGCGGCAATGGCGAAGGCTGCTTATTACTTTGCAGACAGCAGTTCAAAATTGCTAATACTCCGCTATCATACGGAGTAACTTATGCTTGTAACTCAAGCTCTTACAATGATGAAAATAATGATATAGTCGCTGATGCAAAGGTTTTATATAATGGCAGTGCCACAAATCCGTCAATAACTGTAAGCGGATTAACAAAATACAAATTATATTATTTTAGAGCATTTGAATACAATAATCTTGTAAGTCCATATTATATGCAGGAAACGGCAACAAATAATCCTCGCTCACGCTGGACTCTCCGTCGCGACGGCATGGCAGAAGAGGATTTATCTATAGATTCTGAATATCCATATCCGAATCCTGTATCTAATTCAATCAGTACTACTTTAGATGCCTTTGAGGCAGGAAATATCACTGCTTATTTATTTGATAATAACGGCAGGCAGATAGCCGAATTATACAATAATTATCATGAATTCGGTACTTATAATTTAAAATTTGACTTAACGCAAATCCCGCAGGGAGCATATCAATTAGTGATAAACAAAGGTAGCGAAGCAGTGGTTTATCCGATTAGTGTGGTGAGATAATTAAATTATTAATTTAGTCTTTCTAAACGAAATGAAGAATCCAGATAAAGCTATATGCTGATAATTCTGGATTCTTCAATCGTTCAGAATGACGATTTGGGACAGCCTCCAAAGAAGAAAGCAATGGGCACATTTAAAATGTCTAACGCTAATCAATTATCACCAATCTAAATGATATTGAACATCCAAAAATATAAAGCCGAACAATATCCATAAAAAAATTGTTAAAAATGAATATGATTCATTTGCTAATAAACCACAATTATTCACAATGTAGCATAAAATTAATAAATAGGCAATTGCTCTTTTTCTTAATTGGATAACCTAATTTAAAGAATATTACAAAAAAGTATTTAATATTAATAAATAATTTCTTAAATTTGCACATTATGTATATGCAATTCAAACAAGGAGTTATTATGAATAAAGTGTTATATTTATTTCTATATATTTCAATATTGATCTTTTCAATTGGGAAAGTGCAGAGCCAGACTGTGCTTAGTGCGGGGGATTTAGTAATAGTTGCGATTAATGGAGATGATGATGTAACATATGGTAAAGGGTTTTCCTTTATGCCATTGGTAAATTTAGAAGCAGGCACCGTCATCCGTTTTACTGATTATGGTTGGAGCGATGTAACTGTAGCATTTATAACAAATGACGGCATTTCTGATAATTTCATCTATTACACTGCACCTGCTGGAGGCGTAACTGCTGGAACAGTTATTCGATGCAGTTCCAAAAACAGTACCAATTTTACTTTTGAATTTACATATGCAAGTGTTGGAAACAGTCCTTATTTAAGCTTGGGCGGGTTAAGTAACTCTGATGAAGTTTTGGTTTTTCAGGGAAGTATAGCCGAACCAATTTTTATTTTTGCAGCTACCTATGTTTCCACAACCATATCCGCAACAGGATGGACAACTAATATTGGTGCAAATGGGACTGATGGTCAAGGGGCGGGTTCTGCATTACCTCCCGTATTAACTAATGATGAAACCGCTTTATCATTTAATCAGGCAGCAAGTGCAAATGATAACTGCTCTTATTCCGGACCTACAACAGGTGCGACCAAAGCACAATGGCAGAGTAGGATACAAAACTATTCAAACTGGACATTTAATGATGCAATTCCGATACCAACTCCACTTGCTGGTCCGTTTTACGTTGGAGATCCAGTTGTTATTCCAACGGTAACTACCACTGCTGCTTCCTTAATTGCAACCACATCGGCAACTCTTGGCGGTAATGTAACAGCCGATGGTGGGGCTACTGTTGACGATAGGGGAATTGTGTATTCATTAACCTCGGTAAACGCAAATCCTCAAATTGGTGGTACAGGTATTACACAAGTTTCAATAGGAACCGGTACCGGAGAATTTAGTCAATCGGTTGGTTCATTGGCTACCTGTACTGCTTATTCGTTTTCAGCCTATGCCCATAACTCACAGGGGTATAGCTATGGAACAGTGTCAAGCTTCTCCACAACCCCTGAGGGAACCGGAACAGAAATTGATCCTTACCTTATTAGTAATTTAGCTGAGCTTAATTGGATTGCGGAACAGGTAAATGCCGTAACAGACAATAGTTATGTGTTTACAGGCAAATATTTTATTCAAACAGAAGATATAGATGCATCCCCAACATCTACGTGGTTTCCCAATGGTAGCGGGGGGTATTATGGTTGGATGCCAATTGGGTTTTATGATATGGTTAATAACGTGGGTTCTTCTTTTAGTGGAATATACGATGGACAGGGGCATACCATCTCCGGATTATATATCAATAGACTCGATTTAGCCTGTGTTGGAGTGTTTGGGCAAGTTAGTGCTGGTACAATTAAAAATCTAGGAATAACCGGTGCCTCGATTACAGGCGGCGGAACTTCTAATGGCACTTATATCGGTGCATTATCAGGATATCTTTATGAAGGGGTACTTATCGATAATTGCTATTCGACCGGTTCCGTCTCAGGATATGATGTTGTGGGTGGGCTTATCGGTCAGGATGATGGTACTGGCGGGGCAAATACAATAACAAATTGTTTTTCCACATGTAATGTAACAGTAGCTAATGCCGATGCCGGTGGACTTATAGGATATAGTGATGCAAGTACCATACGCAATTGTTATGCTTCCGGTACTATTTCCGGTGGAAACACTGGAGATCGTATAGGTGGATTAATTGGTAAGAATTATAGTACCGTCCATGAGTGTTACTCTACAGGGGCGGCTACCGGTGAATTTGAAGCTGCAGGTTTTATTGGAGAGAATCACGGGCTTATCAGTAATTGTTATTGCTCTGGTACAGCTACAAGTAATAGATTGGGTTTCGGTGATTATTGTGGTGGTTTTATTGGTTTTAATTTTGGTCAAGTAAGTTATTGTTACACCACAAGCCAGGTTACAAGCACGAATGAGCATAAAGGAGGATTCGTGGGCAGTAATGGTGTCGGCGGTGTGATTAATAATAATTGTTTTTGGAATGCAGATGTTTTTTCTACAGGTTTCGGACAAAATAACGGTACTTTTTCTGCTATAGGTAAAACCACAGCCCAAATGCAAACTACCTCTACATTTACTGATGCAGGTTGGGACTTCAGTGGGGAATCGACAAATGGAAATAATGATTACTGGGGAAGAGCTGATGATAAGAATAGTGCCTATCCTTATCTTTCGTGGCAGTATCCGGAAGCTCCGGAAATCAATATTCAAGGCAATAGTGTTTCTATTTCTGATGGTGATGTAACCCCTTCAAGCGGTGATTATACAGACTTTGGAGCTACACCGCTTGCCGGAGGTACTGTTGTTAGGACATTTACTATTTCGAACACAGGAGATGCTGTTTTATCATTAACTGGGGCTTCTCCATATATAACAATTGGTGGTACGAATTCTGCAGATTTTACTGTTACTGCAATTCCATCTTCTTCTATTGGTGCCAGTACCGGAATAACTACTTTTTCAATAACTTTTAATCCTTCAGGGGCTGGTACACGGACAGCAACAATATCAATTGTCAACGACGACAGCGATGAGAACCCTTATAATTTTACTATTCAAGGCACAGGGAACCCTGCTGGATCAGGAACAATAGGAGACCCTTACCTGATCAGCAACCTGGATGAGTTAAAATGGATTGCAGAACAAACTAATGGTTTAGCTTCTGGATCGGTCGCTTTTTCTGGGAAATATTTTAAACAAACAGCCGATATTGACGCTTCACCAACAGCAACATGGTTCTCTGATGGTAGCGGTGGTTACTATGGATGGTCACCAATAGGTTGGATGGTAGGAAGTGATTATGTCGATTTTGGAGGGAATTATGATGGACAAAATCACACGATTTCCGGACTGTATATTAACCGTAACAATACCGACGAGGCTGGGCTATTCGGTGGAAACAAAGGCGGAAGCGTTACAAATCTTGGTATTATCAATGTTGCTATTACAGCAAAACAAAATGCCGGTGTGATCGGTTATATTTACGGTGGATGTACCGTCTCAAACTGCTATTCAACTGGGGTAATAACTGCCGAAATCAGTAGCGTTGGCGGATTAATAGGTAATGATGACGGGACTACTGAAGGTAATAATTACATTTCGAATTGTTATTCAACTTGTACAGTTACAGCATGGGATTATGTCGGTGGATTAATTGGAAATTCATCAGGGACAGTTGCAAGAACGGTAAGTGAATGCTATGCTACCGGTTCAGTAACAGCAACGGCAACAGGGGTAAGTGTGGCGGCTGGTGGTTTAATAGGTAACATCGATCAAGGAACAGTAACCAATTGTTATGCAACTGGTAATGTGTCAAACGTTGGTGGTACTGCAGGGGGATTAATTGGTAACAACATGTGTTCAGTGAATAATTGCTTTGCCACTGGCAATGTAACAGGTATTAATTACGTTGGAGGGTTCGTAGGATCTCACGGAGGTAGTGCAACAATCAGTGATTGTTACTCTACAGGTACAGTCTCCGAGGGCGGGGCAATTGTTGGTTTTGTAGGCGGATTTGCCGGAGCAAACGCAGCAACAATTACTAAATGCTATACGGTTAGTACAATATCCAATTCAATTGATCCCTCGAAAAAAGGTGCGTTTGTTGGCACAAATAATGGTAGTACAGTTGCTGACGATTGTTTCTGGAATACCGATATTTATGCTGTAGGTATTGCAAATTCCGGTGGTACTTTTTCCGCATTAGGCAAAACAACAATTCAAATGCAAAATACTTCAACCTTTACTGATGCAGGTTGGGACTTCAGTGGGGAATCGACAAATGGAAATAATGATTACTGGGGAAGAGCTGATGATAAGAATAGTGCCTATCCTTATCTTTCGTGGCAGTATCCGGACGCTCCGGAAATTAATATTCAAGGCAATAGTGTTACTATTTCTGATGGCGATGTAACCCCTTCAGGCGGTGATTATACAGACTTTGGTAGTCAGTCGGTTTGCAGCGGTACTATTGTCAGAACATTTACAATTCAGAATACCGGAAATATTGATTTAAACATTTCATCTGTAAATATCAGCGGTGCCAATGCTGCTGATTTTTCATTTACAAGTTCTCCTGCGACAACTGTTGCTGCATCAGGTTCTACAACTTTTCAGGTTACTTTCGATCCTTCAGCTTCCGGTACACGCTCGGCTACAATTACAGTAAATAATGATGATAGTGATGAATCAATTTATAATTTTGACATTCAGGGTACAGGTACAGACCCGGAAGTAAACGTTCAGGGTAATGGTTCTTCTATCGTTGATGGTGATGATACTCCAACATCGACTGACCATACCGATTTCGGCAGTCAGTCAGTTTGCAGTGGAACAATAGTAAGAACATTTACGATACAAAACACAGGGAATGCAAATTTAACTTTAGCTAATCCTACTTTAAGCGGTACAAATGCCGCAGATTTCTCTATAACTACTAATCCAAGCTCACCTGTTGCGGCATCGGGCTCAACTTCATTCCAAGTTACATTTAATCCATCTGCAACTGGAGCAAGGAATGCAACAATATCATTTACAAATAATGACTGTGATGAAGCAACCTATAACTTTGATATAGTCGGTACTGGAATCGATCCGGAAGTAAATATTCAAGGAAATACTAATACAATTAGTGATGGCGATGTAACTCCATCTTCGACCGACCATACGGATTTCGGTAGTCAGTCAGTT
This sequence comes from uncultured bacterium, assembly GCA_942493235.1. GTDB lineage: Bacteria > Bacteroidota > Ignavibacteria > Kapaibacteriales > UBA2268 > ENR-C587. Next base: position 3,136,741 of record OW818676.1, on the reverse strand, counting down.
TGTAGCGGTACAATAGTAAGAACATTTACCATTCAAAATACAGGTATTTCAAATCTAACAATTTACTCGGTTAGCATAAGTGGTACAAATGCAGGCGATTTTTCTATTACAGCTAATCCAAGTTCACCGGTAGTGTCATCAGGTTCGACTACATTTCAAGTTACATTTAATCCTTCTGCTACAGGGACAAGGTCGGCAACGATTACAGTAAATTGTAACGACTGTGACGAAGCTACTTATGATTTTGCTATATTGGGAACTGGAACTGACCCTGAAGTGAATGTAGTTGGGAATGGAAATTCTATTGCCGATGGCGATGTAACACCTACCTCAACTGACCACACTGACTTTGGAAGCCAATCATTAAGTTCCGGTACAATAGTAAGGACATTTACAATTGAAAATATCGGTAATGCAAATCTTACTTTAGCTAATCCTTCATTATCGGGAGCAAATGCAGGCGATTTTTCTATTACTGCAAATCCAAGTTCACCCGTTGCATCAGCAGGCTCTACCACTTTTCAGGTAACATTTAATCCTTCAGAAGGCGGATCTCGGACTGCAACTGTTTCATTTACAAATAATGATTGTGATGAAGCAACTTATGATTTTGCAATAACAGGTATAGGAATAGTATCCCCAACAGTTACTACAGCAGCCGCTGCTTCTATTGATGTGAATTCAGCAACCCTTGGCGGTAACGTTACAGCTGACGGAGGAGCTACTGTTAATGCTAAAGGAATTGTATATTCAATTAGCTCTGTTAATGCTGATCCTCAAGTTGGCGGTACAGGGGTTATACAAGTTTCGATTGGTAGCGGTACAGGAGCATATAGTCAATCAATTGGTTCGTTATTGTCAAATACATCGTATTCATTCAATACTTATGCTACTAATTCCGAAGGGACAGCCTACGGAACTGTTTCGACATTTACAACAGATCATGAGCAAATAATTTATGTCGATCATTCAGCTGGTGGTACCAATAATGGTTCAAGTTGGGCAAATGCTTATACATCTTTGCAATCAGCATTAGATTTAGCTGTTAGCGGCGATGAGATATGGGTAGCAAAAGGTACATATATGCCAAGTTCAGCTTATGATTTAACAAATATTTCACGCTACTATCATTTTCGAATGATTGAAGGTGTTGCAATCTATGGCGGTTTTGCCGGAACTGAATCTGCTGTTAGCGAGCGATCTGATTATGGAATTGATGGGGCTAACGAAACAATTTTAAGCGGAGAAATTGGAATTGATGATGACTATACAGATAATTGCTATCATATATTTTATCATCCTGAAGAATTAGGTTTGACTTCAAATGCAATTTTGGATGGATTTACCGTAAAATATGCTTATGCTGATGGTGAAGGGTCTCATTGGGCAGGTGGCGGTATGGCTAATTATAGTTCTAATCCTACAGTGTCAAACATTAATTTTGTAAGTAATAGGGCAATATATGGAGCCGGTGTTTATAATTATACTGCCAGTCCTTCTATAACAAGTTGCACGTTTTTAACAAATTATGCAGTTAATGAGGCAGGTGCTGTTTATAATACTGTTGGCAGCAGTCCAACTATTAGTAATTGCACTTTTTCAACTAATTCTTCTGATTGGAGTGCCGCTATGTATAATTTATATAGTAGTAGTCCGACAATTACTAATTCTTTGTTTATTAATAATTCCACTACGCAAAATGGCGGAGCAATAAGAAATGTTATTGACTGCAGTCCAACTGTAATTAATTGTACATTTGCTAATAATAGTGCTAATAATGGTGGAGCAATTTCTTTAGAGAACTCTTGTAGTATAATTATTAATAATTCAATATTCTGGGGCAATACAGCTGTCGCTAATGGAAATCAAATTTATTTGGGTCCCGGTACATCCGCGACAGTGAATAATTCTTGCTATTCAGATAATATTGGAGATATATATTATAATGGTGCAACATTTAGTCCTGAGTATTGTATTAATTCTGACCCGTTATTTGTTAATACAGAAGAAGATGATTATAGATTATTGGGTTTGTCGCCCTGTCTTGACATAGATCCGAATTCATCGAATGATTTAACAACAGATATTCGCGGCGGTTCATTTAGTAGAAAATTAAATAAATTAACAGGAGCAATCGGAAATATTGATATGGGAGCTTATGAATATAAATTTGGGATAGATCCTTTAGCATTAGCTCCATCAACCCCATCCTCAAATCTTCAATTCAGCAACATTAGCAGAACCGGAATGACAGTCAGCTGGACACGTGGCGATGGCGATGCCTGCTTATTACTTTGTCGACAGCAGTACAAAATTGCTAATACTCCGCTACCAGACGGAGTAACTTATGCTTGTAACTCAAGCTCTTACACTGATGAAAATAACGATATAGTCGCTGATGCAAAGGTATTATATAATGGCAGTGCTGCAAATCCGTCAATAACTGTAAGCGGATTAACAAAATACAAATTATATTATTTCAGAGCATTTGAATATAATAATCCTGTAAGTCCATATTATATGCAGGAAACATCTACAAATAATCCTCGCTCACGCTGGACACTTCGCAGAGACGGGCTTTTAGAGGAAGATTTGACTATAGATGCGGAATATCCGTATCCAAACCCTGTATCAAATTCAATCAGTACTACTTTGGATATATTTGAATCAGGCAATGTAACAGCATTGTTATTTGATAATAGCGGCAGACAGATAGCTGAATTATACAATAATTATCATGAATTCGGTTCTTATAATTTAAAATTTGATTTAACACAAATCCCGCAGGGAGCATATCAATTAGTGATAAACAAAGGTAGCGAAGCAGTAGTTTATCCGATTAGTGTGGTGAGATAAGTAAATTATTAAATTTGTCTTTCTAAACGAAATGAAGAATCCAGACAAAGCTAAATGCTGATAATTCTGGATTCTTCGTTCACACAGAATGACGATTCGACAAAACTATAACTTATTAGACAGCCTCTTTTATGGCACATCAATGAATAAAGTCGATTTTACAATATTCATATCATATATATCAAATATACCACTAATATCATAAATTTTTGAATTTTTGAATAATTCTTATAATAAATAGCTTTGAAAAATCGTTTAATAAGAAATTGAATTGAAATATATTTTTGTTTTGCGATAAATTTTGTTATTTATTCAGTATTAAAAGGAGTTCCGATGAAAAAGATTTTTCTATTACAATTTTGTCTATTAGTGTTATTAATAAGTATGCCGACTTTCGCACAAGAAAGCTTGAAGATGAATCCTGCTCTCGGCTTATATGGCGGATTAAACTTCAATATGCACTCACCATCTTTTTTATATGATCCAAATAATTATCATGTACCATTTGATGAAAAAGAGAATTCTTTAGGTCTGAACATAGGGATAATAGGAAATATTCCTTTAAGTGAAATATTTGTTTTATCCGGCAGAATCGGATATAATCAAATGGATGGTAAATTACAGAAAACTTATGCCCAACTTGATTTTTATACTACAAATAACACAATTGATGCGAAAATTAGTTATTTAGAGATTGCTCCGATTATGCAATTCCATAATTTGTTACCGATGAAAAATCTTTATTTTCTTGCCGGTTTGGAATTGGGTCTGCCTATTACTAAAAAATATGATTTAACAATTGAAAGAAGCCCAAATTTGTTTACGACTCCCGAAGCGGATATTCCAGATGCTTCTGCTCGTTTCGCTGCAGTAGTTGGTGCAGGCTGGGTATTCGAGCTTGACAAACATTGGAAATTATCGCCGGAGGTTTCATTTAGAATTCCGTTTACTAAAGTATCGACTAACGCTAATTTCGACAAATGGAACATTCCTCAATTAAGAGCAGGTATAAATATTACTTATGACTTTTTCTCTGACGACCAGCCTGAAGAAAAGCCGATTACTCCGCGAGAAACTTATTTAGATGCTTCTTTCGGGCAAGTTAATGCTGTCAACAAAGATGGCTCTAAAGCTTCTGTTAAAGTTGTTAGAGTCGAAGATATGCAATATACAGAGCTGTTTCCATTACTGCCTTATGTATTCTATGATGAAATGGAAGAGCAGCCAATTGAAACTATACAGGTTATGTCTTCGGGTAACGAAGCCGGTAAGTTTAATTTCAGCTTATTAGAGTCCGATGCAGAGAAAATCAATATCAGAACTCTCGACATAATCGGTACAAGAATGCAAGCAAATCCAAAATCAACAATAACAATTACCGGAACTAATGACGGTAAAAAAGAGAAAAGTGTAAAGGGATTATCTCTAAACAGAGCTAATTTTGCTAAAGAATATTTAATTAATAATTTCGGCATTGCATCAGACAGAATCATTGTCAAAGCAGTAAATACACCTGAAAAAGCTTCAAGCTCTAAAGACCCAGACGGTATAGCTGAAAATCGTCGAATTGAAATCACCGGCGATGAACCTAAATTATTTGAACCTATCATTATCAGCGGTGAAAATCAAAGAGTTGCAGCTCCTGACTTGATTGAATTTATTCCTGATATTAAAACAAGCGATTCGATTACATACTGGAAGCTTGATGTAACTCAATCTGGGAATAATTTAAAATCATTGCATGGGACAAGCCAGCCAAAAGCCATCCATTGGGCTATTTCTCCGAATGTATTAGCTAATAAACAACTACCTGTTGACTACGTATTAATTCTTAAAAATTCGGCAGGAAAAGAAAAGAAAATCAAAGGCACTATTCCGGTAGAGTATTTCTCAACTTCTAAAAAGAAATCAGAGGAGTTGCCCGATAAGACAATTTCCAAATACAGCTTAGTATTATTCGATTTCGATAAAGCCGACGTTTCAAAAGCTGATATGGAGATAGTAGATAAATACATTGTTCCGGCTGTAAAATTTAATTCTACAATTGATATTTATGGCTATACAGACAGAATAGGAGACGACACTTATAATCAACAATTGGCTGAACGCCGAGCTAATGCCGTTAAAAAGATTTTAGAAGCAAAAGTTCCGAATGCAAAATTCGTTGTTCATGGCATAGGCGAAAGTGTATCGATTTTTGATAATGAAAATCCTGTAGGTCGCCAATTATCACGAACTGTACAGATATATGTAACTACTCCTAAGAAATAGTAACTTGTTTTAATCTTTTTTAAAAAACCTGATAACTAATCCTATCAGGTTTTTTTTCAAATGACTATTGCATAAGTGCAAATGCGACGTGTATATTTTTTGGGGTTCGGGGATAGGGGTTGGGGATAGGAGTTCGGGGATAGGGGTTAGGGAATAGGAAATTCACTCCCTTAGATATGTCATATAATATCACAAGGCAGTCTAAAATTTGTCATTCTGTACGAAGTGAAGAATCCAGAATTATCATTATTTAGCATTGTCTTAATTCTTCACTTAGTTCCTAATGACATACTTTCGCTCTTAACTTAAGCAAGATTATGTATTATATGTATTTCTATGCGTTTAAAACTTTATATCGTCATAATTTCTATTATTAAGTGGATTGATTAATTCCTTAAACCTTCCGAATGGTAAAGAAACATTCGGAAGGTAAAGAGAAATATTTTTAGGGAATAATAACAAGCTCGTTGTTTACTATTTATAAAAAAATAAAAAAAGTTGATTCTGAAGTTGGGTAGCAACGACCTAACTAAACCTTTCTAAATATTTCAATTTATGTGTAGAAATAATTTAATCTAAAAGTTTTGTTACACCTTCCGAAGGCTTCTTAACCCTTCGGAAGGTTAAAGGCAATGCTTTACTTTGTGTCATTACTTCTACAATTACAGCATTGCTGTAAAGGGTAAATCAGAATGACGATTTTTAGACAGCCTTATACTGACATCGAGAGAAATTGTAATTTTAGTAAAAACACTTATCTTATGGTTTTTACAAAGTCTCTTTACCCGCACCTAATAACTGATACGTATTATTTGATGTAGTGTAAATATTTTATTAAATGAAATATTCTGCGACATAATGATAATAAATGTGTTAATAGTTAAGTAGTGTTTTTACACAATAATTGAATATATTAAAAATGTGTTTGGGTATATCATGAAAACTTACTTTTACCTTTTAGCCTTTTTTATTATTACATATAATTCTTTTTCACAAGCTCCGGGAACCGATTTCTGGCTCTCGATCCCCTATATAAACAAGTCAATTAATGAAAATCTTAGAGGTAGCACAACTAATTCGCCTTATGAGCTTTTTGTAACTACAACTCAACCGGCGAATATACTTCTCTACGACAAAAGTGGCGAAGTATTAAAGGCTAAATATATAGAGGGCAATAGTAGCTTTATAATGGCTATAGATGAATCCTATATGAATAGTGAAAGTGAAGTAATCCGATCTAATAGTTTACATTTAGTCTCGGATGTCCCTGTTAATGTTGCCATTTTTGTATCTTATCAATGGACAGGTGCAGCAATTACAATTTTACCGACAGAACTACTGGGTAATGAGTATTATACTATGAATTTTTATGAGGATAAATTAAAGGATGTTGATGGTTCAATTAAATATACTCAACCTGCGATTTTAATATTAGCTACTGAAAATGGGACAAGTGTAAATTTTACACCAACAGTAAAAACCGAAAAAAATGTTAGTGCCGGCTCTACAAAAAATATTAATTTGAACAAAGGACAAGTATATTTGATTAAATCTACTGAAAACGCTAATTTAAGTCAGACTTGGGAATCTGATTTAACCGGTACATATATTAATTCAAATAAACCGATTGCTGTATTTTCAGGACATTCCAAATCGACTTTCCCCAGATTAGCGGCTACATTTTTGGGCATGAGAGCTGACTTTTCACGGGGTACATATTTAGAGCAAATGCTTCCATTCAAATTTGCGGGTTGTGAATATGTTTCAGTACCAATTACTTATCAAGGTAGAAACTATTATGGAAATTATCAAGAAGATAGGGGTGAAATAATAAGATTTGTTGCTACCGAAAATAATACAACTATTTATATAAATAACGAAATTACATCTGATTTAGTAAAAATGGCAACAATTAATAAAGGGCAAGATTTTAAAATTATGGAGCAAACTAAAACCGGATATTATTATGCCGATAAAAAAGTTTTGGTTAGCCAATATGCAAAATCACATACTAATAATGTACATCCGGTAACACCCGGGAAAATAAATAAAATATTTGATATTGACGGAGATGATAATGTAACCTTAGGCTATTGTGGTCAGGGTATGATGATGACTTTAATTCCTAATAATTTATGGGTTAGTTCTACATCGTTTTATACTACAACAAGTCAGATGTATAAATATTTATGCATCGTGTTTAAAACAAAAGATAAGGATAAAATTAAATTAGATGGTAGTAGTATTGCTCAAGATTATGCTTCAAAAATCAAATTGATTAACGGGTCGGCTTATTCTTATTTAGTTATTATAATTAGTAAAGGTAGTCATAATATAGAAGCTGATAATAATAAGGTCAGATTTGCAGCATATTACTATGGAAATCTTGATGGATTTGATGATGGATTTGCTTATGGTTCGTTTTGCGGAATATACGATGATAAATCTTGTGATGATTCGCTAAAATTCGATTATTATACTGACTGTAGCAGTTATTATATACATGCGAATTCTTTTGATAAAGATACAAATCAAAACTGCTCGAATATAAAAAATGCTTTATCGGATTTAAATTATACTACAAATGCAGAATTAAAGAATAATCCGAATAAAACCAATACAGATAAAGATAAGTATTTTATTGCGAGCCCATTAGATAAATCTAAACCGGCTCATATAGTTGTTATTGCAGATACTTATAGCGGTAATACCGATACATTGGAAATTGATTTTGTTCCCGAAAAATTAGTCGAAGCCTCTGCCGAAATAATTGATTTTGGAATACAAGCCAGAAACAAAGAATTTATTCAAAATATTGAGATTGAAAATATTAGCAGTACTCAAATTAGTATTAAAAAATTATTCTTCAAAAATTCTACAAAAGAATTTTCTGTTTCAAACTCTCTAAATCAAAATTTTAAAATAAAAGAAAAGAAAAAATTTGAAATCAAAGCTTTAATGACTGATGAATCAAATACTTACTTGGTCGATACGTTGATTGCCGAATTTGACTGTTTCCATAATCAATTGTTTGAAGTTCGGATTAGTGCTGGTATTCCTAATGTTATTTCGTCCAATATAAGCATACAAAACATATCTCCGTTTTATGACAATTTTGAATTAGCTTTACTAATATCAAATTTAGGTTCTGGTGAGGCTTTAATAGATAATATTGTTTTTGATAATAATGATAATTTCTCTTTGTCCAAATCCCCGTTTTCAAAGCTTAGAATTGCTCCCGAAAGCACTGATACAGTCTATTTGAATTACAATTCTAATCATCAGACAAATGCAACACATAAAGCATTGGGCACCATTATATGCTCAAATGCAAGCCCGACTAATTCTACGTTTGATATTCAATGCTCAACTTCTATTTCGATTTTCAGTTTAGAAAGTTATGATTGGGCAAATAAAAAAATAACAATAGAAAATAATCAAAATCCTGCTACCCTAAAACTTTTAAATTGCTGCGATTCAGGTGAAGTGAAAATTCATCAAATTACAATAGAATCGGATATAGCAGATATTTTCACTATTGATGAAGCTTCATATACAAGTATTTTAAACACAATTGTCAATGAAAATGCAGAGAAGAATTTGATTGTTTATTTCTCTCCTAAAGATACAATCAATTATAATGCACAATTAAAAATAGTATTGGAAAAGCATAATACTTTGCTTTCTGTTTCAAGCAATTTAATAGGAAAAGGCGTTGCTATTAACTCGGTAAATGACAATACGGATCAAACAAAACTCAGAGTAAAACCGAATCCTATCAGTGCTAACACAATAATTTCTTATGAATTGGAATGCGAAACTGCTATTGAGATTAATATGTTTGATATGAGCGGTAAACTAATTGAAAATATTTATTCTGATTATTCAAATTTGGGATATAATGAAATTGATATTTCAAACGTAGTTTCCAAATTATCAAATGGAATTTATAATGTAGTTTTGAAATCTGATAATTTTGAAAATAACATCAGATTTGTTGTCAATAGGTAAATATTGTCCAAAGAGTATGCCCCTCGCTATTTTCGGGCTTTGGGGTTCGGGGATAGGGGTTCGGGGATAGGAAATTCACTCCCTTAGATATGTCTTATAATCTCACAAGGCAGTCTGATATTTGTCATTAACATGTACTTTTACAACTTCGCTGTAATTGTAGAGGTAATGACACAAAGTAAAAAAGTCATTCTGAACGAAGTGAAGAATCCAGATAAAGCTAACTTATTGATAATACTGGATTCTTCGTTACACTCAGAATGACGATTTTTAGACAGCCTCAATTCCCTAATACTCAACCCTAAATTTCGATTAGGGAATAGTAAGCAACTTCTTATACTAATCCCCAGTCCCCAGTCCCCAGCCCCCAGCCCCCAGACACCAGCCCCCAGACACCAGACACCAATTACTAATCACTTTCCATTGAATTTAACTCCAACTTAACATAGGATTTATTTGTAGTTCACTTTAAAGTGCGAATTTTGTAAGTCTTGTTTTTTGAATTATGTTTTTATTAAGTATTGGAGTATTAAATGAAATTATCTAACATTCTATCTGTATTACTAATCTTGTTTTTTGCAACTCTATCAGTCTTTGCTCAAGGCAATGGACAGATTTCGGGGAAAATTATTGACGGAGAAAATGGCGAGCTACTTCGCGGAGCTTCTATTCAGCTCGTTGATACAAAAAAGGGAGCAAAAAGTGATATGAAAGGTACTTTTAAAATTAAAGATATTCCCAGTGGCAGATATTCACTCAGAATTTCTTATGTAGGATATACAAGTAAAGAAATTATGGACATTGATGTAAATGAAGACAACAGAAATATCGGCGATATAGTTTTGGAAAATTCCGAAAAGACTACCGGCGAATTAGTAGTAACTGCTAACAGAATTAATGATAATCAAGCTGCACTATTATCTCAGAGAAAGAACGCATCGCAATTATCAGACGGGATTTCAATGGAAGAAATCAAAAAGACACCCGATTCAGATGCAGGGCAGAGCTTGAGACGAGTCTCCGGCATTACATTGATTAATGAGAAATTCGTTTATGTCAGGGGTATCAGTGAAAGATACAGTAACACAACACTAAATGGTACAGCACTTGCCACTACCGAACCGGATAAAAAGGCATTTGCTTTTGATATGTTCCCAGCCGACTTTTTAGAGAATGCAAATGTAACTAAATCGTTTACACCGGAATTACCGGGCAACTTTGCCGGAGGTTTAGTGCAATTAAATACTGTGGATTTCCCGCAGGGCTTCAGTCTTAAATTTAGCTCTGGGGCATCAATGACTGATAATCTGACATTTAAAAATAATTTTGTTACTTATAATGGTGGCAATACTGACTGGCTTGGTTTTGACGATGGTACTCGCTCGATGGGTTCTAATATTCCGTCATCTCCGGAGGATTTTAAGCAATTAAAAAATGATTTAAAATCTACCGATGAGGCTACACTTATTAAAGCACAAAACAAATGGTTAGCTATCAATCAAACATTTAATTCCGATGTATGGAAGCGGGATACAGTTTCTCCGAGACCAAACGGGAATTACAGTCTGTCATATACTGATATATTCAGTTTAGGTGAAAATTATGATTTGGGGATAATGGCTTCCGGTATGTATGGTAGTTCATATAGTTTGAGAAATGTAGAACGCGGGCAATTGCAGTCTGACGGGCAAAATTTTAATTATTATGCCAATGGCGAGAAAATGGCATACTCTACTAATCTGGGTGGATTATTCAATATAGCATTTAAATTGGGAGATAATAATTCCATTAGCTTGAAAAATACTTATAATAATTCTTCCGATGATGAAGTAGCTATCATGGAAGGATATAAAGAGTCTAATTTTATACGTCAATATGCTTATGATTTTGTTCAAAAAACCTTGTTTTCTTCTCAATTGGGCGGTGAGCATAGATTTTCGGAATTTTTTAATTCTACTCTGAATTGGAAATTAGGATATTCGAATTCATTAAGAGACGAACCGGATTTTAGAAGAGTTAGATATGCACGCAATGACATTAATGAACCTTACAGAGTAGATATTCAAGACGGTATTGAAAATTCCGGTTATCAGGCGGGAAGATTTTTTTCTAATTTAAAAGAAAATGCTTACTCTGCATCAACTGATTTTGCTATGGTATTTGATAATTTGAAAATCAAGGTAGGTGGACTATTAGAAACAAAAAATAGAGACTTTAATGTTAGAAGCTTTACTATCGTAAGAAGCAATTTTTTATTAAAGGATTATTATGATGCTGATTTCGGATATGTAGTTCCTAATTATGGCGATGAAGAATTATATGATAGTGGATTTCTCGGCTCGCCTGATGAATTGTTTAACAGTGCGAATTTCGGAATTAATAAATTAGGATATTCCGAAGAAACCAAACCAACGGATTCTTATAAAGCAGATGAACTCCTAACTGCCGGATATATAATGGCGGATATACCTTTCCAATTTCTGAATAAAAAAGTTAGATTAATCACCGGATTCAGACTTGAGAATTCAAATCAAAAACTATATAGCTACTATCAAATAAATAATAAAGATTCGGTATTTACCGATAAGAATCAATTAGATGTATTACCGGCTCTGAATTTCACTTACGAATTAAATAACGATATGAATCTTAGACTGTCGGCAAGTCAAACGCTTACCCGCCCTTCGCTAAGAGAATACGCACCTTTTACTTTTTACGATTTTGAATTTCAGGGCGATGTTACCGGTAATCCGAATTTAAAGCGTGCTTTAATCCAAAATTATGATATTCGCTGGGAATGGTTCATTTCTCCGGGAGAAGTGCTATCCGTAAGTACTTTTTATAAATCATTCGAAAATGCTATCGAAGAGACAATTATTCCGACTTCAAGCAATTTTAAAAGGACATTTACTAATGCCGAAGGCACGGCGTATAATTATGGTATTGAGTTTGAAGCTCGTAAAGGCTTGGATTTTATCGGTGATTATATGAAATACTTTATGCTTAATATGAACTTTGCTCTGATTAATTCAGAAATTGAAGTAAATCAAGTAGGCAAAAAAGATAAACGAACTATGTGCGGTCAGTCGCCATATACTTTAAATTTAGGGCTATTTTACTTTAATCCCGAAATCGGAACCTCCGTCAACTTAGGTTATAATGTCTATGGTAAGAGAATAATTCAAGTGGCAGATGTACAAAGGTATAACTTCGGTGACCCGCATGTTTACGAATTACCCCGTAATGTAATAGATTTATCAATATCACAAAATATATTCGAGAATTTTGAAATTAAATTTGTCGCGAAAGATATATTAAATGAAAAATTAATTTGGGAGCAGCATGGTCAGAGAGTAGCTTCAGACTACAAAGGCAAAGGATATTCATTAAGCTTTAGCTATAAATTCAAATAAGTGAATAATTCAAATAAGAGTTAAATATAAATATGTTATCTGCTTAGCAAATCAAATAAATAATGAAAGAAAATGTTTTATGTTAAATTATAGAAAAAGGTCTAATATGAAAAAGTGCTTACTTATCTCATTCTTCTTAATATTCGGATTCGGCATTGCTAATTCGGCTATAGTTGACGTTAAGTTTAAATCTCCTAAAGCAGATGATACTTACCGTGTCGGCAGAACAATAACAATAGCTTGGGATACTTTAGACACACAAGGAAACAGAACTTTTGAAACTATATTCGAAGTAAAATGGTCAGAATCTGTCGATGGTCCTTGGAATTTATTAGCATTAACAAATAAAAATGCAAAGCAATTCAAAGATATAAATGCAAAAGATGCAACTAAAGCTGCCGGTTCGGTTACCTGCGTACTACCAAGGAAAACCAAAGTATGGCTAAAATTGCAAGTTCAAAATAGCGAAGCAATTAATACTTTAGTAGGTCCGATAAATGTAACTATTCCTCCGGCAGTAGTTGCCGATTCTACAATTACCGGCGATATAACAGGCTCGCTTACTTTAAGATCAAGCAAAATGTACCAATTAAAAAAGTATGTATTAGTTCAAGACGGCGGGATAATTAGGATTGAACCCGGAACTATCATATTGGGTGATGACCAAGAGGCATCTGCATTAGTAATTAATCGAGGCGGCAAGATTTATGCAAAAGGTACTAAAACTCATCCGATTATTTTTACTAGCGGATATGCTGCCGGCTCTAGAGATAGGGGAGACTGGGGCGGAGTTCTGATAATGGGGTCTGCCGAAACCAACTTGGGCGAAGCTGCTGTTGAAGGCGGTATAGCTGATGGTTCTGACGTTAAGAAAAACGGTTGGTATGGTAAATATAAAGGCGTAAATAATAATGAAGATTCATCGGGCGTTATGCAATACTGCCGAATTGAATTTGCAGGAATAGCCGAATCACCGGATAATGAACTTAACGGATTGACTATGGGTGCTGTTGGTAGCAAAACATTAATCGAAAATATTCAAGTGTCTTATGGCGGTGATGATAGTTTCGAATGGTTCGGTGGAAATGTAAATAGTAAATACCTAATTGCCTACAACGGTATAGATGATGATTTCGATACTGATAACGGATTCTCGGGTAAGGTTCAATTCGGTTTTAGCTATAGATATTCAAATATTGCGGACCAATCAAACTCCGAAGCCTTCGAGTCTGATAATGATTCCAAAGCATCTGAAAATCAGCCTTTTACACGCCCAATATTCTCTAATATGACTTGCATAGGCGGTGTTCACGATACTTCATGGACAGCCGGCAGTGGCGAAAACAAGTATAATTCAAAATATTTGGCTGCTGCTCAAATTCGTAGAAATTCTAGATTGTCGTTAGTAAATTCTTTACTTATCGGTTGGCCTGCAGGTGTTGAAATTACTAATGATAATACAGTCCGTGCCGCCGGTAACGACTCGATTATGCTAAAAAATAATAGTTTCTATGGAATTAAAAACGATAAATTTTTCTATTTAGGTTCCGGTACCTCATCAACGGATTTAGTCTCTACTACTTGGCTTGCGAAATCGGAATTTGCAAATACTTTTACTAACGGGCAGGGCGATGTAGCTCAATTAGCAAAATTAATAAACGCATTCCCTAATGATATTGCAAATATTAATCCGGTTCCTAATTCGGGAGCTGATTATTTGGCATCAGCTTCATTTGCAAGTTCAAGGCTTCAAGATTCCTATTTCGATAAAGTAAATTACCGCGGTGCTTTCTCATCGGTTATTACTGAACGCTGGGACTTGCCTTGGGCAGAATATGACCCTGTAAATAAGGTTTATTCTACTATGTCAGTCAATAATTATGAACATCAATGGAAATTGGAAGTTACTGCTCAGCCTAATCCTGCTACGGAATCTTTAACAGTATTATATCAATTAGTAGAAGATACTCAAGTTACAATTAAGATTTTTGCTCAGAGTGGTGTATTAGTTCAGACAATAGCAGAAAATTTGATTCAAAATCAAGGCTATTATCAATTTGTTTTCGATACTAAAGAATTAACCAGCGGAATGTATTATATTCAAGTAATTACTAATAATGGTATTGCAAGCAAAGCCATTAGCGTTATCAAATAATATCATTCAATCAAGAGTTTGTCTAAAAAGTAATAATATTGCCAAATCATCATTCTTAGTGTAACGAAAAAACCAGAAATATCAACAAGTTAGCTTTATCTGGATTCTTCACTTCGTTCAGAATGACAACTTTTTATACAGCCTCAATTGACAACTAAAAGGAATTAAAATTATACTTTCATTCAACCCCACGCTTTAGCGTGGGGACAGGTAACATAGAGTGATTGAAATTTTTGTAAATCGGTTTTATCAAAAGATTTTACAGTCACTTTTGGCGGGAGACAGTAAGCTTTTTTTTATCAAGTAATGATAAATTTCCCTATCTCCAATATTGGGATACAAGACAAAGGCGGGTCTGATAAGGCTCGCTTTTTTTATTTTTTTGATTTCATATTAACGATTTCTTTTTGAATTCCTGCACGCATAGTATCAAGCATTCTAAAGAATTCCGTTGGATTGTTTTTTGCCAGATCCGAATACTGCTCCCGAAATGTATCGATGTCATAGCCATTTTGCTCTAATATTTCAAGCATTTTCCGCGAAGCGGTTAAGCTGTCGGGTTCCAATTCTCTGTTGATTAAAACTAATCTATATGTATTTGCAAAATGCTCCTTTTTATCTTCAAATATCCCACAGGAAACACAAAAAATTGTTATTATTATTAGAAAGAATTTGTTATATTTACTTTTAGATAATTGCATTGTATTTTTACTTTTTATTTTTGAAAATTATAAAGTACAAATATAAAAAAATAAAAAAACATTACCAATAAATGTTAGTGTTATCCGATAATATATTATAATGAAGAATACAAATCCGGGGTGAGATATGGACAAAATAAACATTTTGATAGTTGATGACGAAATTTCAATTTCAAGAGCATTAAGGACAATATTTGAGAAATTGAATTATAACGTTATCGGTGTAGCCAGTTCATCAAGGGAAACTTTTGAGATATTGGGCAGACAAGTTCCGCATCTGATTACTATGGATATAAAAATTGACGGAGACTTAGATGGTATAGAAACAGCTGCTAAAATTAACAGCAAATATGACTTGCCTATTCTTTACGTATCTAATATGGATGATTCCGAGACTATTGACAGAGCAAAGCTAACACACCCGTCGGGTTTTATTATTAAACCTTTTGAAGAAAAAGATATACGAGCTTCCGTAGAAATGGCATTATATAAATATTCAATGGAAAAACGCTTAAAAGAAAGCGAGCTAAGGTACCGCTCATTGGTTACTTCACTTAATGAAGGTATTTTACTGATTAATTCCGAAATGAAAATTGAAACTTGCAATCCTTCTGCTGAAAAAATACTTGGCATTAATTCCACTAATCTATTAGGCAAATCACCATTTGATAAAAATATCAAGGTATTTGATGAAATGGGTGAAGCTTTTATTATGTCAAACTATCCTGCTATAGTAACGTATAAAACCGGTATAGCTAAAACTGATGTAATTATGGGGGTTGAGCTAATTAAAGATGAAATAAAATGGCTTAGTGTAAATACTGAACCGATATTTGAACATAATATTAGTACCCCGATTGCGGTAGTTGTCTCTATCAGAGATATTACTTTACAAAAAAATACAGAGGAAGCTTACAAAGCAATAGTTGAAAATTCAATTCAGGGGCTTATAGTAATACAAGACGAAAAAATTGTATTTGCTAATGATGCCGTAACTGATTTGCTTGGGTATTCTAAGGAAGAAATAGTCAATTTCTCGGAATTAAATTTGAAACAGATTATTAATTCAGAGGATTATGAACAAATTTATAGCTATATTAATTGTGATTATGACAAAACCCAGAAAAGATTAAACCGATACTCCGCAAGGATACAAAGAAAAGACTTATCTCAAGGCTGCTTAGATGTCTTTGCTTCTACTTGTAATTTCAGAGGGCGTAGAGCTCTTCAGTTAGCATTTGTTGATATAACCGAAACTAAAAATGCAGAAGAAAAAATAAAAGACAGCGAAAGTAAATTTAGAAGCCTATTCGAATATTCTAACGACGGAATTACACTTACTGATGAAGCCGGGATAATGGTAGAATGGAATAAGGCTATGGAAGATATAACCGGATATAAAGCTGAAGAAATCATCGGTAAGAATATTTGGGATATGCAGGCAATGTTTTTTAATGATGACATAGATGATGTAAAATATAAATTATATAAAAAGTCATTTAAGAATTTTTTTGCTAACGGGCAAGCACCTTGGCTTAATTATCCAATCGATTTTGAAATGCTTTCTAAAGACGGTAATAGAATATCTGTCCAGCAAGTCGGATTTAAGATTATCAGCAAACGTGGCTTTATGCTTGGAGCTATTAATCGCAATATTACCGAGCTTACAAAAACTCAAAAAGCTTTAAAAGATTCCGAAGAAAGATTAAGGCTGGCTATGGAGTCCGTCAATGACGCATTGTGGGATATAAATCCTTTGACTTATGAAGTCAATTATCTCAGCCCGAGATGGTTCACTATGCTGGGCTATGCTCCTGACGAATTGCCGCATACATTCGATGTTTTTCTTCAACTTCTTCACCC
This sequence comes from uncultured bacterium, assembly GCA_942493235.1. Lineage (GTDB taxonomy): Bacteria > Bacteroidota > Ignavibacteria > Kapaibacteriales > UBA2268 > ENR-C587. Next base: position 3,119,471 of record OW818676.1, on the reverse strand, counting down.
TGATGATATTGAATTAATTAAAGAAAAAATGACTAATGTACTCAATGGAATTGAAAAGTTAATCTCTATTGAAGTTAGAATGAAAAATAAAAATGGGACTTATAAATGGGTATTTTCTCGCGGAAAAGCAATTGAAACTAATTCCGAAGGAAAAACAATTAGATTTATCGGTACTCATATAGATATTAATGAGCGTAAAAGAATGGAAGTAGCCATTAGAGACAGCGAGGTAACTATTCGCACTTTACTAAATGCTTCAGTTGACCCTATAGGCTTATTTGAGACAAACGGCACAATAATAGCTCTTAATAATGCGGCTGGGCTTAGCTCCGGCAGACCAGTCCAAGAACTTATCGGTCGGAATTATTATGATTATCAACCCAAACATATAGCCGAACAAAGGCATCAAAAAGTTGACGAAGTAATTAAAACAGGACAAATCTCTACTTTTATTGAATATGTAGGTGATAAAATCAATGAATATTCTGTATATCCTATCTTTAATTATTCTGGAGAAGTAATTAAAATTGCCGCATTTTCAAAAGATTTGACTGAAATATATAAAGCTCAAAATGAATTGAAACTAAGCGAAGAGAGATATAGAACATTATTCGAGGATACTCCGGTATCTCACTGGATAGTTGATTTGTCCGATGTAAAGAGCTTCCTTGATAATATGAAGAGTATTGGGATTAATGATTTTGATACATTTATTGATGCCTTGCATTTCGAGGAAGATAATAATGTAATTAAAATTATTATTAATGATATTAACCAATATACTATTGAGCTTTTTGAAGCTGAAAGCAAAGAACACTTTATTGATAATTACAAAGAAGTATTTTTACATGACAGTTTTACATCTCTAAAAAAATTATTTATTGAGCTGTTTAAAGGGAAATTCCGTTACGAAGGAGAGAGCATTATGCGTACTTTCAAAGGTAATTTGATATACGGATATTGGAAGTTCTCAATCTCTCCGGGATATGAAGATAATTGGGCAAGAGTAATAGTCTCTGGAATTGATATTTCCGCCAAAAAAAGGATAGAGTTCGCACTTCAAGAGTCAGAAAAAACTCTTAGGGCGATACTATCTGCTTCTCCGATTGGAATAGGTATGGCTAAAGACAGAGTCTTACTCTGGGCAAATGATGCCTTTTTTAAATTATTCGGATTTAAAGAAGACCAATTAAAAAATAAGAGCTTGACAATACTTTATAAATCAGAAGCAGATGCAAAGCTTTCTGGAGAAAGACTATATTCGCAGATTAATGATAAAGGTATCGGTTCATCGGAAGTTAAACTTCTAAAAAATAATGGGGAAGAGATACTTTGTTTATTATTAGCTAAATCAATCGATATACAGAATGTAAATAAAGGTCAAATATTAGCAGTGATGGACATTACCGAAAGAAAAAAAGCCGAAGAGCATTTGCGAAATGTATCGAAAATCACTAATGATGCAGAAAAGCAAAAAAACGAAGCTATCAGAATTATTGACCGATCAGCACTATTAGCCTCTATCGGTGTAATTGCCGGTGGTATTACTCACGAAATAAATCAACCTTTAAATGCAATCAAAATGGGTGCCGATGGTATTTTGTTTTGGAATCATCAAAACAAGATATTGCCGGAAATGATGACAGAAATGCTGGAAGGAATATCTGAGGCAGCAAATAGAATTGATGAAATTATTAAACACATGCGTTCGTTTTGGGTAGAGCCAAATAAAAAAGAATTTGCTCCGATGAATATCAATAATGCCGTAGATAAAGCCATTTCCTTAATCAGTCAGAAATTACAAAGTTCGGAAATAAAACTTAAATTGTTTACGTCCGAAGAAGAACTCTTTATTAATGCCAATCCGATTCAAATTGAGCTTATTGTAAACAATTTGATTATTAATGCCTCTCATGCATTGAAGAAAATAAATGACAGAGAAAAATGGATAAAAATAAAAACTTATCATGACTCAAGATCTGTCTATTTGGAAATTTCAGATAATGGTCACGGACTGCCGGATATAGAAACTATCAAGCTGTTTGACCCTTTCTTCTCAACCAAAGACCCAAACGAGGGTACCGGTTTAGGCTTGGCAATTGTAAAAATGTTTGTAGATAGATTTGCAGCGAAAATCAGTGCAAGAAACAATTCTGATTTCGGAGCTACATTTACTATACAATTTAAAAAAGTAGAATATAATTAAGTAATATTAATCGAGGATAATTGTGAGAATTTTATTAGTTGACGACGAAAATCTAAGTAGAAATATGATGGCTAAATATATTAAAGGGCTGTTAGGTCTTGAAGTTACTCAGTGTCAAGACGGAAGTGAAGCTATAGATGCCTTTAAAGAAAATTACTTTGATTTAGTTATTTCTGATATAAAAATGCCAAATGTAAATGGTCTCGAAGTACTAAAAACTATAAAAAAAATGCCCGGCGGAGAAAGCACAGCTATTGTATTAATTACAGGTTTTGCTGAAATTGATACTGCTGTAGAAGCTCTTAGAGAGGGAGCTTACGACTATTTATATAAACCGGTCGATGTTAATAGAATGACTGAGATTATAAAAAAGCGATTGGCAGAGATTCAGAAATCTGCTAATGCTCCAAATCAAGCCGAAGATGACGATAATAAAAAAGACGCATTATCAATATATAATCAAAGGAAAAATCTTTTAGATAACGGGGCATTTTTTACTTTACCAAATGATGAAAAAATAGGAATATTTTCTCGTGAATTAAAAGAAGTATTCTCGATGGCTATGGTATTCCATGATGATAGGTCGATACCGGTATTGATCGAAGGGGAAAGTGGGACTGGTAAAGAAGTAATTGCGAAAATCGTCCATTTTGGAAGCAATCAGGAAACTAAAGCACCACTTATATCGATTAATTGCTCGGCTATTTCACCAAGCTTGTTCGAGAGCGAACTCTTTGGTTATGAAGGGCACACTTTCACCGGGGCTAAAGATTCCGGCATGACCGGCAAATTAGAATTGGCTCATACAGGCACCATTTTTCTTGACGAAATCGGTGATATGCCTTTAGAAATGCAGCCTAAATTATTAAGAGTGCTTCAAGATAAAATGCTCTATCGAGTTGGGGGGCAGAAGCCAATTCTATTAGATATCAGAGTAGTTGCCGCTACTAATAGGGGTCTTGATAAATTAGTCGCTGAGGGGAAATTCCGTCAGGATTTATATCATAGATTGAAAATCGGCTGGCTTTCTTTGCCATCACTTAGAGAACAAAAAAGTAGCATTCCAGCTATAGCTCAAATGCTTTTAGTAGAAACTGCTCAAAAACGTAATAAACAGTTCAGATTTATCAGCAAAGATGCAATTAAGATTATGACTGATTACGAATGGATGGGCAATGTAAGAGAGCTAAAAAATGTAATTGAGAGAATTGTACTATTGTATGACGAAATTGAGCTCAGACCCGAGCATTTAGCCATTATCAAAGCTTCTAATAGTTTAACTAATGTAAGCGAAGGTTATGTATTAAAATCCGGTACATTCAAACTACCTGAAAAATCCTTTAATATTAAAGAATTAGAGAGAGAAATAGTACAATTGGCACTTGACAAGTTCAACGGAAATAAAAGTAAAACCGCTCAGTTTTTAGGGCTTACTTTAAGTGCATTGCGAAGCAGGTTAGATTAGTTGATTTATCCATAATTAAAGTGAATATAATAGTATAATTTCATTTTCTATATAAAATAGAACAAATTACTCCCGTGCTAATATTACCGGTTGATGTGAAATGTATCATCACCTGTAGAAAATTATATAAGTAGTACCAATATCCTTTTTTGTAATAGGGGTAATTATTAAAACGGAATATAATAAATAAATGAGATAGGGAAGAGAAATGGCAAAAACAATTGGAATGATTATTTACTTGTTACTATCAGTAAATTTGTTTGCTCAAGACGGAGCAATGATGCGTTATCCTAATGCAAATTCGCAATATATTGTATTTTCATCGGCAGGCGATATTTATGTCAGCTCAATTAATGGAGGGATTGCACGTAAGTTAACAAGTAGCCCTGGTACTGAGGAATTCCCCAGAATTTCACCGGACGGTAAATTTATTGCATTCACTGCAGAATATGACGGTAATTATGACATATATTATATGCCTATTAGTGGTGGTGAGCCTATAAGGCTGACTTATACTCCCGATTTGCCGGACATGAAGGGTAGAGAAAGAATGGGACCTGCTAAGATTATTATGCAGTGGACAGCCGACTCTAAAAAAATTCTCTATAGAGCCAGAAATGAGGAATGGAACTCTTTAGCCGGAAGATTATATACTGTCAGTCTCGATGGCGGTCTTCCTGAACAGATTCCATTACCGAGAGCCGGTTTCGGAAATTTTTTAGCAGACGAAAACAGCTTGGTCTATAATAGAATTTATAGAGAATATCGCACTTGGAAGCATTACAGAGGCGGGCAGGCAGATGATATCTGGCTATATAATTTTAAAACCAAAACTACGGAAAATTTGACAAATAATCCTGCTCAGGACATTATTCCAATGTATTGCAAAGGAAATGTATATTTCTTATCAGACAGAGAGCATACTATGAATTTATTCAAGTATGAAACAAGTAGTAAACAAGTTACCAAAATTACAAATTTTACCGAATATGATGTTAAATTTCCATCAGCAACTAATGAATATGTATCCTTCGAAAATGGCGGAGATATTTATATATTAGACCCTCAAAACGATACTTATAAAAAAATTGAAATTATTGTTAATGATGAGTCGATTTGGGCAAGAAACGAAATTATTAATGTTAAAAAATACATTAACAATTTCGATGTTGCTCCAGATGCGTCATATATGGTGATGTCTGCCAGAGGCGATATTTTCAGAGTTCCTTCCGATAAAGGAGTAACTTACAATTTAACCAAATCATCGAATGCTCACGATCGTAATGCTTGTATTTCCCCCGATGGCAGGTTTATTGCCTATATCAGTGATGAAAGTGGCGAAACAGAAGTATATTTGATTAGACCTAACGGGACAGACAAAACTAAGCTTACCAATGATGCTAAATCATATAGATATGAGCTTGACTGGTCGCCAAATAGTCGCTATTTGCTTTGTTCGGACAAGCTAAATCAACTATATTATATTGATATAGAGACTGGTAAGGCTGAGCTAATCACTAAATCAAAGCAGTGGGAAATCCGCTCCTATAAATGGTCTCCCGATTCCAAATGGGTAGTATATAATGATAATATCAATAATCAAACGCCTGTTTTATTTTTATATTCTTTAGCTACAAAGGAAAAGACTCAAATTACCGATGAATACTTTGAGTCGTATAATCCTGAATTTTCGCAGGACGGAAAACTATTATACTTTGTATCTAAAAGAACTTTCAGCCCTGAAGTAGGAGAATTTGAATGGAATTATTCTTATTCTAATATGGCAAAAATCTATGCTTATATTTTAGAGAAAGATGGCAAAAATCCTTTTGTTATCGAGGAGAAACACAATAATATACTTGCTATTGATGAATTAATTGATGACGATGTAGCTGATAAACCCGAAAAAAAGAAATCAAAAGCAAAAAAAGAAAAGCAGGACATAGACAGCACTTTAAAAATTGATTTGGAAAACTTAAAAACGCGAATTATTGAATTTCCTGTTCAAAATGGTGAATATTTGGGACTTAAATCAATTAAAGATAAGCTTTATTATACTAAGGTAATCAAAGGCAATTCGCCAAAATTGTTCGTTTTTGATTTAAAAGAAAAAGATGAAAAAGAAGTCGGTGAAGTCGGTAACTATGTCTTTAGTGCCGATAATAAAAAAATTGCTTTTAATATAAACGGCGAATACTATATCTCGGAAGTAAAAGCTCAAATCAAAGCCGGTGAAGGGAAATTGGATTTATCCTCTATGAATATGAATATCAGTCATAAGCAGGAGTGGAATCAAATATTTGATGAATGCTGGAGGCAGATGAGAGATTTCTTTTATGACTCCAATATGCACGGAGTTGATTGGAATATAATGAAAGATAGATATTCCAGACTATTGCTGAAAGTAAGGCACCGCTCAGACTTAACTTATGTAATCGGAGAACTTATCGGCGAGCTTAATATTGGTCATGCGTATGTAGGGGGAGGTGATAAACCTCAAGCAAATGAAAAACCGCTTGGACTGCTCGGTGCAAAATTTGAATTGGATAATAGTGGTTCTTACAGAATAAAATCAATTTATGAAGGTAGAAATTGGGAAGAAAACACACGCTCCCCGTTAACCGAAGCCGGAGTGAATATAAATGTTGGCGATTATCTAATTGCAATAGATGATATTCCACTTTCAGGCAAATACAGTCCATACGTTGCATTAATTAATAAACCGAACAATTTTGTGAAGTTGACTATTAATTCAAAACCAAATAAAAACGGAGCAAAAGATTATATAGTTAAGACAATTAGTAGCGAGAGCGGTCTCGTTTACTTCAATTGGGTAGAGAATAACCGCCGATATGTTGAAAAAAAGACTAACGGACAAGTCGGCTATATTCACATTCCCGATATGAGTATGGACGGACTAAACGAATTTGTTAAGTATTTCTATCCGCAAGTTCGTAAATCAGCCCTAATAATTGACGACAGAGGTAATGGTGGCGGAAATGTTTCACCGATGATTATTGAGAGATTAAGACGCATCCTTGCCGTAGCCAAAAATGCTCGTAATCAAGAAACAGTATTTACTAATCCGTCGGCAGTTATGACCGGCCCAATGGTTATGCTGATTAATCAATTGTCTATGAGCGACGGCGACCTCTTCCCTTATCAGTTTCATGCTTACGGTCTCGGTAAAATTATCGGAAAGAGAAGCTGGGGAGGAGTAATCGGTATCCGTGGGTCTCTGCCACTGATAGACGGGGGCTATCTGAACCGACCCGAATTTGCAAATTTTGGAGCTGACGGAACTTGGATATTGGAAGGTGTAGGAATGAATCCCGATATCGAAATTGAGAACGACCCTGCAAAAGAATTTATTGGAATAGACGAACAATTGGATAAAGCAATTGAAGTAATATTGGAAGAAATTCCTAAAAATACTAAAACTCAAATACCAAATGTACCACCATATCCGAATAAGAGTAAATAGCAATTTATAATAAAGCCCTAAGAATATCTTGGGGCTTTGATTTGGTTTTAAAAGTTATTTCACTTTATTAAACTCAAGTATCTTTTTTATATCCTCAATGCTTAGTTTAGTTATTAAAGCTATTGTTTCTAATGGTAAATTAGCTTTATAACTACTAATTACAATTTCTGTTTTTCCTTTTTCCATGCCTTTTTCTATTCCTTTTTCTATTCCTTTTTCAATACCTTCTTCAATACCTTTTTGCATCCCTTTGGCATAACCTTTTTCCATGCCTACTTTTTGAGCATTCTCAATGGCAGTATTCATTACATTGTTCAAATCTCTATATACTTTAAGTGAATCATCATAATTAGCAATTTCTATTTTATTGAATTTTGCAATTTCAGCTTCTTTGAATAATTTTGAAAATATTCTTTCTTTTAATTTTTGTGGGCGTTCTTCAAAAGCAGGTAAATGCTTCAGAATATACAGCCATTTATCGAATCGAGTTTTTAGCTCTGATTCTGTTTTATTGAATTTCGGCATCTCAATAAATATAAATGTAAGCTTATCATAGAATACTTCTTTTTTAGTAGTCTCCATAAGCTTAACTTCATGATGAAAGTATTCTTTATTGTTTTTATTCTCGTCAAAGACAAAATCAAGAATTCCTATAGTATAAACGGCTTTCAATTCAAAATTCCATACCGAACCGGTCTGTGCCTGCTGTTGAACAGGAAAAGATGAATAATAAACAGTTCTGTCTTTAAAAAAATTCTGTTTAGCTTTTTGCATTTCAACTATAAATTTTTCACCTTTTTCGTTTTCGCAAAAAATATCAAAAATGGCTCTGCGGTCATACTCGGAGCGTCCAATTTGCTCATTTTGTAAATATGTCAAATCGCAAATCTTACCCTGCTCTTTAATTAATTCATTAAGAAAATCAATTAGCAAATCTTTATTGGCTTCGGTGCCGAATAATCTCTTAAATCCGAAGTCGGTAAACGGGTTTATATATCTTTCTCCAGTTGTCATAGCTTTGATTTATTTAATTCAACATTTTATATTATTCTAAGACGAATAAAAATAGTCTTTCATTTAAAATAAAGCTTCCGAAATCTTTAAAGTTTTCAGAAGCTTATTATAATTCAAAATAATTATTTACTAATATAATTGATTCAATACTCGAGTATCATTTTCATATAGCAAACGAATGTCATCAAGCCCGGTACGGAGTAATGTTACCCTCTCAATACCGAAACCGAAAGCATAGCCTGAATATACTTCGGCATCAATTCCTCCGGCTCTTAGTACATTCGGGTGAACCATTCCGCAACCTGCAATTTCGAGCCAGCCGGAGTGCTTACAAATTCTACATCCCTTCCCGCCACAGATGAAGCAAGATATGTCAAGTTCTGCACTTGGTTCAGTAAAAGGAAAGTATGAAGGACGAAATCTGAATTGAGAATTTTCGCCATACATCTTCTTGGCAAATATCATCAAAGTACTTTTAAGTTCGGCAAGGCTAACTTTTTTATCAATATAAAGACCTTCTATCTGATGAAACTCTGCAAGAGAGCGGGCATTAATCGCTTCATTACGATAAACTCTACCCGGCATAATTACTCTAATCGGAGGCGTTGTTGACTTCATTACTCTAATCTGAACAGGTGAAGTGTGTGTACGCAAAACCAACTCATCTTCACTCTTCATAAAAAATGTATCCTGCATATCACGAGCCGGATGGTCGGGAGCGAAATTTAGTGCATCAAAATTGTGGAATCCGTCTTCAATATCGGGTCCCTCGGCTATAGAGAAGCCCATCTCTACGAATATATCTATCATTTGATTTAATGTCTGATTAACCGGATGAACGGAACCCTTGAAGTTGCGTCTGCCGGGAAGACTTATGTCAATATCAGATATTTGGTCTGCACTTGAGGAAATAGCTTCCCTGATTTCATTGAAGCGTTTCTCGACACCGCCCTTTAATATGTTTAATTCTTTGCCTATCGCGGGTTTCTCCTCCTTGGAAACATCTTTTAATTTATCAACAAGAGTCTGAAGGCTACCTTTTTTTACTAAAAATTCGAGCCTAAAATTCTCAAGGTCAATTAAAGTCTTTATCTCATCTAATCTTTTATTGATTGTTTCTTTTAAACTTTTGATTTCATTAAGCATAATTATCAAAATAATTGTTATACATTAGTTTTCAAATTTAACTAAATATTACTAAAAATAATAGTTATTTTTATCATTGTATTGATATTTTTAGTAAATATAATCTGATCCAATTATTGCTTAATATTTCTCGTTTAACTATTAACATTTTACTAAAAATATTTTATTTACGAAATATATATTACCCTTTATACCAGATTTCCGGTAATTTAAATTGTTTACCACCGATTGTATTGGCTCTGTCCAATTTGTGAGGAAACTTTAATTGAGATTCCTTTTCATGGATTCTATCATTTCTTAAAAATGTAAATTCTAAGACATTAGGTATATCAATTCCTAATCTGCTATTAATTCCACAATTAGTATTCGGGTGAATATGAACGCAAGTATGATTTTTCAGGATTTTCGAAAATGTTGCTTCTGCCATAGAATAAAAATCATCATTCCATAGCTTGAACAGTCCGTGAAATTCAATCACCATAATTCTAAATCTATTCAATAAAGAATCTGACATGCCAATAATCGATAAATATTCAGCCCCTTCGATATCCATCTGTAAAAGCAAATCAGAGTCTGTATTTTCTATGCTTTCATAAATCCAGTCATTAAGAGAAATAAAATTGTCGATGCTGTTTGGACCGATAAACTTTTTTAAAAAATTTAAATTGGGATTATTTGATGGTAGTTTATCCACTGAGTAATCAGCAAGAAATACCTGCATACCATACTTTAGGCAATCAGTTTCAAATTCGCTAATCGGACCTACTCCTGGTGAAAAACATGCTTCAATTCCTTCTAAATCATCAGGAACCAAATATCCGCCATCTTCTTCGGCTCCTAATCTAATTAGTTCTTTATCTGTTTTAAAAGGTCTTAATTTACTTATTAATTGTTTGATTTCATTAATATCTTTCATCTTTTCTACAGTGATATTGAAATTGGCTAACAGATTAAATATTGTTTTTATTAAGTGTTTCCTCATATTTCCATTTTAATTATTATAAAAAATAAAACTTATTTGCTATATTTAGAAGAATCAATTTAACAACTAAAACGTAAATAAACAAATCATATTATCAAATAGTTTCAATTTTGAGTTGCCATTATTTCAATAATATAATTGCAAAAATTATTTTTAAAACAAAAAAATGATAACTCATAATAATATATTTTTCTCTGTGATAAATTTTAGTCATTTCAAAATAACAAAAATTATTTGAATAAACAAGATTTCTTTAGTCGGTATTATGCTAATTAAGGCGTTTTACAAAATATATTTGAATAATTCAAAATTATGCTTTACTTTTTTGATAAATAATATTATTTTGCATATCTATTTACGGACAAAACAGAATATAATAAAATGTTTGAAAAATATTTGGAACAAAAAGAACAATTACTTGCCGAGCAGCTTAACCTATCCGATGAATATGTTAATCTGTATTCTATACTGTTTAATCCAAAAATTGAACAGTCGTTTAAGGTTTATTTTTCGGCTGAAGTTGATTGGTGGATATATGAAGAACAAATAGCTCGTTCGTCAAATCAGAGATTTAATATTGACGACCCTAAGCTGAATGCTTTCCTTAAACAGCTTGATGAACTTTATAAGAAAAATGCCCGATTTTCATCGCTGACACTTCCGCAGGTTATTAATTCTGCCGTAAAAACCAGATTAAATATGCTCTGCCGCCCTCGTACTGCCATTAAATGGTTTGTTTACCGCTGGGAGCAGACTAAGACTTATCACGAAATTATTAAGAGACTTAATTATCTCTTTGATAATAAATATATTGCTGACGGATTTATTGAGCATGTACAACGTAAAAATTTGATTAAATCCTCGATGGATCTGATACCGATTTCAGAATTTGATAAAATTATAAGTGAAATTGATAACGAGAAAATTCAATCCCTTAGCCCTGAAGAATTTGTGCAACTGATGAGTCCGCTATTTATCTTCTTCAATTCTGAAGCTGAACATAAAGACACCGCTAAAATTCCAATTGAAGCTGTAATTATCTATTTTGATGATAAGAATTTATTCAATTTATCGACTAAATTAGAACAAATGTTCCGCTCTGGAGAATTACTTCTTATATCAAAAAAATACCTACTCGGGTTCATCTATAAATCTCTCTATGATGCTGATAATTTATATGGTTCCGATGATGATAAAGTAACTAAAGTTACTAAAGAAATCGAGCAGGCAAATAGCAATTATCTAAATATGGCTCTTTCGCTAAAGGAAAATCTTAGCAAAAATCAATCTACACACGATATTTCCGAAGAAGCATATTATTCGGAAGGAGAGGATTATGGCACAGAGCCGGATACGATAAAGGATTTTAATCTAACTAATAATTTTGAGTTTAATACTGAGTTTACTCAAAATATTGAAATTCCTGAGTCGATTGATATTGATAAAGAAATTCATTTAATAGATGAATATGATAATTTGACTGCCGATGATAGCATTGATTTAGTTGATTTTGAAAATCTCGATGAAGAATCAGTTACAAAAGACAATATTGACATGTCTCTTTCATCTTTTACTAAAGAAATTGCTGATACTATTTCTGAAGAAATTAACGAGTCAATTACCTTAGGAATAGTCAAGGAAATGGAACCTACAAATACTAATGTGATTATAGACTCTGATAATTCACTTAGTGAAGGTGAAATTGATTTATCTATGTACGGATTTGATTTAGATGGCGATAATATTATTCAACAGCCAATTATTCAACAACCAATAGCTCAACAGCATGTAGATGTCGAAATTAATGCTGATACATATAATAAAGAATCGGTTGAAGAAATTTCAATTGACGAAGAAGCTGTTTTATCTGAGTTTTCTAATAGTGTCAGCTCTAATAAGAATAAATTAGCTGAACTTTTATCTGCCTTAAAAGATGAATTTAGCGAAAAGTAAATGAAAGCAGTTAATAATACAAATACAACACAAGAAGAAGATATTGAGGCGATTAAAAAATGCCTCTCGGGAGATAATACAGGCTTCAATTATCTGCAGAAGAAGTACAAATCAATTGTTATTTCTTTAGTGCGTCGTATGGTCAAAAATGAAGAAGATGTAGAAGATATTACACAAGAGACATTTATTAAAGCTTATAATGCTTTAAGCTCTTTCCAATTCGGATATTCATTCTCTGCTTGGTTATATAGGATTGCTTCAAACAATTGCATTGACTTTTTAAGGAAAAAGAGGTTTCAGGTTATATCTTTGAATGTAAAATCTCATGATTCTGACGACGAAGAAGAAATGGAGATTATTGACGACAGCTTTATGCCGGATATAAAAGTGCTTAATGATGAGAAAAAAAGGACTTTAAATGATGCTTTCGAGAAATTACCTCCTAATTATAAGCTGATATTAAAATTAAGACACGAAGAAGATCTCGAATATAATGAAATTGCCGAAAGATTGAATATTCCGATTGGTACGGTTAAGGCACATCTTTTCAGAGCAAGAAAACTAATGTATGACCATTTGAAAAATAATAAGCATCTGTTTGTCTGATTATTAGCTTAACAATAACGAAAACAAAATATTTAATATTGATGAGTTATACTATTTGTATTTATCTAATTTTATCTTTACTAACTTATTTATAAAATAATGATTGCGTTAAAAAGCGAAATAGAGAAACTGCTCGAGACTATGCCTCAAGAATTTGATATTGAGGACATTATGTATAAGTTATTTGTGTTCGATAAGCTTCGAGCCGCTGAATATGATATATTACACGACAATTTAATCCCGAATTCAGAAATTAACAAAATGGTGGAGCTATGGATAAGCAAATAATATGGACTCAATCTGCTCACAATGATTTAGAGAATATATTTGCTTATATTCGCAATTCAGATGATGCTAAATCCAGAATAAGCATACTAATTACATCAATAGAAAAGCTAACAAAATTCCCGCTTAATGTAACTAAGTATTATGATATACCTGGCACGGATTATTATGAAATGAAGCATTCTGCATATAAAATAATTATCAAATCTATTGATGATAAAGTTTATATCTTGGCTATAGTCCACAGTTCAATTTCTTAAATTATTTAGGCACATTTGAAAACTCAATAAAAAACAAATTAAGTCTTTTGCAAAAGTCCACAATAAGTATTTTTAGTTCTTTAATAGAATAATTGTAAATATTATAAATGCTTATAAAACATATAATTAGGCGTTGGGTTGAGTAACTAAGAAATCAAAAATCGATAGTTTTACTATAGATTTAATTCATATACTATTGAATAATATAATATGAAATTTCAACCTGACGGTTTAACGTCAGGTTGAATTACAAAAAAGTGAATAATCTACTGTTTTGCCATAGACTTATATTGATAATGGCAATTGTCATTTTGAGACGGGTTTTACTGATTCAATAGTTACGAACTCTTTTTTATTAGAGCTATATTCCAGATTCATCATAAATCTCATCAATTGTTTTTGATGCGATGTCATAATTGCCGGCTTTTTGCTTTTCAATAGCTGAAGATAAAGCGATAACTTTTTTATTTTCGATGTTTAAAGATGATAGTAGCTTTACTTTTGCAATTAATAGCTTTTCTTCAATCGGTTTGCTTAAGAAGTCATCGGCACCAGCTTCTATCGATTTGATTTGATTAGCTACGTCGTTAAGAGCCGTTACTATAACTACAGGTATATGCTTTGTAGCCTCGTTTGATTTAAGGCGTTTTGATGTCTCGTATCCATCAAGGCGAGGCATCATAACGTCTAATACTATGGCATCGGGTTGCCTTAAATCAACCTTTTCCAAACAGTCTATACCATCGTAAGCCTCTAAAGCTTCATATCCATTGGCTTCTAAATATCTGCGAAGTAGTTTAGTTGTGATTTTGTTATCATCTACTACAAGTATAAATGGCTTATTCATATTTCCCTATATTTTATTTTAAATATCATTTTAAAAAGAAAAACTAAAAATATTGAAAAAAAATTTCAAAAACAAATATTTTTTTACTTAAATTGTTTTGTAATTTGACTTTTATCTATTAAATTTGAATAATCAATATTGTTCACATTATAAAGAATGCAATGAAAACAGATAACACACATATCGCAAAGGCTAATTTAGAGAAAAGTTCGCTAATTAACAAATTATTTTTTTTGTTTTTGATCATTTTTACAAGTTTTAATACAAATATTTTATTTGCTTCCGTAAAAGAGTATTATATCGAGTGTAAACAAAGCGATTACGATTCAATAATGCTAAATTTCTCCGAAGATATATATGTAACTGCTAAGCTGACTTATAATAATCAAGTTTGGGAAGATTTGAATTTAAGAATTAGGGGAGACGGCACTCGTGCTTTTAAAAAGAAATCCTTAAAACTCAAATTCAATAACACTCCATTCGAAAATGGAAGATTTGCTCTTAATTTTAATGCTGAATTTGAAGACCCTTCATATATTCGTTCTTCATTGTGCTCAAGAGTATTCAGAGAAGCCGGTGTGCCTTGCTTCGAGACGGATTTTGCTAAACTATATATCAACGGTAAATTTATAGGCTTATTTAATAGAACCGAAAATGTTGACGAGCAGTTTCTTACATCAAGAGGAATGAATGAAAATGCTAATCTTTATAAAGCAACCGGTGAGGGGGCATGCCTAAACATAGTTGACAATATGCTGATGTGGGAGAAGAAAACCGGTTCTGCTGCTACATCAGATGATTTAATGCAATTGGTAAATGATATTGCCGATGCATCTCAAAGCTCATATTATGATTTTGCTCAAAAGACTTTTGACTACGAGAACATGCTAAAAATGATTACTCTTAACTGGTTATTATTAAACGGAAGTACTTACTATCATAATTATTATATGTATCATCAAGCGGATGCTAATGGTAAATGGTTGATGCTACCCTGGGATTTAGATAAAACTCTAAGTAAAAATAATTTAAATAGAAAATTCGACCTTAGTACAGAGCGATATTGGCAGGATAATCCTTATTTAGAAAAAGCTATATGGAACCCTAAAGTATTTACGGATTTAAAAGCAAAAGCCGTAGAATTAGCAAGTACTATATATACTACGGCTTACTTATATCCGATTATCGACAGCTTGCAGAATTTTATCCATGATGCCGTATTAGAAGATACTTGCGATAATACTGATGAAGCTAAGTGGCTCGCTGCTATTGACTATGATAAGTACTATATTCGAGAACGCTATGAAGAATTAAAAATGCAATTAGACAGCTGCCCTACTATGTTTAGAGCTTATCCTATGAATAATACTATTGTCGGTACTCCGGTTTTTAAATGGCAGTCATCAAATAGTAATACCGGCAGACAGGTTAAATATAAATTTTATATTAGCACAGATAAACTATATGCTAACGAAAAAACAGTTATTTATGATAATATTATTGATACTACTTTGACGATTTATACTCAACTCGAAAATAATAAAAAGTATTTCTGGAAAGTTGAGGCAATTGATGGCAATTTCTCAATCGAAGGCTATGAGAATTTTAACTGGTTCGTCTATAAAAACGGTACGATAGTTCCCTGTTCTATTGAGAATAACTATGTAATGACTAAAGCTAATTCTCCGTATTATATTGACTGTATAGTAAAAGTTAAGTCTAATGCTTCAATTACTGCTCAGCCGGGTGTTGAAATATTTTTTAATGACAATACTAAATTATATGTAAACGGGAAATTAAGCTTTGTCGGTACATCTGCCGAACCAATTAAACTAAGCACAAATTCTTACTTTGAATATTATAATGAGGTTAAAATTGAAGATTCAAAGAATAATTGTGAATTTATACATTGTGATTTTACAAATATTAGAAATATGGCGGTTAGAACAGACAAGGTTACTTATTCGCATTGTAATATTCAAAATAACAGAAATTTACCGGGTATAATAGTAGATATTCATGAATCTAATTTGGATTTTAATAATAATACTGTAAAAGGAAATTATAGTGGCGAGGGACTAATTGCATTTTATTCTAAATGCGATATACAGAATAATACTATAAGTTGTTTTAATGATGATATTGAAATCATAGCCTGCTCCTCTAGTGTTATTTCTAATAATAAATTATTCGATTCAGGTGATGATGGTATTGATATGAATAATTGTACCGATATTTTGATTGAAAATAATGTAATTACAAATATTAATGATAAAGGTATATCTTCCGGTGACCTTGAAGGCATTGGCTCATCAAATATTACTATTAAAAATAATATGATTAGTTATTGCCGTGGAGGTGGCGTTAGTGCAAAAAACGGTTCTACTGCCGATGTAATTAATAATACTTTCTATAAAAATATTTACAATTTACATGCAAATCAGCCATTGGAGACTTCAACGCCTCCTTCATTAAATGTAGTTAATTGCATACTTTCAAGCCCAACTGATTTGTCGGTCTATAAAGATAATGTATCTACTATTAATGTAAGTTATTCACTTTCAGATAAAGAGCTAATACCTGGTACCGGTAATGTATTTGCTAATCCTGAGTTTGTTAACTCTGAATTAGCAGACTTTAATCTAAAAGTAAATTCGCCATGCATAGATGCCGGAAATCCTTCCACTGGAACAGATCCGGACGGTACTCGCAAAGATATGGGATGCTACCCTTATAGTCATTCAACAAATTATGTGGTAATTAACGAAATAAATTATAATTCCTCTCCAAATTTTAAAGCTGATGACTGGATAGAAATTTATAATTATTCTGAAAACGATATTGATATATCTGCTTGGACATTCAGAGATAGCGACCCTACACATCTATTTGTTATACCGAATAACACAATTTTAAAACGCAAAGAATACTTGGTTTTGTCTGAGAAATTGGCAAGTTTCGGAGCTGTTTATCCTAATGTTACTAAATCTATAGGTAATTTTAATTTCGGACTGAGTTCACAGGGCGAATACATCGCTTTACTCGACAAATACGGAAATATAGTTGATTCACTTACCTATTTGTCAGTATTACCTTGGGATATTAATGCTAACGGTAGTGGAGCCACTCTGCAATTAATTTCACCTTATTTAGATAATGCCCTTGCTTCGAGCTGGGTTTCTTTATTTAACTTAGGTACACCCGGTGCCACAAACAAAGTTTCCTCGGTTAATGAAATTGACAAAAATGAAATAAAAATATTTCCTAATCCGGTAACAAATTACCTAATTATCGATAACGAAGAGTTGTATGATGAAATTACAATATTTAATTCGGAAGGAAAAGATGTAAGTTCACAAACTAATGTTGAGTATAACGGTAAATTTACAAAAATCAATGTTAACGAGTTAAACAGTGGGATTTATTTAATTAAATATAAAATCAATAGTAATTCTTATTTCTCGAAATTTGTAAAGTTATAAATTTGTGAAGTGGGGAGTAGTGTCTGGTGACTAGTGTTTGGTGACTGTGAAGAGGAAGTTGGAAATAGGATTTAGGAATTTGCACGTCTCCGCACTACGCTCTGCGTAGTAGGGAGGGTGGCTGGAAATCTTTCAACCCCACCCAAACCCTCCCCAAGGGGAGGGCTTGAAGATCATGTATGGATTTTTCTTCCAACATCGTTAGATGTTGAATATTGGTAGAATGAAAGTTATAAAGTAGGAAGTTGATCGATTCTTTTCTTCCAACAGCGTTAGCTGTTGAATA
Source organism: uncultured bacterium (assembly GCA_942493235.1). Taxonomy (GTDB): domain Bacteria; phylum Bacteroidota; class Ignavibacteria; order Kapaibacteriales; family UBA2268; genus ENR-C587. The sequence continues at coordinate 3,101,455 of OW818676.1, read as the reverse complement.
TTGGTAGTAAAGTCATGTAGTGACTAATCTTTAAATTCCCCTCCAAAAGGAGGGGTGGCATCGCGAAGCGATGACGGGGTGGGTACTTTCTTCGGAATTTGGAATTAGGGAGTGGTTCTATTCTTCCAATAGTGCTAATTGTTGAATATTGGTAGGTAGCAACTATTCTTCAAATTCCCATCCATTGGAGGGGTGGCATCGCGAAGCGATGACGGGGTGTTTCTTTTTTCGGGGTTCGGGGATAGATATTAGGAAATAGGTTCTTTTCTTCCAACAGCGTTAGCTGTTGAACATTGGTAGAAAAGTCATGTAGTGACTAATCTTCAAATTCCCCTCCAAAAGGAGGGGTGGCATCGCGAAGCGATGACGGGGTGGGTACTTTCTTCGGAATTTGGAATTAGGAAGTGGTTCTATTCTTCCAATAGCGTTAGCTGTTGAATATTGGTAGAAAAGCCATCATGTATCAACTATTCTTCAAATTCCCCTCCAAAAGGAGGGGTGGCATCGCGAAGCGATGACGGGATGGGTACTTTCTTCGGAATTTGGAATTAGGGAGTGGTTCTATTCTTCCAATAGCGTTAGCTGTTGAACATTGGTAAAATGAATTTGGCACTCCCTTTCGTCTCCGCACTACGCTCTGCGTAGTGTGGCTGGTGGGTGAAAATCTTTCAACCCCACCCAAACCCTCCCCAAGGGGAGGGCTTGAAGATCATGTATGGATTTTTCTTCCAACAGCGTTAGCTGTTGAACATTGGTAAAATGAATATGGTACTCCCTTTCGTCTCCTTACTACGCTCTGCGTAGTAAGGCAGGTCTTCCAATAGCGTTAGCTGTTGAATATTGGTAGAATGGAAGTTATAAAGTTCGTAAAGTTGAAAGTAGGAAATAGGAATTGGCACGTCTCCTTACTATGCTCTGCGTAGTGCGGTTGGTCTTCCAACATCGTTAGCTATTGAATATTGGTAGAATGAAAGTCTCCGGGCACCAACTACACAAAATAGCGAAGTGCCCTTTTTTAATAATTTCAAATAGTAAATCATAAAAAGAATTAGGATTTTACTCTGTACTTTATCACAAATTTCTGAACAGAATCTTTTTTAACCGGTACTTTAAAAATATACTGTTTTCCTTTTTGCTCCGAAACTTTGTAAGTAGATTCTATTATCTCGACATCTCCCCAGATATATTTAGATACATTCACTTCAATATCTTCGTCTTTGCGGTTTCGGATTTCAATTTCGGAAATATATTCGGTATAATTATTTGAAATATTTCTGGGATTGCCCATCACTTCATCAATAACAATATCAAATGCTTTACCTACTTCAAGCTTTACAGTTTCATTTTTCGGAGTGTGACTGATACCGTCTTCTCCTACTAAAATGTTTCCTTTTGTGCTTTTTTTAAATACACTGACTTTGCCCATTGGCAGTGGAATGCCCAAATTGTTTTTTTCATTGTTTTCAAATTTTATGATTACAGTTGGGTTAGCTTTCTCGGCATTTTCCATGCAATTATATGAGTATTCTTTTTTTGTTTGTACTCCAGCTACGTCGAACATCGAAATCTGTTTGATTTCGTTATTGGCAATAGTTGTCGGATTTTTTATGTCATACAAATGATACTCGAAAACAGGAACACTCTCTATACTTGCAGACCCTACCATAGCAACTCTATAGCCTTCACCAACTCCTCTGTCTTCTCTCTGATTACTTTGGACTCTATTTATATCTCCGGCAATCAATTGTAGATTGGCATTTGTATAAGTAATACCAGAATAATTTTCAAGCGAAATCCAAGCATTAATATCTAACTGTAAATCATTTTCGTTTAATAGGGCTACATATTCGGTATGCCAGTTCAATCCTTCTGTTTGGTAAGTAATTTCAACATCCTGTTTTTTATCTTTTTCAGCACTTATTAGCCAGTCTAATGTAGGCTGAGTAACAAATCCGGCTGGTAGCTCAGAGACAGATATTTGATAATCTTTAATATCGTTAAGTAATATCAGTCCGCCATCTTTCTGTTGAATTACAATCTGATTATAATTAATACTCAATAATTTACCGGTTACTGTGTTTTTACCGACTAACATGATTTCTTTGTTAATATATTTAAGCAATATCTTACTGACGCTGGCAAGGTCATATTTATAGTTTTGCTCTAATACTTCACCGTCTAATTTGATTTTAACGCTGGTGGGTGAAATTTTGTCAGGTATATTGGTAAAGGAATAATTATTAATTCCTTTTTTTATTTCCATCTCTCTAACTTCGCGGACTACGCCAATGTTTTGATTATAAATCACTACATTTTGATTTTTTACTAATTGCTGGCATTGCAAAGTAATACTACTTAGTAGTATTGCCATTATAATTAAATATTTCATATTGCTCTCTTGAATTTTATTAAATATTACAAATATAGCATCAATTTTTTTTCTTTTACTGCATCAATTTTTTCTTTTAGGGTACTCGGCGAAAATGGCTTAACAATATAATTATCTATCCCGATTTTCAAAGCTTCGATTAGGTCAGTTTTGTCGCCACGAGTAGTAACTAATATTATAGGTAAATCCTTTAGATTCTGGTCTTTTCTTATTATTTTAATCAGTTCTATACCGTTCATATTCGGCATATTCCAATCGGTAATAACAAAATTTATTTTATTATTTGGGTTTCTTAATTTAGTTAATGCTTCAATCCCGTCCGATGCTTCTATTACATTGCTATCCCCATAAGCAGCCAGAGAATTAACTACAATTCGTCGCATAGTTGGGGCATCATCTACTATTAAATAGTTCATATTTGTTTGTCGGTTTTAATTAACATTTTATTTATATTCATGCTTCTATATTTTCAAGTTCTGTCATTTCATCATCATTTAGAAATTTATCTATGTCAAGTAACATTTTTACTTTTGTACCTGCTTTACCAAATCCCTTTATAAAACGGCTTTTAGTCCCTTTCATTGTTTTTGGAGCAGAATCAATTTGGTCTTCCGGAATAATAGTTACTTCAGAGACTTCATCAACAATTAGTCCGGCCATGGTTCCGTTTAAATTTATTATGATAATACAAGTCCGGTTGTCATATTGACGTTCTTCAAGTAAGAAGCGTAGCCTTACATCAATCACAGGAATTACCTTTCCTCTAAGATTAATTACACCTTTTATATAAATTGCTAAATCGGGAACTTCCGTTATGTCCTGCATACCGATAATTTCGGTAACATGCTTGATTTCTATAGCATAATGCTCGCTTGCCAACTGAAAAGTCAAGTATTTATCTTTTTGAGTATCAACTAATTGATATTCGTTATATAGCATAGAATTATTAGCCATTATTTCCTCTTATTTATAACATTAATGCTATTGCAACAGTGTACAAATTATAAACATTCTTCAATTTAAGCCCAAGCTTTAGTGTAGCGTACGAATACTATCATTAGTTAACATTAGTAATTAAATAGATAACATTTGCTTTTACAAGGTACTTAAATTACTTAATAAAATTTTCTGCTTTTTCAATCAATCCTTCTATGTCAAGAATTAGCCCTATTTTCCCGTCTGCCATTACCATACAGCCGGTAAGCCCTTGCACTTCGCCGATATATTCAGATAATGGTTTAACGACTGCCTGCTGCTGACCTAATATTGCATCAACGAATAAACAAACTTTTTTAGTATTAGTATTGAGCATCATCAGAATTCCTTCGTCCAAATCAAAATTATCAGGAGTTCTTTTCATTATCTCGTGCAATCTGATTATCGGGTACATTTCATTTCGGACTTTCACTACTTCAATACCGTCCATAGTAATGGTTATATCCTTTGATTTTGGCTGGAATGATTCTCTTACCGACAAAATAGGAATAGCATATTTGATAGTTCCTACCCGGACTATCATCACATCCATTATAGCAAGTGTAAGCGGAATTCTGAAAGTAATTTTGGTGCCGTAACCAAATTTCGAGTCTATTTCGATTCCGCCTCGTAGTTTTTCAATATTATTTTTGACAACGTCCATGCCGACACCTCTGCCGGAGACATCGGAGACCACTGTCGCGGTAGATAATCCGGGTAAAAATATTAAATTGCATATAGCTTTGTCACTTAGCTCGGTTGGGATACCGCTTAGCTGTCCGTTTGAAATAGCCTTTTGAATAATCTTTTCTTTGTCAAGACCGGCTCCGTCATCTTCGACTGTAATATGGATTTCATTACCTTGATAGGAAGCTCCGATGGTAATTCTACCTGTTGGGTTTTTCCCTTTTTCTAATCGGACTGATTCATATTCTATACCGTGGTCTATGCAATTTCTGAGCATGTGAACTAATGGGTCTGATAATTGCTCAATTACATTTTTGTCCATCTCGGTATCTGCTCCGTATATCACAAGCTCTGCGGACTTATTGACTTTTCTTGATAAATCACGTACTAAACGGCTCATTTTATTAAATAGCCCTTCGAGTGGAATCATTCTGATAGACATAGTGATTTTCTGAAGCTCGCGAACTAACTTATTAAGCATATTTGCTGATGCTTTGAAATCAGGAAGTTTAAGCCCTGCAAGATTTTTATTATTAACTACCATTGTTTCTACTGTGATAATTTCGCCGACCAAATCGAATAATTTATTTAACTTATCTGTGCTTACTCTGACTTCTTTTCTTTCTGATGAAGCATTTATGTCCGATTTTTGTTGAATAGCTTCTCTGGTATTTTTTTTATCGATTATATCTTGAGCATTGTCTAAACTGATTTCAGCATTTTTATTATAATCATTTGTTTGTATTTCAATTTTATTTGAATTTAAAATGTTATTTTCTCTTATAAACTTACCAAGAATTTTAATATCGGATTTTATTATAAAGATTACTGCAGAGGCATTAATTTCTTTAGAAGCGACGCTTTGCATAATAGAGAGAATACTATGCACTACGTCTTTCATCTCGATATTTGAAGTAATAAGATCATTAGCAGATAAAATTTGTAAATTTTCAACAATTAAATTTACGGATACAAAGTCATTTTCATCAGCTTCAATGTTTTTAAAACTTTCTTCGAGAATACTAATACAATCCATTAATGAAACCGAACTAATAATCTCATTTCCTAATATTCTAGCATCAAGCGAATTAATTTCATTATCTATATACTGACTCAATTTTTCAGCTTCAGCTACAAATTCATTGTCGTTATGATTTTTTTTAACATATCTGATTACAATCAGCATAAAGTCTTTGATTTTCTCGAATGCTATTACAGCTGAATCACTTAACTTAGTTCTTTTACTTGAATGAAATTTTAGCAAAGACTCAGCAGAGCTTATAGCTTTGTATATAGCTTTTAATTCAAGTAAACTGCTTGAAGCCTTGATTTGATGGATTATAGTTTCCATGTCATCAATCAACTTATCTGAAAATTCATTTTTTAATTGATTAATTATAGAATTAAAAACAGGCTCATACTTTATCACTTTATCAATTAGCTCTTGATAATATGTTATTAAATCGTCGTCTTGTCTATTAGAATCCGTCAATGGCTTTGAGTCGATACTGTCAAAATAAGATATTTCCGGCTGGATATTATCTTTGTCATTTTCATTTATATTGAAATTGTTGTTAATTTCATCTACTTTATTAATTAATTGTTCAATTAATACAATTGATTCTTCTTTAAGTAATTCATCGGTAAAGTTTTCAGCAACGGATTTTAAAGCATTTTGTAAAAAATCAAATACCACAAAGAGCAAATCTACAGTATCGTTACCAGCCGGAATTTTATAAGTTCTTAATAGGTCAAGAAGTGTTTCAGCGGAGTGAGTGATTTTTTGAATAACGGACAATTCAAAAAAACCTGAAAGCCCTTTTAAAGTATGGAACACTCTGAAAATAGATTCTATATTTTCAGAGTCATAATCATTAAATAACTTGCTGATATTAATTTCATTATCATCGAGATTATCTAATGATTCAGATACAAACCCATTAACTAATTCCCTTAAATCAACTGGTATCATAGATAAGTCCTATTAATTAAATGAGTTTCAATTGTAATAAAGTCTTTGAAATCTTATCTTTATTAAAAGGCTTAATAACGTATCCTTCAGCCTGTTCGGTAAATGAAGACATTACATTTTCGATATCATTAAGAGCAGTAATCATCACTATCTGCGAACGGTCTTTCAGTAATATTCTACCGCATTTTGTTTCTTCGGCTCTAATTATTCTTAATACTTCTTGTCCGTCTATTCCCGGTACCATAATATCAAGGCAAATCAAATCAAATTTAAAGTCTTCGACAATAGATTTCTTGAATTCTTCTACTGCTTGTAATCCATCAGAAGCAGTAGTTACATCGCCGTATTGACTAAGAATTTTCTGAAGGATTGTTCGAGACGTATAGTCATCTTCTAATATTAGAATCTTCATAATTACTCCGATATTTTACTGTACTGAACAGAAATAAAGTTTACTAAGTTAAGAGAGTCGATTACTAATTGATTTATTGTTTTATTCAAGTCTTCTAATTTGGTTGACTTAATAATAAGGATAATTTTATCTACGATTTTTTTGATATTATTAGCACCGAGAATTACCGAAAGAGACTTTAGCCTGAGCAGAATTGTAATAGCTTTTTCCAATTGCCGATCTTTAGTAGCTTTTCTTAATTCTTCTATTAATAAAGGAAGTTCATTCATTGCATAATTAAACAATTCTTTAAGAAATGTATTATTTGTTATATCTTTTAAAGTAATAAGTTCAATACTTTTTTTAGGAGTATTCGGGTCATTGGCTTTGATTTGTTTTTTCAGCTTCTCGATAATATCAAAAAGTAATTCAAAATTTACCGGCTTAATTAAAAATTCATCCATACCGGCTTCAAAGCATTTCTGTTGAATATCTTTGCCTATATGTGCAGTAAGAGCTACCATATAGGTTTTTTTATTAGTAGTCTTTTCATGAGTCCTAATTCCTTTAGCGGCATCTATACCATTCATAATAGGCATTTCTATATCCATAAGGATTAGATTAAAGCTACTCTTTTTATACTTTTCGATAGCTTCAGCTCCGTTAGCGGCAGTAGTGATGTCATGCCCATATTTTCTTAATGCACCGGTTACTATTTTTTGATTCATTAAATTATCTTCTACCAATAAAATCTTTATTACAGTGGAAGATAGACTCGGAGAAATCAGCTTTTTGTCTTTTTTCTTTAATGATTCTATAGCAGCTTCATTACTAACTTTTTCAAATTTCAATTGAAAGAAAAATGAAGAACCGTAACCTTCTTTACTTTCAACCCAATACTTACCATTCATCAGGGTGATTAAATCTCTTACAATTGCAAGCCCTAAACCTGTCCCTCCGTATTTTCTTGTAAATGATGAATCTACCTGAGTAAACCTTTCGAAAATATTTTCGATTTTATCCTGTGGAATTCCGATTCCGGTGTCTTTAATAGTAAAAATCAGTTCTACATTGTTTTCTGTTTCAGACTCAATATTAATAAAAACTTCAACTTTTCCCTTTTCTGTGAATTTCAAGGAATTACCTATTAGGTTAGTTATTATTTGTTGAAGTCTTCTTTCGTCTCCCATTAGATAATTAAATATACCGAGCTCAGGGAAGAAATTAATAGAAATATTTCTTTCATTAGCAGTAATTTTAAAGAAATCAAGTGTTAAATTGACCACTTGATTTAGGGCAAACGGTTTATTTATTATTTGAATTTTATTGTCTTCAAGATGAGAATAGTCAAGTATATCATTGATAATTTTCAGAAGTGCTTCGGCAGAGCTCCTTTGCAAATTCAAATACTCTCTTTGCTCAATAGTAGTGTCGGTCTCAAGCAAAATGGAAGTAACTCCAAGTACACCGTTTAGAGGAGTTCTAAGCTCGTGGCTCATATTAGCAAGAAAGTTTCTACGGGAAGCATTTGCCTTTTCAATAGCTTTTTCAGCTTCTTTGTGAGCAGATATGTCTTCAGAGCTTTCAAGGAAATTAGTGATTACCCCATCTGTATTTTTAATAATTGATATACGGCACGATGCCCAGAATGATTCTTTGTTTTTTCTTACTTGCTTATATTCACCAAATACGGAGCCTGCTTCGACAGCTCTCTCGAAAAGCATTCTGTACTGGTCATCTTTAAATTCTAAAATATGCTTGCCAATAACTTCTTTTTCTTCAAAACAGCTAATACTTAAATAAGTTTTATTTGCAAATTCTATGTAACCTTCAGCGTCAGTAATTATTACCATGCTGCCACTTTGCTCTATTGCATTAGATAGCATAGTAATTCTTATATTTTGTAGAATACTTTTTCTGCGTAAATCTATTTCTCTGGCTGCACGCTTGATAGCATATAGTATTTCTTTGAAATTATCTTCGTCTTTAATTACAAACTGCTCAATTCCGATATTGATAGCTTCAAGCAAATATGTTTCTCTTTCGACAGAGGAAAAAACTATGATTTGAGTGTCAGGATTAATATCTTTGATTTTTTTAGATAGCACCAAACCGTCCATTTCTGGCATACTAATATCGGTAACTACAATATCCGGTTTGTATTTAATGAAGAATTCCAACCCTTCTTTACCGTTTTGGGCAGAATAATATGCTTTTATTTCGGGTTTGATTAAATACTTAAATAGCCCTCTGAAAGCTTTATTATCTTCTACATGAAGCACTGATACATCAAGTAAATCCATTCGAACTCCTCTAATTATGCAATTGGAAATTCAACAAAGAACTCAGCACCATTGCCAAATTCGGAAATACAATATACTGAGCCTCCCATAGCTTCAGTAAGTAATTTTACTATAGATAGACCCAAGCCACTTGATGTCTCTCCGCCGGTAGGCTTGGCAGAAAGCTTAGCAAATTTCTTAAATAATTGCTTTTTATCACTATCGCTAAGTCCGGGTCCTTCATCTTTAATTGAAATAACCAAACTTTTGGGTTTTAACTTTAGTGAAATAGTAATCTTAGTATTGAAAGGGGAAAACTTTACAGCATTAGAAATTAGATTTTCCAATACTCTTTCTACTTTGTTTTTGTCTGCATAAATCGAAACGTCATCTATTTCATTTTTAAGTAATATTCTTATCTGTTTTTCATCGGATATTCTTTGATATTGGTCAATAAGATTCATCAAAATATCAAAAGGAGAAAATGTAGTAACTAATAAATTAAACTTTCCGGCTTCGTATTTATGTAAATCTAATAAATCTTTGGTTATATGAATAGCTGTTTTAGTAGAATTTTTAATATCGTAAATTATCTCTAGAATTTCTTCTTTCTCTAATCTATCAATTTTGATTTCTAAAATATCTAATAATCCCCAAATTGCTTGAAGCGGATTTTTTAAATCATGGGCAGTTATCGAAAGTAGTGCTGTCTTCTCTTCATTTTGCTTGACTACTTTATCCAAAGAATGCTTTAAATTTATATGTGTGCCTACCCTGACTATTAGCTCATCTTGATTAAATGGCTTTTTAATATAGTCAACACCTCCGGATTTGAAACCTTTGATAATGTCCTCAGGTTCGGTTTTAGCTGTTAAAAATAGAATTGGAATATCTTTATACATTTCTTGCCCTTTGATTCTTTGGCAGACTTCGTATCCGTCCATTTCCGGCATCATTATATCTAACAAAATCAAATCCGGTAAAAACTCTTTAAGCATTTCAAGAGCATCGCTGCCGGAGTTTGCTATTGCTATTTCATAATTCTCGCTTTGAAGCAAAGAAACAGCAAGCTCAATGTTTTTTAAATTATCATCTACAATCAGGATTTTACCTGAATTCAAGTTTTGTTCAATTTGCATAATTTATTATTATAATTTTTCAAAATATTCAATAATTTTCGGAAAATCTTTTAGCAAAAGCTTTGTATTGTCAAAATTTGTGCTAAGTATATTATCATACAATTCTTTCCCATATTTTATCAAGATAGAGGAATTGTATTTATCCCCAAGCTCCTTAATTGATTTTGCGAATTCTGTTACTTTCGCAATAATAAAATATTTGTTTATATATTTCCATTGCTCAATTAAATCTAAAGACAATATTTGCAAGATATTATTTTTATCATCTTCAATTATTTTTTCTGTCGGTTCTTCGTCATTTATTGTTTCAGGTGGTGGCACAAAATCAAAATCTAAAAATTGAGTTAATACCTCTATCAATTCATTTTTAGAAAAGGGCTTACGGATAAAGCCGGAAAACTTACTTTTTATCTCATCCTCTTCAATAAATAGGGTAGAGGCAGACTGTGCAATCAGTGTTATATTTTTAAATTCGGTTATATGAGAGAAAGTCTCTGCAATTTCGTATCCGCTGATGTCCGGCATTTTTAAATCAAGTAAAATTAAGTCCGGTACTTCGTTTGTTACAAGCTCAAGCAGCTCACTGCCACTGCCGGCTTCTCCGATAGATAAATTTGAATTCTCAAGCAAAGCCTTTGTAACTTCTCTATTGAAAACAATATCATCGACAATAATTACTTTTTGATTTTTAAAAATTACAGAGCTTGGCTCTATCAGCTTATTGTGATATACATTTGTTTCCATATTGGCTACTTCTACATTCGGCAGGCTGATAACAAACTCTGTACCTTTATTAATTTCACTGACTAAATTAATTCTACCGTTCATTTTTTCGATTAATCTTCGGGTTATTGTTAGCCCTAATCCGGTACCACCGTATTTTTTAGTATCTTGACCGGACCTCTGGGTAAATTCTTTGAAAATATTCTCATATTCCTCTTCTGGAATACCGATACCACTATCAATAACCTTAATCTCTATGTTGGCTAATTTATATAAATCATTTACAAATAGATAGTTTACATAAATATTGATAAAGCCCTTATCGGTAAATTTAATTGAATTGCCAATTAAATTAAATAAAATCTGTCTCAATCTAACTTCGTCAAGCATTAAAATAGGGAGTTTGTCTTCAATGAAAATGTTAAAGGTCAATCCTTTTTCTTCAATTGATTTTGAGAACATCTGCTTAATTTCATCAATAATTTTTTTAACGTCTAAAGGTTCTAAAATAAAATCTATTTTACCGGCTTCAATTTTAGATAAATCTAAAATATCATTGATAAGTGAGAGCAAGGTTTTACCACTTGAATAAATGGTTTCCAAATAATGCTTTGATGAATTATCTTTAGCCCTATTAATTAGTATTTCCGAGAAACCTAGAATTGCATTCATCGGGGTTCTGATTTCATGAGATATATTTGCAAGAAACTCGGTTTTAGCTTGATTAGCTTTTTCTGCTGCCGCCTTAGCCTCTTCCAATTCATCAATAATAATTGACATATTTAATGCGTGCTCTTCTTGAATTATTCGTGCTGATTCTAAGTCTTCTGTGTATTTTTTTAATTCTTCTTCAGTTTCTTTTGCTGAAGAAATATTTTGCCAAGTACCGAAAAGCCCGATTATATTTCCATTTCTATCATAAAGGGGCAGTTTAGTATTTTCAAGCCATATTTTCTTATTTTCGGAATTATGAATTACAGTATTCAGATTATATCTTGCATTGCCGCTTAAAATTACTTCTCTGTCTAATTCTTCAAATCTGGCAGTTTCATCTTTAAGCCAATTTAATCGATAGTCGGAATATGAAATAATTGAGTCGATACTTTCGGCTGATATTAATTTGGTAAAGTATTTATTACACCCTTGATATACTAAATCCCTGTCTTTCCAATAAACTCCAATAGGCAATCTGTCGATAATAAATTGAAGGAATTCTTTAGAGCGATTTATCTCTTCTTGATATTTCATTCGTTCGGTTATGTCTAATAAAGTTCCGATTATTCCTGCCGGCTGATTGTAATTATCGTAGAAGAGCGATTTATAAACAATTATAATTGACTCTTTGCCGGAATTATGCAAATAATTTAATTCATAGTTCTGAGTATTTCGCAGATAAAATGTTTCCATATCTGTCTGAGATATAAAATCAGAGTCGTTTGAGGCAGTGAATGATGAAAGCTTTTTCCCGATAATTTCGGATTTTGGTTTTTCAAAAAACACGGCAAATGCTTTGTTGCACCCTAAGCAGATTCCATCAATATTTTTATAGAAAACCGGATTAGGAATATTATCCATTAGCGTTTCATTGAAATTAATTTGATGCCTGAACTCTTCATCAATTAGTTTCTTTTCGGTAATATCTTTAGAAATACTGATTACTCCTGCAAAAGAGCCGTCGGTATTTTTAAATAAAATTTTATTAGTATCGAATATTCTTTTATGCCCAATTGAGTTAATTAATCCTTCTTCGAGTCTGATATTTGATTTTTTCTCTAAAACCATTTTATCTGAAGCTCTAAACTGTTTCGCTGTGTGGAATTCAAATACTTCAAAATCATCTTTTCCTATAATATAGCTTCTGTCGAATCCACAGAATTCTTCAAATGCTTTATTACAACTTAGGTAAATACCATAAGAATTTTTATAATAGAAAATATCCGGAAACTCATCAAAAAAATGTATTAAAAATAGATTGTCTTTGTAATTATCAGAAAAATTAGCTTTGATATTGCCAATATCTATTAAATAAATAATTAGATTATCGGTATTTGCCTTTTGAAAAGTAATTAGAAATGATTTATTATTCCGATTGATAATTTGATAAGCGAAATTAACAGGATATTGGTCTGATTCTGGATTTGATTCTAAATTTAAAGTGGGAATTAACTCTATAGCGGATTTATTTTCTGCTTGATAATATGAAATATCTAATATAGTCAAAGCTTGATTATTAATTTCGATTATTATTAAATCATTACTGCAAATAATTGCTCCTATTGGAGAAAAATCAAAATAAGATTTATTTTTTGCTATTTCATCATTGTACTTCTGAGAAATACATTTGATTTCGCTATCTAATTTGATTATTGACTTTTGGTAAATTTCCAAATTATTTCTTAAAATCTCATTTTCAGATTTTAAAATTTCAAGCATCTTTAATTTATCTTCTGCTGATAAATCATCTTGTGTTATATCTATTTCGTTGTTATCCATTTGTTATATTATTTGTTTCAAAAAATAAAACAACTTTTGTGCCATTACTATTTGAGTTGAATACAATATCGGCATTACAGTATTTTGCTCTTTCAAGAATGCTTATCAGACCAAAACTTTTCTGTTTGATTTTTTCTTCGAAATTAAATCCTATTCCATTATCTTCAATAACAATAGTAAGCAAATTAATATTTTTTACAATACTGATTTGAATAAGTGTGGCATCTGAATGCTGAACAGCATTTTTAATTATATCTTGTAATATTCTAAATACTACAGTAGTAGATTTAGAGTCTAATTCTACAAAATCTATATTTTTGCTAAATATAAATTCAATTTGTGAATGCGTTTTTAACTCTTCGATTTGCCACTCTATAGCTGCAATAAGCCCAAAATGGTCAAGCATTACTGGACGGATTGCAAAAGAAATTTTCTTAATTAAAGTGATTGTGTTTTCTGTTGACTCAATAATATCATCTACTAATTCCATGTTTTCTTCATTAATTGAAGATTTTAAAATAGTAAGCTCCATTTTTAATTTTGTTAGCGAATGAGAAAATACATTTTGCAATTCATCTGCAAGCTTTTTCTTTTCATATTCTCTGGTTTGTTCGATATAGCTCATTAGTTCAACTAATTGCTGCTGATTTTCTTTGAGTAGTCTTTCACTATTCACAGTATCGTCTATATCTTTTAAAGCCCCGATAATACGACATATTCCGGAAGATTCATTAAATTCTATTGGCTTAAGGTAATCCTTAACCCATCTGATTTCTCCATTAGGTTTTTTTACTCTGTACTGCATTATCATTGATTGATTAGATCTTAGCATATTGAGCTTACTAATATATGCTTCTCGGTCTTCAGGCATAATTATGCTTAAATGCCCTAAAGGTAAATATGGTATTGCTTCGGCGTCGTAGCCGGTAATTCCTTTAAAAGCACCTTTTATCCAGTCAAATTGGAATTTGTTATCCATATCAAAGTAACCCGAGTAAACAAAATCAGAAATATATTCTGATATAATTCTGAGCTTCAATTCGCTTTCTCTTAATATGTCCTCAGTCTTTTTCCTGTTATTGATTTCTTTCATTAGCATTTTATTTGCATTTAGAAAGCCTTGAGTACGTATTCTAACCTGTTCGTCTAATTTTTCATTTATTCTTTTAAGCTCAATCTCGCGTTCTTTTTTATTTGTTATATTTAGTAATCTTCCCAGCAGTATGCGTTTGCCTTTGTAATTGATCATAGTGCCTGCTCGGCTGACTAATATTTTATCTAATCCGTTTTTATGCAGTAGATGAAAAGAGTATTCTTCATTTTTTGATTGATTGCTAACCATAAGTTTGTATTTATTGATTACATAATTTCTGTCTTCGGGCAGAACAAACTGCAAGAATTCTTTTCCGTAAATTTCATCAGGGGTATAGCCTATCATAGAGCTTAATGAATCATTTATAAAAGTTATTTTACTGTCTTCAAGCATATAAATACCGTCTTTAATATTATTTATTAAAAAAGCGTGGATTTCTTCACTTTCATTAAGCTCTTTCTCAATTGATTTAATGTGTGTTAAATCGAAAACAATTCCAAGCAAGCCTGAATACTCGTTTTCGGAATTATAAATTGCATTAGAGTATAAATATACTCTTTTGGGGTTATTGTCTTTATCATAAATATCAACCTCGGAATTGAAACTTCCATTGGTACCGAGACTTGAAAATATAGTATTGGCAATGTCTTGATTTTTAAAAATATAGCTTAAATCTTTATTAATTAGTTTAGTTTCGTCAGTATATGATAACAAATCTAATAATGCTTGATTAATTTTACTGAAATTTCCTGATACATCAATAAAAAATAAAGGAACAATGGTTCCAATAAACGCATTGGAATATGAGAATTGGCGTTTTTCAAATAACTTATTGCTTATAACTTCGGTTTGGTATTCTTTAGTTACTTTGATTAACTTAGCTTCAAGCTCATCATTTTTTACCTCTAACAAATGATTCAAATTACCGAGCAATTCAATTTCCGATTTGTATTTGGTAACTTCTATTCCAACAATTGAGATTTTTGAATAGTTCGATTTTCCAGAATTGCTTCTTTTGAATTTCCATAAAAAATGCTTTTTATTGTTTTTAAATGTTTTAAATTCACCTTCAAATTCACTTTCATTTATGTTGTTTATTATCAAATAAGTCAATTGGTCAAATACTTTGATATTATCTTCACTAAATGAATTAATTATATTTTTATCAAAATATTCAAAACTATCTGCTTCAAAATATTCAAGAATTTTGGGGTTAACGTACAGAATATCAATCAATCCGTCGATGGAATTTCTTTCGACTTTGTAGTCTTTAAGCTCCATTATCGAAGAAATATCATTTACTGCCTGTGCAAATTTTGAACAGTCTAATTCTATAATACCAAAAGAGTTGTTTGTTAATAGTCTATTCAATGTTTCTTCGTAATCACCGTTAAATTTTCCCAAAAAGAATTTTTGTAAAGCATTTTCTAACATAAAAGATAATGTTTTAATTGAATTGCTGTCTTCATGATAAATTATATCTACCGTATAGTCAAACTGCTTATCAGTGATTAGTTCATAATTGTTGGTAACGAATATTTTATGTAATTTATCGAATTGAAATAGACTGTGCTTATCAATAAATGAATCAAAAAAATCAAAGTCCAATATGATAATCCCTGCTTGATATTCATTGATTAATTCTATTACCTTTGATTCGCTGTCTGTCGAGACAATTATCCCATACCCAAACTTGTTTATAATCCCTTCAAAAACGGAATCATATCTGCCTTTGCTGTCTATTACCAATATTCTCGAATAATCCACTACCATTCCTTATTTTTTGAAACAATTTTTAACCCAATTTTTAACACAGATATCGACACAATTATCAACACAAATATTGACACAATTAATATACAGAAAATAGGATTATTTATTGAATTTACAAATTATTTTTTATTTTTATTAAATATTTCTTGCATTGCGGACAAAAAAGTCTTATATTGCATTCGTCAAATAAGACAAATAAGTCTGATATGGATTTGGCAAAAATCGAAAAAGATTTGAAACGTATATTAAGTAGAAGTATTATTATTTATTGAAAATTAAGGAGAAAATTATGTATTGTTTCCAATGTCAAGAAGCCACAAATGGCGTAGCATGCACTTCTAAAGCCGGATATTGCGGTAAGCCGGCAGATGTAGCTAATTTGCAAGACCTATTAGTATATACTGCAAAGGGTATAGCATATCTAAACATCAGAGCAAAAGAAGCAAATATTGAACGCAAAGAGTATGATAAATTTATAATTGACTCACTATTTGCAACAATAACAAATGTAAATTTTGACAAGAATTACTTTACAAAAAAAATTAGTGATGCTATTACTATTCGCGAATCTCTGAAAAATAAATTAGCACAAGCGGGGATAAATATTTTAAATGCACCTGACTGCGTTAATTGGTCAGCCAATACTAATGAAGAATTTGAGATGAAAGCTGCTACTATCGGTGTGATGGCTGAATCAAATCCTGATATACGTTCACTAAAAGAATTAACTATGTATGGCATAAAGGGGCTAGCCGCTTATGTGGAGCATGCCGCACATTTGAACTATTATGACCAGACAATAAATGATTTTATTTCTCATGGTTTAGATGAATTGCTACGTGAAGATATAAGTGCAGACCAATTAGTTGCATTAGTTCTTGAGACTGGTAAATTCGGTGTATCAGGTATGGGGCTTTTGGACAAAGGTCATACTGAGACTTACGGGCACCCTGAAATCAGCAAAGTAAATATTGGAGTAAAAAATAATCCGGGTATTTTAATTTCCGGTCATGATTTAAAAGATATTGAAATGTTGCTTGAGCAGACTCAGGGGACGGGAGTAGATGTATATACTCATAGTGAAATGCTTCCTGCTCATTACTATCCGAATTTAAAGAAATATTCTAATTTAGTTGGTAATTACGGTAGCTCATGGTGGAGACAAACAGAAGAATTCGAGACATTTAATGGTCCGATTCTATTTACAACTAACTGCTTAGTGCCTCCGAGACGTGATTCTAAATATGCTGATAAAGTATATACCAGTGGTGTAGTTGGTTTTGAAGGATTTACACATATTGACGAAGATGTTAATGGTAAAAAAGATTTTACAAAGATAATTGAGCATGCTAAAAAATGTGCTTCACCGACGGAAATCGAAAAAGGTGAAATAGTCGGAGGATTTGCTCATAATCAGGTGTTAGCTTTAGCTGATAAAGTAGTAGATGCAGTTAAATCCGGTGCAATTAAGAAATTCTTTGTAATGGCCGGTTGCGATGGTAGAATGAAATCTCGCGAATACTATACGGAGTTTGCTCAGAAATTACCGAAAGATACTGTAATACTTACTGCCGGCTGTGCTAAATACAGATATAATAAATTACCATTGGGCGATATAGGCGGTATTCCGAGAGTATTAGATGCCGGTCAGTGCAATGATTCATATTCATTGGCTCTAATCGCTTTAAAATTAAAAGAAGTATTCGGTTTAGACGATATTAATAAATTGCCTATAGCTTATAATATTGCTTGGTACGAACAGAAAGCTGTTATTGTACTTTTAGCTCTTCTGTATCTGGGCGTAAAGAATATATACTTAGGTCCGACTCTTCCTGCATTTTTATCTCCGAATGTTGCCAAAGTGTTAGTAGAGCAATTCGGAATTTCAAAAATCGGTAATGTAGAAGATGATTTGAAATTATTTATGAACTAACACTTAGAACGCAACAAAACTCTTAATAATACAATTTATAGAAGTTGGTTAAATAGAATAAGTACATATCAACCTGACGGTTAACCGTCAGGTTGAATTTTTATACACAAACTAATTCGATTATTTAAAAGTCTTGAACCACTGCTATATAATTTGTTCCATTCCGATCAATGAATTAGAGATGTAATGACTCTTTTTCACATCTCTTGATTTTGTAAGCCTACTGTTTTTTGTTATATTTGCATTTTAAAAATATTATTTTGAATTAAAATAGCAAATATTGTTGAACTTAATATTAAATAAAAATGAAAAATATAAAAATAGCTCCGTCTTTGCTTTCCGCTAATTTTGCGAATCTTGAAGCTGATGTAAGAAAGTGCGAAGCGGGAATGAGCGATATGCTTCATATTGATGTAATGGACGGGCATTTTGTACCCAATATTACTATTGGTCCCTTAGTAGTCGATTCACTTAAAAAAATTACTAAACAGCCCTTAGATTGTCATTTGATGATAGAAAAACCCGAGAATTATATAGAGCAATTCGTCAGTGCCGGTGCCGATATGATTTCGGTTCACGCTGAGTGCCAGAATCATTTGCACAGAACATTATCAGTTATTAAAAGTTATGGAATTCTCTCGGCAGTAGCACTAAATCCGATTACCCCAATCGAATACGCATTTTCTGCTGCTGAATATTGCGATTTTATTCTGCTAATGTCTGTTAATCCGGGCTTTGGTGGGCAGAGCTTTATACCTTCGTTTTATAAACGCTGCGAAAATCTTAGAAACTATCTTGATAAAAATGGTTTGAGCAATGTAGAAATACAGGTTGATGGCGGAGTTAAATTTGAAAATGCCAAAAGCATAACAGATGCAGGAGCCAATATTTTAGTATGTGGCAGCGGTGTATTCAGTGGCGACATTACTGCAAATATCAAAAAATTGAAAAAAGTAGCAAGTTAGTAGTTATAAATACAACTTCTATCCTTATTTGTTTTTAATTTATTTGGTAAGTATTTCTATTTCAATAGCTGTACAATTGTACCATATAAGCTATTTACTAAAATCATTTTTTATATTTCTCAATATTTCGTAAATTTGTATTTTTTGTAAAGTGAATAATTTAGATAATTAATAAGTAAAATAACGGATTGAATCAATGGCGGATAAACAAAGAACGATAAAAGAACCTGTTTCTTATCAAGGGGTGGGGCTTCACACCGGAAAGCTTTCAACAATTACTTTTAAACCGGCACCGGAAAATTATGGATATAAATTTGTCAGGACAGACTTAGATGAAAATGTTACTATTCCCGCTTTAGTGGACTATGTAGTGGATTTATCAAGAGGAACTACACTCGGTATAGGCGATGTAAAAGTGCATACCGTAGAACACGTTTTAGGTGCTTTAGTTGGTCTTGAAATAGATAACTGTGAAATTGAATTAGACGGTATTGAGCCACCAGTTGGCGACGGCAGTTCCATGCCTTATGTGGAAGTATTGCAGAATGCCGGAATTCAAACTCAAAATGAAGATAGATATTACTTAGTAATAGATGAAACCATTAGATATACTAACGACGCTAAAGGCGTTGATATAGTAGCTTTGCCAAATGATGATTATAGGATTACAGTAATGGTAGATTATTATAATCCTGCTCTGGGCAGCCAGCACACAGGTTTATTTGATTTAAAAAAAGAATTTGTAACAGAGTTCGCACCTTGCCGGACTTTCTGCTTCTTAACTGAAGTAGAGTCTTTAATCAACCAAGGCTTAATCAAAGGTGGAAATTTAGAGAATGCTATAGTAATAGTTGACCGCGACATGAATTCGGAAGAATTAATGTCTTTACAGGGGAAATTAGGAATAGAGCAGACACCCGAACTTGGCACTAATGGAATTTTAAATAATACAGTTTTAAGATTTAAAAACGAACCGGCTCGCCATAAATTATTAGATATGCTTGGCGATTTGGCTTTGTCTGGAACCAGAATAAAAGCTCAGATATTAGCAGCTCGCCCGGGGCATGCAAGTAATTTTGAATTTGCTAAAAAAATCAGAAGCCAATTTTTGAAAAAACAACCTATCAAGAATTTCAAAGGCGATAAATCCAAAGGTGTAGTTCTTGATATTTATGACTTGATGAAAATTATGCCTCATCGCTATCCATTCCTACTTGTTGATAAAGTAGTAGAATATGATGCAGAAGGTATGTCTATTGTCGGGATTAAAAATGTAACTATGAACGAGCCTTATTTTGTAGGTCACTTTCCGGAGAAGCCTATTATGCCGGGAGTTCTGATTACTGAAGCAATGGCTCAGACCGGATGTTTATTATTACTCAACTCTCTTGATGATTTTAGCGGGAAATTAGTATTATTCTTAGGAATAAAGAATGCTAAGTTCAGACGACAAGTTATCCCCGGAGACCAATTAGTGATGTCAGTAAAGTCAATTGGTAGAAAATTTAATACATATCAGTTTTCAGCTTCTGCTACCGTAAACGGTCAAGTAGCCGCTGAAATGGAATTTCAAGCAGCATTAGTAGATAGGGAACTATGAGCACATTAATTCACCCAACAGCAATTGTTTCGCCTAAAGCCAAAATCGGCGAAAATGTAAAAATCGGTGCATATACCGTAATTGAAGACGACGTAGAAATCGGTAACGGAACTGAAATATTTTATCATGCGATAATAGCCAACGGAGTTAGACTCGGCAATAATGTCCGAATTTTCTCCTGTGCTTCTATCGGTACTGAACCTCAAGATTTGAAATATGGTGGTGAGCAGACATTCGTAGAAATCGGTGATAATACTGTTATACGCGAATTTGTTACTGTTAACCGTGCCACTACAGCTACTTATAAAACCACTGTAGGCTCTAATTGCCTGCTTATGGCTTATGCACACGTAGCACATGATTGTAAACTCGGCAACAATATTATAATGGCAAATGTAGTTCAGCTTGGCGGTCACGTAACAGTTGAGGATTGGGCTATATTTGGCGGTTCTGCTATTGTTCATCAGTTTTCTAATGTAGGTTGCCATTCTATGGTCGGCGGGGGCGTAAAAGTAGTAAAAGATATTCCTCCTTTTGCTTTGGTTGGTGAAAATCCGCCCAAAGTTGATGGGTTAAATAAAGTAGGCTTACGCCGCAGAGGCTTTGAGAACGCTACTATAAGAGAAATCGAAAATTTTTATAATTGCATTTTTCGCTCAGGATTAAATAATACTGATGCAATTGCTAAGTATAAAGCAGACCAAAAAGAAATTTTGCCTGATGTACAGCACTGCATAGAGTTTATTCAAAATTCTAAAAGAGGTGTATATAGATAATTATTTTTTACTATATACATAAATAATATAAAACCGTCCTCAATTGATTTTTAGGACGGTTTTGCATTATACAACAGAAATTAGTATTTATAATATAAAATTCCCGATAGATAAAGATCTAATATCATTTTCTACTTGTAATGCGACAAATAAATGATTATATTTGTATATTGTCAATTGTCAATTGTTAAAAGGAAATGTTATGGGTCGTCCAAAAATATTGATAGATAATTCGTACCAACAACTATTGCATTCTGATATAAAAAAAATAACTGATTCAGATATAGTAATAAAACTAAAGGCGATATCTGCATCATTGTCAAATAAAGAATCAGATGTAGCTATAATGTATGGCATATCTCGATCTACATTACTAAGATGGATCAGTAAATATCAAAAATATGGTGTAGAAGGTTTAAGGTCAAAAAAACGCGGTCACTATCCCGAGAAATTAAGCAAGGAAGAAAAAGCAATAATTTTCAAATGGATTAGCACAAGTAAAGACAATTCAGGCAAACAGGTACATTGGACATTGGTTCGATTAATAAAGGAGATATTTACTGTATTCGGCAAAGAAATAGGAAAAACACCTTTATGGTTGACATTAAAGAAATTGAATTTAACAATCAAAGTACCCAGACCTAAACATCATAAATCAAATGAAGAAGACCAATTAAACTTTAAAAAAAACTCAAATAATGATTAATAATCTTCAAGAAAAAGAAAATTATAAAATAATGTTTTTTGACGAAGGGAGATTCGGTCTCCGATCAACAGTAATGCGAGTATGGGCTGAAAAAGGAAAACGATTATCAGTAATGGTACAACAAGGTTTTAAAAATTTCTATGGTTTTTCATCAGTATGTCCATTTGACGGTACCAATTATTCATTGCTATTACCTGGAGTAAATACAGAGCTAATGCAATATTACATTGATAATCTTAGTAAAGAATTTTCGGATAAAAAAATAATATTATTTATGGATCAAGCCGGTTGGCATAAATCAAGGAACTTACAGATACCAGAAAACATTAGGTTTGAATTTTTACCTGCATATTCGCCAGAATTAAATCCGGTCGAGAAACTATGGCAATGGATTAAAAAAGAATGTTTACACAATTTTATTTACAATTCTCTAAAAGAACTAGAGGATGCTGTAATTGTAGAATTTCAAAAACTTACTTTGTCAAAATATAAAAAATTATGTAATTGCAATTATATGTCCTATTTCATGTAGGAAATGATATAACTCGAAATTTAGGATTATTATATATTATTTGATAAACATCAATGATTTTATATCTTAACTCCGTTAGGAGTTAAACATCAGTAATATAATGAGATACACCAACACCACTCTCTTGTTTTAACAACAAAAAGAGAAGTAAGAGTGTGGGCACTAAACAATGCTCATTACCGATGTTCAACAGCTAACGCCGTTGTAAGAAAGATTTCTTTATTTGCTTACCCACACATAATAGCTATGAACCATATTTTTTCTATTTTCAAGGTATTTATATTTTCTATTTATCACAATAATTCCAATAGATATAAAATTCTAAAGCGTAATTTGGGATTAATTCAATGCTAATGAAAACCTAAACAGGTTATAATTGCAAGAAATATTATCATTGTTATTCATTATAATATTAATTCCGAATGATATTGAAAATAAATTATCTTAATTGAGACATTTTGATAAAATTATCTTGTAATTGTTGCTATTTATTTATTATTTTGTGATTATAATTTTATCTTTAAAACTAAATAGGGGATTTTATGAAAAAATGTATTTTATTATTAGTAACACTTTTCGTATTTACAATGGGTATTTATACTACCGAAGCACAAATTAAAACTGACCCTTTAATGTTCGGAGCAATAGGACAAATAGGAATATCAAACATCGTTAGAGAAGAAGAGGGAGCTTCAGGCATTATAGCTTATGCAGTTGGAGGATTTATGAAATATAGCTTCAGCGAGGAATTTCTATTAAATGTTGAGCTTAAATACGCCACAAAAGGAGCAGAAGACGATATTATTGAATTAGATTATGGATATATTGATATTCCTATCTTGGCAAATCTCAAATTAGATAATTTGGGATTGTTAGCCGGACCAAGTTTTAATTTTAATATTTCAAATGATTATACTTTTGCTAATGGTTATAGTGGTATTGTAACTGAACCGGAATCATTTGAATTGAGTTTAATATTAGGTGCGGAATTTTGGTTTACTGACAAAATTATCGGTGATTTTCGAGTAAATTACGGACTTACCGACGTAATTGCCGATACTAAAGCAAAAAATATACAAATTCTAATTGGTTTGAAATATATTTTTTAATTAAAATATTTAGTATTATAAAGTAGAATATTCATCAGTTGACCACTTGTCAACTGATGAATATAGTTTAAAACGAGTATTGTTAATGCTTATAACAGAAATCACATCAAAAAATCAATTCCATATTCCATATTTAAACAATTAATGCTTAATTGGTCCGGTTTTATATACATAACCGGGTAATTCTCTGCGGAAATACTCGCTTACTGATTGTGCCAGCTCTATCAATGGTTCTAAATTAACCTCTTCTAATATACCGAAATTATGGAACATTTCGACTAAATCTTCGGTGGCTACATTGCCGGAAGCTTTTTTTGTGAATGGACAACCGCCCAGACCACCAAATGCGGTTTCAATATATTTAACTCCTACTTTATAGGCGGCATAGCAGTTAGCTATACCCATTCCGTAAGTATTATGG
Source organism: uncultured bacterium (assembly GCA_942493235.1). Lineage (GTDB taxonomy): Bacteria > Bacteroidota > Ignavibacteria > Kapaibacteriales > UBA2268 > ENR-C587. The sequence continues at coordinate 3,077,496 of OW818676.1, read as the reverse complement.
AAATGGCAGGCAGCTTCTATTCCGGTGTCCATTGATAAAACTTTTCCAAACATACGCTGGACTTTTTCAGGATTGGCGAAACCTGCTGTATCTGCGAGACTAATATTTTTAATTCCGGCATTTAGATATTTATCAACTATAGAATATACTCTATTTTCGTCTATATCACCTTCAAAACCGCAACCGAAAGCAGACTGAACCGATACTTGAAGTTTTCTGCCGTCTGCTAATACTTGCTTTGCCATAGTTATTATCCTATTTGTAGCATCATCAGTAGTCATACGAGTATTTTTCTGCGAATGTGTTTCAGAGGCAGATACACCCAAGCAAATCAGATCTACATTACAGTCCAAAGCTCTTTCTAATCCTTTTTCGTTAAGCACCAAACCGCTGAGGATTATCCCATCTGGCTTATTTGTATTCAAATATTTGAATAAATCGTCTGTATCAGCCATCTGTGGCATTTTCTCTTTATGCACAAATGAACCGACTTGAATAATTTGAACTTTAGACTGATATAATTTATCCATCCATTGAATCTTAGTTTCAAAGGGAACTACTTCCTTCTCCATCTGTAAACCGTCGCGCATACCGACGGAATGAATTTTAACATCTTTCATTTTATACCCAATAAGTAATTCTATAATTTTAATATTTCAATCAAACATTAGTATTTTACTAATGCAATTCAAAAATAATGCTAATTTTTATAATAAACAAAAGTTAAATGCTACAAAGCTGTAAGTTGAAGTCACTATCAACTAATTTCACTTCCTATGCAAAACAATTTATTTGTTATCAATAAAAGCTTTAGCCAAGATGATGGCGAAATTTGATATGTATGAGTTTAAGCAGAGAATGATGTAATACGATTTGTATGATTTGCAAAAGAATTTATATGAGAATTAAGGAAATGATACGATTATCAAAACATAAAAAGAAATTAAGTAGATATTTTCCTTTTGTTTTATATTTTTGCATACTGAAATATTTAAGATTAGGAATTGAATATGAAATTTTGCGAAATACTTGCTAAAACTGATAAACTGTTCAGACCGGTGGTAAATTCACTGTCTTCGGAATTAGCTGTTAAGCTTTATTCTCAAGGTAGGAAATTATTCCTTAAAAAATTTTCCAATGAACAGCTTTCAGATCGAGCATTTATACCTGATGAATACAGGCAAAAGCTCTGGGGGATTGATTTCTACTCGCCAATATTTAATGCAGCAGGTATGTTTAAATACGGAGAGGGATATTATACTGTCGCAATGCAAGGAGCCGGTGCTTACCTCTGTGGCACTACTACTGCAAAGGCGAGAATCGGTAATATAAAAAACAATATCCATCATCCGTTTATTAGCTATCCACACAGTAATTCTGCATCTAATTGGATGGGGCTACCTAATTACGGTCATAGCTATGTAGCAGAAAGAATTCAGCTACTAACAAAAATCCCCGGATGTCCAATTGGTGCAAGTATCAGCCCTAATCCCGAAGATGACTACGAAACAGCTTTAAATGGAGTTATAGAGGGATTGAATATCTATATATCGGCTAATGCTGATTTTGTTGAGCTTAATGAGAGCTGTCCCAACGTAATCCACGATTCTGATATTGATTCAAGCGGATTAGATAAAAATCTGATTAAACGACTTACTTCTGTTGCCGAAAAGTTTTTAAAAACCAGAGAACGAAATTTTCCTGTAATTATCAAGCTCTCGAATGATACGGACATTAGTTTAGTTATTCCATTAGTTGATTTACTTATCAATTTGGGTTATGACGGAATCAATTTTGGCAATACATCGACCGATTATACATATATAGAAAAATTATTGAATCATGCTGACTTAAAAACATTTCAATATTTTAAATCTACATACGGTGGTGGAGTAAGTGGGAAAGTTTTAAAAGAGAAGTCTTATGATTTGTGCAGAATTGCAACAGAATATCTGAAAACTAAGCAGTTAACTCAAGAATTCAATGTGATTCGCACCGGTGGGGTAGAGGGCATCAATGATATTAAAAAATCGAAAGAAATAGGAGTAAATCTTAATCAATGGTTTACAGGATATTTTGATTTGTTTGCTTCTGACGGGCATAACATATACGAGAAAATGTTCAAAAATTGGTAGTGAACATTGATTCGTAGTTAAAATAATAGAAAAATAATAGCTTTTGGTGCCGGATTCAATAATATATTTATCATCGTAATTTCCTCTGGATAGAAGAAATTCACCTTACCATTGCTTAGGTTTGAATTTTTTGGGAATATAAAGTTTGGCTACATCATCACTGATAGAAATAAAATAAAAGCCGGCATTAATGATTTGTTCTTTGATATGTTTAGAAAAGTGAGTGGCGGCAATCACACCGTAAATTTTACGAGATAAATGCTCGGGATACGCAACTTTAAACTGTTGGATGGTATTCTCCAATTGCTCAATAGCTTCCGGTTTCAAATTGCTTTTAACATCGATAATGAAACACTCGGTGTCAGAATATCCCCAGAAATCAATTTCAAAGCTATGACCGTTATTCTTAACTTTGGAATTATTAGTATAGTGATGACAGTGGAAAGTATTCTCTACAATTTTGATAAGCGAAGGCATAAAAAGTCCTTCATTATAAAGACCGAATTTATTACCAAGTCCGCCGATTTGAATGCCCAATTCTTTTATTTTACGGTCGGTTTTCTTCATCTGTAAATCAGTTTCTTGAAACCGTTTGTCTGTTTCTTTTAAACGCTCATCATATTCGATTTTGCTTCTCTCGAATAATTCCAATATACTCTGATATGTAACTTCGTGCTTAGTTTCCATAATATTTCACCTTTAACTACATTTTATTTTAAGATATTAACGAATAATAGGTAATATTATTATTGGATAAATATTATTGGATAAATTACCATTGCTTAGGTTTGAATTTTTTGGGAATATAAAGTTTGGCTACATCATCACTGATAGAAATAAAATAAAAGCCGGCATTAATGATTTGTTCTTTGATATGTTTAGAAAAGTGAGTGGCGGCAATCACACCATATATTTTACGAGATAAATGCTCAGGGTACGCAACTTTAAACTGTTGGATGGTATTCTCCAATTGCTCAATAGCTTCCGGTTTCAAATTGCTTTTAACTTCGATAATGAAACACTCTGTGTCGGAATATCCCCAGAAATCGATTTCAAAGCTATGACCGTTATTTTTAACTTTGGAATTATTAGTATAGTGATGACAGTGGAAAGTATTCTCTACAATTTTGATAAGCGAAGGCATAAAAAGTCCTTCATTATAAAGACCGAATTTATTACCAAGACCGCCGATTTGAATGCCCAATTCTTTGATTTTACGGTCGGTTTTTTTCATCTGTAAATCAGTTTCTTGAAACCGTTTGTCAGTTTCTTTTAAACGCTCATCAAATTCGAGTTTGCTGTTTTTAAAAAGAGCATCATTCTCGATTTTACTTCTCTCGAATAATTCCAATATACTCTGATATGTAACTTCGTGCTTAGTTTCCATAATATTTCACCTTTAACTACATTTTATTTTAAGATATTAACGAATAATAGATAATATTATTATTGTATAAATATTATTGGATAAATTACCATTGCTTAGGTTTGAATTTTTTGGGAATATAAAGTTTGGCTACATCATCACTGATAGAAATAAAATAAAAGCCGGCATTAATGATTTGTTCTTTGATATGTTTAGAAAAGTGAGTGGCGGCAATCACACCATATATTTTACGAGATAAATGCTCGGGATACGCAACTTTAAACTGTTGGATGGTATTCTCCAATTGCTCAATAGCTTCCGGTTTCAAATTGCTTTTAACTTCGATGATGAAACACTCGGTGTCGGAATATCCCCAGAAATCAATTTCAAAGCTATGCCCGTTATTCTTAACTTTGGAATTATTAGTATAGTGATGACAGTGGAAAGTATTCTCTACAATTTTGATAAGCGAAGGCATAAAAAGTCCTTCATTATAAAGACCGAATTTATTACCAAGACCACCGATTTGAATGCCCAATTCTTTGATTTTACGGTCGGTTTTCTTCATCTGTAAATCAGTTTCTTGAAACCGTTTATCATATTCGATTTTGCTTCTCTCGAATAATTCCAATATACTCTGATATGTAACTTCGTGCTTAGTTTCCATAATATTTCACCTTTAACTACATTTTATTTTAAGATATTAACGAATAATAGATAATATTATTATTGTATAAATATTATTGGATAAATTACCATTGCTTAGGTTTGAATTTTTTGGGAATATAAAGTTTGGCTACATCATCACTGATAGAAATAAAATAAAAGCCGGCATTAATGATTTGTTCTTTGATATGTTTAGAAAAGTGAGTGGCGGCAATCACACCATATATTTTACGAGATAAATGCTCGGGATACGCAACTTTAAACTGTTGGATGGTATTCTCCAATTGCTCAATAGCTTCCGGTTTCAAATTGCTTTTAACTTCGATGATGAAACACTCGGTGTCGGAATATCCCCAGAAATCAATTTCAAAGCTATGCCCGTTATTCTTAACTTTGGAATTATTAGTATAGTGATGACAGTGGAAAGTATTCTCTACAATTTTGATAAGCGAAGGCATAAAAAGTCCTTCATTATAAAGACCGAATTTATTACCAAGACCACCGATTTGAATGCCCAATTCTTTGATTTTACGGTCGGTTTTCTTCATCTGTAAATCAGTTTCTTGAAACCGTTTATCATATTCGATTTTGCTTCTCTCGAATAATTCCAATATACTCTGATATGTAACTTCGTGCTTAGTTTCCATAATATTTCACCTTTAACTACATATTATTTTAAGATATTAACGAATAATAAAGATTATTATTGAATAAATAAATTTCTTTCCAAAACAACTGTCTTTTTATTAGCTTTTTATTAGCCTTGTTTATATACATTTGGTTATATCAAACAAAACAAAAAGAAATTGAGAGAACAATAGCTTGATATAGGCAAGACTATTAAATCGGAAAGAAAAATTAGTTATCCATTTGCTTTTCTAATAATCTTTTATTGAATAATCTAAAGCTAATATAAGGTTTAGTTTCGAGTAAATAATGATAAAGTGGAGCTGTCATTATCATTATAACTAACCATAAATTGGGAGAAATTAAATTATTGCCCGTTACAAAGTTGATTTCTATCTGAATAAATAGCAAGTAAAACACAATACCATAGAGCCGTTTTCGAAGGTCATCATCTTTGTGAATATTTTTAGCATATTTTAATGCTTTATATGATGTATAGACTAAAGACGCAAAAAATAAAGCAAAGGATAACGCACCCACAAATCCCAATTCAACTAATGCCGCCATAATAGAGTAATCGGCGAAGTTCATATCTACTTTCCTATTATATTGAGTAAGCCCAAATCCAATACCGAATATGGGGTATTCTTTCCAGATAGTAATGGAATTTTCTGCAGATTCCATACGTGTTCCAAAAGATTCTCCATCAGTAGTTTCCTTGAATTTTGAATTCCAATTTATAATACTTGTTATTCTTTTTTCAAAGAGGGAAATTACACTTGTTTCTGTATATGAATACATTATTGTGTCAACTATAGTCAAAAAAACCATGGTGCTAATCAATATAGTTGTTAATAGTACTTTGGTTTTTCTGCTTTCTAATAGCATAACAGCAAATAGATAGACTACCAGACCAAACAAAGCTGTAAGTGAAAATGTCATTAGAGAGCCAATAGTAGCACAGACAAATATCAAAATATTGATTTTTCTGCTTTTTATAAAATTTTTCACTCCTTGAAAATACGGTGCGGTAATCAAAATGATTATATAACAGTTAAATGTAGCTAAAGCCGATGGCTCAGAAAATATTGAAGTAGCTCTGTAGAAATTTCCAAACTTTAAACTAAGCTGTGAAATACTTTCTTCACCGATAGTACCACGCAGAGTCATTCCAATATTATTGTAATTCAACCAAGCAAGGGGTAAATCAAAGGCACGAGCAAAAATCTGATATACACCAAAGATGTTGATAAATATCGACAATCCAAGCCACATTTTTATTATTCTGTTTATTATTTCAAGCTTAATAGGATAAGCTAAGCTGATTAATATCAATAGCATAATAAAAGCAAGATGTGCTGTCGTTTTTAAATACTGCATTAGCAAAGTAGATTCCTGCCTTAGAAATATCGAAACTCCGGAAATAAATATAGTTAACAAGAAAAAGGATAATGAAGTCCAAATAACGGATTTTGGAATTTTAAATTCAAAATTATGCCAGACTGCTTTTGTAAAAAAAATGATATAAAACATCAGAGTAAATACATCTAAGTAAGTTACTCCGTAAGTTCCTGCGGCAAATACTTGAAAACTGCCGGCAAAAAATACAATGAACATTAAAACTAAGGTAATATACATAAATTTCTTTATCACGTACAAAAAATACAAATATAATTGTTAATCTTTAATTTTAGCAAAAAAACGTAAAAAATAATTGATTTATTACAAGAAATTTCCGTAAATTTATTTTTTTTAAATTGCGGCATAAAAATATTTATAAATTGGGGAAGAATATGCTACCAAATCGAGTTAGCTGTAGCTATTTTGAATTATTGGCAATTTTCGGTGAAAGTAATTGCCGGAATATTTCAACAAACATTGACAGTTGCGGAATATGTATCGATACTCGTATTATTAAAGATGGAGATATGTTTATCGCTTTAGTCGGTGAAAATCAAGATGCTCACAGTAGGATTGATGAAGCCTTTTCTAAAGGTGCTGCTATCTGTTTAGTTAATAAATCATGGTATGATAATAATTTAGATATTATATCTAACCGTGCTTTTATTGTGGTCGATGATACTTTAAGTGCTCTCGGAAGATTAGCTAATTATCACCGCCGCAAGTTTGATATTCCCGTAATAGCTATTGGCGGTGCTAATGGCAAAACAACTACTAAGGAAATAACCTCTCATTTATTATCTCGAAAATTCAAAGTATTAAAAACTTTCGAAAATTTCAATAATCAGCTCGGCGTTCCGCTTATGCTTTTTCAGCTTGATGAGCAAATTGAAGTTGCAGTTTTAGAAATCGGCACCAACGAACCCGGTGAAATATATAAATTATCTAATATAATTGAGCCAACTATTGGCTTGATTACAAATATCGGTAAAGAACACCTCGAGAAACTGATTGATCTTGATGGGGTAGAGCAAGAAGAAACTTATCTATTTGGTTATTTAGCTAAAAATGATTCTCTCTGCCTAATTAATGAAGACGATTCACGATTGAAAAGGTATAAAGCCGTAACCCCTAAATATCTTAGCTTTGGCACTGCTGAAACTGCAAATTTCAGAGTTCATATTGACTTGAGCGAAGAATTGAATCCTATTATCGTGTTTAAAACCGACGAGGGAGATAAAACCGCTTTCATGAGTACAAACGGGTACACCACTGCGTTAAATGCAATAGCGGCTGCTTCTGTGGCTTATGCAGTGGGAATGAATGTTGACGAAATAATTGCAGGTCTCGAATCATTTGAAAATCAAATAGGTCATCAATATGCAAGAATGCTTTTTGAAAAGGCAGGCGGAGTAAATATCATTAACGACTGTTATAATGCTAATCCTGAATCAATGGATGCGGGACTTAATACTTTATCAATGATTAAATCTGAAGCAAAAAAAATTGCAATAATTGCAGATATGAAAGAATTGGGCGATTCAACCGAACCTGAACATATTGATATATTATATTCAGCTTTAGAAAAAGCTGACATTGTATTGACCTACGGAATTGAATTTATTAAAGCCGGCAATGCAATTAAAGATAAATCTAATAATAAATTGTTCCAATTCGAGGAGCAAGACAAATTAACAGAAAAGCTTCAAAATCTTTTAGATGTTGGAGTTACGGTATTAGTCAAAGGTTCGAGATCTATGAAAATGGAAAACATAGTGGAATTTATAAAAAGAAGTATAAACATATAATTAACAAAATGAGGACAGTGAAATATGCTTTATATACTTGCTAATTGGTTGAGGGCTACATTTGACCCTCCCGGCATGGGAGTATTTCAATATATTACTTTCAGAGCTGCTGCTGCTGCTATAACCGCACTGCTTATCAGTTTTATTTTTGGACCTATAATTATAAAAAAAATTAAAAATAAGCAAATCGGTGAGCAAGCCAAATTAGAATTAACAGATGTGGGACTTCATCAGGGTAAAGCCGGTACTCCGACTATGGGCGGAATAATTGTGCTTATTTCTTTGTTATTGCCTACTTTGCTCTGGGCAGACATTGAAAATGTGTATATTATTTTAATATTTTTAACTACTTTGGCTTTGGGTTGTGTCGGATTTCTCGATGACTATCTCAAGGTAATAAAGAAGTTACCTAAAGGGTTAATCGGTAAATATAAAATAGTCGGTCAGGTATTGGTCGGCTTAATGATTGGCGGCAGTATTTACTTCTTCCCCGAATGGTTTTCTGATAGATTTTCTGAAATAAACACATTGACTACTATTCCATTTTCAAAGAATTTCAACTTCGATTTCGGGATATTTTATATTCCTATGGTGATTTTTGTATTGACTGCTACATCTAATGCCGTAAATCTAACCGATGGCTTAGACGGTTTAGCAATCGGTACGGTTGGCATATCGGTTTTTGCTTTAGCATTTGTAGGATATTTTACCGGCAATGCGATATTTTCTAATTATTTGAATATAATATATCTACCCGGTACCGGAGAGCTAACCGTATTTTCTGCATCGCTACTGGGTGCTGCTCTTGGCTTTCTTTGGTTTAATTCGTACCCCGCTCAGATATTTATGGGCGACACAGGTTCACTTGCTCTCGGTGGAGCAATCGGCGGATTAGCTATTTTACTAAAAAAAGAATTCTTAATTCCAATACTCGGCGGAGTCTTTTTCGCGGAAACTGTATCGGTATTGATTCAAGTAACTTATTTTAAATATACAAAAAAGAAATACGGAGCGGGCAAAAGAATATTTAAAATTGCTCCACTTCATCATCATTTTGAAAAGTCGGGCTGGCACGAATCAAAAATTGTAACCCGATTCTACATCATTGCTGTAATATTAGCCATCATTACAATGGCTACGTTTAAAGTGAGATAATAAATTTTTGATATTTACATAAACCCCGTAAATATTGATTTTATGTTGCTTGGGATAGCTCTTAAGCAACATTTTTTTATTAGAAAATATTATGCCGAAAACAATTCTGTTGACTTTTGCAACAACCTTTATTTGTCATTCTGAACGCAGTGAAGAATCTAAATAAATCTAAATGCTGATAATTCTGTATTCTTCGTTACACTGTTAATGACGATTTGCTTATATTATTACCTATTAGACGAACTCTTGATAATGTGCAAATCAGAAGTCTGTTACTAATATTTTTGATTAGGATTAATCTGCCAAAAGAAGTTATTTAGAGAGATTTAGCAATTTAACATTTATCCATAAATCTAAACTTTTAGCGGTAGAGTAATCTTCACTATTAGGAGGAGGTTCACCCATAGCACCTGTGTTTTCAGGGTCTCCGAGCATTTTCATTCCAGACGGTCTTTTAGATGATTTTATTTCAGGCTTTTCGGTAATTAAACCAACAGATAAATCTTTTGTAAAGTCTATATTGAAACCAAATAGATTATCAGGGTTTTTAAATGGAATCTTAATCTCATATTTAAGAGAATAGTTCTCGTACTTGATAGCAAGCGAAATACGGTCAGTTTTGTTCAGATTAATAATCTCACCATCTGAATCACTTTCTCTTATCAGCCTTAGCTCTTCGAGCCTATCGTTATAATCAAATTCAATTTGAGCTGCTCCGGTTCTCATACCGTTATTTTTAGAATCGGTCATTCCGGTTTTAGACGGATTATAGCCGTACATTGTCTTTACTATCCCAATAGGGTATTTTATACCTATTTTCTTATCGCTGTTCCCTTTATCATCAAGCCAAATTTCAAGCCCAGACATTTTTATTTGCTTTATCGTGTTTTGGTCGTTAATTATCAAAGCAATATAAATATATTCTGCATCATTTTTAAAACCGGCTCTTACCCCTTCTCTTGAATAATAAGTAAGCGGCACATCCCAGTCTTCCAAGTTCCCGTCAATAGTGATTGTTTTTGAAACAGTATTACTTTCCTGATTAAAAGTAGTACAAGAAATTAGGCTAAAAATTGCGAAAAGCAAAATAATATTTTTATCGAATTTAATTATATTCATTGACTGAAATTCCTTATTTTTTTATAGATATTATACTAATGACAAATAATAATAAACTTGGTTTAAATATATCAACAATATTATTATTGAATAAATAACCGAATAAATCATCGAATAAATCATAATCCAAAGCCGGCACTAACTACAAAAGAAAATTTCATAGCAGACTGTACTCCGTTATAGTATTGATAAATCGGATATGGGATAGCGAGATTGACATACATAGGAAATTCAAATCTATATGTCAAATTAGGTGAAATCATAGCTATATGTCCCCCTGAATTTGTCGGTCTTGAATTATGATAAGTATCCTTTTCTCTATATTCATAAGAAAGTCCTAGCCCAAGATTTAGTGAACTTGTCAGATTATAACGGCAGCTAATACCTGTGCCGAGAGCATTTCCGAATTTACTGTTATCATTATCTTTGAAGTTAATATCATATTTAGCATTAAATAGAATATTTGTTTTTGAATTTATAGGTAAATTATAAATACTCGAAATAATTAGCCCCATAGACGAATTAGCAGGTTTTAGAAATTTCGGGTCTTCTATGCCACTTGTATCGATTTTCTGATTATTAAGCGGAAATTTAATTCCAAATCCTACTAACCATTCATCTGTAAATGTGTCATCGAATAGATTATACTTAGCTGTCAATGCTATATGAGAGAAATTGTCAGAGCTATACTCTTGATAGAAATTTGAAACCTTGCTGGAGAAATAACCGGTTTCAGCTTCCAAATTAATTCTGTCCGAAAGTCCATAGATAGCTAATAAACCTAAATAATTAAAACTATATTTGGTATTATATGGGCTAATAGTCGAGATGTCGCCAATTAACAACTTGTCGCCATAAGAATTTCTATACGAGAGGTTTATTGAAAATTCATCTTTATCAAGTAAAATTTTCCCATTATTTATTGGTCCGGAAATAATTATCATTGGTGGCGGTACATTGCCTGGACAGTCGCATTGTGCAAATAAATTATTATTCGATAGTATGGTGAAAATCAAGGCTAAAAGATAATATTTCATATTGAATCCGGTATATTTAAAATTAATTTTTGCTATTTTGAAAAAAAATACTAACAAATTTACTAATTATTTTTATTTTTGAATATATATTATTGAGTTAGTATTGATATTGTCCATATTATATCGACAGTATTGATATTAAATCAATAATATCTTTAGTCATAATATCGGAAATTATAAACGAATTTATATATCGGAAATTATAATCATGGGAAAAGAAATACAATTAGAAAAAAAGCCATTAGTACTGATAGTTGACGATAATCCATCAAATATTCAAATAGTAGGCAATCATCTTATTCAAGAGAATTTGAGTATTGCTATGGCTGTAGATGGGCAGAAAGCAATTAATACTGCAAAATTAATTAAGCCGGACTTAATACTTCTTGATATTATGATGCCGGAAATTGACGGATTTCAAGTAGCTAAAGAGCTTAAATCCGACCCTGATACAAAAGACATTCCAATCATCTTTTTAACTGCAAAAACAGCAACAGAAGATATAGTTAAAGGATTTACTCTCGGTGCTGTCGATTATATCGTTAAACCGTTCAATTCTTCCGAATTACTTGTAAGAGTGCATACTCATTTGGAATTGAAGAGAATTAGAGAACTCCTTGTATTAAAAAATTCTCAATTGGAAGCTGTTAATAACGAAAAGAATGAATTACTTGGTATTGCCGCTCATGACTTAAAAAACCCAATTTATAACATTTCTATGCTTGCTAAGGTTATTTTGGAAGAAGAATTAGATAAAGAAGAAATTCAAGAATTCGCTACCGATATTGTAAATACCTCAGAGAGAATGCTTGAATTAATCAAGAATTTGCTTGATATTAATGCTATTGAGCAAGGGAAAATCGCTATTCATCTCGAAAATACTGATATTGATGAATTGACTCATGCTACCGTGGATAGCTATTTTGAAAGAGCAAACGCCAAACAAATTAAGTTATATTATGATAACAAACTCTCTAATAACTTCGTTTTTGCAGATAGAAATGCTCTATTGCAGATATTGGATAATTTGATTTCTAATGCTGTGAAATACTCCCCTTATGAAAAAAATATTTATATTTCGCTTTATGATTCAAATGATAAATCTGTTCTCTCTGTTAAAGATGAGGGTCCGGGGCTTAGTGATTCAGATAAGACAAAATTATTCGGTAAATTTGCAAGGCTGTCTGCTCAGCCAACCGGAGGAGAGCACTCTACCGGTCTTGGGCTTTCAATTGTCAAACGCTATGTTGAGAATTCCGGCGGTTCTATTGAAGTAGTTAGCGAGCTTGGCAAAGGCTGCAATTTTATTGTGGGATTTCCAAAAGCATATATAGAGGAGGCTTAATGAAGAGTTACAGAAAAGAGCTTTGGTTTAATACAACTCAGAGACGGCAATATATAAATATTACTCCGCAGGTGCAATCCTGCATTGACGAAAGTGGAATAAAAGAAGGTATGGTGCTTGTTAACGCTATGCACATAACAGCAAGTGTATTTGTAAATGATGACGAAAGTGGACTTCATAAAGATTTTGAGAATTGGCTCGAGAAATTAGCTCCTGAAAAACCTTATAACCAATATAATCATAACGGATATGAAGATAATGCCGATGCCCACCTTAAACGTCAGATTATGGGTAGAGAAGTAGTTGCTGCCATAACTAACGGAAAATTGGATTTTGGTACTTGGGAGCAGATATTCTATGGTGAATACGATGGTAAACGCAATAAACGAGTGTTAGTTAAAATTATCGGGCAGTAGAAGGTTCTGCCGAATATTAATTGATTAATTTATATACTCGGCAGAATATTTTCAAATTTAATGTTCAGTTATTTCAACATCAATGTCGGGAGTGCCGGATGTAGCTTCATTAGTAATTTGAACAATGTCTGTCTCGAAAGTGATTTGGTAACTTGTTTTTGGACCTAAATATGATAATCTTAGGAGAGGTTCATCGATAAAGATAGATCCCGTATGTGTGTCGCTAGTAGTAATTACAAGATCACTGAGTACATTTTTGGGAACAGCTATTGGTTTTTTACCATTTGCTGATATCGAAATTTTTGATGTATCCATAACAAATCCTTAAAATATAGGTAAAATAACATTTTAAAATACAAAAAATAAATATAAAATGCAACTAAAAATTATATCTAAATACAATTATTATATATATTATAGTAAACATTTTTATCAATATTTTTTTCAATATTGCTTTATAGTGTTGTATTTAAGTATAAACCCTTTATATTGCTCCAATGTAGATTCTTTAAAAATGGAAATATATAATTCAAATGATAAAATAAAAAATTATAATGTATTAGAAAAATTATATGATTATTATAAAGAGTCCAATCAGGATTCTTCGATTAAATATGCTGAATTAAAATTAAAGGCAGCCGAGCAAACAGGAAATTTAAAGTATCAGACAATTTCACAGTATGACTTGGGGTATTCGTATTATTATTTTAATTTATATGATAGCGGAGATATATATTTTCATAAATGTTATGAAAACGTAAAGAAATATACAGACGAAAAAACTTATATTTTACTTGATAACATGGCATATACCGATTTTGTGATGAACCGATATAATAATTCAATAAATCATAGACTTACTCAAATTGAATTATTGAAAAGCCAGAATAAACAAGTTGGTCTTCCCGATATTTACTTAGATATAAGCGATTGCTATATAAATATGTCTCAGCATCTTAAAGCATTGGAATATGTAAATAAAGCTTTATTGCTATCTCAAAAAACAAATAATAAAACTGGACTTTTATTTTCTTATGCTAAACTTGGAGAGATACATAAAGAAATACTAAATTATGAAAAAGCATTGGTTTACTTTAATAAAGCAATTGAATTAAATCTTTTAATTGATGATAAGTTTGCTTTAGTATGTAACTATCTGAATATCGCTCAAGTATATGCCGAAATTAAAGACTTTAAAAAAGCATTGGAATATGTTGATAAAGGAAAGAAATATCTTAGTAGCATTACTGATAAAATAATAGAGCTTTCCCTATTGATAGTAGAAGAAGATATATACGAAAAAATGAATAATAATAATCAAGCAAAAATTTTATTGGTTGAAGCAATAAATTTAGCAGATAAAATAAATAACCCGCTTCTTAAAGCAGTTGCAGAAATTTCCTATGCTAATATTTTAATTAATTATGATAAAGATACAAAATCAGCAAAAAAGTATTTGGTTCATGCTCAAAAACAAATTGAAGTTATAGATAGATATGATACAAAAGCCTTGTATTACCGGACAGTGGCGAGCTATTATTTTGCAAAAAATGACTATAAATCGGCTTATGCTAATCTAACCCTTTATCAGCAGTTTCAAGATTCCGTCAATAATACACAGTCAAAAAGATTGATGGCTAATCACGAGTATAAGCGTGAGAACGAGATTAAACAGAGCCAAATAGATTTGGCTAACATTAAAGCTGATAAAGAAAAAACACAGAAATATAACATATTCTTCGTCTTGATAATTACTTCATTTTTTGTTGTGATATTGATATTTATGTTTTTAAATAAAAGGAAAATAAATAAAATACTCGCTTATAGAAATGCTGAAATCAAACTTGCTAATGAAGACTTAAACAATTTGAATATTGTATTAGAAGACAAAAACATAGAGATAAATAATGAAAAAGAGAAATCCGATAGTCTGCTATTAAATATATTGCCTCCGTCTATCGCACACAGGCTCAAGGAGGGCGAAAACACAATAGCTGATAACTATGAGCAGGCAAGTGTGGTTTTTGTTGATATAGTCGGATTTACGTCTATAACCGCTAATCAGAGTCCAGAGAAAACAGTAGATATGCTAAACGAGATATTTACAAAATTTGACTCTATTTCAGAAAAATATGGATTAGAGAAAATTAAAACTATCGGAGACAGTTACATGGCTGTTTCCGGAATCCCTGTTGCACGGGCAGACCACGCAGATAGAGCTGTGGAATTTGCTCTTGAGGCTGTAAATTTATTTAAACAATCCGATAATAATATACAATTTCGCTGCGGAGTAGCAAGCGGACCCGTAGTTGCGGGTGTAATCGGTTCTAAGAAGTTTATCTATGATTTATGGGGCGATACCGTTAACACCGCTTACCGAATGGAAGAGTACGGCATTCATAACTGTATTCAGATAACTGAAAATGTAGTAAATTCTTTGCAGAATAAGTTACTTGATTTGGTTTATCGTGGCGAGATAGACATTAAAGGCAAAGGGCTTATGAAGACATGGCTATTAAATAGTAAATAGAATAAAAGAGTTAATATGCAAATTATTAGTGATGAGTTAAAATCTTTAAAAAATTCCGGAGAATTAGAATTTGTGTTTATTGGGGTAGGAACCGCATTTTCTCCGTTACTTTATAATAATAATATGATTATTATAAAGGGAAATAATCATGTAGTAGTTGATTTTGGGTTTACCGCACCCATAGCGTATTCAAAATTTATTAATCTGAGCCCTCTCGAAATTGAGAACATATTGCTTACACATTGTCATGCTGACCATATCGGCGGAGTCGAATATTTGGCGTTATACAATAGGTATGTTGGTACTCAGGCTTTCGGCAAATCAAAGATTAAATTGATTACTACCAAAGTATTAGAGAAAATACTATGGGAAGAAAGCTTGCGTGGCGGACTTCAATGGAATGAATTTTACTGCCATAAAAAAATGGACCTAAGCGAGTATTTCGATATTAAGTTTGCTGAAGAAATTGAGCATTCAACCAGATTAAAATACTTTATCAAATTTGATAATATAGACATTGAGCTTTTTCAAACAAATCATATACCTGATACTGCTCAAACTTTTGAAGATAATTTCACTTCTTACGGATTATTTATTGATAATAGAATATTATATACTTCTGATACTAAATTTGATTTGGAATTAATCAATGAATACGGAAATAGGGCTGAATATATTTTTCATGACTGCTCATTTACTAATAATCCGGTTCATGCCTCTTTAGAAGAATTAAAGCAATTACCCGAAGAAATCAAGAGAAAGCTTATATTAATGCACTATAGTGAAAATGGAATGGATCAGGATTTCTCGGAATTTTGCGGTTTAGCTATGCCCGGACTAAGATACAGATTTTAAATACTCACCTCTCTGAATTACAAGAGGTGAGTATTGATTTAAATATTATATGGTTACTTTGGTATTAGGAAGCATTCTTAGAACATATTCAGAGTATGAATATTCAAATTTATTATTACTAATATCAATATTATCAAGATTTTTCAAGTTTGTAATTGAATCAGGCAATGAGCTTAATTCATTACCACTTAGGTCAAGCTCTTCAAGCCTTTTAAGATTGCCGATTGATTCAGGCAAAAGTGTCAAATCATTTTCATAGACCAAAAGCTTCTCCAATTTAGTAAGTTTACCAATAGCTTCAGGCAAAGTACTAAGTAAATTTTTATATATTCTAAGTTTTTCTAAATTAGCTAACCCGCCAATACTATCTGGAAGTTCAGTAATAGTGTTTTCATGGGCTTCCAGCTTACGAAGATTTTGTAATCTGTCGATACTGAGAGGTAGAGCTGCAATTCTATTGCCGTTAATTCTTAACTTGCACAATAAAGGCAATTCGCAAATTGATTCGGGCAATGATTCTAAATAATTATCACTGATTACTAAAACTTTTAGCTTTTTAAGATTGCAAATTGCATCAGGAATAGTTTTGATGCTATTGTGATTTAGACCGAGTAATTCCAAATTCCTTAATTCGGGAATAGAATCAGAAAATACTTCTAATTCATTCCAGCTAAGGATTAACGTTTTCAGATTTTCCAATTGCTTGATTTCGTTAGGAATAAATTTGATTTTATTCCCCGATAACTCTAATTTAACAAGTTTTACAAGACTGAATAGTTCAACCGGTAATTCAGTAATCAGATTATTCATCAAATTAAGTTCTTCAAGATTTGTCATAAGGAAAATTTCATTAGGAACGCTTTTTAAATTTTTGAAATGCATATCAAGCTTGCGAACCGCTAAAGGATTCTGCATTGCTGATTCAATTGAATGAAAGCATTCAATATTGTTCTCCGAACTGTTAGCTGATAAGCTCATAACCCACCTCCGCTTTTAAATATTTAACATTTTCTAACACTATAACTTAAAGAAATAATTTAATATTTGCAATAGAAATTATCAATTTTTTGCAAATATTTGATATTTTATGCGATTATTTTGAAAAAAAACAGAAATTTTAATAAATATTGATGGCGAGCATTATTATGTTTGATTATTTAATAAATTGTTTGTATTTTTATATGATTATTTCAATAATTATTTCAATAATTAATGGGTGTATTTATGAATAGGTTAAAGACGATTTCTATTATTCTAATGTTTTTCGGAGTAAGTATTTTAATTTCTCAACCACCTCTGAAAACTCCACTTAATAAAAGAGTAACACAAAAAAATACTACTCACCATACTAATAATCATAGTAAAGAAGAAAGCATTATTTCGATTGATGATCTAATTGACGGTAATGAGAATTTTCAATCTAATACAAGAACAAACGTAGATTATTCTGCCCAAAGAAAAGAATTAGTTAATGGTCAAAAACCACATTATATAGTAGTGGCATGCTCGGATTCCAGGGTATGCCCTGAAATTGTATTCGATAAAGGCTTGGGCGAAGTTTTCGTAGTTCGTACCGCCGGCAATATAGTTGACTCAATCTGTATCGGCTCTATTGAATATGCCGCAGAGCATCTACACTCTTCATATCTGATTATTATGGGGCATACTTCCTGCGGGGCAGTAACTGCCGCAATGAGTGGTGAAACTGAATCTCCGTATATTAATACTCTGATAAAAGCTATTAAGCCGGCTGTTCAAAAAGCTCAATCAAAAAATTTAGATAAAGATTCCGCATTGGATTTTGCAATTATTCAAAATGTAAAAAATCAAATTGAAGCTGTTAGAAAAAGCAATATTATTAAGCACTTAGAAGAAAGCGGAAAACTGAAGATAATCGCTTGTGTATATCATCTTGATACTGGGAAAGTAGAAATATTGAACTAAAAGCATATTTTTTAAAAAAGTATTTGCATAATTTAAAAAAAAGACTTAATTTTGAATTCTTGTTTTGCGGCAGTAGCTCAGTTGGATAGAGCATCAGCCTTCTAAGCTGAGGGCCACAGGTTCGAATCCTGTCTGCCGTACCAAAAGCCTTTGATTGAATCAAAGGCTTTTTTAGTTTACATATTCTATCACTCTTATCGGTTCTAATATTGTTTTTATTCTTGATATGTTTATTAGTCTAAGTAGCATTACATCGGTAACTTCTTGCCCTTTAGCTATTAATACAAATTGGTCGATATCTTTTACATCTTCATCTAAAACCATTCCTATTCTTAATTGCCTGAAAGGTAAAGATTTGATAACAAATCCTTTACCTGATTTAGAACCCATTACTGTCATAAGTATAGTAAATATGGCAGGGTCATAAATATAAGAACCTGATTTCATAATATTAACGGCTTGAGTCTGCGAATAGCCTCTGTGTATAAAGTAATTGTAGTCGATAGCAATTTTAAGTATTCGTGAAATTATTGGCAAATCTTCACCTTTGACTATTGGTTCTGGTGAGTTTGAACCATCAAAATTATAAAATTGGTATCTTATAGCGACTGATATTTTTTCAAATCTTGGAATATTTTGGACAAAATGCTCTGATACTATTGGCGAATTAAAGTATAATTTGTACTCTTCTTCAGTTAAAGATTCATCTTTATATACTTTATTTAAAATTGGTTCCGGTACGGTAACACAGCCAATTTGTGAGAGAAGTGCTGCAATTTCAACCTCCCATACATTTTTCATATTCATTTGATTTGCTATTAATCGGGCAACGTTTCTGATTTGAGTAGCTAATTGAAATGCTATAGGGTTAACTATTGTCAATACATCAATAAGAATTTTAATAGTACCTTTAAGTGTTTTCTCAAGTAATTCTTTTTCAGATGTAATTAGCCTATTCTGCTCTATGCCATCGTTTATTGTTTGTAATAAAGTTTCGGTATTTGCCGGCTTAGTTAAAAAACGAAAAACACTACCCTCGTTGACGGCATTTATTGATGTTTCCAAATCTGCAAAACCGGTAAGCATAATTCTAACAGTATCCGGAGATACTTTTCGGACAGCAGATAAAAGCTCTATACCATTCATTTTTGGCATATTATAATCTGAAACAATTACAGCAAAAGGCGGATTGTCTCTAATTGTTTCTAAAGCTTCTACTCCGCTTGTAGCCGTTTTAATAAGAAAATGTTTTCTTAAATTTCTTTGAAATGCCGATAAAATATCTATGTCGTCATCTACTAATAATACTCTGTTATTCATAATTCAACTCTTCTTATATTAATATAATTACTTCTGTTCCTTTGTCAATATCCGATTCGATTTTAATGCTTCCTTTTAGCAAATCCACAGCTTTTTTAACAATAGTTAACCCTAAACCGGAGCCTTTTTGATTATGGCTGATAGATGATTTGAAAAACGGATTAAATAAAAACTTCTTTTCGCTTGCTGGTATTCCTTTCCCATAATCTTTAACTCTGATACTTAATTGATTGCCTATGCAATTTGTATAAATTTCAATATTTGAGTTTTCAGGGGAATTCTCGATTGAGTTTTCAATTAGATTTTGTAAAATAATATTCAGTAAATTTATATCTGAATTAATTGATTTAATATCACAATCATTTTTGTAATTAATTATAATTTTATTTTGGACTGAATATAAAATTGAATTTATAAGCTCTTGTATTTGAAGGCTAAAATTAAAACTTTCAATCAAAGGTTTATAGTCTGTATCCAAATTAGAGAAGAAAATAATTTTATCAATTATTTTGCTCATTGATAGCACAGAATCTTGAATATTTTTTATTGATTTGCCAAAATTCAAATTGTCTTGCTTATTATAATATTCTTTTAAAAGATAAGAAGTTGTCAATATCCCTGTAAGCGGATTTTTATAATTTTGAGATACGGTTGCTAAAAAACCCGATTTGAGTTTATTCAAATTCTTTTCGTAGTCTTTAAGCCTATATAATTCTATTGCTTCATCTATGTGCATTTGTAAAGCATTAGGAGTAATTGGTTTCAATAGAAACTTGAATATTTTATTTTCATTTATTGCTTCTAAGACTGTGTTTAAATCGGCATATCCGGTTAGCATAATTCTAATTGTATCTGGTGATAATGCTAATGCTTTGGATAAAAACTCAATTCCGTTCATCTTAGGCATATTGTAATCGCAAATAATCACTTCAAATGGCTGCGAATTTTTAATTAATTCTAAGCCGATTTCAGGAGATGTTGAAGTAACAATATTATAGTATTTCCTAAAAGACCTCTCAAAGGAAGATACAATATCTTTTTCGTCATCTATAAATAAAATGTTGCTTTTCATAACTCACTTATTACGTGATTAATAAAAATCTCTATTTTATTATCAGGGAATGTTTTATTCCAGAATTCAATATCTAATTCTCTAAAATAATACTGAATTTTATCAGTATTGTCTAATGTAATTTCTTTATTTGGCAAATATGTTTTGGATACTATATCGGCTAATTGCAAGATAGCCGTCATTTTATCTAAAGTAAAAGAGGATTTATCCGGATGATGATGGTAATATATTGCTTCAATTATCGAATCGGGTAGCCCCCATAGAGCAAGTAAATAAGCACCGGCTTGGCAATGTGTGATTCCGAATGCTTTTTCTTCTTCATTCAGGAATTGATGGATATGCAAGTATTCTTCATCGTAAATCATTTTGAAATTTGGGAAGTTTTGAATTAAAATTATTTTGCCTATATCGTGCAAAATTCCTCCGATAAAGGCATCTTCAATTTCTGATTTTGATAAATCTAAAATAGTTGCAATTCTTTTCGCTATTACACCTGTTCTTAATGAATGAGAAGAAATCTTTGTAAGAAACCTCTTTTGAGTAGAAGTTAATTTGGAATTATTGAATAATTGAATTACTAATATTAATGATTTAATAGAATTTGCCCCTAATATTGAAACGGCTTGATTGATATTTACTATTCTATTTTTGATTCCGACAAAGCTTGAATTAACCAATTGTAGTACTTTGGCAACTATAGCAGTATCTTCAGAAATTATAGCTGAAATTTTCTGTAAATCAACTTCCGTCTCAAGCAGCTCTTTTTCTATTCTCATAACTATATCTGGCAAAACAGGAATAAAGCCTATACCGTTAATAACGCTAACCACTTTAGAGGAATTAATTTCTTTGCGAAGATTTACCGCTTTAAGCACTATTTCAATCAAATCTTTGGGTTCAATCGGCTTAGCTAATAGCTGATGAATAGCACCTGAGGCATGGATTCCTTTATTGCTGTCGTTAGTCCCCGTCAGCAACATTCTTATAATTTCGGGATTTGAATTTTTAACTTTATAAGCTAATTCTAAACCGTCCATATTCGGCATATACAAATCAGTTATAAGAATATCAATTTTGTTAGCATTGATAATGTCTAAGGCATTTTCGGCAGAAAGTGAGAAAAATAAATTCATAGTATCTTTTAATCGGAAAAATATTCTTTTATAGCCATCTAAGACTTCATTCTCATCATCAACAAAAAGAATGTTGGTTTTATTCTCCATATTTTGCTCCTGAAATTGGTAATGTTATAATAAACTTAGTGCCGACACCCCACTGTGATTCTACTTCAATTGTGCCTTTATGTTTATCGACTATAATATCATGTGCTATTGAAAGCCCCTGCCCGGTGCCTTTACCTACTTCTTTAGTAGTAAAGAATGGGTCGAAAATCCTATTAATCTTATCCTTTTGAATACCACAGCCATTATCTGTAATTTGAATAACCGCATTGGCTTTATCAAAATCTGTTTTAATTAATATTTTGCCTTCTAAATTTGGTTCTGTAAGCTTTCTTTCTGCTATAGCATGAGCCGAATTAACAATAATATTTAAAAACACTTGGTTTATCTCGTCGAGAGAACAGAATACCGGTGGCATATTCGGATTAAGCTCTGTTACTAATTCCCCTATATATTTCCATTCGTTTTTGGAAATTGTAACCGTAACTTCAATTCCTTGATTCAAATTGGATTGAGCTTTTTGCTTGCCGGAGCTGTGAGCAAAGTTTTTCATAGCAATTACAATTTTTCTAACCCTGTCTATCCCATCAAGAGTTCTATCTATAGCTGTAGGTATCTCTTGGCTAAGATATTCCATATCATTTTCCTGATACTTATCCCGCATAAATAGAATATAATCTTCAAGTGTTGAAAATTTGTTTTCTACTATTGAACTTCTGACAGTATTTACAAAATTAAAAATCGAATCGAATGATTCTTTAAGAAAGAAAGTATTATCGCCAACAAATTGCATAGGTGTATTAATTTCGTGAGCAATTCCCGAGGCTAATTGACCGACTGACTCCATTTTTTGAGATAAAGCGGCTTGAGTTTCTATTTTTACAAGCTTTGTTATGTCTTTAATAACAATAACTACACCGATAAAAATTGATTGAGCATCTAAGATTTTCGAAGCTGTGATGTTAACATTCTTTCTATGATTTGTACTATTAAGTAATACATAAATAGATTTCATTACATCTTTATTCTCGATAATTTCTTCAACTAAATCAAAAGGATTGAATAATATTTTTCTATCTTTTAAATCAAATAAATTGATTACATCGAATATCCTTTTACCTAAGAGGGCATTTTCAAATTCATCAAATAATTTTAATGTAGCTTTATTTACATAATTAATGAATCCTTCGCGGTTTACAGTTATTACTGCATCGGCAATGCTATCTAATGTTACATTTAACTGTTCTTTTTCAAATAAATGAATTTCTTCGTATCTTTTCTTTTCTAATCTTTCTTGTAAAATGTCGATACCAAAAATAATATAATTTAACAATTCGTATATTAAATGATATTCCGCATCTGTAATTTGAACAAATGTGTTTTTTATTAGTAATAATACTTTTGGTGTTGCCGTATTTTTTACAAAAGGAATTACAATCATACTTTCATAGGGTACGTCAAAAAAACCTTTTATACAGTTATTGCATAAATCGGAATTTGAACAAGCTACAAGATTGTTTTGGACAATAGCACGATTAATTTCGCAATTAATGCTGAGATTAATACGAATCCCCTTTTTTAAATCGGGCTGTAACTCTGATGAGCTATATGCTTTAAATTCAATATAATTATCTGTATCTTCAGTGAAGTGTTCGGCAATAATGGCTAAATCATAATTTAGTGAAGTTACTGCAATGTCGCAGAAAGCAAATAGCATTTCATCTTCATTTTCACAGTTTAAAAGTGCTATATGACATTCATTTAATAGCCTTAGATTTGTATTGCTATGCAGAAGTTCGGCTTCTTTTTCTTTAATAGAAGTGATTTCTTCGCTAACCGAGACAAATTTTTGTAAATTACCTTTATCATCTTTGATTGATGAAATTGTAGATAATACCCAGAATAAATCACCCGATTTTTTCTTATTCAGGAATTCGCCTTTCCAAGTATTCCCCGAGTTAATAGCTGCCCACATTGCTTTATAAACCATTTTCTCGACTTGACCTGATTTAAGTATAGACGGAGTTCTACCAATTGCTTCTTCAGGCAAATACCCGGTTAGCTCGGTAAATTTCGGATTTACATATTCGATTTTTGCATCAGCATCAGTAATAATAATTGAGCTTGGACTAAATTCAACAGCTTTAGATAATTTTAATAATTCAATATCATGGGCTTTCCTGTCGCTAATATTGCGAATAAATATTAATTCTGATGTTTTATTTTCAAATTCGATAATTTCTACTGATTGCTCGACAGGAATTAAATTTCCGGTCTTTGTTTTTATATATACTTCATAACTACTGGGAGCATAGTCTCCGTTCATTCTTAAGGAATAGTATTGAATTACCTTTTTTGTAGAGTCAAAATCATATAAGCTAAAAAAGTCTTTATTAATCAATTGATTTAATTTATATCCGGTTAATTCGGAAAGCTTTTTATTGGCAAAAAGAATAGTTTTATTATATATAATTAAAATTGCATCGTTAGAGCATTCGATAATATTCCGGTATTTATTTTCACTATCAATAAGCTGTTGCTCAAATCTGAAACTTTTAAGCTTTGCCCACATGGCATCAAGGAAAATACTTAACTGACGCATATCGTCTTCTTCATAGTCAGTAACTTTATTACCGACTCCGCAAATAGCAACATATTTACCATCGTCAACAATTGGAAATGTCATAAACCGCTTTATAGGGAAATGACCTTCTGGTAGCCCTTTCTTGTCTTTGACTTTCTTATAATCATTATATATCATTGGTTTACCGGTACTCAGGCATTCAACCCAAATTCCGGCTTCTTTAACAGAGTAATTTCCTAAAGCAGGGGCAGTACATTGAGTAAAAGTATTTTTAGACCAAGTCATTAGGCTTAAATTTATTTGGTCATCGTTAACGAAATGAAAGAAGCTGATATAGCTATTGCTGATTCTTTCTGCCTCCTCGATAATAAAGTTTATAAATTCGACTTCTGTTTCGTAATTGAATTTATTAAGCCCGTATAGAGACTGAAGCCTATTTATACTTTTTCGTAATTCAAATTCAAAATGATTTTTTTCAGTAATATCGGTTAAAACCACTAAAACACGCTTTGTATTTTTAAATGTAATTATCGATGAGGTCAATAATACATCAACTATCTGATGATTATCAACCCTAATAATCTTTTCTTCGATTGTAGGGAGCTGAGAACCGCTTAATACTAAGTTAATCCTTTCATAAGCTAATGCTTTATTTTCAGGGCTTATAAAATCCAACGGAGATTTCTCGAAATATTGCTCGAGCGAACTAATTCCGAGCATTGTTTTTGTTGCAGGGTTTATATATTCGATTTTATTATCCCAAAATATTACTATTCCAGACGATATAGTTTCAAAAATAGAATAATCAAAAGAAGAATGTGTGTTATTCTTGCTTTCGAGCTCTTTAATCTTTTCCTTATAACTTAAATTCATTTCTTCAAGTTGCATAAGCTTAGAGCTAATATCTTGATATGTTAGTCTGTTTTCCATTTAACTTTCAATAATTTTATTTTAAAATATAATAAAATAATTTCAAAATAAAAAGAGATATTTTTTTAATTTGAATATTATACTTGTATTTTTAAAAAATATAGTATATTTTTGCTCTGTAATTTATTATTGACAAATCAGAGACCGAGATGGGAAAGAATAAAAAAGAAAAATCAAAAATCAAAGAAACTGAAAATGAGATTAACGTGCCGGTTATTCCTAAGCATAATATGTACGGTAAAATTTCAAAAAATTATTATGAATCGGAGATGTTGAAGCTTCAGACTGAGCTTGTAAAGCTGCAATATTGGGTTAAGCATCAAGGGCTAAAAGTAGTTATTATAGTAGAGGGGAGAGATGCTGCCGGTAAGGGTGGTGCAATTAAAAGAATAACCGAACCGCTTAATCCTCGCGGATGTAGGGTAGTGGCATTGGATAAACCTTCCGAAAAGGAAGCTTCTCAATGGTATTTTCAGCGTTATGTAGCTCACTTGCCTTCTGCCGGAGAAATTGTTATTTTTGACAGAAGCTGGTACAACCGCCCGGGGGTAGAGACCGTGATGGGATTCTGTACTCCAGAAGAAAACGAAGAATTTTTACGATCTTGTCCTGAATTTGAAAGAATGTTAGTCCGCTCCGGAATCATACTTCTTAAATATTGGTTCTCTGTTAGCGATGAAGAGCAAGAAAGACGTTTTAAAGACAGAGCCGAAGACCCGAATAAAAGATGGAAGCTTTCGCCAATGGATTTGGCTTCTTATGATAAATGGGTAGAGTATTCCAAAGCCAAAGATAAAATGTTTAAATTTACCGATATCAATGTAGCCCGCTGGTGGGATATTCCTTCGGACGATAAAAAAGCTGCACGACTTAATTGCATAGCTCATCTTTTAACTATGATTCATTATCAAGATGTTACTCCGGCTCCTATTACACTTCCGCCACGAAAAATTGATAATAGCTATTTGCGTCCACCTAAAACAGAGCAGAACTTCGTTCCGGGTGTGTATTAATTATTTTTGAAATATTTCATAAGTGTATATCAGAGGCTGTCTAAAAAGTTGATATTCTGAACGAAGTGAAGAATCCAGATAAAACTAAATGTTGATAATTATGGATTCTTCGTTGCACTCAGAATGACGATTTGGAAATATTATTAATTTTAGACAGTCTCTTGTATCAAGGAGAAATGGATTAATCTGAGTTTTGCAATAGTCTAATTATCATATTTCATTTACTATATGAATTGTACATATCAAATTCAAAAATGATATGATACTACTTCATCTGATTAGTTATTCAAGGTTTATTTTGTTTGATTAATTTGGGGAATTGAAATTTTTACAACAAGACATACATTCACCCTTTCTGTTACAATTGCTTTTCTTGTCGTGTTTGTTACAGAATTTACCGCCCATAATGAAAATCTTCTTTTTATTAATTAGTGCATCAGCCGAATTCTTACGAGCTTTCTCGATGATTCTTCCGAATGTAGAACGCGAGATTCCCATTATTTCTGCAGATTCAGCCTGAGAGAGCCCTTCAAGGTCAGCTAATCTAAGTGCTTCTAATTCATCGAAAGAAATGATTACTTGCTCAATTATATCCAAATCATCAACCGTCGGATTGAAAAATGATTCTTCAGGCAAATTTTGTATAAATCTGCATTTTTGTGGTCTGGACATGTTTTGTCTTTCTTGTAATAAAAAATACTCAATAATAATTATGAATAAAGATTATGAATAAAGATTATGAATAAAGATTATGAATAAAGATTATGAATAAAGATTATGAATAAAGATTATGAATAAAAATTATGAATAAAAATTATGAGCATATACTCAAAACTAAGATATAATTTTAATAAAAACAAGAATTATTTTAAATCGGCTCATAAGCTTTATAAGGAATACTTACAAAGAATGTAGTACCTACATTTTCGACACTTTCGTAAGTAATAGTACCGCCTTGAGCAAATAGGGCATCTTTTACAATAGCTAAACCGAGACCTGTGCCGGAAATAGTGCCTACATTCCTTGAGCGGAAGAATGGTTCAAACAATCTTCTATGCTCGACTTCAGGAATGCCTATTCCGCAATCTTTTACAGTGAAATCAACCCTGTCGGGATATACCGATACATGGAACAATACTTCCCCGTTAATTTTTGAATATTTTACTGCATTAGAAAGCAGATTAGTTAGTACCAAATGCAATAGTCTTTCATCAATATAAGATTTAATATCAGGATTATCAATAATAAAATCAACTGTACATTTGTCTTTTGCAAGGAATTGAATTTCACGAGTTAGGCTTTCGCAGATAGGAGAAAGCTTAGTCCAAGCAGGATTACATACTAAAGCACCACGCTCTGATTTGTTAAGCAGAATCACATCATCAAGCATACTATTAAGGGTCTTGATAGAGTTTTTTATTCTATCAAATTGTTTTTCACGGCTATCTTCATTTAGCTTTTCCCAATAGTCATGTAAGAGTTCTGTTGACATCATCATAGCTTGAAGTGGTGTTCTGTATTCGTGAGAAACCATAGAGATGAAATTTGATTTTAATTCTCCGAGTTCCTGTTCCTTTTTGAGAGCTTTGATTATTTCTGCTTCTGCTTTTTTAGTTGCTGTGATATCATTGATTGCTCCAACTATGCCGGCAGGATTTCCCTCGCTGTCAACAAATATGGAACGATAAACAATTGAATTAAAATCGGTACCACTCTTACTTTTAAATACGGCTTGATAGGATTGAATTCCATTTTGATTTATAATAGTATCATCATAGCTTTCGAATTCTTTAGCATATTCTATATCAATCAATTCACTAATTGTTTTCCCGATTATTAGATTTTCAGAATATCCGATATGGTCAGCAAATGCCTTATTGCAAAGAATATACTTTTTGGTCTTTAAGTCTTTATAATATACAGGATTTGGAATAGCTTCCAAGAGATTTTGTACAAACTTGAATTGGTTATCAAGGGCTATCTGATTGCGTTTTCTCTCAATTGCAAGAGCAACTTGGTCTGATACCGACTGTAATAATCCTATATCTTCTTCATTATATAAAAAGTAATCTTTATAACTCTGAACCACTATTGCTCCGATAACTTTTTCTTTTACCTTGAGAGGTACTCCCAGCCACACTAAGGAATAAGTTCCTGTAATATCATCTTTTTTATTATGGAACTCAATTTCTTCAAATCTTCTTAAAATAGGCTCGCCGGACATAATAACTTTAGCAGTATAAGAGTCCGGAGTGTCATAAGGAATGGCTTCTATCGGCTCATCAACTTCATCGACTAAATAGGGGAATTGTATCAAATTATTATCGTAGTCAACTAACGCAAAGAAGAAATTTGTAGTATCTATTATGTTGCTTAGTGCTTTGTGAATATTGCTGAATAATTCGTCAAGACTATCAGTCGAATTTACTGCTCTGGAAATCGCGTATAATGTTTCAGTGATATTGTTATGTTCGATTTCTCCGGAAATATTGCGTGCAATTCCGTCAAATCCTTGCAGTAAGTCTCCTACAAAATTCGGTTTTAGATTTAGCGATAAAAAGCAAATCTTGTTTTGATTATTCTTTATTGATATAATAAAGTTTGCAGGTTCTTTTATATTTTGATAAGACATAACAAAGTAGTTATTAGCGTCATCATTACTCAATATTGAATTTATATTTTTGCCCAGAAAGTCCTTAATTTGGAAACCGGAAATTTTCTCAAACGATGGTGATATTTCCATCAAATTACCATTTTCATTAATTGAGAGGTAAATTTCGCTAAGATTATCAAAAAGTTTTCTATACTTTTCTTTACTTTCAAGTAGTGCCGCCTGAGCGTGTTTTCTATAAGTTATATCTTCAATTGTCCCATCAATGATAATATTACCGGCAGAGTCTCTGATGGCTTTTGCATTATTATACACCCAAATAATACTATCATCTTTTTTTACAAATTTGGTCTCTTCGCGGATAATTTCTCCCGCAAATTTTTCCAAATAGTATAATTCATTTCTTTTATCACGACTTTCGAAGAAATCATAGAATTTATACGACTTTAGTTCTTCCTCTGAATCAAAGCCGAGAATATTAGCTATTGCTGGGTTAGTCTGTAGAATAGACCCATTAGTACTTGTTCTGTAAATTCCGATGGGTAATTGCTCTATAAGCCCTCTGAATTTTGCTTCGCTTTCACGTAGTGCATTTTCGGTATTTATTCTTTCAAAAATCTGTTCCTGTAAATTATCATTAATCAGTTCAAGCTCTAAAGTTCTATGTTTTACTTTCTCTTCAAGCTCAGCAGTGATTTTCTGTAATTCAATTTCTTCATTTACTTTACCGGTAATATCTTCTAAATAACTTATTACTAAGCTCCGCTCATTGCTATTGATGACTGTCCCCGAAAGGGAGCATATCAAATCTTTGCCTTTTTTCGTTTTCATTTTTACATTGAAGTCTTTTACTTCATGATTCTTAATCAAGTTTCTAACGTAGCTTAATTTCTCGGAGTTAGAAATCCAGAAATTTATCTCTAAGGTAGTTTTACCAACAATTTCAGATTTTTCCCATTCAAACATTCTTTCAAATGATTGATTTAGGTCGATGATTTTACCGGAATAGAGGTCTGCAATTAGAATTCCGATAGGACTTAATTCGAAAATTTTATTAAATTTATTCTCGCTTTTTAATATAGTTTCTTTTCTCTCGGTTTCTTCGGTAATATCTCTGATTATTGAAGCAATATAGTATTTGTTGTTGTTTTTATAATTTATATTATATGATTCGATATTTTTTATTTTTCCGTCAGGATTTTTAATTGTCTGATAAAGTTTTTTATTCATGAATTCATTTGTATTATCACTTAAAGAATCTAAAATTGTTTCTTTGTATTTTTGAACATCGAATTCGTAATTTCTATAAATGATATACTCGGGAATAATATCCCAAACATATTTCCCGATTACTTCATCGCTTTGAGTATTGAAAATTAGCTCGGAGCCTTTGCTCCAGCGTATGATTTCCCCTTCATTATTAACTACGAAAATACCTTCTTTCATGTTCGAAAGTAGGATATTGGCTTCATTGCGACTTTCATTCAATTCTTGAATAATATTGCTTTTTTCAGCAATATCACGAATTATTAATACCGTACCTTCGGTTTTATTTTTGCTATTTTTTACCAAATTCGCATTTACAGTTACAAAATATGTTTTATTGAAATTATTCCTAAGTACTAAATGTTTATATTTAATATTGCTCGAATGGCCGGCAAATAATTCTACTACCGGATTATATAGAATTTCTTTTTCTGACTTGTGAGAAAATAAATTCAATACCGTAGCTATATTTCTGTCTTTAACTTCTTTGTATTTATAACCGATTATTTCTTCTGCTGCTTTATTTATTCTTTTTATTTTTCCGTATTTGTCTGTAGAAATAACTGCATCTTGAATTGATAGTAATACGTGCTTGAAATCTTTTGCCGTACTATTGGTATCGGTTTTGCTCAGAATGAAGCTTAGAATTGTTTCTCGGAACAAATAAACAACAATAATAATAAATACACTTAACGACACCCTTATAATTATTATAGGAGTTACGTCTATTTCACCGAAATTACCTGTAATACTTTGAAGAGAATATTTTATCGCTACAAAATCTAAAAACACTAATACTCCGCAAAGTGCAATTATAAAAAAAGAAAGCCAGATAAAAGATTTTTTAACTATTTCCATTTACTTATTTTCAATTACAGTAATTAAAAAAAATAAATTACAAAAAAAATTGCTAAAAACAAAAATAAAATGTAATTAGCCTACACTAAATATAAATTTAATACGACATATTAAATGTAATAGGTGATAATAAACAATAAATTAGTTAAAACAATTCGGAGATTTTATTATGTCATTATTAGTTGGTCAGCAAGCACCGGAGTTTAAAGGAACAGCATTAGTAGGCGGAGATGCAACAGCATTTACACCTGAAAACGCATTTAAACAAATCTCATTAAATGATTACAAAGGCAAATGGGTAGTATTATTTTTCTATCCTTTGGATTTTACATTTGTGTGTCCTACCGAGATAGAAGAATTTGGTAAGAATAACGAAGCATTCAAAAATATGAATACCGAAGTTATTGCATGCTCGACAGATAGCCATTTTTCACATTTGGCTTGGAGAAGTTCGCATAACGGTTTAAAGAAATTACCTTTCCCGATGTTATCAGACTTTACTCGTGATAATGCCAGAAAATATGAAATTCTAAAAGAAGAAACAGGTTATGCTTTAAGAGGTTTATATATAATTGACCCTGACGGAATGTTAAAATATACTGTTATTCATCCCGAATCAGTCGGCAGAAATTGTAACGAGATATTGAGAGTTCTTACTGCCCTACAAACCGGAAAAATGACCCCATGCAATTGGTCAGCCGGAGAAGATACTTTGTAAAATTTTATATTATAATTTTTCATACATTTCCCCATATATAATTTAGGCTGCCCATTGCGAGCAGCCTTTTTTTATTATTATGATTTCTTAATTTAGAAGAAATATAAGTCAGTTGCAAAAGTCCAATTCATTTATTTACTGTTAATTTATCAATGATTTTCATATTTCTAACTGCTTATCAACCCTACGGTTAACCCTATGGTTGAATAAAGGGGAATTGAAAATTATATAGTTTTGCAACAGACTTAATATTTTATTTAGAAGAAATATATTAAAATCTCAGTTCATGTAATTTTATTTTGCATATATTCTTTATATTTGTATTTTTAAAAATTATGATATTTGCGAATATGAAAGAAGAATTTAGACAGAAATGGCGTAAAATTTCACCTTATGTATTAATTAGCTCTGCTTTTTTAGCGTCGTTGATGATACTTGTTATTATAATAGACCAATTGATTTTACCCGGAATTATTCATTCGGGGGACCCTGTCAAGGTGCCGTATCTAATTGGAAAGAATATTGAAACAGCTAAGCAATTACTTAACGATGCCGATCTTGATATTGAAAAGACAATTGAGCAATATAGTGAAACTGCTCCGGAAGGTCAGGTAATTAATCAGATTCCAAAGCCGGGCATCTTTGTTAAAGAAGGGCGTAATATTTATCTTACTGTCAGCAAAGGCAAAGAAACTGTTAAAATGCCATTTTTAATTGGTCAGTCATTGACTACCGCACGCCGCACATTGCAGAATAACGGGCTAAATCTCGGTGAAGTTTCTTATGCTTTCTCCGAAGGCTATGGGGCTGATACTGTGATAATACAAAGCATTAATGTAGGGCAAGATGTAGTTTATGGTGCCGCTGTCAATATCGTTGCCAGCCGTGGTAGCGAGCAGCAGGTTTCAGTTCCTAATTTAATTGGGCTAACTTATACCGAAGCTTTGTCTTTGATAATAGAATCGGGATTAATTATGGGCGGTAATGATTCTGCTCGTAGCGATACTTATATGCCGAATACTATTATTGGTCAATCGCCATCGGCAGGGGAGATGTCTTCCAAAAATTCAATTATTAAGTTGACTATATCTAAGTAAAAAATTATATATTATTCTATTGTCTTTAAGCAATTCAACCTCGGGAATTATCCTGAGGTTGAATTATTTAAGATAATCAATATTATGCAATTATTTAACGGATTATTTCTTTTTTGAATTTACCGGTATTGTTGGAATTTTTGGATTACAACACGGAGAAATAATAATATTCATGTTTTCAATTCTAATTAAATCTATATGCAGATTCAACCTTCTTATTGAGTCGTAATCGGTTTCGTCTGACTTAACCTGTGGGTCTGCCTTTTTACCTTCAGCAATTATGATAATTTTTGCTTTGTCGAGGGCTTTCTGTCTTTCTTCTTCATTATCAAATTCTAAAGTCGGATAGAAAACTAAACCTTCTTTTAAGTAACGCATAAAATTGTCATCCCAGCGGAGTCTCTTCATCAATTCTTGGAATCCAAAATAAACTCTAAGCTTAGATAAGTTGTCATTATCAGAATTAAGAGAGGCACCGCTTGATATTTTAACATCAGATAGGCTAATTATTTTAGAAGATGAAACAGACCCATGAATAAATTCAATTTTATTTCCGATATAATTACAGCTTCCGGCATCACGAATATCGCTATATGCTTCTAATTTGACTAATACTTTATTTCCGGGTGCTATTGTGTCTAATGCTTCCATAGCAGGAATAAAGCGTTTAGTAATTTCGTCTTTCATACCTCGCAAACTTAAATCAACGATTTCAGCATATTCACGGTAATCTTTTTTACGGCTTTCGCGGACTTCTTTGCCGGCTCCATATTTTCTGTTTTTAGGATGTAATTCTATATAAGCGGCTCTTTCGAGATAGCTATCTTCTTTAAACGCTTCCAGATGTTCTGTAAGTCCTTCGCGAGTATTTACTTTCCAAAATGCTGTCTGATAATATGGTACATTTTTATTATACGGATGCTCTAACGACACGAATTCGCATGAGCAAGGTGGTTTCACGTAATACTGAGGATACAGTTCAACCATATCATTGATTATAGTATCTTTTTTATTACTCGAAATAATAATTGTTGACAAGTGTGTAAGTTCGGATTTTCCTGCCGGACCAATTGCTGGAATCATCGTAGTGTCATACCTAACTAAGGTATCAAAAGCAATGTCATTTCTCGTTAATTTGATGACTTTACCACCATCAAGCCATTCACGTTTTGTTATCAACTGCTTTTTGACTTCCATTAATTGCTTTAGAGGTTCGTTAGCAGGTAGCTTGTCAATTCCCTTAATGTTAAGCCCGACTGTATCACAGGTTCTGGCACAAGGCTTTAAATTGACATCTTTAATTGATTCATTTGTTACTTGCTTAATAGTAACACCTTGCTCATTTTTCTCTTGTTTTATAATTTCAGAATTTGTATTTATTGCACTTTGCTCGGTAACGGGATAGTATTCTGTTACATAGTTGGTATCGTATTGAGTAATCAAAGTAGCATTAATTGTTGAATCGTATTTTACTTGCTTAGTTACCTTTACAATTTCGTCATCAAGGCGAGTGATTAATTTTGTTTGATAATACATTAGCAACGAATCGCCCTCTTCTTTGCAATTATTGGAATTTTGCTCCGACCCACCATATACATTATATGTTTTCCCAAATTCAAGATTGAATTGTTCTTTAGACCCTTTGCGTACTATTTCTTTCCCGGTATTGATGTCAACAATCTTAATAACCGGTGATTTAATATCATCAGAAACATTCAGTGCATTAACTAATTCCACGTTAAGAATTGCAGTTGGTACTTTTGGAGGAATAATTTTCGGTGGCGAACAGTCTAAGCTATAGTCGAATTTGTAAATATCGAAATTACCTTTGGACTGTATCATTGTGTCTTTGGAGTTTAACTTTCTTGCAGGTACTGAATTCCTATCTGATGAGAGATAAAGCATTTTATCTCCGGCAGAGCGGTTATACGGAATAGCTACTATTGGAAATATTTCATTAGAGTAAGTATTAATGAAGCTCTTGCCTTGATCGGATTCATAACCTTTTGGGAGCATTTCAGCATTATCATTAATGGAAATTACTTGATTTGAAAAATCAATATTTATGTTTACGGCATAAATATCATAATCACCGGCTCTGTTACTTGAGAATAGCAATCTTGGTGCTGAATTCATACAAGCCACAAAAGGAGATATTTCATTATACTTATTTGTATTAATTGAATTAGTAGAATCAAACTTTTTAGGACTCTGCCAAGCTCCATCAATTTTAAAAGCATAGAATAAATCGGCATTACCATAATTAAGCGGTCTGCCCTCTACGTCTCTCGTTACCGAGTAGGGATTATCTCTATCGGAAGACCAAATTAATACTAAATTACATACATTATCTGTACCTACCCAGGGATGTGAATCCCAGAAAGGAGAATTAATTTTGTCGTTTAGAGCGGTAAATTCCGGTTTGTTATTTTTAGTAATGAAATGGAATATATCGGTTCCGCCAATGGAACCACTTAGTCCTAACTCCATTGTTTTTGAATAATCAGCATCAGGAGCATGCGAAAATGATACAAAGCCCTCATCTTTAGTTAAGAAATTAGCAGACTCTGTTTTATTTGTCAAATAGTCATAAGTCTGGCTTTCTTTCAATAATGTATTATCCCAAGATTCAATAAATCTATATGATGGTAATACACCATTATTAGCCTCTGCATCGTTGACTACTCCTCTAAACTCTCTCTCGAATGCCTGTGCACAATTATCTACATTCGGCTTTTGAAAGGGTGCAACTTCATTTTTGGCAGTATTGATACTGTCAGTGTCTAAGTAATTGTCAATATTGCTGCTTGGCACAATATACCTTGGTTTGGCACACCCAAATAAAAGCATTACTGACATACATGCGGTAATTAAAATTAAACTTTTGTTTTTCATATTTATATCTTCCAATTATTTATCTAAAGGATAAAACATCATACTAACTCTTTGTCTGAACGGGCTAATCGAAGCGGCACGGATTTCTGATACAAAGAATACAAATCTTTTGCCATTTTTTGCTAAGTACGTATAAACATTGCCCGGCACTACTCTCAAATTAACATAACCCTCGGAGCTTGATTTGAGTTTATTTAATACTGATTCATCGGGGACAGGCATTCCGATGTCGCCCAGTGAGCCTAATAAATTCATATTCCGGTCTAAAATCACTATTGAAGAATTATTATATGAACTTTTCGTAGCTCCGGTTTGATTCTCGCCCCATTTATATAAGTTGTCGCCATTATTTTCTCTTAAAGAATTTGCGGAACTTATAATATCATTCATATTTAATTTAACATAATCGCAAAATGCCTGTGCGTCCTCATTAGCATAATTCTGGTCGATCATATCAATGTAACCGTAAATTCTAAAATCTGCAGCCGGACCGCTAACAGACAAGTCAACATCGGCAATTAAAATATCACCGGCTAATAATTCATTAGAAGGATAGCCATCCATTATAGCGGCAAAATAATTCTCTCCGTTATAAGAAAAAGCTTCTTTAGAAATCACTAATTGCTTAGAGCCTTCAAATCTGGAATCATTTGGTGAACTGCCGGAGCTTGATGAGTTATCTGGAAATTGGAACATACTGATATTGTAAGTAGGGTCTAAATCCGTAATTTTTTCACCATTTATCGGGTCAATTGTTACAGTGAAATTCGGATTAAACCTCTCCATAGTTACTATACGGGTCTCGCATAAAAACACGGGGTCGGTCTCTTCAACCGGGCATGAGCAAGACTGAAATCCGATAATAACTATAGCAGTTAATAATAAAAGATATATTTTTTTCATTTTGATTTTCCTTATTAATATGCGATACCTAATCTGAATACAAAAGAATTGATGCGTTTATTGGTTGGTACTATGTATCCGCCTGAAATTTTACGTTCTCCATAAGAAACTGAGCGGAAGCCTAAGTCTGCACTGATATCGAAGCTTTTGCAAATCGGGATCTCGACTCCTATACCAAAGCCGTAATTTATCGGCATAGAGATATCCAAATCTCCGCCACTTGCATCTACTTTACTTTTACATCCGGTACCCAAGTTAATATCAAATAAATCCATTGAGAATTTATCGACAGATGCACCTAATAACCCGTAAATAAACGGATTCAAGCATGGGCGTACTTCGATTTCTTTGTATAATTCTTGGATTTTTTCTTGATATTTAACTATTTCATTTGGTTTAATATTTTGCTTTATTATCATTGAGTCCTTTTCAGCACATTTTATCGGGTCATATACCTTGATAAAAGTAGTATCATAAGTCATCATTTTTTCAATTATGCTAATGGTATCCATTATTTTCCTATTATCGACTAATCTTTCTTTTTTTCTAAAGAGGTCATAGCGTCCGTAAAGTGACACATTCATTCTCTTATAGCTTGAGCTGTCGTATGAATCGAATACTTTTACTCCGCTGGAGAGCAGTACTCCCAAACCCCATCTTTTGGAAGAGCCGAATCTTATACCCGCAGCTACATCAAACATCCAGTCGTCTTTACCGATTTTGTCGTCTTTTTCATTTACATCTGTATAAATTGCATAGCCCGGTTTAATTTCAAAAAATAGCCAACTTAATTCCCTATCAGGGCATTTTATGCCAATACTTGGCAGACCGATACTAAGTCTGTCGCAAGGGCAGGGCACACTGCAAGGGTCTTCAAAGACTGTATCTACCGGAACTTCTTTTAAATCTCTCGGAAGTAAGGGGTGATTATAGGTCTCAAAATAATTCTTATTTCCATATTGATTAATGGGTCTAACTATATTTTGAACTACATTATCAATATCGTCAATAGGAATTCTCTCTACCTCATTCATACTTTCAGAGGCAGAATCGACAAAAAGGACATATCCTTTGGTAATAATTTTAGTAAACTCATTTACCGGACAAGAATCTGGTGATGATACAAATTCTACCTTTATTATAGTCCCACGCAATGCACTTCCATTTCTACTCATTTGAGTATATGGATTGTTATTATGTCTTTTGGCTGCTTCCGGTTTGATTCTCAAAGCATAATCGCTTTGAGGAACAGAACTGCATGAAAAAGCAAAAATTGATAAAAGTACAAATGATAAAAATAATTTTAGTGTTTTCATAAAGCCACGCTGAGAGTTAGTCCAACATTAATGGATTGTAGGGTGTTCCTCTTATCATCACGATAGAAGGCATTGGGAGCTGAATAAAGCCCGTCTAAATCGAGCATCCAGCATCTGTCAAACAATTTAAAATTATAAGCAAAACCAATACCTAAACCAGCACCGATACCGAATTTTGAATTCTCATCTCTGCCACTGATTGAGCTAAAAGTAATCATACCCTGTAAGTAGGGAATAAACTTTTTATCAAAGCAGTCTTTGACAAATGGAGCATACTTGATCTCGGGTGATAGATAAATTGCCTTGTCATAATAATTGGTTAGCAGTTGGTCTTTCTCTTGTAGCATTAGATAATCAAACCTGAACCCATACCACAGTTTACAGTAATTTTTTGCAATTACCTCAAGCTTAATTCCAAAACACTCTTTATTGGTCTCGTCAAAATTTGTTGTCGGAATAAAATATTGACCTCCTAAGCCATAATATATCCCTTGACTTTTCAATAATGGTGCTGAAAAAGCTGAAATGAGCATTGCAATTAGTAATAAACTCTTGCATTTCATAAAAATAAGCTCTTTTATTGTTGATAAATACTATATTTGTATTCTTGAATTTGTAATGATATATAGTTGAAATTCTGTTTCAATCAAAACAAATATAAGACATATTAAATAATATGCCAAACTTTTTTTAAAACTTATTTAAATATTAGAAAAAAAATGGATATAATTAAGTTAAATGGCGGTAATTACAAAGTTCATAATTTAAAATCTGCCGAAACATTTTGTAGGAAAATAGCTCTGGGGCATTATGAAAATTTTCCAGTAGGCTCTTTACTCTTACCAAAATATCAGAGACAAGATATTTTTAATATTTATGCTTTTGCCAGAATTGCTGATGATATTGCCGACACCGAGCAAATTCCGTCTATCAGCCAAAAACTCGAATTACTTGATAGTTACGAACACCTTCTATACCAGTTGGACAGCAGTCAATTGGCTAATCCGGTGTTTGTAGCACTGTCTTCGACTATTAAAAAATTCAAACTGCCAATAGAGCCTTTTGTAAAATTAATTAAAGCATTTAAAGCCGATTCGGATTTTAAATTGCCTCAGTCATATTCCGACATTGAGGAATATTGTAGTAATTCTGCTAATCCCGTCGGCGAATTGGTATTACGTGTGTTTGGAAAATATAATAGTAATACCGCTCCCTTGTCAGATGCAATATGTACGGGACTTCAGCTTGTGAACTTCTGGCAGGATTTATCACTTGATTTGCAAGCCGGCAGATGCTATATTCCGCAAGAGGCTTTGTCTAAATATGGATTGAATTATTCCGAATATACCGAATGGAGAAATAATCCGAATTTTGAAAAATGTTTAAAAGAAATATTAGATTATACCGAAAAGTTCTTTGTAATTGGAAAAGATTTAATTAAATTACTATCTCCTTTCAGGTTAAAGTTAGAAATTAATGCTACTTTAATCGGCGGTATTTCGATTTTAAATAAAGTAATAGACTTAAATACAAATATATTAGATAATAGACCGTCAATTAAAAAATCGGAAATGTTGATGATTATGCTTAAATCAATAATATAATACACTTAAATCAGTATTGTTATTAAGGTTAAATTGATAATGTAATATAAATTGAAATATGCTTAAATCAATAATTTAATGAACTTAAACAATAATATTAAAAATATACTTTAAATCAACTATATAAATAATGGAATTTATAACTCAAATAGAATTAGCACAATACGAAAAAGTTGATGTACCGGCTTTTGAGAAGTCAAATTTTGCTTTTTCATTTTCTTTACTTCCTAAAGAAGAAAGAAATGCTATGAATTCAATTTATGCTTTTTGTTCGTATATTGACGATATAGTTGACAGTCCGGGTACCGAAACCTCTGCCATTAAAAAGAAAATGGACAGGCTTCAATGGTGGGAGCGTCAAATAGATAAATTTTATTCGGGCAGTATGGATAATAAGTTGATTTCTCCGTTTGTTAAAGTAATCAACCGATTCAATATTCCCAAGCAGTATTTTATTACTCTAATTGATGGCTGCCGCAGAGATTTAGTTCAAAACAGATATGAGACTTTCGAAGAGCTTAAGGAATATTGTTACGGAGTAGCAGGAGTAGTTGGTTTAATCAGTATCGAAATTTTCGGTCATAAATATGAAGAAACAAAAAGTTACGCGGTTAATTTGGGCTATGCTCTTCAATTAACAAATATATTGAGAGATATTAAATTTGATAATCAAAGAGGGTATATCTACTTACCTCAGGAAGATTTACGCAGATTTAATTATTCCGAAGACGACATTGCTGCCGGTTTATACAATGATAATTTCTATGAATTGATGAACTTCCAAGCCAAACGAGTAAGGCAGTATTATCACAAAGCTCGGACTATGCTTCATCCGGACGAGAGGATTACTATTTTCTCTGCCGAGGTGATGGATGCTATTTACTATAGATTATTAGAAAAAATAGAACTGAATAATTTCAGAATATACGATAAGAAAATCAGAGTTTCTACTCCTCATAAATTATATATTACTTTTAAGCATTGGCTTTCTGCAAGGCTTTTAGTAGCAAGAATAAAAAAAAATAACCCATAGTTGAGTTTTTTTTTATTCTTTCTACACAATTTTAATGATTGTACCGTTAATATATATCAGTAACATAATTGTTAGATTGAAAATAATTGTTAGATAGAAAAAATTTTAAATTATGAACAATTGTGTTATTGAGAAAAAACCTTTGATTTAAAACAATTGTAAGAATTGAGAACAATTGTAAGAATTGAAAAAATTGTGTTATTGAGAAAAATTGTAAGAATTGTAGTCTATAAACGAGATAAGAATATATGAATATTGAATTTAAATCAGAAGAATTAAGTAAAATCGAAGGTATAAAATCCAAATACCCCGAGACAAAAGCCGCATTAATGCCCGTACTTTGGCTCGCTCAGAAAAAATGGGGTTGGCTCTCTATAGAAGTAATGGAATATATAGCTAAAATACTTAATTTACCTTTATCTCATATAGAAGGTGTTGCAAATTTCTATACCATGTATTTTACAAAGCCGATGGGCAGAAATCATGTACAAGTATGTACTAACGTATCTTGTATGCTACGGGGCGGGGATAAAATTCTTGAAGAAATATCAAAAAAATTGAAAATTGGCAATAATGAAGTTACTGATGATGGTCGATATTCTCTTGAAGAAGTAGAATGTATGGGAGCTTGCGGCGGAGCTCCGATGGTCGCTGTTAACGAAGATTTTTACGAATATTTTAAAATTGAAGATATAGACGAATTTTTAAATAAATTTGAATAGATTGAATAAAATTGAATAGATTTGATTAGATTTGAATAAATTGAATAATAAGATAATTATGAGTATCAACGGTATTAAATATTATTTTTCGCATAGACTACTATTTGTAGTTATGTTAGTATATGCAATCAATTACTTATTAAATGGAGTAATTAATTCGTATGTAGCATTAATACCGAGCTTAGTAATTGATAAATTAGAATTATGGAGAGTGCTTAGTTTTCCGCTTGCTACTCCGCCTATCGAAAGTATAGTGCTTTTTGCATTTGTATTTTATTTTATCGCACCAAAAATTGAAAGTTTACTTCCGCGAACATTTTACCCTCTTCTGTTGGGATTACTAATCCTGCTTCAGGGAGTGATATCAACTGTTACTTTCTGGAAGAGCAGCTTAGTTTTTACCGGAATGGACGGGCTTTCATTTTTCGTAATGTTCCTATTTGCATTGCTTAGCATAAGCAAAAAAACACTTCCTCTCTGGTTTAATCCGTTAAGGACGGGGCTAATGATTATGCTGTCGGGCGGATTATGGACTGCCGCCTTATTGGTTCACGCTAATAAATCAAGCGACAGCTTTATTATTACCGGTTCTGCCGGAGCCCTTTTTGGGATTTTATATGCCTGCGTAACTTTTTTACAAATAAGATTTGTCGGTAAAAATAAACAAAAAAATGACGATTTATTGCTTCCTCCAGATATGACTATTCCCAGCCCTGAAGAACTAAAATATGCTCTTGCCGGAATAAATGAGAAAAAATATTTCAAAAATTCCGGTTATGATGCTTTTGATAAAGAATCAGAACCTCAATTTGTGCCGGATGAAGACAGACTAAACGAAATATTAGATAAAATTTCCGAGACCGGACAGGATTCTCTTACTCCTTTAGAAAAACAATATTTGGAAGATTACTCTAATAGCCTCTAATTCATTCGTATATATCACAATACAAGTATCCCAATGCTAAAGAGTCTGTGTAAAAATATAAGTTTAGATTTTTGCAATACTATAATTAATTCATGGAAAAAATTATGCAACCTAACGGTTAACCGTCAGTTGATATGTACTTAATAGCTGTTTCAAATATCTGAATCCCTCAATTCAACTCCACGCTTTAGAGGCTGTGAAAAAACGAAAAAAAATGTAATTATTGTTAGATCATAAATCAAATAAATGCCTATCAAGGGGCTGTCAAAGAAGTTATAAAATTTACCAAATCGTCATTCTGAAGAGTTAACAACAAGTTAGCTTTATCTGGATTCTTCACTGCGTTCAGAATGACAGCTTTTGGGATTTCTTATAATTGAATTATTTCGACTTTTCTACACAGCCTCTTTATCGTGGGGAAACAAGGACTATAAGAAATTTTAATACCACTAAAACAGTAATCTTATGGTTTTTACACAGACTCTAAAGCATTGGGATACATGGGTTGAAAATTATATTTTCGCACTTTTATAAAGCCTGATGTAATTGTTAGCTTCTTACTAAAAAATCTATCAATTAATAAAGGAAATTTTCTTATTTTTGTTTTTTATATTTAGTTGCGGAATTGAAAATGAAATATAGTATTTGTTTGGTTTTATTTGTTTTATTGTCTTACAATTTAATAGCTCAATCTTATATTCATCCGGTAAATTTAGATATGGAAAATGGCTCAGTCGGTGCATTGCCTTTCGGATGGATAATAACCGAAAAGTCAACTAATAAGGGCTATGCTG
This sequence comes from uncultured bacterium, assembly GCA_942493235.1. Classification (GTDB taxonomy): domain Bacteria; phylum Bacteroidota; class Ignavibacteria; order Kapaibacteriales; family UBA2268; genus ENR-C587. Next base: position 3,034,250 of record OW818676.1, on the reverse strand, counting down.
CTGCACTTAGTAACATGAATCCGTATCAAGGTAAATACAGCCTTGAGCTTAGTTATGACGGAAACGACAGTACAGATGAGGCTATCGACGGCTCGGTCTTCCAAAGTGTTAATGCTATCCCGTTCAGAGGTAAGAAAATTAAAATCAAAGCCCATATTAGAGCAAATCTCACTTTGGGTACAGCTCACTTATGGATGAGAGTACTCAGAAATGATAGCGAATTGGGATTTTATAATCTTGGCGAAGACTCTCCGGTTACTAAAAATCAATGGCAAGAAGTTGAAATATTGGGTACTGTCGATGAACAGGCGACATTATTAAGATTCGGATTATTAATCATGGGCAAAGGTAAAGCCTATATTGATGATGTTAAAGTAGAAGTAATTCAAAATCCCGAAGACAAACCGATACCCTCTCGAAAAATTAATGATAGAGAAATTAAAAATCTAATTGCTTTTTCAAAACTATATGGTTACGCATTAAATTTCTATCCCTCGTATATGGTACCGAAAATAGACAAAACTCAATTCCTCTATAAAGGAATTAATAATATAATAGCTTCTAAAAACAGCTCGGAATTAAAAAGCAAGTTAGAAAAGTTATTTTTACCTTTTGCACCTGCTATAAAATTTAGTTCAAAAATTGAGACAATAAAAAACAATAAAACATTTACAATAGAAAAACCGAATGACAATTCAACGCCATTCTCATGGTTCTATATTGGAGCCAATACTAATGTAGCAAACGAACATTTTATGGCAAAATTGATTAAGCCGGGAGATAATCCGCGTACTTATGAAGGTATAGCTTATCAGATAGTTGATGTGTTAGGAAAATCAAAGAAAAAAGCTGATTTCTCTGCAAAAGTAAAAATCAATCGCATTAATGAATATACATCGGCATTTATTCTAATTAAATGCTTTAGCGAAAGCAATCAACTGATTGATGTATTTGGCGATCAAGTTGAAAGTATTAGCACTAATAAATGGAAAGAGTTTAAAACCGATTTTATTATTCCCGATTCTGCTTCTACACTTCAAGTATCGCTGATAATTAACGGCGAAGGTAGAGCTTATTTTGACGATATTCAATTAATAATTGATGGCAAAAATGCTATCAGTAATTCGAGCTTTGAAGAATTCCTAATGAACTTCAAAATATCTAATTGGAAAATGCCTAAAGAATCCATTGATGCCGGCTATACTATGGATGTAGATGATAAAAACTATACTATCGGTAAATTGTCGCTAATTATCGATGTAGTCAATCAGAAATATTTCAATTTCCCACAATTGGGTAATTATTCTTCAGTCAAATTAGATAAAGATTTATATGCGTATATACCATTGGTTTTATATTCTGACTCTACTTTGTCTTATCCGCTACCTACAGAACCGGACACATTAAAAATCGGTAAATCGAAATTCTATTTGCCTGAAGCCTCTGATTTATATTCCCGATTTGCTACAATTATCGATGTTTGGAATGTATTTAAGCATTTTCAATTGAACATTTACGATGATACTATGTTAGAAAAGGCACTTGCATCTGCCCTAACAAAAGCTGGCACTATAGAGACTGAGCAAGAATTAAAAGATATAGTAAAAGAAATGCTTTCCATCTTCCAAGATAATAATTTAAGAGTATGGCTTAACTCCGAAACTACTGCAAAATATTATTCTTATCCTTTTACTTTTAGGCATTTTGATAATAAGTATGTAATTACTAATTCAGCAGATAATAATGAGTTCCCTATCGGTTCAGAAATTATAAGTATTGATGGTAAACCAATCAATAATTATATTGATAATTATTTGAAATTATGCTCTTATAATACTAAAGAGTATGGTATATCTAAAGCTATTGCAGAGTTTAAATATTCTACAGCTGAGACAAATCCTATCAAAATCAAAATCAAAAGTGCAGACGGAAAAACTTTAGAGAGAACTACTAAACGGGCTTTACTCGAAAAAGAATTACAGGATAATCGCCCAAATCCGGTTTTTCAGATTAAAGAAGGATATTTTTATCTTGATTTAACTAAGCTTAGCGAGGGGCAAACAGCAGATTTTTTCAAAAAAAATATTGACCACATAAAAGGTGTAATATTAGATATGCGCGGGCTTTCTTATATTTCTCAACACTTCTTCGGGTTCATGACTACTTCGCCTATCCAACCGATTAATTGGAAAATTCCTGCTATCGGCATTCCAGACGATAAAAATTCGGCATATAAAACTATTGTCGAACGAGTACGCTCGCGAGGCGGATTAGAAAATGTAAAGACTATGGTTCTTGCCGATGAATCTACTTGTGCTATGGCTGAAGCGGATATTCAATTAATTAAATTGAACAAATTCTGTAAAATTATTGGCAGGAAAACCGCCGGCAATCCGGGCAATGTTATAGGCTTCTATCTGCCCTGCAATTTGAATGTATCATATACTGCAATATTTTCTTCAGATGAGCAACAAAACATCCTTTTAAATAAACCGATTGAACCCGATGTGCTCGTTCCTTTGACTTTTGACAGTATAATTTCTTCTAAAGATGAAGTCTATGAAAAAGCAAAAGAAATGCTCTTTGCCGAATAATTATTGATAAAATAGGATTGTTGCAACAGTGTGCAATTTGATTTTTAACTCTTTCTACCCCACGCTATTGTGTGGATGTGTAAAAACAATAAGATTAGTTATTGTACTAAAATTAGAATTGCACAGAGTGTTTGTATGAGGCTGTCTAAAATTCGTAAAATTGCCAAATCGGCATTCGGAGTGTAACGAAGAATCCAGAATTACCGGCATTTAGCTTTGTCTGGATTGTTAACTTTGTTCCTAATGACATAGTCAGAATTATTAATTTTAAAAAAGAGTCATGTTGAGCGTAGCGAAACATCCAGTCTTAAATAAATGATTGGATGTATCTGGTTTCTTCACTTCGTTCAGAATGACTTTTTTACTTTATGTCATTACCTCTACAATTACAGCACTGCTGTAAAGGAACCTGTTAATGACAACTTTGTTAGATAGCCTAATAGAGGGTGCGATAAAAACAGCAAACATTTACATTAGATTAGCAGTTTTTACTCAGCTACTTTTGTGCTGGGAAACAAATATTGGTTACTCGGTTCGTTTATTATCTATTAGTGAAAGTCCCGAGTGAGCATAGAGTAGGATTCGTTTACAAAACAAAAATTCATGACTAAATTAACTAATACTTTTGTTAAATTTGATTGCTTAATTGTGCGAGTATGTAAAATTAATTCTAAATAAAATATTATGAAAATCCAGAAAAAGCATTTAATCGCTTGCCTTGTTTTTGTTATCTCTTATATTATTTATATAATTACATCAGCTCCCGGGCTTATGTTTACCGATAGTGGTGAGCTTGCCGGAGCGGCGATTACTTTAGGGATAGCACATCCGACCGGCTACCCGTTATTTACAATCTTAGCTCATTTGTGGTCTTTACTGCCTTTGCCACTAACAAAAATATTGATGCTGAATTATTTTGCCGGATTTTTAGTTTCTGCTTCTGCTTTAGTATTCTATTATTCAATACTTATTATTTTTGATATGTTTGAAAAGCCGTTCGAAATTAAAAATTCAAATTCCTTAAAAAATAAAAACACCAAGGCTAAAAAATCTGCTGTTGTAATTGCTAACGAATTATCGATTACACCAAAGAATAATTATAAAGAAATAGCTGCTTGCACATCTGCATTTCTATATGCTTTTGCTTTGACTATATGGGACTTAGCCACTATGCTCGAAGTATATCCGCTTCAGGTATTAATGTTTAATCTGATTATATTATATTTTCTTAAATCAATCAACACACCTGAAAAATCTAAGCTTTACTTGATGATTACATCACTACTGCTCGGATTATCATTTGCAAATCATTTAACTTCACTCTTGATTTTGCCTGCTGTATTGGGAGTTTTTCTATTTACCGATTATTGGAATTTAGGGAAATTCGTAAATAGAGTTAAATATCTGATGTTACTGATGATACCATTTATAATCGGAATCAGTCCGTATTTGTATTTGATAATTCGCAGTGCTTCAGAGCCTATGTTTGACTGGGGCGGAGTCTCTCGTGGGATAGATAAATTCATCTATCATGTAAGTGGCAAGCAATTCCAAGTATGGATGTTCACCGGCGAAGGTGTCGGTAAAAACGTTAGCAGATTTTTTGAACTTATACCCTTGCAGTTGGGCTGGGTCGGGATAATTCCGCTATTAATCGGATTTTATTACTTAGCGAAAAAGTCAAAAATATTATTATCATTTTTTGTATTGATGATTATCGCTTGCTTTTTCTATGCAATTAATTATTCGATTCATGATATAGATTCTTACTTTTCACTTGCATTTATAGCTATATTATTTATAAGCGGAACCGGAATATATTTTCTAAGTAACAAATTGGGTAAATATACATATTTATTGGTATTAGTGCCATTAATTTCATTAACACTGAATTATTCTGAAGCTGATAAATCAAAAAATGATTTAGTCAATACGTACACCGAATTAGTGGGGCTATGTTTAAAACCGAACGCGGTAGTAATTTCTTCTCAATGGGATTATTTCGTTTCGGCATTTTGGTATAAACAAGCAGTAGAGGGCTATCGCCAAGATGTTGATTTAGTTGAAAAGGAATTATTACGTCGCACTTGGTATCCGATTCAATTAAATAGACTTTCACCGGAATTATGCAAACCTGCACAAAAGGAAATAAATGAATATATGCAGTATTTGGAACGGTTTGAATCCGGCGAACAGTTTGCTGATATTGACAATATGAATATTCAAAATTTATATATTAAGATGATAAGGACTATTATTGATTCGGCAATTGACAAACGTCCGGTATATATAACCCCCGAAATATTTATGAATCCTGATGGCAGTACAAGTGGTGATTACGAAATTTTACGTGGTTATAATATGCTACCCGAAGGGCTTGCTTATCGCTTGGTTCGTGATACAAATTATAAAGCGGAAATAAATTGTAGATATTTCAAATTTGACAAATTAGCTTCAATATTTGAATTAATGAAAGATACGGAGAAAAATAACCATTTGATAGCCGGATTAAAAGCCAATATTTTCGCAAATGTAATTAACGGAGCGGCACTATATTGTAATAAGACTAATCAATTTAATACGGGTTCTCTTATTATAGAGCAAACTCTGAAGTTAGAACCGGATAATGTCAATCTGAGTAATATTAAGCAGTATTTTATTAAGAAAAATAGAAAATAAATAAAGGTAAAAAATGAAATCGACTTGTATATGGAAAGAGAAATTTCAGTCAGTAGTAGATAACGGTAGAGGGCATAGTATAGCAATAGATTTGCCCCTAGCAAAGGGTGGCGACAATACAGGTGCGACAGCATTAGAGATGCTTGTTATGTCATTAAACGGCTGTATAGGTACTATTTTTGCTTTAGTAGCTCAAAAGATGAGAATAGGTTTTACTCAAATGGAATTGCTAATGTTTGCCGAGCAAGAAAACAATGCCCCGACAATTACATATATAAATTTTGAGCTTTCAATAAAAACAGAAGAAGCACAAGAAAAAATTGAAAAATGCTTAGACACAACTCTTAAGACTTGTCCCGTAGGAGTATTATTTGATAATGCCGGTGTAGAAATTACATATAATATTAATTATTTGTAGAGAAATGTTGGCTCTTCTCTATTTTAGTGGGTAGAAAAGTTAGGTTGGGAACTATAGTTCGTGGTTGGGGTATAGGGTAAGGGACTGATGTATCGCATTGTGTTACCGATGTTAAACAGCTAACGCTGTTTTTTTTGATTCAATCTCTTGTAAATAAATTTTAAATATTTCGGAAAAAATATATATATTTGTTTTTTTAAAACTATTGATAAGCTCGATATGAAAAGAATTTATACTATACTCGTTCTGATAGTTTTAACTTGCACTTCGTGCATAAATATTCGCACTGAATATCCGAAAATTGATTATTATAAACTTGATTCTTTTAAGTCGGTAATTTCGACCGGACTTCAAATACCCGGAGTATTGCAAATCAGGGACTGCTATCCTGCTGAAAATGTTGATACAGACCACTTATATGCTATGTGGGATAATAAAAATATCCGCAAATATTACTATCATCGTTGGGTAAGTGATTTCCCTTCTTTATTGACAGATTTTTTTAAACAGAGATATAGCCAGCTAAATGTATTCAAATCAGGTGTAGTTAGTTCTTCTTCTATATTAGACCCGGACTATACTCTCGAGCTAAGACTATTGCAGATGGACGCAATTAGTTCCGTTAAATACGAGAAAGATAGCTGCTATGTGGAAGTATCTATGCAAGCGGTATTTACTAAAAAACCGAGCAAAGGTGCCGATGCTCAAATCATTATAAGTGAGACTTTTAAAACTCAAGCAAAACGCCCGAATAATGATGTAACTTCAATAGCTCCGGCTTTCGGCAAAGCATTTTCGGACTTGAGCGATATGATTTTTGTATCTTTCTATAATGCCGAATTTAGTAAGGAATAGTATTGATGATTGAAAATATACGACTAAAGCATTTTCATTTTGAATCTATTAGCTCAACTAATGATATGGCTAAGTCCCTGCTCAATGATGATGATTTTGTAGTTGTTACAGCCGACTATCAGACTAAGGGTAGAGGTAGAAATGAAAAGACTTGGCAGGGAAATTCCAAAGATAATGTATATTGCTCAATAGGAATGAATCATTCCGAACAGATTAAATTCTCGCAAGTGATTGTATTTCAGGCTCTCGGAGCTATCGCCGTTAAAAATGCACTTCATGAATTAACTCAATCGAATATATTCAGAATCAAATATCCAAATGATGTATTGGCAATTATAGAGCATAATAAATACGGGAAAATTTCCGGTGTGCTTGCCGAGCATAGTTTCCAAGGTGAATTCTGTAAGCAGAGTATAATCGGTATGGGGGTAAATGTTCGCCAAATGCAATTCCCCGATGTAAAAGATAATACTCCGGTTTCTCTGGCTATGCTTGGGTATGACTGCATAGTTAGACAAGTTAGCGAGAAAATAATTAGTGCGTTTAAGCAATTGATAAATATGGATATTGATCAATTATTCCATATTTGGCGTAATGAACTTAATTTAGAAAATAAAATCGCCCACCTGCCAAACCAGTCCGATGAATATATGATCAGAGAGCTAATGGACGACGGTAGATTAAGACTCGTGAATCTTCAAACTAAAGAAGAACTTATAATTGACAACGGAGACTCAATTCGATATGATATTAAATAATAAACTTGCTATTGATATAGGAAATTCCAGAATAAAGCTTTTCGACGGAATTGAATTTTCTACTCAACAAATCAAAAAAAAACCTTATAGAGAGATATTGGAATATATTAAATCAAAAAAATTTGAACTAATCTGTATCTCTTCGGTAAATTTAAGTGCATTCTTGGAACTATCTACATGCTTTAAGCAGAATAATATTGAATTCTATAACGCTAATGATTTAATTTCAGTCTATAATAAAATTGATTTTTCTGAAGTTAATTCAATGGGAACTGACCGCAAATTAGGACTTATAGCGGCAGAGACAATGTTTCCGGCTCCGTTTATCACTATTGATTTCGGAACTGCAATTACAATTAATTCGGTAAATGCTGATTGCATTTGTGAAGGTGGTTTTATTATTCCCGGATTATACACACAGTCCAAAGCATTAAATCATTTTACTTCAGCTCTGCCTCTTACTGAACTTCATTATTCTAATGCAGAATTCGGCAGAGACACTACCACTGCAATTAATAACGGGATACTGAATATAACCCTCAAGGGGGTTGATTCTTTTGTTAGCGGGCTGCAAAAGGCTAATTTAACTAATGTGATAACCAGTGGTGGCGGTTATAATATTATTGAAGGATACCCTTTCAACTTTAAATATATCTATGAGCCTCAATTAGTATTAAAAGGTATTTTAAGACTTCTACTTATGGTGTAGTTTCTGTTTATTATAAACAATCAAAGTTTCTTTTAAAACCCAATAATCTCTGTTCAACTACTAATGTAAGTACTTGTTTTCTCACAGTAAAGCGTTGAATTGAATGGAGAGGAGCAGGCGTTCAAAACAATTATTTCTTGTATTGCAAATATTCACGTTTTGGGGGATAATGCTTTCTGAGTAAATCAAACTCCTTAGCTGTATCAAATGAATTAAAAATATTTTTAAATTGCTCTGAATCTGCTTCTATATTACGTGATTTTTGGATATTTGTATATATTTTCAATTGTTCATTTGCGTTAATGTTCAATGGATTAGTATCATTATTCAGTTGTTCAGTAAGTATTGATAAATCAAACTTCATTGACTTGAATTTTGCGAAAGCATTTAATACCATCAGCACACCGATAATTTTTCCGTCTCTTGAATATCCGGCAATATGTGGGGTTGCAAATATGGCTCTTTCAGATAATTCCTTATTAGCAATTGGTTCGTTTTCAAATACGTCGATTACAAGACTGATATCTTTGTTTTTTATACTATTTAATAGTGCAACTTCATTAACTACTTTTCCACGAGAACAGTGAATAAACAAAGACTTGTTCTTTATCAGATTCAAATTGCTATCATCTAACAGATTGAGTGTAGAATAATTCCCTGAATTATTTAGAGGTACATGATTAGTGATAATATCCGAATTTTTTAATAGCTCCGCTAATTCGCAGTAATGAATATAGTCTGGAAATATGTAATTACTATCTTTTAATGGAGGGTCGTTGACAAGTACTTTCATTCCTAATAAATCAGCATAGTATCCGACTTTCGTGCCGATATTTCCGAAGCCGATAATTCCAATAGTTTTATCTTTTAATAGATTAGATTTGTCAAAAGCCCATTTCATAATGGAATATATTACATACTCGGCAACCGAATTAGAATTAGAGCCAAGAGCTGAGGCAAAGCAAATATTTTTCGATTTCAGATACTCGGTATCTATATGGTCAATACCTGAAGTAGCCGTAGCAACAAATTTGACATTTGTACCGCTTAGTAACTCACTATTTACTATTGCTGTAGAGCGAATAAATAGGGCAGAGCAGTTGTTAATAATAAGCTCTTGAGCTGTTAACTCCCTGCCTTTGAATAATTTAATATCAAAATATCCTGATAGAATATCTGATAGAAAAGGAATATTTTCGTCTATAAAAATAGATTCGGTCATTGCTGTTTCAATTAGATTATAAAAAAAGAAATAGACGAATGAAAATATAAATGATGTAATCTTTTAAAAAAAAAGTTTCTACGCTATTATGTGTGGGTAAGCAAATAAAGAAATCTTTCTTACAACTGCGTTAGCAGTTGAACATTGGTAATAAACATTTTTTAGTCCCCCCGACTCTTTCTTCTCTTTTTGTTGTTAAAATAAAAGAGTGCTGGTGGTGTATCTCATTATGTTACCGATGTTTAACTCCTAACGGAGTTAAGATTAATAATCAAAGATGTTTATCAAATAAGATATCAAAAATCAATATTTGATATATAAGGATTTTCTTTATACTAATAACAATTATTTGCTTACCCACTTAAAATAGCGAAGACCCCAAAAAAAGACTTAAAGCTTACAAAATAAAGATAAAAAAATATAAAAAATATGTAAAAGTTTTTTTCTATCCATAAAAACATTAATTTTGTATTCTAATGATGTTTGAAAAAAAACTTTTTTGAGAATAATAGAATTTACTATAATAAGTTATGATAGCTAAAAAGAAATTATATTGGGCACTGGCAGTACTTTTATTAGGAATAGGAATAGGAATATTTTATATATATGATGGATTCGAGATATTCAGTTCGGATAAAGACCCCGATAAACTTAGACGTTCCGATTTTGCATATTCCAAATATATAAGCCTATTCCCGACATTTACACTTCCATATTCAATTGAATTAGTCAATATTGAATTAGATAAAGGAAAGATGAAGCTTTTGGATACTAATTTTATACTGAATTTCGTAGAGAAACGGATTAATCCGGACACAAAAGAAGATCAGATTCGTGGATATAATTATTTTGCTGTTTCAAAATTTTATGTTTATGATAATTTGATGGGCGTAGTTGTACTTAAATCTCCGAAAAATCAAAAAATGATTGGCAAATATATTATGAAATTATTCACCAAAGATGGAGAGCAGAAGTCAAAATTTGAGATGGCTCAATTCTACGGAGATAATAAATTCATGACAATAAAAGAGGGTAAAGTATTTCCCGGAGGATTGATTTCGATAAAAGAAAAAGGTATTGTATTTTCACCGAATTGTGACTCTATTTCTTCAATTTATTCAATCAGTACTTCTGATTATAAATTCGGAGCAGACGGATATATTGAGAAGTACGTACCTGTAAATACATTGCAATAGGTTAACCTAAACAATAAATGTAAACTAATTACTAAGCAATTAAGGAGATAATAAATAATCAGTGAAGGCTGTTAAATAAAACTATTCATTCTCGCTTGTCATTATATAACCTACTCCCGAAATTGTTTTAATTAATTTAGGTTCAGATGAATTATCTTCTATTTTTTTTCTTAGTTGTCCGATAAAAACTCTCAAATATTGAGTTTCATCCGAAAACGAATTGCCCCAAATTTTATCTAATATTTGCTTGTGGGTCAGTACTTTATTTTGATTCAATGCTAAAAGCCTAAGGAGTGCATATTCAGTTGAAGTAAGGCTAATGGATTTTCCTTCTTTTTTAACGGTTCTGGAAACAAAATTAATTTCAAGGTTTAAAATAGAAAGGTTATGTACATCGGTAGAGTTGTCATCTAAATGCCTTATAGCAACTCTAAGCCTTGCTAAAAGCTCACCTGAATGAAACGGTTTAGTTAAATAATCATCAGCCCCATTATCAAGCAATAATATTTTATCTTTCTCGGAATTTCGAACAGAAAGAATTATAATCTGAGCCTTACTCCACTGCCGTATAAGTTTAAGAACAAAAAGCCCGTCTTCATCGGGTAAATTTAAATCTAATAAAATAATATCCGGCATTATTGAAGCAGCTAATCTAACGCCTTCTTTAGCACTTGTAGCTTCAAAATAATGATAATCATTAATTTCAAGAGTTATTTTTAGTAACTTCTGAATTTGAGGTTCATCATCAATTACTAATACTTTTACTTTATCATTCATATAGGCAACTCAATATAAAACATTAATCCTCCTGAGCTATTAATATTCGCTGAAATTTTCCCTTTATGTGCTTCAATAAAACCTTTGCTTATAGACAACCCCAAACCGGTTCCTCCTGTTTTAGAATTTTGAACTCTATAGAATTTATCAAAAAGCTTATCCAAATGCTCAGGGCTAACCCCCTGTCCATAATCATTAATAATAATAACGCATTTATCTTTATACAATTCTGTCTTAATTTCGATTAAGGCATTATCTGGAGTATATACGCAAGCATTATTAACTATATTAAAAATTGCTTGACGAATGAAGTTATAATCTATTAGCAAATATGGATTGGTTTTGTCAAATTCAGTACTGATTTTCCGGTCTTTCGCTTCGATATTAATTTGAGTAATAACATCATAAATCAGTTCGTTGATTGAATTAACAGTTTTATTCAAATTTAATTGCCCAGATTCAAGTCTATTAATATCAAGTAGATTTTCAACTAACAAATCAATTCTTTTAGATGCAGAGTAAATTTCTTTAGCTAATTCATTTACAATAATATGATTCTCATTTACTTTATTATCGAACAATATTGATGATGCTCCGGTTATTACAGCTATTGGGGTTCTGAACTCATGCGAAATGGAGTCAATCAATGTATCATATAATTTTTTTGATTCTTTTTCTAATTCGATTTTTTGTAGTATTTCTCTTGAATCTTGCTTCTCGTAGATATTTATCATTTGAGTCAGGAAATTATTAACTAAATTTTCTGACTCGACACTTTGCTTGTTAATTAAATATAGAGCAAGAATCCCAATTTTACTATTGCTACTAATAATTGGTATATACTGGCAAATTGAATCAGGCAAATTATTTGTAAACTTACCACTGATTTGATTATTTTCTAAGCTCCATTTGGCAATTGATTTTTCTTTTTCTGTAATAGTCCATAATTCTCTAGTGCTTGCAATTGGCTCAATATTTAAATTAATAAAAGTTGCATTTGCATTAATTGTTTTATCAATATGCTCTAAAGTAGTTTGAATTATCTCGAATTTATTATTTGATTTGGACAAATCTTGAGTAAAATTAAGCATAGCAAGAGTATAAACTTCCCTTAACTTAACTAATTGTTGTTGTTTGCGAATTTTTGTCGATAGAAATCCACTTGAAATTGCAACCACCATATTCAAAATCAAAGTCATTAAATCATGTAATTTATCAATCTCGAAGGTAAAAAGCGGAGGAATAAACAGATAATTCCAAAGTAGTGAATTCAATAAAGCAGCAAAAATAATTGGTCCCCTACCAATAAAAAAAGGTAAAATAATTAGATTTAAGAGTAAAATTAAACCAATTGTCTGATAACCTATGTAGTTAGTAAATGGCAAGGAAATAATTGAAAATATAAATACACTTAATGCCGCTATCAGATATTCTTTAGGTTTTGATTTTAATGTTAGTCGTTTTGATTTTTTTATATCTTTTTGCTTTACTTTGCTTGGTCTGACTATATAAACATCAATATCGCCACTTTCATTTATCAGTCTGTCAATATAATTATTCTTTTTTATATAATTTAAAATACTATACTTAGCTGGTTTTCCAATAATTATTTGAGTAACATTATGTTGGACAGCTATATCAATAATTCCGGCAACCAAGTCTGTATTGGCAGTAGTGATTACTTCAGCACCTAATTCTTTTGCAAGACGTAGATTTATCTCAAGCTGTTGATTTTTAATCTCATCAATAATATCATTAGTGCGAACATAAACAGCGAACCACTTTGTTTTCAATGAATACGCTATTCGTCTTGCCCATCTGATAAGCTCTGCCGAATAAGGGCTTGAACCGACAGCAACCAAGATTGTATCTCCAGCTTTCCAAGGACCTTTAATGTTTTTCTCACTCATATAATCAATCAAGTCTGACTCGACTTTTTCAGCAGTAAGCCGTAATGCCATTTCTCTAAGTGAAATAAGATTTCCGGTTTTAAAAAAGTTATTTGTAGCTAATTTTATCTTATCTGGAAAATAAACTTTACCTTCGTAAAGTCTTTTTAGTAACTCTTCAATAGGTAAATCAATTAACTCAATGTCTTCTGCTAATTCGATTATAGAATCAGGTACTGTCTCATTTATACTTACTCCTGTAATTTGCTCAACTGTTTTGCTTCGGCTTTCAATATGCTGTACATTTAAAGTAGTAAAAACATTAATGCCATTATCAAGTAATTCTAAAACATCTTGATATCTTTTGCTGTGTTTTGTACCTGCCATATTAGTATGAGCTAATTCATCAACTATTACATATTCCGGTCTTAGCTCAAGAGTTTTTTCCAAATCAAATTCTTCAAATTCAATTCCTTTATAAATTAGTTTTATCCGAGGAATAATTAAAAACCCTTCGGTCAATTCAGCAGTCTCTTCTCTGCCATGAGTTTCAACATAGCCAATTACTATGTCTGCACCATTATGGAGTAATTCTTTAGCATGCTTTAGCATTGAATATGTTTTTCCAACTCCGGCACACATTCCGAAAAATATTTTCAGTTTACCTTTGTTATTTTTCTTTTCGGAATTTATTATTTCTGCTAAAATATCATCAGGAGTTTTCATTTATTTAATCCTTTTAAATACAAATTTAGATTTAGTACCTTTATTCTATCTTCGCCTAAAATATTAAAACTACTGTGCTCAATATTATTTGTAATATAGTCGATTAACACCTGTTTTTGATTGTTATTTAATTTTCTATATTGACAAATTCTGTTAACTTGAAAGTATGCGGCTTCAGGTGAAATATCAGGGTCAACACCACTGGCAGAACTAAATAGCAAATCCTTTGGAATTGCATTAGTATTAATAATATTGTGATATTTCTTTATTGTATCTATTCGGCTTTTAAACTGTTTTTTAAAACTATTACCAAGTGGTGTTAAATTAGAACCACCCGATGGCATGGGATTATTTGCAATTGCAGATGGTCTTCCACTGAAATAGGCAGGGTCAGTAAACTCTTGACCAATTAATTCGGAGCCGACAATCTTATTGTTCCTAATAATCAAAGACCCATTAGCCATATTAGGAAAAAGCAATTGAGCTACAGTTGTAATTACAAGCGGATATATTATTCCGCAAGTTATTGTCAAAAACAGCAATATTTTAATTGCATTTATTAGTGTTTTCATAAATCACCTATTAAACTAATCCAATAAAGTTGATGAATATGTCAATTAATTTTATACCTAAGAAAGGGATAATTAGCCCACCTACTCCATAAATTAAGATGTTTCTTTTTAATACGGAAGAGGCCGACTTTGCTTCATATTTTACTCCCTTCAGTGCAAGTGGAATCAGTGCTATAATTATTAAAGCATTAAAAATCACGGAGCTTAGGACAGCACTTTCAGGCGAAGCTAAATTCATAATATTCAAGTAAGATAAGCTTCCTACGCCATTAACAATAAACAATGAAGAAAAAATTGCCGGTAATATTGCAAAATACTTAGCAACATCATTTGCAATACTGAATGTAGTAAGTGCACCACGGGTCATTAATAATTGCTTTCCAATTTCGACTACATCTATCAGTTTTGTCGGATTAGAGTCTAAATCAACCATGTTTCCTGCTTCGCGAGCTGCTTGAGTACCTGTATTCATGGCTACTCCAACATCAGCTTGGGCTAAAGCGGGAGCATCATTTGTACCGTCGCCAATCATAGCTACAAGCTTACCGTTTTTTTGTTCTTCTTTGATTCTTTTTAATTTGTCTTCAGGAGTTGCTTCTGCAATAAAATCATCAACTCCTGCTTCTGTAGCTATTGCTACAGCAGTCAAGGGATTATCACCGGTAATCATAACTGTTTTAATTCCCATTTTTCTTAATTGCTGGAATCTTTCTTTAATCCCGCCTTTAACAATGTCTTTAAGTCTAATTACTCCTATTACCTTTTTATCTTCTGTTACTACTAATGGAGTCCCGCCCTCTTTAGCAATTGATTCGACAATTTCTGTGATTAGTTCAGGATAATCATTTCCACTATTGAGAACATATTTCTTAATCGATTCGGCAGCCCCTTTTCTAATTTCAAATACATAATTGTCTTGGATAATATCTACTCCACTCATTTTAGTTTGAGCGGTAAACAGCACGAAGTTTATCGATTTTTCTTCAATATGTCTGCCTCTAATATTATACTTTTCTTTTGCTAAAACTACAATAGAACGCCCCTCTGGTGTTTCATCAGACAAAGAAGAAAATTGAGCTATTTCGGCTAAATGTCTAATATCAACTCCATTTGCCGGAATAAAATTTGTTGCCATTCTGTTACCAAGAGTAATTGTGCCGGTTTTATCTAATAAAAGTACATCAACATCGCCGGCAGCTTCAACCGCCTTACCACTTTTAGCAATTACATTTCTCTTAGTCAATCTGTCTATACCGCTTATTCCGATTGCGGAAAGCAATCCTCCTATTGTTGTTGGTATTAAGCATACAAGTAACGAAATCAAGACCGGTATTGTTAATTTTGATATTGCTTCAGGTGAATTATTTAAAGCGTAAATCTCGAAAGGCTTGAGAGTACAAACTGCAATTAGAAAAATAATAGTCAAGCCGCTTAATAAAATAGTCAAAGCAATTTCATTTGGGGTTTTTTGTCTTTTAGCACCTTCGACTAGAGCAATCATTTTATCTAAAAATGAATTACCTTGTTCGGATGTTATTCTTATTATTATCCTGTCACTTATTACAAAGGTTCCACCGGTGACAGCACTTCTATCGCCCCCGCTCTCTCTAATTACAGGTGCTGATTCGCCCGTAATTGCAGACTCATCTACACTGGCGATTCCTTCTATCACTTCGCCATCAGCAGGTATAACATCTCCTGATTGACAAACTACTATATCGTTGATTTTTAAATCTGAAGAAAGCACCGTGCTCGTATTATTGTTAAGTATTAGCTTTGCTAATGTATTAGTTCTCATCTTTTTTAGAGATTCGGCTTGGGCTTTACCACGCCCCTCGGCAATTGCTTCGGAAAAATTAGCAAATATCGCTGTAAACCATAACCAAACGGATATTTGAATGTTGAATGAGGTAAAATCGAATATAGTTAGAATACTTGTTATTATCGCACCTATAAATACTACGAACATAACCGGATTTTTGATTTGAACTCTCGGATTTAGTTTCATTATTGCTTCTTTAACTGCTGATGCAATTAACGCCTTATCAAATGTATTTTTATTTTTCATTATATTTTCCTTTTATTTAATAATCATAGTTAAATGCTCGGCAATGGGTCCTAAGCTTAACGCCGGTAGAAAAGTCAAAGCTCCGACTATCATTATTACAGCAAAAAGTAAAAACCCGAATAAAGCATTATCAGTCTTAAATGTTCCGTTTGATTGTGGAGATAAGTTTTTATTAGCAAGACTACCAGCAATAATCATAACCGGAATAATTACGGCGTATCGCCCGATAAGCATTCCGATGCCAAGCATAATATTATAAAAAGGAGTATTAGCATTTAATCCTGCAAAAGCCGAGCCGTTATTTGCTGCTGCAGAAGTATAAGCATATAGTACTTCGCTAAACCCATGAATTCCTTTGTTTAATATACTACCAAGACCTTGAGGAATTAATACTGAAATTGCTGTAAACAGAAGGATTACAAAACTTGGGGCTATAATTGCAATAATAGACATTTGTATTTCTTTTGCTTGGATTTTTTTACCCAAATACTCTGGGGTTCTCCCTATCATTAATCCGGCGATAAATACAGTCAATAAAACAAATATCAGCATCCCGTAAAGTCCGGAGCCTACACCTCCGAATATCACTTCGCCGAACATCATATTCAGCATTGCTACTAATGAAGATAAAGGCATAAGTGAGCTGTGCATTGAATTTACCGAACCATTTGAAGCTGCACTTGTTGCTGTTGACCAAATTACACTGTTTGTTATTCCAAACCGCGTCTCTTTACCTTCCATGTTTCCTGAAATACCTATCTGGTTATTCATTGCGAATTCCGAATATAAAGATACAGATAACCCTACAACCAAGACTGTCAGCATAACAGCGAATAAAATCCACCCCTGCTTAACAGAACCTACCATTTTTCCGTATGTATATGTCAAAGCTGACGGAATTAATAATATCGAAATTACTTCAAGGAAATTTGTAATCGGATTCGGATTCTCAAATGGGAAAGCAGAATTAGCATTAAAGAATCCACCACCATTTGTTCCTAATTGTTTTATTGCGATTTGGGAAGCTGCCGGACCACCGGGAATTATTTGCTTGACACCCTCTAAGCTTAAAATTTCCAGATTAGAATTGAAATTCTGAATTACACCCTGAGAAATTAACATTAAAGATAATATTATACTTAGAGGCAACAAAACAAAAACTGTACTTCTAACCAAATCAATCCAAAAGTTACCTAATTCAGCTTTCATTCTATTTCTAATACCTCTTACTAATGCAAGGAACACTGCAATTCCAGTCGCGGCGGATACAAAATTCTGAACTGCTAAGCCAATCATTTGTATAAAATAAGATATGCTTGTTTCTCCTGCATAAGATTGCCAATTAGTATTGGTAACAAAACTTACCGCAGTATTAAATGATAGTGTTGGTTCTATATTTGATAAATGTTGCGGGTTTAGCGGTAAATAGCTTTGCAATAGTTGCAATGAAAACAAAAATAAAAACCCAATAAGGTTAAAAATTAAAACGGATATTAAGTACTGTCTCCAATTCATTTCTTTATTGATATCGATTTTTAAAAGCTTAAATATTTTTGATTCAATTCTTTTTACTTTTGAGTATTTATCGTCGAACACCTTAAATAAGAACAATCCCAACGGTTTTGTTAATAATATTAATACTATTAAGAAAAGCAATACTTGAATTATGTCATGTTGATTCATAATTATCTCCTAAAATTTTTCGGGTTTATACAATGAATATACTAAATATACCAATATTGTTAATGCTAATACCGAAAGAATTATATACATATATCACCTATTATTTCTGTAAAATTACTTAATACAAAAATATCTGAATAAACATAAGGATAAAATTATTATATTAAAGAAAAGTATAAAGATTTTATAAAGATTTCAATTGATAATTGTACTTTAGATATCATTATAGGTTTTGAAAAATGTACAATTTGTATTTCCATTTCATTCAACAAATATCGAAATACTAATACATATCTCAATTTCTGTTATTAGTATAAAACAGTAATCATTATGTTTTACAAAAGTATTTAATGTGATTATTTTTTAGTACTCCAGTAATGATACATTTTCAGAAATATAATAATATTTATTTTGATAATCTTGAATTTAAAAAATATTGAAATTGTCTAATAAAATGCAGATGCTATCGCAACATAGTGCCTTATTAATCGTCTAAGCCAACTGATTGATTATAAGAATGAAATAGAATGATGGATGACTATAAAAA
Source organism: uncultured bacterium (assembly GCA_942493235.1). GTDB lineage: Bacteria > Bacteroidota > Ignavibacteria > Kapaibacteriales > UBA2268 > ENR-C587. Next base: position 3,015,557 of record OW818676.1, on the reverse strand, counting down.
ATATCTTAGACCTGAAAATATTGCAAAGTTAGAAAATATAGAGCTTAAAGCCAGATTAGTTGTAGAGGGATTTATTACCGGACTTCACCGTTCGCCGTATCACGGGTTCAGCGTTGAGTTTGCCGAGCATCGCCAGTACCGTCCCGGAGATGAAATCCGACATTTAGACTGGAAAGTATTCGGCAGAAGTGAAAAGTATTATATCAAGCAATATGAAGAAGAAACAAACCTCCGCAGTATGCTTATTGTTGACTCCAGTGCATCGATGAAATATTCTTCAAAAGGAAATATTTCTAAATTTGAATATGCAAGCTATCTGTCGGCGGCATTAGCATATATGTTGATGCAGCAGAGAGACTCGGTAGGGCTATCATTGTATGATACCGAAATTAAATCATTTTTCCCACCCAGCTCTAAGCATTCTTATCTAAATGAATTATTGAAAGCATTAGACCAGACCGAACCGAGCAATCAGACCGGTACTGCATCAGCATTAAATGAAATTGCCGAACGTATTAGGCGTAGAGGTTTAGTGGTAGTGATTAGTGATTTCTTTGATGATATTAATTCAGTAGTTAAAGCCCTGAGCCATTTCAGACATAAAAACCATGATGTGATAGTATTTCAGATATTAGACCCACGCGAAACAGATTTTAAATTTGGTCCGGCAGCTACTATCGTCGATATGGAGACAGCCGAAGAGATGGTTACTCAGCCCTATCAGATTCAGAAGTCATATTCAGAGGCTATGAATAATTTCTTAAATGATTTCCGACGTTCTTGCAGAAATCTGAATATTGATTATAATCTGATACTTACCTCTGACCCTTTTGATAAAGCAATGAAAGAGTTTGTTGCCAAAAGAGCAAGATTATAAGTGCCTATATTTTATAATATCAATTGGGTAAGTTAATTCTCGCTGTCCAAGCGGCTTAGCCACAGTTTGATGTTAAATAACTTATTTTATATAGTAAATTAAATTATAACGGAAGTATTGAATTTAATGTGTTGTTTTTATTAAAGAGAATATAATGAAATGTAAATATATTTATTGTGTATTATCAATATTGTTTCTAATATCATGCTCAAGCGATAAACCCACCTTAACAAATAAACCTACGCCGAAGCCGGTAGAGAAACCACCGGTATATGCGGTGATTTATTATGAAGTGATTAATCGGGGCGAGTGCAATAATGATTTAACCGGTTCATTAAATGATGCGGAATACTATTTGACAGTCGAGTCTTCACTCAAACCGACTGAAAAACAAATTATACCCATTAATAACGGCGGAAATTTGAAAAAGGATAGGGGATACTTGGTTACCCCGTTTAAGCATACCGGTAAATCCGAAACTCTTCTAATTAACTTACTCGATGAAGATAATACTGACCCTAAAATAGTAAATATTATCAAATCGGCTGAAAAAATCGGCGGTACCCTTCTACTGAAAGATAATAGAATTTATTTGTTTAAAACTATACTTGAATATTTTACTAAAAAGCCATGGGACGAGACTTTAAACGAAAATATTTTGAATTTTGAAGGCTTCGAACCCTGCGGCTCAATCAAATATGACGTTCCTTCTATCGCAACTCCGAGCGAGAAACAAGCCGCGTTTATGGAAATCCGTGATAATGGCTGGCTCAAAATGAAAATAAAGGTCTATTACAACGAATTAAACTAATTCGGGGATAGGGTGGAGGGAATTTGGATTTGAGGATGGCGACATGGGTGAAATTCACTCCTGTAAACAAAATACTATCCGAAAGAAACACACCCCCTAACCCCCTCTTAATAGAGGGGGGAGAAGAAATAAGAATCCACCCTCTTAAAAAAGAGGGGAAAAGAAATAAGTATCCCCTTCTTAAAAAAAGGGTTAGAAGAAATACAATCCCCATCTTAAAAAAGGGTTAGAAGAAATACAATCCCCCTCTTAATAGAGAGGTTAGAAGAAATAAGAATCCACCCTCTTAAAAAAGAGGGGAAAAGAAATAAGTATCCCCTTCTTAAAAAAAGGGTTAGAAGAAATACAATCCCCATCTTAAAAAAGGGTTAGAAGAAATACAATCCCCCTCTTAATAGAGAGGTTAGAAGAAATACAATCCCCATCTTAAAAAACAGGTTAGAAGAAATACAATCCCCCTCTTAAAAAAGAGGGGAGAAGAAATACAATCCCCCCTCTTAAAAAAAGGGTTAGAAGAAATACAATCCACCCTCTTAAAAAAAAGGTTAGAAGAAATACAATCCCCCTGTTAATAGAGAGAGGAGAAGAAATAAGAATCCCCCTCTTAAAAAAGGGGTTAGAAGAATTACAATCCCCCTCTAAAAAGAGGGGGTTAGGGGGTGTGTTTCTTAAAACAAATTAAAAATAAGATAAATAAATGTCCCTTAGAAATTAGTTGATTTTAATTAAAAGATTTCTAATATATATAAAGACAAGTAAAGGCTGTTACAAAAGTCCAAAATATTTATTTGCTGTTAAATTTCCAAAGATTATCAAACTTCTAAGTGCTTATCAACCCTACGTTTAACCGTAGGGTTGTATAAATAGGAATTGAAAAATATATAGTTTTGCAACAGACTTGAATTATTTATGTTACGTCAGCCACCCTTACTACCTGCATAAAATAACAAAAAAAACCTAACATGAGTGATACCCAAGTTAGGTTTTTTATAGACTAAGAAAAAATTATTTTACAGCTGTAGCTGCAGTATCCGATGATTTTTCTGTCGGCATTTCAAATAATTTTTGGTCTATTGAATCTAATATTTCTATTTTCTTTATCGTTAATCTCGAAGTTTCTATTCCGTCTTGTTTTCCAATTATCAAATGCGGATAATTAAATCCGTCAATTGATTTGAAATCCTCGAAATAGAATTCCATTTTTACTTTTGTATTTTCAGGTCCGGGAAGAATAACCTTATTTTTTACTTCAGTAAAGTCAGTTTCATCAAAGAAAATATAAGTAGAATCGCCCTTTTTGTCAACAGATAAAATCTTGTATGCAGACTTACCATTTACATCTTCTTTCCCGATAAGGCTGACTTTCAATCCATTTTCTTTAAAATTTATTATCGGATTATTTAAAAATTTGTATTGAGTCTCCATACTTTGTTTTCTGAGTGCCAGAGTATCTCCTTGAATAGCAGTTATTCCAATGCCCGGTTGAGAAGACCAGCCGGAATTTCCATTAATACATTGAATATACTTCTGACCAAAAACTTCAATATCCATTTTAAATTTATCCGGTTTGAAAATTGTAACATTCAGAATTACAATCGGCGAATTCGTCATTTTCATTTCAGCTAAAAGGTGCATACCTTTTAGTTTGGCAATCTTCTCTTTACCGCCTAATTTCTCAGCATATTTTGAGATAATATCATCTACGGTATCTACTTTTTTACTGCAAGCAGATAGTACAATGACTATAGCAAACAAAAATCCGAAATACTTTATCATTATCAAAGCCTTATTTGTTATTTTGGTTGTGCAAATAATGTATCATCTATTGGTTTGTTGAATTCTGCTTTTTTTACAGTCATAGATGCGACATACATACCTAAGTTCATTTCATATACTTTTGCGATTACAATACCGTCAACAGTCATAAAATCTTTAACTGTAATTTCGATTTGTGAAGGTACACCTTGTGCAGCTAATTCAGGATTATCAGGCATTTTTATAACATATTTTGATTCTAAACCAGTAGTTTTATCAAAGTACCAAGTCATATCCAAAGTAGTGTCTTTATTGACTAATTTGATTTTTTCACAGTCTTTTCCGTCAACATTTTCAGTACCTAAATACGAAACTGAATAGCCATTTGCTTTATAATCCAATAAGATGTTTCCTGCAACCGGACTTTGCATATTATCTTGAATTTCTTGCTGAGCCATTTCTTCAGGAGTTAATTCTTTAACTTCGCCGCCCATTTTAATCCATTGTTTATTACCGTTTTTAACAGTAATAGTAGTTTGTCCCATAGCATTAATTTCATGTTTCTGTTTATCAGGATTTTTTATCCAAGTTTTCATAGGCATAGACATACCCATAACGCTCATATCAATTTCAATATAGCTGGTTTTCATTTCCTTCATAGCTTTTTCACCACCGTGGGCTTTGAAGCTTTTAGCCAAGATTTCATCAACTTTATCAGCAGTGGCAGACATAGTCAATGCAACAAATAATAATGCAAATAGTACAGTTAGTTTTTTCATAAGTTACCTTATATTAAAATTTAAAAAAATAATTATAATTTTCAAATAGGATTAATCGAATTAATCGAATTAATTGAATAAATCAATCAAATCAATAGCTTCACGCTTTGATAGACCCATTTCTATTAATTTATCTAAATTTACGCTTTTTGTATCTATTAAGCTTTTGATAACGCTTAATTCGAGTTTTGAAAATGTTTTTGCATTAAGAGTATAATCAACAAACGCTTCATAGGTAAGCGGAACTATCGGCTTAATGATTTCGGCAATAGCCTCTCCATATACCCTAATTTCGTACTGAGCATGAGGGTCTAATCTTAATCTTAAGAAATGCAATAGATTATGCAAATCAATTTTCCAGTACCACTCCGTATAGCTTGATAATGGTAGATTTATTCTTGCTAATTCGCGAGCCAAACCATTATCTAAATAAGATTTATATTCGGCATAACTTGACTGCTGAGACTGCTCCATAGATTTAATAATACCTGAGGCATTAGCTAATACTTCATCACTTCGTCCCTGTTTATTAATGTCGGACTGAGAGCGAATCTGATCCATATCGGGAATAAAGAATTCCTCCGGCATTTCAGAATAGCGTCCGGAATATTCATTTACGTTTGCTGTGCGGTGGCGTATCCACTGGCGAGCAATAAATATTGGTAGTTTAACATGGAATTTGAATTCGACCATCTCGAAAGGAGAAGTATGCTTATTGCGTAATAAATAGCGGATTAGCCCTCTATCTTCGCGATAAGTCTTAGTGCCTTCGCCATAAGATACACGAGCCGCCTGAACAATTGCGGAGTCGTCTCCCATATAATCAACTAAACGAACAAAGCCACCATTGAGGCAGTCTATCTTTGTATTTATAAATTCCTTAGTATTTTCACTCATAGTATAGATTGTGTAATTTATAAAAATTCAAATTTATCAAAAAAAATTAAATAATATAGCTTTTATTTTTCAGCTTTATTAAAAATTCATCTAAATCAATATTTAAGTCTATTTCAAATTGGCTAATATTTATGGTTCTTCGCTATTGAGGCTGTGTAAAAACTGCCACAAGACGGCAAATATTATTCCCAGCACCATTCAAGTGGCTGACTAAAAAATTGTCATTCTGAACGAAGTGAAGAATCCAGATAAAGCTAACTTGTTGATAACTCTGGATTCTTCGTTACACTCAGAATGACGATTTTGAAATGCTTTTACTTTTTAGACAACCTCATCAGAGACTTTGAGTACTTTGTTTTTGTTGAAAAAACGGTAGCAATCAAAGGTTTTTACACAGGCTCTATTATGTGTGGGTAAGCAAATAAAGAAATCTTTCTTACAGCAGCGTTAGCTGTTGAACATCGCTAATAAACATTGTTTAGTCCCCAGACTCTTTCTTCTCTTTTTGTTGTTAAAACAAGAGAGTGGTGGTGGAGTATCTCATTATGTTACCGATGTATAACTCCTAACGGAGTTAAAATATATTCAAAGATGTTTATCCAAAATTATATCAAAAATCGATATTTGATATATAAGGATTTTCTTTATACTAATTACAATTATTTGCTTACCCACTTAAAATAGCGAAGAACCGAAAATCATATTACTACTAATTAAAATTCAATAAAAAAAACCGAATTGACTGTAGTTAAACAATTTATTTCGGTTTTTAAAATGGATTAATCTATATATAAAGGATATTAATAAGCTAATTTAACTTCTTTTACTTCGGGAAGTTTAGCTTTTAGTATTCTCTCAACTCCACCTTTTAAAGTCATAGTAGCACCAGGGCATCCAGCACAAGCTCCGGCTAATTCTACAAATACAGTGCCGTCTGCTTCAACGGACTGCAATTGGATTCTACCGCCATCAGCTTCAATATATGGGCGAATATCATTATTGATTATTTCGTTTACTTGGTCAAATAGTGTGTTATTTGGTTCGCTCATTATTTTCTCCATAAAAAAAATTATACATTTAATGTATTTATAACGAATGCAACTAATTAATATTTTGAATTTTTGGAAGCAGGTTTGAATCACAGATGTTCTGTCATATCTAATTTCAAAACCCGAACCCCTATCCAAAAAAAAGAACCCACCCCGTCATCGCTTCGCGATGCCACCCCTCCAATTGGAGGGGAATTTTAAGAAATAGCCGTTAACAGTTGCCTTTTTCATCAATAAACAATCTTTAAGCCCTCCCCTTGGGGAGGGTTTGGGTGGGGTTGAAAGATTTTCACCCTCCAGCCGCACTACGCGGAGCATAGTGCGGAGACGAAATGGAGTACCAACTTCCATTCTACCAATATTCAACATCTAATGCAGTTGGAAGACAAATCCATACATGATCTTAAAGCCCTCTCCTTCGGAGAGGGTTTGGGTGAGGTTGAAAGATTTTTACCCACCCTCCGCACTACGCAGAGCATAGTGCGGAGACGTACAAATCCCTACTTCCAAATTTACTAACTTTCCACTTTATAACTTTCAGCCACCAGTCCCGAACTCCAAACCTCGAACCCCTAATTTAAATTAATCCGATTCACCGTTTGAATTGTTGATTTCATAGACTGAAATTTCGTTGATGTCGAATTCAAGCGATTAAACGGCAACTTTTTTTAAAATTGAAAGTATAATCACTTGAATTGAACAAATTTTATAAAGTAGGAGAAATGTAATGAAACAAACATTTTTAAAATTATTCTTAGCAATATTTTTCATTTCAGCAATTGGAGCTTATTCAGCGGAATTTAGTAAAAATTCTAATGAAAAAATCCCATTACCCAAAAATGTAAAAGTAGGTACTCTTTCAAATGGTTTTACATATTATATAATGAAAAATGCAAAACCCGAAAATCGCGGTCATTTTAGATTAGTGATTAAAGCCGGGGCTATCAATGAAGATGACGACCAAAACGGGTTAGCCCATTTTCAAGAACACATGTGTTTCAACGGCACTAAAAATTATCCTAAAAATGAACTTTTAGATGTTCTGCAAAAGCTTGGTGTCAGATTTGGTGCAGATGTTAATGCAAGTACAGGTATGGAAGTTACTATGTACGAATTACCAATATCGGTAAACGATCCGGCTACTCTGAAAAATTCATTCCAAGTATTAGAAGACTGGGCTCACAATGTCAATAATACAAACGATGATGTAGAAGCCGAAAGGGGTGTATTACTTTCGGAATGGAGACAGAGAAATAATGCTAATGGCAGACTAAATGATCTTCACGCACCGAAAATATTTTATAATTCAAAATATGCAAAAAGAAATGTTATAGGTGATACATTTTTGTTGAAAAATTTTAATCCGGAAGTTATTCGTAGATTTTATAAAGATTGGTATAGACCGGACCTAATGGCTTTGGTTGCGGTCGGAGATTTCGATGTTGATCAAATTGAAAAGATGATAATTGAGCATTTTTCTAAACTTCAGCCTGTTAAAAATCCAAGACCTGACAATGTAGAGGACATACCATTTCATAAACAAACATTGGTTTCTGTTGCAAAAGATATAGAATTACCCTACGAAATAGCTAGAGTTTATGTTAAACTACCATTAGTTGACGAGAAAACATATAGTGGATACTATGAAACTTTAAAACGTCAAATATACGATATTATATTTAATGAAAGAGTTCGAGAATTAACTACTCAATCTAACCCTCCATTTGTCAATGCTGGTGCTGGTGAAGGTAGTTTTTATGGAAATAAAAGGTCAAATTTTATGCAAACTGTATATCCTGCCGGTGGTTTTGATAAAGCATTCACTGCTTTAATGAACGAAGCTATGAACGTTAAGCAGAACGGTTATACTGCAAGTGAATTAGAAAGAGCAAAAACAGTATTATTAAGTTATTTAGAAAAAGCTTATAATGAAAGAGCCAGCACAGAGCATAGTGATTATGTAAATGAATTATCATCATATTTCTCTGATGGCGTTTCTATGGCGGGTATTGAAAATGATTTTGAAATGACCAAATCGTTTTTATCTCAAATTACACTTGCTGAACTTAACCAACTTACAAACTTATATTATACAAAAGAGAATTGTGTAGTAACTGTAAGCGTACCTGATAAAGAAGGGGTTTCATTACCATCAGAGACAATGATTCTTACTAAATTCAATCAATTGATGGACAGTAAAGCAATTGCTAAAAAGAATGATGATGTAATCAAACCACTATTTGATAAAAAAATAACTCCAGGCAAAATTACTAAATCTACAAAAAATGATAAGCTCGGTATAGAAGAATTAGTTTTGTCCAATGGTGCAAAAATTATACTTAAACCGACGAACTTCAAAGAAGATGAGATTTTAATAAGTGCATATAGTTTTGGCGGTTTATCTTTAATTAGCGATAAAGACTTTTACTCTGGGCAGATGGCTGCTAATGCAGTTACTGAAGCCGGAATATCAGGTTTCAAAAAGAATGAGTTGACCAAAGTATTAGCCGGTTCCGTAGTCGGTATCTACCCTTCAATTAATGAATATACCGAAGAATTTAACGGTAGTTCATCTAAAAAGGATTTGGAAAAATTATTCCAATTGACTAATCTATATTTCACTGATACAAGAAAAGATGAAGAAGCTTTTAAATCATTTACTCAGAGAATCACTCCTTATATTGAAAACCGTGGTAGTAGCCAAGATGATGTATATGCAGATTCAGTAGCATATATTTTAGGTAATCATCATTTCCGTAGGCAGCCACTTTCAAAGCAATACATTGATAATTCCGATTATGAAAGAGCTTATAATATATTCAAAGAAAGATTCAATTCTCCGTCAGATTTTACATTTATCTTTGTCGGTGATTTTAAATCAGAAGAAATCAAACCATTATTAGAAAAATATATTGCTTCAATTGCTCCGGCTACATCTAAAGAAACATATAAAGATTTAGGAGTAAAATTCCCGAATAAAGCAATTGTAAATAAATTTAATAAAGGTAAAGAAGAACGTGCTCACGTTAGATTATCTTTTGCCGGTGATTTTAATTGGACTATGGAGAACAGACATATAATTCAATCTTTATCTGAATTATTAGACATTAAACTAACTGAAAAAATCAGGGAAGAATTAGGTGCTACATATTCGGCAGGTATCTGGCCAGAAATGTTTAAAATTCCTAATTCTCAATATGTAATCAATATTGACTTTGTAACCGATCCTAAAAGAGTAGATGAAATAGTAAATGCATGTAAAAATGTTATTACAAAAATTATTAACGAAGTTGATAAAGAAACTACATTTAAAGTACAAAAAGCTCAAGAAAAACAAAGAGAAATCAGCCTTAAAGAAAATGGGTTTTGGGTAGGCACTTTAAATGCGTATTCTTCGAGAAATGAAGATTTGAGTACAATTTTAAATTGGGACAAATTAGTGAAAAATCTTAAAGCCGAAGATATTAAAAAAGCTGCAAAGACATATTTGAATCTTGATAAAATGATTGAAATAGTAGCTATGCCCGAAAATTAGTTCTTAATTGTTTGGAACGGGGCGACCTAATATGCGTAACAAGTCAATAAGTACCCTACTTTTTTTCTGTCCCGTTCCAATTATTATATAAATCAGCCGGTTAGTCATTTATGATTATCCGGCTTTTTGCGTGGGTTATAAGGTTAGGAAAGTTATAAAGTTTGTAAAGTTCATAAAGTTCGTAAAGTAGAAAGTAAGAAGTAGAAAGTAGATAATTCGGGTAAAATCGATTCTTTTCTTCTAACATCGTTAGATGTTGAATATTGGTAGAATGAAGTTATCACTCCCTTTCGTCTCCGCACTATGCTCCGCGTAGTGCGGCTGGTGGCTGGTGGCTGGGAATTTTGGAATTGGAGGAATCGACTCCTTTCTTCCAACAGCGTAGCTGTTGAATATTGGTAGAAAAGCCATGTAGCAACTATTCTTCAAATTCCCCTCCAAAAGGATAATGGCACTAAGATAGTATATATACTCAATCATTTGTACTTTTTATATGCCCCTGCTTTCGTTTTCCTTGTGAAATGTCTATTTGGTCTATACGGAATATTAGATTTACTTATATTCTGTTTCATTTTTACTATCATTTCTTTTTCTACCAGGCGACCAGTGAGAATAGACTCTACCAAGTTTGTCAGTAAGTAGATTCGTAGTATCTTCATAGAAATACCCAATGATATTTTCGAAGGGGGGGGAATCCGCTGTAGTAGCGGATTTTGACATTATTTCTCTTATATAATTATATGCTATCAAAGCTACCATTACCTCCTTGACCGCCATCTCCGGTGTCTTTGCCCTGACTATATTTATATTCATTATTGTCTTGATTTCTCTTATTGTTATTTCAATATCCCAGCGTGTAAAATATTTTAATATTATTAAATCTTTTGGTATGTTTTTATCTAATATTGTAGTAAATAAAACTAACTTTCTACCCTCTACATTCACGTCTTCAAACTCTATTCTACGCAATAATATTGCCTGATCTTCTATATTTAGCTTTTGCATTATTTTCGATTTTTTTTTCTCTGCCGATAGTTCAACTATCTCGTCATTGGGGGCTATTGTGTTTATTACTTTATAATTTCGTTTACGTTTTCCCGGTACTATTATATCTATCGATTTTTTTATTAATTGAATAAATATTGCGTTACAATTATATAGATCATCGGCTAACAATAGGCTACCACTTGGAATATTCTCTATTAAGCTACTTAAAAGCTCAAGCTCACTTTTAGAATCTGAATCTAATACAAAATCAGCTATTTTGCCACTTCCTTGATGTACTATTGCACTTAATAAACCACGAGGATAGCCATTGGATTCTTTTTTTTCATATTTCTTTACTATTTCTTTAGTATCTTGCATTTGTAGATAAGTACCATCTGTGATATACACTTCTCTGCCATGAAATTTGAGATGCTGAGTAGGTGAATTTACTTTTACTGATTCATTATATACTTCTCGTATTATTCTTTCTTCTATCCTGTTTCGTGCTTGTGCAAATGCCGATGTACTTGTAGATATAGACTGCTTCTTGCTTTTTTGAATTTTTAATTCGTGAGAGCTTGGCCTTCCTCTTCGTTTTTCTCTTACTTTCTTTTTGTTTTCTTCTTCTATTTGTTCTATATTGGTTTTTATTTCTTCGTGGCTCTTATTATATATAAATAACGCATTCTTCAGACTCTTGTCTCCGCTTAGATTTGCTTTTATCAATGTCAGCAATGTTATTGATGCAGGAAATACTCTATTGCGACTTGTCTTTTCTGTTAATTGCTCTACTAATTCAAAAGGATATTCCTCATTTAATACTGATGACAAATCTGTTTTTAATGCCTCGTGTATCAAATGGCTTTTTTGAAGTGATTCATTTAGTTCCATTTTATATTCCTGTTATATTTAAAAACAAATACATACAAATATAACAAATATTTTTGATATTATAAAATTTATCTTAGTGTCATTATCCAAAAGGAGGGGTGGCATCGCGAAGCGATGACGGGGTGGGTTCCTTTCTTAGGAATTGGGAATCAGGAAGAAGAAATATACTCGTTTTCGTACTATGCCCCGCTTATGAGGCTGTAGTCTGGGGGGATAAAACGAATATTTCATATTTTAAAATACTTTTTGCAATTGTAAATATTAATTTATATATTTGCTTTGATAATTATTGTATATAATGATTTTTTTCTTCTTTTAAAACAGTTCATTAATTTTTAAGAGAAATCGATGAAACAACTATTTGTGATTCTATCAAGTTTATTTATTTTCGGAGAAGTCCATACCAAAGATATTAACTTTACAGCATTCGACAGTGAAACTAATCAGGCAATCAATTTGGACAGTATTGTGATAAGCGATCTGGAGTATAATATTACTACTACAATTTATAATGATACTTACCATCAATTATCTGTTGATAAGCCTAAGACTTCGGCTTTAAAGTTGAGTCAAATTTCCGAAAAAATCATTAGCATTGTTTCTGATAAGAATATTGATGGGGAATATAGAATATTTAGTTATAATGGCGAAACTATAGATAAAGGAAGCATCTACATAAATGAAGGTATTAATCGCTTAAATTTAATTCCTGATGAAATTTGCGGAGTAAACTTTATTCAAATAATTGCGGGTAAAGAAATTGCTAATCTTAGGATTATCGGTAGTACGTTCTCTGTGTCCGGTACTTATTATCCTGTTGCCATGAAATTATTGAACGAACAAACTTATGATGTTAAGTTTTTCTCGAAGGGTTATTATACCAAAACATTAAAAAACATAAGTCTATTGACTGACCTAAGTGTAATAATGAAAAAAATCAACTCTAAGTATTTATTTACTAAAGCTCAAATTACTTTAGGAAACATAGAATTAATGGCAGTATATTTTAAAAGTAATTATATAATTAATGACACATCTTATTCGACTATCGACACTTCATCATATTATTTCAATTTTAACGAATATTTAGATATGAGTATCAATCCCGACTTAAATGTCTTAAATTATACATACTGTGATTCATACCCTGCTGACCATGCTGAGTTTTCAACTGGTGATACAGTTTTCATTAATTATGAAATGAGTGATATAGACTACTCATCAACTACCATTTACCTAACAAAGATTGTTTTTGATTCTATTGGTAGCCGCATTATTTCTTTCGATATGCTTAAAGCAACATGTTTCTGGCAATCGGGTGGAGGAGACCAAGCAGACTCAGAAAGAAGCTGGAATTGCATTGGTTTGAAAAATATCGAATTCACACAAGAGAATGACAATATAATTATCGAGTTAAATTCCACTCAGCTTAACGAATTATTAGAGAATAATGCATTTGGAGTACATTATGACTATACGGAAAGGTACCATGGTTCAGGTACTGATTCGGAAGAGTCAGTTTGGACGATTTCAATTAAGAAAATTCCTGAAAATGCAACTTTAAAAATTGTACTAAGTCAATAGTAAGTGAACTGAGAAATATTTTGATTGTTGGGAGATAGAATTAATAAGAGTTTTTGCTATTTTAAGTGAGTTTGCAAATATATGTTATAATTATAAAGAAAACCTTTAGATATTAAATATTGATTTTTGATATATTATTTGATAAACACCATTGATTTTAAATCTTAACTCCGTAAGGAGTTAAACATCGGTAACATAATGAGATACACCACCACTACTTTCTTTTTTTAACGAGAAAAGGAGAAGATAGAGTGTGGGGACTTAACATTATTAATTACCGATGTTCAACAGCTAATACCCTTGTAAGAAAGATTTCATCATTGCTTATGCTCTTATAATAACGATGAACAAAAGTTAAACTCTTTGCGGAGATAATATATAAAGTCAGAGTTTATTTCTATTAAACCAATTGAAATTATTAAAAACACCAAAAGCCCTATAAAAAAATTATAGGGCTGAGGATTTATTCAATGATGATTCTACTTACTCTTCAGATTCAGTCGGCTGAACTTTTGGAATTTCAAAAGTAAGTTTGTCGTCTAATATTTCTCGCATAGCTAAGAAAGTAGGTTTAAGCATATTGTCGAATTCTCTGCTTATAGCTATTTGGTCATAATTCGTCGTTTCAGTATCATTATCTGTAATAACGTCTGCTAATCTGGTTTGTATCTCATTCTTTATTTGATCGTTAATCTGCCTTGCTCTCATGCCGAGTGCAACGATAGATTGATACACGATTCCTTTGTCGGATTCTTTCATCCTAACTACAACCGGATTAATGCTATAAGTATCCAATTTATTACCCTTTGAAAAATTTTCAAAATAAATAGTTCCAAAATTAAAGAAATTTTTTTATAATTGCAAAAAATATTGTAAATTTATTATTTTAAGATTGTAAATATTCAAAAAAATGCAAAAGTTATACTATTCAATCAGCGAAATAAGTGAAATAATTGACGAAGAGCAACATATCCTTCGTTATTGGGAGAAAGAATTCCCTCAATTAAAACCTCGTAAAAACCGAAGTGGTAATAGAGTGTATTCACAAAAAGATATTGCTTTAATCAAGCTAATCCGTAAATTATTACGCGATGATAAGCTTTCTCTTAAGGGTGCTAAGGAGTACTTAGCGAAAGTTTATAAGCAGCAAGATGATTTGGATAATTCCCTTTTCTTTGAGTACGAGATAGACTTACACACTTCTGCTGCTAATGTTAATCCGGTTTTGGATAAAATAATTAAAAAACACGAAAAAGAAAAGCAAATAGATAAGTCTCAATTGATTGAAGTTCGTAATATGCTTGATTCGATTTTGATGGACTTAAATAAACTTTGAAATTTCAATAATATTAATGGAATGCTTGATGGGAAATATAATTGAAATCAATAACTTAAATAAAAGTTATAATGATAATAAGGTGCTTAATGATATTAGTCTTAATATACCGCAAAATAGTATTGTTTCTATAATCGGTAGGTCCGGCTGCGGTAAAACTACTTTGCTTAGATGTATTAATTGTTTGGAGAAATTCGAAAGCGGTACTCTTACAGTTAATGGTACTGTGGTTACACGAGAAGACCCCCCCATATTCAACAAAAAGAAAATGCTAAAGCAAACCGACAGAGAGAATAACCTGTTGAAATTTCAAGAAGTGCCTGACCCGGAATATAAATTAAAAGCTTATCAAATTCGTGAAAAAGTAGGAATGCTTTTCCAGACATTAGATCTGTTCCCTCACCTAACTGTAAAAGATAATATTACTATTGCTCCTAAAATAGTTCAGAAATATGACGATTTTAAAGTCAATAATTTAGCTCTATCCGTACTCGAAAAAGTCGGGATGAAAGATTATATTGACAGGTACCCGCACCAACTCTCCGGTGGGCAGAAGCAGAGAGTTGCCATAGCAAGAGCCTTAGCACTCAACCCTGAAATTATGCTCTATGATGAGCCTACTTCGGCTTTAGACCCCGAGCTGATAATCGAAATATCAGAATTGATGATGAAATTAAAATCAGAAGGAATGACTCAAATCATTGTTACTCACTCTATGCACATTGCCAAAACTATTTCAGACTTACTTGTATTTATGAAAGACGGAAATATAATAGAGGTTGGTACACCGAAAGAGCTATTTGAAAATACACAGAATGAACAGTTGAAAAATTATCTAAAAATGTTTGTTGAATAATTATTTCCATTTCTCCATCTTAAATTGTCATTTAATCTTGAGCTTTTTAATTAGAGAAAAAGAAAAATAAACGGATAAATCTATGAAAAGACTTTTTACTTTGTTAGCATTGATTATTGTAATTACTAATAATCTATTCTCTGAAGAGAAATTATTCAGATGGGCGGCAGATGCCGAAGGTAACGCTCCTTATATATTCCAAGACCCAAATAATCCGAATAGCATTATCGGTTTTGAAGTTGATTTCGCCAAAGCATTGGCTAAGGAGTTATCTCAAAAAGCCTTCCATGTACAGAATCAATGGGATGGCTTAATAGCCGGTTTAGAACGAGATGATTATGATGTGGCGATTAATGGACTGGAAATTACCAAAGATAGGGAAGAGAACGTAAATTTCTCAATTCCGTATTATGTTACTTATGAGCAGATAGTAGTTCGCTCTGATGAATCACGATTTAAAAATATGGCTGACCTATATGGTAAAAAAGTAGGAGCTCTCAAGAATTCACTTGCCGAAAGGATTTTACAGGCAAACGGTGGATTTGAAATTCGAAGTTATGAAGGCGAAATTAATGCTTTTGAAGATTTAAAAAACGGTAGAATTGATGCCGCTTTAGTTGATGCTCCGATAGCACTTTATTATGCTTCATGGAATCCTCAAATGAAGCTGATTGGCGAGCCGGTCGGCGAAGTCTTATATGGCGTTGTACTAAGGCAGTCAGATACATTACTACTGTCTAAAGTAAATATCGCAATTCAAAAATTGATAGATAACGGTAAATTACGTGAGATATTATCAAGATGGAATTTGTGGAATAAGCTGATAGCTACAAAATTTAATGATAAACATACCAACGAAATTGCAACTACTGAGTTTGACAGATTCTTAAAAGCTCAAGGAGTAGAGAAAAGTTGGATTACTACTTTTGAGAGATATGTCAATTTTATGCCTTTGTTTTTCAGAGGGGCATTAGTAACTTTAGGTTTGTCAGTAGTCTCTATGCTGATAGCAATTTTTGTCGGTTTGGTAGTTGCTATCTTTAGGGTGTATGGGAATAGCTTCGTTTCAAAAATGACTGTCATTTATATTGAAATTATTCGTGGTACTCCACTGCTTGTACAGTTGTTTTTTATTTTTTATGCCTTACCTTCAATTGGAATTAAACTGTCTCCGTTTATTGCTGCCATAATCGGTCTGGGGCTGAACTATTCTGCTTATGAGGCAGAGAATTACCGTGCCGGTCTATTCTCTGTGCCACGTGGTCAGATGGAGGCTGCATTGGCTCTTGGCATGCACAAACGCCAAGCACTTCGTTGGATAATCCTGCCGCAGGCGTTCAGAATAGTAATTCCTCCGATTACCAATGACTTTATTTCTTTACTGAAGGATTCTTCATTGGTTTCCGTAATCACAATGGTTGAGCTTACTAAGGTTTATAATCAGGTAGCCGGAACATATTATGACTTTTTCGGAACCGGTATTATTGTAGCTGCCTTTTATTTACTTCTCGGGCTACCATTTGTTAAAATAGCTAAAAAGACTGAAAAATATTTACAAAAAGAACAATTAAGGAAGTATAATTAGGCTTTTAAAATTTTAATACTAAAGAATTTTCTTTAATTGAGCAAAGTCTATTGCTTGAATTCTCGACAAATTCTCGGCATAATTATTGCATAATATTCTATCGGATAAGTAATTGTATAATATTGAGTATAATATTGCATATTACTCTATCGGATAAGTAATTGTATAATATTGTGTATAATATTGTGCATAATTATTGAAATAATACATTGAAATAATATGAAGAACATTAAAAAAATCGTAATATTCTTGTTTGCAATGACGATGGTAATGTCAAGAGTTTTTGCTCAAGAAGTTACATCATTAAGTGTCGGACCTTCAATATCATTTAAAGCCGGCATTAATGCCGCTGAAGTAATGGAAGGCAGAAAGAACGGTATTGGGTTTGCCAATATACCTGATTTCGGTGTGGCAGGCTTGCTAATGTTAAGTCCTGAGAGCGACATTGGAGTAGCTGCTGATTTAGGTCTTTCTAATTACGCTTATAAAATAAAGGGAGTAAATGTAAACAAAGAATATACTATGCGATATAGTTATATTGCTTTAGGTACATCATTCTATTTTTCCGGATTTACTTTCGGATTTAATTTCGGAGTTCCGGTAGCAGCAAATTTCGGAAATAAAATTAGTACAAGTACTTTAGGGTTTATGACCGAGTTTAAAGTAGGAGGATTAATTCCTCTAAAAATCGACGAAAGCGGAAGCCTGAATTTAATAATTAATGCTGGCTATATGCTCAGCGGAATTTATAACGACTACTCACATAATGATCCGCTTCTGCCATATATACCGGAAGTTCCACCATATCAAATTTCTACTAAATATAATCATCGTGCTTTATCTCTAAATATTGGTATTAATTATTTATTTAACTTAGATATTTAAAACGCCTTTACTGTAATTTATACCGATAAAAATAGAAGCAATTATATCATTTTCTATTTGAAATAGAATATATCAAATATCACCTTTTCCAAGCTCAAGACATGGGTTGAAGCAAAATTGCTCAATACAATTAGAATATGAAATTATAGAGATTAATGGAAATTTTTCATTTTTTTAAACAGTTTATTTAGCATTACAAATACTACTCTTATTTTTCTCTGAGCTATCTCTGCTAAACAATAGTATAATTCATTGAACGTTTATATTTTATTATTAATGATATTTTCTGTTTAATCAGTAAAATAAAGTTCAATTAAATTTACTAATAAATAAGTAGAGTAAAAATGTTCACGGGATTAGTAGAAGAAATCGGCGTAGTAAATTCAATAATTAGAATTGGTGGTGCTAAACGAATCAAAGTTTCAGCAGACAAAGTAATCAATGATTTGAAAATAGATGATTCTATCGCTTTAAATGGTACTTGCCAGACCGTAGTCTCTATTTCCGGTAAAAGCTTTGAGGTAGAAGCAGTAGAAGAAACGCTAAAGAAAACGACGCTCGGCGAATTTAAATCAGGCACAAATATTAATTTAGAACGTGCCTTAGCTCTTGGTTCAAGACTGGGGGGACACATAGTACAGGGGCATATAGACTGCACCGGTATAATTACTAAAATTAAAAACTTGCAGTCATCTACCATTATCTGGGTTCAATACCCGCTTGAGCAAGCAAAATACCTTATCAAGCATGGTTCTATATGTGTTGACGGTATCAGTCTAACTATTGCCGATATTTCTCGTAATGAGTTTATGCTATCCGTAATTCCTCATACATTAAAGAATACTTTAATTACTAATTATAAAATAGGTGATAGAGTGAACCTTGAATTTGATTTAATAGGTAAATATATAGAAAATTTATTAAAGTACTCAGTTGATAAACCTGTCCAGCCCGGTTCTAAATCATTTTTTGAGCAATTTATAGACCAGCCCGAATTTTAAACCCTAAGAGATAATTTTATTTCCAATTTGTAAAAATATTCGTCGCGAGATTTGAAATGGTCGAGTTCATGTAGAAAATGATATAATATATTAAACAAAAGAATACTAAGTAGTTGAAATATAATCAAATATATTTATTTGCGGAACGAGTTTAGCAATAACAACATTTTCATATAACAGATTGTAAATAAATATCTCATCAAATAGTCATATATCGCTTAGACAATATCATTTATTCCTATTTAAATACCGCAATTTAATAAGTATATAAAAATGAATATTCACAAGATAGTATTAGATAAATCAAGAAAATAAAAATATTTAGAAATAAATTAAATATTAATAGTAAATCATATATATCTAAACTTGTCAATATTACAATAATTTAACCTCAAAAAACATAAAAATTCCTTAAATTGATATTTTAATAAATTATTAAGACAATAATTAATTTGGGAGAGAAAAATTGAGAAGACTTGGAATTATTTATCTGCTTACGGTTTTCGTATTATATATGCTATGTGGCTATAATCTAAAAGCAGATGACGATATAATTAGGGTGCAAACTCTAACTTTCGACTCCATATTTACAAGATGTGGAGAATGGAAATTTCCGGTAGGGAACGATACTTACAGAAAAATACTAATGAATTATACTTTAAAATGCGACCCAAAGACTTTATGGGATAAATATAACTGCGGTGAATGGGACTATTTGACATATTCGACTGTTACACAAAATACAGGCGTTATTGACTCTATGGCAAAGACACACCCCCAATTCAAATTGGGCACTATTTCTACTGACACTTTAGTATATATTGACCAGTCCACAAGCAATATACCAAAAACTATAAAGCAGAAAAAAGTATTAAGTTCTATACTTACAACTACAAGTGTTGAAACTGAATATGCAGTCGGTGCGGGAGATAAGAATTTATTACTGACCAACAAACCGTTTAGAATGCAATTTATAATTAGCAAAGACGAATTGAAAAATTTCGGCGTAGTAAAGGGTAAATATGCGAAATTCCAAATAAACGTAGTTTCAGGTTCGGCTACACTGAAGAATTTTACAATTAAGTATATGAATACCGGAATAACCGAAATTACAAAATTTGATAATACTTTATATAATAAATTATATGAAAATGACTTAGTATTGTCTCCGGGGCTTAATACTATTATCTTAAACGATGATATTTCTATTAATTCATTTTCCGGTATTTTAGTTGAAATTAGTGCAGACGGGCTGACAGGTGATGATATAGTAATCACAGGCTTTGATAACACAAAAGTGATTTCAAGTACTGAGCCGGAGAAATACTTCAAATTTGATAATTCTACGGATTACATTACTTCAAATAAAGATTTGTTTCATTCTGTCAATACTTTTACATTTGAGGGTAAGTTCAAAGTTGATAATTGGAAATCGTGGTCAAATCTTGTTGGCTGCGGAGATAAATCCATTATTCAGCTCGGTGAAACAATTGGCGAATTGTACTGTATAATTAGAGACCCGATGAATTCTTACGGAAAAGCCTCTAATACGATTGAATTAAACAAATGGTATCATTTAGCGTTGGTTTATGATGCTTCACAAACTGCAAATGCAGATAGATTAAAATTATATATAAATGGCGAATTGGCATCATTAGAATTTACGGGATATATCCCGAACTTAACTTCTTCGTCCATTAATCAATTTTTTACTGTTTCAAGTAAACCGGAAGTTGGTACTTGCTTAAATGGTGGGGCTTCGGAAGTTAGAGCTTGGAATACGGCATTGTCTCAAGATGAAATCAGTAGCTGGATATATAAAAAGCTTGATAATACTCATCCTAAATATTCTAATTTAGTAATTAATTATCCGATGGATAATATTAACGGATTTACCACTGAAGATGAAAGCGAAAATAATTATACAGGTCAATTATACGGTATCCCTGAATTATCTACACTTAAAGGCAGCGAGATGTTAAATCCGACTGCAATTCCTTATTGTCCAAGCTTTAAATTAATTAGTTCGGATTATATGCGTAATACTGTTGAAACTGTTGTCGATGTAATTGAGAATGCAGGATTAGTCAGCTTAGCAGAATTCGAAATAGCTGATCATAATCCCCAAATTAAAAGCCAACAATTAGTGTATTTATCAGGTACGTATTATAAATATGACGCTAACGGTGCAATAATTGACTCCACTATTTACAGCCCGACCAATTCAAAATTGAATTCGGATTTGAATTACTTTAGTGCACCTTACGAAGTAACCAATGAAATTGAAATCGGCAGATACATTACTCCTTATGGTTCGGGGCTTGATTTAGGTCCTGACGGTGTTACTTGGGTATATGATGTAACAGACTATGTTGATATACTCAAAGGTGATGTCAAGTTCAATGCCGGTAATTTTCAAGAATTGATTGATGTCCGTTTTGATTTTTATAAAGGTGTTCCGCCAAGAAACGTTATCAATATGAATGAAGTATGGGGTCCATACAGATCATATTTGTATAAAAATATGGCTTCAGGCGAAGCTCTACCTAATAAAATAGTACAACTTACAGATAATACCAAGCAAGTTAAAATCAAAACAAGATTTACCGGGCATGGGCATAATAAAAATGCTGATAAGACAGACCACTGCTGCGAATGGAAAAATAATACTCATTATTTATATGCCGGTAATGATGACATCATAGAATGGCATATTTGGCAAGAGGAAGATTGTGCGATGAATCCTATATTTCCTCAGAACGGCACTTGGCTCGGTTCTCGTGAAGGGTGGTGTCCGGGCGATAAGGTTAAAGAGAATGAGTTCGAATTGACTAAATATGTTAAGCCCGATAATAGTCTTGAATTAGAATATACTATCAGCTCGGTACCCCAAGATAATCTTGGAATGGGCGAAGGAAATTATATAGTTGCAATGCAATTATTTGAGTATGCAGAGCAAAATCATCAAGTAGATGCCGAGGTTTATGATATATTTGCTCCTAATAGAGATAAATTGTATTCTCGTAAAAACCCTATTTGCAAAGGTCCGATAATAGTTATCAGAAATAATGGTACTGATACTTTGAAATCGCTGAAATTCGAATACTATGTGTCAGGCGGAGCTGTTGAATATTATGACTGGACAGGTGCATTGCTCCCAAATATTAAAGATACAGTTACTTTACCTATCAGTGGTAGTATTTTCTGGAACGGCGATGGCAATAGGAGGTTTACGGTAGAAATTTCCGAACCGAACTCACAGCATGACCAATATTCAGTGAATAATAAAATGTCCAGCAAATTCTATAAACCTGATATATATACTAATGATAAAACTTTAAAATTCAAAACTAATAGTTTGGGCAACGTTCTGCATTTGACTATTAAAGACAGCGACGGGAATATTATGGTTAATAGGTCATCTGTTATTAGTAATTCGGTCTATACTGATAAATTAGATTTTCCTGAAGGCTGCTATACTCTCGAAATCATAAATGATTATGGTATTGGCTTATATTACTACTTTGCTTCAGAAGTTGGAACCGGATACTTGCAGATACTTAATCATAATGGGGAAGTATTTAGAACATTCGAACCGGACTTCGGGCTTAGAACAACATATTCTTTTGTTATCGGTAGTAATGACGATGTTCCAGACAAGCAACAGCAATATCTTATGAATTTGTATCCTATCCCGGCTGAGAAGTTTATTAAGTTCTCGCTTAACTTAAATATTGATAATGCACTATGCGAATTATACGACGGAGCCGGAAGAGTAATTAAATCATTCAGTACCAATATTTTAGAGCTTATTCCTTTAGAATTTGATATGTCTGAGCTTAGTGCCGGTAATTACTTCGTCAGAGTTCGAGATAATAAATATGATATTCAAAAAAGCTTTATTAAAAAATAAATATTTTAACAATTAAAAGAAAAGTAAAATGATCTATTTAAACAATACTGCAACTACATTTCCAAAACCACAAGAAGTGATAGATGTACTCATGCAAAATGTTGTTGAGCTACCTTGTCATTCATCAAGAACCGGTTTAGAAAGAGAAAACGATGACGTGGTTTATCTTTGTCGTCAGAGCTTAGCAAAATTATTTAACATTGCAGACCCACTGCAAATTGTTCTTACTTCAGGTTCTACGGAATCTCTTAATTTAGCTATACACGGAATAGATATTAAAGGGAAGCATGTAGTAACTACCGAAATCGAGCATAATTCTGTAATCAGACCATTGAAGCATCTTGAGCGTAACGGCGAAATCAAAGTTACATTCGTCCCTTGTGATTCTGCTGCTTATGTAGCACCGGAAGCAATCGAAAAAGCTATTCGCCCGGATACGGCTGCTGTGATTGTAAATCATGCGTCAAACGTAACCGGTACTGTATTAGACATAAAGAGAATATCTGAAATTGCTCATGCTCATAATTGCATATTAATAGTTGACGGTTCGCAATCAGCCGGTAATGTACCTATTGATGTTCAAGATATGGATATTGACTATCTTGCTTTTACCGGTCATAAATCATTATATGGAATAATGGGTACTGGTGGACTTTATATTAAGCCCGGACTAAACCCAAGACCATTAAAAGTAGGCGGTACCGGTACATATAGCGAAGTTTTGTATCAGCCTGAAGGTTTCCCGATTCATTATGAAGCAGGAACACCGAATTTACCGGGTATTGCTGCTCTTGGAGCCGGTGTAAACTACATTCTTAAAAAAGGGGTAGAAAACTTACGTCTGCAAAAAGAAAAATTAGTTAAGATGATGATTAATGAACTTAAAGATGAACCCGGTATTACTATTTATAATAGAACCGAGAAAACAAGCTATACTAATTTCTGTTTTAATGTAGAAGGTTTTGTGCCTGAAGAAGCCGGCTATTTCTTTGATTCGGCTTTTGACATTATGGTTCGTACCGGACTTCACTGTGCACCTCTATTATTGAAAGCAATTGGAGCTGAGCCTTGGGGAACAATCAGAGTCAGTCCTTCTTCATTTACAACAGTAGAAGATATTGAATTATTCATAAAAGCTGTTCGTGAGCTTAGAGAATTGAAACCAATAAAAAAGTAATAATATAATATTAAGTCTGTTGCAAAACTATATAATTTTTATTTCTCATTTATCAACCCTACGGTTAACCGTAGGGTTGATAAGCACTTAGAAGTTTAAAAAACTTTGAAAGATTAACAGTAATTAAATATTTTGGACTTTTGCAATGCCCTTATTTTATTGTTGAAATTAAAAAAATAAGTCTGTTGCAAAACTATAAAATTTTCAATTTCCATTTGTTCAAGAGGCTGACTAAAAAGTTGTCATTCTGAACGCAGTGAAGAATCTAGATTAAGCTAACTTATTGATAATTCTGGATTCTTCGTTGCACTCAGAATGACGATTTTGAAATGCTTTTACTTTTTAGACAACCTCATCAGAGATTTTGAGTACTTTGTTTTTGTTGAAAAAACGGTAGCAATCAAAGGTTTTTACACAGCCTCTTCAGCGTGGTGTTACATAGAGTAAAGGTAGTAATCAAAGGTTATTACACTGTCTCTAAGGCGTTAGGTTGAATAGAGAAGAAACTCAAATCTCATAATTTCCAACAGTATTAGCAATTGATATTTTTATATAAGCCTATTTTATAATTTCCAATTTATATACCGAATCAAGAGAATTGCTTTTTGATTTAATAAACGTTATCATCTGGTTAAGCTCTTCTATATAATCTGATTGAAAATCGGGATGTATTTTTTTTGTAACTAAATTTACTGCTCTCTGTAAAGTGATAGCCGTTTTATTATCGAATTTTACGAATGCGGTATCAAAATCATCATCAAAATATTTGAAAATATATCTTAATATTTGCATAGTCAGGTCTGCTTCTAAAATTTTATTATTACAATGCTTGCAGAATACATTCAGTAACTTAACGGCATCCTTAATTACTTGATAATTATGCAATTGGGCAGTTCTGTATCTTGTTCCTGACTTCAAAGCATTGCCAATCAATACCGAATATTTATCAAAAAGTTCTTGCTCGTATTCCTCTTTATCGCCGTATTCCATAATCAGAGAGCTAAGAAATTCGGGATATTTATTTGCCTGCTTGATAATTAATTTAACTAATATTTTTTTGTCTTGTTCTAAGAGAATCTCTTTTAAATCGTCGCCTACTTTTTCTTTTTTCATTTAAATAGCCACCTTACTCATTTTTTTATCTTTACAAGTATATAAAACCTTACGGTAATCATATTGTTGTTTGTCAGAATCGCTTAATATTTTTTTAGCAACTATATCTGTTGATTCCAATTGCACCTGCCCGCCCCATAGATATTCAATTCCTAACATTGTATCGCCTATATATGGTTTATAGAGTTCTTTACCTTCAAATCTATGAACCAAATACAGATTATCAGGAGTAGTTTTCTCATAATTAATACTGATTACCGGTGGATGATAAAGGCTGTCTAAAAGCATTTGTTTATAGTCAGCGGCTTTTTTGCTCTTTATATAATATTCGATAGTGCCTCTCTGCTCATTATAACGTTGCCCGACTACGAAAAGATTATACTCGTCAACGAAATCTTGAGATACAAATGTGTTAATCAGTGTAAAATCAGAGAAATACTTACGCAAATTAAATATAGCTTCTCTTCCTTTATTAATTCCACTATTATAATTTTCACGTTCTTCTATATTAAGTAGTTTTTGAAAATAGAAATTCATCTTGCCTTTGTTTGCCATGTCTTCAATATGCTGAATTAATCTAAGACCGATAGCATAAGGATTAAGCCCTACGCGGCTAATAGAAGTAACTCCTGCATTAATCACGGCAAAAGCAGATTCATGACCCTTAATACGTTCATCTTGGCGGAATAAAGTATCATGCCAGTAGCTTGCCCAGCCCTCATTAATAATTTTAGAGCGTCCCTGCGGAGCAAAATAAATTCCGGTATCACGAACGATATTAATAACCGATTTCATCCATTGATTTGATTCGTTATTGAGAAATTTTGAATTATCACGTATAAATTCCAAAATATCAGTAGCAGGGGTCAAGTTCTCCTGAGCCATAAAACGCTCATATTTGGCTTGAAATTCGGGATATTTAAGTTTAACTTCGGCAAAGAAAGAATTCTCGCCTACGTCGGCATTATTTTCAATTGCCTTGTTATATTTATCAATTTCGTTATAGACAGCATGATCGGGTACTTTCTCAATATTCTGCAAGAACTCGCCAAAGTAGAATTCCAATTTTGAACCGGGTAATAATTCTTTAGGGAACTGACGCTTAGCTACCAAGTCGAAATAACCGACTAAATTGTCTATACTGCGAGCAAATTCGATTACATAATCTACCCATCTGCCGTATTCACTTCTTAAAGATGCAATTAAGCGTTTAT
Source organism: uncultured bacterium (assembly GCA_942493235.1). GTDB lineage: Bacteria > Bacteroidota > Ignavibacteria > Kapaibacteriales > UBA2268 > ENR-C587. The sequence continues at coordinate 2,989,312 of OW818676.1, read as the reverse complement.
CGGCAAGAGCTTTCCCGACAAAATCCTCATTATAAGTATGCTCGAACATAATATTATTCTGGAAAAAATCTATATGCCCCAATACATGATAGAATATCATAATATTGAGCCAATCAGGATTATTATCATTATAGTAAGAAATTGCCGGTCGTGAATTAATCACAGTCTCATAAGGATTATTCGGATATAGTTTATATACTCCGGCACCTTTGAGCACTTCAACATCATTTACCCAATAGTCGTATAATGTAGGAATCATCACTTTTGGGGATAATTCGATCATATCTCTATTGGTAACTATATACTCGATAGATTCAGCGTCAAAGTTGAGCCCGGCAGCTTTAGAGCGTATTTTACACTCTTCCATTATAGCTTTAGTGTGTTGGTCGATTATTTGCATATTTTTATCCGATATATTTTTAGTTTATTTATTCTAAAATCATTTCAACCCCACCCAAACCCTCCCCAAGGGAAAGGCTTAAAGATATTTTTCTTCTAACTCCCCTCCCCAGTGGTGAGGGGCTGGGGGAGGGGGTTCTTAAAATTACAAATCATTTTACCCCACCCAAAGGGGTTTCAAAAATTTAATTCTCAACTAACTTCTTTATTCCGTCAATTATTCTGTTTTCATTAGCGGATTGAGATTCTATTGTATCTAATTTTATTAGTTTTGCTTTATCTTTAAGTAAGCCAGACCTCTCAATATATTTTTCAACTATGGTCTGTCCGCCTGAAGACCAATTGTTTTTAGCAATTGTTATACCGAGCCTGTTGGCATAAGTCAATAATTTATTAATTGCTTCGAGAGCTTTTTTCCCGTCTTCGTCCCAGTCGTCGCCATCAGTTCCATAAAAAATATAAATATTATAATCTTTCGCAAGGTGTTCATCTTCGATAATTTTGTTAACTAATTCAAATGCAGGGAATACATTAGTACCGCCGGCTACGTTTGAATTATGATAAGTATAAAAATCAGGAACTACTTTTGCCGAATTGTCATGTAGAATGAATCGGGTCTCTACATTATTTTGATATTGGAACATTAGCCAGCTATATATAAACAAATGCTGGGTTACTATAGTCTCGGTCGGCTTTCCCTGCATAGAGCCGGAATAATCGCGAACAAAAAATACTAATGCCTGAGTCTCAAAATCCTTCTCCGGTGATAATACGCGATAAATATTATCCTGTGGAGACATCAATAAATCTTCCGGAGCAATAGGCTCATCTCCGCTTATATTGCCGAGCATTATATTTGTTTTTACTACTCTTTTAAGCGTCCGAATGTGGTCTAATACCTGACCGGAGCCTCTGTTGGTATCGGTAAGGTCATACACATACTTATTTAAAGATTTCTTTTTGCCTTTATCTTTAATATTTGGGAGTTGGAATTTTTCGGTTAATACTCTGCCTAAATCATAAGCTTGGGATTCGATTTCGTGATTTGAATCAGAGCCTTGACCGGCTCCCTGACCTTCGCCTTCGCCCTCTTGAGGCTGTGCCTGCTCCTCGCCGATTACTTCACCCTCTTGCCCCTCTCCACTGCCACCGGTAGTTTCCTCTTCGTTTGTAGTAGAGCTGTCGTGGTAAAATTTCGGTTCGGTTGTGGTCGGCACAAGTATAATCTGCTTTTGATTGCCTCTGCCGGATCTTGCAACTTTACCAAGCTTAATACGGCGGGGGAAGCCGTCATCTTCTCTCTGTTTATCTCTATCAAGTAAATCTTCAATAGTCTGAAGGCTTACTTTGTTGGAGTCCGAATGAGGCAGATGACCTCCGAAAACAATAAAATCATTAATTTTAGAATATAATCCCGAGAAATAATCATTTGAAGTAGTTTCTATATTAGGAACACTATGATCGTCTTTCATAAAAGGTTTTTCAACCTCAATATTCTTTTCTATTGCAGAACTTAGATTTTTATTTTCACTATTTTTAATATTTTGCATAATATTCGCTTTATGTTTGTTTTATATTCTTTTCTAAAAATTCCCAGATAACGCAAATGGTTTTATAAAAAGACCGAAATTCAAGCATTGATTATTAAAACTTACTGTTTCCTTTTGTTCATTTTTGTATTGTTCGATTTGATAAACATTATTTTTATAATCTAAAAATAGTCCCCCGATTATCCAGTCCGAACGTACAAATGAATACGAAAGTTTTACTGATTGCTCAATTAAATCGGTATTTTTCATCACTCCGGCTTGAATGTCGTATTCAAGAGATAAGTATTTATATGCTGTTCTTAATTTAAAGCCACCCCTTAAAAACTCCCATTTTGTTTCTTGATTATTTTCATCTAATCCTTTGAAATTTACTGTATCAATTTTAAAAGAACGAACACCTAATTGAAAATATATTTCAGGTAAAACACTAATATTATTGCTATTGCTGAAGAATTCATAGCCTAATTCTAATCCTGCTGATAGCCAATTATAATCTTGTGTACTATAAAGTTTTGTATCTTTATCAATTAAGCGGATATCCATTCCGATAATAAAATGCGGGGCTATTATATTAAATTCAGTTAGATTTTTTAATTTAAGTAAGCTGAAATCAAAAAAGTAATATGATAAATCCTTATCATTATAAAGTTTATACCCCGGATTTAGGTCAAATAATTCAATATTTGCACCGTAATATAGAGGGAGTTTCTCGGGAACAGAATCAAGGGAATGTGGTATTCGGGAAATATTTAATCCTATATTAAAATCATAAATCCCATTCCTTTTATTAAATACATTAGTCTGTTGATAAGAGACTTTTGTCATATAACTAAGAAAATCCCATAAATCATTTTCCGAATGAGAAGTCGCTCTATTTGGAAATAGAATCACACTCAATAGTATAATAATAATAGTTTTTTTTAGCATTGAATTTTTATTTAATAACATTAAAACTTTCGGTAATATTTATATTTGAATTTCTGATATTAATATAATAAGCACCAGGATAATAATTGAAAACAATATAGAACCTCTCTCATTCCTAAGCTCTGCGTAGGAATATGTCCTAATTAATAAACTCTCTATGCGCCCCTGCCCTCGCAGAGCGTAGGCAGGAGTAAAACTTACAATCAGAATCTTTCTCTCATTCCTATGTACTTTGTAGGAATGGATTATCTACAGTTTACTATACCAATCAGTAAACACTTTTATTAATCCTTTATTTCCGTTATAATCACAAGCACTAGATAATTTCCAATCATAAATATTCTCAACAAATGATTTTCTAATAGGATTGTTGTGAATATAATCAAGTTTTTGATAAAGAATTTCTATTGAATTAATCTGTTTAGGATGAAAACCTTCTTGCCAAAACTGATACTCTCTATCATTCTTACTTTTTAATTTCAAATTTCTTAGTTTTTGCAATATTAAATAATTTCTATTTTTTTTAAAATACTCTATGCTTTGTCTTGCTGTAAATGATTTAAAATTTGAAATTTCTTTCGATAAATCATCTGCTTTTACAATTAAATGCAAATGGTCTTTCATAATTACGTATCCATATATAATAATTCTTTTATTCTCAACTAAAAGATTTAACGAATCAATTAGTATTTTGGTTATTTCAGGGAATATAAATAATTCAATCCATCCGACAACACTTGATGTAACAAAATATGGAAAATTATTATTATAAATTTTATAAGAACTACTACCCATAATTTCCTCGACTCGTTGTCCTTCCCACGCAGAGCGTGGGCAGGAGTAAAACTTACAATTAGAATCTTTCTCTCATTCCTATGCTCTGCGTAGGAATGTCCTAATTAATAAACTCTCTATGACCCCCCCCTGCCCACGCAGAGCGTAGGCAGGGGATTACATTCATTAATTCGCATCATCTTGTGTACAGAAGTACTCGATAGTCTTCTGGGCACAGGTCATGCAATAGCCGAGTTTGTTTATCATAGTGTCTATCATTCTGTTATAGAGCTTCTGATTTTCTTCATTTGTTCGGTTCGATAATGCTCCGACAAGAGATCCCGCTCCGGCTATATCAGATTTTAGTCTTACATCGGTAACTGCTTTTACTAAGTCGTTATTATCCATAAAGTCATAGTTTGGGTCTTGAATCATCTTCTGACCATATATTTTAGAGATAGTAGTGCGATAGCTTTGCTTTTGTTCATTAGTTTTTAAGCCGAGCCTTTCCTCTACCGAATTGATAAATGATTCATCAATTTTGAGCGATACCAATTTGCCCGACTGTGGGTCTTTATAAGCCCAGATTTTATCCTGACCAAGATTTTTAGCATCTATACCGATTACCATATTAACATAATTCAATACATCTTTCTGAACTGCATCGGGCTGGTCCATATAAGCATTGAATATTGCCGACATTACATTTTTACGATGCAGGCTGTGGGCAATTTTTAAATCATTGAAATATTTGGTTCTGTCGTTCGGGTCTTGTACATAATCTAAAATTACAGATTCCAATGCCGAGAAAGCATCGCCGGCATACATACATCTACCTTCTTGAGTTTCGGAACGCTCAAGAAGTATCTGAACTGCTCTACCGAGATTTCTATGCCCCAAGCCTTTTTGACCGAAGCGTTTTGTAATATCGGGGTCGTTATTTAATTCATTAATTACTTCAACTAATGTTTTGATGCTCTTCTCTCCGGCAACTTCGCCGGCGGCAAGTTTCATCATCTCCACAGGAGATAATTTCAGAGTAGGCGGCATACGTGATAAAATAATCGAAGCAGAAATTGCATAGTTCAAATTTGGGTCTATGTGCATCTTCTCATTTGTAAAGGTAGTTTTCTCTTGACCACCGATAGCAAATTGAGTTAGCTCTTTTTGTAATTTGTAATTTGTATTGTGAGCCATATACGTCAAGCGGCATCTGTCAACTATGGGAGCCTGCTCTTTCTCTTCTAAGAAACGGGCGAATTCCGCATTATTACTCGTAGCAATAATCAAAGTATCAAGGGGCCATTTAAAGCCTTCTATTTCTATTGTTCTATTTTGGATTACTCCGAGATATACCTGTACTAAGTCGCGTTTATTTTTAAAAATTTCATCTGCAAAGTGAATTCCGCCTCCGGCAACGCGAGCCAAGGCTCCGCGGCGTAGGTCAAATCTATACGGATTATTAGTGTCGGCAATGTGCAATAGTCGTGAAATTGACTCTTCACCCAATAGGTCAACGGCTGATGATGTGATTTTATCTTTTGCGGCGTATTTGCCGGTTAAAGTACCCCGAGCTTCACTAATTGGAATTGGTATTATCTCGATAAAATCCAAAGCTTTATCTAAATCACCATTACAATACTCGAGTATCTGTCGCCAAATATAATCTGTGCATGCTCCCATAGGGCGGAAAATGTCATAATACTTTTCAATTTGAGCATCACTTGCTCCAAGCTCTTGAATGAATTTGATATTTGCATCATTAGATTCGAAAAGATTCATCGCAAGTATCATTGGGTCTTCGTAAGTCTGACTTTCTATAGAGGTAATTCTGCCGTATCCGCCAATTGTGTCAAGATTTTTAAATCTGAATGTATATCTGCGGTTAGCTTCTAAAGCAGTGTATTCCCTGTATAATTTATTCAGAAAATCGACAAAGAAAGTCTTACCATTGCCCGGTTCACCGATTAGTACGAATGCCATTTCTGACGAAGAACCGCCCTCTGCGGCATCTTTAACAAAAGAGACGAAACTGTTGAGCTCGTCGAACATTCCGATAATATGTTTCTTTTTATCTCGGAATACTTTAAAGTCATAAGTTGAGCGACCATTAACAGTGATTTTATCAATTCTGCTTGATTTGCCCAATATCATGTGTGAAACAGACTGGAAAGCGGTTTCAAATTTACGGTGTCCTACAATTAATTCTTTAATGTGATATTCGAGACTCATTGTATTTGTAACATCATTGTTTGAAGATTTAGCCATAATAACTCCGATATATAAATTGGTTAATTTTCCCATTTTCAATTGTAAATTAATACAAACTTAAAATAAGAAGATAAATTGCAATTTCCAAGTTATTTTTTATTTTTGAGTAAAATATGCAAGATTCCTGCTATATTTTCCCGTTAAACATCCCTTTATTGCATTGTTTATAATAATTATCTTGTTTTAAATTACATTAATCAAAAATGAAACATTATAATTAGTCAAACGTAATATATTTTGTACTTTAGTATTTAATATGGGTTATTTTATGAAAATATTTATGTTGAAAATTTGTTTATTGCTGATTACTATATCAAGTTCTGCATTTTCTAATGGTATTATCAATGGTATAGTCTATGACTCAGAGACTAACAAACCAATGCAGTCTGCCAGAGTTGCTCTATTGAATGTAAAAGATTCATCAGTGGTTAAAGGAGATAATTCCAATATTAAAGGCGAATTTGAAATCAAAGATGTTGACAAAGGGAAATACTTACTGAAAATTAGCTTTGTCGGCTGTTTACCCTATTGGAATACCGATATTGATGTTTTAAAAAATGATAATAAGATTGACTTAGGTATCATAAGGCTTGAAAAAGGCGAACTACTAACTAATGACGTAATAGTAACTGCCGAAAAGCCATTAATCACTTTTGATAATGGGAAAACTGTAGTCAATATTGAGAATAATCCTGCAGCTCAAAACGGGTCGGCGGTCGATGCACTTAAAACCGCTCCTATGGTTGAGGTTACTCCGGAGGGTGATATTAAATTACGCGGTAATTCAAATGTAACTATACTTATTGACGGTAAACCATCTCAAATGCAAGGGCAGGACCCCAAAAAAGTATTAGAAATGATTCCTGCTTCGGCTGTTGAGAATATTGAAATCAATACTAATCCGTCGGCTAAATATGAAGCAGAAGGGCAGACCGGTATTATAAATTTCGTACTTAAAAAGAAAAAAGATTTAGGACTTAACGGAATTCTAGACCTTGGAGCAGGCTCTCAAAATTCGTATAACGGAAGTTTGAATTTAAATTATCGAAAAAACAATTATAATATATTCGGTGGTTATAATTTCTATATTGGGAAATACCCTTTTTCCAGCGAAAGTAAAACAACTGCATTTAAATCGCCCGATGCTATGTATAATTACAGTTATAGTGATGGTGAAGGTAAATATAATAGCCATAACGGCAAATTTGGTTTAGACTACGATATTAATGATAAGCATTCTGTTACGGTATCGGCAAATTTTGGTCTTTCTAATAACAATAGTATTGGTAATAAACTAAGTAAATATAGTAATAGTAGTAACTTGGTTTATCTTACCAATAAACAAGATGATGATAATGACAGCCCATACAATAATTATAATATCTCTACTTTTTACAAATTTACTATTGATACTAACGGGCAGGAATTAACTACGGATATATATTATAATAATTGGTCATATAATTCAAAATCAATGACAAATGTACTTACTTATAATGCCAATAATGAATTAGTTCCGAATTTATTGACTAATAAAATCAAATCTGATAACTCTTCCGATAATTTTAACGGAGAGCTAAACTATGTATATCCCTTAAGTAAAACTATGAGATTAGAGTCCGGGCTTAGAGCGGAATATGATTATACTAAAAACTTTACTGATTATCAAAATTTTAATCCTTTTGATAATACTTGGAATTTAAATCCTGATGCTACAAGCGATTATGATAATACTCAACTAACTTACGCTGCTTATACCATATTAAATGATACTTGGGATAAATTTAATTATCAAATCGGAATCAGAGCCGAGAATTTTAAAACTAACGGAGACATTAAAAATAAAGATATTACTATTGAGAAATCTTATTTCGATGTATTCCCGACTTTATCGATGAGTTACTCTTTTACTCCGATGGAGCAGTTACAGCTTAGTTATAGTAAACGTACTAATCGCCCATGGTTTTGGTATTTAGTTCCTTATGAGGATAAAAGTGATCCTAATTTGATTTCTAAAGGTAATCCTGACCTAAAGCCTGAATATACACATTCTTTTGAATTAAGCTATATGAAGATTATTAGCGGGCATGTATTTACTCCAAGTGTTTTCTTTAGGCGTGAAATATCTTCAATCACAGAATACAGCCATCTTATTGCTGATAATGTAATATATAGGACATTTGGAAATTATGCCAATAGCAACAACTACGGATTAGATCTGAACTATCAAGGTAGGTTCTTTGAAATAATGACATTAGGAATCAATGCTTCCTATTATATCTTTGACTATAATGTAGAATTACCTAATAATAAGTATTCAAAATCTGATAAGTCTTGGAGCATAAGCGGCAATTTCTCCGTCAATCCTTTAAAAGGCTTGTTTTTTCAGGGATTTTGTTATTATAGACCTGAATCTGAAACTGCAACCGGTAGCTCCAATGATGTCATATATTCTAATTTATCACTGCGTTGGGAATTATTTGACGGAAATATTGAATTTAGTTTGAATTTCTCTGACCCCTTTGATTTAGTTGATTATAGACGGATAACTAAAGGTACCGATTATATTATCGAATCATCTTATAAATACAATTCACGTTCGATTAGTATCGGTTTCCAATATAAAATCAATGACGGATTCAAGACTCGTGATAAAGGCACCGGATCAGTCGTTAAACCTCCTACCGGTGGTGGTCCTGGCGGTATGTAGTCGACGTTGTCGTGATTAGTGATTGTTAGCCGGTGATAAATAAATATTAACCCGTGTAATTTTGAGTAAACAAAAATATTTATTGATTAGAATTCATTGATTGGAATTCATCCGATAGCATCAATCCATCGGATGAATAGCCCTTTTGGAGGCTTAGTTATGAAAGTAAAGTATCCGACTTTAAAATATTTTTTACTGCGATATCAGCACTAATACATGCACCCTCTATTGTTGCCGGAAATGATGTGTCTGTCCAGTCCCCGACAACATAAAGCGAATCAATTGGTGGGCATTGCTTTAATCTGAATTTCTCTATTTCGTGAGTAGCTGTAAATGTAGCTCTTTTTTCTTTAATGATTTGATAATGTAATAATTTGTTATTTTTGATTTCCGGTATTGCAATTTCAAGGTCATCTGTGATTAAATCGATGATTTCATATTTAGTCATATTATTAAATCTGTCGGCATCACTTATTGTTACAGTTAGATGTCCCTTAAATTTATTAGTGATTTCCGGCTCGGTATTAATATAATTTCTACGATTAAATACCCACTGAACATTAGAATCTATCATTGCAAAGTAGTCATCAGTGACTATTTCGCGTTGATACCATAAATAAACAGACATAATAGAAGAGTTTTTATAGAATTTCAAACTTTTAAAAAAGTCTGAGAAATATAATTCATCACTTAAAACTTTCTCTAAGCTATAATAGGGTAGAGACGAAATAATAATATCTGCATTATAAATTTCACCTTTATTAGTTTCAATTCCTATTGCCTTTTTATTTTCGATGATTATACTTTTAATACTTGTATTGTAGATGATTTCGCCATTTCTTGCTTTCAGGTAGTCATCAAAATTCTTTAATAGTTGAGATAGTCCGACTTTAGAGAGTATTATTTTCGAAGAATAATCATCTGAAAGGAATGATTTTTTTAGTACATTAATTAGTAATTTTGCCGATGCTGTCGATGGTGTTGTGTTACAGACTGCTAAAATAAGAGGTTCCCAGAATATTCTGATTATTTCACTTGATTGACCATTTTGCATCAGGTACTTAGTTGCCGAAATGTTGTAGTCTTCTGCTTTGATAAATGGAATTTTGAGGAATAATTTAATAATATTAAATTTGGACTGTCGAGAAATACCATCTAATTTGAATAAAGCCCTGATCATGCCGAGTTTGCCACTGAAATTTCCGCTGGACAGGGAGTACTTTTTGCCACCGGAACTAAAAATATCCAAATGAAGACCGGTAAATATTTTTAGATTATTAATATCGGAAATATTTTCAATTAAACCTAAAAAATGAGTATAAGCTCCCATAAACAAGTGCTGTCCATTGTCTATTTCTTCGCCACTTATTTTATCGATAAACGATCTGCATTTACCACCTATATAAGAATTTGCTTCAATCAGTTTAACCCTATATCCTTGATTAGACAATAGATAAGCAGAATATATTCCGGCTATTCCGCCTCCTGTTATTATTACTTCTTTACTCATAACTCCTCTTGCTATTTTTTTCAATTACTAATATAATAAATATTTTTACGATTAAAGTAATAAAAATTTGGTTTCTCTTCTAATTTGTGTGGATAAAAAGGGGTTTGGGGTTAAATTGAGGAGTGCAGATTTTAGCAACAGCTATTAAGTATATATCAACCTGACGGTTAACCGTCAGGTTGCATTAGAGTAGAAAAAATTAATTCTAGTATTTATACAGCCTCTTCAGCGTGGGGATACAAGTAATTAGTGCCATTTTCCACGCTAAAGAGGCTGTGTAAAAACTGCCACAAGACGGCAAATATTATTCCCAGCACCATTCAAGTGACTGACTAAAAAATTGTCATTCTGAACGAAGTGAAGAATCCAGATAATGCTAACTTGTTGATAACTCTGGATTCTTCGTTACACTCAGAATGACGATTTTGAAATGTTTTTACTTTTTAGACAACCTCACCAGAGACTTTGAGTACTTTGTTATTGTTGAAAATACTGTAGTAATAAAAGGTTTTTACACAGCCTCTGAAGGGTGGGGTTGAATGGAACGGGCAATAATATTTGTTCTCATTTGATGGTTTTTACACAGTCTCAACAGATGATGGGTTTACATTTTAAAATTTACTTATTCAAACAAAATAACGAGAAATTGATTTTTTATTTGTTGCATTTATTAAGCAAATTTATTAATTTGTATTATATTTTTAAGTATTGTAAATATTATAGTATAAATAGAGGGTTTATGAAGAAAATAATTTGTTTAGCTTTGTTTTTGATATTAGGAGTCAGTATCGGATTTGCCGAATCAATCAAAGATTTGCTTAAAAAAGCTCGCAAAGCTGATGATAGCCGAAAGTATGAGAATGCAATAAACCTATATACAAAAGTTATTAATAAAGATTCGAGTAATCGAGAAGCCTTGTATTTTAGAGGATTGGACTATCTATTTATAAACGAATTCGATAGTGCCATAGCAGATTTTGATAAATATATATTGATAGATTCTCTAAATCCCGATGCGTATAACAATCGGGGTTTAGCTAAAAGCTATACTGATAGTATCTTAAATTCTTTTAATGATTTTAATCGTGCAATTGCATTAGATTCAAATTTGGCACAAGCATATATTAATAGAGCAATGGTAAATATATCAGTTTCTAATGATATATTAGCAAAAAATGATTTGGAGAAAGCACGAATTCTTCAGCCAAAGAATCCTTCTCTATACTTGCATCTTGCAAAAATTGAATATAAAGATAAACAGTATGATAAAGCATTGGAATATTATACTAAAACTATTGATTATGGGATTAAAGAGTCCGATATTTATTTCAAAAGAGGAAATACGAATTATAGACTAAATAATTATCAGGCAGCCATAGATGACTATACTAAGGCTTTCAAATTGGACTCTAACAACTATGAAGCTATCGGCAACAGAGCCATGGCATATCAGAGTATCGACAAATTGGATTCTTCAGAGATTGACCGAAAGTTTCTTTCTGAAATCAATAAGCAAATTATAGCAGCAACTGATGACGGCATTAATCTGAACAGCTCGAAATATGTCTTTTATCCCGATAGTAGCTTCGGCATGCAAATTCCTGACAAATTTAATATTTTGTATTCTCAAGATGCACTTGCTCGCACATATTTCTTTACTGTTGAAGAAATGAAAACGCCGACTGATTTCTATTCAATTGGCGGATTTATAGAGATAATTACTCCAACTGATTCATTGCTAAAGATATCTGATCCTAATGCACTGATTGAATATTGGAAGGGAATATCAACTAAGGATTTTGAGGGTTTTCATAAAGTTCAACCGGTTTTCAATAAGACAAAGCCTTGGGGAGAAAAGTGGTCAACAATTTATAATAAATCAATAATTACCCGTACAGTCAAAGAAAAACAAATTATTTATTTCGATTATGGTCTTGCTTCTGATAATGTATTAATCAATGTACACTTTGAATTTCCGGAAACTATGCTATGGAAATATGATGGACTCTTTGAAAAAATTGTTAATACTATTAATGCACGTTGAAATCATATAATAATAAACATTTTAAAGAGAGAACAAAATGAAAAATATATTTATCACATTTTGTATGATATTTTTAGCAATATTTTTAGTAATTAATATTAATGCTCAAGATTTGAAGCCGATTATTCTTAAATCACACTCTCCGGCTAAAGGTACAAATATTATGACCGCATTAGAGAGTAGAGCCAGCCATCAGGAATATGATTCTACTATGCTCAATTTACAGGATTTGTCTGATTTAATCTGGGCGGCAAATGGGATTAATCGTGCCGAAAGTGGCAAGCGAACAGCACCCTCTGCCTTAAATGCACAGGATATTGATGTCTATATATGTACTAAAGACGGTATTTATCTTTATAATCCAAAAGAAAATATTCTCAGCCCTTTAGTAAAAGGCGATTATCGCAATGTAGTTGCCGATAAGCAATTGTGGGCTCTTGATGCTCCGGTGATTATATTATTGATTTCTGATATGACAAAATTTCCGGTTAAAGACGAATATCGTAAAATGGAATTAGCGGCAATTGATGCAGGGATAGTATCGCAAAATATAAGTCTATTCTGTAGTGCTACCGGACTATTTACCCGCGTACGGGCATCAATGGACATAGTAAAATTAAACGAGATATTAAAATTGAAGCCATCTCAGAAATTGCTATTAAATCTTCCGGTCGGCTATCCGAAAAAATAGTTTTAATATCTTTACAAATCGAGTTACCGTATAAATTTGTGTGCTGCTATTAATCTGATTACTTGAAGTAATCAGATTAATTCAGCTAAAAGCTTAGTCATTAATCGGCTATCTTATTTGGTACTCAAGCATAGTGATAATCGTTACTCATAGGTTTTAAAACACTTATAATTAAATAATAAATAAATGGCGATTAGAATTTATTTTCAGGTTTCTATCAATATCTGTTCCTAAAAGTTTATTATATCAGAAAAATTCCGTAATTTAGTATTCTTTTTTATTTATAAAGATATATTGGATATATGAGAAAACAAACGATTAGAAACATAGCAATAATTGCACACGTTGACCACGGGAAAACTACATTAGTTGATGCAATGCTCAAGCAAAGCGGGACATTTAGAGAGAATCAGCAAATTGAAGACAGAGTAATGGACTCTTTGGATCTTGAGAAAGAGAGAGGCATAACCATATTAGCCAAAAATACGGCTGTATGGTATCATGGTACCAAAATCAATATTATTGACACTCCCGGTCACGCCGATTTCGGAGGAGAGGTTGAGCGTGGGCTTAATCTGGTAGATGGTGCTATTTTATTGGTTGATGCAAGTGAAGGACCGCTACCTCAAACACGTTTCGTAGTTAAGAAAGCTTTAGCAAGCAACCTTCCTATTATTTTAGTTATAAATAAAATTGATAGAAGTGATGCCAGAATTCAAGAAGTAATCAATGAAGTATATGACTTATTTATTGATCTTGATGCAAATGACGAACAAATAGAATTCAAAATATTATTTACTAATGCTAAAGCCGGTATTGCTCATCTTGTTTTAGAAGATGATTCTACTGATTTAGTACCTTTATTTGATACTATACTTACCGAGATTCCCGGTCCTGAAGTCGAAGAAGATGCTGACCCTCAATTCCTGATTACTAATCTAGATTATGACTCTTATGTTGGTCAGATTGCTGTAGGAAGACTATCTACCGGCACCTTGTCAATGAATACTCAATATTCTCTGTGCGGTGAGGATAAAATTACAAACGGAATTAAGTTCTCTGCTCTGTACTCATTTGATGGATTAAAGAAAAAATTGGTTGATACGGTAGAAGCCGGAGACATCATTGCAATAGCAGGTGTACCCAATATCACTATCGGCGATACTATTTCTTCTCTTGAGAATCCGGTTGCATTGCCAAGAATCTATGTTGACGAACCGACAGTGTCTATGATATTCTATATCAATGACAGCCCGTTTGTCGGTAAAGACGGTAAATTCTTAACTTCGAGACATTTAAAAGCTCGTCTTGAAAAAGAAATGCTTGGTAACGTATCATTAAAGCTGAAATTTTTAGAAAGAGCTGATGCGTTTGAAGTATGTGGCAGAGGTGAGCTCCAGATGGCTGTTCTGATTGAAACTATGCGTAGAGAGGGCTTTGAGCTTGCTGTTTCAAAACCTAATGTAATTACTCGTAAAGTTGACGGAGAAACTCATGAGCCATTTGAAAGAGTATTTCTCGATATTCCTGAAGAATATATCGGCGTAGTTACCGAGAAGCTGATGAAACGCAAAGCTAGAATGGAAAAATTAAATAATAACGGTTTTGGCAGAGCCACTATCGAGTTTGTGATTCCTTCTCGCGGTTTAATCGGTTTCCGTAGCCAATTCTTGACTGATACTAAAGGTTCCGGTATTATGAATACGCTTTTTGAAGGGTATGAGCCATGGGTAGGAGTTATCCCTCACAGACAAAATGGCGTATTAGTTGCTGACCGCCCGGGCAGAGCCACCGGTTACGCTGCTCTTGCTATGGAAGATAGGGGAGAGCTTTTCATTGACCCTGTTACTGATGTATATGAGGGTATGGTTATAGGTGAAAGAAATAAACAGGGCGATATGAATGTTAATATCACTAAAGAAAAGAAATTAACTAACATGCGTTCTTCTAACTCCGAGGCTACGGTTACTATTCGTCCGGCTAAGAAATTATCTCTTGACCAATCAATCGAATATATTTCAGATGATGAATTAGTAGAGATTACTCCTAACTTCGTTAGAATCCGTAAGAAATTATTATCTCAGCATTCACGTAAAGTTTCTGCTCGCGAAGAAAATGCTTTATAATAATTATTATATAAAACTACTTCAAATTTAGTTTATTGTCATCAACCCGCGGCTAAAGTCGCGGGATAGATGAGCCTATTTTGGCTTGCTCTAATTAGCTTATGACATAATAGAAAACTAAATAAAATCAGCCTAATAGGTACTATACTTGTTAGGCTTTTTTATGTAAATTGGAGACTATAATAGTAAAGCTAAGACTATTGTTATACTCGAATTTTGTTTACATGTCAAGAGTCTGTCTAAAATTTGTCATATTGATAATTCTGGATTCTTCGTTACATTCAGAATGACAATTTGGCTATATTATACTTTTTAGACAGCCCCTTGATAATTCATAGATGTTTAACGTCACGAACTCATATTTTTCTGAGTTTAGCAAAGGTCTTCATTTATGTTAGTAAGTAAATAAAGAATTCAATTAGTTAGAACTTATTTTGGGCTAACCAATTTATATTTTTTTAGTTCTTTACGTGGCAAAGTAAACGAGAATTCGGTACCGTTACCAAGTACACTTTTTACGCCGATTGTGCCGCCGTGCTTTTCAACGAATTCTTTACAGAGAATTAATCCCAGCCCGGTACCTTTCTCTTGAGAAGTACCTTCTGTAGTTACATTGACATCGATACGGAATAATTTATTTAGATTTTCAGGGCTAATACCTACTCCGTTATCAATTACTGCAACTTCTATCATCTCGTCATTTAATTCTCTGCCGATAATCTTAATCTCTCCGCCATTATTTGTAAATTTAATTGCGTTAGATGTCAAATTCCTGATGATTGTCAGCACCATGTTTCTATCGCCAACGCATTCTAAATCATCAGGTATATCAACTGTTAACATGATTTCTTTAGATTGAGCTTGCGATTCTAGAACAAATTTAGTAGTCTCGGCAAGGTCTTTAATATCCAATACTGAAGGGTCGAACTGAATAGTGCCTCTCTGTGAACGTGCCCAAGTAAGCAGGTTTTCTAATAAATTAAAGAGCATCTTAGCAGTGTGATTAATATCCTTAGAGAAATCAACAATTTCTTCGCGAGTTAATTCGTAATTCGGATTGGCTATAAATTCAGTAGTAGCAAGTATAACTCCGAACGGATTTCTCAAGTCGTGTGCTATGATAGAGAAGAATTTATCTTTGGTAGCATTTAAATCTTCCAATTGATTATTTTGATCAGTTATTTGGTCGTATTGAGTTTCTATTTGTTCTCTCTGCTCATAAGAATTTTTGATTAATCGAGCAATTTGACCGAATTCATCATTGCTCTCGACTAATTCTTTAATAGGCAGTTCTGAGCCGGAGTTTAAGCTTTCAACTATTTTATTTAAGGGATTAGTAATTATTTTGTTTATCATCCAATAGGCAAATAAAATAATTAATAATGTAAAGCCAATATAAACAGCAATTGTAATTAATGAATACTCTTCTTCGGCACGTCCTATATTATCTTCGCTAATAAAGCTAAGATTTGCCACAGAAGTGCCCGTCCAGTCTTTTAATGATTTGCTAATCAGCATTTGAAATTTCTGAGGAGTAAATACCGATACTGTATCTTTGTAAATGATTACTTTGCTATTTGTAATAATCTGAAGTTCGTCTATCATTGATTTGTCAACTACTTTACCGATAAAGAAGTAACCCTTTGGAGCTTGCTTTCTATCAGGGTCATTTGTGTTATGAACAGTAGCACCGGCTATATCAATAATGTTCGTATCATTTTTAATATAGAAATGTGTGTATCTTCCGTTTTTCATAAAGGCTTTAGATAAATCTAACTTAGAACCACCTAAAGATATAGGGTGCTGAATAACAGAATGATTATTAGCTGTCAGCCTGTGAATTGGTTCGGAATTTGCATTATAAATCCAAACATATTGGATACGAGAAGAATTTAATAAAGTGTTTATATTATCTGCAGCCCATTCTTTATTGTAAACTTGAATAAAATTGACCAATTCATCCCATAGGGAATAGTCTTTGGCGAATCCATCAAGATAATCTCCTGTTTTAAGAAGCGATATATCTACAGAGTATTCTCTGCTGGATATTTCATTCATTTGAATTTTTTCGTGTCTTTGCTTCGAGAAATAAAGGTTAGCCACAATCGAGATTAAAAACATTATCAATGCAAATGAAAACATAAACAGGATTTTTTTTCGAGTACTCATTTTATTTATCTTTAAAAATATTATAATAATTAGCTGTTACTTTTACAAATTATAATTTACAATAAATAATGATGATTTTCAAGTCTTTTTTTCAATCTGCTAAATATAAATAGGCTATTTTAGAAAATTCAGGTTATAAGTTAGATATATATTCATAATATTATTATTTAGAGTGTTTTTTCCGGTTAAGAGAATGTCGTAGTTTATACCTGCCGAAGTATTTTTCATGAATTTGATTCTAAAGCCTGCACCGACTCTAAAATTTGACTCTTGCATTTGGAGCTTGGCAGGATTAAATCTATAGAGTTCGTTTATAGATTGACTGCTGTTAGCATATTCTAAATGTATGTTGAGTACGGCATCTTCAACAGTAAGAAGACCTGCACCGAAACCAATTTTATACATGTCGCTAATATCATCAGAATTAAAGCTGTACGAGCCGTTAAGCATCAGGTAATATTTGGGAGAAATCATATACAAGCTTAGGCTGGGAGTAATAGAACTGTAACCACTTGTAATAAGACTGTAATCGGTAGTGTCCATAGAATTTTTGTACTTTGAGAGCGGTATAGTGAAATTTGTCTTGGCATCAAGAATGAAAGAGCTAAATTTAGTCCTGTATTTAATTCCGAAATCAATCTTTTCAAATAAATTATTATCATTAATAAGTAATACTGAAGATATAGTGTCATTTTGAGTTTTGTATTTTTGTTCCAATTGGTTTTTTGCATAAGCAATACCGAATTCGGCACCCACTTCATTATTGGAATCAAGAGAATACATCTGTGAAATATCTAATTTGAAAAAATAAGAGTCTCTATTAAAAGTATAAGTAGAATCATGTTCGGTTGAAAATGGCTTATAAACAGCAGTTTGCAACTCTCCGTCGTTGTCATAAAATGCCGAACCGGTTGATTTGGAAAAAGATAATTGCACATAATTATTATCTAAGATTACCGGAATAGCCGATTTAGCTGCTTTTTTTGCGTAACAAGTAATTGATAATGCAAAAAATAGAATTATTATCGATTTTAATTTCATTATTAAGCTCACAAATTTTATAAAATAATTTCAATTTCTGTTCCGCAATTGTTGCAATAAGCTTTATTATCAACAGCATTAATTGACACAATTTCAGGGTCAAAGTTTACTCGCTTGATTAAAACTTTCTTACAATTAGGGCAATGCGTGTCTGATGCACCATTAATGTTAGTGTTGCCAATATAAACATATTTTATACCAGATGCTTCAGCTATTCTTTTTGCTTCAGAAAGTCGGGCTAATTCAGTTCTGCCTTTATCAAGCATCTTAAATATAGGGTAAAATCTTGAAAAATGCAAAGGAATATTTACGGAAATATCAGAAATTAAATCAGAGAGGCGTTTCAAATCATCATCGGAATCATTTTCCCAAGGGATAAGTAAATTTGTAATTTCGATATGGATAGAGGTATTATCATGTAAATATTTGATAGCATCAATTACAGGCTTTAGCTTACCGCCCGTTATTTGCCTGTATTTATCGGCTTCGGTAAATTTCAAATCAATATTTATTGCATCAATTATGTGATCATTAGCAAATAATTCAAGTAGCTCTTTAGAAAAAAATCCGTTGGATACAAATACATGAAACAGATGAGCACTTGCTGCATTATTTCTTGCAAATTTAATGATGTCGTAAGCATATTCAAAAAACACAGTAGGTTCAGAATATGTATATGCTATCCCATGAGCAAAATGGTCAAGTGCTATTTTGGTGATAAATTCAGGCATAATTAATTCTCTGGAATTCATATAATCATTGCTGATTTGAGACTGAGATAGAGAATAATTCTGGCAATTCCTGCACATGAAATTACAGCCTTTGGTTCCGAAAGATAGCACTTGAGAGCCCGGTCTGTAATGATATAGTGGTTTTTTCTCGATTGGGTCAACACAGATGGACTCCGGGCGACCCCATACTAATGAAAATAATTCACCGCCTTCATTAATTCGGACTTCACAAATCCCTTTACTGCCCGGGCCGAGAGTGCAGTAATGACTGCATAAGCTGCAACGAACCTTGTTACCATCTAATTTTTCGTAAAAAATAGCCTGAATAATTTTATTTTTCATATTTCTAAAAAAATTTACACTATTATAATAAATATTGACTTAATTCAAATGGATATAATATTCATCAAAATATAAACTATTTACTTAAATACTATTCTTCATTTTGCACACTACTATAAGTTACAATATTACAAAATAAAATTAAAAAATAAAAACAGATTTTGATATTTGTTAAAATATAATTAAATTGAATCTTTATATTATGTATAAATTACTAATTTAGTAAAAGATTTAAATTGAAATTAGCTATTGTAATCATATCATATAATTCAGCAGAGCTGACTTTAAACTGCGTAAAATCAATTTACGATACTTGTCAAATGAATATTGATATTTGTGTAGTTGATAATAATTCAACCGATAACACAGTTGAACAGCTTAGAATAAACTATCCGCAAGTGAAAATAATCAAAAATATCGATAATTTGGGTTATTCGAAAGCGGTTAATATTGGAGTTAATTCCACTGATTCTGACTTTGTAATTATCAGTAATGCCGATGTAATTTATAATTCAGGCACGATTAGTTGTCTTTTCGATTATTTAAATGCTAATCCTAAGGCAGGAGTAGTCGCTCCATCTCAATATTATACTGACGGACGTTTACAGTATAGTTACGGGCTGCTTCCCGGCTGGGGGCTAATTTTAAGAAATATTTTCTATATACAGCCGCTATTGAACAGAATTAAATCAATACATCCTCATAAAGTTCAATATTTAGATGGTGCTGTAATGGCAGTCAGAACTGAAGTATTTAAAAAAGTAGCAGGGTTCAGCGAAGAATATTTCTTTTACTCCGAAGATGCCGACTTCTGCAAAAAAGTTACTATTAATGGGTATGATAATATTCATCTGCCGGCTGCAAAAGTAATTCATTTGCGTGGAGCAAGCACCAATATAGGAGGTATAAACGAGAATGCTCTTGACCTATTTGTAAAAGCAAAAATCCGACTTGCAAAGAAATATGCTAAGCCATATATTCAAAATATTTATTTCAAATCAGAGCTTTTCAATAATAAGATAGCTTGTATTTTATTTAAATTAATCCATTCAGTAAAAAAATCTCCGAATACTTCATTTAAGCTACAATATTATAATAAATTATCGGCAGCTTGGAAATCTAATATTAATTCCATTAAAAATATGTAGTTAATCTATAAAATAAAAGTTTGTTTGAATTGTCTAATTTCGGACTAATAAATCAAATTATAGATATTATGTATTTATGGAGAATAAAATGGAATACAGAATCGAAAAAGATTCAATGGGCGAAATACAAGTGCCTGCTAATGTTTATTGGGGAGCACAGTCCGCTCGTTCTTTAATTCATTTTAATATCGGCATAGAGAAAATGCCACGCGAAATTATTGCCGCAATGGGCACGCTTAAAAAAGCTGCCGCCGAAGTTAATGCCGAGCTTGGCGTACTTGCCAAAGATAAAGCCGAACTTATTGCGAAAGCCGCAGACGAAGTAATAGAAGGCAAATTAGATGCTCACTTCCCGCTCGCCATCTGGCAAACAGGTAGCGGAACTCAAAGCAATATGAACTCTAATGAAGTAATTTCTAATAGAGCTATTGAAATTGCAGGCGGAGAAATGGGTTCTAAAAAACCTATTCACCCGAATGATGACGTAAATAAATCACAAAGTTCTAATGATACTTTCCCGACTGCTATGCACATAGCAGCTGCTACCGAAATCAATAAGAGATTAATACCGGCAATTATCAAATTAAGAAATACTCTAAATGATAAAGCTAAAGATTTTTCCGGTATTATCAAAGTGGGCAGAACTCACCTAATGGATGCCGTGCCTTTGACTTTGGGTCAGGAATTCTCTGCCTATGTTCAGCAATTAGATTCCGCTTTAGAGCGTATAGCTTATGTATTACCGGGATTATATCAAATAGCTCTCGGCGGGACAGCCGTAGGAACCGGACTGAATACTCATCCTGAATTTGCAACCAAAACAGCTAAAAAAATTGCCGAATATACCGGCTTACCTTTTATTTCTGCTCCGAATAAATTTGAAGCTCTTGCCAGCCACGATGCTTTGGTATTTGCTCACGGTGCATTAAAGACACTTGCTGCTTCACTAATGAAAATCGCTAACGATGTACGTTGGCTTGCTTCCGGTCCACGTTGCGGTCTGGGCGAATTGGTTATTCCTGAAAACGAACCGGGGTCTTCAATTATGCCAGGCAAAGTGAACCCGACTCAATCCGAAGCAATGACAATGGTTGCAGCTCAAGTATTCGGTAATGACACTACTATTAATTTCGGTGGTGCTTCCGGTAACTTCGAATTAAACGTATATAAACCGGTCATTATCTATAATTTCTTACAAAGCGTAAGATTGCTTGCCGATACCTGTGTTATGTTTGAAGAACATTGTGCCGTCGGCATTGAGCCGAATAAAGAGAAGATTCAGCATTTTGTAGAGAATACTTTGATGCTTGTTACAGCTCTCAATCCGCATATCGGTTACGACAATGCGGCAAGGATTGCAAAGCACGCCCATCATAATAATTTATCACTGAAACAAGCAGCAGTAGAGCTTGGCATTTTAACTGCCGAAAAATTCGACCAATTGGTACGTCCTGAAAACATGCTTGGTCCAAGCTTGTAATATATTTATACTCCCTCTCGGCAGTAGTCGGGAGGGGGGATATTGGTGTATAAGTACTACAATCACTGGTTTCTATCAATGATATATAATTCTGTTTGAAATAAATTTTTTGTTATAAATTCATGACTTAGGTCGTTTTAAAAAGAGAATTGATATGGCTCAATTGTGAATTTGAAATACTCTTTTTCTTCTACAATTGTATTTGCCCAGAACTCTACTCATTGATAAAACTGATGAATACTAACCCATTTACCGAAATATTCACTTTTCAAGTGGCTTGTGTTATAAAAAAGCGGAACAATAAACATACTGTCCCGCTTTTTTTATCTTAATTAATATAATATTCTTCTTTTATTAATATTTTCAATTAGTATTTCCCGAAATCGTCTTCGTCAAGTTTGATAATGTCCCTAGCATCAATTTTGGGGTTAGATGAAGGCTTACGATTGCTATAACCATCGTCTAAGTATTCGTCATAAGAAGTCGGAGCCAAAGCTCTGCCTGCTTTTTTACCCCCCATTTGATTAGGTTTATTATAATTTGGTCTATAAGTATCATTTGATTGATGTGCCAATTTGAATCTCTCGATTAATTGACGTAATTGATTAGCTTGACCTGATAATTCTTCGGAAGCAGATGCTGATTCTTCAGCAGAAGCAGTATTGGTCTGAGTTACTTTATCAATTTGAGTAAGCCCTTCATTAATTTGAGCTATACCCTGAGCTTGTTCATTTGATGATGTAGTAATCTCGGCAACTATATCTGCTACTTTGACAGAGCTGTTCTTGATCTCTTCCAATGCTTCGCCGGTTTTACCCGCCAGAGACGAGCCCTGTTCAACAGTTTTAATACTATTTTCAATAAGTTCTGCGGTTTCTTTTGCGGCAGTAGCACTACGTGCTGCTAAGTTACGAACTTCTTCGGCAACAACTGCAAATCCTTTACCATGGCGGCCTGCTCTGGCAGCTTCAACTGCGGCATTAAGTGCAAGCAAGTTTGTTTGGAATGCAATTTCATCAATTACTTTAATAATCTTCGAAATATTTTTACTTGATTCGTTAATTTCTGACATTGCGGTGTTCAGCTGAGCCATTTCAGTGTTACCTCTTTCAGCACCGCTTCGAGCTTCAAAAGAAAGTGAATTTGCTTGATTTGCATTTTCAGCATTTAAACGTGTCTGAGAGCCGATTTCAGTCATAGATGAAGTGATTTCTTCAAGCGAAGCTGCTTGCTCCGTAGCACCCTGTGATAAAGCAGTAGAGGCATCAGAGACCTGCATAGCTCCACGAGTAACTTCGTCAACTGTAGTACGTACCTGATAGAGAATTTCGTTAAGTGAATCTATAGTGTCATTAACAGAATTCATAAGCTTTAAGCTCTCGCCTTTGTAATTTCCGCTCATTTTACTTGTTAAATCACCTTCAGCCATTCGAGCCATTACTCTCATTGTTTCAGTTAATGGTAAAGAATCAATAGTAGTATTCAAATTATCTTTTAGTAGGTTAAAATCGCCTTTATATGTCTTAACCATTCTAACTTCTAATTGACCCAGAGCTAACTTAGAGAGAACCTCTAATTCTTCATTTATTGGCTCGGAAACTAATTCTAATGTTTGATTAAATCCTTCGACTATGTTACGATATACTCCAAGATGTTTATGTGCATCAGCACGAGTAGTAGAGACTTTGCCCTCTCCTACACCAGCCATTAAAAACTCTACATCTTGCTTTAGTCCTTTTATCGTATCAATCAATTGATTCATATTGTTTTTAATTTCGTTGAAATCACCCTTTGCATCGTCAGTTAATAGCGGAGGAATATCACCTTTTGAAATTCTGTCAACATATTCAGCCGTAACGTTTAGAGGATTAATAATTGCGTCTAATGTATTATTTAGTCCGGCTATCAAATTTTTGTATTCACCCTTATATTTATTTGCATCGGCTCTAATATCTAATTTTCCTGCTATTGCCGAATCGGCTAAATGATTGGCATCTGCTACCAATGACTGAATTGAATCACCCATCTTCTTCATTGCTCGGTTCAATACTCCGGTCTCATCTTTCTTTTCGGTATCAAGAGAAATATCCATATTACCGTCGGCAATGCTATCGGCGACTTCAATTAATTTATTAATTGGTTTAGTAATCATTCCGGTTATAAATAGTGCGATAAATAAGCCCAATGCAATAGCTATTATAATTACAATTACTATAATTGTATTGGCATTATTGACTGCATCCATTGATTTGGTTCCGGCATCATTCATTACTTTAATCAGATATGTTTTGATAGAAGCTAAGCTTGACACATATTTACCGGTTTCTACTTTCATTTGACCAAATAGCTGGATAGTGGCATCGGCTTTTTTATTTGCTACTGCTAACTGAGTAACATTTTCTCTTAAAGTATTATAAGTATTGTAAGTCGTTTTCAATTCTTTATATAATTCTCTTCCCTTTACTGTTGAAAGAGTTTTGTCTAAAGAATCTAAGATAACATCGGACTGAGCAGTTCTGGTTGAGATTTCTTTATTTAATTGACCAACAATTTCTGGATTAGTTTCTAAAATAATATTTCTTAAACTAATTCCATTTTTAAACGCTGAAACCTCTAATTCGTATATCCTCTGTACTTTTATGTACCTGTCATTTAGTGTCAATTCCATATCTTCCTTTAAACTACCTAAAGTAAAGAAAGCATATAAGCCTACAGCTAAAAGAATTACTAAAATTACAGAAAAACCTGTAATTAATTTTGCACCTATTTTCATTTCACACCTATTAATGTATATTTATAGCAAACACTGTCTATTTCATTTTCAAAAGTATTTTTCAGAATATATATACATGCAAAACTTGTATTATTCTGAATTACTAATTTAAAGAATATCGACATAATAATAAAATTATTTATTAAATATTCTCAAATATTTAAAATTTGATATTTATCGATTATTTATATAAACTATTGTTTTGTAGTGTTTTATGTTTACATTACTCAATTAGTTGTTAATTGAAAAGTAAGTATTCAAAATCTACTATGATATTATATTTAAATAGTCATTATAGTATTATTCAATGTTTAGGGTCTATTTTTATACGGTTAATAGCTGAATATAATTCCGGTATAGCACAGTCAATAGAATAGTTTACAAGTATTCATATATTTGTAAACTATTCTATTGCCAAATGTTAGTGTATTTATATTGTAGTAATAATAAAAACCTCTCATCATTAGTAAGAGTGATGAGAGGTTTTTTAAAAAATAAGTTGAAAAACTAAGCTTTTTCAACTTTGTCAAAGCCGGTATATTTTCTCAATGGTTCGGGAACTATTAAAGTGCCGTCTGCTTGAATATAGTTCTCTAAAATCGCAACTAACAATCTTGGAGTGGCAAGACCACTACCGTTTAGAGTATGGATAAATTCAGGTTTTGTATTTGGAGTACGTTTAAATCTGATGTTTGCTCTACGGGCTTGGAAATCTTCAAAATTAGAACAGCTGGAGACTTCAAGCCATTTTTTATCAGCCGGTGACCAAACCTCAATGTCATAAGTTTTTGCAGACGAGAAACTGGTATCGCCACTGCATAATAAAATCACTCTGTATGGAATATTGAGAGTTTGAAGCACGTCTTCGACATCTGCAACCAATAATTCAAGCTCATCGTAGGAAGTGTCCGGATGAGCGAATTTAACTAATTCCACTTTATTGAATTGATGAAGTCTCAATAATCCGCGTGTATCTTTGCCGTAACTGCCGGCTTCGCGACGGAAGCACGGTGAATAACCGCAGAATTTAATTGGCATTTCTTCAATATTAAGTGTATTCTGAGCATAGAAATTTGTAAGTGGCACTTCGGCAGTTGGTATCATGTGGAAATTATCTTTTTCCATAGTGTACATGTCTTCCGCCATTTTCGGTAACTGACCGGTTCCCTTCATAGACTCTTCGTTAACCATAAACGGTGGCATGATTTCTGTATAGCCGTGTTTGTTAATGTGCGAGTCAAGCATAAAATTAATCAAGGCTCTTTCTAAAGCCGCACCTCTGCCTGTATAGAAATGGAAGCCACTGCCTGAAACTTTAGCACCACGTTCGAAATCAATTAAACTTAAATTTTTGCATATCTCAATATGGTCAGTAGTATCTTCTTCTTTTATAGAACCCCAAGAGCGAATCACAGGGTTATCTTCGGGTGTTTTGCCTTCGGGAACAGAATCATGAAGCATATTCGGAATAGTTAGTACCATTAAGTCTAATTCTTCTTCGATAGTTCTTAATTGGTCATCAAGCTCTTTGATTTTATCAGATACTTGTTTCATCTCGGCGATTTTATCGTCGGCATTTTCTTTGCTCTTTTTAAGGTTTGCAATTTCCTGGCTTGTTGTATTTCTCAAGTTTTTCAGCTTTTCAACTTCTTGTATAGCTGCACGGCGTTTTTCGTCAAGATTAAGAATTGGCTGAATATCAGCTTTTTCAAGTTTTTTACGAATATTTTCTTTTACTTTGTCAGGATTTTCTCTTATGATTTTCAGCATAATTTTGTCGTTCAATTATTTATACAAATGTTATTATTTCTATATTCAATACTTTAATTTACAAAATTATAAAAATGAAGCGAAATAATCAGTATATTTTTTTAACGAGATATAATTGAGTTGATAAATTTGTAGTCCGAACCTCTGATTTTGCTGAATTTATAATACAATTGTATTTTTGATTTTTAACTTCGTAAGTTATACTTTTACCAATATGTAACTCCTAAGGGTGCTAATTTACAAAGTCAGAAATTTTATAAATTAATTTAACAAGAATTTGTATTTTGTCTTTTACTTATAATTGGGGCTTCTCTATTTTAAGTGGGTTAGCAAATATTTGTTATTAGTATAATCATAACCTTAATATATCAAATATTGATTTTGGATATATTATTTGATAAACATCAATGATTTTATATTTTAACTCCGTTAGGAGTTAAACGTTGGTAAAATAATGAGATACTCCACCATCACTCTCTTCTTTTAACGACAAAAAGAGAAAAAAGAGTGTAGGGACTAAACAATGTTTATTACCGATGTTCAACAGCTAACGCTGTTGTAAGAAAGATTTCTATATTTGCTTACTCACACATAATAGCGAAGAATCTTATAATTACTATATCAATTATTTTCAACTTTCTTAGTTACCTAAAGCAGAAAAAATACACTTTTCTTTTGTCATTTGATTATTATTCCGGTACAATAATAAATATTTATATATAACATATCACTATATAAATCAATTATTTAAGATTAGTTAACTAATAAATTAGTTATTTAACTAAAATATTAGTTGCATTCTGTTTTAAAATGTATTATATTTGTAATTATGAAAGAGTTGACAAGAGCGGAAGAAGAAGTAATGCAGATTCTATGGAGTCTGCAAGAGGGATTTGTGAAGAATGTAGTTGAAATATTTCCAGAACCTAAGCCGGCATACAATACGGTTTCTACGATTATTAGAATTCTGGAAAAAAAGGGATTCATTTCTCACAAAGACTTTGGCGGGAGCTATATGTATTTCCCGACTGTATCAAAAAGCGATTACAGCAAATCCTTTTTGAAGAATTTCGTAAAGAATTATTTCGGGGATTCTTATAGCGGTTTGGTTTCTTTCTTTGCTAAAGAAGGAAATTTATCTGTAGCAGAGCTTGAAGAAATTCAAAATATGCTAACGGATAACGACTATAATAATGATTAGTTTTCTCATCGCATATTTTCATCCTGCTTGCGTATTATACGTAAGTAGGGTGGAAATAATTAAGCAGATGAATTCCATTGCTTTAAGTAATGTAATGAAGACAGCGATACTTTTATTCGTAAGAATGATATAGAAGCAAAGTCTCTTTGCTCTTTGATTGTTTATAGAATTTTAAATTTAACCTAATGATGATCAATATTAATGTGTTATATAAAATAATCGATAAATTATAAAATAAAATACGGTTTAAATATGAATGAGTTTTTAAGTTATTTGGTAAAATCATCGCTCTGTACCGGAGTGTTCTATGGATTATATTATTTGCTTTTACGCAAAAATACATTCTTTACATTAAACCGCATTTATTTGCTACTTACATTATTGCTAAGTCTTGTAATTCCAATAATTAATATATCGCTATCTACGGAATCTATTTCCGCCAATTCAATCTATAATAATGATTATATTCAGGGAATAGTGGTCTATGCTAATGCTCCTGCTCATACATTGCAGTTAAGTGAATTAAATTATAATAGCTTAGCTATGCTAATATTTATATTATTCAGTTCAATATTTATCACTGTTTATTTATATTCGGTAATTAGGATTAACCTATTGAAAATAAAAGCAGTTCATGCTGAGCACGATAGTACAGATTTATATATAATAAATAAAGAAATTCCCGCGTTTTCATTTATAAAAAGTATATTTGTAAGTAAATCAATTTACGAATCAAAAGACTTCTGTGAAATTTTCAAGCATGAGAAAATTCATATTGACAATTATCATTCATTAGATTTACTATTTGTATCAATTATAAAATCTATATTATGGCTTAATCCTTTTATATATCTTTACGAAAAAGCTTTACGTGAAAACCACGAATTTACAGCCGATAATTTAATTATTAATCAAGGAGTTAGAAAAGAAGACTATAAAAAGCTAATGCTTTCTGCAACAATTAAAAACCTCTTCGCCGCACCAGTCAACTCATTTAGTATGTCAATGATAAAAAAGAGGTTTAAAATGCTTAACAAAAACAATTCTCGAAAATCGGAATATATTAGATATCTAATGTTTATTCCGTTATCTGCAATTTTATTCTTTGCGTTTGCTTGTAATAATAAGCAAAACAATCCTGTATCGGCAGACGATAAATATGCAAAATATACCGAATACTGTTATTTTGATGATAATGGAAAAATAATACCTTGGACAGGTTATGATGATGATAATGGGAAAATAGTACCACGGACAAAAACAATTCGCAGATATTTGGAAAACTATGATTTACTAAGTAAAATTCAAGATATTCGAGATTTACCACCGGAAGCCGTAAATGCTGGTATCGACTGTGCTGCTATTAATGTAAGAAAGATTACCGATAAAGATGGCAATGTTATTTATATTAAAGCAATTAACGGCAAAATTGCCGGAGGGGAATGGAAATCGAAAGTTGGCTATGGTTTTGATGAAAAAGCTGAAGAAATTGTAAGAAACTTAGGGAAATGCACATTGATTGAAAATCCGAATGGGATTCGTGCTTACGAACATAGTATATTACGCGTTCAATTCGGAAGCATAAATAAATGGAGAGCTTTGGAAGACCCTGTTATTAAAAAAAGATTATTAGCCACTAATTCCAAAGATTCTACTTCAATGCCCTTTAATACTACCAAGGTTAATGTCTTATTAGACTTTGTACGTAAAAATATAAAATATCCGGAATCCTGCATAAAGAACAATGTTAGCGGACAGGTTTGGGTTGCCTTTACTCTTAACAAGAACGGCAAACTAAAGGATGTCAAAATAGATAAAGGTATAAATGAAGATATGGATGCTGAGGTTTTGCGAGTAGTTAATTCTTTTAATAATTCAGGACTTGATATGGGGTGTAGTAACGATAGTAGAACAATAGTACCAATTGAATTCAGATTAAAATAATGGAGTAAAATATGAAAAACAAAATATATTTATTGGTAATCTTAAACATTACATTTATAATTATTGCTTTATTTACAATGAGTTCCTGTCAAAAAGCTATAGCAGTAAAAAGTATGGATGAACAAATCATAGCAAAGTGTCCAAATATTTACGAATATTACTTTTTTGATAAATTTGGAAATTTATTAAAAGATGCATCTTATTCATATATAGATGGAAAAATGGTAAAGAATGAATATCCGAGTGAAGACTCACTTCCAAGACATTTTGCTTATACACCTGAGTTATATCCGAAACTAACTTCAAATATTATGGATTTTCCTAAAGAAGTCGAAGAAATTCATAAAAGTGTATCAAAAATTAAAAATAAACCAAAAGAATTAGAAAATTTGCTTACTACTTGTGAGATTGATGTTAGAACAATTTATAACCCAAACGGTAAGTTAATATATGTCAAAGCGATACAAGGAAATACTAACGGTGGCTGGTCAACAGATATTCGATATGGATTTGACAAAAAAGCCGAAGAAATTGTTCGCAAAAATGTTAAATATCGTACTTATCTTGTTAATCCTAAAGGAATTCCTGCATATCAGTGCGAAAATATAAGACTTCAATTCGGAAATTATGATGTTTATAGAGCGAAAAACCCAATGGTAGAGCAGATAATGAATAAAGATGACAAAAAAAATTGGGACTTAATGACTCATACTGTGAAATTTGATAGCTTGGAAAAATTCATAGAAAAAAACTTGAAATATCCTTCTTCAGCGGTTTACAATAGAATTAGCGGAACTGTGTATGTTAGCTTTATTATCAATAATAAAGGAAGAATTCGAGATATTAAAGTTACTGATGGATTTAATAAAGAATTTGATAGAGAAGCATTAAGAGTGATTAGTCTGATAAATGATTATAATTATGATATTGGCTATGCTAATAATGATGAAATACGTATTCCGATTAGTTTCACTTTTGATAAGAAGCCTCAATCAATAATTCCGACTAAAATTTCCAAAAAAGTGTAACTAACTATTCTTATAATGTGTTATATAAAATAATTGGTAAATTATAAAATAAAATACGGTTTTAATATGAATGAGTTTTTAAGTTATTTAGTTAAATCATCGCTCTGCACCGGAGTGTTCTATGGATTATATTATTTGCTTTTACGCAAAAATACATTCTTTACATTAAACCGCGTTTATTTGCTACTTACATTATTGCTAAGTCTTGTAATTCCAATAATTAATATATCGCTATCTACGGAATCTATTTCCGACAATTCTATCTATAATAATAATTATATTCAGGGAATAGTGGTCTATGCCAATGCTCCAGCTCATACATTGCAGTTAAGTGAATTAAATTATAATAGCTTAGCTATGCTAATATTTATCATATTCAGTTCAATATTTATCGCCGTTTATATCTATTCGGTAATTAGGATTAACCTATTGAAAATAAAAGCAGTTCATGCTCAGCACGATAGTACAAATTTATATATAATAAATAAAGAAATTCCGGCGTTTTCATTTATAAAAAGTATATTTGTCAGTAAATCAATTTACCAATCAAAAGACTTCTGTGAAATATTTAAGCATGAGAAAATCCATATTGACAATTATCATTCTTTGGATTTGCTATTTGTATCAATAATAAAATCTATATTATGGCTTAATCCTTTTATATATCTTTACGAAAAAGCTTTACGTGAAAACCACGAATTTACAGCCGATAATTTAATTATTAATCAAGGAGTTAGAAAAGAAGACTACAAAAAACTAATGCTTTCTGCAACACTGAAAAACCTCTTCGCCGCACCAGTCAACTCATTTAGTATGTCAATGATAAAAAAGAGGTTTAAAATGCTTAACAAAAACAATTCTCGAAAATCGGAATATATTAAATATCTAATGTTTATTCCGTTATCTGCAATTTTATTCTTTGCATTTGCTTGTAATAAGCAAAACAATCCTGTATCGGCAGACGATAAATATGCAAAATATGAATATAGCTGCTGTTTTGATGAAAATGGTAAGATTATACCTATTGATTCTGCAAAAAGGTACTTGCCGGATTTCTCATCATTTTATAATAAGCTTCAAGATGTAAGAGATATTCCTGCTGAAGCTGTAAAAGCCGGAATTACTAATGCTGTAATTAATTTAAAAACTGTTCGTGACCCCAATGGTAAACTAATTTACATAAAAGCAATTAATGGAAAAGTAGTCGAAGGTGAGTGGAAATCCAAATTAGGTTATGGTCTTGAAGAAAAAGCTATAAGCTTAGTCAGAGGATACGGCGATTTCAAAAAAGTTGAAAATCCGACTGGAACAGCTGCTTATGAACATGATATTATTCGTGTTCAATTCGGCGATGTTAATGTCTGGAAAGCTAAAGAAGAGCCAACTTTAAGCATTACTAATCAAAAAGGTAAAAAAGGCGATAATTCGTATAATGAAATGGGCAAAGTCAATACTGATGCTATGATGAGGTTCGTCGGCAAAAACATTAAATATCCTGAATCGGGAATCAAATCTAATATTAGTGGTACTGTATATGTAACTTTTAAAATTACTAATAAAGGTAAAATCAAGGATATAAAAATATCCGAAGGCATTAACAAAGATTTTGATAATGAAGTGCTTAGAGTAGTCAATATGTTTAATACTTCGGGTATTGATTTCGGAACCGGCGATGATTTTGAAGTTAAATTGCCGATTCGCTTTAAATTACAATAAAGAAGAACTGTTGCAATACACGATTACAGATATAAGTCTGTTGTAAAAGTCCAAAATATTTGTTTATAGTTCATTTATCGATGTATTAATAATTTAGTATATGCTTATCAAGAGGCTGTCTAAAATTAATAATATTGCCAAATCGTCATTCTGATTGTAACGAAGAATCCAGAATTATCAGTATTTAGCTTTATCTGGATTCTTCACTTCTTTCATAATGACAACCTCTTGATAAGAGTTTAATCAAAAATTCGATAGTTTAGCAATAGTTGAAAAAAGAAATTATTTTGAATTTCTTAATAAGGATTGCAAATCTGATATAATCACCACTTAAATTAATGGTTTAGCACATAATTCGCCATCGTTAAGAGCACTATTGACATATCTATCCACCTGATATGTTTTCATCTTTCGGCTTTTATATGGTTTTAGGAAGTCTTGAATGTTATTTGAGTGATTAAGATATTCGGCAGCATTAGAATTATCTAATATTATAGGCATTCGGTCATGAATAGGTTTCATTATTGAATTAGCATCAGTAGTAATAATAGTAACAGAATAAACTATAGCTCCGGCTGAATTCTTCCATTTATCATAAAGTCCTGCAAAAGCAAATACTTCAGTATCATTTAAATAGAAATAATAAGGAGTTTTTGTTTTTGAAGTTTCTTTTTTCCATTCATAGAAGCCGGTAGCAGGGATTAATGCTCTGTTACGACTGATTAAATATTTAAAAGCGGGTTTTTCGTCCAGAGTTTCGGATTTGGCATTAAATAGATTAAAGGCACCCATATTATCTTTTGACCAAGACGGAATCAAACCCCAGAGAAATTCGCCGATAGCAAATTTACCGGATTTATTGATAATACAATTTACGTTTGAACCAGGGGCAATATTAAAACGAGGAACATTATTAAGTATCAATTTACTATCCGGTAATAATGCTTCTATTTTATTAGTTTTTGGTGATAATGCAAATCTTCCACACATTTTGTAATTAATCCTCTGTTATTGTTGAATCTTTACCACTTGTTTGAGAGTCATAAATAGGAACTTCCTCAAATTTCGGATTTAAGAAAGTAGCTAATATTTGATAAGCAATAGGAGCTGCAACCGTAGCACCGAAACCGGCATTTTCTACCATAGCAATTACAGCTATTTTAGGCTTTCCGTTTTCTGAAGCAAAGCATACAAACCATGAGTGGTCATCTCCGTGAGGGTTTTCAGCCGTACCGGTTTTACCATATACTTGAAATCCGGTAAGAAACTGGCGATATAAAGCGAAAGCTCCAAAGCCAGTACCTCCGGGCTGATTAACTACATCAAACATACCGGGTAATATTATATCAAATACTCTCTTATCAATAGGAAGTTCTCTTGAATAATAGTCATTTTTTCGCATTTTTTTTGTTACATTATTATAAATATCTCTGACTACATGTGGCTGGTAATAAGTGCCTTTATTAGCAATGGTCGAGATATAGGCAGCCATCTGAATAGGGGTTACATTTATCTCGCCTTGACCAATACCATAATTGACTAATCTGCCTTTATATTTTGAAGCTCCTTTTCCGAACTTTTTATCTAATAGTTCGGCAGTAGGGAAGAATCCTCTATTCTCATTTGGAATATCTACTTGTGTTTTTTGACCGAAACCGAACATATTAGCATATTTTGCTAAGCGGTCAAGCCCTAATTTAAGCCCTAATTGATAGAAATAAATATTACAAGAGGCTTTCAATGCAGTTCTAACATTTACAGAGCCATGAGCTCCGTGGCAACCGTAAGACCTATTACCGAATTGGAATGCACCGCCGCAATAAAAAGTAGTATTTTCATTTATTAAGCCTTCCTGAAGTCCGGCAATCGCTACAAGCATTTTCCAAGTTGATCCCGGGGGATATGCTGACATTACACCACGATTAACAAGTGGGTGCCCATCGTCGTCTCTTAATTGGGAATAATATTCCGGACGTACTCTGCCGCTCATTTCTTGTAAATCATAATCAGGTTTAGATACATAAGCTATTATCTCGCCGTTGCTTGGGTCGATGGCAATAATTGCACCACGCCTTCCTTCAAGCAGGCTGACTGCTTTCTCTTGGGTTTTTTTATGAAGTGATAGATATAAATCAAATCCGTTTTTGACCGATTCGTCACTTTTGCCGTTATTAAAACTTGACACTTTCTGCCCACCACGATTAACAGCTACATATTTAATACCTTTAGTGCCTTTGAGAAAGTCTTCGTATGCAGCTTCAATTCCGGTTTTACCAATATTGTCCCCCGGCTTATAATCTGAATATTTCTTTAATTCTTCACGAGATATTTCGCGAGTATAACCGAATAAGTGCGACATGCTACCAGCAAAATCATATAATCTCTTTGATTCAATTGATATATCTACTCCGGGGAGGAAATCACTGTATTCTTCAATTAGTAATGCCATACTTCTATCAATATCTCTCGCTATTTTAATCGGCTCGAATCTTGAAAATCCTTCAAAAGATTTAATAGTTTTTTTTATTTCATTAGAATCTATGCCAACTAACGAAGACAATAGTGCTAAAGCTTCAGGCTTAAAATCACTTGGAGTAACTTTTACTGTAAATGACGGCTCATTATGAACCAATAGTTCACCATTACGGTCGAATATATTACCTCTGAATGGTTCAACTACTTCTTGTTTAATAGCTTGTGCTTCGGATTCTACTAAGTAAGTGCTGCCCTTTACAATTTGCAAATAGCCCAATCTGCCAATATATAATATTGCAAAAACAATCACTAAACCTTTAAAAATATTAGTTCTACCTATTGACCCGAATTCAGTGTTACCGGTTTGATATTTTTTATCTGCCATTTTAAATTTGTATTCCTATAAGAATATCACCATTTTAGATTCCAATTTCCTTGGAATATTTTTTCATTCCTGAAATAGTTAAACTAATAAGCTCATCTATTTCTAAACCTAGCATTTCAGCTCCTTTGATAATCAAATCGCGATTAGCTCCGGCAGCAAATGTTTTGATTTTCCATTTCTTTTTGACTGATTTAAGCTCTAAATCATCTATTAATTTATTGGGTCTGACCAATACACAGGCGTATATCAACCCTGTTAATTCATCGATAGCAAAGAGTGTTTTTTCTAATTTTGTAATGGGTTCTACATCCGAACAAATTCCCCATCCGTGAGAAATAACTGCTCTAATATATTCTTGATCCCAATTCTCTGCTTCCAAAAGTGCTTTGGTTTTAGTACAGTGTTCAGTAGGATACATTTCATAATCTAAATCGTGAATTAGCCCAATAACGCCCCATTTATCAATATCTTCGCCGAAATGCTCAGCGAAATACTTCATAACTGATTCTACTGAAATAGCGTGAGTAATTAATGACTCACTTTTATTGTACTTGTTTAGTAATTCCCAAGCTTGTTCTCTATTTGGCTTCATTTACAATCACTTATTTGATTAGTCCAACCATAAATTCAAACGGTTCTAACTCAATATCTATTGAATTATTCCGAACTTCAAAATTAACATTAGTTATTGAATTATAAAAGCTATTATATTGTTTTTTTGAAAATTTATTTTCAATTTCAATAGAATTTTCAATATCAATAGAATTTTCAATTTTAATTGTATTATCAAGACTAATAGAATTTTCAATTTCTATTCCGGTTTTATTTGCTTTATCAGAATAATTTGCCAAGCATAGAATATGTTTTTCATGGTCGCTAATCAGAATATATGCTAATATATTTGTATTGCAGTGATTTATAACAATTACCCGTTTAATATTTTCTTTTGAGAAAAAGTACTGTTTAATAAAATTGATTTTCTTTATGTAATCAATGATATTGGTATTTGTCCAATTTAAACAAGCAGAAGAGAATAGAGCTAAGTCTTTGGTAGTATAACTGAGTATCTCTTCATCGGTAAAACCAAGCCCTGTGTTTACCGGATTAGACTCCAATAGCTCAAATCCTGAATGAATAAAGGGGATAGTCTTCGGCAGGAATTTTGAAATTGACCAGACGAGTTTGCTATATTCAATATTTTCAAAGTACTTATAAGTTCTTTTTGTGTTGTGGTTTTCAGCAGTTGCAAATGATAATATTGGAATGTCATTATTTGCAATTCTATAAATAAATTCTTTCATCTTATTACAAATAGAGAAATCAAATGGTAGATACCCGACAGCAGCAGAATATCCTTCGTCTTTTGAGTCTTTAGAGAGAATAAAATTCTCTTCAAACAGCAAAAAATCATCTTTGTAAATAATTGCATTATCAAGGATATGCTTGCGTAGTTTAAGAGGAAGTGCGTGCCCCATGTCAAGCATTATTCCGTCTATATCATACTGATTAATATAAAATGGAATGATTGAGCTTAACTTGTCCCAAAGCTCTTGATTTATATATTTTTCATCGGATATTTTATCATCATACATGCGGACAGTATTATAGGCAATGTAATTGTAATCTGCATGAGTATATAATTTTAAATAAGTTATGTCGCTCCATAGAGGCTGGTTATCATCAGGTGGCCAGTCTGCAAAAGCTCCAGGAATTCTGACGACTGTCCCGTCCTTTAATTCACCTTTGATTCTACTATCCACTTTATAAACTTTTACGGGTGCTTCGGTAAACATATTTATATATGATTCATCAGGTGGAATAAGTTCGGAATAGATATGATTATCAATGTCTTGCTTGATTTTAATGAGACTTGTTTCTGAAAATATTGGGGGTGAATAAGACAGTTCATCATTGGTAAAAGACTTATCTTTTATGTCATCTTTCAACCAATAAAACCAGTCCGGATGCTCTAAAGCAAAATCACTGTCTATAGAAGCAGTACGGAAAATGAACTCTGTAATTACTTTAATTCCAAGATGATGTGCGGCTTCGACAAAAGCTTTAAACTGGTCTTCGACCGCTATTTCTAAAATAGGTTCAGATAAATTCTCATCAATTTTGTATGGATTTTTAACTGCATATACTGAGCCGAGATTTCCTTTTTTATTAGCTACGCCTATGGAAGTAATTGGAAGTAAATAAATTATATTTACTCCAAGTGATTTGATGTATGGTAGTATTGCAATTGATTTTAAAAATGTACCTGTTTCTCTGAATATTGATTGATAATCTATATCAATGTTGCCATTTTGATTATGGTCAAATGCGGTAGTCAGCCTTACCATGAAATTGTAAATTGTTGAATTCGCAAGTTGTTCTTCAAATTCCACTTTGGGTTTTGAGCAAATATAATCAAAAGAATTAATAAAAAAATCTAAGGGATTGATTGCGATTATTTCAGAGGAGTTAGAATTATTTATCCAAACAGATGGAACAAAATATTCAGGCAGATTGGTGTATTGTTCTTTAATTATCAACAACTTATTATATATCATTTGAAAGTGTTTCATTGGATTCCTTTTTGTTTTTGAAAAAAAGTAAAATTGAATTTGCCATATTGTCATTTACTTCTTTACTTAATGTATCAAAGTCTAATTTCTCTATTTGGCTAACCGAACCAAATTTTTTAAGAAGTTTTTGAGCTGTTTTTATGCCAATTCCGTCAATTGATGTAAGTTCGGTTTTAATAGTTCTTTTTGCTCTTAACTGCCTGTGATAAGTAATTGCAAATCTATGAGCTTCGTCTCGTAGGTTCTGAATAATTTTCAGTGATATTGTGTTACGTGGTAATAGAATTGAATCGGATTGATCCGGTAAAAATACTTCATCAAGTCTTTTAGCAAGTCCCACTATCGAAGTGTTTTCATAGACTCCGATTTCTTTTAAGATTTCGACTGCAGATGACAATTGCCCTTTGCCACCGTCCACAATAATCAAATCGGGCATGGGTTCGGATAGCTCTTTTATTTTGTTATATCTACGGAAAATGACTTCTCGCATAGCGGCGAAATCATCATTGCCGTCAACTTCTTTAAGCTTAAATTTTCTATATTCGGATTTCTTTGGCTTACCTTCTACAAAGACCACCATAGACGAAACATAGTCTGTTCCTTGAAGATGAGAATTATCAAAGCATTCGATTCTAATCGGAGCTTTTGGTAGATGTAAGTCTTTTTGTAAATCAAGAATAGCTTTTGATAGGGTCTGTTCTTTTTTTGAAATTGCTATAAAATAATCTCTGAGCATAAATTCTGCGTTCGCACATGCCAAGTCAACAATTTTCTTTTTATCTCCGAGCTTCGGAGCAGTTAAGTCAATCGATTTACCGCGTTTCTTTTTAAGCCAGTCAATTAGAAATTCGGGAGATTCGGGCATAGAAGGCACAAAAATCTCTTTAGGGATAAATTCAGTTTCCATGTACCATCGCTCTAAAGTAGCTTGTACAAGCTCTTCTGTGGGTATTTCTCCGACATTTGGGACTATATAGTGCTTTTTACCGGTCAGCTTGCCCTCGCGAACCATGAAAATCAATGTGCATGCAGAATTATCAATTTTTGAAATACCGATTACGTCTCTATCGATTAAGTCTGAGCTGACAATTTTCTGATTATTTATATATTCCTTGAGTAATTGCAATTGATTGCGAATCTCGCCGGCTTCTTCAAACATCATTTCTTCAGATAAAGCATCCATTTTGGCTTTTAGGGTTTGCTCAAGCTCTTTTGTTTTACCTTGTAGAACAGCAATTGCCGATTTTATATTATCATTATATCTCTCGTGATTAATGTGAGCTTGGCAGGGACCGGTACATTTTTTAATATGATAGTCTAAACAGATTTTAAATTTACCTTTTTCAATGGCAGAATCTTCAAGCTTTAATTTGCAACTTCTATATTTAAATACAGTTCTTAATACTTTTAGTAGGTATTTCAAATTTCTTACTTCGGTAAATGGTCCGAAATACTTAGAACCGTCTCTGATTACTTTTCTGGTTTTAAAAATTCTGGGGTAGGGTTCATTGGTTATTCTGACATACGGATAAGTCTTGTCATCACGAAGTAATATATTATACTTAGGCTTATGCTTTTTAATCAGCGTATCTTCTAAGATAAGTGCTTCGGCTTCAGAGTCAGTAACAATAATTTCAAGGTCTTCTATTTTGCTAATCATTAATTTGGTTTTAGCATCAAATGGTCTATAATCTTGAAAATAAGAACGAACCCGATTACGTAAATTTTTAGCTTTTCCGATATATATTATTTTGCCGTTACTATTCCTGTATTGATATACTCCGGGATTAGTCGGTAGATTTGCCAACTTTTCTTCTAATGTTGACTTTTTATTCTCTTCAAATAGTTCATTTGTTGTTATATCTTCGCTCATACTCTCCAAAATAATAAAATCAAATACACAATCATATCGAATTAGACTGAATATTATTTTGAATTACGCAAAAAACTTACGAAGCGACCGGAATATTTAATACTACTTCTAAAAATTCATTAGGAATACTAAATACGTCAATTTGAATATCATATATTTGGCATATCTTTTTGCATATCGACAGCCCCAGCCCCAGACCTTGCTGTTCATATTTGGTACGATTAAATTGGATATAAGCACCAATATTTTTAATCTGTTCGGTGTCCATTCC
Organism: uncultured bacterium; assembly: GCA_942493235.1. Classification (GTDB taxonomy): domain Bacteria; phylum Bacteroidota; class Ignavibacteria; order Kapaibacteriales; family UBA2268; genus ENR-C587. The sequence goes on along the minus strand of OW818676.1, from coordinate 2,949,393 downwards.
AACACCGAAATTATGAAATGAAAGTCTATACTTTCCGTTTTCTATTATACCTTTTATGCGAACATTATGGCCTGCTTTTGAGAATTTAAAGGCGTTATCAGTAAGTTCGTTAACTAATTTATAAAGGTGAACGCTTGAAATATTTGTAATGACCGGCTTTACATCAACTTCTAGCCTATTTTCAGTATTGTAGTGGCGAGCCACTGCTTTTGATTGCTCTATAATTATTTCAGATGTATCTAAAGTGATTTCATTATTTAATTTTAAACCGCTGTTAAGTATCTCTAACAAGGAGAGATAGTAAACATAATTAGTAACTATGTTATTTAATCTCTGTGCTGAGCTGTTTAAATTGTTCAAAATATCCGCTAATTCGTCTTTAGAAAAGCTGTAAATATCTGATTTCAAAAGTTGGGAATAGCCCAAAATTCCATTCAAAGGAGTGTAAAGTTCGTGCGGAAGCGATACGGCTAAAGAATAGCGTAGATTATCTAATTTTTGCTCTTGTTTTTTTTGAATTGTTTTATTTTTGTTTAATCTGGTTTCAATTGATTTAATTAAATCAGCATTTCGGAAGGGTTTTTTTATATAATCATCTGCTCCCAAGTTCATACCCATTCTTAAATCATTCTCTTCAGTTCTTGCTGTTAAAAATATAAAAGGGATATCTGCTGTTGAAAGCACATCTCTTAAACCTTTTAAGACTTCGATTCCGTTTAATTCCGGCATCATAATATCGCACAGAATAATATCGGGTATTTCTTTTAGTGCAATTTCCAACCCTATTCTTCCATTAGATGCTCTAAGAGTAGAATAGTTATTCATCTCTAAATAATCACAAATATTCTCAAGAATCGGTAGCTCATCTTCTATCACTAATATTCTAAACATTAATTTCTCCTTAACAAAATAAACTCTATACTTAATTCGAAAACTTAGCTTTTAGCATACTCCAAGAATTATTAGGTGCGTTAATCATAATACTTATATCTGTCCAACGTAAAATCTTCCATATTCCATTAGTTTCGGCAATAAAAGTAAAATATAAAGTACCGCTATAAATATCTTCAGCTTGTTTGTCTTTTAATTTCACCCTTAAATAATATCCCGCTGAAAATACTGACGAATCCGCTGTTCTAATCTCATATTTAGCATCAGAAAAACTCAATACCGGATTTTGAGTTTCATCTACTGCAGCAAAAAAAGCTTTTATGTTTCTGGTTTCATTGCTAATTGTCCAGTTCATAAACAAACCCGGAAAATTCGCAACAGCGTCTCCGGCTGGTATAAATTCAAAATCTGCAATACTTTCTTTGGATTTATCGGCAAAGCAATTTAAATATGCATCGTAATTAAGATTATTAAGTGAATTTATCAAATTGTCAATTAATACATCGGTACTCGTTGCCGGAGGATAATCTGATGATAATACATCGGGAGATTCCGGATTACGAGTAGAGAACATGTCACATGAATTCAGCATTGACATTACTATCAATAGAATCAATAGAATTAATATGTATTTTCTTCTGTAAATCAATTAATTTAAGCTCTTAATATAGTGATAAATTTCATTCCAATCGCTTGTTTCAAAATCGGCAATTGTCGTTTTACTATCATTTAACGAATTAGTATAGAACGGTTCGCCATTGTATTTTATTGCTTTCATACCAATCGACTTGGCACCGATAATATCGGTTCGCTCAATATCTCCGATATGGATAGCTTCTTCAGGTTTTATATTTAGTTCATCTAATATCTTCATGAAAGCCTTGGGGTGAGGTTTAGATACTCCTGTCTCATCGCTAAAACTAAATGCACTAAATAAATGTAGAATTCTATTGTCATTTAAAAGCACTCTAAGTATATTTCCGGGTGAAAAGCCGGTGTCTGATATAATAGCTAACTTATATTCGGCTTCTAATTTGTTAATTACTTCATACGCCCCCCTTAATAGATTAGGAGGATATTCTAAAACACTTTCAGAAAAGATTTTCACCAATTTATCAATTAACTCTTTGTTCTTATCAAGTTTCAATAAATCAAATATTTGCTCTACCATCTCTTGAGTAGATGGTGTTCTATTCTCATTTTTCCATATATTATTAAAGTATTCCCAGCCGTAGCGTATAGTTTGGTCAAAGTCAATACTACCCTCGTCCAAATCTGAGCTTTTTATCAATTTATAGATTTCATTTTTTCTCTGAGAATTTCTTTCTTTGCCACCGGTCGAATCAAAAATTGTATTCCAATAATCAATAGTAATCAGTTTAATTTTCATAATTATCTTTCTAAATAATAACTTTTAAAAATAATAAATTTTATTGAAATATACAATTTATTTTAAATATATTTTGAAAATAAATTTTTTATTGAATTGGGGTCAGCATTGCAGATTCCAAGTTCAGTTATTATCCCAGTTACTAATCGGGCAGGAGTAATGTCAAATCCCAAATTTAAAGCAGGAGTCTGAGCAGGGCATATCAAAATATTTCTCCAATTTCCTTCTTCATCGATTCCGTCCATATATTTAACTTCATTTTCGTCTCGTTCTTCGATATTTATTTCGCGAATTCCTTCGCTTATTCTCATATCAATTGATGATGTTGGCAATGCAACATAAAAAGGAACGGAATTATCTTTTGCGGCAAGAGCTTTCAGATATGTGCCGACTTTATTGCAAACATCGCCACTCGAAGTAGTTCGGTCGCTACCGACTATTACTAAATCAATTAATCTTCTCTGCATTAATATACCGCCGGTATTATCAGCTATTAATGTATGCTCTATTCCTTGATTAAGCAATTCCCAAGCTGTTAGCTTTGCACCTTGATTTCGCGGTCTGGTCTCATCTACCCAAACGTGTATAGGTATTCCCATTTCTTTAGCTTTATAAATCGGTGCTGTTGCAGTGCCATAATCAACTGTTGCCAGCCATCCTGCATTGCAATGAGTTAGAATATTCACTGGTTTTTGTGTTTTATTATAAATATCCTTTATAATTTTTACACCGAATTCGCCTATTTTTTTGCAAGATTCTATTTCGAAGTTCATAATATTTAATGCGGAATTTCTTGCTTGAGCAATTTTTTCTTCAATAGAATCACTATGAATTATTTCTTTTTCTATTTTTTTTACTGCCCAAGACAAATTTACGGCAGTAGGGCGTGCATTTATTATTTCTTCAATAATTTTATCAAGTTCATATTCTTCGAATTTTTCATTTCTTATATCAATTAAAGCTAAGTAAACTGCAAATGCTCCGGCTACTCCTATTAATGGAGCTCCTCGCAACTTCATTTCTTTGATTGCATCTGTCATTTCTATGTAATTAGAAATGTTTATTATTTCTAATCTATGAGGAAGAAACCTTTGATCAATGATATTCACAGTTTCATTATTATTTTCATCGAGCCAGATACCCGTATATTGTTTTCCGTCAATTTTCATGATTTTTATTTCTTATATCTATCTAAAAATTCCATTACTATTGGGTCTGTCGATACATTTAATTCCTCTGGTAAACCTTCAAATCGAAGTTCCCCATCGTTAAGCATCGCCACTTTATCTGCGATACGGAATACGGAAAACATATCATGAGTGATTACCACCGATGTTACATTTAGTTCATTTGCTAATCGCAGAATTAAGTCGTCTATCTGCTCGGAAGTAACGGGGTCTAAGCCTGTAGTCGGTTCATCATAGAATATATACTTAGGTTTACCTACTAAAGCTCTGGCTACGCCGACTCTTTTTTTCATTCCCCCTGATAAGTCAGAAGTTCGTTTATCCTTTAGCTGTTGCCATTTAGTTTCATAATTCTCTGTTTCATTTTCGCTAAAATCGGGAAGTAGCCCCACCGCTGAAAGTACACGTTTGGCTTCTTCTAATAGCATTTTTTCGTTTCTGAATCCATGCTCATATAGACCAATAACTACATTTTCATATACCGATAAAGAGTCAAAGAGAGCAGCTCCCTGAAATACAAATCCCATAATCAAGCGTAACTCAAATAATTCATCTTTATTGAGCTTACTGATTACTCTGCCTTCTACTTCTACATTTCCGCTATCGGGTTCTAAAAGTCCAACTATGTGCTTAATTAAAACACTTTTTCCACAACCTGATTTGCCGATTATGCAGTATGTTTTGCCTTCGGGAATTGATAAGCTTATCCCTCGCAGTACCGGTTTATCGCCAAATGTTTTATATAAATTATTTATTTTTATCATTTTAATGCCTGTTTTTTAGTATCAGAGGGTATTTTAACATTTTATAGTTCCTTTTTTTTAACTTGCACAATCGACGAATTGTTATAGTCAAAGTTGTGTTTAGTCAATTATTTATATTATTTATTGTAATTGATTTCAGATTGAGACTACTGTATAGATACAGATAAATGCAATATTTCTAATATCAGATGATATTTATCAATCAAATAATATTATAATTCTTATAGCTGAAATCAATTCCAAAATAATTATTTAGAAAATTCTTAATCTTGTCTTTTTTTCTTCTTTTATCTATGCTGATATCGAAGTCGAAATTCCAATTTAATCTCTCTATTCTTTCTTTCATTACCGAAGGATGAGTTCCGGTAAATTGGTTAAGTGTATCTATTGAACTGTAATCAAATTCTTCTGATTTAATGATATTTTCGCTTATCCACTCATCATTATGCCAATACTTATTGAAATCTTCCTGCTTAGCCTGCATAGAGCGAGGGTTTTTTACCCAACCATAATGATACATATAAGCATTGATTGGCTTAACATTCAGTTTTAAATTATTCCCCTTACGAAAACCCTGAGCATCGCGGTACGAATATATGCTTTTATCATTTTTGATTACTCTGATTTCTTTCGGATACCATTTGCTCGAATTTCCCACATAATTGTAAGAACCATAGAAATGCAGATAATTAAGTAGTAGCCCGTCAATATTAGGTTCATCTTTGAATTTGAGCATATTATTATATATTTCATCAAGGTATTTCTCGTGAACTACCTCATCACCTTGAATATAAAATGCCCAATCTGTACAATTATTAATTGCATTAAAAGCCTTATTGGTTTCGACAGCGAGAACTTGCCCACCCTGGCGTAAAGAATCATTCCAGACTGTTTCTATTATTTTTATTTTTTCATTGTCTATGCTTTTAATTAGTTCTAAAGTATTATCTTCGGATTTGCCGACAGCTATAACAAAGTCGTCGCAAATGGGAAGTATCGATTTAATTGCTTCTATAATTGGGTAATCATATTTGAGTGCATTTTTAATAAAGCTAAATCCTGTAATTTTCATGTGTATCTTATTTCAATTTTATTGTCCAATAATTAGCTTTCAAAATTACATTTTTATGTTTTTATTTCCAAATACCTAATAATATCATTTTCTATTTAACATAATAAAACTATTTCAAAACTCTTTAATTATGTTTTTATTTCCAAATACCTAATAATATCATTTTCTATATTCATCGATATTATGAGTGGGTAAGCAAATAAAGAAAAATATCTTACAACAGCGTTAGCTGTTGAACATCGGTAATAAGCATTGTTTAGCCCCCCGCACTCTTTCTTCTCTCTTTGTTGTTAAATCAAGTGGGTGGTGGTGGTGTATCTCATTATGTTAGCGATGTTTAACTCCTATCGGAGTTAAAATTTAAAATCAAATATGTTTATCCAATTATATATCAAAAATCAATATTTGATATATAAGGAATTTCTTTAAAGTAATTACAATTATTTGCTAATCCATTTAAAATAGTGAAGACCCAAAGGACTGATTCAAAACTCTTTAGTCTAATTTTATCGAAAATAGACTAAAAATAGCCAATATACGTCAAAAAAGTATTCTTTAATTCAATAGTTAACGATTTAACAATTATCAGAATAGGTAACAAATGAGAAAAATTACACTTTATCTTGCATTATTCTTTTGTGCATTTGCTTTAGAGGCACAGAATCCATTGCCACAGGGTTCGGCTCAAATAAATGTCGGTTTTGGCTTTTCAAGTTGGGGCGTTCCATTTTATGCAGGGTTTGATTATGGAATAGACAGGGATTTCACTATTGGTGCTGAATTCTCTTATCGTTCTTATGATGACAACTGGAATCATAGAAACTGGCACCATTCAATTATGGGATTTTCCGGAAATGCAAATTATCATTTCAACAGCTTATTTAAAATAAGGAATAGTAAAATTGATTTGTATGCCGGTATTAATGTAGGGTTCTTTGTTTGGTCTTCAGACAATGATTATGATGGAGATTATACTTCCGGTTTAGGATTAGGCGGGCAAATAGGTATGAGATATTATCTATCAAGAAGTGTTGGTCTTAATTTAGAGTTCGGTGGCGGTAATTCATTTTCCGGAGGTAAATTAGGTTTAACTTTCAGATTATAAAGAATTATAATTATTATAGGTTGTAATAATTATAAGTAATTTAATTAAAATATTCCACATCTAATAGCTGTGGAATATTTTTATTTATAACTGTTTTTGTAAAAGCATTATTTCACATTCAAATAAATTATTACTGAACTTGATTCGTTAATATTGCGTAAATGTTTAATATTTATATTGGAATTAATATGGATTTGAAGTATTTAAAAAGTATAGTCGAAATATTTGATAAAAGTAAAGCAACCGAATTATCTATTACCGAAGACGGAATTGAATTGTATATGTCTTGCACTCAGGAGATGCCGACAATTCAGCAGATGCCGGTATATCAAGCTCAGCCTCAAGTGAATTCTTCACCACAAATAATAAAAAACGAATATAATGCAGCCCCTATTATAAACGAAATTTCTACGAATGAAGATGCAAATCTGCATATAATTCATTCACCTATGGTTGGTACTTTCTATAGAGCACCATCGCCTGATTCTAAAAATTATTGCGAAGTGGGTTCATCTGTTAATAAAGGCGATACACTCTGTATAATCGAAGCTATGAAGTTAATGAATGAAATTGAAAGTGATATAAACGGGACTATAGCAAAAATTTATATTGAAAACGGTCAGCCCGTAGAGTTTGCTCAGCCATTATTCGCAATTAAAGCATAAAAAGGGAACTAAATAATGTTTAAAAAGGTATTGATTGCAAACAGAGGCGAAATTGCTTTGAGAATTATTCGTGCCTGCAAGGAATTAGGCATTCCTACAGTTGCTGTTTATTCGACAGCTGATGAATCGGCTCTCCACGTTAAATATGCTGATGAAGCCGTGTGCATAGGACCTCCGCAAAGTAAATTAAGCTATCTCAATATTCCGGCGATTATCTCGGCTGCCGAAATTACCGGAGCTGATGCCATTCATCCGGGTTATGGATTTATGGCAGAGAATGATGAATTCGTAGAAATATGTAATAATTGCAATATTGAGTTTATCGGTCCATCTGCCGATGCTATTAGAAACATGGGTAATAAAGCCGTTGCTAAAGAAACAATGCGTAAAGCAGGAGTACCGGTTGTTCCCGGTAGTGTCGGTATAGTGAAAGATATAAACGAAGCAAAAAAAGTCTGTAATGATATTGGCTATCCCGTTATGCTAAAGGCTGTTGCCGGTGGCGGGGGCAAGGGAATGCGTGTAATTAATGATGAAGATGAATTGATAAAGCTATTCCCGGCAGTACGAAATGAAGCTGAATTAGCTTTCAGAAATCCTGATGTATATATTGAGAAATTAGTGTTAGGCTCAAGGCATATTGAAGTGCAAATTATAGGAGATAAATTCGGCAATGTAATTCACCTCAATGAAAGAGAATGCTCACTACAACGCCGTCATCAGAAGTTGATAGAAGAATCTCCTTCACCGTTTGTTGATGAGGCATTAAGAAAAAAAATGGGTGAAGCTGCCGTCGCCGGTGCTAAATCCGTTAACTATGTAGGACCCGGAACTATAGAGTATTTAGTTGATAATGATAAAAATTTCTACTTTATGGAGATGAATACCAGAATTCAGGTTGAGCATCCGGTAACCGAGCAATCAATTGGTATCGACTTGGTTAAAGAACAGTTGAGAGTTTGCTCGGGCGAAAAGCTGAGTATAAAAGGTGTAAAAGCTATCAATCATTCAATTGAATGCCGTATAAATGCCGAAGACCCATTTATGAATTTCCGTCCTTCACCGGGGAAAATCGAAGTCTTGCATTTCCCGGGCGGAAGAGGCATAAGAGTTGATTCTCATACATATCAGGGATATGTGATTCCACCTCACTATGACTCACTAATCGCCAAGTTAATCAGTTTTGCCCCGACCAGAGCCGAAGCCATTGCTATAATGAAGCGATCTTTAGATGAATTAATCGTTGAGGGAATTAAAACTACTCTGCCATTCCATAAAAAAATGATGACAAATAAAGATTTTATTGATGGAAACATCGATACTAAATATTTGGATAATCATAATTGGGAAGTGTAACAACAGTATCTTGATGCTTAGCTTAAAATGTGAATAATAATCGAAATCAAACCCCGAGCTTATACTCGGGGAATGTATATAATTATATTTTCAAATTTATTAATTCGTAATTCGTTCGGATGTTTTATTCACTTATCAATCTAATAATAATTATGAAAACTATTGAGATAATAATATGAAGATAATCACTTGGAATATAAACGGTTATAGAGCTGTTACCGGTCAGAACTCAAGTAAGAGATTTGACAAAGTTACCAAAGAAAATAAATTGTTTAAGTTTATCGAAGATGAAAATCCGGATATACTCTGTTTGCAGGAAATCAAAGCCGAGCCGGCACAGATATTGGAGGAATTGAGAACTCCCAATGGCTATTATTCATACTATAATTATTCCAAAGGCAAAAAGGGCTATTCGGGTGTTGCCGTCTTCAGTAAGATTGAGCCAAAAGTAGTAAATGATTCTCTTAATGAGGAAAGATTTGATATGGAGGGCAGAGTATTAGAAGTTACTTATCCTAATTTTTCACTTTTCAATATTTATTTCCCTAAGGGATATACGGATAACGAAAGACTTCAATACAAAATCGAGTTCTATGATAATCTATTCGGCTATATCACAAAGAATTATCCTAAAGACCATAGATTAATTATTTGTGGCGATTACAATACAGCTCACAAAGAAATTGATTTGGCAAGACCCAAAGATAATATCAATACTTCGGGATTTTTACTTGAAGAGCGAGAAAAGCTCGACCAAATGCTCGAGCTTGGATTTGTCGATGCCTTCCGTCAAGTCAATACCGAACCTAATAACTATACTTGGTGGAGCCAGCGAAGTGGAGCAAGAGATAAAAATATAGGCTGGAGAATTGATTATCATTTGATTTCGCAAAACTTAAAACCAAAGCTGATTAATTGTACTCAAAGACCCGATGTAATGGGTTCTGACCACTGTCCGGTTATTTTAGAAATTGATTTATAAAGTTATGAAGTGGGAAGTTGAAAGTTATAAAGTTTGTAAAGTTATGAAGTTATAAAGTAGGAGTTGGAAATTGGAAATAGGAAATAGGAATATGCAACCCTCCTTACTACGCTCTGCGTAGTATGGCTAATGGCTGGTAACCGAAAATCTTTCAACCACATTTTTTAGCGTGGGGAATAGAAAATACATCTCTGCCATCAACCCCTCGCTTCAGAGGCGGGAGTGGGGATAGGGAATTAGAGACATATCTTATGTAAATCGTAATTGGTAATTTGAAGTTCGTAATTGAATCAACCACACGTATCAGAGTGGGGAGTAAAAACTATTGCAAGATGGCTTCTTCAGCCGGTATTACTTTAAATAGCTTGTCATTAGCTCTTACTTTTGTATCAACCGGAATACTGATAATATCGCCTTTGTTGGCTACTTCAATGTTTTTGTAATCAATTCTAATTTCTTTAACCGAGATTTCCAATACACCGGTAGTTGGTCCGGTAATGATAATTGTATCACCGACTTTCAAAGTATCGCTTTCTATCTTAAATGCTGCGGCTTTGACTTTATCATAATATTTCTGTACTCTGCCGATTTGAATTTTACGTCTTGTAGCTTGTGAGCCGTATCTATCGCTCCACTGCCCGAAAGTCTGACCGAGGTAATATCCGTCCCAGAAATCTCTATTAAATACAGTTCTGAGTTTTTCAGTCCATTTGTCAGTATTCTCTTTGCTAAAAGTACCGTCAAAATACGCAGAAACAGCACTGTGATAGCACTCAGTAACAGTTTTAACATATTCGGGAGCTCTGCCCCTACCCTCGATTTTTAACACAGTAGCACCGGCTGAAATGATTTTGTCTAAAAATCCGATAGTGCATAAATCCTTTGGAGACATAATAAACTTGTTATCAATCTCAAGTTCATATCCGGTATCAATATCTTTTACATTATAAGCTCTACGACAGGTCTGAAGGCATGCACCTCTATTAGCAGAGTAATTTCTCTCATGAAGGCTTAGATAACATTTACCGGACACAGCCATACATAAAGCTCCGTGAACAAATATCTCAATTCTTACCTGCTTACCAGATGGTCCGCATATATTTTCTTCTTTAATCCTACTACATATATATGCAATTTTCTCTATTGTTAATTCGCGAGCTAAAACTATAACATCAGCAAATTGAGCAAAGTAACGAACAGAATCAATGTTAGTTACATTAAGCTGAGTAGAGATATGGATTTCCATATCTATGCTACGGGCATAGGCTATTACCGCCATATCCGAAGCAATTATCGCAGTTACCCCGGACTCTTTAGCTATATCAATAATTGATTTAACTGATTCGATTTCATCATCATAGATGATTGTATTTACTGTAAGGTAAGATTTTACTTTGTTTTCTTTACAGATATTGGCAATGTTTTTTATATCTTCCAAACTAAAATTATTAGAGGAGTTTGCTCTCATGTTCAAGTTACCCGAGCCAAAATAAATACTGCCGGCTCCACCCTGTATAGCAGCCATTAGAGATTCATAAGAACCCACCGGCGACATAATTTCAATATTATTATTATCCTTCATCTTCATTCTGCAAATTAAAATCCGTATAAAAGGATAAGTAGGCTAAATATTTCATTAATGATGAAAAATTAAGATATATGGAAATATTATTTAGAAGTAAATTGATATGGTTTCTGTAGTTAATTTTGATTTTAACGTTATACTTTTTATAGATAATTTTTCTGTTAGAAATGATTTGATTTGATTAGCCATTTCAATTGATTGGTCAGGGTATTCGATTATAATATTAGTACAATCACCAAATAATTCCTTTAAAGAGTCTGAATAAGTATCTAATCCGTTTGGAAGAAAGGGGATAATTTCCAATTTATTATACTGCCGATTATCAAAGGTATAGCTATTTATTGACTTATCAGTTTTATTTGATACTATGAATTCCAAGTCAGCATTTTGTTCTTTTCTTTTTTTATCAAGCACTTGAGTTATTATCTTGAACTCGTTGAATGACGAATTCAGTAATGTATCTAATGAAATATTGAGAATTGAATTAGAATTATTAATATTTCCTAAAAGTACTTTTTTAGATTCATCTTTATAGAAATATTTACCGCTTAGGAATAATTCTTCTGGTCTGGAATTGAGTGTAATCTCTAATTTATTTGGGTCTATAGAATTACTAATATTTTCAAGCTCAAATATTTGTTTTTTATCTTCACAAATAATGTAAATATAATTATTTAAATCTGCAGTGTTTTGAGTTTTAAATGTGAGATTTTTTTTGACGAAACCCTATAGTAATAATTAACTAAACTATCTTTTAATATTCTTAATTTATCATCATCGAAATTATAAGCCAAAGTTATCATATTCGACGAAGATAGTAGATTAATTAGGGACCTATATTGAACAGAATTTTTATTCTCAGGTTTAATCAAATCATAAAATGATTTCATTATCGGAGTAGTAACTGCTAATAAATAATTACAATTCAACGCATAATCGATAGTTATTTGCGTAAGTGATTTAATATTATATACAGTAGTGGCAGCACTAATTTCTAACGGTGATTTTTCGTTTTCGCTATCATTATTTATTGTTTTAGGAGAATATGAATATAAATCAAGCCCACCTTTAGTTCCCGGTCTATCAGAAGAAAATATAATATCTTTATTGGGAAGTACGCAGATATCCGACTCATCGAATTTGGTATTAATTTCATTCATCGGATAGGGACGAGTCCATAATCCATCTTTTTTTATTGTTAAATAAATATCATATCCGCCCGGTCCGCCGAGCGCATTAGATGAAAAGAAAAGTGAATCATTACTTTTGAGAAATGGAGTAATCTCATTTCCCGGAGAGTTTAATTCCGAAAGCGGTGAAGCCTCTCCCCATGTACCGTTATCCTGCTTGAATGCAATCCATAAATCAGTATCAGAATCTTCAGGACTTCTATCACTTGAAAAAATCATAAAATTACCATCAGGAGAAATAGTAGGGTGCGAAACAAAATACTCACCGCATAAACTATCTAAAATTATTGGATTAGTCCATTTTCCTTTTTTATAATATGCAGAAAACAGATTCATATATGACCTTGATTTTTTTAGTGAGTAAGTAGAATAAACTGCTTGATCTTGGTCAAGAAAAATAATATATGCTTGATTATTCTGATTTATATTTATATCGTCAGCTCTTAGAAGTGGGGGAGCGAACCTGTAGTTATCAATAACTCCAGAGCTATAGAAAAAAGAGTATCCGTTTTTGATCCGATTAAAATACAGAAAATTTTGAAATTGATTATAGCTTGGGGCGAATTCATCATTTTCAGTATTTAATATCGTAAGATTTATCGGTTCATTGTCATTATTTGATTGTGTATAAATGGGTAATGGACGATATAGAAAAATGATAAATACTAATGTAAAGAGTAATTTACTAATTTCTCTTGAATTTTGCTTTTTACATATATTCTTTATAATCATTTGATTTTTTTTATTTCAAAAATGAACGGAATTAATAGTTCATATTTTAGTATAATTATTTCGTTATTTCTGTTCTAATAACAATTTAACATCTTTTTCTTTACCGAATACAACCAATATATCATTTTCGATTATAGTAAGATTTGGTGAAGGAACTCCGACTACGGTAATTTCATCTCTGTCGCCTAATGTTTTTAACCCGCCTTTTTTCTTCAATCTTTTGATAGTAACTAAGTTCAAATTATAGGTCTGCCTCAGATTGGATTCCATAACTGATTTACCTATAAAGAAACTTGGAGTTTGAATTTCAAAAACGCCGTAATCTTCAGATAATTCAAATGAGCCAATTACTCCTTCGAGCATTAATCTTGAAGCAAGATGAGAAGCAGCTTCTGCTTCAGGCACTAACAAGTCATGAATACCCATCAACTTCAATAAGCGTTCATGTATTGGAGATGTTACTCGGTTAAATATTCTTTTGACACCGATTTCCTGCAATAGGGCAGTTGTCATTATTGAGCTCTGGAATCCTTCTCCGATAGCAACAATTACTGCATCCATTTCTTTAAGCCCCATACTGCGTAGTGCCCTTTCATCTGTAGCATCCATACACACTGAGTGAGTAACTTTTTCGCTGACTATATCAACTCTTTCCATATTACTATCAATAGCTAATACTTCCGCTCCGTCTCGACTTAAAATTAATGATAAATTTAGCCCGAAATATCCTAATCCGATTATACAAAACTTCTTTTGTGCCATTTGAATTTTCTGAGTTAATAAAAAAATGTAAAATTAGAAAGAATCTTGAATATAGACAAACTTTTTTTATAATTTTATTCAATTATCCTTTTTCGTCCTTTAACTTATACAATTTTATTCAATAATCCTTTTTCGACCTTTAACTTATATAATTTTATTCAATAATCCTTTTTCGACCTTTAACTTATATAATTTAATTCAATAATCCTTTTTCGACGTTCAACTTAGGTTTATAGCCTTTCAAAAAAATGATTTTTCATATTAATAGAAATAATATAAATTTGTATTGCTTATATTTTAATTAGAGAATTGTATGCAGAAAATATTCACTATATATTATTTTACGGGAACCGGTAATTCAAAAAATACGGCTTTGTGGCTTGCCGATAGGGCAAACGAAAGCGGAATAATTTGCAAATTATTCAATATTGCCATAATTGACAGAAATAATATTCCCACTCCCGAGAAAAATGAAACCATAATATTTATTTCGCCAACGCACGGATTTAATTTTCCGCCTATAATGCTTAATTTTTTAGCCGGTTTTCCGAAATCAGATAATAAAGTAGTAATTATGAATACACGTGCCGGTATGAAAATAGGCAATTGGGTTACTCCAGGATTAAGCGGAATTACCTTATATTTCGCAGCTTCTGTTTTGAAATTAAAGGGGTATAAAATTCAGTCGCTTTATTCGGTTGATTTGCCTTCTAATTGGATATCCATTCATCCGGGACTTCGTGCTAACGCAGTGAATTTTATCAATGAAAAGATAAAAAACAAAGTAAATCATATTGCAGAAGAAATTATTAATGAAAAGACTAATTATAAATTTACTCGCGAAATAATTCTGGATTTAGCTATAGCTCCTATTTCGCTCGGATACTATTTTGTAGGTAGATTTATCCTATCTAAAACTTATTACGCTTCTAAAGATTGCGATAATTGCGGAATATGTATGAAGAATTGTCCTGTTAATGCAATTAAATATGTTGACAAAAGACCGTACTGGACATATCACTGCGAGAGCTGTATGAGGTGCATGAGTTACTGCCCGCGAAAGGCAATAGAGACAGCTCATGGATTTATAGCTGCAATTACATTTTTAATTATGTCCGTTATTTTCGGCTTTGTTTATAGTCAATTAGGTGATATATCAAATAGTATTCAAAATAGTATTTTAAGCTTTTTCTATGAATCGGCAGTATTTATGGTTCTGCTGTTCTTATTTTATAGAGTTTTTCATTACCTTTTGAGATTTAAATATTTCGAGAGATTAGTTGTATATACTTCATTAACTAAATTCAAATTTTGGGGAGTAAGATATAGAGCTCCAAAGGTTTAACAATATTTACACGAGTAATATTTAAATATATTTATAATATAATTTTGTTTTTATCTATCTTATACTTAATTTTGTATGTCCGTAGGAGGTGCTCGCCCTGTAATGGGTGCGGCTGAGATTAGACTCCTTGAACCTGACCAGGCTAATACCTGCGTAGGGATTACGGCAGGCTTTGTGCCCTACCTATTCTCGTTGGTTCCTCAGTCGATAAAACAACCTTCTTTTTCGGAAAATATATTTATTAATATTTTTTTGGAGAGAAGAAATGTACAAATTATTTCTAAAAATCACAGCTTTGATTATTCTATGCTATATACCGCTGAAAGCTACAGACGCTTTAGAGACAAAGTATGATTCAGCCAAGGTATATGTTACCCCAAGTGTTACCGTTACATCAACTCGTGCAATTTTCGGTAAGACTCCTGCACCGTTTGCAGAAATTTCAAAATCCGAGATTAGAGAGAGGTATATTACTGCCGATATGCCAAAATTGCTTTCGACTATGCCAAGTGTTATTTTTAGTTCTCAAAACGGGAATGGCATAGGCTATTCATCACTTACTATGCGAGGATTTGACCAAAGACGTATTGCCGTTTTGGTAAATGGAATCCCTCAGAATGACCCTGAAGATCATCAAGTATATTGGATTGATATGCCTGATTTAGCCGGTTCTACTGAGAGTATTCAAGTTCAACGCGGTGCTGGGCTTAGCAATTATGGTTCGCCGTCTATCGGTGGCTCAATTAACCTTACTACAGCTAACTATGCTAATTATAAGGGCGTGAAAATGTTCGCAGGAATGGGCGTTCAAGAATTTGGCGGAGATAATTCTATTTATAAGGCTAATACAAGTAAAATGTCGATAGAAGTATCATCTGGTCTAATTGATAATTGGGCATTCTATGTAAAAATGTCAAAAATTCAATCCGACGGCTACAGAGATAATTCTTGGACAAATCTTAATTCGTTTTTCTTGAGTGCCGCTAATTTCCAAGAAGATTTCTCTACTCAGATTAATATTTTTGGCGGTCCGGTAAGCGATGGGCTCGCTTATAACGGTTTGCCTAAAAGCTATATTACAGATAAATCTCTAAGAAAGAAAAACTACGCTTACGGTTGGGCTTATGATTCTACCGGAAAACAACTAAGCTGGTATACCGATAGAAAAAAACAGGAAATCGAAGAATTTTCTCAGCCGCATTTTGAGGTTTTAAATGATTGGAAAATTACTGATAATTTGTATTTTAAATCATCTTTATTCTATTATCAAGGCGACGGCTATTTCGATGGAGATGCCGCTTGGGCTGATGACAATTTTAATATAATTGCTACTAACGATTATCCTATTAGCGAAGATAATAAGCTAAAAAATACATTTATGAGAGCTTATGTTGAAAATAAACATGGTGGCTGGATTCCAAGACTGATTTTTAAAACAGACGAGAATGAGTTTACTATCGGTGGTGAGCTCCGAATTCACCGTTCAAATCATTACGGAAAAGTCCTATTTGCTGAGCAAATGCCGGAGAATTTTGACTATGATTATAAATTCTATTCAAATAACGGCAAAAGAGATGTTATTTCATTATTTATTAAAGATAATTTGTATTTGATTGAAGAAATTATGCTTTTTGCGGATTTACAGTTAGTAAACCATAGATTTGCTATTGCAGACGAAAAAGCAGGCAATAATTATAGATATTACCTAAATAGTGAAGGGAAATATGTAGGAGGTAAAGATGAACTATTCAGTGTTAATTACACCTTCCTAAATCCAAGAGTAGGAATGAACTTCAAGCCAGATGAAAATATTAGTACCTATTTTTTCTTAGCTTATACCTCTCGCGAACCAAGAATGAGAAATCTATATGCTGCCGACGATGCTTATTCCGGAGCTATTCCAAAATTCAAAACAGTTCAAATTAATGATACTACTTGGGGATATGATTTTGATTCTCCGATAGCAAAACCTGAAAAAATGATTGATATCGAATATGGACTAAACTACAAAGCGAATGACCTAATGTTTTCTGCTACTTTGTATTACATGGACTATAATGATGAATTAGTAAAAACAGGTAAAGTTGATATATGGGGCAATCCGGTAGATGAGAATGCTTCACGCTCTCGTCACTATGGAATAGAACTTGAAACTAAGTATAATTTTATAATTGACGAAAGTTCAAAATTTACCGTTTGGGCAAATACTACATATAGTCAGAATAAATTTATTGATTACGATGTTAGTCTCGATGACGGAGCTAAAATTTCACTGAAAGATAACAAAATTGCCGGATTTCCTGATTTTATGGTGAATTTCGGTGTTAATTTCTATATGGAGGATTTGTTTTTCGGTTTAACCGGTAAATATGTAGGTGAATTCTATACTGATAATTATGGCGAAATGATAAATAATAATGCGGACTTAAAAAGAAATTTACTTGCCGGCTGGGACGGCTGGTACGACGATAACGTAGTTGACAGCTATTTCATAGTTGATTTGGATTTATCATACAAATTCAAAGATATATTGGGATTAAAAGGTGTTAAACTCAACGGTCAGTTAAGTAATATATTCAATAAATTATACGCAAGTTCCGGCGAAGGCAAAGAATTCTTTCCCGGTCAAGAGAGATATTTTTTCTTTGGTATAGAATTAGAAATGTAGATTTAGTATTTGTTTGTTATTAATTATACAATAAAGAGGTTGTCCATACTTATTAGACAACCTCTTTTTTTATAAATTTCAAAAATTGAAAATTTAAAGTACAAACAGTAAATTAAATAAATTGGGGCTTTGCTATTTTAAGTGGGTTAGCAAATATTTGTTATTAGTATTATCAAAACCTTAATATATCAAATATTGGTTTTGGATAAATTATTTGATAAACATCAATGATATTATATCTTAACTCCGTTAGGAGTTAAATATCTGTAATATAATGAGATACACCACTATCACTCTCTTCTTTTAACGACCAAAAGAGAAAAAAGAGTGTGGGGACTAAACAATGTTTATTACCGATGTTCAACAGCTATCGCTGTTGTAAGAAAGATTTCTTTATTTGCTTACCCACACATAATAGCGAAGAACCAAAAATTACTTCATATCGATAGTTTGTTATCTACCTAATACTTCAGCACCTACAGACAAGTGTATTATCACTTATAAAAGACTTTTATATTTTGATTATAATCCATATTAACTCCTAATTAACTTGAAATTTATTCTAAACTTAACTTAAAATTGTAAAATTGCATTCCTTAATGTGTGTTAAATAGAGAAGAGCAAATATGAATTATTTTAGCAAGTCTTTACGTGCCAAGATTATACTTATGGCTTCGGTCTTAGAATTGGTTTTAGTAGCAATCGTTTTTTTGTCCTATTATACTATTGATATGTTAAATCAGAGGGATAAGCTAAGAATAATCGAAGCCTCCATTAATACAGCCACTCAGTTCAGAATTGAATTTTCAAAAACCAGAGATTTAAATATCGCAAAGAAATTTTATGATAAAATTAATAAAATTGATGCTTATATAGACGAATTAGAAAGTAGTCAATTATATTCCCTAAATTCAAATAAAGATAACTACGTTAAATTATTCAAGCAATATGTTGATACTATGAAATACCGTGGCTTAGACGAAAATAACGGTATAGAAGGTGAATTCAGAAACGGAGTTCATAATATAGAAAACATGGTGTATCTATCACGCTCTAAGGATTTAATAATCAATATACTTCAAGCCCGCAGGAGTGAAAAAGATTTTATTATGCGAAAGTCTTCTAAGTATATTACTAAAGTAGAAAACTCTATTTCGCAGTTTAAAAAAATATTACTTAATAGCGGAATGAGTTCAAGAGAAAAAAGTAATATATTAAAATACTCGGATTACTATTTAGAGGGATTTTATAAATTAGTAAATGTATTTAAAATATTGAATTCAATGGAAAATCAATTCGAAAAATTAGAATTAGTAATTAAAGATAATAGCGAGGAATTAGTAGCCGAAAAATCAAAAATAGCTGATAATACACAATTTATACTAATCATAATTATATCACTTACTGTAATATGCTCTGTAATTTGGTCTTTTATTATTGCTAAAGCAATTTCAAAACCAATTATCGAATTAAATAATACTACATTGAAAATAGCTGAAGGGAATTACGATGTAAGAATTAATGTGAATTCTAATGATGAAATCGGAGTATTATCAAACTCATTTAGAACTATGTTGCAAAATATTAAGCTGTCTAAGCAAATAATTTTAGACCAGCAGGAAAAACTCGTTGATGCCAATATTGAGCTTGAAGACAGAGTTGAAGACAGAACTGCTCAATTAGAAGATGCTCTTATTGAGTTAAGAACTGAAATGGATGAAAAAAATCGAATATCGACCGAATTGATAATTGCACAGGAAAATCTTGAGCTCGCACTGCAAAGTGAAAGGGAGATTAATGAATTAAAGACCAGATTTGTTTCGATGGTCTCTCATGAATATCGTACACCTTTGACTGTTATTTTATCTTCTACTTATATTTTAGAGAAGTGTAAAATAAACGGCGAAAGCGATATGTTTAGTACTCAATTATCGAGGATTCAAGATTCAGTCAAGCTGATGACTGCACTGCTTGAAGATGTTTTGATTTTGGGGAAAAGCGATACCGGTAACGTCAGCACCCGATATACAGAATTTGACTTGGTGGACTTCATGCGTAAATCTATTGATAATCTTAAATATGTAGATATGGGAAAGCACAATATCAAATTAAATTATCAAACAAACAATATATTTATCAATAGCGACCCAATTATTATCAACCATATTTTGTCTAATCTATTATCGAACGCATCAAAATATTCCGATTATGGCTCGGAAATAATTGTTTCAATTGATTCCACAATTGATGAAGTTCAATTCTCTGTCGAAGATAATGGAATCGGTATTCCTCAGCAAGATATTGGTAATTTATTTGAACCCTTTCATCGCAGTAATAATGTAGGTAGTATTTCCGGTACCGGATTAGGCTTGACAATTGCTAAAAGACTTATTGAGACACTAAATGGAAATATTACAGTAACAAGTGAAGTTAACTATGGAACAATATTTACTGTTACATTACCAAAGAATTTAAATCATACTTTAAATTGAAATATTTGGCTTAAAGTATTAAAATTCTTATTTTTGTAACATGTATAATATTTGTAAAAAACATTAGGGAAAATAAAATGAACTTAGAGCTGAAAATTACTGAAGAAATGAAAACCGCTATGAAAAGTGGCGATAAACTTCGTTTAGAAACTATGCGTTCTATTCGTGCTGCCATTCTTGAATTCAAAACAAGCGGTGTAGGCAGAGATATGAACGAGCAAGACGAGCAGAAAATGTTGATTGCGGCTGCAAAAAAGAGAAAAGATGCAATTGAAATGTACAAAAATGCAGGAAGAACCGAACTGTCGGATAAAGAAAGCAAAGAACTCGCTATTATCGAAGAATTCCTGCCTAAACAAATGACCGAAGATGAAGTAAACATTTTTATTTCTAATTTTATAAACGAAGTCGGGGCAGAGGGTATGAAAGATTTGGGTAAAGTAATGGGTCCTGCTATGAAGCAATTATCTGGAAAAGCTGATGGCAATATGGTTCAAAGAATTGTAAAAGAAAAGCTTGCCTGATTCAGTTTATAAAGTTATAAAGTTGAAAGTTATAATGTTTATTAAGTTGAAAGTAAGAAGTAGAAACTGGAATCGATTCTTTTCTTACAACAGCGTTAGCTGTTGAATATTGGTAGAAAAAAGTTAGCACTCCCTTTTTTTTCTTCTCTTCGAATGTTTTTTTTTACGTCTCCTTACTACGCTCTGCGTAGTGTGGCTGGTGTCTGAAAATCTTTCAACCTCACCCAAACCCTCTCCAAAGGAGAGGGCTTAAAGATTGTATATTGATGATAGAGGTAACTGTTTAGTAGCAAATCTTCAAATTCACCTCAAATGGAGGGGTGGCATCGCAAAGCGATGACGGGGTGGTTCTTAATTTGGGGTTCGGGGATAGGGGTTCGGGAATTGGGAAATAGGAAATAGAAACTGGAATCAATTCTTTTCTTCCAACAGTGTTAGCTGTTGAATATTGGTAGAAAAAAAGTTAGCACTCCCTTTTTCTTTCTTCTCTTCGAATGTTTTTTTGCAGGTCTCCATACTACGCTCTGAGTAGTGCGGCTGGTGTCTGAAAATCTTTCAACCTCACCCAAACCCTCTCCAAAGGAGAGGGCTTAAAGATTTTATATTGATGATAGAGGTAACAGTTTATTAGCAAATCTTCAAATTCCACTCCAATGGAGGGGTGGCATCGCGAAGCGATGACGGGGTGGTTCTTAATTTGGGGTTCGGGGATAGGGGTTCGGGAATTGGGAAATAGGAAATAGAAATATGCTCGTCTCCTTACTACGCTCTGCGTAGTAAGGTTACTCTTCCAACAGCGTTAGCTGTTGAATATTGGTAGAATAAAAGCTATCACTCCCTTTTTCTTTCTTCGCTTCGAATGTTTTTTGCAGGTCTCCGCACTATGCTCTGCGTAGTGTGGCTGGTGTCTGAAATCTTCCAACCTCACCCAAACCCTCTCCAAAGGAGAGGGCTTAAAGATTGTATATTGATGATAGAGGTAACTGTTTAGTAGCAAATCTTCAAATTCACCTCAAATGGAGGGGTGGCATCGCGAAGCGATGACGGGGTGGTTCTTAATTCATGGGGATAGAGGTTCGGAATTAGGAAATAGAAAGTAGAAACTGGAATCGATTCTTTTCTTACAACAGCGTTAGATGTTGAATATTGGTAGAAAAAAAGGCGGCACTCCCTTTTTCTTTCTTCACTTCGAATGCTTTTTTGTACGTCTTCGCACTATGCTCTGCTTAGTGTGGTTAGTGGCGAATATCTTCCAACCCCACCCAAACCCTCCCCTTGGGGAGGGCTTTAAGATTATATATTGAAGATATGGGTAACACTTTATAGACTATTCTTCAAATTCCCCTCCAATTGGAGGGGTGGCATCGCGAAGCGATGACGGGGTGGTTCTTAATTCATGGGAATAGAGGTTCGGAATTAGGAATTTGCTCGTCTCCTTACTATGCTCTGCGTAGTGTGGCTGGTGTCTGAAAATCTTTCAACCTCAAACAAACCCTCTCCAAAGGAGAGGGCTTAAAGAGAATATTTGGATAATAAGAGCTGGTGTTTTGTAGCTATTTCTTCAAATTCCCATCCATTGGAGGGGTGGCATCGCGAAGCGATGACGGGATGGTTCTTAATTCATGGGGATTGATGTTCGGAATTAGGAATTTGCTCGTCTCCTTACTACGCTCTGCGTAGTAAGGCTACTGTTCCAACATCATTAGATGTTGAATATTGGTAAAATGAAAGTTTTAATATGCTTGAATAAAACAGTCTAAAATTTGTCATTCTGAACGAAGTCAATATTTAGTTTTTGCGATTAAATAAACGAAATAATATTTTATCAAATACTAAAACAAAAAGTACTAAAAGACAAATATATAGTATGGTTTTAGAAATGTCTAAGGTAAATATTTTTGTAAAATCAATATTTATATTATTAGTGAATTTTGATATAAATTGAGACAATTCAGAGCTAACTTCCTGATAAAGAAAATAATAGATAATCAGCCCTAAACTGATGATAGCAGATAGAATAATATTTACAATTTTAATATTTGTAAATATTACGGATTTTGCAGTCTTATGCTGCAAATTAATTTTTTGCATTAAAGTATCCGAGAAATCATCAGCTAATTCTACGGAAGTCTCTTTAAATAACAACTTAAAATCTTTATCATTCATTATAGCACCATATTTTTTTCTTCATTTTGATAGAAACGATTAATTGCAGATTTCATTTTTTGTCTTGCTCTAAATAGTTTAGATTTTACAGTGTTTATATTTGAATTGACCAAATCGGAAATTTCTTCTAAGCTAAACTCTTCATAATAGAAGAGATTTACTATAGCTCGCGATTCATTATCCAAACAGCTTAGAGCATTGTCAATTATCATCTTTTTATCTGCTGAAAATATTTGACTGTAAGTCTCAACTGAATCTTGTATATAAGAATATTCGTCTTCATTTTCGATTTGCTGTATAGGGATTTTCTTTTTTCTTCTCATAGAAATTGCTCTGTTAAAAGTAATTTTCATTAGCCAAGAGCGAAATTTAAAATTATTATTATAATTTTTTAAAGCATTAAAAGCATTAATAAAAGCATCGGCTGTACATTCCTCAGCATCTTGGCGATTACCGAGAATTCTATATGCTAAATTAAAACAAGAGTTTTTATGCTTGTCAATAATACTTTTGTAAGCACTTGTATTACCGTTAAGTACTTGCTTAATTATTTCTATGTCTTCTGATACTTTCATATATCAATAAGAACGCTTAATATTATAAAATAGTTGCAATATAAATATAATAATATTTTTTGCAACTTTATATTAAAATATAGCGTTATTATTTTTGAAAAGAAAATATTTAAAATTTATGAGGTAATAATATGGAAGGCGTTTTAGTATTTCTGATGATATGTGCGACAATTTATGCAATATTTTATTTAAATATCAGCACAAGGCACAAAGAAAGAATGGCAATTATGGACAAAGATATAGACCCAAATTTAGTGTGGGGATATAATTCTCCGGCTAAATCAACAAAAAACAAGCTGTCAATCTATCTACTTATATTTTTAAAAATCGGCATGATATTAATCGGTTTTGGTGTTGGATTTTTAGTAGCTAATTATTTGCACTGGGTTCTCCATTTTGAAGGTCCAGTAGCTATGGGTTCATCAATTACTATTTGTATTGGTTTAAGCTTAGTAATATTCTATTTCATTGGTAAAAGAGCTTTAAAGAATATAAAAGATTGAGAATATGAATCTTACTAAGTTACCATCCATATTGCTTTTTATTAAACAACCCGTAGTTAAACCTGTGGGTTGTTTATATATCGCTTAATCAATTTCTTCATTATTTCCTAATACAAATAGATTTGTAAAAGAAAGAAAAAGGAAGTGCAAAATATATTCTACAGATGTTCAACATCTAACGCTGTTGGAAGAGTAGCCTTACTACGCAGAGCGTAGTAAGGAGACGAGCAAATTCCTAATTCCTATTTCCTACTTCCCAATTCCGAAGAAAGAACCCACCCCGTCATCGCTTCGCGATGCCACCCCTCAATATGCAGGAATATTGTATTTTATAGTTATAAAATGAATTTTAAAAACATTAAAAAGTAGCTTACATTCGTCTAATTAATTACTTGATTTTATTTGAAAATATTTATTAAATAATTATATATACTTATGACAGATGAAAAAACTTTACAGAATTTAGCTCTTAGGCAATTGGAATTTGAATCATTGCTTAATTATGTCGCAAAATATGCACTTAGTGAATCAGCTAAAGAGATTATTACAAGTTTGGAGCCTACCGATGATAATCAATTTCTAAATGATGAATACGGACTTATCGAGCAGATGGTTTCCATTTTAGTCGCCGATGATGAAATCCCTTATGATGGTATAGACGATGTAAGAACAAAATTACATAAATCCTTGGTTACTAATGCGGTACTTACTTCCGGAGAGATTTTAAAATTGTGTCAGCTCATGAATCAGTCTCGTAGCTTGAAAATTTATTTCTCGCTTAGGCGAGATAAATATCCAGTAATATGGGATAGGGTAGAGCCATTATTTGAGAACAAACTATTAGAAAAGCATATTAGTGACGCTATAGATGAAAACGGCGAGATTAAGGACTCTGCTTCAAGAGAGCTTATGCGAATCCGAAGAGAAATTATAGAAAAATCTCATAGACTGCGTCAGCGTTTAGAAAAAATATTAGCAAATGTAGTCAAAGACGATATGGTTACTGAAGAGTTTATCTCTATTCGAGACGGACGTTTTGTGATTCCTGTTAAAGCCGAGCATAAGAGGCATGTACCCGGAATTATTCATAACGTCTCACAGACCGGTTCGACTGTGTTTTTAGAACCGAGTGAGACATTTGAGATGAATAACGAAATTTCAATGCTAATGAGCGAAGAAAAACGTGAAATATACAAAATACTTCAGAATCTGACTCAGGAAATCGGGCAAGATGCACGACAATTATTAATGTCTTATGATATAATTATCCATCTGGATTCAATAATGGCAAGGGCAAAATATGCTCTTGATTTTGGTGGAATTAAACCGAATATTTCCGACGAAAACGAAATTTATCTAAAAGACATTCGCCATCCTTTACTATGCCATGGGAAAAATATTAATAATGTAATCCCACTAAGTGCAGAATTTAACGATAAAAAACGCGGTCAGTTGATATCCGGTCCAAACGCCGGTGGTAAAACCGTAGCACTGAAAAGTATAGGTATTAATATTGCAATGGCTCTGAGCGGTATATTCCCCCTCGGTGTATGTAAAACCAATTTTCGTATGATTTATTCATCTATAGGCGATAATCAATCAATTGAGCACGATTTATCTACTTTTAGCTCGCAAATTATCCAAATTAAAAATATTGTCGAGTGCTGTACGGCTCAATCGCTTGTATTAGTTGATGAGATTTGCTCCGGTACAGACCCTTACGAAGGTGCAGCTCTTGCGGCAGGTATATTGGATACATTTATTGCATTAAACGCATTTTTTATTGTTACTACGCATCAATCATCACTGAAAACATATTCTCTCAATCGCGAAGAAATCGAAAATGCGTCGCTGGAATTTGATGACAAAAAGCTAAAACCAACCTATAAATACTTATCCGGTATTCCCGGCAATAGCTATGCCTTTGCTCTGGCTAAGAGCCTTGGGCTTAATAGATTGGTATTAGAAAGAGCTGATAAATTCTTAGGCGGGGGGCATTCCGAATTAGAAAAAAGTATTTCGCTACTTCAGCAATATAAACAAGAAGCCGAGCAGTTGAAGTTAATTGCTGCTCAAGAGAAAATGAAAGCTGAAAAGCTTAGAATTGAATATGAAACTAAGCTGAAAGAAATTAAACTCAAGAAAAAAGAACTAATTGATACAGCTCATAAAGAAGCCCTTGAAGTATTGAATTCTGCAAATGCTCTTATTGAAAAAACTGTTCGTGAAATTCGTGAAGAGCAGAAAGCAGTTGCCGAGGTAAAAAAAGAATTCCAAACCGAGAAACAAAATCTTGAAAATAAAGTTAAGAAGAACGACAATAAAAACACAATTCCAGCTGAACCAGATAAATTAGCTGAAGGTGATGTA
This sequence comes from uncultured bacterium, assembly GCA_942493235.1. Lineage (GTDB taxonomy): Bacteria > Bacteroidota > Ignavibacteria > Kapaibacteriales > UBA2268 > ENR-C587. The sequence goes on along the minus strand of OW818676.1, from coordinate 2,923,069 downwards.
GTTACTATCGAAGATTCCGATTCTGTCGGTACAGTTATATTCATTGACGATAACGGTAAAATGGCTTTAGTCGATTTCAACGGAGTTAAATTCCGCATGCCGACTAATCAACTAATTAAAACAAAAAAGAAAGATAAACTAAAAAAAGAATATTCCAATTATTTGAAATTTGATGCTCAGACACGTCTTGACCTACGCGGAAAGAGAGCCGAAGCCTCTATCAGAGAAATCGACGATTTGATAAATGATGCTTTGGTTAGCAATGTAAATATATTAACTGTTATCCACGGCAAGGGTACCGGTGCATTGCGTCATGCCGTTCACGAGTATTTGTCGGAGCATCCGTCTGTAATTAAATTTAGGCTAGGCGATTTGACCGAGGGCGGCGATGGAGTAACGATAGTTGAATTGTAAAATTTTGGATAGTTATATAATTTCTATCTCCTATTTATGCGTAAGAGAAAGACCAAGCCCGTAAATTCAGCCCTACGCGGAGCGTAGGGCTGAGGATTAAAAATTTGCAAAAAATAATTACCACAGGTACAGAAACCTGCGGAATGACATTGACAATATATTAATCAGCTTTTACAAACATTTCCCATTTGTCGTCTGCTGAAATATAATAAGAACCAAGCGGGTAATTGCTTATATCTATTTCAAATCTTTCTGCATTAACATTATTAAATTGGTTGATTAACTCGCCGGTTAAATTGTAAATTTTTATATCCTTGATTATAAGGTTATTTTGTAAACTTATATTTAATAGGTTAGTAGCAGGATTCGGATAAATTGATAAAGCTCTTTCTTCAGGCTTATCAGTGCTAACACTTAGATTTGCTAAATCTAATTTATAACAAATACTCTTACTATATTGCAGTTCTGATGATTTAACAATAAAATACTTAAAATCCGCAGAATTATGTACAGTACTGATTACATTATCAAATAGGGGAATTGTTAATTCTTTTATCTTCGAATCCATAGAATAAATATGAAGTTTGCGATTAATAGAGTCTTTAAGAGCGAAATATCTGTTATTGATAGAAACTTTAGGAGAGTAAATATTGAAATCAAAAATCATCTCGGCTATAGTATTAGTTTTAAGGTTATGAATATATAGCTTTTTCATATTATCTTTTTTAATATACATCAGCGACGAGTTATCAGGGAGTGCTATTATAGAAGATATTTCGTACCTTTTATATTTAAATAGAGTATTAGTATCCGGCAGTATTCTTACACTAACTGAATCATTTAGAGATGCAAATAGTACATTCTGATTATCTTTTGAAAGATAAGAATAGTAATTATCGGCTCCAGTCTCAAGAATGCTTTTTTGGGTTTTTAAATCAATTACATTAATTTCGTTACCAACATTCAATTTTGATAATACAAATTTTTCATTTAAATCGAATATTTTCCATAAGTCACTGTTTACCGGATCAATTGAGTCAGTGATTTGTTTCGTTTTAGAATCATATTGATAATATTTATTTTGTCCGCCACCGGTAGATCGGAAGAAATCCTTGTTATATATATATAGATTGTTTAAGGGGATTGTAATTGAGTCACTAATTTCTCCGGTTTCAAAATCTATTAAATAATATATATTCTTATTAACTGCTTGGCTATAAGATTTTACAATAGCTTTCGTAAAATCATTATTAATTATTGATTTAGGATTGTAATCGCTTAAATATTGTGCTTTTGTATTAATAGTAAACGACGTTAATGTATAGTTATTAGAATCAATAATATTCTGATAGAGTATTGAATTATCAGTAATAGTGAAGTAAGACGGTTTATTATTAATTAGTACAAAACAAGTGGTTTGATTATTGTACTTATAAACTGAATCGATATGTCCATTTATATAATTATAAAAATAAATATTATAATTAGTAGAACGAACGTAAATACTATCCGAACCCATCAGTTGATAATTAAAAGTAATCAATCTATCTGTTTTGTGCTTTATTTCTCCTGACTTTGGATTTATTGTAATCGTGTTTTTAAAAGATGCAAGTACAATACTTGAATCTGTTAACCATACTGCATGGTCTAAATACTGAGACTGAGGTATATCAGTAAATGTTTTTTGGAGGACTATGCTGTCTAAAGCGATGTCATAGATAAAAATAGTATTTTTGTAAGTAAATAGGAGTTGGGTTTCGTCCGGCGAGAATTGGTAAATTTCCACAGGCATAGAATTGTAAAAATTAAATTCACGAATTACCTTGTTACTGTCAATATCGAAAATTTTAAGTCCCAGCTTAATGTCTTGATAAATACCGATATGATGATTAGTATAATCGATAATATTGTAGAAATTGCTATCGATACCGAAGTCCAAAGCAATTTCTTCAGATTTATTCGTACTGTAATTATATCTAAAAAAGGAATTATTATTTAATAATCCATATACATCAAAGTTTTTATTTGTTTTAAATTTTGTAGGTAATTGAATTATTGTATCAGGAGTAGCATTGAGATTCATCATGTCATATATGACCGAATATTGGCTTTCATACAGATACTTGCCACCGAATATTGCTTTTATTGATTTATATGGTGATGGAGGCAAATAACTCCACACTTGCTCATAATCTGCTGCTTTAATTGTGTTAAAAAATCCAATTGATAGAATGAATAATAAAATAAACTTTTTCATAATTTATTTCCTTAAATAATTATCATAATTATAAACCGACTTTAATAAATGTTTTTGTAATACCATTAATTACCGCATAGTAAGTACCAATTGAGTATTTTGAAATATCAATCCTAAATGAAGGACTTAGGACATTATTATATACTGAAATTGATTGTCCCAAATTATTGAATATTTCAATTTTCTCAATCAATTCTCCGGAATTAGTGCTAATACTAAGCTCATTATCAGCCGGATTAGGCGATAAATTCATAGTCAATCTGTTAAAAGGTTCATCAATAACTGCATCAGTATCATCGAATATAATCTGATAGCAGTTAAACTTGCAATCATCGTCGTTAATAGTCCTACTGAACACATATTTGAAATTATCACTAAAGAATAAGTTATTATAAAGTAGGGGGATTTCGGCAACGAGCTCCTTATTGCTTATGTATTTTGTTTTATAAATTTTAGCCGATTTAGTATCAGTATCTACTAAAGCAATAAAATAATTATCTTTAGAGATAAACATATTATCTATATTAATATCAAAGCTTATTGTTTCAGTATAATCAGTAAACACATTATGTTTGTATAATAATGTAGGATTGTCGGATTTTGTATAAAATACTGTTTTATTATCAGAAAGTGTTGATATATTGGAAATTATTCCGGAAGTATCTGTAAATACAACATTTGTATCAGGTAAAAATCTCAAAAACAAAGTCAGCATATTGGATGAAAAAAAAGCATCGGGATTTATTTTGTCAAATGAAGCACAGTCATAGACATTACTGTAGCCGTAAGTTGCAAGTATCGGCTCCCTTGAATATTGCCAAAATATATTGTACATTTGTGTTGAATAATTATGAGCTAATAAATATTTATCATTTAGGTCTTCGTAAGAATATGGATATAAGCTAATTGGCGGTAACGAGTCAATTATCGAATTAGTTTCGGAATTTACTTTATACATAAGTCCACGGTACGACTTCAAAGCAAAATAATATTCGGGTGAATAATAGAGAATACTATAAAAATTAGGAATATCGCTTTGGATTTCCGTATTAGTGCAATCTATGCTTTTGTAAAGTGATTCATAAATATCCGGTGAGATAAATGTATTGAGCTCTTCATTGACATAAGCAGGGAAGTATTTGATTTTATTTGAGTCAATAGTGAATTTGATTTGATAAATCGTATCAAAAGCTTTTGTATTATAATTATAAGTATAGATACTGTAGGGAGATGTGAAAAAACCGAGTATGCCTTCAGCGGTTTGTTTAAATAAAATCGGATTTTTATCTATCGGTTCTAAATCAGTAGTTGCACCGGTATAATAATTAAAAAGAAATAAAGAGTTTCCTGAATTAGAAATACTTAAACTGTCTGCTCCGTAAAGGTAATTAGGTGTTATTTGTTTTTGTATTATGCAAACCGGTTCTGCATTTAAGGCATTAATGCAAATAGTCCTCTCCAAATCACCGAAAATGATAACAGAATCATTTACAAAGCTTGAATATGAAAAACTAAAAGTATCCGTATCGAAAAATGTTTTATATTCTATCTTGTTTTCTTTAGCATTATAAAGGAAAAAATCATAACCATAATGGAATAATGCTAAATTACCACTTGGTGAGCTTTTAAATCCGTTATTCGGATAATGAGTAGCAAGGCTAAATTCATTTAGTATGGTTTTATTATCAATGTCATATAATGTTGTTCCTGCTGTTGGATTATCAAAGACCGCTATTATATTAGTATTTAGTGCTGAATATTTGTTAGTACCGAAATCAATAAAGCTAATATCTTTTTTCGTAATTGAATTTGTATAGAAATTAAAAATAAATAGCGTATTAGTATCAATTACTTTAAAGGCATTACCTTGTAAATCAGTTGTTAAATCGGAAGGAAGATTTAAGTTTTCAAGTGTATCGATTTCTCCGTTGTTTTGGTCAATCATTATTGAACTATTTTTGTCAAAAATAAAATTGGCATCTCTATCGGCAATCAGAGTGCCGATTTTGTTCGGTGGATTATAATCCCATAATAATTTTACTTCAGCCGCTGTAGCCGAACCCAATATTGTGGAACACACAACGAGTATAAAAAAAACGTTTTTCATAATTCCCTCAAGATAATAATAGAATATTCTTATATATAATAAAGATTACTTGCTATCTTTTAATATCCATTATAAATATAATTCAATATAAATAAATTCAAATTAAAATCCAAGAAATATTTTATATTTTAAAATAAAAAAAATAAAAAGTTACAAATAAATATTTAAATACATCAAATACGAAATATATATCGGAATTTTTAATTAGTTTTAAGAATAAATCACATATCATAAAATTATTTCTTTTTTTAATCAAAAAAAAGATTTAATTTTATGGTTTATTTATTAGGTATCCGTATAGAAAATATGAAAGAAAGATTCAAGTCAATAGCCCGAATACTGCTCGCAATTATTGTATTAATAGCATGTGTGCGTTATTCGATGAAAGATATTAATCTAAACGAACTCTGGTCAATTATTTTAAATGCTAACTATCTATGGGTATTATTGCCTATACCTGTTATTATCTTATCTCACTGGGTTAGAGCCGTTCGCTGGAAGAGAATATTGAAACCAATAAAAGAAGGTGTTTCTACTTGGAATTTATTTTCATCTGTGATGGTCGGCTATGCACTTAATGGTATTTCGCCTCGCGGAGGTGAGTTTATAAGACCCTATACTTTTAGCCGCAGAGAGAAAGTATCTTATTCGTCAGCATTGGCGACTATAGTAGTGGAGCGATTCATTGATTTATTAACATTAGTTCTGATGTTAGCCGGTACTTTTATATTTTTAAGTGAAAAAGTAATGAAAGGCTTACCGGCAGAATATATTGATACTAAACGTATTATGCTTTTTGGGCTAATGTTTTTAGCCATATTGGTATTGGCATTTTATCCTCCTACCTTGAGATTTCTGCTTAAAATTATTAAACCATTCTCTTTGAAGTTTTATGAAAAAGTATCCGGCATATACGAAAAATTTGTTGTTGGGTTATCTATTATAAAATCACCATCACAATATCTAATGTTAATAGGCGAATCCTTATTGATTTGGTTATTATATACTTTACCCATGTATTTTATGTTTTTCTCTTTCGGATTTCAGAACACAGCTAATCTGGGCTTTCAAGATGCGATTTTGATGATTGTAGTTTCCGGGGTAATAACTACGGTTTCTCCTACTCCGGGAGCAATAGGACTCTATCATGTTGCTATACAAGGTGCAATGGTTACAATTTATGGTATTTCTTCGGTTGAAGCAATGGCGTATGCTACTCTTACTCACGGAATTAATTATTTGGTTCAAATGGTTTTGGGTGGTCTTTTCTTTTTAAGAGAAAATGTGAAAAATGTTAATGATACTGTCGAAGTCGAAGAAGCCTCGCTTGCCGGTGATAAATAGAAATTACTACTATGTAGGGGATAGGGGTTCGGGGATAGGGGATTAGGGAAATGTGAATACGCACGCCTCCATACTACGCTCTGCGTAGTAAAGAGGGTAACCGAAAATCTTTCAACCTCACCCAAAACCTCTCCGAAGGAGAGAGCTTTAAGATTATCTATGGATAGTGAGAGTAATCATCCCCACGCATCAGCGTGAGCGTGGGGAATAGGAAACATAAAAAAAACCTTTGAAAATATTTATTTTTCAAAGGTTTTTTGTGTACCGGAGGAGGGATTTGAACCCCCGACACCCAGATTATGATTCTGGTGCTCTAACCAACTGAGCTACTCCGGCTAATCTTACATTCTTTTTAAAATCAAATTCTCTTTATACGAATTATCAACCCTTAAAAGAGAATACAAATATAAGGTATTTTTGATTTATGTGCAAATACTTTTTTGATTAATTTAAAAAATATCAAAAAATATATTCTATAAGACTCTCTCTACACGCTTGATTTCAGGGATAGCATTAATTAAATATCTCTCTATTCCTGCTCTTAATGTCATTAATGATAATGGGCATGTAGCACAGTTCCCATTAAGACGAACTTCGGCAACCCCTGTATCATATTCATACCTGACAAATTCGACACCGCCACCGTCTTGAATCAAAAATGGTTCAATTGAGTGTAGGCATTCTTTTATTCTGTCTTCTATATCTATTTGTCTATACATAAATTACATTTCAATTTCTAATTTAGAATCATTCAATTTAAAATTTGCTTTTCTAATCTGTTTAATCAGTTTTTTTGTTATATCTTCGAAAATCTTAGCTTGGACAGAATCGGGGGCTGTTGCCGAAATGGGTTTGCCATTGTCGTTTCCGTTACGCATTTCAATATCAATCGGTAATTCACCTAATAATTCGACATAATACTCCCCTGCAATTTTTCTGCCACCACCCTCTCCGAATATATAATATTTTTTGTTCGGTGCATCTTCCGGTGAAAAATAACTCATGTTTTCAACTATCCCCAATATATTAACATCTACCTTGTTGAACATAGCAATTGAGCGTCTTACATCAATTAGAGAAATTTCTTGAGGAGTAGTTACTATTAGTGCACCGGTTAAGGGTAACTTCTGAGTCATCGTCAATTGTATATCGCCGGTTCCGGGAGGTAAGTCCAAAACTAATATATCCAACTCTCCCCATTCAACTTGTTCAAATAGCATAGAAAAATAATTTGCAAGCATCGGTCCTCGCAGAATTGCGGCATCTTGAGCATTCATCATAAATCCCATTGATACTACTTTGACTCCATAATTTGAATTAGGCAATGCTAAAGCTTTACCATCTTCCATTTCAAGAAGCTCCATAGCTTCACCAACTAATCCAAACATAGTCGGTTGGCTCGGTCCATAAATATCCGCGTCTAAAATTCCCACTTTTGCACCGGTTTTAGCCAGAGAAATTGCAATATTAGCCGCTATTGAAGATTTGCCGACACCACCCTTACCGGAAGCCACTGCAATAATATTTTTCACTTCTTTAAGAAAGCTTCTATTTTGTGTATCTATAGGCTTTTCAATAATTCTAATATTATGTTTTAAATCAGGTATTGAATTGTTTAATATTGCCCTGATATCAGAGTCGATATTTGCCTTTATCAAATGATAAGGAGCAATAAGCTCAATTGTAATATCTGTTTGACTATCGCTAACTTCTATTGCTTTAATTGAGTTTAATTCACCTAAGTGCATTGATAAATCACTGTCTAATATATTCGATATTTTCTGAGTTAATTCGTTTTTTATATTTCCCGAATTCATTTCTATCCCTATCCATATTTCAAATAAAAATTAAACGTTTGTTTATAAATTTAATTGTGGAAATTGTATCTTTCTTGTTTTTTTATGTTATTAATATTCGGATTTGCTTATTAGTTAGCTAATCATTATTATCTTTAATTTGTTAAGTCATATCATCAGAAAAATAAAATAGGAATTCATTATGTGTTGATAATGCTAATATAATAATAAATAAAGTATTAATATTAATATACACAAAATAGGAATATTCAATTTAGTGATAATTCTCTGAACTTATAAAAAAACAAATAAATTAAGTAATATTTAAAATGATAGATTTGATTTTGAAAATTACTAAAAAGGTCTTATATTGCATTTTTTTGTTAATAGAGAAAAATTTATAATAAAAATGATTACAATCCAAGATTTCTATCAATTAGAGCAATTGAAGAATAAAGTTGAAACATTAGTCCGAAAAGCCATTGTTAATGAATCAGATAAAGAAGACGTTACAACTCTGAAAAATATAATGCAGGACTTTCAAATATACTATCACGAATTAGAACTTCAGAACGAAGAGCTAATTCGCACACGTGATGAATTAGAATCCCTTCTAAAGCGTTATAGTCGCTTATATGATTTTGCACCAATTTGCTATTTGACTATGAACAAAAAGGGAACAATCATAGATATCAATCAGACATTTTTGAATTATTTTAATGTTAGTAAAATTCAAATTTTACAGCAAAGCTTATATAGTATTATTGATGAAGAAAGTACACACTCACTAAAGCATCATTTGATAGAATTAATGAGCAGTTCGGATAAAGTATTTTGTGAGCTTAAACGTACTGAAAATAATGAAATTAAATATTTTAGATTAGAATCGCTGCCTTATGAAGACGAAACATATAACGAAATTTTGATACATACCGCAATAATTGATATTACTGAACTAAAAAAAGCTGAATTTGAAATTAATGCCTCTAAAAAATTTCTTAATAACGTATTAGATGTGATTCCGAATCCGATATTTGTTAAAAATGATAATCATAGCTGGATATATATGAACAAGGCATATTCCGAAATAATGGGAATAGACAGTATTGATATGCTTAATAAATCAGATTTTGATTATTTTTCTAAAGAGCAAGGAGAGCAATATTGGGATACTGATGATGAAGTCCTGAATTCCAATAAAAAAATTACTGCCGAAGTAGAATATGTTGATAAACAAAACATCGAGCATATCTTGCACACTTCTAAAGTATCATTTTTAAACGATTATGATGAAAAGAAGTATATAGTAGGTATGGTCAATGATATTACCGAATATAGAAATATGCAGAAGGCATTAGCCGACCATAGTCTTCACCTATCTGAAATTGTAAATAAGCGAACCGAAGAGTTAAGTACTGCCAATAAGGTATTAGAGCAGGAAATTGCCGAGAGAATACTTACGGAAAAATCCTTAATCGAAAGCGAGAAAAAATATAAAGACTATATTGATAATGCTCCAGATGGCATAATAATTTTAGATACTATTTTTTCGTTTATTCAGTTTAACAAGTCAGCGATTAATATTTTAGGATATACCGAAGACGAACTCAAATTAATGACTGTTGACAAGGTTTTAATCGATGATGACATAAAAAAAGTTAAAACATCATTAGCACAGATGGAAATTTATTCTAATTTAGTGCTAAATAAAAAGCTTAAACTTGCCAATTCAAGTATAATTGATGTAGTTATTGATACTGTTAGATTATCAAATGACAGATTTATATTTTTCTTTAAGGATATTACTAATAGCAAGAAAGCCGAAGATACCATACTTAAAGAAAGAGCAATGCTATGGTCTTTGATAAACTCTATTCCTGATTTGATTTATATTAAAGATATGCTGGGCAATTATATAGCTTGTAATTCAGCTTTTGAACTGTTTGCCGGAATGCCGGATAGTGCAATTTTGGGAATGAATGATAATCAGGTATTTCCGAACGAAATTTCTAAAGTATTAATCGAAGAAGATAATTCAGTATTGCAATCCGGAGATGCGATTCGAAAAGAGGAATGGCTGAAATTTCCAAATGGAGAACAATTTTTATTTGATACAATACGAACACCTTTTTACGATTCTAATTACTCACTCAACGGTGTAATTGGGATAAGTAGAGATGTAACTATTCAGAAAATGCTAACTCTAAAGCGTGAAGCTGAAGATAAAGTACTTAAAGGAATAGCTGAAATATCAACTATGCTTTTGGAATCAAAAGAGTATCTGCCAATTCTTGACGATATTGTGAGAATTCTCGGCAATGTAACTCATGTAAATAGAGTCTATATTTTTCAAAGAAATGTTGATGAAATAAATAATATAGAGTATTTCAAAGAAAATAGCGAATGGTGTAGTCCGGGAGTTATTCCACAGATAAATAATTCGATTTATGACAAATTTCGTATGGATTTATTGATGCCGTCGATTTACACGACACTTAAATCAAAAAAATCATATACTTCTTTAGTAAAAGATGTACCAGAGTTTGACAGATTGTTATTAACCGAACATGAAATTAAATCCTTACTAATTATTCCGATTTTTGTTAAAGATTTGTTATGGGGATTTATTGGTTTTGATGATACTATTAAAGAAAGAATTTGGCTTGACCAAGAAATATCAATTTTAATGATTGCTTCTGCTGCTATTGGTTCTGCGATTGAAAGAGATGAAGATATGAAGTTGATGGAGCTGGCTAAAATTCATGCTCAAGCTGCAAATGCTTCAAAAACAGAATTCTTAGCTAATATGAGCCACGAGATTCGCACTCCGATGAATGCAATACTTGGTTTCTCTGAATTATTAAAAGAAGAGCTTGACGGGTTTGAAAAGCATAAAGATTACATTGATGGAATAATCAACAGCGGTAAAGGACTTTTGGATTTAATTAACGATATATTGGACTTATCAAAAATCGAATCCGGTAAATTAGATATTATTTATGAGCCAATAAATCCTAAGGATATTATTGAAGAAATTCAACAGATATTTTTGATTAAAACAGATGCAAAAGGTTTGAAATTTGATGTTACTGTTGACCCCAATATACCGAATTCAATGCTTATGGACGAAACCAGATTAAGACAGGTACTGTTTAATTTGGTTGGTAATGCTATTAAATTTACAGAGAAAGGCAAAGTAGAAGTCAGGCTTAGTGCAAAAGATTACATTGAAGGTAGCGAGCTTGATATACTAATAGATGTAACGGATTCCGGAATAGGGATTCCGGCAGACCAGCAGGAAATCATTTTTGAAGCATTTAAGCAGCAAGAAGGGCAAAGTACAAGGAAATATGGCGGTACAGGTCTTGGGCTTACTATCACAAAAAGATTAGTAAATATGATGAACGGTAATATTCAATTAATTAGTAATGTAGGGCAGGGCTCCACTTTCAGAGTTACTTTACCTAAGGTAAAAATTGCCGCTGTATCAAATGATAAAAAATCAGTGCAAGTTGATGAAATTAGCTCAATTACTTTTGATTATTCGAAAATATTATTAGTTGAAGATGTAAGTACTAATAGACAGGTAGTAAAGTTATTTCTAAAGCCTTTCAATCTTCAATTATCTGAAGCAAAAAATGGGCTGGAAGCCGTTGAAGCTGTTAAAACCGAACTACCTGATTTAATATTAATGGACTTACACATGCCATATATGGATGGGTATAGAGCTACGGAAATAATTAAAAATGAGTTAGGCTTAATAGACATTCCAATAATTGCTCTTACTGCTTCAGCGATGAAGGAAGAAGTAAGTAAGATTATGAATTTATTTGACAGCTACCTTAGAAAGCCTGTTAGTAAAATTCAATTAGTTAATGAATTAATTAAATACCTGCCTCACAAAGTTAATAAGCCTAAATCTTTTGTAATAGAAAATAAAAGTGATTTTGAATTGGCTCTGTCCGAAGTTGTTGATTATATTCCTAATGAGTTTTTTGCAGAATTAGAAATTAATATTATTCCATTTTATGAATCTATTAAAAAGTCTTTATATATTTCCAAAATCAAAGAATTTGCCGAAAAATTAATTGCACTTTCAGATATATATAATATTAAAATACTTAGAGCGTATTCAGAAGAATTAATTACACAAAGTAATGGTTTTAAAATTGACAAAATCGTGCAAATTATGTCAAATTTTTATATATTAGTAGATAGTTTGAAGAATAAAAGAATTTTATAATGAATGCAGATAATAAATATAGAATTAATATTGCTGAAAATTCTACTGTTTTAATAGTAGATGATATACCGGAAAATTTACAGGTATTGGGTAATATACTTATGTCTAACGGATTAGATGTCGGATTTGCTACAAATGGTCAGCAGGCATTAGAAGCTATTGATTATAAAAAGCCTGATATAATTCTGCTTGATATTATGATGCCCGGTATGGACGGCTATCAGGTATGTCAGATTCTTAAAGAAAGTGAAATTAACAGAGATATACCAATAATCTTTTTAACTGCTAAAACCCAAACCGATGATATAGTGAAGGGTTTTGATGTCGGAGCCGTCGATTATGTTACTAAGCCTTTTAATGCTTCCGAATTAGTTTCCAGAGTGTTCACTCAATTAGAAATTAAAAAATCTCGTGATATTATAAACGAACAAAATCAAAAATTATCAGAGCTGAACGCTTCAAAAGATAAATTCTTTTCAATTATTTCGCATGATTTGAAGAGTCCGTATTCGGGTCTCTTAGGATTAACAAGCTTGATTATTAATGAAAAAGATTCTCTTAACATAGAAGAAATAGTTGATTTAGTAAGAAAATTGAATACATCTCTAAAAAATCAGTATTCTATGATTGAAAATCTATTGCATTGGGCAAGAATCCAGACTAATCGTTTAGAAATCCATAAAGAGAAAATTGATATTACTCATTTAATTAATGAAGTAATTGCTATTCAGAGAAATGTTTCAGATAAAAAAAACCTTAAAGTAATAAATAATATTAAAGCAAAGATTTATTGCTATGCAGACAGATTTATGATTCAATCCGTATTAAATAATTTGATTAGCAATGCTATTAAGTTTTCTCATTATGATACTGAAATTCATGTTAGTGCTGATGTTGAAGATAATTTAGTATTCATTTCAATTAAAGACTTCGGTTTAGGGATTAAACCCGATAATTTGAATAAATTATTTAGGATTGATTCTCATATTACTACCTTAGGTACTGACAATGAAAAAGGTACAGGTCTTGGATTGATACTATGTAAAGAAATTATTGAAAGAAACGGAGGAACTATTAGCGTATTTAGTGTGTTAAACGAAGGTTCTACTTTTACCGTTTCATTGGATCATTATATAGAAAATTGATTTGTAGAAGAGAAAATTGAAAAAATTGTAGATAATTGACTTTTTGACAATTTAGTTGAAAAAATGAATTAATTAAATATAATTCAAATAAATTGAAAAAGAAAGCGAATTCTTATTCGTCTAACTTTTTTTAGCTTGTAATGTAATCAAAGGAAAGTATGTTTCATTCTGAATTATTAAATTTAGCCGAAGAAATAAAAATATTAATTATTGAAGATGATTTGGAGCAAGCCGGTCTTCTGCAAGAAACTTTAGGCAAACTAAAATACACAGTTTTTTCAAGTACCGATGGTGAAATTCTATTGGAGCTTACTAAGCAATTCAAAGACCTCATCGTATTACTTGATTATAATTTAGAAGATACTACCGGCGAAGATGTAATGAAAAATTGCATCGAAAAATTGGGTAGAATACCTTATTTTATTGTTATGACTGCTTATGGGAATGAAAAAGTAGCAGTTAACATGATGAAGCTCGGAGCTATGGATTATATTGTTAAAGACCCTAATTTCTATGAATTTTTACCCTCAGTTATTAATAACGCTATTAATACAGTTCTAAAAGATAAAAGACTTGAAGATACCGAAAATTCACTAAAAGAGATTAATGGTAGGTTTGTCGGGCTATTCCAAAATTCAAAAGACGGGATATATTTTACTACTTTAGACGGACAAATATTAGCTTATAATCCGGCTATGATTGATATGTTTGGTTATTCATCCGATGAATTAAAATCGCTTAACAGCTCGAGTTTATATTATTATAATAAAGACCGAGATGCCTTTAGAGAAGAAATATTAAGAAAAGGCTTTGTTAATAATTTCGAAGTAATTCTAAAACGTAAAGACGGGACTCCAATTAATTGTATATTAGTAACCAGTTTGAAAAAAGATAAAAGTAATAATATAGTTGGTTACGACGGGATAATTCATGACATTACCGAAAGAAAGCAAGCCGAGTCCAAGCTTCAAATTAGCGAAGAGCGATATAGGAATCTATTCGAAAGAGTTCCCGTTGGGGTTTACAGAAGTACTCCTGCCGGCGAGGTAATTGATGCTAATCCTGTTTTAGTTAAAATGATGGGTGCCGCAAGCATAGAAGAATTAATGAAGCAAAATGTAATGGAATTCTATAAAAATCCATTAGACCGCTTATCATGGAAAAATTTAATCGAATCTAATGAAATTATTTATAATTACGAAGTCGAGCTAAAAACTTTCGACGGCAGAATTATCTGGGTTAATGATTCGAGCAGAGCTATTTCAGACAATTCTAATATATTATATTATGAAGGCGTTATTGAAGACGTAACAGAACGTAAAAATAATAAAGAACGCTTAGATGAGCTTGTAAACGATTTAATGAAATCCAAAAATACTATCGAAAAACAAATTCTTGAGCTTAATAAACTAAATAAAAAATTATTAGTTTCTGAAAAAGAATTGATTCAATTAAACGCATCAAAAGATAAATTTTTCTCAATAATAGCTCATGATTTAAAAAGTCCATTTTCCGGCTTTCTTGGTGTAACAGCTATGCTAAGCGAAGATATTGACGAAATGGAAAAGCCTGAAATTCAAGAAATGGCTACCGCTCTGCATAATTCTTCTCGCTATATTTATGAATTGCTTCAAAATCTGTTAAACTGGTCTAAAGTGCAAGGTGGCATTATTGAAATCAAGCATGAGCCAATAAATCTAAATGAAATATTCCAAGATAATGTCGGTATTATCAGAGGAAATGCCGAGCAGAAGAATATTAATGTGATAGTTGAAATAAATGAGGATATTACTGCTTATTTCGATACTAATGTACTTAATACCGTAATAAGAAATTTATTAGCTAATGCTGTCAAATTTACTTATCAGGGAGGCACAATTTCGCTTTCTGCCAATAGAGATAATAATTCACAAGTTGTTATTTCTGTTAAAGATAACGGTGTAGGCATAAATACGGAATCATTATCCAATCTTTTCAAAATCGATGTTCAAAACAGAATTACACTTGGTACATCTAATGAAAAGGGAACCGGTCTCGGGCTGATATTATGTAAAGAGCTACTCGGTAAATGCAATACTGAAATGATAATTGAAACTGAAGAGGGTAGAGGCTCTAAATTTTCATTTGCTGTCCCGACTGTTGATAAATAAAGGAAAACTATGGAGCATAAAAAACTCAGAATTGCTTTTGTTACTTACTATAAAAAAGAAAGTTTGAAAAAGTATCATTCTGCTTTATATCATATTCTACAAACAATTCAAAATTTAGGTCACGATGTAATAGTAATTGATAATTTAGACTCCCTATACCAAAAGATATTTAAAATTAAATCTTTCTATTACTATAAAATAAAAAAATCCAGTTATAATAGATTGATGGATAAGCCTGTTACAAAAAGTATTGGGCGAATTGCAAAACAAAAGTTAGAAAAATATGATAATATCGATTTGATAATTGCTCCCGGTACAGTTGATATTGCATTTTTAGAAACTGACATTCCCATAATTGTTTGGACTGATACTCCATTTGTGGGTTTGCTAAATGAAAATTATTTTTATCTTTCGTTATCAGATCAAATGATTCAAGATTCAATTAAATTTGATTTAAGAGCTCATGAAAATTCTAAATATATTATCTATCCTTCAGCGTGGGCTGAAAATAAAGCTTTAAAATCTTATAATATTAGCTCGGAGAAAATTAAGATAATTAGATTTGGAAGTACACTTGATAATCTTATAAAAAAAGAAGAATTAAACGAGATTATTAATAATAAGCTTAGTAAAAGTCTTTTGCTATTCTTTGCAGCAAACAAATGGCTATCAAAAGGTGGAGCTAAAATATTTGATACTTTAAAAATACTGAAAATAAAAATTCCGGATGTTAAACTTCATATAGCAGGAGTTAGCCCCGAAATACCTTTAGAATTAAAAGATAATGTAATTCTACATGGTTTTCTAAGCAAAGATAATACTGCGGAATATAGAAAATTTATTGAATTATTCAAGTCTTCACATTTTTTCTTTATGCCTTCATTAGCCGAAACGTTCGGTTTGGTTTACGCTGATGCGTCATCGATGGGGCTACCGTCAATAGCTTCGGATGTATGCGGGGTTCCGTCCGTAGTTGAGAATGGTATAAATGGTTATACATTCCCGATTGATACACCTGCCGAACAAATTGCCGATAAAATTGTAGCGATTTATAATGATAAAATTATTTATTCGCAGCTGTGCCATTCAACTTTTGAATTTTATCAGCAATGCCTAAATTGGGCAGCTTCCGGAGTAGAGCTACAGAAACTTTTAAATAACATATAAAATATTTACACTTCTTAATCGTTTATTTTTCGCACACGTTGGGGATGAAATGGATTCGACGGGGTGATGGATTTTGACAGTTGCATGCCGTGCTCAATCGGTGGTCGCACGTAAATTCAACCGGTAGCATTATAAATGCCAACAATGATTATGCTTTAGCTGCGTAAATTAAAAAAAGCAGTTACATCGATGTAAATATTTTCTTGTCGGTCTTTACAAAGGTGTCGCAAAATAGGCAAGATAGTATAACCTTGTGCTTACAGGGGTTTGTATGAAGCCTAAAACTGTAGCTCGCTTATGAAATCCTGTCGTTTGGATAACTCGTAAGTTAAACTGAAAAAACGACTAAGCATGTAGTAACCTCAGAAGAAGCTCTTCGGACGCGGGTTCGACTCCCGCCATCTCCACAAAATAAAAATATAAGCCCCTTTAAGCTGTAATTTGATTAAAGGGGCTTTTTCTATTTATTTATCCGGTTATTTATCCGGTATCAATGTCCTCAAACTTGTGCCAAGTGAAGGCTTGAGTAATAAATTGGAATCATTGGAATTTACTCTTAAGTCCATATTTAAATCGCCGGAACGAACTACATAGAAACCGCTTTGATTGTAATTAAGCATTGTTAAATTGCCTCCTACCGCATTAAAAGGACTTAAAGTAAAATCATGAGTAAAAGTGCCGCAATGAGGTAATTCTACCGAATGTGGAACTGCCAATGGGTAAAAACCGCCTGCCCGAAATACTATCCAGTAGGAATTATTCGGAATACTGTCTAAAGTTAATTTCAAAAAACCGGTAGAGTCAAAACCACAGAATATTCTTTTATAAAGTACAGAGCCGATTAGTGAAGCCCCCATCCTTAGTTCCATAACTGTAGGTAGAAATTTCTGAGTAGTGCCGTTCCATAAACCAAAAAAAGCTGCTCTAAAAGTAAGCTGTTTATTACCGTTGTCAATTTTGGTATTAGTTACGGTCGGAGTGCTTTTTAATACCGGATTAGTAGAAACTATCCTAAATCTATAATATTCCGAAATTGCTATCTGTCTTGGAATTTTAACTTTATGATTAGTAACAGATGTTAGCGATGCAATAGTGTCTAAGCTTATAGCGGAGCCGAATAATCCGTTTGAGTCAGAAAGCTGAATAATAAATTGATTTCCATCTATTAAATCATTTGTTACTGAAAATGATATATCAATTGAATCGCCACTGCAAATTGGATTAGTACCGATTTCATTAATATTTATTACAGAGTATGGAGGAGTTTCAGTTAGTTTTATCAAAAAAGCATCAGCAATTACTGATTTTTGTTCTTGCCATCCACCGATTCCGAAAGTATTTGTACTCTCGGTAGTTCCGCAAATAACTATATCGGAATTGTAAATAAAAATACTTTTTGCATCATCAAGTCCGCTGCCACCATAGTAAGTTCCCCATACTAATTGTCCGTCAGGCGAAATTTTTGCTAATACTGCATCGCTTGAATCGGCTTTAACAGATTGAAACGACTCACCTATAGCAATAGAGTTTGTACTTCTGGTAGTACCGACTGTAAAAATATTATTAGAGTTATCAATATCAATCGACCAGAGATAGTCATCGCTATTGCCTCCGTAATATGAGCTCCAAATTAAAGAACCGGCATTTGAATACTTGGCTATAAAACCGTCTGCTAATTCTCCTTTGGTATTTTGAAAGCCATTATAGAAAATATTATTGAGAGACTTTGTCCACCCTGCAATTACAATATTGTTATCATTATCTAACTCTAATGAATACACACAGTCCCAGTCATTGCCACCGTAATATCCTGACCATAGGACTGTACCGTTATTCTCTAACTTAGCTACGTAAGAATCATAATATCCACCATTATATGTAGCTTTGGTAGAATTCACCGCCAGTAAGCTATTGCTGGAAGTGAAACCGCTAATATAAATATTATTTTGCTGGTCAACTTTAAGACTTCGTATATCATCGTAATTATTGCCACCAAAGTAAGTTGACCAAAGCTTAGCTCCATTTGAAGAATATTTGGCTATAAACCCGTCGTTTACTCCGGTTAATGTACTTTTAGAACCGTTTATCCCCATTACGTCTCCAGAACCTGTAGTACCGGCAATATATACATTATTTGAATTATCTATACAAATACTATTTGCATAGTCCGTAGAGTTACCGCCACAATATGTACTCCAGATTAGCTGTCCGTTTGGGTCAAGCTTTGTTAAAAACGCATCATAAGAATTATTTTTCAGAGCTTGCCATCCGTTATAATTAAAAACATTATCAGCAGAATTGCTTGAGCCGGTAATATAAATATTATTTTCAGAGTCGATAGCTATACCTTCCGCTGTCTCTACCGAAGTTCCTCCCAGATACGTACACCATAATCGAACCCCATCGGAATTGAATTTTACGACAAATACATCATAGTCATTACTTTTTACTTCTTGCCAGGCTCCGTTAGTTGCTAATGAACCACTACGAGTCTGTCCGGTAATGTAAACATTTCCTTCGCTATCTATTGCCGATTTCCGTGCTACTTCATCTGAATTTCCACCATAGAATGTTCCCCAAATATTATAAAACGGTACGGCAAAGCAATCAACCGAGGCAAATAAAACAAATATTATAGCAATTATTTTTATGTATTTCATTTCTATTCCTTTTTTTAAAATTATCCAACTTTAAATATAATAAATTTTTATAATATTTATAGCAATAAAAATTATAGCAATAAAAATTTTCAACAAAAAAATTATTGGCTAATAAAATAAACCTAAAGAATAATTATCAATTATTATTTATCTTCGCCACTCTGAAGAGCCTTGTAAACACTCGAATTAATCCATTTTAAGGTAATACAAGAGGTTGTCTAAAAAGTAATAATATTGCCAAATCGTCATTCTGAGTGTAACGAAGAATCCAGCATTATCAATAAGTTAGCTTTATCTGGATTCTTCACTTCGTTCAGAATGACAACGATTCCTCTCCCATTGAATAAAATAAAGTTAAATGATATAAAAAAAAATCCTTCCCGCAAAATTGCAGGAAGGAAAGTTAATCTTTAGTAAGATCTAATATTATCTACTATTTTAAGCTATAATGCTAATACAAATTTAGATTTATTCGATTACCCAAGAGTCTTCACCTTTGAGTAAACGATTAACATCGCCAACGCCTTTTTTCTCTTTAGCATATTCGATTTGAGCGTCTAATTGCTCGTTATAGACCGGTTTATCTAATGCTTGGAATACTCCAAGCGGACGAGGCATTTCCGGATTATAAGTCATATTTGACAATATGAAAGCTAAAGTAGAATCCTTTTCGTTGTGAATTTGAGCATCACTAACAGAGTGCACACCATCATTTAAGTCAATAACAACAGGAGTAAAACCGTCTAATTTAATAGCTTTATCTCTGTTTTCGCCGAAAATCAATGGTTTGCCGTGTTCTAAATTAATCGTAGTATCTTTTACTGTTTTCTTATTACGGAAATTATCAAAAGCATTATCATTAAAAATAACGCAATTAGCATATACTTCTATAAAAGAAATACCTTTATGTTTATGAGCTCGTTCAAATAGAGACATCATGTGCTTAGGATCAGTATCTAAGGCTCTTGCAACGAAAGTAGCTCCAGCACCCATTGCAAGCTCAGTAGGATTGAAAGGATTATCTAACACACCAAAAGGTGATGACTTAGTAATCTGTCCCGGCTGAGAAGTCGGTGAATACTGTCCTTTAGTTAAAGAATATATTTGATTATTGAACATCATTACGTTAATATCAACGTTTCTTCTGCAAGCATGAATAAAGTGATTACCACCGATGCTCATACAGTCGCCGTCGCCGGTAGCCACCCAAATAGATAAGTCTGGTCTGGCAAGCTTTAGACCGGTAGCTATCGGCAAAGCTCTGCCGTGAATCGAATGGAAACCGTAAGTGTCTATATAATAGGGGAATCGGCTTGAGCAGCCAATACCGGAGACGAATACGAATTTCTCTTTCGGAACACCTAATTCAGGTAAAAGTCTTTGTACTTGCGAAAGGATTGAGTACCCGCCACAACCGGCACACCAACGAACATCTATATCGACTTTAAAATCTTTTGGCGTTAAATCTTCAATTGATGTATTGGGAGTGCAAACTATATTATCAACAATAGTTTTCATATTAATTTCCTCCCTTTTCTAATAATTTCATAACTTCTTCTTCAATTTCATAAGAGCGGAAAGTCCTGCCTTCCATTCTATTAAATTTAATAACTTTTTTAAGATACTTACCTTGAATAATATTTGCAAGCTGCCCGACATTGATTTCGGGAATGAATACTCTATCAAAACTATTTAAAATGTTACCTAAATTCTTAGGGAATGGGTTTAAATAATTCAAGTGGCAATAGGATACTTTCTTACCTTGATAGCGGATACTATCATAAGCAGTGCGTACTGCACCGAAAGAACTCCCCCATGCAAGAATTAATAAATCGCCTTCTTGTTCTCCATGAACTATTGCTTCAGGAATATCATCAGCGATTCTATCAACTTTATCTTGTCTGAATTTAGTCATTTTTTCGTGGTTGTGAGGTTCATTAGAAACTCTACCAGTAATATCTTCTTTTTCTAAACCGCCAATTCTATGCTCTAATCCGGGTGTACCCGGTACTGCCCACATTCTGGCAAGAGTCTCTGGATTACGTTTATACGGAGCGAATGTCTCGGGGTCTGTCGCAAACTCTACTTTAATATCAGGCAAATCTTCTAAAGTAGGCACTCTCCAAGGTTCGGAGCCTTGAGCTAAGTAACCGTCAGTCAGCAGAATAACCGGAGTCATATATTTTAATGCAATACGAGCTGCTTCAATTGTCATATCAAAACATTCAGATGCTGTAGAAGCACATATTATCGGAATAGGAGCTTCGCCGTGACGACCATACATAGCTATATTTAAGTCTGATTGTTCCGGTTTAGTCGGTAAGCCGGTACTTGGTCCGCCACGCTGAACGTCAACAATTACTAAAGGTAATTCCATAATCACAGCCAGCCCCATCGCTTCAACTTTCAAAGAAAGTCCGGGACCACTTGTAGTGGTTGCTGCTAAATATCCACCGAATGCAGCACCGATAGAACTGCAAATGCCTGCAATTTCGTCTTCGGCTTGTAAATTTTTAACATCGAATTGCTTATATCCAGAAATAAAATGTAAAATTTCAGTTGCCGGAGTAATCGGATATGAGCCTAAAAATAGAGGAATGTTAGCTTTCCTAGAAGCAGCAACTAAGCCCAGAGCAACGGCATTATTGCCGGTAATATTTCTATATGTTCCGGGACGTAAGTCTGCCTGTTTAACTTGATATCTGACAGCAAAACTTTGAGTATTGGCACCAAAACTGTAGCCGGCGTGCAATGCTCTCAAATTTGCTTGCAAGATATCTACTTTTTTTGAGAATTTTTCAGTTAACCAATTTATGGTCGGCTCTAAAGGCAAGCTAAATAAATAATAAGTTAGACCCAGAGCAAAAATGTTTTTTGTCTTGTCAATTGATTTTGGAGAAAGACTGAAATCATCAAGCTCTAACTGTACTTGCTTTGTAATATCCAACGCAAATAATTGATAAGAACTTAAAGTGCCATCCTCTAAAGGATTGTTTTCATACTTGGCGAGCTTTAGGTTTTTATCGTTAAAACCGGCTGTGTTAGCAATAATAATACCATTAGGCTTCAAATTAGAAAGATTTACCTTCAATGATGAAGCGTTCATAGCGACTAAAACATCAATTTTGTCGCCTGGTGTATTTACACTAGCTCCGAAATGCACTTGATATGCACTAACGCCATATAGGGTTCCCTCGGGAGCCCTGATTTCGGACGGGTAGTCCGGGAATGTGTTTACATCGATACCTATACTTGCTGAAGTATTCGAAAATTGAGTGCCGGAGAGCTGCATCCCGTCTCCTGAATCGCCCGCAAATCGTATTGTTACTTCTTCAAGTTCTTTAATCTGTTTTTCCATTTCAAAGAAACTTTTTGTTAATAAAAATTTGTTTATAATACACTTGTATTATCTTTAAGGTTCTAAAATAGGGAAAAAATAATTCAAAAACGAATAAATTATCAAATTAATTGAAAATAAGTTTGATTAAATAAATAGCTTACTATTTAACAATACCTTAAAAATAGCTTATATTTGATTATTCAATATTATAATTTGATTTTTGTAAGTTTTTTTCTTATTTTATAGATATATTTTAGAAAATATAATTGCAGGTGTTACTTGTGGCAAATTTAAAATTCAGTAAGAGCCTTATAATTGTATCATTGATAATAGGATTAATATTATCAGCAGGATATTTAATTACAAAAGGAGTATCTGAAGATGTTAAACAGTCAATTATTGCTCGCGAACAAATTCAGTTAGAGCATCTAAAAGAAAAAATTAACGAACAGTTTTCTAAATACGATGCTGTCGCATATTCAATTGCCAAATCTCCGCGGATTACTGATTTTTTACTTAATAACAATAATGTTAATTATGAACTAACTAATGAAACAATAGATAGATATAATTTTGCTTTTAATGCTTCCGTGATTTATATTTTAGATACTAATGGTAACTGTATCGCAAGCTCGAATAGGTATAATCAAGATAGTTTCCTTGGTCAGAATTACTCCTTTAGGGCATACTTTAATCAAGCGATGATCGGCGAGCAGGGGGTGCTGATTACTATAGGCTTAACCTCAAATAAAAGAGGTTATTATACAAGCTATCCAATTAGAGATAGAAAAAGTAAAATAATTGGAGTACTTGCTGTTAAAGTTGATTTGGATACTTTAGAGAAACAGTTTAAGTTTCCTAATGTTTTATTTATCGACCCAAATGACATAGTTTTTCTTAGTTCAAATAAATCATTAAATTTCAAATTAGTTTCTGATGTTGACTCGAACAAATTAGATAGTTTGAAATCAATTAATATATATGGAATTACAAAATTTGATTTTATTTGGAATACTAAGCCTAAATCTAATGAAGTGATTAATTACGAGGGCACCGAGTATATTTATTTATCTGCAAATGTTAATTTGAAAAATTGGAAAATTGCTACTTTAGTCGAAGTCGATAAAGTCAGCTCTACTATCACCGAAGGAATGCTCATTGCTACAATTATTTGTTTTATTATCATAGCGATTTATAGAATTATTGATAACTATTATAAAGCTAATAAAAAAAGTAAACAAAGAGAAGAAGAGCTTAGTTATTTAATTGATTTTCTGCCGGACGGAGCTTTTGCTATTAATAATAAAAATGAAATAATTGCTTGGAATAGAGAATATGAAAATCTATCGGGAGTTAAAGCTAAGGATATAATAGGTAAATCAAATTATGAGTATTCTATTCCATTCTATGGCGAGAGAAAGCCGGTACTTATTGATTATGTTAATAGAACTGCTGACGAGATTAAACTGGCTTATCCTAATTATTCGGTTCAAGAGAATACTTTAATTGCGGAATCAGAAGTATTGCTGCCCTCGGGCAAAAAGGCAATTCTATGGGTAAAAGCCGGTAATGTTTATAATATTAATGGCGATATAATCGGTGCTATAGAAGTAGTTCGCGATATTACACGAATTAAAAAATACGAAAACGAAATAATTGAATTACTAAATAAGTTAACCATATCTAATAATTCTTTAGAAGAGAACATTAGCCAAAAGGATTCTTTAATTCTTGAGCTTAATCAAGCAAATGATAAACTGAAAATTATTAATGCCGAGAAAGATAAATTTTTCTCTGTAATTTCTCATGATTTGAGAAGTCCACTTTCAGGATTTCTTAGCTTATCAGAAATGATTATTGAAGAAAATATGAAATTAAGTAAAAATCAAATTGTAGATTATGTTAATACTCTGTATCATAGTGCTAATCAGCTTTATGAGTTATTAGAAAACTTACTTGAATGGTCTAGAATTCAGTTAGGCAACGTCCGCTACAATCCTCAATTGATTAATGTTAAAAGCATAGTTCAAAGTAATATAGAGCTAATTTCTACTAAAGTAGATTCTAAATCAATAGCAATATACAATATGGTGGATGCTAATTTAGAATTAAACACTGATACAAATATGCTAAATGCTATATTTCGTAATTTGATTTCTAATGCAGTCAAATTTACTAAAACTGACGGTGCTATCTTTATTCGTTCGGCAAAAAATGAGCAAGGTGGAATTGCACTTAAAATCCAAGATACAGGTATCGGTATGAACAAAGAACTAATGGATAAGCTCTTTGTTATTGGAGAAAATACTTCAAGACTTGGTACCGAAGGTGAAGCAAGCTCAGGACTGGGATTGATGCTATGCAAAGAATATTCGGATAGAATTTCTGCAAAATTGACAATTGAAAGCGAAGTTAATAAAGGTTCAACTTTTATTTTGGAATTTGATAATTAAGCCCGCTCAATCGGAATTATATCATTACCTCTATAAAATTGAACAAATCACTTCTTACAACCCCACGCTTCAGAGGCAGTGTAAATACACAAGATTAGACTTTTTCAATGTACGTATTAATTCAGGTACAAAGTAATACAACCTGACGCTTAACCGACAGGTTGATAAGTACTTAATACCTATCGCAAATGCCCGCCTCAGCGGCATTCAAGAGGCTGTCTAAAAGGTCGTCATTCTGAACGAAGTGAAGAATCCAGATAAAGCTTACTTGTTGATAATTCTGGATTCTTCGTTACACTCAGAAACATGATTTGGCAATATAATCACTTTTTAGACAACCTCAAACAGGGACTGTGAGTGATTATAAATAGCAATCAAAGGTTTTTTCGCAGCCACTAAAGCAATGGGTTCAAAACTAATGTCTAATTAGAAGTAAAAAGGATATTTTGCAATTAAGGAAAAATTTTATTATTGGTTTAGCGTCCCATTTACTTTATAAACTACATTGATTGATATTTATCTATGGAAAATTCTCCAAAATCATTAAGAACTCAAATAGCTATTTTTGGTAGGACAAATGTAGGCAAATCCAGCTTCCTAAATATGCTTTCAGGGCAGGATATTGCACTGGTCTCTGAAATTGCCGGCACTACTACCGATGTAGTTGAGAAACCAATTGAACTATTACCATTTGGACCGGTTACATTTTTAGATACAGCCGGCTTAGATGATATGTCTGAATTAGGAGTTAAGAGAGTAGAAAAAACTCTTAAAATATTAGATAGAGCTGAAATTGCAATACTAATGCTTGAGCCGAACAATTGGACTGAGCATGAAATTGAAATTGCGAAAAATATAAAAAAAAGGAATATTCCGATTGTTTATGTAATTAATAAAATTGATATTGCCGAGCCAAGTAGGGAATTCCTTGATAAAATTAAAGAATTTTCTGAATTTATAGTATTCGCCTCTTGTACTGACTTAACAAATCGCGATAAATCAATCAATTCATTAAAAGCTCATTTCTCTGAATTATTACCAAATAATAGTCAAGCACAAAATGTAACTTTGCTCGGAGATTTGATACCTGCAGGTGGATTAGTTGTTTTAATTATACCTATTGATTTACAGGCACCAAAGGGCAGATTAATTCTTCCGCAAGTGCAAGCTATTCGCGACATTCTCGATAACGATGCGGTAGTGATGGTTGTAAAAGATAGAGAATATGTAGAAGCTCTGCAAATGCTGAATCGAAAACCTGATTTAGTAGTATGCGACTCTCAAGTAGTATTCAAAATGGTGGCAGACACTCCCGATGATGTTAAATGTACTACATTCTCGATATTGTTTTCCAGATTAAAGGGTGATTTGGTTGAAGAGGTACGTGGGGCTGCAGCTATTGATAAACTCCGAGAAGGTGATAAAGTATTAATTGCCGAAGCTTGCTCTCATCACTCATTAGAAGATGATATTGGTAGAGTAAAAATCCCGAGGTGGCTAAGGCAGTATCTCGGCTTTGACGTGAAAATTGATTTTACTCAAGGAAGAGATTTTCCTGAAAATCTTAGTGAATATAAAGCAGTTATTCATTGTGGCTCTTGTATGCTAACCAGAAACGAGAAATTGGTGCGTATTCAAAAAACAAAAAATATGAGTGTGCCGATTACTAATTACGGTATAGTAATATCTTTACTTCAGGGCGTTTTAAAAAGAGTTCTTTCGCCATTCCCTGCGGCTTTAGAGCTATTTGAATAATTAAATTTAAGAAATATCTTTTATAAATTGATTTAAAAGCATATTTTTGCAGTCCTTATAAAATCTTCTCAACTGATTGCATTATACAATGAGAAGTTTATAAGTAAAAGATTTAAAGTAAAAGATTATAAGTGCAATTTATTAATACTTCAATAGATATTCTTTTTTTTATCCGAAGAAGTATTAATTTAGAAAATACGAACTAATTAAATAAATATATATGGAGAAAATAAATGCAAATAGGAATAGTCGGACTGCCTTATTCAGGGAAAACTACGTTTTTCCAAACATTAACCGAAACGCAATTAGACCCAAATGCACTTCAAAAAAGAGATTCTAATCTTGCTATGGTTAAAGTACAGGATAAAAGATTAGACGAATTTACTGAAATATTTCAGCCTAAGAAAAAAGTTCATGCTACTATCGAAATTGTAGATATGGTCGGTGTTCAAAAAGGCGATACTGCCGGAGCTATGTTCAATGCTCAGTTCCTTGGCAAAGTAAAAACCAATGATGCTCTAATCCACGTAGTTCGTGGATTCGTTGACGATACCGTCCCGCATCCGAACGAAACCATCGATATGCTTCGAGATATTAAAATGTTTGAAGAAGAAATAGTATTTGCAGATATGGCTTTCGTAGAGGGAAGACTTGAGAAAATAGACAAAGAAATCATGAAAGCAAAAAAAGAAGATTCCCTTAAAGAAAAAGAAGTTATACTCCGCTGGAATGAAATCCTTCAGCAGGGTAAACCATTAAGAACTATGGAATTCCAAGCTGACGAAATTAAATACTTAAAGAATTATCAGCCTCTATCGTACAAACCACTTTTAATTGCATTAAACCTTGGTGAAGATGATATAAAAAATGCTAATCAAATTGTTGACGATATTAAAAAGTCTATTCAGTGGGAGCATGTAATCATCGAACCTTTTTCTGCAAAAATCGAAATGGAATTAATGCAGTTAGATACCGAAGAAAAAGAAATGTTTATGGCTGATTACGGTTTGACTGAGTCCGCTCTGTCTCGATTAGTTCGTAGTGCGTATTCATTACTTGGCTTGCAGTCATTCTTTACTGTCGGCGAAGATGAATGCCGAGCTTGGACTATCAAAAAAGGCATGACAGCTCAAGATGCCGCCGGAGTGATTCATACCGATTTCTATAATAAATTTATCAGAGCGGAAGTTACTTCTTATGCTGATTTTATGAAGTACGGTACCTTTGTCAAATGTAAAGAAGCCGGTGTATTTCGCCTTGAAGGCAAAGAGTATATAGTTGCAGATGGCGATATTTTACATGTCCGTCACGGATAAAATTTAATGCTTTTAAAATCAATTACCTTCCGAAGCTTTCTTTAGTTTCGGAAGGTATAAAGTTTATAAAGTTATGAAGTTGAAAGTGGGAAGTGGGAAGTAGGAAATGGGAATTAGAATGTAGAAAGTTTGGGTGGAATCGATTCTTTTCTCCCAACATCGTTAGCTGTTGAATATTGGTAGAAAAGCTATGTAGCAACTATTCTTAAAATTCCCATCCAATGGGTAATGACACTAAGATAAAATTTATAATATCAAAAATATTTGTTATATTTGTATGTATTTGTTTTTATACATAGAAGGAATATAAAATGGAACTAAATGAATCACTTCAAAAAAGCCACTTGATACACGAGGCATTAAAAACAGATTTGTCATCAGTATTAAATGAGGAATATCCTTTTGAATTAGTAGAGCAATTAACAGAAAAGACAAGTCGCAATAGAGTATTTCCTGCATCAATAACATTGCTGACATTGATAAAAGCAAATCTAAGCGGAGACAAGAGTCTGAAGAATGCGTTATTTATATATAATAAGAGCCACGAAGAAATAAAAACCAATATAGAACAAATAGAAGAAGAAAACAAAAAGAAAGTAAGAGAAAAACGAAGAGGAAGCGCCAAGCTCTCACGAATTAAAAATACAAAAGAGCAAGAAGCAGTCTATATCTACAAGTACATCGGCATTTGCACAAGCACGAAACAGGATAGAAGAAAGAATAATACGAGAAGTATATAATGAATCAGTAAAAGTAAATTCACCTACTCAGCATCTCAAATTTCATGGCAGAGAAGTGTATATCACAGATGGTACTTATCTACAAATGCAAGATACTAAAGAAATAGTAAAGAAATATGAAAAAAAAGAATCCAATGGCTATCCTCGTGGTTTATTAAGTGCAATAGTACATCAAGGAAGTGTCAAAATAGCTGATTTTGTATTAGATTCAGATTCTAAAAGTGAGCTTGAGCTTTTAAGTAGCTTAATAGAGAATATTCCAAGTGGGAGCCTATTATTAGCCGATGATCTATATAATTGTAACGCAATATTTATTCAATTAATTAAAAAATCGATAGATATAATAGTACCGGGAAAACGTAAACGGAATTATAAAGTAATAAACACAATAGCCCCCAATGACGAGATAGTTGAACTATCGGCAGAGAAAAAGAAATCGAAGATAATGCAAAAGCTAAATATAGAAGATCAGGCAATATTATTGCGTAGAATAGAGTTTGAAGACGTGAATGTAGAGGGTAGAAAGTTAGTTTTATTTACTACAATATTAGATAAAAACATATCAAAAGATTTAATAATATTAAAGTATTTTACACGATGGGATATAGAAATAACAATAAGAGAAATCAAGACAATAATGAATATAAATATAGTCAGGGCAAAGACTCCGGAGATGGCGGTCAAGGAGGTAATGGTAGCTTTGATAGCATATAATTATATAAGAGAAATAATGTCAAAATCCGCTACTACAGCGGATTTTCCCCCCTTCGAAAATATCATTGGGTATTTCTATGAAGATACTACGAATCTACTTACTGACAAACTTGGTAGAGTCTATTCTCACTGGTCGCCTGGTAGAAAAAGCAATAATAGTAAAAATGAAACAGAATATAAGTAAATCTAATATTCCGTATAGACCAAATAGACATTTCCCAAGGAAAACGAAAGCAGGGGCATATAAAAAGTACAAATGATAGAGTAAATATACTATCTTAGTGCCATTACTCCAAAAGGAGGGGTGGCATCGCAAAGCGATGACGGGGTGGGTTCTTTCTTCGGAATTGGGAAATAGGAAGTGGTTCTTTTCTCCCAACATCGTTAGCTGTTGAATATTGGTAGAAAAGCCATGTAACAACTACTCTTCAAATTCCCCTCCAAAAGGAGGGGTGGCATCGCAAAGCGATGACGGGGTGGGTTCTTTTTTGAGGAATTGGAAATAGGAAATAGGAAGTGGTTCTTTTCTTCCAACAGCGTTAGCTGTTGAATATTGGTAGAAAAGCCATGTAACAACTACTCTTCAAATTCCCCTCCAAAAGGAGGGGTGGCATCGCAAAGCGATGACGGGGTGGTTCTTTTTTCGGGGGTCGGGAATAGGAATTAGGAACTGGGAATTAGGAACTGGGAAGATACTTGCACCTGTACAACGCTTTGTGTAATGTAGCTGGTGAATAATTGAATCCTTATACCCGCCACTAATCACTAAAATATTACTATTGGTATTAATATAAAAAATAATTACAAATCAAGCATCCATTCCGCTTGTAATTGTATTCTTTGTTCGGAATTAGAATTTATTAAATCATAACCGCTTCCGATTGTATTAACATTTAATTTATGATTGAGTCTGTAACCGATATATAAATTTAATTTATTTTGGACTTGAATCTTTGTAATAAAGCTAATTCTATAACCCTCATTATATAAAGGTGATATTTGAGAAGCTCCGGGTGCGAAATAATTAAATAGCCAGATGCCCGAATAATAATCATCAGAATTGTAATATGCCAAGTCTAAATCAAACCGTAGATATTCAAAAGGTGAATATTCATTACTTACCGATAGAAGAAATCCTAATCTTTCAGAATTGATTTTATTCATAGGCATTAGATTAAAATCCGTTCTGAATGTCTGATTAAATAGGGGAGACCATTTCTTTTCATAATCCAAACGGACGGTATAGATTTCTTCTTTGAATATGGTTTTAACTGAATTTTCGTCGGCTTTCTGATTATCTTTGTTTTGATAGCGTAATTTAAAAAATAATTTATTGTTATGGTTAATCTTATAATCCATTCTATATTCGGTTTCTAAGCCTTTTACAGGCTGATAGACGGTATAAGTTCTTTCTAAAGTTTCAAAATAATCGACCATAAACGCAATTCTGATTTTCTTACTTGCTTTATATAAATAGCCGAAATTTAATCCTATTTCATTAGCTGCTGAGGAGTTTTCGCCCGGATTATTACCGAATGGAGCTCTGAAACCGGCTGAAAAATAACGAAAATTGAGATTCAATTCCGAACTTAATGAATAATATTTTGCAAACAAAGTGACTGCTTTTTCAGCTTTATTCGAAAAAGATATTTCACTGCTCAGTTTCAAGCTATCATAAGTATATGCCGCAAATATGGAACTGAGCAATGTGCTATTGCCGACTATAGTGCTGCTCGACGCACTTTCAATATTTTTATCATAATTGATATTTAGGATGGTGGTTCCAAGGCTAATACTTTTAAATTCCAGCAGGCTCATCGCACCGAATACGCTTTCTGTTAAACTATTCTTTTTATCAATTTCGGTTTGGGTACGATAGTATTCCGATGTATAGATTGAGCTTACATCTCCTGAATCGTTTATAGTGGCAGACTTTGAATTATTGGAATACCAAGCTGATATTGATAATATGCAATTTGTGCTTTTTAATATGTCGCCACTTAACGCAATACCTCTGAAAGACTTATATGTAGAAGTGGAGTTATCCGCTGAAACTGAATTATTGATTGAATTGTCTGTACTAAGCAATGTATTAATTTTCGGTTGATTAAACGATGAGCTTAGTATATTACCAAGCCCCGAATTGAGCTTGTAATTACCGATATTTATTTTAAAATTATCGAATGACTTCTCTGCGTAGAAATTATAAAAATCAATTATTTTGTCTTCGGCAATGTCTTTATCGGTACTAAAACCGAAGCGATAGTTTGAAATTGAAAAGTTAAATTTATTTGTGTACCCAAAATTTGTACCTAAATATTTACCTTTTTCTAATCCGGTAGTCTTCTGCATCGGCAAGTCTGTTCTACTCCTTATACTAATGAAATCAGAATATTCAATTGATGATTTATTAGAAAAGTCCAAAACAGTACAGATTTCAAGTATATACTGTTGTTCATCGCTCAGATTGAGTGCAGAGGCAATTTCATCATAATTTGAATTCGGATTTTTATCGAGAAATGAAATTATTCTTAAAGCCGTATAGAAATTAATTGTCGGTAAAATCGAGAGTTCTTTAGCGTTAGTTTTTAATAAACCGATTCGATAATGATGATAATAGTCAATTATTGAAAAGAGTTCGCTTGATTCTTTGTCTTCACTCGTATTTTCTATTATTCTTTCGATTTTTCTAATATTATAATCCTGACAGTTAAGACTTATGTTGCCCAAAAGTATAAATTCAAAAAGCATTAATAGGAAGTATCTCATAGCTCAATTCCGATAATTAGTGAATTAGAGTAACCGAGATTTGAATTTTTATCTAATAGATAGTATAATTCTAAATACTTTAACAGCTTGATTTTTATACCGGCTTGAATAGAGTTAGGCTGGGTTTTGTAAGCTAATCTTAATGCAATAGACTCATTTATATAGTATTTAGCACCGAATATCATTGAAGTCTGTTTATCAATGTCTATATTAAAACCTAAATCAAAATTGAAATTTTCTATATTGATAATTCCGCCACTAAGGCATATTTGCTTGATTTGGAAATCAGTACTGTCATAATTATTACCTAATTCGGCGGATAGTCCGATGCAAAAAATTCTTGATAAATCAATAATGGAGCCGATTGAAATATCAATTTCAGAAAATTCTCCATTATCTTTAATATTTATGCTTGAGTATTTTAGTCCCGCTCCGAAACTAAATGCTTTATTAATAGAATAAGCACTCGAAATATTGAGCTTATAATTTGAATACAAATCATTGAAAATTCCTGATAAATCCGAATAAATTTTCAATTGCCCACTAATTGGGATATTCAAATTAATAGCAATTGGATTTAATTCCTTCATTTGATAGCGATATGGAGAGAAAGCTAAATTTATATTCAAACTGTCTTCTCTATATATTATAGCCGGATTGACTATATCAAAATTGACAAAATCTGAGCATGAACTTGCATTCGAAAATGAATTTATATAGGCATAATCATTACAAAACAAATCAATTATGCCAAATAATAACATAAAATTTATAAATATCAGAATTATTATATTTTTTATAGCTTTATACATAAAAAAATTTAGTATTTTACGTTTTGAAAAATTGTAAATTATTTTGAAAAATTATACAATTTTTTTAATATTAATACATTTATACAATTATAATAAATATGTATAAAAAAATAAAGAAATATTTGCAAATTGGGAATAAATATTATGAATTACTTAAAAATTATCTTGTTATTCTGCTTTTTTCTAAGTGTTACCACTTATGCTCAAGAAATTGACTGCAATATTACTGTAAATGTGGAGCAAGTATCATTTGAGAACAGAAATTATATTTCATCACTTGCCAATGATTTAGAAAATTATATTGATAATCAAAAATTTTCAGATGTTGACTGGGAAGGTGAGAAAATTCCTGTTGATATTCAAATAGTATTAAGTGGTGGAAACAAAAATATATTTGCTGCCAGAATGTTTATCATGTCTAAAAGATTATTAGACGGACCAACGGAAGAACCTGCTATGTCGTTAGTATTGAAATTATTAGAGAACACTTGGTCTTTTGAGTATAATATGGGGGCAAGCCTTACATATAACCCGATGCGATTTGATAAATTTACAAGTATAATAGATTATTATATGCTTATGATTATCGGATTTGATTTAGACACTTATCAGTCCAATGGTGGAAGTCCTGCATTTGATAAAGCCAGAAATATCGCCGTTATGGCATCAAGTGTTAATGCAGTCGGGTTTGAAACTAATACTCAACCGGGCGTTTTTAATAAATATAATTTTGTAAACGAAATAGTAGATTTAAGATATTCTGAGGTACGCAGGCTTATGTTTGCATATTATATAAATGGTCTCGATATAATGGGATTTGACAAAGAAAAAGGTAAAAACGAAATTAAAAATATACTTTTAGATATGGCTAACTACAAGAGAGATAAGTTAGTTACTCACAGTGTATTGTTGCAAGCATTTTTTGAAACTAAAGCTCATGAAATTGCAACCATATTCAATGGAGAGAAAGATGATGAGTTCTTTAATGAGTTAATGTTTTTAGACCCAAGTAATACTATGACTTATATTCAGGCTAAAGAAGGCAAAGTTCAAAATTAGGATAATTATATTAATTGCAAAATAATTATAAGTAATTGGGACTCTAAAGCAAAATATAATGTGTTTGTTTGCACATAGTTTGTTTGAAATTGATATATTCGGAAAATAGATTTTAGCCAAAAGTCTGATTTCTTTAACATACATATATAAAATTTGCAAATAAATAAAAATAATGTTTAATTATTTGCAAAAAATTGATTATTTTTAGAATTGATAATTTGTAAAATTAAGATAATATGTTATACTATGCCCGGAGAAATCCAATGAAAAAAATTACCCTTTTATTTAGCCTTGCTATACTATGTATAATAGTATTTAGTATGCAAAGTGCTAAAGCTGACTCTCAACGTATGATGTTACTTGAGGGGTTTACAAATTCCGGCTGTGGTCCTTGTGCCCAAACTTGGCCCACAGTTGACCCAATAATGGAATCTCACTATGATGTAGCTATTCCTATTAAGTTCCATTTCTACTATCCTGATGACCTGGATCCTATGTATTTAAATAATGTTCCTATGAGTAACGCAAGATTTGGTTATTATGGTATAAACGGAGTACCTCATTTAGTTGCAAATGGCACTATCAGCGGGCATCCCGGTAATATTAATACATTAATTCCAGATTTTGAAGCTTTGAAGGGGGTTATGTCTCCTATTACATTAACAATTACCGAATCAAAAACCGGAACTACTTCAAATGTTAAAGTTAAGGTTGCATCCTCAACTGCGATATCAGGTTCCAGTTTGAAAATATATATTGTAGAGTATAAAGTTCTTTTTACCGGCAGCAATGGTGAACCGGTTCATAATTGGGTAGCTCGCGAAGTACTTCCGAATTCAAACGGGACTCCTTTAACGGTAGTTTCCGGTGGAAGTCAAGAGGTTAATGTATCTTATACTCCTAAGTCAACTTATGCAGCTTCGCAACTTTATGTAGTTGCTTTTGTTCAAAATGATAATTCTAAAGAAGTTCTTCAAGCAGGAACTAATTTAATGTCAAAATTAATAAAAGCTGACATTTCTCTTGATGGTACAAAATTTAACAAAATGGGTAGAAATACTTCTTTTGAAAAAATCATAAAAGTAAATAATCCGAATTCGGTAAAAGCAGACTTTGACATTTCTGTTTCAAACGGCTTATCAGTTTTCTCAAATGAGTGTACTGTGGCTCTTGATGTTACTTCAGTATCTTTAGATCCCGGTGAAACTAAAAATGTAAAAGTAACAATCACATCAAATGATGAAGCTTTCTTTGCAAATATTAATGTTAAAGCTATTCCTAAAGCGACCGGGAAAATTCCTGATCCAGATTCTCTAAATTTCTATATGTTGACTCAAGATGCTAAGATGGCTTGTTACGGTGGTTTAGGTGCAAATACTTATTTTGCTTATTTAGCTATGGAATCATCGGCAACTTATAAAAAAGATGTAGTATATATTCTATTATACGAAACAGGTATTTTAACCGAGTATAACCCTAATCAATTTGATTTAGCTACTTTCGGTGTGGATTACTCTAATACCTCAACTGTAGCTGATGCTTCAGGTATTGGGCTTACTATGTTGACAGCTATTGAATCTATGCTTGATGCCGGAAAAAGAGTATTTTATACTCACGAATTAGGTGCTTTCCTTTCATTCTCTGGTCAAACTACTTCGACTGCATTAAAATTCTTACTTCAGGATAATCTTGGAATTATAGGTGCTGTCCCTCATCAGAGAGTTCAAACAGATAATGAAGGTTATATAACAGGAGTTGTTGAATATAAAATCCGTGGTGTAAGCTCTGATGCTATCGGAACAAAAATCGGTAGTATTACTTGCAATCAATATGAAAATCCTGCTCATCCTTATTATATAGTCTATACTGATTCATTAGTTCTAGCTGATGATGCTGTTGGTAAACCTTTCGTATATACTGATAACAATACTAATTCAATATCCGGCGTTAGAGCTGAAGTAGGTGAATCTGCAAGAATAGCTTATATGTCTTTCGGGCTTGAAGCTATTAAAACTACAACAGTAAGAAATACAGTTGCTTTAGCAATAATTGATTGGTTAATGAGCGATGTTTCCTCTGAACCTAAAGCTAAATTTAATACTGATTATATAGATTTAGGAAAAGTTAAAAAAGGTACCAGTGCCTATGGCTCTTTCACAATTGAAAATAAAGGTGCTAAACAATTGAAAATATCGGAAATCTCGATTGACGGCGATGAAGAGTTTGAAATCACCAGTGGAAATACTGATATACCATCGTTAAACTTAGGTGATAAGCATACCGTCAATTTCTCTTTTACTCCTACTGAAGATGGAGTAGATTATGATGCAAATATTAGAATAGTTTCTAATTCTATTATAAACAATGATTATTATGTCGTAATTGTAGGTTCCGGTATTGGTGATGTTTTAATTCCTGAAATCAAAATTAATACTACAAGTGTTGATTTTGACTCTGTAGCTATCGATTCAGTAAAATATGATACATTGCAAATTACGAACATTGGTACCGGTGAGCTAATTATTGATGAAATTTCTTGGGACACAAATGACGGATTAGTATATTCTATTGCAAAAGGCGATGAGGGTTTGCCGGAAATTAAGGTTTTGCCAACTGCAACTCATAAGCTTATTATCTCTTTAAGCTCATGGAATGCAGGTACTTATAACGGAAAATTATATATTCAAACTAATGATGAATCAAATCCTGCGATTAATGTAACATATATCGGTAAAGTATTTGATCCGAGTTCTGTCGCTGAGACATCTGATAAATCAGTAAAAATTGAAGTCTTACCTAATCCTATAGTTAGTAACGGTACTATCAAACTTGATGTCAATGATGACGGATATAAGAGTGTAAGTTTATCATTAGTTGACGCTACAGGTAAAAAAGTAGCTGATTTATTTAATGGCGAATATACGCTGGGCAAATATGATGTAACTATTGATGCTTCAAAATTTGCTGCCGGCTCTTACACAATTTTAGCTATAATTAATGGCGAAACTGTAACGGTTCCGTTTATTATTGCTAAATAGTTTAATTATTAGATATTTGAATAGTTAATTCAAATATAATCAAAAGGGCTCAATTATTTGAGCCCTTTTTGGTTAGAGTGTGTCCGGGGAGGAATTTATATACTTCTTACCACGCTTCGCGTGGTAAGTAAAAAAAGCAAATAATTTGATTTACAAAACTATTTATCTATAATAAACTTCTTAGTAATAATGTTATTTCCGACTACAACCTTAATAAAATAAGTACCATTTGGTAAATATTTTATATTTGATGAGTAGTTTTCTGTTGATATGCAATTGAACGAATTAACTATTTGCCCGTTAATATCAATAATAGATACGTTGTCAATTTCAATATCTGTTTTAATATTAATTAAGTCTCTTGCCGGATTAGGGTATATATTAATTAAAGACTCAATATCTTGATTTAGTAAATCAATTGAAGAAGATAGTAGATTAAGCTGTATTGCGTCAATGTTATTATCATAATCGAATAGTAGCAAATATTTCAAATCATCTGAAAATAAATAATTGACTACAAAATTAAAGCTTCTTTCTATAGTTATTACAAGTTCTTTAGTTTCAAAATTGATAATTTCAATTCGTTGAATTTTGCTATCATCATTATTATATATCCCAGCAGCTATATATTTATTATCTTCGGATATAGTAAGATTTAAAGCTATTCCATTAACTTTAAGAGATTTTTCTTCTCCGGTTTGAATCATTCTGAATCGAATAGTTGAATCAGATGGCATAAAATATGCAATTTCGGAATTATCTTTTAGCATTACCGGACTGCTGACTTTACTGAATATAGGGCGTTGAAATGAATATTCGAAAAGGACAGAAGTGTCATTAATACTTATGATTTTATTAATAATTTCATACTCTGTATCATATTCTGTGGATTTTGTTTTTGAAGATAAAATATAATTATTATTAAAGTCAAAAAATTCAATATATTCGCTATCACCACTTTGATAAATCATTATTGTATCTTTTGATTCCCGTAAATTCTTGTAATTAGAAGATATTAAATATTTTTTGTTATGAGAAAATTGGTAATGGTCTTCTCCTTTCTCGGCTGATGTTTTTAGGATTGTATCAATTGGCTCTTTACTAATTAAATCAACAACAATAAATTGAGAATCATTAGCTGAAAAATATAAGCTATTATTATCATATTTATAATAATTATATTCCGGATTAAAGTTACTTTCAATTTGCTTGTTGTTTTGTATATAGTATATATTTTGGTTGGCTAAAAATTTATCATTATAAATCGAATAATATTTAAATGGCGTAATAGTAGTGCACTTTAATAATGAATCTATTGTTGAATAATGAAATGCTGTATCAATCTGTTTACTGTTATAATTAAACGTATTTATCAGGATTGAATTAGCGTTTCTATTTATGTACGAATAAAAAAGAGTATCTTGCCCTTCAATTTTGATAAATTTTGTGATGTTCTCCGTAGCAGTACTTCTATTTATTCTTTCACCAGTTAAATAATTATAAATTACAAAATTTGTTGAGTCGCTAAGAAAAATATCATCAAAATAAAACTGATTTGCTTCTCTATTTAATAGTACAAAAGCACCTGTTGCTGCTCTTTGGGTTACTATCGTGTCCCCAGAATTAGTACTATATGAAAGGAAATAGCCACTATTAGAGATGATTACAGTCGTATCTATGGGCTTATTAAGTTTAAATGAACCACTGCCTATGACCGGTATATCTATATTAAATGTAATCGAATGCTCTATGAAATCGTATTTATATAATTTATATGCATACATACCAATAACAAATGAGTTATC
The DNA here is from genome assembly GCA_942493235.1 of uncultured bacterium. Classification (GTDB taxonomy): domain Bacteria; phylum Bacteroidota; class Ignavibacteria; order Kapaibacteriales; family UBA2268; genus ENR-C587. The sequence continues at coordinate 2,883,985 of OW818676.1, read as the reverse complement.
TTCCGAAATAACCAATTTATCATTTGGGAAACCCTCACTACGAAGAAATTCCTTTTCTACTTTTTTGTTTTTTACATCGTAAATAATTGAATTTGTCGTAGAATTGTTATTCATAGCAATGTAAGATTCATTAAAGAATAATAGGTTACCATAAGAGAAATCAACAAAATCTAAGTTTATTGTGTCGGTTTGCTTTTCTTCGGGTCTATAGGTAAATAATAGTTTGTTCTCCGTATCAATGCTTATAAACTTGTTATCAAAAGTAAAATACCCATATCCGGCTACTTTTATAGTGTCGTAAAATTCAAGTTTATCTTTTTTGCTTTTTAGCACTAACCCTTTGTAAGAACCTGTCAATACTATCCATTTGCAATTCTCTGAATTATCAATTATTGTAGAAATAAATGGAGAAAAATGACTCCAAATTGTTTCATAGCTTGGCTGTGCAATTACTTTAACTGATAAAAACATCAAAATTAAGTAGCTCATAATTTTCACAAATTACCTCATATAAATGAAAAGAGAAATATTTCCGAATTTGTAATTCCAAAAGCAGAATATTTATTCAACCGAATCGAAGTATAATATATCAAAAACTAAACTCTATTTGTAAATTTTAAATCGAAAATATTACTGATAGTGTTTGCTAACATAGAATAAAGATATCTTCTATCTGATAATTAAATTCAATTACAATATAATATAAAAAATATTAATATGCAAGGAAATATTCTATTTTATGAAAACTAAAAAAATTAATTTGTAAACAATCTAACCATATCGTTACCGAATATTTTCATTACTTTATCAATACATTCGCGTTTCATTCCAATTTTTAAATCATGAGCAATATAGCGTTTTTTTGCAGCAGTCGGAAGATTCAATATATTAAATAATATATCGGTATTGGCAGTTTCATCAACGCAACAATTTTTTAATTCCTCTAATTTAGCCATGTCAAAATTAGTATAATCGAGCCAGATACTATAACCTTTTGCAAATTGCTTAGCAGCTTCCTCTATCGGTAGTACTTTCTCGATTACTATCTTTAGATTTTCGCCATCTAATTCGGATTTGCCAATCATCATAACGCAATTATTTTCGCTTAAATATTGAATATTATTCGAGTATGAATCGCTCCAAAATATACATTCAGCTTTTCCACTGAAATCCTCTAATCCGACAAATGCAATGGAATTATTTCTTTTATCAAGTCGGACTCTAATAGTAGAAATCAACCCGCATATCCTAACTTGATGACCTATCACAGAGCTTTCTCTGTCGCCTAATTTTAATGTTGATAAAGAATCAATGTATGGTTTATACTGATTTAGCGGATGACCGCTGATATAGAAATTTAAATATTCTTTTTCTTTTTCTAATCTGTCGTTCTCGCTCCAATGGTCAATATTCGGCAGTGCAGGCTCAGATAACTTTTCAGCTGCAGTACCTCCGAATAAACTATCCATAGACGATTCTTGTCTGTTTTGCATAGCTTTGGAATATGTGATACCGCTCTCAATTGCTTCAAACTGAGCGGCTCTATGCTTATTAATCGAATCAAAAGCACCGGAGCAAATCAAAGCTTCAAGTACTCTTTTGTTGATTTGGCGAGAGTCGCATCTGGCACAGAAATCGTAGAATGAGGTGAACTTTGCTTTTTCACGAACGCTGACTATACTTTCAACGGCACCTTTACCGACATTTTTAATTGCAGCCATTCCGAAATAGATTTGCCCATCTTCAACTGTGAATTTATCAATGGAGAGATTTACATCAGGCGGTAGCACTTTTATACCGAATTTCTCGGCTTCATCAATTAACTGAACAATTTTATCTAAACTACTCATTTCCGCAGTCATATTGGCAGCTAAAAATTCGGCTGTATAATTTGCTTTCAACCAAGCGGTCTGATATGCCAAATATGAATATGCCAAAGAGTGCGATTTATTAAATCCGTATTTAGCAAATTCCAGAATTAAATCAAATATTTCTTCTGCTTCTTTTTTCTCAACTCCATTTTTTTTAGCACCTTCTACAAAAAGAGGTTTCTGCTCGTCCATGAGTTCTTTTTTCTTTTTACCCATTGCACGACGCAAAATATCGGCTTGACCTAGAGAGAAGCCTGCAATATCTCTTACTAATTGCATTACTTGCTCTTGATACACTATAATGCCGTAAGTATTATGTAATGATTTATCCATAATATTATGAATATAAGAAATCTGTTTGCGTTCGAATTTCCTATCAATAAAATCAGGTATATTTGCCATTGGTCCCGGTCTGTATAAGGCGTTCATTGCAGTAATTTCCTCTAAATTTTTTGGCTTTAACTGCATTAGATATTCCTGCATTCCTTTACTTTCAAACTGGAATATCGCTTGAGTCTGTCCTTTGGCAAACAAGTCGTAAGTTTTTCCGTCATTAAAATCAATTTTATCTATATCAACGTCAATTCCATAATTTTTCTTAATTAGCTCTAAAGTATCGTCAATAATTGTTAATGTCCTAAGCCCTAAAAAGTCCATTTTCAAGAGTCCGGCATCTTCGAGGTCGTTCATAGAGTATTGACTGACCATTTCTTGGTCTTTTTTGACTAAAGGTACGAATTGATATACTTCGTCCGGAGCAATAACTACACCGGCGGCGTGTACCGACGAATGTCTGTAAAATCCTTCTAATAGAATTGAATACTCCTTGAGCTGTTTCATTTTTGGGTCAGTTGTTTCTTTGAATTCCTTTAAGTCAGCCAGTTCAAGTGCTTCCACAAGTGGTGTTACTTTACCTTGAATTGTAGGGATTTTAGCTGTGATTTTATTAATTTCCGTATGGGGAATTCCAAGTACTCTGCCTACATCTTTAAGTACTGCTTTGCATGATAATTTTCCGAATGTAATGATTTGAGAAACCGAACTTGCCCCGTACTTCTCTTTTACATATTCAATTACTTTTTCGCGTTTAATGTCGGCAAAGTCAATATCAATATCGGGCATTGACACGCGGTCTGGATTTAAAAATCTTTCAAATAGCAGATTATATGGGATGGGGTCAACGTTGGTAATTCCTAAGCAATATGCTACCATTGAACCGGCGGCAGAACCTCTACCTGGACCAACACTAACGCCGAGCTTATGTTTTGCTGCATTTACAAAATCTTGAACTATTAAAAAGTAACCCGGAAATCCCATATTTCTGATTACATCTAATTCAAATCTTAATCTGTCTTTACATTCTTGGTTAGCATCGGGATATCGTTCTTCAAATCCTTTATAAGATAGTTCCTCGAAATAATCATCTAAATTCTCGGCTTTTGATTCTTTAGGAATAGGGAAGATAGGCATAAAGAGTTTCTTCTCGAATTTCACATCGCATTTATCTGCAATCTCCATAGTATTTTCGAGCGAATCAGGAAAATCTTTAAAAAGCTCGTGCATTTGTTTTTTAGTTTTAAAATAATACTCTTTGGTACCGTACCGCAAATTATTTATATCGGGTAATTCATTGCCCGAAGTGTTTTCTTTGTTAATCATAAGCATAATATTATGGGCTATAGCATGCTCTTTTTTAATATAGTGAATATCATTGGTAGCGACCAATTTAATTCCGAATTCGCGTGCAATTTCCGGTGCTTTCTCTAATATCAGCGGGTCTTTGGCTAAACCGTGATTTTGCAATTCTATATAGAAATCATCACCGAATAAGTCTTTGTAATACTGAGCCATTTCTCGGGCGAGTTCGTACTCTCCGTCTGCAATAGGTTTGCTGACTACTCCTCCCAAGCATGCTGATGTGGCGATAATTCCTTCATGGTATTTCTCTAATAGCTCTTTATCAATTCTCGGTCGATAGTAAAAGCCTTCGGTATGCCCCAGAGTGGTGAGCTTCATCAGGTTTTTATATCCATTAAAATCTTTAGCCAGAAGCACCAAATGGTAATAATTGCCTTTTCGAGACTTTGAAGCTTTATCTATATTTTTATCGAATCTATTTGTTTTGGCTACGTAAGCTTCAAATCCAAGAATTGGTTTTATTTCGGATTTGTAGCATTTTTTATAGAACTCGTAACAGCCATACATTACACCGTGGTCAGTCAGTGCTAATGCTTTATGCTCGTCGGCTACAGCGGCTTTAATCAATTGGTCTGTGGTGCAGGCGGCATCTAATAACGAAAAATGCGTATGGTTATGAAGATGTACGAAATCACTCATTTATATAATTCCTTATTGTTTAATTAAGTACTTCAAATTAGTATTTTTTTTTGAAAAGTTTTCAACAAATTGGAATAAAATACAAAAAACCCTTATAAATTGAAATTTATAAGGGTTTAAAGTACTCGGAGCGGGACTTGAACCCGCACGAGGTTGCCCTCACAGGATTTTAAGTCCTGTGCGTCTACCAATTCCGCCATCCGAGCGTCAATTGTCAATTATATTGTCAAATTGAGAATTCAAAATTAAGCCTTTTTTCTGATATATGCAAATCTTTTTTTTTATTTTTTTATAAAAATATTTGAGTAAACTGCCGTTTGATGGTAGCCCAATTGTATAATTATTTGAAAATAAATTAATTATAAAGAATAAAACATTTTTAATATCGATAAAATATTTTCGATTTCGATTTTAATATTTATTATTTTCACAAAATATTCAAAAAAACTGTTCACTCAATTCTCTTTTTTAGTATTTTTGCTGTTCGTATTTTTAAAAAATTATCTTTAAAAATAAACATGTAAAATAAACCGGAAAAATGATGATTGATATTAATAAAATTATTGCTTCAGAACTTAAAATTACAAACAATCAAATAGAGAATACTCTTCAACTCAAATCCGAAGGAGCCACAGTTCCCTTTATCGCTCGTTATCGTAAAGAGAGAACTGGTGAATTAGACGAAAATCAAATCCGTGAAATATTCGACCGATTTGAATACTTAACCGAATTGGAAGACAGAAAAGAGTCCATTCTAAAATCAATTGAAGAACAAGGCAAATTAACCGACGAGCTTAAAGCAAAAATCGATGCCTGCCTTCAGAAAACAGAATTAGAAGATTTGTATCTGCCATATAAACCCAAAAAACGCACAAAAGCTACTATTGCGAAAGAAAAAGGGCTTGAACCGCTTGCTATTACTATTAAAGAATATAATATTGCTAATGGAGGAGATATTGATTTATCCGCCGAAGCAGCTAAATATATTAATGAAGAAAAAGAAGTCAAGACAGCAATTGAAGCTCTCAAGGGAGCTGCCGATATTATCGCCGAAGAAGTTTCGGAAGTTGCTGAGCTTAGAGCTTGGGTACGCGAAAATCTTCTGCATCATGGAGTATTTACTTCAAAAATCAAAGATGAATTCCCCGAAGGCTCAACCAAATTTGAGATGTATAGAGACTTTGAAATGGCGGTTAAAGATATAAAACCTCACGCTATGCTTGCTTTGCGACGTGGCGAGGCAGAAGGTATAGTAAGTCTCGACCTTAAATTTGACGAAGAAACTATTTTGAATTATATAGAGTATAAGTCGATTTTTACTGACAAATCAAATATCGTAGATTTTTATAGAGCATTAATTAAAGACGCTTTTACTCGCTTGATGAAAATTTCACTTATCGGTGAGGTTCGCCTCATGAAGAAAATGAGTTCCGATGAAGAGTCTATCAAGGTATTTGAAGCTAATTTAAGACAATTACTATTAGCTTCTCCGGCAGGGATGAAGCCAACTCTGGGAATTGACCCCGGCTTTAGAACAGGCTGTAAAGTTGCCGTTATTGATAGCACAGGTCAGTTTACTCAATATAAAAATATTTATCCTTTCCAATCAAATAGAGAAAGAGATGAAGCCAAGCGTATTATTAAAGATATTATTACAGAGCATAAAATAGAATTAATTGCTATCGGTAACGGAACTGCCGGACGCGAAACAGATGAATTTATGGACGAAGTATATGCCGAAATTGAAGCTAAACCGGTAAAAGTATTGGTCAATGAAAGCGGAGCCTCGATTTATTCTGCTTCTAAATTGGCAAATGAGGAATTCCCCGAGCTTGATTTGACTATACGTGGGGCTATTTCTATCGCTCGCAGACTTCAAGACCCGCTTGCGGAATTAGTTAAGCTTGACCCAAAATCAATCGGTGTAGGGCAGTATCAGCATGATGTTGACCAGAAATTACTTAAAAAGAAATTAGAAGAGACCGTAGTCAGCTGCGTAAACTATGTAGGAGTGGATTTAAACACAGCATCTAAGGAATTGCTTACTTATATATCAGGTATTAATGAGCCAGTTGCCAAATCAATAGTTGAATTCAGAAATCAATATGGTGCATTCAAGAGCCGAAAGGAATTATTGAAAGTTCCGAAATTCGGAGAGAAAAAATTTGAACAAGCTGCAGGATTTTTAAGAATCAGAGATGGCGTTAACTCTTTGGATAATACTGCTGTTCACCCTGAATCTTATAAAATAGTTGAAAAAATGGCGAAAGCTTTAGAAATAAAAACCGATGAAATTACTAAAGTACCCGAGAAACTTAGTTCTTTGGATTTAAAACAATTTATCGATGAAAAGGTAGGTTTGCCCACTTTAACCGATATTGTAGCTGAATTAAAAAAACCGGGACGCGACCCTCGCGAAGTGTTCAAATATGCGGTTTTTGAAGGCGGAGTTAAAGAAATCAAAGACCTAAGAATTGGTATGGAGCTTGAGGGAGTAGTTACTAATATCACTAATTTCGGGGCATTTGTCGATATAGGTGTTCATCAAGACGGCTTGGTGCATATCTCTGAATTAGCCGACCGTTATGTTTCTAATCCGACCGAAGTAGTTAAAGTAGGACAAATTGTAAAAGTTAAAGTATTAGAAGTAAATGAATCCCTAAAGAGAATCAATCTTTCGATGAAGAAGGGCGGACCTAAAAAATCTAAATCGACACCGAAAATTGAAACTAAACCGGAAGCTTCTTTAAATGATTTGATGAATAGGTTCAAATAATTATAAATTTGTCTTCCATCTTATATGTGGTATAGGGTGGAAGACAGCTATTTAAAATTGTGCTATAATTGAATTCATCCATTATTCTTTTTTTCTGCTTTATAAATTAATAACCCAACAAAAACCTTTGATAAATATTTTCAAGTTCTTCGCTATTATGTGTTGTAGGTAATCAAATAAAGTAAACTATCATACAACAGCGTTTGCTGTTGAACATCGGTAATAAACATTGTTTAGTCCACTCACTCTTTCTTCTCTTTTTGTTGTTAAAAGAAGAGAGTGCTGGTGGAGTATCTCATTAAGTTACCGATGTTTAACTCCTGACGGAGTTAAAATATAAAATCAAAGATGTTTATCTAATAAAAGCCTTTGATAAATATTTTCAAGTTCTTCGCTATTATGTGTAGGTAAGCAAATAATGAAATCTATCTTACAACAGCGTTACCTGTTGAACATCGGTAATAAACATTGTTTAGCCCATACGCTCTTTTTTCTTTCTTTGATGTTAAAAGAAGAGAGTGCTGGTGGAGTATCTCATTATGTTACTGATGTTTAACTCCTGACGGAGTTAAAATATAAAATCAAAGATGTTTATCCAATAAAATATCGAAAATCAATATTTGATATATAAGGATTTTCTTTATACTAATACAATTATTTGCTAAACAACTTAAAATAGGGAAGACTCTGTTTTTATAAGTGCATAGATATTCGAGACTTCATTTATAAAATTTCAAACAGCTAATATTATTTCAATAAAAGAAAAAAAAGAAAAATGGATCAAAAAATATTCTTGTTTATTTATTATTTACTGCTTATTTTTGTATTATGTAATCATTTAGCTAATTATACTGAGATGAATCTATAATTTTAAAAAAAAAGTATTTTCTTTAAAAGAAATTTGCTAAATTTGTTTTTGAGTATTTTGTTATAAATATAGAATAGGTAATATGAAAATTGACGCTTATTTAACTCCGTTTTTTCCGGAAAAAGAGGCACAGTTTGATGATTCTGTTGTAGTAATGATTGACGTACTTCGTGCAAGCACTACTATTTCAGCTTGTTTAAATTACGGGGCAAAAGAAATAATTCCGAGTGAATCAATAGATAAAGCAGTTCATATTTATAGTAGTTTGAGCAAAGAAAGCCGATTTCTCGGTGGTGAACGTAACGGAGTTAAGCCCAGCGGATTTGATGCCGGCAATTCTCCTGATGATTATCCTACTGAATTAGTTAAGGGTAAAACAGTTATTATCACTACTACTAACGGTACTCAGCTCTTTCAAAAATGTAAACAGGCAAAGCTTAAGCTTATAGCCGGTTTTGTTAATATTGATGCTGTAACAAGAAATGTAAATAAATTTGTCGAGAATAATCCTTCAATTACCGGAATAGTGGTTCTCTGTGCCGGTACTAACGGCAGAATATCTTATGAAGATACTCTGTGTGCCGGTGCTATTATCGAGAGAATTAACGGTAATCCCGATGATGAGCTGACCGATACTGCTCATATAGCTATGAATTTGTATAGAGCTCATAAAAATGAAATGTTCGAATTTTTGAAAACTCGCGAGCATAGCTTGTTTTTACAAAGTATAGGCTTCGAAAAAGATATTGATACCGCGTTGACTTTCGATAGATTTCCGGTGGTTCCGGTTATTAACGGTAATAGTATAAAGCTTTTTGAAGACTAATATTTAGATTTATTTTGTATATTTGCAAATACTTTTTTGCTGGCATAAAAAGAGGAACATAATGGGAAAAAACACTGATGATGTAGTAGTTCATCGTATTAACCGCACCAAGTCGGCTAATGCTAAAAAAGTAAATACTGACAAAGAAACACCTAAGATTAAATTCGACAAGCAATTTGCTCGAAATATTAAGATTATATCTTTATTTTTTATGTTAATCGCAGTATTGGTTTTATTCTCTTTGATTTCTTATACTCCCAAAGATGAAGCATTCTTAGATATAAAAATTACTGATTTATTAGGTCTAATTAAAGGAAATCAGGCAGTTATTGCTAAAGCAGAGCTTACTAATAATTGGCTCGGGCTAATCGGAGCTATGATGTCTAATTATCTCTATAATTTTACTTTCGGATATTCTGTAATATTTGCTCCGGTTGTTCTATTTATCTGGGCAAAAAACTTATTCAGCTTTCAGAGAATTACAGATAAAGTTCTAAAATATACTACTTTATATTTAGTATTTGCTTTGTTATTGTCGGGTTTATTCGGTACTTTTGCTAAAATCTCTTGGATGCCGGAGATTTCAAAAGAGTTTTCGGGGGTAGTCGGTTATTATATTTCCTCTGTACTTACAAGCATAGTAGGCACAACCGGCAGTACTTTATTTCTGCTTATATTATTCGGAGTTACAATTTATTATGGTTTTAACTTGAGCATAGATAAAATAAAAAATATTTCTGATAATACTTTGAATAACGAGAAATTTAATCTTAAAAAATTCTTCTCTAAATTGGCTATTCCGTATAATAAATTATTGGACTACACTCGCCGTGATTCACTTATCACTGATAATAATGCTAATCCTGATGCTGCTATAAATGATATAAGCGATGAAGCAAATACCGAAATAAATTCAAATCCTGTAGTAGCGAAAAATTTGAATCTTAAAAATGAAAGAATTCAGAAAATTACTTTCGATAGCCCCGAATCATTAGAGCCAGCCAGGATTATTAGAAGTAATATGGATAATTCTCATACCGAGATGTTTCTTAATAATGATGAATCCGAAATTATGCAACAAGTCGCTAATGAAAGACCTGCTTTTATTGGTATTCGTAATCCCGAATATAATTATGATGCAGAACCTGAAACTATTGTGCAGGAGCCTAAGAAAATTACCGATACAATTATAGAGCCAGAGCCTGCAATTGAAAAAGCGATAGCTACCAAACCAATGATTGAAGAAAGTGCAAATTTGCCTTCTATGATGACCATTAATTTCGATAAGCCTAAAAATGATATATCTGAAACAAGTGAATATTTAACTGATGATGAAGACGAATTTACAGCTAAAGCATTAAATATTGAATTCAATAAACCGGTTAACTCTGCTTACGATGAAATAGAGCTATTAGATGAAGAAGATTTACTAAATCAAATTAAAGAAGTTACTCTAAACGCTGATATACCAGATGTAGAATCGGCTATGGGAATGGGTATTCCGATAGCTGTAGCTCCAATTACTAAAGCCGGAGCTGCGGTTTTATCTGCTGAACAAATTTCTTCTATCGGAGATTCTGCACTTCAACTACCAATAGATAAACCAAACCCCGATAAAGCTAAACTTAACGTATTTTTATATGATAAAGTTGAAGAAGAGCAAATCAAGAAATTGCCTAAAAGTCCTATTTCAACATTAAGTCTTGAAGAAAAGCTAAATTATAAATTTCCGACAATTGATTTATTAGTTGAAACCGATGATAATCATAATATTAATGAAGAAGAATTAAAGACTAATGCAAGAATATTACAAGAGAAATTAGAGACATTTAAAATTGTAATTGAGAATCTGACAATTACTCCCGGTCCGGTAGTTACTCAATATGAATTTGTTCCTGCCCCTGGAATAAAAATAAGCCGTATAGAAAGTTTGTCTGACGATATTGCAATGGCATTGAAAGCACGCGGTATTCGCATCATTGCACCGATTCCAGGCAAAGGAACAGTTGGCATAGAGATACCTAATCAGAATCCGGCTATGATCCATTTTAGTAGTATTATTAAATCCGCTAAGTTCCATAATAATAATTTAAAATTACCTTTAGCACTTGGAAAAACAATAAATGGGGAAGTATTCATTGCCGATTTAGCAAAGATGCCTCACTTGCTGATAGCAGGCTCTACAGGTTCAGGAAAGTCTGTTGGTATTAATACGGTAATTGCATCATTATTATATAAAATGCACCCTAGAAATTTAAAATTTGTGATTATTGACCCCAAAAAAGTGGAATTACGCCAATACGAAGCTTTAGAAAGTCATTTTCTTGCACTCTCTCCGGATATAAATGAAACTATAATTACAGATCCGAGCGATGCGGTGATAGTACTTAAAGCACTATGTGCAGAGATGGATAAACGCTATGATATTTTAGCCTCAGCATCTCAAAGAAATATTTTCGATTACAATCAGAAAGTAAAAGAAGGCAAAATCAAAGATACCGATGATTTGGTTCATAGAGAAATGCCTTTTATTGTCGTTATTATTGATGAGTTGGCAGATTTAATGCTTACTGCATCAAAGGAAGTCGAAACTCCGATTATCCGTATAGCTCAGCTTGCCAGAGCGGTAGGTATTCATTTGGTTGTTGCTACTCAGAGACCCTCGGTTGACGTAATTACCGGTATAATAAAAGCGAATTTCCCTGCAAGATGTTCTTATTTGGTAGCTTCCAAAATTGATTCTCGAACTATATTAGACGTGATGGGAGCAGAGAAATTACTTGGTAATGGTGATATGCTGTTTTTAGCCGGCGGTAGCCCTAAGCCGATTCGTATTCAGAATGCTTTTATTAATACCGATGAGGTAGAAGCACTTTGCGAATTTATCGGTAATCAAAAGGGATATACCGAACCTTACTATTTACCGTCTTTAGTTGAAAAGCCTGATGAAGTTGACAGTATCGACAGAGATAGCAGAGACCCTCTATTTGAAGAAGCAGCTAAATTAGTGATTAACCAGCAGACCGCATCTGTTTCTATGATTCAGAGACGTTTAAAGGTGGGGTATGCACGTGCCGGACGTATTATAGACGAATTAGAAAACGCCGGTATAATTAGTCCGTTTGACGGTAGTAAATCGCGTAATGTTTATTTAGACAGTATTTCCGAATTAGAAGCTTTTTTGTAGTTTGAATTATATTGGGAAATAGAGTTGGATATTGATAGTGATTAGTGATTGGTGGCTAGGAAATTCTTCCCAACCACTAATCTTCTATTTTAACACGATAGGCAATTTCTTACTTGCAAGTGTTGTAAATCAATTCTTTACAATTTTAAATACTTGAGATAAATTACTATTATAAATTTTTATGGTATAAACTCCATTTGGATATTTTGAAAAGTCATGTTTATAATCACCTTCATCCAAATCATCTATATTAAATAATACTCTGCCACTTTCATCAATAATTTTCATGCTATATCCGCTGTTAATATAGGGGATTTCTATTAGTAATTCATTAGTAACTGGATTGGGATATGCTTTCACTGTAACGCTAAGTGTTTGCATTTGCTCTTCAGCAGAAAGAAATGATAATGTCTTTTTGAGAAGTTCAATTTCTGAAGCTATATATAATTCGTTACCCAGCAAAATTATTGAGCTAATCCTATATTCTTTCGGCTCATTAAATGCGTTTTGAATATATGGAATTCCTTCGTTAAATAGCTCCCAATCTTCTCCATTATTTAAAGAAATATACAGACCGTTAGTATTATTTCTAAGTATTATCATATCATTATAGCTTACGATATTATTTATCAATCCTTCTAAGCCGATAATTTCAATTTTTTTCCATGAATCTAAACTATAATCAGTATAATATAGCCCTGATCCATTTTGAGCACAATAAATCCTATTATTGTTGGCATTTATAGAAGTAATTTGGAACATAAACGGATTTTCTAATAAACCGTTTATTTTTTTTGTCCAAGTCTCGCCTTTATCTTCAGAGACATAGACTCCTCTATTATGAATCGAAATAATTATTTTACCGGATATTACCAATTGATTATCAACGTAATCATTAATAGAACCATCTATAGTAATTTGTTTGAAATTAGTTCCGCCATCAGTACTTAACCATAAGCTGTTATAATATGTGCCTAATGCTATGAAATTTTCATTTCCGTCAATATTATCAACAATTAGAGTATCAACTGAATTATTTATTATTTCCCATTTGTTTTCATTTTGATTGAGTTTTAGTAATCCGAATTCTTTAGCAAACGTATAATAATTATTGTTTATTAGTTTGGCACTTAAGAATTCTATTTGCATTTCATTATTAGGATTGTTAATAATTACCCATTCCGAATTATTATTATCAAAGTAAAATGAGCCGTACATGCTGATTACAATATCCTTATTATTGAATTTATTAATATCAACTATTGTCAAATTGTTATTTAATCCATTATTAAACTGTTCGAATCTTTGCTCTGGAGAGCTTGATGAGTATATATTTCCATTTCCGCAGTTTACAAATAACTTATCTTCAATTACTGTTAAATTGGGTAAATATCCCGGAAATATTTTATTGCTATTTCCGATAGCAAAGTCAGTTAAATTATCGTTTGAAATAATTATTTTTTTTGAATTATCGAGCAAACATATTTTATTACTAAAGTTAACAGCTCCGGTAATTAATTTGTTATTCAAATATTCTATATTTGCTTTAGACCAATTTTTTAGTTCATTATTGAATTGATATATACCTTCTACCTGATTAATCGCACAATAAAGTGTATTGTCTGAAATAATTAATGAATTAATTATTGCATACTCCGGCAAACCACTTGATACGTTCTCCCATGATGAACCAAATTTATCAATTCGGTATAGGACATTAGATGTGGTAAAAAGATAAATCATACCATCATACATAAAATGCTTGGTTATCATTATCATTTCGGGTGGATTCTCGGTGGTCTTTATCCAACTGTTGCCGTCATTAGTTGAATAATATAAATTCCCGTCCATTAAATTGGCATAAATTACATTGTCATGTTTAAATAATGACACGCAAGTATAAGCACTTGGAAGACCTGTTGATACTTTATTAAAAGCCGAACCGTTATCTGTAACCTGATAAATTATTTCATCATTAACTAATAAAAAATCTGTTCCGTCGATATCAAGCATGTTAGAAGCATAACCCTTAGTGATTAATTCTTCACTGACTATACTCCAAGATTTGCCATCATTTTCAGAAAGATATAATCCGTCGTGCGTAGCAACAAAATAGTTATTACCAGATTTGATAATGCCGTTATTTAGTATAACCGGCAACCCATTATTCAGTGTTGTAATATCAGTAGCAAATACCGAATTAAAAGCAGAATAAACAATAAAAACCACACAAATAAATAATTTGTTCATAGTACATCTCCAAAATTTTATATTAAATTTCCATACATTATCAATAAAACATAAATTCGGAGTTTGTTTCAGTTAATTTAAAGGTTCTTCGCTATTATGTGTGGGTAAGCAAATAAAGAAATCTTTCTTACAACTGCATTAGCTGTTGAATATCGGTAATAAACATCGTTTAGTGACCACACTTTTACTTCTCATTTGTTGTTAAAAGAAGATAGTGCTGGTGGAGTATCTCATTATATTACCGACGTTTAACTCCTAACGGAGTAAAAAATTAAACTCAATGGTATTTATCCAAAAAGATATCATAAATCAATATTTGATATATAAGGATTTTCTTTATACTAATAACAATTATTTGTTAACCCACTTAAAATAGCGATGACCCTATTTAATTAAACATTCATAGGTACTTCCATTATCAATACTTCGGTTTCACTGATAGTTTTAAAGGATATTAAATCGGTATCAGTGATGCCGAGTCCATCTCGAATTTTCAATTCAATATCAGCAACTTGAATTTGTCCACTAATAACAAAGACATAGACTCCGTTATTATTATTTCTAAGAATGTATTTAAAAGTCTGCTCTGCATCGAAATTACCGAGATTAAACCAAGCATTCTGATGAATCCAAACTCCTTCATCGTCGGGTGAGGGAGAGAGTATTTGTATTAATTTGTTTTTTTCAGAGTTAATGGTAATTTGTCCATATCGTGGCTCAACACCTTTTTTGTTGGGATAGATCCAAATTTGAAGAAATTTGCCGATTCGGTCATTATTATAATTATATTCACTGTGCATAATGCCGGTTCCGGCACTCATCACCTGAACATCGCCTTTTTTGATGATAGAGACGTTGCCCATAGAATCTTTATGCTCTAAGTCTCCTTCTAATGGGATAGAGATGATTTCCATATTTTCATGAGGATGAGTATCAAATCCTTTAGAAGCATCTATAGTGTCGTCGTTTAGTACTCTTAAAGTACCAAAACGCATTCTCTCGGGATTATAATAATTTGCAAAGCTGAATGTGTGAAAAGATTTAAGCCAGCCATGATTTGCAAACCCTCTGGTTTCGGCTTTATGTAATATAGTATTCATAAGAATTAAGTCCTTATATCTATAAATAACTATTAAAAACACGAAAAAGCATTTACAAAATTGTTAATTAAAAAAAGCTCCTTCGCAAATATTTGTTTTGTGAAGGAGCTATATTGCTATTATTAATATAATGTAAGTCATTAGTAAAAGCAAATAAATCGTGATTTTATATGAAGGAGCTATATTGCTATTATTAAAAATCCTTACAAAGAATTCAGTACAGCATCTACCATTTCAATGGGCATCATAGTTTTAGCAATAATATCTTGATTATTCATGCCTTCTTTGTGTAGTCTGATAATAACGTCCGGCATAGATTCGGCAACTTCTACTATGAAATTATCAGGGTCATATACTCGGAAGCATTTCTGCATCCAAGGCTGAACCATCATTTCATTGACGAATTTAGTACCCGACTCTTTAAATTTCGAATAAGTAGTTTCGATATTGACAGCTTCTGTATAAATCTCCAAATTATTATTATCTTTAGTAATAATCTGTTTGCCGAAAATCAAATTGTGAGCATATTGCTTTTGCCAGATAGCAAGTCCGCCCTTATAACCCACATTAATGTTATTAATATTCATTTCGATTTCTTGATCTAATAGTTCTTCATAGAATTTCCTCGAAGTCATTACATCCTCTACCATCAGGCAGAAACCCATTACTTTAACAGTATTCATCAATTTTCCTTTTAAATAAACAATAAATTGCATTGCAAAATTACTGATTATTTAAATAATAGTATTGTAAAAATCGGACATCATTTAAATTTAAATTTTGCGGTGTAGTCCCGGTAAATCTCTTGAAATCTTTTATAAAATGAGACTGGTCGAAATACCCATAGAAGTCATTATTATCGCACTTTTTCATAGTAAGATTTTCCCTGAACCTAACTATACGAGAGTAGTCTTTAGGGCTCATACCAAGTAACTCATTGCAAATTCTGCGTATATGGCGTTGGCTAATTCCGATTTCATTTGAAATATCAGCAATTGAGTAAATTCCAGAATTTGATTCTATTAGTTCAAATATATTTTTAATTTTATTATTGATTTTCGAATTCGCTAACAACTTAGAAAAATGATTGTTAAGATAATCAAATATTGCAAAATCCGATTTAATAATATTTACCTTATTATTAGTTTGAATGCTACTCATATTAATAATACTACTTTTATAAATACTATCGTTAATTAAATCTTTGTTTAGGCAAAAATCCTTCAGTTCAACCCCAACGGAATCATTAAGCAACTCATTAATTCTTAAACTATATATGCTTTCTAAAGCCAAGGGCATAAATCTAATACCGAAAATTTCAACATCAGAGCTGTAATTTACTGTTATTGTCTTGTCCCATATTCCGGTCAACTTAACGTCTATAATCGAGCCATTGTTAAACATAATCAATATGTCGAAATATCCGTCCGGAATAATTTCAAAAGCTATAGTGCCGTTGGATTTTAACTTAAAATACCAATATTTTTTTACATAGCCTTTTAAAAAATTAACAGGCTCAAACTCTCGATAAATAACATCTTCGACATTCATAGATATCTATTGTTTACTCCATATTCTAGTATTTAAATTTAGTTCCTCTACAATTGAAATAGCCAATTCCAAGTCAGAAAAATATTCAGTAGCTTTATATTCATCAATAACCGATGAATAGTACTTTGGTTCAAAAAGTCTTCGATTTTTAGGAATAGCAATGTAAATATTAGAATCTACAAATGATATAAATATATCATTATTGGCACGTTTTCTAAATTCTAAAATACGCTGCATAATTCCGGTTGATAAAATATATCTTGCCTCTACTTGGTCGCTACCATATACTACAAAATATTTCTCAAATTCGGGGTCTTCCAATTTGATTAGCTGACCACGGGAAGAATTAAATTTTTGAAAAATTTGTCCGATTTTCCCAAATGCTTTTTCTGCTTTATCAGGGAAAATAAAATACTCTCCTTTGAAATTTTTATGAAAATCCGCTTTAAAAAAGAGTCCGTCAAATATTCTTTTTTTATTGTCTTTATCTTCATCACTATGAGAATGTGATTTATAAAGTGCGTGAATTTCAGAGAAAGCTAATTCGGTTTTATCTATTTTCCCGGTTACCAAATCATCACCATAGAACAAATTAGGTACAATTTTAAAAATTCTTGAACGAGTAAATTCTGTTGAAGAAATCATATCATTCGGGAAATATGTCAATTCCGGATTAATGAATTTAACTATGCCGGATATAATTCTACTTTTGAAATTAAAAACGAATTGCCGTCTATATTTCTTTGATGTCTGCACCATTAGAATAGACAAAGATATAGAGGCAATCAGAGCAATAGTCAGAGGAATATTTGCTGTATTATGATGTAAATATTCGTCATAAATCATATTATTAAGTAACAAACCTACTGCAAATAATATAATTATAGCAAGCATATAAATTGCAATATTTTTGAACATTTTTAATATACTTTTCTTTCTTTCGGAGTCAAGGTATCTCAATTCCGGCAGTAGTTCTGTTGAAAAGAATATTTTAAATTCGGCAAGGGTTTTCATATTATCCTCTATTTATTATTAAAGAGAGTATTAATGTCAATATTTTTCCTTTCAGTATCAATTATCTCAAAGTAGCTTTTGGGCTTATAAGCCATAAGCATTGCAAATAGATTAGTTGGGAACATCTGCACGGCGTTGTTATAAGAGTTAACCGAAGCATTATAAGCTCTACGAGCAGCCGATAGTTGCTCTTCGATATCGTTTAGGGAGGCTTGTAACTGAAGGAAATTTGTTGAGGCTTTAATATCCGGATAATTTTCTACTGCAATATTTATTTGATGTAACGAATTAGATAATTTATTATTTATATCGATTTTCTCTTCATTAGTGAGATTTCCGTTAATAGCTTTTGTTCTTAAAGCCGTGATCTCAGTTAAAATTTTAATTTCGTAATTCATATAATTTTGAACTGCTGCTACTAAATTCGGGATTAAATCGTATCTCTTCTTCAGATAAACGTCAATGCTGGCAAAAGCATTATTTACTTGATTCTTTTTAGAAATAAGTGAGTTAAACATTAAAATCAATATTAATGCTACGCTGATGATAATTATTACTTCTATAGACATAATGCCCTCTATATAAAAGTGAATGTACAACAATGAACCCTAAAATATAAAATTTAAAACTAAATGAAAAGAATTATTTTGAATATATTACAAATTTAGCCTATTGCAAAAGTCCAAAATATTTATTTACTGCTAATATATTAAAGATTTTTATACTTCTAAGTGCTTATCAACCCAACGGTTAACCGTAGGGTTGAATAAATGAGAAATGAAAATTATATAGGGTTGCAACAGACTTATTATATAATTATTTTTGCTTACAAAACTCGTTAAATTCTGAAAATCAACTACATTTACAAAAAAAGCCGTAACAGAATCACGGCTTTTTTATAATTTTTAATTATTATATTATAAACGTTTCTATTGATCGGAGAAGAAGTATTCGCTAAGGTCATCTAATTTCACATTGATAACAATCCAACCAAATTTCGGTGATTTATAGTAAGTAAATATCCATCGCATAGGATAATTATTATGAACTGCTAAATATCTGAGTCTAATTAAGGAGTTAGATGCAGTCTCCGAGCTAACGGATTCGGAATTAGTAATTTTACCATAAAGAACGATTGATTGTTTAGTCTGCTCAATCAAGTTATTAATCTGCTCTTCTTTATTTTTAATTGGACTATTATTAAGTAATCCGTCAAATGCTTTTTTGATTTCTGACTTAGATAATAAGTCAAAGAAATCATTACATTTATTTTCTAATTCAGGCGGTACATTGATAAAACTTGACTTAGTACCTGCACCCGGCAATTGAGTATCTTGAGCATTGCCTGGAAAAGTAAATATAGTAACTGCTATCAATATTAGTATAAGATGTTTCTTCATATTCAACCAGTTTTAAAATGTAATTGTTTAGTACCCAAAATTATGAAACTTTTCAAAAATAAAAAAGAAATATTTTAGAATTACTAAATTTTTATTAAAATTTCCATTAATTATTTAAATAATTAGTATTATACCTTGCAATACTTTCTCAATTCAGCTATTTCTTTAGCAGTCAAATGCCTGAATTCACCGCGTTTCATACCGCTAACACTAAGAGTAGCAAAAAATTTCCTGTGAAGTTTTTTTACTTCATAACCCAATGCTTCAAAGATACGTCTTACTTCTCTATTTCTACCTTCTTTTAAAGAAATTGTTACTTCGGTTCTATCTTTGGGATTAATATATAATTCGCAGGTGCCGGTTTTGCCATCTTCTAATTCAACACCGGTAGAAATATGTTCAGCATCTTTAAAAGATAATACTTTATCTAAACCGACCAAATAAACTCTTTCTACTTCAAAGCTCGGATGAGTAAGCCTGTAAGCAATATCTCCATCATTGGTAATCAATAAACAGCCTGTAGTATTGCGATCTAACCTGCCAACGGGAAAAAGTCTGTCTGTAGTGCGTATCATATCCATCACTGTTTCTCTACCTAATTCATCACTTGTAGTAGTGATTACATCTTTAGGTTTATTCATCAATATATACTTATGCTTAATATAATAGCTGATAGGGTCGCCACCGACAGTAACATTTGCATCTGGAGCAATACGTGTCCCCAAGTCAACAATTATCGAACCGTTGACTTTAACTTTTCCGGCAGCAATTAAATCATCAGCTTTACGGCGGGAGCAATACCCCGAGTCCGCAATATATTTATTTAAACGAATAAGAACGCTTTTCTCATCTTTAGCTCTCTTGCCACCTGTAGAAGGCTTTTTCTCAATAGGCTTATCTTTTTTAAAAGCTGATTTAGAATGAGTAGGTTTTACTCTTTCATTTTTAGCGTCTTTTTTAATTAAATTTGTAGTTTTTCTCATTTTAAAGTGTTAATTTTATATTTTTGTAAAAAAAGCATATTTTACAGTTTTTAATAAGCACTGATAATTTATTTATATTGTAAAATATAGAAGTTGTTTAACGAAATACTTCAAAAATAATTTTATACTAATATGCAAATTATTAAAAATATCATCAAATATATAATAAATCCCTCAGCTTTGTTTTTTTTATTGATAAACAAACGATACGAATATATGATAGCAAATCGCTATGTATTTACTTTTCGTAGGGAATTTAACTTTATTACTATTATAACAATTATTTCATCATTGGGGATTACCTTAGGTATAGCTGCATTAATAGCTGTTTTGTCTATATTTAACGGATTCCAGAAATTTGCGGAAAGTCAAATCATCGGCTTCGACCCACATATTAGAATCAGCTATGATGCAAATAAAATTAGTTCGGACAATATAGTATCTATTATCAGAAATTATAAAGAAATCGATGCGTATTCTGAAACATATCAAGGTAAAATAATTCTTCAGAATTCTAATTCTATGCAGGCATCAGAATTGATTCTACTTGATACAAAGAATTACAAATATTCGGCTGGAATAATCAAAACAATTGTTACAGGTAAATTTGATTTTTCTAATCCTAATATTAGCTCTATAGTAATGGGCAGCGGAGTATCCGAACGATTAGACGTGCTGCCGGACGATACTATCTATGCACTATCGCCTGATTTAATTGAAAGCTCTATCAAGCAGATGAATACAAACCAAGAATTACCTTTTTATGTAAGTGGTCTGTTTATATCCAATTCCAAAGAATACGACGAAAGTATCTGCTTTGCCGATATTTCACTTAAAGATCAGTTATTTACAAAAAATTCAAATGGTGTAAGCTCAATAGACATTAAATTAAAAAACTTAAATGTTTTAGACGATTTCAAAGATAAATTAAAAGTCATCTTTCCTGAAGCTAAAATTCAAACTTGGTACGACCTGCACAGTGATATTTTTAATGTAATGAAATTAGAAAGATTAATGGTATTTATTGTGCTATCTCTGATTATTGTAATTGCAGTATTTAATTTATTGGCTTCTCTGACTATGACAGTAGTCGAAAAGCAAAGAGACATTTCTGTACTAAAGGCAATCGGTGCCGAAAATTCATCAATCAGAAAAATCTTTACTACAGAAGGCACTATGATTGGGCTGATGTCTGCATATTACGGCACGATTCTGGGGCTCGGTTTCTGCTATGGACAGATGAATTTCAGTTGGTTTAAATTAGACACTCATAAATACTTGATTGATGCGATTCCGGTCAGTATTGATTATTATTATGTACTTGGAATTAATATTTTTGCAATACTTATAGCATATATTTCGACTATTATACCTTCAAGAATTGCATCAAAGCAAGACATTACAAATTTTATCAAAAACAATTAATATTAATAAAAGGATAGATTATGAATTATAATGACTCTTATACTAATTTATTGCAAAAAGTAGAGGATAAATTCCTTGAAATAATACCTACTTTTGAGCCAAAGGTATTATATGAACCTTTTAGTTATATCATGGAAGCAGGAGGCAAAAGAATACGTCCGGTATTAACTATGTTTGCTTGTGCTGCCATCGGTCAAGACCCGCTTTACGCATTAGATGCGGCAGCTGCAATAGAAATTATGCATAATTTTACTTTAGTTCATGATGATATTATGGATAATTCGCCTATTCGCAGGGGTAGAGACACTATTCATATCAAATGGGACGAGCCGGCTGCGATTCTATCCGGTGATGTAATGGTAGGGTATTCCTATCGTGCACTAAATAAATATATTGATAATCCGAATTATCCTCGTATGGTAGAAGCTCTCTCAACTTCTTTAATTGAAGTTTGCGAGGGGCAGGCGTATGATATGCAGTTTAATTCCAAAAAAGATGTTTCCGTAGATGATTATATCCTTATGATTAGTAAAAAAACTTCGGCTCTATTACAAGCATGTGCAATACTTGGCGGGCTGGCAGCTAATGCCGATGCAAATCAATTAAAAGCTCTAAATGACTATGCTTATGGTCTTGGTATTGCTTTCCAAATTCAAGATGATGTATTAGACATAACCGCAGACCAAGCTAAACTCGGCAAAAGTATCGGAGAAGATATTATTGAAGGTAAAAAAACTTTTATTATTCTAAAAACAAAAGAATTAGTTACCGAAGCCGCGGATATTGAGCTTATTAATAAATTTTTTGAAAATAACGGGCTTTCTCAAGAATATGTACCCAAAGTAAAAGACATAATGCAGAAACTCGGCGTTTTTGATATTGCTCAAAATGAAATTGAAACTCATCTTAGAAATGCTCATATTGCCTTAGCTAATCTGAATCAAAATGAATATACCGAGATGTTAGGTGAAATGCTGAATTCGCTAAACAAAAGAACTTTCTAATTATTTAAAGGTTTAATATGGCTTATTTGCTAATTAATGACAGCTTTAAAAAGAATTTCACCCCTCTAAGACCGGTGGACATAGTACAAGAATTTTTAGAAAAGGATATATTAGATAGTATGTATCTGGTACTCCCTACTTCAAAACTTGTTAAATACTTTAAATCTAATCTAATTAGAGAGTATTATAAAATACATCATAAGCCTATAAGTCATATTAATATATATTCGATTAATCAATTTGTCAAATTGTCTTTTGAAAAATTATTTTTTGATAAAAAAGCATATAAAATGCTAAGTGAAGCCTATAGTCTGACACTGTTTAAAGAAGCAGTAGATAATTCCAAGCTTAATTATTTTACTTCAAGTAGTAAATCAGCAAATTTAATTCTGCGTTTGTTCTCTATAATCAACGGATTAAGGGAAGACGGCATGAGCTATGAAGCTCTATTTAAAGATTTACAATCCCATATTAGCAATGGAGATACTGACGTAGATATTAAAAAGCTCGGCGATATTACAGAAATAATGAAAAATTATGAGGCTTTGTTAGCTACTGATTACTTAGACTCTACCGGTATATTAAAGTGGATTTTAGATTATTATAATGGTGAGTATATTGGGGTAATTCCTGATTTGAATCAAAAAATCGGCTCTCCGAAATTAGTATATTTCTGGGGATTTACAGAGTTTAAGCAGCCCGAATCGGAATTTGTAAATTTGTTTAAAGATACTGAAACTTCGATTGCAGTTCATTTGGATTACTCCGTTCATGATGGTCCACTATTAGGGAAATACGAGACTACAATCGAGCAGCTTACCAATTATGGGTTTAATATTGCCGAATTAGAGCAATCTGCTAAATCAATTAAAACCCAATTTATCAGAAATTATTTATTTAAAGATAAAACATTTGATAACAAAACCGCCCAATTCGATGATATTATCAGAGTATTTGCTGTCAGAAATCGAATGGAAGAAGTTCGTACTATTGGCAAGCTGATAAAAATATTAAATACTGACGAGAACATCAATCTATCCGATATATGCGTCTGTATGCGTAATCCTGATATGTATTCTGACCTATTCCGTGAAGTATTCTATCAGTATTCTATTCCATCAAATATTACAAATAGAATTTACTTAAAGAATTCGCCTTTAGTAACCTCAATTTTCTCAATTTTTGACATGATAACGAAGAAATTCCGTAAGCAGGACATAAGCGGAGCATTAAAAAATCCATTTTTTAAATTAGATAAATTATCCGATGATGCCTATATTGATATAGACAACCTGATTTCTATAGCAAATGCTTTTAGAATTGACGGCGGAGTAGTCAACGGTGGAGAAAAAAAATGGTTTTCTTCTCTCGAATTTGCTAAAGATGTTACCGAAAAAAGAATTTTTGAATTAATAAGCTATCCTAATGAAGACGACGAACAGGAATTGAAAAATAAAGAAATACTTCTAGATAATATTCTAAAAGCAAAAAATAATTTTAAAGCTATTATTAAGCATTTTCTACCTGACGAGAAATTAAATGCAACGGAATTTGAGCATTATGTAAAGTCAAAAATTATCGGAGCTTTATCTATCATAAATTCGATTTCCGAAAGATATAAATCAATTTCTGCTTCTTTTAGAACTCAGAGCGAAACCGAAAATTTACTATTATTTGAAAATATTGAAAAAGAGTCCAGAGCATTCTATTCCTTGATTCAAGTATTAGAAGAATTAGTTTATGTAATAAAAGACAGATACGGGGCTCAAAAATTTGAATTCAGTTACTTTGTGGATTTATTAAAAACTTCTATCGAAGGTAAAAGATACCAAATCCGCGAGAAAAACAATTATGGCGTTACCGTAACGGCAATCGAGCAGACTCGTGGAATACCTTACAAAGTAATGATACTCTGCGGAATGGTCGAAAATGAATTCCCTCTGCTATATATACCGGAAATATTTCTTGGAAAAGAAATTCCTGAAACTGAAATCAGGCACAACATAAGCGAAAAGCTACTATTTTATCAATTCCTTACAAACTCTACCGAACAGTTAGAAAGCGGTGAAAAGCAAATATATATTACTTATCCGCAGTATGAAGATAAAAACCAGCTTTCTAATTCCCGATTTGTAGATGATTTGCTAATTATTACTACTCTGAAAGAGAATAACCGCGTATTTGATTTCACGATGCCGATTAACACCGATGATTCAATAGTAAATCGAATAATTAATCTATCATGCTCCAAAGCAGAATTTTCAAAATATTCAGATAATTATAAGTATAAAAGTCAAGATACAGGAACAATTGAGATAATTGATGACTGCCGAAAAACCAAAGAATTAAATGATTACTTTAATTTACTGTCTAATCATGAAAATTTTGAAAAACTTCCAGAATATTATAAAGAATTATTAGAAAAATATTCGCAGAAAATTTATTCCATTACCGAATTTGAAAGGTTCAGGGAATGCTCCGAGAAATACTTCATCACAAACATATTAAAAGTCAAAGAAGATGATAAAAAGGATATTTCTTTTTCGCCTTTAGAAACCGGAATTGTGCTGCACTCCATTTTATATAAATTTTATAAGCGAATACAAGATTTTGAAAAATCTGATGAATACTCTATTCTTAATTCATCAAAAGAAACTATTCCGAATTTAAATACCGTAGTATTGACTTTAAACAAACGAAATGAATACCTGATTACTCTGTTAGAAATTGCAAATGATGAATTTGAAAAATTGAGATTTGAGCATCCTTTATTTGAAATTGACAGAGATAAAATTATTGGTAACAGCCGGCAGAAAGGTCTATTGGAATATTGGTTAGATGAAGAATTAGCTAAGATATATCCTACTAATGATTATGATACTTGGCAATTTCATCCCGCACTATTTGAATTGAGTTTTGGGCAGACACAGACTAATCAATACTCGAAATATATAGTCTTAAAAAATGGGATAAAAGTACGAGGCAAAATCGACCGATTGGAATTCTTTGCTCAAGATGATAAATTGTATTTTTTGGTTGGTGATTATAAATCAAAATCTGAAAATCAAGGTGGCGACAAAGAAATTCGCAAGCATAAAAAATTTCAAATTCCTCTATATTTATATGCTGGTGAAGAATATATAAACGCAAATTATGAGAATAACACAGAATTAATCCCTTCCGGAGGTGTTTATTATTCATATAAAAACTATAGAAAGCAAGACGAATCGAAAAAATCTACTTATGATAAATTAGTGTTTTTAACTCCCGAATGTCATCTTTGGATCGACAAACCTCGAGATAAATCACAAATCAAAACTGTTGAGGATTTTAACTGCCTTAAAGAAGAAATTATCGATGAAACTGCAATGATTGCAAAAGAAATAGCCAACGCTCAATTTGAGCTGACTCAAGAAATTCAATCAACTTGCCGCTATTGCAAATTGCAGTCATTATGCAGAATAAATGATGTTAAGCCTGAAATAAACGACGAGGATAACGATTATACAGACTAATATTTATTTATGATGATTGCTTCTTGCAATACTTTGATTTGTTGAAGTACTGTACATACTTTACTTTACAATTATTGCTCCTTTCCGGTCTGACTTGGTGATTTCTCGCCGGCAAAGGCTAATCTTTTCGGGGATCAGTCCGCACCTAACAGAGCAACAAGTAAATTCCAATTTTTAATCCTTGCTCCAAGTCCTTACCCCAAGTAACGGATTATAGACCATATACATTACAATAAAATTGAAATTAAAACTTCATGTATAATACAAATAAATTCACTATATATGTGAATATAAAAAAGGAATTTATGGATATTGAGTTTGAAGACGATTATTTAGCTGATTTGTATGAAGGCAAACAAGTTAGAGGAAAACCAAAATTTCAAAAGGAGCTTAT
Source organism: uncultured bacterium (assembly GCA_942493235.1). GTDB lineage: Bacteria > Bacteroidota > Ignavibacteria > Kapaibacteriales > UBA2268 > ENR-C587. The sequence goes on along the minus strand of OW818676.1, from coordinate 2,857,484 downwards.
TAAGCAATTTATCAAAACAATAAATAAATTACAAAGTTCTAACAGAATAGAAGATTTGATGATGTTTAAAAGCTTGAAATTTGAGAAGTTAGTAAGTTCTGATTTGTATTCGGTCAGGGTGAATATTCAATATAGACTTGAATTCAAAATATTTGAAGATGAAATAATTCAATTAAGTATTGTAAAATTATCAAATCATTATGAGAAATAGAGGCTAATATGGCTAAAAATATAAAAGAAATCGTACCAATGGTAGCTATTCACCCCGGTGATATTTTGCGAGACGAAATCAAAGCAAATGGTTATACTCAAAAAGAATTCGCCAAAATAATTAATATGCAGGCTACTCAGCTTAATGAATTAATTAAAGGTAAAAGAAATTTCAAACCTGAATTTGCCTTGTTGTTAGAAAAATATCTTGGTTTGGAAGCATCAATTTGGCTTAATTTGCAATCTAAATATGATTTGGATATGCTTAGAATTAAAGATAAAAGCGATGAGAAAAGTGTTTCCCGTAGTATAGAAGAAAAAGTTTCCGAATATTTATCCGTTTCTTATCTAACAGGTTCCATTTAAAAATATCACCGCAATGCCCATAGTTTCTGATTAGTAAATAGTGTCTGGCGACTCTGGTTTAGGAAGTAAATTATTCTCCTGACGCAAGTCGTCAGTCGTTCTATGCTGAGTATATGGTAGTAGCAAGTAAATTCTCATTTTTAATCCTTGCTCCAAGTCCCTAACCTCCAGACTTTAAAATAAAACTCTTTATTATTTGAAACTTTTTGCTTAATATTGACTCTTACTATTTGAATTTATAATTTAATAAAGGATAAATGAAGCAGGACTATAAAAATACCGAATTTTTGGAACTGTTTGAAACAGTCAGAAAAGATTTATCGCGTTTTGCAATGGCATTAACTCGAAATAGGGAAGATGCTCAAGACTTAGCTCAAGAGACAATTTTAAAGGCTTATGAGAACTGGGACAAAATTACTGATAAATCTAAATTCAAAAGCTATATTTTTACGATTGCTTCAAGAATTCACAAGCGTAGAATATGGAGAGGGAGGATATTCTCTATTTTTGAACCGGAGAAATTTGAAAACATGATAATGAGAGACAGTTCGCCTGAAATAAAATTAGACGTGGAATATTTGTATAAATCCATACAAAAATTACCGGCTAAGCAAGCCGAAGCGATAGTTTTATTTGAAATATCAGGGTTTTCATTGTCAGAAATTCAAGAGATTCAAGGCGGAACTCTTTCGGGAGTTAAAACTCGTCTGAAACGTGGCAGAGAAAGACTCGCCGAGCTAATGACCGATGACTACAGGTTTTTGAGTTTGTCGAAAGATATTAAGGAATCTCAAATAATTAATCACGAAATTCCTATTACAGTGGATAGATAGTTAAATGCTTATATCCTCCTATTTGAAATAATTTATTAGATATCTACCGGTGGCTTTAGCCACTAGACGGCAAGATTTGATATTTGAGAATTCATGCAGATAATTATATAAGATAGATTTTTTTAATAATAATCAGAATTATAATAATATTTTTAATAATCAGTATTTTTAACAATCAGTATAAAAAAAATAAAAATTGTAGAAAGATATAATATGGATAAAACTATACAACATATTAACAAATTGTTTGAATCAGCAAAAAGTCAAGAGCCCGTAATTTCTGAGGATTTTGTGCACACCCTATTAGAAAAACGAGCTCTTGGTTCCCCTGATATGTACCACATACCTAAAGGAGTAAAATTTATGAATCTAATTTCAAGTATTGCTTTAGCATCTTCAACTGTTTGCTTACTTACTATCGGTCAACCTCAGTTAGTCCAAAATACTGATAATACCACTATAATGAGTAAGCAAATTAATAAAAATAATTCTTCCGTACAAGAAGAAAAAAAAATATTCGCATATAAAAATTCAATTGAAGAAGAAAAAATTTCAATTGATGAGAAAAACAATTCTGATAAGAAAGCTTATACCAATAACAACAATATAAAAACTGATAATGAATCGATTAATAATAGTAATTACTTTAATTCTATCGATATAAGTGGAATTAATCCGATTAAATTAACAGAAGCAGAGCTTGAGCAGATAGGATTTGTTATTGAAAAGGGCGGGCATATTAGTTTTTATGACGAAATACCTAATTCTAAAGTAATATTTAAAAATTCTGTTATGTCGCCATGGGGACTATCAACAAAGCAGATTAATATCTCCGACCTTGAATATAACGAAAAGTGTAGAGTTTACCCTAAATTCAGATTTATTTGCGATCAGGACGGCAATAAAAGGCTCAGTGTATTTGAATCCGGAAATAGTACAACGATGGTTTCTAAAACACAATTTATAGATACTCTTCCAAATATTAGAACTCAATTACCTTCAAATAAACAATACTTATTGAATAATTCTGCTAATACAAAAGATTTTTTTAAAATGCAATTCTATATACAAAACTCAAATGATAGTAAAGCTAATGACTCAATTAATATTACAAAAAATATTATTACTTCAACAAGTGTAAGTACTAATAATAGTAGTTTTACACTGAGTCCTGATAATGGTGAATTTGGGATTTTTAATATTAATATCCCCCTTTCAGCATTTGAAGATTCTTTAAAAAATATCGACCCTCAGATTATTAAAGACTTGAGTAACACTACTACTTCAATAATAATGAAGCTATTTCAAAATGATGATGGTAGTCTTAGTGATAACCTCTCAACCGATATTGATAGCTTAGAAAATAATATCAATCTTAACGAGTTGCTTCCTATAGAAGTTGATTTAAAAGATGATAACGGTAATCCTTATATTAAAAATGGAGAGCAGCAGACATTTATTATTTGGTTCGAGCCGACTATTGACTTTATTTCTCAATTGCCGGATGCTGTTAAGAGCAAGCTATCCCCGGAGTTAGAAGCTATTCCTGATTCTTATGAGTCTTGCCCTCAGCCGCCTTTAACCGGCGAAAGACCGCATTTTGATGTGTGGCGTGCTTGCTCGGGTGCTATTGAGAATCTGAAAGTATATCCGATACCTGCAAAAGACTTTTTGACATATAAATACAATTTGAGCCAAGATAGAAATATCTCGATATATATTTGTAATTTAAACGGCGAAATAATAGCAAATCCGTTATCAAATGTAAATGTTAATAGTACTTGTGTAGAGGAACGAATTGATGTCGGATTTTTAAAACCGGGTATGTACCTGATAGTTGTTGCCTCTGACTCCGGTGAGAAAGCAGTGCAAAGATTTATTGTTCAATAAATTAAAATAAAGGGGCTGTCAAAAATTAATAATATTGCCAAATCGTCATTCGGAGTGTAACGAAGAATCCAGATATCAGCATTTAGCTTTATCTGGATTCTTCACTAAGTTCAGAATGACAAATTTTAGACAGCCTCTTACAAATACTTTGATATATTTTCATTAGCAATTACACAAAGTAATCAAAGGTTTTTACACAGCCCCTATAGCAATTGGCTGATGCCTAACTATTGATTTAAATTAGTTTACGATAATAAACTTCAAATCAAAAAAAATCAATCAATCAATTCAAACTTTTCTTTGCAGCTTGGGCAGTTCAAGTATTTCTCCCAATCAGTACCATTTTTACGGAACTTGATTTCCAAATAATCATTTCCACAACTTGGGCAGTTCTTTTTTACCGGTTGATAATTTGCAATATAATCGCATTTTGGATAATTAGTGCAACCCCAAAATGATTTTCGAGATTTAGGACTATATTTCTCGCTAAGCATTCCTTCGCCACATTTAGGACATTTAATATCGGTAGTTATCGGTTTGGTGCCTTTACAATTTGGGTAATCGGTACAGCCGTAAAATTTTCCGTATTTAGAGTCGCGAATATACATCTGCTTACCGCATAAATCACAAGTTACGCCTTCGGCAATTACCGGCTCTTCTTTCTTTTCATTACCTGACTTTGGCAGAGGTTTGGTACTGGTGCATTCGGGATATTTAGAGCATCCTAAGAATCTTCCCCTACGGCTTACTTTAATAACCATAGGAGCACCACATATTTCGCACTTGATTTCTTCAATATATCCACTTGATTCTGCGGTATCCAAAGCAGTTTTAAAAGGATTATAGAAATTGTGCATAGTTTCGATATAAGTGCGTGAACCTTCAGCAATTGTATCTAATTCATTTTCCATTTCGGCTGTAAAAGTAACATTAAATAGTTCGGGGAAATTTTTTGTTAACACTACATTTACATCCATTCCGAGCTCTGTGGGTTCAAATACTTTACGCTCAAGAATTACATAATTTCTATCTACTAATGTACTGACAATAGAAGCATAAGTACTTGGTCTGCCGATTCCTCTTTCGTCTAATTCTTTAACAAGTGAAGCTTCGTTGTATCTTGGTTTAGGTTTTGTTGCCGATGATTGAGAATCGCATTGCTTGAGTATCATCTCCATATTTTCATGAAGATATTCCGGAAGCACTGCCGAGCTTGTACTATTTACATTTTCCTGAGCTTCTTCTTTAATATCATCATAAATAGCAAGAAATCCTTTAAATACAATTATTGAGCCGGTTGCTCTGAATATGAAATCTCCACCTGATATGTTAATTGTAGTTTGGTCTAAAACCGCAGGAGACATTTGTGAAGCTAAGAATCTATTGAAAATCAATTCGTATAATCTAAATTCGTCTCTATCAAGATATTGTCTTACTTTATCGGGAGTATATTCCATAGAAGTAGGACGTATAGCTTCGTGAGCATCTTGAACATTTGTTGATTTGCTCGTATATTTCGGAGTTTGCTCGGGAGCGTATTCTTTACCGTAAGTATTGCAGATATATTCTTTCGCTGCAAGCTCTGCTTCAGGACTTAATCGAACTGAGTCTGTTCTCATATAAGAAATCAAACCAACCGAACCTTCAGAGCCGAGCCCAATTCCTTCATAAAGCTTTTGAGCTAATAGCATGGTTTTTTTATTTGAAAATCCAAGTCTTTTAGATGCTTCTTGTTGAAGTGAACTAGTAGTAAACGGTGCTTGAGGATTTCTTTTAACTTTTTTCTTGTTTATTTCTTTAATTGCATACTGTTCTTTTTTAATTCTGCTAATCAAATCATCAGCTTTAGCCTGAGAGTCAATATAGTGCAAATCTTTCAAATACTTGTCTATTTGCTTCTGTTCGCTTTCATCGTTTGATTTAGCACTGCCCTCGGGATTTTTTAAATTCTTGCCATCAAAAGAAACGAGTTTTGTTTTTAATATTGCATTTTTTTCATCTTTGAAATCAGCATTAATTGACCAGTAATTAATTGGTATAAAGTTTCTGATTTCATCTTCTCTTTCACAAATCATTCTTAATGCAACAGATTGAACTCTACCGGCAGATAATGATTGCGAAGTTTTGCTAAGCATTGCACGGGAAAGAAAAGGGGAGACCTGATAGCCGATTAATCTATCCATTACGCGACGAGCCTGCTGGCTCATAAATAATTTCATGTCAATATCGCGTGAGTGCTCTAATCCACGCTTAACACCTGCTTTAGTTATTTCGGTAAAAAGAACTCGCTTTATATCCTTATTCTCTTTATTTAACTCTTCGGCTATATGCCAAGCTATAGCTTCGCCCTCGCGATCAGGGTCGGTCGCGATTAATACGTTTTTCGCATTTCCGGCAGCCTTTTTTAAATCTTTAACAAGCGGAGCTTTACCCCTTACAGTTACATATTTAGGAGCAAAGTCATGCTCGGTATCAACTCCGAGCTTATGCTTTTCTAAATCTTTTATATGACCTACAGAAGCCATAACAAGGTATTTAGAACCTAAATATTTATTTATTGTTTTCGCTTTTGCAGGCGATTCCACTACTACCAAAGTCTTTTCAGCCATTTATTTTTTCCTTTATTTACAGTCATTATTCAAAAAAAGAATTGCTAATATAAAAAAAAAAAAGGTTTATTACATCATTTTTAAAATAATAATTAAATATTAACTCACAATATGCACTTTATTAGAAATATTGAATAATTGAAATTACAGTAAATAATATTTCGATAGAATTTGTTTTAACTATCGGATAAGCATCTGATATATAATTACTTATATCAAATATAACTTTTATTGTTTTCTTGTTTATTCAACTGGCTCTAAATAAATGCACTATTTTTTAATTGATATAATTTTTTCTTTGAGATTGAATTCTAATTCGGCTTCCGGAATATCCGTTTTTGTTAAATTAAAGATTTCATTAAATGCACGATTTTTGGAATCAATAACGGGAATTCCTCTATTAATCTGTTTAATTGAAATTACTTTACAGCTGATTAGCTCTCCATTATTCTTTAATTGGATTTTCAATATTGGAGCTATTCCGTTTAATCCTGAAAGGTTAAATTGCTTATAAGTACAGAAATTTCCCATGCTGTAAGCAATAAATCTATTTTTATATAGATCCACAGCTTTGCTAAGGTGAGGTCCATGCCCCAATATCAAATCCGCACCTGCATCTATCATAGCTCTCGAAAATTCATAAGGATTGCCTCTTTTCTCTCCGAGAAATACTTCATTTTCTCTATAAATATGTCTAAATTTTGTACCCTCTCCACCGGCATGCAAAGAAACAATTAGTATATCGCATTTGGTTTTGAATTCTTTTACGATTTTTGCACAAGTATCCATATCATTCAGATTAATAGTAGCACTATTAGCCCCAAAGCCGACTATGCCGATTTTTAATCCATTGATAATTAATAACTCGGCAGGTTTGGTTTTTTCACCGGAATACTTTATCCCCACTGAATCAAGAATCCTCATTGTGTTTGAAATACCGCGGTATCCGAAGTCCGAAATATGGTTATTTCCGATATTTAGAAAATCAAAACCGGAAGATTTTAAAGTAGTAGCAGATATTTCATTCATTCTGAAAAAGTAACATTGATTATCGCCGGTACATTCTTTCTCTGGTCCACCGTCGTTTACAATTGAACCTTCCAAATTCCCGAAAGTCAAATCGGCATTTTGAAGAATTGACTTTACGGAGTCCAAAAGATTGATTCCCATTTTCGGTGCTAAATAAGAATTTGATGGGTAAGCAGAGCCGAGCATAATATCTCCGACAGCAATAATTGTAATTACGGAGTCTGATTTTGAAATATTTTTATTGATTTCCGAATTTATTTTTGAATTGTTTTTTTCTGTAAATAAATTGCTTAATTTTTCCTCTTCAGGCTTGCAACTAACAGTAAGCAAAAGCAATAAACAAATATATTTTAGCATAAGTAATCTCAAAATTTTCAATAAAATTATTTTATTTACAAATTTACAAAAACAAATCTAATATTTTGTACTTGCAAAATTCAAGTAAAAGTATTAGATTATTTTCTTTTTGTTTGGCAGAGAGTTGAATAATTGGAAAATAAAGATAATAATGGGTTTCGGCAAGCAGGTCCATATCTTGGTCTAAGCTGGCAAATGGTAATAACTATAATAATGGGAGTAGTGATAGGATATTATCTTGATGAAAAATTCGGAACCAAGCCAGTCTATTTAGTTATCTTTTCTCTACTATTTGTAACTATAGCTTTAGTAAATTTTATTAGAATTGTACTTAGATTAGGAAAAGAGCAAGAAGAAAAAGAAAAGTTTGAAAAAAAGTAGAGAAATAAATCAATTTTAATTAGTACATTGAGAAATTAAAAAATAAAAAGATAAGATGATGTGGACAGCAATTATTATAGCATTAATTATTACAACAGCTAATTTTTTAGCTTCAGTATTAATAGCACGATATGCGTATAATAGGGATATTTCACGATTTAGTAATATTGTCCTTAGCTCCTTAGTAGTCAGATATATGTGCATGGCAATACTGATATGGTGTGGATTAACTTATTTTAGGGATTATTCGCTTGAATTTGCACTTACTTTTGTATTGTCAACATTTATTTTTATCTTTTTTGAAATATTTTTCTTTATTTATTACCCAAAATTATTTAATTTGCAGAAACGTTGATTAATAAGAGGAAAATTTATGTCTTTATCAACAGATAATGCTTTAATTTCGGAAAATACAATTCATAATAATTCTCATAACCCGTCGGTTGAGACTAATCCTTCGCATATTGAAACTACTTCGCATGGTGAGTCAGAAGCTCCTGCTCCAAAAGATGTATTTAATCATTATATGAAAAGTTTGGGTACTCATCGGGAATTGAATCTTTTCCATTATCACATTATGGACTTGCCTGTCATATTGTATGATGGTCAGGAAGGGCTTCATATTTATAAAGATATAAATACAATGGAGCAAGAAGGGTTATTTACCGAAGTTCATCATAAAATTGTTCACAAAGATAATATTGAGAGAAGTGTTGCTTTTGATGCTTCAATTACAAGTTTGGTATGTTTCCAATGGCTTGCAATGATTATTGCCTTAGTCATGTTTTTCATTGCTGGAAGAAGAGCCAAAAAGAATCCGGACAAAGCTCCTCATGGAATTCACAATTTGCTTGAAACAGTTGTTGTGTTTATTAAAGAGCAAGTAGTGGCACCCAATGTACCCGGTAAAAATGTAGTAAATAAGCTTCAGCATTATTTCTATGCAATATTCTTTTTTATATTATTTATGAATTTGTTGGGATTAGTCCCCGGTGGGCATACTGCAACCGGTGCGATTGGAACTACTTTAGCTTTGGCATTGACTGCATTTATAGTGATAAATGTAACCGCTATGAAAGAAGCCGGTATAGGAGCTTGGTTTAAACATTTATTAGGTGGTGCACCTTGGTGGCTGTTTTTTATAATGGTTCCGATTGAGTTGATTTCGCTATTTACAAAACCTTTCGCACTAACTATTCGTCTCTTTGCCAATATGACTGCTGGACACGTTGTCTTGCTATCTTTCATCGGACTGATAATTTATTTACAAAGCTTTGTAATGGCTCCTGTCGCGGTAAGTTTTTCGATTTTCATGTTAGTACTTGAGCTATTAGTAGCATTTTTGCAAGCGTATATATTCACTATATTAACTGCAGTATTTACCGGATTAGCTATTGGCGAGCACTCGGAGCATGCTCATGCTCATTAAAATCTATGAGCTTTTTAGAAGATTTATATTATAAGTTTTAATTTTGGATTTAATTGAATTTTGAATAAATAATTGTTATTTTTCTTTCTTTTTTTGGAGGTTTTAAATGGAATTTGCATATTTAGCCGCAGGTCTTGGTGCCGGTTTATCTGTTATTGGTGCAGGTTTAGGTATCGGTAGATTAGCTTCAGCTTCTTTAGAATCCGCTGCTCGTCAGCCGGAATTAGCAAGTAAATTGCAAACAATGATGATCATTGCAGCTGCATTGATTGAAGGCGTTGCATTGTTCTCTTGCGTAATCTGTATTCTGTTAGCCGTAAAATCGTAAAATAATATCTTATTTAGGGAGCTTACTTATTAATTTAAGCTCCCTTTTAAAAATTATAGTTTAATAAAAAGGATGAGAAATGGATAATATTTTAGATGTTAATTTTGGTTTGGTTTTTTGGACTTTAGTAAACTTTTTAATATTTTTATTTTTATTATTGAAGTTTGGAACTAAGCCGATAGCAAATGCTCTAAAAAAACGTGAGGAATTGATTAATACTTCTATTGCAAATGCTGAAAAAGCTAACGAGGAAGCAAAAGCGATATTGACTGAAAGTCAGCAGAAAATCAGTTCGGCACAAGTTCAAGCTAATGAAATAATTACTAAAGGCAAAACTCAAGTTGACTTAATTATTGCCAAAGCTAAAGATGAAGCTGAATCTGTTAAAAATCAAAGAATTGCTGCAGCGGCTAAAGAAATCGACAGATATAAAGAAAATGCAATTATTGAATTACGTACTGAAGTAGCTGATTTAGTTATTAAAGCTACCGAAAAAGTACTTGAAGAAAAGTTAGATGCCAATAAAGATATGAAATTGGTTGAAGCTTCAATTAATAGTATTGAAAAAATCAATAAAAACTAAAAAAGATAAGAAAATGACTGAATATCGTGTTTCGTTCAGATATGCAAGAGCTGTTCTAAATTTAGCTTCTCAAGAGGGAATAGCCGAAGAAGTGCTTAATGATTTTCATTATATTTCGGAAAGTATTAAGCAAAGCAAAGATCTAAGGGCTTTTATCCATAGTCCGGTAATTTTGCATTTAAGAAAGAAAAAAATTATAAATGAAGTGTTTTTAGGTAAAGTTAATAAACTTACTCAAGCCTTTATTCTATTATTAACAGAAAAAGGTAGAGAGGGATTGTTAACCAGTATTGCTTATCAGTACGAAGTGCAGTATAATTCTCAATTCGGTAGGTTGCCGGTCGAGATTACTTCTGCTAATGAATTATCTGATAATTTCAAAATTGAAATTACCGATAAAATCTCAAAATGGACAAATAAGGTTGTATTATCCGAATTTATTATTAATAAGTCAATTATTGGCGGATTACAGCTTAAAATAGATGATTGGGTGTTTGACTCTTCTGTTCGCAATCAATTAAATCTATTGCATAAACAGATGATAGAGAATAATTCAATAAATTAATTTATTTGCAATTGCTAATGTAGCTTTGCCTAATTTTAGAAAACAAATATTTAAAATAGAAACTGTAAGGATTAATTATGGTTGTTGATGTAAGACCTGATGAGATTTCCGCTATACTACGTCGCCAGATTTCAGGCTTCGAGCAAGAAGCCGATATTTATGAAGTAGGTACTGTTTTACAGGTAGGAGACGGCGTTGCCCGTGTATATGGTTTAACAAAAGTTATGGCTTCTGAGTTAGTCGAATTCAATAATGGAATTTTTGGAATGGTTCTTAACCTTGAAGAAGATAACGTTGGTGTTATCCTATTCGGTGATGAGACTCAAGTTAAAGAAGGGGATACAGTTAAACGTACCGGAAGAATTGCTTCTGTCCCTGTGGGTAGAGAATTACTCGGCAGAGTAGTTAATTCGCTTGGTGTTCCTATTGATGATAAAGGACCTATCAATGCTACTCAATTTCTCCCAATCGAGAGAAAAGCCCCGGGAGTAATTGCACGCCAACCGGTAAAAGAACCTATTCAAACCGGTCTAAAAGTAATTGATGCACTTATACCTATTGGTAGAGGTCAGAGAGAATTAATTATTGGCGATAGACAAACCGGAAAGACAGCCATTGCTCTTGATACTATAATTAATCAGAAATTTACGCATTCCGCAGAAGCTAAAAAGTATGGTATTGAGCCTGTTTATTGCATTTATGTAGCTATTGGGCAAAAAGGTTCAACGGTAGCAAATGTAGTAAATTATCTCGAAAAATACGGGGCTATGGAATATACTATCGTTGTTACCGCTAATGCCTCAGATCCTGCTCCAATGCAGTTTATTGCTCCTTATGCCGGATGCTCAATGGGTGAGTTCTTTCGTGATAACGGTATGCACTCCTTGGTGATTTATGATGATTTATCTAAACAAGCTGCTGCTTATCGTCAAGTGTCTCTATTGCTTAGAAGACCTCCCGGACGTGAAGCTTATCCCGGCGATGTGTTCTATTTGCATAGCCGTTTATTAGAGAGAGCTGCAAAATATTCCAAAGAATTAGGTGGCGGTTCGTTAACTGCATTGCCGGTTATCGAAACTCAAGCCGGCGACGTTGCCGCATATATTCCTACTAACGTAATTTCAATTACTGACGGTCAGATTTACTTAGAGCCGAACTTATTTAACGCCGGTATTCGCCCCGCATTAAATATTGGTATTTCGGTATCTCGCGTTGGTGGTAATGCTCAGATTAAAGCTATGAAAAAGGTTGCCGGACCATTAAAATTGGACTTAGCTCAATTCCGTGCTTTGGAAGCATTTGCTAAATTCGGTTCTGATTTGGATAAATCAACTCAAGCTCAGCTAAACAGAGGTGCGAAATTAACTGAAATTATGAAACAGTTGCAATATGTACCTATGGATGTAGAAAAACAAATTGCACTTATTTGGGCAGTTACTAACGGATATTGCGACGATATGCCTACTGAATTAGTTAATAAATTTGAACATGAATATTTAGCTCATCTTGACAATATTCATAAAGATTTATTGGTTGAAATTATCAGTACTAAAGAAATTAGTAAAGATACTGAATTGAAATTAAAAGATATTACTGACTCGTTTGTAAATAATTTTAAGGCTGGCTTAGGCTTGAAATAATATGATAGTATTGACAGGTGGTGCAGGGTTCATTGGCTCCTGCTTCCTTAAAAAACTAAATGATAATGGCATCGACGATATAATGGTTGTTGACCATCTTTCTAATACAGATAAATGGAAAAATTTATCCGGTAAGAGATTTGTTCAATTTGAGCATAAAGATAAATTTCGTCAAAAGCTTCTTGATGATGATTATTTATTCGATTTTGATGCAATTATTCATTTTGGTGCATGCTCTAAAACTACAGAGAGAAATGCTGATTATATAATGGATAATAACTTAGGATTTAGTATTGATGTTGCTGAATACTGTATAGATCATCAATCAAGATTTATCTATGCTAGCAGTGCTTCAACTTATGGCAACGGAGAATTCGGATATTCTGATTCAGTATTCGAGCCTCTAAAACCGCTAAATGTATATGGTTTATCTAAGCATGTATTTGATTTGTGGGTTATAAAAAATGAGTACCAAGATGAATTTGCCGGTTTTAAGTTCTTTAACGTATTTGGTCCAAACGAATATCATAAAGGCGATATGGCTTCGATGATTTTCAAAGCTCATAAGCAAATTAAAGAAACCGGTAGAGTTAACCTGTTCAAGTCTAATCATAAAGATTATACCGATGGGGGGCAGATGAGAGATTTCGTCTATGTAAAAGACGTAGTCGATATTATTTGGAGAGCCTTCCAAAATGAGGATATTAACGGAATATTTAATCTGGGTACTGGCAATTCTCGCTCTTGGAACGATTTAGCTAATTCTGTTTATTCTGCTATGAATTTAGAACCTCAGATTGATTATGTAGAAATGCCGGACAGCTTAATTAATCAATATCAGAATTATACTCAAGCAGAAATGGGTAAATTATCTGAGCAGATTACTGATTTTGAATTTATGAGCCTTGAAGATAGTGTAAAAGATTACGTTTGCAATTATTTAGATAATAATTATTTGTTATACTAATGATTTAAGTTGTTTTTATTTGTATTGATTATTTATTCAATAATTCAAATAGTAATTATATCATTTCTTATTTGAAATAATTTATTAGACATCAGCCTGTGGCTTTAGCCACCGGGCGGCGAGATTTGATGTATATGAATTGATGCAGAAAATGATTTTATTTGTTCTATTAATAATTGATTTTATTAATATAGTAAATTTTAAAAATAATAAGGGATTTATAAATGGCGACACTAAGGGATATTCGCAGTAGGATAAATGCAGTTAGGAATACTTCAAAAATTACTCAAGCTATGAGAATGGTTGCCGCTGCCAAATTACGAAAAGCTCAAGAAGCTGTTCAGTCGGCACGCCCTTATTTTAAAAAGATGAATGAAATACTTGCTAATTTAGTTGAGTCTGTCGGAGAGGATTATACTCATCCACTAATTCAAAAGTCAACCACTGTCAAGAATATTGTTGCTATTGTTATATCCGGCGATAGAGGTTTGTGCGGCAGTTTTAATAATAATCTTTATAAATTTGCTGTTACTTATTTTAACGAAACTTTGAAGGTTCAATACCCGGGTGTAAAAATTAAAGTAATACCGGTTGGTAAGATGACTTGTTCATTTTTTGCAAAAAACGATTATGAAGTTATCAAAGATTTCCCGGGCGTATTTAATAATATTCAATTCTCTTCAGTTAAGGATATAATAAATTTAGTTGATACTGCTTATGCCGCCGGTGAAATTGATAGAGTAATTGTATTTAATAATGAATTTAAAAATTTAATTACTCAAGTACCGAACTATCGAGTGCTACTGCCAATAGAGCCTACGCATTTAGAAACAGATTTGACTCTTTCAAAAAAGAAAAAAGCAGTTGAAGAAAAGCCTAAAGAAAAAGTAAATATAGACTATATTTTTGAGCCTAATCAAAAAGAGATTTTAGATGTATTATTACCGAAAAATCTTGATATTCAATTATGGAGGTCTTTACTGGAATCTAATGCTGCAGAACAAGCTGCAAGAATGATGGCTATGGAGAATGCAACTAATAATGCAATTGATTTGATTAAGCATCTCCAATTAGTATTCAATAAAGCTCGTCAAGCTGCTATTACTACCGAAATGCTCGAAATAGTAAGCGGTGCGGAAGCTCTTAAGACTGATTAAAATATTTAAATATTTGAGTTATTTAAAGGGTTCTATTTTATAATTGAGCCCTTTTTTTGTGGATTATATACCAATACTGTAAAGATTGGGGCTGGGGGATAGGTATTAGGGATTAGGAAGATATAGGATTTGGGGCTGGGGGATAGGTATTAGGGATTAGGAAGATAGGAATTGTGGCTGGGGGATAGGTATTAAGGATTTGGAAGATAGGAATTGTGGCTGGGTGTAAGGAGAATAAATAATATAAACTCAATATTTTTCAAAAAAAGCATAGACAGATTCTCTAAAATCATACTTTTTTTCGTATATTTGTATTTTATAAATACATAAAGAGAAATACTTATGGCAAGAGTTTTAATTACAGGCGGTGCAGGATTCCTTGGTTCACATTTATGCGACAGATTCATAGCAGAGGGAGATAATGTTATATGTATGGACAATTTGCTAACCGGCACTACCGAAAATATTGCTCATTTGCTGGGTAATCCTAATTTTAAATTTGTTAATCACGATGTTACTAATTATATATTTATATCTGGACAAGTAGATTACATTTTGCATTTTGCTTCTCCTGCTTCACCGTTTGATTATCTGAAATTCCCTATTCAAACTCTAAAGGTCGGTTCACTTGGCTCTCTTCACTGCCTTGGTCTAGCTAAAGAGAAAAATGCCAGATTCCTACTAGCATCAACAAGTGAAGTCTATGGCGACCCATTAATTCATCCTCAACCGGAAGAATATTGGGGTAATGTTAATCCAGTCGGTATCCGTGGCGTTTATGATGAAGCTAAAAGATTTGCCGAAGCTTTGACTATGGCTTATCACCGCTATCACGGAGTTGACACTCGAATAGTTCGTATATTCAATACTTATGGTCCGAGAATGCGATTTAATGACGGCAGAGCTATTCCTGCATTTTTATCTCAAGCATTAGATAATGAACCTGTTACGGTATTTGGCAGCGGCAATCAGACACGCTCGGTTATGTATGTTAGCGATTTAGTTGAAGGTATCTATAGATTATTGACCAGTGAAATTACTGAGCCTTGTAATATTGGTAATCCCGACGAAATTACTATGCTCGACCTTGCTAAAGAAATAATTGAATTGACCGGTTCTAAAAGTAAAATTGTTTTCAATGAACTACCGGAAGATGACCCGAAAGTCCGCCAACCCGACACTACTAAAGCCGACAATGAATTGCATTGGAAAGCCGTTGTTAACAGAAGAGATGGGCTTATTAAAACAATTGAAGATTTCAAAAAAAGATTAAATAAATAAATAGTTGATTAAATAACATTACAATCAATAATAAAAAACTATGAATAATACTTATAAAGCCGCCGGAGTCGATATAGAAGCCGGAGAAGAAACAGTAAAAAGAATCAAGCCATTAGTTCGCTCTACTTTTAATGATAAAGTATTGGCAGATATTGGTTTGTTTGGTGGTCTATATGATGCTAAATTTGAAGAATTTAAGCATCCGATTCTCTGCTCAAGCACTGACGGTGTAGGTACTAAATTGAAAGTCGCCTTTGCTGCTAATCGTCATACTACGGTTGGTCAGGATTTGGTAAATCACTGCGTTAATGATATATTATGCTGTGGTGCAAAGCCCTTATTTTTCCTCGATTATTTTGGCTGTGGGGTATTAGACCCAAATGTAGCAGAAGATGTAATCAGTGGTTTTGTCAAAGCATGCATTGAGAATTCTTGTGCTTTAATCGGCGGAGAAACTGCCGAAATGCCGACTATGTACCAAAAAGGTGAATATGACCTCTCCGGTACTATCGTCGGAATAGTCGAAAAAGACCGCATACTTGACGGTAGAAGGGTAAAAGCCGGCGATGTGCTAATTGGTCTGCCTACTAACGGTTTGCAAACTAACGGCTATTCACTTGCCCGAAAAGTTTTATTCTCTAAATTCAAGCATGATGAGTTTGTCGAAGAAATTAATTCTACTATTGCAGATGCTTTGCTTGCTGTTCATCCTTCATTTTTGCATAAAGTTATGCCTTTGTTAGACCAAGGAATTGTTAATGGAGTTTCTCATATTACCGGCGGAGGAATCATCGGTAATACTAAAAGAATTTTAAGAGAAGACGGCTTGAAATTAAATATTAATTGGAATTGCTGGGACGTACTTCCAATATTTTCGTTAATTCAGCAGACCGGAAATATTAGCGATGAAGAAATGAGATTAGTGTTTAATCTTGGTATAGGAATGATAGTCTGTACCGATAAATCAAATGCAGACAAAGCTCTTGAAATACTAAAACCTGCAAATGCACTAATTATAGGCGAAGTAAGCAAATAAATTAATTGGATTAATTATTTTTAAAATATATAATCGGAGTAAAAAATGGAATTATACTTAGATACCGCAAATATTGACCATATCCGTAAAGTTGCAGAGATGGGATTTATCAGTGGCGTTACCACTAATCCTTCACTTCTTGCAAAAGAAGACCCAAAGGTTGACGTTAAACAGAGAATTCTTGAGATTCATAAGCTCGTTGGCGGACACTTATCCGTAGAAGTTAATTCAACCGAGACCAAAGGTATGCTCAGAGAAGCAGAAGAAATATTATCTTGGTTCCCAGAGGCAACTATTAAAATTCCTATGATTCCTAATGGCTTAGCTGCTGTAAGCGAATTAGCACGAGAAGATGTACCTACTAATGTTACTTTGATTTTTACTCCTACTCAAGCTATGGCTGCTGCTAATGCCGGTGCTACTTACGTATCCGTATTTATGGGCAGATTAGACGATATTTCTATGGACAGTTATGCAGTGCTTGACGAAATAGGCGAAATCTGGGATAAACAATCCTATGGCTCATTGATTATTGCTGCTTCTATTCGCAATCCTATTCATTTGATTCAGGCTGCAAAAGCGGGTGCAGATATTGCCACAGTACCTTATAACGTACTTATGCAATCATTAATGCACCCATTGAC
Organism: uncultured bacterium; assembly: GCA_942493235.1. Classification (GTDB taxonomy): domain Bacteria; phylum Bacteroidota; class Ignavibacteria; order Kapaibacteriales; family UBA2268; genus ENR-C587. The sequence goes on along the minus strand of OW818676.1, from coordinate 2,840,179 downwards.
AGATAAAGGCGTTGACATGTTTTTGGCTGACTACGACAAAATGATGACTGAACGCCAAAAAGCCATTTCGGATAATACTCCAGTTTCAGCAATATAGTTTTATATTTGATAATAGTAAAAAGCATTCTTGAATATTATTCGAGAATGCTTTTTTAAATATTTATAGGAACTCAAGCTTTTTCAAAGTCTAAGGCTGTTGCAAAAGTCCAAAATATTTATTTGCTGTTAATTTTCCAAAGATTTTCAAACTCCTAAGTGCTTATCAACCCTACGCTTTAGAGCCTGTGTAAAAACCTATTAATACTGTTTTAAAACTAATTACAATTTCTCCCAATACTTGTTTCCCCACGCTGAAGAGGCTGTGTAAAAACCTTTGATTGCTACCGTTTTTTCAACAAAAACAAAGTACTCAAAGTCTCTGATGAGGTTGTCAAAAAAGTAATAATATTACAAAATCGTCATTCTGAGTTACTGACCACCCGCTACGCGGCTGGTAAAACAATACAATGACAACAAAAAAAGAACGTGTATATTGAAAGTTTTTGAAATTGCCCGGTACAACATTGGTAATAAAGATTCCGATTTTGAGTTTGGGCAGGAAGCATTTAGATAGAATAATTGGTGTTATAATACCCGCTTAACAGGCTGTCACCTTAATATGCTTCCCAAAAACTAAATAATAATTAAACAATATCAAATAATCATTGGAAATAGAATGAAAACTCCAATTGAAGAATTAAAGATAGTGTTTACAAACACTGCAGGCATCGATATAGGTTCGGAGAAACATTTCGCAGCAGTAGGTCAGGGAAACGGGGCAGTACGCTCATTTACCAGTTTCACCAAAGACTTGCAGTCAATGTCTTTGTGGTTTAAGGAAAACGGTATAACAACGGTTGTAATGGAATCAACCGGCAGTTATTGGATTCCTGTATATGAAGTTTTGGAAAGTGCCGGTTTTAAAGTAGCACTTGTCAATGCCGCCCATGTCAAGAATGTTCCTGGCAGAAAAAGCGATGTGATAGACTGCCAATGGCTCCAAAAGATATATAGTTTTGGACTACTGCGCGATTCATTCATTCCAAGCGAAGATATCCGCCGTATTCGCTCGTATGTCAGACTAAAAAGCGATCATGTAAGGAGTGCCGCCTCACATATACAGCATATGCAAAAAGCGTTGGACCAAATGAATATTAAAATACATAATGTAATTTCGGAAACAGCCGGAGTAAGCGGGATGAAAATATTAAAAGCTATAATCTCAGGTGAACGATCTCCCGAAATATTGCTTTCGTTGTGCGATACAAGGATAATAAATAAGAAGAGGCAAGAGGTAATAAATTCGCTTGAAGGTAATTTTCGCACCGAGCATATATTTGCTCTAAAACAAGCAGTAGAAGGATACGAATTTTATCAGAAGCAAATTATTGACTGTGACGATGAGATAGAAAAGTTACTCAATAAATTTAATTCTTCAAATGAAAATGATGGGTTTGAAATTGACGTAAAAAAAAAGTAGGTTTTAAAAAAGTACGCCGACACGCAACAAGTTACGATTTAGAGAGTATGTTGATTAATATGACGGGTGGTGTTAATTTGTCAGTTCTCCCCGGTATGTCTGCGTACAATAGTTTGCAACTACTGCTAGCAGAGATAGGGACGGATATGAGCTTTTGGTCAAACTCTAAAAAATTCACATCGTGGTTGGGAGCAGCCCCGCAAACACATCAAAGCGGGAAAAGCCGTAATAAAGGACGCACAAAGAGGCATAAGAACAAAGCTGCTCATATACTTCAATTAGCGGCAAGAACAGTAGGAAGAAGCGGCACAGCATTAGGTGCATTTTATAGAAGGATAAGTAGAACAAAAGATGCCCCAACTGCAGTAACAGCAACGGCAAGAAAATTGGCAATACAAATATACAATTTACTAAAATATAAGCAAGAATACAAAGAATTTGGTTCGGAGGAATATGAAAAAAAATACGACGAAATTCAATTGAAAAACTTAGAAAAGAAGGCAAAAAGACTTGGGTGCATTCTCGTTAAAGTGTCTTAAATTTTGAGTGTTAATCAAAACACTTATTGGGATATATTTTCGTATAACACTTTTAAAATATCGGATAAATCATTGTGAATATAGCGTTTACAAGGACACTCAAGAAAAGATGTCATTAACAGAGGCTGTGTAAAAACCTTTGATTGCTACCGTTTTTTCAACAAAAACAAAGTACTCAAAGTCTCTGATGAGGTTGTCAAAAAAGTAATAATATTGCCAAATCGTCATTCTGAGTTACTGACCACCCGCTACGCGGCTGGTAAAACAATACAATGACAACAAAAAAAGAACGTGTATATTGAAAGTTTTTGAAATTGCCCGGTACAACATTGGTAATAAAGATTCCGATTTTGAGTTTGGGCAGGAAGCATTTAGATAGAATAATTGGTGTTATAATACCCGCTTAACAGGCTGTCACCTTAATATGCTTCCCAAAAACTAAATAATAATTAAACAATATCAAATAATCATTGGAAATAGAATGAAAACTCCAATTGAAGAATTAAAGATAGTGTTTACAAACACTGCAGGCATCGATATAGGTTCGGAGAAACATTTCGCAGCAGTAGGTCAGGGAAACGGGGCAGTACGCTCATTTACCAGTTTCACCAAAGACTTGCAGTCAATGTCTTTGTGGTTTAAGGAAAACGGTATAACAACGGTTGTAATGGAATCAACCGGCAGTTATTGGATTCCTGTATATGAAGTTTTGGAAAGTGCCGGTTTTAAAGTAGCACTTGTCAATGCCGCCCATGTCAAGAATGTTCCTGGCAGAAAAAGCGATGTGATAGACTGCCAATGGCTCCAAAAGATATATAGTTTTGGACTACTGCGCGATTCATTCATTCCAAGCGAAGATATCCGCCGTATTCGCTCGTATGTCAGACTAAAAAGCGATCATGTAAGGAGTGCCGCCTCACATATACAGCATATGCAAAAAGCGTTGGACCAAATGAATATTAAAATACATAATGTAATTTCGGAAACAGCCGGAGTAAGCGGGATGAAAATATTAAAAGCTATAATCTCAGGTGAACGATCTCCCGAAATATTGCTTTCGTTGTGCGATACAAGGATAATAAATAAGAAGAGGCAAGAGGTAATAAATTCGCTTGAAGGTAATTTTCGCACCGAGCATATATTTGCTCTAAAACAAGCAGTAGAAGGATACGAATTTTATCAGAAGCAAATTATTGACTGTGACGATGAGATAGAAAAGTTACTCAATAAATTTAATTCTTCAAATGAAAATGATGGGTTTGAAATTGACGTAAAAAAAGTAGGTTTTAAAAAAGTACGCCGACACGCAACAAGTTACGATTTAGAGAGTATGTTGATTAATATGACGGGTGGTGTTAATTTGTCAGTTCTCCCCGGTATGTCTGCGTACAATAGTTTGCAACTACTAGCAGAGATAGGGACGGATATGAGCTTTTGGTCAAACTCTAAAAAATTCACATCGTGGTTGGGAGCAGCCCAGCAAACACATCAAAGCGGGAAAAGCCGTAATAAAGGACGCACAAAGAGGCATAAGAACAAAGCTGCTCATATACTTCAATTAGCGGCAAGAACAGTAGGAAGAAGCGGCACAGCATTAGGTGCATTTTATAGAAGGATAAGTAGAACAAAAGATGCCCCAACTGCAGTAACAGCAACGGCAAGAAAATTGGCAATACAAATATACAATTTACTAAAATATAAGCAAGAATACAAAGAATTTGGTTCGGAGGAATATGAAAAAAAATACGACGAAATTCAATTGAAAAACTTAGAAAAGAAGGCAAAAAGACTTGGGTGCATTCTCGTTAAAGTGTCTTAAATTTTGAGTGTTAATCAAAACACTTATTGGGATATATTTTCGTATAACACTTTTAAAATATCGGATAAATCATTGTGAATATAGCGTTTACAAGGACACTCAAGAAAAGATGTCATTAACAGTGTAACGAAGAATCCAGAATTATCAACATTTAGCTTTATCTGGATTCTTCACTTCACTTAGAATGACAAATTTTAGACAGCCTCTTGATGTTTGAGATGTATTACTTTTCCCCACGCTGAAGCGTGGGGTTGATGTCAGAGATCTCTCCTTTTGAGCTTGTCTGAAAAGTAATAATATAGCCAAATCGTCATTAACAGTGTAACGAATAATCCGGAATTATCAATATTTAGCTTTGTCTGGATTCTTCAATCGTTCAGAATGACTAATCTGGGAAAGTCTCTTGCATTAGAGTAAAATGAATTAAATATAGTATTTACACAGACTCTTCAGCGTGGGGATAGAAGAATTATAGCTAATATGAATATTTTGAAAAATATAATATATAAGATTGAAAAATCAAATATCCCGTTATCAACCCGACGGTAAACCGTCAGGTTGCATTACCCAAAAGTCAATTATTTTGGGTTATGAAACAGTCTTATGTAGAGTAAAAAGCAATATTTTAGATAATTATTAGTTTATATCAATTTTAAAATGGACATCAATATGCAGATAAATTTAGATACAAAAGCCGGATTTTGCTGGGGAGTAGTACGAACAGTCGATAAAGTCGAAGAGGAGCTTTTTAATTCCAAAGGTCAGAAAGTTTCAATTCTTGGAGAGATTATCCATAATCCTCAAGAAATAAAAAGACTTGCCGATATTGGCTTAGATACAATTTCTTTAGATAATTTGGAAACCATCTCTAAAGATGTAAAAATTGTGATTAGAGCTCATGGAGAGCCACCTGAAACATATAAAAAACTCGAAGCATTAGGATTTGAGTATTCAGATGCTACATGCCCTTTAGTTAAAGCATTGCAGACTAAGGTAGGTAAGTATTATTTAGACGGGTATAATATAATTATTTTTGGGAAAAAAGAACATGCCGAGGTAATTGGTTTACGCGGGGTCTGCCACGATAATTGCACGGTAATCAGGACAAAAGAGGAAGCTGAAAGCTATATTGATTATAATAAAAAAACTGTCTTAATTTCACAAACTACAATGGATAAATCTACATTTTGGGAAATCGGAAAGTTTATCAAATCGAAATTTGAAGAAAACAATCCTGATGCTGATGTTAATAATATGTTTATTATTCAAGACACAACTTGTAAATTTGTATTCGATAGAGAGGAAAATCTTCGTAAGTTCTCCCAAAATAATGATATAATAATATTTGTAGCCGGTAAAAATTCATCTAATGGTAAGAGCTTATATAATATATGTTTATCAGAAAATCCGAATACTTATTTTATTGAATCTTTTGACGAATTGGACATAAATCTTCTTAATGGAGTTGATTGTGTCGGTATCACCGGAGCTACAAGTACTCCGCTCTGGTATTTAGAAGAAATAAAAACTAATATAATTGCATTAGATATTAATTGATTATTTAATATGCTTACTAAACAGGAAATTGAGTTTATTACTCTGAATTTAAATTGCGATGTAAATACTTTGTCCCTTAAAAAGAATAAATATAAAGATATAAATATTAGTCTTTGTATTAATCAAATATCTGCACGCCAAAAGACAAAGCACAAACTACCCATATTTAATCAAAATATGGAATTAATCTATCCGATAAATATCTCTGTAGAGCAGGCTTCATCGGAAAAATGTGCCGAGTACAAAGCTAATTTGATTAATTACCGGACAAGTATTGACTTGACCGGCGGTATGGGAATAGATTCTATTTATATAGCTAAAAAATCAAATCATCATATTTATGTAGAGCAAAACGCCGAACTATGCAAAATATTCGAGCATAATTGTAAAGCATTGAAAATTGATAATGTTACTATAGTAAATAAAAACTCGATTGAATATCTTAATAATTCAGATCATTATTTTGACTTGATTTATTTAGACCCGGCACGAAGGTCATATAGCGGAGCTAAAACTTATTTTCTTGATGATACAGAACCAGACCCAATTCAAGTATTGAAACTTATAAAACATAAATATGCTCATTTGATGCTAAAGACTTCACCTTTATTAGATATTAGTCAAGCAGAAAGACAATTAGGAAAATTATCACAAGTGCATATAGTATCAATAGATAACGAATGTAAAGAATTGATATTGATTAAAGCAAATACCGATACTATATTAATTGCCGATTCTATATCAACTAAATACTATGCAGTAAATATTATAGGCGATAATATAATTAAAACAATGTTTGATAATCAGGATAACCACATAAATGAATATTCTAACCCAATTAAATATCTATATGAATCCAATGCGTCAATAATGAAGTTGGGACTTTGGAACGAAACAGCCAATAAATTCAACTTGAAAAGAATTGCAGCTAATAGCCATTTATATACTTCCGATAAATTAGTGCCTGATTTTCCGGGAAGAGTATTTGAAATTACAGCTATTGAAAAATTGGATAAAAACTTAATATTAAAACACGTACCGAAAAATAAAGCGAACATCAGCGTTAGAAATTTTCCGTTAACAGTTGATGAAATAAAAAAGAAAACTGGCATTAAAGATGGGGGCGATATTTATATTTTTGCAACGGAACTAAATAATAGTACAAAAGTGATTATTATTTCTAAAAAAGTAAAATAATAATCAGATTTTTACTTTTATACAATTTTATATTATGCGGTAGATTAAAATGAAGTATTATATATATTTTTTGATGTTTATCATATTTAGTTCAAGTAGCTTTGCAAACGGTTTATCTTTGTTTCAAATAGATGATACTAATTTCCCGATCTTAAAAGCAAAAGTTTTTGCTTTAGACAATAGTGGAAACATAATTAAAAATTTAAGTGCCTCCGATTTTTTATTGAAAGAAGATAGTATCCCAAGGGTAATTACTTCATTGAACTGTCCGGAAGTCAAACCCCCTGATGCGATTAGTTCAGTACTTACTATTGATGTTTCCGGTTCAATGACCGGCGAAGGCTTAAAAATGGCAAAAATTGCTGCAACTGCTTGGATTAACGCCCTAGCTCTGGGCAAGTCTGAATGTGCAATTACCAGTTTTGATAATGAGAATTATTTAAATTGCGATTTCACTACAGATAGAAATAAATTAGTTAATGCTATAGATAGTTTAAAAGCTCAAGGCGGAACAGACTTTAACGCAGCTCTAATTAATCAGATGAGTGGTAGCTTATTAATTGCCGAGTCTGCAATACATCAGAAAATCATTGTATTATTAACTGACGGATATTCTTATGGTAATGAACAGGAAATTATAAATAAAGCAAGTTCTATCAATGCTGTTATTTACTGTGTAGTTTTAGGTAATCCTGCTCCAGAAGTATTAAAAACAATAGCCCTATCTACCGGTGGTACATATTTTGAATATATAAGTTCTGCACAAGAAGCCACTGATGCCTATAATAATATATTGCAAATGGCTCAGGGCGGCACTCCCTGCGAGATAGAATGGTTAAGTTCGGGTTGCCCAAATAATCGAATATTAGAATTAAGCGTTCCCTCTTACTCAATATCTACTAATTCTACATATTCTATTCCGTTTGATAGATTACCGAATTTAACATTACTGCCAAGCATTTCACTGAAATTTGGTGCAGTTGCACCCGGTTATTTTGGCAAAAGTACCCTTAAAATAGTATGCGGAGCTGCCGATGTGTTTGTATCCGAAGTTAAAACAGATAATCCTTTATTTAAAATAAAAAATTTCCCAGCTGCCGGTTTGGATATGAAGTCCGGTAACCAATTCGACCTGAATATCGAATTTAATCCTACGGATTCAAGCTATCAATTTGCTCGATTTGAATTAGTGAGTAATGCGTGCAGGGGCACATTTTTCTACGCCAGTGGCGGATATACCGGAAGTTCAATTACTCCAAATACATTATTTATAATCGAGCCAAACGGTGGCGAGATATATTCATCTAATGCAGACACATTAATTAAATGGGGGGGAGTATCACCCGAAGATTCGATGAAAATCGAGCTTTCGACAGACGCTGGAATTAGTTGGGCACTTGTTGCTAATTATGCACGAGATTTTGAATGGGGTATTAAAATGCCAAATTTAAACTCGGATAAATGCTTAATAAGAATAAAACAATTAGAAGGAAGCGGAACCAAGCTTAAATCTTATAATGGTCATACTTTCTTCGTGGATAACATTTCTTTAAGTCCGAACGGACAATTTTTAGCTTCTACCGGTAATGATAGAGTATTTAATGTTATCAATTTGAAAACCGGTTTGGAGGAATTTAAGACTACCGGTATTTATATGTATCAATGCTCGGCTTTCAGTACTGATGGGACTATGCTTGCCGTTGGGCTTAGTGATTATTCGGTTCAAATATTATCTACTGCTGACTGGAGCTTAATTAAAACTATCGAGGGCAATAACGGTTGGATTAACGCTTTAAGTTTTAGCCCGAATTCTAAAATTCTTGCCATAGCCGATAATTCAAATATTATCAAATTAATCAAAATTGATGATAATTCCACTATTTCCACTATGAGTGAACATACTAATACTATAACTAATTTAAAGTGGTTAAAATCTGACAATACTTTATTATCCGTATCAAAAGACGGAAGCATTAAGCAATGGTCAAATTCAGGGGAATTGATTAAATCCATTAATAGTAATCAAGCAATTACTTCAATGACTATTAGCCCCGATAATTATAAAATTGCCATTTTAACAAATTCGGACAGGTTAGTAAAAATAATTGATATTCAGAGTAGTGCAGAAATAAATTCGATAATACCAGAAAACAAAGCTACATCAATTGACTGGAGTCCGGACGCTACTGTAATTACAATTGCCGATAATAATGGCTATGCTAATTTTTATTCTGCCGAATCATATCAGTTCGTAAAACAATACAAAATGCACGCTACATCTGTTAACCAAGTGCTTTGGTCAAATAACGGCAGATTTATAGCTACTTGCGGAAATGATAATTATATAAAAACAATGGATTTTGAATTGATTATTCAGGAAGCCATAAGCCGAAATTTTTGGGAGATTACATCTCCTCGAATTATTGCAAATAATATTGACTTTGGTTCTGTAGCAGTCGGGTATTCAAAAGATACGGTCTTGACCTCCTATATTAAAAACGATTCAAAAATTCCGGTTAAAATCAATAAAATCGAATTTACAGGTACAGCCGCAGCAGATTATTTCTTAGTTTCCGGTATTCCTCCGTATATTATTGAACCGGACTCATCAAAGAGTATTGAGATAATGTTTACTCCTAAGGCTGAAGGATACCGCGGAGCAAGTATAAATATCAGCTCTCCGACACTAAATATATCTAATAACATGTTGGGGATAGGGTACCAGTCTAAAATTTCTTATATCTCTAAATATATAAATTTTGGTAAAAAAATGATTGATTACTCTTATGATACTACTGTAAATATAATTCAGAATAAATCCGATCAAGATTTGATATTTCAAAATTATAAAATTATCGGACCTGATAAATCACAATTTTATTTGTTAGATGTAGAACCTAAAACAGTTAAGCCCGGGGAGTACCTTACATTGGGCTTTAGATATCTGCCTTTACAAAAAGGTAAGGCAAACACAGCAATTACATTAGATTTCACTACATGCGACTGCCAAGCTCAAATTCAATTATTTGGAGAGGGCTATTCGGAATGTGGCGAAGCTTCATTTAAATATATTGATTTTACTAATATTAGCAATATTAACTTTGTTGGCCACTCTACGCCACTGACTCAAAACTCGCTAAAATTATCAGAAGCAAGTTTTAACTCAACCGGCGGAGTATGGATAAAAAATCAAGTGCCACTTGATTCGGGTTTTAGCTCCGAGTTTAGTTTTAGAATAACTGACCCATTTCAATATGAGAGTTTTGAAGCATCTGAACCGGGAGCAGACGGGATAGCATTTGTAATACAAAATACTTCAAATAAGGCATTGGGTTTAAGTGGAGGCGGTATAGGCTATGAAAGAATCAAAAATGCTATTGCAATAGAAATTGACTTGTTTAATAATGACGCTAATCAAATAATCGATATGAATGACAAAAACGGTAACCATGCCGCATTGATGGTTATTAGCAATGATACTATGCTTAAAGCATCTCACGGAGATAATACTTTAGCAATTAATAATGATATTGTTAAAATCAAATCAGACGGTACCGTTTATTATTGTAAAGTAGTTTATGATGTAATTAATGCAAGTATTGAATTTTATATTGATACTGTCAAAGATTATAAAACTCCTGCTCTAAAAGTATTGAATTTTAATATCAGTGATTATATTAAGTTGGAATATGATAAAGGGGCTTACTTCGGTTTTACAAGTGCCTGCGGAAGCTCTTATCAAATGCATCAGTTAATGAGCTGGAATTTGTGTACTGCACTAAATACTACTCCTATTATTTCAGAAGTAAACGAAGAGTCCGATTTTTACATACCGATAGTATATCCTAATCCGGCAACTCAATCTTGTAAATTAAAATTAAATTCAAAAGTCGGAGATAGAATTGTAATTCAGGGTTTTGATGTATTAGGTAGGAAAACAAGTGCCGAAATATACGAAATTGCCGATTCTCAGTGCAGTATTATTGAAATATTAAATAAGGGTAACGCCAATGTCGAATTTCTTCGAATTACTATTAATAATAATGATAATTATTTAGTACCCGTTTATTGGGAATAATATCATTTTGGGTCTTTGCTATTTTAAGTGGGTTAACAAAAAATTGATATTAGTGTAAAGAAAATCCATATATATCAAATATTGATTTATAATATTTTATTGGATAAACATCTTTGATTTTAGATTTTAACTCCGGTAGGAGTTAAACATCGGTAATATAATGAGATACCCCGGCACCATTCTCTTGTTTTAACAACAAAAAGAGAAGAAAGAGTGTGGGGACTAAACAATGTTTATCACCAATGTTCAACAGCTAAAGCTGTTGTAAGAAAGATTTCTATATTTGCTTACCCACACATAATAGCGAAGAACCATTATTTTCTATCTGAAATAGGTGATTTAACTTCTATCCGTAATTGCTTTTTAACATTAAAGTATTTATAAGCTGATTAAAATATGACAATTGCTATATATATCAATTTGTTACAGAAGAATCCATTTGCATCTGCATTTTTTCTTTTTCAATTTTTTCTTTTTCTAATTTTTCTTTTTTTAATCTACGTTCTTTATTAAAATTTCGAGTTTCAATTATAGTAGTATTGGGTCTGATAATACCGCGATTACGTAATTCTTGCTCTGCGGTCTCAAATCTTTGGCGGTTTTTTAAAGAGCCACGTGCTTCTTTAGGAATCTGAGAAATCGGGATAAGAGCTTCTTCGATTTCCATAGGTTTATCGGGAAGGCTAATTTTAATATCTTTGTTAGATGTAATATACATCCACGGCTTATATCTTTTATGAGTATAATCGAAATTATCAATAATCAGTACCGGAGTGCCAGACATATAAATCGGATTTTTTAAACTATCATATTTGCTACCTTCACCCCAAGAGTAGAGCCATTCGGCATCTTGCATAAATTGACGAACGCAAGAGTGAGAGACCGGTCTGCCGGGCATATCAAATTGATGAAAAGCATTGCCGGCTTGTTGGTGGAAATTCCAAGTAAATGGTAATACCCAATTACTGTCTATAGATGATTTCCTTAGTCGTTGTCTCCAATTCAAGGCATATCTGCCGGGATATGTTTGAGTTTGCTCTTTACCGGTATTGGCGGCAGAGAATCGAACTAATTTGCCGAATTCATAGCAAGCGTAGCATTGGTATTTGTTTGAAATCATTATTATTTTTTTTATTTGTCTCGCTCCCGGGTAGCAAGAGGGAAATATCGAATATACTCTAAGATCTTTATTTACAAATTCGGGAACTATGATAGAATCTTTTACTCGGAAAAACCTGAATTCTTTGCGATTGAGAGTAGTTATAGCCCTGTGTGCAGCAGAATTAGACTCTAAATAATTATAATCTCTTTTGATTTTCTCTAAATCAATAATATCTTTGATTTGGATTTTATTATATCTAATCAACATAAAAGAATCGCATTCCATAGCCGAATCTTTGTTCTCCTCACTCTCACTAAGTTTATGATTTACTTCTTGTGTCTCATTAACACATGAAATAAAAAATATTCCGAAATAAACGAAACAGAAAATCAATTTTAATTTTAGCATAATTGTAAAAAATAAATAATATCAAATAATTGCAATTCAAAGATTTCCAATATACTGAAATAATTTTGAATAACATAAATATATTTAAGACATATATTGACGTTTTACTTGTTATATTTACATTCCGAATTTATAATGATGGGTAAAGAATGAAAAAATATCCTATAGCTTTGGTTGATTGTAATAATTTTTATGCTTCTTGCGAGAGGATTTTTAATCCTAAGCTCGAAGGAATGCCGATAATTGTGCTTTCTAACAATGACGGTATGATAATCGCACGTTCTAATGAAGCTAAGGCAGTTGGCATTAAAATGGGCGAGCCTCTATTTAAAGTTAAAGAATTAGTCGATAAATACAATGTTAAAGTATTTTCTTCTAATTACACATTATATGGAGATATGTCGCAGAGGGTGATGAGCCTGATGGAGAGATTTTCGCCGAAAGTAGAAATATATTCGATAGATGAGGCTTTCCTCTGTTTTGATGGGTTCGACGATACTATTATCGAAGAGCATTGCAGTATGATTCGCAAAACTATCAAGAAATGGACAGGAATACCGGTGTCTATCGGTATAGGCTCAACTAAGACAATTGCTAAGCTTGCCAATAGAATTGCTAAAAAGAATCAGCAGATGAACGGAGTATTAAACCTATGGAATAATGATAAATTAGATGATTATTTAAAAAAAGAATCCGTTGAAGATATTTGGGGAGTCGGCAGGCAATATACAAAGCTATTATATTTAAATAATATATATACTGCTTATGATTTAAAAAATGCACCGGATAAATGGATTCGCTCCAAGATGACAGTAATGGGGCTACGTACTGTTTTTGAATTGCGAGAAATACCATGCATATCTATCGACAGTTCGCATCCTGACAAAAAATCAATAGTTTGCTCGCGTTCATTCGGTAAAGTAACAAATAATCTTCAGTATGTAAAAGAAGCGATAGCGACATTTACATCGAAGGCTGCCGAGAAGATGCGTAAGCAGAAATCAGCTGCCCATATACTGCATATATTTCTTAGGACTAATCCGTTTAAGAATTGCCCCCAATATCATAACGGAGTGATGGTTGAATTCCCGATTGCGACGGATTCGACTGCCGAAATGTTAAAAATGGCAGATAAAGCCGTCGAGCAGATATTTAAGCCGGAATTTGAATATCACAAAGTAGGAGTGATGCTGTCCGGGTTTATTCCTAATGATAACTGCCAGACTACGATTTTTGATACAGAGGACAGAATAAAATCGGCAAAGATAACCGAACTAATTGACAAGGTTAATAAGGAGTGGGGAGTAAACGCTCTATTTTATGCGGCTTCCGGTACTCAGAAAGTATGGAAAACAAAATCCGAAAGACGCTCGCCACGATATACTACGTGCTGGAAAGAATTGGCATTAGCCGATGCGAACGAGTAGTTTATTAACTTGGTTGAGTTTGATAATAATTTGTAAATTCACATTATTTTATACTGATTTTACTTGTTGAATTTTATTATATTTGTAGTTTATTTCCGTATTGATTTTAAGGTGTATAGTGGACAAGAGATTAATAATAAATTCTTTGATAAAACTTTGTGAAATTGATAGCATTTCTACCGATGAGATAAATCAATTAAAATTCGATTTTGAACCTATTAATACATATATAGAGCATCTTCAGATGCGAGTAAAACCGGAAACCGCTGCCACTCAATTAATTCATGGTTTAATAAATGAATTATTTGGTGGCAAGATAGTACCGGAAGTCAATTTAAAAGGCGATTTTATTGATTTTATTGTTAAAGAAAATAATAAAATAGGTAACCCGATTTGTATTGAATTAAAACCACTTTTCAAGTATAGCTCTAATAAAAATACTTTAAGGCAAGATGAACTAAAATTTCAAAATCATAAAGACCAAATTCAAAAATATTTGAAAAATCAAGGCATCGAATATGTTGTTTTAACAAATATCAATAAAGCTTATATTTTTAATCGTTCGGCGATAATCGATTATAAACCTTTCTTTGAAACAACCTTATCGGAAATATTAGCTAATTATATCATCAATGAAAATCTTTGGGATACTGTTCGTAGATTTGAAGACGACAGAATAGAGTACAATCTCGACGAAGCTTTTTTTCAAGATTTAAAAAAGTGGTTCGCTCAGTTTGACAATGTCATTTTTAAAAAGCATCCTAAGCTATCAGAAGAAGAAATTAAAGTTCTGTTCCTTAATAAATTTATCTTTATTAAAACATTGGAAGATTACGGACTTATTCCATACAGGCATATTCAGGACGAATACGAATATTTCTTAGACAAATGGATAGCAAAAGGTAATGATTTGGTGTTTAAATACTTTTTCAATAATATGGAAGATTTTTTTGAGATATATTATGATACGGAATTGTTCACTTCTAATTTTTGGGATTTCGTCGATTCTGAAGATGAGCTTAATGTAAATAGATTTCAAAGTGCTTTTGAAAGTGTATTAGGGCTTGATAATTGGTCTAACGCATTCGGGAAGGGAATAGTTCACTATAATTATCGTAAAATTAACGAAGACATATTTGGTAAAGCTTATGAGACTTGGATAGCTGAAAATAGAAAAGATGAAGGAATATTTTATACTCCGGCAACAATTACCGAATTTATGGCTAATGACTTAGTCGATACTTTATTTGATGATTTAATTAATGAATTAGTTGAAGAAATCAAGTCATCTTCTCCGGTTGAAGATAAAATCAATGATTTGCTTAAACAAGTAGAGAATATTAAAATAATCGATTCTACTTCCGGTTCGGGAAGTTTTATGATAAAAGTACTTAGAGCTGTCTATAATAAATATCAAATCCTAAACGATAACACAAAATGGGTATCTAATATAAATTCAACGGATTTATTTTCTGTTCCCGACAATGTTCGTTATATAGATAATCTTCGTAAACAATTGCATTTTACGAGCGGAGACGAATTAGTATTAATTTCTAAAATTATATTAAATCATATTTTTGCCGCAGATAGAGATGAAAGAGCGATTGACACTGCTAAAACTAATATTTGGAAAGAAGCTGTAAAATTAAATCCCGGATTATATAATTTCAGAAGATTAGATAATAAGAAAATTCATATTTTACCGAATTTGGAAATGAATTTTATCAAAGGAGATTCTCTAACTGATTACGAATTTGAATTGCAAGTAGATATTATTACTAATGAATTCAAAGATGACATTGCAAAATTATTTGAAATCAGAAATTCTTATTTATCAAATCCTTATAAACCGGATGTTATTGCTCCGGCACTCTTAATCAAAGATAAAATTAAAAACAGACTAATCGAACAAAATCCGGAATTCAAGGATTCGCTATTCTACCCTTTGGAATTTTTCTTTTGTTATTTTGAATCTGATGGTAGCCCATTACCTAAACAATTATGGGGATTTGACGGTATTATCAGTAACCCGCCTTGGGAGGCGATTAAACCTATTAAAAAAGAGTTTGCTCGCCAAGATAAGTATGATATGGACATTCTTCAATTTAATCAATGGTTCGATAATGAACTAATTTCCAATACTGACTTTAAAAATAAATGGAATAAATATATCGACAGATACGAACAGTATAATAATTATCTGTATGGTAAATATAAACATCAGAGCAATGGAGACCCAAACTATTATAAATTCTTTTTAGAAAGGGATTTGCAACTAATTAAAGATAATGCTTATTACTGCCTGCTAGTTCCGTCGGGATTTCAAACCGATGACGGCGGAGATAAATTACGAGAATTAATAATCAATGATAATACAATTAAGCAATTATATTCTTTTGAAAATCGAGGCTATTATCAGGAAAATGATACCAAAAAAACAAAGCTTTTCCCTGAAGTTGATAATCGTTTCAAATTCTCAATTGTTTTTGCTCAAAAGATAAAATCTGAGCCTAATTATAATTTTAAAGCCAAATTTTATTTACATGCTCCTAAAGATTTATATAACGGAAATACAATAATATATAATATTGAAAAGATAAAGCAATTTTCTCCAGATAATTTATCTATTATGGAGTTCCGCTCAGAGAAAGACTACGAAGTATGCCTAAAAATCAAAGATGATTTTAATTTAGATGCCAGTAGATATATTAATTTCAGAGCGGAATTACACATGACTAACGACAGTCATTTATTTAATAATATGATTGATGTTACAAAACAGAAGAAAGTTCCGTTTTTAAGACTTTTTGAGGGCAAGATGATACATCAATTTACATCTTCTTACGGACAAGCCAAATATTTTATTAAAGAAGCCGAAGCAAGAACAGAGCTATTAAGAAAAGTAAAAAGCAGAATAAAGAGCGATAATAAGCTCGGTAACGAAGAATTTGAAAAAATCGAGATACCTGATAATATTCTTTTGGATTATCAGACATATCGTTTGGTTTACAGGGCTATTGCAAGCTCTACAAACGAAAGAACATTGATATCATCTATAGTTCCTCCGAAAGTATTTATCGGGCATTCTATGAACCATTCAGTTAATATAGACTATAAGCTAATCGATAATACTATCGAAATTATTCAAAAGGATAAAAGCGAATTAGTATTTATAATGAGCCTTCTCAATTCATTAACCTTGAATTATTACATACGTAATAAAATATCTGCAAATTTGACCATGAACTTTATTTATGAATTACCGATAGCAAATGCCAATTCCGAACAAACACAAAGAATTATAGAATTAGGTTTTAGCCTTTTGTATAGAAAGAGTAATAAAGCCGATTATGAAGATTTAAAACAAGAATTAAATATTTGTATTGATAATCGCGATGAAGAAATTATTCGAGCCGAATTAGAAGTACTTATTGCCAGAGATTTATATCAACTAACTAAAGAGCAATGGGAATATATTTGCTCTACATTTACATTCGGCAAAGGTGATTCAAGAGCTGAGTTAGATGAAATAATCAGACTTAGCAAAGAAATTTATTAAACTCAAAATTAGTGGTTGGTGTCTCGAAAATTGAAATTGGGAAATACAAAAAATTACCATTTCAAGCCAACGCTTTAAGCCGTAAATACTGCAAGTATTGATATATACGAATTCATGTAAGTAATTATAATAAACCTAATCCAATGACCAAATTCATTCAATGAATTATTTCATACAATGTATTATCAAATACGTTAAAAAATACGGTTCTTCGCTATTATGTGTGGGTAAGCAAATAAAGAAATCTTTCTTACAACAGCGTTAGCTGTTGAACATCGGTAATAAACATTGTTTAGACCTCACACTCTTTCTTCTCTTTTTGCTGTAAAAGAAGATAGTGGAGCTGTGTATCTCATTATGTTACCGATGTTTAACTCCTACGGAGTTGAAATATAAAATCAAAGATATTTATCCAATAAGATATCTAAAATCAATATTTGATATATAAAGATTTTCTTTATACTAATAACAATTTTTTGCTAACCCATTTAAAATAGCGAAGACCCAATTTTTTTACACAGCTTCAGATGCGGTAGGTATGTACTGGAGCAGACATTCACAGAATAGCGAAATATTATTAATATACAATTATAATTAAGACAAAAATGAAAATAATGTGTTATTAAAATTGGTAATATATTTTATCCATTAATTTTAGTAAGAATCATGAAATCAATTTTTAAGTGTTTACTTCTATTATTTACAATTCTATTTATCTCATCGGCAAATGCTCAATTTGACGGTGATTGGGTGCAAACTAATGGTCCTTATGGCGGTACAATAAACGCAATCGCTATAAGTGGAGACAGCATTTATGCGGGTACTTGGGGCAGTGGTATTTATTTATCTACAGATAATGGTACTAATTGGGAGCCAACCGGACTCAAGAATTCTTATATAACCACAATCGCTGTACTTGGTGATAATATTTATGCCGGTACACCTGGAAACGGTGTATATTTATCAACAGACAAAGGCATCAATTGGTCTCAAGTAAATACTGGATTAATCAGTACTTACGTAAATGTAATCACAATTAACGGAGATTATATTTATGCCGGTACTTCAGAAGAAGGTGTATTTATATCTTCTAATAAAGGGGCTAATTGGGCTGCATTAGACATTGGAATTGCTTATCCATATATAAATACTATTGCTGTAAATGGCGATTATATCTATGTCGGTACAGACGGCGACGGTGTATATTGTTCTAATGATAATGGTATTAACTGGGATCCGGTTAATAATGGATTAGATAATACTGCAATTACTAGTTTCATAATCAGTGGTTTTAATATATTTGCCGGCACTGCTGACGGTGGAATCTATTTATCAACAAATGACGGTTATAATTGGGAACATATCAGCAAGGGGTTAAATCATACTTTTGTAAATTCTCTTGCTAAGCAAGGAAATAATTTATATGCAGGGACTTGGAATGGTGGTGTTTATTTATCTACTGATAATGGGGAAAATTGGGCACAATCAAATTTAGGTTTGCAAAGTAATAATATTCATACTTTAGCAGTAAGTGGGAATAATATTTATGCAGGGACAGACGGAGGAGGAATTTATTTATCAACCGATAATGCAAATAACTGGTTGCAAATTAATAACGGTCTTATAAATTCAAATGTTTCAACTTTAATGGTTAACGGAAATAATATTTTTGCAGGCACTTTTGATAATGGATTATTAATGACTACAAATAATGGTCATAAATGGACAGCTATCAATTCAGGGTTAAGCACAAGTGATATTCGAGCAATTGCAATTAACGGCAATAATTTATTTGCAGGCACTAACGGTGGTGGCGTTTATTTATCAACTAATAATGGGAATAACTGGTCTGAAATCAACAACGGTCTTATCAATACAAATGTTAGTGCTTTGGCTATAAGTGATAATAATATTTATGCCGGTACTGTTGCCGGAGTATTCTTATCGACAAATAACGGCTCTAACTGGGATCATGTTAGTACCGGACTAATTAATCCAAATGTAAATACTATTGCAATAAATGGCGATAATATTTTTGCCGGTACTTACGGCGGAGTATTTTTATCAACTAATGAAGGCACTAATTGGACAGCTGTCAAAAATGGCTTATCTGCTTCAACGGCTGTTAGTACCATTTATATTAATGGAATAAACATTTATGCAGGTACTTATGGCAAAGGAATTTACTTATCGACAGATAACGGTGCAAATTGGACTCAAATAAGTACAGGTCTTCCCGAAACTGACGTTAAATCGATTTTATTTAAAGATGATATTCTTTATGCTGGAACTTCTTCTGGAGTATATTTATCAATTGATAATGGGGCTAATTGGGTAGAAGTCAATAAAGGACTGATAAATACAGATGTTAAAGCATTAGTGCTAATTGATAATACCTTATTTGCCGGCACTAATAGGGGTGGCATTTACCTAAGAAAGCTGAAAGAGCTTTCACTTGCTATTCCGGAATTAATTTCACCGGTAAATTCTGCTATTGAAATTTCTATTGATTCAACTTTAAAATGGAAAAATACAGAAGGAGCCGAGTCGTATAATATTCAAATTTCTAAAGACTTAGAATTTGAGAACTTGGTTTTTAACAAAAATGAAATTTTTGCAGAAGAAACCCTATTGACCAATTTAGATTATAATACAAAATATTATTGGAGAGTAAAATCAGTTAACGCTTTAATGGAAAGCCAATGGAGCCCTGCATGGAGTTTTACAACTATGAAGTTCAATGATATTAAAGATTTAAAAGATATGTATAATCTTAGGGTATCTCCAAATCCGGCAAAAGATGAATTTGAATTGTCTATTGAATCTATTGAAGATGGATTCGTAACTATTATTATTAGTGATAATAACGGTAAAAATATTAAATCTATAAACACCTATTTTTACAGCGGGAAACTAAATAACATAGAAATAAGCACAATTAATTTAGTTTCCGGCACTTATTTCGTTAAGGTAATTAGCAAGTTAAACACTATTACAGAAAAATTTATTATTGCCAAGTAAATTAAGAGTGTTCAGCGTCTGGTGGCTAGAAAGAATTTCATACATCAGACACTAATTACATATCAGAAGCTGAGAAATAGAAATTTGGAAATGTAAAATACCTTTTCAAGCCAACGTTTTAGGGGCTGTGTAAAAACGAAATAAAATGTAATTATTGTTAGATCATAAATCAAATAAATGCCTATACAGGGGCTGTCAAAGAAGTTATAAATTTACCAAATCGTCATTCTGAGTGCAACGAAGAATCCAGAAATATCAATAAGTTAGCTTTATCTGGATTCTTCACTTCGTTCAGAATGACAACTTTTGGGCCAGCTTCTTGGATTTCTTATAATTGAATTATTTTCTCTTTTTACACAGACTCTTCAGCGTGGGGAATGACAATAGTTACTTGAATCCCCACTCTGAAGCGTGGCGACGTTGAAGAGAAAAATAAAAAAAGGTTCTAAAACGCTTAATTCTTAGAACCTATTAAATACAACAAGGGAATCTATGTTGTGCTAATTCTATCTATTTAGTAATATTGATTTTATCATAACAGTACTTGCCGTTATAAACATATTCAATAAAATATATTCCCGAATTTAATCTATTTGCATTTATATTAGTGCAATTATCGTTAATTCTAAGCACTAAATCGGTTGATGTATTATAAATTGAAACTGAAACGATAATATTATTTGTATTTTTTAAACAGATATTGTCATTAATCTTATTATAATAAAATTTCGGATTATCAGAATTATTATCATCTACTACGTTCAATGCAGGGAGAGCTTTATAGTACAATCCATTTTGTGTGCTTATGCAGACATTATTATCAATTATACCGATAGAAAAATTTTCCATATTTAAATCTAAATCAGTAAAATCATCGGAATAGTTAATCCAAGTTCTTCCTTCATCAGCAGAATACTCTAATTTATTATAACTTTTTTTGAAAATAATATTATTAAATTTTGAGAATTTCCAGCTTTCATCGGTTTGGCATCTGTTCCAATAATCACCATTATTTGTAGAATAGAATAAAGAACTGCTGGTACTCCATAATACAGTATTATTTATTACAATTAGTTCTCGTGAGTCAATATATTCATCTTCTAATTCATCACCTTCAAATAATGATTCCCAAGTCTGTCCATTATTACTTGTGCGATAGATTCCGCCCTCTGAGGCATTAAACAGATATTGAGAATTGAAATCAATAGCCCATACATGACCAATTTGTCCAAAACTTGAATTAGCATTGTTAGTAATATTAGTGAAATTTGCTCCTTTATCATCACTGAAATAAATTCCATGGCAGGCGTTACTTGCTTCGGAGAAATCGTTAAAGCCTATATAAATACTGTTGTTATGCTCTTTAATATCGCAAATAAATCCGGGTAAATTACACGATGTCCAACTAATTCCGGCATTTGTAGATTTATATAATCCGTAGTCAGCTATTCCGACATAATAAACTCCATCAGCATAGCCAAAAGCAGTAGCAGCTTTATTCGGTAGTCCGGTGTTAGAGCTTGACCAATTATTACCTTTATCGGTTGAAATCATAATCCCATAACCGGTAGAAATAAATGCAAGGTTATTAAAATATCCGATTTCAGTTACCCAAGAACTCGACCAAGTTTTGTTCCATTGCGAAAATGCCGTACTTGTGATATAAATAAACAATGGCATAAAAACTAATAAACTAAAAAATTTTGTACATCTCAACTTTTTCATTTTAACCTCAATATTTTCCTTTGTAGCTAATGCAGTTTCTTACTGCATTAATAATATATCAGTAAGCCTGAGTTTGTTTCAAAAGAATAATAATTAATTTTAAAAATATAAAACATTTCACTTTTAATACAGAATTATACAATATCTACCCTACGCTTCTGCGTGGAGAATTGAAAATAGTAACTTGACACCCAATGCTAAAGTGGCTGTGTAAAAAGACGAAATAGTTCATTTATCTGAAATACAAAAGGTTGTCTAAAATTAATAAAATAGCCAAATCGTCATTCTGAGTGTAACGAAGTATCCAGAGTTATCAACAAGTTAGCTTAATCTGGATTCTTCACTTCGTTCAGAATGACAACTTTTTAGAAAGCCTCGTAAATGGTGCTGGGAATAATATTTGTCGTCTTGTGATAGTTTTTACACAGCCTCTTCAGCGTGGGGATACGCGGCTTAGAGAAATTATAATTATATAAAAAAACGGTAGTAATAAATGGTTTTCACACAGCCTCTTCAACGTAGTAAAAGGGAAATAGTAACTTGTATTCCATGCTAAAATAGGGTTGAATTTGTTTAGTATTAAAACATTGCACTTTTGTAATGCTCTTGATTAGTATTTCAAATAATAATTTACTTTATTCGTTAATTATTTTATTAAAATATCAAATATTGGAACTAACTATATGAAAATCAAACTATTACTGTTATTTATACTATCTGTTTTCAGTTTCCAAGCTTGTAAACATTGTGACTGCGAGAAAAATTATAATAAATTAGATGCACAATCAAAAATTATTTTTAAAGAATCGGAATCATTATCAAGCGAAACCGCATTGCCAATATTAATTCAAACATATATCGAGCTTAACGACAACGAATTAAAGCCTATCAAAGAGTTAAAAATCAAAAATTTTACAAAAGCCGGTAAAATTATATCTTGTTCGGCAAATATAGAGAGCATTCGTGCATTGTTAGAAATGGATATTGTGAAAGCAATTGAAATAAAAAAAGAAAAGAAGACAAATTAAATATTATTATTTTAAGGGGTTAATATGAAATTCAAATTATTACTAATTCTCTCATTGATTATCTCGGTAAGTTTGTATTCTGCTGAGAATAATTCCAAGATGACCGGTTTTACTAAATCTAAGCTACAATTGGCAAAAGAATATAAAAAAGCAAATAACAGCTTACAAAATATTCAATCGCTTCAGTATCCGTATATGCTTATTAATTCGAGGCTATATGTGAATTTATTGATAGAAATCAATGACAATTCCGCTATTGAATCACTTAAATCTCAAGGCTGTAAGATAATTACATCGATTAAAAATATAGTTGCAATATCTGCTCCAGCAGATAAAGTAGAAGATATTATGAATCTTGCTTCAGTTAAGACTATTGAAACTTCAAAGATGTATAAAAACAATCTTGATCAAAGCAAAGCGGCGATAAGTGCCGAAAATGTTATGGCTACTGATGACTATACCGATACCGGTATTATCGGTGGAGAGGGTGTAATAGTCGGTATTGTGGATACCGGAATTGACTGGACTCATCCCGATTTCAATAATGACGGAGATACAAGAATCTTAAAAATGTGGGATATGTATGAGGATGATGCATCAGAGGCTCCGGTCGGATACGACTTTGGTAGAGAATATACAAAAGAAATAATTGATCATTCTCCATTACTAGTTTCGGAATTTGACTCCGAGGGACATGGAACTCATGTAGCCGGCACTGCTGCCGGTTCGGGCAATGCAAATCCAGCTTTTAAAGGAATTGCTTATAATTCCGATTTGATGATAGTTAAAGGAACTCGCTCAAGTAATCCTGACGGATTTTCTGATATGGATATATTGTCTGGATGCGATTATTTGATTAAACAGGCTAAAAGCTTAAACAAACCGATCGTGATTAATTTAAGTCTCGGTTCTTCAATTGGTCCACATGATGGCTCTGCACTGCTTGCCCAAGGGCTCAGTGGTCTATCCGGCAAAGGTGCCATAATTGTAGTTGCTGCCGGTAATGACGGTGAATTACCAATGCACGCAGGCGGTAATGTAACAGCATCAGAGACCATCGAATTCCCTATATCTCCAATAAATATATGTGAGAAATTTGAAGATTTTTGTCCCGATATTGAAGGATTTTATTTAACTGCTGCCGATGTATGGTTTAGAAAAGATGTTGTTGATTCGGTCTATGTAATTGCTTATCAAATCGGCTTAGCCGGATTTCAAGAAAAGGCACGATTGGGAATTGCAGTCGGTGATGCAATTGAATCTCAACCGATGTTTACTTCTGATAATGCTATTTCCGGTTTAATATCTTTCTCTTCAACTTCTGAATATTACAGTAATGGCGATGGTAATATGATGGTACAAATTCACAATGGTGGCGACCCAAGTATTGAAGTAGGTAGCTATTATTGGTCTTTGATTTATAATATTAAAAAAACCGGCTCAATTGATATATGGGCGGGAATACCATTCCCCGAAGGTACACCATATATCAGTCCCGGTGGAAGAAATATGCTGGGCAATTCATTGATGACTATCGGTAGCCCGGGAGATGGCGACAGTGTTATTTGTGTAGGTGCATTTGTTACTAAAAATCAGTGGACAGATATGGATAATGTTTTACAAGATAAGACAGCTGATTGGACAATCGGTTCAATTGCAAGTTTCAGCTCAAAAGGTCCGACACGATACGGCAGAATTCTTCCGTTAATTTCTGCACCCGGTAGATTGATTTTTGCACCAAAATCTAAAGACTATATTACACAGAATAAATATATGCTTGATGAATATTATGTAGGCATGAATGGTACCAGTATGGCAACCCCACATGTAACCGGTGCTATTGCGTTAATGCTACAAATTAATCCGGAGCTTAGCTATTCCGATATAGTTGATATATTTAATCATTCGGCTAAAAAAGACGAATTTACTACAAATGAAGTACCAAACAATTATTACGGGTATGGTAAGCTAAATGTTCAAAGTGCTATCGATTATCTGCTCGGTATTAATGGCGTTGATTATGTTATGGCTAAGGATACTAAAGTATATCCTAATCCGGCAGTCGGTTTTGTAAATTTAGAATTAAATGATGTTGCAAATATATCTGATATTCAAATTTACAACTCAAACGCTGAGTTAGTAAATGAGTTAATTGAATATACTTATTCAATTAACGAAAATATTACTACTATCAGATTGAATACTAATAATCTCTCAAGCGGAATATATAATTTGAATTGTAATTATGACAATAAAACAGCAAAATTCAGATTTGTTGTTAAATAGTATATGAACATTATTGGATATAAAGACCTTGCTTAATTACAAGGTCTTTTTTTGTTTTTATGAAATGAATTTATTATATTGTATTCTGATTGTTGAAGAATTCAAATATTTATAGGTAAAATTATGAAAATCAGAATAATTCTATCTTTTCTAATTCTATTAGTTTCATGTGGCACTACTCAGACATATTTGCCGCTCACTCCATTAAAAAAAGCCGAAACCGAAGTAAAATTCGGAATTGGATTGCCATTAAATAAGTTTTCAAATATTTCTTTTAGCGTAGGATGGAATTTTGGTGTTTCAGACAGAGACGTTATAGGGCTGACTATGACAAATTTTATATTACCAACTCATGTGGCATATTCTCATTATTTTAATAATAGAAATCAAAAATATATTTCTAATGCGGAATTCCACCTGGGCAATATATTGGGTGCTGAATATAATCCCGACTATGAACTCAAATTCGGAATGGCTCAGAAGTTTGAAAGCGGTAGGTTTCAAAGATTATCCGCCGGTATAGCAATGTACGGCAACGCATTTTTGGGTAATAACACTTATATTAAAATAATGCCGAAATTTACTTATAATCTAAGGATAAATGATGCCCAATTCGAAGCTAATTATGACTGGGGACAGACTAAGTTCTATTTATCTAAATACTGTAAAAATGAATCAGTTTCAAATGTAACTACCATCAAATATTCTGATATAGATAGTTTTATTATATTAAATAATACAATTGATATTGATTCTGTTCCAATGATTAAAATTAGTTTAAAGGATAGCTCTTACATTGCGATATATAAAAAACCGGAATATAAAATCGTTGGTGACTTAATAAAACCCGTATTAAAATTGGACATATATAACTCTGACTCGGATTTGGAATACATTAGCGTTTTTATAAGTAAAGAGCAACGGAATTATACATTATTTTACAATTTTGAAAAAATAATATCGGACTATAAAGCAGAAAAAGATATTATTATTTCTGATATTCAGGATTTATTTGAAAAAGAATATAGGAATATCGGGGTTTTTGATGATTTGAATTTCGGAATTGGGACGAGAACAATTCAAGATTAGTTGTTAATAAAACAATTTCTAATATTTCTCTTGAACAGTAAATAATATGCTATAAAATGCGAAATATTTCATAAATTTGAATTTTTGTATTTATATTGCAATTATACAGTATATTAATAAATTATTGAGGAAAACAATGAAGAGAAATCATCTATTTAAGGCAATTATCAGTTTGATAATGCTGTTTGGTTTTAATCTGTATGCCCTACCAAAACCGGCATTAATTCAACCCGATGATAAAGATAGCTGCACAAGCAGATATTACCAATTTGCATGGCAGCAGGAGCTAGAAATTGTTGATTACGAATTGCAAATTTCAGGCAATCCTTATTTTACAAGTTATGAAACTCATATTCCAAGCACTACCGAGACTTCGGCTTGGGTTTTATTACCTCAATACAATACCAGCTATTGGTGGAGAGTATTTGTCAGGTATCAGGACGGAACCGGTGATACATCTGCCACTTTTACTTTTAAAACAAAATATCCTGAACCGACTTTAGTTTCTCCCGAAAATAATGCTACTTGCCAAAAGCAAAGAATTACTTTCCAGTGGAATAGACCTGAAAACACAAGGAGATATAGAATTGAAGTGTCTGATACTGTTAATTTTGATAGAATATTATTTAGTAGAACAGTTCAAGATACTAATATAGCTACTTTTACTATGGGTAATTATTTAACTCATTATTATTGGAGAGTTAGAGCTAATATAAGACAGAATTGTACTTCTGATTGGTCAGAGGTATTTACTTTCCGTACTGCACCTTCACCGGCGGTAATAGATTATCCGCTAAATAATGCCAAAGGAATTAATAGCTTTGACACATTGAAATGGCATACAGAATTAATTGCTGACTCCTTTAGAGTAGTAATTTCAAAAAATGCTGATTTATCAGAACCAATAATTGATACAAATGGAATAATTCTTAATAAATTCCCTTTCGAGAATTTTGATTTAAATACAAAGTATTATTGGCAAGTCCAAGCAACAATTTGGGACTGCTTGACGGAGCTATCACCGATTTATTCATTCAATACATTATACGAAGCTCCGCAAACTATTGCTCCTGTAAATAATGCAACTTGCGTTTCATTATTTGCCGATATTATTTGGAATCAAGTTCCCAATACAAGTGCATATACTTTATTAGTATCTAAACATGCCGATATGTCTGATACTTTCGCATTGAAAAAAAATATTAATGACACCACTACAGTCATTACCTTAGATAATGGTAAAGCAGTTTATTATTGGACAGTAAAAGCCGAAGATAATAATAATTATGGCTTATGGTCTGAAGTTAATTCATTTACTACTACTTATTACATGCCTACTTTAGCAACACCGGCAAATAATTCAGTAGGTCAAAACATGAACTTAAATATCACTTGGAATTCAAATTATACAGGTATAGAATACGCGGTTGAGGTTTATTATGTAGAAAATAATAATACTGTTATTTTGATAAGCGATACAATAGATACTAAAACATTGAATATAACATTACCAAATTACTTCACAAATTATTATTGGAGAGTTAGAGTAATTGGTGATGATTGTGTAGGGCAATGGAGTGAACCTTATATTTTCCGTACTAAAATCAAAGGTCCCGAATTAGTATATCCCGCAGATAATGCAGTTAATGTACCGTATTATTTAGAATTCGAATGCGAAAATATCATCGGAGCAGATACTTATGATTTCCAAATTTCAAAAGATTCTCTGTTTACTCAAGATAGTATCGCATTTTCAAGATATAACTTAGCTGTAAATAAACTATTATGTACAATTTTGAAACCTACTACATTATACTATTGGAGAGCCAGAGCTAAAAACGTCGAAGGTGTAACCGAATGGTCAAATTTCTTTAAATTCACTACTGTTATTCAAGGTCCCGATATTCCTACTTTAGTTTATCCGGCAAATTCAGCCAAGACAATACCCGTTAATCTTGAATTCAAATGGGTTGAGTCTCCAAGAGCAGATAAATACAGATTACTTATTTCAGAAAAATTTGATTTCTCGAAAATATTTAAAGATACTACTGGTATTGATACTAATGTATGTATAGTTGACGGATTAAAAAATTATACCAATTACTATTGGAAAGTATTAGCAATTAATGACAGTGGTGCTACTAAATACAGTACCGCATGGACATTCAGAACAGTCTCTTTACCACCGGCAAATGCTCCTGTTTTGACAAGTCCCGCAAAAGGGGATACAGGACTAGTATTGGTTCCTACTTTCAAATGGAACGCCGTTAAATACGCAGAAAAGTATATATTGCAAATTGCGACTAATTCGGATTTTAATAGCGAATCAATCGTTATCAATAATGCCAATGTTACCGGTGATATTCGTGGCGAAAATGTTGCAAAGTACTCCACTGAATTCTTTTGGAGAATGAAAGCAATAAATGATGGTGGCGAAACCGACTGGTCTGAAGTATTCAATTTTACCACTATGATTAACACCGTCGGGGTGGCAGAAGAATTATACTTTAAAGATTTGACAATTTCTCCTAATCCGGCTGTTAATAATATTAGTATAAGTTTTAATTCGATTAAAACAAATACAGCCGAAATAGTAATTTATTCGCTAACCGGTCAGCAAGTATTGACTTTATCAAATACTTCGATTGATACCGGAATTAATACTTTTAATATTAATATTTCAAATTTAGAAACTGGCATGTATTATATGCAGATTAGTACAGATAATATTTCAACTACCCGAGCATTCTCGATAGTTAAATAGTCATCTATAAAATATCGTAAAAACCCTTCCTTAGCGAAAACGCAGAGGAAGGGTTTTTCGATTTTTAGTCTGTTATCCCTATTTGATATTCTTATGATAAAAATAAAGAATCATCAAATCTATCAATCGAAACTTTCTTTCTATTCTTTTACTGCTTTGCAGAACATAACGTTATTTCCGCTCCAGATATCATCATCAGGCAATACGCTATCAGTAATATAAGTATTGCCGAATCCGAATTTATTTAATATAATTTCAATATCTTTCTGTGAAAAGAAATGAATCCAAAATCGATATAGAGCAAGATTATTATTTTTGTCAATGATTATGTTTTGGTTCAAAATTACTTTTTCCTTTTCATAAAAAAAAGAATCCGACAATGAAAGATATGGTTCGGGTTTCCAAAAGCCATACTCAACAATTTCCCATGTTCTATCGGTCGTTTTGTTCTCAATGTTGTTATCTTTCATAATATCAAAAATAAACACCCCCCCTTTTTTTAGTACTCCATGAATCAATTTGAGAAGTTTTTCTCTTTCGTAAGGCAAAAGAACACCGAAATCAGTATATATCATAATCACCAAGTCAAAATTGTTTGACTGTAAATTTAAATCAAGATAATCTCCATTAATATAATCTATTCTAAGGTGTTTTTTAACGGATTCTTTTTGGGCGTATTCTATTGAATTGTTTGAAATATCGACTCCGGTTACTTGATGACCGGCTTCTGCAAAAAGTTCAGCATACAATCCGGGTCCACAGCCCAAATCGAGGATTTTCATTTCTCTGTTGTAAAATGAGTTTTCCATTATCCATTTTACTGTCTCTTTTATTGTTGTTAATTTTCGACTTGCCAAATTTATATCCGGATTAGTATGGATTTCCAATAACTGTTTTGAAATATGCTCGTCACTCCACATAAATGAAGTTCCTTTTTGATATAATTCGGGTTTTAGAGAATACATAATAATATCTTCTATTTTCATAATATTTTCTTTATTATTGAATTAAAGGTTTATTTTTTTTTGAAACATTATAAATAGCAATTAACTCTTGCAATTGAATTGATTGCAGAATTATTAATAGACTTGAAAAGAAATTTTCAAGAATTGAAGCTTAATATGTATTATCCTTTTTTCATAGTAAGCAAAAATAAGAAAATAATTACAAATGTCAAAAAATATTTTCTTAAACATGTTAAGTCTATTGCAAAATTCCTGAAATATTTATTTGCTGTTAATTTTCAAAGCTTTCAAACGTCTAAATACTTACTAAGAGGTTATCAAAAAAGTAATAATGTTTCTAAATCGTCATTCTGAGTGAAACGAAGAATCCAGAAATATCAACAAGTTAGCTTTATCTGGATTCTTCACTTCGTTCAGAATGACTACTTTTTAGTCAGCCTCTTGAACAAATGGGAATTGAAAATTATATAGTTTTGCATCAGACTTATTTTATTGATTTTAACGAATGTAATGCTTGAGTTGATGTTTAGCGAAATGTAGATATACAGAAGACTTGATAGATTACTTTTTATATTATCTGCTTTAGATAGGTTTGCTTTCTAATTTAGTGCATATAGCTTTATGGACTCCAAACTTTTTTTAAATAAAAATACCTAAACATTTAATTGTATTTGCTTTAACTCAAAAAACAATCATCTACATAAAATCCATTACCACTAATTTACCTTTTTGACGTAGTTTATCAGCAATCATCGGAACAATTTTATTTCGCGGTAATAGCCCCATCTGCTTAAAGCTAATATCTAAAGATGCAGGATTTAAAGTTCTTCCGACTAAAAATACTATTCTGTCAGCCTCCATTAGATAGTCATATAATTCGGTAACGGGATTATATTCAACAAAATCATCTCTATCTTCATCTAATACATTAAACAATTGATTAAGAGTCAATGCACCCTCTGTTACCAAATCAACCCCGTCTATAGCTGAAGCCGGTGGAGTAAATTCACTGCTTAACTTAATAGAATCGATTTCTAATTTCTTGCCCAAAGCTCCGGCAACTATTTTTGCGGTAGTAGCTCCGCAGACAATTTTAATACCGTCTGATTCTATAAATTTACGAACTACTTTATTATCCATAGCTTTATTGGCAGGTGGTCCGGTAATAATATTTACAGTACCACCGGTTCTACATACTGCCATAGCAATAGTAGCATCGTCGTCATCATTACCTTCGCAAAGTCTATATGCTTCTGTACGTAATTTTCTCGGCAGCTCGGATATATTTCCTCTTTGGTTAATATGGTCATTGATAAAATGATTAACTCCACTGATTTCCAATCCGTTTTTTAAACCTCTGCCGAGCCCTGCTTGAGTAATTCCGTCGCTTACTATTAAAATAGTATCTCCTGCATTTAGCACGCAGTTAGTTTCGTTGAAAAAGCTTTTGCCGACTACTATTTGTCTTTGATTTAATATTGAAGAAATCCGCCTTGATACCAATAATGGCGGTGGCATCTCATAAGTTAATATATTGGTTATACCGTCCGGTAAAATCCTGACTAAAGAAAAAACCGAATATGGCAAATCTTTAGCAATCGCATCTTCCATAGTCTTGACTAATGATGTAACAGCGTGCCGAATCGAAAATCCGTTATGAAGTAATTCCATAAGTCTGGCTATAGTCATATTGGCTGCTATATTTGCCTTAATTCCATGCCCTATACCGTCAGCAAGAATGATAGTAGTTGATTTCTCGGTTCGCTCCCAGAAAATCACATCGCCACAAATACCTCTTTTATTCTTAGCTGTCTGCTCAAAATCTATTTCAAAGTGTAAATATCCCATATATTCTTTCCGCTTTTGTTACTTTCCTTAACTGATTTATCTTCTGACATCTTCATTAAATTATCCACTAAAGATTCGGCTTGAGCTGTGCTTTCGCCCAATAGCTTGGCAATATTCTGTGCCATATCGATTTGATGATTAATTAATTCCTGTGCTTGCTTTATGGTCTGCTCTCTTAGTGCATCAAGCTGTGTCTTATTGGCTACATTATTGGTTATATTTACAAATATGCCGATAATCAATTTCTCTACTTTCAGTTTATATATTATCTGATGGCAAACTATATTATAATTATCATGCTTGATAGTAAATTCCATTTTTTCGTTTTCAGATGAATGTAATTGAACAAACGGGTCGGGGTCCATCAGATATGAAATTGGCTTACCAACTATTGACTGCGAGCAGATGAAGTACTTACGAAAAGCCGGATTCATATTAATTATATTATACTTTTCATCAATAATTACTATTCCGTTTGGCGAACTTTCAAACATTTGATTTTTCTGTGATTCTGCCATTCTGCGAACATAAGGCAGGCACATTTCAATTTCAGCCATACCGTTTAATACAGCTATCGCTTTTTCATTACAACTGTGATATCCGCAAGCACCGCAATTAAGCTGATTTAGCGGGTCAGCATTGCCGGTCTTCTCTAATATAGAACTTATTTGCTCGGCTGTATAGTGAATTTGCTCAATTTCTGCATCAGATCTAAATTCGGTATCCAAATTGAATTTGGCTTTATCCGGAATTATTCCAGCTTTATCTGAATTAGTGTATTGTAATAGATTTCTGCGTCTTTCAAATAGGCTTGTTTCAGTTTTTATTGCGGGTCCGTTTATGCACCCTTGCTCACAGAATAAGGGTTCTATTAGTATAGGCTTACCAGATGGTTTATCAATCAGTTTCAACACTTCATTTATTTCTTCATAGCCACTTATAGAAATCACATCAAATGAATGAACATCGGTATCGATATTAGCTGTCTTAGCCAGACCACTGATTAATGGAAATAGCTTTGCTATTTTAGGGGATTGCTCGTCAAATCCGCTTTCTTCTATTTCATTGAGTTTTATATTCTCTTCCTCGAACCATTCGTCGAGCTCTTTAAAAGTTATAACTGCATCAATCAATCCCTGATATTCGGGTCTCTCGGCTTCTGCTTTTTTAGCAACACATGGACCAATAAAAATAATTTTCCATTCGTCGCCTAATTTCTCTTTTAAATATTTGGCATGAGCTATCATCGGAGACACTACTTTAGCCAAATTTTTAACTTTTTCAGGTCTATATTTTTCTATAAAATTCACTACAGCAGGGCAGGCTGTAGTAATCAATGTTTCACCTGAAGCAAATTTCTCGGCTGTAGAAAGAGCGGTAAAGTAAGCTCCCATTGATGTCTCGGCAATATAATTGAAGCCTAACTTACGAAGTGCCGATGGTAGCCTACCGCATTGCCATTTATCATATATTCCAGAAAATGCAGGGGCTAAGCTTACAGCAACTTTATCAAATTGTTTTAAAATATTTTTGGCGATTATTAAATCATACCGGTAGTGCTTAGCCTTCTGAGGGCATTCCTTAACACAAGTGCCACACTGGATACATCTTTCGTCATCGACAGAGGCTTGAGCATCTTTCATTCTGATGGCTTTAACCGGACACATCCTAACGCATCGATTGCAGTCTCTGCATTCGGCTTTATTTGTAAATACAATAGAATTCATCATTAACCAATATTTATATAAAATATCAAAATTAAGTATATTTTAAAATCTATACAAATATATATTCTTATTAGCTGAAAATATACTATCCAGACTCGTATTTACTAATTCTCAAATTATTAGTCAATTCTATTCTATGCTTAGTTCCGGAATCCATACTTCAAAAGTAGTTCCACTATCAATCTGACTTTCTACCTTGATTTCGCCATTAATATGGTCAACGATTTTTTTTACTATTGAAAGCCCAAGCCCTGTTCCGCTGATTTTCCCAATATTCTCTGCTCTATGGAAAGGTTCAAAAAGCTTATTCATCTCTTTTTCTGGTACTCCAATGCCATAATCTTTAATAATTAGATAAAGCTTATTTTCCGAATAATTTAAAGTAAACTCTACGGGTGAGTTATCCAGAGAATACTTTATAGCATTAGTAAGTAAATTTATAAGTATTTGTTTTAATGCTTTTTTATCAAATATAAATTTCTCCATTTTTGAATAATCATTAAAAATAATCCGGTCATTATCATTATTATAAGCTCGAACTTCTTCTATTACGTCAGAGATAAAGACAGGTAGATTTAACACTTCTGGATATAAATCAATTTTACCGGCTTCTGACCGAGCCATAGTCAAAACATCATCAAGAAGTGAATTCATAAAATGAACCGATTGAGTTACTAATTTAATGTATTTATTAATATTAGTAAAGTCATTTTTTTCAATACTTTTTTCTATTAAATAAATAGATGTCATAATTGAAGTTAGCGGAGATTTATACTCATGAGAAACAGTAGAAATAAACATTGATTTAATATTGTTCAATTCTTTCTCTTTTTCGAGGGCTGTGGTTATTCGTACTTCAGTCTTCTTCATGTCGGTAATGTCAACACAAGACCCAATCATTCCTATAGAATTATCAGCTTGGATATTGACAGGAATGCCCTTTATTTTTATCCATTTATAATTAGTTTTATCAACCCCTAATACTCTAATTTCCAATGAAAATTCCGAATTATTTATCATTGAGTGAGAAAGTGCATTTTCGAAAATTCGTACATCTTCAATAAATATTCTTTTTTGGAAATCGTATATATTTTCAAAGTCGTTTTTTATACCGAAATAATCAATCATAATGGAATTTATAAAAGTGAAATCATATTTAGAATCAATCATCCATATCATAACAGGTGCTGAATTAGCTACATTTCTGAACCTCTCTTCACTTTCTTTGATTAACTTACTTGATATTTCTTTCTGTTCGAGCAATGTCAATAGTTCTTCATTAGCATCAGAGAGCTGTGATGTACGCTCGGCAACTCTAAACTCAAGCTCAATATTCGATTGCTTCAATGCATTAATCGCATTTCTTCTCTCCAGCACAAACGAAATCTGCTCTGCTATAAACATGAATATTTCTTTATGCTTATCTGTTATTTTAATTGATTCGGTATATGATTGTAAAACCATTACACCAAATGATTTTTTTTCTACAATCAATGGCACACCTAACCATTCAAAAGAATCAGCTCCGATAACAGTGATTTCTCCGTTTTTTGCTAATTCATCGGTAGTCTGCTTATTTGCCAGAAGTGGTTTGCTCGATCTAACTACATAAGCTGAAAGTGTTTTACCGGCAGGGATTTGCCCGGGATTAGAATCATAGTCATCAATAAAGTACGGAAATTTAAAAGTATCATTTTCGCTATTATAAATGGCAATAAAGAAGTTGGTTGCCGGTAAAATTTCGGATATTTCTTGATGTATATATTTATATAAGGTAAACATATTATCGGTCTTACTCGCAAATTGAGAAATTTTCAAAACTGCCTTTTCGACTTTTTTTACAAATTCCTGCTCACTAATGTCGATACCGATACAACCGGTATATAAACTATTATCATAACTGTAGGAAAACTTTCTCAAATCAAAAATTGATGGTTTGCCTTCTTTATCATTAATCTGCATAGTTTTGTATGCTATAGAGTCGTTACTGTTTGCAAATTTATCGTTATCAAATTCTTTGATTAATTCAGTTAGAATTGAATTCTTTTCGTCTAAATCTTCAATATGCTCTAACCCATAGAACTGATTTAGAAATTCATTTGAATAAGTAATTTTATGCTCTATATTTTTCATATAGATTATAGCCGGCAAATTATCGGTAAACTTAGAAAACTGTAGGCTTTTTATTCTAAGCTGCTTAGTTATTTTTAGTATTCTACGACCCATTAATAATGCAATCAGTATAGCAAGAAATAACGAAGTGCCTATACTATACAAAAATGTCGGCAGAATTGATGAGTTAATTATTCCTTTATCAAGTGCAATTGCAACTGTAATTCCCATTTCAAGATTTGAATATAAGAGCCATTTATCATTATCTTTATCTATTGAATAGATAGTATCGGTTCTGACTTCAGAAATATCTTTTAAGTAGTTTACAATATGAGTTCTTTGAGAATTATATTCTTTTTTTACTGAATTTGCCATAATTTTGGCACTTTCCTGATGAATCAAATACACATCTGCTTTAGCTATTGAATTGTATTTTTTTAAATAATTACTTAAATATTCCAAATCAATATCTACAGAGGCTAAGCCGATAATCAGATTTGAATCATTATACATAATTGAGCTGACGGTTAACATAGTTACTTTTGAAACAGGGTCAAAAAACGGATGAATCCAATAAGTCAATTTCGGCAATTTATGTTTTCTATCCCAATTAGTAGGTAGGGCATTTCGATACCAATCCCAAGAGAAATAGTCATAATTTTCACTACTATATAACCAAGTTGATGAAACAGAATCTTTCGTTTGAAAAGAGTACGGACCGTAGTACTTCATCTCTGAATTAAAAACATAAGGCTCATACCAAATACCGCTACCATATACATAGGGAATGGGTGTGATTGTTTTTTTTAAATATGTAGTTATTTCATAATTGAAATCAATATTTAAATTATTTTTTTTCTGGCTATAGAATCTCTCGCCGGTTGCGGCGATACCGCGAGATTTTTGCTGAATTGATTCGAGAATTTTTTCTATTTTAAATTGAGAAGATAGAAAGCTCTGCTTAAGCTCCATTTCTTTATTTTTATATAAACTGTTATAGAAGAGCACAGCTCCAATTGATAAAAATAAAACTATTAGGATAATTATACCGGCAAATACAGTTATTGTCAGTTTTTTCTCTGAAGATATTATTTGATAATTCATAATTCATCCATATTATTTGCTGACATATAATATAAGTTATTATTATTACAAATACAAAATATTTTTTACTAACGTTTTTCTTTCTTAATATCTAAAACTTTATTAAATTGTATTCTTTTATTATTGAGCTACTGATGAAAATTTTAGTTATAAATTGGCAAGACTGGCTAAATCCCCTAAGCGGAGGAGCGGAAGTCCATCTTCATGAGATATTTAAAAGAATAGCAGTCAATAACGATGTTACTCTCTTCTGTTCAAAGCATAATGGTTCTTTAGACAGCGAAACAGTTGATAATATTAAAATTATACGCTGCGGTAAAAGAAATACTTTCAATTTCACTGTACCTGTATATTATAAAAAGCATTTTGAAAAGCAAGATTTTGATATTGTCATTGATGATATAAATAAAATCCCTTTTTATACTCCGCTATATGTTAAAAAGCCTTTGTTGGCTATCAGTCATCACTTTTTTGGAGATAGTATTTTCAGAGAATCCGGATATATAGCGGGGTCTTATGTGTATTTATCAGAGATGTTAGTCAATACCATATATAAGCATAGCGATTTTGCAGTTGTTAGCCAAAGTACATTGGACGAATTTATTGAACGCGGATTCGATAAGACACATTTTTCTATTGTTCCCAATGCTATTACTCCCGAAGAATTCCCTCTGAAAATCAGTGAAAAGTATAATGAACCAAGTGTAGCTTATTTTGGCAGACTCAAAAAATACAAATCTGTTGACCATTTATTCTTTGCTTTTGCTAAAATTTTAGAAAAAATTCCCAATGCTAAACTCCATATTATGGGTAGGGGAGATTTCCAAGACCATTTAGTAAGCTTAGCAACTCAGCTGAACATGATAGACAACGTTAAATTTTGGGGTTTCGTTAGCGACGAACAGAAAGTCGATATATTAAGTAGGGTACATTGCGTAGTCAATACTTCTATGAAAGAAGGCTGGGGAATTACAAATATTGAAGCTAACGCCTGCGGAACACCCGTTATCAGTGCAAACTCTCCCGGGCTAAGAGATTCAGTCAAAAACGGTGTTTCTGGCTTATTATATGAGTATGCCGACATAGAAGAATTAGCGGATGTGATCTATTTAGTACTTACTGAAAATGAATTACATAACAAATTAAGTGCCGGCTCGATAGAGTGGGCTAATTCATTTTCTTGGGATAAATCAGCCGAATTAATGCTTGATAAATGCTATGAAGTAATTAATAATTTTAAGAAAAAGCAGTTTTTAAAAAGTAAAAAATAAACTTATAAGAGAAATTATATTATGCTGTTAATACACAAATATATAATCAAACAATTTGTCAATACCTTAGTTTTTGCAATTATTGCATTATGTGCTATGTTCGTAATTGTCAATCTGTTAGAAAATCTTGACGATTTCCTTGATGCCAAAGCAAGCTTTCAAATTGTACTTTTATACTATGTGAATTACCTGCCGGAAATCATCAAACTGCTTACTCCGGTAGGAGTTTTAATCTCAGCTCTGTTTACTGTGGGTAGATTGTCTAATCTTAACGAAATCACTGCTATGAAGTCCGGCGGAATGAGCTTGTATAAAATAATGGTGCCATATATTGTGATTTGCTTAATAATTAGCTTATGCTCAGTTTATTTTAGTGGATGGATTGTTCCTCAGGCAAATATAGCAAAAACTAACATTGAGACTAAGTATCTGGGTGAAAGTGCCGGAGGTCCAATATACAATTTTTACTATAGAGATACTCCGAATAGAAATATAATTATGCAATATTTTGATGCCGATAAGCAAATTGCTAACGGAGTCTCAATCGATGAATTTTCAGGCACTGCTAATCCTCGACTTATAAAAAGATTATCGTCAGCAAATATGCGATGGGATAATTTAAAAAAAACATGGATAATGCAAAAAGTACTCAGCCGGGAGTTTACTGCCGAGAAAGTTATAAATATACGCTACGACTCACTTGAAGTAAAAATCAATGTAAATGGTAATCAAATTGTGCAGTTACAGAAAGAGCCCGACCAGATGACTTTTGACGAAATGAAAGACTATATTGAAATATTACGTCGTGGCGGTAAAGATGTTAAAAAGATGGAAATAGAGTATTATTCAGCATATTCATTCCCATACGCAAGTATCATAATTGTGCTTTTTGCCGTGCCTTTTGCCTCGGTTAAAAAGAAAAACGGTTTGGCAATTCAAATTGCTGCAGCTATGATAATTTCATTTATGTATCTGATTTTTACAAAGTTAGGGCAGTCTGTAGGATATAATGCCAACCTTAGCCCTATTATCAGTGGCTGGCTGGCAAATATTATATTTTTAATTCTGGGACTGATAGTACTTTTCAGGACAAAAACATAAACTGTTATACAGTTGAAAGTTATAAAGTTATAAAGTTAAAAGTTGTAAAGTTATAAAGTTGAAAGTGGGAATTGGGAAGTAGGAAGTATAGTGTGAAAAGTTCTTATCTTCCAACAGCGTTAGCTGTTGAACATTGGTAAAATGAAAGTTTGTAAAGTTATAAAGTTATAATGTTGAAAGTACGGGTGGAAATCGACTCTTTTCTTCCAACAGCGTTAGCTGTTGAACATTGGTAAAAAAGGCGTTTAGCACCTATTCTTCAAATTCCCATCCAATGGAGGGGAGCGATGACGGGGTGGTTCTTTTTTTGGGGGTAGGGGTTCGGGTTTGGGAATTAGGAAATAGAAAGATTGTGTGAAAAAGTTCTTTTCTTACAACATGGTTAGCTATTGAACATCGGTAAAATGAAAGTTTATAAAGTTAAAAGTTATAAAGTTGAAAGTAAGAAGTAGATCGACTCTTTTCTTCCAACAGCGTTAGCTGTTGAATATTGGTAGAAAGAAAGTTATAAAGTAAGAAGTAGATCGACTCTTTTCTTCCAACAGCGTTAGCTGTTGAACATTGGTAAAATGAATTTGGGACTGGTGGCTGGTACTGATTGACAATTCCCAGCCCCAAACCCCAATCCTCCAGCCAAATTTACTGCCCACATAAAATAGTGAATAGTCAAATTTATTAATTTGCATTAGTTAGCATATTTTATTAATTTGTGAACTCATCAAATGTTTTATATTAAATGAGGTTCGTTTGCAGAATAGAAATTGTCAAAAAATATTTTTAATAAGTAGTATTTTCACATACGTACTCATTGCTTTGTTCGTAGTTAGTTGTAAAACAACAACTTACGAATCAAATAGACATATTGAAATTATTACTAAAGACACTACTCCGAAAGTAATTGGGATAGGTGGTATTTTCTTTAAATCTAAAAATCCAAAAGAAGCTTTAAGCTGGTATGGCAAAAACTTAGGGCTCGCAATTGATGACTATGGTTCACCTTTCGAATTCAGGAATGCAAATTTTCCAGAAGAGATAAATTATCTTCGCTGGAGTGTTTTTCCGAATAATACTACTGCTTTTGCTCCATCGAATAAAGACTTTATGATTAATTATAGAGTTCAAAATATTAAGGCATTAGTAGATAAGCTTAGAGGCAATGGCGTTGTGGTTGTAGATAGTATTGAAACGTACGACTATGGTAAATTCGTACATATTATGGACGCAGACGGCAATAAAATCGAACTTTGGGAACCAATTGACAGCATCTTGACTAAGCTCGGTACAAAGACAACAAAGTAATAGTGAAAAATAATTGAGAAATAATTGAGAAATAAGCAAATTAATAATAAAATCAAAAAATGGATTAATTATATATCTGTAACTTGGATTTTAATTGTTGGAATTCGATTCACATTAGGTTGTTTCGATATTTACAGCACTATTATTCTGTTAGAGAATATTTACAAGTTACTTCTGCTTTTTGTATGGTTAATTCCTTTAGCGTATATTTTTTATATTAAAGATAAAATAATACGGTATTTATTAATTGTTCTTTGTTCAGTATTAGGAATATATTGTATCGGGATGCTCAGTTTTCTAAGTATGTTTCTTATTAACGATTTATTTACTGGTAACGGATACAAGCAAATATTTAATACTAAACTCAAAAATAATACTATTTTTTCAATTTATAAAAGTCCTGATATGGGTGCTTTGGGAGGTAATTGGACTATCTATTCAATTGATAAAAAAATAATTCCGGGATTAGTCCACAGAAGAAAATTGAATTATAAAGATTATATACTTTCTAAAGACTATATCCATAATACTGAAAGAATAATTATTGGTTTAGACACAATAACATTAAATAAAAGCTTTGATGATGAATAAGAATTAAATATAGTTTGCTAAAAATATATTTTACTAAACAAATCATAAATTCTTACGTATATACTTTTAATATTATACATTATTTAATATAAAAAAATATGGAAAACTCAAAAACAATCAGAGATGCTAAGAAAGTATTCATGAAATGCGGGACTTGCTCTCGTACCTTTTTTCACTTGTTAAATCGTGAGTTTGCTAATTTAAATGATGCTCAAGAGCGAGCTGCCGACCCTTTAGCAGGTGGGCTAATGCAGACCGGACACCAATGCGGAATGCTCTGGGGGGCTTCG
Source organism: uncultured bacterium (assembly GCA_942493235.1). Lineage (GTDB taxonomy): Bacteria > Bacteroidota > Ignavibacteria > Kapaibacteriales > UBA2268 > ENR-C587. Next base: position 2,798,753 of record OW818676.1, on the reverse strand, counting down.
CTTGCTGCCGGAACTCAATCACATCGCATCTATAATGACCAAAGCCAGGCAATTGCTTCTGCTATTACCGCAACGCAATATATTATGAATTCTTTTGAAAGTAAGACTTCTACACATAATTGTCGAGAAATTACTAATTGTGATTTAACTACTAAATTTGGTATGACTAAGCTAATAATGAAAACATTTCTTGGTGTTTTTTATTTCAGTCATTGCTTTATTCTTGCCGATGAATGGGCAACTGAAGCTATTGAATCTGCCAAACAAGGACTAATAAAACAGTGCAATGCTGTACAAGACTGCAGGAGTTGTGCCTCTGAAACTGCCCAAAAAATGGGTGCTACAGAAGAAGAAATAATAGCTGTAGCAGGATTTGCCGGTGGTATGGGATTGAGTGGTAATGCCTGCGGTGCACTTGCGGCTGCAATATGGATGAAGTCTTTGCAATGGTGCAAAAATCACAATGGAAAATCAGTTCAATACTTTAAAAATCAGGATTTTATAAATATTTTAAATGTTTTCTATAAAGAAACTAATAATGAAATTTTATGCGAAAAAATAAGTGGTCAGAGGTTTGGCACTATTGAAGAACACTCTGAATTTATCAAACAAGGTTTCTGTGATAAATTGATAAATTCGCTAACAAAGGTATAATTTCTTTTGTTTACAAGTAATAAGATATTTAATATTAATGGGCTGTATAAAAATGTTTAAAATTTAGACAGCCTCAGTTCTAGGTTGATATATTATTTCAAACTTATTATTCGTATCTCAAAGACTCTATCGGGTCAAGCTTTGCAGCTTTCCAAGCGGGATATATTCCTGAAACTACTCCCAGTACAGTACAAACAATAATTGCTGTAATTACCCAGAAAGTGGGGAAGATGAGCTGTAGTTTTAACTGTAAACTCAACAGCCATGCACCGCTAAGTCCAGCTACTATACCCATAAATCCCCCGATTTGGCAGAGAGTAATAGTTTCAACAATGAATTGCATTAGTATTGAACGGTTCTTGGCTCCTATAGCTTTACGGATACCGATTTCACGGGTTCTTTCTTTAACAGAAACGAGCATGATATTCATTATCCCGACTCCGGCAGCAATTAAAGACATCACGCCACAAGCTATTCCGAAGTAAGTTAAAAATTTAGTAAAGCCTGAAAACTGTTCGCTAATTGATTCATTTGTAGTGATTTCAAAATCATTTTCTATCCATGGCTTGAGGTTGCGGATAATTCTGAATTCAGCAATGGCATCTTCTATAGCTCGGTCTAATTTTTCTTTATTCTTCGCTCTAACTGTAATAGTCAAACTTTCATCCCATTCAGAGCTGTAATATTTTAAGTATTGAGATATTGGAATCACAACAATATTATCCTGACTTTGCCCCATTACAGCACCTTTGGTCTCTAAAACGCCGACTATTTCAAATGTTTGGTTGTCAATTGCAATTTTTTTCCCTAATGGAGTAGAGTTTTCGAATAATTTAACTACTAAGTCATTCCCAATCACCGCAACATTTCTATTGTATGATACATCTTCGGCATTTATTTCTCTACCGGTACTAATTGAGTTTGATGCGGATAATAAATAGTTTTCATCAGAGCCTACCAGACTAACATCCGGGTCAGTAGATAATGCACCTGATTTAACAGTTTTTCCGCCATCTGCAGATTGAGAACTAACAAATTCAATATTAGTTAGCTTTTTTTTCAATATATTAAACTGAGAATAAGTAATTGCCTTTCTTTTGGCATATTTATGCCATTCGGGACCATTAACAATAGCGGGCATTTTACTTATAGAGAAAGTAGTTTCTCCCAGACCTGCCATTTCATTAACTACCGCATTATCAATTGAGCTGACTAAAGTGCCTGCTCCGATAATAGCAAATACTCCGATAGAAATACTAAGCAAAGTAAGTGATGCCCTAAGCTTATTGCTTTTAACAGAATCAAATGCTATATTTACACTTTCTAAAAAATTCATTTCAATTTTCCTTTTTTAATTCTATTCATATCTTAAAGCATCAACTGCATTTAAGTTAGCAGCTCTATATGCAGGGATTAATCCGGCCATTACACCTACTACAACTGATACTACAGTTGCTATTAAAAACAGTTCAAACGGCATTATAGGAGATAAAAAGCTCATTGATTCCATATACTTTGGTAATATGGTAGCAATAGCATATACTAAAATCGAACAAAATACTAATGAAGTCAAAGCTCCGATAAAGCAGAGTACTGCCGATTCGATAATGAATTGAAAGAGTATTGACCTCTTAGGTGCTCCGATTGCTTTACGAATGCCAATTTCTTTTGTTCGCTCGGCAACAGAGACAAACATAATATTCATAATACCAATCATACCCACAACAAAGGATAGGATAGTCATTCCTATACCGATTCCCCAAACGTACATTCTGAAAGTTTTGATAGTATCTTCAAAAGTTTTTGTTTCATTTATCGAGAAGTCGCTTTCTTGCCCGGGCTTATTATTACGAATAGTACGCATTAACCCTTCAGCTTCTGCACGGACTTCGTCTAATTTCTCTTTAGAACCGGCTTTGATAGCTACAGAAACAGACCGGTTAAAGTTGCCAAATACGCCCCCGAATGCTGCCATTGGAATATAAACCTGATTATCAAGGAAGTCCATCATTACTGTTGATTGTTTTTTGACTACTCCGATAATAGTAAACCTATTTCCGGCAATTTTTATATCTTTACCAATTCCATTATCGGCTGGAAACAATGTTTTATTTACCCCATAGCCCAATACTACCACATTAGTACCATAGTTGTCTTCATTATCATTAAAAAATCTACCGGATATAATTGTTCCTCCGTTTGTTTGCCCATAACCGCTTTTAGTGCCTTGTACAGAAACCCCTTCGATTTCATTTTCTCTATATTTTACAATCGCTCCGAATCTTTTAGCAACCGGTATTGCTATTTCAGCTGTTTGAATTCTTTGGCAAAATTCTTTTGTTTGAGTTAGAGTAATTGGTTTTCGTTGTCGAATATCTTCCCATCGTTTACCACCAGCCCAGTCCCATTTATCTACATAGAGCATATCAGCACCTATAAGATTAAAAGTGTCATTGAGAGCCCCGTCTAATGCAGATAATATCCATCCGGTAAGAATTACGAACGAAATCCCGATTACCACGCCCAGAGACGCGAGAAATGACCTCAATTTGTTTACCCAGATAGCATTAAATGCTATTTTTATGGTTTCATTTATTTCTGATAGTTTCATTTTATACTTTAAATATATTAATCGATAGTTTCATTTTATACTTTAAATATATTAATCGATAGTTTCATTTTATACTTTAAATATATTAATCAATAGTTTCATTTTATACTTTAAATATATTAATCGAAAATTTCATATTATACTTTAGATAAATACTTCAATAATTGAAAAATTCTATTCATTGATAATAACAAAATCTTTTATAGGGGACTCATTAATTTCATCACTTTCGATTAGCCCGTCTCTAAGTCTGATAATCCTATGTGCATGCTTGGCAATTTCTTCTTCGTGAGTTACTAATATTATAGTATTGCCCTCGTGCCATAAATCGGAGAACAGTTTCATTATTTCTATTCCGGTTTTTGAGTCTAAATTACCGGTCGGCTCATCTGCCAATATAATTGAGGGATTTGTTACCAAAGCTCTGGCGACGGCAACTCTCTGCCTCTGACCTCCGGACAACTCATTTGGCTTGTGTGTCATTCTGTCGCCTAATCCGACATTTTCTAAAGCCTTAATAGCTCTTTCTTCTCTTAATGAAGAATTCATACCGGCATAGACCAAAGGTAATTCTACATTTCTGAGAGCGTTAGCACGAGGCAGCAAGTTAAATGTCTGAAATACAAAACCAATTTCTTTATTTCTGATTTCAGCCAAATCATTATCATTCATTTCATTAACGTCATTATTCTTAAATAAATATTTGCCGAATGTCGGTGTGTCAAGGCATCCGAGAATGTTCATCATAGTAGATTTGCCTGAACCTGAAGGACCCATCAGTGCAACATATTCATTTTTTTTTATGTTTAAAGACACATTTCGTAGGGCGAATACTTTTTCTTCGCCCATTTGATATATTTTAGCTATGTTTTCTATATGGATAATTACATCATTTTCCATTATTATTTCCTATTATTTCTTTTCATCGATTTTGTTTTTTGATGATTCTTTTTGAATTTCAGCACCGTCTTTTAACTCTTTACGAATAGCAAAGTATGAGCCGCTGACTATTTCATCACCTTCTTTTAATCCTTCGGAAATCTCGATATAACCTTTATCGCTAAGTCCGGTTTTTACTTCAGTCAATTTTACTTTATTTGCATTAACTATATATACATAGACTTTAGGCTTTTCACTCGATTCTTTTTCATTATCTTTGTCGCTTGTCTTTTTCATTTCGCCTTTGTCTTGGCTCTCACTTTCATCTTTGGGTTTTTCAGTAACTGACTGCAAAGGCACAGATAAAACATTTCTATGAGTTTCAGTTTTGATTTCAACATTGCAGCTCATGCCCGGTCGCATTTTAACTTCTTTATCTAATAATCTGATTTTAACTTTAAAGTTAATTACTTGGTCTTGAGTTCCGGTAGAGCTAGCCAAAGCAGAATGCCCGGTTTCTACTACCAGCCCTGCGAATTTTTTATCAGGGAAAGCATCAATTTCAACTGTTGCAGTATCGCCGATTTTAACTAAAGTAATATCGTTTTCGTCAACTTCGACTTCTGCATTCATCACACTGAGGTCAGAAACTGTCATCATAGCGGTTCCTGCCATCATCTCGGTGCCGACTACCTTTTCGCCCTTTTCTACGTCTAATGCAGTTACTATGCCATTAATCGGGGCATATACTAAAGTCTTTTCCGCAGTTTTTTCAGTTTGTTTTTGAGAAGCTTTTGCTTGGTCATAGCGGAATTTTACGGAATTAAGCCCAGATGCGGAACTTTCGTAAGCCAATTTAGCTTGGTCATATTCTTGCTGTGAAATATATTTTTTTTGGAATAGGGTTTCAGCTCTTTTGAAGTCTGCATTTGCTTTTGCTAGATCTGCTTTACTTGCATCAATGTCAGATTTTACCTGCTCGGCAGCAAATTTGGACTGTTCTAATTGTGATTCTATAATATCAGGTTTAATACGTACCAATAATTGACGAGCTTTAACGGTGTCTCCTTCTTTCACATTAAGCATGATAATTTCGCCACTTGTCTCAGGAGAAATCTTTACTTCGGTCTCGGGTTGAATCTTTCCGGTAGCAGAGACTGATTGTGTAATAGTTCTTTTTGAAGCTTTTTCAGTAGTTACATTAACAGGCTTTTTCGCATTAGAAGATAGAAAAGCTCCTATTACAGCAATAAGAATTAATATAAATATCACTGCTATTATAATTGTCTTTTTCTTAGATTTTTTCTTAGCCATTTTAATTCTCCTAATTAATTGCAGTATTGTTTTGGTTATTTTCAATAATCTCATTTTTTCTATATACTGCTGTTTTAGCTGCCATATCATGGAAAGATAATTTGTCTTTTGACAATGTAAAGAAACAGCCGACAATTAAAGTAATATATACTAAGTAATATACTATAGATAGAGCAACGGATTGATAATAGATAGTAGTAAAAATCGCAAGGATAATACCTGAATACTTTAATAAATATCTGATTAGTAACTGAGACGTTGAAGCTGGTTTTGCATCTTGAGTTCCAATTTGTATTCCTAATATTAATTTTCCTAATGATGAACCAACTATAAACTCTAAAGAAAAATATAGTAAGAACATGAACTGGATAAAGATTAATGCGGGCATGTGTTGCTCCATTAATTCATATCCGGCTTGAGTCATTAACTGAATATTGAAACCCTCGGATTCAAATCTCTCCGCCATTAATTGTTGAGATTCAAATATTCCGGAAGCAAAGAATATAATTAAATAAATAACTACACAAAATAGCAAGTCTAAAGCCATAGCTCCGAGCCTTCTACCGAAACCAATTCTCTTTTCGGAAATTGTCATTTCTGCAAAGTTATTGTAGTTATAAGCCTGTGCAATAATTTCATTTTGTTGCTCAATCGGCATTTTTTTAAAACAGCTTTCACATATACCCGGAACTGCAAAATGAGCTTGGTTCGGATAATCATTACCACATACATTACATTTCATTTTTATATCCTATTTATTTAATAATTAATTACTTCAAATTAGAAACGGCAAACTCTAATTCTTTCTGAGCCAAATAATAAGTATATATAGAGTTGATTCTATTTAACTGAGAGGTTATATAAGAATTATTAGCTAAAATATAATCAGTAATAGAAGCCGAGCCAATTTCAAATCTTTCTTTAGTAATATCATAATTTTTTTTAGCGGCATTAAGTGCACGCTCCGAGATTTCTAATTGCTTTTGAGAAGATTCGATAATTAAAAAGGCTTTTTGAATATCATTTCTGATTGATTGCTCTAATTTATATAATTCGGTTTCATTTTGTAGAATTTCAAATTTTGCAGATTCCACTTGATACTCGGTATTAAACTGACTAAATATCGGAACGTTGATGTTCATACTGGCATAAGATCTGCCGGTGCTGAAATCCGATAATTTACTGTTAGACCAGCTCCAGCCCAATGATAAACCTACTTTAGGGTACCAAGCAGCATTTGCGATTTCTAAACTATTTTTAGAAGCTTCGACTGATAATTTAGTCGCATTATAATCATATCTATCTTTTAATGCGGAATTTATCGCATATTCTAAATTAGCGTACTTTGTTCGGAAAGTATTTGCGTCATCATTAGTAATATTATCCGGTAGGGAAGACTCTTTGAATTCGACGGAGAGATTTGGCTGTAGCCCCATCATATATAATAGTTCGGCTTTTGCAACATTGATGTCGTTTTCTGCAAGTACAATGTTATATTCGCGAGAGGCGAGGTCTGCTTCCTGTGATGCTAATATACCGCTATGAATCGTACCGGCTTCAAATTTTGCTTTGATAGCTTCAAATTCAGTTTTACCCGTTTCGTAATTATCTTTTTGAATTTTCAGAGATTGCTGCTTTTTAATTACATCAACATATAATCTGTAAATATTTATTTTTATATATGTCTCGTAATAGCTTAAATTCATTTCAGTTGAAGCTAATGTCTTATCCGCTTTATCGTAAGAAGCGGAGCGAGAAAAACCATCGAATAAATTATAATCGATACCGGCATTAATCTGATATGAATTTGGGTCAGAAGCCGGAATTTCAATCAATTGCCCCATAATATATGCTGTGGAAGCTTTTTGTTCATTCAGCTGTCTCGAATAACCGGCAGAAGCACTTGCCGAAGGCAAATACGCACCAAATGCAGACCTAAGGCTTGATTTAGATAGGTCTATCCTTTTCTGATTTACATGCAGATCAGGATTGTTTTTTAATGCAACTATAATACATTCATCAAGGGAATATACCTTGTTATAGCCTGTAACCGATTGACAATAAAGACTGTTTGCAGAAATCAACACTGCAATTAATAACACTACTTTTTTCATACGCACCCTAATATTAAATCATTACCAAGATTAATTACGTAAAGGTTAATACAAAGTTGCAATTAATCTTGATTAAAAGTTCTCGAATTTGATTTTTTCCCTAATTTATCAATAGCTTTTATAGAGAATTTGAAATTGTTGTCATTTGTCTTTGGAGTAATTATGAAAGTCTGCAAATGAATAAACTTATCTTTGTCTTCTTCGATTCTGCCATAAAGCTCTCTACATTGAGCATTACCTGTGATTTCAATAAAACTGATAAGGTTCGATTCATCGGTAAGATAGCCGTAAGAACGGGTTTTCACTTTTATTTCATTCGGTTTGATTTGTTGAATTTCAATAATTTCAGGAATAGGAAAAGAATTTACTTTTACTCTAATGTCTTCACCTATTAGTTGATTGTCTATGTATCTTTCTAATGTAAATATTTTGCCGGTATCTGAAAAATCCGGAGTGAAATAGAACTTTTCGCCTTGAGTACTTCTTGCACGAATCAAATTTTGACTTTTTAGTACAGCTTTTGTTTCTTTCTCTGTAAGAGGAAGCTTAGGGTCAATTGAATATTTTTTGCCCGGGTACATAATTTTATCTATACTTGCCTGCTCAATAGGTAATGGCAGTACATTGAAGCTTATGGACTGTTCCTTTCCGTCAGATTTGCGTATAGCTTTCAGATTAACATTTAATTTGCCGTAAGCAGGCGTTTTACCGCTGATTATTATCTTATTATTAGATATATTCATATCTAAATCTTCTTTATAAACTGCTTTATCCAAATAAGCAGAAATAGCCGGTTGTGATTTTAAATCCTTTAATAAATTAATATTATAAGCATTTATTGCAATAGACCATTTCTGATAGGCTAAAGAACGAATATAATCTTTTTCCGGGATTAAATCAAAACTGCCGTCAATAATGTTTGATTGTAAAAACTCGTTACGTTTTATTGAATCTAAAATATTAAATACTTGCTGCTGATTTATTGAATTAGAAGAGTAAATAGTACTCATGCCCTCAAATATTATATTCAGTCCAAATTGAGTTTTATCTTGCAAAACCAATGAATTAGAATTGTCATTATTGGATTTGGCAGTTGCAATTACCTGTACAGTATAGTTTTTATTGAATTTCTCTTCTGACGACGGCTTCCAGAAAAAGCTAACTAATTTTCTTTCTTTATTTTCAGTTAATCTGAAATATTTAGAAGAAATAGGTTCGGCAGGCGATAGGTGCAGGCTTTGTTTTAATACATTATCAAGAATAATAAATTCAAACTTTACATCTTTTACATTACCGGAATAGTATATATTGTTATTTGAATCTAAGGTTAATATTCTTATTCCATTAGTATCATAGCTTAGTTTAGCAGTTAAATTAGATTTTTCGGCAGAAATTTTAAATGGTAATTGAGAGACAAAATTAGAATTATCAGCTTTGTTATTTTCATTATGCTTTTCTTTGCCGTTGGGCAATAGAAAAACTAATGCTGCTAAATACAACACAAAATAAATCTCAACGGATTTTCGTTTGGGATTATTTTTTGCCATTATTTTACGTTAAGTTTATTATTAATCAACTGCTCAATTTCTTTTTTTACTGCAAATTCAATTTCTTCTTTTTGAATTATTTTAATGCCATTATTCAAATTATCAACTGTTGACTGAAGTGAAGACAAAGATAAATTTGTTTCGTTCATTATATCAATCATTTTGGGATTGGGGGAGACCGCATCGGCATTTGATTTTGCAATTTCGGCTACATAGCTCAATAACTCAGTTTGCTTATTAAGCATATCCGTAAGGGATTCGCCAATATTTTCAAGCTGGACAGAGACAGCAGCAAAATCACGGCTGATTTCTCCAACCTCAAGTATCAACTCTTCAATTGTTTCTTGATTACCGTTTGGCTGTTCGTCGTCATAATCAGTATCTTCATTTGGGGAGAATAGCATAATTAAGAACATAAATAAAAGCATTATAGCTTCAAAAACTACTCCGAAGATAACCACCGAATCGGATACATTATCGCTAAATCTGCGTACACCGATTAACAATAATAATACTGCCGCTCCAAAATATACAAATGAGTTTATTGTTGAAAAGTAGAACCTATTAACTACTTCTTCTAACCATAAGGCTGTACCGGAAATTATCCCCAACGGACGGACTAAAGTATAGTCCTGTTTTGAATATCTAAAAATTTCTTTATCGTAAGTACATATTTTCCATAGGGTTAATAATGTAGTAGAGCTACGAGTCTGCTTTTCGTATTTTAATTCTTTAAATATCTTATTTACTAAAGCTCTGCCTTCTAAACTTGACAATGTATCTATTGTTTTCATCATATTTTAAATTTGTAAAACAAATATCTTCAATTTAATGATTTTTTCTATTGATTTAAACTTTTTCTGCAAAGAACTTAATTTTTATTCTGATTTAAACTTTTTCTGCAAAGAACTTAAATATAACAATATAAAAAATAAGAAGGTAATTATAAAAAATGTATATTCATAAATTTCAATACCCTTACTTGAATATATCGGAAGCATATAGCAGAATACATCAAGAATAATTGCCATTATAGTAGAATAGCTAGCAATTAGAATATTATTTACCGAGGTCTTGCTTTTCTTAGTAAATAAAAATATAAACGGAACAAGTATGTGCAGAATCAGTACTAATCCCTGATACAATAGCCAAGGCTGATTAAATCTTACATTCTGTGCTAAAATATCCAAAGAATTAGATCCGTAATAAATAATTATGTATTGACTGAAAAAAAGATATGACCAGAAAATATTCAGTCCGAATAGAAATGCAGAAATCCTATAAGTGAAATCGCTCTTAATATTGTCTTTATCAAATACATTTGTGATAGAGATAATTGACAAAAAGAATATCAATAAACTCGTAAATAAGTAAAATGCCCAAATCGTGCTTTGCCAAAAGTATTGAATAGACAAATCCTGAACAAATGCTAAAATATCATAAGAATATATTATAAATGCAAAACTAAGCACGAACATAAGAAGATAATTAAACATAGTATCGACACTTTGCTTATATCGTATATAATAAAGTGAGCCCATTACTAAGCCTAAGAATATTAATTGCCTTAGTACGAAATAGGTAGTATCATAATATCCGACTACAAAATCATTAAAGTATGAAAACGAAAATAAGTCGATAAATTTCGACTGAATAGATAACGACAATACGAAATAAAGCAGTATCATATACTTAATATTGAAAAACGAATCCATAAACGGTTGCAATTTTACTACAATTTTTGAATTCATTGTGTCTTGAATCAAATAAAATATAACTCCTGCATAGAGACTTCCGAATAATAGTAAATTATTCATAATAAGATTCGGAGAAAATCTCTCGGGACTATAAAAATATAATCCAATAAATGATAAAGCAAAAACCGGATATAATATCTTATTTATCATATTTAATTACACCTTGTAAAATTCGTAAATATTTGACTAAGCAGTGCCTGTCAATTGTATCTAATTTATAAGCTACAGGAAACATCAAATTCTGTCCGGCACTTAATATATGGAAAATTCTGGAATCTAGATACTCTACAGCCTGCCGGCGTGTTAGGTCGGGAGGTCCGGGGAAAGGCTCTTCACCGGCTTTTAACTGTACGCCGTTAACAATAATTCCTTCGCCTTTTCCATTAGTATTATGGCAGTAAATGCAATGAGTTTCATATAAATGTTTTCCTCTTAGAAATACTTCTTTTGTCGCTTGCAGAGGATTATCCCCGTTATTAACAGATTTCTCAATATCAATAGATTCGTATTTATATTGAGGGTGAGTGTAAGATACTGATTTATCAGGCTTCATCGATTCATAAATTTTCTTTTTGCTCAATATGTTTTCTGATTGCTGTTTGAGCGATATAGTATTATCCATGTCTGAAATCAATTCAAAAGGCTGATTCTTATTAAAAAACTTAAAATAATTATTTTGGACAAGCAATACATAGCTAAGCATTACAATAGGAATACTCCAGAGAAAAACCCATTTTATGTATTTTACAATTTTCATTGTTTGATTACCGCTCCCAATGGTTCTAATTTGCTTTGTAATAAATCAGTATTATAAATATGCTCTATTAATATAGTTCGTATATTGCCTGAGTTCTTTTTCCACCTAAGTATTTTATAATTTACTAAATATGTAATAAATAAAGAAATAACTAATACCAGTACAGTAAATTCAAAAATTATTGGTACTGAAGCGGCAAAAGTAAACAAATCCTTACCGCCAATATTTAGCGGGTAAGATATTTTCTGAGTCCAATACAAAAATAGTATTGAGAGATAGACTCCGACAATTGCCGCAATAAATCCCCAAAAGCCGAATACTCGCTTGGGTCCTTTTTCATCAATAAATGATGGCGGAATCACTTGCGAATAATTATCGAAGTACATTATTTTATAATCTGAAAGAATTTTGATAACATCTTCGTAATTATTATCATTACAGATTATTTCCAATTGCTTTTTCTTCATTTGCCACTTCCCAAATTGGTACTATAGGAATAAATTTTAAAAATAACATATACAAAAATACAAATAAACCGATAGTGCTGAGAAATATACTAATCTCAAAAATCGAAGGATTATAATTAATTTCATTAGACAGTAGAATTCCTGTTTTCTGAGAAAATACTATTATCATAAATCTCTCTATCCACATCCCGATGATAATTAAGCCACTTACCAATGCACTAAACTTGATATTCCGGCGGAAATGTTTTATTACCAATAATTGAGGTATTATACAATTTAGAATAATCATCAACCAAAAAAGAGGACTTTTTAATTTAATAAAAACTATGGAATCCTCGTAATGACTTGTATTAAATAAAGTGCTAAATACTTCAATAAAGTAAGAAAAAAAGACTATCCACGACATAAAAAATATAATTTTATTTATTTTCTCTATATGGTCTATCTTTATAAATTCTTCTAAATTAAAGGCATATCTTGTTATTGATAATAATATTATTACTAAGGCACAACCGGAAAAGATAGCACCGGCTACAAAATAAGGTGGAAATATAGTCGAATGCCAGCTTGGCAGATTCATTAATGCAAAATCCATAGATACTACCGAGTGAACAGAGATTACTAACGCTGTTGAAATGCCGGCAATTACGGTATAGACTTTGTTAAATCCGGACCACTGCTTATATGAGCCTACCCAGCCCAACCCAAAGAATTTATATACCCCTCTCAAAAATTTATTCTTTATATTTTTCTTTAAAAATGCAATGTCCGGTAACATTCCTAAATACCAGAATATTAAAGAAACTATAAAATAAGTTAAAATTGCAATAAAATCCCAAAATAGGGGAGATTTGAAATTTACCCATAAATTGAATTGATTAGGATATGGAACTATCCACAGCCATGCTAACCAAGGTCTTCCTGTGTGAATTATTAGGAAAATTGCTGCACAGACTATTGCAATTAAAGTCATTGCCTCAGCGGCTCTATTGATAGAGCTTCGCCAATTCTGCCTAAATAATAATAAAATAGCCGAAATCAATGTTCCGGAATGAGCTATCCCTATCCAAAATATAAAATTTGATATTGATATACCCCAGACTGTTTTATTGTTTATTCCCCAGATATCAAGTCCATATTCAATAGTAATATAGACGGATATAAATCCTTGAAAAATCAAAAGGAAAGAAATTGCCATAATAATCCAATATCTAAGGTTTTGCTTTCCGTTTAGAATTTCTAAGCTTTTATCTTTTAATCTGTTAACTGTGTTGACCATATATTTGCTCGTTTTTTCTATCTTTTATAAATATATTATTGTAAATTTTATTATCCTAAATATTATTCTATATTTTATTATCGTAAATTTTATTTTATTCGTCATAAATGTAAAATATAGAAGGATTTGTATAATTATTAAATACTATTTTTCTAAGCCTGTTGTAATTGTTTTCAATAAATTCTATAGTAATTCTATCATTTAAATCAACCAAAGTAATTGCCGAATTCGGACAGCACTGCTGGCAGGCAGTCCGTGGTAATTCCGATTTTTTATCATCATTTAACAGGTAATATTTATTTATACGCTGTATGCACATAGTGCATTTCTCAGCGACACCTACGCTCCTAACAGTTACATTAGGGTTTAGAATAGCCCTTAACTGCTCGGGATAATTTTTATAATGGTCTTTGAAATTAAATTTCCTGATTTTATACTGGCAAGCTACCATACAGTAGCGTGTGCCAACACAGCGATTATAGACCATTTCGTTAAGTCCGTCAGGACTATGAACGGTAGCAGTTACCGGACATGCCGTTTCGCAACTCGCTACTTCACAATGTTGACAAGTATATGGCAAAAAATAAGTTCTACCCTTTGAATTAGTAAATTGTAAAATATCAATCCAATTCATCTGCTTGTCGTTCAAAATCTCTTTGGCAGATACCACCGGAATATTGTTTTCAATCTTACAGGCAGTAACGCATGCACCGCAACCTGAACATTTATTTATATCAATTATTAAGCCCCATCGCTTATCTAAATATTTGTAACTATTATAAACGTTAAAATTATCAATTTCTTTCAACTTTTTCAAATAATTTAATTCAAATCCGAAAAGTTTATTTGCATTCTCTTGAATTATCTCTGTATGCTTATCAGTTTTTATTATATCTGCTACTACAGATAAGTCATTGGAATTATTAAGTAATGAGGCTATATTACATCTGCTTTCGGATAGTAAATATCTATCGGCTACGAGGCTAAAACGCTTGTGAATATTTTCACGACCATTATTGATTAAAATCGGAATTTCGATTGCTCCGATCTGAGTCGATAATTTGACAATATCGCCGTTTTCAAGAGTTAAATCACTTGCATCAATTGGGTTTATTTCCAAGTAGTTATAATTTGATGTCAAATTGATAGGACTTATTAATTCCTTCAAATATATATTATGGTTATCACGCTCTGATTTTATGTATAAATTATCTCGTATAAATAAGGTAAATCTGGCATTAGTCTTCTCTATGGGCGATATATCCGATAAATACTTAATTGCAGAATCAAGGTCAATCTTGAAATCAATTAGTTCAAATAGTGAGTTATCATACCCTTTAACCAACAAATTTTCCCATTTATTTTCATCATTAGTCTGAGCATTTATAAATGAGTATAAATCGTCATAATTAGATATTTCATTAATTTTTAAAGCTTTAATAATCTGAAATACTAAATCTATATCCGAAATGGAATTTTCATTTAGAGGTTTAATCACCGGCTGGCAGATAGAATAATTTCCATTTATAGCTATAGAGTCGCCCCATTCTTCGAGAAAATGTGTTTTAGGAATCGTAAGCTCGGCATAGTCAAATAATTTGCATTTATATTCAGAACTCGCTATGATATTCTGCTTATTAATGGTTTTAAAATTAGTGAAATTACTTATAAAATCATTATCTAAAATAAGTAGCAAATCTTCATTAGAAAAATCTGAACTGAACTGTGATAAGTATTTGCAATTATAGTAATATGAGTGCTTCAATCCATTATTAAATACTGATTGATTATCATATAATCCTCTATAATAATTTAAAATCGAAACTAATAATTGGCTTTGAATTGAGGCTCTGCTGTCAATTATAATAGGCATATTAGGATTTGAATCGAGAAGCTCAATTATTTCATTAACAAATGTAAGATTATTAGCACTATTAGCTTTAGTAAGTTTATATAATGTCAATAATTGTTTATTACTTTGGAAATGATTTTCAATATATTTACTAAACAATGAATTAACAAAGTAGTCAATATCGGTGATTCTATAATCTTTAATAGACTTGATGCTTGTTAATGTACTATAAAGTGAAACAGAATAAATATTTATGTCGTTTTTGCTTATGCAATTAGAGTAAAATAGGGAAGAGCTATTGCTCCCGATTATGTCTGAATTAATAGTTAATACAGACTTTGATAGTCTTAAAACAGCAAGTGTAACATCTTGCAAATTATATAAAATAGAATTAGTATCTATTTGCTTTTGCAAATCATTTTTATCATTTACATAAAATGTAATATTCGGCGATTTTTCACTGATTAATCCGATAAGCTTTTCTAAAGACGGAGAATAGTTTTCGGGTATAATAATACGAATTTGCTTATTTGAATTAATAAACTCATTGACTTTACTTTTGCATAATTCAATGGCTTGAGCTATGTTAATATCTTTGTTTTTATAATTTGGTTTAAAAAATCTTTCGGGATTATAAAGATGGTATAGTTCTGTTTCTATATTGGCATTAGTTGTCCCTGAATTAGAAAAATAATTTTTATTAGCATCGATTTTAATTGGCTTACCGTCAATTAGTTTGATACTTAATCCGTAGCTTATTCCGAATTTATTATAAATAGAATGATAATATACAGCTTCACCGATAGGCATAGCCTCTTTTGAATCGGTAGCAGAAAATATTCTTTGCTCCGGTCTTCTGCAAGAGCTTGCCGACAATGTTAATAATCCAACCATATTTATCAAGAAGTTACGCCTGTTCATTTAACACCTCAATAATGACAAGAGGAGCAATTTTCTGGTCCTTTTGTCGGGATAATCGGTAAATTAATTCCATTTATACATCTTCTATTTTGAGCCTTATATTTACCGGTGAAAGGTTCGCTAATGCTTTTAGAACTATTGATTATTAGTATTTTGCTAATAGTATCGGAATAAGTAAAAATACCTGATATTTCGCGAGCCGGAATAATTAGTTGCTCCGGATTTCTATGGCAGTCTAAGCAAAATTTCATAGTTAAACGTGTGCTCTGGTATAAGCTGTCAATTGTTTCTACTTGACCATGGCAGCTTGAGCAGTCAATCATTGCCCTGATATGAGTGCTGTGATTAAAATGTACAAAATTCGGCAATTTGTATAATCTATTCCAGACTACAATGGAATCAGCATCATAGCTGGTAATAAGCGGCTTAATAATTTCACTGATATTTTTGACTCCAATATGACAAGTCATGCAAGCTTTAAGGTCGGGGATATTTGAAAATTCGTTTTTCTCTGCATTGTAATGGCAAAAAGTGCATTTCATAGCATATTTCTCACAATGTGCTTTATGAGAGAAATTCAGAGGCTGAGATGGGGAATAATTAACATTTGATATTGAATAGTCATATCCCAAATAAACGGACAATATTACCATTGAAATCCAGACAATCGTAAGTATGATTTTTTTCTTAATTATAAAATCGAATTTATCCATTTGCACTACTATTATACATTTTAGAACTTGCAAATTAACAAATAAATCCGAACTCTTAATAAAGAATTTGCAAATCCGTTATTTTTTTTTGTTTATTACTTCGACAGAGTCAACATTTAGTACTTTGCCGTGCCTTTTCCGTTTACCGATGCCCATGCCACTACATCTATTGTCATTAATACCATCTCCGTCTTTATCAACGAAATGTCCGCAATGAGCTTTCACAGTATCATTTGGGTTTGACTTAGGATTACAGTTATTAGGGCATTTTTTTGCATTAGAATCAAGTACCATCTTGCATTGATTGTTGTGCATTTTCCCTTTCCCTTTACCCTGAGCAGTACCTTCTACATTGCTTATTAGCAATACTGCAAATATAATAACACAAAAATTTACGATTCTTCTCAATTTATTCACCCTTTTAAATTATTATTAAAATCTCTGTTGAAAGATTATAGTTAAATTATAATTAAACTATAGAAAAATATTCTAAAACATTGTAAAAACTCTGTAAAAACTCTATAAAAGCATTGTAAAACTCTGCCAAAGCATTGTAAAAGCATTGTCAAAGTAATGTCAAATATAATTATACAAAATTGTCGATTATTTTAGATTCAACCTCTGCATTTTATATCTAAGAGTTCTCTCTGATATATTTAACAAATTAGCTGCTTTTACTTGATTGCCGTTAGTAAAGTCGATAGCTTTTTTTATCATCGTCTCTTCCAAATTATCTACAGCTATATTTAAATCGCCCAAATCAATTTCTTCATAATTACTTTTGCAATGATTACTATCGGATTGATAATTATTGCTAATATTGTCCGGCAAATCATCTATTGAAATAGCATCATAACGAGCAAAAACAACAGCACGATGAATAATATTTTCAAGTTCACGAACATTGCCTTGATAGTCATAACGCATTAGAATATCTATAGCTTCTTTAGTTATTCCATTGATTTTCTTTCCATTATAAGCGGCATACTTTTTAATAAAATAATCGATTAAGTAGGGAATGTCCGTTTTTCTATTTTTTAACGGAGGAATATCAATTGTAATCACATTAAACCTATAGAATAAATCTTCGCGAAACTCGCCATTTTTGAGCATTTCTTCTAAATTTCTATTAGTAGCGGTAATAATGCGAACATCAACAGTCATAGGAGATTTTCCGCCAAGTCTTTGAATTTCGCCAAATTGGACGGCTCTGAGTAGTTTAACTTGAACGGGCATTGGAATATCGCCTACTTCATCAATAAAGAGCGTACCGCCGTCTGCCTGCTCAAATTTGCCTATACGCTGTTTGTCTGCTCCGGTGAAAGCTCCCTTTTCATGCCCGAATAGTTCACTTTCAAATAAAGTCTCCGGCATAGCAGCACAATTAATCACAATAAAAGGCTTATCGGCTCTATCGCTGGAATAATGTATAGCTTTGGCTATCAATTCTTTACCGGTACCGCTTTCGCCTCTTACTAAGATTGAGGCTTTTGATTTGGCAACTCTTACCGCTGTATTGAGTACGGTTTCCATCTCGTTACTGTTTGATATTATGGAGTCGAATGAATATTTTTCGTTTAGTTTATTTTTAAGAATAATATTTTCGGAAATTAATAGATTATGCTTTCGAGCTTTTTCTATCATCAATAGAATTTCCTGTAAGTCTATTGGTTTTTGTAAATAATCAAATGCACCGATTTTCATAATTTCAACTGCATTTTCTATTGTACCATAAGCAGTAACAATTACCACCGGTATCAACGGGTTAAGCAATTTTACTTCTTTGAGTAGGTCTAATCCGCTTTTTGCAGGCATTGAATAATCGGAAATTATCAAATCGATTAAATTGGTTTTTACAATAGCGATTGCGTTATCAACGGAGTCTGCCGAGAAAATCGTATAGCCTTTTTTCTGCAAAAAACCTGCTATTGAATCACGTTGAGCAGTTTCATCATCTACTAATAATATATTTAATGAATTCATTTAATTACCTATTTTATACAATGTAATATTAATTTTGCAATGATTATGCCAAAATTTTATTATTTTTGAATTCCCGCGATTATCGCGGTTTATGATAATAATACTGGATTTTGACAATTACAAAATCGACAAATATGTCGAATACAAATATAATGAAATAATAATATGGATAGTAAATATAAATTAGCGATAGCATATAGAATATATCCAAAAGTATCTAAGGTACCGCCCGTATATGCCGATGATAAATTTAAATTATCAGAGCTTTGCCTAAGTTCATTTGCTCGGGCATTGAAAGATATTGATTATAAACTCTGGGTAATTTTAGATAATTGCCCCGAAGAGTATTATAAGCTGTTTAGGAATCATTTCGGGGATAGGGTAGAGCTAATCTCGACTCTGGGCATAGGCAATCCAGGAACATTCGGTAAGCAGATGGAAATATTGTCTAATCAAAAATTTTCTGAAAATATATTTTTTGCCGAAGACGATTATTTCTATTTGGATAATGCTTTTACCGATATGTTGGACTTTTTTGAATCTTCTAACCAAGTTGACTTTCTTACGCCATATAACCATTTGGATTATTTTAAGTTAGACCTTCATAAATATAAAAAGTCTGAAATTAATTATAAAGATATAATTTGGAGAACCGAAAGTACAACTTGCATGACATTTTTAACAAATAGAGCAAATCTCAAGTTGAATTTTTCAGTTTTTGATACTTATACAAAGAAAAATTATGATGCAAGCCTTTGGTTAGCAATGACTAAAAAACGTATTTTCAATCCGATTTTATATCCTAAATATTTATTTCAAAATTTCGACTTATTTAAAATCTTTGCAAAAGCTTGGCTATATACTCCTATGAAATTATTATTCGGCAAAAAATATAAGTTGTATTCTCCAAACCCGTCCCTTGCTACTCACATGGATAATAAATATCTGCCGGAAGAGCGTAATTGGTACGAACTGTTTGAAAAAGAGAAAATAATACTTTTATATTCAAAAAAAAATATTTAGTTTTGAAATTGTCAATTTGACAATGATTTTTGAATAATAATATTAGGAGAGACAAAATGGCACTTAAAATTTCAGAAGATTGCATCAATTGCGGTGCTTGCGAACCTGAATGCCCGGTACAAGCTATTTATGCCGGTGATGATAAGCAGGAAATTGACCCTGCAAAATGTGTAGAATGCAAAGGTTATTATGATGAACCTCAATGCGCTTCAGTATGTCCCGTTGAATGTATCTCAAAATAATTCAATCATATTGAAATTGTGATAAGATTAATATTGGGATTTAACTGAAAATGTGATTTGAATGGATTTCAATTTTCACATAAATTTTATAAAAGGCGAGACTATTCTCGCCTTTTTTTCATGAGTTTAGCTTACATAAATTTTACTATTCGGATATACCAATAAAAAAGATGCCTACTTATTAGCAGGCATCTTTAAGAAATTTCAAATTTATCACTTAACTATTTAGGATTACAAACTCCGTCCATTTGCTTTTTGATATTTTTAATCGCAAAATCGGATTTAGGGTCAATCGCAAAAGCTTTTTTATAATACTTGCATGCGTTATCGCCGTCCCCTTGTCCATGATAAGATACGCCATAGAAGAAGAAAGCGTATTGAGAATTTGGAAGAGCATCTGTCCAAGCTTTTGAAATTGTATTTAATTCTTTGAAATTTTTATCGCTTAATAGGGTAGAGCATATCTTTTGATAAGCGTTGTTTAGTGTACTTTCGTTAGCTACTACATTAGGTGTCATCAATTCAATTGCTTTAAGATAAGTGTTTTTTGCCGAATCTTTAGCATTCATTTTACTGTATGAATCACCGAGATAAACCAATGCTGAATAGTTATTTGGGTCATTAGTCATTACTTTTTCAAAAATCTTTGCAGCTTCAATCGGTTTTTCTGCAAATAAATATGATAGTCCAAGAAAATATCTCATTTTATTACTGTTTGAATCAATAATATTATCTTCACGAACTTGGAAAAAGTAAGCCGCATTTTCATAGTCTTTTCTATTTAATGCTAAACTACCGAATGAAGTCAGAGTCTGACCACGTTTAGAGTCAACTTTAATAACCTCTTTATAAGCGTTAATAGAAGCTAAAGTATCACCATCAAATAAATAAGATAAAGCAATGCGTTCTAATTGTTCGGCATCTAATGGGGCAATATTGCCATATTCTCTATATTGGGCAATTGCTTCTTTGTATTTTTGAGTTTTATAAAAGCATTCTGCTTGCCATTTACTAACTTTAGATTTGACAGAATCAATCTCTTTAACAACTATTAAAGCATTTTGCTGTAATTCATCGCATTTATTTATATGGAATAGAGATTCAACTAAATAATAGCGTGCTAAAGAATGTGCCGGTCTCAATTGAATATATTTGTTTAGATAAATTGCAGCATTGTCCCATACTTCAGAATAATAATAGATTTTACCGGCTTCCCAGAATGCTTTTGCATTTTTGGGGTCTTCTTGAGCTACATATTCCCATTGACTCAAAGAAAGTGTATAATAGCTGTTTTTTAAATCTTTATCTTCTTCTTGGCGAGCCATTTGATAATAAGCAGTAGCCAAATTAATACGTGCGGTTACTTGCTTCGGATCAAGGCTAATTACTTTTTCGTATGCTTCTCTGGCAGAAAAATATATTTGCTGTTTAAAATACAAATCGGCTTGAGCCAAATATGCAATAGGATTTTTATCATTTGCTTTAATAACTCTTCTAATAATCAAATCAGCATCTTTAGTAGAGTCAGCTTTGATTAAACTTTGAGCTAAAGCTAATTGAATATCTAAATCATTTTTATTGTCTTTTTCTGCTTTTCTCATCAAATCAATTGATTCTTTGTGCATTTTAGCTTCGGAATACGCTCCAGAAAGCTTGATGATAATCTTTTTATCGTCTCTTTCTAAGTCATAAGCTTTTTTGTACATTATTAGAGCTGAGTCAACATTTAGAAGTTCAGAATAGACATCGCCACATAGAACGTAAACATCTTCATCTTTAGGGTTTTCAGCAATTGCGGTTGATATATATTTTGCCGCTTCGGGATAATCTTTTGTCCCAATAAATTTTTCAAGATTATCGACTGCAGATTCTGCATAAGCTGTTGCAGAAGCAAATAGCACTATGGCTATTAAATTAAGAATTTTTTTCATCTGATTATTCCTCTACTTGTTGTAATCTAATATCACCAAAAGCCGGTACTATACCGGAATTATTAAAATGTTTCTGTACTTTACCCACTCTGGACAAAAATCTCAATAGGGCAAGAGATTCCTCTTCGTTGTCTTTAAGCAATAGAATTCTATGCGTAACTTTGAAGGGATACAGCTCTCTTACTATATTGGCTTGATGAACCTTGTAAGGCATAATATAAGTACCTGCCGCATTAATAAAACTAACGGCGATACATTTCAAATTCGGGTTATTATATACTTGCGATAAATATCCGATACCTATCGCATGCTTGTTATTTATTACGTAATTAACTACTGAATCATAAGTAGAAAAGAATTTAATATTCTTTTCGATTTTCTTATTATTTGCTACTAAATCCTTCAAATTAAAATATTCCGATGATAAATGACTATTGCATACCAATTCATAATCGGGAGATATTTTTGGATTTATATTAGAAAAGTTAAAATCCTTTTCCGTGAAAATCTTATTAAGCTGGTCTTTAGTAATTGTATCTATAGGATTATCAATATCTGTATAAAAAACTAAGGCATCATAAGCTATATTTGAATTAGTGTGTGCTTTAAGACCATATTTTTTCATTGCTGAGTCTTCTCTTCCGGAGTAGCCTCTTGAAATTATTATAGCATCGGCTTCTGTACCAAGCAGTTTTGCCATACAGTCGAAAGCAGATGTGTGGATTAAGTCCAATTGTATTTTTAAGCTAAGAGTATCAAATTCTAAAACCGGAGATTTCATTAAGTTATAAATAGCATCATCACAGTACACTTTAAGCTTTTTTATTGGCTCTTGTGTCTGATTTTGGTCGCTGCCACCACAAGAGTTTAACATAGATAGAGCAGCGAGTATTATACCCGTCAGGATAATATTTAGCTTTGTTCTCATTTCGCCCTCCGTATATTGGTTTTCATATCATTATTTATATAATAATAAAAGCTTTCACTACTTTAGTTTATATATAATCGGTATTTGTAACCAAGAAGTTACCGGAGTACCAATTATATTTAGTGCCGATTTATATTTAATACTTTTTGCCGCATTAATTGCGGATTCATTAAAAATTTCATTAGTTGAACTTTTTATTTCAACTTTTTTCGCATTGCCTTCTTCATCAACCAACACGTTAATTACTACTTTACCTTCGATTTTATTAATGGTCGCAGAATCAGGATAAACAATTGCTTTCTGCAATTCGATCATATCAACTTGTGCTTCAACGTCGCTTTCAATTATCAATTCCTGATCATCACAATAAAGCCTAATAGCAGAGAAAGCTAAAAAAAGAATTATTATATATATAGATTTAGTCTTCATCGCGTTTTTGTTCTCTAAGCATTTGTCTATATTTCATTCTATAAGTTAAAATTCGGTAAATGCCCCATAATATAAGCACTACACCCATTACTCTCATCAGCGATGAATCTTCGCTTTTGGGAGTAAAAATTCCGGAAGCGAAAATTATACCGATTACTATTATTAGTCCTCGTATTAAGTAATTTACTATGTGCATTACCATTATAAAGCTCGCATTTAATTTAGTAATATCTTATCAATTATAAATTTAATATTTTACACAAAAGACTGAATTTATAATTGAAAAATCATAAGAATTAAAATAGGCTTGTTTTACCAAGCCTATTTTGTTATTCAACTATCTCAATTTGAAGATTACCGGAATCAACAACCAAGAATTAACAGGCTGTTTGTTCTGGAAACCGGGTTTGAAAGTAGTTTTTTTGACTGCCTCAATAGCTGCTTTATCAAGTAAACTTGAAGAAGAGCTACGGATAACAGTTTTCTGAACTCTACCACTTCGGTCAATCAATACAGAAATCATTACTTTACCTTCGATACCGGCTTTAATAGCTACATCGGGATAAACTACATTTTTCTGTAATTCTGCCATATCAACATCAGGTTCTTGTTCGTAAGAAACGAAATCATCCATTGCAGGAATTGCTTCCTCCTGTTTAACTTCAACCTGTTTTGGTTTGTCGAAGTCAACATTAGAAGGCAGAGCATTCAAATCAACGATTTGACCGGTTTCGCTTGATAAAGATTCTGACAATTGGTCAAAAGAAGCGAAATCTTTTAGTTCAGCTACTTCAGCATCAGGAACAGGAACAGGATTACCCGCTTTAGCTAATGTTGCAATATCAACATCTTGAGTAACAGGTTCAACTGTTTCTTGAGTTTCTTCAGTAGCATCCGGAGGAGGAGCCATTAGTTGTATTTTACTTAATGGAGGAGCGAATTTTTTCTCAACTTTTGGTTCGGTAGCTTTTGTAAAAGCAAAGTAACCGAGTAAAAGTAACAAGATAAAAAGGCAAGTATATAAAAATCCTCTATAAGTATATTTTCTAATAATATCCTTTAGCTCAACCGCACCATAAGTAGTTGGAGCAGGCATCTCTAACATCATTGTATTATCTTTCATAACTATAACCCTTTAATTTTAGCAATGTCTTCTTCAGTTACAGTACCGAAAGTAAACTTACGGCTTCTTTTGTATGGCTTTCCTGTTTCCGGGTCAGTAGATTTAGCAATTTCGCTAGAGATTGCTGCCTCTGCTAAATTCAGTTCGTTTAGTATTTTTATTACTATATCATATTTAGCTTTAGGCTGAACTTTTAATACAGTGATTAATCTGTTTTTAACGACAGTTGTTTTTAAGTTTTGCTTTGTAGCAAGCTCACCAACTTTATTTATGTCAACTTTAGTCGGTTCTTCCATGTGACCGTCAGGATAACCAAATTGATAAAAGATTTTTCCGTCTTCTCTAACTAAAAGGAAGAATAATTCGGAAGCTTTAATCTTAACCTCTCCTTCGCTTTCCGGAGGGATTTTCATTTCCATTATCTGCGGCTTTAGCATGGTCGTAGTGAACATAAAAAACGTAAGCAATAAGAATGTGATATCCACAAGTGGAGTCATATCTACTGCAAAGCCGAGACGTTTCTTTTTCTTACGATTGTTCTGCTTGCCTCTTTTTTGTTGTTGTGGAACAGCCATTCCACCGCCACCACCAGACATTTATTTTCTCCTAATTATTTACTTAAATAGTAAAATCATTTAATTTAATTATATAATTACTTATTGCGTTGTTTGTCTGTTACATAGTTAAAAGTTCTAATGCGAGCTACACGTAATATTTCCATTATATATTGTACTTTATCAAAGAAAACTTCTTTATCGCCATCAATAGCAAAGATAGTCTTAGCACTGGCGAGTATATTAGTTTCTTTTAAAGCTCTAACTAAAGTAGCCGAATCCGGTATTATCACAACTGGCTCTCTTCTAAGCTCAGGGGCAATATTAATTGTTTCCCAGACTTTGTCTCTTACTGTTTTATCGGAGATGCCATAAGTAATAATTGTATCCATCTTACCGGCTTTTTTATCTTTAAAGCCGACTTGGACAATAGCAATATTCTTTTCGGGTAAGAAAGTAGTATCTGATGTAGCAGATGGTCTTTCTACCGTAAACTTGGCACCATTCTCAGTTTCTGATTTAAACTGAGCGGTAAACATCAAGAATGTCAAGAGCAAGATTGTTATATCAACGAGCGGAGTCATATCGACTACAAACCCCACCCTTTTTTTCTTAATTTTTGACACAGGAATTCTCCCTTAGTTAATTACTTATTATTTTGTAACGCGAACGGTAAATATTTGAGTCACGCTCAAAATAGCTTCATCAATCATATATACTAAATTATCAGCTTTTGTACTGAAGAAGTTAAAAAATACGATAGACATAATCGCACCGATAAGACCGGCAGCTGTATTATAAAGTGCCTCGGAAATACCAATTGCTAACTGTGTAGGGTCAACACCACCGGTAGAAGTACCAAGAGCAGCAAATGCTCTAATCATACCAAGAGTAGTACCTAATAAACCAAACATAGTAGCGATAGAAGCAACAGTTGATAAAATTACTAAGTTCTTCTCTAATAGAGGAACTTCTAAGTTAGTAGCTTCATCAATGCTTCTTTGTACTTCAGACATTTTCTTTTCTTTGTCTAAAGAACCATCATCTTTAACATCACGGAACCTTTCAATTGCGGCTCGCATGATGTTGGCTAAGCTTCCGCGTTGTTTCTCACATTCTGCAAGTGCACCTTCATAGTTGTCAGTTAGCAGATTCTCGTTAATTTTTTTAATAAAATTAGGAACATCGCCCTTGCCTTTAGCTTTTGTAATTGAAAAATATCTTTCAAAAGAAAAAGTACCGGAAACGAGAATTAGACCCATTAAAATTGCTACGATAGGACCACCTGTATGGATAGTACCATATACGTTACCCGGTTTTGGTTTGGATTTTTCTTTATCCAAGAAGTTATCCGCATTACCCAAAATAAAAGCGTAAATAGCAAAAGCTACCGCTAATGATAAAACTATTACGATTACATTGAAAATGTTTTTCATAACACTCCCGAAATTAATTTAAAAAAAATACTATTTATTCTGAAATCATTGTTATTGCACTATCTAAATTGTCTGCTATGTCAAAAACTAAAGTAAGCTTAGTAATTACAAATATATTTTCTATAGATTTCGCTAAATTACATAATATGATTTTCCCTCCCTTTTTAACCATTGTAGCGTGAGTGGAAATCAATACTCCAAGAGCTGTTGAATTTAAGTAAGTTACCTTCTCCATATTGATTATCAATTTGGATTTGTTTTGCTCAGTTATAGTTTTTAATACATTCCTGAGCTCGTCAGTTTCGTCTCCACCGATAAACTGACCTTTTAGCTGGAGCACAATGCCACCTATTTGTTCTTCAACTTTAACTTGAGACATTTATTCACCTTTTTATACTTATAAAAATATACTTCAATCAAAAGAATTCAAAACTAAGAATTTTTTTCCTAAAATTTCAATAAATTCTTTCATTTAGCTCAAAATAACAGACATTTTTTGCAATTTTTTATAATTATTTAAATTAATATTACAATTATAAGTTTATTGTTAATTATTAGTAAAGTTATTTCAAAATTCTTAGTTAATAGCTTCCTCTTAATATTCTTTCTATACCGTTCAAATCATTAGACACATCTAAATTACATTTGGTTACAGAAAATATTTCTTTAACCGAAAGATACTGCCCGTAACCAAGCTCTAAATAGAAATAAGAATTGATATTTAGTATCTTTGGGAAAATCTCGGTATAACGTCTGTAAAAAGTTAGTCCGTCGCTTGAATCTGTAAGAGAAATGCTCGGCTCGTATTCTAATAGTTCAGGTTCTAATTTATTATAATCCTCTATGGATATGTAGGGTGGATTAGAGCAAATTATATCAAATTTAGTTTTTGGGATTTTGGTCAATATGTCAAATTCAAAGAACTTAACGTTTTCAATTGAATTTAACTCCGCATTTTTTTGTGCTGTTACCAATGCTTCCGGCGAAATATCTGCTGCTATTATGTCAGAATTTTTGAAATATTTAGCAAGAGATAGTGCTATACAGCCGGAACCGGTTCCAATATCAAGAATTTTATATTCTGCATCTTTATCCGGATAGTCCATTATGACTCTTTCAATTAAAAGCTCGGTCTCCGGTCGGGGAATAAGTACAGAGTTATTTACATTGAGTTTCAAATCCATAAATTGGGTATTACCCAAAATGTATTGTAATGGCTCATTATTAGAACGCCTAATCATCATCTCGCGAATTATGCTTATCTCTTCTTCAGCAAATGGTCTGTCGTACTGTGTGTATAAATCAATGCGCTTGATTTTCATTACTTTGCATATAATTAATTCAATATTGAGTCTGGGACTCTCTATGTTTTTATCTTTAAGAAATTGCGTTCCTAATTTAATTATTTCTAAAATAGTTTTCAAATTTATGTTCTCTATGCTGTTGATTTTGTCTTCTCTAATACTTTATGCTGAAATACTTTTTACAATTATTATTTTACAATTTTCTACAATTTTTTCTACAATTTTTTTCAACTTATTTTGCTTTACAAAAATAATAAATTTATAAAGAGAATAAAAATGTAATTTATGAATAAATCATCTCCCTCTAAATTCAGGTTCACGCTTATTAATAAACGCATTAGTTCCCTCGAGAAAGTCCTCGGTTTTAGAGAGAATATTAAAATGACTAACTTCAGATAATAGTTTGTTATTAAAATCCAAATATGGCATCTGATTAAAGTGTTTGATTATATTTTTAACAGCCAGCTGAGGCTTAGAGATAATTGAATTCATGAAGTCTAAAGTATAATCGACAATTTTTTCTTTGGGATAAACATAGTTTACTAATCCGATTTTAAGAGCTGTATCGCAGTCAATAGTTTTAGCGGTTAGAATTATATCCATAGCATTAGAATAGCCGATTAAATTTGATAATCGGACAGTACCTCCGTATCCTGGCATTATGCCGAGATTGATTTCGGGAAACCCGAACTTGGCTGTCTCTGTTGCAAATCTGAAATGGCAAGATAAAGCAAGTTCACAACCGCCCCCAAGAGCAAAACCGTTGACTAAAGCTATAACAGGAATTTCTAATTTTGATATTTTATCAAAAAGAATATTCCCTTTTTGCAGATAGTCAATTGCACCGGTCATGCATCCGGCTTTTAATTCCGAAATATCTGCTCCGGCAGCAAATGCCTTCATTCCGCTACCGGTAATTATCAAGCCTTTTGTCTCGTTATAGTCAAGTTCATTAATAAAAACATCAATTTCATCAAGCATTTGTGTATTGATTGAGTTGAGTACATCCGGTCTGTTTAATAAAATAATTACTATATCATCAATATATTCAATTTGTAAAGTCTTATAGCTCATTTTTTTGTCCTTTTGCATCATACATTAATTTTTCCCAATATTGCATTACTTCTTGAGTTAACTCTCGTACATTGATATCGGGAAATAGCACATCTAAACTATCAGAATCTGATTTCATCATCATATATTTGTTTTTACCGTCATGGTCTTTAAACACAATAATATGCTTAGGCATGAAATTTCCAAGTCTCAAATCAAGAGATAAAGCTTTAAATGATATTTCAGGACTGCATAATTCCACAATGCAGTAATCTTTATCAAATTCGATTCCGTTTCTTTTAAATGTATCTTTCATATTATGTATATGAACTACGTTTACCCCATATTTGGGTGCTGCATTGCATAAATTATTTAAAGCTTTATTAAAATCATCGTCAGCTATGGTGATTATAAACTGATTCGAATTGATATTACCCATAATTAACTCTATAATTTTGTTATAAATCCGTTTAATTAACGATTATAATTATTTTTAAGTCTAAAAATATA
Source organism: uncultured bacterium (assembly GCA_942493235.1). Taxonomy (GTDB): domain Bacteria; phylum Bacteroidota; class Ignavibacteria; order Kapaibacteriales; family UBA2268; genus ENR-C587. Next base: position 2,769,372 of record OW818676.1, on the reverse strand, counting down.
TTATAATATTGCGTTTATTTATACGTTTTAAATATAATTTAATTAGCTGATTACTTTATGATTCGAATTACAGATATCAATGACACTAGAATACATATATTCAAAGACCTAAAAAAAATATTCAATGATAATACCAGCAATGATTATTTTATTGCCGAAGGCGAAAAGGTCTTCGTTAAATTGTTAAAGTCAAAAATTGAGATAATTAAAATTTTCTCAACCGAAGAATTATACTTTAAATATAAAGATCTAATTGACTCTAATATATCTGAATTAACAGAAGTATATGTTACAGATAAATTCCTAATTAGTCAGATAATAGGCTATAAAATTCATAGTGGGATAATGGCTCTTGCAGTTGAAAAACCCAAAACTAAACTAATGAATTTAGACGATAGAATAATTGTTATGAATAATATAATTGATACGGAAAACGTAGGCTCAATTGTTAGAAATTCAGCAGCATTTGGATTTAAATCAATTATTTACGATAATTCTTCAAGTTCTCCGTATTTAAGACGAGCCGTAAGAGTGTCTTTGGGGAATATTTTTGACATAAATCATTATGAATCGAAAGATTTAGTTGATGATTTATTTGAACTAAAAAAAAACGGATATAAGATAATAAGTGCTGAAATTACTCAGGATTCATATCCGATTTATCATTTTGATTATCCTGATAAGTTCGCTTTGATTTTCGGTAATGAGGGTTATGGTATAGAGCCGAGTATTCTTGATATATCGGACTATATAGTACATATTCCTATTATTGACGAGGTCGGCTCAATTAATGTAGCGGCAAGTACTGCCGTATTTATGTACGATATTCAAAATTCAAGGAGCAAACTGTGTTTAAGAATTTAATTAGCAAAGAATTAGAGACAAACTTATTGTTAATACATCAGGCAGTTGAAAAAGCAAATAATATAATTATCGTAGGGCACGAAAACCCTGACGGAGATTCCATAGGCTCATCGTTGGCTATGCATGAGTATTTATTATCCAAAGGTAAAAAAGCGAAAATATACTTTTATAATAATCTTCCTGACTGCTTTTCATTTATGAGTAATATTGATATTATAAATATTTATAATGAATCCGATGAAGATGAAATTCTTTCTGCCGACTTGATTTTAATTTTAGATGTAAATTCTATTTCAAGACTAAAGACTATCGGTACGGCTTTAATGAAATCAAAAGCTGTTAAATGTATGATAGATCATCATCACAATCCTGAAAAAATGGCTGATTTATATGCGGTCAATCCCCAAGCCTCTGCTACCGGAGAATTAGTCTATCAATTTATTAGTCTTGATAGTAAATTTCAACATAATAAGAATATTGCTCAAGCCATTTATATAGCTATTATGACAGATACCGGCGGGTTTAAATTCCAAAATACTAATCAAGCGGCTCATTTGATAGCCGCAGATTTATTAAGATTTGGACTACAACCAACTCTAATGTTTGATGCTGTTTATAATCAGATGCCTCAGAAAAATTTAATGCTTTTAGGAAAGACTTTTTTAAGTTCTGAACTTTATTTTGATAATAAGTTCAACATATTTACTGTAAAACGAAAATATATTAAAAAGTACGGATTATCGATGGAGGATTTGAACGGATTTTCTGAGACTACGCTTCAATTGCAAGGAGTTAAAATTGGAGCTTTAATTACTGAAATTCCCGCTTCTAACGATATAAAGCTATCTCTAAGGTCAAAAGACAATTATGATGTCAGAAGCATAGCTGCTCAATTGGGCGGTGGTGGTCATATAAATGCCGCCGGAGCCAAAGCTGTAAATTTTACTGACGAAGAAATGAAATTATGGTTGATGGAGAAAGTTGCAGAAATATTAAAATAATAAATTTGATTTTCTCATGAGGCTCAATTAACAAGGCAATTTGTAATAGATTTAATGTTGCTAATTTAGTTATATTTCAAATTATTAATAGTGTTAATATGCTAATTTCAAGCAAAGAAAGCTTATTTATTATTGGTAAAGAGAAAAATATAGAAAACAGTCTCCGAGATTTCGGGGTGCGTAAGTATGATGAAGCTATAGAGAGATTACGAGTAAAAAAATATAAGTTTGTTGCAAAACTATATGATTTTCAATTTCCATTTGTTCAAGAGGCTGACTAAAATTTGTCATTCTGAACGAAGTGAAGAATCCAGAAAGCTAACTTGTTGATAATTCTGGATACTTCGTTACACTGTTAATGACAACTTTTTCGAGTGTTCTTGTAAACGCTATATTCCCAATGCTTTAGTTGATTATCTGAAGTATCAAAGTTGTCATTGTATTGTTTTACCAGCCGAGTAGCGGGTGGTCAGTAACTCAGAATGACGATTTGACGAAATATAAAATTTTAGCCAGCCCACTTGATTGGAGTGTGTGATTGAAATTATTCGATCATTTGCAATTGGTTTTGGCTTTTGCACAGCCTGTTAATGACAACTTTTTCGAGTGTTCTTGTAAACGCTATATTCCCAATGCTTTAGTTGATTATCTGAAGTATCAAAGTTGTCATTGTATTGTTTTACCAGCCGAGTAGCGGGTGGTCAGTAACTCAGAATGACGATTTGACGAAATATAAAATTTTAGCCAGCCCACTTGATTGGAGTGTGTGATTGAAATTATTCGATCATTTGCAATTGGTTTTGGCTTTTGCACAGCCTGTTAATGACAACTTTTTCGAGTGTTCTTGTAAACGCTATATTCCCAATGCTTTAGTTGATTATCTGAAGTATCAAAGTTGTCATTGTATTGTTTTACCAGCCGCGTAGCGGGTGGTCAGTAACTCAGAATGACGATTTGGAAATATTGTTACTTTTTTGACAACCTCTTGAAGCATTTAGAAGTTTGAAAACTTTAAAAATTAACAGTAAATAAATAATTTGGACTTTTGCAATAGCCTTATATCTTTCTTTTATTTTGCATTATTTACTTTCAAATAATAATAATTATTTGTAATTTGCTACTCAGAAATTAAGGTAAATCATCAATTTATATTTTGGTACATTATGATTAGTAAAATAGCAAATCAATTCCGTAAACCAAGCGGAATAATGGGTAAAATAGCCGCAAACCTAATGATTAAAGGTAATCTGGCTCCTTACAAAACAATTATTAAAGAATTGAATATTCAGCCGGATGACAGATTGTTTGAAATCGGTTATGGTCCCGGTATCGGTATCAATCTAATTTCTGAGAATTACCAATACTCGGTTTATCAGGGTATAGATTTCTCCGAATTAATGTACAGTCAAGCTACTGCAAAAAATATTAAATACATCGAACAAAATAGAGTTAAATTGAGCTTTGGGAATTTTCTTGATACTGAAATTAGTGTTAGGGATTTTAATAAAATATTTTGTTTAAATGTCGTTTATTTCTGGGAAGACTTAGAATTGCCGTTCAGCAAAATCAGGAAAATGCTCACTGAAAATGGCGAATTTTTGTTCTTTATGAAAAAAAAGGAAGATTTCGACAAAAATATCCTTGCTAAAGACGGTATTTTTAATAAGCATCAAATATCTGATGTGGTTAATACACTCAAGACAGTTGGTTTTACTCAAATTGAATATTACGATGATAGAGGATACTATATTAAAGCAATCAAATAAATATGTAACTAACTATGTATTGTGTCGTTTATATAACGAATTTAAATACTATTATATGGGATATTTATGAAGAAGCTCTTTTTCTTGCTTGTAATAATAATTAGTCTATCTCTTATCATCAGTGCTTGCGACGACAACGATGATAATACTCAAATCAGTTACTCAGGGCAATGGGTGCGAGCAAATTACGTATTCAATGGCAGTATAGGTATCGATACTATAACAATTGTTCATACCGGAGATAGCTTATTAATGAGTGATAGCTATTTTCCGACCGCATTCATAAAAGCAGACACTGCATATATAGTCAATTCAAACAGCTTAAATGTTCATTATTTTGTGATTCAATCAAAAAACAGATTTCGATCGAATTACCCAATAAACAGAACGATTGACTCTATCGTACTTACTAAAATTAATTAAAATATTGAGTTCGTTACTAAAATATTGGGATTCCTTTTTTTTCTTTCTTAGGTATATAGTAGTAATATATGCCGATGAATAGTACGATTAAGCATTTATTATAATTATCCAAAACACATTTGTTTTCAGTACTAAGTGCTTACACGTAAAAACATAAAATCCAAAAATATTCCTTGGATTCAAGAAAATAATGTATTAGTTTTACGATGTTGAAAATTCAAATGTACAGAAATTGGTTTTATCATTTTCACTTCAAACATCTCAAATATCGTAAAAAATAATACTAAGTATTAACACGTAAAATGAATAAATCAAATTATTAGTTTCAAATATATCAAATTTTCAATCGTACTATGAAATTGTACATTCAATGCTTAATTGCAAAGATTATTACCAAAATACATTCTCGGAATTTATCATTATTGTTACTAAGTATCAACACGTAAATATAAATAAAGAGAAAAAAGTATTTGGAATATTCAATTAAATAACTTAGTTTTGAATAGTTGAAATTTGAAAATAGAACATTGATGTGAATAGAAAATTGACTACTATATTTAAAATAGTAAACTAAGTAGTAACACGTAAAATTACAAAATGTAAAAAAAGTGTTTGGAAATTAAAAATAACTGTTTTAATTTTGTAGTGTAAAAAAAGTAGCGAAATAACATTGACATATAAAATGCTTTTGAGCAAAATATCAGTCAGCAAAAAATGTATAGAATAAAGTGTATAACATTGGAAAAGCAAAATTGATATAAAAGTATTTTATAATAAAAGTAAGAACAAACATTATTAACACCTGTGAAGCATTTTTAAAGTTTAAAGATTTGTATGAGCAAGAGATTTGTGTAAGCAAAAATATAACTGATATTTAAACTAAAATATGTTCCCAAAATGAGTTGAAATATTTTCTAAAAGAGTGAAAGGATTATTTATCCGCTCTGTAATAAGTAATTCAACTTTTAAATTAACAAAATAAAATAGACTAACAAAAAATACTGAAATCACAGTAGTGGTGGTTTATAAATATTCACGATTTTCAACAGAAAATCTATTAAATTGAAAAATTGAAAATTAAATAATCATATTATATTCAGCATGTATCATACATACTGTAATGAAATCACTGAAATAATAAGATTAATTATTAAAAAAAGCCGGAATAAACTTTGCACAGTGACTCCGGCTCCGGCGACCTTATCTAAGGGCAACGTGTTGTTTCCTTAAAAGTCGTTTTAAAAAGACGACACGAGGATGATTATATTGTAAGTCCGTTGAAATACAAGTACCGTTGAGTAAATGGACGATTAGCCGCCCCGATTTGGGCACTTATAGTGAAAAGTTTTGCGTTCTTTGAAGTAGGAAATACGATAATAAATATATTCGCAATTTCCGTAATATGTAAAAAGTATATTTCTCGAATGATTGATTTACACCGAACTTGTACCATAGACGTACATAAATGAGACAATCAGAAGAAACTAACATTTTGCATACGGCATTAAGTATTAATGCTTTGATTAGCTTCGAGATCAAATTCTAACTATAATACACGGTCTAATCACCCGCAAAGATTGATGTGGTACTTTGATTTGCACTTTCAATTAAATTTGAACCGCCCCACCGGTTCTTAGTAATTGACCGGTAATATCAGGATAATGTGTGGGACTTTATCAAGATAATTACTATATGCTGTCATATTTTGCATCAACCTTTAAAAATATTATGCTTTCTTTCTTTCGATAGTCAGTGATGCTGGCATGAGCTTAATGCTCAAAATATATATACAATCATAAATAAATGTATATACAAAGTTTATTTAATTAGTTTATTTGTAATTTTATTAAGGAAATTAATCATGAAAAATATTTTAGTAGCTTTATTCGCATTTGTAGCAATTAGTGCTATGTCTTTCGCAACTGTAGTTGATAATACTGGAACTGCTGCTGACGGTAAACATTCAGGAACTGGTACTTTCAGATGTACAGTTATTACTCCTCTTTCTGTAGTAGTTACTCCTGCTGAACAAACTTCAGGAGATGGTTATAACGTAGATTTAGGTGTGTTTGTTGTAAGTGGAACTCATTATGATTTAGAAAATAAAGTAATTACTTTCACAATTGGTGGCGAGAAGGATTACAGTTTCTTCTACAAAATCGAGCAAAATACAGTTGGAACTATTGGTGGAAAAGCTACATTAACATTAGATTGGAAACTTGGTACTGCTGCTGCTACTGTAGGTGGTGCAACAGCTACAACAGCTACTTTAAATGGTAGTGGAGCTGCTGTAATTACTGTTGAAGCTACTGAAGTTCTTGCAAATGCAAGCGGAGCTGATACATATCCACAAACAGTAACAGTTGCTTATAATACATTCTAATAATTATTATTTATCGAAAGGGCTATCAATAATTAAACCGATAGCCCTTATGAATAAAGAAAAGAGTAGAAAGCAAAATGAAAAAAATAATAAATATAATAATTGGATTAGCTACTCTTTGTATATGTTATGGCTACAGTTATTCTCAAGTAAATGATAACAATACGGCTCCAATCAAAGGAACCGGAGTATTCCAAGTAAGTATTAACCGTCCATTAAGTATTATTGTAACGCCGAGAAATACCGATAACTTAACTTATGTAAAGGGAACTACGGTTACACCACCACAAGATAATCGTAAATTTGATATAAATATAAATTATTTTATTGGTGGCGAAGCAGGCAAATATGTATATATTGATATTATTGAAGACCCCGCTTATGATATTTTAGTTGCAGGAAGTGTAGTTCAACCTGATGGAACTCATTTCAAAGATGATAAAAAAGGTGTTCAAATTGACATGCAATGGAATGTTCAAAACGGAACTACAACCGGTTATAATGGGAATGGTACTACACCACATCAAATAGTGCATGAACAAGCTCAGAATTTGAATGACCCAAGAGACGGTGGTTTAAATGTTTATCTTTATATTACTGAATTAAGAATTTCTCCGACAGCATTATCCGGTTTGCATACTTTTGACCAGACAATTACTGTTTGCTATAACACTTTCTAAAAAACAAAGAAGAAACGGCATTAGGGGCACGGAAATGCCCCTAATATTTATAAAAAAAGCAAAAATAAAGCAATGAAAAAATTTCTGAAAATATTACTCCTTTCGACATTTTTATTGATGAGCAGTTTTAACCTCCGGCAAGTATATGGCTTTTGCTACGAAAATCATGTTAGACACTGCCATCCTCATTGCGACGACCCAAATGATGACGACGACGAAAGGACAAAATACAAAAAACTGTTTGTAATTATCTCAAGCGGAGATATTGATTTGGGTACATTCGTCAGAGGGGCAACTTATGATGTTGAAGCTCCAGAAAATCAAATTGAATTTGAGATACGAGCACTCAAGGCTAAGAGGTTCAATGTAGTGCTAAGTAACGATGGATCTAAATTAGTAAATAGAGGTGTTTCTATTACTACAGAGTGGCGTTTTAGCCATGACTGCGGAGTAAATGATGTTCCGTTTATCAACCGAGGGAGATATTATTTCTGGAATAAAATGATATTGGGTTGCTTTATTACAAGCATTACTATCCCCGCCAATGCACCCTCCGGCAATTATAACTTTGAGCAGGTGCTGACGGTTTATCCTACATGTTTATAATTCAATTAATTAGTTCTTTAAAATATTCGATTTAGGCAAATATTATGAAAAATATAATCACATTTTTTTTACTTATGGTATTATCTGTTTCTATGGCATATTCTACCGGAGTAAATGATAATACAGGCGAAAATTCTGATGGAAAACACAGTGGCAGTGGTAGCTTCGGAGCTAAAATAATACTGCCCTTATCAATAACTACTTACAATGAATTTCAAGAATTAGGTGAATTCGTTAAATCATCAATACCTTATACAGCTGAAGATAATGAGTTCCTTGAAGGTTCATTCTCTTTTGTAATTAATGGCGAGCCGGGGCACAAGTTTTACTATTCTATTTCTCAGGATTTAGATGGTACAACTACCGGTATTGCAGAAATAAGTTTGCAATGGATTATTTATTCTAACATACCGAATTTACCTGCCGTAGCCGGCGGATATAATATAGATGATAATGTTATTAATACTACAAATTCAATAATTAGTGGTTTTGATTATTTAGATGAAGTTGATGAATATGGTGCTTTTTATATTGAAGCATCAGTATTATCAGTAAGTACTGATAATTCAAAAGGTGGAGTCGCCGAATTCCCTCAGACTCTAACAGTATCTTATACTGAGATTTAGTAAATCAGACTTAATAATAAACCATAAAGCAAATACTAATTACAAGAATAATATAATTAATCGTTTTGTACAAAATAAAGAAATAAAGATGAAAAAAATATTTATATATCTCCTATTGTCATTTATAATTGCAGTGGGAGCAAAAGCAGATGGATTTTGGAATACTTTTAATGCCAATCCGGATTTCGAAGCATGGAGTACTGATAGATATGCTCCTGAACTGTTTGAAAGTCAGTATTTCGATGGTGATAATAGATTGCATATTCAAATCAGTTCAGATGATAATGCTGCAAACAGAGGCGGGCAAAGTGGCACATTTTATAATACTCATGGCAGACAAATTCAGACTAATATCGGATTTCCGGCTATTATGAGAGGTAAACTCTATATTGGAGCTGACTGGGCTACTCAACACCGCAGAACTGATATTTGGGGTGTGCTATCAAATGCGAGTAATGAAGTAACCGATTATCCGATAATCGGTTTTGCTAATACTACCGGTTCTAATCCTACATTTAGAATATGGGATCAGGATATTACAAACGGATGGGTTGATATAAGCTATCCTGTTAATTACGGACAATGGTACGACTTTGTAGTTGAATATTCTAATACTGATATTAAATACTATATCAATAATGAATTAGTTCTTACGGATTTGACTGTAGATATGAGCAGTTCGCAATTAAAAGCCATAATTGTTCAAGGCTATAATTTCGGAGATCCGGCTTTAGACTTATCACAGCAAGCAATGGACAATACTTATGATATTTATTGGGACGACATTGCAGTTTATGCTCAAGGGTATAATGTAGTCAATTTAACTCAAGGAACAGTTCATAACACAATTCAAAATGCTATAGATGCTACAACAACCTTAGACGGCGATTTTATAAAAGTTGGTGCAGGTACTTACAATGAATCAGTTAATCTAAGCAAAAGATTAACAATTGAAGGTGCCGGAAGCGGTACAGAAGGAACTATAATTACTAAAACAGGTGGTAGCGACGGAGCTATTGATCTAATGGCTTCAGGACTAAACGATGCTATTCCTGTTAAAATTAAAGATATTCGTATTCAACCATCAGGAGCTGCCGGCATCTCTGTCGGTACTTTTGTATCAGGAACTAATACTGAAATTAGTTATGTTGAATTAGAAAACGTGAAAGTTATTGGAACAAGTTCAAATGCTCCGACTGAACAAGAAAGAGGATTGTATGTTGACCTAACTTCATCTCTATCACATTTGAAAATAACAAATTGCGAATTCAGTAATTTGACTTATGGCTGGTATTTCCAAAAAGCAGTATCCGCCGACGCAAGTAACGTACAATTTGTTGATGTAACAAATTCAACTTTTAATAATGATATTCACAAAGGTATATATTGCGAGAAATTATCAAATGCAGTATTTACTAATTGTATTTTTGATAATAATGGTATGAATGCCTCTTTACTACCTTCATATTTTGCTCCTTGGAGTGCAGGTATTGATATTAATGTAAAAGCGGGAGCTTATTCCAATATTAGTTTTGTAGGATGCAGTATAACTAATAATGGTATCGGTGGAGCCAAAGAAGGTGCCGGCATTATGATTAAAGCCAGAAATGATGGCTCATATAGCGGTTTCCCTGCTTCATTAGATAATATTTTAATATCAGGGTGTACAATAAGCGGTAATGAACGAGGTATAAGATTTGGCGAACCGACAAAAGATAATACAAGCACTACAAATATTGTTTTATCTAATAATACAATTAATAATAATCGTAAGCATTATCTGCAAACAGACGGAACCGATTACGGTGATGTAGTAAATATGCTTGGTAATTCAATTACATTAAACTCTGCTACTATAAATGCCGGTCAAAATGTTTGGTATGTAAACGACGGGCAGAGTATTCAGGCTGTTATTAATTTGGCTTTAGATGCTGATATAATTAATGTAGCTTCGGGCAATTTTACAGAGAGCTTAAATATTAGCAAAGCTCTTACTATTAACGGTGCTAATTCCGGTACTGTATGCTCAGCATCAAGAGTTGCAGAAAGTATTATTACCGGATTACTGACTGTAAATTCAAATAATGTAACAATTAATGGTTTTACAATTACTAACCCGACAGGTAATTTTGCGATTTCCAATAACGGGAAAAGCAACATGACAGTAACAAATAATATTATTACAAGTATTGGTAATTCAGCAACCAGTGGTAATACACATGCAATTGCTGTTACTACATCATCGATGGCAATTGATAATGTTAATATTAGTAATAATTGCTTTAGTGATATTCATGGCGGAGAAAATCCTGAATTAACTGGAAATGACGCCAAAAATAACAATGGAACTGCCAGTGCTGTTGCTATCGGGTGGTCAAATGCACCTTATGATATAACTAATTTAATTATCAGCAATAATAATATTACTGATGTTAATGCATGCTATGCTAACGATTTTAATAATGGCGGCAAAGGTGCTTATGGTATTATTATTAATACCGGAGCCGGTTCTGCAGTTGGCAAAGCTATTGGAACTATTATTAACTATAACAATATTAGTGGTTTGGAAGGGCTTTGGTCTCATGGTATAGGCTTAGAAGGCGAAACTCCGGGAGCACAAGTAACTTACAATACCATTGATGACTTAATAAGTTATAAGACTCCTTCGGACGCTACCGGATTAATGATTGAAGATAATGCCGGAGCTGCGAGCGTTGCTATTCATAACAATAGTTTTACAAATTGTACATGGGGCATTATTAACCTGATGCCGACTTTATTAGTTGATGCAACTTGTAACTGGTACGGTACCGAAGTACCTACTGAAGTAGCCGCGAAGATATTCGGTAATATTGATTATACTCCTTTTAACACTAATATAGAAGATGAATGCTCTGGCAATCTACCTGTAAGAGTAGTTAGAGAAGGGCTTGAAATATCTCAACATCTGACAATTACCGAAGCAATAAATGCTATTACTACTATAGATGGTGATGAAATTTATGTTGCTGCCGGTACATATATTGAAGGCACTCCTCAAATTATCATTAATAAGAGCATTAGTATAATAGGTGAATATAAAAAAAGTACATTTATTAAACCTGCTTTAAATGTTAATAGTACAGGAGATGCAAGAGGATTTATTTATGTTCAAGCAAACAAGACATTTAATCTAAGTAATGTTACTATTGATGGCGAAGGTAAACTTGTCTGTATGGGTATTCTAAGCAGAGGTACCGGTACAATTGAGAATTGTAATTTTAAGAATATTGCTTTGAGTACAAGCGGACAACCGTATGATGGTAGAGGTATCGCTGTATATGAAAACAATATGACTATTGCAAATTGTTATTTTACTAATATTGGCAGAATCGGTATATTCTTGTATGGTCAAGGCGTAACAAATGCACAAGTAACAGATAATACTTATATCGGTAAAAATTCCGGTGATTATTTAGATTACGGTATTGAACTAAGCGGTGGTGCAAAAGGAACAATAAGTGGCAATATCATAAGCAATTGTGGGGGAGTTGCGTTAGTTGATAACTCAGGCTCGGCAGCAATTATGGCAACTACATATTGGGGAACTGGTACTGAAGCAACAATTATTGAAAATACTATAGATAATTGCTCAACCGGAATCTATCTTGGATATTATAATCCAGCACTTCCAAGCTTTATCGATTATACTATCGCAACTGCTCATTATAATTTAATAACTAACTGTAATTATTCAATAGTTTGCCCTACATCAATATTGGTGGACGCAACTTGCAACTGGTATGGTACAAATGATGGATACGAAGTAGCAAGTAAAATAAATGGCAATGTAAACTTTGTTCCATATTGGATATCGGCAAACGGAGATTGTACTGGTGGATTAAGCCCTGATGGAGCATCAGTTTCATTGACCGGAAATAATTATACAAGCCCAATTTGGACTGATAATAATTATCCTTTAAATGCAAATGCAACTGTTCCTGCCAATGGTAATGCACCAACCAAATCAGTTGTTGATGTAGATTTCAATAACTTGAGTTCGGTTGAATATTCAGGCTCAGAATCATTATCAATACCATATAATAATGCTATCGGGCGTGTAAATAATATATCTCCGAAAACATTATTTGTATATTTCAAACCAACTAATGTAACCTCTAAACAAGTAGTATTTGAAGCCGGCGGAACAAATTCCGGATTTAATGTATATGTTTATAATAATAAAATCTATGTTGGAATTTGGAATATGAGCCAAAGAAGATATTTCTATCAAGCAGCTACTGTAGGAGAGAATTATTTAGTAAGTCTTGAATTTGATGGTTATCAAGTAAAATCATCTATAAATGGAACATTCTCGGCTACACTGCCTTTCAACGGATTTATTGCAAATAATAATGCCAATGGAGTAGGAGCATCGTATAATGGAACAAGATGTTTGGAAAGCATTTCAAGTGCAGGCATAAATTACAGATTCAACGGTAAAATTGCTGAAGTTTTATGCTATAATACATGTAATGATAATTTAAGAAACGAAATTATTGATTATATAAATGCCAAATACCTTACTAATTATCAGAAAACTATTATCAATTCTACAAAATCTACCTCAATTAGCTCAATTGATGATTATTCATGGGACGAAGATGGTGAATTTAGCCCATTAGAAGAAACAGGCTTGTCTGTTAATAATAATGGTGCAATTCTAAGCATTAATTATTCAACTAACGAAGAATTACAAGGTAAATTAAGCCTATATAACGAAACCGGTATGATTGTAAAATCAGTATTTACCGGCACTCTCGTTAAAGGCGTGAATTACTTTACTATAGAAACTAATGAATTTACAAGCGGAGTCTATTTCTTAACTGCTGAGACAAATTCAGGAGTAGAAACGAAACAAGTAATTATTATTAAATAACTTCAAAATCAACCGCTTGCAATAAAAGCAAGCGGTTAGTTTATTGAACCTTTTAATTTAGAAAATTCCTAAAAATTATGAAAAAGATTAAAATGAAAAGCAAAATATCAGTTTTAATAGTAATGATGTTAATTAATAGCTTATTATGCTTTGCTACTGATGGTCAGCAACTTGTAAAAGTAGTAAATGATAATAACGGTGGAGCAACTGCAAGGATTACTTTTAAAGCAGAAGTGGTTAAATTGCTTTATATGGAAAACGATGTTCTGGAATTGAATGTAGGGAAAATCTCTGCCGGGCAAACAAAGCCATTAGGTGCAGATTATAAAGCTGTCTTTCACATGATTGGTCAAGCAAATTCAAAATTTATAATTAACTTGATAGAGCAAAGCTTTACTAATAACGGAGTTACATTAAATGGCTTAAAATGGAGCTATCGTAATTCAAATAATCAAGATTATAATCAAATATTATCATTCCCATATATTTCTCAATTAAATGAAGATAGTGGCGATGGCTGGATAACAGTATATCCCGAAAGTATAACCGCTAATGATAATATTGAAAATTTAACTATTTATTTTGAATTTAAATTTAATTGTTCATATTATGAATTGTAACATTTTCTAAAAGGAATCGAGATGAAGCGTTTCTTATTATTATTCGGACTATTTTTGTTTTCTTTCTATTATTCCTATGGGCAGATTGCAGTGTCTCCCTTAGTTTTGTTTGTTGATAATAATTCCCGTACCGGTGATATGACAATATTTAACCAAGGTATTGAACCTAAAGAAATCAATATTAAACTCAATTATGGCTATATTGATTATGATTCCACCGGTAAAAGTAAGTTAAATATGGAAGATACGATTACTTCTAAAGACAACTCAATATCTCCTTTTATTACGGTTTATCCGAAAAAACTTATTATTCAGCCCGGCACCAGCCAAACTGTAAAGTTTATGGTAAAAAATACTAATGCGTTAGCAGACGGTACATATTGGACTCGTATAGTTACTGAAAGTAAGGACGTAAAAAAACAAATTGATTCTACTAATATCACTGATAAAGTATCTGTTGGTCTTAGTATTAAATTTAATATGGTGTCAGCTTTTATTTTTCAAAAAGGAAAACTTAATACTAAAGTCAATATTGATTCTTTCACAGCCAGAACTGATAGTAATATGATAAACTTGTTACTGTCTTTCTATCGCGAAGGTAATTCACCGTTTTTTGGAACTAGTAAAATTAGAATTTACGATAGCAATGGTGATGAAGTAAAAATAATAGAAGAAACATTTGCAGCGTATTTTCAAGGCGTAAAAGCATTTCCAGTTGAAAAGAATATCCTAAAACCCGGTAATTATAAGGCTGAAATTATATTGACTAACGAACAGGCTGATGTTCCGGAAGATAAAAGAGTTCCTTTTGAAAAAATGAAAAAAACATTTGATTTCGTAGTGCAATAAATTTCTATGCACTTTTAATACATTATCAATAACAATATTATCAATAAAGTTATGATAAATAAAGACATTATAAATTATGTTATTATCAATAAAATTATTATTAATAAAGACATTATCAAAAATAATATTTTCAATAAAAACATTAACTGTAAAAGAATTATCAATCAAATATTATAATCTACATTTAAAAATTGAAGCAAATACTAACACATATCGTAATTATAATTATACTTTGTATGTCAAGTATAAACCTTAAAGCTCTTGACTACATGCCCGAAGGAGCCGAAGAGGGGCTTTTTACTATAAAATATTCCTATTTTTCAATTGATGTTAGCACTGTGATTTATAAAGATTCAGTATATATTCCACTACTTGACTTATTGAACATGCTGAAAGTCTATTATGATGTTTCTGATAAAAATGAAGTAAAAGGATTCGTCTTTAATAAGGATTCAAGTTTTTCAATTAATACTAAAGATTTATCAATATTAGATATTAGTCAAAAATATGCAAATATATATGCCGAAGAATTTGTCAAAACAGAGTTAGAAATATATGTACTGCCATCAGTTATTGAAAGGATATTCCATATCAATGTAATTGTTAAACCCAAACAATTGAAAATCTATATTATAAGCGACTATAAATTCCCTTTGATATTAGAAGATGAACGAAGCAACAAATATAATAACTTTTCTTTTAACGAAAATGCTGATAATCCGGAGCTACCCTTGCTCTATGGTAGAGATTGGAATTTTATTGATGGCGGCATGCTTGATTATTATTTAACTGGTTCACAGTCCAACAGCAGGCAAAACTACGGTCTTGGTGCAAATTTAGGTTTTCAGTTGCTTGGTGGAGAAGTACAATATAATATCAATACCAATTATGATAATCAGAGTAGAAATATCACAAGAAATGATAATTATAGGT
The DNA here is from genome assembly GCA_942493235.1 of uncultured bacterium. GTDB lineage: Bacteria > Bacteroidota > Ignavibacteria > Kapaibacteriales > UBA2268 > ENR-C587. The sequence continues at coordinate 2,753,703 of OW818676.1, read as the reverse complement.
GGCGATATAGTTTTACTGAGAATAATATCATTTCTCAAATTGCATTAGGAAGCATCAACAATAGTCAGTCAAGAGGAAATTCAATAATTAACTCAAACCTATCAAGTAGGAATTTGCTCGGCATTCAGATATCTAATGAATCAATTAAAATGCCCACTGCTTTTACTACATTTATTATTGAAGATAAAATAGAACCTGATTGGCAGGTTGAGCTGTATGTAGCAGACAAATTATATTCTCAGACTCGGTCTGATAATCTTGGTTATTATAGATTTGACTTACCTATTAAATATGGCAATACCAATACTGAAATCAGAATCTATGGTCCTCACGGAGAGTTTGTCAGCAAAAAAGATATTATCTCAGTACCAAGCGAAATTCTTGTGCCCGGCGAAATCAAATATAATATTGGAGCAGGTCAAGAGATACTAAATAAAAAATATTTTGGTAGTGCAAATGTTTCTGTCGGTATTACTAATTGGCTAACTAACTCAGTCAGTTTTGAAAAAGAGTATTTAGCTAAAGGCTATAGCATCATAGATAATTCTTCAATAAGACTTCTAAATAGTGTATTGCTGAATACTTCAATTTCTCCGGATAATTTCTATAAAGCCGGTATCAGAGTATTTTTTGATAATATGGGAGCTTATGATTTCGTTTACTCTTATAATAATCAAGGACAATATAATACTAAAGCCAGCCGTAGCTATGATATATCGGGGGGCTTTCCGAGATTATTCAATTTGCCGGTAAATATATCTTTCAGAGCAAATAGACTTGAAACCGATAATGCAGCTACAAATGGCGGCAATCTCAGCTTAGCATTTAATTTGCAAAAATTTTATATTTCTACGAGATATGGAATTACAAATAATTATGATAAAATAAATTCAGAAAACAGATTTAATCAGAATTTATTTTATCAAATTGATTATAGTTGGTACGATAAGCCTTCTTTTCTATCATTTATGGGTAATACCAGATTGTCAGTTAACTCCAGCTATATATTTGAAACAAAAAAAATTCCTTCAATTGGCTTTGCTATAAGTCAAGAAATTGCAAGACTTATTAATTTTAATATTTCAAGTCAATATATAGTAGAGTCAAAAATGTTTTCTCTGAATTTGTCTGCTATGGTTAATACTTCGATTTTCAGAATGAATTCTTCAATGCAGTCCGCTCAAGGCTCAGATAATTCATATTCCGAAAATATTAGTGGTTCATTAAGGTTTGATTCAAACAAAGGCAAGCTCTTTCTTAGTAATAGCGGTGGATTTAGCTCGTCAAGTTCGGGCGGTGCAAGTATTAGATTCTATATAGACAGAAACTCAAATGCAGTATTTGATGAATCAGATGAAGAGATTGAAGATGGCTCCGTATATGTACCGGGAGCTACAATAGAAAGAGACCAAAAGGGGCTAAAACGTGTTTTGAATTTACTACCCGGCGGAAGATATAATCTATATGTTAAAAATAATTCTTTCAAAAATCCGAATATATTACCTAAAGTATCTCAATTCGCATTTATTGCAGACCCGAATTCAATTAAAAATATTGATATTCCATGCTATATGTCTGGAATGGCAGAGGGAACAGTCTATCGTTTTGATTCAAAAAATAATAAAGAAGGGCAAAGTGGAGTTAAAATTCATATTGTCAGTAAAAACAATATTGATGATAAAAAAATTGTTCCAGTGTTCTCTGACGGTACATTCTATGCTAATAAATTAATCCCTGATAAATATGTAGCTTATGTCGATTCAGTTCAGTTAAATTTGTTGAATTGTCAAAGCGAGCCTAAATTCTTAGAATTTGATGTAAGTATTTCTACCGAAGGTGATTATATTAGTAATTTAGACTTTTTATTGAAATCGAATACTACTAACGATACTCATGAAACAATAGCAGGTGAAGTATTGAAAAATTCAATCTCCGAAACAAATATTACTCCTAATATTGTTGAACAACCACTTATAACTGAACAACTTCCTGCTAACACAATTATCAATCCGAATACTAACAAACCAATTGAATTAGCTAATTCACAAGCGTCTGAATTGACTAATCCTGACAATTTAAAGGCAATTCGATATTCCGGCTCTAAAGTTACATACTTATCCCCTGGTTCAAAATCTTACTTAAATATTATTGCTGCATATATGATTGCAAATCCTAAAATTAAACTTTATATAGAGGGGCATACCGATGTATTTGGTAGTACCGAAGAACATCAAAAAGTCTCAGAAACCCGTGCTAATGAAGTTAGAACATATTTAGCAAGTAAAGGTGTCGATAAAAATCGTTTATTATCTAATGGTAAAGGTTCGCTCTATCCGATTGCAGAAAACAAAAATGAAGCCGGAAGACAAAAAAACAGACGAGTTGAATTAAAATTTAAAGATAAATAGTAGCTCATTCTAATCAAAATCCATCATATTTAACCTCATGCTATCTAATTGGCACAATCATTGAATTATATACTTACGAATTAGATAATTATATAATAAATATATTCGGAGATGCTTATGTTACATAGACTTACAAATATTGAGAAAAAATTAAACAGAATATTATACTTCTATTGTGCAATATTCGCCGCCGTTTGTATGATATTCGCCTTTTCGGGCTGCTCAAATATGCGAAGTGTGAAATCTAAGAATTATCAAGGCATTTCTAAAGCAGAAAAAAGCAAAAAAAATTACGAAAAAATTGATACCGTAAGCGGAAATATTTCTCAATTTGAGGAGAAAATATTGACGAATAAAGCTTTACTAAATAAAGCCAATTCTAATTCCGATGATTTTGAAGACGAAAGCATATCTAACAGCACACAGTCCGCAATCGACATTACAGCTAAAAGACTGCCTACTCTCAGAGAGCAAATGAATTTGCTTGCTCAAGACCAAGAATCAATAAAAACGCAAGTTAATACTTTACAAACAGATGTAAATGAAATTAAAAACTCTATTGATGATATAAAAGATGCTATCACTATTCTGAAATTTTCACCCGAAAAAACTCCTCAAAAAGGTATCGAACCTGAAGATGATTATGATTATGAGCCGACTGATGAACAGCTACAAGAAGAAATAATCGAGGAGGATTATTCCGTAGTTCAACCTGACGAGAAGATAAGTAAAAAAAATGTTTCTGCTAAACCAATTGCAAAAAATAATACTAAGAAAATTACTAAACCGGTAACTAAAAAAGTAAAACCTACCAATAATGATTTGAACCATATTCAAAAATCAATTGATAAAAAGTCTGAAATTAAACCAAATAACACTAAAAAAGCGGAACCTAATAATTTCAAAGCTGCTACAAAAATTGAAACTAAACCTGTACAAACAAATACAAATATTCCTAATGACTTAAATAATTCCGTTAAATCTGCTTTGGATTATTTTGCTAAAAAAGATTATCACAAAGCTATCAACGAATTAAATACAATTATGACTAAATCTAATGATAATCAAACACTTTCTAACTGTAATTATTGGTTAGGGGAGTCCTATTTTAGATTAACTAATTATTCTGAAGCTATTAAATTTTTCTACAAAACGGCTAATGATAATGGTTCACCTAAAAATGCTGAAGCTCGCATTATGATAGGTGAATCCTTTATTAGAATGGGTAAAGTTGATTCAGCTAAAGATGCTTTTCAGTCATTTTTAACTAATTATCCTAAAAGCCAATATGCTCCGAGAGCAAAAAAAATGCTTCAGCAATTATAATATCATTTTGTATTTGAAATGATACGTTTATTATCAACTCTTGGCTTTAGATATGTTGATAACTGAGATTAATAAATACTATTTTATATAGCTAATGAAATATCTTTCTCTTCACAACTGAAAAGTTGTTGTTCGTCAAAAAACAAAAAGCTTGCTACTTAGCCTCGCTCTTCAAAACTAAATTGCAAGCTTTTTTCTATTTATAAGGTTCTTATTAAATTTAAAGTCCAATAAAATTGTTAATTCTATTGGACTTTATATGTATTAAGTAAACTCAGCAAGTAACAATCATATAACCTAATTAGGATATGTTACTTGAGAAAACTTTTTGTTCCGTTAGGTTGATAAGAATATCTAAAGGAATAATATCTTTCTTCTCTATTGTTAACATCATCCGGAATACTATCTGGAAAGCCTTTATAATAGCCTAAGATTTGAACTTTTGCATAATTACCGTTGGCTGTGCGAATAATTAATACTCTGCCGGGTATAGCTTTTATTTCAGTTTTGTCGAAATCATAAGAATACCATCCATAGCCGGAAGTAGGAATAGCTTTTGTGGCTTCGGATTCAATATAAAAAGTACTGTCGGCTGGGACTTCTGTTACAGACCAGAAATCTATATTCTTCAAAAGAAATGCTCCACCTTGAGCCAGACCGCGATAGCCACAGTTAACAAAAATGTTAGTACGATTAAAAGCAATATCCCATTTGTCTGTATTAACATCTGAACTGTCAATTTTCATATTTTCGCGTAAACTAAAATAAGTAATTGTATCTGCAGTTCCTGTATAGTATGTTTTGAAATTGAGCACAGTATCAGGAGTAATTTGTTTACTGCGGTCAATAGCTTCTGTAACACTGTCGTCGTCTGAGCAGGAGTAAAGTGCGATTACTGAAATCATAATAGAGAACATAAAGAATAATTTTTTCATAGTAAAACCTTTCAATTTATAATAAAGAAAATTTAATAGCACAAGAGATAAAAGCTTTAAACCCAACATTATAGACCAAAAACTTTTCGTTAGTATAGTCAAAAATATTTTTGATTCCGCCTTTGATTATTACATTATCGTTTAGTTGATAATTCAAATAAATATCCCAAAGTGTATAGGCATCGGCATATTCCGAATCATCGTCTAAAATTGAATTTGAATTATTATCTTCATATCCATATCTTGACCTATAAAGTCCTTGCAGAATTGCATTCAATCCGATAGTTTCAAAACGGTATTCGACTTTAGCACTCATTGAATGTGGGGAGCGGTTGAATAGACCTCCGTATTCACTTTTTGTTACAGCACGGAAAATTCCGTTTGTACCATTTTTGAATATTTCTTTTTTTTCAATTTTGTCCATTACTAAATCGTCAATTGCCGAAAGATACTGATATGATAGGGATAAGTTAAGATTATCATATAGATTAATATCAATATCTGCTTCTATACCCTGCGTATGAACTTTATTGAGATTAAAGTAAGTAAATACTTGTTGACTGTTGGTTTTTTGAGCTACAGGGATTACATCTATCATATCAGTCAAATTGTTGCGAAAAACATTTGCTTTTACACCAATTATTTCCCAATTGAAATTAAACCCAATATTATATGAAATTGATGATTCAGGCATTAGTTTTTTAACAGTCTGAGAAGTTATTGATTCGGGAATAATAAGCCCTTGGTCAAAGAGTTTTTTTAGCCCTTGATCATAATAAGCAGAACCAAATACACTATAGCCAACTTGAGGATTGTTCCAGTTCATATATAATTGCTGGAAGCTCGGAGCTTTAAACCCTGCTCCTACAGAAGCCTTGATATAGAAGTCATTAAATACGGAATAAGAAAATGCAAATTTCGGACTTAACTTTTCTTGGTAATCATTGTGCTTATCAAAGCGGGCAGATAGTATCATGTTCAAATCATCATTTACATTGTAATCAGCTTGGAGAAAGCTAAATAGCAGGCGGGTATTGTCTGAGTTCATTTCGATTCTGTCTGCATTTACCTTTTCATATTCAAGCCCAATACCATAAGTAAAGTTAATATCTTTAATATATTTAATATTAGAAACTAATTCTACTTTATGAAGGAATTGATGAAATATATCCTGAGACTCTAATTCATCGGTATCTGCGAAGAAATATTGCAACTTTGTCTTATAATCGGAATAATTATACTTTATATTGAAATCAATTTTCTCGAATGATTTTTCTATAGAAGCCGAATACATTAAGTCGTCTAAGCTGCCTTTATCATCAAGTTTATTGCTTACCCCATTTATAATTGAAGTATATGAATTTTCTTGCAATAAATAATTATATCTGAAAAACATACCAGCTATCAAACCATCATTAAAATTATATTTGATATTATCTTGAAGAGTTAAATTATGAGATATTGGTACAATTAGTCCTAAATTTAGATCATTATTTGTAAATCCGTCGCAATATGAGTAATCTATACCAAAGCTGTTTTTGAATTTATTATCAAGCAATTTGCTTGATACATTAGAGCTTACATTAAATGTATTATTCTGTTCGTATTTAATTGAGGTATTAGTTGAAAGTATCGACTGCGGCTCGTCAGAAATCAAATTTATTACTCCGGCTAATGCAGTAGAACCATATAATGATGATACTGCACCTTTTATAATTTCGATGCGTTTTATATTGCTCAGATTGATTCGGTCTAAGTCCAGAGTACCGCCCTCTCTGCCAATCAAGGGATTACCATCTAACATAATAGCAGTATAAGCCGGGTCTAAGCCTTGCATCTGAATGCCTTTGCCATGGCTGTTAATTAATTGCATAGAAGCAGAGGCAGCTAATAATTCACTAAGATTAGTCGCCGAATGTGACTGTATTTCTGAACATGAATACACTTGTGTAAGTATTGGCGACGATTTAATATCTTTTTCAGTTCGAGTGCCGGTTATAATTATATTATCACACTTAGTAGCTTCGTTATCAAGGATGATTATGAAATTATTAGTTGTACGTGTATTTAACAAAGTATCTAATTTAATAACACCTACTCTCGAAAATTCAAATAAATAAGCAGATTCATCAATATTCTCGAATTTGAATTCACCATTTATATTAGTTTGTGCCTGTTTCTGTAATTCTTTGATTTTTATTTGAACAAATTCTAAGTTTGCTCCGTCTTTACCAATTACATTACCGGTAATTTCTTTAGAGGAAATATTGCTATATGTAGTTATAAGAAATATAAATATCAAAAATTTTAAATACTTTATTCTAATTTTCATGTTCTAAAAAATAATATTATAAGTTAATGTATAAGCTACTACGATTTTCAATTATTATAGAGACGGTTAAGAATTGTAATATTTTAATTATTAAAAGGATTCATAATTGTATTTTTAACTAAATCAATTCAAATTAAGACGCTCAATAATATTGAAAAAGATTCAATAAAGAAAAATAAATTGTAATAAATTGTAACCTTTGCAATTTTAAAACGATATTATTGATAGATATTTTTTTTTACTATATATGAGGTGTATTATGAAAAAATTAAACATTTTAACTTGTTTCTTTTTGCTGATTCTAATTTCGTGCAAAGATGATAATAATGTTGTTACACAGGTGGTAGAGCCCCCGACGGCAAACCAATTGTCTATTGCGAATTCTTCTAATCAAACGGGTATTAATATCTTCAAATTGATAAATGAAGATTCCGAGACTAATTACCTGATTTCGCCTTTAAGCATAAATATTGCTTTATCGATGGCTTATAATGGGGCAAGCGGTACTACAGCCGACGAGATTAAAAGCGTTCTCAATCTAAATAATATTGCAATCGGTGATTATAATGAGGATTATTCTAAGCTAATTAAATTACTTATTAATTCCGATTCTAAAGTAAAATTGAGTTCGGCAAATTCAATCTGGAATGTCCCTACCTTGCAGGTTGAAGCAAATTATCAGAATATTTTAAATAAGTATTTTTCTGCAGAATCTTTTACAAAAGATTTCTCAGCCCCTGCTACATTGACTGAATTAAATAATTGGGTTAAGGATAAAACAAATGGCAAAATCGAGAAAATATTAGAGCAAATGGACCCAAATGCAGTAATGTATTTAATCAATGCTATATATTTCAAAGCAGACTGGGTTAAGCAATTTGATAAAGAAAAAACAGCCAAAGCTGAATTTACTAATTTCTCAGGAGCGAAATCACAAGTAGATATGATGTATATGAAAGATTCTGCAATTAGCTGCTATACTGATGCTCAGGTTCAAGCAATGGATTTGAAATACGGAAATGGCAATTATTCGATGACAATCATCTTACCAAATGAAGAAACTTCTGTTAATGAATATATAAACGAGCTTACAGTTGAAAAATATAATAATATTATCAGCAATATGAAAATTAAAGAAAGCGAAATATACCTCCCTAAATTTAAAATCGAATACTTAGTTGAGCTTCAAAGTTTATTATATAGTTTAGGTATGAAAGTCGCATTTTCAGAATCAGCTGATTTTTCAAAAATAACTAATTCATTTGATATTTTTATAAGTAAGATTTTACATAAAACATTTATGGAAGTTGATGAAGCCGGTACTACAGCTGCGGCGGTAACTACAATTCAATTTGACAATACTTCTGTCAGTGATAATTTTTTCATTAGAGTAAATAGACCTTTTATTATAGTATTGAGAGAAAATACAAGTAATTCGATTCTATTTCTGGGAAGAATTAATAAGCTGTAAATCAGGATTATCGAAAAACGATATTATTGATAATATTTATTTTAAATAATTTAGGTGCATTATGAAGTATTTGAAAATTTTAGCTTGTTTCACATTACTGATTTTAATTTCTTGCAAAGCAGATAATACAATTATCGCTGAGGTGATTGAGCCCCCGACAGCAAACCAATTGTCTATGGCAAATTCATCTAACCAAACCGGTATGAACATTTTCAAGTTAATTGAGTGTGGTGCCGATACTAATTACCTGATTTCACCTTTAAGCATAAATATAGCTTTATCAATGGCTTATAATGGGGCAAATGGTGCTACAGCCGACGAGATTAAAAGCGTTCTCAATCTAAATAATATCTCAATCGGTGATTATAATGAGGATTATTCCAAGCTAATTAAATTATTAATTAGTTCCGATTCTAAAGTAAAATTGAGTTCGGCAAATTCAATCTGGAATATACCTACCTTGCAAGTTGAAACCAATTATCAGAATATTTTAAGTAAATATTTTTCAGCAGAATCCTTTACAAGAGATTTCTCAGACCCTGCTACGTTAATCGAATTAAATAATTGGGTTAAGGATAAAACAAATGGCAAAATCGAGAAAATATTAGAGCGAATTAAACCGAATTCCGTATTATTTTTAGTAAATGCTATATATTTCAAAGCAGACTGGGTTAAGCAATTTGATAAAGAAAAAACAGCCAAAGCTGAATTTACCAATTTCTCTGGAGTGAAATCTCAAGTAGATATGATGTATTTGGCTGATTCGGCAATCAATTGCTATTCAGATGAGCAAATCAAAGCTATAGACCTTAAATATGGAAGCGGCAATTACTCAATGACAATTATATTACCGAATGAATATAATAATGTTAATCAATATATTAATCAAATGTCAGTTGAAAAATACAATGCAATAATTCAAAATATGCGAGAAAAAGAAGCCATAATTAAAATTCCGAAATTTAAAATTGAGTTCACAATTGAATTAAAGAAAATATTAAAGCGGTTAGGTATGAATGTGCCATTTGAAAATGCTGATTTTTCTAAAATTACTAAGTCAGAATTATTATCAATTGACAATATTATTCATAAAACATTTATGGATGTTGATGAGGTAGGTACTACTGCAGCAGCTGTTACACTGATTGACTTCCGAAAAAATACAAATAACAGTTTCTATTTCAATACAAATAGACCATTTATTATAGTATTGAGAGAAAATACAAGTAATTCGATTCTATTTCTGGGAAGAATTAATAAATTGTAAATACAGAACATGTTGAGAAAGAACGAAATAAGCTTAATTGAAACATTGTTTTTTTTAAGCTTATTTTTTTTTAATTCTAGCTCTACATAAGGTGGTGTAAAAACTACTGTTTTAGTACAAATGCCGGACCTCTCCATTGAATCACACGCATTAGCACTGAGAAAAAAGAATTATGGTTAACAATAATATTTCGAGTCTTCGCTATTTAAAGTGGGTTAGTAAGTAATTGTTATTAGTATAAAGAAAATCCTTATATATCAAATATTGATTTTTGATATCTTATTAGATAAACATCTTTGATTTTAAATTTTAACTCCGGTAGGATTTAAACATCGGTAACATAATGAGAAACTCCACCAGTACTTTCTTGTTTTAGTAACAAAAAGAGAAGAAAGAGTGTGGGAACTAAACAATATTTATTACCGATGTTCAACAGCTAACGCTGTTGTAAGAAAGATTTCTTTATTTGCTTATCCACACATAATATCAAAGAACCATTTATAGTTTTATAACCGCTAAATATTAACAATTTCGACAATTCTCAAAGAAATAAATAATTATTTTTGCAATAAGAAAAAAATAATTTGCAAATAAATAATAATTTTTATAATTTCGATGTACGACGAAATGACAATATAGAATTATTAGATATTATTAGAAGATATTGGACAATATATGAAAGATACAATAAAAATATTCAACTGCTTATCAGACAAAAATAGGTTAAGAATAATTATGATGTTGCTTCGTAAAACACTGTGTGTATGCGAAATAACAGATAATCTTGATTTATCGCCGTCAACTGTTTCTAATCATTTATCAATATTAAAAGAAGCCGGTTTTTTACTTGATTCTAAAGTGGGGAAGTGGGTATTCTATTCTATCAATATGGAAACGACCGATACTAAAATTCAACAAACATTACTTATGCTTCAGATGTGGCTTAATAGCGATGAGCAAGTAATAGAGGATTTATCGAAAATTGATAAAATCAATAGAAATAATAATTGCAATGTTTAATTATTTAATAAGGAAAAAATGAAAATACTAATACTATGCACTGGTAATTCATGCCGTTCTCAGATGGCAGAAGGAATAGTCAAGTCATTGGATAGCAGTATTGAAGTTTATTCCGCCGGAACTAATCCGGCAGAAAAAGTCAGCTCTAAAGCTATCAAAGTAATGGCAGAAATCGGGATAGACATCAGCTCGAACTACCCGAAAATGGTTGATAAATTCTTAGACCATGAGTTCGATTATGTAATTACTGTCTGCGACCATGCTAAAGAAGTATGCCCTGTATTTACAGGTAAAGTATCAAATAGATTACATATAGGATTTGATGACCCCGCAGAAGCAAAAGGAACTGAAACAGAAATATTATCTGAATTCAGACGAGTAAGAGATGAAATCAAAAGAGATTTTACAATATTTTATAATAATAATATTTTAAAAAAATAAATATCTATAAAAATACATTTTAATATAATAATAAATATGGGTCTTCGCTATTTTAAGTGGGTTAGCAAATAATTGTTATAAGTATAAAGAAAATCCTTATATATCAAATATTGATTTTTGATATCTTATTGGATTAATATCTTTGATTTTAAATTTTAACTCCGGTAGGAGTTAAGCATCAGTAATATAATGAGATACTCCACCAACACTTTCTTGTTTTAACAACAAAAAGAGAAGAAAGAGTATGGGAACTAAATAATATTTATTACCGATGTTCAACAGCTAACGCCGTTGTAAGAAAGATTAATTTATTTGCGTACTTACACATAATAGTAAAAAACGATAAATATTTAAAATAATACATTTTAATTATAATAAATAATAATATTAATAATAAAGATTAAGGAAATGAAAATGAATACCAATGAAGAAATTAAAAAAACAGTAAATGAAAAATATGCAGAGATAGCGAAATCAAATCAAAACTGCGGATGCTCATGTTGCGGTACAGGAACAGCTAAGCCGACAAATTATAATATAATGAGCGACGACTATGCTAAAGTTGACGGATATTACTCCGAGGCAGATTTAGGACTGGGCTGTGGTATGCCAACTGAATTTGCAGCAATTAAGCAGGGCGATACGGTATTAGACCTCGGCTCCGGTGCCGGCAATGATGTATTCATAGCTCGCAGAGAAACCGGTAGATTAGGTAAGGTGATTGGCTTAGACTTTACTGAAGAGATGCTTAACAAAGCAAAAGAAAATTGCAAAATGCTCGGTTATACAAATGTAGAATTTGTAAAAGGTGATATTGAAGATATACCTGTGAAATCAGATAGCGTTGACGTAATCATTAGTAATTGTGTTCTGAATTTAGTACCGGATAAAAACAAAGCATTTAGTGAAATCTATAGAGTGCTCAAAAATAATGCTCATTTCTGTGTTTCTGATATTGTATTATCCGGGCAATTGCCTCCAAATATTGCAAATGCCGCAGAAATGTACGCCGGCTGTGTTGCCGGAGCTTTACAAAAAGAAGATTATTTGAAAGTTATTTCAGAAAACGGATTTAAGAATATTGAAATATTAAAATCAAAGAAAATTGATATACCTGAAATTATACTCAAGGCTTATCTCTCTGATGAAGAAATTTTAGATTTCAAAACAAATGGGGCTGATATTTTAAGTGTAACTGTAAAAGCATATAAATAAGATAATATTGTTGAATTAGTACACTGTTCAAATGCTTAACCCATTTAAACAGTGCTTTGCCAAATTTGTCATTAGGAACGAAGCAAAAATCCGGATAAAGCTAAATGTTGATAATTCCGGATTTTTCGTTGCACTCAGAATGACGATTTGACTTAAATATAACTTTGGGGACAACCCTGATACAAAGGACTAAGAGAAGTTGATATTGGTGATTAATCAAATATTTCATACTTATTTTATCACTATTAAAATAAAAAATAATGGAAAAAATTACAAAAAAACTAAGCTTTTTGGATAGATACTTAACTCTATGGATATTTCTCGCTATGGCTATTGGAGTATCATGGGGATACTTCTTTCCGAATATTTCCGACTTCTGGAATCAGTTCAGTTCAGGTACTACAAATATTCCACTTGCAGTAGGGCTTATTCTGATGATGTATCCGCCGCTTGCAAAAGTCAAGTATGAAGAACTTGGCGATGTATTTAAAAATACTAAAGTGCTTGTAATATCATTAGTTCAGAACTGGATAATTGGTCCGGTACTGATGTTTATTCTCGCAGTAGTATTTCTACAGGATTATCCCGAATATATGACAGGCTTGATTTTAATAGGATTAGCCAGATGTATTGCAATGGTGATTGTTTGGAATGATCTGGCAAAAGGTGATACAGAATATGCCGCAGGATTAGTAGCATTTAATTCAATATTCCAAGTGCTTTTCTTCTCGGTTTATGCGTATTTCTTTATTACTGTTTTACCAAAATATTTTGGCTTACAGACCTTTACAGTTGACATAACTATGGGGCAAATTTTTGAATCTGTATTTGTATATTTGGGAATACCATTTATAGCCGGATTTTTAACTCGATTGATTTTAGTTAGATTAAAAGGCAAAGAGTGGTATCATGGTGTATTCATTCCGAAAATCAGCCCGATTACTCTAATCGCATTATTATTTACAATAATAGTAATGTTCTCATTAAAAGGAAATGTAATTATAAATATTCCGCTTGATGTGATTAGAATTGCTATTCCGCTTTTGATTTACTTTATAATTATGTTTTTGGTATCTTTCTATATGGGCAAGAAATCAAACGCCGGATATGCCAAAACTGCTACTTTATCATTTACAGCAGCAAGCAATAATTTTGAACTGGCTATAGCAGTAGCGATTTCTGTATTCGGAATAAATTCTGGTGAAGCTTTTACAGCAGTAATTGGTCCATTAGTTGAAGTGCCTGCATTAATTGCTTTAGTAAATGTAGCTTTATTTTTTAAAAAGAAATATTTTTGAAATACATTTAGCTTATCCCAAATCACCTCCAGCCCACGCTCTGCGTGGGTTGGAAAATAAATTCCAGATTAAGAATCGGTAAATGAAGTTATAAGCAACCTCCTAAGCCTCAGTATAGATGACTAACACCAAATATAAATAGCAATTGAGATAAATATATTGTTATATACGATTTTACTCCTTAATATCGGTATTATATCCGATTAGCATTCCAAATTTAACTTTGGTAGTAATAAAATATTTTTGTAATTTGTATGGCATAACTTTTGATATGGCATATCTTTGGTATATATATTGTAAAATTATGATTGAATTAGCTATGTTTATAGTAATAAATAATTTAATATAATTGATTTACTGAATAAAGCAAAATTAAGATCATTTCCTACATAAAATAGGATATATCAAATATAGCCGTCATCGCGGCTAAAACCGCGGGTTGATGCCAAATGTCTCATTATAATATAAGTTGAAAATGATATTAGAATTATAATTATCTTGGAGTTATTTAATGAATGTATTATTTGTTGTGATTGGAGCAGGAATAATCTTATTCCTTGCTTATTTAACTTACGGACGCTATCTAAGTAAAAAAGTATTTAATCTTGATGACAATCAAACTACTCCCGCCGTACTAAATAATGATGGTATAGACTATGTACCAGCTAAAAAGGGGATGTTACTCGGTCAGCATTTTTCAGCAATCGCTGCTGCCGGTCCTATTAATGGTCCAATTTTGGCAAGTGTAATGTTTGGCTGGGCACCGGCTCTGCTCTGGGTATTAGTCGGATCTATATTTATCGGAGGAGTCCACGATATGGGCTCATTAATAGCCTCGGTACGCCATAAGGCAAATTCGATAACAGAAGTAATCAAGGTTAATGTATCTAATAGGGCGTGGATACTATTTATGATATTCGTTTGGATTTCGCTGGTTTATGTAATTATAGCTTTTACCGATATAACTGCAAGCTCCTTTGTAGGAATGGTAAAGCTTGAATCAGGTGAAAGTGTAAGTGGTGGTGCTATAGCTTCGTCTTCGATTATGTACCTTATCCTGCCGATAATAATGGGACTTCTAATGAAATATGCCAAACTAAAAGAAGGACTTGCCGTATTAATTTTCCTTCCGCTTGTAGGTGTTGCAATTTGGGCAGGTCAATTCTTCCCGGTGAATTTACCAATTGACGATATAGCAACTTCGCAAAAAGCATGGGGATTAATTATTTTAATATATTGCTTAATTGCATCGGTTTTACCAATGTGGTTACTGCTTCAACCAAGAGGTGCTATCGGTGGATATTTCTTGTACGCTTCGTTAATAATTGCAGCTATAGGATTAGTATTTGGAGGATATGCTATTAGTTATCCGGCGTTTATCAATATAGATCCCAATGGTGGTTTCGGCTCTACTTTTTGGTTCCCTATGTTTCCGGTATTGTTCATTACTATAGCGTGTGGGGCATGCTCGGGATTTCATGCATTAGTTTCGTCAGGCACTACATGCAAACAGCTTGAAAAAGAATCAGATGCCAAACCTATCGGATATGGAGCTATGCTTCTCGAAGGTATGGTAGCAGTAGTTTCTATTGCTTGCGTAATGATTCTATCTCAAGATTCAGAGATGATAACTAAAGCTCCAAACTTTATTTACGCATCAGGTATAGGAAGATTTATGGAGTTAATCGGTGTATCTGCTACTTTTGGAATTACTTTTGGATTAATGGCTTTTACTACTTTTGTGTATGATACTCTTGATGTATGTACCCGTTTAGGTAGATATATAGTCGAAGAATTGACAGGATTAAAAAATAAATTAGGTACGATTCTCGGTACTATTCTTTCTGCAGGTGTTCCGGTATTCTTTATTTTTCAAACAATGACTGATGCTAAAGGTAATCATGTACCGGCTTGGAAAATATTCTGGGGAACTTTTGGAGCCTCTAATCAGCTTTTAGCTGCTTTAGCACTAATTGGTATTACAATTTGGTTAGTTAATACTCGTAAAAAATCAAAAGTATGGTTAGTCTCGTTCATTCCTGCTATTGTGATGTTTATTATGTCGAATTGGGCATTAATAATTGATGTACGTAAGGGATGGATTCTTGGTCAAGGACATCCGTCAGTACCTTGGGTATCAATGCTTTTGATTATACTTTCGGTATTAGTAGCTATAGAAACACTTTATTCTTATTTTTCAAAAAAGAAAGCAAAATCAGCAGAATCTAATGCGATTTAAGCCTTAATGTTTCTCGATTATTATAAAGTAGAATACGCAATCTTAAAATTTCGTATTCTACTTTTTTGTGTAATTTAAGTCTGTTGCAAAACTATCTAATTTTCAATTTCCATTTATTCAAGAGGCTGACTAAAAAGTAGTCATTCTGAACGCAGTGAAGAATCCAGATAAAGCTAAATGTTGATAATTCTGGATTCTTCGTTTCGCTCAGAATAACGAATTAACAATATTGTTACTTTATATACAACCTCTTGATATGCACTTAGTAGCTTGAAACCTTTGAAAAATTAATAGTAAATGAATATTTTGGACTTTTGCAGTAAACTTAATTTTTTTCATTAGCTATTTGAAAAATCTAATTGATATCGAATCGTGGATTTATTGGCTGTGTAAATATTAAAAGCTATTGGCAAATTATAGACCTTATTTATTCAACCCCATGCTTCAGCGTTATTTGGCAGCTAATAAAATATAATCTTAACATTAATACTACTTTCTCTTGCTTGGAAATCAATACATTTGATAGTATAATATTCTTTCTCCGGCTTAAAGAATATCTTTTCTCCGGTCTTGCTTTTATTATAAAATGTACCGTCTATATACCAATAAATACTTCCTTTATTAATTCTATTAATTGCTTGAAGTGATATTTCCTGTTCAGCCCCCTGCTCAATATAATAAACATAATTTGAGCTTGGAGAGATAATAATCGGTCCTTCGCCGGTGAATTTAGCCTTGCATTCGAGATTATGATTTGGAATACTCCTGTAGTTGATGCTGTTTTGCTCGAACCACATAGTAAGCGAAGGTTCAAATACCGGAAATACAGCTTTTATATAGCCTGTATCGGGTAAGCAACCGGTGCAGTATTCGACACTTGAATCGCTTGATAAAAATATTTGCTTATGAATATCACATTTTTCAGAATTTGTAACTTTACCGATATAATAATCCTGAACCAATTCTGTACAGAATTCATTCGGTACTTTTCCGGAGGATCTGCAGATATATCGATGAGCAAGATTTTTGGTTAACTTGATTTTTTTTGTATTTGTATTTGTATTTGGTAATGAATTAAATATATCGCAGACTATCGGTAAAGCAATTTCAGAACCGATAATAAAAGGAGAACCGTTACCATTGAAATTACCAGACCAAACTCCAACGGTGTATCGAGAATTAAATCCTATAGTCCATGCGTCGCGTTTTCCAAACGAAGTACCTGTCTTCCATGCAATATCTGGAATTTTGATATTACGTATCTTAATTGCTTGAGTTTCAATGCGATTGTCTTTCACAGATAAAATATCATTAATAAGAAAAGAAGCTTCGGGCGAAAATAACTGAACAAAATTATCATCAGTTTTATTACTGAAATAGCTAATATTATATAATTTACCTTGGCAGGCAAAAGCCGAGAACAATCGAGTTAGCTCAAATAAATTAGCAGTACAGCCACCAAGAATCATTGATAATCCTAACTTTTTTGAGTCTTTGCTAATTGATTTGAATCCTCCGAATTTTAATATTTGAAGAAAATTATCTAATCCAATTTTTTGTAATACTTTAACTGCCGGAATATTCAATGAACTGAACAAAGCAAATTCAACACTAACCGGACCGTAGAATTTTAAATCGAAATTTTCGGGTATATATCCGTTAAATTCGGTAGGAATATCATTGATTATTGATTTAGGTGTATAAAGACCTTTATCGAAAGCCAGAGCATAGAGGGCGGCTTTTAATGTAGAGCCGGGTGAACGCTCGGCAGTAATTCCATTATTCTGACCTTCGGAAATAGTATCATTATAATCGACTGAACCGCAATATGCAATAACTTTATGAGTATAATTATCTATTACAAGTGCTGAGGAATTAGTAATTCCTTTTGATTTCAATATGTTGTTGTAATTCTTTAATATATTTGCAATTTCGTTTTGTGCTCTTAAATTTATGCTGGAATTTACAAGTTTATCGTGGAAATTTGATTTTATAAAATCGCAGAAATGTGGGGCAAGGTTTGGCATCTCGTACCGGGCACTAACAATACTCTCACTAAGGGCATAATCAATTGCATTTGCTTCAAATGTGTTTTTTGTTTTAAATATCTTCAGCCATTTATTTCTGAAATTCATTACATTTGTAGAACGGTCAATTCTATATAAATTAGGGTTATTCGGGATAATAGCAAGCGTTACCGATTGGGCTAAGCTTAAACGAGATGGTGGAGTATTAAAGTAAATATAAGAAGCCGACTCCACTCCTTCAATATTCCCGCCATAGGGCAGAAGGCTCAAGTACAGCTCAAGTATTTCATCTTTTGAATGGAATATTTCTAATTGAACAGCCCTAAATATTTCGATAAATTTATTGATATATGTTCGGTCTCTTTTCTCAATTAATCTGATTACTTGCATAGAAATTGTTGAAGCTCCAGAATTAACTTTGCCTGAAGTAAAATTATTAAAAAATGCCTTTAATATTGAATAGGGATTATATCCGCAATGATAGTTAAAATATTTATCTTCTTTATTTATAATTGACTTGATTAGAAGGGGAGAGACCATATCCAAATCAGTTTTTAATCGCCACTTATGGTCATTACTGAGAAATGCGTGAATCAGTTCGCCATTATCGGAGTAAATTTCTTGAGAGTAATCTATCTCTGTATTAATCGGTATTATAATGATTGAAAATAGAAACAATATACCCCAGAAAACTGAAAATACTATTGTATATTTGGCAAGTAAATCAATAAACTCATTTTTAAAAAAACGATTATTAAATAAATAAATGATTTTTTTTAGGGTATAGTGATATTTCTTAGTAATGAAGTTCAATAATAGCTCCGAAAATTAAATTAATAATTCAATACAAATTTATCAAATATTTTGGTCAAAACAGTGTTTGAATTTATTCAAAGAGAAGTCTATCGAGCATTTTAGTATATTTTTCGGCTCCAATCTTATTCAGATGGTCAACATTAACAAAATGATTGGACTTAAATGCAGTGTCTGCTTCGGAATTCAAATACTTTAAATTATATTTTTGGGTTAAATATTGAATGTAATCAGAATTAATTTTTTGGATATTGCTATCTAAGCATTCAGTTAAATACTTATGGCAGGGCGGAGTAATTAATATCGGAGTAATATTTCTATCTAATAGATAAATAATCAAAGACTCAAATTCCTTGCAAATATAATTATGCTCTTTTGAATTTTTTATATCATTATTGAAATTTTCTACTCTTTTGACAGCATATTCTCTTGTTAGTGTATTGTAATTAGTGAAATCGTAACCTGTCCAGCCATTAATCATTTTGTTTTTCTTATTAATAAAGGTGTTACTATACAAAAGTTTTATTGAAGTTAATGGTGAATAGACATAGAAAAAGAAAGAAAGATTTTCTTTTAAATAGCTCTTATTTCTAATATTTATTCCGAAATAATTATAGTAGAAGAAATCTCTCTCTTCGATAAATCCCCAATATAATGAAGGATAATCTATGCTGAAAATAACATATTTTAGATTTTTTAGTTTGGGAAGATATTTTAATAGCAATTCTTTATCATATAAAAGCGATTGAGTAGCATTGGCTAAGCTATAAGCATTAAGCCTGAAGCAGGTCGGGTTTATCCCATCATTTGCATGCGAATTGCCCATAATTAGTATTTCTATACTATCGCTTTGAGTAATTATACCATTGCGTTTTAATTCGTAAATACTGTCAATATTTCGTAAAGAAAACTCAATAAAAACAAATAATGCTATCAGTGGTAATAAAAAGAGTAAGAATTTATATAGAAACTTTTTCATAATTTACAATTCATAGCTTAAAATTGAAAATAAATAAATTGTTGTTCTTTACCGCCGAAGAATACTATTATTAAAATCAAAGCATAATAAAATGTATATCTAAGAGGTAGCCTCCATCTGATTCCTAATTGAGCAATTGCATACTGCTGCTCTCTGCCATTCCATTCAATAAGCATAAAAAATATTACCAAAAGTAGGCTTGTTATCGCTTTTTCAATTCCTTCAAATTGAGGAATAATAAATAATGACATAGAGAATATTCCGGAAATATAATTTATAGCATGTGTCATATTTTCTGCCCTGAAAAATATCCATGCAAATACCGTAAGTCCGAAAGTTATTAGTATCATAAAGAATTCTTTTAATGTAGGGAACAACTTTCCCTCTGCTACAATACCTATATTTTTATGATTACTATTGGTCAATAGTAGCGGTAAGAAATAGATTGCATTTAATGCCCCCCAGACAACAAAAGTCCAATTTGCACCATGCCAAAAACCGCTTACTATAAATATAATAAAGGTATTACGAACTTTAGTCCGTAGACTGCCTTTGCTACCGCCAATTGGAATGTATAAATAATCTCTGAACCAAGTAGATAGCGAAATATGCCAGCGTCTCCAGAACTCGGCAATATCTCTCGAAAAGTAAGGGAAATTAAAATTACGCATCAGCTCAAAGCCAAAGAGGCGAGAGGTTCCAATTGCAATATCCGAATATCCAGAAAAGTCCGCATAGATTTGAATCGTAAAGAATAAAGCACCCAGCACTAATGTGCTACCTGAATAATTTGATGAGTTATTGAAAATCAAATTGGCGAATTCGGCACAGTTGTCTGCAATTACAATCTTTTTAAATAGCCCCCATAGTATCTGCTGCATTCCATCAACTGCTTTGGAATAATCAAAAGTACGTTTTCGGTAAAATTGAGGTAGTAAATGGGTCGCTCTTTCAATTGGTCCGGCAACTAACTGAGGGAAAAAGCTTACAAATGCCGAAAATGCAATGAAATCCTTAGTCGGTTCGAGTTTTCGCTTATATACGTCAATTGTATAACTAAGTATCTGAAATGTATAGAAACTGATTCCGACCGGCAGAATTACGTTTAATGAACCCGGATTTATATCCATACCGAAAAATGAAAATGCTGTCGCGAAATTATCAGCAAAGAAGTTGAAATACTTGAAGAAACCGAGAAATCCGAGATTAACAATAATACTGATGGAGATAAGCAGCTTTCTTTTAACAGGATTTTCTTGATTTGATAAGCCGCAACCAACAAAAAAGTCAACTAAAGAACTGAACAACAATAAAGATAAGAATCTCCAATCCCACCAGCCATAAAACAAATAACTCGATGCTACGATAAGAAAGTTTTGCAGTCTTAAATTTCGATTAGTTACAAACCAATAAAGTATAAAAACAATCGGTAAAAATATTGCAAAATCTATTGAGTTAAAAAGCATAGTATCTGATTATTTCATTTATTTATTATTAGCAATTATATGATTTTCTATATAGTTAATCTAATGGCTTTCAATTAAGGATTGTTAAATTACAAAAATATATTAAAAATAACAATAAAAAATAATACTGTTAATAAATTGCTTTTGAGAAAGTAATCAGTACAGTATCAACTTAACTATAATGAATAACTTTGAATTTAATAAGAGTATCGGATTTGCTTTTTGTTTTCTAAATAATTCAATACCAATTTTCTTGTTTAGAATTACCAAAGTTGTTAAATTACTTATTCAGGGTTCAAATATTGTCTTAGTTTTAAATTGTTGCTCAAGTAATATTTTTATTATAGCATATCAGATAAATATAAAATAATAAAATATTTACAACATCATTATCTTTAATAATTTCAATTAAAAGCGAGTATTACATAATATAAAAGTTCAAAGAATTTTTATAAAATAATTTGAAATCTCGTTTAAAGTTATTAACTTGCATTTTTTTTATGTATGAAATATTTAAGAAATAATATTTTATACGAGTTTGTATAAATAATGTACATTTAAAGATAAATACTTTAATAAGAAGAAGGAAATAATATGGCAAAAGCAGTAGGCGAAATTATAGTCGATATTGAAAAGTGCAAAGGATGCGAAGTATGCATCAATGCTTGCCCGGAAAAGACAATTGGTCTATCAGGCACAATTAATCAACATGGCTACAGATATGCTATTACGATTAACCAGAACTGCACCGGCTGTGCAAGCTGTTCATTAGTTTGCCCCGATGCGGCAATTACAGTTTATAGAAAAATTAATAAATAATTGAATTTACAAATACCCAAAAGAATTTTAAGGAGACGCAATGGGCGAAATAAAATTAATGAAGGGAAATGAAGCATTAGCAGAAGCTATGATACGAGCTGGATGCGATGCTTATTTTGGATACCCTATTACTCCGCAGTCCGAAGTACTTGAATATCTTGCAATTGACGCAAATAAAAGAACCGGAATGGTAGTATTGCAAGCTGAGAGCGAAGTATCTGCAATTAACATGATTTATGGCGGTGCCTGTACAGGCAAAAGAGTTATGACTACTTCTTCCAGCCCGGGAATGAGCTTGATGCAAGAAGGTATTTCTTATATAGCAGGTGCTGAATTGCCTTGCGTTTTGGCTAATGTTAGCCGTGGAGGACCGGGCTTAGGCACTATCCAACCATCACAATCAGACTATTTTCAAGCTGTTAAAGGCGGCGGTCACGGCGATTATAAATTAATCACTTTGGCTCCTTCTTCTGTTCAAGAAATGGTTGATTTCGTTAAATTAGGTTTTGAATTAGCTGAAAAATATAGAAATCCTGTTATGATTTTGGCTGATGGTGCTATCGGTCAAATGATGGAAAAAGTTGAATTATTCGACCAAATGCCAAGAAAAACTGAGTTCCCTGAATGGGCTACTAATGGCAAAGGCGATAGAAAAGAAGCTCGTTATGTTACTTCTCTTCATATTCAACCGGAGAAAATGGAAGAAATTAATCACCGTCTTCAAGCTAAATATAGAGTAGTTGAAAAAGATGAAGTTAGATAT
The DNA here is from genome assembly GCA_942493235.1 of uncultured bacterium. Lineage (GTDB taxonomy): Bacteria > Bacteroidota > Ignavibacteria > Kapaibacteriales > UBA2268 > ENR-C587. The sequence goes on along the minus strand of OW818676.1, from coordinate 2,730,884 downwards.
GTAACTGCTAATTTAGAAGATGCAGAATATTTATTTACCGGTTTTGGCTTGGGTGCAAGAATTTGTGCTAAAGCTATGGAGCTTGGAAGAGCTAAAGGTTATAAAATTGGTCTTATCCGTCCGATTACTTTGTATCCTTTCCCAACTGAGATTTACAATCAAACCGGCAAAAAAGTTAAAGGCGTACTCGATGTAGAAATGAATGCCGGACAAATGGTCGAAGACGTTCGTTTATCTATTAACGGTGCAACTCAAGTTGAATTCTACGGTAGAATGGGCGGCATGATTCCTTCACCTGAAGAAATCTTAGAGCATTTTGAAAAAGTATATATCAATGGAGGCAAATAATGAGCGATATGACAAATAATTCTATAGTATGCCCTGAAAATTTAGTATATGCTAAACCTACCACTTTGAAAGATGCTGCTTTCCATTATTGTCCAGGCTGTGGTCACAGTACTGTTCATAAAATTTTAGCAGAAGTTATTCAAGAGATGGGTATAGAGGGCGAGACTATCGGCGTAGCTCCGGTTGGTTGCTCGGTATTTGCTTATAACTATTTAAATGTTGATATGGAGCAAGCTGCTCACGGTAGAGCTTGTGCTTGTGCTACAGCAGTTAAAAGATTATTCCCTGAGAAAATTGTATTCTCGTACCAAGGCGATGGCGACTTAGCCGCTATCGGTACTGCCGAAACTTTGCATGCAGCTAACCGTGGCGAGAACATCTTAACTATATTTATCAATAATGGTATCTATGGTATGACTTCCGGTCAGATGGCTCCTACCTCTTTAGAGGGTATGATTACTACTACTTCTCCTTATGGAAGAGACTGCGATACTATGGGCTATCCGCTTAAAATCAGCGAGTTACTTTCTCATTTGCCCGGCGTAGCGTATGTTACTCGTCAGTCAGTTCACACTCCTTCTAATGTTCGTAAAGCTAAAAAAGCAATTAAAAATGCTATCGAATATCAGAAAAAAGGTTTGGGATACTGCTTAGTTGAGATAGTTTCTAACTGTCCTTCTAATTTGAAAATAAGTGCTCTTGATGCTAATAAATTCGTGGAAGAAAAGATGATTCCTTTCTATCCGCTTGGTGACATTAAAGTTCCGGAGGTAAAGTAATATGACAGAAGAAGCAATTTTCGCAGGATTTGGAGGACAAGGCGTTCTCTCTATGGGTATGATGCTCGCTTATGCCGGAATGATTGAAGGCAAAGAAGTTTGCTGGATGCCATCTTATGGTCCTGAAATGAGAGGCGGTACTGCTAATTGTATAACTATAGTTTCGGACAAACCGATTAGCTCCCCTATCATTTCTATGTTTGATACTGCTGTAGCTCTAAACCAGCCTTCAGTTGATAAATTTGAATCAAGAGTAAAAGTAGGCGGTACTATTATCTATGATAGTGCAAGCGTACTTAATCCTCCTACCCGCAAAGACATAACTATTATTTGCGTACCCGGTAGTGAAGAAGCTCTCAAATTGAAAAACATGAAAGTTTTAAATATGATTATTTTGGGTGCTTTCTTGAAAGCTCGCAAAACCGTTCCTTACGAAACATTAGTTAAAGCTTTATATAAAGCTTTACCAGAGAGACACCATAAATTGATTCCTCTAAACGAGCAAGCAATTAAAATCGGTATGACTTTCGTAAAAGACTAATCTCTTTTGTATTTGATATTAAAACCTCTCTTGACAATGGTTAAGAGAGGTTTTTTTTTTTGAGGGAAATATATTTTCTATTTGTATTTTTTAATATATTATTGTTAAGTTTCTATTTTTATAAATTGTTAAATATGATATATACAAATCAAGAATTTACAAGAGATGATTTTATGAATTTCTTCAGAAATGATGAGTTGTTAAATCAACTATCAACTGATGATAGGATAGAAGTGTTTTCGCAAATATTAACTGGAAGTTCTGATTTTACAAAGAAATTATTAGATGATGTACTTGGAGATTACTGTGTTGATTTTCTTGATATAATAGAAAATAAAAATGGCAAAAAATAATTGGAACCGCTAAGAAACTATTATTGCTTTTAATGTTTATTATAAAGTACCATTTAAAAGCAGTAGTAAAACTAATCCTACAATAATTAAGTATGCAAATATTATTGGGCGTTCACCTTCTGCCTTAAATATGAAGATAGGCAATTTTGGGCGATTAGTCCCTGAGCTTAAAAAACAATGAATATTAGGCTTAGTCAATGGAAGTAAATTAGAAGAAGATATTTGGAATGAATTTAACGGGAATTGGGAAAAACTATCTTTTGAAAGCGAACTATTAATTGGATATTTCGCTCAAAGGTTACCACCCATTTCGGTGAAAGGTTACCACCCATTTCGGTGAAAGGTTACCACCCATTTCGGTGAAAGGTTACCATTCATTTCGGTGAAAGGTTACCACTTCTAAGCCAGCCAAAAGAATAAATAATTGGAATTTATTTAGCTGTGAAGATAATTAGTTTTGCAACTAATAATTGAGCAGTAAATGGCAAACAAAGGTTTAGAAATGTACAATATCAAACAAATCATTAAACTTCATAATGATGGTAAAAGCTATCGTGAAATATGCATGCTATTAGGCATATCCCGAAAATGCGTAACAAAATACGTATTGCTATATAAATCAATAGGTATAGATTACGACACAATCAAGCAAAAGAGTGAAGGAGAGCTTGAAATACTGATGAGAAATCAAGAATTACCAAGTAAAGACCGCTTTCAAATATTATTAGAGCAATGCCCCGAAATAGAAAAGGAGTTAAAGCGAACGGGAGTAACAAAGCAGTTATTGTGGTCAGAGTATAAAATCAGGCATCCAGATGGATATAATTACACACAATATTGCCAACATTATAAAAATTGGTTAAAAGCCAATGAAGTAACAATGCACTTAGAGCACAAATCCGGCGACAAAATGTATGTGGATTTTACAGGTAAGAAGTTACAGTATGTAAATAAAGCGACATCGGAAGTAATTGAAGTTGAAGTATTTATAGCAATATTAGGAGCAAGCCAATTAACCTATATAGAGGCAGTCCCGAGCCAGAAAACAGAGCATTTTATTAAAGCAGTAGAGAATGCCCTCCGCTATTTTGGTGGTGTACCATTGGCAATAGTTCCCGACAATTTAAAAGCCGCAGTAACTAAAGCAAGCAAATATGAAGCAGAGTTAAACATGATATTTGCTGATTTTTCTGAGCACTATAACACAACAATATTACCGACAAGGAGTTACAAGCCAAGAGATAAAGCATTGGTAGAAAGTGCAGTTAACATAAGCTATACAAGAGTATTTGCTACACTCAGAAATGAACAATTTTTCTCGATTCAAGATTTAAACACAAGAATATTAGAAAAATTAGATATTCATAACAACACTAAATTTCAAAATAAAGACTATAGCCGACGAGAACTATTTACAGAAATAGAAGAGCAAGAACTACAAGAATTACCTATAATCAACTATGAAATAAAGAGATACTCTCAGGCAACAGTTTATAAAAACTCTCATATATGGTTCGGAGTTGATGAGCATTATTATAGTATTCCTTACAGCTATATAGGGCAGAAAGTGAAAATACAATACACAAACTCTGCCTTATCCATCTATTGCAAAGGAGAGCGAATCGCATATCACCAAAGGAATTACGGAAAATATCAATATACGACTAATGCCGAACATTTACCGAGCACTCATCAATTTGTCAGCCAATGGAGCCCTGAGAAGTTCATTACTTGGGCAAGAGCAATTGGAGCAGAAACTGAAACAGTAATCAATGAAGTACTCAGTTCTAAGAAGCATCCCGAACAGGCTTATAAGTCCTGTATCGGCATATTAAGTTATGGAAAGAAAGTTGGTTACGAGCGATTGAACCGAGCCTGCAACAGAGCGATACAGTTCAACAGTTATAACTATAGGACTATAAAAAACATTTTGGCAAGCAATTATGATAAAATATCATTAGAAGATGAAATTGAATATCAAACCCCGAATCATGAAAATATAAGAGGAGCACAATATTACGGTAAGATATGAGGATATTTACAAAGTACATAGTATATAAACACTTATATCTCGCGAAAAAATTAAATATTCGACAATGATAATACAATTACAATAAATATTATTTAAAGCATAAATCAATTACAATAGGAAATTAAAAATGCAAAATCAAACAATTACAAAGCTCAACCAGATGAAACTATACGGTATAGTAAGAGCTTACGAAGTATTGCTTACAAGTAGAGCAAGTCAGGAAATGACAAACGATGAATTAGTCAATTATTTAGTGCAATCCGAGTGGGACGATAGGCAAAACAAGAAATTACAAAATCTTATTAAAACGGCAAAGTTCCGCTATCAATCTTGCACTGAAGAAGTAAATTGCAATACAGAAAGGAACTTAGACCGTAACACTTTTTTAAGGCTTGCAAGTTGTGATTTTATTGAAAAGAAAGAAAATATTATTATTACCGGAGCAACGGGAGTTGGTAAAAGTCATATCGCCTCTGCTCTGGGAAATCAAGCTTGCTTTATGGGATACAAAACAGTTTATTACAATTTATCAAAACTGCTAAGTAGCTTGAAAATGAGACGTTCTGACAATACTTATATCAAAGAAATTGAAAAAATTGCACGTCAGGATTTGCTTATTCTTGATGATTTTGGGCTTGCTAAACTTGACACTCAAAATCGGCTCGACCTTTTAGAAATCATTGAAGACAGATATGGTAAGAGGGCGACTATTGTTACTTCACAGTTGCCAATTAGCAAATGGCACGATCTGATTGATGACTCTACTATTGCAGATGCCGTTCTCGACAGATTAGTTCACAATGCTTACAAATTGGAATTAAAAGGGCCTTTCGCTTAGAAAGAAAATATAAGAAAAAAAGATGCTACAAGAGGTAAGAATTTATTATTTTTGTATTGAATTTTTGGTTGGCTATAGTGGTACCCTTTGAGCGAAACACCTGGTACCCTTTGTCCGAAATGGACACTATTAATTGCAAAATTTTCAAATAAGCCCATTGAAGAAACTACAGAGATAAATGAGTTTCGCTATTTTAAGTGGGTTAACAAATATTTATTATTAGTATAATCATAACCTTAATATATCAAATATTGATTTTGGATATATTATTTGATAAACATCAATGATTTAATATCTTAACTCCGGTAGGAGTTAAACATCGGTAACATAATGAGATACACCAACACCACTCTCTTGTTTTAACAACAAAACTGGGAGAAAGAGTGTGGGGACTAAACAATGTTTATTACCGATGTTCAACAGCTAACGCTGTTGTAAGAAAGATTTCTTAATTTGCTTACCCACATATAATAGCGAAGAACCTATAAACCGATTGTTAATCTTTAGTAATAATTCTTCAAAGTCGGAGTGTGGCTTAATTTGGGGCAATACAAATCGACGGGTCTAATATCAATAATTGGAATTAAAAATATTATTTCAAGTAGAAAATGATTTAAGATTTGGTTTTTAATTCTAAATTACTTAATTTTATTTTTTCTATTTGAGAAAGACCGGAGAATAAAATGTTTGAGCTATATCTATTTTGTTTAATACTGGGCGGCGGACTGCTCGGATTTTCACTATTTGCCGGTGGAGACCAGAGCACAGATGTTCACGGACATTTGGATTTGCACACAGAGACCGGGCACAGTCTTGATATACATTCAGACAGTTCACTCTCTCATATAGATGTACAGCATACGGAGATTTCCAAAAATGATACGGCAGACTCTGTTAAGTTAGTCAGCTTTCGCAATATAGTATATTTCACTGCATTTTTCGGGCTAACCGGCACTGTACTGAGTTACTTATCATTTATTCCTTTTATTACATTTTTATCTTCGATAGCAATGGGAGGATTTGCGGGTTGGTTCGGCTATAAATTAATGAAATATTTAGCCGAATCAGAAAGCGGTCAGTCATTAGATTTATCGGAATTAATCGGTAAACAGGCAATTGTAACCATTAACATAAATAAAAACGGAAGAGGAAAAGTGCAGACCCAATGCAAAGGTCAAAGTATAGAGCTTAGTGCCGTAATAGACGAAAGTACGGATATTGAGCAATTTAAAATGAGAGAAAAAGTTTTAATTACCGATATAAAAAGTAACACTGCATATATTGTTTCAGCAGATTTTTAACTATTTGGAGTAAAATTATGGAAGTTGAAGGAGTTTTTGTATTAGCAGGTATAGCACTTGCTGCAATATTTATTATTTTAATAGCAATATCAAGGCTGTTATTAATTGCCCAACCTAACGAAGTAGTAATTCTATCCGGTCGTAAAAGGTCACTCCCGGACGGTTCTATAGTCGGCTATAGAATAATTCGCGGTGGTCGTGCTGTTAGGCTTCCGTTTCTTGAAAAAGCCGCAAAAATGTCACTTGAAACAATACCTTTAGAGTTAAGTATTCAAAATGCGTATTCCAAAGGTGGTATTCCGCTGGCAGTAGATGCAATAGCAAATATTAAAATTGATTCAAAAGAGCCAACTTTCGGTAATGCCGTAGAAAGGTTTTTGCAAAGAACAGAAGCTGAAATTCAAAAAATTGCTAAGGAAACATTAGAAGGTAACTTACGCGGAGTGCTTGCCTCGCTTACGCCCGAAGAAGTCAACGAAGACAGAATGAAATTTGCCGAAGTATTGATGGATGAAGCAGATATTGATTTGCAGAAGCTCGGTATTCAGTTAGATACTTTAAAAATCACTAATATATCTGACGACAGAGGATATATGGATTCTATCGGTAGAATGAAATCTGCCGAAGTAGTCTCTAATGCTAAAAAAGCCGAAGCAGACAGACAAGCCGAAGCAGAAGAAGCCGAGGCTCTCGCAAAGCAAAAAGCAGAAACAGCAAAAGCCCGCTCTAAACAAGAAATCGAAACTGCTCAGATTGAATCTCAGCAAAATGTTGCAATTGCTAAAACGCGTGCAAATCAATTAATCGAAATCGAAAATAACAACTTGAGAATTAAAAAAGCAGAACTTGAAAAAGATGCTGTTATTAAAGAAAAAGAAGCCATAGTTGCCGGGCAAAAAGCCCAAGTTCTATTTGAGCAAGAGCTCGAAGCCCAAAGAATTATATTACAGCAGAAAAAATTAATCGCGGATGTTATCGAACCGGCTAAAGCTAAAAAAGAAGCTTACGAGCTTGAAGCTCGTGGTCACGCATCGCAGATAATTGCCGACGGTGAAGCTCAGCTCAATGTGTTAAAGCAAAATATGCTGGCATTTGCCGATGCCGGTAGTAATTCCGAGAAGATTTATACACTTGTAATGTTGCCTAAGATTATCGAATCACTTACCGGTACTCTAAACGGCATTAAGATTGATAAATTAACTATGGTTGACAGTGGTGGTAATAGCTCAGAGAATGGTTCATTCTCAAGATTAGTTAATCAAATACCCGGCTCTATCGCTCAACTAAGCGAAACAATTAAAACAGTAACCGGAGTAGATATACTAAAAGCCATGACCGGTACAAAAGAATCGGAAGAAAAAGAGTAACAAATAATATAGCCAAATCGTCATTCTGAGTGTAAAGAAGAATCCAGAATTATGAACATATAGATTTTTCTGGATTCTTCACTTTGTTAAGAATGACTATTTTACTTTGTGTCATTACCTCTACAATTACAGTGCAACTGTAAAGGTACCTGTTAATGACAAATTTTAGTCAGGCTCTGCTTTACAAATGGAGATACAAGTACGTTATTTGCAAAACCCCACGCTGAAGCGTGGGGTTGATTGAAATAATAATTAATATTGCAGTTTGGTAAAAGGCTTTTTATAGATACTGCCTTTAAATTAAATAATTAAGCAAGGGGAGCCGCTTTTCTAATATCATCATTTACATAAGCGTCGTATTGCTTGAAGTTCTCTTTAAATCTTGAGGCTAAATCTTTAGCTTTAATATCATAAGCGTCTTTATTAGTCCAAGTGTTTTTAGGATTTAATATCTCGGTAGGCACATCTTCACACTTAGAAGGAACACTCAATCCGAAGATTGGGTCTATCCAATATTCGACATTATCCAATTTGCCTTCTAAAGCAGCATTTAATAATCCTCTTGTGTGCTTAATAGAAATTCGATGACCTTCGCCATAAGGTCCACCTGTCCAGCCGGTGTTAACTAACCAACATTTTACATTGTGCTTTTTAATTTTCTCGCCAAGCATATTTGCATATACGCTCGGATGCAAAGGCATAAACGGAGCACCGAAGCAAGTAGAGAATGTAGCTTGAGGTTCGGTAATACCTTTTTCTGTTCCGGCAACTTTTGCAGTATAGCCCAATAGGAATTGATACATTGCCTGCTCAGGAGTTAATTTGGAAATCGGAGGTAACACGCCAAAAGCATCGGCAGTTAAGAAAATAATATTTTTCGGATGCCCGCCTTTACCATCGGTAACAATATTAGATAAGTGAGTTAGCGGATATGAAGCTCTGGTGTTTTCAGTCATAGAGTCGTCATATAGGTCAACCATTCTTGTCTCATCATTAAGAACGACATTTTCTAAAATAGTGCCGAATTTGCGAGTAGTTTCCCATATTTCAGGCTCGGCTTCGGCAGACAATCTAATTACCTTAGCATAGCAGCCACCTTCGAAATTAAAGATACCGTTTTCACTCCAGCCGTGTTCGTCATCACCGATTAAAGCTCTGTTCGGGTCAGCCGATAGAGTAGTCTTACCTGTACCGGATAAACCGAATAACAACGCAGAATCACCGTCTTTGCCGACATTAGCTGAACAGTGCATACCCATAACGCCTTTTAATGGAAGAATATAATTCATAACAGTAAAAATTGATTTTTTGATTTCACCGGCATAGTGAGTACCGCCTATTAATACAATTTTTTTAGTGAAATTAATCATAATGAATGTTTCGGAATTAATTTCATCTAATATGGGATTAGCCAAGAAATTTGGTACTGCTATCACAGTAAATTCGGGTGAAAAGCCTTTTAAAGCTTCTCTATCTTTAAATCTGATGAACATATTACGTACAAAGAGTGCTTGCCAAGCATAAAGAGTAATTACTCTTATAGGCAATTTGTAATTATCATCTGTTCCGGCGTAAGCATCTTCTATATATAGTTCTCTGTTTTGTAAATATGCTTTAACTCTTTCAAAAAGCATATCGAATTTATGTGGTTCATAAGGTACATTTGTCTTCCCCCAGTTAACCTTATCGGCAGAAAATTCGTCTTTTACTACATATTTATCATTAGGAGAGCGGCCGGTTATCTTGCCGGTGTTGACTACAAGCGGTCCTAAGTGAGAAATAATAGCTTCTTTATTCTTAATTGCATCTTCATATAATTTGGGTGTATTATGGTTCCAATACACTTTTTTAACATTTGATAAACCCAAATATTCTAATCCGGGTACAGCATTCGGCAATGCACTTAGTGTCTTCATTAAATAACTCCATTATTCTTAAAAAACGTTCAATTTAAAATTCAATATATAAGGGACGAATAAACAAAAATATATTTTTTTCAGAGCATAATATTTTTATGTTAGATGCAATTGATTGGATTTAGGATAAAATAATATGGTTTGATTTTGTCATTCTCTCGTATTGAGTTCTAATAATATGGTTTTTCCATGTTTTAAGATGGGAAAAATTAATATCAAAAAACAGGGGATACACGTTTGAGCCACATTAGGTAGTGCGTTGTATGATGACGTGTATATTTCAAATTAATTCCCTGCCTCCAACCACCAATACAATAAGCTCATAATAGTGTAGAACCAATAACTTGAAATATCGAGCTGAAATTTTGTTTTTATAAATAAAATCAATCTTCAATATTAATTTAAAGTTTTCGTCACTAATGCTTTAAGTAATAAAATAATTACGGTTATTTATGAAGTATGAAGACCCATATAAAGAAGCAATGCGTTATCTTGATAATGCTACCGAAATATTAAAATCTGCAGGTAAAGAAGATAGGTTTTATGTTGATGAGAAATATGTCAAAATTGCCTGCGGAACAGCATATTCAGGTGTTTTATTTGCGTTAGACTTTTTGTTTGATATTAAAAATATTCCTAAAAAAAGAGGCAGAAAAGCAATTGAATTTTATCAGACTAATTTAGCAAAAATTGATAAAAAACTACTCAAAGACTTAAATAATGCTTATAATGTTTTGCATCTTGATGGATATTACGACGGGATAACAAGCATAAAGACAGTCGAATCCGGTTTTGAAAATGCTTTATCAATAATATCCGCTTTAAAACCGTATTCGAAAAACGGTGTAAACTAATTATTGATTTTAAGAATTATTTGTATTGAAACTCTATCACTGTGCTGCTATCGTTTTCCATAGTAATTATTGAATATGGTTTCGAAATTGATTTCAACGCTTCGCTTGATTTTATCTGCTTTTTCGTTATCAATGCTTTCACCGGCTCCTATTGCTACTACTTCGATTAAATCAGCATATTGATTATATATTTCATTGTTTTGTAATAGATTTAGTACTTCCTTTGCGGTATAGTATGCTCTTAATTCAGATAAAGTATAATTATTTATAGCGTCGCCTTTATCGATTATAATTCCGAACTCGTTAATGCTATTTTCGGAATAAATACATTCACATTCAATATCACGATTGTCAGAATATCCGGTGAATACTATCCTGATTTTGTCGGGTTTATTTTCACATCCGCATTCTATAGTTTTAATCTTATTAATCACAAAATCTTTTGTCTGCTTAATTATTTTCGTAACAGAGTCAGAGTATTCCAAATAGTTGATTTTATTAAAGGATTCGTCGAAATCACTTGCCGGGTCATTAATGCAGCAAGTGCTGCCCTTGCCGTAATTCGGATTATTGAATTTTTCTAATAGCTCAAACAAGTTATTCTTTGTGTTTGGCTTCCAATATCCGGTAACGAAAAATGGAACATTAAACCCTGCAATATCAATCAGGTCATTTTGACCTTTTACTTCAAATAATAATGAGATTTTTATATCTTGGTCAGGACATTTTTCAAGATTTATATTTTTTCGGATTTTCTCTTGAGTGCAGTTGTTCTCATAGATTACTCTATAATTTTTTGAGAAATCTACTTTAATTGAAAATTTACCGGATTCATTAGTAGTAGTTGAATATCTGAGCTTTTTATCCAAATCAATAACGGTGATTTTCCCGCTTAGAGTACAATTATATTTGTCGGGAGAGATTAATCCCTCTATATTTACTCTCGAATTACACTCCTTGCAGCACGGAGACGGAATAACTATGTCGAAATTCTTTATATCGCCAGCAGTACATTTATGAACTAACTTGTACTCTTTTCTGCATTCGTTTTCACCGAAAGATACTTTGAACAATCCTGTATTAGATAATTGAGAAATAGTAACTTCATAATCACCATTGGAATTTGGCTCGGCAGTATATATTCCTCCGTCTTTGATTGAAATAATACTGACTTTTCCAGAAATAATATTAGCTCCGTCTTCACATTTGATTTTGCCGCTTAGCTTAAACTTGCAGGAATTTGAGCAGCATTGGTCAGGTAATTCCATAATTAACTTGAAGTTATCAATAGAATCAGGATTACAATTATGCTCGTATTTTTTTTCAATATATTGATCCTGTCTCAAGCATTCGCTTTCATAGCGGATAGTAATATCGTCAGTGCGTTTGTCTTCTTGTCTGATTTTGAATTTGTACCTACCGGGTTTATATATTTTAATTCTTTGCTTTTCAAAATTATTCTGTATTAAAATCAAATCGCCGGCGAAATTCAAACTGTCCTTATCACAGATTATATCAACGTCAAAATTATAAGGCAAGCATCTATCCGGGCAGTCCGGACAGTCTTCGGCTAATCTGCCCGGGCAGTTACCATCGATTTCAAAGTCCAAGCGAATTTCTTGAACAGAATCAACTCTACAAGGATTTTTCGGGCAAATAGAATCTTTTATTATTCCGATATTGCTGCAATTATGACTAAGCTCGAAATAATAATTGCAATGCCATGGCAATTCTACCGAGTATTTTGCTTCTTTGCCAACTATCAAGTCTTTTAAAAATACTTTTTGATTATTTTTATCAATGCCATATATTTTAATATCGGCTTCCGGTAAATGCTTGAAAGCAGTACCTTTAATTTTTCCATACACTATTACCGGCTTGCATTGGCTGTCGCAAGGGCAGACCTCATAGCACCAACCGTAAATATCAAAACCACCTTGAGCAATTCCCCATGCAGTAGATGAAATCCTATTTGAAGAAATTATCAACGAATCGTTAAATAGGGTAGGACCTATTTCATCCCATTCGGTATTTATTGGGTAAGCTAATTTCTGTGGTATAGAATTGTATTTTACTTTTCCATTAACAAAATTCGCTTTAACAGAGATAATATCATAGTTATATTTACTTTCCATTATTTGAATATCCGATAAATTTTCACCTTCACCGGAAAACACCATTTCCGCACTACCGTTTCTATAGCCCTTAGAAGCAAAATACAATGTAAAGTCTTTAGCTATATATGGAGATATTTCATTCTGCCCGGTATTTATTTTATTGCCAAGCGATTTAGGTGCAGTCCAAGTACCGTCTTTTTTCCGGATAGATAAATACAAATCAGTATGCTTCATTCGGTCAGCTCCGGCTTCAGCAGGTCTGTCTGAAGCAAATACTATAAAGCTGCCGTCTGGTGCGTAAGCCGGATGTAAGTCGTTATATGGGCTTGAAATACCATATTGCATAGTTTTAGGAAGTTCCCATCTGCTAATACTATCTGAATAATTATAGAAATCGGGTTCGGAAGGGTCAATTTTATAATCCTTTTCTATTGGTTCAGACGATTCTTTGAAATCATTAATCGGAATTGGGTCCGGTGCGAAAGATTTTATATATGGGTCAGTGCATAAATATTTATTAATTTCAACTTTATAAATTGATATTTTCTTTTTATTGATGTTTTTTCTATAATATAGAGTGTCTTTATAAACATTAGGCAAGAACTCATCAAATTTCGAATTTATCTTTTCACCGAGATTACGGAATACTTTGTTTTGATTATCCTGTGCATACAGTGGTAGCTCTGATACTGCTATCCCCCCGCATATCAATAGAATTAAAATTATTATACTATTTACTTTTGTGCCTTCCATAGCATTTTTCTATCTTTATAATAAATATTTTTTATATGTCCACTTCATATTATCGGCATATTTATATAATAATTTAACAACTAAAACGCTTAATAAAGTTAGTCAAATACAATTATTTTTTATAATTTTGTATTGGTAATGTGTTGTATGTTTTTTTAATATAGAAAAGAAAAGAAGTTATGCTCAAAAAATTAATAGCTTATATGATAATATCTATTGTATGTGTATTATCTGTTTATTCTCAAGCTCAGATAACTCCTGAGTTGATTGATTCGGTAAATATTAAATATTCGAATCCGAACACTCCCGATACTACAGAATTAAAACCCATAATTATAACGAAGTTTAAGTATAAATTTATTCCGAAAGACACTTTAATCTATACTTCAACATCTAAAGACAGTATAGTAATAAATTATGGAACTCCACTATTAAAAGAAAGAATGGAAGTCCATCAGATAATATGCGATTCAATCAATTCAATAGGAAATTATTGCTTACAAATCAAATTGATTAATTTCGAGGCTAACGAACGTGAATCACTTGGAGAACCTGTTAAGCATTATGATTCTCCTTGGTTAGGTAGAACTGTATTTCTTGAAATCGATTCGGTAGGTTTCAGATACAATGCTACTTACGATGACACAAACAAGGTTGGTCTCGCCCCGGGCGGTGCATTTATGCACACTTTGCTATTCCCTTTTAAATACTCCGAATTCAACGTTAATAGCTCATGGATGCTTGAAGATATTGATTATTTAGTTGAGAACGGACTTCCATGCCCTGCTATTAGGTCTAATTATTTATATTCCAATCAAGGTACAATTGATACATTAAATGAAAATTGTAACAGGCTTGAATTTATTAAAACAAGCCAGGGAAGTATAACTTTGCCACCTGAAAAAGGTCAAAAAGAAGGATTAAGAATTACTTCGGTTATTGCCTCCGGTGGGGTTCTCGACATTAGTAATTCACGAAATATTCCTATTCATATTATGCAGACTATGGAGCAAAAGCTTAGTATTCATAAAAGTAAAGATGATATTATCCCCGGCAAACATTATATTACAACTTTTTCTACACTTACTTCGTATAATAAGTTTTTAGATAAGAATATTAAAAAGAACAATAAGATTAAAAAAACAAAAAAGAATAAAAACAAATAGAGGATTAAAATGGCTACATTAGCAATAGAAAGTAACGGAAGAATTGAGAAGACAGCTGTCTATTATAATGGAGAGCAGATTGGCGGTTTAAAAGAAATATTTCTCAATATTGACGAAGACGGTGCTTTAGATGCTGTTATTCAATACGAAGGCTCCAACGGTGAGCTATACACAAAAAATATATTTGAAGACTATTTAGATAATCTTAAAATTGTTCCTCCCAGCTTCACCGATGATGAAGCAAGTCAGTTAACTTTATTTGTTGTCGAAAGCAACGGAGAATTGGATAATACTCTGCTGTTTATTAATGATGAACCTTTAGAAGGTGTAACTAACCTATTTGTTCATATTAAATCTGCTAAAGCTCAAACCGGCATTTCTTCGATTTTCAAAAAAAATGTGCCGGCTGATATTGAGTTTAAAGCTGAATTAACATTCAGAAATGAAGATGATACCATAGATACTGAAAGGATATTTTAATGAAAAAAGTTAAGTTTTTTAGATGGTTTACAATTTTGGCAATTGCCTTTTTCTTGATCAGCGAATTACTTCCTGAAGATTTATATGCTCGCGGTGGGCGTAGTGGCGGCGGAAGAAGTTTCGGAGGTTCGCGTAGCAGCAGCCGTTCATTTGGTGGCTCTCGTTCGAGTTCATATAAGACCTCAAGAACAAGTAGCCCGTCGAGAAGTACCTACACCGCACCATCTCGATTACCTAAATCAAGTAGTTTCGGAGGCACACGTATGTCTTCGAACTATGAAGCCAGAGCTAAATACGGTACTCCACGCAAAGTAGATAATTATTCAATGAGAGATGGTCAAGGTGTCTCAAGAAATTATCAAATGAATGATTACGGTGGATATTCCTCAGCACTTATGAGAGGCTATATGATGGGTCAAGTATCAAGCTGGATGTTTTACGCCCCTTGGCATGGTGCTTTCTGGTACAGCCGTCCGTCTTATGTTGAAAATCCTGATGGAACGGTAGCAGTCTATCCGCCAACATTTTCTACCGGCAAATTAATATTTACTATTCTTATTGTCGGAGGAATTATCTTCATTATTTATGTAGTAGTCAGAAAAAAACGTCGCGGAAATGTAGAAGATTCACAGTCTTCATTTAGCTAATTAGTATAATTAATTGGAGTGCTTATAGTATAATTATTTTATATTTAGAGCACTCTTTTGGTGAATAAATGGGTAAAGAGCTTAATAATTATTTAAAAAAATATTTCGGGTATTCAAGTTTCCGTTCCGGTCAAGAGGAGATAATTGAGTCTATTCTAAGTGGCAAAAATACACTGGCTGTAATGCCTACAGGCGGAGGTAAATCTATTTGTTATCAATTGCCTGCACTTATTAAAGATGGCATTGCAATAATTATATCTCCACTTATAGCACTGATGAAAGACCAAGTTGATGCACTCGAGAAAAATAACATTCCCGCAGTCTTTATCAATAGTTCTTTATCAACAGAAGAAGTTGCACTCAAATTTGAGCAAATCCGAAATAAAGAATTCAAAATGGTTTATATTGCTCCGGAAAGAATCGAATCCAAAAGGTTCATTAACTTGATGAATGAAGTAAAAACATCATTTATCGCAGTAGATGAAGCCCACTGTATTTCGGAATGGGGGCACGACTTCAGACCTTCTTATTTACTCGTTCCGAATTTATCCAAAGAATTAGGCAATCCTCCGATTATTGCTCTTACCGCTACTGCTACCCCTGAAGTGCAAGAAGATATTATCAAGCAATTAAATATGAACAATACTAATAGATTTATTACGGGATTTAATAGACCTAATTTGTCTTATTTTTCTGAGAATTGCACAGATAAAGCATACAGAATAACGGAGATAATCAAATCTTCTGAACTGGGCTCTAATATGATTTATTGCGGCTCCCGAAAAAAAGTCGAATCGCTTACCGATTCACTGAAAAAGCTTGGTATTAAAGCCGGTTATTATCATGCCGGTCTTAAAGATAATTTCCGAAAGCAGGCTCAAGACGATTTCTTTAAAAAGGATAATTCAGTTATTGTGGCAACTAATGCTTTCGGTATGGGTATTGACAAATCTAATGTCCGAAATGTTATTCATTGTGATTTTACTCAGACACTTGAAAGCTATTATCAAGAAGCCGGTCGTGCCGGTCGTGATGGCAAAGAATCAAAGTGTACAATTTTATATCAAGAAGAAGATAAAGATTTGCAATTATTTTTCATTAATAGTAATTATCCATCAAAGCAAGATATAGCTAAATTATACGAATATTTATACGAATTAACAGGTGCTACTTATGGTCAGAGACCGGACAATCAAATATTCCTTGATGATTATGCTATTGCCGAACGAGTGAAATTGCCCTTGTTTACAGTTACGTCAATTATGAAATTATTTGCTAAACATAGGATAATGGCTAAAGGTAATTCACGTATTAATCCATCAGTGAAATTTACCTCAACTCCTCGAAGAATTCAAGAATATTTAAAAAGCCAAGATATGCAGAAATCCTTTATTTTAGAATCTTTGCTTCGATTTGTTCCAAGCAATGCCTTTCAAGAAGAAATCGAATTTGATTTAAATAGATTTCTTTATAAATATAATTTAAAAGCCGATGAAGTTAAAGCAGCTTTGCAAAATTATAATTTCTCTAATATTTTAGAATATCATGGAGCTGGAAGTTCCGAAGGTATTTACTTTTATAAAGAACGCACAGGAATTGATTATACTGGAATTGATTTTGATGATTTAGAACGCCGAAAAAATAACGCTTTTAAAAAATTAGACTTAGTCGAAGAATATATTTACACAGCTAATTGCAAAAGAAATTATATACTTAATTATTTTGGTGAAGATGATATCAAAGAGAAATGCGGTAAATGCAGCTCTTGCTTATCGCCTGAAAAAAATAAACAAATCGAAAGTCGTGCAGCATTTATTAAGAAAAATCTGCTTTTAGTAGTTCACAATTTCAATGAATCATTTGCCCGATCGGTTCTATTAGATTTGTTACTCGGTAAAAACTCAAAAGCTGTTTTAGCATTTAAATTAGATAAATTTGATTTATTTGGAATCTGCAAAGAAATTCCCGAGGAATTAGTTAGCGAGATATTTAATAAGTGCATTATTCAAGGATTAGTTAGATATGGAGACGACACTTATCGGAAAATTTCAATTACTGATAAAGGTTCCGAGTATATTGCCAAATCTGCTCCACAGAAATTTATCTATGATAGAACCAAGAAAAAAGCAGAATATGACGAGTCTCTCTATAAAAAACTATTAGCTTTAAGGCAGGGCTTAGCTTTAAAAGAAAGAGTGCAGGAGAGAGGCATTATATCAGATATAATGCTCAAGAAAATTGCCGTTTCTCCGCCCAGAAGTATCAAAGAAATGGAATTGATAGGCAGTCTTGGTAAATTGTTTATGCTTAATTTTGCAGAATATTTTTTGAATATTATAAACAAACATTATGCTATACCCGAACGAAAAAATATCCCCGACTATTTAGTTCCTTTGTACGAAGATACTCTAGAAAAACTTCCGATTGCAGATATTTGTAAAAAGCATAAGCTAACTTTGGTTGAGTTCTCCAGGCATATACAATCAATTATTGAATTAGGATATTTACCCAATTATAAAGTTTATTCTAATACCAAATTAATCGAAATATTAGCACCAAAAATGGATACATTTAAACATTTAAATTTAAAAGAAGTACGCTCGAAATTAGATTTGGATTGCGAATTTTACGAATTAAGAATTGCCCTTGCTTATCTCAAGTGTACGAAGTTTAAGTATTGACAATTATAGTATTTACTATTAGGATTATTGAGGCGAAATAATGTAAATCCACACAGTTGAAGCAAGTCTTGATGTGAAACAATAAAATTGATTAATTATGTTATTATAAACTTATTTCGACTTCAGCAGAGTCGAAAATCTCAGCAGCACCTTCTAATGAGATATTTTGAATTTTACCGGAATTTACTATTATATCAATCACTAACTCACTTTTTGACGGAGGAATAATTGTAATAGGGAAGACCATACCAAATTGATGTTCTAATGCTAAAGCAGTTGAAATCGAACCTGTTCCGCAGGCACCGGTTTCAGCCTCGACTCCGCGCTCATAAGTTCGTAAAAATATATGATTATCAATAATATTAAAGATATTTACATTTACACCATTTGGAGCAAATTCTTCGGCATATCTGATTTGGGGAGCAAATTTATTAATGTTGAATTCAAAATAATCTTCATTAATTAAATGCTTAATATCTTGATAATTAAGGACAAAATGCTTAGAGCCGACATCAATATATGAGCCAAGTAATATTTCGCCATTTAACTTTATAGAACTATTGAAATCAAATGAATTCATCGGCGGGAAAAATACTTTTACTCCGTTAGCTTTTATAATATATTTATACTGAGCATTTGCCATCGCAAAGCAATTATTATTATTAGTAATCAGATTAAATTTATCGGCAAAATGAACTGCACAGCGACTGCCGTTGCCGCACATTGCATCGTTAGTGCCGTCAGGATTATAGAAATCAACTAAGAAATCATTAGTATTATCATTTGAAGAATTTATTAAAATTAGTCCTTCGGTGCGAATATTGTTTACTTGATTTATATTGCAGACCAATGGTGCGACTTTGCAGGCATCTGCTTTAGTTAATTTATATATATCATTATTAATCACACTAAAGAGATTACCGGCACCGGACATATAGTATAAATTTATCAGCATAATGATTAGCCATTTTTGATGATTAATAAACACTTCCAATTATGCAGGGCATAGCAGGGAGCATAATTAAATTTATATATTACAATAGCATTTTAATAAGTCCACAATTTTCTCATGAATTATTCCGTTAGTAGCAAGTATAGAGTCATCATTAATTGTGTAATTAGAATTATCATATTGAGTAACAGTACCGCCGGCTTCTTTGACTATAATTGAGCCGGCTGCAACGTCCCAAGGATTTAAATTTACTTCCCAGAATCCATCAAATCTGCCACAAGCAGTATATGCTAAATCCAATGCAGCAGAGCCAAGCCTGCGAATAGGAATCCCCCTTTGGATAACATCAACAAAAGTATCAATACACTTAGAAGGATTTTCATTTACATTATAGGGAAATCCTGTAACTAAAAATGATGATTCAAAATCTTCAGTATCGGATACTTTAATTGATTTATCATTTAGCCTTGTTTGAATTCCTTTTTCAGCTATAAATAATTCTTCCAGAATGGGTTGATAGATCACTCCGCTAATAATTTCATCATTAACTACGGCAGCTATACTAACGCAGAATACAGGCAAAGAATGAGCGAAATTTACTGTTCCATCTAGCGGGTCGATTATCCAATGAATTTCATCGGACTGAAAAATACCGGATTTACCACTTTCTTCGGCAAGGAATGAATGAGTAGGAAAAGCATTTTTAATATGTTCAATTATCGTTTGTTCTGCTTTTTTATCATACTCGGTTACTAAATTATTTTTCCCTTCTTTAGAAGAAATTTCAAATGAAGTACCTAATCCATGTTTGAGTAAAGTGCCGGCTTTAATTGCCGCATTAATAGCACAAAGTGTAATTTCACTATACATATTTATTCTTTGCTATACTTTTTAGTAATATCAATTATTTTCTGTTCTGCTGAGCTTAGATACTCTTTTAGCTCAGTAGCTAAGCTCATACCTCTTTCATAATATTTAATCATATCTTCAAGATTATAATCACCGGAATCTAAATTGTTAATTATCTCATTAAATTCTTGGAGCTTAGATTCAAATTCAGGCTCTTGCTTTTTTGACATATATTTCTTTCAATTAAATATCTAAATTTTTAACAAAGCGTGCATTCTTTTCAATAAATTCACGTCTGGGCTCTACTTTGTCTCCCATTAGAGTTTGGAATACTCTCGCGGCTTCAGTAGCATCTTCAACAGTAACTTTAAGCAAAGTGCGGGTTTCAGGGTTCATAGTAGTATCCCATAATTGCTCGGGATTCATCTCGCCAAGACCTTTAAATCTTTGAATAGAAATACCGTCAGCAGAAGCAGCAATTTCTTCACCCTCTACAATTTCAACTGGGGCTGCGTTAGGATTTTTCTTATTAATATTTTCTTTTCTGATACGCTGAATAATTTCATCTCTTTCTTTGTCATTATATGCGTAATACTCTAATTTACCTTTTTTCAATTTATATAATGGCGGTTGAGCCAAAAATAATTTTCCTTTGAAAATCAAGTCTTTCATATAGTTGAAAAATAAGGTCATTAATAAAGTACGAATGTGAGCACCATCGACATCGGCATCTGCCATTAATATGATTTTACCGTATCTTGCTTTATCAGGGTCGAAATCTTCATCAAAACCGGCACCGATAGCAGTAATAATTGTACGAATTTCTTCATCTTCCAATATTCTGGCTACACGTGCTTTCTGAACATTTAATATCTTACCTTTAAGTGGTAAAATTGCTTGGAAACGTCTGTTTCTGCCTTGTTTAGCTGAACCTCCCGCAGAATCGCCCTCTACGATGAATATTTCGGTATCTTCAGGTGAACGTAAAGAGCAGTCAGCTAATTTACCCGGTAGGGTAGTTGATTCCAATGCACTTTTTCTACGTACCAATTCACGAGAACGACGGGCAGCCATACGAGCCTCTGCCGCTAAAACGCCTTTTTCAATTACTTTTTTGGCAACAGTAGGATTTTGGTCTAAATATATATTTAATTTTTCGTTTACTATCTGGCGGACAATGCCCTCTACTTCGCCATTACCTAATTTGGTTTTAGTTTGTCCCTCAAACTGTGGGTCTGGTACCATAAGAGAAATAACAGCAGTTAAACCCTCGCGAAAATCTTCACCGGTTAGCTGAACTTTAGTATTTTTCAAATTAGAAGTAGCATAAGCATTTAAAGTACGAGTAAGAGCCGATCTAAATCCACTTACGTGAGTACCGCCCTCAATAGTATTGATATTATTAACATAAGACAATACATTTTCACTATAAGCATTATTATATTCAAAGCAAATTTCTACTTTGGTTTCTAATCCGTTTTCGGCAATATCGCTTCCGGAAATATAAATCGGTTTTACTAAAGCAGTTGAGGATTCATCTATGTAATTTACAAAGTCAACTAAACCGCCTACATAGTGGAATGTCTCGTCTTGACCATCTCTTTCGTCAGTTAATCTGATTCTAACTTGAGGATTTAAAAATGCTAATTCGCGAAGTCTTTCGGCTACCTTGTTAAATTTGAAAGTAACAGTATTAAAAATTGAATCGTCAGGCCAGAATCGAACAGTAGTCCCATTGTGTGCACTAGTTCCGATTTCCTGAATATCACCCTGCGGAATACCCATTTTATAATTCTGACGGAATATTTTATCATCTCTTTTTACAGTTACTTCGCAATCTTTAGAAAGCGCATTAACGCAGGATACACCCACACCATGCAAACCGCCGGACACTTGATAAGAGCCCTTATCGAATTTACCGCCGGCATGAAGAGTACACATTACTACCTCTAAAGTAGAAATGCCCTTAACCGGGTGAATTCCTGTAGGGATACCTCTACCATCATCTTCGACTGAGCAACTGCCGTCATTATGCAGTATGATATTGATTTGCTCGCAATAGCCGGCAAGAGCTTCATCGATTGAGTTATCGACAACTTCTTGTATCAAGTGGTGAAGTCCACGTTCGCCAACATCTCCGATATACATCGCCGGACGTTTACGAACTGCTTCTAAACCTTCGAGTACTTTAATGCTGTTTTCAGTATAACCGCTTGCGGTTGGATTAGGATTAACCTGCTGAATATTGTTTTCTTCCATCTTTATTCTTACCGTTCCTAAATATCAATTTTTAAATAAATATTACATACAAAAATACAAAAAAATACTGATATAATCTACATTTTATTATGATTTTTTTCTGATTCCTTTGTTGATTTCATCTATCCAAATATCTTTATTTGTAAGGAAATAATCTTTGGCAATTTGGTAATCATTCGGGATAATTCCGTCTAAAATTGCCTCTTCAATTGCTTGCTTAATTAAGCCGACACTAATTGACGGAGGTATTGAGCAAAGCTCCATAATTTCTTCGCCGCGTACAGGAGATTGAAATTCTCTAAGCTTATCTTTTTCTTGAACTTCGATTACTTTTTGCTTTACTAATTCGTAATTCTGAAGATACTTTTCGGAAAGCTTGGGATTATTTGTTGTTATGTCTGCTCTGCATAGCGTAAATAAATCTTCTAAGGCATCACCGGCATTAAAAGCAAGCCTTCTAACTGCAGAGTCCGTTACTTCTTCATTAACTAATACCATAGGTCTCTGGTGCAGTTTTACTAATTTAGCTACATATTCAATATGGTCAAATGGAAGCTTCATTTTTTTGAAAATACCGGCAGTCCATTTTGAACCTAAATCTTCATGACCATGAAAACTCCAGCCGATTCCTTTGGTGAAATGCTTTGTCTTTGGTTTTGCTATATCGTGCAATAAAGCTGCAAATCTTAACCATAAATTATCCGAGACTTCTGCTGTTTTATCCAATACTTTTAAAGTGTGTTTTAATATATCTTTATGGTGATATTCTATTTCATCTATTACCTTAGTTTCTACTCCGCCAAGTCTGCTAAGCTCAGGGAAAACATATACTAACAAGTCCATTTTAATCAAATATTCGATTCCGATGCTTGGTTTAGCAGAAGCCAATATTTTCAAGAACTCATCGGCTATTCTTTCGGTAGATATTATTTTTATTCTGTCGCTAATTGATTTGGCACTCGTAATTAATTCGTCCAAAATGTTGAAATTTAATTGAGAAGCAAATCTTGCGGCTCTCATCATTCTTAATGGGTCATCGGAAAATGTTATAGTAGGGTTGAGTGGAGTACGGAGAATTTTATTATCCATATCTTCTAATCCGTTAAACATATCAATTACATTGCCCATTTCGGCAGAATGAATCTTTGCGGCGAGAGCATTAATTGTAAAATCACGACGCTTTAAGTCGTCAAGCAGAGTACCTTCGGTTACAATCGGATTACGCGAGTCGGGTAAATATTCTTCTTTACGTGTACCGACAAATTCGCATTTGAAATCACCAATCGGAACTAATGCAGTTCTGAATTTTTTATAATGAACAGCTTTTGTATTAAATCGTTCGGCTACAATCTCTGCAAAGGTAAAGCAATCTCCGACTACCGTAAAATCAAAATCATTTCGCTCTCTTGAGAGGAAATAATCTCTTACATAGCCACCGACAATATAAACATCAAAATTATGCTCTTTAGCTATTTCACCGATTTTCAATATGATAGGCTCGGTAATCTCAATTTTGCCTTTGATAATTAGTTCGTTATCTTCTTTTATACTCATTTTAAAATCTTTAGTCAATAATTATTGCCTCAAATATGAATATTTGGGCTTTCCCCTTTAAATATAAATCTTTAGGCAGACCGGCTTTTAAGCATACATTAGTTAAAAACTTTTCTCTGTCCCATTGCCTTTCGCTTGCTACCTGAGGTAATAATAGCCCGCTCTTATCAGCATATTTGATATAAAGTCCGTGCTTACCAATTTCAATTTCGTTAAAATCACTTATTAATTTCATTCTTGAAAGCACTGTAACTTCATACTCTAATTCTTCTAATTCGTCGGCTTTTATTTTGCCGAATCTATAATCTTGAGTCGAAGCAATGGTAGCCGATTCTATAACCTCTTCAATTAATGATGAATTGGAAAACAAATGACCCATACAGGCTCTTAACTCTTTGTTTTTATTAATAGTAACAAATGCTGCAAATTCCGAATTAAGATTGTCTGATTCTATCTTAGAATATTTTAATTTCTGATTATTGGCTATGTTTTCTACTACATGTTTAGCTAAATCTCTTAAATATACTTTCTCATCTTTTGTTAATTCGGGCAATAAGTTTGATTGAGTTTTCGTTTTACCGATTGCTCCACTGAAATATCCGACTACTCTATCGGGCGAAATCCTACCTTCAGGAGTATCAGCAGAGGTTGCATAATTCAAACAAACTGACTTATTAGCTCCGAGAGCTTCACAAATAAGCATAGTGGTTATTACTGGTCCAGCCCCGCATGCCTCCCAAGCTCTATTGAAAAGCTGATGTGAAAGCTTGAAATAATCAAAATTTTCGAAGGCATTAAGCACATTACTATCTAATGCTTTAGCTGATACCTGACTATGAAAATGTGATAAATCCGTAGAGGCTATAATAATTACTTTTTTATTATACTTTTTAATTGCATCAATTATAGCTTTTGATAATTCTATGCAGGTCTCTTCATCTTGAGAACCCATAACTATTGGAACTATAGGCAGCTCAGGCTGAACAGATTGCAAAAATGGCAATTGAACTTCAAGCGAATGCTCACTTGTAAAATTGCTCCATTCGTGCCCGTTCATTGAGGAATAAATGTATTTATTATTGACGTTAATCAAATCAGCCAATGTTTTATCTATTTTTAACTTTCCAAGTGGGGTACTATAAAAATCACCCGGAAATACTGCACAGCCACTAAATGGTTTCTGGTGGCTCGGAGCAATTACTATTGCTACATCAAACTTTCTGTTTTGAAGGATTTTAAAAGAATGAGCCGCTACAGTGCCGCTATAGACATATCCGGCGTGAGGGCTGATTATTCCGATTAGGTCATCTATTTCTTGCCCTTTACTAACACTTGCTTTGCTCAGATATTCCTGAATTAGCGAGCGTAAACGGTCTTTATCTTCGGGATAAAAACTCCCTGCGACTGTTGCCGGTCTAATTATTTCATTCATTTTAGAAAATCCGATATTATTCAATAAATTTAAAAAAGCAAATATAATAATTATTTTTATTTTCATTGCTATCTTTCTTTGATTATTAGCTAATATAAACGAACTCTAACTTGTTTTATTAGATTTGTTGTACCGAACTTTAGGTGTTTAGTAGTGGCTGGTGGTTTTCTCAAGCTGGTTAAAGTGATTAGATACAGGGAAGAGGCTATATTTTAAACAAGACTAAAGCTCCAAATCAAAAATCAAATAGTACACAATTAAATAAAAAAGAGACCTACGAAATAACGTAAGTCTCTTTTTAATATTAATATATTTAAATGATAATTATTTTATTCTACTCAATTGAGGTACAAATTTTCCGGCTAATTCAAAGCTACCGAAAAATACTGCAGAGTAAATTAAATCTCCGGCAAGTGAGTTTCTAAAAAATGGAATTGCATCAATATAACACTGTGTAAATCCAGCTACACTTATCGGACAGAATGCTATCCAATGTGCAAAATTAGTAACTACAAAAAATAAAATTGAGCCGGCAAGTGAAGCACCAATAACTCTTTTGGTAGTAATATTGTTATTTAAAAATCTACCGATATATACTGCTAAAACAAAACTTGCATAGACTGCCCACATAGTAGGGTGGAAGCCAATAAATAAATCACTTAAAAACATAGAGCCAATTGGTAAAGCGAACGCTAATTTCTTATCATTTAAATATGCTCCGGCAAATAATGCTAAAGCCATAACAGGGCTGAAATTCATATTTATGCCCATTAGGTCGGTAAATATTCTGCTTAATGCAGTAAATATAATTATACCGGCAATTGTTAGATTTCTTGTGCTAAAAATGTCTTTCATTTTTTTATTCATTCTAATTATTTAACAATTCTTTTTATTAATAGAGTACAAAAATACTAAAAATCTTAGGAATTACGCAAATATTTTATATCATTTAAAGACGAATTTTTGTAATTATTATAATTTATCTTATCTATTATTGTAATTATTTGATTGATATTTCAAATTATATAAAAGATATTTAAAATTTAAAATGTTGCAAATATTTTGAAACATAAAATCTATTTTTCAAGTGTAAAGTAGATTTTTTCAATTTTTACTTACTTAATCTTTTATATATCATTTTGTTTATATAAATAATTTTACTCATAGTCTTTCACAGTAGAGGTAAACATACGGAGTATAACTCACAATTTAGTTTACATAGTTTAAATTAAAACCTGCGTATTTCAACTCAGCCTTTAGTTTACATAATGCAGATTATATTCGTATAATATATGCAATAAAACAATAGAAAACTATGGTTTTTCTTCGTCGGACTCGCTGATCAAATTTTTAATAGCATTTATAATTTGAGGGTCTTCAGAATCAATTTTTCTAGAGAGCTTATCTTTTAGCTCTTTAGTAATCATTTCCCTCATTAATAAATCTTGGTCTCTTACAGCTTTTTTCTTATCATCTTTTTCAGATTTCATTTCGCATCTCCGACTTTAAATTTAACATAGTTTATAAAACGCAAGTATGTAGCAAATTATTGTTTATAGTATATTTGGGTTTACCTTTTAATTTATATTGATTAAACGGAGTATTTTTAGATTTCGCTTTAAACAAATCTTTATTAACAACCCATTCTTCGTCTGGAGCAAAAATCAATAAATTGGCAACTTCGCCTGTTTTAATTTCAATAGATTTCAGACCTAAAATATGTCTTGGATTAATCGACATTTTTTCGATTAATTGATTTAAAGTTAATTTATTCGTATGTACTAAGAATGTCAAAGATAATCCTAAAGATGTCTCTAAACCAATAATACCATTAGGAGCACGGTCAAATTCCACATCTTTCTCGTGCAATGCGTGTGGAGCATGGTCTGTAGCGATACAATCAATTGTACCGTCAACTAAACCGTTAATCATGGCATCAACATCTTCCTGTTGTCTTAGTGGCGGGTTCATTTTAACATTCGTATTATAAGTAGCTACTAATTCTTCGGTTAAGATAAAATGATGTGGTGTAACTTCACAAGTAACATTATGACCTTTAGCTTTAGCTCGTCTAACTAAATTAACCGAACCCTTAGTAGATAAATGAGAAGCATGATAACGGCAATGATTGCCTACGAATTTAGCAATTTCTATATCTCTATAAAGGATAATTTCTTCGGCAATTGACGGATATCCTTTCAATCCTAACTTTGTGGTCAATTTGCTTTCATTGGCGGTAAAGCCTTCGGTTAAATTGTGGTCTTCACAATGTTGAGAAATAAGTATGTTTCTTGAAGAAGCATAATCAAATGCTTTTTTCATCACATCTGAATTCATAACTGTAGAACCGTCGTCAGTAAACATTACAACGCCGTTGTCATTGAGTTCTAACATTTCAGTCAGTTGCTTGCCTTCTCTGCCTAATGTCAAAGCAGCAGCAATATGAACGTCAGTAAGCTTATTTTTAGCTTTTTGCTTAATATATTCTACTACTGTGATATTATCAATTGTAGGATGAGTATTTGGCATGCAAACTAAGCCGGTAAAACCTCCGTTAGCTGCAGCGTTTGTTCCGCTTTTAATATCTTCTTTATATTCAAAACCCGGCTCTCTCAAATGCACGTGCATATCGAAAAGTCCAGGCGAACATACATAATTTTTCGCATCAATTATAGTAGTATCGGCATCAACAGTCGGCATAGCTTTATCGCAATGAGTAATTACACCATCTTTTACCCAGATATAGAGTCTATCATCAAGCTGTTGAGCAGGATTGATTGTTCTAATTTCTTTAAATAATATGTTCATCATTCACCTAAAAATTTATTATAAAATTATATTATCCAATAAGTTCATCATTCACCTAAAACATTTTATAAAATATGTTATCCGAATAGTGAATTTTCACGTTCCGCAAATTTAATCAAAAAAGTCTTTCTATGTATAGCAGAAAGACCATTTTTTTTTATTAATTCAAAATGTTTTTTAGTAGCATAGCCCTTATGCTTACAAAAATCGTATCCCGGATAGAGTTTTTCTGCATTCTCAGCCATCCAACGGTCGCGAGTTACCTTAGCCAATATAGAAGCTGCCGCAATTGAATATGACTTAGAATCACCTTTTACAATTGTTTTATACTCAATTACTCTATTATTTTGATTATTATTGGGATTGCTGTTAAAATAATTCCCGTCAATAAGCAGAAAATCTGGCTTGATAGGCATATTATCAATAGCTTTTTTAAAGGCGAGCTGAGTAGCTTGCAGTATATTTATTTTATCAATTTCAAAATTATCAACACTGGCAATTCCGTAACTCAGAGCTAAAGCAATTATTTTATCATAAAGCTCTTCCCTTTTCTTTTCACTTAACTTTTTTGAATCATTTATCCCTAAATACGATAAATCTATATCCGGCAAAATCACAGCAGCAGCAGTAACCGGACCTGCCAATGGTCCACGCCCTGCTTCATCTAATCCTGCAATTAGTTTATACTTATCGCGGTATTGAGCTTCAAATTCAAAACTTGGCAACTGCATGGAATTTATCTTTCTTCAGTTAGTTTGAGAAACTCATTCCGAAGTTTATCATCTTTACGTAAATAGCCCCTCATTACAGAAGTTACCATCAACGAGTCGGCTTCGGAGCTTTTTACACCTCGAGCTATCATACAGTAATGCTTTGCTTTTATAACTACACCAATTGCTTTTGGCTTAATTAAATTTTCAATATAATCTGCAATTTGTTCTCCTAATTCTTCTTGTATTTGTCCGCGTCGAGAGAACCAATCTACGATACGGCTCAATTTTGAAAGTCCAATTACATTTTTATCAGGTATATATCCGATAGCACAAGCTCCGGTAATTGGCTGCCAGTGATGCGAGCAGACGCTCATTACTGTAATTCCCTTACTGATAATTAACTCATCTACTTTCTTTCTATTAGGAAATACTGTAGCTTTTGGTGGTTCATTAAATCTGCCGGCTAACAGTTCATTAATTATCATTTTTGCTATTCTATGAGGTGTTCTGGTCGAATTAGGGTCCTGCCTTGAAATTTTCAGTATATCAAATATTTCGTGGAACTTACCCTCTACCTGTAAAAGCATATTCTCTCGTTCTTCTTGAGTAGTAAACAAATTGCCATTTGCGTCATACATACCCATCTCGTCAACGAAAGGATCTGATATTTTTTTTATTGTTTCGTTTTTTGAAATTTCTTCGTTTGCTTGAATTATTTCTACTAACATTTATTTATCTTTCTTTTTTAATCTTGCAATTTCGATGGGTTGCCCTCTATATCTAACCCAACTGCTATCTGTCTCGCTTAATTTTATCTCGAATAAGTCTCCGTTGGGCAGTTTATCTTTTAAAATATCCCAGAAGACAACTGCTAAATTTTCAACTGTTGGGATAATTCCCTCTAAAAACGGAACGTCAAAGTTCAAATTCGTATGGTCAACTTTATCAATTATTTCTTCGTTGATTATATGCTTTAATTGTTTTAAATCAAGCAGATAGCCTGTCCTTATGTCCGGTACTCCGGCTACTGTTACCTCTAATGTATAGTTATGCCCATGACCGTTGATATTATTACATTTATCATATATACGCATATTTTCTTCGTCACTAAGCTCGGGATTAAATAATCTGTGAGCAGCAGAAAAACTTACGCTTTTTGTTATATATACCATTTTTTTTTCCTCAATTTTTACGAACTACAAAAATATAAAATTTTAAAATATGATTTTAGTTTTAGATAATAAAAATTTTCTGCTTAATTTTGAGTTCGGAAAAGTTGACGTTTATAGAAATAACTTTATTTGGAACTTTTTTTATTTTTAAAAAATTATTAGCGGAACTAATTATGCAAAAGTTTTTATATATCATTTTTATTTCTTTAGTTTTAGTTATTGTATCTTGCTCAAGTACTAAACAGTCAGAGAAGCCAAAAACCGAAACGAAAATAGAGAAAGTTAAGCCTCTGGAATCAAAGATACCTGTACTGAAAGATTTTAATTCGTCAATTAAAAATTTGATCATCGAAGGCGAAATTGATATAGACTCTCCCCAACTTGATAATTCTGCCGATTTTGAATTGACTATCTGCGGTAGTGATTCATTGTCCATGATTATCAGCGGTCCGCTCGGAATCACAGTTGCGAAGCTTTTTGCAACTAAAAATCAATTCATATTTATTAACTCATTCAGCGGTGAATTATACAAAGGTAAACCAACTAAAGAAAACTTTGAAAAGGTTGCGAATATACCATTATCTTTCAACGACTTAATAAATATACTTCAAAGTAAATTGTTGTATCATGTAAAGCAGTATAAATACATTAAATTATATGAAGATAACTATGTATTTATGATAAATAATAACGAAATATTCGACGAAATACTTATTAATCAAGAACTTAACAAGATATTATATTTAAAAAGGTTTAATTCGACTAAAGAGTTATTCAATTGTTCTTATGGAGATTTTATCAATATTAATAATAATAATAATTTTATCGCAAAAACAATCACTATTAATGCACCAAATTCAAATATTAAATTGAAAATCAAATACGACAAAGTTCAAGCAAATGTAACAATTGATAAGCCGATTTCGTTTAAAATACCTAATAAGATAAAAACTTTTATTCTGGATTAATTTATGAAGAGAATTATCCTTATATATATATTGCTCATTTTTATATTTTCTCCGTTTTTAAGCAGAGTAAAGGATAACCCCTATTCCCTATTGGCTCAGAACGATACAATTCCAAAAATCAATAAAACATCAATTGATACAGTAATTACAAAAAAGAAATCCGATTTA
Source organism: uncultured bacterium (assembly GCA_942493235.1). GTDB lineage: Bacteria > Bacteroidota > Ignavibacteria > Kapaibacteriales > UBA2268 > ENR-C587. Next base: position 2,699,836 of record OW818676.1, on the reverse strand, counting down.
GACACTATTGTAAATTATAAAGCATCGGATTCACTTACTTATAATATTAAAACCAAATCGATGAGATTAAAAAGTAATGCCCAAATAGACTATAAAGTGCAGAAATTAAATGCGGATATTATTACCATCAACTTCGATAATTCTACTCTAACTTCGTCTTCAGATACTACAAAAGAAAAATCAAAACGAACATATCCGAAATTTGCAGATGGTACCCAATCCTTTATTGGTTCTAATATCTTATATAATTTCAAAACAAATCAGGGTACTATCAGCACTGGCGAAACTGAAATAACTGATGGATTCTATTATGGTACGAAAATCAAAAGAGTATCCGAAAACGAGCTTTTTATACAAGACGGTTGCTACACTACTTGTAATCACCCACATCCTCATTATTATTTCGGTTCACCTAAAATGAAAGTAATTGTAAAAGATAAAATCTTTATTGACCCTATAATTTTTTATGTAGAGGATGTACCTCTGTTTATTTTGCCTGTTGGTCTGTACTTCCCTAATAAATCCGGAAGGCAAAGCGGGCTGATAATCCCGTCTCCCTATTTTTCTAATAATCGCGGTGTTAGTATCGAGGATTTTGGTTATTATTTTGCATTGAGTGATTATTATGATACACAGATTAAAGCATCATTCTATTCAAAGGGTGGTTTTACTCTGAAAAATTTCACACGCTTTAAAAAGAAATATAGCTTTAGTGGCAATGTTAATCTGGAATATGGTAAAACTCGCTATTCGCCCGATGACGAATATACCAGTAATTGGAAGCTTGGCTTGAATTATAATCAGACTATTACTCCTCAGTCGAATATTGTTGCAAATTTGAATTTTTCATCGTCAGATTATAACCGCAATACGACGAATAATTTTAACTCCAGAATCACTCAATATATTAGTTCAAATGCCGATTATACCGAAAGCTTTGATAATGGTTCTTCGTTTTCGATTAGTTATTCGAGAAATCAAAACATTATTACAAATACTTATGACCAGACTATGCCAAGAATTTCTTATTCTTTGCCAAACATTAATCCGTTAAAGAATTTGATTAAGCCAACAAGCTCTTGGAGCTGGCTCCGTGATGTTAGTTTCTCCTATTCGGGTAATGCAATTTATTCGGAAAGCAAAAGCAAATTAGATTCGGACTTTGTTCAATCTTATAAAACAAAAATCGTTCATAGCCCGAGAATTAGTATTAGCCCCAAATTAGGACATTTTACAATTAATCCGTATTTCGATTTTTCGTTTAATAATTACTTCCGTCAGGTCGATTATACATTTGATAATACCGATAGCAGTAAACATAAAAATTTTCGGAATGGATTTTTCACCGAATATAATTATAGGCTTGGTTTCGATGTATCAACTGTACTATGGGGAGTAGCCAAACCCAAAATATTTGGCATTAATTCAATCAGACACAAACTTACTCCTAAAATTGGTTTTAGTTATACACCTGACCTCTCAGACCCTAAGTACGGATTTTATTCTAAGTATGTAAATCCAATTACAAATACCGAAGAAATATATTCCCGCTATGCCGAAGACGACGGTGGCATTGCCTCTCGTAGCTTACAGAATAACATTACATATTCATTAGGCAATACTTTTGATATTGGTATTAAGCAAGACAGTGGCAATGATAAGCGAGTAAGTCTTTTAAATTTGACTATCAGCGGTTCTTATAATTTGGCTGCCGATTCGTTAAAAATGAGAGATATTTCTATGTCATTTTCTGTACCGCAAATTGCCGGATTCAATCTTTCAGGATATGGGGCTTTTACTCCTTATGCCGAAGAATTCGGTTTTATACCCGGTACTAAAAAGTACGGTTATAGATTAGTTAATAAACTACTGCTCGACCAAGGTCGTGGATTATTGATGATGAAAAACTTCTCTGTTAATTTGAATACTTCTTTTACTGATGAAGGAATTTCTATTTACCAATCAAAACAAGATAAAAATGACTCTGTTTCACTTGGTGATAGATTTAATAAACGAGTTAATTATGAAGAAGATGAGTTTGATAATTGGGGCGATAATTCATCGGGATATTCCCCATTGAGACCAAAATGGAACTTATCACTTGGCATAAATTATTCTTATTCCCGATTATCTAGATTTGCAAATAATGAGTCTTTTAATATTAGAGCAAATTACTCTATGAGTATTACTCAGACTTGGGCTCTGACAGCTTCTGCATCTTATGATTTCATTAATAAAGAATTGCAGGCACCGATGGTTTCTCTTACTAAGACTTTACACTGCTGGGATCTGATGTTCGACTGGTATCCGAGCGGTATTAATCGTGGGTTTTATTTGAGATTTGCGATTTCTGCTCCTCAATTACAAGACTTGAAAATTGAAAAACGCAGAAATCCATTAGATTATTAGTTTTTAGGTGAGTTCAAAATATTAATTATGTCTCAAATCTTGTCATTAAGACGAAGTAAAGAATCCGGAAAAAGTTAACTTGTTTATATTTCTTGATTCTTAATTTCACTTTCAGCGACGATTTGGCATAATTAAAACTATTTTGACAGACCATTAATATTAAAGAATATTTTTCAAGTAGGAAATTATATTCTAATGAAAATACTAAAAATAATATTTATATAGTTTTATCGTAAATAGCATATTTGAATAATGATAATAAAGGCAATAAATGTTTCCAACTCTTAACGAACAAATGGATATAATCCGTCAGGGAATAAGCGAAGTTTTACCTGAGCAGGAATTAGAGCTGAAAATTAATCGCTCTATCAAAGAAAATAAACCTATGATTATTAAGTTGGGTTGTGACCCTTCAAGACCCGACCTTCATATCGGGCATGGGGTAGTATTAAAGAAACTTAGACAATTTCAGGATTTAGGTCATCAAGCAATTTTAATTGTCGGCGATTTTACTGCAATGATAGGCGACCCGACCGGCAAATCAAAAACACGTCCGGCTCTTACTATAGAAGAGACTCGTATCAATGGGCAGTCATATCTGGAGCAAGCTTCAAAAATATTAATTCCTGAAGCACTTCAAGTTAAATTCAATTCCGAATGGCTTGGTAAAATGGATTTTCATGACGTGATTAAACTTTCTGCAAATTATACTGTTGCTCAGATATTAGAACGCGATGATTTCAATAAACGCTATAAAAGCGGAACTCCTATTGGTATTCATGAGTTTATGTATCCCCTTGCTCAAGCTTATGATTCAGTTGCTATTCGCTCTGATGTTGAGCTTGGCGGTACAGACCAAAAATTTAATCTTATTGTCGGCAGAGAGATACAAAGAGCTTACGGTATTGAACCACAGTGTATAGTAACTATGCCAATACTCGAGGGCACTGATGGAGTTGAGAAAATGAGTAAATCGCTTAATAATTATATCGCATTTACCGATACTCCTCGCGAGATTTTCGGTAAAGTAATGTCTATTCCCGATGAATTAATTACCCGATATTCTCAATATGCTTCATTTTCTGATATTGGGGATGTAAAAAAGATGGAAGAAGGTTTGAAAAACGGTACTTACCATCCAAGAGATGCAAAAGTCAAAACCGCTATGGATATTGTTGCTATTTATTATGATGAAGAGACAGCAAAAGCTGCTTTTGAAGAATTTGAGAGAATGTTCGTCAAAAAAGATATTCCTGATGTAGTTGATACATTCACAGTTCCCGAAAGAGAAATGTCAATTGTTGATGCAGTAGCAATGGCTGCTATGGTGGCATCAAAAAAAGAAGTTAAAAAGATGATTGAGCAGGGCGGCGTTTATATTGATAACGAAAGAGTAACCGATATTATGCAAAGGGCTGATTTCTCCGAACAGAAATTAATCAAAGTCGGTAAACGTAAATTTATGTACTTCGTCTACAAATAGTTTTAATAGGATACACCCCGAGACTCAATACTTGGGGTGTATTCTATATCATTATCTATTTAAAATCGCAATAATGAATCCATGTCCGTATTTGTACTGCTTTGGAGTCTGAGTCGATGCTAAACAATATATTTGAAATATTACTATTGCAGAAATTCATCAGATAGCTTAAAGTAATCGGAATTTTTCCAAAACCCAAATTTTGTAGCTAACTCATTTTTGACAAATTGAGACATATTTATAGCAAAATAAAATAATCGAAAGATATATTATGAAAAAACAACTTACATTATTTGCTATCCTAATTATCTGTAGTTCTTTTTCAAATGCTCAGGTAATTATCAACTATACTATAAATACAAAATCAGAAAGAGCCGTTATCAGCCCGTATATATACGGAATTTGCAATGGTAATTACGACAAAGCTACTTTTAGACGTATGGGTGGTAATAGGCTTTCGGCATACAATTGGGAGAATAATTTCTCTAATGCCGGTGCAGATTATTTTAACCAAAATGATACTTATTTAACTTGGATAACCGATGTTTTACAAGATGAAGTTGTCATACCGGCTATATGCCTAAGCAATTTTCATAATAAATCTATTCAGCAAAATGCCATTTCTGCCATTACACTTCCCATGCTTGGCTATGTGTCTAATGACGCACTTGGCGAAGTATCCGAAACGGAACTTGCACCTTCTGCTCGATGGGCGGAAGTAATTAATAATAAAGGAACCGCGTTTACTCTAAGCCCTGAGCTTAATGACGGTAAAGTATTTGTAGATGAAGAGATTAATTATTTAATTAATAAGTTTGGTTATTCGGATACTCCAACAGGAATAAAGGCGTATATTATGGATAATGAACCCGGATTGTGGGCATCTCAATTTTCACGTATGCGTAAAGATAAAGTTACTTACAACGAATTACTTGATAAATCAATTGATTTGTCTAAAACGATTAAACGAATGGATGCCAATGCTTTAGTTTTCGGTTCAGAGCCTTATGGATTTAACGAATACTGGAATCTTCAGGAGGCTATTGATGCCGATGATTATATCGAAGATTATTGGTTTATAGATACATATTTGAAAGCATTTAAAGCTGCTCATGATTTTGAAGGTAAACGCCTGCTTGATGTACTGACTATTCATTGGTATCCCGATGGTGGCTATGTTTACTCTGATAGCATCTCTGAGGAAATTCGAAGCGATAGAGTTCAGAGACCCCGTTCGTTCTGGGATAGTACATATATAGAGCCAAATTGGATAGGTCAATGGTATAGTGATGAACTGCCAATTATTCCGAGAATAAAGCAATCAATTAGTGCATTTTACCCCGATACTAAGTTTGCAATTACTGAATATGGCTTTGGGGCTGCACAAGACATTAGCGGCGGAATAGCACAGGCTGAGGCATTAGGTGCTTTTGCTAAGACTGGTGTGGACTATGCTTCGCTATGGAGTAAAATCGAAGGTTATTTGATAACTGCTTTTGATCTATTTCTGAATTATGATAATGCCGGTTCTAAGTACGGGGCAATTAATGTAAAAGCTGAAAGTGATAATCCTGCGGTCTCTACTATTTATGCAAGTGTTGATGACGAAGCTGATTCAAAATTACACTTTATTGTTAATAACAAATATGCAGACTCCCCTATTACCGCTGTTATAAATTTAATTTCCGATAATGCCTATGATAGTATTGATGTATTTTATTTTGATAAAAATAGCCAACACATTAATCATAATGTTTTGAATCCAAATGCTATTAACGGCAATTTAATAACAGTTGAAATAGCAGCATATACTGTCTGTCATTATGTTTTATCTAATTCTGGTTTATCAATAAATAATTTGCCAAATTATGATTGGCAATTTCAAATCACCCCAAATCCGGCATATTGCGAAATATCAATTAAAACAAATTATGATTGTAATTATTATGTTGAACTATTAGATATTAATTCAATATCTATCTTCAAGACTTTCTCAGAGAGCAAAATAAATATTGAAAATATTAGCTCTGGAGCTTATTTTATTAGAATTACTAATAAATCAGGTAAAGTATTGAAAACAGAAAAAATAATTATTGAATAAGCTATAAAATGATATTCATCGAATTAGATTATTTCTTTTCTAGGTATATAATCGCAATATACAAATTAGATTAAAATCGTACTTGGAATTCTAAAATATTATCGTAATTTTGTATGTTTATGTATAAAACAAAAAGAAGAATACAATGAATTACATTCAATCAGATACATTGTCGAAAAAGATAACTACTCTCAGCCTCTACGAAATGAAAAAAGCAGGCAGAAAGATAGTATGTCTTACCGCTTATGATGCTTTAATAGCAAAAATATTTGACGAGACTTGCGTAGATGTCATTTTAGTTGGTGATTCACTCGGTAATGTAGTGCAAGGTAATGAGACTACGCTTCCGGTTACAATTGAAGAAATCATTTATCACACTAAAGCTGTTGTTAAAGGGGCTAAGCGTCCACTAATTGTTGCCGATATGCCTTTTATGAGTTATCAGGTTAGTTCTGATTTAGCATTTACAAATGCCGGCAGAATCATGAAAGAGACCGGATGCGGAGCAGTAAAAATCGAAGGTGCTAACGAAATAGTATTGAATGCTATCCAGCGAATGACCGAAATCGGTATTCCTGTGATGGGGCATTTAGGGCTTACTCCTCAGAGTATTAATAAATTCGGTTCTTATAAAGCAAGAGGTAAAGACCCCAAAGAAGCAAAAAAGATATACGAAGATGCTTTGAAATTAGAGAAAGCAGGAGCTTTCGCAATTACTCTTGAAAAAATTCCTTTAGAATTGGCAAAAAAAATAACAGATGCTATTTCTATTCCAACTATTGGGATCGGTGCCGGACCTCATTGCGATGGGCAGATATTGGTCTATACCGATATGCTCGGATTAACTATTGACTTCCAGCCAAGATTTGTTCGCCGATATGCCAATATGATGGATGTTGTCAAAATTGCCGTTAAGCAATATGGTGAAGATGTACGAAATCAAGAATTCCCTTCAAAAGATGAGAGCTATTAAAATGATAAATATTTTTAAAACAAGGCATTTGAAATGCTTATTATTTAGTATAATAATTACGGCAAGTATCTCATTGATTTCTTGCTCGGATACTATCAGTAATGTAGATGATATTGTATTCCCTGATACAAATGTAAGCTATCTCAATCAGGTACAGCCATTTATCAAACTAACTTGTGCTTATGCTACTTGCCATAATTCATTCGACTTAGCTTTTTCAATGTCCTTGGATAATTACTTTGATTTGACTGCCGCAATGTCTTCGGCTATGATTCGTCCAGGCAATCCTGACGGTAGTATTCTGATTCAGATGTTAGAAGGTAAAAAAATTCATTACGAATATAGGTATTTCAGAATTAATGATAATCAAAAAAAAGGGCTAAGGACTTGGATAAATGAAGGAGCTAAGAATAATTAGCGATTTTAAATTTATTTCAATTTCAAATCTTATATATAAAGTCTCGTTTATCTTCGATGTAATAGCATTGAGTTAATTCTAACAATATATTTGATTTAGCTAATTGAATTACTTGAGTTTAAAAATAATTTGTATTATCTTTTTATTATTATCACAAAAATTATTATCTTTATGTTTTGGAAAAATGATATTTCTAATTTTATAAAATTTATAGGAGTAGATTAATGAAAAAAGTATTTTCTTATGTGTTTTTAACTGTAATTAGTGCAGTTATTATAGCAGGTTGTGGCAGTAAACAATCCCCTAAACCTGAAATCAGTGAATTAGTGAAATTCACCGATGCGACTACAAAATTTGAAATCAAATATCCCAAAGCTTGGATTATTGCAAGCGAAATAGGCCATCAATTCGTTGCTTATTCTTCACAATCAGCTCAATCTCAATTTAAAAATCTTACTAATATGGAAACCGAAGAAGAAGCTCCGGGTACAAAAATCCAATTTGTAATTGCTAAAGTTGAAGAAGGTAAATCAATCGATGAGATTATTAAAAGTGCCAAAGGCTTTGATGCCAGCATTTATTCTGCACCTGAAAATATTACAATTGATGGTACTCCGGCTACAAAACAGAAATATACATTCCCCTATAAAACAAATTCTGTTTTTAATGGTGAAATCTATATTGCTACTAAAGACTCTCAATTGGTTAACATTATACTTATCGAAGATATTGGCAGTAACTTAGACGCTCTAAGACCAAAAATTAACGAAATTTTGGCTTCTGTTAAATTAGGTACTAAACAAGTAGCAGCTAAAAAAGACTCTACTGTTCAAGAACCCGGACCAACAGAAACAATGAAAGCTGCCTCAGGACAAGGCTTCTCAATGCAGATTCCTACTAACTTCGAATTATTTAATAATGGTGCTAAAGGCAATGTTCAGCAACAATATAGTGCTGCCGGTCAAAGAAGAGGCGATTGCTATTTCTCTGTGGACATCATAGACGCAAAGAAAAATACTTTAGATAAAGTAGCTGATAGTTTTGTTAAAGGCTTTGGTAATTATACTAAAACTTCTTTTGGTGGATCAGAAGCTGTAGTTTACAATTGGAAAGCTAAAGCAAATATTGAGTCTAAAGTTTATGTTGCTGTTCGTAACGGTAAGATTTATCGCGTTATTGTCAGCTATTATAAACCAGAAGCCGATATATTTAAATCTGCTTTCGACAAAATGACTAAGAGCTTTAAATTTAACTAAGATATCTTGATTTTATTATAAGAGGAGCATTCAAAACTCCTCTTTTTTTTTGATTATTATGGTTTTTTACAACAATGAAATAACTATTTTAAACCTGTTGCAAAGCTATTTAATTTTCAATTTCCAATTTCCATTTGTTCAAGAGACTGACTAAAAAGTTGTCATTCTGAACGAAGTGAAGAATCCAGATAAAGCTAAATGTTGAAAACTCTGGATTCTTCGTTACACTCAGAATGACGATTTAGAAATATTATTACTTTTTTGACAACCTTTTAATAAGCACTTAGAAGTTTGAAAATCTTTGGATAATTAACAGCAAATAAATATATTGGACTTTTGCAACACGCTTAAATTATATATTCTTCGCAACTCACTATCTTCTGTTCACCATTCATCGCTTATAATTATCCTTGATACAAAATAGACTTCTTTAAGAAATCTCCCTGAATAGACAATGTATGCTCTTCTACAATAATTCCTTTTACTTCAGATAATCTTGCGGCATCAACTGCAATTTTTGTTAAACCACCACAGCAAGGAACTTCCATTCGTACTATTACTACTTTTTGAGTATTGTTGTTTTTGAATATTTCTTGCAATTTCGGAGTATATGGTTCGGTGTAATCCAATTTCGGACATGCTACAAGTACCGCCCTATTTGCTATATAATCTTTATGTATGTTCGGAGTTGAAAATGCCGAACAAGTCGATAATATACCAATTTCTGCATCTCGAAGATATTGAGCATTCGGATTTACCAAATGTAATTGTATAGGCCACTGATTTAGCTCTGATTGTAAGCTTTTTGATTCTTCGATATTTGCATTCGGCTTCTTATCAAATACTACAGTATTAGCCCCCGGGCATCCTCCACTTGAACACATTGATTCCTTCTTTATGCTATGCTCGGGAATATTAATTGAATTTTCTTTAAGATAATTTATCGCCTGACTGTAAAGTTCCATTTCGTTATGCTCTTTTAGATGTTTTAAATGAGCAGTTACTACATTCATCCCTTGTCCAAGCATTAATGCCATTACTTTTCGTTCGTCATAAGCCTCTGCCTCACGCTCAATTATTTCTAATGCACCTTCAGGACAATGCCCGATACAAGCTCCGAGCCCATCGCAGAACAAATCGCTTATCAATCGGCATTTCCCGTCTATTATCTGTAATGCACCTTCATGACAATTAGGAATACATAATCCACAGCCATTGCATTTGTCTTCGTCGATCTGAATTATTTGCCTTTTCATATAATATCCTTTCAATCAAATTTAAAATCAGACTAATTTGTCTTGTTTTAAGTAACACGAATTTAGTATATTTGTATTTTAAAAACAAGCAATATTTTTATAAACTAATAAAAATAATTTAAGGCAGAGTTAAATGACAGTTATTTTCTCGAAAAAATGTGAATTAGCACTACAGGCAGTTTTATTTCTATCGGCTCAGGATAAAGATAAATGCTCAAATGCCAATGAAATATCCGAAAGACTAAACGTACCTAAGGAATTTGTTTCTAAAGTATTGCAGGCTTTATCAAATGACAAGATTGTTGGCTCTAAAAAGGGCAAAAGCGGAGGATTTTATTTATTTAAAGAAGCCAAAGATATTAGATTAATTGATATTGTAATTGCTATAGATGGGTTGGAGATATTCCATAAATGCGTTCTGGGATTTGAAGGATGCACAATTAATGAACCCTGCCCGGTCCACAACAAATGGGGGAAATTACGCGACGAAACCTATAAAATGTTAAGTGAAGAGACATTGGAAGATTTAAGAAATCAAACTATAAATAAAATTGCTTCTATAGTTTAAAACACAACTGCTATTTTCCGGTATAAATCTAATAGAAGTAAAAAACTAAGTAACATACGACAGTTACAAAGTTAAAAAGGTTTTTTTCTTTGCAAGAAAAAAAGAGAACTTGTACAATTAGTACTAAAAATAATATTGGTTCAAATAAAAATCTAAAGATAAATTTCATATTTATTTTCCTTTTTCTAATACAATAATACATTCTATTTTCATTTGTTATATTTTATAATTGCAATTATAAAAGCAAATTATTTCCAATTACCAAACAAATTCTTCAATCAGAATTCATATTTAGGATTGTAATATTTTTTTATATATTCTATTAGTTCTTCAATTTTCAAAGTATCTTTTGTTAGATTATTATGATAATTGATGCAAGACATTATATTGTTTTTACTTATAATATAATACTCATATTTTCCTTTTTTTTTAATATAACAATCAAAACTAATATCGGTAGAATCAATGTCGCACTTACAAGATAATTCTTTGATTTTTTCTATATAATCATAATATTGAGACCTATTAATCTTAAAATACTCTGTAAATCCAACTATTTGCGGTCCAGTAGTAACTCTGTTATATATTTTATAATCTATATCTGTCATATCTACATAGCAAATAGATGAGGTTCTGTTTGTGAATTTACTTTTGTAAACCATCGAAATCGAAATATGATTATTTGAATAAAACGTATCATAAATGTCATCTGTTTCTTTCTCCCTGTCTGCTAAAGATGATTTACAACCTATAAGCACGACCAAGATTATTATAACTATCAATAAATATTTAGTCTTCATAACACTCTCATCTCCGTCCGTTGTTTATATTATTTATAACTCCCATAATACCTGCTGGTGTAGCTTTATAAAGGAAAGTCTGCAATGGTATTATTGTCATTTGACCTTGCGCATCATTTCTATAACCCCATTTAATAGCAACTTTATTATTATTTTGCACAAGTTGACATAGTTTGTAGAAATTTGATTCCTTGTCTGTTTTATCACTTGCCGGTGTTTCAGAAATAATGTAGCATTTGCCACTTTCTGCTCTGCTGGTACTGTTGTTTTTTTTAGATACTACAGTTCTTGTAATTCTATTACCTGCTCCGTCATAAGTATATGAATACTGGGTTTGTGAGTAGCAGTAGGTGCTAATTAATATTATACCCATACTTATAATCAATTTAATTTTCATTTTAATATTCCATTTTCTAATACAATAATACATTCTATTTTCATTTGTTATATTTTATAATTGCAATTATAAAAGCAAATTATTTCCAATTACCAAACAAATTCCTCAATCAGAATTGATAGTAAGAATTATAATATTTTCTTATATATTCAGTTAACTGTTTTACATTCAAAGTATCTTTTGTTAGATTATTATGATAATTAATGCAAGACACAATATTGTTTTTACTTATAATATAATGCTCATGTTTCCCTTTGTTCTTAATTGAACAATAAAAATTAATATCAGTAGTATCAATTCCGCACTTACAAGATAATTCTTTGATTTTTTCGATATAATCAACATATTGAGTAGTGTTAATCTTAAAATACAATTTATCTCCAACTATTTGCGGATAAGTAGTAACTCTGTTATATATTTCATAATCTATACCTGTCGTATCTACATAGTGAATATATTTAGTATTATCTGAGATCTTACTTTTATAATTTATCGAAATAACAATATTATTATAAGAATAAAACGTATCATCAATATCTTTATATTCTTTCTCTCTGTCTGCTAAAGATGATTTACAACTTATGACTAATACAAAGATAATGATTGCGAATAATAAATATTTTGTTTTCATAACACACTCATCTCCGTCCGTTGTTTATATTATTTATAACTCCCATAATACCTGCTGGTGTAGCTTTATAAAGGAAAGTCTGCAATGGTATTATTGTCATTTGACCTTGTGCATCATTTCTATAGCCCATTTAAATGTCATAATAGGTTCCCATTGATTAAACTACTCCCCATTCTTAATACATCAAATATAATATAATATATATTATGATACTCTTATTTATTTTTTTTGCTTCTTCCAGAGTTATACTTGATCCATACTTAGAAAGTTTATGTACAAGTGCCTTGAATTCTTTAAGATTATTTGTTTTAAATATTCCATCACAATTATGCACCAGTACATTACTCGCTGAGACATAATAGTTATGATTGCCCGCAGTTTCAAAATTATATACTGCTACTGCTGTATCGGTTTTGAAAGTAAATATGCTGTCAACTGCATATTTAGCACCGGAATAAGAATAGAGTGAATCTCCCCTTTTTAGCTCCCGAGCCGCTACCCAATTATTATTTACAAAGAACGGATGATAATAAATTAAACGCTATAAGCCCAATCGGCACAACAATCGTAACCGTTATCCCAGCCGAAACTGCGTCCGCTTCTTAAAATTGTTACATTTCCGAAATACTTTGGATCTTTTAATTGCTCTGCAATCCCATCAAATGAAGTTAAAGTAGCAAAATCCAAAGTTTTTTCGGTACCTTCGTCGAATTTGATTCTAAGGATATAATCTTTAAAATGTTCTATTTTAATAATTTTTATCATATCTAATCCAATGGAGTTATTTTAATTGGTTGCATTTTGTCTCTTAATAAATTCCAGTCTTCTAATAACTCAACTTTATGAATATGTATCCAATTGTGAACTAATTTAGAAGCAGTTTTCCCAAGTTTACCGGAATAACTTTGTTTTCAGCAATATCGAATACAGCTTCATATTCACCATATTCTGCATGCAAATGTGGCGGATTATGATCATTAAAATTCATGGTAATTATTATTCCGAAAAATCTACTTATCTCCGGCATAAATCCTCGCTAATTATAATAAATATATGAAGTAAACGAATAATTGTATTTTATATTATGCACCAGCACCTTAGATGCCGAGACATAATAATTATGATTGCCGATTTCTTCAAAATTATTTACTGCCGTAGCTGTATCGGTTTTGAATGTAAATATGCTATCAACTGTATATTTAGCACCTGAATAAGCATAGAGAAAGTCTCCCTGCTTTAGCTCCCGAGCCGCTACCCAATTATTATTTACAAAGAACGGATGCTCCAAAGTGCATTTACTGAATCACCTGCAAAATACAATTTAACAAATTCTTGAATATTTATTGCAAAGATATTTGGTAATCTGCAAGGATTATTAATTGTTTCTGAAAGATTATACTATTTTATTAGATTATCATAATCAGAATGCGAACCTATCCAAAACCAAATAATACAATCATCCTTGGTAATACCCAAAGCACGCCATCCGATTCCTACTCGAACCGAATATATATTTGTATTAATTTTAATTTCTTTAAAATTTAGGCTTGGATGATATGGATTTTCTTTCCAAATTAAGTAATTCTTACGAGCTAAGTACTGAATTCTGTCAGGTAAATTACGAAAACATTTAATAAAATCTTTTGTAAGGTGCGAATTCACAGCTTGTCAAAGCCCATATTAATTGTTTTTTCTTCAGAAAACTCTTTAAGTGCAAAATTGGCTAAATCTAATAATTTATCTGCAGTAAGCGAAATTTTAGTATCAAATTTGATTTCGCTTTCTAAATCTTGTTTCCAGAAAAAAGCTAAATCATTTTGTTGATTTATTGGCATTCTGCTGACTATTTGTATAATATTTTCAATTTGAGCTATCATTTTCTTTTTCCTTTAATTAGTTGCCAAATTAGTAACGAAACAAATAAGTCAATATTTTAATTATGATTGCCCGCAGTTTCAAAATTATATACTGCTGTAGCTGTATCGGTTTTGAAAGTAAATATGCTATCAACTGCATATTTAGCACCGGAATAAGTATAGAGAAAATCTCCATGCTTGAGTCCCGAGCCGCTACCTAATTATTATTTACAAAGAACGGATGCTATAAAGTGCAAGTAACTGTATCACCTGCGAAATGCAATTTAACAAATTCTTGAATATTTATTGCAAAGATTAAATTTTAAATAGATTCAATTTTTCTATGAATACAAAATCCTTTTTATTTAAAGTAAATAGAGGGATATTTAGTTCAATAGAAGAAGCCGCTATTAAACAATCAGGAATCCGCAATTTGTGGCTCAAGCTATATTTTTTCATTAATTCAAGAAACTTGTCATTAATACTATGATTCATTTTAATGATATTTAAACACTCTATATCTTTGCAAATTTGTTTGAGTTCCTTTTTGTTCAAAGCACCAAAAATCAATTCAGCAGCAGTAATTGAACTAATTGTAATATTAGAGCTTCCAATCTCTTCTAATTTGCTTGCAATCAGTTCGTTCCCCTTATAAAATTCGATTATAATATCAGTATCGCATAAAACTAATTTTGTATTTTCCATGCTGCATTCCTAAGCGATTTGCCGTCAATACTGCGATCTCTCCACAATCCTTTTGAATTCAAAAAGTTATGTTTTGCCTGAGTACTTATAAGCCGTGAAGATAATGAAACTTCGTTTGTTTCATTAATCTTACATATCTCTATTCCTAATTTTTTTGCAAGAGTAATAATCAATTCAATATCGGCAATTGAGTTGCTTTTTAATATAACAGCCTCCACATTTACTCCATATTTATATAAAAAAGATTTAAACGAATTTACAAATTATATATTTCAACTATAACTTTTACCCAACCTCACTCGTTTACTTGAAAATAAAGAATAAAAAAATCATAAACCGGTTGCTGAGCACAGCCAAAACACCAATTATTATTTACAAAGAACGAAAAAAAATACAATATACTGAAATATCCAGTATTTTCAAAAAATAAAAGAGCCACACAACGCAGAGAATAGTATGGAGATGTGCATATTTTCAATTCCTATATCCTATTTCCCAATTCCTGATTCTCAGTAAAGCTTTCTATCCATTCAAAATAGCGAAGAGACTTAAATACTAATTTATCAACAATTTAATTATAGTATTTTAAAATTATCCACAACAGTATTTCATGTAAAACGTCAACAGTATAGTATTGGATATTATGCCCTACTAATAGGTAAGGCAATTAAAATTTCGATAAGCCCTTCCCTGTTTTATAAGAGATACCTAAAGTAATATGACTACTATGAAGTGTAAAAATAACTTTATCAATTATTAAGGATAGTATAATGGAAAATCTATTTAAGAACATACCGGAAGATTTATCAGAAGAAATATTTCAAGATATTTTAATAAACAGTAAATTTAAAATTGAAAGAATTATTTCTGCCGGACATTCATCAGACCCTGATTTTTGGTATAAACAAAAACAAAATGAATGGGTTGTTTTGCTTACCGGCTCTGCTGAAATCGAATTAGAAGACGAGCCTAATGTAATATTAAATCCCGGAGATTACTTATTAATTCCGGCTCATAAGAAGCATAGAGTCGAATCTACTTCAAAAGACGAGACTTCAATTTGGTTGGCAATTCATTACAAATAAGCTCTGTATTAAATTACAAACAACCTACAGAAAAATCTGTAGGTTGACGAGCTGAATTATATTTCTTTATATGCTCGATTAAATGTTAACCTCCTATTTTAATTTGAATGTAATCGGAATCATTATCCAGGATTTAACTGCTTTTCTATCTTGAAATGCCGGAGTATATACTGCCTTTAAAACTGCGGATATTGCGACACTATTAAATATTTGATTTGTTGATTGTTTGATATTTGTAGTTATAGGTTTTCCTTTCTCATCAATTAATACACTTATCATTACTCTTCCTTCTATTCTTGCTTTTATAGCAAGCTCAGGATAAACAATATTCTCATAAATGCTACTCATATCTACTTCAGGCTCAACTTCAAAAAACATTTCTTCACTTGGGATATCACTTAGTGCAGGTGCGGGTTCACTAACCCCGTTCACAGCAAGTGTAGAGTTATTAGAAGCTATCTCATGATTTTCGATATAATCTGAATCAATCATTTTCCCTTCGCTTGCACTTAATGAATTTGTAATATGGTCTGTAGGAGCAAATTCACGTTCAATAATCTCAGATTCAGGAATCGGAATTGGTTCACCGACAAAATACTTTGTTATATAAGCAATCCCTTTATTGAAATTCGGGTCTTTGGGAATCTTTGAATTTTCGTCCAAAATAGTAACTTCAGGACCCAAAGGAATAGGAGCGGCAAAAGGAATAATATTAACCAATACTTCTTTATTGAATACACCCGCAATTAACAATCCGAAAGCTATAGTAATAGCTGTCAGGTTAGTAGTAAAAAATCCTTTAATTGCGTTTGTTTTCATTGCTGCTTTTAATTCATAAGCACCAATTTTTGAACTTTTTAAAAGTTCGGGGTTAATTATATAATTTGACGTTTTCATAGCAATCTCCATAATATACTTTATGTTAGATAATACTCCGGATTAATTCCGGTCGGTTTTTAATTTCAATGTAATAATATCATTATTACGCCATCTATAGAACCGGTTCGTATATCGTTTAGTACATCTGCTTAAATATACAGACACAGAGACTAATAAAAAGGTTACACTAAGAGTTAAATAATTTCATTTTCTACTTATAATCAGACATTTGACATCGAATAGCTTTAGAGGCTTATTAAAAGCTAAAGTCAATTACAAATATCAGCACCCATTCCATTTATGAGGCTGTCTAATAAGTTATAATTTTGTCATATCGTCATTCTGAGTGCAACGAATATTCCAGAATTATCAATCAGTTAGCTATATCTGGATTCTTCACTTCGTTTCGAATTACAAATTTTGGACAGCCTCTTCAGAGACAATAAGTAATTGTAAGTAGTCGAAAAACAGTTTAATCAAAGGTTATTTCACAGCCTCTTCAGCGTGGGGTGAATTATAGTAAATTGAGGATATTTGCTTAGCTTTTAGTATTTAAATAGGTTTTTTAGTGATATTAAAGGCGATATTTGAAATACTCTATTTCATATAGCAAATGACAAATTTCAATAATTATTTAATGACTGCACAAAAACAAAAAAGCCGCCTCTAATAAAAGAAACGGCTTCTGATATTAAAATCAGGAATCTATTATACTAAACCACGCATTTTAGTAGCTTTAGCAACTCTATCAATAGCGATTAAGTATGCTGCATCACGCATATAGCATTTTTTCTCGTTAGCTACAGAAGAAACAGCTTTGTAAGCAGAAGTCATTTTCTCGTCTAATTTAGTAAGAACTTCTTCTTTAGACCAGAAATAATTTTGGTTACATTGTACTTGTTCGAAATATGAACAAGTAAC
This sequence comes from uncultured bacterium, assembly GCA_942493235.1. Taxonomy (GTDB): domain Bacteria; phylum Bacteroidota; class Ignavibacteria; order Kapaibacteriales; family UBA2268; genus ENR-C587. The sequence goes on along the minus strand of OW818676.1, from coordinate 2,682,098 downwards.
GCCACCGGCATTAGCTAAGAAGTCAGGAATCAACCAGATACCGCGTTCTTTAAGAATTGCATCAGCTTCTGGAGTAGTAGGACCATTAGCACCTTCAACTAAGAATTTAACTGATTTGTTCATCTTAGGAGCAGTTTCAGCATTAACTTGGTTTTCTAAAGCAGCAGGGATTAAAATATCAACTGCTTGTTCAATCCAAGCGTCGCCAGGTAGAATTTCATAACCCATAGCAGTAGCTTTAGTTTTGTCAACTACGCCGAATTTATCAACGATACCGATTAATTCAGCGAATTTAACGCCTGATTTTTTGTAGAATGTGTATGATTTTTGGTCATGGTGATCCCAGCAAGATACACATACGGCAGTACCGCCTAATTGAGTGTATTGGTCTAAAGCGTATTGAGCTACGTTACCGAAACCTTGGATAGCAGCAGTAGTTTTGCTAATGTCAACGCCTTTTTCTTTTAATGCTTCTCTCAAGCAATAGATAACGCCATAGCCTGTGGCTTCAGTTCTACCTAAAGAACCGCCACTGCCTAATGGTTTACCTGTAATGAAACCGGGAGCTTTATGACCAACGATTCTTTCGTATTCGTCAAGCATCCAGATCATGTGCTGACCATTAGTCATTACATCAGGTGCCGGAACATCTTGTAATGGACCAACCATACGAACTACTTGGCGAACCCAACCGCGGCAAATAAGCTCTTGCTCTCTCATTGATAATTGACGTGGGTCACAGATAACTCCACCTTTACCACCACCAAGAGGTATATCAACAACTGCAGTTTTCCAAGTCATCCACATTGACAAAGCACGAACTGTGTCAATAGTTTCGTTCGGATGGAAACGAATACCACCTTTATAAGGACCGCGAGCATCATTATGCTGGCAACGGAACCCTTTAAATACTTTGTAAGTACCGTCGTCCATTTTAACGGGAATATTAAAGTGCATTTCACGATCTACTGTTCTTAGTAAATCACAAGTAGCTTGGTCTAAGCCTAATTCTTTTGCTACAGCATCAAATTGTTGCTGAGCCATGTTAAACGGATTGAAACCTTCAACTGACATATAAATCTCCAATAATATTATTTATTTTTTCAAAATATGGGCGTTAAGCTCCATTTTCTAATTATTTTCAACTTTCGAGAACGCAATTTACGAAATCTATTGATAATAAAAACATTTAACAACAAAATATTTATCATTTTTTTGATTTTTTTTCTTGTTTTTTTTTCTTAAATTATAAGGACTTAGTATTATAATTTCTAAACTATTTATTTTCAATCAAATAAGTACGTTTTTAGTTATTTAAGGCATCTTTATTAGCACCATCATATTCAATAATCTTCTCAAGGTCTAATAATATAAGCAATCTATCCTTTAGCTTTGCTATAGAAGTTATAAATTTTTGATCTACTCCGGAGACCATAGACGGAGGTGGCTCTGTAATTTTTTGCTCAATTCTTATAACTTCGTTTACTTTATCTACTACGAAACCGAGAACTTTCGAATCAAACTCAAAAACAATTATTCTGGTGTTTTTGTCCCTTTCGACTGATTCTAAGCCCAGCCTCATCCTCAAATCAATTATCGGAATTACTTTTCCGCGTAAATTTATAACACCAATCACAAATTCCGGTGAATTGGGAACTCGGGTAATCTCTACTATTCTGTTTATTTCTTGTACATTTAATATATTTATAGCAAATTCTTCCGCACCAACGTTGAAACTTACTAATTGAAGAATCTCGTCGCTATGCATGTGTTCAGCTTTGAATTTGTTTAAATCTTCAGTTTCCATTTATTACCTACTTTAATAAACAATAAGCTAAAATAAACAAAATATTTTTTAAACAAAAATAAAATATAAAAATATTTGCTAAAAATATTGTTAAAAATATAAGTGTAATTCTATTTAAATTTTTAGCTCAAAGTTTAGTATCTGCAAAAAACAAATATTATAAGACTGTAGTATATGCAATATTTTTGTGTTCGGCTAATAAAAATTTTGCACTTCCCATTATATAACAGAATTGGGAAGATAAGTGTAGAAAGAAAATGGGAGTGCCACATTCATTTTACCGATGTTCAACAGCTAACGCTGTTGAAAGAAAAGAACTTTTTCACAATATACTTCTTACTTTACATACTTTACATACTTTCAACTTTATAACTTTACGAACTTTATAACTTTCACTCTACCAATATTCAACAGCTAAAGCTGTTGGAATAAAAGAACTTTTTCACACTATACTTCCTACTTCCTACTTCCCAATTCCCACTTTCAACTTTATAACTTTACGAAAACTTTCCACTTCCCAGCCACCAGTCCCAAACCCCGAACCCCTAACCCAAAAAGAATCACCCCGTAATTGCTTCGCGATGCCACTTTTTATTTGTCTTATGCAAATAATATTAAATACAATCTTATTATTTACTGTTATTTAAATTTTTAAACACGAAATAAAATTAAAATCAATTACAAACGTTAGTAAATTTTTAAAAATATATAGAAATATCAAGAAAGTATTAGGTAATTATAAAACTTTTTACGATATTTGTTTGACTTGTTATTAGATAAAAGTGTTAATAAAATTATTATGTATTTTTAACATCAAGAAAAATAGTTATTTATTATTAAATTCGGAGGGATTATGCTTAAAAAAAGCTCGACAAAAGGTATAGCAATTAGTACCTTAGCGGTCGCCGGTCTATTGCTTTTCTCTAGTTGTTCGAATAAAATTACCGAAGAACAATTAAAGCAATTAAAGGATTTGAGATTGAAGGAGAAAGGTCTCAATGAATCTATTCAAAAGAAAAAAGATGAAAAGTCCAGACTGATGAAAGAAATGGAATCAAGAAGAGCTGAACTTAAGGACTGTACAGACAAAAAGAATTTTGTCCAGCAGAAATTACAACAATGGCCCAATGTTTGGCCCGAATAATTAACCTTTTCATCCAATTATTTTTGAAATTTATGGAGACTATAAAAATGAAGAAAATTGTTTATTTACTAATTATGTTTACTATAACTGCTACTTCTTTGCTTGCTCAGGTACCTACGGCTAATAAGCCGGATGAGCAATTAACCAAAGACGAAGCTGTTATAAGAATAAACGAATTTACTATGAAAGTTCAGGATCTGACTAATACCTTAAATAGTTTAGATACTGAAGTAGAAAAAGCTAAAAATGATTTAGCTCAGCTAATTGCAGACCTAAAAGACTGTAACAAAAATTTAGCTCAGCTAATCGGTGCTACTGATGAGGATATTAAAGCATTCGCCCAGAAACTCGGTCAATTAGAAGGCAAAGTCAGAAGTATGAAAGGTCTTGCTAACGATGTATTGGCTGAAAGAGTTGCTGAAGTTAAAGCTTTAGACGAAGAATGGCAACAGCTTGCCGCTAGTAAAATTTCAATATTACCTCAATTCTATGATAGAATGGTTACATTACGTAAAGATATTAAAGGGCTCTACCGCACCCCATCAACTAAATCATATACAGTTGGTACTTGGGCAGAAAACAGAGACTGTCTATGGAATATCGCCGGCAATATAGATATATACGGCGACCCATTTATGTGGCCAAAAATATGGCAGGCAAATACGGATTTAGTTCGTAATCCTGATGTTATTCATCCGGGTCAAGTATTGAAAGTGCCACCAAAAAGCATTAAAACTGATGATGAAATCAAAGCTGAACGCAAATATTGGAGAAAGAAAAGAGCTGCTGCCGCCGCTGCTGCTGCACAAGCTACAGAAGCTACCGAAGTAAAAGCTCCAACAGCCGAAAAGTCGGCTCAAAAAGGTAACTAATTTATATTGGTTAGATAGTTTTTAAAAAGCCTCGCTTATTATAGCGAGGCTTTTTTTATTAATAATTGTTTTCAAAAAGGTAGCTCTGAATGACAAATTAGGGACACCCCAATAGCAAGTAGTTAATTTGTCCTATTTCATGTAAGTGATGATATTATTCAATAATTATTATTTCTAAAACAATAAATTGATTATATTTGTAATTTTTAATAATGATGTAAATATGATTCTTAAAGCCGATAATATAGTTAAATCTTACACTAAATTGCAGAGAGTTACTCCTGTACTTAAAAATGTATCCCTTACAATCGAAGAAGGTGAATTTGTAGCCGTAGTAGGTCCTTCCGGAGCCGGTAAGTCCACCCTACTCCATATAATCGGCGGAATTGACCATCCCGACAGTGGCAAATCTTATATTTATTTAGATAACAAAGAATTTGAATATTCGAAGCTGTCCGGCTCTAAGCTATCTAAAATCAGGAATAAATATCTTGGATTTATTTTTCAATTTCACCATTTGTTACCTGAGTTTTCTGCAATTGAAAACATAATGCTTCCCGCTATGATCGGGGGGCTATCGTATAACAAATCAAAAGACAAAGCTAAGTCACTACTTAAAATAGTCGGATTAGACATCAGAGAGAGCCACAAGCCTACGGAACTTTCCGGCGGTGAACAGCAGAGAGTTGCTATAGCCAGAGCTTTAATTAACGAACCTAAAATAGTATTTGCCGATGAACCAACTGGCAATTTGGATAGAGACAATTCTACAAATATTCTAAATCTAATTCAGTCCCTGCAAAAGCAATTAAACATTACTTTTATCATCGCCACTCATAGCGATGACGTTGCAAAAAGCTCGCATAGAATAATATCGATGAAAGACGGAATTATTGAGGTATAACCGCGTTTAATATGAAAATTTATAATAGTTAAGTCATATTTAAAATATTCATAAGCTTATTCGTTTATGTTATCTTTAAGATAGTATAAATTTGGAATGATTATGCTCGAAAAAATTGAGAGATTAAATCGATTAAAAAAAGAACGAAACGCAATTATTTTAGCCCATTATTATCAGGATTCTGAAATACAAGATACTGCCGACTTTTTGGGTGATTCTTTGGCACTTGCTCAAGCTGCAAAAACTACGAATGCTGATGTTATCCTATTCTGCGGTGTTCACTTTATGGCTGAAACTGCGAAGATATTAAATCCGAATAAAATTGTATTATTGCCCGATTTGGAAGCCGGCTGTTCGCTTGCAGATTCTGCTCCTGCCGATGAATTCAAGCAATGGGTTGACTCTCATAAAGACCATACCGTAATATCATATATAAATTGCTCTACACAGGTTAAAGCAATGAGTGATATAATATGCACTTCTTCAAACGCTGAAAAAATAATTGAATCTGTTCCCTTAGATAAGAAAATATGCTTTGCTCCAGATAAACATCTTGGTAACTTCTTAAAAAAGAAAACCGGCAGAGATATGGAGTTATGGAACGGTTCTTGCCAAGTTCACGAAGTATTTTCTGAGCTATCACTCATTGATGTAATGGCTGAGAATCCATTTGCATTAGTGCTGGCTCACCCCGAATGCCCTGAACATTTATTAGGATATGCCGACTATATCGGCTCTACTACCGGCATATTAAACTTTGCTACCAAATGTGATTCTACTGAATTTATTATTTTGACCGAGCCCGGAATTATGCATCAATTAGAGAAAAATGCTCCGAATAAAAAATTCTATACTATTGCAAATTTAGAAGGATGTAGCTGTAATAACTGTCCACACATGAAATTAAATACAATTGATAAAATGATTTCCGCTCTTGAGAATTTAGAACCAAGAATCGAAATCGACGAAGAATTAAGATTAAAAGCATTAAAACCATTAGAAAAAATGTTGGAGCTAAGTTTATGATTCAATATCCTCAAATTACAATATTACCGGAAGACTATGTAAAGTCTAAAATACAATCTTATATAGAAGAAGATTTGCCCAAAGGTGATTATACTTCCGGTGGAATATTTTCGGATTCTACAAGCCAGTCCTCAGCTTATATACAAGCAGAAGAAGACATGATTATTGCCGGCTCAAGCTGTATAAAGTTTTTTTATGGCGATAATTGCAAAATAGAGATATTCAAAAATGATGGTCAATTTGTTAAAAACGGTGAGATAATTGCCAAAATACACGGTCCGAGCGGTCTAATCCTCTCTCGCGAGAGAATCCTGCTTAATTTAATTCAAAGATTAAGCGGTATAGCCACTATGACTAAGAAATTTACCGTAATTGCTGACCCCTATAAGGTAAAAATACTTGATACTCGTAAAACTACTCCCGGCTTGAGACTGTTCGAGAAATGGGCTGTAGCTGTCGGTGGCGGGCATAATCACAGGTTAGACTTATCCTCCGGCATTCTTATCAAAGACAATCATCTTAAAGCTGCCGGCTCAATTACTAATGCTGTTAATAAAATCAAAGCTAAAAATTACAATCTTCCGATTGAAGTTGAAGTTGAAAACCTTGAGCAAATAACCGAAGCTCTTGAAGTATCTGTGGACGGTTTACTACTTGACAATATGAGCCCGGACCAATTAAAAAATGCTGTTGAGTTTATTCGTAAGTATTCGGTTGGGCAAGATGTTTTTATCGAAGCCTCAGGCGGAATTAATTTGGATAACCTTAAAGACTTTGTTACAACCGGTGTAGATGCTATTTCATCGGGTGCATTATCACATAGCATTAAAAGTGCTAATATCCACATGGAATTTGAATAATGTATAATAATATACAAAGCCTCTAAGTAAATCTCAGAGGCTTTGTTAAAGTATTTACTTACCTTCGTCAATTACTATTTCATCGATAAAGATATAAGCATTGCCACCTGCACCTTGATGCCATTCGGGTAATACACCGAAATTCTTTGCTTTTACTTTCACAAATTTAGCTTTTACATTCGATTTTATAGCAAATTCAGCTATTCTTGGAGTATAATCATCAGGTTTATACATCGAACTAACCTTGCCGGCAGATTCGTAATTTATTCCGTCAGTAGATGTAAAATATTCTACTTCTGAAGGAAAAACAACCCAAGCTCTTGTATCTTGTAAAAATCCACCACTTATACCTTTGATTTTTTTAATTTTGTCTAATTCTATTATACATTCGAAATCTTGACCTTGATAACCCTGCCAACCTCCCAGACGAAAATTAACATCGCCACGCTGAGTGTCAATTAGCCCCTCATTACCGCCGGCAGTATATTGCTCGCTATATTTAGAAATAATTGTAATAATTTTATTTGTCTGATATTTAAAGAAGCAAGCTGAATCAATATAAGATGCCTTATTATCGACTATTGCAATGGCTTTTACCGGTGTAGTCTCTTTTATTGTAAATGGTTTGCTATAATAGTGAGCAGTGTCGGTCTTGGGGTCGGTTCCGTCAGTAGAATAGAATAGCATTGCATTTTTGTCAAATGATTCTATTGAAATTTCCAATTGAGATTTAAATGCTTTAGAATTAGCTTTAATTACAGGCACTTTAGCTATCTGCATATCTTCATTAATCGGTTTCAATTCATACTTATTCATTACATTTATATCAGGAACTGAGCTCATAGTAAATTCAATTTTACCGCCGTTCATTATATTAAAATGTGGAATGAATGCCGAAGCCAATTCTTTATTATCTAAAACAGCTTTTTCAATGTAAATATTTTTATCAGATAATTGATTAGTTATTATCTCAAACTTTTTCCCATTCTCTAAGTTAATAGTTACTCTATCAAATAATGGGGAACCGATAGCATAATTATTATCTCCCGGGCAGACTTGGTATATACCCATTGCAGACATAACAAACCAAGCTGACATCTGCCCACAGTCTTCATTACCGCAAAGTCCGACATCATCAATCGAATAAAGTGTATTCATTATTTGCTTGGCTAATTTCTGAGTTTTGAAAGGTTTATTAATATAATTATACATATAAATTATTTGATGGCTTGGCTCATTGCCGTGAGCATATTGACCGATTAGACCGGTAATATCTGCCTGGTCTCTTCCACTTACTTTAGACCGTGTAGTAAATAGCTCATCTAATTTATTCTCAAATTTTTCAGAAGACTTATACAAATCAACTAATCCGCTAATATCGTGAGGTACATAGAATGAATATTGCCAAGAATTTGCTTCGGTAAAATTATTATTTACTTCGGTCGGTTCAAATGGACGGTAGAATCCACCATTTTTGCGGGCATTCATAAATCCACTTTCATAATCGAATATATTTTTATAATTTTGACTGCGAGCCAAAAAGTATTTATATTCATCAATATAACCGAGCTGTAAACTCATTTGAGCTATACACCAGTCATCATAGCAATATTCGAGAGTTTTTGATACTGATTCATGCTCGAAATCGGACGATACATAGCCCATACTTTTGTAAGTTTTTAGTCCCAGATGGTCTTTATTAGCACTATGACGCATAGCATCAAGTGCTTTTTTAAAGTCATAATCTCTGATGCCTTTATTGTACGCATCAAAAATAACCGGAATAGAGTGATAGCCTATCATGCAATATGTTTCATTTGCAGCAAGCTCCCAAACCGGTAACAGCCCACCTTGCTCATATTGGGATAGGAAAGTATTAATAAAATCATTAGTACGCTTTTGGTTAATAATTGTCATCAGTGGATGATAAGCCCTATAAGTATCCCACAATGAAAATACAGTGTAATGTTCATAGTTGTCGGCTTTATGGATTTTGCCGTCCATACCGCGATACCTGCCGTCAGTATCACTATATATATTTGGATTAATTGAGCAGTGATATAGTGCAGTATAGAATTTTATTTTATTGGAGTCTTGACCTTCGACAATAATTTTAGACAACTCTTTGTTCCATTTAGCCTGAGCCTGAGCTTTAATTTCATCAAAGCTTGTATTTTGAGCTTCCGCAACTATGTTCTGATAAGCATTAGCAGAGCTGACAGACGAAATTCCAACTTTTAGAATTAGAGGATTTGCTTCGGCAAAAGAAATAATTGCCTTTATATTTTTACCGACTTCATACTTTTCTGTAGAGAAATCTTTATCATTTAAGCAAATCTTATAGTCTTTGATTTTTGATGATACCACAATTGCAAAATAAAGTACCTGATTATTTGCCCAAGCGTCTGATTTTCTATAACCATAAATAACTGTATCATTTATAAATTCGATTCGGCTGTCGATTACTTTATCTCTATGAATTAAATCGATTAAAATTTTCTTGTCGGAATTAGCGGGAAATGAATACCTATGAATTCCTACTCTCTCGCTGGCAGTAAGCTCTGCCTTAATACCGAATTTATCAAGTAAAACAGAATAATAAGCAGGCTGAGCTGTTTCATTAGAATGCTTGAACACTGATGAATACTCAGTATTTTTCCATAAATTATCCTTAGTAATCGGCATAATTAATAAATCACCATAGTCTGAACATCCGGTACCATTTAAGTGAGTATGCGAAAAACCGTATATTACCGAATCAGAGTGATGATATGCTGAGCATCCGTCCCAACCGTCGAGCCGTGTATCTGGACTTAATTGAACCATACCGAACGGAGCAATTGCTCCCGGGTAAGTATGCCCATGACCACCGGTTCCGATAAACGGATTTACATATTTGATTAAATCTTGAGAGTAGGCAGTAAATGCTGTTATTAGCAATAAATATAGTATTATTCTTTTCATTATTTCACCTTTCTATTATTATCCGTATCATTAAATATCAAAGCAGCGGCTCCTATAATAGCAGCAGTATTTTCCGGTAAAGCTGATTTTATAATTTGTACTTTATTTTTGAAAATATTGAGCATTTTCTCTTCCATTTTCCGCTTAGTTGGCTCAATAATAAATTCTTCAGCCTGAGCTAATCCTCCAAATAGGAATATAGCCGAAGGGCTTGTCATGGCAACAGCATTTGCGAGAGAAAGAGATAAAATATCCGTTGTAATATCAAATGCTTTTATCGCTAACTCATCGGAATTTTTAGCCGCAAGGTAAATTTCTTTTGCAGTTATTTCTTTGCCAACAAGGATGCTTTTGTATTTGTTTTCGGCTAATAATTCTTTAGCAGTAGCTACAATTCCTGTAGCCGAGCAATAAGTCTCAAGGCATCCTCTTCTACCGCAACCGCAAAGTCTGCCGTTCGGGAAAACTACTGTATGCCCAAGCTCACCGGCGAAGCCATCTGCACCATAGATTAACTCACCGTTTGAAACAAATCCGCTACCAACCCCGGTGCCAAGAGTTACCATTATGAAGTCATTCATATCTTTGGCTCCCCCGTATATCCTCTCCCCAATTGCTGCCGCATTAGCATCATTTGTCATAATTACTTTTATTTGTAATATATTAGTCAATTCTTCAACTATTCTAATACAGCCCTTCCATTTTAAATTGGGAGCATCTTCGATAGTTCCGGTATAATAATTAGCATTCGGAGCTCCTATACCGATTCCTACAATTTCTTTATGGGATTTTTTAATCAATGATTTAATTTCATCGGATAACGCAATTACAAATTCACTTGCTTGGCTAAAACTGTCAGTTCGGAAACTTGACTTTCCATATACATGACCTTCAATATCGACTACTCCAAGCATAGTATTAGTACCGCCTATATCTATTCCTATTACGTATTTATTCATATTATGCAGCCTTTTTACCAATTTTACAACCTTTAATACCATAGAAAGCTAAATATATATATGAAGCAACAGGAACCCAAAATGAATTATGCACTCCGAATGTGTCGGCGATAAATCCTTGCAGTACGGGGACTAATGCTCCGCCGAGAATTGCCATTACTAGTAATGACGAACCTTGCGAAGTGTAATCACCCAGCCCCTCGATAGCTAATGTAAATATATTTGACCACATAATCGAATTGAATAGTCCGATACCGATTACGCACCACATAGCAACATATCCTGTTGTAAATATTGACGTTATTAAAAGTGTAACAGCAACTAAAGAAAATACAAAAAGAGTTCTGGAAGCCGAGAACTTACCGAACCTGAAAGCTAAGACATTTAACACTAAAAATATTGAGTATATGCTTGCTATATCTATTCCTTTTAAATTCCATATTACAAAAAATGCTACAAGCGGAATAATTATCATAATTATGCTCTTCATAGGATTTTTCATCTCGCTAAGAGATATTGCTCCTGTGAAACGACCAATCATCAGACCGCCCCAGTAGAATGCTACAAATTGTCCGGCTTCTGTCGCTTTTAGACCCGCAATTTCGGGAAGCCCCAAGAAACTAATCATTATACTACCTATGCTTACTTCAGCACCTACGTACATAAATATTGCAAATATTCCGAACACTAAGTACGGAAATTTCAAAGCACCGATGCCTTTGATAGATTCATTATTATTAGTAAATACCGGTAATTTCGCAAAATATATCATAATAGCTAATAGCAAAAACAGTCCGCTAAATACTAAATAGGGTACTTTTACTGCTCCGCCGTTTGTTTCTGAAAAAGCAAATACTTGAAATAGCAAAATTGAACCAATAATCGGGGCGATGGTTGTTCCCAATGAATTGAATGCTTGGCTAAGGTTTAATCTGCCCGAGGCACTCTCTGATGGACCGATTATCGCTACATAGGGATTAGAAGTAATTTGTAGCATAGTCAGCCCGAGACCTAAAATAAATAATGCCGATAAAAAGAATCCATAAGAAGAGAATTGTGAAGCCGGATAAAACATAGCAGTACCAATTGCTGATAAAATCAATCCAATGATAATTCCGTTTTTATATCCGATTTTATTAATCGGGTCGCCAAATTTAACGGAAATTATAAAATAAATCAGTGAACCGATAAAGTATGCTCCGAAAAATGAAAATTGAACAAGCATAGCTTCGGTATGATTCAATTGAAAAACCCCTTTTAAATAAGGGATTAATATGTCGTTCATTACGGTGATAAATCCCCACATAAAAAACAGAGTTGTCAGCACGGTAAGTGCATTGTAATCAGTCTTTTTAACTTCTTGCATAAATTTCCCAAATAATCATTATAAAAAATGCAAAATAATCATTTTTCTCTAATTATTTAAGTGATAAATTCAATTGTTGATTAGAATAATAAATAATATGGGTCCTTCGCTATTATGTGTGGGTAAGCTAATAAAAAAATCTTTCTTACAACAGCGTTAGCTGTTGAACATCGGTAATAAACATTGTTTAGTCCCCAGACTCTTTCTTCTCTTTTTGTTGTTAAAACAAGAGAGTGGTGGTGGAGTATCTCATTATGTTACCGATGTTTAACTCCTGACGGAGTTAAAATTAAAATCAGAGATGTTTATCCAAAAATATATCAAAAATCAATATTTGATAAATAAGGATTTTCTTTATACTAATTACAATTATTTGCTTACCCACTAAAAATAGCGAAGACCATAATATTAATTCAATGAATATTGTCTATGATTTGTTTTATGAGATATTAACTTCTATTCAAATAATTTTTTAATCTTATTAAATATTGAAATGTTATCGGAAATAAGAGAAGTATCTAATACATCGGGGTTAGTAAGTACAGTATCCGGTGAGAAGACTGAACTCTGCTCAGGATATACTATAATTGAATTATGCTGACCAATACTTTTGATTACTTGATAGAGCGAGTCATTATAGTCGGAATTATACGAAATTCCTTTGCCTCTTGAATTTACAATTACACATAAGTCATTATCATTTATATCCTTCTGGCATCTAAGTAATTCTCTGTATGATACAATCGGCGAAAAACTTGTTTTCATACTTATCTGCATTCTTTTCAAATATGAATTAATTGATAATAAGGTTTTTTCAAAACCAATAAAAGCTATATGACAATTAACATGTGTAACCAATTGGGAAATCATAAAAATACAAGACTGAAAACCGATTTCAAGTTCGGCATTTTGTGGTAAAATTACTCGAACTGTTTTAGTATTATTTAAATTTTCGGTAAGACGCGTTACTAATATCATAGTATTGGTAATATTGAGCAGGCTATCTAATTTTGAACCGACAATGCTCTCTCTAACTGAAGTTTTTCCGCTCCACCCGATAATAACACAATTAGCTAATGTTTCCCTAATAGCACGAGCTATACCTTCGGCTATCGAAGTATCGACTCTTGAAATTATCTGAACTCTTATACTACTTTGCTGAGCCTTTTTAATTAAGTCTTTAAGCTGAATATAGCTTTTTAAAATTACTTCTTCCGTATTATCTGTATCTGTTACTACAGAGAGCGGGAAAATAGTTTCTGCAGAGTCTTCTTTAATTAAGAAAGCTAATTCAAGTAAGTCCCTGACAGTTTTAGGATTTGCAAAGGGAACAATTATTCGCTGTGGGATTTTTATATGCTGTTCAATTTCTTTTGATGATGAAATTGCTACTGATTTACCGAATTTTTCTACCATAAACGAAGAAAATATGCAAGAAATCAATATCAAAAAAACCGTAGCATTTATAAATACTTCATTGAGAATTCCTAAATTGTAACCGACTAAAGTAATCGCTATAGTAGCCGCGGCATGGGAACTGTTAAGCCCTAAAATCAAATATCTTTGATCAGAGCTTAGCTTATTAACTTTTTTCGCAATTAAAGTAGCTAAGTATATACCTAATAAGGAAGTAATAAAATATATCAGACCAATGCCGACACTCTCTATTGAATTGACAATTATTTTTATATCTACCAGCATACCAACACTAATCAGGAAAAAAGGTATAAAAATCGAATTACCGATAAACTCTATTCTTCCCATTAGAACTGATGTATTAGGGATAAGTCTATTTAATGCTAATCCTGCCAAAAATGCACCAATTATTGGCTCTAAACCAATTAACTGAGAGAGAAAAGCTCCCAAAAACAGCATTGCCAAAACAAAAATATACTGACTGCCGGGTTCTAATTCAATCTTGCGAAAAAAGAATTTTGTGATACGTGGAAATGCCCAAAAGATAAATCCTACATATAATGTGATTAAAACTATTGTCTTGATAATAAACCAATTATCAAGTGAGCCCCGAGCAAAATGCTCAATAAAACCGAGAGTAATTAGCACACAGGAATCAGTAATTATAGTACCCCCGACTGCAATTGTGGCAGCTTTATCTTTTGATAAACCCAAACGACTCACTATGGGATAAGACACTAAGGTATTAGTAGATAGCATTATAGAAATCAAAGCCGATTGAAGTGTATTTAGATTTAATACAAATAATGTAACAAATAATCCGAGCATTAACGGAATAAGAAATAAAAAGGACCCGTAAATCATACTTTTAGCTTTATTTTGCCAAAATTGATTGGAATCAAGCTCTAATCCTGCAATAAACATTATATATAATAACCCGATAGTCCCAAATAAAATTATACTGGAGTCTCGAGCTAATAAATTGGTGCCATTAGGACCAACTATCATACCGGCAATAATTAGTCCTACAATACCCGGAATTCGAAATTTTTTTAGTATCAAAGGGGCAAGCAAAATAATTAAAAGTACTATTGCAAACATTAGTACCGGATTAGTGATTGGCGTTTTGATACTCAACCAGTCCATTATTGACTATCCAATTTCTAAAAATTATTTACTCTATTTATTATTCTCTAAGTATTAAAATATACATAAAAAATACTTTATTTATTTATTCTCAATATACTTTAAAATTACTCTATTTATTATTTTCAATATACAAATCTCAATATACAAAATAATTATCAAATATTTCAGGAATTTATACAAGAAATGTTAGCTAATTGCGGTTTTTCATTATCATTATTCGGAAATATTTTGTAATTTTACGAATATTTATTAGCAAAGAAGAAAAATTATTGATAATTATTTGATAAAATGAGATATGAATACAATTAAAGCACTAATTGCCGCAGGTGGTACAGGTGGTCATTTATTTCCAGCTCTTGCAGTGGCTGAAGAATTTGAAAAGCAGACTGATAATAATTTTTCTGCATATTTCATTGGTAACCCAAATAGATTAGAGTCTCGAATAGTACCCGAATGTGGGTACGACTTTACTCCAATTCCAATTACAGGTTTCTCTGGAGTATTATCTGCCAGAACATTATCATTGCCATATAGAATCTTGAAGTCAGTATTGATTACTCGTAAAATTGTAAAAAAGTATAAGCCTGATTTTGTGCTTTGCACCGGAGCTTATCTTAGCTATCCTGCCGGGCTTACGGCTAATCAGATGAGGTTGCCTTTGGTATTAATGGAGTCAAATGTATTTCCTGGAAAGACAATTCGAATGTTAGCTGCGAAAGCAAATTTAATAGTAACATCATTTGAAGAAACAAAAAAATACTTCCCTTTTAATTTGCATTCAAAAATTGTATGCCTTGGCAATCCATTAAGAAAAATGTTCGAGAATTTACCCGATAAAGAAGTTGCTCGTAAAAAATTCGATTTAGATACAAATAAAAAAACAGTATTGATATTTGGAGGGTCTCTCGGAGCAAGAGCAATTAATAATGCTACTTTATCTGCAATTGAACAATTAAAAACAGAACATATCCAATTTATTTGGCAGACAGGTAATGATTATCATATAAGTTCAACTCTACCGAACAACGTCAAATTATTAAAATTCATCGATGATATGGCAAGTGCATATTCGGCAGCCGATTTGGTGGTTTGCCGTTCAGGAGCTACTACTGCCGCAGAACTTACTTATTTATCAAAGCCCTCAATATTAGTTCCTTTGCCCTCTGCTTCTAATGGTGAACAGAAAAGTAACGCTGAAGTATTAGAAAAAATCGGTGCTGCCATTATGATAGATAATAATGAAATTGATAGCTCTCTCGGCTCAGCAATTATGACTTTAATCAATTCAAATGAAAAATTAGGTGTTATGGCTGATGCCGCTGGCAGCCTATCAAGAAGAGACGCAGCAGAAAAGACAGTACTAAAAATCAGGGAATTAATAAATAAATAAATATATAATTGCAAATATTCGGATAATTATCAAATAAACTCAAGAAATTGGCTTGCTATTTGATAATATTTAATTTTTCTTATAATTAATAAGACAGAAATGACAAAGAGAACAAAACCGCTAATTTTAGTAGTAGATGATTTAGAAAGCCATCTAAAAGCAATTGGTAATACATTGCTTAATTCAGGATTTGAAGTTACATTAGCATTTAACGGCAAGAGAGCCGTTGAAGTTGCAAAAAATGCACTACCCGACCTAATTCTTTTAGATATTGTAATGCCTGAAAAAGATGGGTTTGAAGTAATTCAAGAGCTCAAAGAGCATGAGCCTACTTCGGAAATTCCTATTATTTTTCTTACTTCTCAAAAGGATAACGAATATTTATTAAAGGGTTTTATGCTCGGTGCTGTTGATTATATTATTAAGCCGGCAAATAAAGAAGAAACTATTGCCAGGGTTAATACTCATCTGGAATTAAGAAATGCACGTAAACTGATACAAGAACAAAATGATAAACTCAAGGTATTGGTGGACGACAAAAGCGAATTTTTAGAATTAGCTTCAAAAGATTTAAAAATTCCGCTCAATGAAATCAGAGGATATTTGAATTTAATTAATCAATTCGGTACAGACTCAATTCCAAACGATATTAAGAATTATATTGGCAATATAGATAAAATTACTAAGTCTATGGCAAATGTAATCAATGACCTACTACTTCTTAATGATATTGAAGCCGGCAATGTATCTAATATTTTCAAGTCTCTTGATGTAAATCTGACGATAACAAAAATGATTAAGTATTTTGAAAATTTGGCTCGTTCAAAAAGAATCTCCATTTCTTATGAATCTAGCATTTCTGCTCAGACATTAGTAATAGCCGACCAAGAAAAGCTTGAGATGGTTCTCACTCGTCTATTGGCAAATACTATCAGATTTGCCAAAAATGTAAAGGGTAATAATTCAGCTCCTTGGTCATTAGTAGCAGTAAAATCCAAAAATACCATTATGAATAATAAAGAGTATGTACTGATTGAAATTGAAGACCAAGGCTCTGGAATAAGCAAAGAAGAACTTCAGAATATATTTAGCAAATGCTCTAAGGTTACTATTCAGTCTAATACTAATGAATCTTATACAGTCGAAACCGGGCTTTCTGTAGTAAAAGCGTTAGTCGAATCGATGGACGGCAGAATAACTATTGACTCTAAGCCAAACGTTGGCTCTACCGTTAGATTTACACTACCTTTGGTAAATTCATAAGTATTGTTGAATTAGTTTAGATAATGTAATCCCTTTATTGATTTGAATTATTATTTCGATTACTAATCAATACTATAGTTAGAATTAATGCTCAAAGGCTTAATATCATTTTATTAAAAGAAGAATTGCTTAGTATTTGATTTGTAATAAATTTCCCTTTATAATAGACGGCATATAAGGGAAATGGATTCGGACAATTACGAGCTGATTCTAAATTGTCAATACAATGAATTTTCAGTTTAATCTCCGCATTATCACACATATTTTTTAAATCTTGAATATAATATGGTATAAAGGGGCATTGATATGTATGATAAATATGAAGAGCATTATCAATTTCAGGCAGATTACGTACAGTATCGCCAAATGTTGGCAATTTAGCATTCTTATTATTTCTTAGTACTAATAGTTCATAGTCAGGCTTGGCATTGTCACAGATTTCAAAACCATTTTTATGATAAAACTTCTTATCAGATAGAAAAGTTCTTTTCTTGCTTGTAGTTATAGCCACAATGCCATTTAAATCTTTTGAATCGCTTTTACATTCATTTAGTAAAGCGGTACCATAGCCTTTGCCGGCATGAGAACCTGAAACCCAGAAGCATCCTATATACATATATCCGTCAGCAATTATTGGAGCCCATGCATATTCGGCGGGAAGATATTCAATAAAAGCTTTGCCACGTACATCGACCTTTTTGAACTTATATCCTAAATCAATATGATCAATTATCCATTGTTTTTTTCGGTTTACGCCTTCAGCTGATTTCTTATCGGCAATAGCACAGCAAATATGCTCATGCTCAATATTTTCTCGATTCAAACTAATAATATTTTCCATATTTTCTCAATTAATGTATTATATTTTGTGTTTATTTACCAGTTACAGCTAATGATTTATATTTTGTGTTTCTCTGCCAATTACAGCTAAAGTATTTAATATTGTTTTTATTTACCAATTACAATTAATGCTTTATTTGCTTCATAATCCCTATTTTGCACATCAGTCAATTCAACAAGTAGTATGTATGGACCAATCTCTAAACCGGAAATTCCGCTTGATAAATCCAAAGAAAATTCAGCTCCGACTGTTTTCAAATTTGCAATTTCCGTAATTGTTCTACCATCTAAGTCAAGTAGTTTAGCAGTTAAATACGAAGATTTAAAAATTGAATTTACAATGATTTCATTATCGGAAATTTTTGATTTAGATATAGGATTGTTTTTAATAAATATGTTGATTTTATTAGAATTATCTTTATAAGTGCTATTAATTTCAGTTGGAGTAGATAGCATATCAGATAGAGATGAAGCCCAATTATCTTGAATATTTGACTCAATATTATTTCGTTTCTTCTCAAGGCTTCTATTTTTTAAAGGGAATAATTCTGAATTAACCCATTTTGAGCTGTATAGAAGACTATCAATAGTATGATTATTAGCATCTACTATTTTCAATTTATCACTTGTATTATTTAATTGAATTTTATTACTTAGAATAATTATTTTATCTTTAGATAAATTAGGAAAGCTCTTAAATATTGATGTATCCGAGATTAATAGCATATATGAATCAGCAACGAAATTAAAATCAGTCTCACTAATCATTAATGTATCTGGATTAGCAGAAGAATAATCAATAAGCCCCCAATTTTTCATATTAACTGCATTGTCCGTATTATTATATATTTCAATAAATTCACTCATGTTTTCATCATTATCGAATAATATTTCATTAAATAAAATATCTGAAAAGTTATACGATAAAAATATTTTGATTTCTTTATTGTTATTTTCCGGTCTATCATCAGAATTAATTAATTTGATATATGCAATAAACTCTCCTTTAATATTAAAAGAATTCCTAATGTCTTCATAACTTAAATATATTGTATTGTAATCACTTGCTTGAATCACTTGAATATTTTCTGTTTTTAATATTTTATTTTCACTATTAATAATAATTCCCAACTCTAATTGAATATCTGCGAAATCATTAAGCCCTCTATTGACTATATCAAAATGAAATCCGGTATTTTCGATAATGATATTTTCGATTGCCAAATCATTAGCAGTCTTAGAATTACTGTTTAAATAACCGCAAGTAGCAGAGTCGGAGCTTTTAGTAACAGCTATATTATCCGGATAATTACCCGAGTAATTGCAATTAATTCTTTCAAAAGATTTGCCCTTCACCCCCCAGTCCATATCATAATAAACAGAATCTATAATATTTAGAAAATTATCTTTCAGTACGACAAAATCCAAAGTATTATTCAGTGCAGGGAGTTTGCAATAAATCAATTTACAATTTGCAGGGATATTTCTATGTAGCTTCAATTCTGAAGTATCCTTAGTAATAAGAGCATAGGATTCGGACTGCAAACTAATTGATATAAACTGTTTAGAGCCACTGCCCTCAACTATATATAAAGTATCGAAAACAGCAGTTTCACTACCGCAATTATAAAGCTCTATCCATTCCGGTTCATTATTAATCGGAGCCGACATAAATTCGTTAACTACAATTGAGCAGTTAAGCTCTATTGCCGTAAATAGTAATATTATTATATATTTCATAGCGGTTTACTGAATTAGTTAATATACATTTCAAAAATAATTATTTAATTTAATATTTCCAAATTCTTTATTATAAAAAGCGAATTTTGAAGTTCACTCGTCGTATAAATTTTTAAAATGGAATAAACAAATGAATGAAAAATATATTTCCGATGTTTTGGTTATAGCTGCTCATCCCGATGATGCCGAGCTTGGAGCAGGCGGCACAATTGCAAAATTAACCAATAGCGGTAAATCGGTATCAATACTGGATTTAACACGCGGAGAGTCCGGCACTCGCGGTACTCCTGAAATCAGAATTGCCGAATCTATTGAAGCTGCAAAAATCCTCAACGTCAAGCACAGAATTAATCTTGAAATGCCTGATGGCAGGCTCACGGCAGACGAAGAAAGTATTATTAAAGTAATTTCTATGATTAGACTTTTCAGACCAAAAGCTGTTTTGATTAACCCTCCGTTCGACCGACATCCTGACCACGAAACAGCACATAAAATAGTTCGAAAAGCTATGTTTAAAAGCGGTCTTAGAAAAATCGAAACCAAGTACGATGGCGAAATTCAGCAGGTGCATAGAATTAGGAGAATGTTCTCTTTTATGCAGTCATACCCATTACCGCAAAGACATAGATTCTATGTAGATGTATCAGACACTTTCGAGATTAAAATGAATTCTATCAGAGCTTATGCTTCTCAAGTATTTATAGAAGGTAAATCAAGTACTATTGAACCAACTACTCGACTCTCAAGACCTGAATTTTTAGAAGAATTGCAGGCGAGAGCCATTTATTTCGGTACGCTTGCCGGAGTTCGATATGCCGAACCTTTCTGCTCCGTAGAATCCATACTTGTTAATACTATAAGCGATTTATTCTAATAATTTGCTATATTTGCAGACTTAATTATCAGATTTAAAATGAATTATATAAAAAGTAACAAAAAAGAAAGAATATATGCCGATTAAAGCTCAATTAGTTGTAAGCCCAAAAACTTCATCAACAGAATATCTCTTATTGCAAGAAGTATCAAATAAATTAGATATACCGATTAATGATATAGCAATGATAATCAAGGAAAAAGAATCTTTAGATGCAAGACAATTGCATGTAAAAGTTAATTTGAGTGTATTGGTTATTATGAAAGACGAAGAAATCCCTTCTATTCCCGATTATGATAGATTCTTACTGCAAAATGTCGATAAATCCGATGAAGTATTAATTATCGGCAGTGGTCCGGCAGGTCTATTTTCTGCACTACAACTAATTGAATTGGGAAAGAAACCGATTATCATTGAACGTGGAAAAGCAATAGAAGACAGAAAAATTGATGTAGCTCAATTAAATACACAAGGGATTCTTAATTCTGATTCTAACTGGTGCTATGGCGAAGGCGGAGCCGGTACCTTTACAGATGGCAAACTGTTGACACGGTCTAACAAAAGAGGTAACATCAATAAAGTAATTAATACTTTTATTGAATTCGGAGCCGAGCCCGAGATTAAATACTCATCACATCCACATATTGGCACCGACAAATTACCGGAAATTATCAAAGGTATCAGAAATAGAATTATCGAATGTGGCGGAGAAATCAAATTCAATTCAAAGTTAACGGATATAATTATTAAAGCCGGCGAAATCAGCAGTATCGAAATAAATAATTCGGAAACTATTAAATGCAACAAATTAATATTATCTTGTGGGCATTCAGCCAGAGATATATATGAAATTCTTAATAAAAGAGAAGTATTCTTAGAGCCAAAATCTTTTGCTATCGGGGTTAGAATTGAGCATCCACAGCAAATAATTAACGAAATGCAGTACCATACAAAAGCTATGACTCCATATCTGCCAACTGCAGAGTATTCCTTTGCCGAGCAAGTAGAAGGTCGTGGTGCATATTCGTTCTGTATGTGTCCGGGAGGAGTTGTTGTTCCCGCCGCTACAAGTGAAGGCGAATTAGTAGTCAATGGAATGTCTAATTCAAAGCGTACAGGGCAGCTTGCTAATTCAGGTTTTGTGGTTGAAGTACGAGTCGAAGATATTCCCGGATTTGAAAGCAATGTATTTGCCGGTATAGAATATCAAAGAAATATTGAAAAGCAATGCTTTATTGCCGGTGGTTCCGATTATAAAGCTCCCGCTCAGAGAATGCTTGACTTTATTAAAGGGAAAAACTCTTCAGAACTGCCAGATTCATCATATTATAGAGGCATTACTTCTATGAATCTTAATCATTTATTACCTAAAAATATTAGTCAACGATTAGCCGCTGCTTTTAGTAAAATCAAATCTAAGAAAAAGGCATTTTTGACAAACTCTGCTGTCTTGATAGCTCCTGAAACACGTACATCATCTCCCCTATTCATTAAGCGTGATAAGGAAACTCTTGAGTCCGTAAATGTCAAAGGATTATATCCCTGTGGCGAAGGGTCGGGTTATTCCGGCGGTATTAGCTCCGCAGCTATTGACGGTATGAATTGTGCCGGGCACTTATGCAATAATCACTAATGAAAAATTGACTATTATAATTGTTTTTTGAGCATATCAACCTTATATTTGACTTTAAGGTTGATATATATCTAAATGATTTATAAAGGTTTGGAAACCACCCTATCTCAATTATGAATAAAATTCTCAGTTTTACGAACTTAAAAGCTATCTTCATACAATTTACTTAATTACTCTTCTTTATCAATAATACAAATATTTTCAATATATTTGCAGTTTATTATAAGATTCCTGTGTCTTAATATTGAATTCAAGAAATAAATATATTCAAATAAAAATGTAACTAAAAAAGAGATTCCTGTGTCTTAATATTGAATTCGAGAATTAAATATATTCAAATAAAATTGTTGGAGTACTTATGAAACTGAAAATAGTTATTATGTTTGCATTTCTCTGTAGTTTATTTTATAATCCAAGTTTAAAATCGCAACTTGTTGAAAATGAGCTAAAAAACAGTATAATTGAATTATCTGATGAGAAATTAGAAGCTCTCGGCATTAATGTTAAAAACTCTTCAATTGAGCTGATTTCTAATGATGTGGTTATCAGTAACAAATCAAAAACTACTTATAATGTAAATCGTAAAATCATCATCAAAGGCGACAGAATCAACTTGAAATCGCCTAAGAGTAAAGAACTCAAAAGCTGTACTTTATTCCCTCTTAGAATCGCAGTTCTTACATCAAAAAATAAAACATACACATATTTCAGTAAAATAACTAAAGTAAACGAGTATTTACTCTATGATGTTAATAATGAAGCCCATGCTATGCCACCATACAGCACCGACATAGTTCAAAATAATTGGAAGGCTCTCCATATCAAATTAGATAACAAACGCGACGTATATCTTTGGTTTGACCCATCAGATTTGATTACTAAACCAGATGAGTTAGAAAAGACTACAGAGCCTATTAAAGATGCCGGATTTATGGAAAATATTAGAATCGCACCCAATCCAACTAAAGACGGAAAAGCACAAATTAAGTTCCTACTGAAAAATGATGCTACTATCTCAATCTCACTTTATGATATTTCAGGACAAAAAGTAGTGGATATTTTAACTGCAACTTATAAATCAAGCGGTGATTATACTTTCAATATTAATGCAGAAGCTTTAGCTGACGGTATGTATTTAGTCCTAATTCAAAATGACAAAGGCGAAATGATTACTCAGAAAATTATTAAATGTTCTTATTAAGGTTAAAATCATGAAAACAAAATTTATTCGATGTATTCCAAAAAGTATGCTGGTAAAAATGCTTTTATTAATTTGTTTAATATTTGCTAACAAATTGCAAGCTGCAAATTCAGCTCCGGAATTAAAAGTAGTAATGGCTGACAATTCCGAGCAAAGTTTAATAATCAAAAAATTAAATATTGATGTTAAAGTGGTCGGTAACCTCGCCGTTACTACTATGGACATGACCTTTACCAATGATTTTCCTGCAGATAAGCACAGATATGAGGGTACTTTATTATTCCCATTAGCAGAGGGTCAGTCGGTAAACCGTCTGGCTATGGACTTCAATGGAAATATGCGTGAAGGCGTAGTTGTTGCAAAAGAAAAAGCCCGTGTCGTTTTTGAAGACGTTGAAAGGCGTAGAGTTGACCCGGCATTATTAGAGATGACTACTTCTAATAATTACAAGCTAAGGGTCTTCCCCATTCTATCCAAGCAAGAAAAACGAATTATTATCGCTTATGAAGAAGTTTTAAAATCAGATGAGACTTCAATGGTTTATAATCTTCCTTTCAATTATAATTATAATATCGGAGATTTTACATTAACAGCAAATGTTTTTAATGATTATCCGGTAAATACTTCTATTAGTAATCAGATAGACAATATTAAATTCAATAAAGATAACAATGCTTATACTACTTCAGTCCATTTTAATGACTATACCGCCAACGAAATGTTTAGCTTTACTATGCCGCTCCCTATTGACAGAAAAGAAGTTGTATGTGAAGAGCTAAGTGCTAACACTTACTTTTCGATTAATAGGAATGTTAACCTACCGGAAGATATTGCTTTTACTCCGAATAGAATAACTATACTATGGGACTGCTCGCACTCATCGGGGAAAAGAAATATCCAAAAAGATATGGAGCTACTTAAAGAATATTTCAATATTATTAGAGACTGCTCTGTAGAGCTACTTACTTTTAATTATAAAATTAAGAATAAAGATAATTATTTTATTTCTAACGGCGATTTCAGTGAGCTGAAGAAAAAATTGGAAGCTATTAAATATGACGGTGGCTCGAATTTCTCTTGTATTAATATAAAAGAAATCAGTGCAGATGCAGTCTTATTATTCAGTGATGGTATATCAAGTATAGGTAATTCAAAACCATTAGATTCGAAAATCCCGATTTACACAATCAATTCCAATTTAATGTGCAATAGCTTTTATTTATCCAATATTGCTAATTACTCCGGTGCTAATTATATTAACTTATTGTCAATTGAAATAGATAGAGCTGTTCAATTATTAACAAATAAGCAATATAGGCTGATTTCGATTGATTTTAACAAATCTGAAATTTCTGAAATATATCCCAATTCTACTTCTAACTTATTAGAAGATTTATCAATCGCCGGCATAATGAACAGTTCCTCAAGTGAAATCACTCTCAATTACGGATATGGAAATTCAATCTCCACAAGTGAAAATATATCAATTAACAAAGATAAAGATAATGTAGAAACCGGTATTCTCGCCAGAATATGGGCAAAGAAGAAATTAGATTTCTTACAGATAGATAATAAAAAATACGCAAAAGAAATATTTGAATTAGGTCAGAAATTCAATATTGTTACAGCAGGTACTTCGCTCCTAATATTAGAAACCGGTTGGGATTATGCTCGCTATAATATTGAGGCTCCTAAATCAGACACAGCTCTGTATAAAGAGTATTCAATTGCTTGCAAATCATTTCCTAAACAAGATTCGGAATTAAATACAAAATATAATATTGAACAGTTAGTAAAAGAATTTGATTTAAGAAAACTATGGTATAGTTTAAATCGTGATTCATTTTTATTAGCTCAAAAGAGAGTAAATGATTCTATTCACGGAGAACCCCGCGAAGGCGTAGCAGCTATAGTGGGTAGTAGCACGGAATTAAATAATAACTCAGTGGGATTTCAAATTAGAAGTGGGCGTTCAAGTGAAACTGCAATTAGAATGGATGGTGTAAATATTGCAAATCCATTAAGCAATGGTTTCGATTTTTCTAATAATTCAGTTTACCCAATTCCCTCAACTTTAGCAGAAGCTGAAACTCAAGAAAACAACAATACAGCTTCTTCTGTCAGTCTTAGTGCTTACAATTCAAATGCCGAGTATTATAAAGAGCTTGAGGCGAGTGGAGCTAATTTCAGTGATGTTTATTTTTTGGCAAAAGAAAAATATGGCAATGCAATTGGCTTCTATATCGACGTTGCCGAGATTTTAACAGCTAAAAACGATAAGGCTTCAGCAGCTGAAATCATTACCAATATAGCAGAATTAAGCCAAGAAAATCAGGAGTTTTTAAGAATAGTAGCATATAAACTTCAATATTTGGGCGAAATCCATTTAGGGATTAATCTATTCGAATATATAAAAGAAATCAGAGCCGAAGAACCCCAAAGCTATCGTGATTTAGCATTGGCATTAGTCGATAAGGGGCAATATCAGAGAGCCTGTGATTTACTATATGAATTAGCAATGAAAAATTGGAATGGCAGATTTGTCAGTATTAATCTTCAGGCAATAACCGAGATGAACGCAATTATCTCTAAATATCCGAATAAAATCGATACGAAAAATTATGATTCCAGACTAATTTCTGCGATGCCATTAGACATTAGAATAGTATTACGCTGGGACTTAGATAATACTGATATTGATTTATGGGTAACTGACCCTAAAAAAGAGAAATGCTTTTATAGTAATAAAAATACAAAAATCGGCGGACTACTTCCGAAGGATTATACAGGCGGTTACGGACCGGAAGAATTTTTACTCAAATCCGCAATTAAAGGGCAATATAAAATTGAATGCAATTACTACGCTTCGCAAGCAGTAAAAATGACCGGTGGAGCGACTCTATTTCTTGATTTATATACCAATTACGGTAAAGAAAACGAAACTAAAAAAACTATAATAGTAAGAGCAAAAGAGAACAAAGAAGTTGTCCAAATCGGCGAGTATTTATTCGAATAAATTACAAAGTGCTTTGTAAACAATTATGAGAATACACTTTTCATAAGGTTAATTTTGGGTCTTCGCTATTTTAAGTGGGTTAGCAAATTATTGGTATTAATATAAAGAAAATCCATATATATCAAATATTGATTTATAATATTTTATTGGATAAACATCTTTGATTTTAAATTTTAACTCCGGTAGGAGTTAAACATCGGTAATATAATGATATGCCTCCGACACCGTTCTCTTGTTTTAACAAAAAAAAGAGAAGAAAGAGTGTAGGGACTAAACAATGTTTATTACCAATGTTCAACAGCTAAAGCCGTTGTAAGAAAGATTTCTATATTTGCTTACCCACACATAATAGCGAAGAACCCATATTTTGTTATGTCTTTATAAGAAAAGCTTATAAGTTATTGAAAACAATAGCTTATAAGCTTATTATATTTCGTTTGAATAAAATAAAATTTATTCTTTATAATGCTAAAATATTACTCTTGAGGAGGCATATTATAAGCAGCCCATTCTTCTTTTGAAGGACCGTAAATACCGGGAACAGTTAATCCGGCTTGACGCATTAATACAGTCATTTGAGCTCTATGATGAATTTCGTGTCTTGTAATTACGGTTAATATCATAGCATAGCTCCATTTCTCGCCATACATATCTACTTCGGTTTCGAGCATATCATTAGTCCATTTTTCTTTAATTTCGGAAAGCATAGACTGAGATGCTTTTCTGTAAGTATCCACTAATTCACTAACTGTAGCGGGAATCGGGGCTTTCTCTGCGGGACAAACTACATTTAAACCACCGTATTTTGCCATTTCGCCTACACAAAGGGTAATATGCCAAGCTAATCTACCTAGAGTCCTGCCATAATCAGGCAATGTTTGAGTAAGTG
Source organism: uncultured bacterium (assembly GCA_942493235.1). GTDB lineage: Bacteria > Bacteroidota > Ignavibacteria > Kapaibacteriales > UBA2268 > ENR-C587. The sequence continues at coordinate 2,654,785 of OW818676.1, read as the reverse complement.
ACTCATCTGTCAAAGCAGAAAATAATTTGATTGTCAATTCTGACTCTTGAGTCATATCTTTTATAAAGCTATCGATTGTTAATTGCATAATGTTTCCTTAATAAATAAATAAATTATTCAATTATAAATTCATTTTTATACTTCTTTTCAAGTTTTTTAATGGCATCTCTTGCCTGAGTAACCGACGTATAGCCCCACAATTTAACATTATAGACAGATTCACCGTTTTCAATATATCTTTCGTAGTAAGACTTTAAACCGCTTTTGAGCCATTTTTCACTTTGATATTCGGCTTCATTTTCGGTTTCATATTTACCGGTCAATATTTCGAAAGGATATTTATCCGGTTCAAGCCAGCGAATCTCAACCCTGCGGTTAAATCCTTCCTGCCATGGTAGTTTTGAATTATAATATAAAGGTTTACGATAGCCGATACCTTTAGTCATAATCCTATTAGTACTAATTCCTAAACCGATTAAAGCATTTTTAACTTCATCGGCTCTTTCTTTAGAAAGAGTTAAGTTAAAAAGATCTTCGCCTTCGTCTCCGGAATTACCGATTAATTCAATATTATACTCCGGATTATCAAGCAATGTATTGGCTAAAGTTTTTATTAAATCATCATAATCTTTAGGAATAACGGTGCTTTGATATTCAAATATTGAAACCGCTTGATACTGAGAATATTCAGGAATTTCAACAGGAAAAATACCGACATTATCAGTTCTTTCGACAGCACCTTTTTTGTAAATTAGCTTTGTCTGAAGCTCTTCGCAGCCTTTGTCTAATTTTTCATCTTTGATTTTAGTTGGAAAATCAAAAAGTGTAAATTCAATCTGATAATAATTTTTAAGCCCAAAACTGATTTCATTTAATATATCTTTAATATATGTTACTTCATCATTGAAAATATGATAAAGCTTTCCGCCGGTCGAACCGCAAATATATTTCAAGAAATATGTTCGTATAGCATCGCCAACAGCTATAATATAAATCGGAACTCCTTTAGCTTTCGCTGATTCGATTATATCGGCGGCTCTGTATAAAATTGAAGAATTATCATTATAATGAGTAATTATAACCAAAGCTTTAGAGTTACCATCAATACTAATCTCGTCTAATTTTTGGAATGCAGCTTTATAAAGAGCATTAAGCCCTTTGGGTTCAGTAAGTATAGATTTTGACAATTGAATCTGTGCTGTCTCGGCACTTTGTAGATTTAATATATTTGTAACCCTATGATTAAATATTGAGAAATCTACTCTATCCTGTTGAGTTAAATTATTAGAGAATTCCGCAATAGAATTGAGTATATAATTGTTTCTATCTGCAGCTAATGAATTATCTAATAATATTGAAATATCTGCTCCTACTGTTTCGGAATTCTGAAAAACGGGATAGCAGCTGTTAGAAATGCTGTTCGATGTTTTATCATCACCGCAACCATAATTCAGAATAAATGAGACAGGGGCTTTCTGCGGATTAAGTTTAATAAAATTACCGAATTGGTCGAGCAAAATAGCTCTAAGGCTAAGATGAAAACCTTTACTATCAGACGAGTAGTTATTACGAATTACTCTTACATTGGCTGGAATTGCATCTTTAGATTCAGTAATCCCTTTTAAATATTCTGACTCTATAAATGATTTATCGTTCAACGGATTGACCGCTTTAAGAGGACCTTTTTGAATTTCGAAATCTGGTTTTGCTTCATATTTTTCGTTAGGAACTATTTTTGCTGTTTTATTCTCAATATTTATTATTTTTTTATTAGCAATTTCCGGCTCTTCTTTATTTGATTTGGGTATATCTTCGGCAAAGCTGGCAACAGCAGGAATTTCTTCATAAGCAGCAGCCGGATTAGAGTCATTTTGGGGTTGATTCGGAGTCGGAGCTTTTACAAGATCGATTTTTTTTGCTTCGATTTCGTTTTTTGTTTCCGCTTGAATCGGCTTTTCGATTTTCTCTAAATTATTTTTTGGAGGTTCTTGAGCGGCATGCTCCATTTTATCAAAATTACTTGACGGAGTATATTCGCGTTTTTCGACTATTTTTTCATTATCTTCGTCATCTTCTTGGCTAATGTCTTTAATATCTTCAATCATAGTAATACCGTCAACTATGATGGTCTTACGCTGAACAGCAGAGTCAACATTACCCTGAAAAGCTGTTATTGTATAAGCTTTTGAATAGTCTGCATAGATTTTTAATTGGTCTATGGGTTTGAACTCTTCTTCAAATCCGCTGACATATACAGCATCGGCATTTTCGAAGTGCCAATCGATAGTAACCGAATCACCTTTCTGAGCGAAATATTCGTCGGCAGTTTTTAAATTAGTTATCTGCGGATGCTCACAAGAGCTTAACAGTATAAAAATTAAAGTGATTAGAAGCGGACAACTAATCGATTTTCTGTTTGGTATTTTTTTAATATTCTTATTCATAGTATCAATATATAATATAAAAGACATTATCTATTATATAAAACATTAAATTACAAAATTTTACGATAAAATATCAATTATTTTTTACTTTATCGGCATTTTTTTTCATATTTTTAACGATATATATACATAATTATACTAATTTTGACATTAGTCAATCATGAACATACTATACATCAAAATTCAAGCCGAAATTCTTACTTATGACAAATAAATTCTTATGACTAATAAATATTTTTGATAAATATTATTTGTGATCATCTCTGTTGTAAAGAGACAAGCCCCTATCCCGAAATCCACTACACAAAGTGAAGATCGAAGAAGTGTTTTCTTAATCCCCAACCCCGAACCCCTATCCCCAATATCCTATATCCCAACTATTACCGAGTTCAACAGCTAACGCCGTTGTAAGAAAGATTTTTTATTTACTTACCCACACAAAACAGCGAAGAACCGTTTTTTTATATTTCAACTAAAACAACATATAGAAATAATAGATATTATTTTGCTTTAATTAGAATATTCCATATCTTTGTTAATATTGGATTTTGAAATTTGTATTAATCAAATTTAAATATCATTTTATACTTAAATAATTTCGAAAATTCAATAAACAAAATTATAAATACAAGTCAAGAGTAATTATGTTTAAATTAAAAATAATAGTGTATTTCTCGATATTGATGATGTTAATTAGTTCTGCAAAAAGTCTTGACAGAAGTTTGCGTTTTGACTTTTATCCTTATAATAATAATTATACAAGTGAAAGTATTCAAGAAGTTGAGGAGGAGGAAATAACAAAAAAATTCAAAATATATTACAATTATTGTGATACAATCTATAATTTAACTATTCAACTTTATAAGAATTTTGAATTTGACAAAGCTATTGAAATAATTGATAGTAATTTTGTTTGTCTTTGCGAAAGACTCAATTATTCAGATAAATATACTTCTGTTGTAGATTTTTATTTGAATATGTATAAAGCCAAAAATAATTTAAGCTTTGGTATTAATAAAGTATTTCAATTAATTAAAAAAGATAGTGTTGCTGGATTATATGAAAGAATGGCAGATTATTGCATAAAAACAGGTATGTATAATTATCTTGATTCAGCTATGATATACCTTGAGTTAGATGAAGAGTTTAGAGATAAATTTATTTATTTAGCAAGAGCGAACGCTAAGCAAAGAAATAAAAACAAAATGTTAGAAAATCTAGCTTTTTATTTTAAAGAATATCCATATTGTTCAAAAAACCAAATATTGGCTTTAAAAGAATTTGAATCATATCTTGATGACGATGATTTCCTGAAAATAATGCAAATGGATTCTAATCTTATAGTCAATGAAAGATTAGATTTCGGAAAATATGATAAAAAAATAGAGTTAGATACATTAAAAAAAATGTTAAAAGACTCATATGAATTAGGTAAAAAAAACAACGACGATCTTGCTCTTAATATAAAATTTGATCACTACAAAGACTTTGCAATCAGACATTATAGAAAAGAATTATTAGATCTATTTATAAATAGTCCGAAATTGTATTTTAAATTTATGTTGTCCTACTGGCTAATATTATTAGATGACCCACAAACAAATAAGCAAATAATAAAAGAATTTGAAAATTATAATTTTGATAATTACAATTCTGAGGGTAAATTTGGTTTATATGATTATGAGGGTTGTAATAAGTATGAAACGGAAATATTTATCTTGGCTAAAACCAATCCTTATGAAATTGAAACTTTATTAAGGCGAGAACTTTCAAAAAATATTTCAGGTCTTGATTCGATATATTTCGATATTGAAGATACTTGGTCCTCAAAATTGACATTAACTTTTTTGGTATCTCAACCATATTCTGATGATATTCTATATGATAGCTTAAAATCAAAAAATCCGATTATGAAGGAATATGCAATCTATGCTTTGACTTATTCAATGAGTGAAAAGTTTGTCCCTTTACTATCTGATATGATAATTAAAGAGAAAAATGATTATGAAAGAAATAAATTAATACACTATTTATCAAATATCCCCCTACCCGTAACTATTACAAATATTAATAAATTAAAAATAATATTTCCGGCTGATTCCTTTTATTTAAATGAATGTATTTACAAGATTAATAACTTAATAAATTTTACAAAAGGAAGTTTTTATACCGATAGATTTTATAGAAGTCATATAGCCAATACTATAAAAAAAATAAAATCACCAAAAGCAAAAAAAGTGTTTTTATCCAATTTATTAGCAAAACAAGGTGAAGATGTTGATTTTATACCCGACCTGATATTTAATACTTGTACTTATGAAGATATACCATTTTTAGAAAAGCTTGCTATCTCTTCATTAACACCCTATTATTATCAAGGGTTCAATAATTGGAAGTCATTAAAACTTATGATAGCTATACTGAAATTCGAAGTCTATTATGAATTGCAACAAGAAATTAATAATAACGATATAGATAAATAAATTAATCCCCGCCTAACAGATAAATTGCTCTTTTCTGATGGGCTGATACTATCTATTATGGTTATAACAGATTCAAACGTTTCAAATCCTATTAGTTTTACTATATCAAACTAAACCAATTTACAACTCCCGTTATAAGAAAAAATGTATCAAACAAGAAATAAAATAAAAAGATTTTCCTTATATTTGAATCAATTGAATAATTATCATTAATTTAAGGATATTTTATGGCGGACGATAAAAAAATAATATTCTCTATGGTGGGCTTGAGCAAAGTCATTCCACCGAATAGACAAATATTAAAAGATATATATTTGTCATTCTTTTATGGTGCTAAAATCGGTATCATCGGTTTAAACGGTTCGGGTAAATCCACCTTACTCAAAATTATAGCCGGAATGGACGAACCAACTGCCGGCGATGTAGTTTTTGCTCCCGGTTATTCTGTTGGTCTGCTCTCTCAAGAGCCTGAACTTGACGACAATTTAACTGTTAAAGAAATTGTTCAGCAGGGAGTTCAAGAAACCGTTGATTTACTCAAAGAATATGACGAAATCAGTGCAAAATTCGCTGAGCCAATGGACGATGACGAAATGAACAAAGTGATTGAACGTCAAGGACAGCTTACAGAAATTCTCGACGGATTAGATGCCTGGGACTTAGATAATAAATTAGAAAGAGCTATGGACGCATTGCGATGTCCAGACTCTGACACATCAGTAAAAATATTATCCGGTGGCGAGAGACGCAGAGTAGCTTTATGCAGATTATTACTCAAACAACCGGACATATTATTGCTCGATGAACCTACCAACCATTTAGATGCCGAATCGGTTCAGTGGTTAGAGCAATTCTTACAGCAGTATAAAGGTACAGTAATCGCTATCACCCATGATAGATACTTCCTTGATAATGTAGCCGGATGGATACTTGAATTAGACCGTGGCGAGGGCATTCCTTGGAAAGGTAATTACTCGAGCTGGTTAGACCAAAAATCCAAAAGACTTGAATTAGAAGGCAAAGCCGAGTCAAAGAGAATTAAAACTTTAGAGCGTGAATTGGAATGGGTTAGAATGTCCCCTAAAGGTCGTCAGGCAAAAGCTAAAGCACGCTTGGGAGCTTATGAGAAATTGCTAAATGAGGACGTAAAACAAAAAGAAGATAAATTGGAAATATATATTCCTCACGGTCCGAGACTTGGCAATGTAGTTATTGAAGCCGAAAACTTATCTAAAAAATACGGTGATAGAATATTATTTGAAGATTTGAGTTTCTCGTTACCACCAAATGGTATAGTTGGAATAATCGGTCCAAACGGTGCCGGTAAAACTACCTTGTTTAGAATAATTATGGGAATGGAAACTCCCGATACCGGCTCGGTACGTATCGGAGATACTGTCAAAATCGGATATGCAGACCAGTCCCACGATGCCATTAAAGGCGATAAATCAGTTTGGGAAGTTATTTCCGGCGGGCTTGACGAGGTATATCTCGACGGTAAAAGCATGAACTCCAGAGCTTATGTATCAAGATTTAATTTCGGTGGTCCCGACCAACAGAAGCTTTGCGGAATATTATCCGGTGGCGAACGTAACAGACTACACCTTGCGATGACCCTCAAAGAAAATGCAAATGTACTGCTTCTCGATGAGCCAACTAATGACATCGACGTTAATACTTTACGTGCTTTGGAGGAAGGTCTCGAGAATTTTGCTGGCTGTGCGGTAGTCGTCTCCCACGATAGATGGTTCTTAGACAGAGTAGCGACTCACATTTTGGCATTTGAAGGTGATTCACAGGTTTACTTCTTCGAAGGCTCTTATTCGGATTATATAGAGAACAGAAAGAAAAGAATCGGTGATATTACTCCTCACAGAGTTAAATTCAAAAAACTGATAAATGATTAAATAATTATTTGTATTATTATATCGTTTTTTTTAAAGCCACATCGTTATTAATGGTGTGGCTTTTATTTGAATAATTTAAAACAGAGCAAAACTATTTAAAGAAGTTATAAAGTTATAAAGTGGGAAGTTAAGAAGTTGAAAGTGGGAAATAGGAAATTTGGGTGTTATCTGTTCTTTTCTTACAACATCTTTAGATGTTGAATACTGGTAGAATGAAAGTTGACACTCCAACTCTCCTCCTTACTACGCTCTGCGTAGTAAGGCTGGTGGCTGGAATTAAAAAGTTCGTAAAGTAATAAGTTATAAAGTTGAAAGTGGGAAATAGGAAATTTGGGTGTTATCTGTTCTTTTCTTACAACATCTTTAGATGTTGAATATTGGTAGAATGAAAGTTGGCACTCCAACTCTCCTCCTTACTACGCTCTGCTTAGTAAGGCTGGTAGCTGGAAGTGAAAAGTTCGTAAAGTAATAAGTTATAAAGTTGAAAGTGGGAAATAGGAAATTTGGGTGTAATTGACTCTTTTCTTACAACATCTTTAGATGTTGAATATTGGTAGAATGAAAGTTGGGACTCCCATTTTCTTTCTTCACTAATCTTCCAATGGCTTTATTAGTTATAAAGTTGTAAGCTATAGAGCTGAATTAAGCTCTCGGGTGGAATGATTTGTGTACTTCTTTTATATATTCTCTATCTATATGAGTATATATTTGAGTAGTGGAAATATCACTATGCCCAAGCATCTCTTGGACAGCCCTAAGGTCGGCTCCGCCTTCCAATAAATGTGTAGCAAAGGAATGCCTGAAAGTGTGAGGATGGACTTCGGCTTCGATTCCGGCTAAATCGGTATTTTGCTTAATCATTTTCCATATATACATCCGGGTTAGCTTTTTGCCACGTTGATTCAAGAACAAGACATCATCGGTAGCCACTGAGTTAACAAAGTGCACTCTGGCGTTAGTTAAGTAGCTTTTTATCCATTCAACGGCTGAGCTGCCAATCGGTACAATTCTTTCTTTTGAGCCTTTGCCGAAAACTCTGATAATTTCTACATCAAATAATATATCTCTCTGTTTTAAATTAATTAACTCACTTACACGCAAACCGCAAGCATACAGAGTCTCTAAAATTGCTCGGTCTCTGATTCCACCGGGTTTGCTTATATTCGGCATTGAAATTATTTTGTTTACCTGCTCGACCGATAATGTATCTGGAATTTTTCGAGCTTGTCTGGGCAATTCAATTATTTCAGTAATGTCGTTATCAATTGTTCCGGTCGAAAATAGAAATTTATGTAAACCGCGAATTGAAGACAGATAGCGAGATTTACTACTTGCTTCTAATCCGATTTCGTTTAGCAATACAAGAAATTCGGTTATGTGCTCGTTCGTAATTTTATTAAAACTATTAAGCTGAATACTATCAATGAATTGTATATATTTTTCCAAATCGCTTTGATATGAAATCAGTGTATTTTCTGACAAACCTTTTTCAAATTTTAAATAATTAAAAAAGGATTTTAAGTCGTTTATCAATCTTTTTGGAATTTCTTTCATTTTTAACTTTATGTTTATACATAACACGGAGTTTAAAAGCTTGAGACTTTTACAAAAGTGGTAAATTGTTATTTTTTCTAATTACAAATAAAATAAATATTTTATAAATCAAGATAATACTATAATAGAAATTTTTCCTTCCCGACTCAAAATTCGGGAAGGAAATCTTTTATTCAATGCTATCTAACTACTTGAACTTTGTATGTATTAACTGTATTTTCAGTTTGTATTTTTAAAATATACATTCCATTAGATAATTCTGCCGGAATATCCCAAGAAAAAATTTGATTTATATCGGACGTACTACCTTGATAAAGTGTGCCGACTGAATTCCCGCTAATATTAAGCAATTCTATGTTAATATAATTGGAATTTGAATAATTATCGATAGCTAAATTAATTCTGTTAGTTGCCGGATTCGGGAAAATATGTGCTATTGCTTTATTATCGTCTTCAACTGAAGTAATCATCTCTTCTGATATATAAGCACCATCGCCGTAAGTACCGGCAATACATCTAAATCCATTTTCAGTATCGGTCCAGTTAGGAATAGCTATATTTCTAACCGGAATATTTTCGGGCAGCCCGGTATTTCTCTGCTCCCAATAAAATCCTGCAGCAGAACTTATAAATACTCCGCCTTTGTCGCAAGCGGCAGCAAGATGATTCGGATTAGTCGGGTGTTGGGCAATATCAAATACTCTATAACCGTTTGCAGCATATATTGACCAAGTTTTACCTGTATCTAAACTAACATATATTCCTTTTCCTTTATAATAACTGTAATCTAAGCTAATCACAGTATCGGCACCACAGAAAACGACTGCCGGATCGGCTGATGAAGCCATTACACATAATGCTCTCAATCTTTCTAAGCCGGACTCAAATCTTGCCCAAGTCTTACCTGAATCAAGAGAACGCCAAATACCTTCCGCATACTGATTATCACCGGCGATAAACATTAATCCGGGTACTAATTTAGAAATTGACAAATCACGAGATTGAATATCTATCAGTTTATTAGGATTACAAGTTTGGAAGTTGTCCGTTGAATATGAGAATCCCTCATCAGTATTGTAATAAGTAACCCCAGTATAGCCTATATTAAATGTATCATCTTCAAATTTCATAGGTTGGCGAATAGAGCTACACCTAAGGTCGTCCATATTAAATGAACTAAGATTATCAGTGGAGACAGCTATGGAACCTTGATCTAATAATCGTATAGATGCAAACCAGTCATTTGGTGATTTTTGCGGATTGAATATATCAAACACCATATAACCATTTAAAAGTTGAGTCGGAAAGCTCTGACCACGATCATTGCTAATTATTATCCCTCCTCCAGAAACCAACTCGTTAAACGGAATAGTATTATCTAATTTAAATGAATCGTTGTCTGTAGCAATTACAATTCTATCGGGATAATTAATCGGTGTATATACTCTGTTAATGTATTTACCTGAATTTGATAATTTTGTCCAGCTCTGAGCTGTAAGTGGCTGACAAATCAATACTAATATAAAGCTCAACAGAGTGCTTTTAATTAGGAAGTAACATTTTGCTTTCATAAATATCTCTATATAATTCAAAAAATATTCTAAATATAACTAATCGGAATTTATAAATACTAATTCCGAAAATAAAGTTTAAAATTAAACGATTATATACACTGATTATTTAAAAATATTTTATAATAAAAGCCTGTATTTTTGAATAAATAAATATATTTATTTTGAAAGCTGTTAGTAACTTACATGAATATAAAAGAGTTCAAAGAATTAATTGCCGGTGGAGAATCGACAACAGTCGAATTTAAAAGGAAAATCTCAAAACCGGGAAAAATTGCTAAAGAAATTGTTGCCTTTTCTAATACTAAGGGCGGATATTTAATTGTCGGGGTTGATGATGACGGGAAGATTTACGGTATAGAGAGCGAGAAATACGAAATTGAGGCTATTAATGCCTGCTGTCAACTATTAATTGACCCGCCCATTATACCCAATATTCAAATTCTAAATATTAAAAATAAATATTTAGCTGTTGCCTATATAAACGAGAGCCAAAATAAACCCCATAAATTAATTAGCGGTAATACCGATGACGACACTTTAGCTCAGGCATATATAAGAATAGGTGAGAAATCTATTCCGGCAAGTAAAGAAATGACAAAAATTCTTGCTTCAAGAAATAAAGATTCAAAACCTCTTACTATATTTATAGGCGATATGGAGAAACGATTTTTTAGATATTTAGATGCTAACGAGAAAGCTACTATTGATGATTTTGCAGTCTTAGTAAATATTTCCAGAAGGAGAGCCAGGCAGATAATTGTAAGATTAGTCCGAGCCGGTGTATTAAACATACACTGCGAGGCTCAGACTGACTATTTTACATTAGTTTGATTATTTCTTGTATCAATTCTCTCCCAAGTTGAGCCTGATTTCCCGAAAATAAATTTAATAATACCTAATAAAAATCCTAAATTGATTATCACAAAAAACAAAGGAATACTGAATGGCTTAAGTATTATTTTGAATTGTTCTAAAATATAACCAACTAAAGCCAATAAATAAAATAAAATTTGCCCGAATAGTATTATTTGAAAAAATATAATATTTTCATTTAATAGTGGATAAGTTAATCCAGCAACGAGTAACATTATTAAACAATACATATATCTGATAAATTTGTGAGATATAAAGAAAAATGATTGTAATCCTGCAAAAGGATTTATTATATTTATTAGTGACTTTACGGTAGAGAGTTGTCCGGCAGCCATTCTTATTCGACGACGCATTTCTTCGGATGTTTCTTTATCACGTACTTCCTCTATTAAAGCATCAGTAGAGCAGATAGCACGCTTTTTTTGAAGAGAAACTTGTAGTATGTTATACATGTCGTCGCAGACAGCCTCATTAGGTAATGGTTTTAAAGTATTAGTTCTTATACAATATGAACCTAATACATTTACAGTAGTTCTAATCCTGGACTCTTTTATTTTATAAAATTTTTCAAATTTATGATAAAATCCTTCTCCCTGTACACCAGAATTAGAAGTGCTTGAACAAATAATATGCTTTTCATTCATCACACAGGCAATTGATTCATTTGCGAAAAGTCTTAAAGTATTAACTAAAGTGTTTCTTCTTAATCTATGATCAGCATCTAAAAACATTACAAATTCTGTATTTATATGTTGATACAGCTCGTTCAATACTCGATTTTTACCTAATCTGTTGAATTGAAATATCTTGATATTCGGGTGTACGTTTGCAATGGATTTTACTATATTATATGTATTATCATTCGAGCCGTCAGAACCAACTAATATATGAATATTTTCAGTAGGATAATCCGAATCTAATACGGATTTAATACAGTCTCCTATCATTGATTCTTCGTTATATGCAGCAATTAAAATAGTAATTGCCGGATAAAAATCGGGCTTAATTAAGTAGTCCTTGCCAAATAATTTATCCAAAACTGTTAAAATTATCGGATAAATAGTCAATGGATATAAAAAAAGTAATATCAAAACTGAGATTGAAATAGTAAATACCATTATTAAGCCTTAAATTGTATTGACATATTTTCAACAACCAAATTATTGATTTCTTCGGCTACCCTTAATGCTTCTGCTGCCGATTCGGCAGTTACAACTGATGGTAAATTGTTTATAATTGAATCAATAAACGCTTTATGCTCTTCAGCTATTGCATTTATTTGAGGTACCGGAGGTTTCTCGAAGTATATGTCTTTATTTTTAAGCCCTTCTTCAATTGTACCAAGCATAATTGCAGGAATTGCATCTGCTCCTTTTACATTACTTTCATCATAAATTGTATAAACTTCAACATCCTGTTTACCAAAATCAATCGAGAAATAAGCATTTTTCTGGAATACTCGCATTTTTCGTAGTGGGCGAGCTGTAATTCTTGATGCAGTTAAATTAGCTACAGCTCCGTTTTCAAACGTAATTCTTGCATTGGCAATATCGGGTGTATCTGTCAATACAGCTACTCCGTTCGCTTCAATGTGTTTAACCTTCGAATTAATAAGACTAAGCATAATATCTATATCATGAATCATCAAGTCGTGAATTACGGATACATCAATAGCACGAGGGCGGAATTGACTTAATCTATGAGCTTCAATGAATAATGGTTCTATTTTATACTTTTTCAATGCGGAAATAGCCGGATTGAATCTTTCTACATGCCCCACTTGAAGTAATACATTTTTCACTGCCGCAGCTTTAATTAGCTCAATAGATTCAGGATAGGTTGAAGTAATTGGTTTTTCAATCAAGCAATGAACTCCGGCATTGATACATTTTAAAGCTACTTCCTTGTGGTAAATAGTAGGAACAGCTATAGTAACTGCATCGCAATTTTCAATTAGCTCATCTAAATCATCATATGCTTTAATAGCTAAATCTTCCGATAACTGTTGGCAACGACCTTTATCAACGTCATAAAACCCAATAAGCTCGATATTATCTATTTCTTTCCAAAGTTTCAAATGAATACTTCCGAGATGTCCGGTACCAATGACACCGATTTTAACTTTTTTCATATTTTTCAAGAATTTGTAAAACAAGTAATACAAATTAAGATAAAAAATCTAAAAAAAAAAACGTTGAATATATTTTTATTATTTGGAAAGTATTTATTTTTTCTTTAATTTTTCTTATGTTAATTAATAAATAAAATTTGGAAGAAAATTTGTGCATAATAAAAGTAAACAAATAATAGCAATTATACCGGCTCGATATGGTTCATCAAGGTTAGTAGGCAAGCCTTTAGTTAAAATTCTTGGCAAACCACTTATTCAATGGGTATGGGAAGCTGCCGCCCGTTCTACATTACTCAGAGATATTATAATTGCTACCGATGATGACAGAATTGCCGAAGAATGTTTTAATTTCGGAGCTACTTGCATTATGACTCCTGATATTCTTCCAAGCGGTAGCGATAGAGTATTTTGGGCATATAAGGAATTAAAAGAATTTGCTGACGTTATAGTTAATATACAAGGCGACGAACCCCTAATTAGCTCCGAATTGATTGATTCGCTAATTCTATCGATGCTTAATACTAATGCTGAAGTCGGTACATTAATAAAAAAAATAAACAGTTTAGATGAGCTTCAAGACCCTTCAGTAGTTAAAGTAGCTCTTAATAATAATAATCAAGCATTATATTTTTCGAGAAGTCCGATTCCTTTTGCCCGAGACCTAAATCCTAATCAGTGGCTTGCGAGCAGGAATTATTGGAAACATATTGGCATTTATGCTTACCAACCACATACTTTATGGAAATATGTCCATTTCCCTGCTACAGACTTAGAAGATACCGAAAGATTAGAACAGCTAAGACTGCTTCAAAACGGAATTCCGATTAATTGTTTTGAAACAAGTGTTAATTTAATTGGAGTCGATACTTACGAAGATATTGAAAGAGCTGAAAAAGCACTTATAGAAAGACAATAGTTTGTGCGAAACAAAATTTCCAATAAGATTATTTTGTAATCTTCTAATTATATCATAATTTTGTGTTTTGTTTAATATTTAATTGCGATATGAACGACAGATTATATATGCTTTTACCGGCGATCTTATTTTTAGGCTTGGTCTTTACTTTTGATAGAAATGAAGAATCTACCGAGCATAAACAAAAGAAAATAAAAAAACTCCACAATGTATATTATCCATATACTGCCGTTAAAGATACATTTTATCTATTAAACGATGAATATGTAAAAGTGTCTCTAAAAGAGCAAACTGCTACCGTTGTTTTTCGCAATGATTCCTCTGTTACTTACAAAATATCAAGTGGAAACGGCAACATTGAAAAAGGTCTTTTTACACCATCAGGATTTTATACTGTTCAATCAAAAAATCCTAAAGCTATATCAAAGCAATTTGATGATGCAGAGCTTTTAAATTGGGTTGGGTTTAATGGAAATATTGGTTTTCATGGTTTAGCCACTTCTGGCTATTACGGACATCTCGGTAGAAGACCTTCATCGCATGGCTGCCTTAGAATTTCTCGTGCCGATGGAGCTAAATTATATAAAAATGTTAAAATCGGTACTCCTGTTATCGTCTATTCACAGGAGCCGGCTGTAGAAGTCCGCTTTGCAAAAGCAGACGAAATCGAACAAAATATTGATTTTATATTTCAATCAAAAGACAAATCAACTAATTTATTTTTTAAAAACCGCTTGAATGCTCTCTATAAAGGCGAATTATTCAATGAATTTGATAATAAAGTGTTTTTCGACGGAAGTCGAATTATACGCAGCCGTGGAATTGATATTGGCTCAGCCGATAATTTGCCGAAATTCCAAAAAGTACCTTTGCATGGATTTAATACTTCCTCTTATCTTAAAGATATATTAATTACTAATTATCCTAATCTGATTTATTCAAAAAATGACTCCAATAAATCCAAAAATCAAATTAATAAAATAAAAAGTTCTTAGCTATTATGTATGTGTAAGCAAATAAAGAAATCTTTCTTACAAGGGCGTTAACTGTTGAACATCGGTAATAAACATTGTATAGTACGCACACTCTTTCTTCTCTTTTGTTGTTAAAACAAGAGATTAGTGGTGGCGGTGTATCTGATTATGTTTCAGATGTTTAACTCCTACGGTGTTAAGATTAATAACCAAAGTTGTTTATCAAATAATATATCAAAAATCAATATTTGATATATAGAGTTTTTTTACACTAATATCAATTATTTGTTAACCCACCTGAAAATTGCGAAAATCAAAAAAAAAGACTTGACCCCAAAAAAAATGTTTGCAACATATTGGTTACAATTTAGTATATTTGAATGCCTAACAAATGTGTTAGTCTATACTAAACAATAATATACTTTTGAAATAATGTTCGTAAATAATTTAAATAATATCAAAAAAACAATTAGTACTGTATTTATTATACTTGCACTTTTCAGTATATATAATTTTACTTTCAACGGACATTATCATAAATTATCAGATGGAACAGTAGTATATCACTATCATCCCTATAATTCAGATTCTAAAGTACCAATTAAAACGCATTCTCATTCTCAATTAGATTTATTAATAATCAGCATGTTTAACGCAAACTACGTTATACTTACAATTATCTTTACATTTATGCTCAGCCGGTATAGATTAAAATCACAATATTTTATAAATAAAGTAAGCCATATTTTAAATAATATATTAATATTTCCTTACAGCCTTCGAGCACCTCCTGTCTTGTTTTAATATTCAAATATCCAATTAAAAATCAAAATAAAACATAGCTATATATAGCGATGTTTCGCCCAAAATCAATTACTTTGCGAAATCAAGAGGCTGTCTAAAAAGTAATAATATTGCCAAATCGTCATTCTGAGTGTAACGAAGAATCCAGTATTATCAACAAGTTAGCTTTTTCTGGATTCTTCACTTCGTTCAGAATGACAAATTTTAGACAACCTCGATAAATGAGACTTTATTTGTACTATTTCAATTCGCAAATGTAATTATAAAATAGAAATATCATTGCACTTAATGGTAATGATGAGCCAAATTAGTAAATTCAAAATTAAAAAATAATAAAGGTCAAGAAAAATGTTCAAGAAAACTATTCTAAGTACAATATTAGTACTGTGCTTAACAAATTATGCAGCATATTCTCTTAATGTATCGGGTAGAATTATCAATAAAGATAATAAATCGGAAGCTGTAATCGGGGCTTCGGTAAAAGTTCAGAATACAACTTTAGGTAGTATCAGTAACTCCAAGGGGGAATTTAAAATCAAAAATGTTCCTGCGGGAAAGTTTAGTTTCATTATTCATTCAATTGGATATGAGCCTATAACAATTATTAAAGAAATCGCTATTAACGATGAAATATTGGATTTGGGAACTATAGAGCTTAAAAGTTCAGAAACGAGAACTGGAGATGTGATAGTTACTGCAACTAAATCCGAAAAGGTATATCAAGATATTCCAATAAAAGTATCTGTTATTAGTGATAAAATCTTCCAACAAACAGCATCTATCAGTCTAAAGGACGGATTAAGCTTTCAGCCGGGTCTTAGAGTTGAAACTGACTGCCAAAATTGCGGATTTTCGCAAGTCCGATTAAACGGTTTAGAAGGAAAATACTCACAAGTATTAATTGACGGCAAAGCTATTTACTCTTCACTAAATGGCGTTTACGGATTAGACCAGATACCGACTAATATGATAGATAGAGTTGAAGTTATTCGTGGTGGAGGAAGTTCGTTATATGGCGGCAATGCAATTGCAGGAGTAATCAATATAATTACTCGCACTCCTGCCGAAAATATTTTCAAATGTGCGGTAAATCAATCTTATACTAATAATCAAAAATCAGATAATAATGTGCAAATCAGTGGTTCAATTATTAATGATGAGCAGAATTTAGGATTGTTTTTATTCGGAACCAATCATAATCGCGATGAATGGGACGCAAATAATGACGGCTTTACTGAAGTCGGCAGACTTAATGTAAAAACATTAGGCGGAAATCTATTCTATAAACCAAACTATTTAAGTAAAATATCATTTGAGTATCATACGGTTTATCATGAAATACGCGGAGGTGATTCGCTTGATTTGCCACAGCATCAAGCTAATATTTGCGAAAGTACTAAGCATAATACTAATGTATTCCAAGCTCAATACGAGCAGTATATTGGCTCTACTAATGATAAACTAACTTCCTATGCTTCTTATCAAGTTACTAAGCGTAACAGCTATTACGGAGCAAATAGAGATATAAACGCTTACGGTACGACTGATAATCAAACTAATGCTTTGGGTATTCAATATAGTCATCTGCAAAATGATTTATGGGGAGAGCATATAATTATAGCAGGCTATGAATATAATTACGATAATATGGACGACTTGGCTCCTGCCTATAATAGAATTATTCATCAAGAGGTTACTACTAACGGATTTTATGTACAAGATGACTGGTGCGTTAATGATTGGCTGGACTTGGTTTTTGGTTCTCGATTTGATAAACACAATATGATTGAAAATCTCATTATCAGCCCAAGAGCTAACTTAATGCTAAAACCGATTGAAGATTTATCTCTGAGATTCAGTTTTTCTACCGGATATAGAGCTCCTCAAGCATTTGACGAAGACTTGCATATTACTCAAGTTAATGGCGGAGGTATGGTAATTAAATTATCTGACGAGCTAAAGCCTGAATATTCGAGATCATTTAGTGCTTCAATTGACTATGTAGTACGCCCTTTTAATCTTCCTATAGGGATTTCATTTGAAGTATTTAACACCAATCTTAATGATGCTTTTATTTTAGAAGAACAAGATATAGTTGAGAAAGGTAATATGATTTTACTTCGTAAAAACGGGAATAATGCTACTGTACGGGGATTAACCGCTGAAGCTGAATTTAATATTAACTCATTAAATATAAAAATCGGTACAACTTTGCAGAGCAGTAAATATGATACTCAAGTCCAATGGTCATCAGGCGACGAAAATAAAGGAGTCGCTGCTCAATATACTAAAAATATTCTGAGAACTCCCGATATATACGGGTATTTCACTTTTAATTGGTTACCGGTAAAAGATCTAACACTTAATCTCTCGGGTATAATTACCGGAAGTATGAATATTCCCCATTATGCAGGAGGAATTGGTCGTGATAATAATCTAATAGAACAAGATATTTTGTATAAATCCTCCGGTTTTTTTGAATTAAATACAAAAATATCATACAAAATATTAAAAAATCCTAATCTTGAAATTTCTTTAGGTATGCAAAATATTCTAAATAGCTTTCAAAATGATTTTGACAGAGGAATTAATCGTGATGCAGGATACATTTATGGACCGGCAAGACCTCAATCAATTTTTGTTGGTCTTTCGACTGAATTATAAAAATAACTATATTATATTTCATTTAAGGGCAGAACGCGATTCTGCCCATTTTATAAAATGTTTGCAAATTTATGAGCATTTTTAATATATTATATTAGACTAACAAAAAACGATAAATCGGCTGTTTATGGGGTGCAAATATGA
This sequence comes from uncultured bacterium, assembly GCA_942493235.1. Classification (GTDB taxonomy): domain Bacteria; phylum Bacteroidota; class Ignavibacteria; order Kapaibacteriales; family UBA2268; genus ENR-C587. Next base: position 2,636,317 of record OW818676.1, on the reverse strand, counting down.
ATCGAAACTTATATGATTTATTAATCTGTCGAATATTAGACAATTTTCTAAAAAATATTCAAAAAAAACGCAATTTTATGATAAAAAAAGAAATTGAAAATAAATATTTCTTGCAAACATCGAAAAAATCATATATTTTAGAGTCGCAGACAATTACATTTTTTCAAAAATTTCATTGGGGTTAAAAATGAGTCTTAACAAAGCCCAGCTCGTTGATGCAGTTGCCAAAGAACTTGGCATAAAAAAAGCTGATGTTGAATCTTGCCTTAAAGGTTTCGTAGAAGCCATTACAGCTGAATTAGAAAAAGGTGGCGACATTACATTAATAGGTTTTGGTACATTTAAAGTATCAGAAAGACAAGCTCGCACCGGAAGAAGTCCTAAAGATGGTTCCGCAATTCAAATTCCTGCAAAAAAAGTTGCTAAATTCAAACCAGGCAAAGCTCTTTCCGAAAGAGTCGATGTTAAACCGCAACCTAAGAAAAAAGTCGCAAAGAAAAAATAATGCTTTTTTTGCACATTTTAAAAATAAGCCGTTCATTGTAACGGCTTTTTTGTTATTTTTGTAAGATTTTTAAAAAAAAATATGTTTAAATATATTGAATGATATGTATATGTCTGAAAAAACTATCTCTCGACCCTATCTGCTGCAGGCTGATGATTTAACTGCCGAAGACATCAGAATTATTTTTGATAAAGCTCAATTCTTCATTGATAATTATAAGCCGGGTGTTAAATTTGATGATTTAAAAGGAATTACAGTCGCTTTAGCTTTCTTTGAAAATTCTACTCGTACAAAATTATCTTTTGAACTTGCTGCCAAACGCTTATCAGCCGATACTCTTTCGTTTCAATCATCTTCGTCGTCTCTGGCTAAGGGTGAATCGTTAATCGATACTTTACGTACTATCGAAGCTATGGGCGTTCAGATGTATGTTGTTAGGCACGGAGCTTCCGGTGTACCTAAATTCTTACAAGAAAATACTAACGGTATAGTATTAAATGCCGGCGACGGTAAACACGAGCATCCTACGCAGGCACTATTAGATGCTTTTACTTTAGAAAAATATTTCGGTAGAATTAAAGGATTAAAAGTTTGTATAATCGGCGATATATTACATAGCCGCGTTGCTCGCTCTAATATAACCTTATTAAAAACTCTTGGTGCTGAAGTTAAATTATGTACTCCGGGCACACTATTACCCAAAAGGCTTAATTATTGGGATATAGAAATTATTGACAATATTGATGAAGCTGTCGACTGGGCTGATGTTGCTTTGGTGCTTAGATTGCAAAGAGAAAGAATGGAATCGGGACTGTTACCTTCTATTCGTGAGTTTTCTATGTACTATGGTGTTAATTTCGAGCATTTTAGTCGAAAACCCGAATTAGTATTATTGCATCCGGGACCGGTTAATTACGGTATTGAATTAGATTATACAATTAGCTCTTTTCCGAATGTATTAATCCAAACGCAAGTTACTCACGGAGTATTTATTAGAATGGCATTGCTCTCGCTGCTCTCGAAGCATTTGTCAATATAATTGGTTAACTAAGTATAAAATTTAAAAGCCACATACTTAGTTAATATGTGGCTTTTTTCTTTTCGTTCCTTATTGCTGATTACTCAATTTTAAATTTACATGCCCAGCTTTAAATACAATGTCTTTCAATTTTTTTGTACTTTAACACACTATCCACAATAAGAGGCTGTGGAAAATCTGCTAATCTATTGTAAATGACCGCAATTTTTATCGCCTCTTCTATTCGAGAAGCTGTCTAAAATGTAGTCATTCTGAACGAAGTGAAGAATCCACTACTTTGCAATACATTGACTTATATGGATACTTCGCTTCGCTCAGTATGACAATATTCCGATTTTAGAGCTTATTAGACAGCCCCAAACAAGCTGTTTGAGAAATCATTAAAAGTATTCTTTATGTTTTCACACTATCCACAATATACTATCATCTATTTGAAATTAATTTTAGCAATATCATTACCGCCTCCGAAGCTACATGTTGATGTCTATTGAATTATATCAAATGAATACAATTTTATTATACTCAAATAAATAAAATCATGGATTAATCTATAATAATATATAGATTAATATAGTATTAAATTTGGATTTGTTAGTTTTTAAGGTTAAGTTTGAATACTATAGTGAAAGAAAATCAATATTAGATATTAATATTGGCAATAGCTGAATCAAATTTGATAATATCATTTGCTCTTATCAATCGTAAAAATGAGATCTTCAATATCCCTAATGCAAAAGCATTAGTTTAATTTCAAGCAATAAGTACGAAATAGTTTAAGTAATATTAGAAATTTAATAAAATAAAAAGAAAGCTTTAGAGTAGCCCAATGAAAAATAAATCAACAATGCCATTAAATGATAAAACCCGTCATAACAACGAGTATTTATTTCAAATTAATAAAAGCAATTCCGAAAAGGAAGTTACAGAATACATAAGAAAATCTCCAATTGATTTACAATATCCTGTTTTATTGCCAAAGACGAGTGCATTAGCTATATCTGCAGAGAAGCATGTATCGGTTTTGGAAATGTTAACTTCAGAGCCAACAAAGATATTAAGCCAAATTCCATTTAGTAAATCTGTGCCGTTTAATAACGCTTTAATCGAAGCTGCTATAATCAAATAGTGTATACCGACGCATTAATAAAGTAATCTATTTAGATTTTTTATTTATTCAAACCTATACAACTATTACAACTGTATTGGGATATAATTACTTATATCAATTCCGGAATGTTTCAAAATTCAAAATTCATGCAATTTATATAAGATTGAAAAATTTAAATATGGCATCATAACCTGACGTTTTAGAGTCAGGTTGTGATGCAGTGCAAATATCATTAATTCGAGTTTTGCAACTATACTATATTATTTAGTAATTGATACTTTATAAGTTTTATTAATATTTTTACCAGTTATATTGATAAAATAAGTACCGATTCCTTGATTTTCTAAATTAATCATTTGATTAGTATAACTAATTTCTTCAAATACTTTTTTGCCTGAAATATCGAATACTTTAACTAAAAGATTTTCAAAAATATCATCGTTAAATTCAATTTTGAATTGTCCCGAATTTGGATTAGGTGATATAACAAAATCTTTTTTACTATTATCCTCGACATTATCAATTATTATTCCATATAATTCTATTTTATTAAATCCCGAATTAAGATATAATTTAGACCGAACAATACCATAAGAATCTGTGTGAATTATAGTTTCATTATTTCCGTTAATTAATAATTGATAAGAATTAAATGGTGATAAGTCCAAAAAGACTAATTCGACATTTCTATTACCCAAGATACTATCTGCCAAATGTATATTATTATATTGGGCATTATTATCAAAGAAGAAAATAATACTATCCAAATCGGCTATATCAGAAGATTTACTCTGATATACTGTACCTTGAGCTTTTGCAGGATTAGTCGAATCTCCTATTGAAATTATATGCAGAAAAGTAAGACTGTCTTTTACTTGAGTCGGTGAAACTTCTATTCTCCATTTGCCTGGGGTTGTATTAATTGAATCCATCTCAACTTCAACAGGATAGTTTACTCCATCAACGTAAAATTCATAGCCTTCGCCACCTATGCGAGTAGTTTGGGTATTTTCCGGCAGAAGTGTACGAATAGCTACATTTCCCCCGCGATTAGCTTGATAAACGTCTTTTCCGTTAAAAGTTTCGATATGATCTGCTACATTAGTATTTATAATTTCACCATTAATTACGGGTTTATTCTGGAAATGAAGTACAAATTTAGCATCTCGCTGTGCAGTTTCAATGTTTTTCAAGTGGACTTGATCAAGAATAATCAATTTATCGGGTTTATAGAATAAGGACTTACGAATAAATTTATCGAGCTTGCTGGTGTCATAGCTTTGTTTGGCATCAGCAACGCTATAGCAATAGTCGTCATCATCAACAAATTGTAGCCATTTACCTTTTTGATATTGAGGTTCGAATATATCTTCATAATTCATCAAAGTGGGTGATTCCATTTGCCCGCCATCATTACTAACTAAATTCCCACCGTTATAAAACTTTTCAGTTGAATCATATACTACTATACTATTATGAGCAATTGTCCTCTGATAATAATTATTATAATGAGAATTACCATAAGAGTAATAATATCCAGAATTAATTATTTGAGGAGCATATTTATATACACAAAACGAATTATTATCACGATGCTCGTGAGCTGCTTTTTTTGAAGGAGAGTTAAAAAACCATACCAAAGCCGCAGATGAATCCCAGCCGGTGCGGCTAACAGATAATCCGACTTTATCCGCCCACCAATTTAGTGGCAGATTAGGCTTCTCGATATATGGCATTTCAAAATCTTTATAAAGTAAATTATTAAATAGAGGCACAGTCCACCCTATATTTTCAAATTTTGAATAATATTGAGCTAACCATTGGCTACGTGGGTCATTAAATTCGCGTGCATGAATGTGCATCACTCTATCGGCATCTAATTTCGTGAAGCCATCTCCCCAATTGATTGTCCACTCATCAGGCTGAATAAAATACCAATATTGATTAATTGAATTTCTAACCCAAGGCAAATCATGATAGAAATCTTTACCCGTGGCTATCTTCATATTTTCAAATAGTTGGAATTGGTCAACTAAGCTCCACATTGAGTATGCGGCAGTCCAATTCCAGCCTCCGTCATCATCACGATAGTAGCTGTAGCAAGGCATAAATTCGTATATCCATTTTTCATATACTATCTCGTACCAGTTTTTGACAGTATCCCTCTGCCCTGCAGAAAATTCATCGGCATTGTATAATACTATTGAGTTTTGGTTAGCATAAATTGTATTCCAAGCATTATGGCTGGATACATAGCTGTTGCCGGCAGATGAAGTAATATATGTATCCATAAAATATTGATTTACTTTAAAATAAGTCTGTACAAATCTGCTTCGTATTTCTGGACTGAAATCTTTGTAGCACCAGTCAAGAAGAATTCCGGCATCATCGCTGAATGCCCTAATAAAATTCTCATTTGTGTACCAGTCATAATTATCGAAATCAAGTGTATCGTAAAAAGTTATAATTTTATCAGCTATAAATCTGCAACGTTTAAGATCGAGCGGGTCTTTGGTAATTTGATAAATAGAAGCTACCATCTTGCACTGAGTGCTTGCCCACTTTGAAGTAAAAGTCCAAGTCCATTTAGTGCTGTCCTCCTCTAATAAATAAAGCTCGGGGTCATTGTACCAATTAGAATAAACGGCATTAATAAATCGAGAATACGTCTCTCCGCATTCACCTATTGTCCTATTGGCTGCTAAATATGCAAATCTGGCAGAATCAATATAGATTCTCGGGCGGCTATCTTTAACTTCAGGATAATGCTGTGCATTTGAATTATAAGTAAAAAACATTAGGGCTAAAAATAGAAAAATCTTTTTCATAATTTTCTCGAGTATTGGTAAAAGATGTCATAACAAATATACATTATTTATCATTTAATAACAAATATATTTCGGAGATAATAATGATTAAAATCAACATTAGTTTATTGACAAAAGTATATTGATGTTAGAAAATTAAAGTTCATCGTCGGTACGCTCATTTGAATCTTCTAATAAGAATCTCTCTGCCATTGATTCTGTAATTGATTGAATGAAGCGAGACGGAAGAGATAAAATAGTGCCAGATTCACGGTCAAAAATATTCATCGGATAAGTCAGATATAGATAATCCTTAGCTCGCGTACAGGCAACATAAAATAATCTACGCTCTTCTTCAAGCGTATCCATAGAGGCAATCGATTTCGAAGCAGGAAAGCGTCCGTCTAATACCCAGATAATGAATACTACCCTCCACTCAAGTCCTTTAGCCGAGTGAATAGTCGAAATAGTAAGTAATTCATCTTCTTTGGAAGCATCATCAACATCGACTACTGATTCAATTGGCGGCTCTATTGCCATATCGGTCAGAAAATCATTAAGATTTTTGTATTTATCTGCAATAGAGATAAACATATCAAGGTCTTTCTTACGACGGCTAAAGTCATCATATTTTTTTGTCAATAGCGGCTCTAAAAATTTAATAATCTGTTCAGCTTTCTCGCTGATTGATTCTTTAGTTGAGTATGTCTCTTTCAGAAAATCAAATAAAGCATTAATAGATGAACTGCCCTTTGCTTCGTAATTAAAATCCGGATTTTTCATAAAATCAAAATTATTATGAATCAGCATATCAATTACTTTTTGAGCGGTGCGTGGCCCGACTCCGTCAAGCATCAGCAATACTCTGTGCCAACTGACCGCATCGCGAGGATTGGCAAATAATTTAAAAAATGCCATCACATCTTTGATATGAGCAGTTTCTACAAATTTCATCCCACCGATTTTCTTAAACGGTATGTTTGATTTACTAAGTTCTATCTCCAAATCAAATGATAGAAATCCGCTTCTAATTAGTACTACCATATCATCTAAAGGAATTCCTTCTTCACGAAGCTCCAATATCTGCTGAATAACAAATTCGGACTGTTGTCTCTCATTTTCGGCAGTAATAATAAACGGATTCTGCCCCAGTTCGCGGTTAGAAAATAATTCTTTTTTATATTTAATAGCCGAATCTTCGATAATTGCGTTAGTCAAATTTAATATTGGTTGAGAGCTTCTATAATTTTCTTCGATAGTATATATCTTACAATTTTGAAATGACTTAGGGAAATCCATTATATTCTGGAATTCTGCTCCACGAAACGAATAAATGCTCTGGGCATCGTCGCCGACAGCCATTATATTCTCTCGCTCATCAGCAAGACGGACTACTATCTCATGCTGAAGCTTATTAGTATCTTGATATTCATCAACCATGATATTAGAATGGCGTCTCGATATTTCTTCTTTGATTTTCGGTTTATCCATTAATAATACTAATAGGTTAACTAACATATCATCATAATCCATCAGGTTGTATTGATGTTTATAAGCTCTAAATTCTTCAAATAGCAGATTAATATTTTCGATTTCTTCTTTAAATTGAGGAAAATCTTTAAAAACTATATCTTCAACGGGTTTGCAACGGTTAATTGCCAAATTGTAAACTCTGGATAGTGTCTCTTTACGTGGAAATCTCCGCGATGTTTTATCGAATTTACGTTGAGTGCGTAATAAATTAATTGTTTCCTCTATGTCTGACTGGTCTAATATGGTAAAAGCATTATCATAACCTATTAAATTAGCATGCTTTCTCAGAACACTCATAGCAAATGAATGGAAGGTACCACCGGAAACCTTCTCTGCCCTGCCGTCAAGCATTAATGAAGCTCTTCGTAGCATTTCACCAGCAGATTTTCTGGTAAATGTTAATAGTAATATAGTTTCCGGTTGACGACCGTCTTCTATCAAGCGTGAAACCCGATAAATCAGAGTCCGAGTCTTACCGGTACCGGCTCCTGCAATTACCAAAGCAGCTCCGTCATTGTGCATAACTGCTTCATATTGAGCTGCGTTTAAATCATTTTCGTAGTTGATTTTATAATTTATTCTTTTAACAGTACTGTTTTCTTCTCTTTTTCTAAGAACAAGCTTTTTCATTTGTATTTTTTATTTGTAAATTAGTAATCTGTAAAATACAATTTAATAAAAAAAAATGTATTAGAGTAATAAAATCGTTATTTAATGTTAAATATTTGAGATATATTATTGATATTGAACAATCAGATTTACAATATTATTTTACAAAATAAACTAATGGGAACAATTATGAAACAATTTCTATTACTAATTACTTGTATATTTTTATGCTACGAACATTCGCAAGCACAGGTATTTACTCATTATCCGGCAAAAGACGGAATAGAAACAATAATAAGTAAAGCTAAAGAAAAGGGTATCTCTGACCCTGAAGTATTCGCAATTGCTTCCGGCAATATGACAGTCTCTCAGATGCCGGTACAAGTAACATTTTCAGTAAGCACCGGTAAAGCTAATATTTGGCTTTATTATATAAAATCACAATCCGATAATAATAATAAGCTTGTATTAGCATTAGTGTATTCCGTTTTCTTAGGTCAAGAATTATACACTACTTATGATGTACCTTTTAATACTTTTAATCAATATTTACCATTTGAACCTGTTAGCTCATTAGACTCTTACCAATGGCTAAACAGTACTGATTTATATAGTAAAATTTCAGTTAATGCTAATTATATCAGTTATCATAACACAAGCGGAAAAACTGACCCAAATGCCGTATTACTGGCTGTAAATACATTACCTCAATATGGTAATAACACCGCATATTGGATAATGGAATTCCCCACTGTCGGTGAAAGATTTATTTGCGGTATTGATGCTGTAAGCGGAGTAACTCGTTGCGAGAATTTAACTAATGGCGATATTAAGCAGGTAGATGGAGCTGAATTATATATATTTCCCAATCCTGCAAATGAATATTTATCTGTAAAAACAAATGAAGTATTTAGCGATTCTGACTTAAAAATAAATATTTACGACATAGATGGTAAAATACAACTATCGAGCATATTAAGCAATTATTCTAATAGTAATTTGATTATTCCATTAGAAACTATCACTAACGGTTCGTATATTTTGGAGTTGTCTAATGAGAAGACAAAGGTAAGTTTCAATTTTGTTGTCAGTAAATAATAGATATTCCGAAAATTCAAAAACAAAGCTGTAAATCTTTCGTCATTGAATTAACTGATATTATTTGCTTGCTGAAATGAAATAGATCGGTATCAACAAGTTTGCTTGAGGGGAAATATTTATAACTAACTTAAAATTCAGCAAAATAGTTTATTATTAAAATATTTGCCAATTTAAACAATTTAATAAAAAAATTCGATTAAAATGTTCTATACAAGGATATTATGATAAGAATTACTGTTTTCGGGGCTTCTGACTGTAAAATCGATTCAATTGAGTATGCCGATGCAAAGCATTTCGGTGAGTTATGCGGTCAAGCCAATTACTCACTTGTTAGCGGTGGATATGGCGGTGTTATGGAGGCTGTATTTGCCGGTGCCGAAATCTACAAGACCGAAAAAATAGCAGTTACTTCGAGCTTTTTCCCCGAAAGGAAGGCAAATAAATACGCTACCGAACTAATAGTTACTAACGGATATATTGAGCGGATGGTCAAGCTAATCGAGCTGGGTGATGCCTATATAGTGTTTCCCGGTGGACCCGGCACTCTAAATGAACTATCTGCCGTTTGGTCATTGAAAGATAGGAATGCGTTTAATAGGCTAATCATAGCTATTGGCGAGCAATGGCACGAGATTATTCAAATGATGAATTATTACTCCGAGAAATCAATGGAATCTGCTTCTAACATAATTTTAGTAAATGATTATACAATGGCTTTTAATGAACTCAACGAAAGACTTAAATAAATGGGTCAGATAATTAATAGAATTATTAATATTGCTAAGTCTTACTCTAACGATGATGATTTGAGCACTGCTAATAGGGTAATTAATTCCGATGAAGATAATTTGAAGAAAATTATTAATGACTTGAACAAAAAAAAAGAATCCCAAAAGGAAACTTTTAACAGTAGAAAAGACACTAATAATAGCAATAGCAGTACTAATAATAATCACTCAGCTACCGATGATAAAATAACATCGGATAAAGCTTATTCAATATTAGAGCTTACTTTTAATTGCTCTGTGGAGGAAATTAAATCGGCTTATAAAGCTAAAATTAAAGAATATCATCCAGATAAGGTTCATAACTTAGGCAGAGAAATTCAAGAACTTGCAGCAAAAAAGACAAAAGATATAAATACTGCCTATTCATTTTTAAAGCAGATTAGGAATTTTTAAGTATTTGATTTATCAATTAAATTATTATAGTAATGAAATATAAAAAATTAGCTCTCGACATATTAGGTATTCTTGTAATCTCATCACTTATGGGATTAGCTTATAATTTTTATTCAAGTAAATCTCTTCCGTTAATCAAGCAAGAGGTACAAGTTAAAACTATTGGTGAAAATGAGCTTTTCGGTGCGGGTAATAACCTGAATTCTACCCAAACAGTCTCAAGCAATCTCACTCAAGCAATTACAAATAAAGATAGTTCGGCTGTATTAGCCAAAACAGATAATCCCAAAGAGTTAACATCTGAAACAGCACAAATCGAAAAGCCAACAATTAAAAATATTGGTATTGATTTGGTTAAAAAATATATAAATGACCGGAGAATTACGTTGATAGATGCTCGCTCACCGGAAGTATTTTCGGAAGGGAAAATCGCTAATGCCATTAATATATACCCGTCCGGAGATGATAAAGAATCATATTTCAATAGTATAAATAATTTGAGTAAAGATAAAATCATATTGATATATTGCGACGGTGGCGACTGCGACTTAAGCCATCATCTTGCAAATGATTTACTAAATTTCGGATTTCAAAAAATATTTATATTTGTCGGCGGATGGGAAGAATGGTCAAAGAAAATGGTGAATAATGGATAGTAATCTAAATCACATTGCTAATTTGTTAAATGTTAAGTTTGGCATAATCGGCAGTTCGGAGAATATGCTCAAGTCGTTGCAATTACTATATCAAGCTGCTCCGACTGACCTTGCTGTGCTAATTACCGGCGAAACCGGAACCGGTAAGGAAGTATTTGCTAATGCAATTCATGGGCTCTCGCACAGAAAGAAATTCCCATTTGTAAGTGTAAATTGCGGAGCTATACCCGAGACATTGTTAGAATCTGAGCTGTTCGGGCATGAAAGAGGAGCTTTCACCGGAGCAAATGACCAGAGAAAAGGATTTTTTGAAGTAGCAAATAAGGGGACAATTTTTCTTGATGAAATCGGCGAGATGCCGGTAAGCACTCAGGTTAAGTTATTAAGAGTTCTCGAATCAGGTGAATTTTCAAGGCTTGGCTCATCAACTGTTCATCAGGTGGACGTTCGTTTGGTTGCCGCTACTAACCGCGAATTGGAATTAGAAGTAATGGACGGTAATTTCAGGCAGGATTTGTACTTTAGGCTTAAATCTGTACACATTAAACTGCCACCACTCCGTGAGCATAATGATGATGTCGAGGATTTGGTAATGCACTTCGGTAAACGTACTTGCGACAAAATGAGTCTTCAATTCGAGGGAATTTCTGATGATGCATTGGCAATTATGAAAGCCTTACCATGGCCCGGCAATGTCCGTGAATTACGAAATTTAATTGAGACTGTACTAACTTTAGAACGTAAAACTTATATTACTCCAGAGCTAATCAGGAGATACATTTCTCCGGCTCTACCTCCGCCCTCATATTCTGAAATTGACAAAGGGCATTCAATTGTTCCGCTGCGAAAGCAAGACACAGGGGAAAGAGTTGAATTAGAGCTTATATTCAGAACTCTGCTTGAGATGCAAAATCAATTTAGTGATATGCAAAGGGGTATGCATTCGCTTGCCATGAAAATAGATAATATTCAGAATAAAATCGACGATATGAATGATTCTGCAATTCCAACAATTAATCCGGAAAATCATCAATTTGATGAAGATAGAGATTTGAACCTGTCCAATAACGAAAAAGAATTGATAATCTCTGCCCTAAGAAGATACAGTGGAAGCCGTCGGCTTGCCTCTCAAGCTCTCGGTATAAGCGAGAGAACTCTATACCGCAAGTTAGATGACTATGGTATTGATTTGTAATAATTATTTCACATGCTCTCTCCAACATTCAGCATGGGAGAGTAATTATTCCTATTATACTAAAACTCAATAATCAAACTGCAAATTATCAAATAATTCAAAAATCATTCTTTAATTTGAATAAAATGTATTATTTTTGAAGTTCGGAATAACTCCGAAATACTATGATACTATTTTTTAACTCATTAAGACAGTAAGAACAAATGGCTAAAAGAAAAACAGGTACGAATTTAGATGTACATTGCTCATTTTGTGGCAGAAGCGTTAATCAAGTAACTGGCTTGGTAGAAGGTCCTAACGGAGTATATATCTGCGATTTTTGTGCTCAAAGTTCAGTAGAAATCATTAAGGGCAAACAATTTATCAAAACCGATTATGCTATCGGCGGTAAGAATCAACTGCTTACTCCCTCTCAAATAAAAAGCAAATTAGACGAATATGTAATCGGTCAGGATTATGCTAAAAAAGTTCTTTCCGTTGCGGTATATAATCATTATAAACGCTCCTTTATGAATCATAAAGATACTGAGTTCAGTGACGTAGAATTAGAAAAAAGCAATGTATTACTTCTTGGACCTACCGGTTCCGGTAAGACCTTACTTGCTCAGACTTTAGCTAAAGTATTAAATGTTCCGTTTGCAATTGCTGATGCTACAACTATTACTGAAGCCGGATATGTAGGCGACGACGTAGAAACAGTACTACTAAATCTATTACAAAAATGCGATTATGACGTAAAAGCAGCCGAAAACGGCATTATATATATTGACGAAATTGATAAAATCTCAAGGAAAAGCGAATCAACCAGTATTACCCGCGATGTAAGTGGCGAAGGCGTTCAGCAGGCTTTATTAAAAATACTTGAAGGTACTTCTGCCGGCATTCCTCCTAAAGGTGGGCGTAAACACCCCGAGCAATCATTAATATATTTGAATACTAAAAATATACTATTCATCTGCGGTGGTGCTTTTGACGGCTTAGAGAAAGTAATTGCCCAGAGAATGAGAAAATCTGTTATCGGCTTTACCGCTACTATCGAAGATTCACTAAAAGAAGGCTCTGAAATTTTACGTAGAGTAGAATCTTATGATTTATTGAAATTCGGACTAATCCCCGAATTAATTGGCAGGTTGCCGGTACTGGCTCCTATGGAAGAACTAAGTGATGAAGCATTGAGAAGTATATTAGTTCAACCGAAAAATGCTATTTATAAGCAATACAAGAAATTAGCTAAAATCGACGGTGTAGAATTGGTTTTTGATGACTCTGTTACAGACTATATTGTTGAAAAAGCTAGAGAAAGAAAAACCGGTGCCAGAGCATTAAGGTCAGTAATAGAAGAAATAATGCTTCCGATAATGTTTAAAATACCCGATGATAAAGGCAAAAAGAAAATTGTACTTACTCGCGAAATGGCTGAAAATATAAAAAAAGACGGATTAAAGAATTACGAAGAAGAAGTCAAGTCCGCATAAATGATTTTGAAACATTATATAAAAGCCTTCGGATAAAATATCATTCCGAAGGCTTTTTTTTAAAATACTAAAATATTTACATCTTAATAATTACATTAACAAAAATATTATTTCTTAAATTGATAGCTTGTCAAAGCTTTCATATATTGTGCACGTTCAAAAGCAGAAGGGTCAGGAATATTCTGCTGACTCATAGAGCCCTGCATCTGTAAGATAGATACATATTCTTTGCGTTCCATCCATTCTATAATCTGCTTTTCGATAATCTTCAAATATTCGATACCGTTTACTAACAGAGCAGAGACGATTAAAGTAACGTTAGCACCCGCCATCATCATTTTTATAACATCTTCGCCGGAATGAACACCACCGGAGGCAGCAAAATCTGTTTTTAATCTGCCTTTAAGTATTCCTATCCAAGTAAGAGCCAATCTTAAATCATTTGAAGTACTCAACTGAACTTTAGGTTTGATTTCAAGCTCTTCTAAATCAATATCCGGTTGATAGAATCTATTGAATAGAACTAATCCGTCAGCACCGGCTTCTTCAATTCTTTTGCAAGAATAAGGTAAATTAGTATAGAAAGGACTTAATTTAACGGTTACAGGGATTTTAATATGTGATTTTACTGAGTCCAAAATATCTAAAAATTTATTTTCAATTTCAATTGATGGAGTAAAAAAACTTGTAGCTAAAGAGTAATTATTAAGCTCTAAAGCATCTGCACCGGCTTGCTCAATTTTTTTTGCAAATTCTGTCCATCCTCCGGCACTGACCCCATTTAAACTGGCAATAATTGGAATATTAACAGCTTCTTTAGCTTTTCGGATATGTTCTAAATATCCATCTGGTCCTACTCGGTATTGGTCATAATCCGGAAAATATGTAGCAGCTTCCGGCGATAAATAGGTGTTCTCAGTAGAAAAGTAGTGAAGTTCGTATTGCTCATGTCTAAGTTGCTCTTCAAAAAGAGAGTATAAAACAACAGCAGATGCACCACAGTCTTCTAATTTTTTTATATTACTAATATCTTCTGAAATGGGAGATGCTCCGGCTACTAAAGGAGAATTTAACGATAATCCCAAATAATTTGTTTTTAAATCCATAATAAACTCCTAAATATCAAATAATTTGTTTCGATTTATAATATTTTTTACTTTTAATTAGAAGTTTATATCTTTGAATTATTTTATATAAAACTCATTTATAGGTAAATTTTTTATAAATAAATAAAATAATATCAAAAAATAGTAAAAATTGTTTTCAAACCAAAATACAATTAATATACAATCAGATATAGATTTATTTTTGATATTTGCGAAAAAGTATTTAAATTTACGGTAAATAAAGTACAGTTTAATAATAGGAGCTAATATGAAAAAGAGATTTACTCTATTTTTTCTCTTTGGAATTTTAATAACTTCTTTAGAATCATATACTAAAGATTTAGAAATTTCTAAGGACTTCAATATTTTTACTTCAAAAAATGCACAAGGTTATTTTAAACCACTAATAACTACTTTAGGAGAAAGTTTTAATACAGGGCTTTTTACTACAGCTAATTATAAGAACGGCTGGTCAATTTCACTTGATTTAGGGCTAACAGGCATGTTTATACCTAATAGCCAAAAAACTTATGACGCAGAATTGCCTGACCAATTCGGCAATACTGAAACCACTGAGACATCCGAATTACTTAATTACGGCATCCGCAGAAATCACAACGGAACAGTTTCAGAGCCAACTATATACGGAGGTATTTCTAATCCGGTATTTAGTTCTCCGCAAGAAAACGCACCGCCCGATACTCTATATAAGACTATTGGCTTTATGGAGGGTAATAATATTAATTTTATGACAGGACTACCTGTATTCCAATTATCATTCGGTATTCCAACCAGAACATTGTTTAAACTAAAATTTGCAACAATTAATATAGATGATAATAAATTTCTATTCTATACAATTGCAATCAATCAAAATATTGATAAATTATTCGGTTTATTTGGCGAAGACGAATCATTTGCTTGGGCTTTGAATTTTGCTACTCATAAATTAGAATATGGGTCAACATTCGATATGAGTTCATGGTCTCTTGGTACTCACTTCAGTAAAACATTTGATTGGGGATTAACTCTATATTCCGGTATGCAGTATGAAAATGTATCCGGCTCATTCTATGCCGTAAGGGAAATAAATTATTCTAATACGATTACTAATAGTGCTTATAAGGAAATTCGTGATGGTGCTCCATTAAAATTTGACTTAGAGAGCGACAATTCTTACCGAGTTTTAGCAGGGCTTTCATTCCGTACCGGAATTCTTGAGCTTCATTCGGATATAGCTTGGGCTGCTCAGCCTGTAGTCAATGCCGGAATTTCACTTTGGTTTTTGGATACCGAAACCAAAACAGAGCCTTATCTACCGTCAATGCCGGCTCAAGCTAAAAGCATTAATACTATTGCATTGCTTCAGGATTTTAATTATAACTCTAAAATATCTTCACTTCAATTCCCGGTTATACCGATTCCGGCTGAGCCATCTCTATCCGCAGATATTAAGATTAAGGGTGTAATTGATAATATTGAAATCAACACAGATAAAATTATTATCGAAGAATTTTTATCACGTCAAATGAGACCATTGCTACCTTATATATTCTTTGAAGATGGTTCAGACCAAATTCAAAGCAAATATGCAATTTTAGATAAAAGCTCTACCAATAAATTCACTATGCAGGATTTGCTCGGCAAAAACAATTTAGAAACATATTATCAAGTGCTTAATATTATCGCTAAGAGGATGAATGAAATGCCTAATACTAAGCTTACTATTACCGGCTGTAATTCAAATAAAGGCATTGAAAAGAATAACAAAGCATTATCTAAAAACCGAGCTGAAAAAGTTAAAGATTACTTTGTAAGTAATTGGGGCATCAGTTCAGACCGTATTGATATTAAATTCGGTAATAAGCCAAAAGTGCCTTCTAATGACAAAACTATTCAAGGTGTCGAAGAAAATAGAAGAGTCGAACTAAGTTCCGAAGACTGGGTATTAATGGCTCCAATTGATATAAATGACACTTTAAGAACTATTACACCGCCAACACTTAGGTTTAAACCTGAAATTGAATCTGAAAAAGGGGTTAAAAACTGGAGTGTAAATATAATTGCCGGCGAAAAACAAATTAAAACTATTAATGGTACTAATAAGCCAAAAGGAAATATTGATTGGTTCAGCGAGGAACATATTAATTCTATCAGAAAATATAATTCTTTAGATTATAAACTATCTGTTACCAATGAAGACGGTAAAACAATAACAACTAATACTAAATCAATACCTGTGGAAGTATTGAGTATTCAGAAAAAGCGTCAAATGCTTACTAAAGATACAGTATTTAATGTTTATAACTTGATATTATTCGATTTCGATAAATCAAAGCTTGACCCTGTAAATAAAAGAATTACGGATGTAATTAAAAGCGAAATTCCTGATAATGGATTAGTACAAATATTCGGTTATACTGATAATATGGGCGACGAAAAACACAATGCCAAACTATCCGGAGCAAGAGCTAAATCAACATCAACAGCTATAAAAGCTAAGAATATGGCATCATTCGGTAAAGGTGAATCCGAATTATTATTTACAAATGATATTCCTGAAGGCAGATTCTTATGCCGTACTGTAGTTGTAGAAGTTAAAATTCCAGTTAATAATTAAGCGATAGGAGCTAATAATGAAAAAGATATATTTGTTAATCAGCCTTTGTGCTGTCATAATGTCGTCATGTATTACCGATACAGTTGATGATTTCAGTCAGTTTACTATTCAATTACCTATTTTCTTTACTTCGGAATATCCTAATAGAGCCGCTCCTGACTCGTCGGTAGATTTCTCTAATCTATTTGAATATCCGGAATATAAAAACAATCGTGAAAAAATCGAAAAATCGGAGATTTATCAATTCAATTATAGAATTGATTCTTTGGTTTTACAAAATAACCAAATTTATAATCCTGAAATTGATAATTTAGTATTTGATTATATTAAGTTTAAGATTGTTTTTGCTAAACCAAAATATAGTGAATACTCAACTAATCCTAATGATTTCACTATTGACAAATCAAAAGGTGAATACATACTCGGAGAATTTGTTGATGTAGATGTAAAGAATTTTTTCAAACAGTCCAAAAATATAAAAGGAGTTGATGATTCGGTTTCCGCTACTATTTCAGATATATTAAAAGAAAATCCTTACTTTTTTATTATAACCGAATATAGTAAGGTTAAAGGTAGTACAGTACCTAAAGACATATTCCCTTTTATCAGATCAAAATTTGATTTGGTAGTTAGATTAAAATTTAAGTTATAATTTTATATTTATTAAAAAAACCTAATAGGCTCTATGTCTGTTAGGTTTTTTTGTATCATAAAAGTAGTTGGGAATATGGAATTAGAAATTAGGAAGATAATTTCGTCTGCATAACGCTCTGCTATGTGTTGCTTGTGATTAGTGAACACTTGTTACATTAGCATTATTGACTTCTAATTCCCAGCCATCTGTCCACTCAATATAGCGGCAGTGTAAAAACTCGAGTTAATTCAAATTTCCTTAATTCAAAATGGACTGTCTAAAATTTATCATTCTGAACGATTGAAGAATCCAGGTTTATTAGTGATATTCAACAGTTACCCCCTAAATAAGATTTGTTTTTTAACCTACACAAAATAGCGAAGAACCATTAATTATTACGAATTATAAATACAATAAGCGTTTTCAAATAATCCTCCCTTTGTAAAGTAACAAGCACCTCGGCAACCTGCTCGGCAGAACACGCCCATATCGCAACTACTGCATTTGCCGGTTAACATTTCGGGAGAAAAATTCCTATTATACAAAAAATTATTTTCATTAAACCAAATGTCCGAAAGGCTCTCATTGCGAATATTACCCTCAATAAATACATCATCATATAGGGATTCGCATCCCTTTACATTGCCAATACTATCAATTCCAACAACCGATAATCCAGCTTGGCAGCCCCCCCAATAATTAATTTTGCCGGGAAGTCCTCTGATATAGCTTTCATTTTCACAATAATACCCGATATTATCGCCCGTATATATATCAATTAGCTTTTCTTCACGTTTTTCTTTAATAAATGAGGTTAGCTTTTGTATATTTTCAAGGCTTATTTGTTGCTCTTTGTGGTTGGTCAAATTCCCCATTGGATTAGCTAATTGCAGCTGCCATGCTTTCACATTATTATCAATATTAAAATGATACAAATCTTCAATATCTGAAAAGTTACTATTTAACAATGTAGTATTGACTCCAATAAGTATCTCTTCTTGATTTAGTCTATTAATTGTATTACAAAGCCGTTCAAATGACTTGGAATTATTTCTTATTCTATTATGATTAACTTCCATTCCGTCGATAGAGAGTGCTACATTGGTCAAATTGGCGTAACGAACCTCTTCGACCTGTTTGTCTCCGAAAAGAAATCCGTTAGTAATTATATTTACCAAGACTTTATTATCTGTCAGTCTGCGAGCAATTTTTTCCCAGCCTTGATAGAGAAATACCTCTCCACCTATCATTGAAAGTTGTTTACAGCCCAATTTAGCTAATTCGTCAGCAACTATCATTGCTTCATCAACTGTCAGCTCGTTATCTCTTTTCTTTCCTGCTCGAGAGCCACAATGCAGACAGTTCATATTACATTGTAAAGTAAGTTCCCAAACGCAATATAGAGGTATATTATTATTTGTAACCATTAATACTATCCTTGTTATTTGAAAATTTCAGACCGGAGAATTAATTCCCCGGTCTATTTGTTAATTAGCAATTCGGAGCTTTATATAATATAGCCGGAGCACTATATAATACTACAGGAGCTCTATAGAGTGGCACAGGATCAGTTCCTATCATGTGTCCGGAATCAGCACCGATAACTATTGTATTTCCAAGATTTGTCCTGAAATACCAAAATGGTTCGGTAGCCGGCGGATTTACTAATGGCTTACTTAGTACAATACTTACAAATATATCGCCTCCATTTTGCCCTTTGAATATTTCAATTGCTTTTGCAATATCAATTTTATAAGTAATAAATGGTATAATTCCCAAGGGACACATAATTGGTTCTGCTTGAGTCAAACCAATGAGAGGAGGTTGAGCTTCATAATAAGAATAGCATTCTCCGTCTTCAGCACGAATAATAACATCCCAACCTAAAATGTCAGTAACTTCTTTTCCTGCACCATTTCTAATTCTGGCAGTTTTTCTTTCAATACCGACCCCATGTACTCCGGCAGTTTTTTTTAAATGAGCAGAAACTTTTGATAAATCCATTGTTTTACCTTTCTTATAATAATAAAATTTTTATAATAAAAAAATACATACTAAAAGACTATTGCAAAACTCAGTATAAGATATTCAATTTAATTCATATTAACGCTTATTCGGTATCTTGTATATAGACTAATAAACAAAACTAACAGTTTTACTCATTTATAGTCACGAGTTATGCAAAATTTTTCTTAAATGTAAAGCCATAGATCGGCAATACATATTTGAGAAATCGGATAAAACCAATTATTATGCATTTCATGGTCCTGAACTAATCATATTATCCTCCGAATAAATTATAGCAGTATAGTGAGCTTAATTAGAGCAGGCATCTTAACCTAAATACTCTAACTTGTTAATATTCTTTTGTTTTTTTTTCAATAAATATTTTCTTATATTTGTGCATTGGGTAAACACCAATTATTGAAATAACAACTATGTTTATTACAATTTATGTAAATATAATATAATAAAGCGAAATATATCTCGTATATTTTCATTACTTCGTATAACCAACATAAAAACGGATTAATTGCTATGAATAATGAACAACTTCAGCTGTATTGCCAATTTCTTAATAAAAGAAATTATAGTGAATCAACTATAAAAAACTATTTCTGTTCGATAATTCAATTCAATAAATGGAATATCGAAAGTAATAATATTACCAAAGAATTACTTTTGCAATATATTGAAGTACTTAAAAAGTCGAATAAATCCTATAGTTGTATTAAAAACTCAATTTGTGCATTGTTACTGTTTTCTGATTTGGTTTTAGGGCAGAGAATAAAAAATGATTTTTTAAATAAAGTAAAAAGAACTTCAAAGTTACCAAGTGTAATTTCAATTAGCGAGATAAAAATAATTATTGAGTCTGTAAATAATTTAAAGCACAAAACAATTATATCAATGATATATTCATGTGGATTACGAATTAGCGAGTGCGTTAATTTGAAAATATCCGATATTGATTTTTCGCACATGATAATTAGGATAGCTCGCACTAATAAAAAAAAGGAAAGATTTATTCATTTTTCTCTAAAATTACTTGAGTTACTAAAAGAATATTTAAACTATTATAAACCTCAAAATCACTTATTTAAAGGGCAAATCAAAGATGAATATTCCGCAAAAAGCATTCAAAGTGTATTAAAACAAGCTTTAGAAAAGTGTAATATTTCAAAAAACATTACTGTCTCTACCCTTAGGCATAGCTTTGCAACTCATTTAGTAGAGCAAGGAATTGATATTCATATAATCAGAGAGATACTAGGGCATAACGACATTAGGAGCACTCAGATTTATACTCATATATCCTCACCAAATATAATAAATATAAAAAATCCATTTGATTAGTTCGAATTTTGAAATATATTTTTTTTATTCAATACAGAAAAATATCAGTCTGAAACCAACTTAAAACTTATTTTTCTTTTTATCAATCTTATAATTCTTTAAGAATTTTCCGAATTCTTTATCTTTTTTTCTTCTTTCAAGCACAGTCGATTCAAAGTATTCTTTTTCTTTTTCCATTTTTAAATAATTCTCGTAAGAGGCTTTGTCAATATCTCCGTTTTCAATTGCCTCGAGAACAGCACAATCTATTTCGGTAATATGAGTGCAATCTTTGAATTTACAATCTTGAGCAAGGCTGTAAATCATGTCAAATGTAACTTCTAAACCGCTTGATGAATCGGCAATGCCTACTTCGCGCATTCCGGGATTATCAACCAATATCCCACCGCTTTCAAGAATGATTAATTCGCGATGGCTGGTTACATGCCTGCCTTTATTATTACTTAGGCTGATAGTATCGGTTCTCATAAGGTCTTTTCCGGAAAGATTATTTATTAGAGTGGACTTGCCCACTCCCGATGAACCAAGCATACAGTAGGTCTTGCCTTTTTCGATAATACTAATTATCGAATTGTAACCATCGTGAGATTCATTACTAATGGCGATAATCGGAATATTTTTAATCCTGGCTTTTATACTATCAATAATCTCCGAAATCTGACTCTCTGCTAACAAATCAATTTTACTTAGTACTATAATAGGCATTACTTTAGATGAATTGCAGATAGTCAGGTACCGCTCAAGCCTGTTAATATTAAAATCTCTATCAATAGCCTGCACTAAAAAGGCATAATCTATATTTGAAGCAATAATTTGAATTTCGCCAAACTGCCCGACTGCCTGCCTTTTAATAATAGAGAATCGCGGTAGTATTTTATGAATCACTGCGAAATCATGCTCAAAAGTGGTCAGAGCTACCCAGTCGCCCACGGCAGGGAAATCTTCTCTGCTTTCTGCCGAAAAACGTAAATTGCCGGTGATTTCGGCATCATACTCAGCTTCGGCAGTTCTAACTACATAGCGTTCTTTATGTTCGGCAATTACACGACCAAGCTCGAAATTATCAAGCTTATTATCTTTAATAAATTGCTCAAGTTTATCATTATATCCAAGTTCAAGTAAAGTCATATTAGTATAAAAATGATTATCAATAAAATATCAAATTACAAACTACGAATATTTTTATAATTTTCCAAAAATTTTCCTTAGTTCCACATAGATTTCAAAAGTCTTTATTCAGTATTTTATATCTTGTTTAATTCTTCTATCAACGCTTTTCGTTGAGGATATTGAGTTCTAAGATAAGAGATTATCTCATTTGCTTTTTCTATTGAACCAAGCTTAATTATCTTTCGTATAAATATGCATGCGTTTTGGTAATGGTTACGTCCCATGTTGTTTTTCAAATATTTTATAATAGCATCTGCATATAGTTCAACTATTTCTACTGTATAATACTTAGAAAGATATTTTTCGTATTTTTTAATATTATGTAATTCAGGTGATTTTTGAACCAGTTCTAACAATCTATCCCACCATTCTTCTTTAATAAAAATATTTGCTATCTGTTCCGTATCAAACAAATGTTTTTTTAAGTCAATTTCCAGTATTATTTTTTCAATAAATGGCACCCATTTATCAGGTTCAACTTGTTGTTTTAATATTTGGTAATAATCCTGTTCATTCCTAAAATTATCAATAAACAAAAAACGAGCATATTTAATAATATTTTCGGTATCATTTTGAGCTTGGGCTATTCTAAGTAGCCAGTCATACCACTGTTTTGCCAATCCGGGTTTATCCTTTAAATCAAAGGACACCCCATCTTTTGCTATAGAAATTGCTTTCTCATAGTTCTTCTTCTCTAAAGCTTTTTCAATAGCTACTACTCTTAAATCAGAATTTGCAAGATTATTCTCTATGAATTTTTCGGCGATATTTTCTCCTTTGGTTTTTAGTAGAATTTCATACTTGATAGTTTGAGCATTTTCTCTTTCGTAGTCATCCCCCTGCTCTTCTTTTTCAATCAGAGCAAATATTCGCTCAATATCTTCATCGGTTTTTATAAGAAGCGATGCAATACGTAAAACGCCAATATGCCAATCCAATCCCGAAAACAACTGTTTATTCAAAACCATGAAGCAGTATTCAATGATTAACCTCCTGATGTCTTCGGAAGTTTGTTCCTGAGCAATAAAATCAAGCATTTCATAAGCCGAATCAATATATTCTCCAATATCGCCATTACTATCATCGGTATATTGTAATGTTTCAACCATTTGTTCCATAACGGCTGTACAAATATAAAAAGCACTTTTGTAGTTTTTGTTATTAATCATTTTTTGAGCTGACTCTAAAAGCTTATTAACAGCACTACCAAAAAATCTCGAAGCCGACCTATCGTTAAAACCGTGCTTGTCGGATACCATCCTAAGTATTGATTTTATCTGTCTTATGTAAACATCTTTAGTTTCATTGGAATTATGATGGGCAAACGATGATAATACCAAATTCCTGAAAGTGGCATCAGATGTAGCGTTTTCAGTAATAAATTGTTTAAGTTCATCGTGTGTAACTTTTTCGAGCAATTCATTTATTTGGTAGGCAACTGTTTTATGCTTTGTAGGCTGAATAGAATTATTAGGTGCTTTATTTTTGCTAAGTACCTTTTGATTTTCTTTCATTGAATATATTACAGCAACTATATGCTTGCATACTGGTCCACAATCGTATGGGCAGTCGCAATAACACTCTGTTATAACATCATTTATCAGAGTCAAATCTACCTTATAATCTTCTGAACCTTCTACAATGGCTTCGTATTTGCCGAGGTGGATTTCCTCAATTTCTTGGACACGTCCTTGATGAAAATAAGACAAACCGGATTTTACTATATTTTTATCAATGAATTTCTCAAACGAGTCAAACGGAATTTGCATATATATTCTTTATAATTTGTTTTATTATTTCACTTTTTCATTAAGGAATTTGCAATTTAATATTGTATAGAGCATGAAATTATCGTAGCTTTTTATATAGAAAGTAATTGTTGTGACTTCCTATCTATGAACTGACTATAGCCCACTGAACCTTTGTTATCAACCGAAAAAATAGCTACTCTATATCAGTACAAAACCATAGGACATGGAAATTTCAATGCTGGTTTGATTTTCAAACTTTGAAATCAGTTTAATTACCTCTTTACCTTGCACTTTGATCTTTTGAAAAAGCTCATCATAGTCCGCAAAGTATTGAATAGTTTTATAAGACTGATGTTTTCGTAGATTAAAACGCTCTATAGCATTGAAACTATTAGCAACCTTTTGTTCCTCACCAACTATGAATGCCCACTCCGAATCGGGCAAGTGGTCGCATATTAACACAATCGGTGCAAGTGTTAACGCATGTTTTATCGCTAATTCAGAATCTTTCATTTCGTGAAGACAAAATTCAAATAGTACAACATCGCCCCTCAAATTTAGCTGTTCAAACTCTGAGTGTATAAGCTTGAACTTATCTGTAAGATTTGCTTTTATTAAGCGGTCTTTCAGTCTATTTAGTGCATCTCTGTCATTATCAATGGCAAACACTTTTTGAGCAGACCTCGCATATTCAATAAATTGTCCTCCTCCAGCACCGACAGAAATGATAATTTGATTATTAAAATCATAAAATTCAAATAGATTCTCAATGATTTTCTTTATATCAGTAGCCATATCATCTAAATATAAATTGCTTTGATTTAATTACATCTATCACATTTACCTACATCTTCTCAATAAATGATTTATAAAAATATAAAATATATTTTAATTTTACAAATATTTATTTTAATTCCGCATAACATTTTCTTTTTTAAGTATTCAATAATTACTATGTCTTTCAATATTCTATTACTATACAATTTATAATTATTGAATTACTAATTTATCCGTTTTCAAAATCTTTCCGTCAGATTCATATTTATAAAAATATACGCCTGTAGCTAATTTTTATTCGCTTCAAATATAATAAAATATTATCCGATATGCAAATATTTTATTTTTTGATATAGAATCAATCAACTTCACGCTTTAGTAACTTTGTGAAAAACCATAAGATAAATGTTTTTACTAAAATTTTAATTTCTCTCAATCTTGTATGAGGTTGTCTAACAAGTTACAATTTTGTCAAATCGTCATTCTGCGTGCAACGAAATACCCATATATATCAATATGTTAGCTTTATCTGTATTCTTCACTTCGTTCCTAATGATAAATATTTAGACAGCTTCTTGAATAGAGAATGTTACAATAGTTCACTAATCCCACCCAAAGCCGAACTACGCTAAGTATAAAACAGAGACTTATTTTCCCGATTTCTATTCCTAATTCCTATCTATCCCCGAACCCCTATCCTCTATCCCCTATCTCCAATATAATCGATGGACTTGTCGGGAGAAATATTATGGTTTAATACCAACAAAAAATAGAAAGTGCATAGAAAAATAAATAAATAATCAAATAGAAAATATATACTCATCTAACTAAAGTAAAAGTTTTATAATATAAATACCTATTACATTTTGATATTTACTAAAAATATCATAATTTTGTTTTTTTAAGATGATAAGTAAAGAAATAAATGACTGATATAGAGAAACCTATTGGACTATTTGATTCGGGTATCGGCGGATTAAGTGTACTAAAGCAATTCATTCGTTTTTTGCCAAACGAAAGATATATTTATTTAGGTGATACGGCAAGAGTGCCTTATGGTAATAAATCGCACGAGACAGTTATAGAATATTCGAAGCAATGCACTAAGTTTTTATTAGAAAAGGGCGTTAAACTTATTGTAGTTGCGTGTAATACAGCTTCATCGATTGCATTAAAAGCCGTCAGAGATATTTCTGACGTTCCAGTTATTGGCATGATTAGTCCGGCTGCCGGAGCAGCATTGCGAGCTACACAGAATAACAAAATAGGTGTTATCGGCACACGTGCTACAATAGAAAGCAAGGCATACATTGAGAAAATCAACAAAATGAAGGGCAACATTCCAATTGAAGTATTTTCAAAAGCTTGTCCTTTATTTGTTCCGATGGTCGAAGAAGGTTTGCTTAGGCATGATGCTACTAAGATTATTGCCGAAGAATATCTTGGCGAATTTCAAGCCCACGAGATAGATACCTTAGTGATGGGTTGCACTCACTATCCATTATTAAAGCAATTAATAACTGAAATTTTACCTGAAGTCAACCTAATCGACTCCGGCGAACATTCTGCTGTTATAGCCATAAGACTATTAGCTGAGAAAGGGCTTTTACAAGAAGAAAAAAATGCTTATATTGACTTACCGAAAGTTGATTTCTACGTAACAGACGTACCATCGACTTTTTATGATGTAGCAAAAATATTTCTTGGCTTTTCTGTCTCTCAGCCAATAAAAGTGAATTTAGGATAAGATGGATAATTCTATAGAAAATATAACTGATTTAGAAAATCAAATAGAAGAGCTTTCAACTCTTAATGCTGAACAGTTCTATAATACAATTCAACTGCTTGCTACTTTAGTTTCTACGCGTGATGTATATCACGAAGGCAGTCATTCAAGATTTGTTTCTCAAAAATCAGCAGAAATAGCCCGCGAATTGGGAATGGAAGAATTTGAAATATTCGAGATAGAGGCTGCTGCTTTACTTCATGATATAGGCAAAAATGGTTTTAAAGATACTCTATTGGCAAAGTTCGAATCGCAAATGAAAGATTATGAAATTGCTCAATATATCAAGCATCCGCTTATTGGTCAGAAAATGTTAGGCAAAATTAGTATGTTTGATAATATCGGCAGAATTATAGCCCAGCATCATGAACGTATTAATGGCACAGGATTTCCATATAGACTTCAGGGTAAAGAAATTCATCCGGGAGCTGCAATAATTGCAGTAGTCGATACTTATCATAATATTTATGCAAAAAAGCAAAAAGATAAAATAGCACATTCTCCTCAGAATGATAATTTCGGTAATAATGACGCATATATTGAAATGACAAAGACTCGATTTGCTAATGCTATGAATTTCCTACATTTAAAATCAGGGAAATTATTCGATTCGGTTGTAGTTGAAATATTTACTACATTAATGGAAGACGAAAGAAAACGTATCGGTGCAAGTACTGTAATGAGACTGCCGATAAACAAAGTTGAGCTCGGCTGGCTTATCGCCGAAGATTATTTCTCAAGTATCGGATTATTAATTGCCGCTCGCGGGGAGAAAATGACTCCTGAGATTCAAAAGTCATTAATCAGGTTAGCGGAAAATAGGGAAGTTCCTATGAAAATTTTAGTAATGAAACCATAAGGATATGCAAACGGTGTATTATGAATAATCACGAAAACCCGGTTATACTAATTGTCGATGATGAAGTAGCTTATAGGAAATTCCTTAGAAAAGTAGTAGAATCCTATTTCAATTGCGAAGTATATGAAGCTCCTAATCCAAAAGAAGCATTTGATATATTGCGTGATAAGAAAGTAGATTTGATATTTTTAGATATGCAAATGCCAATAATGGATGGTTTAACAATGCTTAAACATCTCAGAGCGGTCAAAGAAACTTTAGAAACTCCAGTCATAGCATGCACAGCTTTGGCTAATTTGGATCTATTAGCTCAATTAGTCAAATTGAATATTGCTGATTATATAATTAAGCCAATTAATATCCATCTTCTTACCGAGAAAATTAGAAAAGTTTTTAAAGACTTCTCTATTAAAAATAAAGAAAATATTGAGAAACCAAAGGATAGAGCTATTCAGCATTAGAATCGAAAATTTAATTAGTCAAGTAATATCCTTAAATTATTGAATTATATGATAGACAATATTAAGCAAATAGAAAAATTAGATAAATTACCAAATATTCTATTATTATTCGGAGAAGAAGAATTTCTCTTAGATGAGGCTTTAACTTATATCCAAAAAACAATTATTCCTAAATTTTCACAAGATTACGATATAGACTCCATTAAAGCCGACGATACAAATATCAATAAAGTAATAGATATTTGCAGGTCTTATCCCTTTGCTTCGCAAAAAAGAAGCGTTATCGTTCGAAATTTTGATAAATTCTTCAGTGGTAAAACTTCAAAAAAAACTTTTGAAAAGACAGCACTTTATAAATATTTAATGAATCCGGCTGACTCTACTTTTTTAATAGTTACCGCCAGCGTTGACTCTTTGAACGGTTTATCTAAGTTCCTCGGGTCTAATAAGGAAAAAGCTGAAAAGACAATCAAATCCGCTAAATATCCTTTTGACATTATAGTTGAAAAATATCAATGGATTGAGTTCCCGAAAGTCTGGGATAATACCTACCCTACTTGGATAAAAAACAGGCTCAAAGCTAAAGGCAAAACTATTACAGACCAAGCAATAGAAATACTTATTGCACACACTAATCCAACTTTACGGGATTTAAGCAACGAAATTGACAAACTATTGATATATGTAATGGATAGAAAAGACATTAATCAAGATGATGCTGTTTCTGTAGTTGGGACTTCAAGGCAGTTTAATGTTTTTGAATTACAAAAAGCTGTCGGCAAAAAGAATTTACATGATAGCCTAAGCATACTAAGCAATATGTTAGCAGTCGAAAGATGCGAAATGCTTGTATTGACTATCCTAACACGATATTTTATTTCCCTGATGAAATTACTCGAAGAGCCTCAGGTTAATGACCAGACTAAATTTGCGATTGCCGGAAAAATCGGAGTTAGCCCCTACTTTATTAACGATTATGTTCAATCCAAGAATAAATATGGTATTAAACGAATTGAACGCTCCTTTTCTCATTTAATCGAAGCCGACGAAGCTTTAAAAACCGGCTCAACCGATTCATTCTATGTATTACAAAGAATGTTAATCCAAATTATGGAATAGCACATTTTGTAACCATCTTATCCGCTTTGACTAAGAACTAAATTGCGTTTGCTATAGAAAATTTATTGATTATTAATGTAATATTGGAGAAATTATGTATTGCTGTAAAAAAGAAGAATTGGAAAAATGGTTCAAATATTTTGAATCTACAAATAGTTTTACCGAAGCAGATATTAAAAATTTCGAGCCGGACAGTATAAAACGCGATACAGTTATTAAAGATTTTTTAAGTTATAAAGTAATAGTTAAAAAACTTGATTATGACGAGCAAGGAAATGAATCTATTTCTTATGCTGTAACTGCCGCCAGAAAAGATAACTTTAATAAATTTACTGCAAATTTAAAGAGAAATCATCAATTGTAGTTTTAATAAGTTCGTTTTGTTAACCTACATTTTTTCGTGAGTATAATATCATTTCCTACATCAGATAGGACATATCACTTTCTTGCATATCCCGCAACAAAAGGGGCTGTCTAAAATTAATAATATTGCCAAATCGTCATTCTGCGTGTAACGAAGAATCCAGAATTATCAATAAGTTAGCTTTATCTGGATTCTTCACTTCGTTCAGAATTACAACTTTTTAGTAGATTGATAGCATAAGTCTAATTACAAGTTACAAGTAGAAATATTATATTATATACTTGCAATATTCATAATACAAACATTGCCTAACTCACTTTACCTTCGGTATAAATGGTTTGGGATGAACATTTCTCGATGCTTTAAGAAACTTTTTATATTCTTTGGTTCCTTTTAAAATATTATTAGCTTCTAAAAACGCCTTTAATGATTTTTTTGCTTTAAATTCAGCTATTACTGTAAGCAATTCTCTTTTACTGTCAGCAGCTAAAAATGAAATCGAGAAAATATCTGCAACCGTAAGCTTATCCTTTTTCAAAAGATTGACCAGTGTGTCTTTAGGCTGGTTAAATCTTAAAGCCATATTATCAGTGATAAACTTTACGGGATTGTCTTTCACCTGTTCGATTAGAGTATTAAATGATTCATCAAGAGCAGCATCACCCGTATTAACTGTTTGAGAATACGAAATAGTCGTAAATAATACGAATATAAACATTCTAATAAAATTTTTCATCAAATTCCTCTTTTAAATTGTTAAAATATTTATTATCAAACTAATAATCATAATCAGTAAATCAAATTTTCCACAAAAATCAAATTAATTGTTAGCCCTCAATCCGATGCTTTATCATTGGCAATTAACTATACTTAACAAGTATGTTTTCAAATACTAAATGAAAAATATTAGTTAGTATGGTCAATAATGACTTTCCATTTGCCATCAATAATTTTTAATATACAAGTAAAATAACCGCCTCTTTTTTTCTCCTTAATAGTAAGTTCCCATTTACCGATTACAGTAACAATAGATTCGGATTGAGATTTAATATTTAAGAAAGTAAATTCGAGATTTCCCATTTCAGCCTTATCAGGGAATCCTTTTCTATAATTTTCATAAGTAGTATTCCAGCCGCATTGGGGTCCGTTTTTGCCTATAAATATTAAAGAATCCGAATTCCAATACGCATCCATATATCCTGTCAGGTCTCCCCTATTCCAAGCATTTTTCTGTTCAATCATAGCATTAACAGCATCTTTTTCGGACTGATTAGTCTGAGAGAATGATTCAGAATAAAACACAAATAAACTAATTATCAGCAAGAACAGGAAATTTCTCATAATTTATCCAAATTGATTTATAATTGATTTTTTATTTGTAAAATTATACAAGTAACTAATATGTTAATCTCTTGTGCAATAGTATTTATTTATTAATATTTACGAGTATTTTTTTACGTAATTTTGCTTCAAGCATAATTTCAATTTTCTCGGGTAATTGCTCAAGAGAGATTTCTTCGTATAAATCATCGCGGAAATCAATTTTATATTCACCTGACAATTTCTCCCATAACTGTAAACGTTGTGGCATAGGAGTTTCGGCGGAAGCAATTCCGACTAATCTAACAGCTCTCAAAATAAAAGGAAACACCGAAACATCTAATTTATTAGAGCCTATCATACCGCAATTAGTAACTATACCCCTGTCTGCAGTTGAGCGGATAATTGTCGATAATGCCGCACCACCGACTGCATCTATAACTGCAATCCATCTTTTAGGCAATAATGGTTTTCCGGTTTCATCATTTAATTCATCTCGGTGAATTACTTCGTTAGCTCCAAGTGATTTCAAATGTTCGGTTTCATCGAGCTTACCGGTTGAAGCAATAACCGTATAGCCTAATTTGCTCAAGATAGACACAGCAATAGAGCCGACAGCACCGGTAGCACCGGTAACTAATACTTTGCCGTCTGAAGGCTTTATCCCGGCATTTTGAATCTCTAATACACCGGTAGCTGCTGTAAAACCGGCAGTACCATAAATCATAGCTTCCTTAAGAGTAATATTTTCGGGTTTAGCAACTACCCAATAAGCAGGAACTGATATGATTTCTGAAAATCCGCCATAAGTATTCATTCCTAAATCTTTTCCGGTAACAATAACTTCTTGTCCGATTATGAAATCCGGATTATTTGATTCGATTACAATACCAGCAGCATCTATGCCCGGAATATGAGGATAATTACGAGTAATACCTTTATTGCCTGATGCAGAAAGAGCATCTTTATAATTAAGTGAAGAATAGCAAACTTGTATCGTAATATCATTTTTTTTAAAATTATTTTTATCGAGAAATAGAATACTTTTTCTGAAGTAATTGTTTGGTTCTTCTTCAATAAGTAAAGCTTTAAATTGTAAATTTGTCATACCAACCTTAATATTTTATTTTTAATATACTTAAATTACTTTGAAATATATTTTATAAGTCGTAATTTTGCGGTTTATATTTTTATCTAAAAAATATAAATATAAAAAAAGGTGAAAATGCCTTAAAATTATTTATATAAGAACTTATTAAAGGATATACAGCTATGGGCTTGAAATTTATTTCAGCAGAGGAAGCGGCAAGCTTTATTAATGACGGCGATATAGTAGGTTTTAGCGGATTTACTCCGGCGGGTGCTTGCAAATCCATTCCGGTAGCAATAGGTGAAAGAGCAAAAGCAATTCATGCACAAGGTAAACCATTTAAAATCGGTGTAATTACAGGAGCTTCTACAGGTGACTCTCTTGACGGAGCTTTAGCAAGAGCTGAAGCGGTTGATTTCCGAACTCCTTACCAGTCCAACGGCGACTTAAGAAATGCAATTAATTCCGGTAGAGCAAAATATTTTGACCAACATCTATCAGTAGTTCCTCAAAATTTAAGATACGGATTCTATGGTAAAGTCAAATGGGCTATCATAGAAGCCGCCGATGTAACCGAATCAGGAGAAATTTTGCTTACTACGGGTGTTGGAATTAGCCCTACAATATGCTCTGAAGCTGAGCATATTTTAATAGAATTAAATAGCTATCACTCTAAATCACTCAGAGGTATTCACGATTTATATCAACCGTTAGACCCTCCGTTTAGAAGAGAAATTCCAATTTATTCACCATCTGATAGAATCGGCTCAGAAGTGATTAAAGTTGACCCTTCAAAAATCGTCGGTATAATAGAAACTAATCAAGCTGATGAAGTATCTCCGTTTTCGCCTTCAGACCCGACTACAATGCAAATTGGTCAAAATGTAGCAGACTTTTTAGCAAACGAATTAAAACGCGGTGCTATACCATCTCAATTTTTACCGATTCAGTCAGGCGTAGGCAATATTGCAAACGCTGTATTAGGAGCTTTAGGGTCTAATCCTCATATTCCTCCGTTTTCAATGTTTACCGAAGTAATTCAAGATTCCGTTATTGGCTTAATGAAAGAAGGAAATGTTACCTTTGCAAGTGGTTGCTCACTTACCGTAACTCCAGATGTATTAAACGAAATGTATTCAGATATGAAATTCTTTCATCCGAAATTAGTATTAAGACCTCAAGAGATTTCAAATAATCCTGAAGTAGCCCGCCGCATAGGTATAGTATCAATTAATACAGCTTTAGAAGTTGACTTATATGGTAATATTAACTCTACACAAGTGCTTGGCAGCAAAATGATGAACGGTATCGGTGGTAGTGGTGATTTCACTCGTAATGCTTATATTTCCGTATTTACTTGTCCATCAGTTGCTAAAGGTGGCAAAATCAGTGCTATAGTGCCTTTTGTATCACACTTAGACCATAGCGAGCATTCTGTTTCAGTAGTAATTACCGAACAGGGTATCGCTGATTTAAGAGGCAAATCACCGGTAGAGAGAATGCATCTTATTATTGATAATTGCGTTCATCCTGATTATAAAGAGCAATTAAAAGATTATGTCCGTCATTCCGGTAATTTGCATACTCCTCATTCACTTGCCGCATCATTCGGTATGCACATTCAATTGCAAAAAACAGGAGATATGAGAGGAATTAATTGGGCGGATTATAATAAATAATCGTATTTTGATTTTAATAATATAAATAACTAATTCAAATTAGTAAATGATATAATCTAAGGGGTTCATCAATTGAATCCCTTTTATATTTTTTTATTATTAAGTGATTGGGGCTGGAGGTTAGGAATTGGGAATTATAATACTAATTTTTCAATGCTTTCCCTATCCCCAAACCTCTATACTCAACTAATTCTATTATAAGATAAAATTTATGATTTATTTACTGCCCTAACAAAATAACTAAGAACCAAATATAAAGCTATGATTATTACAAGTATTATGATATTTAGATTAATTTTCAATGTCTTAACTAATAAATATAAGATTATTTCGTATTTTTGTTTTTTTGAAATGTATTGTTATCTTTTGAACTGAATTTAAGACATACTAAAGGGAAAAAATGATTTACTTAAAAAGCGAATTTGTTGAAGATGATATATACAATATCGGTTTAAGTATTGGTATTGAATTCGGAAAGGACTGGACTACTCCGACGCAAGCAATGGCACACAGAATTTTAAAATCTTTCACAGAAGAAGAAGCAAATTTATATTATGAAAAATGTAGAAGTGTATATTACGACGGTATTGAAATTTTTTATCAAATGTTAGATGCTCAGCCTTATGGCGATTTAATCAAGTCTAAAGCATTTTATCTAAAATGGAAAGCCGTAATGCAAGAAAAGTATATATGGATGAATAATCAAAACGTATTAAAATTATTCAAACAAGCGAATTTCTTTGCTTGGGAAAACGGAAAAGCTACAGGAAAAATGAAGTAATATAATTAATTATTAAATTATAAATACTATAAATCCGAATATCTAAACTGTTACCGATGGGTAATATTTTTATTATTACTCAATAAACCTTTTGCAATAGTGCATTTATTTTATTTCACATCTAATAACTCAATGCTTTACATTGGGATATAATTGTTTACGTATGTAAAATCATCATTTAATAGAAATAATATTGTTTTGCATATCTCCCGATATGATATCACATCAAGAATGATAAATAATCGATAAGTATAAAAAAAGACGCGGCGTTTTTCCGGCGTCTTAAAATTTCAAGGTATATATAATTTTTTAAAAATAAATATATATCAGCTGATTTTTATAATATCATTATCTGAGTTAACTAATACGACCTTAGGAGAATATGTCTCAAGCTCTAATTGCTCATAATTAGCATAACTGATTATAATAACTACATCGCCGACGGCACCCTTACGGGCAGCAGCACCATTTAAGCAAAATATTTTAGAGCCACGCTCTCCCGGGATAGTATATGTCTCGAATCTTTCACCGTTATTAATGTTTACGACTGATATTTTTTCATAAGCAAGCATATCAGCCGCATCTAAGATGTCTGCATCAATCGTGAAACTGCCTTCATAGTACAGATTAGCTTCTGTAACTGTGGCTCTGTGTATCTTTGATTTGAGCATTATTCTTTGCATTTTACAATCTCTCTTTTTCTGAAAAATACAGGATTACAAAATTAGCAAAATAATTTTAGAAAATATAATAATTTACAATTATTCTTAAATTTTGTGCTGATATAGAAGTTTGTATGCTGTAAATATTTTATTTAAACTAATAGTATATGAGTTTGAAATATTATCATTATTAATCATCTTAAATAAGGAATTACCCCCTTATTTAATTGTTCTTTTTTCGGGGAGTATTATATTATCAACTAATATCTCAATTGACTTCGCTATCAAATGAGTATTAATCATATTATTTAATTGCCAAATTCAAATATTGGTCATACATGATGCCTGCATTTTTATCCCAAGTGTAATTATCAAGAATATATTGTCTGGCAGATTTTCCGGCTTCAATTCTAATTTGGTCATTAGAGATTAAATAAATTATTTTTTCTGCAAACTCGGCTTTGTTCTCGGCAATAAATAGACCGTCATTCTCGGTAGCCGAAATCCCTTCAGCAGAGACCGGTGAGGCGACAACCGGCAAACCCATTGCCATAGCTTCGAGAATTTTAATTCTAATGCCACCACCCACGAATAAGGGGGCTATATAGATACCGGCAGTATTTAAGTGGGACTGCACTTCAGGAACATAACCCGTTACATTAATATTTGAATTATAATTTAATAGCCAGTTAGGAGCATATTTCCCAAGCAGTTTTAAATTTATATTATTATACTTTTTTATAAGTTCGGTTAACACCTCATCAATAAACCATTTTATTGCAGCAATATTGTGTCTCCATTGGTAATTGGTAGCATGAATCAAAGTGAATTTATTTCTAATTAGTGTGTTATCAGGCTTGAACTCATCGGTATTTACACCGCCTCCGGCTATAATGAATCTTGCATTGGGCGACATTTTTAATGCTATTTCTCTATCTACATTAGTAATGGCAAAATTTACATCCATTTTATTAAACAGCTCTGCTTCGTATTTTTTTAGTAAATCTGATTGTCTCTGAATATAGTAATGCCTTGGGTCAAGCTTCGAAAGCGAATCCGCATATCTCTGCCAAATAGTCCATTCAACATTGTGCATACGTAGAGCTATTGGTTTATTGATTAGTGATTTAACATATAATCCGAGCTCACCCATCGCCGAATGGTCAATATGTATAATATCAAATTCATTGTCTTTGAGATATATATCGAAATATCTTTTAACATCATCGCTAATATGCTTATTTATATATACCGAATGATTCATAAGAAATGCTTTAAGTAGTCTCTGAACTGAATTTTCGGTTGAGTGCCGATATGGAATTATATGAGCATAGCGACTGCCCAATTTACCTTTTTCAATATCTTCCGGTTTATGATAATAATAGAAAAGAGTAACATCTGCTCCACGCTTTTTAAAAACTTTGGTCAGATTAGCAATA
Source organism: uncultured bacterium (assembly GCA_942493235.1). Lineage (GTDB taxonomy): Bacteria > Bacteroidota > Ignavibacteria > Kapaibacteriales > UBA2268 > ENR-C587. The sequence goes on along the minus strand of OW818676.1, from coordinate 2,600,133 downwards.
CCGATTTTACCGCCATCATCTTCCGGAAATGGAACTCTCGGGGCTAATTGCAATATTCTGAGTTTTTTATTTACTTCTTGAACCATCTTTTAATTTTATTGGTTATTACATCATAGAAATATTTGATTTGTACTTTAGCAAGGCTTACCCCAAGTGTAATTTCAGGGACTAATTCTTTAGGAACGGGTCTTCTCTCGCGTCGGAAAGTAGAAATAACAACTGCTTTCATAGTGAGAATTCCCTCTATCCAAGCCCAAAAAGAAACTCGACTGATAATTCCCATCAACACCTGCGATATAAATACTACGCTAATCCTGCTCAAACTTAGCCCTAAAGGGAAATACTTTGCATTGTAGCGAATAAACTGCTTTGAAATACGAATCCATCGCTCGTCGCTATTTCTTTCGTTAGGAGTGGCATAATGCACTACTTTTATATTAGGGAAATACCTTACGCTAAAGCCGGCAACTATAGCACGAGTACAGAAATCAATTTCCTCGAAACCAAACTCCCAAAATCCTCCGATTTTGTCATATACTTTTCTGCGAATAGCTGCACCGGTACCGGGGAAAATATGAGCTTTGTAGCCATTTTCAGGGATATTGATTTTATCGACTTTGTATGGATACCAGTCCCAAACTTCGTAATTTTTACGTACTTCAATATCTTCCATCGAAATAATATCAATATCTTGATGCTTAGTAAATACATCTACTACTTTTTGAAATTCAAATTCTGTCTCTGGATGACTATCAGAATCGGTTCTCCAAATTATATCACCGTCAGAGATTTCAATACCGATATTAATACTTTTTATATCGAAATTGTCCGGCAGCCACATATATTTTACTTCCGGATAATCATTTAAAATCATTTCCTTAGTACCGTCATTGCTGGCATTATCAACAATAATAATCTCGAAATTTTTATAAGTCTGCTTATAAAAACCTTCTAAAGTAGTTATTAAATCATCTTTTCTGTTTAATGTAACTATTATAACGCTTATTTTCATTTTTTTTATTATCTTTTATTTCTCGATATTTTTACTTCTCAAATGATTTTCAAATATTTGATAAAATATTTCAAATAGGAATAAGATATTAAATACTTAAATTTCGATATTTATATATATAAATTCAATTTTTATATATATAAATTCAAATATATTGATATTTTGTCAAAATAATTAGTAATTTTTTTTTAGTTTTGTTATTTTATAAGTATTGTATTTTGGTAAACTATAAACTAAATTGAATTATTTGAAATTATTTAAAGTAAATATTGTTATTTTGAGATAAAAAAGCCAATAAAAGAAAGTGATAATTTATAATAAAAACAGTTTATAATAGAAACAGTTGTTAAAAATGAAAATAATTATTAAAAATAAAATTTCGGAGGTAATCGTGAAAAGAAATATGTTAATATTCTTAATGTTATTAACCTGTGTTTCGTTGAATGCGGAGCAGGCTGTTACTTGGAAAAAGATAAATCAAGAACGTATCCGAGATATTAAGAATATTTCTATAGATACGCAGGGGGCGATTTATTATTCATCGTATAATGCCGATGATAATAAGTGGAGCATGAACTATTCGCAGGACTTTAAAACATATACTCAGATGGAATTCGAGGGGGTACCGACTGCAGAAAAGTATATTAAGCACGGCAACAGTCTATATGTGATTTCCCAAACCGGATTAGTATATTATTATGATATATCGGTCAATCAATGGACTGAGTTGAATATCCCTACAAATTATCAGACAAACGACATTCTATTTACTGAGAATAAAATGTTCCTAATGCCTAAGTTCGGATACATTTATTCTTCGACAAATAACGGAATCACTTGGGATAAAGTAAATGAAATTCAATTGTTTGAAAGTTTCTATTACGGAATGAATTTCGATAACGCACTTTATTTATTACGCGGAAATACAATTTTCTATTCTACAAATGAAGGTGCAAGTTGGAGCTTTGTATTCCCTCCTGCCGGAATTGAATCTTTCATCGATATAGAAATTTATAATAATAAATTGTATTTAGTTGATGAAGAACATAGAATTTACAGATTAGAAAACAATCAATTAACCAATCTAGGTACATTTAACAGAGAAGTTTATTCTTTTACTATCAACAGCTCCGGTTCGGCAATTATTCTGTCTGATGACGGGGTATATATTTCCGGTTCTACTTATTCATCTTGGAACAAGGTTTATGATCTATACGACCCAATGCCGACTTCTGCTACTTTTATCTTAAAAAATAGAAAAGCGGTTAAAGATAATTCTATTTACTTTGCTGTTCCTCCAAATGATATTATACTATCTAAAGATGGCGGAAATACGTGGACTATCATCAAAAAAGACATGCAGAGAGTTAACAGTAAGATGACTGTTACTAATAATCAAAATTCAATATTTTCTTTGACAGATAAAAAAATATTTGAATCTATTAATAGAGCAAAATCTTGGTTTGAAATTAAATCCCCGCCTATTGATAATTCGCTTATTTTGAAAATTCAATCCGCTGTAAACAATACATTAATAGCCTCTGCTACGAATACAGGATTCTATTTTAAACATATTGATGAAGAGAATTGGTCTCTGCAAAATGAAGGACTAACAAATTTAAATATTACTGATTTTAGTATAAATCAGAATGGTTATGTTTTTGCTCTGACTTCCACCGGATTATTCAAAGCTCAATTGCCAATTATTAATTGGGAGAATTTAAATGCAACACTTTCTGGAGACAGAATTATCTGCCTAAGCAATAATAAAACCTATTTGATTAATGATAGAGTAATTAAAGAAATCGATAATTCGGGAAATATAGTTGAAACTTTCGATTTAAGTGCCACTCTAACTACTAAAATTAAAGATTTGGATTATAATAATAATAATTTCTGGCTTGCTACAGAGGGTGAAGGAATATTTATCTATAATCCAAGTGCTACCCCAGCTCTCGAAAAAATAACAAAAGGTATAATTACCGATAATTTCGTAGATCTTACAAATCAAAATAATATTATCTGGGGATATGACAATTTGAATAATATTTATATTTCTGATAATCAACAGGATTATTTCCAAATAAATAATATAAGTGAAGTTGAGGGTATTCAGATTAATGCAATTAACAAAACTTTTGACAACAAAATGCTCGCTTCTATTAATAATAATGGGCTGTATATTGCAGAAGATGTTGATTTGACTAAATTTAATACCGAATATGTATGGCTAAATAATCAAAATTATTTACAGCACAATTTCAATGCAGGTAAATATAAATTTATGCAATTCTCTACTGACGGCAAATCTTTGATGACTGTCTCTGAGAAAAATGATACTTCCACTTACAAAGAAATTGACATTAAAACCGGTTCTTTATTAAATTCTATGGATATTTCATATAAACAGAATAATAGTGATTGTGGAAATTATAATTTCTTAGCTGAAAATTGCGATTTATCTTTTTCACAAAGATTTTTAACTGCTTCTTTTAATAAGTGCGATAATAAGCTTTCTGATACTGTATTAACTTATGATATAATTTCTAAAAATTTATCAAAGAGAATAAGCTCACTTAAAGGGGTAGATAATTTAAATACAATTGAAAATGTATTTAATTCGAAGATACTATACACAGCTATAAATCAAATGATTATCGCTTCACCAATTCAATGGGCTAAAGGCAATCCCCCAACTACTCCTGTTCAACAGTATTATGATACTAAAACTACATTGGTAAATTCCAATACCGGCGACACTGTACGAAGCTTAAATCTTACAAATTTTTCTGATGGGCATAACGGCTATCTGACTTCAATGGTATTATCTCGTGAAAATTCATATATAGCAATGGCGAAATCAACTGATATCGGAAACTCAACTTATTTTACAGATATTGACATAGTTGACCCAAGCCTAAATTTCATAAGAAATAATATTCCATTAGATAATAACATCTCTGTCTCAAACATATTATTCTCACCAGATAATAATTCTATAGTTATTTCTAAGTCAAATTTGATATTCAATACTCCGTCAAATGAGATTGATAAATACGGAGAAATTGCTAAATATGACATAGCAACAAAAGCAGTAACTGCACAAATCAATAATATACATACTGTCAGTTTGATATACTCAGCAGATAGCTTATCATTTATGTTTAGCTGTTACGCGACAGAGAATAATCAGACAGTCGGCAAAATTTATATCGCCGACTTTAATACTTTTAGGCTAACTGATTCAATTACAACCGATAAAAATTTCATCGGGAAAATTGTTGTTTCTGATAAATCCGAATATATTGCTATGACAGGCTCTGACGCAGTTATTAGATTATTCAAAAATCCGGCTTCTGTTACCGTACTAAAAGCGGTATTTACTTCAGAAATTGAAAGTATCAATACAAATGATTCAATTCAATTCTATAATGTTTCAACAGGTAATCCTCAAACTTATTTGTGGGAATTCGGAGACGGAGAGACAAGTAATGAATTTGAACCATTGCACAAATATACAAAATCAGGAATATATACCATTTCTCTTACAGTTAGCAGAAATGGTATTACAGATAAAATGACCAAAACTGATTATATTAAAGTATTCGATAAACTAAATATTGATTTCAGTTCAGACAAAACTGATGGCTTTTATCCTTTAACTGTTAAGTTTTCTAATGATTCCGAAGGCGATGCTGAATCTTGGTTTTGGGACTTCGGAGACGGAAATACGTCAACTGAAATTAATCCTATTCATATCTATACTAAAATAGGCAAATTCAATGTTAAACTAATTGGCAAAAACTCTGCCGAACAAGATAGTTTGATAAAAACCGAATATATCAATGTTGACAATCCGCTTTCTAACTATGCAGTTGATTTTACAGCAAATATGCTTGAGGGCAACCTTAATATGGAGGTAACGTTTAGTCCGGTTACTTCGCCGAGCTCAACTTCCTGGGTATGGGATTTCTGTGACGGCTCTAATTCGATTTTGCAAAATCCGACTCATAAATTTACTGATTACGGTTCCTATTCAATCGTATTGAATGCCTCTAAAGAGAATCTCGGTAACACTAAAACAAAATATGGTTATATAAATGTAAAAAGAGAATCAATACCGGATTTAATTATCGATAATGAATTCGAAGAGAGAATTTACAAAGGAAATCAAATCGGATTAAGCGGAATTGAACTTTCCAAAAATCACTTCATTTTTGATCTATCAGGCGATACTATTAAAAATAAAATAAGTGGTTTGTTTGATATTAATAATGGAAATAAAGAGTATAGACCTGTCCAAATGTATGGTACATTACCTACTCCTAGATTTATGGCTTATAATGGATATAATATGATATACTTGTTTACCGGTTTAATTGTTGACAATCATTTTTCTATTAAAACAATTATTTTGGACACTTTAGGTAATGAAAAATATAATTTTAATATAACAAGACCAAATTTGTCTTTAACTCCGATAGCATCATTAGCCGACACTACTGATTATTTAATTTCGATATATACTTCAAGCAATTCAATAAAACTAATTAAACTAAATAGCGAAAATCAATTCTTATTCGAAAAAGATTTCTTTGCCGGAAGTGTAGTAAAAAATTGCTCCGTTAAATTGATTAATGTTAGCGATGGGTATTTAGTGGTTTATAAAATCAATAATAATGAGCCTACTAAAGTGATGAAACTTTCAAAAAACGGAGATTCACTATGGTCTAAAGCTATCTCAACCGATAATCGTTATTGGTTTACTGACTTTAATTTTGATGAAGAAGGAAATATTATCGCTTCAGCAAATTACAAATATTCATTGGAATTAGCTTCAATGTCTTCACATCTTATCAAATTTAATAATAATTTTGATATGCTTTGGGAGCAAAAATACATTGGTTCTTATACCATTAATGCAGTTCAGAGATTTATTACCAAATGGGGCGATAAATACTATCTTGGAGCCGGTAAATCAAATGATAAACTTGCATTTTTTATGGTTACTGATGCCGGAAGTCCTCATACATTCTATCAGTATAATAACCGCCCCGGCTATATCAATTCAATGCTAAAAACTAAAGATAATTCAGTCTTGGCAATTGGTACTTTGTCTGGTTTGACAAACAATTATAATTTATATGCTTTAAAGATTTCTGCAGAAAATACTTTCAGCGATATTGACGATAAAGAAAATATCGGCAGTAAATTGACAATATTTCCTAATCCCGCAGTTAATTCATTTACTCTTAAATTTTACAACGAAAACTCTGCTGATGCTATAATCAGCGTCAAAGATTGTTTAGGAAATCTATTGAGTAAAGAAATGTATAACCTAAGTCTTGGGGAACAATTAATTCAGTTTTCAGTCGATAATTTTAATTCAGGAATTTATTTTATCGAAATAAATAACGGTTATGATGTTTTCAGAAATAAAGTAATAATTAATAAATAGAACGAATTTTAAAAAAGCAAAAAGCAAGTAGAACAATACTTATTTCTACTTGCTTTTTTTATAAATAATTATGATTAAGACAATTATTTTGTTTTATTTACTGAAATAATTTTTGAGCTCTGCTCACCATTTACAGATAATTTAATGATATAATTACCATTCTGCAAATCATTTAATGGGTAATCAATTTGTTGAGAACCTGAATTCATTTCGCCGTTGAATACAGATTTTACTTTCACACCTTGAACATCATAAATATCAATTATTACGTTAGCTTTTTTATCTAAATTGAATTTAATGTTTGTTGAGTTATCTGTTGGATTCGGAAATAATTCCAAATTAGAATTGTTTTCGGCTTTATTTTGGCAATTATGATGCTTATTACCTTTACCGGATTTTTCATTAGTACATTTTGATGAATCACATTTACCGTCATTATTTGCATCTATGAAATTGTCGCATACTCCATTAGAGTCGGCATCAATAAAGTTAGTGCAGTTTTTATGCTTGTGATTACCAAGTCCTTCGCCTGTGCATTTATTTGTACCATTGTTGCCACAATTATGTTTGTTAGCTTCATGCTTACAGCTTGAATTCGCATCTTTGCCTTTACCGGTTTTGCAATTGCCAGTGCAATCTGTTGACTTGCATGAGTCACATTTACCGTCATTATTTGCGTCTATAAAATTATCACAAATGCCATCATTGTTGGCATCTACAAAGCATGTAGAATTTTGATGTTTGCCTTGCCCTTTGTGTCCCTTTGGTCCGGCGTTAGAATCAACTGTAAATCCGAACATTAAAGATATAGCTAAAATTGCTAATAATACTTGCTTTTTCATATAATTTCTCCAATAAAATTTAAAAATACATTATGTAATTATCTGTTATCCAATTTGCGTGCCAATTAATTATTTTGATTATATATCAACTACTTACGAATATTCGTAGGTTATTAATAATTTTTATTATTTCAAATATTTGCCATTTCTGTCGAACTAATTGAAAAAAATGTCGAATTGCAATTATTTTACTTGCATAATATGACAATTATTCATATTTTTGTATCGGTATGTAATTATCGGTATAATAATACCCAAATAATCAGAGGAATAGAAATGCTTGAAACAACGAAAATTAAAAATGTTCCTGAGCCTACTGTAAAGAGGCTTTCATATTATATAATATACTTACATCATCTTCTCGAAGAAGGTTACAAAAATGTTTCAAGTACAAAAATAGCGGAGGAGCTGTCATTCGACCCTACTCAAGTACGTAAAGACTTACAATTTACAGGAGTCATGGGTCAGCCAAAGATTGGTTTTGATATCGAAGACTCAATCAATGCTATTAAGGACTGTTTGCATTGGCAAGTTAACGAAAATGCCTTTTTAATCGGAGTTGGTAATCTTGGCAAAGCGATTATGGGATACGGTGGCATGAATGATTTCGGTATCAAGTTTGTAGCAGCTTTCGACTCTGATGAATCTAAGATTGGCGATAGAATTAATGATGTCGAAGTATTGCATATTGACAGATTAGTAGTACTATCTAAATTGATGAAAGTGAAATTAGCTGTGATAGCAGTACCGGAAAAGCAAGCTCAAAAGGTTACTAATCTATTAGTAGAAGGTGGAATTACCGCTATTTGGAATCTGCAACCTTGCAGGCTCAAGGTTCCCGAGGGAGTTATAGTCGAAGATGCTCACATAATTCAAAGTTTAGCAGTACTAACAAACAAATTATCACTAATAAAAAAATATTTATAATATAAATCAATCTTAACCTTAAAAGCTGTGATAGTGCATTTTCACAGCTTTTTCATTATATGTGATGTATGCCCTTGATATAAAAACTATGGCATAAGTGCAATATTCTAATCTATATTTATACTTTCATGATGTAATAGTCAGACCAATTAAGATTCTAATTTGCAAATACTTATTTTAAATTATTCAAAAGCTCTTGATAGCATTTTGTTGCATGCTCGCTTGGTTCTCCCTTTTTGCAGAAACAAAAGTTTGACAGCTTACTATTAGGATTCTCAACTATAATTTTACCATCAACAGTTTTGGATTTTAAAACATTGAGTGCATCTAAAAATCTATTATCATTTTTAGCTCTTTCATAGTGAGAAAGAACATAAACATAGAAAAATAGGTTGTAGCGAAAGAAGGGATATTCAATTTTCATAAACAATGAACCAATTCCATAATGGCAAGGTCCTAGTGGTGCCCGCGTATCCCAATGATTTAGCAAGGTCTCTACCGCTTTATCAAGTCGTTCGTCTTTATTTAATAAGTGAGTAAATCTGAATGCGTCTAAAACCGCTAAAGTGGTTCCCGGATTAGAGAAAGCTGTTTCAGGTCCCCTACCAAACTTATAAGTATTACAAAACCATCCGCCATCTGCATGCTGAATCTCCATAAGCTGTTCAAAAGTCTTTTTCAGTCTGCTATCGTTTGCATATCCCAAACGGCATAGAACTCTTGCAACATTTGCAGTATGGCAAGGGTATATTGCTCCTTTTGGTGCAATTTGAAATCGACCGTCATCACGCCATAAACTAAGTATTAATTCAGTGGTATCTTCCATAATAGTGGTGGAGTTTGGTTCTAACTCAGATAGCATTAACATACTTTCTAAAGTAGAAAACGGAGCTCCTTTAAATATACGTTTATCAGGAGTAGTCCATAAATCTGCCCCATTATCATAGCGTTTAGCAATAATCGCCTCTATATCAGTCTTATAGTCTTTAGTTAAAATCATAGTATTATTTCCATTTATCACATGAATTCATACATATTAAATCTTGCAGTCTTTTGGTTTTAAAGTGTTGAATAGTATCATTTACATTGTATCAAATATGTTACTTATATCATTTGGGATTGAATCGAACTGGCAATAATAATTATTGTCTTTTGATATTATTTACACTGCCTCTCCGGCTACCAGCCCTATCTCATTTACCGATGATAAACAGCTGACGCTGTTTTTTACATTTTATTTTTTCTTACCAAAGCTCCGAGAGTTACTCATTAGTAAAAACACAATCCTCGAAACCTTAATTTCTATCCCCTATCCCCGAACCCCGAACCCCTATCCCCGAACCCCGAACTATATCAAAGTTGATAAAAAGATACTCACTGCTATAAGAAATATTATATTTTTTGATTGATTTTCCCGGTACTCCTGTATTTATTCTTTAATTCGTCTAAGGATTTATTATTATCCGTATTAACATCTTACTATGAAATATAACAGATACTTATTATTACTCAAGAATTATTTATTTATAAATTCATTACAATAATAATAATGGACATGTGTTATTATAATCGGTATTTGAAATACCAAATTTAGAGATTATTGTAATCGAGATGAGCAAATACATAAAGAGGATTTAAAATGAAACGTTTAGTATTAATGTTTCTGGTATTGGGATTGATATCATGTTCCGATAGTGGCAATTCTAACACTATTGAAGCAAAAAATTCCAATAAAAGCCCATACAGTTGGGTAAACACAGTACACACCGAAATAGGTGTTCCATTCGACCAAGACACTACAAATGACTACATTATTATTCGACCACAATATGTATTGAGTTATAATAACGAGCTCGGCGTACCGAATTGGGTTGCTTGGGAATTAAATGCAAACTGGTTCGGAGATGTAGCTCGCTATTCGGGCAATTTCATCACGGATAACAGTCTGCCGGAAAACTTCATAAAGATTAAGCATTCCGACTATACTAATTCAGGTTATGACCGCGGGCATCAAGTACGTTCAGAAGAAAGAACTTTGACAGTTGATGATAACAAGAGTTCTTTTTTTATGACTAATATTCTGCCCCAGACTCCCGATTTAAATCAAGGGGTATGGCTAAAATTCGAATACTACTGTGAATCACTCTGTAAAGAACAAAACAAAGAATTATTGGTCGTTTCCGGTGGTATATTCAATACCAAAAGCACCTTAAATTCTGCCGGTAAGGTTGCTATACCGGACAGCTGCTGGAAAATTGTATTAATATTAGATAAAGGGCAAAAAATAAAAGATATTAATGCAAATAATCAAGTTTATGCTATTTGTATCCCCAATATAAGTGGAGTAAGAAAAGCTGACTATGCTACATATAAAACTACAATTGACAAAATTGAGCAGTCAACTGGCTATGACTTTTTTAGTGAATTAGAAGATAAAATTGAAGCAGCAATAGAAAAGAAATAGTATTAATGCATAACGATTAGGCTCTGAGCTAATTGTTTTATATCATTTCAATCATACTTCAAAGACTAAGTCTGTTGCAAAACTATTTAGTTTTCAATTCGTATTTATATAACCCTACGCTAAAGAGGCTGTGTAAATACTACTAATCTACTGCAATTTTCCACAGTTTTTATCTTCTTCTCTAATCAACCCTACGCTTTAGAGGCTGTGTAAAAACTGCCACAAGACGGCAAATATTACTCCCAGCACCATTCAAGAGGCTGACTAAAAAATTGTCATTCTGAACGAAGTGAAGAATCCAGATAATGCTAACTTGTTGATAACTCTGGATTCTTCGTTACACTGTTAATGACATCTTTTCTTGAGTGTCCTTGTAAACGCTATATTCACAATGATTTATCCGATATTTTAAAAGTGTTATACGAAAATATATCCCAATAAGTGTTTTGATTAACACTCAAAATTTAAGACACTTTAACGAGAATGCACCCAAGTCTTTTTTGCCTTCTTTTCTAAGTTTTTCAATTGAATTTCGTCGTATTTTTTTTCATATTCCTCCGAACCAAATTCTTTGTATTCTTGCTTATATTTTAGTAAATTGTATATTTGTATTGCCAATTTTCTTGCCGTTGCTGTTACTGCAGTTGGGGCATCTTTTTGTTCTACTTATCCTTCTATAAAATGCACCTAATGCTGTGCCGCTTCTTCCTACTGTTCTTGCCGCTAATTGAAGTATATGAGCAGCTTTGTTCTTATGCCTCTTTGTGCGTCCTTTATTACGGCTTTTCCCGCTTTGATGTGTTTGCTGGGCTGCTCCCAACCACGATGTGAATTTTTTAGAGTTTGACCAAAAGCTCATATCCGTCCCTATCTCTGCTTAGTAGTTGCAAACTATTGTACGCAGACATACCGGGGAGAACTGACAAATTAACACCACCCGTCATATTAATCAACATACTCTCTAAATCGTAACTTGTTGCGTGTCGGCGTACTTTTTTAAAACCTACTTTTTTTACGTCAATTTCAAACCCATCATTTTCATTTGAAGAATTAAATTTATTGAGTAACTTTTCTATCTCATCGTCACAGTCAATAATTTGCTTCTGATAAAATTCGTATCCTTCTACTGCTTGTTTTAGAGCAAATATATGCTCGGTGCGAAAATTACCTTCAAGCGAATTTATTACCTCTTGCCTCTTCTTATTTATTATCCTTGTATCGCACAACGAAAGCAATATTTCGGGAGATCGTTCACCTGAGATTATAGCTTTTAATATTTTCATCCCGCTTACTCCGGCTGTTTCCGAAATTACATTATGTATTTTAATATTCATTTGGTCCAACGCTTTTTGCATATGCTGTATATGTGAGGCGGCACTCCTTACATGATCGCTTTTTAGTCTGACATACGAGCGAATACGGCGGATATCTTCGCTTGGAATGAATGAATCGCGCAGTAGTCCAAAACTATATATCTTTTGGAGCCATTGGCAGTCTATCACATCGCTTTTTCTGCCAGGAACATTCTTGACATGGGCGGCATTGACAAGTGCTACTTTAAAACCGGCACTTTCCAAAACTTCATATACAGGAATCCAATAACTGCCGGTTGATTCCATTACAACCGTTGTTATACCGTTTTCCTTAAACCACAAAGACATTGACTGCAAGTCTTTGGTGAAACTGGTAAATGAGCGTACTGCCCCGTTTCCCTGACCTACTGCTGCGAAATGTTTCTCCGAACCTATATCGATGCCTGCAGTGTTTGTAAACACTAACTTTAATTCTTCAATTGGAGTTTTCATTCTATTTCCAATGATTATTTGATATTGTTTAATTATTATTTAGTTTTTGGGAAGCATATTAAGGTGACAGCCTGTTAAGCGGGTATAATAACACCAATTATTCTATCTAAATGCTTCCTGCCCAAACTCAAAATCGGAATCTTTATTACCAATGTTGTACCGGGCAATTTCAAAAACTTTCAATATACACGTTCTTTTTTTGTTGTCATTGTATTGTTTTACCAGCCGCGTAGCGGGTGGTCAGTAACTCAGAATGACGATTTTGTAATATTATTACTTTTTTGACAACCTCAAAAGGAGACATCTCCGTAATCAACCCCAGGCTAAAGCGTGGGGAAAAGTAATACATTTCAAACATCAAGAGGTTGTCTAAAAAGTTGTCATTCTGAACGATTGGAGAATCCAGACAAAGCTAAATGTTGATAATTCCGGATTCTTCGTTACACTCAGAATGGCGATTTGGCAATATTATTAATTTTAGACAGCCTCGTAAATGGAACTGTCAATAATATTTGTTGTCTTTTGATAGTTTTTACACAGCCTCTTTAGCGTGGGGTTGATTACTCTCCCTATCCATATATAATCTTTAAGCCCTCTCCTTTGGAGAGGGTTTGGGTGAGGTTGAAAGATTTTCGGTTACCAGCCTTACTACGCAGAGCGTAGTAAGGAGGCGAGCATATTCCGAATTCCTATTTTCCAATTCCTATTAACTATACCCAAACCCCGAACTCCAAGCCTTAGCCACACAAACAGTAATAAGCTAAAATTATAATGAAACCTGAATTTTAAAAGTTAGTTTTATATTATTATATACTCAAATTTTGTAGCTTTGTCGAAATTAGTTAATTTTGAAGTTTGTAATTAGTAAAATAATAGAATTAATAATAAATAGCGTGATTTATGGAAAAAATAGTTTTAAACGGTTCGGATTTATCTCGACATCAGGTAATTGATATTGCATATAATAACAGACAAATATCAATCGACGTTTCTAAAATTGAAAAGAGTAGAAAATATATTGAAAGCAAAGTTGCAGATGGCTCTATTGTCTATGGAGTTACTACCGGTTTCGGTTCCAATGTCGATAAGCAAATCAAAGCTGAGCAAGCTGAAGAATTACAAGTAAATTTATTAAGGTCTCATGCTTGCGGAGTTGGCGAATACTTCTCGCCGGAAATATCGAGAGCAATCATGGCTATCAGATTAAACACCTTACTAAAAGGATTTTCCGGCATTCGCGAAGTAACTGTCCGTCAGCTTGAATTTTTAATAAATAATAGAATTCACCCTCTGATTCCCGAGCAGGGCTCAGTCGGAGCAAGTGGCGATTTATGCCCATTATCGCACATGGCACTTCCAATTATCGGCGAAGGCGAAATAGAGTATAATGGTCAGCACTGGCAAACAGAAGAATTTTTAAAAAGCGAAGCTGCTCGTAAAATCGGCTATAAAGCAATTACATTAAGCTATAAAGAAGGACTTGCCCTAAACAACGGTACTACTATTATGGCAGCATTAGCAGCTATAGCAATCCATAAATCAGAGAAATTATTCGATACGGCAATGCTATCTTCCGCTTTGATTTTTGAAGCATTGGGAGCAAGAAAAGAAGCTTTCGCTTTTGAAGGTATTCACAAAGCACGTAATCATAAAGGTCAGATTGACACTGCTGCTTCACTTGCCAAATTATTAAAAGGCTCAAAATTAATCGGTATTACTCAGAAAGAAATCGTATCTAAAATATTAGAGAATAAATCCGTAAAATCAGAAAAAGCTTTAGCTTACCTGGATAAAATTAACTCAATTCAAGAGTCAAGCAAACAAGAACAAATCCCTGACATAGTAATAAATATTTTAAAGGCAGAAGGCGAAGATTTAGTTGCGGATATATTAGCTTTTGCTAAAAAGAAATGGAAACCTCAAGACTCATATTCAATCAGATGTATTCCGCAGGTTTATGGTGCTTCTAAAGCTGCTATTGACCATATTAAAGATATTTGCGACAATGAACTTAATGCCGCTTGCGACAATCCGCTAATTTTTCCTGACGATGATATGGCTGTATCCGGTGGTAATTTTCACGGACAACCTATTGCACTTGTAATGGATTATTTAAAACTTGCGATTTCCGAAATAGGTAATATCACCGAAAGACAAATTAATAAGATGGTGGATTCCGGCACAAATGATTGCTTACCTGCATTTTTAGTGGGCAATACCGGATTAAATTCCGGCTTGATGATTACTCAATATGCAGCCGCCGCAGTTGCTTCCGAGAATAAAGTATTGGTTCATCCGGCATCAGCGGATTCTATCCCTACTTGCGAAAATACAGAAGACCACGTAAGTATGGGAACTATCGCCGCCCGTCAAGCATTACAGATTATTGATAATGTAGAAAAAATATTGGCAATTGCTATTATGACCGGACTATATGCAGTTTCTTTAAGATTGAAGCAATTCGAAACAGTCGGCTTAGAGGCTAATGCAGAAAAATTATTAGCTCCGGCAACTTTTGAATTTTATAATGCTGTTAAAAATTCAAGTGATTTCTATAAATCAGGAACTGAATTTTTAAGAACCGATAGATTTTTAGCTCCGGAAATAAAGAATTTGAAATCAAAAATTTCGGAGTATTCTCTGATAGCAAAGAAATATATCGGATAATTATTAATTCTTTCAACCATAAATTAAAGTGGCTGTGTAAAAATCAAAAATAATTATTTCACTTAGATGCTGAGCTTGTCTAAAAAGTAAGGATTTTCCCAAATCGTCATTCTGAATGTAACGAAGAATCCAAAATTATCAGCATTTAGCTTTACCTGGATTCTTCACTTCGTTCAGAATGACACACTTTTTAGACAGCCTCTTGAATAATACTTCTATCCCCACGCTGAAGCGTGGGGTTGAATAGAGTGGGAGAACACAGCCTCTGAAGCGTGGAGTTGATATCGAATATTGATTTGAATAGTAATTAATATATAAATTTAATAAATATTTCGGAAATAATTGTAGATGAATAATGATAGACCCAAAATAGCCGGGTATAGAACTGAATCAAGAATCGCAAGGATAGAACAAGTATTATCAAGCCGACATAACGATTTTACAATTGTTGCTGAAAACATACTTGACCAGCACAACCTATCGGCACTGACTCGCACTTGCGATGCAGTTGGAATAATGCAAATACACTTGGTATATGACGGCTCTCAGCCTATACCGGAGCTTGCTGAATCAAGTTCGGCAAGTGCACGTAAATGGGTAGAGCAGCTGAACTATGATTCTATCGATGATTGCTATGCTGAGCTTAGAAAACAAGGAAAAAAGATATATACTACCCACTTAACAAAAGATGCTGTTTCGATTTACGACATAGACCTTTGCCAACCCTTTGCATTTGTTTTCGGTAATGAACACGCCGGTGTAAGCGACAGAGCCGTTGAACTTGCCGATGCAAATATATTAATCCCACAAGTAGGTATGATACAAAGCTTAAATATATCAGTGGCTTGTGCCGTTAGTATTTATGAAGCCTTCAGAGTACGATTAAAGTCCGGCTTTTTTGATAACAGACCTTTACCTGAAGAGTTGTATAACGTCAAATTAAAAGAATGGTTAGAGAAGTAAGGTAAAATGAGTAAGCACTCCTCGCTACCGAGAATAGAATAAATTATTTAATCGGATATTCAGCCAATTTCTTATCCCAATTTGCAATTCCTAATTGATTATTTCGTCAATATTTTTAATTAGGGATAGCAGACTTTTTCCGCATATTTTTGAATAATAATATTTTATTATTTATTTCAAAATCTTTTTAATATCTTGCATATTAATAGAATACAATTATATTTTTAATGAATCATTATGGGGTTTTATATGAAATATTTAAAACTATTTGCAATTCTCTTACTATTATCTATAATGTCGGTAAGTGCTAAAGAAAAAAAGCAAGAAGAGAAAAAAGAAGATAAGCTTAATTCCTCAATTTTAAACGGATTAAAATTTAGGAATATTGGTCCGGCTATTACTTCCGGCAGAATAGGCGACATTGCTGTTGACCCAACGGACGATAACACAATATATATTGCAGTATCTTGTGGCAATGTATGGAAAACTACTAATCATGGAGTTACTTTTACTCCGATTTTTGATAATTATGTATCTTACTCAATCGCATGTATAACTATCGACCCAAATAATCATAATATATTGTGGCTTGGTACCGGCGAAAACAATAGTCAACGAAGTGTAGGCTGGGGCGATGGCGTTTACAAGTCATTAGATGGCGGAAAATCTTGGAAAAATGTAGGACTAAAAACTTCAGAGCATATCGGCAAAATCATTGTCAACCCGAAAAATTCGGATATAGTATATGTAGCCGCTCAAGGACCACTTTGGGGACCCGGCGGAGAAAGAGGATTATATAAAACAAGTGATGCAGGTTTAACTTGGGAATGCGTTCTGAAAATTTCTGAAAATACCGGTGTTACCGATATAGCTATTGACCCTCGTTATCCTGAAATAATCTATGCAGCAACATATCAGAGAAGAAGGCACGTTTGGACTATGATAGACGGCGGTCCTGAATCAAGCATACAAAAATCAACTGACGGCGGCAAGACTTGGGAGAAACTCGCCGGCGGACTTCCAAGCGGCGAATTAGGTAAAATCGGGCTTGCACTCTCCCCTGCCAACCCTGATATTATCTATGCTACTATAGAAGCTAATCAAGGCAAAGGCGGATTCTATCGTTCAATTGACCGAGGTGCATCATGGGAGAAACGAAATGAATGGTTTAGCGGTTCGGCTCAATATTATCAAGAACTAATTGCTGACCCGCTCAATCCAGATAAAGTTTATGCTATGGACACTTATGCTCGCTGTTCAATCGATGGTGGCAAGACATTTAAAAATTTAAGTATTCGCAACAGACACGTTGATGACCACGCTCTTTGGATAAATCCTAAAAATACTGATAATTTAATCATTGGTGGAGACGGAGGGCTTTACGAATGCTATGACGGAGGCGAAAAATGGAATTTCTATTCTAATCTACCTGTTACTCAATTCTATAGAATCCAGACAGATAATGCCGAACCTTTCTATAATGTATATGGCGGCACTCAGGATAATAGCACTTGGGGCGGTCCTTCGACTACTAATAATCCGGGGGGAATATTAAACGACGATTGGTTCCAGGTAGTTGGTGGCGACGGTTATGAACCTCAAATCGATCCGACAGACCCGAACATTGTTTACGGTCAAGCCCAATACGGCTATCTGATCCGATTAGACCGAAAGAACGGCGAAAGAGTTTTTATTCAACCCCAACCCGAAAAAGGCGAAGAGATTCGTTGGAATTGGGACACTCCACTTATAATCAGTCCGCACTCCAATACTCGCCTATATTATGCCGCAAATAGATTGTACCGCTCTGATGACCGAGGCAATACTTGGAAAGCCGTCAGCCCTGATATTACTCGTCAGATAGACAGAGATAAGCTCAAAGTAATGGATAAAATTTGGTCGCCGGAGGCTGTTGCTAAAAATGCTTCGACTTCGCTTTATGGCAACACTATCGCAATTAGCGAATCACCGCTAAAAGAAAATCTGATTTATTTAGGTACCGATGACGGCTTAGTGCAAATAACGGAAGATGCCGGAACTAATTGGACAAAAATCGAATCTTTCTCCGGAGTTCCCGAGATGACATACTGCTCTGATGTATTTGCTTCTCAGCTAAATGAAAATGTAGTTTATGCTACTTTTAATAATCATAAAAATGCGGACTTTAAACCTTATGTTTTAAAAAGTGAAGATAAAGGAAGAACATGGCACTCAATAGCCGGCAATTTGCCGGTTAATGAACCGGTATGGACTATTGCCGAAGATTTTGTTAATCCTAACTTATTATTTATCGGTACCGAATTCGGTGCATATTTCACTGTTGACGGCGGTATAAAATGGATAAAATTTAAAGGCGGTATCCCGACCATTTCTATAAGAGATATTGATATTCAAAAAAGAGAGTGCGATTTATTACTCGGCAGTTTCGGCAGAGGAATTATGATATTAGATAATTATGCTCCGCTTCGTGAGCTATCTGAGGAATTGGCAAACAAAGATTTCCATTTATTTAATATAAAGCCTGCTCCTATATATTTGGAAGATGAAGGCAAAGCAAGAGATTCAAAAGGCGATGATTATTTCAAAGCTCCGAATAGGACTTATGGTGCTATCTTTACTTATTATGTTAAACAAGCTCCTAAATCATTAAAAGATATTCGTAAAGAAAAAGAAACAGAATATGAGAAATCGAATAAAACTATCGAATACCCGAATTTCAGCGATTTGAGAAAAGAAGACTTACAGAAAGAACCTTATCTAATCTTTACTATTACCGATAATAGCGGTTATGTAGTTCGCTCTCTGACTGCTCCGTTTACTGAAGGTGTTCAGCGTGTCGCTTGGGACTTGAAGTACCCCGATGCTAACCCGATTAATAAAGAGACTAATCCGAATAAAAACTCAGGTATGGGAGTAATGCCCGGCAAGTACAATGTTACCGTCTCCAAAAGTATTGACGGAATAATTACTGAACTGCAAACTCCTACCGAATTTGAAGTAAAACTAATGAATAACTTCAATTTGAATTCTGAGCAATATAATAAGCTGGTGGAATTCCAACAAAAAGTAACTGAATTAGAAAGAGTTTTCTTTGCTGTAAATCAATCCGTAGGAGATAACAAGGAAAAACTTTCCGCTATGAAATCATCACTATTGGCAACAAAATCTGACACAAAAGAACTAATTGAGAAAATCGAAGTTATTGAAAATGAATTAGTAGAAATCAACAGAGTAATTAACGGCGATGAATCGATTTCTAAACGTAATGCTAATCAAGCTCCTTCGATTACCGACAGAATGAGTTTTGTAATTTGGGGAATTTGGACTATGGGTACACAAGCTACAACTACTCAAAAAGAATCTTTTAATATTGTCAAAGAAGAATTCAAACCGGTTTACAATCAAGTAAAAGAAATCATTGAAAGAATTAAAATTATCGAAACACAAATGGAAAAAATTAAATCACCTATCACTCCGGGTAGATTTCCGGAATGGACAGAGTAAATAATTAATAAATTCAGATTTTCATTACCCACGCTAAAGAGGCTGTGTAATAAGCATTGATTTCTGCTCTTTTTGAAATAATTATAATAACTCAAAGGCATTTAACCCCACGCTAAAGCGTGGGTTAAATGTCGCCTTTTCTATTGTGCTGATACCCAAATCCCAAATTATACCGGACTTAGTACATACTGAATTTAATAATTACAATCGTTAATATTTAATTGCAATAAATAATGTGATTTATTCATAAAAGTCGCTTTTTTATTTGTATTATATATTTGAATTTTGTATATTGCAATTGAATGATTAGCAAATTAATCTACTAATCTTGATTCACTCGGATATTAACAATTGAAAGCTCAATATATTCGGTTATTTACCTTGCCAAAGGAAGTAAATATGTTCGATATTCAAAATATTAGCCTTAATGCAAAATGCAAAATGCAAATAATATATTTATTTGTATTTGCAAAGTATTTTTATTCCGATTCACATCTGCTATTTTCAAAGGAAATTCAAACATTAAAATAATCATAATCACAGATACAGAACAGCGGGATAATAAATTCCTGATATTTTTTAATAATTAGAAAGGGTAACTCTATGTTACGAAAATTAGGTTTTTTACTATTTTTTGCTATTACTCTGGCGGGTAGTAGCGGGCTGAGGGCAGAGGAGAATATTTTGTGGAGTAAGTATGTTCAAACTAATGCTTATACTTTCCATCCCAATAATCAAATTTTTGCTTATGGGCATTGGGATATGGGCGTTATATTAGCAGATGTATTAACCGGAGAACCAATTGATACTCTTATTAACACCGATGAGCATGGTGGAAACGGAATTATTACTTCAATGGCATTCAACAGTACGGGCACTAAACTGGCTGTTGCAATAGTCGATTTTTCTACTTCAAATGGATTAGCAAAGCTTTCTATATGGGATATGGAAACTAAAGAAGAAACTGTTATTGAAAAAGTTGAGAAATATGATGCCATGATTCTTCATATTCAGTTTACCCCTAATGATTCTTTATTAATTTACGATATTGGGTTTGCTAATGACAGCAGTGGAGTATATAAATTAAATATGGCAGACTTTAAAAAAACTAAACTCAAAATATCAAGATCTCTGTATCCGACTACATTCTCTATAAGTAGAGATAGTAAGTATATTGCTTTTCACAAAGTAACTGATAATTATGATGAAATTGATTATTCAACCTTGTATATCTATGATTTAGTAAATGATTCTATTTCTAATATTATTTGCGATGAATTCACTAATGCGTTATTCTCTCCCGCTAAAGATGAGTTAGTAGTTTTAAAATGGCATAAAACTGAAAACAGTCCATACTGGTCAAATGAAAACTTAACCATTTTAGACGTTGAAAGTAAATTTGAAATTTCGAAAACAATAAATCTCCCATTAGCTTATAATATTGAAGGTTACGAATTAAGTTCAGATGGTAGATATATTGTTTGTTCTTGTGATGAATTGTTTATACTAAGTATTAAGGATAATATTGTAAAGTACAAGTATCCAAATTTAAATGCAGTTGGCAAAAATGCTCAAATTTCTAAAAATATGCAATATCTTGCAATTAGTTCAATCATGATGCTAAACGCACGATTTGAAAATTCTACTGTAACCGATAATCACATTAATCAATATTTCAACATTTTACAAGATGTAAATTACACAAATATAATAATCACAAAGTTAAATCAAGAACTAAATATTAATAGTATTAAAGTTTCAGATATAACCGGCAATATAGTTAGTTTTGTTAATGACCCGATTCTACTAACTAACGAACAAATTACTATAAGTACGGATAATTTAGCCGACGGAACATATTATATGAATATAACTACAAACACAGGGGTTTACTCACATTCTTTTATAATAACGAGGTAAATATAATAATTTCCTAAACTTAAGGGCTGATAGAGCTTTTAGGTTAGGGAAATTATTATAAAATCAACATAAATCGGAAAATGGAAAAATAAATTCCTGATATTTTTAACAATTTGAAAGGGTAACTTTATGTTACGAAAATTTGGTTTTTTACTATTTTTTGCTATTACTCTGGCGGGTAGTAGCGGGCTGAGGGCAGAGGAGAATATTATGTGGGTAAAGGATATTGCATATTCCTGTTTTGCATTTCACCCCAACAATCAGATTATCGCTTTAGCTGATAAATGGAAAGTTTATTTAGCTGATGTGCAATCTGGAGTAATATTTGATACATTGTATGTTTCCGAAGGAAGCGGGTTAATAGCATCTTTATCATTTAACAGTACAGGCACTAATTTGGCAGGAACTCTTAATTATGGCGAAGGGTACAGCAATCATTTTGGAAAAATTGTTGTTTGGAATGTAACCACTAAAGAAGAAAAAACCATCGATAAAGTTTTTGGTTATTATGGCAGAATTGCTAAAGTATTGTTTTCCCCGAATGATTCTTTGTTGATATATGATTATTATGTAGATGACTTTGATAAAGGAGTCAAAATTATAAATACATCGGATTATTCATTAAAAAGAAAATTAGATTTTTTTACTGGTGGAAGCTTTTCAATTAGTCATGATAGTAAATATTTAGCGTTATTAGATAAATATTCTAATGAATACCTAATTAGAATATATGATATAGTTGATAATAATTTTAACAATATTATATCGGGCTATTTAACCAACCCCGTATTTTCACCCACCAAAGATGAGCTCTTTGCTTTAAAGTGGAGAAAAGTAATAGAACCTGGAGAAACATATTGGTGTCATGATAGTATAATAATATTCAATTATAATAATAATTTCATGGAGAGCAAATCAATTAGTTTACCTAGTCAATATTATAATATTGACTCCTACGATGTTAGTCATGATGGCAATTTTTTAGCTATAGGTTTTAGTGGTGTTTATATTACTAATATTAACGATAATTCGATCAAGTACAAATATTCAAAACCGAATTTTACTAAAGACAATCCGATAGCAATATCCAATAATATGAAATATATAGCTGTCTGTAGTGTTATTATGCTTAAAGCCCGCTTTGACAGTAGCTCCACTGTGCAAGACCAAACAAATCAATATTTTAGTTTTTTTATAGATGATGATGGCAGTACTTTAGAAATCACAAGATTAAATCATGACATACTTATTAATCTAATTAAAGTATCAGATATTAATGGAAATATAATAACAAATATTAGTGATAGCAGCGAACTAAACAACGAAAGTGTTAGTATCAATACTGAGAATTTTGCTTCTGGAACATATTATTTAAATATTGTTACAAACAGTGGCACATACTCTCATTCTTTTATAATAACGAGGTAAATATATAGTTTCCTAAACTTAAGGGCTGGAAGAGCTTTTAAGTTAGGGAAAATATTATATTTACCTGAAAACCGAGTTCGGCACTATCAACCAAATGTTTGTAATCGCAAGATAGCCTTTTACCCACTCCCTCTTACGCAGAGTGTAGGAGGGAGAATATTAAATAACCTATCCCCAAACCCCGAACCCCAATCCTCTATCCCCGCCCCCAATATTGATTGACGTTATTCTTTGATTAGTTTACAACTAAAAGACACTTCGCAACCCGAACGCTTGAACATTGCAGAGACTGAGCAATATTTTTCATGAGAAATTGCTACTGCTTTCTCAAAATCACTTAATTCGGAATCGGGCGAAGTTAAGATATATGTCAGATGTGCTTTTGTGAAAACTTTCGGATGAGTTTCGGCTCTTTCGCCTTCGACTTCGATATCGAAATCTGTGATTGTTTTACGCTTTTTTCGTAAAATGCTGATTATATCCATAAATGAGCAAGCCCCCAGTGAAGCGAGAACTGTTTCCATAGGTGTCGGAGCTGAATCGTCGCCCCCATGCTCGGAACTTGTGTCGAAATCAAATATATGCCCTTTGTCATTTTTAGCACTAATGAGCATGTTTTTTTTATATTTCATATTGATTTGCATAATAATCCTTTCAAATATTAATAATTCAACTTGATTTTTAATATAAATCTTTGTAAATTGTATTCTCTAAGACGGACAATTTTGTATATTCATTTATGAACTTAACGAGAGACTAAAATGCTTCAATTACCTCCACTTATAGGAATTGTTATGGGTAGCGACTCAGACCTGCCAACGATGAGAGAAGCTGCAGAAGTATGCAAAGAGTTCGGAGTACCTTATGAAATGCGAGTAGTTTCAGCACATAGAACTCCGATAGATATGATAGAATATGGTAAAAATGCTCACGAACGTGGATTAAATGTAA
Source organism: uncultured bacterium (assembly GCA_942493235.1). Classification (GTDB taxonomy): domain Bacteria; phylum Bacteroidota; class Ignavibacteria; order Kapaibacteriales; family UBA2268; genus ENR-C587. The sequence continues at coordinate 2,576,192 of OW818676.1, read as the reverse complement.
TAGTTGCCGGTGCCGGCGGTGCAGCTCATTTACCCGGTATGATTGCCGCAACTACACCGCTGCCAGTTATTGGAGTACCGGTTCAGACTAAAGCTTTAAGCGGTATGGATTCATTGCTATCTATTGTTCAGATGCCTCCCGGAGTTCCTGTAGCAACAGTTGCCATAGGAGCAGCTCGCAATGCTGGGCTATTGGCTATTCAGATTCTGGCAGCTTCTAATCTTGAGCTAAGAGAGAAAATGATTGAATATAAAAACATGATGGCGGTATCTTCTCGCGATAAAAATAATCAAAATTCTGAATTTACTAAGATATTCAATTTTGATGATTTGTAGTATTCAATTTCAATTTACTAAAAATATTTAACTAAGTGCATATTTATATAATTATGAATAGTTAATTATCGGAATTTATCATTTTATTGGTTTTTAATATTATGAAACATATCTTAATTATTCTAATTATCTTAAACGGTACTTTATATTGTCATGAATATAAATGGCTTAGCGGTGTATTAGTCGGAACCGGCTATGTATCTGATGGTATATTCAATCCTGATAAATATGGAATTGACATTGATATTCAAGCATATCATACATTTATTAACGGCGGATATAGTCAGACCATTTATATAAATTCAAAACCAGAATATAAATTTTTTGCAGGAATAGGTATTGGCAATTTAATTGCATTACAAGCCGGCTCTGATTTAAATAATATTTTTCTTAGATTCAGAATAGATGCCCTTAGTTTTGAGTATATATTAGAGAAAATAAAATTCTTGAATAATATTCATTTTTCTTTTTATTATGAGTACCATTTCAATGATATTGCTATTTCACCTATAAAATTAGGTTTTAGCTATTCATTATTCGATTGATATTTGTTCAATAATTGTAAAATAATCTTTTCACCTCAACTATCGCCATCAATGCGACTAAAGCCACGAATTGATTCCAAATAACACAATCTAATAGAATATGATATTACATTTTTTTGACTTCTGCAACGCTCTAAATGTTAAAAAACAGAAAAAAAAACCTATCAAGCATTAAATATTTGATAGGTTGAAAACTAAATTCACTAATGAATTATCTAATAATTGTATCGGCTCTGTCCGGGCTTAAAGAAATAATCTTAATTTTTGCACCGCTAAACTCTTCGATATATTTTAAATATTCTTTAGTTTCTATTGGTAATTCACTATGATTTTTAATTCCGGCGAGTGATTTATTCCATCCTTTAAAAGTTTTATATCCCAATTCGATATTTTCTAAAGTATAAATATCAGAGGGGAATGATTTTAATTCTTTGCCGTTAAATGTATAAGAAGTACATACTTTAATCTCTTCGAAATCATCGAGTACATCTAACTTAGTTAAAGCAATTTCGCTGATTCCGTTAATCATGACCGAATATTTCAATGCTACTAAGTCCAGCCAGCCACATCGGCGGGGTCTTCCGGTAGTTGCACCGTATTCGGCTCCGTTAAGCCGTAGCTTCTCCCCAATTTCATCATCTAATTCAGAAGGGAAAGGACCATTGCCAACTCTTGTGCAGTATGCTTTTACTATGCCGATTACGTTTGTAATAGCGGTCGGGGGTATGCCAAGCCCTGTACAAGCTCCGCCGGTAGTAGGGTTTGAGCTGGTTACAAACGGATATGTTCCGTGATCGATATCTAATAATGCTCCCTGAGCTCCCTCGATAAATAGTTCTTGACCGGCATTAATAGCTTCGTTGAGCATTAAAGTAGTATCAACGATGAATGGGTCTATAAGTTTATCAAATTCAAGATATTGCTCGACAATCTTATCCTCGTCTAAACCTTCATAACCATATATCTTAGAAAGCAGATTATTCTTCTCTTGGATATTAGCTTTTAGCTTTTGAGTAAAAGCTTTACGGTCTAATAAATCAACAATACGGATACCGGTACGAGCATATTTATCATTATAAGAAGGACCAATACCTCTGCCGGTAGTGCCGATAGCTCCTTTAGACTTAGTGGATTCCAATGCTTGGTCGAGCAGTTTATGATAAGGCATTATCAGATGAGCTTTATGACTTATGAATAGCCTTCCGGTAACCTCAACGCCATGTGATTTAAGCATTGCAATTTCATCCATCAGAGCGATAGGATCAATAACAACGCCGTTTCCTATAACGCATTTAGCTTTTGGATTTAATATACCTGATGGAATCAAGTGAAGAATATATTGTTTACCATCAATAACGATAGTATGTCCGGCATTAGCTCCGCCTTGATAGCGGGCAACTATATCAGCATTTTGGCTTAATAAATCAACTATTTTACCTTTTCCCTCATCTCCCCACTGAGAGCCGACGACAACGGTAACGCTCATAAAAATATCCTTGTAATACTTATTGTGTTTTTGTTTTTATTGAAGCATCGTCTATTAAAATACTTCATTCAAAAATAAGAAAATTATTTTATAAATAATAGCATTTTAGTTATTTTCATTAAAATTTCTATATATTATTTTTTTGATATTATTTTATGTCTAAAAATTCCAATAGCTTATCGTTTTTATAATTATTTATTATCTTTTCTACTCCCAGAGCAGAAAGTTGATTATTATTCTGAGAATCAACCCCAATAAAATCAATATTAAGCAATTGGGCAGCTTTATAGTCCCACGCACCGTCGCCTACATAATAAACTTTTTCATACCCTTCCGATGAATAAAATTCTTCGGCTAAATTCAAAGCATTAAGTACAATATCTTTTCTGCTTGAATGTATATCGGAAGACGAAATCGGGAAAGCGTAAATATCTAAACCGATGGCTTTTAATTTAATTAGTGCAGAATCACTCCAGCAACCGGTGGCAATAGCAATATTTACGTTTTGATTTTTTTGAAGGGTTTCAATCAAAGCTTTTGCTCCGTCAATTTCTTTAAACAGTGAAGGATTATCTTCATATTCTTTTTTTATTCTACTAATAAAATAATCTTTAAATTCAATTGTGTCGGTTAATTTAGCAGGAGCAGTGAAAAATTCACTAAAGATATGCTTGAATAGTCCCATATCAGTTCCTGAAGTTATTTCTTTATACTTGACAAACTCATCTTTCTCTATTGTTATATTATAGAGTTCATCGAAAGTTTCAAAAAATGAAGTATCATCAATATTCATAGAATTAACTAAGGTGCCGTCGATATCGAAAATCACAAGTTTCATAGCTTTATTTCTTTTTGTTTATACATTTTTTACCTTCTTCTTTAGGACATTTTTTTTTCAAAGGGCAGTCTTTACACTTTGATTTATTATCTTTTTTGTCTTTCATGATAGTTCTTCATTTTTAAGCATACCAATGAAAGCACTCATTCGTCCTGATAATTCTTTATCACGTCTAAAGGAGTGATAAAGTGTATCATTAATAGTACAAATTTTTGATATTTCAATATTTTTTTCTATTATTCCACAATTCAGTAGTTGATTTTTGATTTCGTTTTTATTATCGAATAGATATTTTCTATCTGAAATCTTAGTTATCGATGTCTCGAAATATGCAGCTACATCCTCTCCGACTTGGTAATTGTCGCCAGAAGCACAGGGCGAAATATAAACTAATAGTTCTTCGACATTGGAATTAAATCTCTCTTTTAAAATTGAAATCCCCTTAGAACTAATATCTTGCTGAGTACCTTTCCAACCGGAATGTAAAGCCATAATTATTTCATTGGTCGGGTCAAAAATTAAAATTCCCGCACAGTCGGCTATTTTAACATTTAAAACTAATCCTTTTTCTTGAGTATAAATTCCGTCGCTTTCCACCGTAGAAGAATCCGAAAATACTTCTACTATGTTGGTACCATGTGTTTGCAACTGATATTTCATATTGGCATTGCTTATTCCGAGCAGTTTTGAAAATACTCTCTGATGAAGCATCAAATCGTCATCTGTCAATATTTCGCCTTTTGATAATGAAAGCCCATATTTGGGGAATAAACTCATATTTTTTTGAGTTACTCCTGACAAAATTTTGTTTTTATCAAAAATTTCGGGTATAATAAATTCTAATGCCATAATACTTCCTCTTTAATGAATTGCGGTAAAGAAATTTTCAAATGGAAATATTTCTCAATCAATTTCTGAGATTCAATATTTAACTCTATTGCTGAAAATTTCTTTTCGTTTTTTAATTTATCAATTGTTGCTAAACCAATATTTCCATTAACGGCAACAATGATTTTTTTATCTGATTTTTTGAGAATATTATATATTCCAAAATCTGCTGCTGAATAATTATTTGGTTTTCTATCTGCAATCCAATAAAACGAAGTAGTAGTGTCAATATTATGTTTCAGTAATACACAATCTTTAAATGGCACTATTTGAGTCTTTATTTCGGAATATTCAGGTAGTAAATTCCAAGTTAATAAAAACAATACAATTGATACAATTGTCCTAAAAGCCAGTATCTTTTTATTCTTGGAAATAAAAACATATAGAAACAATGCAGATAATATCGAAGCTAAATATACCGAATACTCCGACCAAATATAAGAATAGGGAATACTCTGAGCAAATAATGTGATTGAATTAGATATATCAAGTAGTAAATCCGCAGAATATGCAAAATACTGCCCAAAAGATAATGAAATAGTCGAAATAATTAATGCAATAAATGCGTAAATCATAGCAAGAGACGTTAGCGGAACAATTATTAAATTAGTCAGTGGAGAAATTATCGAATATATTTTAAAGTAATAAGCTACTATCGGAGTTACTATAATTGATGCCGATAAAGTTACCGCCAGTGAACTTGCTATAAAATTTTGAAAACCAGACTGAGTACCTATAATTTTACCCAATGTGTTTTTAAAAGGCAAATAGCACAATAAAATTCCATAGACAGATGCTATGGACATCTGAAATCCGGGCGAATAAATTATCATCGGGTCGAAAATAATTAGTAGTAACACTACAAATGACAAAGCATTTATCGGCTGAATTATTCTTTCTAATGTGTAAGCATAATAAATAGCTATAGACATAATTCCGGCTCTGATTACCGAAGGCTGCACTCCGGTAATGAACATATAAATAATTATTAAAATTGTGAAAATTGAGAATTTTAACTTTCTATTATCAAAAACACTAAGGAACAATCCCAATATAGCAGAGATAATACCCACGTGCAAACCGCTGACAGCCAATACATGAGCCGTTCCGGTATATGAATATGCTTGCTTAAGCTCTTGGCTGAGTCCCGATTTGTCGCCTGTAACTAATGCTTTTACTATGCCGACAGTATTATTGGGGAATACTATTTCAATTTGATTATTTATAGCATTAATTACTGGCTCAAAAAATCCGTTTATAGTAATTTTTCGCTTTGTAATCTTAACATCCTTAGCCGGAGCAGATGCAAACCAATTTACATCATTAAATTTGGCATAAAATGCTTCGTCGAAGTCATCATCTAATATTTTCTTTTTCGGGAATCTGGCTTTTGTTGCAGCATAAATTTCATAACCGGTTTTTAGCTCCAAGTCAGAATTTTTGAGCTTATATATATCAAGAATTATTTTAATACTATTGATTTGTTCAAGCTGTTTAGTGTCGATACTGCCATTTATTATAAGTCTTGCTCTGGTATCTTTGAGTGTAATAATCTGCTTAATCTCCCCCCTTATCAGTGCGGGCATATCCGGAATAGTTTTATCGGGAATATTCAATTCATAATTACCAATTCTTGATGATAAGCTAATTCCGACTAATATACCACCGATGATTATTTTTGTAAGCAGATAACGATTTCTAAAAACTAAACAGAATATAAAATATAATAAAATTATCAGGCAAATTGTAAGAGCCGATAGCTGAAGTATAGTATTTAACAGCATTCCGATAGCTGTAAAAAATAGTATCTTTACAGCCGGATAATGAGACATTGTAAATTCAGAATTATTTTCATATTCAACTAAATCATTATTTTCCATTTAATTAAATTGATATTAGAGATAATTTGTAAATTTACATTATTTTTGAATAAAAAGCAAAATCTTTTTTATGCTTTTTGATAATATATGTAATATCAAGAACATAATTATCGATAAAACAATACTTATGATTGTTGTATAGCTTCTAAATAATCCCGTTTATCAAAAAAAATATAATTCAACTTAGCTGATTTAGTTAATGAGCCATTTTCACTATTTCCATAATAATTGGTTTTAAACCACTAAAGAAGAATTCGACAGCAATCACCATTACTATCAATCCCATTAATCTCATCATCACGTTATTTGCAGTAGGACCGAGCAGTCGTGTAATAGTAGAAGAGGCATAAAGGACAAGGTAATTAATTAAAATAACAGCAAAAATCGAAGCCAATAGGATAAGCTTTTTCTCGATTGTCGGGGAATCCTCCATTAATACAATTGCATTTGTAATTGCTCCCGGACCACAAATCAATGGGATAGCCAGCGGAGTTATAGATACATCGTTTACATAGCTTTTTACTTCGGATTCTTTGAGCTTTACTTGTACTAATCGAGCTTGAAGCATGTCGTTACCTATCATAAAAAATAGTACTCCGCCGACAATTCTTAAGCTGTTAACCGATATACCGAAAAAATTAAATAGGAACTGCCCTGATGCCGCAAATACAATTATTGTAATAAATGCAACTAAATTTGCTTTTCTGGCGGTTCTACGTTTCTCCTTTTCAGATAATTCTGCCGTCATAGTTAAAAATATTGGCATAGATCCGAGCGGATTAATCAGTGTAAAAAATGAAGTGAAATATAATAAGAAAATTGTAATCATTTCAGGCATTTTTATTATTCAGTTTAGTAAATACTTCGTAAACTACGGCGGAATATACGGATATTCAATAAGTTTATTATATTGACTAATTTAAATAAATAAACAAAATTCTGGTTAGTATTCTAATTATAATAAATTATTATGTTATTTGAAAATAAATCCTTAATTTGCATATCTTGAAATTATATAATTTAATAGTATATTTATCAATTAATTAAGAGGTGAATTGATATGAATGTTTTCACAAATGAAACCTATGCCGACTATTCGGTAAAAGCAAATTTTGACGCACAAAAAGCCGCTATTGATAAAGTTAATCAACAGCTAGGTAAAGAATATCCGAATATTATTGGCGGAAAAGAACTTTTCACAGATAGAAAAACTACTTCTATTAATCCTGCAAATACAGACCAAGTAATCGGTGTATTTCAAAAAGCAGGCAAAGAACAAGCAGAATTAGCTATCCAAGCTGCTGCTAAAGCTTTCGAATCTTGGAAAAATGTACCTGCTGCCCAAAGAGCTGATTTCTTATTTAGAGCTGCCGAAGAGATTCGTAACAACAAAACCGAATACATAGCATGGATGATCAAAGAAGTTGGTAAGAGCTATATAGAATCAGATGCAGACGTATCTGAAGCTATTGACTTTTTGGAATTATACGGTCGCGAAGCCATCAGGTATTCGCAGCCTCAACCATTAACTCCTTATCCGGGCGAAACCGATGAATATTTCTATATTCCTCTTGGCGTTGGTATTGTAATTCCACCATGGAACTTCCCCTTCGCGATAATGATAGGAATGACTTCCGCTTCAATCGCTTCCGGTAATACTGTAGTTTTAAAACCATCTTCCGATGCTCCTATGATGGCTTGGTTATTCGTTGATTTAATGCGTAGATTAGGTCTGCCAGAAGGCGTTATTAATTTCTGCGTTGCCAGCGGTGCCGAAGCCGGCGATTATATGGTTCAGCATCCGAAAACTCGCTATATCTCTTTTACCGGTTCTATGGAAGTTGGTTTGAGAATTAATGAATTAGCAGCCAAAAAATCAGAAGGACAAATCTGGATTAAAAGAGTGATTGCTGAAATGGGCGGTAAAGACACTATAGTAGTTGATAGCGAAGCCGACTTAAACGACGCTGTTAAAGGCGTAGCAGCTTCTGCTTTCGGTTTCCAAGGTCAGAAATGTTCTGCTTGCTCAAGAGCAGTAGTTGACGCTTCTATCTATGATGAATTTGTTACTAAATTAAAAGCTGAAGTTGAAAGCTTTAAAATGGGTATGCCTGAAGATAACTTCTATTGCGGTCCTGTAGTTAGTGCAAGTGCTGAAAAAACAGTATTGAACTATATTGAAATCGGTAGCAAAGAAGGCAAAGTAATTACTGGCGGTAAAAAAGTTGCCGGCATGAACGGTTACTTTATTGAGCCTACTGTTATTATAGACATAGACCCAATGGCTCGCATTTCTCAAGAAGAAATCTTCGGTCCGGTACTTGCGGTAATCAAATCTAAAAACTATGATGAAGCTTTAAATATAGCAAATAACACTCAGTTCGGTTTGACCGGTGCGGTTTATTCATTAAACCCTGCTAAAATCGAAAGAGCTAAAAGAGAATTCCACGTTGGTAATCTTTACTTAAATAGAAAATGTACCGGTGCAATGGTTGATGTTCATCCATTCGGTGGTTTTAATATGAGTGGTACAGACTCCAAAGCCGGCTCAAAAGATTATTTAATGCTATTTATGCAAGGCAAATCAGTAGCAACTAAAATATTAGGTTAATCTGTAATTTAGAATTTAATTATTTGGAAATTAAAATCCGTATCGCTATATTGTGATACGGATTTTTTAATAACGATTTTTATAAAAATACATGAAGAAAATAATAGAAAAAAATAATTTGGATACTGATTAGCTTTTACCTGAATATGAGTTTGATTATTCAAAAGGTCAAAAAAATCCGTATTATTATAAAAACAGAGTTTTTGTTGAAATTGATGAAGATGTAGCGAATGCATTTAATTCACCCGATAGTATTAACTCTATACTTAAATCAATAATTCAGGCTTTGCCCAAAAGTACAGTAGCGACATTATAAATTTGAAATCGATTATTATTGATAAATTATTTGGAAATTAAAATCCGTATAGATATATTGTGATACGGATTTTTAATGCTGGGGATAATATGAAATTTTTAATTATATTATTTTTTGGACCTCGCTTCCACCTCTGCCCAGAGTAGGATCATACTCACGCAAGAGAGAATAATAGGCATTGCCCTCGCCTGAGATATGGTTATCTTATTTTCAAAGAACGGATATGAGACTTTACTATAAAATCAAAGTTGAGAATTTTGAAATTACCTCAGCAACTTTTTCTAACTTCAACTTTTCAATAAATTCGGCATTTCTTATTCGCCAATCTAAGCTTTTAATTTGGTCGGAAATTATTACGCCTTTAGTAGTCATATCAGTTAATTCAACCTCGAAAGGGTAACCTTTAACTTGAGATGTAATTGGACATACTAATACTAAGCCAACTTTTCTATTGTATGATTTAGGTGATATGACTAAAGCCGGACGTCTCCCCATCTGCTCTCTGCCGGATTGAGGATTGAAATTTAGCCAAATAATGTCTCCACGTTCGGGTATATACTCGATGTTTAGCATAGCTCATTGCCTATCGGAGAGTAAGTGCTTATTTCATTATGGAGATTTTCATCATTTATATTCAGTAACATTTGTTCTAATGATAATTCATCTGAAACTTTTGTAATTTCGATTTTATCATCAACTAATTTTATATATAAATTAGCACCTTCAATTAAATTCAACTCTTTTGCAATTAGCTTTGGTAATCTTATTCCTAAACTATTACCCCATTTTCTAATAGTTGATTGCATTGGACACCTTTTAATAATTATACATTGTATAATATTAAACGTTTTAATATTCGTTTTATTTTTTGTAACTGGAATCTCCTTGCTTTAGCTCTACCGTTACTACTCAATAATTATTTACAAGGAACAATCTGCTATTACATAAACAGCTTGTATTATTATATATTTGTAATTTGAAATAATCTATACGTATTTTGTGAAATGTTATGGCTTAAATCAATAATTCAGGCTTGCCCCAAAAGTACAGTAGCGACATTATAAATTTGAAATCGATTATTATTGATAAATTATTTGGAAATTAAAATCCGTATCGCTATATTGTTATACGGATTTTTTAATGCTGGGGATAATATGAAAAAAATTAAGATTTTTCTATACATTCAATTGATTTTAGTATTTTGCAATATTGCAATTGCAAATGATAACCGCATATATAACCAAAGTTTTAGTAAATTTAATAAATATATAGGCTTTTCATATAATGGAGTGTTTTTACATAATATGAATGAAGATTTTCAGAGTCTTCCAATTTCCTCTGATAATTTTGTAAATGATTTGTACAGTTCTGAGTATAAACTATCTATATATTTTATTCCCAATAGTTTTCTGAACTCTAATTCTATTAATAGACTTTATTTCTTTAGTGAATTATCGTATTTGAATATAATGCAAAGTGGTGATACAAGATTATTTAATAGCAGTTTAGTAAACTATTTCACAGGAGTAAGCGACCACGGAAGCATACTTTTTCACAATAATTACGATTTGCAAGGTATGAGTATTGAAGCCGGAACAGGCTACGGACTTTTCCATTACGATAATAATAGTTTTGATCTTGCTGTGTCATTTGAAGCTGTAAAATTATTTTCAAGAACCAGAAATAACAAATTTACTTCTGATTTTACTGTTTTAAAAGAAGACATTCCAAATGCAAATTATGAATCCGATAACTCTTTAAATTTGGCATATTATAAAGAAATCCCATGGTGGATGCTAAGGTCATCTATAATGTTTAATTATAAATATTTTATAGATCTACTTGACTATAATAATTGGGATTTTTTGGTTTAAGCTTCGATGTCGGTTATGATATTTTGGGATTTTCAAGAAATAGCTTTAATTACGAATTCTTATTAACTTTTGCATTATTAATAGATTAGGATAATTTATGAAGCTAATATATATTATAATAATATCAGTATTAATTCTGTTTACTCGAGCTAATATTTTGTCTTCAGAATTTGAAATAAATGAAAATACTAAATTGAATAAGTTTAGAAATCTATATCTAACTACTCCGACTATAATTAATAATTTCGCAAAGAATCAGACAGTCGATTATAATATACCTAATTATAAATTTCAAAATGAAATTAGCGGGTTTAGTTATGGATTAGGTTTGGTATATTTTCCTGATTTATACCTGCATATTTCTAAAAGTGCAGGATACAAATATAGTAGTTATTGGACACTATCTTTTCTCTATTCCACTTACTATTATGAAGAAGATAGAATTTATACTTCCGAGATTTTGGACTATTTTATTGGTTCTTCTGAAAATGGTCGTGTATTTAGAATACCGGATTACACAACAAATATTATTGATATGCAAATTGGTTATGGGGTTAATTTATTCAATTTTGATGGTAATGGACCTATTAATATTAATCTTTCTTTTAGTTTAAATATTGGTTATATATTAAACTCTTCAACTATTGATAGATTTTATTCTGATAATTCTCCTATAAAGAAAGATATTCCAAATTCTGTATTCAATAGTGAAGATAATTCTGTAACATTTTATTCAAATCAGGATGAATCTGATTTACATCTTAGACCAAATCTTTTTCTTGAATATCAACTATTCTTATTTCCAATGTTCATGAATTTAAAATTTGGCATTGGCTATGAATTAACAGGATATTATAAAAATAATATTTTGATATTATTTAATACTGAATTTGGTTTTCGACTTTTTTAAAATATTCATCTAAAAAATAAGTCTATTTCCTTTTTTAATTTATGATAAATCTATATGAAACAGATTACGAAAATTGTTAAACTTGCTTTGTATTTTATAATAATTACCTTTCTGATTAACAATAATTATGCTGACGATAAAAGCACAACTACTGACCCAAAACTTGATAAAATAGATTATCAAGCTAAAAAATTCAAAGCCGTTCTCGAAATTATATATAAAAATTATGATGACTCTGTAAACATAGAAAAACTCAGTAATAAATGCTTTAATGCTATGCTTAATTCTTTAGACCCATTTTCGCATTACTTCTCCCCCGACGAGTATAAATCCCTTTCCGAAGAACAGAAGGGTTCATCGGAATCAATCGGATTAACACTATTCAGCATTAATGATACTTTAACTGTATTGAACTCAACTAAAAATAGTCCTGCCGACTCATGCAAGATTTTGCCCGGGGACCAGCTATTGAGCATTAACGGTAAAAGTGTAATCGGAGTAAATGTAAATGATGCTAACGAATTATTAAGAGGTGTGCCGGGCTCAAAAGCAATTATATCTATAAAGAAATTCATGGACGGCAGTATATTAGAATATGAATTAATAAGAAAAGAAATTGAAATACCATCTATTATTACTGATTTTATTTTCCCAAAATCAGAAATAGCCTTTATCAAAATGCTCAGATTCTCGAAAATTTCTCATCAGGAATTAACTGCATCTTTGGATACACTAATTTCAAAAGGAGCAAAATCACTTATATTGGATTTAAGAGATAATCCCGGTGGCTTTTTAGATGTAGTTATAAATATTTGCAAAGACTTTGTTAAAAAGGGACAGACAATTGCCAGTATCAAATCCAACAGCAAAATATACGATAAAGATTATGTTGCCGAAGTTGACGGTAAATACTGCAATCTGCCTTTAGTCGTTCTTATAAATGAAAACTCTGCTTCGGCAAGCGAAATATTTGCCGGTATGGTTCAAGACTTAGACAGAGGCTTAGTAGTGGGTAAAATATCTATGGGAAAGGGTTTGGTTCAGAAGTATTGGAATTATACTGATACATCGGCGTTCAGAATTACAGTTGCAAAATACTTGACTCCGTCGGGCAGATTAATACAGAAAGATTATTCAAGTGATACAAAGAAATCGGCTATTGACCCATCTATTACAATGAACATGGATAGTAGCACTAAAGCCGGTCTCGACGAATTAATAAAATTAACCGGTGGAAAAACTCAATTGCCAATTTTTAAGACTCTTAAAGGCAGGAATGTATTAGGTGGAGGTGGAATTTTTCCCGATATTATCAGTAAATTAGATACAAATACAGTGCTACTACAAGTACTTAAAAGCAAAGGAATATTTTTAGAATATACTATGGATATTTATAAAAGCTTTCATAAGGAAATATACGAAAAATTTCCCGATAGCTTTATGTTCTCATTCAATTATATAGTTAATGATGCTCTGCTTGCCAATTTCGTTTCATTTTTCAAGAGTAAAAATATTTGGAATGAGCAGATGTTTGGTACCGATAAAGAAGCCATCAGAAATTTTTTAAAAAGTAATATCGGATACTTCCTCTGGGGCGACCGGTCATATTATGCCGTTGGTACAAATTTAGACAATCAACTAATTGATGCTATTAAACAATTAACTGCTGCCGGTGAAATGCTCAAATAATTTATTTCCCTTTAATTCGTTAATATTCACTGTTTAGATACTCACTGTTTTAAGTGAGTTTTTGAATTATATTGTAAATCAATCAGATAATTGAGTATTCTAATGAGACCTAAAAAAAAGCAGTCCGGATTTTTTGAATCTATAAAACATATTTTTAATACTAAACTTCAAATCAAAATATTCTTCTTAGCTCTTGCCTCCATAATTGTTACATTTGTGCTGATTTATACTAATGTAATAGTAAATCAATTAATCGAAAGAGAAAAGACCGGAATTAAACTCTATGCCGATTTGTATCAGCATTTAGACCCGGTCAATAACACCGATGATTTAATATTTCTGGTAGAGAAATTTTCGCCAACCATAAATTTCCCTTTGATAATGACAATCGACGGCGAAGTACCATACCCGTTTATTAAGCAAATATCGAATATCGACCTCGATACTTCAAAATCTATTGAGTGGCAACGACAATATTTGCAGGATTATATAAAAAATATGGATGCCGTATATAAACCTTTTGAAGTTAAAATCAAGACTGATTTCGGTATTATTATTACTAAATTTCACTATACAAATTCTAAACTCATTGACCAACTGCAATTGTTCCCATTGATAGAAATCGGAATAGTCGGTCTGTTTATTTTCCTTGGCTACCTATCTTTCTCGAGTATTAAGCGCAATGAAGAATCTAAAGTATGGGTAGGAATGGCAAAGGAAGCAGCTCACCAGTTAGGCACTCCCCTGTCGAGTTTATTGGCTTGGATGGAGATATTGAAATTCAATAAAGAAGAACCGGAGCTAATCGAAGATACTGTTACTGAAATGCAAAAAGATATAGACCGCTTAAATATGATAGCTATACGTTTCTCGAAAATCGGTTCGCTACCAGAAATTAAAATGGAAAATATCAGTTATGAGATTGAAAATATATGCAAATACTTTGAGAAAAGATTGCCGGTACTTGGTAAAAAAATCGAAATATGCCGAACACTTCCCGAAAATATATACTGTCCGCTCAATGCAGAATTATTTGCTTGGGTAATTGAAAATTTACTAAAAAATGCCGCAGAAGCAATAGAAGATAAAAACGGCAGTATTACTATTGTTCTGATTAAGACATTCAAAAAAACAATAATTACTGTTGCCGATACCGGCAAGGGAATGTCAAAAAAGCAGAAACGTCAAGTATTTTTCCCCGGATATACTACTAAGCAAAGAGGCTGGGGGCTTGGATTAAGTTTATCTAAACGCATAATTCAAGAATATCATAAAGGCAAAATTTATGTTAAAGAATCCATGATAAATAAAGGTACTACCTTTTTGATTGAACTACCTGACAGTGATAATTTCGATTACGAGGAATGGACTATCTCTAATGATTTAGTTTCTGATGTTAATAGTGCAAATAATTCTTTTGAATAATCAGATTTATAATTCTACACAGTAAATCAACTGATTTCAATTATTAAAGTGCAAATAATCCTTTAATAAATTATAAAAATTGCATATATTTGAATTTTAATTTTTAAAAAATAAAAAGGAATCAGCGATGAGAAAACTATTTTATGCTCTAATTCTATTTACACTGTATGCCTGCTCTGACGATACTGTCAATGATAATACAAACAATGACCCAATTTCCAAATTAAAAATCAACGAAGTAGCTTCTAAAGGAAGCACTTTAGCTAATGAATTCGGGCTATCTGATGATTGGTTTGAAATATATAACCCGACTGAAAACGATATTGCTATTCCAAAGAATACTCTTTATTTTTCAGATGATTTTGATTTATTAGATAAGTATTTACTACCAATTGACACCGTGGTTAAAGCAAAAAGCTATATGTTGGTTTGGTGTGATGATTCCGCTACTGTTAAGACACAAATCCATACAAACTTCAAATTATCTAAAGATGGTGATAATGCAATCATTTATTATAAAAATGGTAGTTCGGTATTTGTAGTAGATAAAATCAGTTTCGATGCGGCATTAGATAATAAATCTTATGGCAGAACTGTTGACGGTGGTGATAATTGGGACAATATGACACCGACTCCTGCTGCACCTAATCAAGGGAGTAAATAATTATGTCTGATTTCGCATATAACAAAAGAAGGTTCTATCTGATTCCATTATTTTTCATCATTCATAATATTGAAGAAATTATTATGATTAAACGAAATAATATTTATTATGAATTAACCGGAATAGACTTCACCGCATTTTCTACGGCTGTATTATTGCTGTCTGCCATTGTAGTTTTTACATTTAGGTATTCGGAAATATTTAAAAACGGACATTATTTTTACTATGTTGCTATTGGATTGTTGTCTGCTATGTTTTTCAATCTGCTTTTTTCACATATAGGTACATCAATTTATTATAAAGTAATCGCTCCGGGATTATTCTCTTCGATATTCCTATTTTTACCACTAACAATTTATATATTTTTTAAAGACTTGAAAAGTGTAATAAATAGAAAAGAAATAATATTATCATTGATAATAGGACCTCTGATATTAGTTAGTTTAACAGCATTATTGTTTTTAGGATCAAATGAATTTTTTAATGAAATAATTTATACTGATAATTTTGATATGACTTTATTGAATTAATTTATATCTCGGAATACAACCTGACGGTTAAACGCCAGGTTGTAAAGTATTTATTTGATTTATAATCAAAAATATCCCCGTTTTTACTCAAACTCTAAAGCCAATAGCAAATTGGAAATATAATTAGCTCCAAATTCCAAATTCACAGCCACTAACCACCAGCCACCTACTCATTTCCATTG
The DNA here is from genome assembly GCA_942493235.1 of uncultured bacterium. Classification (GTDB taxonomy): domain Bacteria; phylum Bacteroidota; class Ignavibacteria; order Kapaibacteriales; family UBA2268; genus ENR-C587. The sequence continues at coordinate 2,560,019 of OW818676.1, read as the reverse complement.
GGGTCAGTCAAGAGAACCTCTGATTAAGGCTGTTATAAAAGTCTAAAATATTTATTTACTGTTTATTTTTCAAGTTTTTCAAACTTCTAAGTGCATATCGACCCTACGGTTAACAGTAGGGTTAAATAAATGGGAATTGAAAATTATATAGTTTTGCAGCAGACTTAGATTATATTAAAAATCATAACCAAGTGAAAATAAATACCAAGGCTTAGACCAAGCATTGATTTCGTTTCTCCAAGCTATGTCCAACTTAAACGGAATACCCATTAAATAAGCACGGACACCGATTCCGGCGGACGTTCTTAAATTATCAGGTGCTTTTTTACCATCAACTAAATATTGAGTTGGTTTAAAGTCAGAAAAATCTCCATTCCAAGCTCCGCCAATATCATAAAAGAAAGACCCCATTACTCCTTGCAATAAGATTGGGACAGGTCCTGCGACAAGTGCTTGAAACAATGGAAATCTCATCTCAAAATTTCCCAGAAACATCTTAGAACCTGATACAGAATTTAAGTTCCAGCCTCTAAGAGGAGTCTCATACTGCATAAAAATAAAATCTTCAGGTTGTTCAAATGGCATGTAATCACCGTCATATTGGAAATTAAACCAATTATCAGTCCCTCCGAGATAATATTTTCTCGGATTTGCTCCAAAGCTTATACCTGCTTTGCCACGTAGTGCAAAAGTAATATAGTCAAATATAGTAATATAATGCCTAACATCTGCGTTAGTTATCATAAAATTAAGCCCTGAGCTCGAAATTCTCGGAGCAGCTTTAACTTCAAGTAATGCCCTTGTCCCACTAAATGGAGCAAACCAACCCCATAATACGTCGTCATGAACAAATTTCACTTCCGGGACTACTAACATACGTGAAATAGTAGGCTCTAAAGTTGCATTTACATTTTCTTTATTAACATTGAACCAATTAACACCCAGCTCAATGCGATTAAATCTATTGAAAGCATAAGATGAATTTAGAGTCAAACCCCAATTTCTGAAACGATAAACAAAGTCATTTAATTGCAAATAAAGTGCATTATGAAATACAGTAGCTTGATAATCAATTATTTTAGGCAGATATACATAAGAAGCCATTAAATTGCTGTTATTTAAATCGGTTAAAATATTTGCTTCTACATATATCTGATTTTCACCTAATACATCAGAAAATAAAGCGAAAGCATTGCCGGCAAATCCATAATAAGTACTGTAACCGGGATTACCCATAATAGCATCTAAAGAAAATCTAATTTTATATTCTCTTTCGATAAAGTTATCGTTAGGCTCGATATTTTCTACTATCTCAGTATTTTGCTTAATTGCATCAGGATTTGATTTTACAAATTTCTGCCTTGAGAAATCAATTTTAAAATTACCGTAAATAATTTCATTCGGTTTATATGAATTAGCTTTTTCAATTTCAGCTTGGCTGAGTACGGGCTGATTCAATTTAGCCAATGATTCTTTATACTTAGTAAGGGGTAAAGTATCGCCGGGAATGATTTTCTCTAAGGGATATTTAATCATAAAGGCATCTATCCCGCCCTCATACATAGATGCAAACACCAAGCGACTACCGTCTTTATTAATTGATAATTGAGTTAGACCGGTTAGAGAGTTTGTAATTGGTCTGGTTTTCAAATTACTTAAATCCAAAGCATAAATATTACCAATCCCATTTTTGTCTGATATAAAAAGTAAATGCTTTCCGTCGGCAGTAGCAGCAATTGAAGTCTTAGAGTTATCAGGGTCAAAGCTCAGCCGTTCTATAGTTTTAGAGTTAAGCTCTATTGAATAAATATCAGAAACCGAATAATCAGTCTTCCAAATACGGAAAGTATTATTGTATAGTAAATCATTAGATCTATTAGATATAAAATAGACTTTTTTAGAATCTGGAGACCAAACAGGTACATTTTCAGTATATACGTCTTCAGTGATTTGAGAACGCTTTTTAGTTTTTAAATTATATAAATATATATCTGATTTTTCAAAATTCGAAGCTATAAAGCATAAATTTTCTCCATCAGGCGACCAAGAGACAGAAGAGATTGATTTCAAACCTAATAAAATCTTTTCATAATCATCTTCTTTGAAATTATAGATATAAATAGCATCTTCAGCACCGGATTTGGCAGAAATAGCTAATTTTTTACCATCAGGGCTCCAAGTAATCCCCGGAGTAAGTAAATTAAGCTCTTCAAAATCCTGAGCTCTATAACTGCTAATAATCTTAATTGGTTTATCTTTGCCCTCTACATTGCGTATATAGATAGCATAAAGCCCGTCAGCATCACTAATATATGCCATTTTCTCTCCATCGGGAGAAATAGTTGGCGAAGAATTATAGAATGTCTCTTCTTTCTTGTGATTTGTAATTCTTAGAGCAAAATCGTCCGGTGCTTTAAATTTTTCTATATCGGGCCAGTAGTACTTTTTCAAATCCTTAACCCACTGGTCAGAGAAATCCTTGAGTTCCATACCGAATGATTCCTTAAATGCACTATTAAGCTGATAGCCGGACTTAACTCTGGTTAATAAATCAGCAATTTTACTTTCACCGTATTTTTCTGCTACATACCAGTAAAATGTTTGTCCGCCACGATAAGCCAAATAACCGCTTAAATACTCCAAACCTCTTAATTTTTCACTGATAGCAAGGTCGCGAATATACATATCGTTTTCGGTATCAATTCCACCAATACTTATATATTCCGCAAGCCCTTCGTTCATCCAAAGCGGGAATTGAATATTCTGCCCTACTTGAACGGCAGTTTGGAAATTACCACCGTAAATATATTGATTTAAAACAGCATGAACTAATTCGTGATGTACTACGTGCCGGTATTGATAGTAATCACCCATAAACGGAAGTACAACGCGATTTTTGAACATTTCAGTAACACCAAGGATACCTTCGCTCATATATTGATTGATTACGTTAGTCTGCTGAAACTCATTCTGAGTATTATATACAATTATTGGAATTCTCTTTGTAAGATTAAACCTGATTACCTTTGTAATTTTTAATATCGCTTTCTCTGCCTCAACAGCCGTAAAATCGGCTATATACTTTGAGCCTTCATTATAATATATATCAAAGTTTTTTGAACTTATGTACTTCCAATTGAAAGTCTGATATTGAACTTTATTTTTGCCAAATTGGGAAAATGAATTAGCAGGCAATATAATTAATAGTGCAAATATAATATACTTAATTCTCATTTTTGTCTCCATTATTTAATATACTTTTCTATTGACGAATTAATGAGCAATAATTTTAATAATGATGCTAAACTATTTTTTAGCGATTACTATTATAGTATTATTGTAATATATTATGTAATTATTTATTTTAATATGTTCTTAGTCGAGCAACACCTAAAATAGTGCTCTCGGCTAAGAATTAAAATATTTCATTACCAATATATAAATCCGATAAAATGCTAATATTCATTAGTACCCAATAGTGTAGGCTAAAACACTATACAGCCAAAACAGAATCTAATTTTTCAATAAATTCATCTACGTCAGGTTCAGTTATAATGAGCGGAGGAACAATCCTCAATACTTTACCGGAAGCAGCATTAGAGATAACAAATTTCTTAATTAATTCATTAACTACAATTGAAGCATCAAAACTTAGTAGCAATCCGAGCATTAATCCTTTGCCTCTAACTTCGAGAATTTTTTCGGGATATTTAACTTTTAAATTCTCTAATTTTTCTACAAAATACGAGCTAATTTTATTTACATTATCTAATACTCCGTTTTGAAGTTCGTCAATTACAGCCATACCGGCAGCGACAGCAACAGCATTACCACCGTAAGTAGTTCCGTGCATACCTTTATCCCATACACTTGCTAAGCTTTCTTTAGCTAATATTGCTCCCAGAGGTAATCCACCACCTATTCCTTTAGCAACTGTTACTATATCAGGAGAAATATTAAAATGATTGAAACCAAAGAATTTACCTGTACGCCCCACTCCGGCTTGAATTTCGTCGGCTATAATAAGGAATCCGTATTTCTCTTTTAATTCTCTAATAGTATCAACAAATTCATCAGTTACGCAAGTTAGCCCACCCTCTCCCTGAATAAATTCAAGGATAATAGCTGCCGTTGAGTCGCTGACAAATTCCCTTAATTCATCGGGGTTATTATAATTAATTACGCGAGTATTTGCCAAAAACGGACCCATTTTGTCTTTATATTGAGGTTTATCCATTAGCGATAATGCTCCGTAAGTTCTGCCATGGAAACCGCCGGAGAAACCTATTATTTCAAATTTATTTCTTGAGCTACCCCAGCGACGAGCCAATTTAATAGCCCCTTCGACTGCTTCGGTTCCTGAATTAGAGTAGAAGACCCTATCGTAACCGGTAATCCGGTGCAATTTCTCGGCAAGCTCAATTTGAGGTTCCTGATAGAAATAGTTAGAAATGTGCATATATTTATTTACTTGCTCGGTTACTGCTTTAACAACAGCAGGGTGAGTATGCCCCAAGGCATTAACTGCGATTCCGGCTAAGAAATCTAAGTAAACGTTGCCCTGAGTGTCATAAATGCGACAGCCTTCGGCTTTTTTAACAACAATAGGAAATCTTTTGTAGGTTTGAAAAATGTTTTGAGATTCTCTTTCAAATATATTCATTTTTAAACTCCATTATTATATTAGTGAATGTATAACATTGGTAACTACTCCCCAAACATCAAAAGCCATTTCTTTGGTAATTTCGATTGGTTCGTACTTTGAATTTTCTGCATGAAGATAATATTTATTATTAGACAGCATTAATCTTTTTACAAGCAATTCGCCATTTATCACGGCAATTACAATACTTCCATGCTTTGGATTAAGTGAACGGTCAACAATAAGTATATCTGAGGTATGAATTCCGGCATTTATCATTGAGTCTCCGGTAACACGCAAGAAAAATGTAGCGGAATGATTTTTTATTAGATAATCATTAAGGTCTAATTTACTTTCTAAGTAGTCATCTGCCGGAGATGGAAATCCGGCAGATACTGCTTCTAAAAACATCGGAAGCTCATATTTCTCTCCAACTTTAGGAGAGAATATTTCAAGAACTTTAACATCTTGAAAGGGTTCTTCTTGAACAATTTTGAGTTTTTTCATTGAATTACTAAATTATTTCTTTTCCCAATACATTTCTTTTCTTAATTTTTCAACCCATTTATTATATAGCTCATTTCGTTTAAATTCTTTAGCGAAATTTTCGATCTGAGCATAATCATCTTTTAGATTAGGTTTATGCTCGGCAATTGTTCTTTTTCTATAAATAATATGAAATGTTCTTTTGGGCTCTGTACTAAATACTAAAGGCTCACTTACTTCTCCGTCTTTAAGCTTATCAAGAGGTTCTTTTAGAGCAGGAGGAATTTGAGAAACATAAATAGTACCTATAGAACCACCGAAACCGCGGGATTCGATTTCGTCAGAATTTTGTCTGGCTAAATCTTCAAAATCAGCTCCACTTTCGACTTTAGCTTTTAAATCGGATAATACCTTTTTGGTTTTATCAATATCGTCTTGATTTTGACCAAGTTTTAAAAGTATGTGCCGAGTTTTTATCGAATCTTTATTTTTATCTAAAGTCTGAATAATATGGAATCCAAACGGAGTCTCTATAGGCAAAGAAATAGCACCTTTCTGCTGAGCAAACGCGGCTTGCTCAAATTCTTTTATAAATTTACCTTTCATAGCCCAACCTAAATCACCGCCTGAAGCCGATGTACCAGGGTCACCAGAGTATCTTTTGGCGAAATCTGCAAAATCAGCACCATTATTAATACTATCTCTAATTGATTTAGCTAATTTAATTAGGTCATCTTTTGATTGTTTGTCAGCCTCTACATTTTTAACTATGTGGAATAATTCAATTTGAGCGGGTAGCATTTGTAATGAATCTTTATATTTATCAAAGAAATTCGAAGTTTCAGCTCTTGTAACAGATACATCGGAAAAATTCTTTTGCTTTATTCTCTCCGAAAGCATTTGCTTACGAATATCTTCTCTAAATTCAAGTCTCATTTGCTGAATAGATATTCCGAAAATATCTTCAATTCTTTTTTCGGAGCCATACTTGGCAACAAATCTTTGAAGCTGATATTCCCACCTCTGGTCAACTTCCTCGTCAGAGACAGTTACGGAATCTTCGATAGCTTTTGCAATAACGAGCTTTTCATTTATCATCATGTCTAAAACTTTCTTCTGCATCTCGTTATCGTTTGGATTAATACTATTATCCTGCATTCTCATCTGCTCTAAATACCCAAGCACATCAGATAATGTAATAATATCATTACCGACTACAGCCATGATTTTTTCTAACGTAGCTCCCTGCTTAATTTGAGCATTTGAAACACTAACAAGTGCAGTAAAGCACAAGCAGACGGAAATTATAATTTTTTTAGCTCTATTCATTTCTAACTTCATTATTTATTAAGTAGTGCTTTAATTTTATCTTTTTTGATTATTAGGGGATGTTTTTTCATTACCCTTTCTAACCACTGTTCAGTCAATTTTTTCTGAACTATATCCTGCATAGCCGGAGCAAAATCACTAATAGCTTCTTCAAATGTTTTTTGTCTTGAAGGTTCTATATTAATTAGCTTAATGATTGAATATCCGTCTTCAAATTTTTGAGGAGTAGATATTTCACCGGGTTTCATATTTAATTCTTCAGCCATTTTTGCTAATTTATGTTTACTTGGTGTCAGCTTATTCCAATTGCCCTTCATCTCTCTGAAGCCGGCTCTTTGAGTATATTGCTGAGCTGCCGCATCGAATTCTATTTGCTTGGTATTTATTTTATTATAAATCTCGTCGGCTTCATTTTTATTTATTATATAAATTTCCGAAATATTTAAAATCGGCAAAGTATTATACTTAGTTTTAGTAGAGTCATAATAAGATTTTGCAAAAGTAGAATCAAACTTCAGTTTATCCCATACTTCTATAGCCTCAACTTTAAATAACAGAATACCGTCGCGGAATTCTTTCATTAAATCGGAAAAATCAGGATACTCGTTTTCTAAATTTGCAGTAGCTAATTTTAAAGTAGTATTATCTGTTAATACATTAATAGCTCTATTAATCCCTTCGGGATTAAGAGGTAAACCTCTAATTTCTCCCGGTTTTTTTGATTCGTTTATAAAGTCATTAACTGTACAAATCTCATCATTATAAGAATATAATTTTTGAGATTTCAAATCAGCACTAATTCTAAATGTCCAATTTGAATCTAAGTTAGTAACAGTAGTATCAAGGGACGACATCAATTTATTAAATGAGTTTTTATTTAATTCAAAACCGAATTTGTCTCTTAAATTATTGAGCATAATTCTTTTATCTTCTTCATAATATAATCTTTTATATGCTTTTTTAACATCTTCTTTTTCTGCAATCAAATCAATATCTTTAGTTGAATCTCGGCGAATTATATGTAGTCCGTACATAGTTGGAACAACCTTTGATAACTCCCCGTCTTTCAACTTAAAGAGTACGGTTTCAAATTCAGGAACTAAACTTCCGCCGGATTTATCAAAACCTGTCGAGCGTGAATACCATTCTTCGAAAGTACCACCTTTTTGATTGCTGGCGGGATCATCTGAATATTCAGCAGCAATACTTCTAAAATCTGCACCCTGCATCAGCATATTATATACGGAATCTGCTCTGGAAATTAAATGCAATGAATCGGAAATTTTAGATAAAGAATCGGTACCTGTTGAAACTGCATGCTTTGATATCAATATATGACTGAATTTAACTTTAAATCTTGGCTCTGTTCTAATATTTTTAACTAAGAAATATCCGAATTTCGGAATACTAATCACATTCGGATAGTAGGCTCCGGGTTTTAATGAATATGCTATATCTTCAATTTCTCTATTTAACCTTCCTGCAGTAACAAAAGCAGGTAATTCACCGCCGTCTGCCGAAGAATATTTATCATCGGAATACTGTTTAGCAATATCAGCGAAATCACCGCCATTATTGAGCAAATCCAATACTAATTTTGCTTTATTGTACGCAGGCAGAGTATCTCTGTCCGGTCCGGCACTAACTGCACAAAGGATAATACCGATTTTCATTTCGGAATTTCTTTTTTTAAACATCTCTTCTGCTTTTGGTTCAATTAAATATTTATCGAAGTAATAGCTTTCTGCTACAATTTTCCAATAATTCTTAATATCGGCAACTACAGCTGAATCTTTGTCTAATCCGCGACTTTCAGCATCTATAACTTTAAGTTTATATTTGGCGTATAAATTAATAAAATCATAAAGAGAATCAGTACTTAAATCTTTAAGAGATAAATTTTTTCGATTAAAGTTCTTCTTATAGGATTTCTCTAATTCCTGAAATGTAATATTAGTCTTACCGATTTCTACTATTACATCGGATTTTGAATTTCTACTAACAGATTCTTTTGATTTTTTTTCCTTAGAAGGATTTGATTTCTTATTTTGTGCGGCAAGCGATAAGCTCAAAACACTTAATACGGCAGAAACTATTAAAAAATAATTCAATGATTTTTTAAATAATAATGCTGATTTTGTCATACACATTCCTCACTTTATTTTTAATTTTACTAAATTTCAATATTGCAGTCTTATAATAGACGTAATAAACTTGAATTTGATTACAATATTTCTAATATTTTTATCAAAAAGCCCCAATTTATTTTATTAACTCATTAGAAATTTTCCAAATATCACCCGCACCCATAGTTATTACTAAATCACCGGGCAATAATACTTTGTTTAATTCATCAATAATATTTTCTTTATTTTCAATATATTTAACATGTTTATGCCCATATTGTACAGCCGAATCAGCAATTAGTTTGCCGTTTACTCCTTCAATAGGTAATTCACGAGCAGGATAGACATCGGTAACAATCAATAAATCTGCTTCATCAAATGATTTACCAAAATCTTTATAGAATTCCTTTGTTCTTGAATAAGTATGTGGCTGGAATACACAGACTATTCTTCTATTCCATCCGGCACGAGCAGCCTGCAATGTAGCCAATATCTCGGTAGGATGATGAGCATAATCATCAATTACCAAAACTCCATTTTTCTCGCCTTTGATTTCAAAACGCCTATTTACACCGGTAAACTCGGCAATCCCTGCTCTGACAGTTTCAAAATCAATTTTTAATTCCAAAGCGACTGTTATAGCTCCTAAGGCATTTTTAACATTATGAATACCCGGCACATTGATAATTATCTTGCCAAGCTTTGTGTCATAATAATATAAATCGAAACTTGTATTTTTCTCGCTATGTTCTATATTTTGAGCTCTTACATCTGCATTACGTGAAAGCCCAAAAGTAACTACTTTCTTTTTTATTCCGGATAAAATTTCTTTTACCCCTTTATCATCGATTCCTGCAGCAACAAATCCATAGAATGGAACTTTATTAGCAAATTCCGTAAAAGTAGTTTTTAAATCTTCGAAATCTTTATATATATCCAAATGCTCTGCTTCTACATTATTAACTATGGCAATAGTCGGAGACAATTGCAAAAATGACCTGTCGTATTCGTCTGCTTCCACTACTATCCATTCTCCATTACCAAGTCTGGCATTAGTTCCACCAAAGCCTTTCAACCTACCACCCACGATAACTGTCGGGTCAATGCCTGCTTTCATTAATGCTAATCCAAGCATAGAAGTAGTAGTAGTTTTGCCATGAGTACCTGATATAGCAAGAGTATATTTCAATCTGGAGACTTCGCTCAACATTTCAGCTCTACGGAGTGTAGGTATATTCCTATTGATTGCTTCAACCGTTTCGGGATTCTCGTTGACTTTTACAGCACTTGAATAAACAACTACTTCTGAGTCCGCGATATTTTCGCTTTTATGACCAATATAAATTTTTGCTCCTAATTTTTCAAGATAGTCAGTATTTTCTCCGGTAGCAAGGTCTGAACCGCTAACGCTAAACCCTTGATTAATTAATATTTCGGCAATGGCACTCATTCCTATTCCGCCAATACCGACAAAATGTATTTTATTTACCGATGAAAACATATTATTACCTCTGAAAGATTACTATAAAAAACAACAAATTTACGAATTTTTACTATTAATTCCATCAATTATTAAACTAAGAATAAAATAATATTTGACATTAATTTGAAAAGCATTTTGAGGAGTATATTTTATTTTCCTAAAGCTAATGAGGTTGAGTAAAAACTTCTAAGCTATTGCAAATGTCAGTCAGCCTTCATTCAACCCCACGCTGAAGAGGCTGTGTAAAAACTACTAATCTATTGTATGTCTGCAATAATATTACGAACTCCATTCAACCCCACGCTTTAGAGGCTGTGTAAAAACCTTTGATTGCTACCGTTTTTTCAACAAAAACAAAGTACTCAAAGTCTCTGATGAGGTTGTCTAAAAAGTAAAAGCATTTCAAATTCGTCATTCTGAGTGTAACGAAGAATCCAGAGTTATCAACAAGTTAGCATTATCTGGATTCTTCACTTCGTTCAGAATGACAATTTTTTAGTCAGCCACTTGAATGGTGCTGGGAATAATATTTGCCGTCTTGTGGCAGTTTTTACACAGCCTCTTTAGCGTTGGGTTGATAATGGTAGTTATATCATTTTCTAATAATAATAGTACAAACGGAATTCGATTTGTAATGATAATAAAATCATTTCTTTGGCGGTTCCCAGCCGGTTCTTTTCCAAGATTTCAATGAAATATCAACGCTACCGACAAATACTTTCATTTTTGCTTTAATGGGGATTTTGGCAGTATCATTGCTGAACCAGCCCTCAAAATTACCAGACAATCCATAAACACCGCTAAAATTCAGACTTCCACTCAAATATACTGTTTTTACAGGATACTTAATAAAAGAATTTGTAATATATTCAATTCTATTGGTAAAGCTTATATTGGTAAACGAGGTATCACTTACGTAGGTAGGCAGTCTATAAGATTTAACATTTCCTGCATATTTTCTGGCAAGAAAAAACAGAGATAGTCCGTCGCTCCATTTTAATTTGGAAGGAGTTTGCTTAGAAAATGTTTTCTCTTTACCGTAAAACTTTTGCTCGGAAACAAAATTTTTCAAATAATTAAAAAATATTTCCTGGTAGGTCCAGTTGCCTTTATCTTCATAATTACCAACAAATTTACGAGAAAATGCAAGTGATTTATCTATCCAAGATTCAAAAATCACATTTAAAGCTACAAACGGAATTCCCTGATGACTTTTCATAGTGCATTTGGCTTTATAAGTCTCTATTCCGCCAATTTCTTTATCGGGCTCCGTAGTAATAACAACGGTGCCAAGGCTAATCCCTGAGTAAGATACATCATAAACTAATTCTTCACCGACCTGCATAATTTGTGCATTAGCAAATTGATTGCTTAATACAATCAAAAGCATTAATACTAATAATTTAGTAAGTTTCATAAGTACCATCTATTTGATATATATATATTTAAAATTATTAAAACGTAAAACACGTAATATTGTTTCATTTTGTAATTTAAAATTACTCCCTATGCTTTTTATAAGTGTAGCCTTTAATAAATGCTTTAAATGTAGTTTTCACATCTTTAAAATTACGGCATCTCATCAGCCATGTAATCAAATAGGCAAAAGGTCGCAAATGTTTAACCGCAAAGTTGCCGTGGAATCTATCTATAGCAATAATATTACGAATAATATAAAAATGCTTCCAAGAAAATCCATTTTCGGGTTCGCTGTAGTCTAACTTTCTATTCAAAATTGCATTTTTAAATACACAAATACCTGCTCCCGCTTTATTAGCTCTAATAAAGTATTCAGAATCGTCGGCATAAATAAAGAAATCCTTTTCAGGAAATCCAATTTTTTCAATTATACTTCTGTGCATAATCGGTCCCTCGAAAGTAATTCCTACTGCAGGAATGAATTCCTTTTTCAAATCATCATCGTTAATAATCCGTACCCAAATACTTTTAAAGGGATTAGTTAAGTTGAATTCAATACAATCATTGATAAATACATCGCCTTTAGGAGTAAATCGGAGTGGAGTGCGAATTAAATTAATATCTTCGACAGAGAGCAATGTCTCGAGACAGTCGCCAGCGGGGACTACATCGTCGTCCATAGTCCATATCCATTCATATCCGGCATTATAGGCAGTTTTAAAGCCTGTATATTGACCGCCGGAGCTGCCCACATTCGGCTGAGTAATTACGAAAAGGTCATTCTGCTGACTAAGCCATTGCTCAGTGCCGTCAGTACCTGAATTATGAACCACATATATTATATCAGGTTTAAGGGTTTGTTCCCTTAAAGCTTGAATTATTTCTTTCAGAAAGGGTAATCTATTATAAGTAATAACAATTGCAGCGATATTTTTCATTCAGTGCTCGTTCTATATTTGTAAAAATGATTTAGGCGGTTATTTAATATATACTTTTTAAATATTTCAGTAGCTTGGCAATGGCTTGGAATTATTAATAGTTCCAATAGTTCTTCATAAAGTACCCATTTATAATCTTGATGTTCGTCCGAGAGAATAATTTTATCTTCTATATTGATTAAAGCTCCGAATACCGGCGAGAACTGAACTATATCTTTATATGGATTAAAGAATTCTGCAACATAAGGCAATATCCACAATTCTTCTCTCTCGATTTGAATTCCGATTTCTTCTTTAATCTCACGAATAGCAGTATCAATTGCTTTTTCGTTATGCTCAATAGTGCCAGTAATCACCTGCCAAACTCCGGGATACGGATGCTTTGAATCTGCTCGCTGAATGACCAAATATTTAAAGTCATTTATAGAGTAATCGTAAGCTGCAATATGTACTTGCACAGTATTTGATTCGAAAGTAATCATATATAATTTCTAACAAATTTTAATAAATTGGCGGAGTCTATGCTCCAATTATATTTTGATTTGGAAGCGGCTATTCCATTTTCACTCATTGACTGCAAATCCATATATTTTAATCCCAAAATTGCATTTGCTATTTCTTTCGGTTCATCGCAATTTACGGTAATTCCGGCTTTGGTTTCATTAATTATTCTAATCATCGGTTTTGCCATAGATACCATTATGGGCTTACCCACCGCGAGATAATCGAATAGTTTATTTGAAATAGTATGATTAATAAATTCATCATTTAAATAGGGCAAAATCGCAACATCTGTCCTACCGTACAATTCATCTAATTGAGCATGCTGATAATGCCCGATAAATCTAATTTTATTTTTTGAAGCTAAAGAAGCGGAATACTGAATTAATTCATTGAGCGAGATGCCAGAGCCGGCAATTTCTAATTCAATCTCATTATCGGTTTTGGCTGCAATATCAAACCCATGAATTAAATTCTTCAGATTGCGTTCAGGAGCAATATATCCATGATAACCGAATATTTTAGGAGGATTAGAAATTCCGATTTTTGTATTTATAAAATCAGATAATACCGGTGTATTTTGAATAATGGCTGTTTTACTTTCATCGTAATTGAAACGTGAAATCACTCTGTCATTATTCTCTTTGCAGACTGTAATTATACCATCTGCATTTTTAATTGCCATTTTTTCTAATATATCAAATGCTTTTATTTTATCGAAAAGTATTCTCTTGGCAAATGTATTATGATATTTATCCCAATTTTTGATTACAGCCGGATAATGCTCTGCCATATCTATAATTACAGGAATATCGTTTGCTTTGGCTACTGAATTAGAATCAGTCATAAGATAAAACTCACGATTTATTATCAAATCGGGTTTTAATTCGTTTACAGTCTCTCTGATTCGATTTCTCCAATTAAAATTATAAGGAACTGGAGCATAAAATATCGATTTCTTTCGGTAGCCCACACGAATTATTTTAACACTATTTAGGTCTTCATATTCTGCATCTTCCCTATCCCATTTACAAAGAATTGTAACGTCGTAACCAAACCGAACAAGAGATTCACATATTTTCTTAATACGAATCTCAAAGGGATAAGGACCTTTCCATATATAAAGTATTTTTTTCATAATAATAGCATTTGACTTGTGAAAATCAAACTAAGCCTTTTTATGTTTATTTCTTAGCAATTCAAAAACAGCCGGTAAAACCGAAATAATAATAATAGCGATTATTACTAAGCTAAAGTTGTTTTTTACAAAATCAATATTTCCAAAGAAAAATCCAGCATAGATAAAAATAGCTGCCCATAGAATTCCGCCTACTATGTTATACGTTAAAAATTTGATATAAGTCATCTTACCTACTCCGGCAACAAATGGGGCAAAGGTTCTGATGATTGGAATAAATCTTGCAATTATTATTGTTATGCTACCGTGTTTTTCATAAAAGTTATGTGCTTTATCGAGATAATCTTTTTTCAGGAATCGATAATGCCCCGAGAAAACTTTAGGTCCAAGATACTTTCCAAATGAATAATTAACAGTATCACCAAGAAATGCTGCCACAGCGATTATCAAAAACAAAAGATTAACATTTAAATCTCCTTTTGCTGCAAAAGCACCGGCTGCAAATAGAAGCGAATCTCCGGGTAAAAACGGAGTAACTACTAATCCGGTCTCGCAGAAAATAACAATGAACAGTATGATATAGGTCAATGTACCATAATCTCTAATAATTTCACCCAGATAAATATCTAAGTGCAGAAATATATCAATGATGTGCTTTACAATTTCAAAATCCATCTCTTCCCTTTTTTTTATTTTAAATAACAATCTTTGTATTTAATCAGCGGGCATAGTGTGTTAGAGACTTCGCCTCCATTATCAAACTTTACCCTGCATAAAAAATAATTAGCTCTAATATCGAGGTTGTCTAAAGAGTAATAGTATTGCCAATTCGTAATTCTGAGTGTAACTAACAATCAAGAATTATTAGCATTTAGCTTTATCCGGATTCTTCACTACGTTCAGAATGACAACATTATAACAACCTCATCAATTTTCAAAGTCCCCCGAGGCAAAAGATGTCCCTCGACGGCAAATTTCTCATTACAAGTAGTAAATAATCTAAGTTTATACGAAATTACTCAGACCATACTCCCATTTTATAAAACTTATTTCTTCTGGAATCAACTAATTTATCAGGATTGATTTTAATAAGTAACTTCAATTCTTTAATTAAAGAAGATTTTAAATTCTTAAATGCAAGCTCCGGATTTTTATGAGCTCCTCCGATTGGTTCTGGAATAATTTCGTCAATAATTCCGTTTTTCTTTAAATCAAACGAGGTCAGCTGCAAAGCTTCTGCCGCCTGCTCTTTAAAGTCCCAACTTCTCCATAATATACTTGAACAGGATTCAGGGGAAATCACCGAATACCAAGCATTTTCGAGCATAAGAATTTTATCCCCGATACCAATACCTAAAGCACCGCCGGAAGCACCTTCGCCAATAATTGCTACAATTATCGGTACTTTCAGCTTAGCCATGAGTAATAAATTCGACGCGATAGCCTCGGCTTGACCTCTCTCTTCGGCTTCGATTCCGGGGAATGCTCCGGGGGTATCTAATAAAGTAATAATTGGTCGATTAAATTTCTCTGCCAATAACATTAATCGGTGAGCTTTACGATAGCCTTCAGGATTTGGCATTCCGAAGTTCCTATAAATATTTGACTTTGTATCTCTACCCTTTAAATGACCGATTACCATAACTGGTTCATTTTCTAAATAAGCCATCCCCCCAATTAATGCCGGGTCATCTTTAAATTTTCTATCGCCATGAAGCTCTTCAAACCCGGTAAAAATAGAATTAATAAAATCGGAACTTATTGGACGCTCCGGGTGACGAGCAATTTGAACTCTCTGCCAGCGAGTAAGATTTTTATAAATATCAATTTTTAATTCTTCGACTTTACTAACTAACTGGTTAAGCTCGGCACTAATATCTATGGTTTCGGATAAAGCACGCAGCTCGTCGATTTTTTTTTCTAATTCTACTATTGGCTTTTCAAAATCCAATATAATTTTATTAGTCATATATTTATCCTTTTGAATAATTTATTTTCTTGTTAAATTTTTTATTAGTATGTCAATATCTATCGAGAAGCTGTAATGTCTTAAATAGTAATCATTTAACTTATCAATCGAATGCTCGGTCAATCTATCGGGTTTACTGATATGTGCCAGCCCAATAATACCGATTTTCCCGATGTCATACTTTCTATTATCTATTTTATATAGTCCTATAAAGGACATTTTCCCCTTTAATACATTCCATAAATTATTTAAAGTACCTTTATCTTGAACCTTTGATTTGTATAATACAAAAGGCAAACCTAATGTCAGAGAGATTAATGATAATAAAATATCCATTGCTCGCTTAGAAATTTTATATCTGAATTTCGCTAAATTATAAATTGGTATAGTCGGTTCAATATTTGATACATCATTCAATATTCTAGAAGCTATTACTTCATCATATTCTTTTACCAAATGAAACTTAACCGAAGAAAAATTATTCTCGGATATTAATTGCATAAGTGCATTATTTGATAAAGATTTATCACTAATAACCACTTCATTGATATTATATTGCTTTATTATCTGTTTCAAATAATTAATATTGCCGATAATCGGAATATTATTTAGCCGACTATTATCTTCTTTTTTGGTACTTATAATACCTATTAAATTAGCAGTTCTTGATTCGAGATTCTGGAAACTATTAATAATTTTAACAGTATAATCAGAGAGTCCGAGTATAGCAATATTTTTATCGGCAGAGTTGCCTTTTATTCTTGAGCGAAACGAATAAATCCCTCTGGACAGAATTGTGAATATGACAGTAGAACCAATTGTCATCAATAATACACCGCGACTAAAGGCATAATCATTAAAATAGTATGTCAGGGACGAAAGTATAAAAAAGCTAAACATAAGCCCTTGAAAAGATTTTTTGATTGACTTCTCCTGCTCGAAATATTCCCCAACAGCTATAAATGAAACAAATATTGCTAAAGATAAAAATATAAATACAGTAGGATAAGCATGCGGCGGTAAATTAAAATAACCGCCAAATCTATAATTAGTACTTAAAATAAATGCTAAATTCGCAATTAATAAATCAAGAAATATAAAGATTATATCTTCTTTATACTTCATTATAAATGATAAAGATGCTCTTAGCCAAATTCCGATTTTTAAAAATATCAGATATATTCCTGAATTAGATATATGCTTGCGAGCAAAAATCTCCATTGCTTGATAGAAGTGCTTTATTTCGTTAATAGAGCTCCTCTTTGTGCTTTCGCCTTTATAATGGATAATCTTGGCAGAATGAACATAAGCAACCTTGTATCCGGCTTTATAGGTCCTAAAACACAAATCCAAGTCTTCACCGTACATAAAGAAGTCCGGGTCGAAACCCTTGAGTTCATCAATTACGGATTTACGGGCAAACATAAAGGCACCAATGATAGCATCTATATAATAAGTTTCATTTTCACTTCTGAATGTTTGATTATATCTGGCAAACAATTTCGACTTGGGAAAAATCTTTTGAAGTCCGAATAATTTGCAAAACGCAGCCCAAGGGGTCGGAAATCCGCGACGGCATGGCAATTGAAAACTCCCGTCCGGATTTAATACCTTACAGCCCGATATTCCTACTTCAGGATGAGAAAGCATATACTCAAGCATCATTTCTAAAGTGTTTTCTTCTAATACCGTATCCGGATTGAGAATAAGTATATAATCACCTTTAGCAATAGAAAATCCTAGATTATTTGCTTTGCCGAAACCAATATTATCTTTTAATTCTATGAAATTAACATTAGTAAATAATGGCTTTAAAAAGCTAACCGAGCCGTCAGTTGAATCATTATCAACCACTATTACTTCGATTTTATAATTTGTTTTAGATAAATATATCGAGTCAAGACACTGATAGAGAAAATCTTTAACATTGTAATTTACAATAACAATTGAAATATCTATATCAGTTTTGTCTTGCATTAATCAATCTGAAATTATTTATAAACAATCAAATTAAAACGTATCTTTATATATTTTATTTTTTATTAAGATAAAAGAAATTTAATATCATTTACTTCTTAAAACCGTACAAATGTAGTTTCATAAATTCTATCGACTAAAGCCGTAAACTGTAAACACCAGCCCTTATTATCCAATTATCATCTTAAAGCCTTACTCTTGGGGAGGGTTAAAGATTTTCAGCTACCAGCCTAACTACGCAGAGCGTAGTAAGGAGAAGTACAAAATAAATTGGAAGCGAAGATAGAAAAAGGGAGTGCCAACTTTTTTTCTACCAATATTCAACAGCTAATGCCGTTGGAAGAAAAGACAACTTCCTAATTTCCAATTCCCTACAACCAGCCTAACTACGCGGAGCGTAGTAAGGAGACGGATGGGAGTCCCACTTTCGTTTTACCGATGTTCAACAGCTAACGCTGTTGGAAGATAAGAATTTATTACAATTCCTACTTTATACTTCTTACTTTCAACTTTATAACTTTATAACTTTACAACTTTATAACTTTATAAACTTTATATCTTTTTATCATATAGTCTGTAGGTTTTATAAAGGACTCCGTTAATAATAGTTTTGAGAGCTCTATTCATCATCAGATTATCTTCGAGTATCCATGAAGCTTCACCGGCTTTCAAGCCATATTTCATAGCTCTGGTACCAAGTTCATAATACAGAACGGAGTCTAACCCTGCGTTTTGATATTCCGGTTTAATACCTAATACTATGATTCTAAAGCGAGTAATCGATTTTTTTCGGAATAGCAAATTATACATTCCGCCTATTAATCCGCCTTTTTTATTATTAATAAGAACTTGATTAATATCGGGCAGAGCGATTGCAAAACCTGCTACTTTATTATTAGCTTCTATAACTAATGCAAATCGTTTATCGGCTATCATCTTTAGGTCTTTTACCAAATGGTCGAATTCTTCATCAGTCCATTTAACAAACCCCCAGTTAGGAACCCATGCCGAATTATAAATTTCTTTTAAATGCTTAACATCTTCAGCCAGAGCTTTCTTATTATTTAGAGCAACTTCACGAACAGTCGCGTTTGATCTTTTTCGGACAATTTCCTGCAATCTTCTAAGCTTATCTGTTGCGAAATTTTCGGGTCTAAGATCATAAGCGTACAAATCTTTAGCTTTTTCGAATCCGTAACCTTCAAATAAATTGATATAATACTTATGATTATAAGGCATCATAAATACTGCCGGTTCATCAAATCCATCTACCAAGAGTCCGATTTCATCATTCATAGATATATTTTCCGGACCGCGGATAGTATCCATCCCTTGAACTTTCAACCATTGAGCAGCATTATCAAATAATAGATTTGCAACATCTTGATTATTGATACAGTCAAAAAATCCGATAAAACCAACTTTGTCTTTATGAGTCTTATTATGGTTTTCATTAATTATAGCAGCTATTCTACCAACTACTTCATTATTATTATAGACGAGCCATAACGAAATTTTCGCATGCTTGAAAAATGGATTTTCATTAACATCTAAAAGGCTCTGCCGAGTTGCTTTTAATGGTGGTACCCAATTAGGGTCATTTTTATAAAAATGCCATTCACTTTCAACAAATAATTTTACATCAGATTTTTTAGTACTAAGTTGTCTAATATTATAACCCATAATGCTCTCCCTAACAATTCTTTTTTAATATTTTTTATTATAATTAATTATTATAGTGTTCGTATTGTATTTTTAGCCCGATTTAATTTCAAATATTATAGTGTTCGTATTGTATTTTTAGTCCAATTTAATCTCAAATATTATAGTGTTCGTAAAGTATTTTTAGCCCAATTTAATCTCAAATATTATAGTGTTCGTAAAGTATTTTCAGTCCGATAATAATTAACACTATCCCGCCGAAAATTTGAGCTTTTTTACCATACCTTACCGATGCTCTTTCGCCGATGAACATCCCTATAAGAGTCATTATAGCGGCAACTAATCCAATAATAAGAGCAGGAATAAATATTTCTTGTTTAATCAAAGCCATGCTGAAACCAACAGCTAAGGCATCTATACTTGTTGCAATTGATAATGCAATTAATTTGTATCCTTTAGTGATGTCAGTCGCTACTGAGTTACCTTCGGGAGCGACTGCGTCATAAATCATTTTACCACCGACAATTGAGAGCAAGATCAATACTACCCAATGGTCCCACTTTGCAATTAATTGAGCCACTTGGCTACCAGCAAACCACCCGATAAGTGGCATTATAAATTGAAACAAGCCAAAATGGAAAGAAAGCCTAAACTTCTGCCTCCGATTAGTTTTTTCTAAATATGCACCTGCACCCAAAGCAACAGAAAAGGCATCAATCCCCAAAGAAAATGCAATAATCAACACATAAAGCAAATCCATTTAATTACCCAAAAATTGTTTTGCAAAATAAGTAATTATCAAGTCTGCTCCGGATCTTTTTATTGAAAGAAGCGATTCTTTCATTAAGCTATCAAAATCAAATATACCGGTTTCGGCAGCTTTTTTAAGAATTAAATATTCGCCATAAGTCTGATATGAAGCTATAGGCAATTCAAATCTTTGTTTTAAATTTGTTATAATATCTGAATAAAAAACCGATGGGGACACCATTAGTATATCGACTCCTTCGCGTACATCTTCGGCATATTCACGAATTGCTTCTTTTGAATTAGAACAATTGATAATGCTCGCACTTTCAATATCAGAATTTGCAATCAGCTTATCTCCTGCGATTTTTATATCGAAATTCGTATTGAATTTAGCAGAACAGCTCATAATCGGGGTTTTGCTAAATCCATTCAAGTCTAATTTCTCTCTTATTGCCGCTACCGAACCGTCTAATCCTGATGTAGAAGAGACAATGTCGGCTCCGGACTGTGAATGAGTAAGTGCAACAGTAGAAATCAAGGAGATTGATTCATGGTTTCTTAGTTTACCATCTTTAATTATTCCACAGCTTGAATGAGTATTATAATTACATAAACAAACATCGGTTATAATTGTAATATTCGGCACTTGAGCCTTAATCTCGCGGACGGCTCTCTGCAATACTCCGTTTTCAAAATAAGCACGTGTAGCTCGGTCGTCTCTTTCATCAGGTACGCCATATAAGTAAACTGCCGGTATACCCATATCCAATACTTTTTTACACTCTTCGACAGCCATATCTGAAGAGAAATAGCATAAATCGGAATATTCGTTGATTGGCTTAATTAAACGATTGCCTTCGACTATTATAATAGGATAGATAAATCTACCCGGATTTAATTTATTTTCGGTTAGTAGCTCTCTCACTAAATCGTTATGACGAGTGCGAGAAAGTCTTCTATAATGCTTTTTTTCCATTATATTTCTTTTAGTTGTTTATTTTAATATTAAAATCTTCCACTTTCCATCGAGCAACAATTTTTGCAATTTGATTAATTTCAAAATAGTCTTCTGACTTAATGTAAGGAAAAGCCGTACCACTGTCGAATATTCCGTTTTCATTTTCATCTAAATACACTTCGACTTGATAATCATCAGGTGGCAGTTCATTAAAATACCAAAAATTATTAGAATCTGATACGGTTTTATATTTTGAACGATTTTTTTCTGAGCTAAGCAAGATTATACATTTACCGGCATAAGGGCAATCAAATTGAATTTTACCACTGATTGAACCAAAATCTCTTTTGTCGGCTGTCATAAAATTTACATTGATAGTAGAATCTTTAACATAAGAATTATAATTATTATATACCGAAGAAACAGAAACATTGAATCTGTACCAATTGGCAGATTTCAGTTTATTAATTGGAATCACACGGATTATCCTTGAATTAATTTCTGTTCTATTACAAGCTAAAAGCCTATTGTCTGCCGAATTCGTCAGCTCGATTTTAACATTTTCAGGATTAACTACCGCTGAATTAAATTCAAAATCAAAAATAGGGGACAAACTAATATTATTAGTGCTATCTTTAATATTAATTTTATAAGAAAGCATAGCACTTGAAGTATCCGAATTGCCGATTAAATACAAGCTGTTTTTATTTGTATCTATTGAATTATTGGCAGTATCTTTTATTGAAATATTATTTTGATTAATCACTTCTATAATATATTTTTTTTGCTTTTCAAGTACCGGATCTGTCTGCAAATAAATAAGCTCTCTTTTTTTGTCAGGATTATCGGCACTAATAATTTTGATTATGGAATTAGTAATGGAATCTCTGAGAATAAAGCCATTTGTGGAAATTGAAAATGTATCAATCGGCTCGCTAAATTCAAGCTTGATTCTACTATTAGATAATGCTTCGGCATCAATCAATTGAGGTTTTAAAGTATCAATCACAGTCGCTTGATAAAATATTACAAACGGTTCAAGCGAATCTTGCTTAATATAAATATCAGATTTTGAAGACGAATAAGATTCGGTACCTTCGTTATAAATTTGATTATCATTTTTATCTTCTACTAAAACAATTCTATAAAGCCCGTCTTTAAGTGCATTAATATTAAATTCTCCTGAAGAGCCTAAACTAATATAATAGTCGGCTTTTGTTTTTCTTAAATCAAATGTGTCCATAATTGATTCAGAAATTTTATAAGCAAAAACAGAATAACCATTGATATTTTTGTTGAATACCTTACCGATTACTTTCCCGCTATCTATACTGCTACCGGTAGAAAAAATCATAGAAAATGCTTTTGCCGGATGTACAGAATTATTATCAGTATATTTGGTATCTAATGTAAGGCAGTATGTAGTTTCGCTTGATAGAGTATCTAAAAAGGAAATTTCTAATTCTTTTCCGCTCCAGCTATAGTCTAAAGGTACATTGGGACTAATTCTGATATTATCAATTACAGAGCTTTTATTAACATATTCGGAAAACTTAATTTTAATGTTATTATCAGATTTAAAATTTATTTTAGTTCCGGTGGGGGAATATTCAATTATTTCAGGTGGAGTAGTATCGTCGGCACCACCGCTTGGCTCTACTATATTAGCACAAGCATAAAACAATATTGCGGATAAAAATATTACCGCAAAAAATAAACAAAATTGTTTTGAATAATTACACATATTTTCTTTTCATACAATTCCAAAATACAAATATACTAAATCATTTTGGAATAGTGAATTTGAAAGATGTACCTTTTGATTCTTTACTGACTGCCCAAATAGTTCCACCATTAATATTTACAAATTCTTTGCAGAGCAATAGCCCTAATCCACTACCTTTTTCATTAGCAGTACCAAAAGTAGTTAAGCCTGCATCTAATTTAAATATTTTTTGTAAATTAGTTTCACTAATGCCTACTCCCGAGTCTTTAACCTCTACAACTAAATACTCTTTACCATCGGTTGTCTTGGTAATATCAGCCAATACTTCGATTTCGCATTCGGGATATGAAAACTTAATGGCATTGGAAATCAAATTCCTAATTACTGTGGTTATCATCTGATAATCAAAATAGGCACTTGTCCCGATTTTGATTTTATTTGTAATTTTAATATTTTTAGCTTTAGCTATGGTTTTTTGCTCATGAATTATTTCAAGAACAATATTTGTAATATCGTATAGCTGAGGCGAAAACTGAATTCTGCCCATTTGAGCTTTTGACCATTGGACTAAATCTTCAAACATACTATAGAGGCTTGTCGATGATTGTTTCATGGCAATTAGTATATCATACATTTCATCTTTTTCTATTGAGTGAAAATCATCTACTAATAGCTCGGTAAGGTTTTTAAATCCAATTATAGGATTTTTCATATCATGACTAACTATGGAGAAGAATTTATCTTTAGTTATATTGATATTTTTAAGTTCTTCGGTAAAAGCAATCAATTTATCTTCAGCTTCTTTTTGTTCGGTAATATCGGCAGCAGCACCAATTATTTTCACAGCTCTATTTTCGAATTGGTCATAGACCGGCACTCCGTAATCTCTAATCCAGCGTATATTTCCTGCCTTGTCATAGACACGATATTCACTGATGTCTTTACGACCTTGAAGCAGATTACTCATTCGCATGCTAATCTTTGGCTTATCATCTTCATATATACGTGCATGCCATAAATTGTCAGTTTCTTTATTTCTAATCGGAATTCCAAATAAATCTTTATAAGAACCCGAGCACCACTCAAATACAAATTTATTATCATTAGTTACAACGAAAGAATACGAACAGTCTGTAGTTAATTCGGAAATCAATCTGAACTTCTCTTGATTATCACGTAAATCGACTTCTGCCTTTTTCCTCTCGGTTATATCTTTAACAATCAAACAATTTAAGACTTTCGAATTTAAAGAGCGAATATCGAAAAGCTTCTTTTGAAGATACATTCCTGAACCGTCATTTTTAGTAAATCGGCTTTCAATTTCATATAATTTATCATCTTCAGATACTTTGTGATGCTTAACATAAGATTCAATATCTAATAAATCGATAAATCCCCAAGAGTTCAAATCTCCAATTTCGAAAAACGCATCTTCAATTTCAAACATCTTCTTAAATTTATCATTTACATATATCATTTTATAATTTTCAGTTATCAATACTCCATCACTTACATTATTAGAAAATTCAATAAATCTCTGAGTAATGGCAGTCATATCATTTTTCAGACTATTTATAGTTAAATAATTTGCTAAAATGTTTGATATTACCTTAATCAATTCAACTTCTTGCTTTGAAAACTCAGGCTCGACCACACTTTTATTAAATTGAATAATACCGAAAATACCATCGGAGTAACGAACTAAACTGATTAAAGTAGAAAACAAACCTAAAGTATCAAATATATTACGATAATAAATATCAATTTCAGAATATTTCATAGTAATAATATTTTTTATCAATAACTCATTATACATAGATTCGAAATCTTTCATCTCGAAAACTTGATTTTTACAGACACTTTCAAAATAGTCCGGTATGCTTTTATTAGTATAAATAGTATCATCTAATAATATATAAGCATCGGTATCTTTATGGTAAATCTTTTGATAATAATATATCTTATCTAATTTAAGAACTTTACCGATATACTCAATGGCACGTCGCAGACTCTCTGTAACTGACTTTGAACTATATAGTATGTTAGTAAATTCATTGATTGTATCAAGAATCTCTTCATTAGAATAATTGCGATTATTAATATTAACATCAGCTATGTCAGAATTATCATCTTCATTATTGAGTTTATTTTGTATATAAATTTCGTCAACCATAGTCATATTATTCCCATATTGGTTCTTTACCCAAAACTGCTCTTCATTATATCTTTTCGGATGTTTTTTCAAAATATTTAGAATTAATAAAATATTTAGAATTATTATTGCTCTTGTGTAAATTTATCATTTTAGTATATAAATAACAATTTCGTATAAAAACAATACTATTGTGCACATTTAAGTATATAAATTTAGCAAAAAAAAAATAAATTTCAATGAATTTTGAACAATATTAATATCTAATTCATATTCAATCAATATAAATGCTTAATTTCAACTATTATTTGGATTAATATGTCATATTTAACCAAATTGTTTAAATATCGCAAGAATAAATAATTTAGGATTGAACAAAATACTATCAATTAAACCTTTGATAAGATAATTTTTTTTGTTAATTTTAAGGGAATTAAAGTAATTAATAATTTAGGATATAGTATGAAAAAAATATTTTACTCAGTAATAGTATCATGTGCGTTATTTGGTTTTATGTATGCAATAATACCGAATAGCACAATGATAAAAAAACAGCAAGATGCGGGTTCAACAATCGGGAGCAAAAGGGCTTGGGAACTATCCAGGCTTAAAGACCCCGCTACCGGCAAAGTACCTCATAATATTAAAGTATATGAACGAGAATTTGCTAAAAAGCTACCCGGTGCTTTAACGCCATTTTTCAAAAACAGCGATGCCTTACTTTCAGACGACGGTTGGATGCAGAGAGGTCCTTACAATATCGGAGGAAGAACAAGGGCTTTAGCAATAGATATTAATGATCAGACTGAAAATACAATAATAGCAGCCGGAGTATCGGGGGGAATGTGGAGAACTACTGACGGTGGTCAGAATTGGGCAAAAACTACAAAACCTGACCAATTGCATAGTGTTAGCTGTCTAATCCAGGATTCACGTCCCGGAAAGACCAATAATTGGTACTATGGAACAGGCGAATTATGGGGAAATTCTGCTGATATTAGCGGCGATGGTATATTCAAATCTACCGATGGAGCTAAATCATGGAATATAATTCAGGGGTCTTCTACTAATCATCCCGAATCATGGGACAGTCCTCTTGATTATGTATGGAAATTGGTACTAAACCATAAAAATACTGTACAAGACGAGCTTATTGCTGCTGTTGGGTTAGGTGGCATTTACCGTTCTACTGACGGAGGTGAAAATTGGAAAAATGTGCTTGGAGGTTCAGGTAATTCATATAGTTTATTTACTGATGTAAACATATCACAAAATGGTGTATTATATGCGACTTTAAGCCAGAAATCTGTAGGAACAGCAAATTCAAGCGTTAAAGGAATTTACCGTTCAACTAACGGAATTGATTGGACTAATATTACTCCAGCCAATTTCCCTGCAAACTATAATCGTATTGTATCTGCAATTTCGCCATCAAATGAAAATATTGTTTATTTTATTACCGAAACACCGGATTATGGAAAATTAACTCGAAACATGTCCGGCGACAGCATGTATCACTCTTTATATAAATATACCTATATTTCGGGTAACGGTAGCGGAGACGGCGGTTTTTGGGAAGATAGAACCGAAAATATACCTTCAAAAGGCGACGTAAGGCATCAATTCAATTCACAAGGTTGCTACAATTTAGTTGCAGCAGTTAAGCCCGATGATTCAAATGTATTAATGCTTGGAGCAGTAAATTTAGACCGTTCGGTTGACGGATTTTTAACTTCAACAAATACAAAACTAATCGGAGGCACTTGCCCAGATAATACCTGCATTTATTTCTATAGGTACCCTAATCATCACTCCGATGTTCATGCTCTTAATTTTTCATCTTTAGACCCAAATATATTGTTTTCCGGGTCTGATGGTGGAATTCATAAAACATTAAACTGTCTATCCGATAATGTAGAATGGATATCATTAAATAACGGATATTATACTACTCAGTTTTATTCGATAGCGATGAATAAGGCTATAGCCGGAGACTATAGATTGCTTGGCGGACTTCAAGACAATGGTACTTTATTAAGCTTAGAAAACAATACTAATTACCACTGGACTCATACAATATTCAATGACGGCTTCTGCTGTGCTATGCCGAATTCCGGTAATTTCTATTACGCTTCGGATAATTCTACACCACAGCCGAAAATCCATATTTGGAGATTCTTGACTGACGGTCAGGGAAATACCATAAGAAAGACAAGAATTGACCCTGTAGGAGGTAAAGACTTTATATGGAATACACCATTCAAATTAGACCCTAATAATGATAATATTATGTATCTCTGCGGGGGCAAAACTATCTGGCGAAACAAAGATATGAGCTTAATTCCTGATATCGAGTCTTTGGATTCTACTTCGTTGGGATGGGATGAATTCACAAATACAGCTATAAGCAACGGGAATTATACCGCAATAGCGATTTCTAAATCCCCTGCAAATATACTATACTTCGGTACATCAAGCGGTAAATTGTATAAAATGAACAACGCAAATACAGGAATTCCTGAATTATTAGATATCACTGCTACTAATTTTCCTAATAATGGAAATATTGAATGTATAGAAATTGACCCTTATGATGCCAACAGAGTATTCTGCGTATTTTCAAATTATAATATTTTAAGTGTGTTTATGAGTACAGACGGAGGAAATACTTGGAGCGGGATATCAGGAAATTTAGAAGAGTCTATGTATGGCGGAGGCACCGGTCCTGCTGTTCTATGGGCAAAATTGCTTAAATTAAAAAACGGAAATTACAGATATTTTCTCGGTACTTCAACCGGACTATATTCTACCTCTTATATTGACGGAATGTACACAGTATGGGAGCAGGAAGCAGCTACTTCAATAGGCAATGTGGTTATCAATATGATTGATGCACGTGAAGCTGACGGATTTGTCGCGGTAGCCACTCATGGTACAGGCACTTATACAAAGCTTATTACAGAGAATAATCAAATGATTAGCCAATTTGCTCAACCGATATTACCATTAAACAATTCAAAGTCTCACTTAAATGAAATTACATTGACTTGGTCTAAAATCAAAGGCTCGAACTATATAATCCAAATTTCAAAAAATTCCGAGTTTACAGATATTATCAAAGAAGAAAAAGTGTTTAGCGATACCAGCCTTACTTTAGATATATTCGAGCAAGGTAAAATTACTTATTATTGGAGAGTAATAACAATTTGTGCAGCCGGAGTAACCCCAGCTTCTCAATCATATTCATTTACTACGGCGATAAATCCGCCGGTATTGACTTTCCCGGCAAACAACTCTACAAATATATCTATTAGCCCGACTTTAACTTGGGAACCTGTTAGCAGTGCATCACAATACCATGTATTGATTAGCAAAAACAGTTTATTTACTACTAAGTATTTAGATACTATAGTTAATACAAATTGGGTAAAAGCAAGTTTGGATTTAAATAAAAATTATTGTTGGAAGGTTAGCTCAATTAGCAGCGACGGAGAGGGGATATATTCAAACTTCTTTAAATTTTCAACTCAGACAAGTATTTCGGTAGATGATTTATTCAATATTGCCGGTTCAATATTTATGGGGCAGAATTATCCTAATCCATTTAACTTCAGTACACATATTGAAATCAGCTTACCAAAATCAAGCAGTGTACTATTAGAAATATTCGATATGAGCGGTAAATTAGTCAATACTCCGATTAATTCTAATTATCCTGAGGGCAAGCATACTATAGTCTTATATAAAGAAGGCTTGACCAGCGGAGTATATATTTATAAATTAAGTACAAAATATGAAACAATTTCAAAAGCCATGATAATTAAGTAAAAGGAGTTTTTAATGCATTATCAAATCGAAAATGGACCGGCTTATGCTACTTTAATTGTTAAGCTTAATTCCGGCGAATCAATCAGAGCCGAAGCCGGAGCTATGCTCTCAATGACTTCTAATATTAGCTTAGAAGCAAAATCAGCCGGCAAGGGATTTCTTGGTTCAATTAAAGCCGCGGTTAGCGGGGAGTCTTTCTTTGCTTCATTATTCACTGCTCAAAATGGAGAGGGTGAAGTAATTTTAGCTCCGTCAAGTGCCGGAGACATTATAAAATTAGAGCTTAATGGAAATACAATTTTTGCCGAAGGTGGTGCTTATTTAGCCGGCTCGTCAGATTTGGAAATTTCTACAAAAGGCTCTTTTAAAGCATTAATTGCCGGAGAAGGATTATTTTTACAAAAAATAAGTGGGCGTGGGGCTTTATTTTTATCATCTTTCGGCTCAATTATTGAAAAGACTGTTACCCCGGGCAATAACTTAATTATAGATACAGGTCATTTAGTAGCATTTGATGAAACTCTATCCTATACTATAAAAAAAGTATCAAAGGGTTTGTTCTCTACATTAGCTTCAGGCGAGGGCTTAGTAAGTGAGTTTTCAGGTTCCGGAAAGGTTTGGATTCAAACCAGAAATCTGAAAGCATTTGTCGGCTTAATCGAAAGATTCTTACCTAATAGAAGTAATTAGACCTTAAATAGAACCCACAGCTCTATAGTTGTGGGTTCTATTATACTAATTGCAATAATCAATTAGAGACGCAAATGGTTTTATTTCACTGCTATTGCATCTATCTCTACTTTTGCATTCATTGGCAATTTAGCAACTTGGAATGCAACACGAGCCGGATAATCTTCGACAACGAATGTTTTATAAACTTCATTCATTGCGGCGAAATCACCCATATCCTGAAGATAAACAGTAGCTTTAACAACATCTGCCCAAGTATATCCACCGGCTGCCAAAATATGACCAATATAAGTCATTGACAAACGAGTTTGCTCGGAAACATCTTCAGTTGGAATTACTCCATTTACTATCGGAAGCTGTCCGGATACAAATATAAACTCACCGGCTGCAGCAATAGCTTGTGAATATGGACCAATAGGTGCAGGGCATTCTGGAGAATAAATTTTTCTTCTCATGATTCTAACCTAAGTTAATAAATAAAATAATCTCATACAAATATAAATAATCCTCAATAAAAAGCAAAACATTATTTTAATAAACTAACAGAAATATTTACTCTACGCATTTCTTGGTATTGCTTATCTATATCAGTGTCTTCGCCACCGCCTTCAATTTCCCAAATTACTTTATCAGACATGTCCAAATAATTGTCATCAAATTCTAATACTCGTCGAAAATAAATAGCAGTATAATAAGCTCTTAATTTAGAAAGTAGAGTATTATCCATCTTGGCTCCTCTGGCAACAGAGAATTGAATTTCGTCATCATTAATTTCACTATCGGAATAACGTGAAGCTTCTGAAATTGGACGTGGATCTGCAAATCCGGTAATTTTAATTTTAATTTTTTCTTCGCCGGTATTGCAATCGCCTGATAAATATTTAAGTTTATTCTTGATAAAACTAATAGCCGAGCTTAACGCCTGCTCTACCCTATCTGTATATTTATCATAAATATCGCCCGGATATTCAATATATTTGGTAGTGTCGGCTTTGCCAAAAATATTGTATTCGAATTTCAAACGCAAAGATTCTAAATTCTCAATTGTATTTGGCTGATAATAGCCGGATACAAAAAACGGGACATCGTATTGTTCAAATTTATATTCTTCACTACCGTTATTTATAGTATAATCTGCAATAATTTTTACTACACTTGTATCTGAGCATGGTGCAAAGAATTTATATTCTTTAGCTTCATCTGTGCAAGAATTTTTAAATACTATTTTGTAATTATTATTAGCTAATAAATCAAATTTATAGCTCTGCCCAACCGATAGATCTGCTTGCTGAATAATTTTATTTTGGCTATCGTAGAGCTCCACTTTACAGAATGATTTTATTTCTTTATCATTGGATTTAATCTCTCCGGTTACTAATGCTGAGCCACAAATATCGAAAGCATAAATATCAAACCCACCACAGCCGCCGCTTCTATTTGACGACAGTATAATTTTCTGACCTAACAGAGCCGGACCGGTATCATCGGCATCAGAATTTATCGGATATGATAAAGAAATAGGATTAGCCCAAGCCCCGTTTCCGTCCGGAACAGCTTTTAAAATATCAAATCCGGTTTTTGCTCTAAAGCCTTTAGAGGCGAAATATAAACATCCGTCTTTACTTATCATAGGCGAAATTTCTTTCTCGGGAGTATTGATTTTTGCTCCCAAGTTTTCCGGATTAGACCATTTGCCACCATCTAATCTTCGACTGATATATAAATCGGTCTCTCCGTAAGAGCCGGGTCTGTCTGAAGAAAAGATTAAATATTTACCATCCGGCGATATGCAAGGGTGCGATTCATAATATTTTGTATCTATATTGAATCTTAGAGCCTCCGGCTGAGTCCATCCCGAACCGGAATTATAAGAAACATAAACGTCTTTATGTAATTTTTCTTCTCCGGCAACTGCTGCGAAATATAACTCGGTTATCCCTTTTGCCTCATCATAAAAAAATGATGGCGAACCACTATTTTCAATAAAATTCATAGGCAGTACATTTTCTATTTCCGGTACTTCGTAGTCATTAGTAGAGCGAATTTTTGAAGAATAATTTGCCTCTACATTGCCTTTTGATGTCTGCCTGATCGAAGTAAAATATATTTTATTATTATAAACTACAGGCAGATAATCATCACCTCCTGAATTTAAAACTCCTCCTGCATTACCTGGCGAAGGATTCTCCGGGCATGGGCTGGTAGATCGGCAGCTATTTAACAAGTATAATAAAGCAAATGCAAAAAGCAAGTATTTTAATTTCATAATGTATTCTGATTTCATAATTAAACTGCATAATATTGAACAAATCATTCAACTTAATGACATTTTAGCAAAATTTATGCCTTTATTCCGATTTAAAGGAATTATTCGATTTGTATTGAATATATTAAAATATTAATATATACCGGATAGTCTATGTACTTTTTAATTTTTGTGATATGGAATAGTATGAAAAGGCTTTATATACTTTTGATATTTGTGCTTTTAATAAACAAATCTTTTGCTTCATCGATTGATTCGGAGTTAGCTGTTAAATTAGACTCAATAAATAATTATGCTTATCAAACAATGCAAAAAAATCACGTACCGGGAATGAGCCTTACCGTTATGATTGATTCAAATATCGTCCTATCAAAACAATACGGATATACTGACCTAACAAATAAAATTCAAGTAAAGAAATCTACAATATTCAGAATAGCGAGTTTGTCTAAAGTAATTACCTCTGCGGCAGTAATGAAATTGTTAGAGCAGCATCAAATCAGTTTAGACTCAAGTATAAATAAATATGTTCGCAATTTTTCCAAAAAGAAATGGGATATACCTGTGAAATATTTGCTCAATCATACTGCCGGAATCAGGCACTATAAAGGTAATGAGTTTTATTCTCCAGGCAATTATCGAACAATTCAAGATGCGATTAAAATTTTCAATAAAGATTCTTTATTATTTGAGCCGGGTACAAACATATCCTATTCGAGTTATGGGTACAATCTGCTCGGAGCCATGATTGAAAATGTTACTAATAAGCCTTTTCAGCAATATGTATATGAAAATTTCATTTCCCCAATTAAATGCAAGAATATTATTCCGGAGATAAGTACCAGCAATATCACAAATAAAACAAAATTCTATATGTATGAAAAAGATTCTGTTATAGTAGAATGCCCCAATATTAATGTTAGTTACAAATTGCCTACCGGTGGCTATTTAGCTTCTTCAGATGATTTTGCAAAGCTCACATATAATATTTTCTGCGGCAATCTTTTATCAGATTCTGTTGCAAATATTTACAAGTCTGGTACATATTTGAATAACAATAAAAGCACCTACTACAGTTATGGATTAAGAATGTCTAATGTAAAAAAAGAAACTATATATTGGCATCTTGGTAGTACTTATGGTTCTTCTTCAGCAGTAGTAATCGACCCCAAAAAGAAAATCACTATAGTATGGATAACAAATTTGAATATCAAATGGACTGATGAAGCAATTCTAAAGCTTATGGAATTTTTGATTTGAGCAGTTCAAAATTAATAAATTTCAAAGCAATTAATATTTTACTTTGTTGAGTACTTTAGATTTGAAGTAAAGCATGATATTACATAATTGAATTTTTTAATTGTTCAATATCAATATCTTCAATATATTCAGGAATATTGATAAAAATCGAGTGAAATCCGTAACCTCCATTTTTAAGTTCTTCAATTGCCGATATTTTATCCCAGCCCTCAAATACAATTCTGTAAAGTGCAACTATTAGCCCGGTTCGGTCAGCCCCATGCTTGCAATGAATTAGTATTTGTTTGGGTACATTGGGTCTCATCCCAAGAGGAGCCCATGAAGCTTTTGGAATGTTAACCCTGCCAAATCTACCCTCATCCTGAGTCATTATTACAAGATTGTCTTTATCTATATTTTTTTCTTTAACAATTTGATTTACTTTCAGACTGAATTTTTTTAAAAGTCTCCTGTGCCTGTTTGTCTCCTTTAGGGTGATGAGGCAATGGAACTATATTTCTCCAATTATTTCGTGCTAAAAGCCTATATATTGTTGTTTTATGAACTTGGTGACCTACTAATTTTTCGTATTCTTCTTTTATTTCCGCAACTGTCTCTATTTGCCCTTTTTGAGCTTTGTTTATGAAGCCGTTCATAAACTCTCGTTCTTCATCTACTGTTAAATTTGCATTTCTTCTACCACCTTTACCTTTGGTTTCAATGGCTTCGGGACCAAACCTGTTATATTCAGATATAGTCTTATGAACCAATGCCTTTGATACAGCTACATGATTAGCTATTTCCGTCGAGCTTCGGGGATAGTTCAGTGCATTATAGATTATTAACCATTTCTGCACTCGCCAAAAACCGACTGTATTTTTAATTTTTTCTTTTACTTCTTCTGAAGTAAGATGCTCTTTAGCTTTTGTTATTTTGTTCATAGTGTTTTTAGTACAAGTTTAACTAATTCTTACTAAATATCCAAATACTATTTTATATTATAGAACGCATCTTTATCTAAAACTACAAAAGCCATAAGTGAATGATGACTTACGGCTTTACTTTTGTCGGCGCGACTGGACTTGAACCAGCGACCCCTACTACCCCAAAGTAGTGCGCTACCGGGCTGCGCTACGCGCCGAATAATAGGAATACAAATATAATTATTTTTTTTATTTTTTCAAAATTCTCATTTTCGGAATTTATAAGATAATTATAAAAATAATTATAAATAAATTAAGAATCAACTATTCCAAATGTGATACCATTGAGTTGAGCCGGACATAGATTTGATTAGCAAATTCATATTAGTTACAAATTTATTCTTCTGCTTTTAATATCATCAATGATTGTCAATATTTGAGTTTTAATAGTATCGTGGATTCTTGAATCGAAATCATGATATGGTGCAATGCCAACCCCATCGTTATTCAATGTGCCAATATATTCAGTATCCATAATTCTCTTATTTTTAATAAAGTATTCGGCAATTGAATAAACGGCATTGTCAATTCTCTTAATACAGGAAGACAATAAGAAAGCTTTATATTCAGGAAATGTAAGATAGCAATCGGTATCAAATCCGATAGCGTAAAGATTTGCTTCTTTAACTGCTCTAAAGCAACCTCTACCACTTATTCCCGCAACAGGGAAAAACACATTTACACCGGTGGCAATCAATTCTTTAGTTATTTGATAAGCTTTAGCTGAATCATTATAGCTATCGACATATTCTACTATCAGACCAACATTATTTCCGCTTAGAAATTGATTATAGCGAGACAAACCAAGAGAAAATCCGTTTAGAAATGCACTAATATTTGGAGACTTTTCGCCACCGATAAATGCAACTTTCGGAGAGCTCACATTAACAAGTCTTGAATAATAAGCTGCTAAATAACCAAGTGGATAGCATGCTTGCTCGACTTTGAAAGTAGCACATACTACATTATTATACTCATTTTCAAATTTAAAATCTACTAAACCGTATGCTTTTTGGAAATACGATTGTGATACTAATTCAATAGCCGGAGCCATATCATATCCCAATCCAAAAATTAAATTAGCATCACCTTTAGCTAAATCCATAAT
Source organism: uncultured bacterium (assembly GCA_942493235.1). Lineage (GTDB taxonomy): Bacteria > Bacteroidota > Ignavibacteria > Kapaibacteriales > UBA2268 > ENR-C587. The sequence continues at coordinate 2,524,649 of OW818676.1, read as the reverse complement.
ATAATTTTTGAAATTAGCCGCCGATAAGCATTCTTTGAATTCGACATCTACATCATAATTTTCGCTTATTCTGGATAATCCGAGCTTTGCCAGCATATTAAAACCTAAATCATCAAACCCGTTAGTAGAAGAAAGCATAGCAATTTTCATTTTAGGGCTTGTACCAGTTGGGTCATCACAAGCAGCAAGCATTAACAATCCGACAAATAAGCAAGCAATATATCTCATATTATCTCCGATTATTCTTTAAATATAATTCTTAAACAAAGAAAATCAATTAAACAAAGAAAATCAATTAAACAAAGAAAATCAATTAAACAAAGAAAATCAATCATCACTCAAAGAAATCTATGGTACTTCAATTTTATTAATAATTTGATTAATTACATCTTCGGATTTAATATTTTCAGCCTCAGCTGTGTAGCTTAATCCAATTCGATGTCTAAGAATATCGAAGCATAAATATCTAATATCTTCAGGAATTACATATCCCCTACGTCTTACAAACGCTAATGCTTTTGAAGCAATAGCCAAATTAATAGTAGCTCTTGGGGAAGCTCCGTAAACGATATAATTCTCTAAATGTGCTAAACCGAATTTTGCAGGATAGCGAGTAGCAAAGACTATATCAAGAATATAATTTTCGATTTTTTCGTCCATATAAATCTCTTTAACTAACTCGCGGGCTTTTATTATCTGCTCGGGATTAACAATTACTTCGGCTTTAGGAAATACTTTAGCAATATTTCTTCTCAAAATTTCTTTTTCTTCGGTTACAGTGGGATAATCTACTATAAGCTTCATTATAAATCTATCTACTTGAGCCTCGGGCAACGAATAAGTTCCCTCCTGCTCAATAGGATTCTGAGTAGCGAGTACTAAAAACGGTTCTTCTAAAGAATAAGTCTTATCGCCGATAGTAACTTGCTTCTCTTGCATTGATTCGAGCAAAGCACTTTGAACTTTAGCAGGTGCTCGGTTAATTTCGTCTGCTAAAATAAAATTAGCAAATAAAGGACCTTTTTTAACTACGAATGATTCGTTTTTCTGGCTGTAAATCATTGTTCCTATCAAATCGGCAGGTAATAAATCAGGAGTAAATTGAATCCTCTGAAATTTTGCAGAAATTGCATTTGCAAGAGTTTTAATAACCAAAGTTTTTGCTAATCCGGGGACACCTTCCAAAAGCAAATGACCACCGGACAATAGCCCGACAATAATTTTTTCTATTATTTGTTTCTGCCCGACTATTACCTTACTTGTTTCATTAATAAGGTTTTCAATAATATAAGATTCTTTATTAATTCTTTCATTAAGCTCACGAATATCAGTCATTTTCATTTCTTTAAGTTAAAATAACATAAAATTAAACACTAAAATATAATGTTTTTTTGAAAAATCAAAAAAGAAAATATTTTAATGTCTGGTAGGCTTTACTCCCTGAACTTTTGAAGGTTGAATAAATATAGGTTTGGGATTTTCCTGAATAATCTTTTTTGGTATTCTCTTATGCTTGACTTGAGCAGTATCTTTGACAAATGCGGTAGGATTAATTACTTCGTTGCGAGTAATTTTGACATTTCTAATCACTTTGCCTCTACTGCTTAATTGCGGTATAGATTCATCATTCCTTTTAACCTTGAGTGCAGTGGCATCATCACAAGTAATTTGGAAATATTCCCAGGCTTTGAACTGCATTTCCTTATAAGGAAGAATTACTTGTTGAAATGTTTTTTTACCGTCCATTGAAATCCTTGTCCAAACAGAATCAGTAGATTCAACTGTTAAAGTCATACTATCGGTGGGATTATATGCTTGAGCTAATCCGTTACTTTGATTAGTAACGTTAAGAGTGTCATTTTGAAGTGACGAGAAATTCTGATTATTTTTATCGTTAGAGCCGAAATCAAAAAAAGTAAAATACACCGTAGCAATCAGTATTAAAATCAAAGCAGTAAAAATCAAATAGTTTACAATATTCTGCTTATTAAAAAATTGCTTTTTGATTTTATTTTCGGCAAATATTTCTTCATACCTCTTGGGAGCAACAGGCTGGTTAAATACTACTTTTTCACTTTCATCGGCAAGCTTTTGAATATCATCTTTAGGAGAAAGATTCGTCATTATTTCATTAACAAATTCTTTGTCAATTTTAAGATAGCTTGAATAATCCTTAATAAATGCTTTCATATACACCGGTGGCAATATATCATAATTGCCAATTTCGATAGCTTGAATAATATGCTCACGAATCTTTAAAGTCTTGCTGACTTCATTAACCGAAAGCTTTCGCTTCTCTCTTTCAATTTTAAATATTTTCCCGCTGTGTTCCATATTTTCCATTTGCTCAATGATTATTCAAATATTTTCCTTATTTTTACAATTCTTATTTTAATATTCAATGTTAATAAGAAATATTGTATTAATAATTCAATGTAAATTTATGAAATTTTCCTCTATTATAAAAATATATATTTGTATATCTATATATTTTTTATTAGCCTTAAATCCGCTTTTATCAGCTGATCATTCTAATGATACTGTTACTGATAATGTTTCAATTAAAAATTCAACTCTACTTATTGATACAAACCGCATTTTACAAAGCGATTATTATTATGCCGATAACCCACGCTATACATTAAGCGGCGAGTTACCAAATAAGCACACAAAAATCAAGCCAATTCCTGCGATTTCTGTCGGTGCATTATATACTACAGTATTTATTCTGCAGCATATAGGACAGATGAATACAATTTGGAAAGAAAGAACTGATTTTAAAATAATGGAAGACGGTCGCTATTCACTGTATGTAGATAAGGTAGGGCATATTTACGGTTGTGTTGTTAATTCTTATGTTATGAATGAAGCCCTGCTCTGGTCAGGCTTTGACAATGAAACATCTATCTGGATAGGCGGTCTGTTAGGGCTTGGATATTCTACTTACATTGAAGTATTGGACGGATATGGAAAAAACTGGGGATTTTCTCCTTCAGACTTTTATTGTGATATTATTGGTACTGCTTTCTATGTAGCACAGTATTACGTACCATTTTTACAAAATTTTACTACTAAATTCAATTATATCCCATCTAATTGGGCTGGTAATGAAAAGCGTAAACCCTCTGATATCTTTATCGATGACTACAGTTCACAAACTTTTTGGCTTAGCATCAATATATATAATATGTTACCTCAAAAATGGAAAAGCTATTGGATTGATTGGCTACAGCTTAGCATCGGCTATACTGCTAATAATTTAACTCTTCCTGAATTATCTAATCCAAATCATAAATATGATGTAATGTTCAATAATGAAGTTTATGGAGACCCAAAATATCTACTGTCATTAGATTATGACTTAGTTAAACTACTCCCAGACGGCGGGAATGTTTGGAATTGGGTAAAGCAATCATTGAATTATGTGAAATTTCCAAGCCCTACTTTAGAATTTAGCAAAAAAGGTACTAAAGCATTTTTATTCTACCCTTTTCAATTTAGTATCCATTTATAAGATTCATTAGTATTAAGTATTTAGATTTAATATCGAATAATATCATTTATTACTTGAAATAATTTTGAACACTATTATTTATTAAGGATTAATTATGAACGAATTTATGAATCAGGCAATTGCTCAAGCAAAAGAAAGTCTTAGCCAAGGCGGTATCCCAATTGGCTCTGTTATAGAAATTGATGGTAAAATTGTTGGCAGAGGGCATAATCAGCGAGTTCAAAATGGTAGCCCAATTCTACACGGTGAAATGTCCGCTTTTGAAGATGCAGGAAGACTTAGCCCTGCTCAGTATCGTAAAGCTACTCTTTACACTACATTATCGCCATGCTCAATGTGTAGCGGTACCATACTATTATATAAAATCCCCAAAGTAGTAATTGCTGAAAATGTTACATTTATGGGCGACGAAGAACATCTTAAAGCCAATGGTGTAGAATTAGTTGTACTTCAAGACGAAACATGTATAAGCATGATGAACGATTTTATTAAAAATAATCCTAATTTATGGTTTGAAGATATTGGAGAAATTTAAATCCAATTTGCTATTTAATTTATAAATAAAAGTATTACGAATAATATTCATTTTGTAAATAAAATTGTTTTTTATTTTAAAAATTTTTTGCTATATTGTATTATGTAAAAATAATGAATAATTTAAATAGAAAAAAATAAATGGGAAAAGACAAATTAAGCGTATCAGAATTGACAAGTGCAATTAGCCATTTGCTCACAGATGGTATTGGAATGGTATCGGTAATTGGAGAATTGTCAAATTTTAAAGAGCATACTTCAGGGCATCGATATTTTACATTAAAAGATGACTCTGCCCAAATATCAGGAGTAATGTGGAAGAGTCGAAACCTGAATTTTGTTCCTAAAGATGGAATGAAAGTAATTGTACGTGGTTCAATTTCAGTATATCCTCCGCGCGGGCAGTACCAATTAGACTGTAATACTATGTCTCCACTCGGTCAAGGCGATTTGTTTATGGCATTCGAAGAGATGAAAGCAAAATTACAGAGTAAGGGCTATTTCGATTCTGACAACAAGAAATACATTAAAGAAATAAATTTAAATATCGGAGTAAGCAGCTCCCCTACCGGTGCAGCGGTTAAAGATATTTTTAGTACTATTGAAAGAAGATTTCCTAAAGCAACTATTCACTTCCGACCAACTTTAGTTCAGGGCGAAGGCTCAGCTGACGATATAGTTTGTGCAATTAGGGAGCTGGACAAACTTGGGCTTGATGTATTAATTATTGGCAGAGGCGGTGGCTCTATCGAAGACTTATGGTCTTATAATACCGAGCAGGTAGCAGATGCAATTTATAATGCTGTAACTCCGATTATATCAGCCGTTGGGCATGAGACTGACTTCACTATTGCCGATTTCACAGCGGATTTAAGAGCAGCTACTCCTACCGCGGCGGCAGAAATAGCAACTTCGATTTTGCAAACCGAGCTTAAACGTCAAATAGACGATGATGTCGATTACGCAAGCAGGCGAATTGTCGAGTTGATTAAAAATATATCTAAAGATATTGAAACCGGAGTAAATTCTTATGGTATTAGAAAGATTAATGAAATCATAAAAATAAATATTCAAAAAATCGACGAAATGGTTTCATTATCAAAGAGATTGATTGATAGTCATTATATAAATCAATCAAATACTCTTTCTCAATACTTTGCAAAATTAAAAATATTAGAGCCATTGAATCCATTAAAAAAAGGCTTTGCTCTAATTAAATCAGATAATAAAATAATTAGTGCTAACGATAAGCTTAATGTTAATCAAGATTATAATTTGATAAGAGCTATTGACAGCTCTATTGTCTTAGTTAAGAGTGTAAATAATAATTAGTCTATGATAAATATTGTTTATAATTGAACTAAAATATTAATCGTACATAACCGTAAAAAAATATTATATACCCTGAATTAGTGACTTTTATACTATAATAAATGAATTTATCACTTAATTGGAGGATGCTTGATGGACGTAGAATTACTTGCTCGAATTCAATTCGCAGTTACTGCCGGATTTCACTTTCTTTATCCGCCTATGAGTATTGGTCTGGGATTAGTACTTGTCTTTATGAAGGGAATGTTTTTAAAAACCAAAGACCCTCTATATGATAAGCTAACAAAATTCTGGACAAAAATCTTCGCTCTTACTTTCTCTATCGGTGTAGTTACCGGCATAGTATTAGAGTTTGAGTTTGGAACTAACTGGTCTCAATATTCCAGAATGGTAGGAGATATTTTCGGTAGTCCGCTTGCGGCAGAAGCATTATTTGCTTTCTTTATGGAATCATTTTTCTTAGGAATTTTATTGTTCGGTTGGAACAAGGTAGGACCAAAGATGCACTTCTTTGCTACTATCATGGTTTCACTCGGAGCTACTTTAAGTGCTTTCTTTATAATAGTTGCCAATTCATGGATGCAGACACCTGCCGGATACAAGCTGATCACGGAAATGAAAGACGGCATTGAAGTAATTTCTCGTGCCGAAATAACCGATTTCTGGGCTATGGTATTCAATCCTTCGACATTAGATAGATATTTACATGTAGTTGGCGGGGCTTGGATGACCGGTGCATTCTTAGTACTTGGAATTTCAGGCTGGTATATTTTGAAAAATAGACATGTAGAATATGCCAAGGCTTCAATCAAAATAGCTTTACCTATTGCCGTATTTGCTTCATTATTCCAATTATTTACCGGTCATGCAAGTGCCGTCGGGGTTACTTATAATCAACCTGCTAAGTTAGCTGCTTTTGAAGGACATTACAATACAGGACCCGGCACTATGTGGCTATTCGGTTATGTAGATGAGTCAACTCAAGAAGTTAAAGGAATTGGCATTCCGGGAATGCTCTCGTTTTTAGTTGATTTTAATTCCGAAACTTCAATTAAAGGATTAAATGAATTTAAACCCGAAGACAGACCACCCGTGCAATTAACATTTCAGTCTTATCATCTGATGGTGGCTCTCGGAATGACTATGATAGGTGTAGTATTAATTTCTTTATTCTTACTATGGAGAGGTAAATTATTTGAACAGAAATGGCTGATGGCATTGTATATTCCATTAATTATCTTTCCTCATGTTTCAAATATTATGGGGTGGATATCGGCAGAAGTTGGCAGACAACCATGGGCAGTTCAAGGAATTTTACGCACTAAAGATGCCATTTCAAAGGTAGTAACTGCCGAACAAGTTTGGTTCTCATTAATAATGTTTACTGTGATTTATATAATTCTTTTGATTCTGTTTGTATTTCTCTTACTTCGTAAAATCAAACATGGACCTGAAGACAATACGGCAATTTCAGCATAATTTCATTGTATTACATAATTAAGGAGAACAATAATGGATTTAAATATAATTTGGTTTATTTTGATAGTAACATTATTCGTTGGTTATATAGTCTTAGACGGATTTGATTTAGGTGTGGGAATGACTTATTTCGTATCAAAAACTGATGACGAGAGACGCTTAATGCTTAATTCGATTGGTCCGCTTTGGGACGGTAACGAAGTATGGTTAATCACAGCGGGCGGTGCATTATTTGCCGCTTTCCCGCATGTTTATGCTACTGTATTTTCCGGTTTCTATACTGCTTTCATGCTGTTTCTGCTTGTCCTAATAATGCGGGCAGTATCTCTCGAATTCAGAAGTAAAGTCGAAAGTGCAAGCTGGAGAAAGACATGGGATATACTATTTAATGTAGCGAGCTATTTGATAATACTTTTATTGGGAGTAGCTTTTGGCAATATTGCTTCCGGGCTGCCGATAGACGAAAATATGGAATTTGCAGGTAATTTCTTTACATTGCTTAATCCTTATTCGATATTTTTAGGATTAACCGCAGTTACTCTAATTAGATTGCATGGTAAATTATTCCTTTTGTTAAAAACTGAAGGTGAATTATTCGATAGAATTAAATCTACCGTTAAAAAAGGTTACTTTATATTCTTGGTATTCTATGCCGTATTAATAGTATGGACTACTATGTATAATGCTCATTTGTTGTCAGTACTGATTAATCCTGCTGCATGGCTGATTCCGATTATCTGCATGGTAGGAATAGTTTTCATCCCCTTGGGTATCTCAAAATCAAAATATTTCATGTCTTTTCTCGGGTCAAGCATAATTATAGCCGGCAGTATAATATTTGTTGCCGCAGGAATATTCCCGAACTTTGTAATTTCCAGTACTATTCCGACTAATAGCTTAACTATATATAATGCAGCATCATCAGCAGCAACATTATACAATATGTTGATAATAGCTTTAATCGGACTTCCATTAGTATTTGCTTATCAAATATTAGTATATAGAATATTCAATGGAAAAGTAAAAATTGATAATCATAGTTATTGATTTTTAAAGAATATTTTAATATTTACAGTTTCCTAATCTTTAATTACCTTCCTAAGCTTACATTAGTTTAGGAAGGTTTTGCTAAGATAGATTTTTAAATAATACAATTTTTTAAGAATACAAACAGTAAGATTATTCTCATTTTTAATATTAACAAAATATAATTTGCAAAATTGATTTATTTAGTTAATTTGAAACATATTATAAGATATTAAAATAATATTTTACCAATTAAGGAGCTAAATATATGTTTCCAACTGCACATCTTCATCCAATGTTAGTCCACTTTCCGATAGCAATTATCTCAGTAGGATTTCTTTTCGAGCTAATTTCTCTATTCTATAAAAAAGAAGTCTGCATGTCGAAATCAGGATTTTACTTATTAGTACTTGGTGCGTTATTTGCACTTGCTGCCTTATTAAGTGGGGCTTTATTTACTTCCGAAATGTCCGGTGCGGCAGGAGAAGTAAGAGATATACACGAATTATTTGCATATATTACATTAATTTCCGTGTTAATAAATGCTGCTTTCAGAATATTTTTAAAGATAAAAAACAGAGAAGAGCAGAAATACCTAAATATTTCTTTTGCTCTATATTTAATATCCGCTTTATCAGTTAGTATAACCGGTTTTTATGGCGGTAACCTCGTTTATAACTATATGATGCCAATTTGATTTTATTCATTAATAATAGGTGGTTTATATGAAAATATTAGTATTATCATTTTTCGCAATTGCACTAATTTTATTTTCCGGTTGTACAAAGACTGAAGCAACTAAAACAATCGAAAATCTAAAAGCTGCGGTAAAGGGTGAAACTACCGCCAGTGCTAAATACGCTGCATTCGCTACTAAAGCTACCGAAGAAGGCAAGATGCAAATTGCAAAACTTTTCACTGCTGCTTCAAAGGCAGAAGAAATTCACGCAGATAATCATAAAAAAGTATTAGAAGAATTAGGCGGCAAAATGGAAAGCTTCAAACCGGAATTTCTAGTAAAAACTACTGCTGAAAATTTAGCTGCCGCTATAGAAGGCGAATCTTACGAAGTTGCTACTATGTATCCTGATTTTATCAAAACTGCTAAAGACGAAAATGTCGTAAAAGCTATTAAGACTTTTACTTGGGCAATTGATACCGAAAAGAAACATAAGGACTTCTATACAAAATCTTTGGCTGCTCTTAACTCCGGTACGGACAATACTCTGCCGGCTCAATATGCGGTCTGCCCTGTATGCGGTAATACTTATGACGGTGCATTCGTCGATGACAAATGTGCATTCTGCATGACTGCAAAAGAAAAGTTTATAATGTTTTAATCCGAATAAACATTAACCTAATAACCTTCCTCAGCTCACATTGCTTAGGAAGGTTTTTTTATTTTGAGTCTGCTAAATAAGTAACTCTACGAGATAAGCCATATAAGTTTTCACCGTCATAAGCTCTGAAACCACGCACTTGATGATAAAATCTCATTACAAGTAGTAAAATAATTACAAAAATGAATTTACACATTTTGTGAACCAAAACAATGTAATTGATAAAGCGTATCAAATCAATATTATTATACTGATATAATTATATCGGTAAAATAATAAGTATTTATGATTTTTTCAATATATAAATAATTATTTATTATTCTCTTAATTATATTCAATATAAATATTTAGAATTAAATTAATGTTTTAGCAATAACTAATTTTGATTATTTTTAAAAAATTATTGAAATAAAATATACTTAAACCTATACAAATTCGTTATGTTTGTAAGGATTTTAATTGTTCTTAAGAAATTTATTGAGAAATTTTATGGCAAAGAAATTTATAGACGTAATGGACACATCTTTTAGAGATGGTTTTCAGTCTGTTTTTGGTGGCAGAGTAATATTTGAAGACTTTGCACCGGCATTAGAAGCTGCAAAGCACGTAGGAATTACACACTTAGAATTTGGAGGCGGTGCTCGTTTTCAAGCTCCATTTTTCTATTTAAATGAGAATCCGTTTGAGATAATGGACAAATTCAGAGCTATTGTTGGTCCGGAAGCAAATTTACAAACTTTATCAAGGGGTGTTAATACTGTAGCTCTTGATACAGCTCCGCGAGAAGTAGTTGATTTGCATGCCAAATTGTTTAAAAAACATGGCACTACAACAATCAGAAACTTTGACGCTTTAAATGACGTTCAAAACTTAATATATAGTGGCGAAAGAATTGTTCATCATGGACTAAAGCACGAAGTAGTAGTAACTCTTATGGACTTACCTCCGGGCTGCAAAGGTGCTCATGATGTAAAATTTTACGAAAAAACATTAAGACAAATTCTTGATGCAGGCATTCCATATCATTCGGTATGTTTTAAAGATGCCAGTGGTACTTCAAGCCCACAAAAAGTATTTGAAACAATTAAAATGGCTCGTAAATTATTGCCTGATGGCACACATATCAGAGTTCACTCGCACGAGACCGCCGGTGTATCGATAGCTTGCTATTTAGCTGCACTTGAAGCCGGTGCCGATGGAATTGATTTAGCTGTTTCTCCTGTATCGGGCGGAACCAGCCAACCGGATATTATCATTATGCTTCACGCATTAAAAGGTAAGAACTTTGATTTGGGTCTTGACATCGAAAAAGTAAGAGTTTATGAAGAAGAATTCCAGCATGCACTTAAAGATTACTTCTTCCCGCCGGAAGCCACTCAAGTATCTCCAATGATACCGTTTTCACCTATGCCGGGCGGAGCTTTAACTGCAAATACACAGATGATGAGAGATTATAATATTTTAGATAGATTCCCTGAAGTAATTAAAGAGATGAGAGAAGTTGTTACTAAAGGTGGTTTCGGTACTTCCGTTACTCCTGTTTCTCAATTCTACTTCCAGCAAGCATATAATAATGTTATGGCTGGTCCTTGGAAGCAAATTGCTGACGGTTACGGTAAGATGGTATTAGGTTATTTCGGCAAGACTCCGGTCGCCCCCGATGCAGAAGTGATGAGAATCGCCTCTGAGCAATTAAAGCTTGAACCTACTACTGAAAATCCAATTGATATAGCCGAAAGAATTCCTAAAAAAGGCTTAGCACATTGGAAAAAGGTATTGGAAGATGAGAATATTCCTGTTACCGAAGAGAATTTGTTTATAGCTGTCTCCGGCGAATCAAAAGGTATTACATTCTTAAAAGGTAATGCTAAATGCGAAGTCAGAAAAATTACTGACCAACCTAAAGCCACCCCTGCTGCTAAACCTACAATTCAAAAGAGCGATGATATTAAACCGTTATCATCTAAACTTATGAGAATTAAAGTTAATAGCAATAGCTATGATATACAAGTTGATACTTTAGAAGAATCGAATTAATATAGATATTCAATCCGTAAAAAGGCAGACAATTAATGGTCTGCCTTTTTCATTAATTGCCAGGTAGAGCAAAAATGCTAAAGAGTGCAAGTCACCTTCCTTTGATAGACTCGAACGAGGCAAATTGCTCATGCCTTATGAGCGAGTAAAGAGTAAAAAGGAGGGTATAATCATTTATTTTTAAATATTTCATGCTTTCTTATAATATAAATTTCAAATTTGTTGTAATGTTATTAATATTTTGTTTTTTTATTCAAAAATAAATGGTTATTTTAGAGAGAATAATTTATGTTATATTAATCAATTTCGTTTAGGGGTATTATGAAAAAAAATCTTATTATTTTAGTATTTCTTTTAACTTATTGTGGTCTAAATGCTCAATATTTTCAAAAAGAAGCGATATCGATAGGAACAAACATTGGCTTAATGAATGAAGGTGCCATTTTTGGACTAAGAGGTGAATACGGATTAACTGATAACATTGGGCTTGGTTTTGATTTGAATTACAGTAGTTACAGTGAAGACTATTCATCATCTATTTCAAATAATTATGATATTAACGAAATAGATTATAAAAAAATTACTTTTTTGGTTACAGGTCTATATCATTTTATGCCGAATAGTAAAATTGACCCTTATGTACGCTTAGGCTTGGGTTATACTAATTACAGTACAGATTACAGTTCAGACATATCATTACCTGTTGGTATACCAAATTTTAATATTTCAACTTCATCAGATTATGGTAGTGGACTTACAGCAGGCATAGAAGCAGGTCTTAGATTTCATATTGGTGATGTGTTCTCTTTTAGAACATCTGTAGGTTATCCAAACTTTTTTAATACAGGTTTTGATATTACATTTAACAGACCTGAACTAACCGAAGAACAAAAATTGAAACAAGCCGAAGAGGATGCAAAAAACAAAGACAACCCAAATTACGCTCTTTATTTTGGTTATTATTTAGGAGCTAATGTTTCTACTGTTTATAGTGTACCTCAGAGCAGATTGTTTTCCCCGAATGCTACAGCCCCTGATGCCGGCTTTAGCCTTTATGTACCATTTGGCACTGAGTCTTCAGTAGGCTTTTTACTTAATGCTGGATATTCTCAAACTGCATTTTCTACATATCCTTTAGATGAATCTAACGATTCTAATACTATTAAAGAAACCTATGAATTTATTACTATCCAGCCTTCTCTATATCTTGGTGGTTTTATTATCGGTATGAAAATCGGGCTTCCTAAATCCGCAAAAGCTGAAAATACGAAAGATGATAAAAATGAAGCTATTATAGTAAAAAGATATGATGAAGATAGTGGAACTTTTAGTTCATTGTCTAACACAAATGATTCATATATTGAAACTCAATTTGATGTTGTTATCGGTGGTAGCATAACGCTTGTTAATTCCTCTTCCGGAAAATTAAAACTTAATATTATGGGTTCTTATCCATTAAAAGCACTTTATAAAGATTACAAGAATTATCTCTATGCTTATAATCAAAAAATTGAAAAAATCAATACTCCAAGCGGTGGCTCATATACTAGAATCTCTTACGACCAAGCAAGAAGCAAATATAATCCAACACCAATAAGTATTTCTATTGGTCTTTCTTACTTATTCAAACTTGGCTTCTAATCATATCTTATTTGAGATTTTTCCAAAGCCGTTCTTTTTTTAGGAACGGCTTTTTTTATTTATTCGTAGAATTCAATTGTTTTCAGAAGAATCAATTCTTAGTATCTTGCTCTCCCCCTAAGCTCAACACAAGATAGTTTTTAGTCAGCTTTAAATAAGTAGTTTAGCAAAATATACTGACTATTGCAACAGTTTTACTTAGAATAAATTTATAAAATTCAAAATAATTGTTTGAATTTAACGAAAAATATCATAATTTTCGTAATGTTGTTTTTACTAAAATATGGAATAGATTATGAGAAAGTCTTTTTATCTGTGTGCAATATTTGCAATTATATTTAGTTGTGAGTCCTTTGCTCAAATTAACAAGGAAGCTGATTACAAATTCAAGGAGCAGAGAAAGCAATGGTACAATGATATGCACTATACCAGAGACAGTATGAATTGGAGAGTTCTAAATTATGAAATCAGAAATATAAAATCCAAAAATAAAGAATCCCAAATAAAAGAGCGAATCAAAAAATCTGATAAGCTATATGGTGATTTAGAATCATTCGCCGGTGGAGCTCTCAATGCAAAATGGATTGAACGTGGCTCAAATAATATATCCGGCAGAATAAAAACTGCAGATGTCGATTATGAAAAGAATCTGCTATATGCAGCTTCAGATGGCGGTAATGTCTGGGTAAGTAGCCTAAATGATAAGAAATGGAAAAGCCTTAATGATTATAATAATTTTAATGAAATTAAGGGTATCAAATTATTAAAATTCAACAATACTGAGAGAGTATTTACCGCTTGCAATGGACCTACTAAATGCTACTATACTGACAATCAAGGGACTATCTGGCAACAATCAAGCGGATTAGAATCAGTAACTCAATACGGAAGAATTAAAAGAGTACTTTTTCTAGACGATCCATCTAATTCAATCTTTATCCTTGCTAATGAGTGGGATAATGATCTATGGCAGAATACTGTAAAAGTTTATTTATCAAACAATAATGGCGAAAGCTTTAACCAAATTAAAACGACATACTCTAATCTTTCATCTTGTGATATATGGGCTCCAAAATATTCTGCAGATAAAGCAATGTTTTTCACAGGCGATTCATTATTTTCGATAGATTTGAATGCCGAATCGGAATTTATTACTACTATTGATTTAAATAGCTTGGATTTCGGATATTACAATACTCGAATGAAGGGTATAATCAGTTACAATAGTAATCTTTTGTTTTTTGCACTTACTAGGCGAAGTGATATTGACCCAAATAAATCAGCGGTTGACTTCGCACAATTTAATGTACTTACCGGTGAGCTTAAAAAAAATGGTGAAATTGATGATTTCAACTTTTTCGATGATAACAGTTGGGATGTTAATAATAGAGACGATGGATATATGGTCTGTGGTGGTGTTAATTGCTTTTATTCTTATGATTACGGTCAGTCATGGACTCTTATCAATGACTGGGCGGATTATTATGATGATATTGAAAATGAATTGCATGCAGATATTCCAAGCATTCTGATTTTTAATAAACCCGGAGATGAAAACGAGCAGACATTTATTTGTACTGATGGTGGAATTTATCTCTCTGATGATTATTCGGAAAATGTTAAAAATTATGCTATGCAAACTCTTAATACCAGCCAGTATTATTCGACTTATACTCTTGGAAAAGACAGAGATGTAATTTTTGCGGGGGCTCAAGACCAAGGTTTTCAAAAATCAATTTCTATTTCTGAAAATAAACTTGCAACTTTCGAACAAGTAATAAGCGGAGATTATGGTCATTTAGTTTCTTCAGATGGAGGCAATATTCTATGGGCAAATTATCCGGGATTTACTATAACATTTGAAAATTTAGCTTCTTCAGCAGAACATATTAACCAATGGAGCTTTGTCGGTTCTGATTGGTTATGGCTACCGCCAATAATCGCCAGCCCGACAAATCCTAGAAAAGCTTATATTATAAGTGGTGGTGAAAACGGTAGCTCCAATATTTGGGAACTAACATTACAAAGTTCGACTATTAATCATAAAAAATTGAACTTTGACTTTAATTCTAATCTTGATGATAATAAAGTCAGTTATTTGGCTATTTCCACTAAAAACGGAAATTTATGGTATGCCATAACTACTCGTGGTAACTTTTATAAATCAACTAATGCAGGTTCAAACTGGACTATGACTAGCTCTGTAATGGGTGCAGGTGCTCACTACTTTTACGGAAATAAATTAATTATAGACCCAAATAATGACAACAATGTATTTATTGCCGGCTCAGGCTCAGATGAATCACCATTTTATTATTCAATTGATGGCGGCAATACTTTCGTCAAAGCAAATAATGGAATTCCCGAAACATTGATTTTTGATATTGAAATAAGTGCCGATGGTAAATGGATATTCGGAGCCAGCGAAGTGGGACCGTATGCTTTCTCGACAATTTCAAAAAAATGGTATGATATTTCCGGATTAACTACTCCGGACCAAACTTATTGGACAGTTGAATATTTAGATGATATAAGTACTGCGAGATTTGGGACTTATGGCAGAGGTATATGGGATTTTAAAATAGAAAGTTTCGGTGAATTAGATATAAATACTTTAACTCACAATCCTGAATTTCAAATTAAAGTCTCCCCTATTCCGGCTAAAGAATCAATTAATATTTGTTTTGAATTACAGGAAGATTCATTTACTGACCTAAAAATATACAATATTGAGGGTAAGATAATCGACGTTATATACTCTATTGATTTACAAAAAGGTAAGTATGATTTTTCTTGGAATTTTTCAAGTAAATTTGGCAACAAATTGCCCAAAGGGACGTATTTCTGTGTATTGTCAGCATTAAAAATGTCTGATTATATAAAATTCGTTATCGATTAGATTTTTTATTTGATAAGTTCAAATATTATTCGTAATTTAACTTGCTTAATAGTAAGTAATAGAAATTTTTTATATTTTGTTCAATTAAAATCACAGTAATTATGTCGCATACAATTTTCAAACGGCTAAAAGAAAGAGAATTTGAGTTTAGCAGAAATGATTTAAGGAAAATCGCTTATTGGGTACACGAAGAATTTGTTAAGGCTTACGAAAAGGACCCAGATAAAGTTGAGCAAGAAGAAGGAGACCAAACATTTAGTGTATTTTCATACCCTGAAGAATGGTTATCTACTATTGATAGAATATCTGATTGGTTCTTTAATAAAAAGAGCAAAAAAGCCGAGACTCACAAAGCAAGAGAAATTGAACAAAAGCTTCATAAATTAGATGCGAAATCAAAGCCTAAAGACAAAAAGACTGATAGAAAAGGTGCTAAGCCCGGACCTCGCAAGCCCGGTGCTCCGGGTAGAGCTAATGCTCCGAGACCTGGCTCCGGCTCTAAACCGTATCAAAGCAAACCAAATTATGGCGATAAAAAACCCGGCGGATTCTCTAAGCCACAATACGGCGAAAAGAAATCTTATAGTGGCGATAAACCGCAATATGGAGAACGAAAGCCATACACTCCTAATCAATACGGAGATAATAAATCTTATAATAATGGCAATAGTGGCAATTCATATAACAATGTCTATAATGAAAAAAAGCCGTATAACGACTCTTATAATTCTGAGAAAAAGCCTTACAGCTCCGCTAATCAAAATAGCGACAGAAAACCATATAGTGGCAGTAGTCAATACGGAGATAAGAAACCATATAGTGGCAGCAGTACATACGGAGATAAAAAACCATATAGCGGTAGCAGTCAATACGGAGAAAAGAAACCATATAGTGGTAGCAGTTCATACGGAGAAAAGAAACCGTATAATAATTACAATTCAAGACCGGCAGCTAATAATCGACCGGCTTACAACAGAGATACTTCATTTAATGACAGACCATCAGACGGTTACAGTTGGGAAAACTCAGCAAATAACAGAGATAATGCCAGAAAAGAATATAATAGTTACGACAACTATAACAGACAAGATAATTTCAACCGACAGGATAATTTCAATAGGCAGGACAGCTTTAATAGAAGGGATTATCATCATAATTTCGATGAAAATAACTCAAATGTAGGCAACGATACTAAAGTAACTGTCGAGTCCGGTACTAATCCAGACGGTACACCAAAACGTAAAAGAATAGCTAAACCTTTGTATGTGTTTAATGCTGAAAATGATAAACCAACTCCAACTGAGGAATAGTTTTCATGGTTAGTAATGATTTTTTCGAAAAGGTATTTGAGCTTGTTGCTCAAATACCTTTCGGTAAAGTAACTACTTACGGAACAATTGCCAAAGCAATAGGAGCAAAATCATCTTCGCGAATGGTCGGATACGCATTGAACTCTACTTTAGGAAAACCAAGCAATCTACCCTGCCACAGAGTAGTAAACAGAAATGGCGAATTAAGCGGAAAGAAATATTTCCCTACTCCCTTTATGATGCAGGAATTGCTTGAATGCGAAGGAATAGAATTTATAGATAACAGAGTAAATCTTAAAAAACACTTGTGGTTCCCAATAGAAAGTTTTTCAAATGAAATATAAAAAAAATATTTTAGTTCTTTCATCTCCCAGTGGCGGGGGTAAATCGACAATAGCAAAATATATACTGGAAAATTTTAAAGATATTCACTTTTCAATTTCTGCTACTACTCGTGCTATGCGCCCGGGTGAAATTAACGGCACACATTATCATTTCCTTACTGTTGACGAATTTGACTCAAAAATTAAAAATGATGAATTGATAGAATACGAAATGATATTCAATAATTACTATGGTACTTTAAAAAGCATTACAGTTAACGAATTAGCTAAAGACAAAATCTTGCTTTTTGATGTTGATGTCAAGGGAGCTTTGTCAATTAAAAAACATTTTCCTGAAAATTCTTTGCTAATATTTATTTCTCCACCGAGTATAGAAGTATTAGAGCAAAGATTAAAAGACAGGAATACAGAAACAGATGAACAGGTAAAGGTCAGAATAGATAGGACAAAAATGGAAATGGAGTTCTGTAACCAATTTGACTATACTGTCATTAATGATGTTTTAGACGATACTTTATTAGAAATCAATGATGTGATTAACAAAGAAATTTACAATAACTAATATTTTGTATATAAATTTATTAGTATTTTAAAAATGTTCAATATTAGACAATTGTTTGAATTTGAACTGATTTTCTGAAAATAAAACTATAGCAAATAATTGAGACTGTCAATAAGGTTGAATTTCTTAGATTTAGTAAACATCAATTTAATGGCATAGTTTTTTATTTATTATGTATGATTATTGTATATTTTAAAATTATTGTCGATATATATACAATAATTTTGATTGTTTATAGATTATAGAAATTTAGAATTGTAGTTTATAAAAATTGTAGTTTATAAAGAATAAAAATTGATTGTTAAAATATTATAAATAGAATTATGGCAAAAGACAAAAAAGAACAACAAGGTGAAGAAGTAAAAAAAGATGACCTTCAGATACCTGAAAAACCCAAAAAAAGAGGTGGCGGGGATATGAAATTAATTCCCGTAGTCAGTATTATCGGAGGCACTGTGCTATTTATGATATTAGTAGTATTCAGTCTTTATTGGTTTTTTATTAGACCCGATATAATAGGCTCTCATGGAGGAAACGACTCAACCAAGGTTGAAGAAGCAAAAGAACTTACTCCTGAAGAAGAAGAAAAGCTAAAATTAAAGCAAGAATTGACAAAATTAGAAGAAACTGATGCATTGGGTGATGTAGAAGGCGTGCTTTTTGTACAGACTCCGGATATAATAGCCAATACTAATCCTCCGAACTACTATGTAGTTCTCCAGTTAGGATTAGAATACAGATTGCCCGAATCAGAAGGTGCTGCCGAAGGTGGAGCTCACGGTGCAGGTGCCGGAGCTACTCTGCCACCAAAGCTGATGAGTGAGGTATCTTCATTTGTTACTAAATTTGTAGGTTCTCGTTCTTTAGAGCAATTAAGCACTTTAAGGGATTCATTGGAAATTAAATTCCATACGGAATTAAAACCGATATTCATAAAAAATAAAATATTTTTACGTAAAGTTTCTATTCCGAAATTTATTATGCAAAGTGCATAGTAATTACTTAGTATAATGGTTTAATTATGTCAGTATTGAATCAGTTGTAATTAGGAAATAATAAGCAAAAAGGAATTTGCACAATGACTGAAGTTTTATCACAAAATGAAATAGATAGTCTGCTCTCAGAGATGACTTCCGGTGCTGTTAGCGTCGATGACATTTTAACCGGCAGAGTAACAAAAGGCGAAATATCAAATTATGATTTTCGCAGACCTAATCGTATTTCAAAAAATCAAGTAAGAACACTTCAGACAGTTCACGAGAGCTTTGCCGAAGTATTCGGATATTATTTGGTCTCTAAATTACAAACTGTAGTGTCTATCACCGTTACCTCTGTTGACCAATTATTTTATTCAGAGTTTATTCTCTCTGTCTCTAATCCGAGCTGTTTATATGTATTTGATATTGAAGGAACAGATGGAAACGGAATTTTGGAAATTAGTCCTCAATTAGCTCTCACTGTTATTGAAAGACTACTCGGCGGAGCTGCAGACCAACAGCCAAAACCAAGGACAATTACCGCTATCGAGCAAGCAGTTATAAGAAGTATTATCGAACATGCTTTGACTGATCTTCGCAATGCATGGCGTTCAATAGCCGAGCTTAATTTTAAATATGAGAGATTAGAGATGGAAGCAGACTTTGTTCAAATAGCACCATCATCTGAAATTGTGGTTGTAGTCTCTTTTGATGTCAATATTGGAGTTCATACTTATCTGATGAACCTCTGCTTCCCTACTTTCGCACTTGAGGAAGTACTTGCCCGACTTAACCGTCAGCAGGTAACTACACAGGCAACTAAGCAATCTCCGGCACGAATGAAGGAGAATATGGATGTCTTAAAACAACAAATTTCTACTACATATCTACCGATTATCGCGGAATTAGGCAAAGCAGCTATTAGTGTAAGAGAACTTATGGAATTGCAAAATGGCGACGTAATAAAAATGAAGAAAAAAGTCAATCAAGAAATAGAACTTATAATAGCCGGCAAACGCAAACTTGCAGCTAGACCCGGCAGCGTTGACGGCAAAAAAGCCGTAAGAGTAACACATATTTTAAATGAAGAAGATTTAGTTGACCAAGATTTAACTTACAAAGAGGAGAGATAAATATGTCGATGACACAAGATGAAATTGATGCCCTCATTAGTGGAGGTGCTATATCATTAGATGAATCATCTGGTGCTGATATGGATTATGATTCATCGGTGCAGGTGGATAATGCAAAATTTCCGGAAATGGACTATAACGGAGATTCTACTATTTATTCTCCGCTTGACCCAAAATTGGAATTGCTCTATGACCTTCAATTACCGGTATCAATTGAATTAGGCAGAACTAATATGCTTATTAGAGATATATTAAGGCTCGGAAGAGGCTCCGTAATTGAATTCGATAAATTAGTAAGCGAGCCGGTTGATGTATTGATAAACGGCAAAAAAGTTGCAGAGGGCGAAGTAGTAGTTATCGATAAACATTTTGGTATTCGTATTACTACATTAGTTGACCCTGCTGATAGATTAAGAAGTATAAAAAAATAACAGTCATCTACGAAAGGAATCGCTATGAATGAGCCAATTTTACAGGCATTTATATCTCTATCTGTTGTAGTGGGGCTTTTAATAGCAGTCCTACTTATAATTAAAAAGTTAATAAAAAACAGAGGCTCTAAAGCTAACTCTCTTGATTTGCAAATTATTTCAAAAGTTTCGATTATGCCCAAAAGTCATCTTTTTGTAGTTAAGGCAGAAAATAGAACTTTACTAATCGGAGCTACTGATCATAATATATCTCTAATTTCAGATTTAAGTAGTGATGAACACAGCTCATTTGAATTAAGAAAACCTATATATAAAGATGCAAAATCTTTGCCCTTGAAATCAAATATAGCTCATACTCCAAGGCAATTACCCCGTGAAACAATTAAACAACCCATAAATAATAAATTAATGAGCAAAAGTGAGTTAGAAAAATCTTTATCTTTTTCAACTTTCTTGAAATCCGCTTTTCATAAAAGTTGATTATTTGCAAATAAATTATTATATTTGATTTTTTCACTAATATTATTTTATAATGAGACTTTTAACTTTATGTATTTTTGCGTTTATTTTGCTAATTTCTTGTGATTCAAGTAATGATTCTTCAACAAATACTTCGAGTATTTACTATGTAAAAGTTATTGATTCGCTTACTAATCAGCCTGTAACTGATGCTCAGATTATGCTTTACTATAATCTTGAAGCTTCATATTCTTATGATAGTATTGGCGGAATTATTTCCAAGGCAACTATCAAAAATGCAATTCTATACCCCAACCCTACTATGAATTATTTAAAAGTAAACTTCAATTTGATGCAGACAGGTAATGTTAGAATCGAGCTGAATGATTACAATTCAAAATCCTGTATTAGCAAAATTGTTGACACTAATGATATGCCGAAAGGTACTTATTCTTACAATATTCCTCAATCAACTCTTGCTGATTTATCTTCGGGAATTCATCTAATTAGTATTTTCGTGAATGATTCCTTAGCCTTTAGTGATAAATTCCTATATGTTCCAAACCATTTTATCGGTTATTTCGATGGAAATATCGGTAAACCGTATAGAACAGTATATACTAATCCATACGGTATAGCTGAATTTGATCTAAACGAATTTAAAAATATAAACCATAATATTTTAATGTCTGATTTTAACGGACGTGCATTAAGGTTCCTAAAAATATCAAACGGGTGCTATATAATAATAGGTAGAAATAATAAAATAGTTGCCGAACATATATTCTCTCCTTCTTATTATCACTATATAAATAATACAATATATATTAAGGTTTAACTTTGGATTTGTATAATATCAATTGAAAAGTCAATTGATATTTCAATTTGATTTGTTTTGATAAACAATTTTTGTTCTATTGGGCTGAGTTAGGATTTAAACGCAAGAATTCAATTAATTATACTGTTTTGTTTAATTTATAAACCAAATAACGAATAAAAAATCAACTTTTTTCAATTTTGGTACAATAATTTCTAATTTTTATTTGGATTTGTAAATTATTTTTGTTATTTTAAGGTTAAATAGATTGTGAAAGAAAGATGAAATCACAAATTTTGTACTTTGATTGTAAAAAAAAGAATAAAAAAGCACTAAAAGCTTTTGTGAGGGATATGAATAAAACATTGATATTATGGATAGTTGCAATACTTTGCATTAATAACGGTTATCTAAACTGCCAGCCGGCAAGTTCGGCTAATTGGCTGTATCCGGAAGGAAATTCGGAGGGTACACGTTATATATCCAAGAAATCCTTGAATCAAGAAATCGACTCGATTAAAATAAAGTGGTCAACATCAGCCATTTCTGGAGATATTAAACCACTTATTGGTAATGTAATCAATAATCCAAAAATATTTTCTGGCTATTATTATGCCCCAAATGAAATAGTAGCCGTTCAGAGCGGAAAATTAGTTGTGGTTGATGCTACAGGCAAAACACACAAATTAACAGAATACATGCCTTATGTTAAAGATGTAACATCACTGATTGATACAACAAGGACTCAAATTAACGGAAGCTCTTCTAATATCCAGATATTAGGATTAGAAACTATTGAATTACAAAGTCCGGACAGTCTTGCATTCGGATATTTAGCCGGATTTGATAATGATGCCGATACTATACAATTAATTAGAAGATTAGCAATTGATATGCGAGACTATTCTCCGAATTTCTATGCGAGCATCAAGCCAGCATTCGGGAAAAAAATCGGCGAAAACTTTTATTGCTATTCTCAAATTAATTCGTCTCAACCGACGGCAAGTACCAGCTCATTTAATAAGCTTCAGTATTTCAGAGGTTTGGCTCAGTTTGTGCCCGGGTATTTAGGACCGAACTATCCCCTACCTGATTCAAAAGATGCAATAGATAACAGAATACATTTGGCAGGTGAAGTAAATATATTTCAACCATCAATGACGACTATTGGCGGAGTTAAAGATTTAATACTTTTACCATCTTATCCTACCAGCTCACTTGGCGATGTTACTATAGAGAGCTATAATTTAACTACTAATACTATAGCCAGCAGACCTTATTTAGTAGGTTTGGATATTTCTGACTTTTCTATATCAGAAGATATTATACCAACTGATTTATCTGCAATAGTCAATGGAACTCGCCCGCAAATCAGACCGTTCTATGTACATATAAAAGACAAAAATACTACGGACAGTGTATTTATATTAGTTGCCGAAGAATATTTGGGTAGAAACGGTTCTAACGGTAAAGCAACACTTCATTTGTTTGATATTGCCGGAGATCCTGTTACAAGCGTTTTCGAAACGGATAATATCCCATTTAGTGGCGGAATAGACCATTTGTGGTCAGTATCAGTCGGCAATATTGACGGCAATCAAGAAAACAGCTGGGAGCCATATTATCCGAATAATAGCGGACAAGAAATAATAGTTACTCAGTCAAGCAGAGATTTCGTAGTGCCTTCCAGCAAATTATTTGTTATGAGATATTTCAGTGGAAGCCCTATTGAAAAGCCTACTCCTCCCAATTCAAACCTATTTCCGTTTGATACTATATGCAGTGCAAGAATTAATGGGTGGGTAGCTGCGGTTAATGATTTCGATGGTGCAAGTAATAACAAAGACGAAATATTTCTGGTTGATGGGTCAATTTTGAGAATTGTTCAACTTAGAGATTATAATACTTTTGAATTTAAAATGGGCAGACCGCTCGACACTTTATACGAAATCGAATTTAAGAATCAAACTATTTCCAACATTGCGATTTCTGATTTGGAAGGCGACGGGTATAATGATATTATTATTACTACTCACGACAGCACTTATGTGCTCGGCTCAGAGATATTTAATACTTTAAATGTGATTGAGCCATCAGTGTATGATGAATATTGTGCTGGCGATACTGTTTTAATTAAGTGGGTTAATATAATCAAGAGTCCGCAATCAATAGATATACTATATCAGGGATTTATTGATGGAGAACAGATTGACTCAACTATACTGATTCATTCCGAATATGAGAATACAGTCGATACTTGCCAATATAAATATGTAGTGGATAAAAGAGTATTGGGAACCAACGGGTATTTCATAGTACGTGCATCAAATGCCCCAAATAAAGTGTTTGATATTTCCGAAAGTATTTACTTCAATAAACCAAAAATAAATATCAATCCGATATTTGATTTAAATATTTATCCGGGCAAAATAATTACCTTAACCGGTAATACTAAATGTGTAGATTCGGTAGCAGTTGAGTTTAGCTATAATGATACTTTATGGACACGCAATATAAGCGACTCAATCAATATCGACGGTACTTTTTCACTTAGTGTAGAGATACCTTGCCCTGATTTCTACGAGTGTTTGGAATCAGACAGAGGGACTTACTTATATGCACGCGGTATATGTTTCAGGGGTGAATACTCTGATACATCTATAGTGATTCCGCTACCGATTAGCCCTGCTCATTTCCCAATTTCAATTGACACTTGCACAACGGCTTGCCCTACTCGTACATTTTCTTGGGATTTAAACAGTTTTGATTTTAAATGCGACAATATTATTATCGCATTTTCGATAGATAACGGGCAAAATTACGCCGAAATAGCCAATGTCAATAAAACATCGGAAAGATTTATCTGGAATGTACCGATTAATCTGCCCGAACAAATTATTTTGAGATTCTGTTGTGATAATTCATGTATTAGAACAGATACTATATTTAGGAATTTTATGCCTAAATACATAAATATAGCAGCTCCAAATCCTTTTAATCCAATGAGTGAAAGATTAGAAGTTACATATACAATCCCTGAAAATGCAAATGTTACAATCAAAATATTAGATGCGGCTAACAGATTAGTAGCCGAACCGGTTAAAAATATCAGCAGACAGACAGGCACAGTATATTGCGATTATTGGGACGGTCTAAGAAGCGATGGTACTTATTGTGTTAACGGATTATATTATCTTTCTTTGGAACTATCAACTGGTGCAAAGGAGATTTATCCTATATATATTAGAAAATAATTGTTTTATTTATCAATCAACAAAAGGGTTTTTTTATGAGAATTTTAGTTGTCGAAGACGAAAGAAAAGTTGCCAGCTTTATTAAGCATGGTCTCGAAGAAGAGCGTTATATTGTAGAAACTGCTGCTGATGGGGTAACAGGTTTAGAAATGGCAATGAACAATCAATTTGATGCCATTTTATTAGACGTAATGCTACCGGGCAAAGACGGTTTCACAGTATTAAAAGAATTACGTGATGTAGGAATTGCTACACCGATATTAATGTTAACAGCTCGCGGAACAACTGAAGACAGAGTTCACGGTTTAGATTTAGGTGCAGACGATTATTTACCAAAACCATTCAGTTTTGAAGAATTAGCAGCTCGTTTGCGTTCAATTTTACGCCGTTCAACACCTGAAAAATCAACTAAACTAAGATGCGGTGATTTAATTCTTGATACAGTATCTCACTTAGCTTACAGATTCGGTAAAGAAATAGAATTAACTACTAAAGAATATGCTTTGTTGGAATATTTAATCAGAAATAAAAACAGAATTTTAAGTCGCTCTACAATTACTCAACACGTTTGGAAACACAATTTTGACCCTGAATCAAACATCATTGATGTATATATCAAGAGATTAAGATCAAAGATTGAAAGAGAAGATGGTTCTAAACCGCTAATTCAATCAATCAGAGGCGTTGGCTATCGAATGAGAGATATTCCTCAAGACGATGACAATGAAATATAGTAGATTCAATGAATTGATTGAATGTGTCAAGCTTTCTATCGGTTCTGTTCAAAAAGAATTTGATGATTATCAAAACGAGCATTTTCCTCAAAGGAGTCCCGAGTTTTTCTGTCTTGAATTGAACGGAGAAGCCGGCGAGCTTGCCAACATTGAAAAGAAAAGATGGAAAGGCAAGCATATTCCTGAGGAAAGATTTGCAGAAGAAGCCGCAGATGTGCTTATAGCTCTCTTGAATTATTCTAATTCAAAGAAGTTAGATTTAGCAAATGCTGTGGCTACAAAACTAGAATCAATCGAAAACAAAAGATTAGAACTCGAATCAATAGGGGAATCATATTGATAATCTTTACAACTTTCTTATAACTTGAACGCAAAACAGGGGAAAGAAATTTTAGCCCCCAATATATATGATATTGGGGGCATCTTTTTATTTAGCCGGTTGCTTGTCTTTGGGTCCGATTATTAACGATGCAATAATTGCTACCACTAATATACCACCGACAATAAGTAATGAAATTTCGACGGGAATATGTACATAATGAAACAAAAGCATTTTTATTCCTACAAAAGCAAGAATTGCTGATAGTCCATAATTTAAAAATCTAAAGTATTTAATAATTCCTGCTATAGCAAAATATAAAGCTCTAAGCCCTAATATTGCCATTATATTAGAGGTATATGCTATATACGGGTCTTGCGATATAGCAAGCACAGCAGGTATAGAATCGACTGCAAATATCAAATCCGTAGTTTCTATAAAAATCAATACCAAAAACAAAATAGTGGCATGAGTCTGATGATTTATCTTTACAAAGAACTTGCCATTACCAAAATCAGTAGTTACAGGCATCATTTTTCGGAAAAGCTTTATTAAAATATTCTTTTCTGGATGAATTTCTTTGTCTTCTTCTTTTATCATTTTGTAAGCCGAATAAATCAATATTGCCCCAAATATAAAGAATATCCAAGTGAATTGCTGAATTAGTGCTACTCCAAGAGCTATAAATAAAAACCTCATTAGCAATGCTCCGATAATACCCCAGAATAATACCCTATGGTGATACTGAGGCGGAACTTTGAAATAAGAAAATACTAACACAAATACAAACAGATTATCTAAACTTAGTGATTTCTCCATTAGATAAGCAGCGTAATACTGCATCATGCTCTCTTGACCTAGCTGATAATTAACTACTAATCCGAAACCAAGAGCTAAAGCTATCCAAAATGCAGACCAGAGAAGTGCTTCTTTAATTTTTACTTCATGAGACTTTTTATTAAATACTAATAAATCCAAGGCTAAAAGTATTACAACAAATATCAAGAACTCAATCCAATAATCATAATGTCCCATAATCGCCCTATATTATATTTTAAATTTTACAATCATATTAATTACAAAATAATATAACGTATAAACTTACTTTAGATTTGATTATTTTTGCTTCTTCACTGCTTTTATTCGCGATACCAGCCCTCAATGAGAGGGATTTAAGCCCCCAGCCCCTAATCCCCAGCTACCATTTCCAATTTATAATCTTAAAGCCTCTGAGGCTGTCTAAAATTAATAATATTGCCAAATCGTCATTCTGAGTGTAACGAAGAATCCAGAATTATCAGTAAGTTAGCTTTATCTTGATTCTTCACTTCGTTCAGAATGACAACTTTTTAGATAGTCTTAAGGGGGTGGTTGATAGATTTTCAGCCACTAATAATCCCCAGCCACCATTTCCCATATATAATCTTTAAGCTCTCCCCTTGGGGAGGGTTTGGGTGGGGTTAAAAGGTTTTTCAACCACTAGCCCCACTACACAGAGCGTAGTAGGGAGGCACACAATTCCCAATTCCCAATTCCCACTTTCAACTTTACGAACCTTATAACTTTACGAACTTTATAACTTTATATTTTAATTCACTTATGATGAAATGCTGTGAACTTCTTCTTCTAATTTATTAGCAACCTCGGTTATATTATCAGCAATATCAATATTATTATAAGTAACTTGTTTAACAATGTTAAAAGAGTTAATAATTTCTCTCATTGAAGAGATTTGATCTTTTAATGTATCATCTACCTCATGGCTTGCATTACTTAAATATTCCGTACTTGTTAATATTTCATGAGAGGCACTTTGTTGCTCTTTAGTAATCCAAGAAATTTCATTTGCCATTTCATTGATATGTTCGACATTTTCTAAAACATCATTCATTCCAATAAGAGCCTCTTCAGCAAATTTAGTTCCTACTTCTGACATTTTCAATCCGTTACTAGTTTCTTTAACGGCGGAATTCACATTTAATTTAATAGAATCAATCACATCACTGATTTCTTTAGTTAATCCTGAAGTTTTCGCGGCAAGGTTCCTGACTTCTCCAGCAACTATAGAGAACCCATGACCATGAGAGCCTGCACGGGCAGCTTCTACAGCCGCATTTATAGCAAGCAGATTAGTTTGATTTGCAATTTCAACTATAGTTTTCAGCATTTTGCTGATTTTATCGGTGAGTAGCAAAACACTATAGACTTCTTCACTAATATTTTTCATATTAATGCCAAATTTATTAACCTGTTCTGTCAGATTTTTTACTTTATCGACACCTTTAGTTGCTTCGGTTAAACTTTTTTGAGAGTGAACAGCTGACTTCTCTGAATGCTGGAATACACCTTCTATCCCGTTACTTAATTCGGTCATAGATTGAGCAATTCCATTGATATTATCATTTTGCGTTTTAACTAATTGCTTCATATTATTAACAGTAGCAATATACTGCTTAATAGAAGCCGCCATATTGGTAACACTATTATTTTGATTATCATTACCATCTTTTAAATTATCAATATTCGAATGTAAATCTTCTTTAATAGTAATTGATAATTTTTGCAATAAAGCTTCTTTATAATAATGGCAATTCTCAGCTTTATTAAGCCCGTTATAGATAGCAATCGCCATCTCTTGGCAATGCCCATATCCGCAAGCAGCACAATTATAATGGTCTTTTTCAGAAAATTTCATCATAGCATGATAAATATTTGTAAACTCGGCATCGCTTGGAATTTTTGTAATATTATTAGAAGAATTATCTACATATCTTCTGTCATATAAAGTAGGTTTCCAATAGTCATCAATATTTTTAGATATTGATTTATTTGAAGAAGCCTTATAGAACTGTTTCATTTTCTCGGAACGTTTTTCAATCAATGATTCGACTTTATCTAATGATTTTTTTTGATTCATGGTAGCTGGACCACCGTTGCACCCCATTGAGCAATTTAAGCAGTCAATAAGTAGCGGTACTTCATTATTATTTATAGATTCAGGTAAATCTTTGAAATAATGATAAATATGCTCTACGCCCTCAATTTTACGTGTCTTTTCGCTAATTCCGGGGAATTCTCTTTCGGCAGTACGCATAAGCCCACCCGGAGTAGAAAATAACACAGCTCTTTCAGCCGGCGGGTTATCATAATCTATTTCTTTGAACGACCTTAGATTAACATTATTATCTTTAACATATTTTTCAATCGATTTATAAGTTACGTTATAATCTCCGAGATGCGTCTCATCAAATTCTCTTTTCTTTGCATAGCACGGAGATAGCACCAATACCTTATGGTCTCTGTATTCGGGATAATACTCTTTAACCATTTTCACGGTATGAAGCATAGGGCTGTCAGCAGGAGCTAAGTATTGAATCAATTCAGGTTGATAAGTTTCAATGTATGTAACAATTGCCGGGCAGGGCTGAGCAATTACTGTCTTGGGACTATTGGATTTCACATGCTCAAGATAAGATTTAACAGTCAATTCTGCACCGAATGAGACATCAAATATTGCTTTTACTCCAATGTTTTTGAGCCAAGCATTAATATTCAAATATGTATCCGGAAAATTTGCTGCTATCGCAGGTGCGGCAACAGCGACAATTTTTTCGCCACGACGTAAATCATTAAAGAAAACATCAGCATCATCTATGCCGATTCTAGCTTCATGAGTGCAGGCTTTAATACAATTTCCGCATCCAATACACATGTTTTCATTAATTTTAACATAATTTCCACTACCATCATTACAAAATTTCACAGGGCATACTGCTATGCACTGATGACAATTCACACACTTGTCTTCTATTACTTCTACTACCTTATTTAAAAACCCCATAACTTAACTCCAACATCTGGTTACAAAATTCAATTTTTCAAACTTACTAATAAATCGGTTAAATATAGAGAAAAACAAGATTTAACCTAAAATATTAATTTAAAATTTAGTAATAAATTAGAGTTTCAAACAGTAAAAATAATGAATTAGTTTACATTCTATCGTGCAATATTTATCTTAAAATATATAAAACTCTGTAAATAACGATATTTATAACTATTAGTACAATTTAAAAGCATTAAAATAATAATTTTCAGTTTACTACGTTTTAATTATATTGAATTTATATATAAAATATTTATGGAGATAATATGCCCAAAAGAATTTTTTTACTTATCCTTTTTGTTTCAGCACTTTACAGTACTCAAATATATGCTAACGATATACTCAAAGCAGCAAAAGAAGAATTAACCAGAGCTTATACCGAGCTAAAATCGCAATCTACTCCACCCTATTTCATATCTTATGGAATAACAGAGACCAAAGAACTCCGTTTAAGTTCTTCTTTTGGAAAAATTGATAGAATAGATTCTGTAAAAAGCAGGATTTTAGACATAGATTTAAGAGTTGGAACTCCAAAATTCGACAATACTCATATTATCAGAGGTCAACGATTTTCATTTGGTTTTAGTCGCTCATCATTTGCTTTACCTATAGAAAATGATGTTCAAGCTTTAAAATCCGAAATTTGGCTTTCTACGGATAAAATGTACAAATCGGCTGTAGAAACTTATGAAAAGGCAATTACAAACAAAGCTGTAAAAATAGCCGAAGAGGACTCTTCTGCTGATTTTTCGATGGATAAATCCGAAGTATATTCCGATAAAGATTTCGATATCAATATAGATATTGAAAGGTGGACAGGAATATTAAATCGAGTATCTGCTCAATTCAATAATGATGATAAAATATATTTCGGTAAAGTAAATATGGTTTTAGAGCAAAATAAAAAATATTTTATCAGTACCGAAGGTACTGAAATATTTCAAGTAGAGCCTTTTATACGTATTTATATTTCAGGGCAAACTAAAGCTGATGACGGAATGAGCCTACCGCTTTATGAAAGCTTTTTTGCATTTACTCCCGAGCAATTACCTACCGAAGAAATGTTAATTAAGGAAGTATTGAAGCTAATGCAGACACTTAAAGAATTACGTGAAGCCCCATTGATGACTACATATTCAGGTCCCGCACTATTAAGCGGCGAAGCTTCGGGTGTATTCTTTCACGAAATATTTGGTCATAGAGTAGAAGGGCACCGTCAGAAAGACCCTGATGATGCACAAACATTTAAGAATTCTATCGGCGAAAAAGTTATTTCAGAAATTATTAGTGTAATATTTGACCCTACAATTAAGGAAAAGAATAAGCATTATCTATCTGGATATTATAAATATGATGATGAAGGTGTAAAAGCTCAGAAAGTTAAAGTAGTAGAAAACGGTATTTTTAAAAACTTTTTGATGTCTCGCTCACCAATCGACGGATTCAACAATTCTAATGGTCATGGGCGCAGAGAAGCCGGAAATAAAGCAGTATCACGTCAGTCAAATTTAATTATTGAATCTTCTAATATTAAGTCAATTCCAGAACTTAGGAAAATGCTTATAGAAGAAGCTAAGAAGCAGGACAAAGAATTCGGTTTATTTTTTGTAAAAGTTCAGGGTGGATTTACATTCACCGGTAGGGCTATACCAAATTCTTTTAACGTTAATCCGCTGCTTGTATATAAAATTTATGTTGATGGCAGACCTGACGAAATGGTTAGAGGAGTAGATTTAATCGGTACGCCATTAACTACATTTGCGAATATTACCGCTACCGGCGACGATTTTGAAGTATTTAACGGTATCTGTGGTGCCGAATCCGGCGGTGTACCGGTTAGTGCCGCCTCAGCCACTTTATTAGTCAATAAAATCGAAGTTCAAAAAAAGAAAAAATCACAAGCTAAATTGCCGATACTTCCGGCTCCAATTCAAGGCAATAACCCATAATAAAGGAATAAAAAGAAATGAAATTAAAAACACTAAGTTTTAAAAATATATTATTATTTTGCTTTTTAATATTAGTATTATTTTCAAGCAAATCATTAGCCGACGAAAATCCGATAATAAGAGCTATGAACGATGAAATATCTCGTTCCATTAAGAGCTTGAAAATTGATAATTTAGAAATTCCATATTATATTGAGTATAGAGTCTCATTAAAAGAATCGTATAACGTAAGTGCTTCTCTCGGGGCTTTAACTCAATCTGGCTGTAACAAATCCGCCAAGCTAACAGTTAACCTTAGAGTTGGCAATTATAAATCTGATAATTCAAATTTCTTGGATTTCTCTGCCTTCTTTTTCGGCTCCGATGACGATGAAGAAACTTTTGTATCGAGAACTATTCCTTTAGATTTGGACTATGCTTCATTACGCAGAGAATTATGGCTTTCAACCGATGCCGCTTATAAACAAGCTGTAGAAGTATATTCAAAAAAAATAGCATCTATGAAAAACAAAGTACGCAAAGACACCACTCCTGACTTTTCTAAGATGAGTCCTACAAAAAATAATGATATATTTAATACTCCAATAATTAATATTAAAGATTTTGAAAAGCTGGCTAAGGAACTTTCGTCAATTTTCATAAATTATAATGATATACAAGCATCAACTATTAATTTCGAATATGTACCCGAAACTATATACTATGTAAATTCCGAAGGTACTCAATACGTTAGAACCAATGCACATACCGGATTAGAAGCTGCCGGTTTTGCTCAAGCTATTGATGGAATGCCTATCGCAAATTTCTATTCCGCATATTCCATACTGCCAAATCAATTACCTAAAAAAGATTCTTTAGAAAAAGCAATTATCGAAGCAGCTAATAAAATCAGTACATTAAGAAATGCAAAAACATTAGATGAATCATATTCCGGTCCCGTACTTTTTGCCGGTCAAGCCTCCAGCGAGATATTTGCTCAAATATTTGCTCCTCAGCTTGCTGCTCAGAGAGATTTATATACTGAGCAAGGAAAACAGTCTAATGAAAGATTATCTATGTTTCAAAATAAAATCGGCGGCAGGGTATTACCTGAATTTCTGAATGTGTCAGACAATCCTTCTCTTAAAGAGTATAAAGGTATTCAGCTTTTTGCTAATTACAAAACAGACGAGCAAGGAGTAAAAGCCGAAGATGTCGATTTGGTAATTAATGGCTATTTAAAAGCTCTACTGTCTTCAAGAACGCCAACCAAAAGGGTAAAGACATCAAACGGACATTTTAGAAACGGAGGGGCTGCTGTCTCTAACATTATTTTAGATTCTGATACGGAGCATGCCAAATCTTATCAAGATTTAAAAGCTAAACTTATTAACTTATGCAAAGACAGAGAATTAGCTTATGGAATAATTATTAAAAGAATTATGAATGCTAATGTATTTATGACTACATTTTCTCAATTGAATACAGCCGGACTCTTTACTCCGAGATTTAACAAAGTGATGCCAGTAATAGAGGCGTACAAAGTATTTCCTGATGGTAGCGAAGAATTAGTACGCGGTACTGAAATTAACAATCTGACTCCGCAGTCTTTTAAAGATATTATCTTAGTTGGTAAAGAAAAAAACATATTGAACTATTTTTCTTCATCTGTTGGCGGATTATTAAATTATGGCGGTAGCCAGTTCCAAACCGCTTCAGCTATTGTTCCGGATTTGCTATTTGAGGACGCAGAATTAAAGCTAAACGAAGAGGATTTGCCTAAATTACCATTAATAGCAAGCCCTCTGAAATAGATTTTAATAAGTTTATGCCTGTTGCAAAACTCGAATTAATTTTTTATCGGAAATGCAACTGACACTTAACCATCAGGTTGATAAACACTTGTAAATTGAATATTTAGGATATTGCAACTGTCTGATATTTATACGACAGAAACATAAAAGATATATCACTTTTTAAAGTCCCTGTGGAAAAAGAGCTTATATAATAAATCATAAGATTAGTGATTTTTT
The DNA here is from genome assembly GCA_942493235.1 of uncultured bacterium. GTDB lineage: Bacteria > Bacteroidota > Ignavibacteria > Kapaibacteriales > UBA2268 > ENR-C587. Next base: position 2,490,660 of record OW818676.1, on the reverse strand, counting down.
TTAAAAGAAGAATTCCTAAGAGTGGTTGTATGAGGCTGTCTAAAATTTGTCATTCTGAACGAAGTGAAAAATCCGGATAAAGCTAAATGTTGATAATTCGGGATTGTTCGTTACACTCAGATTTGCGATTTGGCAATATTATTAATTTTTTCAACCGCCTCAATATTTATAAATTGAAAATTTATTTTGATAAAACAAAAATATTTTAGATATTTGTTGTTTGTTAAATAGGACATAAAAACAGAATTATAAAAATAATCAAACGGAGTTAACGTGGATTTATTCGAAAAATGCTATAATTTTACAAGAGCTGACGATGTAAAAAAGTTGGGACTCTATCCTTACTTCAGACCAATTCAAGAAAATGAAGGTCCTGTAGTCCAGATGAGAGGCAAAAAAGTTATTATGGCTGGCTCTAATAACTATTTGGGCTTAACAGCACACCCCAGAGTAAAAGAAGCGGCAATAAAAGCTATAGAAAAGTATGGGACAGGATGCTCCGGCTCTCGTTATTTAACAGGTACAATAGAGCTACATATAGAATTAGAAGAGAAATTAGCTGAATTTTTAGGTTATGAATCCGTGCTGTTATTTTCAACAGGATATCAAACTGCATTAGGTATAATTTCTACACTTTGCCAAAAGGGCGATTATGTAATCTGCGACAAAGAAGATCACGCTTCTATCATTAATGCAGCTGTTACTGCCAAAGGGGCTTTTGTCGATTTCGTTCGCTATAAACACAATGACATGGATGACCTTGAAAGAGTAATGAAAACTATACCTGATTCAGCCGGAAAGTTTATTGTTACAGATGGGGTATTTTCAGTTAGTGGGGAAATTGTAAATTTACCTGATCTAATAAAAATAGCAGAAAAATATGGAGCTAAAGTATTAGTTGATGATGCTCATTCAACCGGTGTAATCGGTAAAGGTGGCAGAGGAACAGCATCTCACTTTGATTTGGTTGATAAAACTGACCTTACAATGGGTACTTTCTCAAAAACGTTTGCTTCTTTAGGTGGGTTTCTTGCCGGACCGGAGAGAGTAATTAATTATGTTAAGCACCACTCCCCTGCTCTGATTTTCAGTGCGAGCCCGACACCGGCTTCTGTTGCTTCTGCACTTGCCGCTTTAGAGGTTTTGAAGCAAGAACCGCAGTTAGTTAACAAACTAATCCGCAATGCAAATTATATGAGAGACGGATTTGATAAAATCGGCTTCGATATTTATAGAAGTCAGACAGCTATTGTACCGGTATTCACTCATGATGTAGATAAATCATTTTTATTCTGGAGAATGCTTTACGACAAAGGTGTATTTGTTAATGCATTTGTTCCGCCGGGAGTACCTCCTACTATGTCTATGATGCGTACCAGCTATATGGCAACGCACGAAGATGAACATTTAAATAAAATGTTAGAGGTATTTGAAGAAGCAGGCAAAGAATTCGGAATGATTTCATAATTTTGATTATATAGTTTAGATTACATGATTTAGATAAAAACCCCAAGATGAGCTTGGGGTTTTTTATTTATTGAATTTTTCTTTAAATCATTTTACTTTTAAAAACTAATCCCGAAACCTAATCCGTAAACAATCGAAATTTCAGATTCAGCATAGTCTATCAGAAAAGTAGGGGAAATAGTAAAACTATTTATATGAAAATCGTAAGTAGAACCGATTCTAATCAGAAATTTAGTAATATTTTTTGTTTTCAGTTCTTTCATCATGGTAAGCTCATTCTTCTCAAGAGATTCCTCCTTACTCATAGCTATCGACGGTGCAAATAAGATTCTGCAACAATTATCAAGATGATAGAAAATTGGCAGTCCAATTAGATATTCACTATGCTCTGTATTAACATATTCGGCATATAAGCCAAATCCGATTGTATTATTTAAAGCAGGTAATATATACTCATAATCTAATCCAACAGTAAAATCCGAATTTCGGTTATGTGTATTTGTAGTAATGCCAAAAAAAGTAGCGAAGTGATTATTATTTTGTTTTTCAATAGTATTTTTCGCAAGTAAACTGTTGCTTATTAATAAAAAAGATAACATTAATGTAAAGCAAATTTTCATATATATTCCAGATTTTGTTTCAAAATTAGATAATGCAATATAAATAAAGATTGACGAAAATTATAATTACAATATATTTATTTTTAATATATTGCAGAATTATAATATCAAATATTGAAATTTCGGGATTTTCTTAGCCTAATCTAAGAATGTTGGAAAAAAGGGAGTGCCAAATTCATGCTACCAATATTCAACATCTAACGATGTTGGAAGAAAAGTATTCGTACATGATCTTCAAGCCCTCCCTTTGGGGAGGGTTTGGGAGGGGTTGAAAGATTTTCACCCTCCAGCCGCACTACGCAGAGCATAGTGCGGAGACGAAATAGGGTGACATATTCATTCTACCAATATTCAACATCTAACGATGTTGGAAGAATAAAACTGAATTTTCACCCTCCAGCAGCACTACGCAGAGCATAGTGCGGAGACGAAAGGGAGTTATATCTTCATTCTACCATTATTCAACAGCTAATGCTGTTGGAAGAAAAGAACTTTTTCACACTATACTTCCTACTTTCTACTTCTTACTTTCTACTTTATAACTTCCCTTCTACCAATATTCAACAGCTAACGCTGTTGGAAGAAAGAAACTTATTTCACCCAAACTTCTTACTTTCCACTTTATAACTTTCAACTTTATAACTTTATAACTCGACAACTTTATCATTATGAATTCTCAAATAATTTAGTTATTTTTACAAGTTAGTCTGTTGTGCATATTGATAGACTGATGCTTAAAAAATAATTGACAATAAATTAAAGAAAATTAGGGTACTTAATTAATAAACAAATCAAGGGGAAAACGATGACATTTATTGAAAGAAGAGATTTCATCAAAAAATGCGGACTTGGAATGGGAGCGGCTATCACTTCTCATTTCTGGGCTGAAAAATTGTTTGCCGGTAAATTGCCGACTGAGCCGAAAAAAGGTGAGGTTAATCTTTTCGGATTTACTAAAGAAGAAATCCGGAAATTAATAGACTACGGGCTATCAAAAGGCGGAGAGTTTTCAGAATTATTCTTCGAATATTCAGTTTCTAATTCCGTAATGATGTCTGAAGAAATTATCAAAAGCTCATCGGAGAGTATTTCTCTCGGTGTAGGTGTAAGAGTAATCAAGGGAACTCAGACCGGTTACGGATATACAAACGAATTGACTTTCGAGAAGATCAAACAGACAGCTCTTACGGCAGCAGCCATCGCCGAGGGTAATGCAAAGGTTAATTCAGTTGATTTAAAGGAGTATATGCCAAAAATTCAAGCTTATACTTTAGACAATTTAATTACCGAGCAGGAATTAAAAAATAAAATCGAACTTATCAAAACCTCTTATAATGCAGCCCAAAGTTTTGACAGTAAAATTATTAAGGTTACTTCAAGTATTGCCGATAGCATTCAATATGTTACGATTGCAAACAGTGAAGGATTGCTAATTAGTGATGTTCGCCCGCAGGTACGCTTAGTTACAAGTGCTACCGCCGAAAAAGGCACTATTCGCGGAACCGGTAACGGCAATAATGGTGGACGTATAGGAATGGACTTCTATAAAAATGTAGTTACTCCAAAGCAAATCGGAGAAGATGCTGCCAGAGAAGCTTTGGAATTATTAGAAGCTGACTTTGCTCCGGCAGGTGAATATCCGGTAGTATTAAGCAAACATCAATCAGGCGTTATGATTCATGAAGCTGTAGGGCATCCTCTTGAAGGCGATGCTAATTGGAAAAAGCAATCAATTATGGCTGACAAAATGGGGCAAATGGTAGCTAACCCCTTAGTAACGATTTATGACGACTCAAGTATTCCAAACTATAGAGGTAGTTTAAATATTGATGACGAAGGCACTTTTGCAGAAAACGCCATGCTGATTGAAAAGGGCAAATTAGTAGGATATTTACACGATAAATTATCTGCTAAAATATTAAAAACAAAATCGAATGGTCATGGCAGACGCGAAACTTATGAGTATATGCCAATTCCGAGAATGAATAATACTATACTTGAAAAAGGAAATAATACTCCTGAAGAAATTATTGCTTCTGTTGAAAAAGGATTCTATGCTAAAACTTATCAAGGCGGAATGGTTGATAATACCGGCAAATTTACTTTCTCGGTAAACCTTGGCTATCTGATTGAAAATGGGAAAATTACTAAACCGGTTAAAAATGCAACTCTTATCGGTTCTAATATTCAAATTTTAAAAGACGTAGATATGATAGCAAATGATACCGGATTTTTCCTTGGTACTTGCGGCAAAGACGGACAGTCTGTACCGGTTACAGCTGGAACCCCTACATTAAGAATTAAAAAAATGACAGTTGGAGGTGTATAATGAATTATGACGAAAAATTATTAAAATTAGCCGAATCTTTAGTAAAGCATGGTAAAAGCAAAGGGGCAAACCAGATTTCTATCTCAATCGGTGAAGGCTCGGAATTCTCTTGCGAATGTAGAGAGGGCAATATAGAAAAACTAACTGAAGCAGGCTCCAAATCCGCCTCGGTTAAAGTAATAGTTGACCATAAAGTAGCTTCTGCTTCTTCTTCGGATATGACCGAGGCAACTATGCAGAAAGTTATCGAAAATGCAATTGAAAGAGCGAAATTCTCCGGTGCGGACGAATTCGCCGGTTTACCGGATAAACACGATGCTAAACCCGATGTAGATAAATTAAAATTATATAGTGAATCTGTCGTTAAAATGAAACCCGAAGAAAAAATCAAATATGCCAAAGAATTAGAGAAAATCGGCATTGCTGACAAAAGAATTCGTAATTCCGGCGGTTCGGGCTTTTCTACTAACGTCTATACCAGCTATCTCGCTAATTCAAATGGTTTCGCCGGAGCATATTCCGGAACTAATGTTTCGGCAAGTCTCGGGCTGCAAGCCGGCGAAGGCGATAATTTTAACGAAGACTATTGGTACGAGAGTGCACATTCGTACGACGGCTTTGCTACTCCCGAATATATAGCGAAAAAGGCTATTTATAGAGTTACCCGTTTGATGAATGCTACTAAAGTCGAGACTCAGACAGTACCGATTATACTTGAACCGGAAATGACAGCATCGCTTCTTGGTTTCTTGCTTCAATGTATCACCGGTGGTTCGATTTATATGAAACAATCATTTTTAGTTGATAAGCTGAATACTAAAATAGCTTCGGAATTATTAAATATTATAGATGACCCGACTTTACCCGGTGCTCCCGGCTCAAGACCTTGGGACGGCGAAGGTACGATAATGAAAAGAACTCCTATTATCGAAAACGGTGTTTTAAAAACATACCTTTTAGACTCTTATTCAGCTCGTAAATTAAAGATGCAAACTAGCGGGCATGCCTCCGGTATATCCAATTTAATAGTTCAGCCGGGTAAACATTCCCAAGAAGAGATTATTAAAACAGTAAAAAAAGGACTATTCCTGACTCGTACAATCGGACAGGGAACCGTTCCTACTTCCGGCGATATTTCTAAGGGTGCATTCGGTATCTGGATAGAAGACGGGAAATTAACTCATCCTGTTTCTGAAATCACATTTACCGGTAAGCTCGGTGATATGCTAAGCAATATCGAAATGATTGGTAATGACCCATTAAAGGGTAGAAGTATTTCTGCCCCAACTATTAAAATCAAAGAGATTTCATTATCCGGCAAATAATTAATATTTTTTTCTTTACCAGCCCCACTGAAGCGTGGGGCTGATGCCGTCCTTGATATTATTAATGATTAATTGGAGTTTCAACTGTAATTTCAACAGTACGACAGTAAAATCTGCCTTCAGGATGAGTATTATCATATAATAATGGAACTTCACCCTTACCGTCAACAATAGCATTTTTAATTCCAAGCGATTTATAAACCGATTCTGCTCTTGATACCGATAGCTTTTTGTTATCGTCCGGCTCACCAAGATTATCGGTATAACCGATAATTTTCACAGTTGATAAGTTACTAATTTTTGTTTTTATCAATTCAATTGCTTTTTGATTTTGTTGATTCAAAGCGTTTGATACAAAATCAAAAAGTATCAAATTAAACTTCTCGAATTGAATATCATCTTTTTTTTCAATTCTTTTTTTCTCTATACTAATTCTTTCTATTTCGATATCTTTTTGGGGGCTAATAAATTCGCCACTCATAGCATCATTTAATTTGAGTGAATATGATAGATTATCAGTACTCGATTGATTAGAATTTATAATAGAATCAAGCGAAATAATAATTTCTTTTGGCGGAGTTCCATAGCCGGATTTAGTAAGATGATAAACTCCGGATTGATATTGTTTATCAATATTGATAGACCATTGCTTAACACCGATTTGAGATTTAGTATTTACTACAAATTTTGCCATAGGAGGAGTAGTTACCATTGAAATTTCATTTACATCAATCGGAGAGAGAATATCATAATCATCAGAATATAATTCTACACGACGGTTCTCTTGTTGTTTTTCAGATTGACTAGAAGGAAAAGAATAAGTCTCGGGTAAATTTCGAGCTATTATTTGAATTCTATCCATACTAATATTCCAAATAGTATTAAGATAGTTAGCCACAGAGTTAGCTCTATTTCTTGATAATAATAAATTTGATGCTTCACTGCCAATATTTGAGTTACACCCCTTAATAGTAAGTTTTGAATTAGGCTTTTGTTTTAGTCGGTAAGCAATAATATTAAGAACATTATAATATGTTTCTAAAGTATTATTATTAAATAGAGAATCTACATTAAATTTCTTAGTTTCGGGAATGCTCATTTTTCTATATCTTGCAGGAATATCATAAGATAAACTATCAAAGAAAATGTAGCTTAGTAGTGGCTGATTTCTACTTGAAGTAAACTCTTCTGTTATAAATTGAGGTTTATCTGTCAAATTACCTTCTGAATCTATGCCGAATACTTCAATAGTACCTGCTAAATCCTTTATTTCAGAAATCAATAATGTATCGGTTCTCCGAATTATTTTACTGACTATAATAGTATCCTTAATATTAATTTCTTTGGTATCGAGTATCTCTTTTCCTAAAATGATTTCGCTTTTATTTATATCCTTTTTGGTTTTTGAAATTGTATCTATAATCATTTTTTCGTCAATTTTACGAACCATCTTTTTAGATGCTTGCGGTGAGTAGCATAGAGCCAACTTAGCAGTAAAAGTATTAACTTTCCAATTATTAGATTCGACTATATCATTTAATCCTAAGCTATAGTGAAGATTAGGAGATAAAATCAGGGTTTCTCCGGCATTAATTGGAAAGTCATAAGAAATACCAAATTTGAAAAATCCTAACATTGAAGCTACGTTTTTGATATTACCGAAATTCTGATTTCTTTTATTGCTTTTGGTATCGTTGCCATTTTCGTCTAAGAAAGTAGCTGTGCCCTGCGGATTAACTACCTGTTCCTCTTGAGAGAAATCCGACTGCATAGGAAAAGCAAACTCAAGCCCTAAGTCAGCAAAGAAACTCGAATATACTCTGTATTTTATTTTTGGCATAATGGAAAAGACAAAAATATTAGCATTAATTCTATGCTCAAATTCACCCGTTTGCACTTGATTATTATAATAAACCTGCGTAGTTTCAGTAGTTTTTAATTCGCCACTTAGATCATGAAAAGCGAGCTCCATTCCTAAATACAATGAATTATATATCGGGTATTCACCTACTATTCCTGCAAATAGTCCTGAACCGCTCCCTTTAGTAAAGTCAGGACAGCAATCAGGTACTCCCGGTATAGATCTTAAATCGGTATTATGTGAGTTTAGTCCGTAACCAAATTGAATTCCGTATTTAGGTCTCTCCTGAGAGTTAAGGCATAAGGTACCAAAAATAACCAGTATAATTAATGAGTTAATGTATTTTATCATAGATCCCCCGATAATTGTATTATTTATGTATATTCTTCTATATTTTCAATTGTATTTTCAATTGTATTTTCAATTGTAAATTACTTATTTTATCATCTTAAATATCGACAATTGTGAGCAATTCTGTATTAATTAATATTGCACTACCAAACAAAGATAAGAAAAGTTCTAAAATATACCAAATATTTTATCTTAATTGTCTTAATTAGTCTCAGAACGAAAACTATAAGTTTCAAATTGAAAAAGAGTATATATTACTACATATTAATTATTACGACTATGATATTGCTGATAATTTTTGATTTTTGGAGTTAATTGGTAAAAAATCAAAGCAATTTTCATCAAGATAAGCCATAAAAGCATAAAGTAAACCATTGAATAGACTAATATTACAGTTTGTTACGCACCTTTAGTATGCTTTTTTCGTCGCTTTTTCTTATTTTCTTTTTTTATGATGTCATTACCTAATGATTGAGTATTTCTTGCTAATATTGATAAGCTTACACAATGCTTAAACCCACTTGTGCCTTTGTCGTTGTATTTATCAAGCCCACTGTGATTCAATGCGTTAATTGAAGATTCTACAGATGAGTGATGATTGCGTGATTTTTTATATTTTGGGGTGGCATCTTGATAGTACTTATGGTTCTTCTTCAGCAGTAGTAATCGACCCCAAAAAGAAAATCACTATAGTATGGATAACAAATTTGAATATCAAATGGACTGATGAAGCAATTCTAAAGCTTATGGAATTTTTAATTTTAGCGGTTCAAAACCAATAAATTTCAAAGAAATTAATATTTTGATTAGTTGAGTACTTTAGATTTGAAGTATGCATGATATTACATAATTGATTTTTTTAATTGTTCAATATCAATATCTTCAATATATTCAGGAATATTGATAAAAATTGAGTGAAATCCATAACCTCCGTTTTTAAGCTCATCAATTGCAGAAATTTTAGCCCAACCCTCAAATACAATTCTGTAAAGTGCAACTATTAGCCCGGTTCGGTCAGACCCATGCTTGCAATGAATTAGTATTGGTTTGGGTGCATTTTTGATAACCCTAAGGGCTTCTAATACTTTTTTGTCATCAATATTCTCTGCTCTCATCTCTACAGAGTATAAATATAAATCTGACTCGGCTGATAGCTCTTCATCGGTATCAGAAGTACGTAAATTCAATATACTTTTAACTCCGAGCCTTTCAAGCTCCTTTATCATAATTTTATTCGGCTGTTCAGAGCGATACAATGAATCGGAAACCTTATATAAATTCTCGAAAGAATTACTATTTATTTTCTTTGCCCAATTACTTGGTCTATTAATAGGCTGTGTTGAACAAGAACCTACCAATATTATTATATTTAGCAGTATTATGAAACCGAAATATTTTCTAATCATATCTAACTCTAATATTTTAAACTATTTTACTCCAAGCATATTTTCGGGTTATAAATTATTTCTAACAAAATGATAAAGCATCAAAATATTAATTATAGTAAGGACTCGTATAAAATGGTACTGCATTAATAAAATAGCCATAGAAATGACTTGATTTATCAAGTTTCATTACTTCGATAATTTCATTATTCTCTAAAAACTGTTCTGCTGTAAAGCCGGTATCGTTTGCAATTTCATCAAATTCTTCATCAGTATCAACGGCTATAATCAAGTTCGGCGGCAGACCTCTATCTACATACTGCACCATGGCAATATATGCAGATTTGATACCGGGATGGTCGGTATATTGAATTTTAAGAGCTTCAATCAAGTCCATATTATACTCTTTAGGCTGACCGATAGCCATTTTTTCGTTACGTGTAACTTCGCGGGAACGGCTGGTATCATAAAGCACAGTACCAGACTTAATTTTTTCAATTTCTTCGGGAGTAAGCAGTTTGCTGTAATTAGAAAATGGATTTATTATCAGAGTATTACCGGCTACCATATTAAAAAGAAAATCTGCTTTAATTTTCATATATCGGATTTCACTTTTTACTATTTCTTTATCATATATTCTATTTAGCTGAGTAAAGATTGGCACTTTACCGTCAGGCAAAGTAGCTAAAATAAACTTTCCAATTTCGCTAAGTACTACTTCTCCGTCCGGTAAATCGGCACCCGCCAAAATAACAAAAAACTCTTCATCAAGAATGCGTCTATAAAAATCAGACCTATATACAGGCTCTAAAGCTGCTTTAGTCATTAATTCCGTAAATTCAATTAAATCGGTTTTTTTACCCTTCATTTGTTTAATAACTTTGGGTTTTTGCTGTTTGCTATCTTTCTTTTTTTTATTACCGAATAATCCCATTTTCAACCTAATAATTTTTAAAAAAATAAAATTAACATTTTTATTCGAGTTATCAAAATAAAAAAGCGAATTTGATAAATTGGGGGCTTGGAATTCGGGGCTGGGGACTTGGAATTCGGGGATAGGGACTTGGAGTTCGGGAATAGGGGCGTGGAGTTCGGGGATGGGGGCTTGGAATTCGGGGATAGGGACTTGGAATTCGGGGATAGGGACTTGGAATTCGGGGATAGGGACTTGGAGTTCGGGACTGTGGGCTTGGAATTCGGGGATAGGGGCTTGGAATAATATATTTCTTAGACTAACCACTAACCACGAATCTCTAACCACGAATCACGAATCACCAGCCCCGAACCACTATTTTCTAACCCCAGTCATCTAATCACCCACACAAAATAGCGACGAGCCAAATAAATATTATAAGATATGTAATTTATATTTTTTCAATTAATATTTTTTGCTTATCTTAGGATTTTATATAATTTACGAAACAAATAAAATTTATTTTCAATATTAATGGGATTTTAAAATGGATATTACAAAAATTCAAACTGCATTAAAAGCTCAAGGAATAGACGGTTGGTTATTCTATGATTTCCATAATCGTGATGCTATAGCCGCAAGAATATTAAAAATGGATACTAAAAGATTTGCATCGCGCAGATGGTTCTATTTTATACCTGCCGAAGGTGAAGCCCAAAAGTTAGTTCACAAAATTGAACCATGGAGATGTGACAATTTACCAGGCAAAAAGAATATTTATTTACCATGGCAGGAGCAGCATCAATTATTAAAAGAAATGCTAGGCAATTGCAAGAAAATCGCTATGCAATACTCACCTAATAATGCTATTCCTTATGTATCTATAGTTGACGGCGGTACAATTGAATTAGTCCGTAGTTTCGGTGTAGATGTAGTCTCAAGTGCAGACTTGGTTTCGATATTCGAGTCCCACTTAAACGAAGAAGATATTCAAAGCCATATTCGTGCAGGTCAAGTGATGCAAATGGTTAAAGATTCTGCATTTAAAGAAATTGCACGTAAAATAAAAGCAGGTACAAACCCGACTGAATATGAAATTCATAGATATATGCTTGATATAATGGCAGAAAATAATATGACATGCGAAGACGGTCCCATAGTTGCTATTAACGAACACGCAGGAGACCCACACTTTGAACCCACTGCCGAAAACAGTCATAAAATCAAAGACGGTGATTTAGTGCTTCTTGACCTATGGGCTAAGAAAAATGAACCCGGAGCTATATACTATGATATTACTTGGATGGGATATGTTGGCAATAGTGTTCCAAAGCATATAGAAGATATTTTCCAAGTAATCCGTAAAGCCCGCGATACGGCTCATCTCATGGTAAAAGAAAACTTTGCTGCCGGCAAAACTATTCACGGATGGGAAGTTGACGATGCCTGCCGTAAAGTAGTTATCGATGCTGGCTATGGTGAGTATTTTATTCATAGAACCGGCCATAATATTGCAGAAGAAGTTCACGGTAACGGTGCCCATATCGATAATTTGGAAACAAAGGACGAAAGAAGAATACTACCGGGTACTTGTTTCTCTATTGAACCGGGAATTTATATGCCGGAAAAATTCTTAGGCTTTAGAACAGAACTCGATGTATATATCACTGATGCAGGCGAAGTGAAAGTCGAAGGAGCAATTCAAGAAAAAGTAGTCGAAATACTGAATCTTGTTTAGTCGTTTTATATATTATAATATGTCTGATGCAAAACTCGAATTAATTTATTTACAGATAATTCAACCTGACGGTTAACCGTCAGGTTGATAAATACTCATTTGATATTTTTCGTTTTCCCTATGCTGAAGAGGCTGTGTAAAAACCTTTGATTACTACCGTTTTTTTTCGACAAAAACAATTATTTAAAGTCTCTAATGAGGCTGTCTAAAAAGTATTAATATTGCAAAATCGTCATTAGCAGGTACCTTTACAGCAGTGCTGTAATTGTAGAGGTAATGACACATAGTAAATACATATAATACATAGTCTTGCTTAAGTTAAGAGCGGAAGTGTGTCATTAACAGTGTAACGAAGAATACAGGGTTATCAACATTTAGCTTTATCTGGATTTTTCACTTCATCAGAATGACAACTTTTGATACAACCTCTTGAAAAGCATTTTTAATTATTCAATATATAGATAAATGAATTTAAAATAAATATTCTAAACTTTTGCTTTAGCCTTATTTTGCTTCAATTTCGATACAATGAAGAACCCATTTCTAATATATCTAAAATATTGCAAAAATCGATATGTTCAAGCTTGTATTTATACATTATGGAATATATTTTTCATTAGAAATTTTTTGCCAATTATTATATTAATATCTATATAATCAATTTACTTACGACACAATGAAATTATTAACTATAATATATATTCAATATAATATATTTTAATATATTACAAATATCAAAAAGTGTGTAATTTATTTTACACTTTTTCTTGGTAATGTAAAATAATTTGCTTAAATTGTATTCAATTGAAATAAATTAAATATGGTATTAAGTTGAACTATCGTTGGATTATAAGACAAAAGCCGGATGAAAGTACTATCGAAATATTAGAGCAAGAGTTAAAGATTCCTAAAAGCTTGATTACAGTATTAATATCGAGAGGTATCACTACTATAGAAGAAGCAAGGAACTTTTTCGAACCGTCGTTGAGTGACATACATGACCCTTATCTTATGGATGGAATGGATAAGGCAGTTGAAAGAATACTTAGAGCTGTTGATAATAAAGAGCTTATATGGATTCACGGCGACTATGATGTTGATGGTACTTCAAGTACATCTATGATGTACCAATTTATAAAGCAAATTGGTGGCATTGCGGAGTATTACATACCCGACCGGTTTATAGAAGGGTATGGATTATCGTTATACAGTATGAACCGAGCCAAAGAAATGGGTGCTTCGGTTGTATTATCTGTAGATGTTGGAATTACTTCTTTCGAACCTTTGGAATACGCAAAAGAAATTGGCTTAGATGCCATAGTCTGCGACCATCACGAACCCGGAGACGGCGTTCCTATAGCATATACAATCCTTGACCCATTAAAGCCCGGCTGTAATTATCCTTTTAAGCATTTGGCAGCTACAGGCGTAGCTTTTAAATTAATTCAAGCTTTAGCTATTAGGCTGGGCATGGAAGAGAAAGCTTTTGAGTATTTGGATTATGTAGCTATTGCTTCTGCTGCCGATATGGTTCCTTTAGTCGGAGAGAATCGTATTTTAACACGTTTCGGATTGGAATTGCTTAACCGCAATCCAAGACCCGGTCTTAAAGGATTGATAGATTGCACAGGATTAAAGCTCGGGCATATAAATACATCAAGTATTGTATATAATTTAGCTCCGTTGATTAATGCAGCCGGTAGACTTGGAGATGCAAAAAGGTCTGTCAGAATGATGATTCAGCAAGACCCAATTGATGCTTTCAGAATTGCTCAAAAGCTTGAAAGAGAAAATATTAGGCGTAGAGCAATTGATGAGCAGACATTTGAAGAAGCTATTCCCCTTGCCGATGAAATGGTAGCAGATCCGGATACTCGTGCATTAGTATTACATGCTAAGCACTGGCATGCCGGTGTAATCGGTATTGTTGCCTCAAGATTAGTTGACCGCTACCATCTGCCTACTGTACTATTGACTTCGATAGACCACATGGCAAAAGGTTCTGCTCGAAGTATTTCTAACTTTGATATTCATACAGCACTTAAAACTTGTGAGCATTTACTTGATGAATTCGGAGGGCATAAGCATGCTGCAGGATTGTCTCTTAGCGAAACTAAAATTCCAGAATTCAGAAAAGCATTTAATGCTATAGCTCAATCTAAATTAACTAACGACATGACTCAGCCCGAAGTAGTAATTGATGCAGAACTTAGGCTAAATGAACTCTCCCCTTCATTTTTAACTACATTGCAGAAATTTGCTCCTTTTGGATTTGATAATTTTAAACCAATGTTTTATTCAAAGGGTGTTACCTCATCAAACGGTGCTAAAGTAGTAGGGTCTAATCATTTGAAATTCAGAGCTTATCAATCTCATTTCGTTATTGATGCTATCGGATATAATCTCGGGCATAAATTAGAAATTTGTACTTCCGGCAGACCGTTTTCGATTGTCTATAATATAGAAGAAAGTAATTATAACGGGCATAATTCAATTCAATTACGACTCAAGGACTTGCGTTACGAAGAAGATGAATAATCCTGAACTGTCGGTTTATTTTGCTGAATCGCTCATTACTGCTTATAATGCAGAAATGAGCGATTTACGTAAACAGTTTTTTTCTGTTTATAATATATTAAAAGAACTAATCCGTAAAATTACTTCAAGCGATATTCAATATTTTTCTAATGATTTCGCTCGCCTTATATTCATCATTGATAAATATAATTTAGATGATGAATTGGGGCATAACCTCAAATCAATCAAATACTTCAGCTCGAAATTCCGACGAAATAAAAATCTTAAATGCACAGCTAATGAGCTTAATTTATTGGCTAAATCAATCGTTCTATTGATAGAAGCCGTTTATGGAATTGAAGAGTCCGAATTCATTATAAAAATCAAAGAGTTATTCTGCCGTGCAATTCCTTATGAAAAACGTGAATTTCAGCTTGAGCAAGTTTCTTTTTATAACATTGTGTATTTGGAAGGTGCAATTGAAATAGAAGGCGATTTTATAAATCAACCTTATTTTATTTGCCGAACCGAAGACGATGTCAAAGTTAAGCTATATCTTACTAAAGAGTTGCACTATCTATACAAACAAATATTTGATAATGCAACCATTAATGCTATTAATTTCAATATATTAGATATTAAAAACAATATTTTTACTTCCGACTATAAAAGCATAGTAGTTTTAGAGCCGGATTATTTGATGGATGCGACTGAAATTGCGGCTTGCTTTACTACAAATGATTTTGCTTGGCAGAATTATTTTCTAAGTACATTTTTAAGCAAAGAATATAATCCTAAACTATTTTCCGGTAATTTAATCAATTTCTTTTTTGATGAATTAGTACTTGATAACGATGCTATTTATGACGATACTTATAATAAAGCTATAAAAAGCAAACCACTTTCACTATTTGCTTTATCGATTGATAGTCCTGAATCATTAAAAAAAGAATTAAAGCTACTGCCCTCTCATTTTGCTAATCTCAAGGAATTAATCAGAAATATTAATACAGAAAAGGCAAGTATTGAGCCTTCGTTTATTTCTCCCGAATACGGGCTTCAAGGTCGTTTAGACTTGATGCAGGAATATATTGAAGACGAGCAACGTAAAGACGTTCTTGAATTAAAATCCGGCCGCCCCTCTAATCCTGATTATGCTACTTTAATAGTCGGCTCTAAGGAAAGAGCATCTATCGGCATGTGGTATAACCACTTAGCACAAATCACCTGCTATAATATGTTACTTGATTCGGCATATAAAAGTAGGAAGGGGACTTCGTCCATTTTATATTCGGCTACATTAGTTCAAGCCTTACGCAATGCACCGAATTATCTACATACTAAATTACAGATTATTAGATTAAGGAATTTATTAATTCATATTTTGAATAGATTATCTAAACGCGACTTTCTAATGTTTGACAGGCTGTCACCAAAGAATTCTACAAATCTTACCGGTTATTCTAAAGATAAACTTTATAAATTCTACAAAGTATTTTCTAACATAGATGACTTAGAAAGAAAATATTTTGTAGAGTATTGTAGTTTTATCCAAAGAGAAATTTTTTCGGACAAATTCGGTTCGGTTGATAATCGCTCCAATTCGGGTTTTTCTTCGTTATGGAGAGATTCTCTTGATGAAAAGACAGATAATTATTCGGTAATTACTCATTTGGAATTAGATACTCACGAGTCGGACTTCAATAATTATCATTTGGTATTTAACCGCTCAGACGAATACAGCCTAACTTCATCGCTCCGTAAAGGCGATATAGTAATTTTATATCCGGTTAATCCCGAATTTGAAAGCCCCGTTTACGGACAAATTATCAAGTGTATTATCAAAGATATTAATTCATTGAGAATTGTTCTAAGCCTAAGAAATAAGCTCTTCCCTATTGACTTTTTCGAAAATGATTATGACTACTGGGTAATCGAACCTGACCAAAATGAATCAAATAATAAAAAACTATTTTCTAATCTATTTGAATTTATATCAAGTAACAAAGATAAACGAAATCTGTTATTGGGAAAGAAGCAACCTGAATTTGATGAGATTGATTTCAGCAATATTGATTATAATCTAAATGACAATCAAACTGAAATTTTAAAAAATGCTGTCTCGGCTAAGGATTATTTCTTGATTCAGGGTCCTCCCGGCACCGGTAAAACTTCATATATGCTGAGGTATATTGTCAAATATAAAATTGACCATACTAACGAAAATATTTTACTGATGGCATATACTAATCGAGCTGTTGACGAAATCTGTGATGTACTCTTTAAATTAGGTGAAGATTATGAATTCATCAGGTTGGGTAGCCGAGAATCATCAGTATTTCAAGATAATCTCTTATGCAATATGGTCGAAAAAGAAGATATAAGAGATGTATTTATCAAAGCAAAAAAAGTACGAATTATTGTTTCGACGGTATCATCGGCTGTCAACAATTACGAAATATTTTTATTTAAAAGATTTGATACGGCTATTATTGATGAAGCCGCACAAATATTAGAACCTCATATCGTGGGTATTGCTTCGACTATTCCCAAATTCATTATGATCGGCGACGAAAAGCAATTGCCTGCTATTGTAACTCAGAACTCAGAGTTTACTAAAGTAGAAGATGAAGAATTAAATTCTGCTGAAATATTTAATCTCGGTTCATCGCTATTTGAAAGACTACTCAGGATTTGCATAAAAAACCAATGGTCGCAGGGCTATGGAATACTCACCAAGCAAGCACGAATGCACTTTGATATACAGCAATTCCCCAATAAATACTTCTATGATAATAAATTGGAGCTTCTCTTTGATAAAGGTTGGCAGGTAGAAAGCTGGAACCCATTTGAAAATAATGTTTCGAATTTGAACAAATTACTCTCAAATTCAAGGCTCATTTTTATCAATAGTGAGCAAGAGCATTTATCAAAAATCAATAGAAGCGAAGCGAAAATTTGCTCAGCTATAATCGAGAATTATTATAATAATATATCAGATGAATTTGATAACGATACTATCGGAGTAATATCCCCGTTTAGGGCTCAATGCACCGAAATATATAATGCTATAGATATTGAAATTTGCGATAAAGTAAGCATAGACACAGTTGAAAGATTCCAGGGCAGCGAACGAAAAATTATACTTTATTCTTTTGCAGTCAATCATGTAGCTCTGCTTGATAATATCAGTTTGATTTATAAATTCAATGATACTATTATTGATAGAAAACTCAACGTAGCACTAACTCGAGCAAAAGAACAAATTATTATTATCGGAAGAGAAAATATTCTGATTAAAAATCCGATTTATAAAGATTTAATCGACTTTATTAAAATTAATGGTTCATATTACAATTATAGCGATATTATTTAGATGACAGTTCATAAAATTAAAATTAAAGATGATGTGATTTCTTATCAATTAGAGAGAACCCATAACAAACGGCTTTATGTAAGAATTCTGCCGGAATTAGGTATTAAAGTTAGTGCTCCTAAGTCTTGCACTATCCCCTATATTGAAGATTTACTTATTACTAAATATGATTGGTTAAAGAAAAACCTAAGCAAAGTTAATCAAAAAGCACGTAGAGTCAAACGGACTTTGGCTAATGGCTCAATAGTTAAATATTTGGGGGAAGATGTAATTATTCAGACAGTTCAATCAATAAAGATAAACTTATACTTGCAGGATAATACACTATTGATACATTTACCGGATTCATCACATAAATTTCTAGAACTTATTATTCAGTATTGGTATAAAATTGCAGCTCGTAAAATATTTATCGAAAGATATAAAGAATGTATTTCTCGATTTCCGGAAATAAAGAATATGCCGATTATTAAAATTAAAAATATGACTACTCGGCACGGCTCTTATTCTACCCGTACCAATGCAATTAATTTAAATTCCAATCTGATGAAGTATCCTACTAAGTATATTGATTTTATTATCATTCATGAGCTATGCCATACTAAGCACTTAGACCATAGCAGTAATTTCTATGCGTATTTCGATTCTAAAATGCCTGAGCACAGACAATTGGACAAAGAATTGAAATTATTAGAAAAGAAGTATAGCGAATTTGAATTTATAAAAGAGTAAGACAAAAATTTTCGGTATAGATATTCTACCTACCACTATTTAATCGCTACGCGAAAAAATTTTCAATTCCCGTAGCCGGATAACATTATAAATGTACTTGATATTATTGTACATGTAAGAATAATATATTTCAACAATATTCCGAATTTCTTAATCCTTTTTTCGAATTTAAATAAGAGATAGGCAGTCCTGCATAATTGTAATTAAAACTTACATATTGAGACATATTTTTGACAAAATCCATATCAATTTACATAAAAAATAAGAAATATAAAATTATTTTTTGATTTGTAAAAATAATGCTTGCATAATAAATATTTTTTTTATAAGTTAGTGTTGTAATAAAAAACAATTATTAAATCAAAATATAACGTAATCGGCTAATATCAAAATTTGTATTATGAAATTATTAGTAAATAACAAATAGTTCTAAAATTCAACATATATAGTTCAAATTATATAGTATTGTTGAATAATAATATATATTTCAAAAAAAATATGAAAATCGTAATATTTATAAATATTTAGTTTTATTTATATCATCACATGTGTTAATATAATAATCAAAGCAAAGACTAAGCTCTTAGGAGTTTAAATCCTTGTTTATATGCGACCTTTCAGGGCAGACATATCCTTTTGTGTTAGTCTTTAAGACACACAAGGGACGATTATTTTAATATTCATATACTTTAGGTACCGAAGATATTAATGAATATTGAGTTTCAAGTTCATCTTTGAGTTTATTAGTAGTAGATTTTAAATATTTTTTGAAGGAGTCAACATTATCTATGTATGGCATAGCCTATACTATGATAATGTAACTAATCAATATTTAAGTTTTAGTTTAATAATAGCAAAAAGATAGCTTGAATGATTTAAATATTTCAATTTAATTTCAAGTATTTACTATTATAAATGAAAGCCTTGAATAATACTTGGTTTTAAATATTGAAAAAAGCTGAATTCACTATCAATTATAATAATATAGGATTCAAAATGCTAAAATCAAACAAAAATATTATTGAGAATATTTGTTTCAAATTAAGTATGGAGTCCGATAACCACCAATAAATGAAGTGAATTCTTAAAAGCTTGATTTGTAATAAAAATAATTTATTTAAATTTTTTAGGAGATAATATAATGATAAAATTAACAAGAATGCCATTAGTAGCATTAAGTAATGAAGAAGTAGTAGGAACTACATATACTTATTCAACAGGTTTCGGTCAGTTAACAAAAGCCGGTGCAACTGTACAAAAAGGTGCTACAGTTACCGCAACTGTCGATATTACTATGAAAGTAGTAACCAATGAGCAAACTAATAGTTGGTATAATGAGAATAAACATGTTTATTCGACAGAAACCCAACATGAAATCGAATCACATTTAAGTGAAAGTAATACGTCAAGTGCATGGTGGGCAATATTTGCTCATGGAGCTTCCGGCAATCATAACAAAGACGAATGGGAGCACGACAATACATTGGTAGTTAACACTACTGATGATCAACAAACAAACATAGTAAAATCAATGAACAAATTAGAATCCAAAGATGTAAATATTAAAGGTAATATTTCAATCACAGGATACAGTTATCTGCCAACTACTGCTTTCATTTTTGCTCAGATAAGTACAATTACTTTCAGCGATGGAACCACTGCACAAGTAATCAACGGAGCTGACCCTGTAGCAGCAGATACAAAAGGTGATACTTCTACAGTTAAAGCAGATCCCGGACAGAAATTAAATATTATTCCCATAAAATAATATTATTGTCTATTACTTTTATTATCGGCGACATATATAAATATGTCGCTGATAATTTAATTTTAAAAGGAGAATTCTATGTTTGCCAATCTAAATATTATCAATGTTCCTTTACCGAATAAATCGAAAAATTACTCCTTATCAACCGAAAGTATAAGCACCGTAGATGGATATGTTTCAAATGGTTATAACGAGGTATTTGTTAATTTGAAAAGCCCAAGTGGTAAGCCAAGCGAGATTATTTTTAATATTGTTGTTAACTCAATCTCTGTAGAATCATTTAATACATGGAGAAAAGAAATATCCGTTATTTTAGGAGCCAGTATAATTAAACAAATTGAGAATATAATAAGCTCTGAAATATCAGACCCAATTGATATAAAATTTGAGCAGTATATGTCGATTTATTCTCTATTAGTATTTGAGTATGCACTAAACTCGGATTTTCATATTGAAAAATTAGCAAATAAAAGTAATATAGCATTTACAGTTGAGCAATCAGCAGATGAACAATTCGCCCGAATCCTTAAAAGTATCTACAGATTGGAACCTAAAGAAATACATTTTAATGGAAAATTAGTAGCTACCGAGATGTATCCAGAATCACATGTATATTTCCCCCTTACTGTTATTCAATTCAATGATAGTAGAGTTGTAAGTTTTGCAAGTTATAGTGGCCCGGTAACTATCATTGATAAAGATGAAATATCTTATAAAAGCAGAATAGTTAATACTATATCATTAATTTGAAAGAGGGATACTTGTACTCATATATCATAATCGGATACGAGGGGTGAAAAAAAATCGGGATAATTAATATCCCGATTTTTTTTATTTAAGCGTGTATAGTCAAATCAGATTTAATATCTACCGAAATCATCTTCATCTAATTTGATAATATCCTCGGGCTTCATTCTATGGGGGTTACTCGAAGGTTTTGGGCTTTGGCGTACTGACGGTACATCATTAAAATCAAGCATTGATTCCAAATCCTCTTCTTTACGATAATTTTGAGTAGAGGCAGGCAAAGCTCTGGATTTATTTGAGCCTAATTTATTTCTTGATGAGTTATAGCCCATATTTAAATCATCATTTCTGACTAATTTAAACCTGTCGATTAATTCTCTTAATTGATTAGCCTGACCGGACAATTCTTCAGAAGCAGAAGCAGACTCCTCAGCAGAAGCCGTGTTGGTCTGAGTTACTTTATCAATTTGAGATAATCCTTCATTTATTTGAGAAATACCTTGAGCCTGTTCATTAGAAGAAGTAGTAATTTCGCCGACTATATCGGCAACTTTTACAGAACTAGATTTAATATCTTCAAGAGCTTCACCGGTTTTCAGTGCAAGAGAAGAGCCACGCCCGACAGTTTTAATACTGTTTTCGATTAGCTCGGCAGTTTCTTTAGCAGCGGTAGCACTGCGAGCGGCGAGGTTACGAACTTCTTCGGCAACTACAGCGAACCCTTTACCGTGCCGACCTGCTCTGGCAGCTTCAACAGCAGCATTAAGAGCAAGCAAGTTAGTCTGGAAAGCTATTTCATCAATTACTTTAATAATCTTAGATATATTTTTACTTGATTCGTTAATTTCGTTCATAGCTTCATTCAATTGAGACATTTCACTGTTTCCTCTTTCGGCACCGGTTCGAGCCTCTAACGATAATGAATTTGCTTGATTGGCATTTTCGGCATTTAGGCGAGTCTGAGAGCCAATTTGAGCCATAGACGATGTGATTTCCTCTAAAGAAGCGGCTTGCTCTGTAGCACCTTGAGAAAGTGCGGTAGAGGCATCTGAGACTTGCATTGCTCCACGAGTAACTTCGTCAACAGTAGTTCTGACATTATAAAGTATTTCATTAAGTGAATCTAAAGTATCATTGATAGCATTTTTTAATTCTAAGCTGTCGCCTTTATAATTTCCGGTCATTTTTACTTTTAAATCGCCGTCAGCCATAGCTTTCATTACTTCAATAGTTTCTTTTAGCGGAAGCGAATCCAAAGTCTGATTAAGTGCATTCTTTAATATTGCGTGGTCGCCTTTATAATTGCCGGTTACTCGCTCTTGCAAATTGCCTTCAGCCATTTTTTTCAATACTGATACTGATTCACCGATAGGATTAATCATTAAATCTAATGTTTCGTTAATACCTTCAATAATTCGGCGGAAGTCTCCTTGGTGCTTAGTTGCATTAACACGAGTCTCTACTTGACCTTCTTTAGCAGCATCTGCTAGCATAGAAACGTCTTTAATTAAAGAACCGAATACATCAATTAACTGGTTCAGATTATTCTTAATTTCATTATAATCTCCTTTGGCATCATTAGTAAGTTTAGGAGGAATGTCGCCTTTAGAAATTCTATCTACATATTCAGCAGTTACATTGAGTGGGTCAATAACTGCATCTAAAGTCTGATTAAATCCAGAGATAAGTGCTTTAAAATCGCCTTCATATTGATCAGCATTGGCTCTAATATCTAATTTGCCGTTTATAGCAGCGTCAGCAAGATGATTTGCGTCTTTAACCATAGACTGAATGGTATCACTCATCTGCTTCATAGCTTTCATTAGGGTACCGGTCTCGTCCTTTTTATCGATATCAACTTTAATATTCATATTACCTTTGGCAATATTATTAGCGGCGATAATAGAAGTTTTAATTGAATTAACAATACCCTTCTCAATAGTAAAGGAGACAATTATAGCAATTACAAAACCTAAAATAGTTAAGAGCAAAGACAAAAATATGGTAGAACTCCCATCGGAAGTAGCTTGATCGCCAAGTGTCTGTACTGCTTTTGTTTCTAACTCTATAATATTAGTGATAGTTTTAATGTACGAATCTTGTGCTGCTTTAAAATCACCGGTAATTACACTAACGGCTCCGGCTATATTGCCGGCATTTTGATTATCAATAATAATCTGCCTTACAGCACGGTAATTTGCTCTTGCTTCGGTATATTTTTTAAACATTTCTTTTTCTTCTTCGCTCTTTAAATTTTTCTGCAAAGAATCGACTAATGCTCCGACTACCGCGGTGATTTCTTTTTGTCTGGTTTCAATTTGAGCTTTTAATTCCGGATTAGTAGTTAGTACATAGTCACGCATTGTAATAGCTGACTCATTCAATCCGTTAATAATACCGTTAGCCCAAAGTGTTTTAACAAATTTTTCTTTGATAACAACTTCGACAGATGAATTAATTGAACTAACATTAGTATAAGTAAATACTCCGATAACGACCATAATAAGTATGATTGAGAAAAAACCCAATCTCATTTTCAAACCAATTTTCATACGCACCTCAAGCTATTATTTTAAAAAAATTAATTTTTATAAGTTCTGGAAATCAGACAATTCGTCTTCTGAAAACATTTTATGAACATCAAGAATTATTTTAACTCTCTCCCCCATTTTGCCAATTCCCTTAATATAGCTGTCTTTAGACTTCATATTGGCTCTTGGAGGCGGTGCTACTTGATCTTCGGGTATGTCAAGCACTTCATTGACTAAATCAACGATTAAGCCGACAGTAGTATCATTAATAGTTACAATAATAATACAAGTTCTGTCTCCATATTCTTTTTCGGTAAGATGGAACTTCTTACGAGCATCAATAATAGGATATACACTATTGCGTAATTTAATTACTCCTTTAATATAATCAGGCATATCGGGCAAATAAGTATATTTCTGCATCCCGATTATTTCGTTCACAAATTTAATTTCGATAGCGTACTCTTCATCACCTAAAAGAAAAGTAATATACTTGTCCTTCTGGGTATCTTCATTCTCTTCAATCTCTTCGAGTTCTGCTTCATATCTGTCATCAAAGGAAGCCATAACAAGCCTTTCAATTATATTATTAATTTACTTATATCATAAAAAGTAAATATAAGAATTTATCAAATATAATAAAAGAAATAATAACAATTCTCTTATTAATTTATTTAAATATACGTTTATATTATCGGCAATCTGACCCGTTTATTTAGTAATAACACTAACAAAAACATATCTCTATAAAAAAAGCTATGTACTAAAGGTATAAAGACTTTTTTTCACTACTTTTCACAATCTGATTTAGTATGTATTTTTTAGTCAAATCATAACTTTGAAATAAATCCATAAGTGAAATTCTAAAATAAATACATTTTGATAGCCAAGTGTAAATATCAATGAGGGATAAACATATCTTAAAATAAAAAAGGCTTTATATTCAAGATATAAAGCCTTTTTTATTTTTTATATTTTTTATTGACCTTGATAGCCCGCATTATTTTCTAAACTGAGCCTCATAGCATCTTTCTGGGTAAGTCTTTTCGCACCGATAAAACGTTTGTTATAATAATCACTCTCTAAGGACGAAACTGTAACACCATAGCGAGAGCTGGCATGAACAAAAAGATTATCTCCTAAATAAATTCCGACATGAGAAACTCTGACTTTTCTTCTGGTATTAAAAAATATCAGGTCGCCATATTCTAAATTTTTGCGAGCTACTTTAACTCCTACTTCGCTCTGCTCACGGGCAGTTCTTGGTAATAGGATATTTGCAGTTTTTTGATAAATAGAACGGACAAAAGCCGAACAGTCAATTGCTCTGGCAGAATTACCGCCAAATAGATAAGGAGTGCCGAGCCATTCCATTATCTCATTCATTATATCTTGCTTTGCGATTCCACATTGAATAATTTCGTTTGTGCCTTCGCTACCTTCAAACATGTAATTCATCCACATCATTTTGAAATCGTCAAGATTAACAAATACGTCATCTTCAGCAGCTAATTCATCTAAATCCTCGCCCTCTTCATCAGGGTTAAGACCGGCTCTGTCGATTTCGTATAATTCCGAAAATTTTTCATCAATTTTGTTTAATTGTCCGGTGGGGTCTGCAATCTCTGATTCAATACCGGCAAGTGCCGATAGCTGCTCAGAATTGCATCTAATTGTATTTAATGCGTCATTTTTTGTTTTTTTAGGATTATATGAACGAACAACTTTTCTCTTATTTTTTTTCTTCTTCTTTCTTTTTCCATACGCGTCGTCAGTTAAACCAATAAATAAAATAGGTAATATCATCAAAAATAGGAATCTGGAAGCTAATTTATATAATTTATCCATAATTATTATTCTCATTTTGTTATAAAATATGACAATTATTTATCAAAAATATCTTATTTTTGATGTCGAACAAGTTGACTTATGTGTAAGTTTTTTGACACTTTTTATTAAACGTCAATTTGTCTGACACTTAAAAATACAAAAAAAACTAAAGAAAAAAAAATTTTATTTGTTATTTCTGCATTTTTAATGACGAGTTAATTTATAGCTCATTTATAAATAGTAAGTTTAAAAAAGTTACAGGGAAAATATTATGGATAATTCGAAATATGTTGCTCAATATCAAAGCAGTAGCTACTGGAAAAAGTTAAAGTCAAGTATTTTTAAAACTTCAAGTAAATTAATCGAATTATCTTTAGTGGGATATTATGCCCTAAAAGATGATGATACTCCCACTTGGGCAAAAACTGTACTTGCCGGAGCATTAGGATATTTTATTTTTCCAATTGATGCCCTGCCCGATTTTCTACCTGCAATAGGATATTCCGATGATATTGGTGTTTTAGTTTCCGCAATCGCAGCGGTTGGCTTTAATATTAAGCTTTCGCACAAAGAAAAAGCAAAAGATGTAATTAGAAAATGGTATTTTAATTTGAAATAAAGAAGTAATATGTTAACTAAGATTTATAATGTTTATAATAATTCGGACTTGCTATCGGTAGTAGATTTTGTAAGTCAGGGGCATGCAATAATCTTCCCTACGGAAACCGTATTTGGTATAGGAGCAGATATATACAATTTATCAGCATGCAGAAAAATTTATGCTATAAAATCCAGAGATACGGAAAAGCCCCTCTCTGCTCATGTCTGCTCTGTAGAAATGGCTTTACAATTAATTAGGGAGCCTGTCGATTTGTTTTTTAAGTTAGCCGAACAATTTTTACCCGGTCCACTGGCTATAATAATGAAGAAAAATCACAAAATAAGCTCGAGCATTACTTCGGGCTTAGACAGCATTTCCATACGGTATCCGGATAATGACGAATGCCTAAAGCTAATTAGAACTATTAATAAGCCTATTGCTGCAACCTCAGCAAATATTTCCGGTGAGAAATCTCTGACTAATTCCGACGAAATTTTAAAAAAATTCTTTGGTCAGATACCCGCCATTGTCGAAGGTAATTGTAAATATGGCTTAGAATCGACTATTATCTCACTTGCCGATAAGCCCAAAATCATCAGAACAGGAGTAATTACTAAAGAAGAAATTCAAGACAAATTGTCAATTATTCTTTGATTTTTTTATAAGTCAATTTGCTATATAGTGGCTGGTGGTTGGGGCTATGAATTAGGAATTGGGAATTAGAAATTAGGAATTAGGAATTAGGAATTAGGAATTAGGAATTAGGAATTAGGAATTAGGAATTGGAAAAACTGTCCTCCCTACTAAGCTCTGAGTTAGGTTACAAGTGTCTAATATTACTTTCTACACTTGAACAAATTTATTAGATTTATAAACATTTTTGCTTTGCAATTATTATTTTTAATTTCTTTTGATTATTTTGCATATCTGTATTTTGAATTGCTTAATAATTTTGAATTGCTTAATAGAAAGAAAGTATAATGAAAAAAAAGGAAATCATCATATATACTGACGGTGCCTGCTTAGGTAATCCGGGTCCCGGAGGGTATGCTGCCGTTCTAAAAAGCGGTTCACGGGTTAAAGAAATTAGTGGCGGGTTCAGGCTGACTACTAATAATAGAATGGAAATCTTAGCTGTAATTCAAGCTTTAATAGCTCTAAAAGACACTAAAGATTATGATATCACCCTATATACTGATTCACGTTTGGTAGTCAATGCCATTAATTCCGGCTGGATAGAGAAATGGAAAAAGAACAATTGGAAGCGAAATGCCAAAGATCCGGTTCTCAATCCGGACCTCTGGGCAGAATTAGACTCGCTTTGGAAAAACCATAATATCAAAATCGAATGGGTCGAGGGGCATGCCGGCATTCCGGGCAACGAAAGATGTGATGTACTTTCCAAAAATGCCGCTAAAGCTAGTGATTTAGCGATTGATGAAGCTTATGAAAAAACATTAGATAACAAATTATTTAAAATGTAAATATGAACAGAAGAAATTTTATAAATAGCGTTTCAAGTCTTTTTTTCGGTAGTTTACTGATTAAACCTTCGGATTTGTTTTCAGAGAATGAAAACAGTATTTTTCTTAAAATAATGACTTTAGCCGAATCCGAAAAATGGTCTAAACTGCCCACTAATGATATAATTATCAAAACAGCCGAAATATTTATAGGCAGCCCATACATTGGCGGGAGCTTAGACACTGAAGCTAAAGAAAAATTACTTTACAGGCTCGACGGATTTGACTGCGTAACTTTCTACGAGTCTTCTCTGGCTTTTGCAAGAATTATTTCCAAAAATAAATATAGTATTTCCGACTTTGAGCAAGAGCTGACATTAATCAGATACAGAAATGGAAAAATCAATAAATATCCGTCAAGGCTCCACTATTCATCAGAATGGATAGCCGACAATTGCAAAAAGAAAATCGTGAAAGATATTACCATGTCAATCGGCGGGATAATTTATAATAACAAAGTCAGCTTTATGACAGATAATCCCAAATATTATAAGGCATTAGAAAATAATCCGGATTTCATCGAGGAAATCAAGCACAACGAAGACCTAATTAACAGTAGCAAAAGATATTATATTCCTGTAGCTAAGCTAAAGCAGTCCCTTAGCAATATCAAAAACGGAGATATTATCTTTATTGCAACCAATAAATCAGGCTTAGACTATAGTCATACCGGCTTAGCCTTCAAGCACAATGACGGTTCGATTCGTTTTATGCATGCTTCATCTAAAGAGAAAAAAGTAATTATTGATGTTCCACTAATTGATTATGTAAAGTCAGGGAAAAGCAGTTGTGGCATTAGTGTTGCCCGTGCAGTTGCTTTATAATGTTATGATAAATAATTCTTATAAATACAAATCTTATAAATATAAATTTTCTCTAATCATATTGTTTATGGTTAGTCTGTTTGTGGGTACTTTAGACTTTGGTACCGATTTATTAGCTAAAACTGTAAAAAAGAAAATTATTGCAAAGTCTAATACCAAAAAGTCAACCAAAAAGCCTACTGCTAAAAAATCAGTTGCTAAAAAAACGGCAGTAAAAAAAGCCACTTTAAAAAAAACAGCTAAAAAACCTTTAAAAAAGACAAAAGCTAAAACAAGTTTAAAATCAAAATCTAAGGTAAAAGTCAACTCTAAGTCTTCAAAAAAGTTACGAAAGAAAAAATCAAGAAGAAGTAGAATTCGCAATATTAGAGTCGAATGCCTTAACGAAGATTCAAAAATCGAAGAATTAAGGATTGATACTCTAAGTAAAGGAGTTTACTATAAAGAATTGATGATAGGCGACAGTAAGTTTACTTTTAATGTTCATCTGATAGAAGCCGATGTATCAAATCCCCAAAATTCAATTTCAATTATGAAAGCTAACGGATTAATTAATGAGTTGGCTAAGTTGCAGGACATAAATCATGAATTCGACTTTAACAATACTCCCGAGAAATCAATACTTGGCTCAGTTAACGGAAATTTCTGGAAAGCATATACTAATTACCCTATTGGACCGGTAATTGTTAATGGTGAAATTGTCGAGATGAATTCCTATAAAAACTGGTCTTCGGCATTTTTCGATTCTCGAAACAGAATGTATATCGAACGATTTAAAATCAACGGGAAAATCAAAGGTAGGCGTGGGCTTGAGCTGAATATTGACGCTGTGAACAGGCGTTCGGATTCTTCACAGATTGTAATATATAATTATTTTGGTGGCGACTCTATCCCCTACGTTCCTAATAAAAATCTTAACAAAGCTCTTAGCGAGGCATTTGTTGATATAGAATATAGAGATTCTACAGATATTGAATTTGACACATTGGAATTTAAAAAAGAAATTCGCTCGGCTCAAAGAATAAACATGTTAGAATATAATATGCCGAAATTAACCTTGAAATATCTTACTCCTGTAGCCATAAACAAAAGAGTACCTTGTATAGTAGTTGCTTATGATACTTTTGCAGTTAAAACGACGCAGAAGACATGCATTCTATCTCTTGGCAAGGATTTCAACAAAAGATTAATCCCACGCATTGGGGACACATTATTTCTGAAGTACGAGACCAATTATCTCTCTAATATTATTTTTACAAATGCAGTATGCGGAACTCCACGATTAGTCCGAAATGACTTAGCTAAGCAAGAAGCTCAAATAGAGGGTTCTTCGGGTAAAAGATTTATCAACGGGCAATTGCCACGTACCGCCATCGGCACTAATAAAAGCATGAATAGAATATATTTGGTTGCGGTATCTCCCACTATGAGTACTAAAAAATGTGTTGGTGCATCATTAAGCGATTTAGCTATGATAATGAAGCTAATCGGCTGTAATAACGCATTAAATTTAGATGGTGGAGGCTCTACAATTATGGCAATTGACGAGAAAAACGTATTATTTGAAAACAATCCGGACTTATCAAGAAAGCTATCTGTAGGAGTAGGCATCTCGACCAAAAAGAAAAATAAATTCTGGGATGCAATGACCAAATAGCATTATCAAAAAGTCCGTTATTAAAGTATTTATTTCTGCTTCTCCAAAATGTCGTAAATCGTATCTATAAGAATACCGATTTGCGGTTTCGTAAGTTGAGCATCAGCACCTACAGATTTGCCTTTGTGCATAACATCTTGCGATACAATTGACGAAAATATTACTACCGGCACTTTAGCTAACATCGGTTCTGATTTGATATTTTTTGTAAGTGTATAACCGTCCATTTTAGGCATTTCAATATCAGTAACAATAATATCGACAAATTTACGAATCTCTTCTGCCGACTTACACTGTTTAGAGAGTTCAAATAGATAATTCCAAGCAGACTCTCCATCATTAAATGACTTGATTTCAAAGCCTGCTCCGATTAATTTGTCAGTTATCATTTTGCGAATAGTAGAGCTATCCTCTGCGGTAATAGCAATTGGCTTACCGGTTACTGTTTTGGAAGCTTCTTCTATGTCTATTGCACTATTAGGGTCAATATCTGCAATTATTTTCTCAATATCAATCATCA
Source organism: uncultured bacterium (assembly GCA_942493235.1). Lineage (GTDB taxonomy): Bacteria > Bacteroidota > Ignavibacteria > Kapaibacteriales > UBA2268 > ENR-C587. The sequence goes on along the minus strand of OW818676.1, from coordinate 2,460,045 downwards.
AAATATTACGGTCATCAAATTTAATTATCCCAATGATAGATGATTCGTTATCATTGAATTCATTTAGAGTGTCAGGTGTTTCTATCTGTGTCCATGATATTCTATGAATTCTATGAACGTCGTTTACAATAAAGCCACAAGCCATTTTATTAAACTCCGCAATAATCATTTTTCGATTATATTCGGAATTTGAATTGCCGTACAGATATTTATTTAAATCTAATGCCGGGATTAATCTATCTCTTAGAGTAAAAATACCCAAAACGCATTTCGGCAGATTTGGCAATTTGGTAATAGAGGGCATACGAATAATTTCTCTAACCTTAGCCACATTTATACCAAATGATTGAAATGATTTTTCATTTTCACTATCATTATTAAGCTTAAATTCAACAATTTCAAGCTCATTAGTGCCTGATTCCAATAATATGTTCGATTCTACAGCCATAAAAAACTCCTAAGATGATAGAAATTCATCTTTAAAATTAAGAAATATTATCTGTATAACAAAGAAATATTATTTTATTTGGGCAATTAATCTAAAAACATGAATATGTTTCCTCTTACAAAATGTTTCTTTATTTGTTATCGGTAGCCCCCACTGCTCAACATTATCAATAATTTCATATTTGAATCTTGTGTCTTTTTCAAGTAAAGCCTTATGATAATCGTGAATTTCTTCTAAATCACTGGCTAAATATAGTTTGCCTTCTGGTTTTAATACTCTGTGAAAATCATTAAGAGTCTTAATATTGAATGCACGACGTTTTTTATGCTTAGTTTTTGTCCATGGGTCCGGGAACAAGTAGAATATCTTTTCAATTGAATTATCATTAATAAAATCTAAACCGTTAACTACCGAGTACCAAATTACAGCAGCATTTTTTATATTTTCGCATTTTATTAAATTTTCCGCCCAATATGCGAGAGTATCCCGAACTTCTAAGCCGAGTATATTAAAAAATGGGTTATCTTCTGCAAATTGAAGCAATAAGCCGGCTTTCCCACATCCGATATCTAAAACGTCAGGCATTTTTCCATTTAAAAATATATCTTTAAAATCTATGTTATCATGTAGAGGAGGATAGAACTCCGGAGTACCTTTAAGTTCCTTTAATGGTATGTAATTATATGGCGTTGTATGGTGGCGTAATCTTTCAGGGTAAGGATACTTTTTAAAGTCAATTATCATTTTATTCTCAAAATATTATATAAAAATTTGTTTTAAATAAATAAATTTAGTAATTTCAAAAATAATATAAACAATTCAATTGGCAAAATAAATTATGCCGGAGGTGATATGAGTGCAAATGTTCATGAAAATAGATTTGACAATACAGATTATGTAGATAATAATTTCTATAAGTTTGTATTTGCAGATAGTTGTATTCCTATACTTTTAATCAAAGAAAATGTGATAGTTGATTTCAGTAATTCAATTATGGAATTTTTCAGATTAAAGGATAAGCAAGCACTGATTGGAAAAGATGTAAGTATATTAGTAAATTACATCTCTGAATTTGATTTTGATAAAATGTACTCTTATTTTAAGAGTAATAATGTTCAATCGGATTATAGTTTTAATTCCGAGTTTAAGCTTCCGGTGCCGGGGAATAGAAAGATTATCGAAGTACGAGCCAATAGCTATATTTATAATTTAAATAAATATTTTATTATAAAACTATTTGAATATGACGATGCAATCAAGTATTATTCGGATATTTTGAAATTGGTAAATATTAATTCCGGAGAAGCCCTTTGGGACTGGGATATAAAGAATAATAAATCGTTTTTCTCCCCTCGCTGGTTTACTATGATGGGCTATGATATTGATGAATTTGAGCATACTTTTGAAAATTGGAAGAGCCTCATTCATCCTGATGATCTTGAATTTGTAACCAATCGTTTAAATTTGCATTTGACCGAAAACAAGGAATATACTGTCGAATTTAGATTCAAATCCAAAAACGGAGACTGGAAATGGATATTGAGCAAGGGAAGTGTAATCGAGTGGGACGAAACCGGTACTTCATTAAGGATGATTGGCAGCCATATTGATATAACAGATAAAAAAAGAGTTGAAGAAGTAAATAGCATTTATAGAAGTCAATTAGAAGAAACCAATCAAGCATTGATAAAATCTCAAGAGCAGATTAATAAAAAAATTATTTCGCTAACTCAACCGATTGGAGATACTTCCGATTTATCAATATTTGATTTATTTGAAGTAGAAGAGTTACAGCAAATCCAAGATGCCTTCTCTGATGCAACCGGAGTAGCATCGATAATTACTTTGCCGGACGGCACTCCGATAACTAAACCAAGCAATTTCTGCAGATTATGTAATGATATAATCCGTCAAACCCCTATCGGATTGAAAAACTGCATGCTTTCTGATTCTGAAATAGGTAAAAATTCTGCAATTGGACCAAATTGCAAGACCTGCCTCAGCGGTGGATTAATTGATGGCGGAGCCGGAATAATGATAGGTGACAGGCAGATAGCTAACTGGCTAATCGGTCAAGTATTAGATGCGGAAGTGGACATGGCAGTATTAATGAAATATGCCGATGATATAGGTGCCGATAAGACTGAGTACGAATCGGCTCTAAAAGACGTTAAAAGAATGTCGAAAGCACAATTTGCGGTAATTACTAATGCACTATACTTAATTGCTAAGCAAATGTCAAGCTTAGCTCTTCAGAATATTCAACAGGCACGTGAAATCACTCGTAGAAAAATAGCCGAAAATGCTCTGATAGAAAGCGAGCAAAAGTTTAAATCGGCTATGAATCAAATTCCGGGCATAATCTGGACTACTGATAGCCGATTGAAAATAATTCAAATTTTAGGGCAAGGGCTAAAGCATTTATCTTTTTCTCAAGCTGAAATGGTAGGAATGACACTTCAGAAGTTCTATGGTTCGGATAATCCGCATTATTATCCGATTCTAATGCACAAAACTGTGCTTGAGGGCAGCTCCGCCCACTATGAAATCAACTTCGGTAATAGAGTGTTTTCTTGCGAAATAGAACCACTAAGGAATTTCAAGAATGATATCATCGGTACTTTGGGAATAGCAATTGATATTAGTGACAGAAAATCAGCCGAAGATGCACTTAATGACAGCCTAAAACGCTTTAAAGATGTTACTAATGCAGCCGGCGAATTTATTTGGGAAACAGATACAAATTGGAAGTATATATTTATTACTCAGAAAGCCGAAGACGTATTGGGTTATAGTCGTCAAGAGCTATTAAATAAAACTTTAGCCGATATAGTATATAGCGAAGATAAAAATTATACTTTGGGTTTCCTAAAAGAACTAATAGAGTTTGCAGAGGAATTTAAAAATTTCCGATCGAGATTTGTAACCGAGTCCGGTAATATTATTTGGTTAAATCTTAGCGGAACACCAATTTACGACTCACTCAGTAATGTAATTGGCTATCGAGGTACCTGCTTAGACATTACAAAAGAAAAAATTGCAATTATGGAAAAAGAGCAACTAATAGAAACCTTGGAATTTAAAAATTCCGAAATTGAGAAATTTATTTATACTGTGTCTCACGATTTACGTAGCCCACTTATTACAATAAAAGGCTTTATTGGTATGCTACTGACCGATATGAACTCTTCAAAAATCGATAGAGTACAAGATGATATTAGCCGAATATCTAATGCCGCTGATAAAATGCAAGCTTTATTAGATGATTTATTAGAGCTTTCCAGAATCGGCAGAGTGTTGAATCCACCTGAATTAGTGGACTCTAATTTCTTAGTCAGAGAAGTATTTGAACTTTTAAGCGGAATAACTGAAAATATAAATATCAATATTGAAATTATGGAAAATATGCAGTCTATATGGGGAGATAAAAACAGGCTAAGGCAAATATTCCAAAATATTATTGAAAATGCAGTAAAATTTAGAAATCCTGAAGAAATATTGAAAATTAAAATCAACCAATTTAAAAATGAAGAGCATATAGTATTTACCGTTACAGATAATGGTATAGGAATTGATAATAAATACTTTGATAAAATATTTGGATTATTTGAGAAATTGGATTTGTCAAAAGAAGGCACCGGAGTCGGGCTTGCTTTAGTTAAAAGAATAATTGAAATTCATAAAGGTAAAGTTTGGGTTGAATCTGAAGGAATTGGTAAGGGTTCAACTTTCTTTGTTGCTTTTCCAAAAAACATTATTAGTTGAAAAATCAGGGATAATTCTAATGAGTAGTTGGAATATTTGTATTAAATTTTGTCAAGTCTCTATATGTATGTATTTACATAGCATCTGAAGCCACGAGAACTGTGAGAATAGGTATGTCCAATTTCAGATAGGAAATGATATTGTAATTACTCAAATAGTTATTTAGTTAAACCGATAGATTTCAATAAATTCAATGAATTGATGAATTAACTCGGATTTTATTGGATAGTCTGGAATAAAAGACCATAATATGAATAATACAAAAAAGATTATATTGATAGTCGAAGACGAAATCAACCATTTTACACTTATGGAAAGAGCATTTGAGCCTTATTGTGATTTCTTTTCCATTATCAGAGCAGAAAGCCTTCAGTCCGCCAAACATATTTTGGCAAATAATACTGTAGATTTAATTCTATTAGATTTGAAACTGCCCGACGGGTACGGATTAGACCTATTAAAACAAGATGATTTTACTATAAATGCCCCATTTATAATAATGACCGGCTACGGTAGCCAAGAATTAGTTGTTGAAGTGCTTAAATGCGGAGCTTTGGACTATTTAGTCAAAAATAGCGATACAATAGCCGAATTACCACATACAGTTGAAAGAGCATTATCAAAATGGGAACTAATTGAAAAAGACAAGAAAACATCAAGAGAATTAAGAGAAAGCGAAAAAAAATATAGAAGCTTAGTCGATAACTTACCGGTCGGAATATTCAGAAGCACAATAGAAGGAAATATTATACACTCAAATAAAGCATTAGCTGAAATTCTTGAGTTTGAAAATGAAGAACATCTGCATGGTAAATCAATTAGAGAATTTTATGTAGATGGGGATAATACAGTTGACTTTTATAGTAGATTTGATAATTCAAAAGCTTTTACCTCCGAAGAAAAGTGGATTACTTCCAAAAATAAAAATATATGGGTAAAAAGCACTTGTAACTTGATAGAAACTGATAACGGTATTGAATATATAGACGGTATTATTGAAAATATTACTGCTCATAAGGCAACAGAGGCAGTATTAGTAATTTCGGAACTAAAATATAGGAGAGTATTTGAAAATATTATCGATGTTTATTTTGAAACAAGAATAGACGGAGAAATACTTGAAATAAGTCCATCAATTACGGCTATTTCCAATAAAGATAGGCTTGAATATATTGGTACTTCTTTGATTGAATTATTTCACGACTCTTCCGAAGGCAATAATTATATCGATTTATTGCTACAAAAGGGAAAGCTGTCTGATTATGAAGCTAAACTGAATATAGATGATGGCAAAGAATCTGCTGATTATTCAATAAGTTCGGCAATTATTACTGATGATTTTAACGGATTTTTGAAAATTGTCGGCTCAATTAGGGATATTAGCGAAAGAAAACACAATGAAACATTTCAGAATACTATGTTCCAAATTGCTAATGCAGCAAATATAAGCCGTAACACAACTGAATTGTTTGAGAGAATCAGTGAATTGCTTAATAATATTATTTTTACTAATAATTTGTTTATTTCGTTAATAGATAGTAAAGATAATAGAATTACTTATCCGTTTTTCAAAAATATTGATTCTGTCAATCAAGATATGCCGGCTATACATTCGTTAACCGAGTATATTTTAAAAACAGGAAATCCAATACTTTGGAATTCGAAACTAATTAACAAAAAGATAAACGAACAAAAAATTCAAAAATTTTTAAATCCACCCTCCGAAATATTAGCAGTTCCTCTAAAAAATTCCAAAGAGTGCATAGGCGTTATTTGCATGATGAATTTTCGCGGGTTTGATTCATTCTCAGAAAATGATTTAAATATTATTCTTTTTGCTTCTAATCAAATCGCTCTATCTATAGAAAGAAAATTAAAAGAAGAACAATTTCAAAAGTTAAATATTCAGCTTGAGCAGAAAGTAATCGAAAGAACTGCGGAATTGAAAAATGCCTATAATGAATTAAAAAGAGAAAATGTTAGGCGTAAAGAAGCTGCATCAGAGCTCGAAAAAGCTAAGTTAGAACTGGAAATTGCTCTTGAAAACGAGAAAGTACTCTCGGAAATAAAAACACGCTTTATCTCCATGATTTCTCATGAATACAGAACTCCCCTAACAGTTGTCCTTTCATCAACCGAATTAGTTCGTATGTCTATAGATAATGGTAACTTAGATAAAGTTGACAAGTATCTGGATAAAATTGAAAACTCTGTAAATACTATGAATAAACTCTTGGAAAATGTATTACATATCGGTAAAGAACAAGAGAATTTAACTAATGTTAATAAGTCTGAACTTGACATAATAAAGATTGCCGATACATTGATTGAAGAGATAAATAATCAGAATAATAATTCATTTGTTATAATAAAAGATTATAGTTTTACTTCATATATTTTGAATACAGACCCATCTATCCTAAAAGCAATTTTAACTAATATTTTGAATAATGCTTTAAAATATTCTCCCGAGATGTCTGAAATTGAATTCAGTATAAATTGTGATAATAACCATATACTGATTAGCATATCAGACCAAGGCATAGGAATTGCCGAAGATGAAATAAACTCTGTATTTGACCCTTTCTTCAGATGTAGAAATGTCGGCTCAATCGCCGGGACAGGTTTAGGGCTAACTATTGCAAAGAAATTTGTAAATTCACTTAACGGAAAGATATTTGTCAAAAGCCATATCGGTGTTGGCTCTACTTTTATAGTAGAATTACCTATAAAATAAGATAATTATGAGACTATTGCGAAACTCTGATTAAATATTACAGTTGGAGTAGTCAAAAATTAATAAATGTGTCAAATTATCTTTCGGAGTTACTTTAGAGTACAACTATAAATGTAACCTAAGAACTAAAACTATTGGGGCATACTATTGATGTTATTGATGTTAATGTGTATTACACACAGGGAATGATTTATTTATTTGATACGAACTTTAGCCCGATAATTGAACTAATGAGCAAAAAAATAAAAAATATACGCCAGAAATCAGTTGATTCTTTAAAAAGGGTCATTCCCAAAATAGCAGTTCCGGTAGCTCCGATTCCTGTCCAAACCGCATAAGCTGTTCCCATAGGTATTGTCTGAATGGCTTTATTCAAGAATACAAAACTAAATATACTGGTTATAAAAAAACCAAGAGCCCACCAGCGATTTGAGAAATTTTCGGATAGCTTTAGGCAAGTAGTAAACCCAACTTCTAATGAACCGGCAATAACTAAATAAATCCAACCCAAATTATAACTCAACTTTCGTTAATAAGTAACTAAATTAATAATAAAACGTATTAGTTAGCGTCTTATTATAATTATTGATATAGGAAAATAAGACTCAATAAGAATAACTCTTTGTAACTGTAAATATTATAATGATAATAAACGAAACAAATCTTAAGGAGTTAATACATAGGGAAACTTTGGTTTCACTTGATAACAAACAGACAAATTCGAAAAAAAGCTTTTCATCTATAATCAAGAGTCTTACTTTTTCGATTTTTAGGATATTACTTTGTGCCAAGAATGAGCCATCTTTACATTCAAATAGCACTCCAAATATTGCGTTAATCCGCAATGATGCAATCGGTGATTATGTAGTCTCTACCGGTGCTATCAGACTGATTAAGCATTATTATCCAGATTGTAAAATCGATGTTTATGCAAGCTCTAAAAATATTAGTCTAATATCTAATGACCCAAATATAAACCAAGCAATTCTCTGTGATTACAAATCGATATTCTCAATTAATTTCAGAAAACTTAGAGCAATCGGAAAAGAAAAAAAATATGATTATGTAATCTGCTTAAATAATTCAAAAACTACGCTGAATGCAGTTATCTGCAGTCTAATCGGGAAAAGTGCCGAAAGAGTGATTGCTCTATTTCCTAAAAGAAAAAATATATACGGTAAAGTGTTTACTAAACAAATTGATATTGATTTTCCTGACCTTACTTGGGCAGACAGAATGACGAAATTGGTAGCAGTTACTTTTGGAATTTCGGAAAATTTCGAGCAGTTTAATCCATATATTTTTATTGATAAATCGGCATACTGGAAAATTTCGGATTATAACACTGTAAATCAGCTATCGTATATAATAAATACAGCTAATATTTTGATTGATGATGCTATTGAAATTAAACCCATTGAAGGTAGAAAATATACAATTATAAATATATCTGCCGGTAAAGCCACTAATAGATGGAGCAGTGAGAAATGTATTGAATTTTTGAACAAATTTTACAACATATACCCAAATATAAACTCTAACAATATAGTTTATATTTCGAGCTCGCCTGACGAATATAATAGAGCAGAAGAAATTGTTAAAACAGTAAATCATGAAAATTGCAGAATGTATAAATCAGGACTTACCGATTTTATTGCATTTCTATGCGGAGCAGAACTCTTGATTAGCCCTGATACCGGAACTGCTCATATTGCAGCCAGTGCCGGAATCAGATCTATAATTCTATATCCGGCTGAATTCCATTTAGTATATTGGAGAGTTCATTCAGACAAAAGAGTAATGCTGCTCAGTCCTGATAATGAATCCGTAAATTCAATTGATACAGATGAAATAATTAATGCAATTAATATTATCCATAATAAACCAATAATATGATAATTACCAAAAAAATATTGGACGGATTTCTATCTGAAGAATTAGAAAGATACCATAATGCAACAAAGCAAATCTATAAATTCAAATTTAAAGATAAAATAAAGAAAGCTCTCTTTTCTTATCTCGGTTCAGGTAAAAAGGAATGGATACCTCCTACTAAAAAAATTGACGGCAATAAAATCAAAAATATTGTGATATTCCGATATGACGCGATTGGCGATTATTTTATAACTACTTCTGCCATTCGCTGGCTTAAAAAAGCATTGCCTGAAGCCAATATTGATATTATTACATCTTATAGAAATCAGTCAATTGCTGAAAACGACCCATATATTAATAAGGCAGAACCACTTAAAAGTTACGGTAAGCTTAATCTTTCTTCAATAAATATGTTAAAATCGAAACGCAATATCCATTATGATTTAACTATTGCAATGATTTTCTCGAAAACCACTAAATCTGCAATTATGTCTCATTTGATAGCACCCGATTCGGAAAAAATTGCAGTTAATCATAATAAACGAACACAGATATATGGATTAGTTTTCAATAGATTATGCGATTCTGCCGTTCCTGGTCTGTCGTGGGCAGAAAAAATGCTTAATTGTGTTACTGATAATATAGAACCCGTTATTCCGGTAAATAAAAAAGATTTCCACCCTTATATCTATATAAAAGAAAAAAGTTATAATAATATTCTAAAAATTATAAAAGAGTATAATCTTAATTATCAATTACATACCGAAAATGTATTATTTACGGGTGAAAATCCGAATTTCTATAAAGCTCATTCGGGAAATAAATACTGTGTTATTAATATTGCCGGAACTGAAGCAAATAGAATTTGGGATAATAAAAATGTAATTAATTACTGTACTGAATTAACTAAACAATATCCCGATTTAAAAGTATTTATCTCCGGTGGTCCCGCTTATAAGGGCAAAGTCGCAGAGTTAATTGATACATTGAATTTACCAAATTGTATTGCTTTAAACGTCGGTTTACAGGAATTTATCGCTTTCTGTGCCGGAGCATATTTCGTGGTTACACCCGATACAGGAGTAGTGCATTTCACGGCGGCAGCAAATGTACCTTTAATAGTTTTATATGCGGATAAATCAAAAGTGTTGGAATGGTTCCCTCATAACACAGAATTTATTTCTTTATTGACTCCCGACAGGACTTCAATTAATTATATACCAATTGAAGAAGTTATTGAAGCCACAGGTATTTTAGTTACTAATATTAGCTAAATAGATTTTTTTTAAAATCTTACATTTTTAATATTTGAATTATTTTTGAGATGAACAAGATATTTACACATTTGGAGAAAAAATGATTTTTACTAAGGAATTATTAAAAGAATATATAAATGAAGAACTTGAAAAATACGAGTCCTCTGAAAAGTCAGTATATAAATTTACACTTAGTGAAAAAATAAAAAAAATTATTTTTGCTATTCTTGGAAGAAAAATGAATTGGAAAGAACCTGAAACAAAGATAGATGGAAAAGCTATAAATAATATTCTATTATTCAGATATGACGCTATCGGCGATTATATTGTGTCCTCTTCGGTTATCAGATGGCTAAAGAAAGCAATACCTGATGTCAATATTGATATTATAACTTCTCCCAGAAATCATCAATTAGCAATCAATGACCCATTGGTTCGTAAAGCTTATCAAATTCCTTATGATGATAAATACAGTTTCAGAATGTTCAAAATATTAAAGTATCGAAATAAGTGTAATTATGATATTTTATTTTCTTTTGTTTATTGGAATCAGACTAAATCAGCACTATTATCGAATTTGATTTCACCTAACTCTGAGAAAATCTCTATTCGCCATAATAAAAGAAAACATATTTATGGTCTTGTGTTTAATAGACTTACAGATGCCGCATTTCCGGGTCTTTCTTGGGCTGATAGAATGGTTAAATGTGCTATTGATAATATAGAACCTGTCAATCCTGTATCGTCAAAAGATACTCAACCTTATATTTACATAAAAGATAGCACTTATAAAAACATTATGCCGCTTATCAAAGAAAATCAATTAAACTATGATTTAAATACAGACAATATAGTTTTTTTCGGTGATGAAGATATTTTCTATCAAGCCAGTATTGGAAGCAAGTACTGTGTAATTAATATTGCCGGCACGGATGAGGCGAGAATACTAAACATAAATAAAGTAGTTAGCTGTTGTAAAGAATTAATCAATTTACTCCCTGATATTAAAATATTTATTTCCGGAGGTCCGGCTTATAAAATGCAAGTAGAAGATATTGTTAGTAAATTTAATTCTCCGAATTGCTTTGCACTCAATATCGGATTACTTGAATTTATTGCTTTTGTTGCCGGAGCCTATTTCGTTGTTTCGCCGGACACAGGAGTAGTTCATATTGCTGCAGCAGCTAATGTTCCAGTTCTGGTGCTATTTGCAGAAAAAACAAAAATAATACAATGGTTTCCACATTGCCAAAAGTATGTAATGCTACTTTCCCCCAATTCGGAATCATTGGATTATATATCAAACGAAGAAATTCTCGAAGGCATTAAACTTTTAATTTCAGATATCGAGGATACTAATAATTGAAGAATATTCTAAAAAATATAGAACAGCTTATGAAACCGATAATCGGTGGACTTTTTAAAAAGATTCGACCGCAACTGAGTTTCGGTTCGGATATTATATCTGAATTCGGAATCAATAAAATACTAATATTACGCCAAGACAGAATTGGTGATTTAATCATAAGTCAGCCAATTTTTAAGCAAATAAAAACGAAATATCCGTCAGTTCAATTAGATGTATTGCTCAGTAATTATAACAAATCAGCGTCTAATTGTATTAGTCAGTATGTAAATAGTATTTTCGTTTATGATAAATCCCTAACTAAATCAATATCACTTATCAAGATGTTAAAAAAGCAGAAATACGATTTAGTAATTGATTTGATGGATAAAAGCTCTTCTACCTCTGCCCTATTGATTAAGTATATAAATCCTAAGTATTCTGCCGGACTTGATAAAGAAAATTCAGACATTTATAACTTTGTTGTTACTCGATTAGATGATAAAGAGTTCCATATTATTGAACGAACTGCTCAGGTGTTGGCTTTATTCGGCATTTCAACAGAAAGTATCGATTTAAGACCCGTCTATAATTTGGCTCAAGATTACAAGCCCTACCCTATCGCCGAATTAATTAGAGAACATCGTAAATATATAGCGATTAATTTATCGGGGTCTAACGCGAGTAAATTCTGGGGCGTAGAAAACATTATTAAGTTTATTAATTTATTTACCCTGCATTTCCCAGATTATGTGGCGGTATTAGTTTTCACAAAGGATTATGATAATGTAGCTAAGCAAATTGCTGATGCTTCTCCGGCTCTTCAGTGCGACCTATTAAACAGCTTTGACGAATATGTATATGTACTCAGCAAGGCAAGCATCATCCTTAGCCCTGACTCTTCTGCTGTTCATATTGCCTCGGCGTTTAATATCACAAGCATTGTATTGTATAATCAAGATATTAACCGAGCGGATATTACTCTGCCATGGTTCCCTTATAAATCCGATTGCTTTGCCTTTGGAACTACGACATCAAACATTAAAGATATTCTTCCCGAGACAGTAATAAATGCGATTAAAGATGAAATTGATTAGTATAAATAATTAAGGTTCGTTCTATTTATTGAGGATTAAGCAAAAAGTTCAGTAAACCTAAAAGAAGGTATTACTTATGCTGATAACGGACTTCCAACTTTATAGCTTTCATTCTACCAATATTCAACAGCTAACGCTGTTGGAAGAAAAGAACATATTTCACCCAAACTTTCCACTTCCCAGCCAACAGCCTTACTACGCAGAGCGTAGTAAGGAGGCGAGCCAATTTCTACTTCCTGATTTTCAATTCCTACTTCCAAACCCCGAACTCCAAAAAAAACCCACCCCGTCATCGCTTCGCGATGCCATTACTCCATTTGAGGGGAATTTGAAGATTTGCTACTAAACAGTTACCTCTATCATCAATATTCAATCTTAAAGCCCTCTCCTTTGGAGAGGGTTTGGGTGAGGTTGAAAGATTTTCAGCAACCAGCCTTACTACGCAGAGCGTAGTAAAGAGGCGAGCATATTGCCAATTCCTATCACCGAACCCCTATCCCCTATATACCAGCGTACGGAGGCAAACAACGTTTATTATTTGGGTATATTTAAAGAAATGCACGAAATAAAAAATTCTTTCGTCATTGTTTTATTGAAATGTTAAAATGAAAATATATTATTAAATATAAAAAAAGGAAAATCTATGAAAAAAGCTATGTCACTTCTAACTGCTTTATTTGTTTTGTTTATAATTAATATTCAGCCTTCATATTCTCAAGTTGGATTCGGTATTTTTGGGGGTCTTTCTACACCAAATGACGAAATTAATAATGTATATAATCAAGATGAGTACCAAGGGGTAGTCAAATTTCTACGCGATGGTTCTAAAACAGGTTATCACATAGGAGCGAAAATCAGACTTCCAATAGTTGACGGACTTATGCTCAATGGTGGTATAGCATGGAACAGATTCCCGGAAAGCAACATTGATGTTCAATTACAAACCGAGGATAAAACAGTAACTTTAACATCAATACAAGATATAATTCCGATTACGGTAGGCATCAATTATTATGTTATTAGAACTGGTATCGGACTATACGCTACCGGCGAATTGGCATATAACTATAATAAAAATACTGTTAATTGGGGAAACGATATAACGGCAATTCCACTTAATTTAGATGCCACTCCTACTTATAGCCGTGTTGGTGCCGGTTTTGGCGTTGGTTTGGATATCAATGCTTTTTTCTTACTTGCTAATTTAGAAGCAAAATATAATTTGTCGAATGTGATAGGCAGAGAAACTGGCGAAGAATTAAAATCTTACTTTACTTTGTCTCTCGGCATATATTTAGGTAGTGCCGCCGCTAAATAATAAGACCTTATTTGGAAATATTAAAAAAAAGAGCCGAAATATTTCGGCTCTTTTTTTGTAATTTTAGGCTTTTGTAACAATAGATAATTTGGTTCTTCGCTATTATATGTGGGTAAGCAAATATTGAAATCTTTCTTACAACAGCGTTAGCTGTTGAATATTGGTAATAAACATTGTATAGACCCCACACTCTTTCTTCTCTTTTTGTTGTTAAAACAAGAGAGTGGTGTTGGTGTATCTCATTAAGTTACCGATGTTTAACTCCAGACGGAGTTAAAGTTTATAATCAAATATGTTTATCCAATAAAATATCAAAAATCAATGTTTGATATTTAAAGATTTTCTTTATACTAATAAAAATTATTTGCTAACCCACTTAAAATAGCGAAGCTCCAATAATTTTAATTCCACTCTCCATTTAACCTAAAGCTTTAGTATTGGACTACAAGCACTTAGGACAGTTTAAATTAGTAGTATAGCACAATTTTTATTCTTTTGTAATGCTTTTACTTTTTACATAATAAAACTAAAATAAAACTCCCAAATTTTTAAAATTGCAATATAATTTGTAAATTTGTAAACTAATTGATATTTACTAAGTACATAATAATAAATTATATTGATTTACTTATATATAAGAGGACATTATGAAATATACAATTTTTAATGAGATTCACAAGAAATTGGGTGCTAAAATGGTAGCCTTTGCAGGTTTTGAAATGCCGATTCAATATCCTAAAGGTATTATTGCCGAGCATAAAATCGTCAGAGAAAGCGTTGGAGTATTTGATGTTTGCCACATGGGTGAATTTGAAGTTCGCGGAGCAGATGCTTTAGCTTTCGTTCAGAAGATTACTACAAACGATGCTTCTAAATTGACATTCGGTAAAGTTCAATATTCATCGATGCACATTCCAAATGCTGGGATAGTAGATGATTTGCTCGTTTATAATATGGGTGAATATTTCATGCTTGTTGTCAATGGTGCAAATATTGATAAAGACTGGAATTGGTGCGTTAAAAATGCAGAAGGCATGAATGTGAAATTAACTAATGCCAGCGATGATTTCCATTTGCTTGCTGTACAAGGTCCAAAATCACTTTTAACTATTCAGAAATTAACTGATACCGATCTATCCGATGTAGAATTCTATAATTTCAAATTAGGTAAACTATGCGGTATTGATATGATACTATCGCGTACCGGTTATACCGGTGAATTAGGATTTGAATTATACTTCAAAGGAACTAAATCCGATGCCGAAAAAGTATGGAATGAGCTATTTGCTGCCGGTGCCGAATTCGGTATTGAGCCCGTAGGACTTGGCTGCCGTGATACTTTAAGACTTGAAAAAGGCTACTGCCTATATGGTAATGATATTGACGAAACTACAAATTCTCTCGAAGCAGGTCTCGGCTGGATTACTAAGCTAAATAAAGGCGATTTTAATGGTAGCGATATGCTAAAAGCTATTAAAGCCGAAGGTATAAAACGCCAATTAGTAGGCTTTGTAGTAGAAGCTGAGAAATTTATAGCACGCCACGACTATTTGGTTTTTGACGGCGATAAGCAAATCGGAAGAGTAACCAGCGGCAATCTGTCTCCATCATTAAATAAAGCTATCGGTATGGCTTATGTTGATATTGCTTATAAAGCTCCCGGTACTAAGATTGAAATCGAAGCTCGCGGCAAAAGATTTATTGCTGAAGTAGCTAAAATGCCTTTCTTATAATATTTTTTTGTTAAAAATCGAGTCGCAATTATTAATTAATGGGGTGCTTATTTAAGTACCCCATTAACATATTTACTATTATGAAAAATCAATATTTTTATAAATCAATTACTGATTCAAATCAATAATACTCGATCAACACTTGGCTTTAGTGGCTGTGTAAAAAATCTTATATTACTAACGTTTTTTCGACTAATAACAATTACTTAATATCTCTGAAGAGACTGTCTAAAATTAATATAATATCCAAATCGTCATTCTGAGTGTAACGAAGAATCCAGAATTATCAATAAGTTAGCTTTATCTGGATTCTTTACTTCGTTCAGAATGACAACATTTTGGACACTCCAAATACAAACACTTTGAGAAATTATAAACAATAATCAAAGGTTTTTACACAGTCTCTGAAGCATTGGGCTGAATCTATAGCTGGGGACTTTTACAATAGATTCCAGTATTTACACAGCCTCTTTAGCCTTTTGTAAAAACGACACTTCATTTGTGCTATTTCAAATTGATTATGAGATACTTATTCAAAATAAATTTTCAAACAAATCCATTATATCTTCATAATATTATATTTATATTAAATTTAATATAACCAATTATTTAATTTAAATTGATAACTTAGCTTAGATTAAACTCAATATTTATAATATTTACAATTATAATAACATAAGTATATACTTTATAATAAACATAGTTCGATATTGCTTGAGTAATTATGCAACAAATTGGTTACAAAATAAATTATTTCTTGTATTTATTCATTATTTGTTTTAATTTGCATACTTATAAATTAGATTATTGTATAATGGAGCTTTGAAGATGAAGATTCGTAAAGAAGATGCCTTAGAATACCACAGTATGGGAAGAAAAGGCAAAATTGAAGTTATTGTTACCAAGCCTTGCGTTACTCAGAGAGATTTATCGCTTGCTTATACTCCCGGCGTTGCCGAGCCTTGCCGCGAGATTGAGAAAGATGTCAGCAAAGTCTATGATTACACTGCTAAAGGCAATTTAGTAGCAGTAATATCAAACGGAACAGCTGTATTAGGACTGGGAGATATAGGAGCAGAAGCCGGTAAACCGGTAATGGAGGGCAAAGGCGTGCTATTCAAAACATTTGCCGATGTTGATGTATTTGATATTGAATTAAGATCAAAAAATATAGAAGAAATCATCAGAGTATGTGAAGTATTAGAGCCTACTTTCGGCGGTATAAATTTAGAAGATATTAAAGGTCCTGATTGTTTCTATATAGAAGAAGCATTAAAGAAATCAATGAAAATCCCTGTTTTTCATGATGACCAGCATGGTACTGCCATCATCTCCGGAGCGGGCCTGCTTAATGCCGTGGAGATAGTCGGTAAAAAAATGAGCGAAATCAAAGTAGTCTATAATGGAGCAGGTGCGGCAGGTATAGCATGTGCTAAATTCCATATCAGTCTTGGTGTAAATCCGAAAAATGTATTAATGTGCGATTCTGTCGGTGTAATTTACAAAGGCAGAGAAAAGGGCATGAATATCTTTAAAGAAGATTTTGCAGTTGAGACTGATAGAAGAACTCTTGCTGATGCTTTAGTCGGAGCAGATGTATTTGTAGGGCTATCTCAAGCCAATGTAGTAAATCAAGATATGGTTAAATCAATGACCGATAATCCGATAATATTGGCGATGGCTAATCCTGACCCTGAAATTACTTTTGAAGAAGCTATGGCTGCACGAACCGATTTAATTATGGCAAGCGGTCGCTCGGACTATCCAAATCAAGTTAATAATGTACTCGGCTTTCCTTTCATATTCCGTGGTGCATTAGACGTTGCTGCCACCGCAATTAACGAAGAGATGAAACGAGCTGCCAGCTATGCTCTTGCTGCTTTAGCTAAAGAGGAAGTTCCTGAAATCGTTAAAAAAGCTTATGGGGGTAAAAACTTGGAATTTGGCAGGGAATATATTATTCCTACTCCTTTTGACCCGAGAGTACTAACTTGGGTTTCGCCGGCAGTTGCTAAAGCAGCTATGGATACGGGCGTAGCCAGAAAGCCAATCGAAGATTTCGAAAAATACAAAGAATCTCTCGATGTTAGAATGGGCAGAACCGAACGAATTATGACTCGCATTTATGATAAAGCTCGTCAAAATCCTATGAGAATTGTATTCCCCGAGGGTGAGCATCCGCGTATTATCAAAGCTGCTCAGATGAGTGTGGACAGCGGTATAGCTAAGCCAATTTTAATTGGTAACGAAAAAGTGATTAGGCAATTAGCCGAAGAGCATTCTTATGATATCGAAGGTGTCGAAATTGTAAATCCATATAAATTCGAAAGAATCGAAGAATATATCAATGAATACTATAAATTAAGACAAAGAAAAGGCATTCTGCTACACGAAGCTCGTAAACGTATGCGTACCAGACCGAATTATTTTGGAGCAATGATGGTTCACTTGGGCGAAGCTGACGGAATGCTCTCGGGCTTTGCGGCGACATATCCCGATACTATTAAGCCTGCTTTGGAAATTATCGGCAGGGATAAAAGATTTACTAAAGTGTCCGGTTTATACATTGGCACTACTAAGAAGCATACTTATTTCTTGGCAGATACTTCCGTTAATATCAATCCTGATGCTGAAACTATTGCCGATATTGCACTTCAATCTGCTGAATCGGTTAAGAATTTCGATATTACTCCGAGAGTTGCACTTTTATCTTATAGCAATTTCGGAAGTACTAAAAATGAAGACACTGTTAAAATGAAAAAAGCTCTTAAAATCATTAAAGAGAAAAATCCTGAATTAATTGTTGACGGCGAGATTCAAGCAGATGTAGCTATTTCTCCCGATATGCTTAAAGAAAGATACCCATTCAGTGATTTGAAAGACGGAGCAAATGTATTAGTATTCCCTGATTTGAACTCCGGCAATATTGCTTATAAATTGCTTTCCAGATTAGGCGGAATGCATACTATCGGTCCTATCATTCAAGGTTTATGCCGCTCGGTTCACGTACTGCAAAATGGCGAAGATTTGAACGATATATTTAATATGATTGCTATTGCGGTAGTCGATGCTCAGACTAAATGCCAAAAAGGCGAAGGCTGTGCGTGTAAATAGTAGTTCAAGTATTATTGTGCATCAAGCCCTGTTTTAATAGCTTTTAAGCACTTATTAAACCCGACGCTTAACCGTCGGGTTTAATTTATTTATAAATGAATTAAATCTCGTTATACATAAGTCAAATCTTAATTTCACACAGCATCTGAAGCAAGAAGTTGGACAAAGTAGAAATTAAAATCATACATTTCATAAATAACTCCAATCCTTTTTCGTCTCAATTAACACCTAATAATAATCTATATAATGGTACGATTAAAATGGCAAGATACGGCTTTAGTAATGTTTATAACCTGCAAAATAAAAATGTGGCTATTTACAAATCCGATTTCAATGATTGTACTACGCTGAATTCGCAGATAAACCTCGAAAGATGGCTCGTTTACGGGGCATCCGGCAGAATCGGCTCGCAATTGCCACCGAGACTGTCGCCTATATCTCGCGATTTTTACTATAGCCAGAACGTACCCAATATTGCGACTCCAAATAGAGGTAGCAGACTATTGGGTAATAAAGAATATGAGCTGACTGACCACCTCGGCAATGTACGTGTAATGCTCTCTGATATAAAAATGCCTGCCGATATAACATCCGATAGGTTGACTGTGAATTATACCGCAGATGTGCTTAATGCTGCAAATTATTATCCGTATGGAGAGGAAATCCCGCAGCAGACTTGGAATGCCGCCTATGAATTACCTTACCTCTTCGGCTATAACGGAATGCTCAAAGATAACCATATCTCCGGCGAGGGCAATGCCTATTACACTCTTTTTAGAGAGTACGACCCAACTCTGGGCAGGTGGTGGAGTGCAGACCCGAAACGAGATAGTTTTCCAACTTTTAGTCCTTATTTGGCATTTAAAGGGAATCCGATAAAATTTGTTGATATTTTCGGAGATATACCAACAGATGAAGAAGCAGCAGAAATGTCAGCTCATGTATATGGAGGATATAGTGATGATATCTTAACGGGAGGATGGAGAGTTTCTTATAGAAATTTTGATATTGATCTAAATAACCCCGATAACGGATTAAAATCACAAGTTTATGAAAGATTTGTTGATGGTAAAGTTACGGAATATGTTTACGCAACAGCGGGGTCAGATGATGTTGAGGATTGGGAAAATAATGCTTTACAGGCATTTGGTAAGTATGCACCTCAGTATGATCAATCAGC
Organism: uncultured bacterium; assembly: GCA_942493235.1. Lineage (GTDB taxonomy): Bacteria > Bacteroidota > Ignavibacteria > Kapaibacteriales > UBA2268 > ENR-C587. Next base: position 2,440,177 of record OW818676.1, on the reverse strand, counting down.
TAATAATGCGAGGGAAATATCAAAAGAATTAAATGGCACTGAACTTACATTTGTAGGTCATTCATTAGGTGGAAGTGAAGCGTCATTAAATGCTTTGATTACCAATAACTATGCAATTACTTTTAATGCGTCCGGCTTAAGTAATGTTACTAAATTAAGATATAATGTAATGAACCGTAGTGAACAGCTTGTAAAATCTTGGATAATGATGACCGATCCTGTTAATATAGCATTATCTCCTCTGGATTTAGGTGCAATTGGCAGTCGATATTTATTGACCCCAACTGATGTCGGTTCCATTTTTAACGGTCATTCAATGGACAATGTGATGAAAAGTTTTAAGTAAATAAATTATATGCAATATAATTTATTAAATATTATAAATATCAAGGTGAAAAAACAATGAAGATATTTTTCGTAATTGTTGGTTTGTTTTTTATACTTCGAATAGATAGAGAAATTCCTGTAGATAAATCAAAATTATTCGGGCATGATTATAGATTATTTCAAGGAACTCCGGCATGGGGATTAGCAAAAGCAGTACAAGACGAAAGAATTGACGATATAAATGCAATTCTTTCAAATAATCATAAATTAATTGATTCTCAAGAACCAATATTTAATAATACGCTTTTGAAAATGTCTTTAGTGAACGAACAAATTAAACCTTTCAAATGCTTAGTTGAAAATGGTGCTAATTTAGAACTATTTGATAATAATACCGGAACCAGTGTATTAATCGAAGCCTGCAATTGTAGATGGAAAAGTTCAGAATATGCAGAGATACTTATTCAACATGGAGCTAATGTAAATTTTATTGAAGTTGGACCTAGAAAAAAAGGAAATTCGGTTCGTGAAACACCTCTAATGGCGGCTACATCTTCAGGTAAAATCAACTTAGTTAAAATGTTAGTTGAAAAAGGAGCAGACATTAATTATAAAAATGAGTATAACAGGTCAGCATTAAGCAGAGCAACAATTTTTGAATTTTATGATATTGTTTATTATTTGTTAATAAGTGGAGCTGATTTTACATATCCTATAATGAAAGTAATTGATAACGATACGATTATTGAAAATGATACTGTATATTATTATTTAAAAGATATATTAAGAAGGGCAGATTTGCCATTAGATTCGCCACAATATCAATATAAAATGCAGGTAGTCGAATTTCTTAGAAATAAAGGTATAGAATATAAAAATGTTCCAATTCCAGATTTTATTATTTATGAAGCAAAAAAGAATTATCCGAATAATTGGCAAGAATATTTAGAAAGATATTAGTAGTTATTGATTATTAATTGTCTCGAGAAACAACTTTTAGTGAAATTATTACTTTTTAATAGACTTATAATATCGATTGACTTCCAAACATCTCATTTATCCGTTTTACTTGCTTATGGCGGAATAGTTTGTTAATGGAGGTTTTGTGATTATGTCACGCCCTATTTAGAGAGTATGACCCGACTCTGGGCAGGTGGTGGAGAAAAATGATATTTAACTCGAAGTAAATAAAATATTTAGTTATTCGTTTCTAAACTTACAAAATGGAAATAATGAATAGGTTAGACGATGAATTTTGCAATATTACAAAACAAGATAAATTCTCTTTCTCCACTGATGATTAGAGAATTGAATGAATACGTCGATTCACTACTTAAGAAAAACGATGATAAATCCGAAATAAAAGATAGAGAATTCGGCTGTTGCAAAGGTATGTTTGTAATCAGCGACGGCTTTGATGAACCGTTGGATGACTTTAAGGATTACATGTAAATGAAAATATTATTAGATACTCATGCTCTGCTTTGGTTTATAGATGGTGACTGTCGTTTACCCGAAAGAATTATCAAATGTATCAAGAACACAAATAATCATTGCTATATCAGTATAGCTTCGCTATGGGAAATCTCAATAAAAATGTCACTTGGCAAAATTACAATCAACGGAAAATTTAAGGACTTTACTACAAAATTACTCAAAAATAAATTTGAAATATTACCTATATCGCTTGAACATATAGAATATCTTTTGTCCTTAGAATTTTATCATAGAGACCCTTTCGACAGACTTATTATTTCTCAATGTTTGGTGGAAAAGTTAACATTGATTTCTAAGGATAGACTATTTGCCGATTATAAATTGGATATACTATGGGATTGATGACAGATAACCACATCGCCGGCGAGGGGAATGCCTACTACACCCTATTTAGGGAGTATGACCCGACTTTGGGCAGATGGTGGAGTGCAGACCCGATGAGGGCGAAATATGCGGGGATGAGTCCGTATTTGGCTTTTGGGGCGAATCCGATTAGTTTTACGGATAGTAGTGGTTTAGATTTGCAAGTTACTACGGAAAAAGGCAAGGAATTATTCGTACTTGATGATGGGAAAGAAGAGGTTACTTTGATTACCACAAAAAATCTTTACAAACAAAAAACTCAATGGTTTGAGCCTTTGGCAGATAATTATATGCCATTAAAATCAGTTGCAACAGATATTGAGAATTTTTCAGAATTAAAACATTTTACATGGGAAGATATATTTGAATTTGCTAATATAGATAGACCAATGTTTAGTTATCAACAAGGTTTTTTAGGAGATTGGAAACAACATAAAGTTGGAGGTGATGGTTATTATTTAGTTACTGTTGATGGATATCCATATTGGACAGATGCAATAGGTCAGATACCATTCGCAGTTGATTGTTTTACCGACCAATTAGCTAAAACTGGCAATACAGAGCAAGCTATTCGTAATACTATAGAATTAGGCAGAAAACATGACGAAGGGAAACTTTATGGTGGTAAATATGGTGACGCAAATACTTATGATATATTTTTAGTTTTAAGAGGTGCAGTATATGGAGCAACTTGTTATTCTCCGGTTATGGAATTTATATCTGGTTATGGATTGAGTTTTAATAAAAAGGATCCTCGATTATTATCTAATAGTATTAGTAATTACTTCTTTAATAAATATTTAAAAAATAAATAATGTCTTATGAAATATTTTAAAATAATTATAGTATTTTTTCAAATATTGACTTATATATTAATCCATAATTTCTTTATAGATTATTATACAAACAATTTCAATACAGTTAAGGTAGGTTTGTCCTGGGGGCTTACTGTACATTTTTCATTGTACTTTTTTTCCTTATTCGCATTAATTTCTTTTTTTATAATTTGTTTCGCGAAAGGAATGAAAAAAAAAATAATTACAAATAAATATTTTATCCTCTCAATATTTTATATTTTATTTATTTTATTATATGTACGATATTTAAACGATAGACCATTAAGAACATTACTAATCTTTTTTGCGAGTTTTGTTGGTTTTTATATTGTTTATTTTACAATTGATATTTTTAAATTCGTTATTGCAAAATTAAGAAAAGATAAACTAAAGTGAAAAATTAATAAAATCAAGTCAATACTCAAAAGTAAATATGCTATTACACCCTCTTCCGCGAGTATGACCCGACTCTGGGCAGGTGGTGGAGAAAAATGATATTTAACTCGAAGTAAATAAAATATTTAGTTATTCGTTTCTAAACTTACAAAATGGAAATAATGAATAGGTTAGACGATGAATCTTGCAATACTACAAAATAAGATAAATTCTCTTTCTCCGCTGATGATTAGAGAATTGAATGAATACGTCGATTCACTACTTAAGAAAAACGATGATAAATCCGAAATAAAAGATAGAGAATTCGGCTGTTGCAAAGGTATGTTTGTAATCAACGATGACTTTGATGAACCGTTGGATGACTTTAAGGATTACATGTAAATGAAAATATTATTAGATACTCATGCTCTGCTTTGGTTTATAGATGGCGACAGTCGTTTACCCGAAAGAATTATCAAATGTATCAAGAACCCAAATAATCATTGCTATATCAGTATAGCTTCGCTTTGGGAAATCTCAATAAAAATGTCACTTGGCAAAATTACAATCAACGGTAAATTTAAGGACTTTACTACAAAATTACTCAAAAATAAATTTGAAGTATTACCAATATCATTTGAGCATTTAGAATATCTTTTGTCCTTAGAATTTCATCATAGAGACCCTTTCGACAGACTTATTATTTCTCAATGTATGGTGGAAAAGTTAACATTGATTTCTAAGGATAGGCTATTTGCCGATTATAAATTGGATATACTATGGGATTGATGACAGATAACCATATCTCCGGCGAGGGGAATGCCTACTACACCCTATTTAGGGAGTATGACCCGACTCTGGGCAGATGGTGGAGTGCAGACCCGTTGAGGGCGAAGTACCCGAGCATGAGTCCGTATATAGCTTTTGATATATAGAAATAGCATGATCGCCAATTTGTATAGTAATAAAAAATATATATAATCGTTATACTATTATATTAATAAAAGGATAGATTATGAATTCATTAGCATACAAAAAAATAGAGCTGACAAATTTGTTACCTACATTTGATGTACAAGAATTAGATATTCTTTTTAGTTATTTGGAAAATCATAAATCATTAATTAAGAAGCGAAAACGCAAAAGCCTGGCAAACTTATGGTCTAAATCAAATATTGATATTGAAATATTTGAGCTTGAGCTCCATGATTATAAAAATGATATTAGTAACCGTTTAAATAAAAAATATCATGATATACTTGCTTGATACAGTAACAATTGTAAGATATTTTTCAGGAAAAGGCACTATTGGCAAAAGTGCATTAAAAATTCTAAAGAATTTTGAAAGTTCAGATTATGAACTGGCAATTTCGGTTATATCCTTAATGGAAATAATGTATCTATCGGAAAAAAAGCGAATAGAAATTGATTTGTTCGATACAATTTCTCTTTTGTTAGACACTGATGGATATAGAATTATTGAATTGAACTCTGAAATAATTAAAACGGCTTCATCTATTGATTTTTACGAATTGCACGATAGAATGATTTTGGCTACGGCTAAGTGGCTTGATATTCCAATACTCTCGAGTGATAAAAAGTTTTTGGATATTGCCGGAATTGAGATTATTTGGGCTTAAATATAATTTTATAATTATAACAAGATTCTGAATCATCAATATGCTCAAGGATAGCCAAATCGCCGGCGAAAGACATGCCTACTACACTCTATTCAGAGAGTATGACCCGACTCTGGGCAGGTGGTGGAGTGCAGACCCACTTAGGGCGAAATACCCCAAAACACACCTTAATGAATATCCAAATTAACATATTCGATTAAACTAAATGAAATAATTAATTCTAATGTAATATTGTAATAATATATAAATACTTAAATTGCAAGTTTAAATTATATTAACTTACGACAGCAATATGGACATTACTATTCAAGAGTATAAAACTCAGATAAAGGAATTAAAAGCCAAGATTGATGGGCATGACCAAGAGATGTCTGATTTGTTGAAATATTTTGATTTAATTATAGTTGACACAAAAGATGATTTGATGATAGTCAATTGCTATGGTCCTATTGAGGAATTATTTAAATATGCTGAAAAAATGTTTGAGCGTGGTCGCAATTTAATTAAAGCAATATATAAAATTACAAAGAATACAAAACCGAGACCCGAAGAAGTAGATGATGAGATTCAAGAGACACAAAATCAATTAAGTCTTGAAGAGCTTCTGTTTCAATTTGTAAGTGGAACTCGTGAAGAAAAAGAGTTTCAGATTATCGGTGAGCATCAATCAGGTGATATTTTTTTACTAATTTGGAAAATCAAAAGATTAGATAGATACTTCCGTTCGTATTTAAAGATTATTCCTACCAATTCTATTGTTAAAAATATGCAGGCTAAGCATGATGAAGAGCTCGGACAATTAAAAATTGATTCTAAATTAGTTTATGAAAATATTCACGATGGTATAACAATGCTCGACCTTCGGAATAGAGTAATTTATATGAATGAATCAGCAAGAAAATTTTATTTTAATACTCAAAATAAATTAACAAAAAATGCAAATTTTGAAGGAAGACTATTTCAAGAAATTTTTGTAAATGAAGAAATTGACGTAGTTAAAGATATTATTGATTATAATAAAAGAGTATTAATTTTAAGAGAACCAATTTCTTATACAAAAAAAATTGCCGAGCATGAAATTTCGTTTCATCTAAAACCTATGCTTAACGAAAGGTCCTTTATTATCGGAGTATTGATTATCAGCCGCGAAACTTCAAATGATTTCAACATAGATACTAATAAATTATTTATAGCATTGAAAAATCTTTCTATAGAAAATAAAAAAATGTATTCGAAAGTCAAAGAGTTAGAAATACAGATAATGAAAGCTAACGAAAAAAATGCAGATTACCAGAATACAATCAGACTGTTTTACAATTTCTTAGATAAGGTGCCAAATCCGCTTTGCATCCTAAAACTGCCAAATATGCAGTATGAATTTATTAATTCGGCTTTTGAATCCAAAATCAATATCAGAAAAGAGTTTATACGCGGTAAAATGGATGAAGAGCTATTTCCCGAACATATTTCGACTATACTATTTAATTCAATATCAGAAAGTTTAGTTGCCGGGCATACAATTACTATCAATGATAACGATGTAAAATTAAAGCAAACTATTTTATATAATCCAAGCAATGAACCGACTCATATTATTAGATTGTATGAACATTAGGCTATTAAGTATATAGAATCATCTATTATATTTTCATTTGCTTCATGTAAACATACAAGTTAAATGCCATATATCTCAATGGCAAAATACGGATGCTGATGTCTAAGATAAAATTTAAAATTGTTCTATATGAATTAATTGCAAATTAAAATAATTTCTTATATACATGACAGTAAGGTGTAGTCCCCTTTTTCTGATAATAATCCTGATGATAGTCTTCTGCATTATAGAATATACCGGCTTTGATTAATTTGGTAGCGATTTTATATCCCTTATCTTCCAAAATCTTAATCAGCTTTTCAGCTATTGACTTTTGAGTGTCGTCAGCATAAAATATAGCTGATAAATACTGCTCACCTATGTCCGGTCCCTGACCATTTGTCTGAGTCGGGTCGTGAGTCTCAAAGAAATGTTTGACTAAAGTTTCATAGTTAATTATTGTAGAGTCATAAATTATTTCCAATGCTTCGAGATGTCCGGTTTTGCCGGTGCATACCTGTTTATATGTCGGATTTTCCATATAACCACCGGTATAGCCGACAGTTAAATCGACTACCCCCTTCATATCACGGAACATATACTCGGTTCCCCAAAAGCATCCACTTGCAAAAACAGCTTTTTTATAATTTTGGTCAGAAAATGAATTCGGTACAAATTTCATAGATATGGAATTAACGCAGTGCCGTGTATTTTTATCGGTAAGCCTCTCCCCTATAAACACATGCCCGAGATGAGCTCCGCAATTATTACATATTATTTCTGTACGCTGACCGTCAGCATCGGGTACTCTCTTAACCGCACCTTCGATTTCATCATCAAATGAAGGCCAGCCACATTGAGAATCAAATTTATCCTCTGATTTATAAAGCGGAATATTACAACGTTTGCATTGATAAGTCCCTTTTTCGCTATAATTCCAATATTTACCGGAAAATGGTAGTTCGGTACCTTTGTTGATTATTACTTTCTCTTCTTCCGCAGTAAGCTTATTATATTTATCCATATTTTTACCTGTGCATGAATTTAAACTTAGTAAAATTAAGGCTGTAATTATCAAATTGAGATGTATCATTTTCGCCTCAACTAATTATATATTTAACTAATACAAATATATTAACGCATATAATTTAATAATATTATAAGTCTTTTTCAAATTTCAAAATATTGGTTTTTCGCTGTTTTAATTTGGTTGTTAGGTGGGCTGGTAACGGGGGTTCGGGGATAGGGGTTCGAGAATTGGGAATTTGGAATATGCATGTCTCCGCACCATACTCTGCTTGCTAAGATAACAATCAATGTACCTAAAGCAAATCCTATGCAGAGCGTAGGATTGAGAAAAAAAAGACTGTCAAAAAGTTGTCATTCTGAACGAAGTGAAGAATCCAGATAAAGCTAACTTATTGATAATTCTGGATTCTTCGTTGCACTCAGAATGACGATTTGGCAATATTATTACTTCGTCTCCTTACTACGCTCTGCGTAGTAAGGCTGGTCTTCCAACAGCGTTAGCTGTTGAACATTGGTAGAACTTGGGGTTCGGGGATAGGAGGTCGAGAATTGGGAATATGCATGTCTACGCACTATGCTCTGCTTGCTAAGATAACAATCAATGTACCTAAAGCAAATACTACGCAGAGCGTAGGATTGAGAAAAAAAGACTGTCAAAAAGTTGTCATTCTGAACGAAGTGAAGAATCCAGATAAAGCTAACTTATTGATAATTCTGGATTCTTCGTTGCACTCAGAATGACGATTTGGCAATATTATTACTTCGTCTCCTTACTACGCTCTGCGTAGTAAGGCTGGTCTTCCAACAGCGTTAGCTGTTGAACATTGGTAGAACTTGGGGTTCGGGGATAGGGGTTCGAGAATTGGGAATTGGGAATATGCATGTCTCCGCACCATGCTCTGCTTGCTAAGATAACAATCAATGTACCTAAAGCAAATCCTATGCAGAGCGTAGGATTGAGAAAAAAAAGACTGTCAAAAAGTTGTCATTCTGAACGCAGTGAAGAATCCAGATTAAGCTAAATGTTGATAATTCTGGATTCTTCGTTACACTGTTAATGACATCTTTTCTTGAGTGTCCTTGTAAACGCTATATTCACAATGATTTATCCGATATTTTAAAAGTGTTATACGAAAATATATCCCAATAAGTGTTTTGATTAACACTCAAAATTTAAGACACTTTAACGAGAATGCACCCAAGTCTTTTTGCCTTCTTTTCTAAGTTTTTCAATTGAATTTCGTCGTATTTTTTTTCATATTCCTCCGAACCAAATTCTTTGTATTCTTGCTTATATTTTAGTAAATTGTATATTTGTATTGCCAATTTTCTTGCCGTTGCTGTTACTGCAGTTGGGGCATCTTTTGTTCTACTTATCCTTCTATAAAATGCTCCTAATGCTGTGCCGCTTCTTCCTACTGTTCTTGCCGCTAATTGAAGTATATGAGCAGCTTTGTTCTTATGCCTCTTTGTGCGTCCTTTATTACGGCTTTTCCCGCTTTGATGTGTTTGCGGGGCTGCTCCCAACCACGATGTGAATTTTTTAGAGTTTGACCAAAAGCTCATATCCGTCCCTATCTCTGCTAGTAGTTGCAAACTATTGTACGCAGACATACCGGGGAGAACTGACAAATTAACACCACCCGTCATATTAATCAACATACTCTCTAAATCGTAACTTGTTGCGTGTCGGCGTACTTTTTTAAAACCTACTTTTTTTTACGTCAATTTCAAACCCATCATTTTCATTTGAAGAATTAAATTTATTGAGTAACTTTTCTATCTCATCGTCACAGTCAATAATTTGCTTCTGATAAAATTCGTATCCTTCTACTGCTTGTTTTAGAGCAAATATATGCTCGGTGCGAAAATTACCTTCAAGCGAATTTATTACCTCTTGCCTCTTCTTATTTATTATCCTTGTATCGCACAACGAAAGCAATATTTCGGGAGATCGTTCACCTGAGATTATAGCTTTTAATATTTTCATCCCGCTTACTCCGGCTGTTTCCGAAATTACATTATGTATTTTAATATTCATTTGGTCCAACGCTTTTTGCATATGCTGTATATGTGAGGCGGCACTCCTTACATGATCGCTTTTTAGTCTGACATACGAGCGAATACGGCGGATATCTTCGCTTGGAATGAATGAATCGCGCAGTAGTCCAAAACTATATATCTTTTGGAGCCATTGGCAGTCTATCACATCGCTTTTTCTGCCAGGAACATTCTTGACATGGGCGGCATTGACAAGTGCTACTTTAAAACCGGCACTTTCCAAAACTTCATATACAGGAATCCAATAACTGCCGGTTGATTCCATTACAACCGTTGTTATACCGTTTTCCTTAAACCACAAAGACATTGACTGCAAGTCTTTGGTGAAACTGGTAAATGAGCGTACTGCCCCGTTTCCTGACCTACTGCTGCGAAATGTTTCTCCGAACCTATATCGATGCCTGCAGTGTTTGTAAACACTATCTTTAATTCTTCAATTGGAGTTTTCATTCTATTTCCAATGATTATTTGATATTGTTTAATTATTATTTAGTTTTTGGGAAGCATATTAAGGTGACAGCCTGTTAAGCGGGTATTATAACACCAATTATTCTATCTAAATGCTTCCTGCCCAAACTCAAAATCGGAATCTTTATTACCAATGTTGTACCGGGCAATTTCAAAAACTTTCAATATACACGTTCTTTTTTTGTTGTCATTGTATTGTTTTACCAGCCGCGTAGCGGGTGGTCAGTAACTCAGAATGACGATTTGGCAATATTATTACTTCGTCTCCTTACTACGCTCTGCGTAGTAAGGCTGGTCTTCCAACAGCGTTAGCTGTTGAACATTGGTAGAACTTGGGGCAGGTGCCGAAAATCTTTTAACCCCTCCCAAACCCTCTCCGAAGGAGAGGGCTTAAAGATTGTTTATTGATGAAATAGGCAACTGTTTAACAGCTATTACTTAAAAATTCACATCATTGAGGGGTGGCATTGCAAAGCGATGGAGGGGTGGTTCTTTATCGCTGAAAAATAAGGATTGGGAAGATACTTGCATCCTCACTAAGTTCACTTTTTGTGGACGGTGAAATAAAACTCTACTTACATTAGTCCAAGACCCAAACCCCAATTCTAAAGCAATACTTTCTATCCACACAAAATAGAGAAGAGCCAAATTTTTTTACTTTTTAACTTTATAACAATCACAGATTATCTATTTATTGACAAAATAATAAATTTGTTTTGAATATCTAAAAACTTTCTTTTATCTTTGTATTTTATGTCTAAATGGAATTTATATTTTTAAATATTTAAGAAGTGAGAAAAAAATGGCTACTAAAAGAGAAAAGAAAGAACATTACAAAATAGCTTGGTTACCCGGAGACGGTGTAGGAGTGGAAGTGCTCGAAGCTGCAAAAATTGTACTTGATAAATTAAAATTTAATGCCGAATATATACATGGCGATATTGGATGGGAATTCTGGTGTAAAGAAGGTGATTCTTTCCCACAGAGAACAATTGATTTATTGAACAATGTAGATGCCGCTATGTTCGGTGCAATTACTTCTAAGCCTGTTAAAACCGCAGAAATTGAATTAGTTCCCGAATTGCAGGGCAAAGGATTAATCTATCGCTCACCTATAGTCAGAATGCGTCAATTATTCGATTTATATATTTGCTTACGCCCTTGCATAGCTTATCCCGGCAATCCATTAAATTTCAAAGATACGATTGATATAGTTGTATTCCGCGAAAATACAGAAGATATGTATTGCGGTGTAGAATTCAATCCGGTACCTGAAAAATTATCAGACGTATTAAAAGAAGTCTCGAAACCATTTGCAAAGTATGCTGATTTAAAAGGCGACGAATATGCAATTTCTTGCAAAATCAATACAAAAGCCGGTTCAGAAAAAATTATCCGTGCTGCTTTCGAATTTGCTAAAGAAAACAACCGTAAGAAAGTAACTATAGTTCATAAAGCTAATGTAGTTCGTGCTACTGACGGCTTATTCTTTGAAATCGCAAAAGAAGTAGCTAAAGAATATCCTGAAATTTATATGGACGATGCAAACATCGACGCTATGACTATGTGGCTACTCAAAAATCCGGATAATTATGATGTATTAGTTGCTCCGAACTTATATGGCGATATTATCAGTGATTTAGCTGCTCAAATGGTCGGCGGTTTGGGGTTTGGTTGTTCGGGCAATATTGGTGATAAATTAGGCGTATTTGAACCATCGCATGGCTCTGCTCCTAAATATTCAGGTTTATATAAAGTTAATCCGATAGCAACCATTCTAGCTGCTAAGATGATGCTTGAATGGCTTGGAGAAAATGAAATGGCTGAAAGATTAGAAACAGCTACCGCCGAAGTAATCAAAGAAGGTATTGTTCGCACTTATGATATGAAAGGCTCAAATACTACTTTAGAATTAGCTCAGGCAATTGCTGATAAATTATAGTTTTATAAATTATTATCAATTATAATAATGAAAAAGCTCGGCTAAAAACCGAGCTTTTTTTGTTATTATATCATTATTCAAACTAATACTAAAGCTTAAAATTTATATGATGATAAATCAAAGTATTGCATTATGCAACATTCTTACTTTATAATTTAGTGAAGATTTTGCGATATTCGGCTTTTAATGTTTTGATATCCACATAGTATGTTCCTTTGCCTAAGTTCTTTATATCTAATTGTATATCATTAGTAAAACAATCTTTGTCAATCAGCAAATTTCCAAGTATATTATATACCTTGATATTATCTATTTCAAAGCTATTATTTGATACAATTCTGACAAATTCATTAGCCGGATTAGGCATTAAACTAATTTCGGAATTATTAAGATTAATATTAGCAGGATTTTTGAGTTTTGCTTTAATACAAATAAACGAATGCGGTTGCAAATACAATTTATTAATATTTGTAATTTTACTTTTTGTCAGACAAATTTTATTCGGCTCATCTGGGGTATTATGATCTAATATGCTATTTGAATTTAGATTAAAAATACTTATTTCGTTAGTATCGATACTAATAAAATTAGATATTTCAACATTTAAAGTGTCAATTGGGCTAGTATTTAATAAATAAATATTTAAAGTATCATCTGACGAGCTAACAAGGGATTCTAAAAAAGGAACTTTAATTTTATATTCGTCGGTATAAACCCCATAAAGGTATTCAGGTGAATATTTTATGCTATGCATTATTTTATCGGCAGTGCTATTTGCAAAGAAGTCAATAAGGGTATGAAACGGAGTAGGATAAAAAACTCTTTTACCTTTGCTGTTAAAACCAACTCTAATATGACCGATTCCAAAAGTCTTTTCATAAATTTCCATTGAACTCGAATTTCTCAATACAGACATTAGCGTTGAAGCTTCGAATAACCCTGCTTCTAAAGTACTATTTCTATAAGTAGTATCAATCCAATTATTTACTTTGCCCCATAGATAAATGTTTTCGGTTATACTCTGTTTGCAATTTGGGAATAAACCTTTTTCAATCAAATACCGTTTATAGGTTTCCATTTGCTCATCAATACTATGCCCCATTGCCATAATTCTCTGATAAGTTATGTTAGTATCTGATAAATCGAGCTCATTATTAGTTATTGAACCGGCATAATGCCACCCATAGTTTTCACATTTTTCACCTACATAGTCCATCAGTTCGTCGAAATATTCTTTACCACCCCACCAATTGCCGTCTATTATACATCTGATATTATAGTCTCTACTCTTCATAGCATCATAATACTCAATATATCGGGGTAACATCCATGCATTATTATTCCATTGCTCATTGCCAATTTCCCAATATTTTACATTATAGGGTTCATTATATCCTGCATTAATACGCTTTTGCCCATAAATAGTTGTGGCATTACCATTTGTATAATCCACCCAATTTGCTGCTTCTGCAGCAGTGCCATCAACCAAATTAACAACTAAATGTGCTTGAGCATCGATGGCTTTACAAAAAGTCATTAATTCATCAACTCCGAAATCCATTCTTTGATATGTATTGATAATAAATTGAGGTGATTTTCTCTGGTCTATATCGCCGATGCAATAGTCTAAATGTGAACATTCGGTATCAGCAAACCCACCGCCCGGGTAACGAATTATCCCGGGTTTCCATTTAATAAACATATCAAAAAATTCTTTTCTTACTCCATTTACATTATTAGCAGGCATTAGCGAGACTTCATCTAAGTCAATATCACCTATGCCGTTTAAACATAATGCAAGAGATACTCTATTATCTGCAGTTATTGCAGGAATTGAAATTTCGTATTTTTGCCATTGGTTATTCGTGATTTCGATCGAATGCTGATATAATATTTCATTGGTCGATTGAGACAATAACTCAATTTGAAATTTTGAACTATTTTGAGTGTTGTTTCGCAGATAAATATAGAAATTATTACCAACTTCTATGTCAATGTATAAGTCTTGTTTTAATCCGATTTTCTCATCAATATCTGATTTTATATTTTGATAATATAAACCGTTAATATTATACCCACCGGATTTCAGTCGAACATGATTGTCTGATTCAGTATTGTATTTTCCCCATTTAGCGGCATATTCAGTACCCAAATAATGATCGAAACCTCTATCATAAATTTCTTGTGCCCATAAGCCTTGCTCACCGACAAGAAATTCATTTAAAAACTCAAAAAATACTCCGAAAAGTAATTGCTTATTCTCAATTTTATTTGTTAGGGAGTCACTTATAACTATAGATGTATTAATTATTTCGGATTTTAAAGTTACCGATAATAAAATAAATACTATAAGTAATGAGCCAAAAATGTTTTTCATAATTTTATCTTTTTATTTCAAAAAACAAAAATAACTAATTTTTTGCTTAAATCAAAAAACACATGTTTCGTTATCAGAAATAATTAGCAATGATTGAGGCTGTCTAATAAGTTATAGTTTTGCCAAATCGCAATTCAGAGTGTAACGAAGTATCCATAAATATCAATAAGTTAGCTTTATCCGGATTCTTCACTGTGTTCAGAATGACTTTTTTCCTTTTGTGTCATTACCTCTACAATTACAGCGAAACTGTAAAGGTACCTCAGAATAAGATTTTTAGACTGTCTCTTGTACAACTTTGTCCAAGAATAAATCCGAGCATTGCAAAAATCTAATCTTATATTTATTACACTACCTCTAAAGCTGTAGGTTGATGCCAAATGTATCATTACAAGTAGGAAATGATATTATATGTAAGTAAAATAATTTCGATTAAACTAAAAATATATTTATTAAATATAAAATATTTTTTGTAATTTTAAATGTTTCTATTAAATTGTTAAAAATATTTTGAAAATCGTTATGTATTCAAAAGTTATATCGGCTTCCGTATATGGTATTAATGCTTTTGTAGTAGAAATCGAAACACATTTAGACAATGCTATACCTAATTTTTTAATGGTAGGTCTCCCCGACTCTGCTGTTAAAGAGTCGCGTGAGAGAGTAGCAGCGGCTATTAAGAACTCCAATTTCATATTTCCATCTAAGCGAATCACCTGCAATTTAGCTCCGGCAGATTTAAGGAAAGAAGGCAGTGCATTCGATTTGCCGATAGCCCTTGGGATATTGTGTTCCACAGGTGTAATTGAGCAAGAAAAGTTCGATGGGATAATCGCTCTGGGAGAATTATCTTTAGACGGTAAGCTACGACCAATTCATGGCTCGCTTTCGATAGCATTAGAATCGGCAAAGTTAGGATATAAAAAAATTATTCTACCGGCTGAGAATGCCGATGAAGCCGGATTAGTGGTAGATATAGAAGTAATTCCTTTAGAAAATCTCTCCCAAGCAGTTGATTATCTTAATGGAGTAATTACTATAGAACCACGTAAGGTGGATGTAAAACAATTATTTGAAGATGGTCAAAAGAATCATTTAGTCAATCTTTCTGACGTAAAAGGTCAAGAAAATGTCAAGCGTGCATTAGAAGTATCAGCCGCTGGTGGGCATAATATTCTGATGATAGGACCTCCCGGCTCCGGCAAAACGATGCTTGCCAAAAGGATTCCGACTATATTACCACCTCTGACTATTGAAGAATCATTAGAAACTACTAAGATTCATTCGGTAGCTGGTATCCTGCCTATTAGCGAAGCTTTAGTAACTATACGTCCGTATAGAGCTCCACACCATACTATATCAGATGCTGCATTAGTTGGTGGCGGAATGAACAAAATACGTCCGGGTGAGATTTCACTCTCTCATCATGGAGTATTGTTTTTAGATGAACTACCCGAATTTGCTCGTAATGTACTCGAAGTATTACGTCAACCGCTTGAAGAAAAGAAAATAGCAATTTCAAGAACTAAAATGAGCATAGAATATCCTGCTAATTTTATGTTAGTCTGCTCAATGAATCCCTGCCCCTGTGGCAATTATGGAAATCCGAACAAAGAATGCACTTGTACTCCCAATTTAATTCAAAAATATACTGCCAAGATTTCCGGACCATTATTGGACAGAATAGATATCCATATAGAAGTCCCTGCTGTAAAATACCAGGATATATCATCAACAAAAGTTGGAGAAACCTCCGAACAAGTCAGGGATAGAGTTATTAATGCGAGATTGATTCAAAATGAAAGATTTAAAGATTCTAAGAACGTATTCAAAAATGCCGATATGGGAGCCAAAGACATTCGTAAGTTCTGCAAATTAGATAGTGATTCTCAGGAATTACTTAAAATTGCTATGAATAAATTGGGTTTCTCTGCCCGTGCTCACGACAGAATATTGAAAGTGTCTCGTACTATTGCTGATTTATCGGCAATCAATGATATAAAAGTCGAGCATATCAGTGAAGCTATTCAATACAGAAGTCTTGACAGGCAATATTGGAAATAGGATATATTTAGTCTTTTGAGGTATCCTATACGGTATAACTGTAAAGGATACCTGTTAATGACAATATTTCTGACTTATTCGTCAAACTCATTTATTACTAAGAGAAATCATTTACACTTTCATTCAGTACCTTCAAATAATTTGAAGGAGTCAAGCCCATAAATTCTTTAAAGTCTAAAATCATGTGGGACTGATCATAATAATACGCAGAATAAACGGATTCACTAAGACTTGATTTTCTTAATTCAATTATTTCTCTTACTTTATTAAACCTAATTATTCTTGAGCACTGCTTTGGAGATAAACCGACATATTTTAAGTATTTTCGCTGCAATTGGCGTAAGCTTAAATTAGTTTTATCAGCTAAATCTTCGATTGTTATAGGAAATGAATTATTGAAATAGTCAAATGATTTACCTATTTGATTAACATGATACTCTTCTTTATCCAAGAAGTTTTTTTCTAAATATTTCTCAATAATAATTATTCTATCAATATTAGTTTTTGCATTAAATAGCTTTTCTTTAAGGTATTCAATATTATAACCACATAATAAATATAAATCCAAATTAATATCACTAATTTCATTCATAGGTATATTAAAGAACTGCTTAGCACCGTATCCTTTGAAATTGCAGACAATTGCTCCGGCATAACCTGAAGTTTCAATCAAATCGAATTTAGACTTCTGCCCACAAAGCGAAATGGTAGGCTGAAATTGATTACCATTATTTAGGGATTTAAATCTGTCACCATAGTGAAACATAAGCTCAATCGAACCGGTTGGATATACCCTCTCTTGAAAAGGGGCTTCATACTCAGAGCTTTCAATTGTCCAGTAAAAATTAATGTAAGGCTTAAATTTTTCGCTAGGACTATATGTTTGAAATGATAGTGCCATAATATTAGTTTATACAATAAAAAGAGTATTTATCGTATTAATCGAATAATTATTTTAAAACAATTAGACTAACCATACGTTTTATTTTTTATCTAATGATATTAAATTAGATGTATTTAATATATTTTGAAAGATGGAAATGCTTGATTTTATTAAAGAACTTTCTATAAAACAAAAACTGATTTTCATTATTTTAACTGTATCCATCACTGCTTCGCTAGTCGGTTATTCCTTAATTCTTTATAATGATATTAAAGCATTAAGAGAGAATATGGTAAACACAGCGATGGTTAATGCCACACTAATCGGAGAATATGCGGCGGTACCTTTAGACATGGGCTTAACGGAAAATGTAGGCGAAACAGTTGAAAAGTTAAAAGCAATTCCCGAAATCGAACTTGGAGTGATTTATGATTTAAAAGGTAAGGTATTTGGTTCTTTTAATAAAAGCAAACTTTACTATGACAGCTTACAATCCCTGCCTACTATCCATACATCATATTTTGAAGGTGGATACTTGAATATATATCAGCCAATTTACCTTGATTCAAAAAAAATTGGAACAATATTTTTAAAAATTAATACTTATGCTTTAGACAAAGGAATCAATAATTATATTTATACTTTGTTAATAATTCTCACGATAATTATCATAATATCGACTATATTGGCATTTTTCCTTCAAAGATTAATTTCAAAACCAATAATTCATTTAACTAATGCCACTCGTCAAATATCAAAAGAGTCTGATTATTCGCTAAGAGTATTTAAAAAGTCAAGAGATGAAATCGGAGATTTATATGATGAATTTAACAGAATGCTTGAGACTATTCAGCAAAGAGAAACAGAAAGAGATAAAGCTCTTGAATCATTACAAGAGAAAACCAATGAACTAACTTTTGCATTAGAAAGCTTAAAAAAAGCCCAGAGCAGAGTAATCCAAGCAGAGAAGATGGCTGCTTTAGGTCAATTGGTTGCCGGAGTAGCCCATGAAGTAAATACTCCTCTCGGAGCTATCCGTTCTTCAATTCATAATATTATTAATTCGATTGAAGAATTAATGATTACTTTACCGGAATTCTATTCAAAATTAACCGACGGGCAAGATGAATTATTTAATGACATTATTAAGAGAGCTATTTCTACAAATATATTCATTACATCTAAAGAAGAACGCACCTATAAAAGGGCATTAATTAAAATCCTCGATGAAATAGAAATCGAAGACTCCGCAAATGTAGCTGATACTTTAGTTGATATAGGAATATACAACAATATTGAGAGCATAATTCCTATTTTAAAAAGTCAGAATTCATCTTACATACTGGGGTTTGCTTACAAAATTTCAGGAATGATTAAATCATCTAAAAATATTTCTTTAGCTGCTGATAAAGCTGCAAAAGTAGTCTTTGCTCTTAAATCATATTCGAGACTCAATCATACTGACGAAAAAGCCACAACTAATATAATTGACAGTATAGAAACAGTACTTACTCTATACCACAATATGATTAAGCACAATATTGATATTGTCCGCAGATACGACGAAGTACCTATGGTAGAATGCTTCTGCGACGAGTTAAATCAAGTATGGACAAACATTATCCACAATGCCCTACAGGCTATGAACAACAAAGGCACATTAGAGATTGAAATTAAAAAAATTAATTCCGAATTAAAAGTAGGGATTACCGATTCGGGTTGTGGTATCCCACAGGAAAACTTAGAAAAAATATTCGAACCGTTTTTTACTACTAAACCTGCAGGCGAAGGCAGTGGATTAGGTTTAGATATTGTAAAAATGATTATTGATAAGCATCAAGGTAGAATTGAAGTAGAAAGTCAAACCGGTAGAACCACTTTTAGTATATTTTTGCCACTTGCTAAAACAATTAATATATTAAAATAAATGATGGTTAATATAATAACCGTCGTTTTTGATAATTTTACTAACATATTCAACTTCTTCAAGCAGAGGCATAATACTTTTAAGATGATTATAAAGATAGTGAAGTCTTTTATTTTCAGATAGGACTTCTAATAAGTCTTGCTTTTCTTCTGATGATAAGCCTGATTTCTGGGCAATAAGAAATGAAGGTCTGGGAGTTTTCAACTGCTCCACTACTAACTTTGGTATATTGACAGATTTTATTGTTTCTGCAATTTTATTATAGAAATCTACACATTTAGTAAGTAAGTAAATATCAATCAATTCAGGGAAGTCATCAAGATATTGAATTTCGGCAGTCCAGAGCGAATCGTCGGTATCATTAATATTTCGAACAATGTATCGGTTTAACCCTTTGACTACTATGTCTAATTTACCATCTTCATACCTATGAATAACCTTTGAAACGAGAGCCGAGCACCCTACTTCAAAAAATTTGGAAGTAGATATTTGATTTATCCCAAACGGAATATTATTTTTGATACTTGAATGAACAAGTTTTTTATATTTTTCTTCAAATACATGAATCGGATACTCCGAATCCGGAAATAAAACAATACCAAGAGGAAATAGTCCAATATTATCCATAAGCTCTACCCTGTTATTTCATAACAATTATTTTGACGTTTTTAATAGTAGTTTAGTTTTTTCTTGTTTTTAAAAATACTTAATAAAATCGATAAATAATTATCATTCTCAATAGTCTTAACTTATTTGAAGTTTTCAACATTGATGTCCATAATGCAAAAACAAATATTTATATTAATTCTTGTAATAATAACAGCTTTGGCGGCTTGCACTAATCCGTTTGCTCCGGGTCTATCAGACGAAGAAACGGGCAATTACGTATTGGGTGACCAAAAATCAATTGAAGGCTTTTTTAAAAATTTCCGCTATGCGTACATATTCAAAGATACATTAGTATATGGAAATTTACTGAAAGATAATTTTACATTTATATATAGAGACTATGACCAAGGTGTCGATAAATCTTGGGGCAGAGACGAAGACATGCTCACTACATGGGGTTTGTTTCAAGCAACTCAATCTTTAGATTTATTCTGGAACGATGCTATTACTTCTATCGGAGACTCTTTAGAAATGGAAATATCCCGTTCTTTCTCATTAAAAATTGAATTTAATCCGACTGACATCATCAGAATCCAAGGCAGAGCCAATCTTCGATTAGTGCGTAATTCCACTAATGATATTTGGAAAATGAGTACTTGGCGAGATGAATCTAATTATTAGATTTTAACTATTGCAAAACCCTGAAAAATATGATATTGTCTAAGTTAAAATTTCATATATGTAGTTATGTTACAGATGGTTAATCACGATGACGCATTATCAGAAAATGATTAAATACAAGAATTGTAAGATTATTAGAATTCAAGTGAAACTTTTTCTTTATTTATGGCTCTTATTAATGGTCTTGATTTTTAAATTTAAATATTTTTTGGAGTCCATTATGCTGAGAAAAGTAATTTAATCAAATGAGAATAAAAAACACTAATATTACTCAAAATACATCATTTTATTTTACGTCGATACAATTTTATTTTATAAATTATATTTAAAATCATTAGAGGGATATATTAAATGGAAAAATTATTCAAATTGGCTTTAGTTTTTGTTTTAGTATTTAGTGGCTGCTTAAAAGCACAGCCTAAGCTTGAAATAATTGGTGGAGATACTTATAACTGGGGTACTGTAAAACCAGCCGATAATCCGCTTAAAGCTAAAGTAGTTTTAAAAAATTCAGGTGATAAAGTATTAATAATCAATGAGGTTAGACCGGGCTGCGGATGCACTACTGCTCCACTCTCCAAAACCGCAATAGAACCTGGCGATACTGCGAGCCTTGCTATTACATTAAATGTTGGCTCTAACGCTGCTGATGTATCAAAATCTATTAGAATTACTTCTAATGATGAAACTTCACCTACAAAGCACTTATATATTAAATGTAAAGTGTTTTATCCGTTAGAAATCAAACCAGCACACTACTTTACATTTTCTGATATGGAAATCGGAATGAAAAAAGAAGCTAAACTAAAAATAAAAAATAATACGGAAGAATCTATTACTTTATCCGATTTTTCGATTAATCCGAGTACTGTCCAAGTAAATGTAATGGGTAAAAAAATTCTAAAACCGGGTGAAGAGTTTGAATTAGTTGCTATCGCTACTCCTGACAAAGGCGGAAATTTCAATTGTTCTGTTAAATTTAAAACTAACAATTCCGACATGAGAGAAGTTGCACTTGCCGGCTATGGTAAGGTTAACGAATCAATAATGAATGATTCAATAATTCAAAAACCAAATAATAATAATCCAATTAGTAATACACAAATTAATGCAACACCTACTAATCAAAAGCCAACTACACCAACTAAAAATGCTAAACCGGCAGTTCCCGGAAAGAAATAGTACCAATAATATTTTATTAAAAAAGCCATCTTTTGATGGCTTTTTTTTTGCTGATTTATTTTAAAAAAAATTAAGAACTAAAATACTTCTCGACAGCCTGCAAATTGAGGATTAGCCCCCCAACTGTCTAAATCTTGAATCATAACCCCTTTAGAAGAAGAAGCATGAATAAAAGTCCTATCCCCTACATAAATCCCTACATGGGTGATTTTTTTTGATTTACCGAAGAAAATCAAATCGCCGGGCTTGGCTTCGTCAAGATTTACTCTTTTTCCGAATTCATATTGCTGCTCGGCGGTACGAGGTAGTTTGATTCCATTTTTAGAGAATACCTCCATAACAAAACCGGAGCAGTCGGCACAGTCTTTTGACTCTCCGCCCCAGCAATACGGAGTCCCAATCCAATTTTCTGCCTCTTCGATAATTTTACGTTGCTTTTTTGAAAGATGTGCTTTATCAATTTCTTTTGGTGAATGAATAGTTTTCGACGAATGAGATTTTGAACTATATCCATTCGATAAATTACCGGAAAATCTTACGCTTGAAGTACAGCCGGATAGCACAATCATTGAAATAGTGAATATTCCGATTGAATTAAGCAATTGCATTTTATTATGTTTTAAGCTGTATTTCATAATCCTAATAAATTAAAAATAAAACAACTCGTCATTTTAAGCTGTATTTATAATCTTGATAAATTACAAATAAAACTATCAATAATTATATTGTCAATAATAATGCCATTAATTTGTATTTTTATATTCAAGATATTAGAATTTTTCATTAAATTTGTATTTCAATTAATAATTAAATTATTCAATGATATAATTGGAGTATAATTTATGAAACTTATGAATAAAAATGTACTAGTAACCGGAGCTTCTGCCGGAATAGGGCAAGCAATCGCAATAGCATTTGCTCAGGAAGGTGCAAATTTAATCCTATTTGCTCGTAGAGAAGATAAACTTAATGCCACAGCTGAAGCATTAACCGAAGAATTCGGAACCAAAGTTCATATTGCAAAATGTGATGTAAGAAACTATAACGAAGTAGAAAAAGCGATTAATTCAATACCTGAAGAATTTGCCAATATAGATATTTTGGTTAATAATGCAGGTCTCGCTCGCGGAATGGGTAAAATTCAAGACGCATTACTATCGGATTGGGACGAAATGATTGATACAAATGTCAAAGGATTACTGTATGTAACCAGAGTAATTGCCCCGAAAATGGTAGAAAAAGGCAGTGGTCATATTATCAATATCGGCTCTATAGCCGGCTGGGAAATATATGGCGGAGGGGTAGTTTATTGCGGTTCTAAGCATGCAGTAAGAGCAATTTCTAAAGGTATGGCTATCGACTTGAACGGCACCGGAGTGAAAGTTACAGAGATAGACCCTGGCATGGTAGAAACTGAATTCTCGGTAGTGCGTTTTCATGGCGATAAAAATAAAGCCGATACAGTATATAAAGGCTTGCAGCCATTAATTGGTGAAGATATTGCAGATTTAGCAGTATTTGCCGCTACTCGTAAGCCGCATGTGATGATACAAACGATTATCGCGACTCCATTAGCCCAAGCCGATGCAAGGACTTATCACCGAGAGAATAATTAATTTTAGATGTTTAATAAAAATCACTTGAATAGTTTGATTCATTTACGTAAATTGTATTTTTTTAATTTTCAAAAAGCAAACCAATGAATATCGAAATCAAAGAAGTAACAGATAATAAGCAACTTAGACAATTTGTTGTTTTTCAGATTGATCATTATAAAGGGAATCCTTATTTCGTGCCTCCTTTAGTAGCAGACGAGATGGGGATTTTCAAAAAAGATAAAAATCCTGCTTATGAAAATGCTGAAGCAAAAATATTTTTAGCATTTAAAGATGGGAAAATTGTTGGCAGAATTGTCGGTGTAATTAGTCATATTGCCAATCAAAAATACAATTATAAAAATGTCAGGTTTAGTTGGATTGAAATGATAGAAGATTATGAAGTAGCCAAAGCCTTGCTTGACACCGTTGTCAAATGGGGTAAGGAAAATGGTATGACTACTATGTCTGGTCCGCACGGGTTCGGTGATTTCGACCAGCAGGGGATGTTAGTCGAGGGCTACGACAAATTAGCTACTATTGCTTCATTCTATAACTATCCCTACTACCCCGAATTTATGGAAAAGTATGGATTAGAAAAAGAAGTGGATTATGTTGAATTTTTATCTACTACTCCTAAGATGGAAGATATTCCAGATAAACTCTTCAGAGCTAACGAATGGGTAATGAAAAAGAACAAATTCAGATTAGTAGAATACCCTAAAGTTAAAGATTATGTTAAGCGTGGTCCAGAAATTTTTAGATTATTAGAAGAGACTTTTGAAGAAAATTATGGGACAGTGCCACTAACTAAGAAACAAACCGAGTATTATACTAAGAAATACTTGATGTTTTTAAATCCGCGGCTGATTAAAATAATTGAAAACGATGCCGGAGAGATGGTAGCCTTCCTGATAACTATGCCTAATTTGTCTTTAGCTATGCAGAAAGCAAAAGGTAAGCTCTTCCCATTTGGTCTTTTCCATATATTAAAAGCTTTAAAAACTTATAATGTACTTGATTTCTATTTTGCAGGCGTTCGTAAAGACTGCCGTGGCAAAGGTGCAGACGTAGTTATGGCTACCGAAATAGTTAAAACAGCTATGGATATGGGCTTTAAATATGCAGAAAGTAATCAGGAACTCGAAGAGAATTCTAAAGTGCAAGCTCAATGGAAATTTTTCAGTCCCGAGCTACATAAACGTCGTAGAATATATAAGAAGAATATATAATTATTTGGAAATCTCCTATTCATATGATGACTTGATACCATCGGGTAACTTATGAAACAAATAGTTAATTAATAAGCATTTAGTAAATACTTATTTTTTCTTTAATCAAAGAATATTTATATACGAATTGACAAATTAATAAGGACAAATTCCAAACCACCGAAATATTTAACAATATTATTATTGGGATAAAGTATGAAATTCAAAATCATTTTTTTGTTAGTAATCACATTGACACCAAGTATTGTTTTTGCTTGGCAAAAACCTGTATTTACCTATAATAAAAGCTATTACGAATGTGAAGACAAATGGGTAACACATCAATCGAAAAAGGACACTAATAATTATTCTATTGGATTTATTTATTTGGACTTAGAAGCCGGTTATACTTTGCAATACTATAGCTCTTTCAGTATTGATGCAGATGAGAATTACATTCTTGATACTACTCTTAATATATACTCTATTAAAGTAAGGTTAGAAAATGAATTAGCTTATTTTTTAAATATTAGCGACGAATATGGTTTTGATACTACGATTAATACAGCTAATGACTATACAAATGCAAAATATGCAATTATCCCTGACGGAATCATTGAAAAACTAAAGCTGCCCAAAGAACCTGACTGGCTTAAACTTTACAGGATTGACGATAATCCGGTTAAATCGATGACAAAACGCGGATACCATCTAAATCATCTTGGAAGAAGTGATTTAGCTATTCCGTTTCTTGAAAATGCGTATGAGCTTAGCAAAGATTCTTCGGATTTAAATTTCGAATTGTCTTACGCTTATAATGCAACTAAGCAATTCGAAAAAGCTTACTTTATATTAGATAAAGCAGTTGCAATTGACACTAACAATGTCTTGCTTTTAAAAGAACTTGCTTATGCACTGACACATTTACAAAGATTTTCGGAAACCGAACAAATATGCTTAAAAATATTAGATAAAACAGACGACAATGATTTAAAATGTGAAACGATGATTAATCTAATTGGTATATATTATCGCTTTGATATTGAAAAAGCCAAGTATTGGTATTCTAAATGTAAACAATATGTTAGTAGCGATTCTCGTTTCAAAAAGCATATTGATATGTTGGGCGAGAGGCTTGGATTTTAAGCAAGATATACACAGTAATCGGATAAGCCCTTGAAGAAAAATTATTCCCGCCAAGGGCTTTCATATTTATTTTCCGAATTCAACATTTGTAATGTTTAGAGATCCTGATAATTTATCTGTATTATTTCTTATCATTTTACTAAAATCGTCATTTTCCATATATCTCTGCATCATGATAATAGTATCTTTACTATTAGATTTAATTTCACGCGTATATTGGAATGGAATTGGTTTCATCTGTACCGGCTGTTTACCTTGCTCTAAATAATAAAATACAATCTCGCCGTTCAATTTTTTAATACTTTTATTAAAATTATTATTAAATGTAAAGTAGAGATTATTTACGTCGTTACCCGATTGATCTGAAGCCGGAGAGACTCCAAGATATTTATTCTCAGTATTAAGCCTTAATATTGAAATATCTCCAATACTTTTCAAAGCATTATTTCTTAAATCACGTTCAAATGCTTCTTCGTTTTCAATAACTTGTTTAATTGTCTTGCCGTTAATCGAATCTTTAACGAAAGTTAATCTTTTCAAAGCCGAAATCAAAATATCAATATCTTTGTCCGGCATTTCGTTATTCTTTTTAACTTTTTCAGCGATTTCAGAGAAATTCTTTTCTGTAAATTTCTCATTATAAATATCTGAATTTCGAGAATTCGAGTTATCGCAGGAGCTGATAATCAGTACCATAGCGAAAATAACCATACTTAATAAGTATCTCATTTTATTACCTTTAATTATGTTATAAATTATTTATCATTTTTTTAAGTATTCCATATCTAAGCCCGTGAGCACTAACTTTGCAATTGCCGATTCTGAAAAATTCCATAGCCAATTTCAATATTAAGGTTCCGGCACTAATCACATCAGCCCTTTGAGGATGAATTCCGTATTTCTCGATAATTTCTGCTAAAGGAGTTGAATTTACAATATTCAAAACCGAATTAATACGTTCGGGTACTAATACATCGCCATGAATCTTATCGTATTCAAATTCTCTTATATTTTGAGAAATAGCAGAAATGGTAGTTGGTGTACCAGCAACTGCATATAGATTTTTATAAATCATATCGGCATCAATTTCATCAAAAGCATTTACAATAAATTCAACAGCTTTCAATATCTCATCTGGTTTAGGAGGAATTTGAGAAAAGAATTTCTCTGTCAAACGGACAGCACCTATGTTTAAGCTTTTTTTATAAAGTACTTCTCCGCTCTCTCCGGTAATAAATTCAGTACTTCCGCCGCCTATATCAATTACCGTGCATAATTGACTACCTTCAACTGTACCGGCAAAGCTTAGATTTGCCTCTTGGTCACCGGGGATAATGCCAACTTCTCCATCGAGAATTTCACGAAATTCGGCAATTATTTCCTGTCCGTTTTTAGCATCGCGGAGAGCTGAAGTGCCCAGTGCAAGAATTTTATCTACATGATATTCATTGCATATATTTTTATATTTTTTTATTATATCAATAGCACGAGACTTTGCCTGTTCATTAATAAGTCCGGTTTTATCTACCCCTTCGCCGAGCCTTGCAATAGAATGCTCATCAGTTAATATTTTAAATGATTTATCCGGGAATACTTCAGCAATAACCATCAGAATGGTATTGGAGCCCATGTCAATTGCAGCATATTTTTTGTTCATTTAATCTTCCGATTTTTTTTCAAATAATTTATCTTGCTCTAAAGAGCAGAGCTATCCATTCATCTTCGTAAATAGTTTCAATATGTTCGAAATTATTAGCTTCCGCACCGGCTAAAATATCTTCGAGATGATATTTTAATATTCCTGAAATCAACAATTCGCCTTTTGATTCAGAAAGTGAATCGTAAAATACGGGTAAAGACGGCACTACTAAATTCAAGAACAAATTAGCGGCTATAAAGTCAGCCTTTGGCAGAGAGCAGTCCTCTATGTCTAATTCGGCAAGCTCGATTTTACCCGCTACTCCGTTAAGAATGAAATTTTCTTTTGCATTTTCAATAGACCACATATTATTATCAAAAGCAAAAACTTTATCGGCACCAAGCATAGCAGCAAATATTGCCAGCACGCCGGTACCTGTTCCGGCATCTATCCAAAATTTACCTGGGATATTTACTTTTTCCATCAGTCTGCAAACCAAGCGAGTAGTTTGGTGGTCGCCCGTTCCGAAAGACATTTTCGGATTAATAACAATTTTATATTTTGCGTTTACTTCTTCTTTTTTCCATTCGGGAGTTATTATAATGCTATCGCTAACTTCTACCGGCATGACATTTTTCTCCCATTCTTCGTTCCAATTAATTTCTTCTATTGTCTCTTCGCCAATGATGATAATTGAATCGTCAATCCGTTTCAAATCTTCTAATAGTGAAGTTCTGACTTCGTCATTCCAGTCTTTAGACTCAACGGACATAACCAACTCGTCGAATTTTTCTTCTATACCGCAAAATTTAAAATTTTGCAAATAAGCGAAAGCATAGTCGAAATACTCTTCTTTAATTCCGATGTGTACATTAATATAATTTTTTAGCAAAGAATTGTCCATTTTATATAATCTTTTTGTTTGTAAAACGTTTCTATTTTTTTAATTAAAGAATACAAATTTAAACAATGCAATTATGGAAACAAAAGACTATCTTAAAAATCAAGAAAATATTGATAAATTAAAAAAAATCAAAATTCTTGTTATGGACGTTGACGGTACATTGACAGACTCAGGAGTGTATTACTCCAAGAGTGGCGAAGAGATGAAGCGATTTTCTTTACGTGACGGTATGGGAATAGACTTAATCCATAAAGCAGGATTAACAGCGGCAATACTTACAAGCGAAAATTCTCCATTGGTAATTGCTCGCTCTACTAAATTAAAAATTGAACATGTAATGCTCGGCTCTAGAAATAAAAAGAAGAGCTTGCAGGAATTATCCGATAATATTGGAATCGGCTTAGATGAAATCGCCTATATTGGCGACGATGTTAACGACTTCTATGCAGTTCAGACTGCCGGATTTTCCGCCTGCCCGGCTGATGCAGTAGCATGCATCAAGGAAAATGTAAATTTTATATGTAACGCAACCGGTGGGCACGGTGCAGTCAGAGAATTTGTTGAATTAATATTAACAGCTCAAGATAAACCTTTGGTTTTACCTGAAAGCTGGTAATGTTTAATTTTGAATATTTAGTGTAAATAATATTAACAGCTCAAGATAAACCTTTGGTTTTACCTGAAAGCTGGTAATGTTTAATTTTGAATATTTAGTGTAAATAATATTAACAGCTCAAGATAAACCTTTGGTTTTACCTGAAAGCTGGTAAGTTTAAATAATAATATTCGGAGGTTAATTATGGCAGATAACGAATCAAATTACACAAAAGGTTTTGTGGTAGGTGCTTTAATAGGTGGAGCAGTTGGTGCAATCACCGCTTTATTACTTGCTCCTAAAAGTGGTAAAGAATTAAGACAAGATATAGCCAACAAATCAACTGATGTCTATGGTAAAGCCGGAGAATACTGGAATGTAGTTGAAGACAAAGTAGGCTCTACCGTTACTAATACAGTTAATGAAGGCAAAATCAAAGCACAGAACATAATCAATTCAGCTAAAAGACAAGCTGAAGACTTACTTCAGAAAGCTGAAAATGTACTTTCTGATGCTAAAGATAAAGCTACAACTGCTAAAGACACCGTTGTCAATAAATACGAAACTGTTAAAGATGCCGCTAAAGCCGGAGCTGATGCTTTTCGTAATGAATTAAGAGAACAAAACGATAAAGCATAGAAAGGTGGATTAATATGACCACTACATTAGAAATTGTTTTGATTATAGGCTTCATCATTCTGGTTGTCCTTGCTGTTAGTTTTATTACTAAGGTTAATAAGACTCTAACTCAAGTACAGGAGAATATTGACGATTTAACTAAATCATTTACTAAGGCTGTATCAGAGCTGGCAGAAATTAAAACGCAAGCAATAACGACTATGCAGATGATAGACAAAACCGCCGAAGAATTCATAGATGTCTCTAATGATATTCAAGAGCAGTTTCATAAAATATCTTCTACATTTGACCCATTGAAACAATTGGTTAGTTCGGTTACCGAGAGAATTACACCACCGGTTCAACAGGTTAGTAGTATTTTTGCAGCAGCATCTAAAGCAATTTCGGCTTTTTCTAATAGACTGATGAGATAGCATTGTAAGTTAATTATTTATGACCTAACAGACAATAGTTTGTTAGGTTTTTTTTTATTCTACCAATGTTCAACAGCTAACGCTGTTGGAAGACCAGCCTTACTACCCAGAGCGTAGTAAGGAGACGTGCAAATTCCTTCTTCCCAGTCCCCAGACACCAGCCACTATTATCCATATTTAATCTTAAAGGAGGTTGTCTAAAAAGTAATAAGATAGCCAAATCGTCATTCTGAGTGTAACGAAGAATCTAGAATTATCAACATTTAGCTTTGTCTGGATTCTTCACTTCGTTCAGAATGACAACTTTTTAGACAGCCTCTTGATGTTTGAAATGTATTACTTTGCCACTCACGCTGAAGCGTGGGGCTGATTACTCTCCCAATTCCCAATTCCCAATTCCCAATTCCGAAGAAAGAACCCACCCCGTCATCGCTTCGCGATGCCACCCCTCCTTTTGGAGGGGAATTTCAAGAAATAGCTGTTAAACAGTTGCCTTTTTCATCAATATACAATCTTTAAGCCCTCTACTTCGGAGAGGGTTTGGGTGGGGTTGAAAGATTTCCAGACACTTTCATTCTACCAATATTCAACATCTAACGATGTTGGAAAATAAGAACCAGTTTTCTAATTTCTACTTTATAATTCCCACTTTATAACTTTTAACTTTCAACTTTATGAACTTAAAGACTTCCAGCTTCCAGTCCCCAAGAATTAAAAAACGATTCCTTCTTTAACTCTATTTGCCATTTCTTCGCTTTTTAATATTTTAATTAATTCCAAAGCAAATTCAAAAGTAGTACCGGCACCGCGTGAAGTAACAAAATTTTGGCTTATTACTACTTTATCTTCCGAGTAATTATCTTGATTAAAAACTGTTTTTACAGATGGATGGCTGGTTAGTTTCGTATCAGGTTTTAATAATCGCAGATCATAGAGGATAGTCGGAGCGGCACATATAGCACCTATCAGCCTGCCTTTGGCTACATGATTTTTCAAGATGCACTGAATAGTCAGATTGTTAAATAAATGCTCTACGCCCTCTTTACCACCGGGAAGAATAATAGCAGAAAATTCCTCATTATCGTCGAAATCATTGAAATACACATCGGGAATAATTTTAATTCCGCGAGAGCAGGTAATAATATTGTTTTCTCCGGCTACCACTACTCTAATGCCGGCTCTGCGTAACATATCAATAATAATTACGGCTTCCATTTCTTCACTTCCTTGGGCTATCGGAACCAATACTTTAATATCCATATTTATATTTCTCCTTTATTTAATAATAATTTCTATCATATAAACGTTTATATGTCGTATTATTGATAATAAAGACGAAAAAAATGAAATTAAGTATTTTAGATTTATCTGCCGAAGATTTTAAAAAGAAAATTGTAGAGTTAAATCAGCCAGCTTATAGAGCCGGACAAATTATAAAAGCCGTAATTGATAATAATATAGAAGATTTCTCAGAGATTAGCTCTCTACCGCAGGAATTCAGAAAAGTATTAGAAGATAATTTTTATATAGATAATATAAAAACCACAGAAGTACAATATTCGGTTGACGGCACTATCAAGATTTATTTCGAATTCCATTCGGATAAAATTGCTGAAGCTGTTTTGATTCCTCAAAAAGACGAAGGTAAATACACTATTTGTGTATCGTCTCAGTACGGCTGTAAGCTTAATTGCTCATTCTGTGCAACAGGTAA
The DNA here is from genome assembly GCA_942493235.1 of uncultured bacterium. Taxonomy (GTDB): domain Bacteria; phylum Bacteroidota; class Ignavibacteria; order Kapaibacteriales; family UBA2268; genus ENR-C587. The sequence continues at coordinate 2,408,466 of OW818676.1, read as the reverse complement.
ATTAGGATTTAAAGGTAATTTATCTAGCGGAGAAATTATTTCTCAAGTTGTATTTGCCAGAAATTTAACTGAAAATGCTATTAAGAATGTCGTATTTATGGGTATGGGCGAACCGCTTGATAATTTTGAGGAGATAGTAAAAGCTATCGACTTCCTGCTCAATAAATCAAAATTATTCTCTAAACGTAGAATTACCGTTTCAACTGTCGGCTTTCCGGACCAGATTATTGCTCTTGCCGATACAGAGCTTGGTGTTAAATTAGCCTTTTCTCTACATACTCCGTTTCAGGAAAAACGCACTATGATTATCCCAAGTGCCCAGAAATGGCATTTGAAAACTATTGAGAATGCACTCGAGTATTATTATCAGAAAACTCGCCACAGAATTACTTTTGAATATATTGTTATCCCGGAGTTTAACGATACACAGTCCGATGCCGATAAAATCAAGAAATTCGCTCTCAGATTTCCCTCAAAGATTAATCTGATTCCTTTCCACGATATTTCTTTTACAGGTAATAAATCCGATATATTAAAAACTGCAACAGCCGAAGATGTTCAAAACTTATTTAATAAATTAAAAAAAATCGGGCTTGAAGTATTTGTCCGTGAATCAGCCGGAGCCGATATTGATGCCGCTTGCGGTCAGTTAGCATTTAGTAAAAAAACTGCTGAAATATTGTAAATTCATTGATTACCGGATACTAATAAGAACATACTCCAGATAGGAAGAGGACTTCTTCAAGTGTTATGCTCACTACATCAACCCATGCTACTGAGCGGGGCTAAATATGTTAATATAAAATAATTTCACAAATTTAACGGGCTTATCTTATTGATAAGCCGGAATTCCTGTAATATCTTCACCGAGAATCAGAGTATGAATCTCATGAGTACCTTCATAAGTTTTGACTGATTCGAGATTAGCAGCATGCCTCATTACGCAATATTCATTAGAAATACCGTTAGCACCGTGAATTTCGCGAGCTATTCTGGCAGAATTAAGTGCGATTTCCACATTATTACGCTTTGCAAATGAAACCTGCTGAAATGTAGCTTTTCCTGCATCTTTTAGTCTTCCGAGTCTATAATTAACCAATTGAGCTTTGGTGATTTCATTGAGCATATACACTAATTTCTCTTGAGTAATCTGGAATCCGGCTATAGGCTTGCCAAACTGAATTCTTGATTTACTGTACTCAAGGGCTGATTCATATACAGCAATTGCCGAACCGACTACTCCCCAAGCTATTCCGTACCGAGCTTGAGTCAAGCAGTTTAAAGGTCCTTTCAGACCGGAAACATTTAATATATTTTCTTTTGGAATTTCACAATCTTGAAATATCAATTCTGAAGTAACAGATGCTCTAAGCGAATGCTTACCTCTCATCTCCGGAGCAGTAAATCCTTTTGTACCTTTTTCAACTAAAAAACCCTTGATTTCACCGTTTAGTTTTGCCCATACTACGGCTATATCAGCCAAAGTACCGTTGGTAATCCACATTTTGGCACCATTTAATAAATAGCCGGAATCGGTCTCTACAGCATTAGTTAACATTCCGGAAGGATTAGAGCCATAGTCGGGCTCGGTCAGACCGAAACATCCGATAGCAGTACCTTTAGCTAATTTCGGTAGCCATTTCTGCTTCTGCTCTTCAGAGCAGTATGTAAATATCGGATACATAACCAGAGAATTTTGAACAGAAGCAAAAGAGCGGATTGCCGAGTCGGCATATTCCAGCTCTTGCATTGCCAAACCGTAACAAGTATAGTTAGCCCCTGCTCCCCCATACTGCTCGGGGATAGTAATTCCGAATAATCCAAGCTCTGACATTTTCGGTACCAAATCATAAGCAAAGCTCGCTTCTTCGAAATGCTTTTCTATATCGGGTATAGCTTCGGTTTTTACAAAGTCGCGAACCGAATCACGCACTAATTTTTCTTCATCGGAATATAATTCATCGATGTTAAAATAATCATAAGGATTGGAATGTATAATCATAATTTTTCCTGCAATAATTTTTGAATTTGTCAGTCAATTTGCTCAACAATTAAGTCGTAAATACTAATTGAATTATTTTAGATTTTTATGCAAAATGATGTTTTTTCAATCAATTGATATAAAGTATTGGAATTTTACAGAAAAAGTGTTATTTTTGTATTCGGAATGGGCTTAATATTGCCCATTTTTTGTAAGAAATAATAAATAATGAGTTTACTAAGTAATTTAGAGCAAAGAGATGCCTCGTCGTAAACCTAAGTTCGTAGCTGACAAAAGAACAATAATTGATGCTTTTGCCGAAATGGCAAAAGAAAAAAACATTGACAGAGATTTATTGCAGGGTATAGTAGAAGAAACCCTTTCTATGCTTGTGCGTAAAAAGCACGGTATGGAGGCAAATTTCGATATCATCGTAAATATGGATAAGGGCGATGTCGAAATTTACTTAATGAGAGAGGTTTCCGAAGTAGTAGAAGACCCTAATTTACAGATTTCTGTCGCAGAAGCACGTATGTACGGGACTGAAGATAACTATAACATAGGTGATGAATTTATCGAAGAAATCACTTTAGAAAATATTGCCGATAACTTTGGCAGAAGGCTTATCTCGTTAGCTGCTCAAAATTTAAATCAGAAAATTCGAGAAGTTGAAAAAGATAATATTTATCAAGAATATGCTTCAAAACAGGGCGAAATATTAATCGGAGAGATTTATCAAGTTCGCCGTAATGATATATTAGTAGTTCATAATAAAGTAGAAATGAGACTGCCTCGTGAAGAGCAAATTCCGAACGAGCCATATAGATACAAGAAAAACCAAACAATTAAAACTATTATAAAAGAAGTTAAACGTAACGGTGCCGGCGGATTGCCAGAAATAATCTTATCCCGTGCCAATGACCAATTCTTAGCAAGATTGTTTGAGATTGAAATCCCCGAAATTTATGACGGTGTAATTCAAATCAAAGGAATTGCTCGCGACCCGGGCGAAAGATCAAAAGTTGCCGTAATGTCGTTTGACGACAGAGTGGACCCGGTAGGAGCTTGCGTAGGTATGAAGGGTATTCGTATTCACTCGATTGTCCGTGAATTAAATAACGAAAATATCGACTTAATCGAATATTCCGACGATATTACTACCTACATCTCTCGTGCTTTATCACCGGCAAAAGTAAAAGATATAATTATTGCATCTGATGTAAGATCGGCTACAATAGTAGTTCCAGAAGACCAAGTGTCTCTTGCCATTGGTAAGAACGGTCAAAACGTCAGATTAGCTTCAAAATTGACAGGGTATTCCCTATCACTTATTAAAGAAGGTGGCGAAGATATTGACTTATCCGAATTCAAAGATGAGCTCGGTAATGAGTTATTCAATAGAATCATTGAAATGGGCATTGAAACTGCTCGCGAATTCCTTGATACCGAAGTAGAAAAACTACTTACTATCGAGGGTATGACTAAAGACTTACTTATCGAATTCCGTCAAATCATCTTAACCGAATTTGATGAAAAAGAATCCGATGATATACTCGAAAGAATTGAAAAGTTTGAATTTAATATAGAATAAATTAAAATTCAAATGTAAATGTAAATAAGATTTTAATATTTTGATTAGTAGGCAGGTATAAAAGTGAAATTATTTAAAATAGCTTCTGAAATTAATATTGGCAAAGACGCAATTGTAGAGTTTCTTCAGGGCAAAGGCTTCTCTATCGAGAATAGGCCAACGGCTGAATTAACCGAGAGCATGCTTGATGCTATTTACGACAAATTTAAAAAAGAAAAGAAAGCAGTCGAAAAGCAGAGAGAAAAAATTCAAAAGCAAAAACAATTCCGTAAAGGTCCTGAGCCCAAAGGGCAGAGAACAGACCAGCCATTCACTGAACATGCTGCTGAAGGTGCTATTAGTGATTCTCTTCTTGAAGAATCAACAGCTACTGTTGCTGAAATTAATCCTAACATTGTCAGCCAAGAACAAAGTTCAAATGATAATGATTTTAAGGTGGGAACAGTAATTGATTTACACAGTGGTAAATTAATTCCTAAAGTCAGTAAACCGGCACCTCAAGCTACTGCTAATCAATCAAGAAACGAAAATCAATTTAACAATTCCGCAAATTCTGCTAATGATAATCGCAGTGATACCCAAAGGAATGAACAATTCAACAAGAAAAAAGATAAGTTCAGACCTAAATCAGAAGATGAAAAAGCAGTTATTGAAGGTGTTAAGCTTTTCGAAAATATTGAAACTACTGTCGAAGTAGTCGATGTAAATAAATTCAAAGACTTAACTGTCGGTGATTCTGATGAAGATTTGCCGCTAATTAAAAGCACCGGTATTGCCGATGATGATGATACAGTATTACCGCTTCCGGTACCTGTTAAAAAAGAAGAAATTAAAACAAATAAAAAACGTAAAAAACGTAAAAAAATAGCCGAAGTAGAATTTGAAGTAGGCGAATCACCTAAACTTAAAGGATTGACTATCGTAGGAAAAATTGACCTTAAGCAGCAAGATTCTGTTGGAAAGCCTAAAGACAAAAAGAAAGTCAAAAAGGTAATCGAAGAAGATGAAGAATCTTTAAAAATTAAACTTGCTAAACCAACTAAGCCTAGTAAAAAGAATAAAAAAGGCAAGGTTATGCCGGGAGCTCCGCAGCCCGGTCAGCAAAGAGTTAATGATAAAAAGAAGAAAAAACGCGTTTCTGTTAGGGAGTCTATTACTACTGAAGACATCGATAAAGCTATTAAGCAGACCCTATCGGATATGGGCGAGACATCTTCAATGAGCAATAGAAGCAAAATCAGGCTCAGAAAAAGAGCTGAGCGTGAAGAGAAAGAGCAGAAGCGTATAGAAGAAGAAGCAAAAGATGCAAATGTACTGCATTTGACTGAATTCGTTACTACTGCTGACTTAGCTAAAATGCTCGGTATTTCTCCTAACGAGATAATTCTAAAATGTATGGGTCTCGGACTGATGGTATCCATTAATCAAAGACTTGACAAAGATACAATTACTATTATTGCTGATGATTACGGGCTTGAAGTCGAATTCTTCGATGATAAAGCAATTCAGGCAATAGACGAATATGAAGAAGATGATGAAGATTTAATGCCAAGGTCGCCAATTGTAACAATTATGGGGCATGTTGATCATGGTAAAACTTCGCTACTTGACTATATTAGAAATTCGACTATTGTAGCCGGCGAAGCCGGAGGTATTACTCAGCATATCGGTGCATATAGAGTTGAATTAACTAACAAAAAGTCTATTACATTCTTAGATACTCCCGGGCACGAAGCATTTACTGCTATGAGAGCTCGCGGTGCTCAAGTTACTGATATTGTAATACTTGTAGTTTCGGCTGACGACAGTGTAATGCCTCAGACAATTGAAGCTATAAGCCATTCACTTGCAGCTAATGTACCGATTGTAGTAGCTATTAATAAAATTGACAAACCCGACTCTCAGCCTGATAGAATTCGCCAGCAGTTATCTGACCACGGAATTTTAGTTGAAGAATGGGGCGGAAAATATCAATGTGTTGAAATTTCAGCCAAAAAAGGTCTTAACATTGACATACTACTTGATAAGATATTACTCGAAGCTGAAATGCTTGAGCTAAAAGCTAACCCTGACCGTTTAGCTCGTGCTACTGTTATCGAAGCCAATATGACTAAAGGTATGGGACCGGTTTGTACTGTAATTGTTCAAAAAGGTACTCTTAATATCGGCGATGCTTTCGCCGTAGGTCATCAATTTGGTAGAGTCAGAGCATTATTTGACGAGAGGTCTAATAAATTAGATAACGTTGGTCCTTCTATGCCAGCCAGAGTAGTTGGTCTTAACGGACTGCCCGAAGCCGGTGATATTTTAACAGTAGTCGATAATGATGTCGAAGCTCGTTCAATTGCCATCGAAAGACAGCAATTACGCCGCCAGCAGGACCATAAAAATGTCAAGCATGTAACTCTCGACGATATATCTAAGAAGATTTTAGATGGTGATGTTAAAGATTTATACTTAATCATCAAAGCTGATGTGGGAGGTTCAGTCGAAGCATTAAGCGATTCACTGCATAAGCTTTCTACCGACGAAGTAAGAGTAAATATTATTCATAAGGGAGTAGGAGCAATTACCGAATCCGACGTAATGCTCGCGGTTGCTTCTGGAGCTATTATTATAGGTTTCCAAGTTTCACCTTCAGGTGCAGCTCGTAAAATCGCTGAAAACGAAGCAGTAGATATCCGCCTTTACAGTATTATTTATGACTGTATCGACGAAGTTAAGCGTGCATTAGAGGGATTATTGACTCCTGAATTAAAAGAAGATATTATCGCAGTAATTGAAGTTCGTAAAGTGTTCAAAATTAGCAAATATGGCACAATTGCCGGTTGCTATGTTCAAAACGGAAAAATTACTCGTAATGATAAGGTTAGAATAGTTCGTACCGGAGTACCAATCTTTAACGGCTACATTGACTCATTAAAGAGAAATAAAGATGACGTTAGAGAAGTTGATTCCGGTTATGAATGCGGTATTTCACTTCAAGGTTTTAATGATATTGAAGTAGGAGATTCCATTGAAGCTTATAAAGTATTAGAAATTAAACGTACATTAGCATAAGAAATAAATATGTCTATCAGAACTGAAAAAGTAGCCGGAGAAATTAAACGTACATTAGCTAAGCCCATATCGGACTTAGCTAATGAGCATTCTGCCGGTTTAGCGACTATTACGGCTGTCAGAGTCAGCCCTGACCTTAAAAATGCCAAAGTATATGTAAGCTTATACGGTCAAAAAATGGCTCCTTCTACCTTTATTGCTCATTTAGAGAGCAAAAAAGGAAAATTACGCCATATAGTAGGTACTCAAATTAGACTTAGGGCTACTCCTGACCTGAAATTTTTTATTGATGATACTTTAGACCAAATTGAACATATTCAAAAATTGCTTGATTCCGTAAAATCTGATTTAGAGCCTAATGAAGATGAACTTGAAGATGAAATTCCCGAAATCGATGATACTATCGACAATGACAACGAAGATTAATACTTGAATTTTTTCTTTAAAATTTAATGTAATTTATTATAATTGGAAATAATGATTTTAACCAAGAACAACAGCGAAGATTTCCTAACCTGGTATGATAATATTCCTGAAAACGGCGGATTTTTATTAATTGATAAATATAAAAACTGGACATCATTTGATGCTGTTGCAAAAATTCGTAATATTTTACGTATTCGTAAAATTGGTCATGGAGGCACTTTAGACCCATTGGCTACAGGGCTGTTATTAATTTGTCTTGGCAGAAAAGCTACTAAGCTATCTACTTCTTATCAAAATATGCCAAAAGTATATTTTACTACATTAAAATTAGGATATACTACTAAATCTTATGATTTAGAAACAGAAGAAGAATTTGTCAGCGAACTTAATAATATATCAAATGATGTAATTATTAATGCGATTAATTCTTTTCTGGGTGAAATCGACCAAATACCTCCTGTATTTTCTGCAATTAGTATTAATGGCGTTAGAGCTTACAAGCTTGCTCGGCAGAATCAAGAAGTAGAAATGGAATCCCGTAAAGTAAATATATATAAAATTGAAAATATTATTATTGATTTACCTTATGTAAGCTTTTCCGTTGAATGTTCCAAAGGTACATATATCAGAAGCCTTGCCGATGACATCGGTAAGAAAATCGGTTGTGGAGCTTACCTTGCGGCATTACGTAGAACAGATATAGCAGGCTTTAATGTAAATAATGCTTTTACAATAGACGATATTATTGATTTCAGAGAAAAGTATTTACCGGACTTATAATTATGAAAATATACAGGTCAATAGATGAAGTTCCATTTAATTCTGACAGGATAATCACTGTTGGCACTTTTGATGGAGTTCATAGCGGTCATCTAACTATTTTATCAAGAATGAAAGAGCTGGCTCAACAAAATAATTATCAGACTATGGTGATTACATTCGACCCTCACCCCCAGCAAATTGTAAAAAGTCCGTTAAAGAAGAGTATTCAGCTATTGACTACAACTGACGAAAAAATTGAATTATTAGAGCATTACGGTATAGACAGCGTTCTGATAATTGAATTTAACAAAGCATTTTCTATGACACCGCCCGAAGTATTTATAGAAGAATACTTATTAAAGCAAATCGGTATGAAACGTTTTCTAATAGGATATGACCACTTGTTCGGCAGAGATAGAAAAGGAAATTTTGACTTACTCAAGCAGTTCAGTAATAAATATCAATTTGAAATAGACCGACTATCTGCTCACCAAGAAGATAATATGATAGTTTCGAGTACACAGATTCGCAATTTAATTATCCAATATCAAGTAGAAGAAGCTAATAAGTTATTAGGCTATAACTATTTTATAAATGGACAAGTAGTTGTTGGCAATCAGTTAGGTAGAAAAATCGGCTTTCCGACCTTGAATATAAAGCCTTACAGCGAGTATAAATTAATTCCGGCTAACGGAGTATATCTGACAAAAGTAACTCACAATGGAAATAAATATTTCGGTATGTGCAATATCGGTGTCAGACCGACATTAACAGATGATAAGCTTCCAACGGTTGAGATTAACCTATTTGATTTCGACTATGACATATATGGAGATGCCGTAAAAGCTGAATTTATTAGCTTTATCAGACCGGAAACAAAATTCCCGTCTGTCGATGAATTAATCAATCAATTATATAAAGATCAACAAAATTGTTTTAATTTGATAAAAAACTTTTATATATAAGATTTATTTGTTATATTTGTAGTTCTTAGTAAAGAAGAAATAAATTATTGTAATGTGGAGATATATTTAGATGATAACTAAAGAACAAAAAGCGACATTAGTAGGCGAACATGGTAATACTGCCGAAGACACCGGTAAACCAGAAGTTCAAATTTCTATTTTCACTTCCAGAATTAACGACATAACTCATCATCTTGAAGGTCATGCAAAAGACCATGCAGGTAGAAGAGGCTTAATTAAGCTCGTTAGTAAAAGAAGAAAATTATTAAACTATTTGATTAAAACGGACGTTACTCGCTACCGTAAAATAGTTGCTGATTTGAAATTAAGAAAGTAATAGTACACTTAATTTCGCCGGAACAAAAGCTAATAATATCAACCCCACGTTTTATCGTGGGGTTGACGTAAGTAACCAACTCTGCTTCGGATATATCGTCTTACCGCATTAAGCCTGCTTAATGCGAAAAACCCAAAAATGTTTTTATTCGCTAATAGCCGAAGCAAAAATAATTAATCAAATCTTTTTGACTTTAGGTTTGCATTATCAATTTTTAAGTAAAGTATAAAATGTATCAAAAACAAGAAGTATCAATAAATTTTGACGGCAAAATTTATTCATTAGAAACAGGAAGATTAGCTAAATTTGCTAACGGTTCCGTTATGGCTCGTTGTGGTGACACTATGGTATTAGTTACCGTTGTTGCCGGAGAGACCGAAGATTTAGAAAAAGACTTTCTACCATTACAAGTAGAATATAAAGAAAAGCTTGCTGCCGCCGGTAAGATACCGGGCGGTTTCCTAAAAAGAGAAACCAAACCGTCAGACCACGAAGTGCTGACTGCAAGACTTATAGACAGACCTACCAGACCGCTTATCCCTAAAACTTGGAGATTTGAAACACAGGTAATCGCAACTAATTATTCGTTTGACCCTGAAGTTGACCCCGGTACAATTGCCGCAGTTGCTACTTCTGCAGCTTTATTAATTTCAAACATACCATTCCACGGCCCTTACTCCGAAGTAACAGTCGGTAGAATCGATGGTAAATTAATAGCTAATCCGTCATTTGAAATGCTTAAAAAATCAGATATTGATATGACTATTGCCGGTACTGACACTGCCATTTTAATGGTTGAAGGCGAAAGCAAAGAAATTTCAGAAGATGAGTTTTTAGAAGTAATGCTGTTTGCTCACGAAAAAATCAAACAATTAAATAAATTACAAAACGATTTATTGGCTCTATGCCACAATGATAAAAGAGAACATACTATAGACGAAGCTCCGGTAGAAATTATCGAGTTTGTAAAAAGTGTAATAAATGATGAATTAGTTAGCTATGTTAATTCTGTTACTACTAAAAAAGAAAGAACAGCTATTCGCAGAGTTTTAGCTACTAAAGTAAAAGAAAAAGTTCAAGAGAAATTCGGCGATAACGAAGAATTAGCTCCTAAACTTGCTAAATATGCCGGTGAAGTTTTCGGTAAGCTTGAGAAAAAAGAAATGAGAGCTATGATTCTCGATAAAAAAATCAGACTTGACGGAAGAGAATTAACTCAAATTCGTCCTATCCAATGCGAAATCGGAATCTTACCAAGAGCTCACGGTTCTTCATTGTTTACTCGTGGCGAAACACAAGCATTATGTACTGCTACTTTAGGTACAAAAAGCGATGAGCAGATGATAGACGGTCTAAACCCGACATATACTAATAATTTCTACCTACACTATAACTTCCCTCCGTTCTCGACAGGTGAAGTTAAGCGTCTTGGCACAAGCCGTCGCGAAGTAGGTCACGGAAATTTAGCAGAGAGAGCAATTAAAAACATGCTACCGGATCCAAAGGAATTCCCTTATGTAATTCGTTTGATTTCAGATGTATTAGAAAGTAATGGCTCATCATCTATGGCTACTGTATGTGGTGGAACTCTTGCTCTACTTGAAGCAGGTGTACCTATGAAAAAACCTGTTGCCGGTATAGCTATGGGCTTAATTAAAGAAGAAGAGAAAATTGCAATTTTAAGCGATATATTAGGAGATGAAGATCATCTTGGCGATATGGACTTTAAAGTTACCGGTACAGCAGACGGTATTACCGCTTGCCAAATGGACATTAAAATTGAAGGCTTATCTATTGACATTATGAAAACAGCTCTTGAGCAAGCTCGTCAAGGCAGAATGCATATCCTCAGCGTTATGAACGAGACTATCAATGCTCCGAAAGATGATTTATCAATCTATGCTCCGAGATTCTATACTATAAAAATCCCTTCAGATACAATCGGTGCCTTAATTGGTCCCGGTGGAGAAACTATCAGAGGAATCGTTAAAGAAACCAATACTGATATTAATATCGAAGACGACGGTAGTGTTGTAATTGCTGCTACTGATGCCGAATCCGGCGAGGCTGCAATCAAGATTATCAGAGCTATTACTTCTAAACCCGTAGAAGGCGATATCTATCCAAATGCTTTGATTAAAGAAATCATCGACGGCTTAGGTGCTATAGTTGAATTCTTACCTAAAAAACAAGGTCTATTACACATCTCACAGATTTCAAACGAAAGAGTTGAAAATGTAGCTGATGTATTGACTGTAGGCGATAGAATCGACGTTAAACTGATTGAAGCTACTCGTGACGGTAAATACAGATTAAGCCGTAGAGCAGTTACTCATCCTGAATCTTATGTTCCTCCTGCTCCGAGAGGTGATTCTCGCGGTGGTGGCGACAGAGACAGACGCGGTGGCGGCGATAGAGACAGACGCGGCGGTGGTGATAGCCGTGATAGAAGAAGATAATTTACTAATTAAAGGGCTTTTTAAAAGCCCTTTTTTTTTGAATTATTCAAATTCAGTGTTGCCAAGTAAGTACTTTCGGAGTCTGTTATATAATTTACTAATTTCCTATTTGAAATAGGACAAATTATATCAATTCGTTCACATAGATAAAGCCACGATATGATGACCAAGAATTCTTTTAAGTATTATGCTATATTTAATTTACAAGCAAGTTTTTATACAAAATCCCCTATCCTCTAACTCTATCCCCTATCCCCAAAGACACCAACAAAATATTTAGTAAGAATGTAACATTAATAAAACTTATTCGTCATAATTTATTGTATATATATTTTCAATAAACTTGAAGTCGCTACTATGAAAAGAAAAATTATTGGATTTTTAGCATTGATTTTATTATTCGCTTGTGTTAAAACTTATTCTGCGGACATATCAATCAACACAATTAAACCAAAACCATCTAATGAAATCATTATTTCGGTTAATTCGAATTCCAACATTGAAATATTTGCTTATATCTATTGCTACTTAGAGGGAGAGAAATTACCGCTTTTAAAAGAGATACCGATGAATAAGCCTATAGGTAGTGCAAATTACGCTTGCAAGTTTATAATCCCCGAGAAAGCCGTTTATTTGATGATTAAGACTAATATAGATGATGTTAAGCCACTCTTCAGTTTAATTTACAACGGAGAGAAGCCTGTCCGGCAATCAAAATATACCGAATCGCTTAATTATCTGGCATCGCTGCCGGCAGTCCCCGTTCAATTGATTGAGTATGACTCTGCCCTAAATTCACTTAAAGAAGAATTAAAACTCTATCCAGATAATAATATCGCAAAGATTGCTTATTTATCTCTCAATTATGATTTAAAAAATATTGGTATTAATGAACTTGATTCTTTAATATTTCAAATTGCTCAAAAAGTAGATATCAGAAATGAACAATTGATATCATTACTCTCTAAAGCATTAACTATTGTAAATAGAAATGAACTTGCAGACAGCTTATTGAAAGAATTGATTAGATTGGAGCCACGAGGCAAAGCTGCTGAAGATAATTATTTAGATAAAATCAGTACAAAAACTGATGCATTAGAATACCTTGAGTCTGCCGATATATTTCTGAAGCTATACCCGAACAGCGAACGCAAAAATGAAGTAATTTCAAAAATGGCTCAAATGCTAATTGATAATAAAAATTACGAAAAGTGTGAAAGCATTATGTCTCAATATCATTATTATCCACCGGAGCAGGCTCTGTATTTAGCATTTATTTATTTAGAAAAAGAAAGTAAACCCGAAAATGCCGATGCCTTATTCAAGAAAATTATTTATGGGTTGCAAAATATTCCAGATTCTTTACGTAGCTCCATTCAGACAGTTGAAGAATGGAAAGACCAAGTCAGCAATTCATTAGCTGAAGTATATAGAGCTTATGGCGAATATAATTTCCAAATTAAACAGAAAGACATAGCTCTAAATAATTTCATTAATGCTTATAATACTTATAAAGATATGCCTCCTAAAATCTTTGAGAATTTAGCACTCTACTATTATAAATATAGAATGGACGATAAAGCATTAGATATAGCCAGAGAAGCTATTATCAAGTCAAAAGCAACTGATAAAGTATTTACTTTATTCGATAAATTATATGACGAGGACAAAACTAAAGTTAAGAAATCATACTATTTAGACAGTCTTGAATTGACAGCTAAAGCCATAAGAATTGATGAACTTAAAAAGTCAAAACTTAACAAAAATGTTATAATGCCGGTATTAATGGATGCCAATGAATTGATGATTGATATGTCTATATTTAAGGGTGATATAGTAGTTATGGAACTTTTTGCTTCTTGGTGCCAACCTTGCGAGAAATCTTTTAATTCACTAATGCAGTTATCCGACAAAAATTACGACCAAAAAATCAAGTATTTCGCTGTTGATATTTGGGAGAATGATAAGATAGACCTTAGCGTTTACTTAGGCAATAAATTCAACGGTATTAAAATATTTATCGACGAGAAAAACTCACTTGCTAAAGCTATTGGTGTTAAAGGATTACCGGTCAGATTGTTTTTTGATAAATCCGGCAAACTGCAATTTGCTGAGACCGGAACTATCGGTAATAAAGAAGATATAGACAAAACTAAAGATATTATTGAATTACTATCGAAGGATTAATTTTATGCTTCAAAGGTGTGGCTGGACTTCGACTAATGAATTAATGATTAAATATCACGATACCGAATGGGGCGTTCCCCTTCGTGATGAAAATAAATTATTTGAATTTTTAGTGCTTGATGCTTTTCAAGCCGGATTAAGCTGGCAGACAATTATAAATAAACGTGAGAATTTCCGCAAAGCTTTTGATAATTTTAATCCTATATTGATTGCCGATTACGATGAAGTAAAATTTGACGAATTAATGAATAATGCCGGAATAATCAGAAACAAACTAAAAGTACGCTCGGCAATTACTAATGCCCAAAGTTTTTTAGATGTTAAGAATCAGTACGGAACTTTTACGGAATTTATCTGGAAATTCACTAATCAGAAAACTATACAAAATGAATTTAAAACATTGACTGATATTCCACCCAAAACCGATATATCAGACCTTATGAGTAAGGAACTGGCTAAGCTCGGTTTCAAATTTGTCGGCTCAACAATTTGCTATGCTTTTATGCAAGCGGCAGGAATGGTAAATGACCACTTGGTTTCTTGCTTTAGATATGAAGAAGTAAAGAGATTAGCGTTGTAGATAATAAAAAAAGAACCAACCTAATTTACAGATTGGTTCTTTTTTATACTTTTTATTCTTTATCGGAAATGACTTTTACGGCTGTGCCATAGCATAATACTTCCGTTACACCGCTCATTATTTCAGTAGATTCGTATCTAAGTCCGATTACGGCATTTGCTCCGAGAGATTCGGCATGAGCTATCATCTGCCTAAAGGAATCCTCGCGAGTGTGTTCGCATAAATCAGTTAGTATTGTTATATTTCCGCCGACTAAAGTTTGAAATGCAGCTCCTATATTGCCGACAATAGACCTTGAGCGAACAATTATACCTCTAACAATTCCGAAATTCTCTGCAATTTTATAACCGGGTAATTCAAAAGCTGTTGTAGTTAGTTTCTGATTCATTTCTTTATTCCTAATATACTGAAAATTTAACAAATTCCTTTAATATTACGTAGTTCAGGTCAATTGGTTTCAGATTCGCTTTCTATTATTCTGATTTTACTTTCGATAATTTTTAGAATAACAATTATAAAAGTCTTTCGGCTATTTTTTGTGGTTAGTGCCCAGAGTTCGTAGCTCGAGGTTCGGGGTTTGGGAACTGTTGTAATATTAGCTCCCAAGCTACTAACCACCAATTTATTTGCTTACGAAATTAACGAAGAATCTCATAACTAAAGCAATAAATAATTATAAACGAAAATTGGCTCTTTAATTTGCATATTCTGAGATATTTGCAGTAAATTTGCAAGTACTGAATGAGTAATTTCTTCTTCTGCTTTATAAATAATATTATTTTGCATATCAACAATATCTTTTGCTAATACTAATCCGACCATTAATTCTCTAAGCTCAATCTTTAGAATATCATTTGTTTCATCTTCATCATTAATTTCATCTTTATAATTGATTTTATTAATGCTATTAATTTCATTTGGATTTTGAACTTCTTCGGGAATAATAGCGATGTTAATATCCTTAATTAACGCATTAAGAACAGATTTATCATAAATAATTTCATTATTTTTTATAATTTCAATAGTTTCTGATTCAGTATATCCGGCTTGAATTAACTCATCAAAATCTGATGCAATTTTTAATATTGCAGAAATAAAGTAAGAATCATTATTTTCAAGCTGGGATACAGGTTTAAAATGATCTAATATCCCTTGAGCAATATTGCCGAATATTGGAATATTGGATAACAGCTCATAGGTTTTCTGCGGATGTAGATTAAAAACAGATAATTCCTGTTTGTTTAATTTCTCTTTATGTGTAATTTTTGTTTTAATCGAGTATGGCAAATCAATACATCCTATTTGAGAAAACAAGCAAGCTATTTCGATTTCCCATAAATTTTTCATTGTCAAATTTTTAAGTATTCTCTTTGAATATGTTCGTATTCTATAGGCTTTTTCAAATATTTCCGGATTTGATTTCATTAGAATTTTTATCAATGCATTAATTGAACCGATAAGTGTCTGGTCTAATAATATCTGATTCCTCTTATTACTCTCTTCAAGCTCGGCAGTGCGTGTTCTAATTCTATCTTCCAATAATGAATTCATTTCTTTGAGCTTAGCATTTGCATTTTTAAGTTGTAATTTATTATAATAGCTCTTGAATGCCTCGGTAATAGTTAAGTCCAAATCTTCAGAATGCCATGGCTTTGGAATGAATCTATATAATTTCGCTTTATTTATAGCATTCCCTAAACCCGAAGTAGTAACTTGACCGGTGAGTAATATCTTCATAGTATCCGGTAATAGCTTGTGAACTATGCTCAGGAATTCATCACCCTTTACTTCCGGCATAAGCCAATCAGATATTACTATTGGTATATCAATGCCTTGAGCAATACATTCGTTGATTATACTCAGTGCCTCACTAGCACTTTCAGCAGTTTCTATAGTAAGCAACTCTTTAAATGAAGCTTTTATCTCTAATTTCAAACTGTCGAGTATGATTTTTTCATCGTCAACGCAAATAATAACCGGCTTATTCATATTTTTTTTCTAATTATTTACTTTTTATATAATTGTATTTCAAAATTATAAATAAATATGCTTGTATGCAACATATATAATGTTTTGTCCCGATTATTGCATAAATCTAATACAGAATCAATTTATCTGACTGTCAGGTATAGTGTCTAATATTATAAACTATATTTGACCCTTGGAAAACTCTAAAAATAAATTTGTGTATGATTGAAATATTTCCTTAACAGTCAATACTTGATTTCTTCACACAATATTAACACTATTCTTCTTTTAAATATGCTATTTAATTACGTATTTTTGTATTCTTAATTTTTAGTAAATTTTATTAAGATAATATAAATATTAAGGGTTTTATATGAAGCAATTATTTTCAGTAATAATTTTCTCAATGATTATTATCAGCTCTACATTTGCAGAGGAAGCTAATCCAAATCAACCAATCGTAACAGCATTAATCCGTACAAAAGCAGAGCAGAACTTATCAGTTAGCAGAATGAATTTCTATATCAGGAATGCCAGAATTGGGCTAAAAGGAAAAATCAACGATTACCTAAGCTATAAGATGGAATTAGACTGGCAAGACGAAGAAGAAGACCAAATTCAAGATATAAAATTAGTATTTACACCTGTCAAAAACTTTGCTTTCTCTATCGGGCAATTTAAAGTACCGTTTGCAAATGATTATCAGCGTAATCCGGCTGATTATTCATTTGCAAATAGAAATTTTATAACCAAGCGAATGTGCAAAAATTTAAGAGATATTGGGATAATGGCTTCTTACAAATTAAATGATTCGAGTTTATTCTTCTTCCCGGTAACTTTCCATATCGGTGCATTTAACGGTAATGGAGCTTTCTCTTTAGAAAAAAATTCAAAAAAATCTGTAGGAGCAAAAATTGAATTAATGCCTTTTAAAAATGGTTCGATTAGTTTATCTACTCATAATGGAGAAGTAAAAGCCAACGATTCGACATTCTATAATACTAATTTGTATAATATCAGTTTTACTCAAAAGCTTGGAAATTTCTTTATAGATGCCGAAATCGGTAAAAAGTTAGTAGATGATAATGAAGATACTGCTTATGACGGTTTTTATATTTGCCTTGCCTATGATTTACCTGTTACATTACCGATATTTACAAAAATAACTCCCGCAATTCGTTATGACGTATATAATAAATATCCTGACAAAAATGAAGAATCGCCTCGTAGAATTTCTGCAGGATTAACTTTCCATATTAAAGAAAATAATAATGCTTATATTAGGTTAGATTATGAAAAATATGATTTCAAATCAGGAGCAGATGTAAAATCAGATAAAATTACTATGGAATACGTAGTTAGGATATAATGTCATTTACACCAACTCGTGGCTTTAGAGGCTGTGTAAATATTACTTATCTTTTGCAAATGCCCGAAGTTTTTATTCACCCAGTCCATTCAACCGGGTTGTATAAAAATTTATAATATCATCAAATCGTCATTCTGAGTGAAACGAAAAATCTGGAATTATAAATTAGTTAGCTTTATCTGGATTCTTCGCTTCGTTCAGAATGACAACATTATGGACATTCTTTTTTTTTCTCAATCCTACGCTCTGCGTAGGATTTGTTTTAGGTGCATTGATTGTAAAGAGGCTGTGTAAATACTAAAAGCTATTGCATTTTTTATCTCCCCGATTCCATTCAACCCCACGCTAAAGCGTGGGGTTGATAACTCCCCTATATTCCCGTTCACTGTAAGAGAAAAACCTTCGGAAGGTTAATTCCATAATTATTTAATAGGTGTTTCGATTATTATTTTTACAGTTCTGGAGTAGCTTCTGCCCTCCGGTAAGTCATTATCATAGATTAATTTACTTGAACCGATAGCATTGATTTCTACCTGCGAATCATCTAAACCTAATGCTTTCTTCACTTGATTAGCTCTATCGAGAGCAAGGCGATTATTATATATTTTGTCGCCGGTACGGTCAGTATATCCGCTGATAATTACTTTAGAATTTGGCTTAATTTTCTCGCTAATATCCATAATAAAGTCATTCTGTTTTTCAGTAACTTCGGATTTATCATAATCAAACAGAATCAGAGAATATCTTTCGATTTTCTTATCACCAAGCATTTCAACTTGTTTTTTCTTTATAGTTTTTTGAGCAATACTAATATCCTTGCTTGATTGTACAGTCTGCTCGGCATTATCAACAGCGGTCAAGCTGATATTGACAGGCTCTTCTAATTCCGGCATAGGGCTATTCTCAATGCTCCAAGTGATAGTATCTATAGTATTAGTTCCTTTATAAGCTCTGATTGTATTGTCGGACTGCTTAATCTCCATATTCCATTTTTTCAAGCCTTCTTCAGATTTAAATTTCGGAATAATATTTACTATAGGCGGATTAGAAGTTCTCTGAATATCTTTTAGCACTATAGGCTTTAAAATCTCGGGATTGGTAGAAGTTATTTCGGCTCTTTGATTTTCTTCTATACCCTCTGGACGTAAATTATTAGCTGGTTTTGCAGGTAATCCGGTGCTGACAGTATAAATTCGTTTTCCCGAAATGCCCCAATTATTAACTAAATAATCTTTAATACCATCGGCTCTGCTTTGAGATAATTTCAAATTATCTTTCTCAAGGTCTAAACTGCTATTGCAACCTGTTATTGTTATTTTAGCTTTCGGATTGTCAAGCATTCGCTTACCGATAATATTTAGTAAATCGTTATATATTTTCAAAGTATTCCAGTCTAAGTCTTCTTCTTTGAATAATGAAGTACTTTCTTTAGGCAATAAGTGCATAGATGTCATAGCTAATTCGGCATTCCCTTTTTTAAAGAATACTTGATTTAAAAGTGGGAATACTTCCGAAGTTTCTATTTCTTCAATAATTATTTCCGGCACTTCGCTAACTGATCCGTCAGCTTTATATGCAAATAAATCGATTGAAGTCTCTAATGCTCCGACCTTAGCCGGAATTTCTTTTCTGTAATACTCCATTATAATTGTCTTATTCAATTTATAATCAGCATTATCTTCCTTAATATACTGCTTTTTGGTATCTATCAAGCTTACTCTCTCATCTTTTAGACCTTTTACTATCAGCTCATTCGTATCGCGTTGATAGTATGTAGAGTCTAAAGTAGGTTTTTCAGGTTTAGTTATCGGGAATTTTAACACTAAGCCGACATTAAATACAGAGGGCTTCCAATTGACCGACGACACATTTGTAAACGGCAATTCGTAGCGTATCTCGGGAGCAATAGTACCTGTTTTCAAATAAGAAAATTCATAACCTAAGCCTATAGCTCCGAATAATAAAAGTGAATTTTTATCAGGAATATCTTTGTTAGAATATTTATTTCTGATAATTGAATTCTCTGCTGCAAAAACTACATTATCAGGTGATAATATTTTTTCATTTTGTGAAAATTTCGCTGTTGATAAAAATCCGGCTTTTAGCCCTAAAGTAGTATAGAATTTATCATAGAAATTATAAAAGAAATAAGGCTCGAAAGTAAATAATGCCAAATCAGATTCGATTTTATGCTCTACCCTTACTTTAGTAACCGGCGGAGTAATCCCTGCTTCGAGTGCATTACCGATAGTTTCTTCGGTTATTAAGTCCGCATTTAATACCGAATAGCCGACTCTCAAGCCAACATTCATAGTTGGATTAATCGGATATTCAAATAATGCTCCTACGTCCCATCCACTGCCGGAACCGGTTTGATAAGTCGGGCAGCAACTATAGTATCCCGGCAACATTTTAAAATCCGCATTATGGAAATTAAAATTATAATGACCGAACCCACCCAGATAGAATAATGGCTCTTTTGATGCTTCATCAGTCTGAGAATATGACACAGTACTTAAAATTATCATACTTAACATTAAACATATTATCTTTTTCATCACTAAAACTCCTCTATTTAAGTATAAATAATTTTTGAGTAATTGCTCTATTCGGTCCGGAGAGTATTAATAAATAAACTCCGTTGCTCATCTCGTTTGTATTTAATTGTAAGTCAGTACTTGATTCGTTTTTACCATCGAAATATTTATTAAGAATTGTATTTACTTTTCCGTTTACATCGACAAGTTTCAATTGATGTTGCCCTTTTTCGATAGTATTAATTGAGATGCTAACATTAGACCCGCTCGGATTAGGGCTAATCTTCATCATCATCGGTTCTTTATAACTCAAGAGTCTATCGCTACCTTCGGAGCATATCTTATACGATATGGAACCTTCTTCATAAGTGAAAGTAGAAATATCAGGATTGTTTTCGGCTTCGATTTTTCTTATATACAAGTTAGTAGATTGAGCATCTCCCAGTAATGGATACCCGACTATTTCAGCGATTACTGTTTCGCTTGGATATAGACTGATATTATTGGCTGTAATGGAAATTATTCGATTACCTGATAAATTATCAAATGAATAAGACATCAAATTAGTGGACGGCAGAATTGATATCGGGTAATAAAGTAATCTATTGAGCTCAATATCCAAAGTAAGTCGAATACCGCTAAGTACATCGTTTGGCTCGGCATCGTCGATTTTAGCATAGATAGGAATCTTCAATTCATTAGCAGCAGGGTCGGCATTTTCTATAATCGGAAGCCGTACATGCACTACTTTCGCAGGCACTCCGGTACCCAACAAGTAAATACGAATTGATTCAAGACAACCGTCAACCGAATAAAGTATTGTTATCGAGTCCGAATAATTCTTTATCTCGACAGGAGTAAATTCTACCGATAGATTAACAATATCGGTAGCTAACATAGTTATGTTTAAGCTCGACGGAGTAACTTTAAATATTGCAGGATTGTAAGGCAATACCATATTTAAGATAGTAATCGGCTGAACTCCTATATTAGAAAGCTCTACCCCCATAGATAAGGTTTTGTTAATACGGACGCTGTTAAAAAGTACATTACTTGGTATAGAGAGTAGTCCGGAACGCCTCTCGCCACGCAATTGAGTAACCAGCTTAACACTTTGTCCGTTAATAACTGTCTGAATATCTAACTTTGCAGTGTGTATGCCGTCAGTACTGTAAAATGGGTCATATAATATATATAATTCCAAAACACCACCGGGAGCAAGGGTCTGCTCCGCACTAAGCGGATTCTGAAGTATAAATAAGGACTGATTTGTTCCCGTAATAGTAGTAGAAACTATCTTAATGTCCGCATCGCCAGTATTTTCGATTATTACAGTTTCTATTTTAGTCTTGCAAGGTGCTAATACTTTATAATCCAAATAATTAGTATATGCAATTTTCCCTTCCAGACCAATGGCATTAATTTCAATTATTCTTGTTTCGGGGCAAGGGCTTGTAATATCACATTGAATAGTATAAGTTAAACTCCCCGCTTGATTAGCAGTAATTGTAGCTTGAATTGATTTAGTTTCGTTAGCATTTAAACTGATAGACGAAGGAGTAACTGTAATATCAGAGCCGGACATAGTAAAGCTTGAAATTACTATAGGCAGAGAATTATTATTTGTAATATTAATATCAATATTGGCAGACTGACCCACTGGGATAGCCCCCCAATTAATCGGAGAAACTGGGTCAAAGCTAATGTCTATTGCCATTGTCTCCCCTATTAGATTACAAACAGGAATAGGGTCTGTAGCGTCAAAAGTGAGCTGAGCTACCTTTGGTCCAATTAGTCCGATACTTGCGTCAAACTCAATTATGTACCGAGCAGAATCGTTCATGTGGTCTAAAGAATAGACAGGCGGATCTGGCTCTGATATAATTTTAAACGAAGCTCTATCAGGTCCGACAATACTTGCGGAATTCACAGTAACAAGAAACTTACCTTGATCAATAACATAGATAGTATCAAGCACTATGTTGCAATTTGCCCGTGTTCCGAAATCAGCTGTATATTTTGAAAGAATTATCTTTGGTAATTCTGCCTGACCAGTTAGGTGTATAGAAGCTGTACACAAGCAAAAGCTACCCGATTCGCTTGTAATTATTTCAAATACCTCGTCAAATACTCCTGCAATAATCGGAGCAAATCTTATAGTAAATTCAATTTTCTCTCCTGCATTTAGATATGTCGGTAAAGCCGGAGCAGACGATACTATTAAAAACGGTGATGGAAGTATCGGTGCATTCTCAATATATACTGTTGAATTACCTGTATTAGTAAGCGTTACTATCTGCTCGACAGTTGAGCCGACTTTAGTCAATGGGAATTCATTGGCTCCGCTTAGTAAAATACTCGGGCTTACAATTTCAGTTTTAATATTTACAGAGGCAGTAAAATTAGGACAATTAGCATCTGTGATAATCATTTGTTCGATATATACACCCGCCGGGTAGCTTGGATTATCAAATGTTACTTCAATTATAGCTGAACCTCCTACCGGAATAATCGGGTTATCTAATATTTGAGCTGTATAGCTTGAACCGGTAATGATAAAATGGGATATATCGGCTTCAACGTCCCCGACATTCCTAATTATAAATTGCTTAGAAGTAGATTTGGTAGGGCAAAGCAAACCTAAATCAATTGTTTCCATTTCAAATTCAATTTTGGGTTCGCTTATGCTTGCCTTTAATATAATTTTATCTAGATAAGTAGGGCA
The DNA here is from genome assembly GCA_942493235.1 of uncultured bacterium. Classification (GTDB taxonomy): domain Bacteria; phylum Bacteroidota; class Ignavibacteria; order Kapaibacteriales; family UBA2268; genus ENR-C587. The sequence goes on along the minus strand of OW818676.1, from coordinate 2,385,519 downwards.
CTCTTTAGCAGTAACAAAAATGGTATCAATGTATTCTCCGCTCGAATTTGCAGTGAAAGACAAAGCGATTTTTGAGGAAGCATTAACATCTAATTGAGGATTATCTAATAAAATTGCTGTGAAATTTGTACCGTTAGATAATGTCAATTCATCAATGTTTATCAGAAAATCCGATAGATTAATTACCGAAATAGTATCATATAAAATGTTTTGAGAGCAGATTTTGCCCAGATTAATTTCATCTATTGAATTAAGTGCGGTTTTATCTCTGAATTCAACTTTTAATTTCTCTAATTCTATTGTAATACCTACTATCCAAGGTTTATGCTCGGCTGTCTTATCGTTATGCGTAATATATAATGTATCGGTAATTACACCGCTATCGCCATCTTGATATAGATATGATATAGTTACAGTAGTAGTATCATTAGGTAGTACACTGATATTAGTTAAAGGCGACCAATATAATCCCGGGGTCTCGTTTTTTAAATATGCACCCGAACCTGAAGGAGTAAAATTTATATTCAGCGGGGCTTTGCCCTTATTGAATAATTTTATTGTCTTAACAACCGTCATATTGGGGCAATTATAAGACCCGATAGTTACAGCCGAATCACCGCCGATTTCTGGGTATTTATCAATTATAAATACATTTGCCGCTGCTTGAGATAATATATGTGTCGGCTTGTATTGAGCTACATCTATATAACCGGTTGGAGCAGGAATAGTCTGAACTACATTCAAATAGTACACAGTATCAGTTCCACTAAGATTCATTGGAACTGATATGATTGTATTTGCTGAATTATCAGTAGCTATTAAAGTCCAATTAGTAGTTGCGGATTTTAAATATACATCAATTTGTATATTTGCGGGTTTAGTTATCTTAAAATCAAACTTTCTATATACTAAATAGTTAGCGTCTGTAGTCATGGCTTTATAAATACTGGCATTTGCCGGAGCCGAACTAATACCGAGCCCTTCTTTGAATATATCCATGCGAAGCCTGCCTGCACCATTGGTACCGGTAAACCCGGGAGTTGCTCCGGAATTTGCTGTAATAGCAATTAATTCGGCACGTATTTTAGCAAATACGCCTACATAACCGCCACTGCCTCCGCCACCGTCACTATTGCTGTTACCGTCTTGTCCATTGCCACCATTTGCTGTAATAGAGCAATTGGATATTTTTTTTGCAAATACTGAAATTGCACCACCACCACCACCGCCATTACCGGAACATTCGTGCGAATTGTTCGGATTGCCACTAGCACCACCGCTACCGCCTGCAATAGGAACTACTACATCATTTCCGTGAATTCTGCCGGCATTATAAGAATCTGAGCCTTGACCGGCAGTAGCATATCCACCGCCACCGCCTTTTGTATTTTGATCTTCTCCGGTACCGCCTCCATAGCCACCTGCATTATTGACAGGGTCTTCGCTAACAGAGCCATTAACGAAAACGCCCTTTCCTGAAAAACCGAAAGGATGTCCGGTTGCTCCGCCGGAAGCTTCGTACCAACCGGTAACCGGCCTTGGCACTCCATTAATACTATTAGATGAAATACCGGTACCTTGCCCCCATTCTTCATATCTATTTGAAACCCATGAACCGTTTCTACCGCCGGGACCACCACCTACAAAACCATTACCACCGTCAGAACCGGATAACGGATTTGATAACGAACCGTCGCAGAAATTACCGCCACCGCCGCCGCCGCCGGGACCTGCATTAGGAGCTCCTCCGTTAACCGAGATAATTGAGCTGGGACTAGAAACCCCATTAATATTATTCTTCGATAATAATACAAACGGTAAATAGCCTTGATTTCCGGCTAAAGTAGGGTCGCAATCATTAGTAGATACTGTATATGTTCTCGCACCCAATATCAATGAATCTACTATCATTGCTCCTCGTGGCGAACGAATCCCGAGATTGCCTTCGCCGAAAACAGATTCGTTAACGGAAGTCAAATCACCGAAATCATACGGTTTAACTATATAATAATTAACATAATTGCTCGCTATACCGTTTACTTTAATTCTAAAAGGAATTATAAATTCGGAAGATAGCTCATTCCATTTTGAAGAATTGGGGGTATTCATAAACGGATTAATAAATACCTGAGCAGAAATCATTCTACCGCCCCAGCTAACTATCATCTGCCCGAAAGTAATTATGTTAGTATCGTTAAGATTTTGGAACTCTACACTTAAAGTAGTGCTATTGTAAGGGTCGATTGTTAATCCGTCTGCTCCGAAATTATTCATTGCATCAGTCGGAGCGATAATTTCCATATATACATTCATACCGGGTGAACCAATATCCGGCAATATATATGATATTGTCTGGCTATTTCCCGTATAAATAATTGATATAAACAATAGAAATAAAAACAATAAGCGACCCGAGTAAGATTTCTCAACTTCCATACTATCACCTACAAAATGTTTTTTAATATATATGTTTAAATATACGAAATTCAATTGAATTTAGTGAACATTATTTTGAATTATATCTTTTTTGATATCAGAAGAGCTAATATCGGCTCTTTGCGATTTTGCGTAGGCAAGTAATTAAATATATGAGGGCTGGTGGCTGGGGAATATAGGAGAGTTATCAACCCCACGCTTCAGAGGCTGTGTAAAAACTGCCACAAGACGGCAAATATTATTCCCAGCACCATTCAAGTGGCTGACTAAAAAATTGTCATTCTGAACGAAGTGAAGAATCCAGATAATGCTAACTTGTTGATAACTCTGGATTCTTCGTTACACTCAGAATGACGATTTTGAAATGCTTTTACTTTTTAGACAACCTCATCAGAGACTTTGAGTACTTTGTTTTTGTTGAAAAAACGGTAGCAATCAAAGGTTTTTACACAGCCTCTTCAGCATGGGGATTCAAGTAATTAGTGCCATTCCCCACGCTTCAGCGTGGGGTTGAATGGAACCGGGAATATGCCGTCATTTACAATAGATAAGTAATATTTTACAAAGCCTCTAAAGCCAAGGGTTAATGTTAATATATTATCTAACTACACTAATCGGATAAGCCAACGCTTCGCTACCCTTAGTAATAATCAATTGATAATTACCGGCTTCAATTTTGGATAAATCAAATACAAGTTCATGAATACCGAATGATAATGAGTTATTATATAATTCGGCAATTTGTCTGCCTGAATTATCAAATAATAAAGCTTGTACATTTCCTTCTTCAAATATGTCGAGCTTAGTAGTGATTGAATAAGAAACTGGATTCGGATAGGGGTAATCTACATCAATTGTCAAATCCTCTTCAAGCAAATCGTCGCGTCGTAATGTCCAGCGAGAACGCGGATTATTACTCGCATCGGTCTGTAAATAAAAGGGAAAGATTGAATTATTATATTCACATACTTTAAAATATACTAATTGGTAACGAGTTAAATCCGAAATAACTGCACTATTTTCTATACCGTCATATAGAACTTTAGTGCTTTCAACATTAGCAGCTAAAGTAAATGAATTATTAACATCATATATTGTTCCGTCAGTCAATGGTGAATTTGGAATTCTATACTGCTGGCGAGCGAGCAATACACAGCCAGCATCTCCACTACCGCGAGCCCAACGAACTGTCATACTTGTACGAGTAATATTAGAAAAAGTAATATTTCTGGCTTGAGTAGTCGGATATTCATCACAAATTCCTTGAATGGCATAAGTATAAGTACCCTCGTCAGGGTCATTACTATTTATGCTTAATGTTGCATTTTTTGTTCCGAGAGTACTCGGAGTAAATCCGATTTGAAATGTAGTGCTTCCCTTTACGGAAATTGTCGATGCCGGAATTTGAACAATACTAAAATCAGCCGCATCATCGCCACTAATACTTATATATGGGCTAAGTGCAGTTAAAGAAAGTGGCAACTCACCATTATTTTCGATAGTAAATGACTTTGTAGTTGTTAAACCTGAGTTATATAGAACTCCGCCAATTAGTGTATAGTCATCTGACGAAGTAGTATTATCGCCACTTGCAATATTCAGATTATTCCCTTTTATGTTTATTTCAGGAGGAGTCTGCCAAGATAGAAACGGATACATGTTATTATAAACCAGATTAGTTTCCCAATAATCATTGATTCCGTTAGTTATTTCAGTAATAAAATCCCAACCTGCATCGGTAAAAGTAGATTGAGTTTGCATTTCAAGTGTTGTTTTCGGAGTTCCCATACCATTATTAGTTGCTAAGGTTGTCTCGGAATCATAGAAACAATTTTGTACAAATGACGAATTATCTGCCCCGACCAAACCACCATAATTATTAGTTCCAACAACTAAACCTGTAGCAAAGCAATATCTAATAACGGTATAGTCAGCATAACCAAGTAATCCGCCAATATCAATTGTTCCGCTAACACTACATGTTGAATAGCAATTAGTAATTAGAGCATTACTAAAACTTACTCCGGCTAAGCCACCAACAACAGTACCTCCGGAAATCTCGCCACTTGAAAAGCAACTATTCATTGTTGATCCTGAAATAAGGGCAGCTATTCCACCGAGGCCATTTGATCCAGATACATTACAAATGGCATAACAATTAGTAATTGGTGAATAAGCCAGTGTTGCAATTAAGCCTCCTATGCGATAATCACCCGAAACTGTGCCAATTGCATAACAATTGCTAATAGTACACTCAGATGAATATCCGACCAGACATCCTATATCATATACGCCTGATACAGTACCTGTTGCATAGCAATTAGTAATTGAAGTACTATAACCGCTACCGACTAATGCACCTACCCCATTTTCACCGACTAAGTCAGCCCCATCTAAACATATATTTTGTAAAGTTGCATTTAGTGTTAATCCGAAAAGTCCAATACGTGGGCTTGCTGGGCGATTAATATGTAAATTGGAAATAGTGTAGCCTTGCCCATCATAATTACCTTCAAAATAAATGATGTGATTTCCGATTGGCAACCATCCATTTCCATTAAACCAGGTTAAAGTAGAGGAAGCATCAATGTTGGCAGTTTGCTCAAAATACATACCTTCTAAATTATTCCATTCATTGTTAGTCTTAAAAGAAATCCAATATAAATTTTCAAGTGATGCAATTAGATATGGATTGTCGGAAGTTCCATTGCCGGTAGGAACTGTAGCTGTTTGAGCAAAATTATTTTGAAAAGATAGTACCAGAAAAAAAAGTATGCAGAATAAAGATTTCATAAAGGTTTTCTTTTAATATAATTAGTAAAATAGTTTGTTTACCTAATTTGATTTTTTACTCAAATAAACTTATTACAAATATAAATATATTTTTAGCAATATACAATTGATATTTTGGGATTGTCGCTGATTTGAATGGCAATGAATATTTCTTTCTATATCCGAAGACTGTGAACGGGAATATTGGAGAGTTATCAACCCTACGGTTAAGAGGCTGTGTAAAAACTGCCACAAGACGGCAAATATTATTCCCAGCACCATTCAAGTGGCTGACTAAAAAATTGTCATTCTGAACGAAGTGAAGAATCCAGATAATGCTAACTTGTTGATAACTCTGGATTCTTCGTTACACTCAGAATGACGATTTTGAAATGCTTTTACTTTTTAGACAACCTCATCAGAGACTTTGAGTACTTTGTATTTGTTGAAAAAACGGTAGCAATCAAAGGTTTTTACACAGCCTCTTAACCGTCAGGTTGCATTACCTTAAAATGGATTAATTCGAGTATTTACACAATCACTTAAGCGTGGGGTTGATTAGCAAAAGTATTTTAATAATATAAGTCTGTTGCAAAACTATATAGTTTTCAATTCCTATTTATATAACCCTACGGTTAAGAGGCTGTGTAAAAACTGCCACAAGACGGCAAATATTATTCCCAGCACCATTCAAGTGGCTGACTAAAAAATTGTCATTCTGAACGAAGTGAAGAATCCAGATAATGCTAACTTGTTGATAACTCTGGATTCTTTGTTATACTCAGAATGACGATTTTGAAATGCTTTTACTTTTTAGACAACCTCATCAGAGACTTTGAGTACTTTGTTTTTGTTGAAAAAACGGTAGCAATCAAAGGTTTTTACACAGGCTCTAAAGCGTGGGGTTGATTAGCAATAGTATTTTAATAATATGTATTTTGGATTTTTTGTAAAAGACTTATTATATATTCATGGTATTTACGGGATCTTTAGCAGCGAGGAAAAGAATTAAAAATTTTGATATTATATTATTATATTATTGAATTACGGATTTTATATAGCAAACCCACGCTGAACGTGGGTTTGAATAAAAAGAGATTTGCTAAAGATATAATTTACAAACCAAATATTCTAGCTATATCATTATAGAACATAAATATCATAAGCAAAATGATGATAGCTAAACCGATTTGCTGAAAAATCATTTTTGCTTTAATTGGCACCTCGCGCCTGATAATCGCTTCTATAATAATAAATATTAAATGCCCGCCGTCTAAAGCCGGTATAGGCAATATATTGACTACAGCTAAAGTAATTGAAAGTAAAGCTACAAAGTGCAGAAAACTAATTAATCCCATTTCTGCTCTTTGAGAAGCACTCTTAGCGATTAAAATCGGACCGCCAAGCGACTGTTTAACAGAAATATTACCTTTGAAAATTTGACCGAAAGTACTAAAAAATACATCGATAGAGCTTACTGTTTCGTTCCAACCTAATCCTAAAGATTCAAATACATCATAAGTACGATGTAGAATAGGACCATAGAAGTTCTCACCGATTCCAACACCGATTAAGCCTTGGGCATCAGGAGTAACTATTACACTGGTAGTATCAAGATTTCTTTTATATGCTATTGTTATAGGTTTTTCTTTACTTGTGCTGACTACAGAAACGAATTGGCTGATAGTTTTAATTACTTCATTATTGACCGAAATAATAGTATCGCCTTCTCTAAGCCCGGCTTTTCCGGCAGGTTTTAAAGTTTCGACACTATTTAAAAATACGAAAGCATTAAATGGAGCAAGTCCTAAAGATTTTTGCCCGGATATGGCTTTGATTATTTGGTCTCCATCGATGAAAAGGACAATTTCTTTATCGCCTCTATTAACTTCGATTTTTCTTGACCCACCAAAATTTTTAAGAGCAAGCTGCTCAATCATTTCCTGCCATGTATATACTTTGTGGTCGTTAATAGACACAATTCTATCTCCGACTTGCAAACCGACTTCTTCAGATAATGAAGTTTTCTGAACAAATCCAACTTCGGTAGTAGCATTATGAAACGAACCTTGAACAAAAAATATCATTGAAAATATTATTATTGCCAATAGGGCATTCATAATTACACCGGCACTAATAGTAAATGCTTTTAAAAATGCGTTTTTTGAACGGAATTCCCATGGTTCGGGTGCTTTCTGAATAAATTCGGCATCCATAGATTCATCTATCATACCGGCAATTTTCACATAGCCTCCGATAGGAAATGCAGAAAGTCTATAATCGGTATGCCCTTCACCATCAAAATCTTTTGGGAGTTTACCAAATGTAAAACCGGTCTTTTTATTCCAACCGAATAATCTAAACCCCATACCAACGGCAAAAACATCAACTCGCATTTTGGAAATTCTTGCTGCTAAAAAATGTCCGAACTCGTGAATAAAAACCAATATTCCGACTACGACTATAAAATAAAACAATGTTGTGATAAATTCCATATATTCTCCGTTATTATTAAATTCTTTTTAAAACGCTTAATGCTACTTGTCTTGCTATATTATCAACTTGGATAATATCGCCAAGTGACGGCTCATTGATATTTTCGGTTTTCTCTAAAGTAGCTTCTATCAGGTTAGGAATATCAGCAAATGCTAATTTGCCTTCTAAAAATTTATATACTGCGATTTCGTTTGCCGCATTCAGAGTAGTGCAGCTTGTACCGCCCTTTATTAAACAATTAAATGCCAATTGTAAACATGAAAATTTATTTATGTCCGGTTGAAAAAAAGTAAGTGCTGATACTTCTGATAAATTCAATCTATTAATCGACAATTTCTCTCTTTTGGGGTAAGTAAGTGCATAGGAAATAGGTATTTTCATATCAGGAATTCCGAGCTGAGCTTTGACCGAACCGTCAGTAAACTGCACTAAAGAATGCACTATACTCTGGGGGTGAATCACTACCTCGATTTTATTAACCGGTACTTTAAACAGCCAATAAGCTTCGATTACCTCAAATCCTTTATTCATCATAGTAGCAGAGTCTATAGTAATTTTATTGCCCATAATCCATTTGGGGTGGGTTAATGCCTGCTCTACGCTAATATTTGCCATATCTTCTATACTAAAATCAAGAAAAGGTCCACCGGAAGCAGTAAGAATTATTTTTTCGATTTCATTGTCTTCTTCACCGGCTAAGCATTGAAAAATGGCACTATGCTCACTGTCCACAGCAATTATTTTGGCACCAGTTTCTATAGCTAATTTAGTAAGGACAGAACCGGCAGAAACTAAAGACTCTTTATTGGCTAAAGCTAAGTCCGTACCAGCTTTTATGCAGTGATATGCAGGCTCAACGCCTGAAAATCCGACTAATGCCGAAATAACAATATCATTGCTTTCAAATTTCGAAACTTGATTAAGCCCTTCCCTACCGAATAATATTTCACCTTTAAAATTAGTATTTTTCTTAAAAGTATTATAAGCCGATTCATCGCAAATTACAACACCTAATGGACTATACTTATTTATTTGTTCTTGTAGTAATTCAATTCTCGAATTAGTAGTCAGATAATTAATTCTGAAATCATCGGAAATTTCATCTAATACTTCAAGTGATTGTGTTCCAATAGAACCTGTAGAGCCTAATATACTTATATTTTTATATTTTAATTTCATTTATGTTTTATACGAAAATTCTTGAGTAATATCCTTTTGAGTTTTTACAGAGATGAACTTAAACTGGTCAATGCTAAGATGATCATTCTGTTGAATTTTAATTTTTACGAAATATTTAATCATCAATCTGGATAATCGAGTAAGAGTGCCCTCTGTCAGATAATTAGCAATAGCAGGATGAATCATCAGAATTACTCTGAATTCACGAGAAGCAGCTCTGAAATTTTTCAGCCATCGCTCTATAGCATTAACTAAAACTGCTTTAGAGGCTACTCTACCGCGACCTTCGCAGGTAGGGCATATTTCGGTAATTTTCTCGGTAATATATTGATTAATTCTCTGCCTTGTAATCTGCATAATTGAGAGCTGAGTCAGGGGATAAACCACTGTCTTTGCTCGGTCTCTACTTAATTCTTTTCTCATTTCGGTATATATTTTCCGACGATGATTCTCGTTAGCCATATCTATAAAATCTATCAGTACCATACCGGACATATCGCGTAATCTGATTTGGCGAGCTATTTCTTTTAATGCTTCCATATTAGTATTGAAGGCATTCTGTTCTTGTTGCTGCTCCTGAATAGCTCTACCGGAATTTATATCAATTATAAACATAGCTTCTGTTTGGTCAATTACTATCGAGCCACCGCCGGCAAGAAATACCTTACGCTGATACGTTTGGTCTAATTCTTTTTCTACTCCGAAGTATTCAAAAATTGAGCCGGAACCGTTATAAAACTCGACTTTGTCAACTAATCTCGGAGCAGCCCAGCGAAGATAGCTTGTAATTTCTTTATATAATTTTTTAGTATCTATAGCTACTCTTTGAACGTCATTAGTAAATAAGTCGCGCACTACACTGGTAGCCAATTCCATATCTTGATGAACTAATCCCGGGCGAGTTGCCTTTTTTACTTTACGCTCGATTTCTTGCCATTTCTCGAGTAAATCTTTATAATCTTTCAGTAATTCATCTTCTGATTTTCCCGATGAAGCAGTACGGATAATACAGCCTACGCCTTTGGGCAAATTATTTTTAGCTAAATATCTCAATCTTTTGCGTTCAGGCAAAGAATTTATTTTCTTTGAAATGCCAATTACATTATCAAAAGGGAGAAGTACTACGTATCTGCCGGGAATTCCGATTTTGGTAGTTACCCTTACGCCTTTTGTGCCATAAGCTTCACGAACTATTTGAACAATTACGTTTTGATTAGGCTCTAAACTTATCTGGACATTACCCATCTTTTTTGTTTTAAATGTAGCATGATGAGTTTCTCCATTTGCTTTAGGTACTACTTTAGCTTTACGCAAAGCAATATCTGCGGAAATTTTATTTGCCGGCTTTAAATTTTTAAATTCACTCAAGTCGTCCGGGCTATCAGTTTCGATATCATTATCAGAGTCATCATCGTCGTCAATATATAAATTTTCTAAAGTCTCGTCAACATCAGAAAAATGTAAAAACGCATCTTGATTAAGACCTATATCAATAAATGCAGCATTAATACCTTGAATTACTTTATTAACTCTACCCAAATAAATATTACCGACTGACCGCTCGTTTTCTGCTGATTCTATAAATAGCTCGGCTAATTTAGCATCTTCGGTAATTGCGATTCTTACCTCGTTCATTGCCGAATTTATAATTATTTCTTTTCTCATAAAAATCTATTCCAGTGCATAGCAATCCTAAAAACTTCTAAAATAATAAAATCTAACGAATTATAGACGTAATAAATTAGTTTTATTATCATGTTTTTCAACTAAAAGAATAAATATGTATTAAATCCGTTTATTAAGCAACTTTTCTAATACATTTTCGTAATAGTAATATAAGTGGGTTAATAAATTTTGAAGAGGTATATTGAGATAAATTTACGCATTTTGTAATTATTTAAGGAATATATTATGAAGTTCCTGCCTTATATGATTGTAATGGCATTGATTTTCGGACTATTTGATTACTATTTTTTGAGAAGTTGGAAGAAATTTATCAAAAGCCGAAATTATAATAAATGGTTTTATATATCTGCTTATATCATCGGTTCTATCTGTATGATATTACTTTCCTACAATCTTATCTATCGGACAATTTTCGGTATTTTTAATACTTTTCAATGGTATTCTCTTCTTATCTCCACTGTTTGGTATCTGCCAAAGCTATTTATAGTCCCCGTAATAATTATCAAAGATATAATTCTTTTTGTTAAAAATAAATATAAAACTAAGATTATTAATCAAGGTACTGAGCCGAATACTCTTACACCGACAAGTATTAGCCGTCGGAAATTGCTTCAGAGTAGTGGCTGGATTATTGCCGGAGCACCCTACATAATAGTCGCCAAGAATGCTATACATACTACTTACTCTTTAGACTTAAAAAAAATCCATCTGACTTTTGATAAGCCTTTACCAAGTCAGGGCTTTAAAATTTGTCAAATATCAGATATTCACGGTGGGTCTTTGCTAAATGCAAATATGGCAAAGAAAGCCGTAAAGATGATTAATCAAATTAATCCTGATATATGCGTAATTACAGGTGATTTTGTAAATTTTAACCCTTCTGAATTAAATATAGTATTTGATGAATTCAAACAGATTAAATCAAATTATGGTAATTATGCAATATTTGGCAATCACGACCACTATATGAGCGATGAAGAGCACGAACAGTTAAAATCAATAATCAAAAATATGGGGTTTGAACTTTTGATTAATGAAAACAGAACTATTGACGTTAATGGAGCAAAATTACAATTAGCAGGAATTGATGACTTGAGCTTTCATAATAAATTCGGAGATGTTAATATTGCTTTAACCGGTTTAGATCCATTGCTGCCTACTGTGCTGCTTGCTCACGACCCATCTATTTGGGATAAAGAAATAATAGAAACAAATCAACCAATTGATTTAATGCTTTCAGGGCATACTCATGGCGGACAAATCAGCATTGGTTTAGGAATTGGCAATATTTCGCCCGCCAAATATGTTTATAAATATTATTTGGGATTATACTCTAAAGCCAATAAATATTTATATGTAAATAGCGGTTTCGGTACTACCGGACCACCCCTTAGAATTGGTGTCCCGCCGGAAATCACTGAAATCACATTGTCCGGTAATTTTACTGTATAGTTTTTAATCCTAAATATTGATTGTTGTAGAACAAAATTCTTGGATCTTCGCTATTTTAAGCGGGTTAGCAATTAAAGAAATCTTTCTTACAACGGCGTTAGCTGTTGAACATCGGTAATAAACATTGTTTAGTCCGCACATTCTTTATTCTCTTTTTATTGTTAAAAGAAGAAAATGGTGGTGGTGGATCTTATTATGTTACTGATATTTTTAGGTTCTTTATCGAAATTGATAAATAACAAAAAAGCACCTTCATACTTGTTGAGGGTGCTTTGTAATAACTATCAAAAAATTATCAACTAACTATCAGAAATAATTTATTCATTGCTTAATAAATTAATAACTCCAAAATTATTAATTGTGGCTTTATCACCTTTCTCAATTGTAGTTTTAACAGTAATTTCCGATTTCTCGTTTACAATTAGCATACCATTGATAATTAATTTTGTACAGTTAAAAATGCTTCCTGCGTTATTACCAATAACCAAATATTTATTTTCGGGAATTACAACTTGGTTACAGGAATAATCTTTGTCAACTGTGATTTTACCGTCGATAATTACATTGTCTTCAATTGTAGGCACTTTGCCACCAACCCAAGTAGCAGGATTCGACCATAAGCCACCACCCTTAACAGATGAAATTTCGATACAATACGTATTTGAGACTAAGACAAAGCATAGTATAAAACCAAATAATATTCTCATGAATTTTCCTTTTATTAATACCAAACAATGTTAGCAGGTAGTGAATTTACTGTCGAATAATGCGTTTTGTTATTTACATCTTCATACCAGCTCCATATATTCCAGCCTTTTTTATATTGCAAATCGTATTCATCACCGATTGTTGATGTTCCGGAAATAGAAGCTGTTTGGTCAGAATAAATAAATCCGAAAGAGGTCTGAATCTCAGAGTTATCCTGTTTTAATAAACCGTAATTTATAAGTTTAGGTACGTCTGAGCCAGTTGGATAGAAGGAGACAACTGCAGGAATAATCGTACATTTAAACGAGTTCGGATTCCAAGTAAGTCCTCCGGCCATATCAAGAAAATCAATTAAATTAGTTTTTAACATTTTCCCATTTATTGTCAATGTGAAACTTCCGTCAACACTGACATTGCCAGAGCCGACTTCATCGCTTGTACTAAGAGCAACGGAAATTTTACCGGTACCCTTGTCCCAAGTATTAAGGACCCAAGCCTCGCTAATAGGATCGAATTCTCTGTTTACCAATGTGCCGTTTATTACTAAATCATCAGCAATTACATAATCCGAATTATTATCAGGTGTATCGATTGCGTCGGTATCTTCATTACAAGAACTGAAAATTAGCAAAGCTAATGCCATTAGAGTAAGATAACACTTGAATAATTTCATTTTTAACCCCTTAAATTTTTATTTAATAATCTGTAAAATTTTTATTGTAAATTGTCAACATACCAAACTATGTTAGATGGGTAATCATCTACATTAATATAAGTTTTATGAAAGCCGTCTTCTTTAAATTCTTTGCGAATATTCCAGCCAAAGCTATAATTAATATTGTAAACATCACCGGTACTATGTGCTGTACCGGAAATAGTAGCTACCTCAGTGCAAAAGAAAAACCCGTAGGTTTCAATCGGATAGGTATTAGACTCATCTAACACGACGCAATTGATAGCAGTTGGATAAGTATTCTCTTTACCATGAAATTGAATTTTCATAGGAACTAAATTACACTTAAAAAATGTAGGTGTTGATGTAACCCCGTTTTCCGTGTTAGTATAATTCGATACTGATGTTTCAGAAATTTTCCCGGTTAAAAGCATAACGAAATTCCCGTTTTTATCAACAGTTCCTCTACCAACCTCTTCATCTAATTGCGAAAGAACTATTATACTGCCAGTGTCTAATGCCCAATCTTTCATTTGGTATTGAGCCTCTTCAGTATTATACTCCCTGATGACTAACTTTCCGCTAATCGATTTTTCGGGAGCCGAATAAACTTGTTTTTCTTTTAATCCAGTAGAATCATCAGTACATGAATTTAAAACAAATATGAAACTGAAAATAATAATCAAGCTTAAATTAATTGTTTTCATAATAATTTTCTCAAAATAATAATTTAATTCAAAAAATAATAAAATACTAAATAATACAAAAACGATATTATAAAAAAGCAAAATACAATATAATATTCACATTTCCAATAACAATTTAAGCCTGTTGAAAAAGTATGTAATTTTAATCCCCAGTTTATTCTACCCAATCCTTTAGAGGCTGAAATATTTAACTTGTACTATTTCATATAAGAAATAATATTGTAAAATAAATTAAATATTTATTATGGACTTACAAATATACTTATCGCCGATTTTCGCTCGAATTAATAAATATCCTTTGCTTAAATTATTCATTATAAGTGAAAAATAATTGCTTTGCGGAGTATTTGAATAGACAATATTTCCTTGAATATTATAAATATCAACTCTGCTAATATCGGTTAATGCTCGAATTTCAATGATATTATTATAGCAGCTAATAAGTGAGCTATCCGGATATTCTTCATTATCGACATCCATAGTATAATTAGCAAACGCTCCAATACTTCTATTGATGAAACTGCCATTTACTACATTTTGATTTTTAACAGCTTTTATTATATAAATCGAATTGGAATCTTGAATAATTTCGTTATATGTAAACTGTTTATCTTTTATATAATCATTAGATATTAATTCAAAAGCAGACATATCGCTATTAGATTTATATATTTCAAATCCGAGAATGTCATCATCGGTATATTGCCAGCTAATATTTATAATTCCGTTATTCCTACTAAAAATCACATTATTCGGAGGTGCAATTCTGAATAACCTTACAGTCGGGTCCCCCATTAGAGCAATGTGCATCCCCTTGAGCCCATATATACAGTTCGTTCTATATTGAGTCAGATCATTATTAATACTTAATTTATAAGCCGAGCCAACGGTCTCTCCAAATCCCAAACGATGATAAAGCCAGTAAGGGCGACCAGAGAAATTTGCTGTCAATGTAAATGGAGAAGAAGCAATCGAGCATCTGATAATATTATTATGGCTATCCCAGTCGCCCATATATGAACCAAGGAATGACATTATTAGTGCTTTACTTTCCATTTTAGCAAAGTAGTTAGAGTTCATTATCCACTCCAAAGAATCATATAGACCAAGCGAGCATACATAGCTCATCATAAAGCTTTCTCTGCCAAGTGCATTTTGAAGGCTGTCGTAGATAATCGAATCATTTTCAAAAATTGCATTATAATTAGCTATAGCTTCACTTGCGAAAATATCTTTAAACCAAACTCCCAGCCTATCGTCAATTAGAGATTTTTTATTGACAGTAAAATTAACATTGTTATAATTGATTATTTTATTAATGTAGCGTCTGTATAGTTGAATTTCTGTTTCAGCATAAACCGGTAGATTATAAAAATCAATTCTGCCGATTTTCAGTCTGACTGTGTCTTCAATTATACTCTGGTCAATCTTACCGTCGAATGGTACATTGCGATTTCTGGGGTCAGCTGCCGAATATGCGTCGGCTAAAGAATCTGTCCATTTATTAGTAAATATACCATAATAACAGTCAGCAGGCCATGCTCCGATATGATCTCCATGCCCGTCAATCGCAGTTTCTCCGGCATAAGGGACAGCAATTCTGCCGAATAAAATTAAATAATCTAAGCCGAAATTATTATAAATACTGTCAATTATATTTTTTGTTATTCTTATATTATTGGTGTCGAACTTTTCACTTCTTGGTGCAGTAGCGAATCTTACACTGTATCCATCAGCTTTTAGCATTAATTTGTAGTTATTAATTTCTTTATTCAACGCTGAATAAATAGTTTCATCGGCAATAAAAAGTAATTTTTTATTTGATTTATCGGCAATATTCTGACCGGTCATTATATAAGAATGTGCAGTCATTGCCGAATCAAAAGTATTGATTATCCCGTATTCATAAGCCGTTCCGTCATTTACATTGTAATCGTAATATACAGTATCTTTAGAATTATTAAGTAGAGAAGTCCAATTCGAAGAATCTGCATGCTTTTTTCGTAAGCTAAAGTTTGAAGAATCTGTCGTTTTACTCCAATATATTTTGAACCCGAAACTCGTAGAATTAATAATTTCGGAATTTAACCTAACAGTATAATCTATTGGTTTATAAGTAATTGCATTAGCAGTACTACTAATAAGTATTATTAAATAAAGTAAAAATATTTTTTTTATCGAGCTCATAAAATTTCCATAAGTACAAGAGAATTATGCAATATATTGCCAATACTGTAAAACGTTTAATGTGGCATAAAATTTGAGTAATTTATTTAGATTATTTAAATAATTAGGATATGTGTTATGAATAGACGAAATTTTATAAATTCGACATTGGCAAGTGTAGCCGGTTTATCTCTGTTAAACAATAAATTGTTGGCTCAAGAGACTATTCCGGTTCAAAACAGTATGATTAAGCCGAAAAGTCTTCAGCCGAACGATATGATAGGAGTGATAGCCCCGGGAACAGCCGTTTCTGACCCTGACGACATTAGGCAAGCACAAGAGGCGATTGAATATTTCGGTCTTAAAATGAAGCTCGGAGAATATGTATTAAAGGGGAATGGTTACAAAAGCCGAACTGTTGAAGAGAGGCTAATAGATCTACATAATATGTTTAAAAATCCGGAAATTAAAGCTGTAATTACAATTCGCGGTGGTTATGGTTCACCCCAATTGTTAGACGGAATAGACTATAAATTGATTAAAGATAATCCGAAAATATTTCTTGGATACAGCGATATTACAGCTATGCTGATTGCTATCAGCAAATTATCAAATTTAGTTACTTTCCATGGTCCGGTTCTACTTTCTGCTTTTAGTAATTATACAATTAGCAATTTTAAAAAGGCTTTATTCCAAAAAGAGCCTATCGGAATTACAACGAACTCAAAAGATATGAATACTTTTAGAGAAGTCTTCCCTATCCGTACAGTAAAAGGTGGCAAAGCCTCAGGGCAATTAGTAGGCGGCAATCTGTCAATGATATGTAATACCTTGGGGACTCCTTATGAAATTGATACTAAAAATAAATTACTGTTTATTGAAGATGTTGGTGAGCAGCCTTATAGAATCGATAGAATGCTTACACAATTGAGATTAGCCGGCAAACTTCAGTCTGCAAAAGGAATAATTGTCGGATACTGTAAGGGCTGCGATTATGATGTGCTTCAACCCTCCAGAATTTGGGACTATTCACTTGGCGAGATTGTTGACAATTTACTTGGAAATATTGGAATACCCGTAATTTACGGATTAACTATTGGGCATACCAGTAATCAATTAACTCTGCCAATTGGCGTAAATGCGGAATTAGATGCAGATGCCAAGACATTGAATATAGTCGAATCGGGTGTGGTATAATATCAACTAAGGCTGCTACAATAGTCCAAAATATTTATTTACTTTTTAATTTATCAAAGATTTTCAAACATCTAAGTACAAATCAACCCTACGGTTAACCGCAGACATAAATAAATGGGGAGATAAGATATTGCAAATTTTTGCAGTAAATTCTATCTCCCAATTTCATTAAAGAGGTTGTCCTAAAAGCTATCATTAACAGGTACCTTTACAGTTTTGTTGTAATTGTAGAGGTAATGACACACTTTTTAGATAGCCTATTGATAAGCTTTTATTTGATTTATAATCTAACAATAATTACATTTTTCCCGTTATAATACAGCTTCTAAAGCCCTTCTGTGAATTTCGAAATTTATTTTGAAACATAAATTGATAGTATTATCCTCTATCCCCTATCCCCGAACCCCAAACCCCTAAACCCTATCCCCTATCTTCTATCCCCGAACCCCAAACCCCTATCTTCTATCCCCGAACCCCAAACCCCTAAACCCCATCTCCTATCCCCAAATACCAATAATTTAGGAAAAGAAAGGCAATTTTCGTATTTTTGTTTTTTTAAAATTTCATTGAAGAAAATGACAATATTTGCTTGTAACAATTTGACTAAAACTTTTGATAGAGATACATTATTTGAAAATATTTCTTTTGGTCTGGAGCAGGGCGAAAGGCTCGGAATAATTGGTAAAAACGGAATCGGTAAAACTACCCTACTTCGAATAATAGCCCAAAGAGAAATGCCCGAATCCGGCGAAGTAGTATTTAATAAAAGCATAGCATATCAATACTTAGAGCAGCAGACCAATTTCGATTCCGATAACTTATTACTTGACACGGTAATGCTTGCCAAACCGATTGCATATAAATTAATTGAAGAGCATCACAGTAAATGTGCTCAGTTAAATATTAAATATGATAAACATCTTGCTGATGAAGTTCAACATCTCACTCATCAATTAGAAGAATTAAATGCTTGGAATTTGGAGCAAGAAGCTAAGAAAATCCTTTCTAAACTCGGAGTAGAGGAATTACATAAAACGGTTAATCAATTGTCCGGCGGGCAGAAGAAACGCGTTGCCCTTGCCAAAGTGTTACTCTCCGAACCTGATTTATTAATACTTGACGAGCCGACAAACCATTTAGATGCTGACTCTGTGCAATGGTTGCAGGATAGACTGATGAATACTAATAATTCACTTGTATTTATCACCCACGACCGCTATTTCCTTGATGCAGTAGCTACTCGAATTATTGAAATTGACCAAAAAAGACTGTTCTCTTTTCCGGGTAATTATCAAGCATATCTAGAGAAAAAAGAAGCTATAATCGATATTCATAATGCTGCCGCCGAGCATAACCGTTCAAAGCTTCGTACCGAATTAGCTTGGCTTGCCAAAGGAGCCAAAGCCAGACGCACTAAGCAGAAAAGTCGTATCGACTGGATAGCAAAAATGGAAGAAACTACTCGCAAAATTAAGGATAAAAGAATTCGTATTGAGCTGGGAACTTCATTCCTTGGCAAACGTGTAATTGACTGTAATTATATTACAAAATCTATCGGAGATAAATTACTCTTTAAAGATTTCACTTATATAGCCAAACCGGGCGATAGAATCGGAATAATCGGTGCTAACGGTTGCGGTAAATCAACTCTACTGAATTCTCTTGCCGGGCTTACAAAAATTGATGCAGGCTCACTTAAATTAGGCGATTCTGTCAAAGTCGGTTATTATAAGCAGGAGATAGACGACCTTGATGATACTAAATCCCTTATTTCTGCCGTTAGAGAAATCGCCGAATATATTGATTGTGGCGTGGGGCGTGATAGGTACCTGACTCCTCGCGACTTACTGCTAAAGTTTAATTTCCCGACTCAACAGCATTCTTCATTAATCGGTACTCTTTCCGGAGGCGAACGCCGTAGATTAGCACTGATACGTATGCTGATGGCTAATCCCAATATAATTTTTTTAGATGAGCCAACTAATGATTTGGATATCCCGACGCTTACTTCTCTTGAAGAATATCTTGAGGATTTCTACGGTGTATTATTGATAGTCTCGCACGATAGAGCATTTTTAGACCGTACTGTCGAATTCATCTGGGCATTTGAAGCCAACGGAAAAGTAAAAGAATATCCGGGTAACTACTCTTACTATCTCGAGAAAAAAGAAGAAATGGAGAGTATAAAACGAAGATTATCTGCCGAGAATAAATCCGAGAAAGAAATTCTGAAACCTAAGCAAGTAAATAATAAAAAATTATCATATCTCGACCAACGTGAATTTGACTCTTTAGAAGCGGAAATCCCGCAGTTAGAAACTGATAAAGCCGAATTGGAAAGAGCTGTTTACTCGGGCGAAATCACAGATTATAAATTACTCGAAGAAATGAGTAATCAGCTGACTCAGCTTAACGAATCAATTGATGAAAAGACTATGCGTTGGCTTGAATTGAGCGAGAAGGTTCAAGAGTAGAATTTATATTTCCGACATTTTACGTTGGTGCTGTAAATTACATTTCTGATACATTGATACTATTCGCTTACCGGAAATGAAATTATCATCTCGGTGCCGGGTCTGTCTTCAGAAGTTTTTAAAAGTGAGGGAGAGATAATTTCAATTGTGCCTTTATAACGTTGAATGATTTGATTTACAATTGACATTCCAAGCCCGGTACCTTCTATATTCTTCTTTTTGGAAATTGATGAGCGATAGAAGTCATTGAGCACTTTACCGATTTCTTTTTCGGGAATCCCGATACCGTTATCAGCGACACTAATTAATAATTTACTGTCGATTTTAAAAAGCCGGACTAAGATATTTCCACCGTCTTCGGTATATTTATAAGAATTTGAGATTAGATTTGCCAGAGCAAATTTCAACAGTTTGGGTTCGGCATTAAATTTATTATTTTCGGAAATTTCATTTTTAAGTTCAAAACTAATGTTTTTGTTTAATAATAAATCTTTAAAGTCAGAGTAAATATCAGTGAGCATTCTATTCAAATCAATCAATTCCATATCCTCGGTTTTTGGCTTCAGCTTCAATTGAGAGATATAGAGAATATTATTTATGGTAGAAATGGCATTATCAAGCCGAATTTTCGAACGATTCAGAGGTTTATTCATAGCTTCGCTAATTTCGCCCATTGTCCCCTCTATCATCATATTAATATACGTAATTGCAGCAGCTATCGGAGTTTTTAAATCATGAACTACAGAAATAACATATTTCATTTTATTCTCTTCAGCATGCTCTAATTGTTGGTAAGCATTCAGAAGTTCGCTTTCACGCGAATATAATTCCTTAGCAATTGAACCGGCAAGATAAACACTCAAGTACATAACTAAGCCAAAGAAAGAAAAAAATGCTACCAAAAAATAGAAATTTTTATGCAGTTCATACTGATGAAGTCCACTTATTGAATAATGAGGAATGATACCTTGATACTCCAAATATGCCCCGACAATTGAAACAAATAGCACACCGCTAACTAACGAATTAATTAAAAACCGACTCAAAAACAAACTACCGATTATAATATGA
This sequence comes from uncultured bacterium, assembly GCA_942493235.1. Lineage (GTDB taxonomy): Bacteria > Bacteroidota > Ignavibacteria > Kapaibacteriales > UBA2268 > ENR-C587. The sequence continues at coordinate 2,364,502 of OW818676.1, read as the reverse complement.
AATATAAAAAATGCGTAAAGCGGAGTCTCTACCCCACCGGTAAAATATATAAACACTAATAGTGAAATCAAATCAAATATTATCTGAGTGATAGCAAATAGCATTTCCGCAACTTGAGGATTTTTACTTGTGCTCTTTCTATCAGACTTTTGGTAGATATGAAAGAAAATATTATAAATAAATATCAATATAGTAACAGCCCATAAATATGAAGTATCAAGTTGTATTTTCCCATAGAAATTTGGCATTACGGTAAATACTAAACTCAGAGCAGTAAGCATTATTACAGCTCCATATCTTAGATAAATAAGCCAAATATTTCTCTTATTTATTGATTCCCGAAACTTACGTGTACGTAAGTTTTCCGGAATTAAACTCAACATTAAATTTTCCATTTTTTAATAGTATTTATTACCGTTGTAAAAGTTTATGATTTCTGTTAACTATTAATTCCAATTTTCTAAAGTGCTTGCTTTGCTAATTGCAAATTGTTCGTATCCCAATGCTGATTAAACTCTGTAAAAACCATTTAGTTGATTTAAATTATGACAAATATTTTTCCATTTCCACTAAACCCCACGCTTCAGCGTGGGGAATGGCACTAATTACTTGAATCCCCACGCTGAAGCGTGGGGTTGATAAATGAAGGAGATAAAAAACTGCGGAAAATTACAGTTTAATAGTAATTTTTACACAGCCTCTGAAGCGTGGGGTAGAATGGAGTTCGTGAATATAAACTACGAATATTTGCAATTGCTTAAAAGTATTTACACAGCCTCTGAAGCAATGAGCTGGATAGTAGAAAACCTTAATTATTGCAATTTGAAACAATTTTCGTTTATCTTATTCCATAGTCATATTATACTTTCCACTTTCCACTTCCAACTTTCCACTTTCAACTTTATAACTTTTTAACTTCCCACTTCCCACTTCCTACTTCCCACTTCCTACTTCCCACTTCCTACTTCCAACTTCATAACTTTATAACTTTATAACTTTCAACTTTATAACTTCCTACTTCCCATTTCCCATTTCCCATTTCCCATTTCCTACTTCCCACTTTAAAACTTTAAAACTTTTTAACTTTTTAACTTTTTAACTTTTTAACTTTTTAACTTTCAACTTTATAACTTTCAACTTTATAACTTTTAACTTTTTAACTTTTAACTTTTTAACTTTTTAACTTTTTAACTTTTTAACTTTTTAACTTTTTAACTTTTTAACTTTTTAACTTTTTAACTTCCCACTTCCAACTTCCCACTTCCTACTTCCTACTTCCCACTTTATAACTTTATAACTTTATAACTAAAAGAAGTCATCAGACGAGAAGAATTCTTCTCATCTGATGAGGAATACAATCAATCAATAAACTTGCCACGTTTTACATAATGGGTATGTAATAGTCTATGTGATTTATGACCGCAGGGACCATCAGTCAAGAAATTATCATATATATATTTAATATACGGATTTTCATGAGACTTTCTGAAAGGCATATCTTTTTCTTCATCATAGATAGCCTCTGCCCTCTTGCGTCTGATTTCAGGAGAAGTAGGAATCGGCTGCCCGCCTCCACCGATACATCCGCCGGGACAAGCCATTATCTCAATGAAGTGTATATTTTTAAGTTCGCCTGCTACGAGCATGTCCATTACCACTTTTGCATTAGCGGTACCGTGAGCTATCATAAAGTTCAAATCAACACCTTCTAAGAAGCTCCATTCAGGCAATACATCGGCTAATTTAACTGATGCCTGCTTAATACCTTCAAAACCACGGCAGGGCTGAATATCTAAATTGGTAAACGGCACTTCTCTACCTGTAACAATTTCATAAGCCGTTCTTAATGCTGCTTCCATAACACCGCCGGTAGCACCGAAAATCAATCCCGCACCGGAAGCCATACCGAATGGGTCATCGGGCAGCGATTTTTCAAGCTCAGGCAGATTAATGCCGGCTTCTTTTATCATTTGAGCGGTTTCACGAGTAGTCAGACCATAATCAATATCTTTAAATCCGGAGTCATACATTTCGGGTCGATTACACTCATATTTTTTTGCCGAGCATGGCATAACAGCGACAGTAACAATATCTGCAGGGTCAATACCTTGCTCTTGAGCATAGAAGGTTTTGATAACCGAACCGAACATCTGCTGAGGTGATTTGCAGCTTGATAAATAATCCAAGCATTCGGGATAGAAATGCTCTATATATTTAACCCAGCCCGGTGAGCATGAAGTAAATTGCGGAAGCTTAACCGACTCATCTTTATCAACTAATACACTTTTCAACCTCAGAAGCAATTCAGTGCCTTCCTCCATAATCGTTAAGTCGGCAGTGAAGTCGGTATCAAAAACTCTATCAAAACCAATCATTTTAAGAGCGGTATTCAACTCGCCTGTCATAGACCTACCGGGAGCTATACCGAATGCTTCGCCAATTGAAGCTCTCGGAGAAGGAGCAGTCTGGATAATAACGTGTTTTTTCGGATTATCTATTGCATCCCAAATCTCGTCCGACGGGTCATTAGCTTTCAGAGCGGCAGTCGGGCATCGATTAATGCACTGCCCGCAATTGATACATACCACATCAGCAAGAGCCTTATCCATAAATGTAGTAATTTTAGTAGAGTCGCCTCTGTTAGTAGCCTCCAGAACGCCGACTTCCTGCAAATCAATACAGGTACGGACACATCTGCGGCATAGGATACATTTATCCATATCGCGAATTACGGAATAGCTTGACTGGTCTATTCTGTAACGTTTCTTTTCTATATGACCGAAACGATAGTGGTCAACGCCATATTCTTTGGCAAGTGCTTGTAATTCACAATTATTATTTCTATGGCATGAATAGCATTCGCCGTAATGCTCACTAAGCATTAAATCAAGAATATGGCGACGAGCCTTACGAACTTTTTCAGAGCTTGTTTTTACTTTTATTTTGGAAGTAACGGGAAATGCACATGCTGCTTGCAATTTAGGCATACCCTCTATTTCGACAACACAAATACGGCATACTCCGGCTATACATAGATCTTCATGATAGCATAGAGTCGGTATATGAATATTATGCTCTCTGCAGGCAGATAGAATTGTTGTTCCCAGCGGTACTTTAATTGGTTTACCGTTAATTTCAATTAAAACTTGACCGCCAATATCACCTTCATTAGGTTTTTCAATATTTATTCTCTGCTGGCTGACCGGAGCTCTGCTTGAATATGCGTTTCCCATAATTAACCCTTATGTTGTAAGAATATTTCATTTTCAAAATGTGTCATAATTGAAATAAACGGATTGGGACTAGACTGACCCAGCCCACATTTAGAAGCAAATTGCATTGATTTACCTAACTCAATCAGCTCTTTCAGATATGACATAGTGCAGTTCCCTTCTTCTACCATTTTAATTCCTTCAAGGAGCTTCACATTACCAACGCGGCAAGGAGTGCATTGACCGCAGCTTTCCTCTACAAAGAATTCCATAAAGTTTTTCAATACCGTAAGCATGTCTCTTGTCTTATTGAAAATAATTATCGAGCCGCCTGTAGGCAAATCCTCAAAAGATAAAGAACGATTAAGTTCGTAATTAGGAACACAAAAGCCGGATGCACCACCGACCTGTACGGCTTTAATATCTTTTGCTCCGACCATCTCTAACAATTCATATACCGTAGTTCCGAATGGTATCTCGTAAACTCCGGGTCGATCGCAGTCCCCCGAAACAGAAATCAATTTAGTACCTTTTGAAGTGGAAGTACCTATCTGCCTCAACCATTCAGCTTTATTTTTTAATATTATCGGTATAATAGCGAATGTTTCAACGTTATTGACAATAGTAGGATGCCCCATAAATCCGGTATTTACCGGAAATGGTGGACGGTTACGTGGCTCGCCCCTGTGCCCCTCAAGCGATTCAATCAGTGCTGATTCTTCTCCACATACATAAGCCCCGGAGCCGAGCCGGATTTCTATATCAAAATTGAAACCTTGCCCATTAATATTATCACCAAGAAATTTTTCTTTTCTCATTTTGTCTAATTCATGCTCGAGGTGTTTAAGCAAATACCTGTATTCACCCCTTAAATATACATACCCTCTGTTTGAACCGATAGCATAGCCACCGATAACCATACCTTCGAATACTTGTCGGGGATATTCATCAAGTAACACTCTGTCTTTAAATGTACCCGGCTCGCCCTCATCAGCATTACAGATAACGTACTTGTTATCCGAATTAGCCGCAGCGGCAAGCATCCATTTTGTTCCGGTGGGGAATCCGGCTCCGCCACGACCTTTAAGCCCGGATTCACGTACTTCAATTAGTACATCTTGAGGAGATTGCTTGAGTGCCATCTCCAGACCACCGTACAAATTTTCATCCGTATATAGGATTGTTCCGTTTAAAATTGGCATAACACAATTCCATTATTTATAATTTTTAAGAATATCTACAACATCATGAGGATTCAGATGAGTATGAACATCATCATTAACTAACATTGCCGGACCTTCGTCGCACATACCCATGCAATTAATATATTCTAAAGAGAATTTTTTATCATGAGTAGTTTCGCCAAATTTGATACCGAGCTCTCTTTCGATAGTGCGTGCAATAGCCTGCTTACCCATCAAATCGCAAGAAATTGTCCTGCATAGCTTAACAATGTATCTGCCCTTTCGTTCACTTCTTAAATAAGCATAGAATGTAGTAACTCCATATACTTCTACAGGATGTATATCAAGCATACGAGCAATTTCCTGCTGTGCAAATTCAGATATATAACCATGCTTTGATTGAATACCCTGCAAAATCGGTAAAAGTGATGCTCTGGTAGTGCCATATTGACTTACTAAGTTCTCAATATCAATCGTAAGGGCGTTCTTTTCACTAACTAACATATACGCTCCTGTATTTATTGTTTTAAATATTGTTTAATTTTTTCAAGCAGGGCATCCGGTGCAATCGGTTTCTCTAAGAAATCTTGTATCGGGAGCGAATCATTATTGCCAAAGCTGTAACCGGTTACTTTGGCAATAGAAGTTAACATCAATATTGGAGTATCAATTCCATTTTTCCGAAATTTATTTGCTAAATAAAATCCGTCGTCGGGCTCAACCATCACTACATCTAAGATGATTAAATCCGGCTTTTCTTTAGGTACTAATTCTAATGCGTCTTCTACATTCTGAGCTGAAACTACATCATAGCCTCTTGAATTTAATAGAAGAGTGGTTGCCTCTATGATGTCCGGATCATCATCAATTATTGCAATTTTGTACATACGTTTCTCCGTTTAAATATTTAAATCAAATTTTCGCATTTTTGTATTTGCAATTAAACAAATATTTTTCCTTTTTTGGGTATTTTTCGTTATATCTGTAACCGAGTGTTGCTAAGTAATTTCAACAAAAATGAATCTTATTCAGTTTATATAACTTTAATAAACACCTAATTTGATAATTGGGGTTTGGGAGTTTGGAGTTTGGGGTTTGGGAGTTTGGAGTTTGGGGTTCGGGGTTTGGGTGGGGTTGAAAAAATTTTCAGTAACCAGCCGCACTACACAGAGCGTAGTACGGAGGCGAGCATATTGCCAATTCCTATTCCCTATATCCTACCCCCGAACCCCGAAAAAAGAACCACCCCGTCATCGCTTCGCGATGACACCCCTCCATTGGATAGGAATTTGGAGATTAGCAACTAAACAGTTACCTCTATCATCAATATACAATCTTTAAGCCCTCTCCTTTGGAGAGGGTTTGGGTGAGGTTGAAAGATTTTCCGCCACCAGCCGCACTACGCAGAGCGTAGTACGGAGGCGTGCATTTCCTAATTCCAAACCCTATCCCCTATCCCCGAACCCCAAACCCCATATCCCCAAGCCACCCTTTATACTCGCACAAAATAACGAATAGAAGAATTTTTGTTCAAATTTAATTCTTCTGTTTTGAATTTGTTAGAATTTTCTTTATATTATGTTTGCAAAAATGGACAAGAAAAGATGAGAATAATAAATACTATAGTTTTAATATATTTTTTCTGTATAATAGCTTGTGCTTCCGAACAAGTTGATGATGCACTTTATGGAAAAAAAAAGCAAAAAAAAGAAATCGAATATTTAATAAAGCAAGCAAACACAGTCTTTGCCATATCTGCCGATACTTCATTAATGATAGCCGACAGAGCTTACAAATTAGCTTTGAAATATGAATTTCTTAATGAGCAAGCCGAAGCTTTGGCTATTGCCGGTAAATCATTATTGGATTTAAACTTGTTTGAAGATGCAATAAAAAGACTTAAAAAAAGCCGCAAATCTATATTATTCTTTTGGCGATAAATTGGACTATGCCGAAATGCAGATCTATACCGGTAGATGTTATACTCAAACCGGAATTTACATTACAGCCAACGAATTATTTAACAATGCCTTGAAAGTGCTTGATAATAACTACTCTGAAAAAAATAGTACGAAAGCTTTACATATTAAAGCATTATTATTTAATTACCGCGGTCTGCTTAACAAAAGATTGGAAAATTATAAAACATCTTTAGAATATCACCTAAAAGAATTGGAAATTTATAAGCAATTAAGAGATTCAATACACATTGGCAATTCTTATGCTGATATTGGTCGAGCATATCGCTTTTTAGGCGATTATGAAAAATCTTTAAAATATACAATTGATGCCTATAATGTAGTAAAAAAATATGGTGATACGAAAATTTTGGCAAATACCTATAAAAAATTAGGTCTTATTTATTCGGAAATTTCTGATTACAAGAATGCTTTAGCTTATTTTCAAAAAGCTAAAATTTTATATATTAAGTTCAATGATAAGCAAGGCTTAGCCGTAAGCTACAATAGTATTGGTAGAATTTATTGCGAATTAAACAGGATTGAATTAGGTATTTCATTTTTCTACAACGCCCTTGAAATTGTTAAAAATTCGAATGATATGGAAAACCTGTTTCTATCTTACAAATATTTGTCAGAAGCTTATAAATCCTTAAATAATTATCCTAAAGCTTATCAATATATCACTTTATATTATAAATATAAAGATTCTATTTATAAAATTGAAAAAGAAAGATTGATTCAAGATACCGAAAAGAAATATAACTCAAAAGAACAACAGCATAATATCCAAGACTTGAAAAATAAAAATCAAAGCTATTATATGTACTTTGCAATGTTCGGATTTTTGATTACTTTGCTAATTGTAGTTTTTGTATATTACAGATATAAGACAAAAATCAGTCTTAATATAATATTACAAGAAAAAAATTCCGAACTTGAATCTTTGTATTCGGCAGTTGTAATTGCTAAACAAAAAGCCGAAGAATTAGTTAATACTAAAGAAAATATTTTAAGAAATCTATCACACGAATTGCAAACACCTTTTAATATTATTTTTGGATATCTTTCTTTATTGAAAAATGAAATAGAAACTCTTGAAAGTCCGAAATCCATTGAATATATAGAATTAATTCAAAACCATTTGAATTACTTGTTTAATTTGCTAAATGATATTTATCAGATTTCAAGAATTGAAAACGGTGATAACAGTCTATCTTACAATACATTTATTTTAAATGATATAATTCATTCGGTTTATAGCAAGTATAAACCTCAAATTATTCAAAAAGGAATAAATTTTGAAATATTCGAGCTTGGTGATATTGAACTAACTTCAGAGCCTAATATAACTAAAAGAATTATGGAGCATTTGATTGATAATGCAGTCAAATATACTGATCAAGGAAAAATAACTGTTACTCTTGATTATAAAGATACTAAAAGCAATACTATTCAGGTTTCCATCGAAGATACCGGAATAGGTATAGATTCGGACTATTTAGAAAAGGTCTTCGAGCTGTTTTCGCAAGAGGAAATGGAAATCACACGCTCTTATGAAGGGATTGGGCTGGGACTTTTTATTACTAAGAAGTTTATAAATATTCTGTCAGGAGAAATAAAAATTCAATCTAATAAGTTAATAGGAACAAAAATAATCGTATATTTGAATTCCGTTATTGAGTGCAATAGTGTAAAGTAAGTTAGTAATGAATTTGAATAGCAAAGAAATAAAAAACATACTGTTTCTAACTCCCAGAATTCCCTTTCCTTTAATCGGAGGGGACAGGATAAAGTCCTATAATTTGCTTGCTTATTTAGGAAAGAATTATAATACCAGCTTAGTAACTTTCTATCAAGGGAAAAATTCTCCCGATGAATATATCCAAGAATTAGAAAAATTAGGCATTAAGGTATATATGGTGCCTTTAAATCCGCTTAAAGCTGCATTCAAGTCTTCGTATTTTACAAAACTTATTTCTCCATTAGAAATCAAATTCTATACTCAGCCGGAATTTGCAAAAACTGTAAACCGGCTAATAAAAAATGAAAATTTTGATTTGGCATTTTCATTTTTTATGAGAACAGCCGAATATTTAAAAGATGCCAAACTTAAAAAAGTACTGATTGCTGAAGATTGTAGGGTACTTTATCAATATAGGTCTTTTAAAGAAAGCTCTAATTTGATTCAGAAAATAGTTCGACTATACGAATATCTAACTTTAAAAAAATACGAACCTGAAATAGTAAATAAATTTGATATTACTACTTTAGTTACGAATAATGACATTGAAGCTATTAAAAAATCAAATCCGAATGCTCAATACAGACTATTAACAAACGGTACGATAATTAATGAAAGTAACCTTCATAACTTCGACAAACGTTCCGGAATGGTTTTTTGCGGGAAATTAGACGTTTGGGCTAATATTATGAACGTACGCCGAATTACCGATGAGATATTTCCATTAATAAAAGAGAAAGTCCCTAATGCCGTTTTTAATATTGTCGGAGCTAATCCCATTAAAGAAATTCAGAAATTGGCTTCAGATGATATAAGAATTTTCCCTAATGTACCCGATACCAGAGTATATATGCAGAACGCGTCTTTATTTCTTCACCCTCATAATGGAGGAACCGGTATTCAGAATAAATTGTTGGAAGCTATGTCTTGCGGATGCCCTGTGGTTACTACTCCTATCGGCAATCAAGGGATTGACGGTACTCACCTCAAAAATATTATGATTGGCTCTAGCTCAATCGAATTAGCTAACGCCGCTATTAAAATATTGACCGAAGCCGAATTTGCCAAAAACATAGGGGAAAATGGCAGACAACTGATGATTGAAACTCATTCTTGGGATTCAATCTTTACCGAATTAGAAAAAATAATTAAAGAATTAGAAAAATAATATAAGTCTGTTGCAAAACTAAATAATTCTCAATTTCAATTTGTTCAAGAGGCTGACTAAAATTTGTCATTCTGAACGAAGTGAAGAATCCAGATAAAGCTAACTTGTTGATAATTCTGGTTTCTTCGTTTCACTCAGAATGACGATTTAGAAACATTATTAATTTTTGACAACCTCTTGATAAGCACTTAGAAGTTTGAAAGCTTTGAAAAAATCAACAGTAAATAAATATTTTGGACTTTTGCAACAGTCTTAATATTACAATTGTTACCCCAAAAAAAGCCTAACCTGCAAGCAAGTTAGGCTTTTTTATAAAATATATGAAAATATTATTTATTGACTGTAAATCTACCTGAGCTCAAATTAGAGCCATTTGAATTTACAGTAAAATAATATGTGCCGTTAGTCAAGCTGTTTAGGTCTAATGTAATTAAATCGGTATCTGAATTAACATGTTGAGATATTACTTCAGCACCGCTTGCAGAATAAACTTTAAGTTCGGAATTAGAAGTTGTTTTATTATCTAATTTTAAAGATACACTGTTAGCTGCGGGATTTGGAAATACCATTGAATTCTTTGTAATATATTCGTTAATACCTAAGATACCGATTTCAAAAGTAAGATTATATTCGACAAAGTCAGTTGCGTCAGTTGCATTCTCAATTTTTACTACGAATTTTGAGATACCTTCTATGGCATTTGTCATCAATCCAATATAGAAATCATTATTAGTTGTAGTAGTCGATCCGGCTATTGGGAATGCAGGTGAAGTCCAATTAACAGTTTTAGGAGGATAACAGGACATTGTAGTGCATACTTGATATTCATGCCCTTCGGCTAGACTGACTATTGTAAAAGTAGCTTTTACATTAGTTGCAGATATCGAAGTATTTTTTAAATGAGGATAAGCCTTGTATTCTTCAACTGAGTTATTGCCTTTAACAAGTGTATCAGGGGCAACTAACTCCAAAACGCCTGCAAAAGTTGTCTGAATTGACATCACGGCAAAAACTGCCAAAGCAACGAAAAATAGTATTTTTTTCTGCATTGCGATATTTCCTTTTTTTATTTATAATAAATTTTTTAAATTACTTCCTTTGGTATGGCAAAATTGCAAAAAATATTTGTCTAATAAAAGAAAAAAATGTTGTTTTAGATAAAAATATTCATAATTAATGAAATTATTACATATTTATATAGAAAGAAATCAAGATGAAAAAGGCGATATTCTCGATATTATCAATACTTTTAGTATTAGTATTTGTGGGGGTTTCTACTACTCAAGAAGCTGCTAAAAAAGTAGCAAGTTCCAAAATTAAGAACTTAAAAGGCGAGACAGTAAATACTGAAACTTTTTCAAATGACGGAAAACCTTTTGTAATTAGTTTTTGGGCTACTTGGTGCAAACCTTGTATAACTGAATTAAAAGCAATAAATGAAGTATTTGAAGATTGGCAGGCAGAGACCGGAGTTAAATTATTTGCAATATCTATTGACGATTCAAGAAGCTCAAAAAATGTTCCCGCATTTGTAAAAGGAAAAGGCTTGAAATTTGACGTGTATCTAGACGAAAATAGTGATTTTAAACGTGCCATGAATGTAAATAATCCGCCTCATACATTTCTTTTTAACGGCAAAGGCGAATTAGTCTGGCAGCATACCGGATTTGCTCCCGGAGACGAAGAAGAATTATATGCTAAAATCAAAGAACTGACTAAAAAGTAATATATTTAGATTACATCAAATTAGAAGCTTTTTGATAATTTTATATACTAAAATCGAATATATTCTATATTGATTAATTGTGTTCCCCCTCAAAACATTACATCTTGAGGGGGATTGTTTTAAATAACAGAAATGTTTTACTATATTTTTATGTTATTAATAAGATATATAAACAAAGAATGATGAAGCTATATGAAGATTTACAAGCAATGACCCGAATGTGGAAGAACAGTATTAACTGACGATTTGCAAAAGTAAAATTTGTTATATATTGATTCGTTAATGCAAATGATAAAATAAGGTGTATGATGAGTAAAATCTTTAAGTTAGTTTTTAAAATTTTATCAGCAAATTCCGATAATAATATTGGGTTTAAAGAACTATGCTATATATTAGATTATTATGGATTTAAATGTAGGATAAGCGGTTCTCATCATATTTACTTTCATGAAAATATTGAGGAAATTATTAATATTCAATCTTTGAAAAATGGCAAAGCAAAAGCTTATCAAGTAAAGCAAGTTAGAGAAATATTTCTTAAATATAAATTCGTTAAGGAGCTTTGAAATGAATAAATATGAAATAAGAATATATTGGAGCGATGCTGATAATTTATTTATAGCAGAAGTTCCTGAGCTTGCCGGATGCATGGCAGACGGAAGCACTTATAATGAGGCATTAATTAATATTGAGCTTGTTATGAAGCAATGGAAAGAAACAGCCCTATTATTAAAACGAGAAATTCCTGAACCAAAGGGAAAATTAATACTTGCTTAATGATAAATCCACTAAGTAATATCCACTTACTAAAGTACTCTGAAATAGTCGGCTTATATCTGTATTGAGCATTTTAAAGTCGATTTCTCAATGGGCAGACTTACTTAGTCTAAAAAAAGAAACTCGGAGATTTCTGAATTCACAATATGATGATATAGGCAGATTTACAAGCACAGATTAACGATTTTTATGTTTAACAATCGGACGTTTTATATAAAATTTATTTATTTCTAACTCGTTATATTAAATAAGCAATAGTAGGGTCAATATGGGTAGGATTGAAAAGCTAATTAGCATTATTATGTCAGAAAATTCTGATAATAATGTCAAATTTAAAGACATTAGAACCTTGTTGCTTTATTTAGGTTTTGAAGAAAGAATTAATGGGAGTCATCACATTTATAGAAAAAGTAACTTAAATACACTATTAAATATACAAAAAGATGGTGATATGGCAAAGTCTTATCAGATAAAACAAGTTAGGAAATTAATCATCAGCAATAATCTATGGAATAAAAATGAAAAAATATGAAATAATAATGTATTGGAGTAACGAAGATAATTGCTTTATTGCGGAGGTGCCTGAACTCTCTGGTTGTATTGCTCACGGAAATACTGAATATGATGCACTTACTAACATAAAAGATGCTCAGAAGTTATGGTTGGATACAGCACAAGAGTTTAATCATTTAATTCCTGAACCAAAGGGAAAATTAATACTTGCATAATGATAAATCAACTTAGTAATATCTACTTACTAAAGTACTTTGAAATAGTCAGCTTATATCTGTATTGAGCATTCTAAAGTCGATTTCTCAATGAGCAGACTTACTTAGTCTAAAAATAATTTATAGAAAGCATTGCTAAGATTTCCAAGTTAGAAAGTATATATAAGAACAATGCTCTTATAATCCGGTGATATAATATAATACTTTAAAATTCGTTTACTTTAAATATTTATTTTTGCTAATGAAATGATGAATAAGTATAAGTTACTACAAAAGAGTATAAATAATATCAAAAATATTAGCTTTGATGAATTTGTAACTATTCTGGGAATGTTTGGATTTTATTTAGATAGGGTTAATGGTAGTCATCATATATTCAAAAGCTCAGGAATCCCTGAGCTTATAAATATTCAGAATGTAAATGGAATGGCTAAACCGTATCAAATCAAGCAATTCTTTACAATAATCGAAAAGTATAATATTCAATTGGAGAAAGAAATATGAAAGATTACCATATTAATATATTTTTCAGTGATGAAGATGAAGGCTATATTGCAGATATACCGGATTTGAATAACTGCTCAGCATTTGGTAACACTCAAGCTGACGCATTAAAAGAAGTATTAATAGCAAAAGAGCTTTGGTTAGAAACTGCAAGAATAAATGGATTGAAAATTCCAAGCCCAAAGTATTCTCCATTTTTATATAAAATTGCAATGCTATAAAGGAAACGCCTAATAATCTTATAATGATTATTTATCGGTTTATTGTTAGCTTATATCGGTATTGACCTTTCTGAAATCGGATTACTATGTGGTACAGACTTACTTAGTCTAAAAAAAGAAACTCGGAGATTTCTGAGTGCAAAATATCATGATGATATAAGCAGATTTACAAGCACAGACCAGACGACTGGATTTCTGATTAGAATAAACTGAAATAATATTGACATAATTTCGTTTAATTTCAAGATTGTTAAATAGTTAGTTAGGATGAATTATGCCCTCTATTTCTATGTTTTATGGTTTGGTAATTTATCTTTATTTTATGGATAATAAGCAACATGATGTACCTCACATTCATGTAAAATAAAAAAATATGAAGCAGTATTTGATGTAATAAATGGAGACTTAATTGAAGGAGAATTACCAATACCCAAGATACGATTAATCCAAGCATTACACAGAGAAGACTTATTAACTAACTGGGAGCTCGCACTAAATGGGAATACTCCTTTACCAATTGAACCATTGAGGTAAATAAAATGAATCCAAGAGTAAGAACGGCTATAGCTATAAATGAAAAATTAATTAAGGTAAATTTCACAAATGGTGAAGTAGGAATTTTTGATGTATCAAAATATTTCAATATTGGGATTTTTACAGAATTGAAGAATATTGATGTTTTTAATGACTTCAAAGTTATTTCAGGCACATTACAATGGTCAAACGGAGCTGATTTTTGCCCTGACACTATTTATTTGGAATCTTCAAAATAAATACTGATGAACCTTTCTGAAATCAGATTGCTCTGTGGCACAGACGTACTTAGTCTTTCGAATATAGTACGGATAAATTTATTATGTCCTCTTTTTATAAGTGATATTAGTTCCGCCGAAGTTAAAGTATAAGATAATTATTAATTATTTAAATTATTTAGGCATAGCTAATCAATTACACATCGTTATTATTTTAATTAGTATATATATAAAATAAATATTTATCTTGTTTTTACAATTGCGTATGCTTATATTGCTATATTCCTTTATAGTAATATAAGGTATGTAAAATAGAAATAAGGAATTAGCACAATGAGAAAAACAGTAGGATTAATTATCGCTTTTTTGATTCCGATAATATTATTGTTCGGATATTATAAAAAGGAAGAAAGTCGATTATCAAAATTAGAAGTGCTAAAAGAAAAAATTAGCAAAAAAGAGAAAAAAGCGGTTGACCATTCAAAATTCGAGCAGTTAACTAAAGAATTTTCTCGACCGCAAGATGTTACTAATGCATGCATAAGTTGCCACAACGAGAGGCACAAAGAAGTATTGCAGTCAAGTCATTGGCGTTGGCTACGAGATGAATATATGCAGGGCAGAGGAATAGTCTCTATTGGAAAAAGAAATTTGCTCAATAATCATTGTATTTCAATTAATGGTAGCGAAGGCTCATGCAACCGTTGCCACGCAGGCTATGGGTATGACGATAAAAACTTTGACTTTACAAAAGCAGAAAATATCGACTGTCTTGCCTGCCATGATAATTCGGGAACATATCAAAAAGGTATAGCCGGAATACCCAAACCCGAAGTAAACTTGAACAATTGTGCTACCAGTGCAGGCAAGCCCAAAATGGAAAATTGTGGTCCATGCCATTTCGATGGCGGCGGAGGTAATAATGCCAAGCATGGTGATTTAGAAGAAGCATTATATACAGCAACAAAAGATATTGATGTTCATCTCGGTAAAGACGGTGGCGATATGGAATGTACGGACTGCCATTCAGCAGATAATCACGTTATGAAGGGCAAACTCTATACCGTATCATCAATGAATAGAAATAGAATGCTTTGTGAAGACTGCCACACTAAAACACCTCATGAAAGTGATATTGTAAATGAGCATACTGTTAAAGTAGCCTGCCAGACATGCCACGTACCGGTTTATGCAAAAGTAAATGCTACAAAAGTCGCTTGGGACTGGTCGAAAGCTGGAGATTTAAGAGATGGGAAGCCTTATGTAATTAAAGATTCTGACGGCAATGAAATTTATCAATCAATTAAAGGTAAAATTGATTGGCAGAAAAACCTTAGCCCGGAATACAAATGGTTCAACGGAACCGCAACTCATTATCTATTTAATGATACGGCAACGGTTTTCCCAATTATTATGAATCCTATAAGCGGAAATTATAATGACCCTAATGCGAAAATTACTCCTATTAAGGTAATGAGAACCAAGCAGCCTTACGACCCGGTTAATCATAAATTATTAAGCCCCAAATTATGGGATAAAGAATATGGCAAAGGTGCTTATTGGTTGGACTTCAACTGGGACTCCGCTCTAATAAAAGGAATGGAATACCTGAACTCACCTTACAGCGGGAAATACACATTTGTCAATACTGAATCCAACTGGATAGTTAATCACATGGTCTCCCCTAAAGAAAAATCTTTACAATGCACAGACTGCCATCAACGAAACGAGAGCCGTATAGCTCAGATTAAAGATGTGTATCTGCCGGGGCGAGATTATAATTCTACAGTAGATTTCCTCGGGCTTAGCTTAATTACTCTCACATTCTTAGGAGCTGCCTCTCATGGAGCCGGAAGAGCATATTTTATAATAAAAAATAAGAAATATTTAAAGGAAGATCAAAATGGATGACATTAAAAGAAAAAAAGTGTTAATCTACACTGCATTCGAAAGATTCTGGCATTGGACTCAAGCAATTTTGATTATGTTTTTAGCCCTTACAGGATTTGAGATTCACGGACTATTCAAATTGTTCGGTTTTGAAAATGCGGTTAGTTTCCATATAGTTGCTTCGTACTTGCTGCTTATACTAATTGTGTTTGCAATATTTTGGCATTTTACTACCGGCGATTGGAGACAATATATTCCTACAACTAAATATATAAAAGCCTATATTAAGTTTTATATTACTGACATTTTTCATAATGCTCCTCACCCGACAAAAAAAACTGTGTTAAGCAGGCTCAATCCATTGCAAAAAATAATCTATGTAGGTTTTAAAATTGTAATGATACCACTGATGGTAATAACCGGAATTCTCTACTTGTTTTATAGATTTCCTCAAGGAGAAAATATTTCTACAATTAATGTTTCCGATTTAAATATTATTGCAATACTTCACACAATAGGTGCATTTTTACTTGTTAGTTTCTTAATAGGACATTTATATTTAATTACTACCGGTCATACTGTTTTCTCTAATCTTAATTCAATGCTAACAGGGTGTGAATGTGTTGAAGATGATGAAGATAATGATGATAAAGATAACTATTCAAAAGGAAAATGCGATGAAAAATCCTAAACCATACATGAATCCGTATATAGCCGGCTTTTCTCTCGGAATACTTCTGTTGATGACATTTTATATAACCGGAAGAGGGCTCGGAGCTTCTGGAGCAATTAAGAGCGGTGTCGTTTATACTGTAAATAGCATTGCACCTTCTCATGCAGAAAATACAAAATTCTATCAAGAATATAATAGTGAGCATAAAGAAGGTCCTCTAAAAAATTGGTTGGTTTTCGAGATAGTAGGAGCATTAATCGGAGCTTTTGTGTCCGGTGTCTGGGCAAATCGAGCAGGATTTAAAATTGAAAAAGGTCCGAATATTTCAAATAAATTACGATTGATAATGGCATTAGGCGGTGGATTACTCTTCGGCTTGGGTGCTCAGTTTGGCAGAGGTTGTACAAGCGGTGCGGCACTTACCGGTATGGCAGCAATGAGCTTTGGCGGAATATTGACTATGTTCGCAATATTCGGTTCAGCTTACTTGTTTGCTTATTTCTTTAGAAAATTATGGATATAATCTATTAAAAGACAATAATAAGGAAAAATAAAATGGGACCATTAGTGCCTGAAATATTTAGTCAAGATTTTAACTTCGTAATAGCCTTAATCATAGGATTTTTCTTCGGTTTTATCCTTGAGCAAGCCGGGTTTTCATCTTCTAAAAAGCTTGCCGGACTATTCTACGGTTATGATTTTGTAGTGCTGAAAGTATTTTTTACCGCGGGAGTAACCGCAATGCTCGGAATACTTTTCATGGGCAATATCGGAATGCTCGATTTATCCGAAATATACGTTCATCCCACTTACTTCTACTCTGCAATTATCGGTGGAGCTATTATGGGATTAGGCTTCATCATCGGTGGATTCTGCCCGGGTACATCTATTGTAGCGGCAACTACCGGGAAAATTGATGCAATAGTTTTCGTTCTCGGTGGGGCAATAGGAATTTTTATTTTCGGAGAGATTTATCCATCTATCGAAACTGTTTATAAAGGCTCTTTTTGGGGCAATATGACTGCTGCTGATGTACTGGGAATCTCGCCCGGGATATTTGCATTTTTGCTCACTACACTTGCTTTATTAGCATTTATTTTTACTCAACGAATCGAAAACAAAGTCAATAAAGTTTCAAATTTATCAAATTTAAGATTTATCAAGAATCCACAAAATATCTATGTATTTTGGGGGATTGCTTTTGTACTATTTTCATTCTTTATGATATTTATGGAGAGTTATTCAAAAATTACTTTAGAAGAATTAACTCCGGAAAAAGTTCGTAATATGCCTCAAGTAATTGCAATTGAGCCAATGGATTTAGCTTATAGAATAATTGATTATGACGAAACAATTTCACTAATTGATATTAGAGATGAAAAACAATTTAAAGCCAATACTTTGCCGGGAGCTGAAAATATCAAGTTTGAAAACTTGTTTACAAGAGCGTCATATTATCAAATCCGTAAAATTCCGAAAGCCATTGTATTCATTGATAATGACGGTATAAATGCACATAAAGCTGCCGGATTGGCTGTTCGATACGGCAAATCAATGGCTTACTATTTAAACGGCGGGCTAAAGGCATTAAGTATGCAATTATCTGATATTCCTAAACTTGATTCTAATTCATTAGATTTGAATAAAGTAGCTTTATATAAATTTAAAATAAGTGCAAATGAAAAGATGCAAACCATTGCAAAACAAATAGCAGAGAGAAAAGCTCCACCTAAAGACAATAGAAAAAAATCCGCCGGAGGATGCTAATTGATTTATAACCATCGGAAGGTTTCTTTACCTTCCGATGTGGTTAGGGAGTGTGCCCAGCATGCTTATTATGAAGAATTTCAAATTAGCATAAGGATTAATAATTTTCTGCCGTCATTTCGACAGTTTTTTTAATTCTCCACAAAATATCAATTATTTCTTCTCTATGCTCAATTTCTTTACGGAAATATAACTTCTCTTTCTCTTGATAGATTTTCACATCGTCAAATTCCTGCAGATAATCGGAAATCTCAGGAAATGTAGTTTCATAATATTCTTTTGCGGTGCTATTTGGGAATTCAGCTATAAAATGATTTTTCTTAATAATAATTTTTTGAAATCCGGTATTTAGAGTGGCTATACGTACCTTTACAGCAAAGATTAATTCTTTAGCCTGGCGAGGCATTTTCCCGTATCTGTCTTCAATTTCAGCAACAATATTCTTGATTTCTTCATTAGTCTTGAGATTATATAATTGCTTATAATAATGGAATCTCTCGGTATCTGTGCCTATATAATCGGACGGAATGAGTGCATCGGTATTCATCTCTATTGCAATGTCTTCATTTTCTAATTGAATTGGTTTCTTTTTATATTTATTGTCAAATATGTCTCCGAACTCCTCATATCGAAGTTCCTGCACAGCTTCATCTAATACTTTATGGAATAGTTCAAAACCTATATCGTTAATAAATCCGCTCTGCTCAGCCCCAAGCAAATTACCTGCACCGCGAATTTCCATATCACGCATAGCAAGCTTAAATCCACTACCTAAATCGGTAAATTCTTCTATTGCCTGCAACCTTCGTAAAATATTATTATTCAATACTTTAAACGAAGGTACGCTCAAATAGCAATAAGCTTGCGAATTAGACCTGCCCACACGTCCTCGTAATTGATAAAGTTCGGCAAGACCGAAGTTATGAGCTCTATTTATGATAATTGTATTAGCGTTAGGTATATCTAATCCTGACTCAACAATTTTCGTAGCAATTAATACATCAACTTTTTTCTCAATAAATAATTGCATTTGCTTCTCTAAAATACTTGTCGGCATCTGTCCGTGAGCAACGCTTATTCGTACATTAGGAACAATTCGGCGAACCGTGTCGGCAATTTTATCAATATCTTTTACTTTATCGGTAACGAAAAAGACCTGACCTTTACGATTAATTTCTTTATTAATTGCTTCATAAATCACCTTTTCATTCCATTCGATGATTTCTGTTTTCACTGGTAATCTGTTACGCGGTGGGGTCTCAATTAAACTTAAATCTCTCGCTCCCATCAGAGAAAAATTCAGTGTTCTCGGAATTGGAGTTGCAGTTAATGTTAATGTATCAATATTTGCTCTTAATTCACGTAGCTTTTCTTTAGCCGACACACCAAAACGATGCTCTTCATCAATTACTAATAAGCCTAAGTTTTTAAATTCTATATCTTTACTAAGCAGCCTGTGAGTACCGATTAGAATGTCTATCTTCCCGTCTTTTAGCTTTTGAAGTATTTCGGTCTGTTCTTTTTTATTTCTGAAACGGGATATTACATCAATATTAACCGGATAACGGTGCATACGGTCTTTAAATGATTCGTAATGCTGCTGAGCAAGGATAGTAGTCGGCACTAAGACGGAGGTCTGCTTTCCGGCTTGTGCGGCTTTAAAAGCCGCTCGAATTGCTATCTCTGTTTTGCCAAAGCCCACATCACCGCAGACTAATCTGTCCATTGGAGATAACGACTCCATATCCTTTTTAACCTCATCAGTTGAACGTCTTTGATCAGGGGTATCTTCGAACACGAATGAAGCCTCAAATTCCTTCTGCCAAATAGTATCGCTCGGATACGAATAGCCTTCAACTGATTTTCGTTTTGCATATAATTTAATTAAATCGCGAGCAATATCTTTTAATCTTTTCTTGGTCTTTGACTTCTTACGTTCCCAGTCTCCACTACCTAATTTAGAGAGTTTAGGAACAGCTCCCTCTTGAGCGGCAAATTTTTGAATTTTGTGAATATAATTCAAATTCACATACAGGAAATCACCTTCCGAATATCTAAGCTTAACGCAGTCCTGATATGATCCACCGATAATTGTATTTTCAAATCCTTCAAATTGTGCTATCCCCTTATCCGAATGAACTACATAATCACCGACTTTCAATTGCTTTAATTCTTTTAGTGAAATACCGGTCTGTTTAGCCTGATTTTTACTTATATTCTTTATTTTCAACCGGTTAAATACCTGATGCTCGGTAAATAATGCGATTTTTAAATCAGAGCTTATAAATCCGCTAAAAGGAGTAGAATTCAACCAATTAATAGCATTATATGAGGTTTGCGGGTCAGCCAATAAATCTGAAATTTCACTTAATTCTTCTTCGGCAACCGTAAAAGAATTCTCGAGCAAATCTTTAAATCTCTGCGAATGAATTAGCCCGTCGGCAGATAAATATATTTTATATTCCTGCATTACTAATTTGCGAATTTCAAGCCCTAATTGATGAATAGAACCGCTAAATCCGGGTTGAATCTCAGATTTTATATTAATGTCTGCTTCTCCAAGCTGATTAATTATCAACTGCTTGAATACATCCGGTATAGAAAATTCCTCATATTCGGAAATAATCAATTCGGGAGTATCTATTAAAATAAGTGCAGTATCATAAATATAATCGAAAATCTTAGTTTGAACACTTTCTTCGGCTTTGGCAAGTAAGTCTGTAACTATTTCAATATCATTATAATGATTAATGCTGCGTTGCGAAAGTAAATCGAACTCACGGATTGATTCTATCTCGTCTCCCCAGCATTCTATTCTGATAGGGTTATCTCTACCGACAGGGAAAATATCGATTATGCCACCACGTAATGCGATTTCGCCCTGCTTAGAGACATAGTCGCATTTTTCAAATCCCTTAAAATTTAATTCTCTGCGGAACTCTTCATAGTCTATGCTCTGCCCTACGCTGAAAGTTTTTTTACTATAACTGATTTTATTTTTTGCCGGAAAGTTTAGCTCTAATATTTTCGGGGTAATTATTATTATTGAATTGTCGTCGCTTTCGATTTTTGAAAGGGCATCTAAAACAATTAGATTATCATTAGCATTAAAATAATCATCAATTTTTTGCTTTTCGGGTACATCAAAAAAAGTAACTTTTATATCTTTAGAGAAAAGCTTTAGATCGCTCTCGTATTCTTCGGCTACTTCTTTACTTGGAGCAATTATTAAAAGTTGACTTTTATAAGCTTTGAAAATTGTTACTGCAAATAAGCTTTTCAGCGAACCAACTATATTTTTTACGCTAATTGTATGACGGTCTGACTCTAATAATTTTATAATCGAAATTATTGTTTTGTTGCTTATTAATTGATTACTTATGTCAGATAAAAGATTATTTTTTGCCAATTTCTACTGCCTGATATATAATTACAAATCTTTGGTTAGCAAAATTATCAATTTTTTTGCTAACTTGTTTAATATTTTGAATTTTTATTCGTCAAAATAAATATTAATTGTCCAACTATATTTTATGGAAGCAGAAATGAATGAGTATTTTTACGAATTATTTACTAATTTAAAGCGTCAAGGTCCCGGCTTAAAACTTTCGACACATCAAGCATTTAATTTATTAAATTGTAACGGAGCCGATAAAAAGCTATTAGACATCGGCTGCGGCAGTGGTTCACAAACTTTTGATATAGCAGAAGTTTTCGACGGCAAAATTACCGCAGTCGATTATACTGATTTGCTTATTGATGAGTTCAAAAATAAATTAGCTAAAACAAGTTTTACTTCGAGAGTCGAAATCAAAAAAGGCGATATGAATGATTTAGCTGAAGAAGAGAAAAGCTATGATATAATTTGGTCTGAAGGTGCGATTTTCATTATGGGGTTTGAAAATGGTCTTCGTAATTGGAAGAAATTTCTTAAAGATGGGGGATATTTGGTAGTCAGCGATGCAGATTGGCTTAGCGAAGATATTCCCGACGAAATTTATAATTACTGGCAAGAAGTTTATCCGGATATTAAGCAAACAAAAGATAACATAAAAATTTGCCAAGATTGCGGATATGAAGTAATCGATACTTTTATGCTGCCAAAATCCGGCTGGATAGACGAATATTATTCGTTTATCGAGGAAAAGCTACCTTCATTTATTGAAAAATATCAGAATAATGAAACAGCTAAAGCTGAGGCAGAAATGATGCGTAAAGAAATTGATATGTATGCCAAATATTCGGATTATTACGGCTATATATTCTATATATTGAAGAATACCGTTAATAAGTAAACTAAAATTCTTCGCTATTATGTGTGGGTAAGCAAATAAATATATCTTTCTTACAACTGCGTTAGCTGTTGAATATTGGTAGAATAAAAGTTATAAAGTTCGTAAAGTTGAAAGTGGGAATTGGGAAATAGAAATTAGAAATTAGGAATTTGTTCTTTTCTTCCAACATCGTTAGATGTTGAATATTGGTAGAAAAGCTATGAAACAACTACTCTTCAAATTCCCCTCCAAAAGGAGGGGTGGCATCGCGAAGCGATGACGGGGTGGGTTCTTTCTTCGGGGTTTGGGATTCGGGGATAGGAATTAGGAAGTGCTCGCCTCCTTACTACGCTCTGCGTAGTAAGGCTGGTGGCTGAAACTCATTCAACCCTACCAAAAAAGACTCTCTAAAATGTTGTCATTCTGAACGAAGTGAAGAATCCAGATAAAGCTAAATATTGATAATTCCGGATTCTTCGTTGCACTCAGAATGACGATTTGACTGTATTATTTCTTTTTAGACAAGCTCTTGATAAACACTTAGATGTTTGAAAACTTTTAAAAAATTAACAGTAAGTAAATAATTTGGACTTTTGCAATAGCCTTATACTATTTAGCTTAGCAAAAGTTATAAATGATATTGCACAAAAGCTTCCTCAACAAAATAAAGTAAGGAAGCTTTTTAAATAAAGACTAAATAAATGATTATTCTTCTTCTGCGGTAAAAATTTCAATAATTTCTTGAGCAGTTTGCGATGCTATGATTTTCTTGATAATTTCTTTATTGCCGAGTATCCTGGAGATTCGGCTTAATAATCGGAGGTGAATGCCGACATTACTTTCTTTACCGATTAGTAGCAGGCAAATATTTACTTTAGAGCCGTCAAGCGAACCGTATTCGATTGGTTCTTTAAGTGTCATAAAGGCAACTACGGTGTCTTTGGTGGCATTAGTTTTGGCATGGGGCAAAGCAATTCCGTTGCCGATGCCGGTAGATAGTAGCTCTTCTCTTTTGAGCATTTCTTTGCGTACTTCTTCTTTATTGATAATTTTACCGGATTTACAAGCCAAGTCTAATAAATTATCGAACAGTACATTTTTATCTTTTATATCTACATTTAAACTAATGGATTTAATATCCAGAACATCTCTAAGTTTCATTAATTCTGCCTTCAATAAAATAAGTATGCAAATTTAACAAAATATACCCAATAATAACAATTATAATTGAAATTCATACATAAAAAAAGCCGAGAATTTAATTATAAAAAAAACTCGGCTTTAAAAAAGAAAAAATACCAATTAGCTAAATGTTTTATATGCCATATAAATTCCTGCGAGAATCATCAATACTCCGCATATCTTTTTAACTATGTTGATAGCTCCGGATTTCTCGTTCCATTGTAAATATTTATTTACTGTTGCACTCATTGTGCCTGCTACAGCAATAACCAAGCAATGCCCAAACGCGAAAGCTCCGAAATACAGAAGCGGAAGCATTATGCCGGTATTTGATGTAGAAAGCACTACGCCCAAGACCGGAGCCATAAATGCAAAAGTGCAAGGTCCCAAGCCCATTCCGAAAATGAAACCGATAGTTAATGCACTGATGAACGCTCCACCGCTTGTCGAACGGACTTTGAATAAATTCCAGTCTAATTTAACAAAATCAAGAAAATATAACCCAAATAAAATAAATATCCCAATTACCAAAATATTACCGACTAAGCCTACATCGCCGATTAATCTACCCAGCGAATATGTAGCTCCGCCGACTATGATTAATGACAATAATATGCCGATAGAAAATATTGATGATATCAAAAACGCACGTTTATAATTATCAATGTGCTGGCTCTGCAAGTAACCCATAATTAATGGTATTGAACTAAGATGACACGGTGAAATGATAATACTCAGTAATCCCCAAATAAATGAAGCAAATATGCCGAGCATTAAGTTCGCATTCATCATCTCGTATAATTTATCTAATAATTCGGTTTCCATTATCTTCCTTTATTTTATAGTTAAGCCGTTTGCCTGCAACAAAGAATCGATTTTCTCCTCCGGGTAGAATCCGGTATGCCTAAATATTTCTTTATTTTGAGAGTTATAAAATATCTGCGTTGGGATTAATTGAATTTTATATTTATCAACGGCATCTTTGTCTTTATTAACATCAATAAATTCAAAGGCTAACTGGTCTTTATACTTAGCTGTGATTTTTTCTGTTACGATTTTCATCTGTTTGCATGGGACACAATTCACTGAGCCAAGCTCAACAAATCTTACTTTAGCGTTAGTTGACACTTTTGCAATAGCTTTGGGAGCTTCATTTTTGTTCTCGCAAGAGACAAGAATTATCATGAAAGCAAATAGAATAGTTAAATATTTCATATTATGCCTCACTAATCCATTTTAAAATATCTGCATCTTTAGCGATACTTCCGTAATGAACTACTTTACCGTTAATAACTAAGCCGGGAGTCATCATAATACCGTACTTCATAATTTCCTGAATATCCGTTACTTTCTCAATATTAGCAGCAATATCATTAGTAGCACAGAGATTTCTTACTTTCTCTTCTAACTTCATGCATTTAGCACAACCGGTACCTAATACTTTAATATCCATTTTTGTAATCCTTATAATTGTTTTAAAAGTTTATTTATTTCTTTTTTTATATATGCTTTAAATTCTTCATAATTAGAGCTTTTATCCCAAATTTTGTCGAGATTAACCCATTTTTTTTCTTTATTATTTTTGATAACGGAGCAAATCAGCTCTTGAGATTCAATTTTATATTTCTCGGCTAATTTTTCGTTTTCTGGCTGCATAAAATCGAGCGACAGCAACTCAATTTTTCCGTTTTTAATTTCATTTTCGAAAAGTTCATTTATGGACATCTTCAAAAAGTTTTCGATTTGCATGCACCCCTCACAACGCATAGTAGCGTGAAAGTAACTGATTTTGAGTTTTGCTTTGGAATCTTTGGAAATCGAAGGTGTAAAGTTTAATATAAATATCAAACCAAGCAATAGAGCAAAATATTTCTTCATAACATACTTTCAATATATCTTTTAACAAATTATTTATCATAATATTTCTTGCAACTCCGTTAGGAGTTGGACATCGGTAATAGCAATGCTCTCGACAGTACCCACCAAAGAAAATGAGTGAGGGCAAAACACTCTGTTACCGATGTTAAACAGTTAACGCTGTTTTTAAATCATATTATTTCTTCCAACTCCGTTAGGAGTTGAACATCGGTAATAGCAATGCTCTCGACAGTACCCACCAAAGAAAATGAGTGAGGGCAAAACACTCTGTTACCGATGTTAAACAGCTAACGCTGTTTTTAAATCATATTATTTCTTCCAACTCCGTTAGGAGTTGAACATCGGTAATGACGGTATCCTCGACTCGTCCTAAAGAAAATGAGTGAGGGCAAAACACTCTGTTACCAATGTTAAACAGCTAACGCTGTTTTTAAATCATAATATTTCTTGCAACTCCGTTAGGAGTTGAACATCGGTAATAACTATACTCTCGACAGTCCCCACTAAAGAAAATGAGTGAGGGCAAAACACTCTGTTACCGATGTTAAACAGCTAACGCTGTTTTTAAATCATATTATTTCTTGCAACTCCGTTAGGAGTTGAACATCGGTAATGACGGTATCCTCGACTCGCCCTAAAGAAAATGAGTGAGGGCAAAACACTCTGTTACCGATGTTAAACAGCTAACGCTGTTTTTTTTCAGATTACTAAAAAGCACACACTATTAAAATATAGAATTAAACAAATAGCCTACTGTGATTATACCACCACCGACTACCCCAACGAAAGCAATAATCAATGGCATCTTTAATACTTTTTTCAAGATGATTAGTTCGGGTAGAGATAATCCGATTACTGCCATCATAAAAGCAAGGCTTGTCCCCAATGCCGCACCCTTAGCAAACAGAACCTGCACTATGGGTACTATTCCTGCCGCATTTGAATAAAGCGGAATACCGATTAATACAGCAAGTGGTACGCTATACCATACATCTCGTCCCATTAGCTCAGCCATATAATCCTGTGGGATATATCCATGAGCCCCAGCCCCGACAGCTATACCGACTAATATATATATCCATACTTTAGATACGATTTCCTTAACAGCTTCAAAACCGGCATCTATTCTATCGCTGATTTTCATTTTTATATCTGCTAATACATTCTGACCGGCTTTGGTTTGATATACCCAATCCTGAACATATTTTTCCATTTTAAGCTTTCCAATCGCCCAGCCGGAGAATATCGCGATAATTAAACCTGAACTTACATAAATTAGTGCGGTCTGCCAACCGAATAATCCGAATAACAATACAATGGCTACTTCATTAATCATCGGTGCGGCAATTAAAAAGGAAAATGTAACTCCTATTGGTATCCCTGCTTCTACAAATCCAAGGAATAATGGGATAGCCGAGCAAGAGCAGAACGGGGTTACTATTCCCAATGATGCTGCCATAACATTGCCTACAAAAAGAGGTTTGCCCTCTAGCATTTTTTTGGTTTTTTCTGGAGAAAAGTATGAACGGATAATCCCGACACCGAATACAATAAGAGTAAGTAATAATAGCACCTTAGGAACTTCAAATATGAAGAATCGTATTGCTTCGGTTAAGTGTTCGCCCTTTTGCATTTTAAACACAGTATCGACAATAAAATCTGAGAAGTTCTGTAAGTTTAAATAAACCAATACCCACATTGGCAAAAGCAATGCGTAAATATAATATTTACTATCTAATCTTTTTTTAATATTTGAATTATTGTTTTCCATATTTACCTTTTAAATAAATCGTTAATATATTTTAGTCAAGCCTTGAGAATTTAGAAAAATATGTATGCTGTCTTCAGAGTAGAACCCCTGATGTCTGTGAATTTCAACATCATTCGAGTCTAAAAACACCTGCGTAGGCATAACTTCAACATTGTATTTTTCTATATAAGAGTAATTTTTAAATAAGTCAATGAATATTACATCAATTTGCTCACCATATTTTTTGCGTATAGAGTCCATAACCGGTTGCATCTCAATGCAATCATGACATGATTCGGCACCAAGCTCTAAAAATTTTATTATAGCTTTGTCATTACTATCAACATCAATATTGCTTGATGAATTACCTGTACATGATATAACTAAAAAGCTCAGAGTAATCAAAAATATTATATTTTTTTTTGTTTTCATATTTGGAATTTTCAATTTTTATCTATGTAATTATCTTTTTAAAACATGTCTGTCAACTGATTTCACTTTTTCAATGTCGTCTTTTATTATATCTTCATCAGCAAACCACTTAGGTAATAATTCCAGAACAGTATTGACTATTGTGTCGTCAGTATTATCAATGATTTTGTAATTTATCCATTTACCATCTTTAGTATCTATAATAAACCCATTATCCCTTAGATATGATAAATGGTTAGACACAGTAGCCGTTGAAAGCTGTAGTATATTTGTAATTTCGCAAACACATAGCGACTTATTCAATAGCATCATTAAGATTCGTACTCTATTTAATTCAGATAATACTTTAAATATCTCTACTTTTTCTCTCATTTATATTTCCTATAACATTTAATCATTTAGCTAATCATCGAAACGTAAAATTATCAATATTATTTTAAAACAATTTGCTTTGCCAAGATAATGCTAATCCAAAAGTATAAGCATTTGTTAGTTGAGAACCATTATAATATTTATACACCGGAATATCAAAAATGGCAGAAATCCCGAAGTCAGAGATAGAATAATTTAATTGTGGGGAGACTACTACGCTATTTCCTCCGCTATTTGGAATTTCAATTCCTTTGGTTTTATCTTTAGTACGGTACTCGCTACGTAATTCGACAATACCGTTTAGATTTTCATAAATATTTTGAGATACAAATAATGAATTTACTAAAGCCAATCCGTATTTATATTCTTGAGCATTTTCAAAATTATTCTCTATTCGATTTGATAATATTAAATGCAACCCGATTTCTCTATATCCTTTATGCAAAAATGATTGAAATAGCAGAGAGTAAGCTCCGGTAGATGGTCTCAGATGTACTGGTTGATTATCATTATAGGGGAATGGAACTCTTAGCCCGGCTCCGGCTGTCCATTCAATCTGTTTTTTTATAAATCTTAAAATATTATACTTGAGCATAAAACTAATGTGAGATAAACCGCTTGCACTTAATATATATGTCGGCAGTGTCTGCCTCTTATTTATAAAATATCCTAATTCGGCTTCTGCGGTTAACTCATCGTTTAATCCATAGCCAATATTTAAAGTAAGGTTTGAATTTCTGAATTCCTGAACAATTCCTTTTAAGGTTTCAGAATCAGCAGAATAATATGTATCTCCGTAAGTATTCGAATAATAGGTGAGTATCCTTAAATTGCTGCTTTTTAATAAACCTACATTTGCAGTACCAACTAAAGGGCTGATCCCTCCAATTGCTGCTCCACCCATACACGAGCATTGGGAATAAGCTATATATGAATATAAAAACAATACTAATATAGATAAATATTTCATTTCTTTTCTCTATTTCTACATTTAGCTAATTAACGAAACGTAAATATAGTTTTTTTTTGGAAAATTACCAAAATATTTATTTAAGTCCGGCTGGGGGAATATAGAAATGAAATTAAATCTCAATACTTGAAATTTTAATTTGCTAATACAGCGTTTGCTTTTTAACATCGGTAACATAGTTTTGCACCCACTCATTTTCTTTTTAGGGGGACTGTCGAGAGAATTGCTATTACCGATATTCAACTCCTAACGGAGTTGCAAGAAATAATCCCAAAATGTCCATTAGCAAAAGTAATAATGTAGCTATACTACTTATATTTAATTTGTTTTAAGATACACACCCCCTAGCCCCCTCTTAATAGAGGGGGATTTTATTTCTTCTAACCACCCTCTTTTTAAACTGGGATTAAAACAGTTTCTTTTTCTTCTACCCCCTCTATTAAGAGGGGGTTAGGGGGTGTGTTTCTTTAGGATAATATTTTGTTTACAGGAGGGAATTTTATCCCAAAATGTCCATTAGCAAATTAATGATTATGTAAATAATAAATTTGATAACCTAAGAACAGTTTTCAATTATCTTCAATTTTAATTATTCAAAGATATGTCCATTATATTCTTAAATATTTATACAAAAACATGCAATTAATGTAAGCTATAATACTTTTATTTAATTTGTTTTAATATACACCCCCCCATACCCCCTCTTTTTAGAGGGGGTTATATTTCTTCTGCACCCTCTTTTTAGAGAGGGATGATTTTTCTTCTGCACTATCTTTTTAGAGGAGGTTTCTTTTTCCTCTTCCTCCTTCATGTAAATTAGGATTATTATTAGTTTCTTTTCTTCTTCCCCCTTCATGTAAATTAGGATTATTATTAGTTTCTTTTCTTCTTCCCCCTTCATGTAAATTAGGATTATTATTAGTTTCTTTTCTTCTTCCCCCTCTATTAAGAGGGGGTTAGGGTGTGTTTCTTTTACTATCATGTTGAGGGTCAAGTGATATGTTCTTTCTGATAACTTTCTATATAATCCAATATCTGACGTTCAACTATATTACAATTTCCCAATACTATATCATCTGTAAAACGTAATATATTTAATCCTATCGAATTAATATAATTTTCTTTTAATTTATCTCGCTTCTGAACTTCTTTATCTAAATGAGTTATGCCATCAATTTCTATTACCAATCTTAAGTCGTAGCAATAGAAATCCGCGATATAATTACCTATAGGTTTCTGTCTATGAAAGTCATATCCTTTTAGTTGCTTTCCTTTAAGCATTCGCCATGTTGCTTTTTCTGCATTTGTCATATTATTTCTTAATATGCGGGCATATTCTTTCAGTGCTGCATTATAATATACTTTCATATTTACACTATACGGTTATTATTGATGATATACAAATTTTCGACGAGATATTTGAAATTTTATTATATTTAATTTGTTTTAAGAAACACACCCCCTAACCCCCTCTTAATAGAGGGAGATTTTAATTCTTCTACCCCATCTTTTTAGAGTGGGATTTTATTTCTTCTGTACCCTCTTTTTAGAGAGGGTTATATTTCTTCTGCACCCTCTTTTTAGAGGGGATTTTATTTCCTCTTCCCCTTACATTAAAAGGGGGGTATTTTTATATTCTTTGTCTTATTCCCACTCTATATAAATTAGGATTATTATTAGTCTCTTTTCCTCTTCCCCCTCTATCAAGAGGGGGTTAGGGGGTGTGTTTCTTTTACTATCATGTTGATGGTAAATGGGTGTGTTTCTTTCGGATAGTATTTTGTTTACAGGTGGGAATTTTATCCCAAAATGTCCATTAGAAATCTCTTTTATTCAAAGTCAACTAACTCCTAACGGAGTTGCAAGAAATAATATGTTTTAAAAACAGCGTTATTTATGCTTATTATTTATCTTGGATTTTCGCCTTTCTGGGCTTTTTCGGCTTTACTGTTGTAAAAAGGTCTGCCGTGTATTTCTCGTATAGTTCAAATAAGAAAACCATCCTGTTTGCTTCGCTTGTAAACGGCTGAGGGCGGTATGCCAAATCAACTGCCCTATCTAACTCATTATGTGCTTTTACTAATACCGGTGGCATAGTTAATGGGTCGTATAAATCCGCAAGCGAACTATTCGGAAATTGCAATCTTGCATCTAATACTTTTTGTGCCTTTTCTTCTATGCCCTTTATTTGCTTTTCGCTTGGATTTTCGGGCCAAGGATAATTGTTGTAAACAATATCTTTTGAATATCTAAAGCGACTTTCTAATCGACCGCATACATATTTTACCCAAGCCATATGCATAGTAGAAGTTAAAATACCGAAGTGATAGATTGTTGCTTTGGGAACTATTAGACAAAGATTACTTGCTATAACATTTGCTGTTTCAAAACCTATTGGAATGAATTTTCTTCTTTCAGAAGAAACACTTGGAATAATAATGTAGTCAAGGCCTTTAGGTTGAGTTATTTGTGCAAATAAATGAGGTATGTTTGCAAGCTGTGGTCTAGAAGATTTTTCTCTAATTGCTTTTACATTTTGAACTCTCTCTAAAACATATTTCATTTTTTTGAGTTCACTTGGTTCAATATTTTGCAACCACAAGCACCAACGTTCAATGTTATTTATGTATTCTTGGGAGCCTACAAACCTTCTGAAATAAATATTTGAGTTTGGTTCTTTTGCAATAAAAGCATACATTTCAGCTGTAGTAAATAGAAGCTCTCCGCCATCAGCGGGCATATTACCAAAACACATTTCAGGAATATTGCATATTGGATTTTGCTGTCTGTCAATTAATACGTCTTTACCTTCTAAAAGGTATGGATTAATGTTTTTTACCTTTATTTCTTGGGCTTCTCCCTTAATATCTTCATATTCAAAAATGCTCTTATTATTTGTGTCGTAGTTGGCAAATCCAATTATAACACAATAAACTGCCGCATTTCCTCTGGCTTCGTTGCTCCATTTAAAAGTTCGGTGAGCAAAATGGATTTTAATACCGTATTTATAAAGCATTTGCCCCCAAAGAATGCTCGTTTGCAATCCTTGTACTATTGAGTTGGTTGAAACAAAAGCAACTTTAATTATCGTTTCTTGAATGTATTTGGTTGCTTTTATATACCAACCGGTTACATAGTCTAAATCTCCAACACTTTTTGAACTATCAAATACTCTAATAAGTGATTCTTTTTGTTCTTTGCTCATTATTCTTGAACCTACAAATGGCGGATTTCCCAGAATATAAGAAAGCTCGTTTTTAGAAACTATAGTTTCCCAATCAATCTGTAAAGCGTTGCCATGAACAATTTTTGCAGTTTTATTTAAAGGTAAACGAACAAAGTATTGACCGAACTCATTACTAATTAGCATATTCATTTGGTGGTCAATTAGCCACATAGCTACTTCGGCTATGCGTGCAGGGAATTCTTCATACTCTATACCGAACATCATATCTACGTCGAGCAAAATAATTTCTCTAACGTCAATTACTGTCTGCCCTGATTTATTTAATGCTCTTAATATTTCAATTTCCAGCAAACGCAATTCCCTATAAGTAATTACAAGGAAGTTACCACAACCGCAAGCAGGGTCAAGAAATTTGAGTAAACTTAATTTTTTATGAAATTCGGGTAGTTTGTTTTTATTATCTTTTATACTTTCAAATTCTTTCCACAGCTCGTCTAAAAATAGCGGTTTGATAAGTTTTAATATATTGGTTTCGCTTGTGTAATGTGCTCCCAGATTTCTACGTTCGGTCGGGTTCATCACACTTTGAAACATAGAGCCGAATATAGCGGGCGAGATTTTGCTCCAGTCTATATAACAGCAGTCTAATAGGGCTTGTCGCATTTTACTATCAAAACTTGCCATCGGCAATATTTCTTCAAACAGTTTTCCATTTATGTATGGGAAATCGGCAAGTTGCTCGTCAAGATTTTTAAATCGCTTATCTTTTGGAGTGTTTAGCACCTGAAAAAGTTCTTGCAATCTGGGGGCAAGGTCGCTACCGTCTTCGTTAGTTCTCTGCTCTATATAATCTTGAAATTGTTGTTTATTGAAAATAGTAGTATCTTCTGAAAACATAAGAAACAGAATTCGCACCAAATAAACCTCTAATGGGTGCCCGGTATAGCCGATTTCTTTAAGTCTATCGTGAAGTTTACCCATTAACTCGGCGGCTTTAATATTTGCGGGGTCTTGCTCTTTATAAACTTTCTTTTGGTAACCCAATATATAACCAAAATGCTGAACATTATTTACAAAGTCATTAAGTTTAAATTGGATAAAAGCCACCCCGTCCTGCGGACACCCCTCCGAAGGATGGGAATCAAGGTCATACAGCCTAAAGTTTTCAAAATCCGAAACAAGTATATATTTCGGTAATTCATGCTGTTTTAGTCCGTGAGTATAGTCAATAGCTTGTTGATAGGCTTTGTCAAGGTTTTTGCCTTTACTTTTCATCTCAATTAAAATCGTACCTTTCCAGAGCAAATCAATATAACCGTCTCTTTCGTCTAATTTTTTTACTCGATGCTCGAAGGTGCCAACTCTCTTACTACTAATACCAAACACATTAAAAAACTCTACTAAAAATGGTTTTGCATCGGCTTCTTCATTAGAAGTATCTGCCCATTCCTTTGAGAAATTTAAAGCTCTGTCTTTAATTTCATTCCAGCTTAATGCCATAATTTATTTTTCAATTTGTATGTATAAAGTTTGTTTTTTTTGAAAAAACTTGAGTAAACTTATTAAGTAAAAAGACTATTTTTTATGAAATATTATATCGAATTAGACAGCTTAACTCTTTCGTTATATAATTCTCTGAATGGTTTATTTCTTATATTTTTAATAACAAAGATAAAAACAGCAACAAAGAATAAGCATACTATTGAACCGGTAATTAAGCCGACAATTTCCCAAGCAGTACTCCCGGTATAGTTAGCCGTGTTCTGAAATGAAAACAACCAGACTCTAAACCAGAATATTAATAATGCAGAGAATGCACACACAATTATATAAGATAATATTTCGACCAATGCCAAAGACCATTTCTTGAATTTTGGGAAATTCAATCCCGATATTATACAGGCTGCTGCTAATATGATTACAAAAGTGGCAATAAATGGCAGTGCACTGATTACGTTTAATACATTGTCGAGTACTTCGTTTTCAGCTCTAAGTGTTTCAAAACTATTCTTATAGCTTGAAAACAAAAAGTATAGTGAGCCCACCCAAATTCCTATTAAACTAAAGATAATACCGGTCAGTAACCAAAGCCAGCTAATAGTTTTGATTAAAGTATTCAGAGGCGATATATAAGCTTCGTTTTTCATAAATTATTCTCCGAGTAATAAAAATGATTTTATAAAATCGTCTAAATCTCCGTCCATAACAGCCACTATATCAGTGCGTTTAGTTTCGGTTCTGTGGTCATTGACCATAGTATATGGTTGGAATACATAAGAGCGAATCTGACTGCCCCATTCGATTTTCTTTTTAGAGCCTTCGATAGCAGCTTTAGCGGCTTCTTCCTCTTGGCGACGTTTTTGGTATAATCGAGATTTTAACATCTTCATAGCCCGTTCGCGATTTTGAAATTGCGAACGCTCCTGCTGGCAGGCTACGATGATTCCAGACGGAATATGCCTGAGCCGGACAGCTGTTTCTACTTTATTTACGTTCTGACCGCCCTTACCGCCTGAACGGAAAGTGTCCATCTCCACATCAACGGGATTGACTTCTATATCGACATCATCATCAACTACCGGATAGACAAATACAGAAGCAAACGATGTATGCCGGCGGGCATTGGAGTCAAAAGGCGAAATACGAACTAATCTGTGAACTCCGTTTTCAGCTTTTAGGTAGCCATAGGCGAACTTACCCTCGATTTCTATAGTAGCCGATTTAATACCTGCTCCATCACCTTCGAGCTCATCAACCAAATAGACTTTATAATTATGGCGTTCACAATAGCGGGTGTACATTCGGAGTAACATTTCTGCCCAGTCCTGTGCTTCGGTACCACCGGCTCCGGAGTGAATGGTTAGAAGTGCATTTCTGGTGTCGTCCTGACCGGAAAGCAAATTTCTGATTTCTAAATTAGCAATTTGTTTTTCGGTTTTATCTATTTCGTTATTGATTTCTAATTCGAGTGATTCGTCTTTTTCTTCTTCGGCAAGCTCAATCAGCATTTCAGTATCGGTAACTATGGTGTTAGTCTGTTCGTATAATTGTATCCATTCTTTAATTTCGGATACTTGCTGCATTATCTTTTGTGCATTGGGCGAATCGTCCCAGAAATCGTGAGCTTCGGATATTTGTTGATATTCTTGAAGTGAATTTATTTTATTATCAATGTCAAAGAAACCTCCGAAGTTTCTCGAGCCTTTCCCTTATATCATTAACTTTGATTTTTTGGGGTTCAAACATTTTAATCCTAATCCATAAATAATTACAAGCTACAAATTTATCGAATTTTCGGATAATAAGCAATTTATTATCTGAATTTGTGAACTAAAACGAATTTCTCTTTTTCATACTTTTTAAGTGCAAAATTAAGCCTGTTGCAAAAGTCCAAAATATTTATATGCTATTAATTTTCCAAAGATTTCAAACTTCTAAGTGCTTATCAAGAGCTTGTCTAAAATTAATAATATTGCCAAATCATCATTCTGATTGTAACGAAGAATCCAGAATTATCAGCATTTAGCTTTATCTGGATTCTTCACTTCGTTCAGAATGACAAATTTTAGTCTGTCTCTTGAACAAATGGAAATTGAAATTTCTATAGTTTTGCAACAGACTTGTATTAATTTATAAAAAAAGGCTGCCCTTTTGGAGACAGCCTATTTTTTTTATCAAATAGTTATTGAGCTCACTTTACTTGAAATAGAAACTGTTTTTTTGAGTGTTCCGCCGCTGTAAGTACCGCCGCTATATAATCCGTTATTGTTTGTTCCGGTTGAAGTACCGCCGGTATATATTTTATAAGATGATCCATTTTTTAAATCTGCTGATGAAAATACAATTGAAGAATAGCTTCTCATTGGCTGGAAAGTAACTATTTCTTTGCCTTCAGCATCTTCAATATGGAATAATGTAGAATTAGTCAAGCTCTGACTGCTTTTAATATTCATCGAATATTGTGTTGAGGAGTTAGAAAGCCCCTGAACCATATTGGAATTAACTCCTGAAATTATGATGAAGCCGCCGGACATTGCAAATGTACCGTTATAATCAAGCCCAACTTCGGGTTGTGATTTAGGACCGTGAGCGACAATTATCCCGCCGCTTACCGTAATATTACCATTACTATCTATTGCATCACCGGTAGTTG
The DNA here is from genome assembly GCA_942493235.1 of uncultured bacterium. Taxonomy (GTDB): domain Bacteria; phylum Bacteroidota; class Ignavibacteria; order Kapaibacteriales; family UBA2268; genus ENR-C587. Next base: position 2,328,000 of record OW818676.1, on the reverse strand, counting down.
AGTTAGTAACTATGTTACCGCCGTTAATCGCTAAAGTACTGCCGTCATTAGACTCTCCCCCATTGCCTTTAGTAGCATTGAATGAATCATCGGAAGCAGTAATGTTAATATTTCCCTTATTAATTGTAATCAGCGGACTCTCCATACCCTCCGTAGATTTGGCAATAGTAAGATTTCCGCCATTGACGGTGATAGAGGTAGTTGATTTAATTCCGTCATCGGCAGAAGAAATTGTTATATCGCCACTGTTAATGGTTACAGCAGCATCGGATTTAACTGCCTTAGTTTCGTCATAGCTACCGGTCTGCCCCATTCCTCCACCGCCGCCACTACTGCCTGACAATGTGATTTTTGTACCGGTAGTAGTAATTGAAACTTTAGGCGAAGCAGTCGAGCTACCGATAGTCAAAGAGCCTTCAGTTTTAATACCCTTAGCGGCGGTTCCGGAGCCGGATAAAGTAATATCTCCACCACTAATATTAATATTTTGGTCAGAGCTTAGACATGTTGAATTATATGCTTTTGTTTCATTTGAAGAATTCTTATAAGTAGCCCCATTGCCGGAACTATTTATAATTACGGTACCGGAGCTAATATTAATATCGGTATCTGAAGAAATACCTTTGCCTGCAATTCCTTTGGCAACTATAGTGATATCCGCTCCGCTTATATTAATTGCAGCATCACATTTAATTGCAGTGCAGTATGAAGGATCGTACCCTGAGCCATCTGCTTCGAGTGTTACACCGCCGTTAGTATTAATTACAATTGTACCACCCGATAAAGTCATAGCTTGAGCTGATTTAATTCCCTTTGACTGATTACCCGAAATAGTGATATTTAGCTCTCCGCCGCTAATTGTCAAAGTACTGTCGCAAGTAATAGCTTCGGCACTTTCTATAGTACTTGTAGTAGTAATTTTAGCACCTGTAATATTAATATAGCCGTTATCGCCGTCTATTGCGTCAGCTTTGGCACTAACGTTGATTTCACCACCACTGATGGCGATGCCGTCCTTAGCATGAATACCGTCCTTTTCGGAGCTGTTAATTTTTATATTTCCATTGATAATTTCAATTTCGTCATCGCCGGCAATTGCGTGTTTATCAGTACCTACAGCATTAATATTTAAGCTGCCGCTACCGCTGAATATTAATTTCCCTTCGCTAAATAATGTTGCTGACTGGTCTTCTGAATCACCTTCACTATTAAGCGGAGCAGTCGAATATGTAGTACCGTCAGTTAACGTGTTTACAGTAGCTTCCATCAGCACAACAGTACATTTTTTGCTTGACTGCAAATTAATTGCCGGACCGATAGGGTTAGCTATGCTAATATTATTTAATTGTAAATTATACCTTTTCTGAGCGTATAATTTGAATGTTCCCTGAGAAGTAGAGCCAGACAAACGGTAAGTCAAATCCTGTGTCTCGATAGTAGAATTTACCGTTACGTTTGCACCGTCCGATGTGATAGTAACGCCTTCAAAAGCATAAGGATTAACTATCTGTACCGAATTTTCCGAATAATTAATATAAATCACAGTGTCTTGACTAAAAGAAAGACTGTCTATTTCTGAGACAAGAAATTGATGAATATTGCCGCCAATAGAGAAAAACGAAATTTGCTCGTCAGAACTGAAATAAACACTGTCTGTATTTGTAACAGAGGCACCTAAAGTATTTTTATCCGATTTATGGATAAATATTCTTTCCTGTGCAAATACGAATGAAATGCACATAAGACTGACTAATGTTATAATAGTTTTTTTCATAATTTTTCAAATCTCAATATGTATTTTCCAATTCTTATAAAGTAAACTCCGTTAGTTAATTCGCTGATATTTACAGAGTTATTAACTTCTGACACTTGAGCTGTTAATAATATCTCGCCTTGAATATTATAAATGATTGCCTGATTGATATTATCAGGCATATCTTTTATAAATAATTGATTAGTCGAAGGATTAGGATACACTAAAATATTAGCATAATCAGTATCTTCTTTTACATCTGAACTGGTTTCTTTAAAAAATATTTTGTTAATTGTAGATAGGGAGTGAGTTTCGATAGTATCTCCTTTAAAATCGATAATTAACTTCTCTTCTGAAAAATAAATTTTTTCAATAAATACGAATGGATTACGAAATTGATGCCCATCTTTTGATTGAATAATTATATTTTGATATTGAGAATAAGCTCCTACTGTTCCTACAAAAAAAAATAGTAATAGTATAGAAATTTTTGTCTTCATAAGACACTCTCTGCAATTGTTATTAATAACATTATTTGTTCCATAATATTTGTTTAGTACAACAAACAATATAAAGACACAAATCATGGTAGCAGGTTTAATATTTTTGATTTTATAGAAATCTCATCATTCAAAAGCAAAGAATTATCTGGAGTCTAAAAAATCTTAATAATCAGAAATATGCAAATTATTCAAGTTTTTTTCTGATTTACAAAGAAAACCGTCATGGTAAAAACAGAAAATAAATATTTAATTGTATCTAAATTCGCTAATAATCGTCTTTATTATTGGTTATTTTGAACAAAAACGGAGGAAAAGCAAGAAAAAAGAAAATAAATCAAACTAATATTTCTTTGTTTTCATTATTTTGACTAATTTTGTAGTTTGTCAAATGTTATTCTTTGAATGAAGGTATTAAAAAAAGTAATGGCAAAACCACTAAGTATTTTGTATGTATCCAGCGAAGTATTTCCATTCGCTAAAGTCGGAGGTATTGGAGATATTGCATATTCATTACCATTAGCAGTTAGAGACATAGGTCATGACATTCGTGTTATGTTGCCTAAATACGGAGTAATATCCGAGAGAAGGAATAAAATTCACGAAATCAACAGATTGCGTGATATGCCAATTCCAATAGGCAATAATTTCGAATTAGCAACTGTTAAGTCGTCATCAATATGTAATCCGCGTTGTAAAGTTCAGGCTTATATAGCGACTAATCAGAAGTATTTCGATTCAAAAAAGGGTATATACGGAGACCCGAAAAATGGCAAGGATTATGTTGATAACGACGAAAGATTTTTATTTTTCAGCCGTAGTGTAATCGAAACTTGTCTTTTGCTCGGCTGGTTTCCGGATATTATTCATTGCAATGACTGGCAAACTGCCCTTGTACCGGCGTTTATCAAGATAATGTTCCCCAATAAGTTTAAAAAAACTAAAACTTTATTGACAGTGCATAATTTTTCTCAGCAGGGAATATTTAATCTTGATACTTATAAAAAAACCGGATTTGCCGACGATATAAAAGAGAACTTTGTCCATAATGATAGCGTTAACTATTTAAAAGCCGGCATAGCCTATGCTGACTATGTGAATACCGTATCTAAAACTTATGCCGACGAAGTATTGCAAGACTCTAATCACAGCAACGGACTAAACTCTCTGCTATTGAAGAATCCGAACAAATTCTCCGGAATAATGAACGGCATTGACGTTTGGGGATGGAATCCGAAAAACGACTCTCATATTAAAAAGCATTTGACTGATGATTTTGAGGAATTCAAAGTAGGAAACAAAAAATCATTGTTAGAATCTTTTGGATTAAAATATGAACCGGAAACTGCTGTTATAGGAATGATAGCAAGATTTACCGAAAGCAAAGGGATTGACTTATTGATTGAAGCATTACCAAAAATATTGGAAAAGAACATTCAATTAATTATACTCGGCGACGGCGACACTAAATTAAAAAATGATCTAAAGAAATTAGCCAAACAGCATAGCGACAAATTTGCACTAAAAATCGGATTTGATGAAGATTTAGCTCACGTACTCGAAGCCGGTAGCGACTTCTATTTAATTCCGTCAAAATATGAACCATGCGGTCTAAACAGCATGTATTCTATTAAATACGGAACTATGCCAATAGTCAGAGCAACAGGCGGACTGACCGAGATAGTTAAACCTTATAATAAAGAAACTGAAGAAGGTAACGGACTATTATTCAGAGACTATAAACCGGAAGCTTTGCTCGAAGTAATTAATTCTGCTATAGAGCTTTATTCAGATAAAGATAATTTCCTTAAAATTACTAAAGCTATGATGCAGGAAGATTTCTCTTGGAATGAATCCGTAAAACAGTATATCTCGATATACAACAATATTTTAAAAGATTAATTATTAATTGATTTTACTTGGAAAACAATTAAATGAAAATACACAAAATTTTATATATTTTTAGCTTAGCCCTATCGGTGATTATTATAAATTCCTGTAACGACTTGCCGACTGATATGGGCTCTCCCCTTTTGTTTGATACGGTAGGAGCTGTAACTGTATCTTCGGATGTAACTCCTTCTATGATAGGAAATACAAAAAATTTTCTAAGAAAGAAAGCAAGATTAAATCAAAATGCTCTCTATATTGGAGTATATGATGATATGAAATCAGGCGGAGTGATGATTTTCTCATCCGATGATTTCGAAGATTCACTTAGAAGTAAATTTTTATCAAATATTGAATCCGTTCAGCTAAAATTGTATCCTTATGACTATATTATCGGTGATACTGCAAGCAAATATATATCATTTGATATATATAGGGTTAATGATGATAAAACTGAAGATTGGACTTGGACAAAAGCACTGCAATATGATGACGCAGTATCTCCGGCAAATAATTATTACGATCCTGCAAATAAAGTAGGCTCTTTTTCCGGAAGCATTCCTTTGGATCCTAATGATTCAATGTATATTGATATTGATAAGAATCTCTTAATTGACTGGCTAACTAATCACTATCCTGCCAAAACACTTGAGAATCCTATTGAATTTGGACTAATGATAGTACCTAACGAAAATTCCAAATGCGTTAGGCGTTTCCGTTCGCCAACACTAAATACAGGTGGAGATACCATATACTATAATCAATTAGTTGTTAAGTATATAGATACCACTATCGCTGATACGGCATTAACTTACAATTTTCATTCTTCATCCGAAGGTCCTTTTTCAAGAATAGACCCTCCAGTAAATACAAATGAAATTTTTATTCAAAGCGGAATAGATTATATTACTCAAATAGATTTTGATGTCTCCAATATCCCAAGCGATGCTTCTATAGTTATGGCTGAATTAGAGCTTACTATTAATAACGAGAAGTCAAGAATTGGTTCGAAATTATATGATACTACTGCGAGATCGTATGATACAACTACTGCATTACAATGTTATAGTATTAATGAAAAGTATCTGAACTATGCACCTGAGGATATACCTCTTGACTCTTTATCAAGCACTAACCAATATTATAAAAGAATTTCCGGATATTATAGCCCATATTACAAAAAATTCTTTTTTAGAGACGTGCTGATTCTTGCTGTGGAGGATTGGGTTGTCAAACAGAAGACTGGTCATTTATGGTTCTTTATGGCAGATACTTATAGCAAAATGGATAAGTTAGTATTCTACCCAATTACAGACCCTGACCCACTAAAGAGACCAAAATTCAAAGTATTATATACACGAAAACCAAAATTATCTAAATAACGTTTTTATCTAAATTATGTTTAATATTATAACTTACTAAAGAAATATTTAACCTATTAAAGAAATATTATAACTTACTAAAGAATTGAAATGAAACTATTAAAATATATAATAACTTTTACCATATTATCTAATCTTGCTTTTGCTCAAGGTGGTTCAAACTACTCTATGTACGGCATTGGCGATATATATGATAATCTCGGAGCAAGCTATGAAGCGATGGGCGGTGTTGGGATTTCAGTACCATCTGCTACTTCAATTAACTTAAAAAACCCAGCTATGTGGTCTTTTGTTCGTACTACAAGACTACAAGTCGGTTATCATTTTAATCAGAAAATCAATGAAGATGAAAAAAGTAATATTTTATATCAAAACAATGGCGGAGTAAACGAAATCCTTGGTATTTTTGCTATAGATACTTCGTATGGAATTGCAGTATCATTTGGATTTCTACCTTACAGTTCGGTTAATTATATGATAGATAAAAGATTAACTATCCCCTATTCTAATGTAAATGCTACCGGTGTAAGCCAGTATCGCGGAGAGGGCGGTGTATCATCTGCGTTTTTGGGTGCTGCTTTCTCGCCGTTTAAATGGTTAAAACTCGGTCTTGCAGCTAATATATTTTTCGGGAATATTGAGCATAGCATAAACACAGTAATGGATTATAATGATATTTCATACTATAGCTATGACTCTAAGTTTTCTCGCACTGATAATATTAAAGGTGGGTCTTTTAAAGCCGGACTTTTCATTGAACCGATAGAAAATCTATATTTTGCTTTTGCGATGGAAAAAGTTTTTCAATCAAGAACTACAACCGAAATGCAATATGGTTATTTACATGACTCAATTCCTGATGTAACTTCTGTAAATTACTCGGACATCAATCTACCCGATATGTACAGTTTCGGTCTATCTTATAAATGGGGAAAAGTTATTTTGGGAACAGAATTAACAATGAAAAATTTTGAAAAAATAAGTATGTATAAAGGCGATAATGTCAAGTTTAGAAATACTCAGCAGTACGCCTTTGGTCTTTCAAGGCTGGGAAATACATATTACAGAGCGGGATTTTTCGATAAAATAACTTATAATATAGGTGTAGGATATAAACAATTATATTATAATATTAACAATGAAGATATAAATGAAATATACGGAAGTTTCGGATTTGATATACCGGTAGTCGGTGCGGCTATGCTAAATACTGCATTTACATTCGGAGTCAGAGGTAAAGCCGAAAACGGTTTACTGAAAGAGGCTTTCGGCAGAATGAACATAAACATAAGCCTTGGCGAAGTATGGTTCATTCCATTCGAACAGGAATACTAATCAAACAGGGAGGATATAATGCCTAAATCAAACTTTTATCCAGAGGTACGCTCTACTACTGTAATTGGCGTATTAAAAGATGGGAAAGCCGCTCTCGGAGCGGACGGTCAAGTCAGCTTCGGTAATACGGTAATGAAGCATTCAGCTAAAAAAGTAAGAAAAGTATATAATAATAAAATCATGGTTGGCTTTGCAGGTGCTACTGCCGATGCTTTCACTCTATTGCAGAGATTCGAAGAAAAGCTCGAAGCACATAACGGCAATCTGTACAGGGCTTCTATCGAGCTTGCCAAAGACTGGCGTACTGATAGATACTTACGCCGATTAGAAGCGATGCTCATAGTAATGAATAATGAGAAAATCTTATTAATCAGCGGTACCGGCGACGTAATCGAACCCGATGATAATGTAATAGCAATCGGTTCCGGCGGTATGTATGCACTATCGGCAGCAAGAGCACTACTTAAACATTCCGACTTAACTTCAAAAGAAATTATCGAAGAATCTTTAAATATTGCCGGCGATATTTGCATCTATACTAATCATAATGTAACTATCGAAGAATTGGAGAAATAATGGATAACACAATAAATATAAGCGAAGAACAAAAAGAAACCATAGTAAACTTTGTTAAAAAAGAATACGTAAAAGACGAACCTTTAACTCCGAGGCAAATCGTAGCCGAATTAGATAAATATGTAATCGGGCAGAGTAATGCTAAGAAATCGGTTGCTATCGCTTTACGTAACCGATGGAGAAGGCAGCAGGTAACCGGTCATCTACGCGATGAAATTATGCCTAATAATATAATTATGATTGGTCCGACCGGTGTAGGTAAAACCGAAATCGCCCGTAGATTAGCTAAATTAGCAAATGCTCCTTTTGTGAAAGTGGAAGCTACAAAATATACCGAAGTCGGATATGTCGGCAGAGATGTTGAATCAATGATTCGCGACTTGGTCGATAGAGCTGTTCAAATGGTTAAAGAAGAGCAGACAAATGAAAAAAAAGAGGAAGCCATATTAGCAGCCGAAAATAGAATTTTAGATATTCTGATTCCGCCATTGCAAAAGGGACCTTCTTTTGACACAGCGACTGATTCTGAGATTGAAGATAATGGACGCACTCGCGAGAAATTTAGAAAAATGCTACGCGAAGGTAAGTTAGACGAAAGAACAATCGAACTTGAGATGATGGTCGATCAAGTGCCTTCTATGCAGATATTAGGTCCAATTGGCTTAGACGAAATGGGTATGAATCTTCAGGATTTATTTGGCAATATTATGCCTAAAAAGAATAAAAAGCTTAAAATGAAGGTTGCCGATGCTAAAAAGTTTATCGAAAAAGAAGAAGCAGATAAATTAATCGATATGGAAGCAGCAGTCCGCGAAGCAGTTCGCAGAGCTGAAAATACAGGCATTGTATTTATCGACGAAATAGATAAAATCGCTTCTCGCTCTGCTGCCGGCGGTGGCGGTCCGGAAGTTTCCCGCGAAGGTGTTCAGCGCGATTTATTGCCAATAGTCGAAGGTACTACAGTTAATACTAAGTATGGACCAGTCAAAACCGAGCATGTACTTTTTATCGCTTCCGGTGCATTCCATGTATCCAAACCTTCTGATTTGATTCCCGAGATGCAGGGACGCTTCCCTATTCGTGTCGAATTAGACAGCCTAACTGAAGATGATTTTATAAAGATTCTTACAATACCCGAAAATGCACTCATTAAGCAATATCAAGCATTAATGATGTCCGAAGGCATTGAGCTTGAATTTGATGAATCATGTATTAAAGAGATAGCTTCTACAGCTGCCCAAGTAAATACTGAAGTTACTAATATCGGAGCCAGAAGGCTTCATACGATTTTGACCACTTTATTAGATGATATTTTGTATAATACACCCGATAATATGGATTCTCAAAATATTAAACTAACTGATGAAGATGTTAAAAAACACCTAAGTTCAATAGTAAGTAATTCCGATCTAAGTAAATTCATATTATAATATAGATTAATAATTATCTTTGAAAACCTAATAGCCATTTTTGGTTGTTAGGTTTTTTTTGTAGCTGGTGGCTGGTGGCTTGAGTTTAGTATATTTTACCGGACTTAGTATATGCTGAATTTAATAATTATAATCGTTAATATTTTATAGCAAATAATAATGCGATTTACTCATAAAAGTCGATTATTTATTTGTATTGTGTTTTATTTATTTGTAAGTTGCTAATGAACGATTAGCAAATAATTATAATAATAAATTCCAGAACACACGGGAAAATAAATTCCTGATATTTTTTAACAATATGAAAGGGTAACACTATGTTACGAAAATTCGGTATTTTATTATTTTTTGCTATTACACTGGCGGGTAGTAGCGGGCTGAGGGCGGAAGAGGATATGATGTGGAAGCTTTACAGAGAAACATTAGCTGTTGCTTTTCACCCGAATAGTCAAATTCTGGCAGTTGGTACTCATTTGGAGGGGGTATTTTTGTATGATGTATTAACCGGAAATCCTATTGATACTATACCGAATCTTGCTCATAAGGGCAGAGTTGTATCTTTGGCTTTTAATAGCACGGGCACTAAGCTTGCTGTTGCTACAATTGACTATTTCGAAACTCCGTATTTTTCTCAATTATCTGTATGGGATATGGAAACAAAACAGGAAACTGTTGTTGAGAGAATTGATAAAGAATCCGGAATACCCAAAGTTCTTTTTACGCCAAATGACTCATTCCTAATCTATAGTTATGGCATCAATTATGACCATAGTGGGATTAATGGAATGTATAAAGCAAAAGCAAGTGATTTATCACAAAAAACTCAATTACCAAATCTTGGTTTTTCTAAGGATTTTTCTATTAGCAGAGACGGTAAATATTTAGTACTCACTGATTTTGACAATGTAGATCCTTATGAATTTTCTAATTTTAATTTCTATGATTTAGAGAATAATTGTTTAGTAAGTAATAAAAGAAATAATTACTCATACGCAAAGTTTTCACCTGCAAAAGATGAGCTTTTTATTTTAAAATGGAATAAAAATTCTTACGAATGGTACGAAGATTACATTGAAGTGCTGGACCCGAACAATAATTTCCAAGTATTACGAAGTATTTCATTACCAAATCAATACCAAGGATATGACATTAGCTCTGATGGAAATTATATTGTCTTCGGAGGTCAAGATTTATATATTTTAAATATTTCTGATGGGTCTGTTAAGTATAAATACAATTTACTTGAAAGTCAAACTGATATGGTTCATATATCCCCAAATATGGAATATATTGAGGCACGTACTATTGCGATGTTCATTGCGAGATTTGGAAACTCAATAATTGAAGAAAATCAAGTAACAAATTACTTCGCTTTTAATCAAGATATTAATAATACTTATTTAAAGATAACCAAACTTGATAATAATTTAAACATATCGAATATAAAGATTTATGACACTAATGCTAATCTGATTCAATATGTCAATGAAGAAGCTATTTTAAATAATAGCATTATCACAATAAATACACAAAATTTACTAAGTGGTGCTTACTATTTAAATATTTCAAGCAATGACACTGTTTATACTCATTCATTTGTAATTGTGAGGTAATATTATGAAAAGTTTCCTAAACTTAAGAGCTGATACAGCTTTTAAGTTTGGGAAATTATTACATTTACCTGAAAACCGAGTTCGGCACTATTAACCGAATGTTTGTAATAGCAAGATAGACTTTTACCCTCTCACTCCTACGCAGAGCGTAGGAGTGAGGAGAGTATATTCCAATTTTCCAATTCCTATCCCCAATCCCCAATCCCTATCCCCTATCCACGCCCCCCGACAAGACAGGCACAAAAAAAAAAGCCCTCGTAATTACTTACGAAGGCTTTTGCGGAAAGGGCGGGATTCGAACCCGCGGTACCCGTGAAGGCACACACGCTTTCCAGGCGTGCCAGATAAACCACTCCTGCACCTGTCCATTTTAATGGAAAGCAAAAATAATAAAAAAAAGCTATCAAACAAAGCAGAATTATTCCTAATTTTGAATTTTTAAATATTGCACTTTAATTTTTTTTATTATTGTTTAAAATTGGAAAATAGACTTATGTATAAATTACTTATTCTTCCGCTATTTGCACTGAGCTTATATTACTTTCAATTTGAAGGAGCAAGCCAAAAATCATCTGGTGCCGAACCATTAGAACTTCGGCATGCAGATAGCTTAGTAGGAACAAAGGACGATGCCAAAGGCTTAATGCGTGAGTTCGCCGGGCATGTGTCTATGGCTCAAGGGATTGTAAATGTAAATTGTGATAAAACATATCAATTCATTAGTTCCAACTCAGCCGAATTAATCGGCAATGTATTGATTACTCAATTAGATTTAAAATTAAGGTCTCCGAAAATTTTCTATAATGGTGAAAGTGGCGTAGCCGAGTCTTATAAAACAATTACTATAGAGGACAATCAAGCAAATTTAAGAGCGGACAAAGGCTATTACTCAACCGTTACATATATAGCAGACTTTTTCGGCAATGTTAGAGTAAGCGACGATACTGTTACAATTAGTTCCGATACAGTTAAATATCATAGAAAAACAAGGCACAGCTTAGCTTTAGGCAATGCTAAAGTAGAAGATGACTCAACAATTATCTATGCCGATACTTTGCATTATGACAGAGAATTGCGTAATTCTTATGCTAACGGGCATGTAATTGCTAAGGGCAAATATTCTCCGATTTACTTATTTGCAGACAGTATCAGAAATTTAAATAAAGAGAAATATACTATAGCAAAGTCAAATCCCATTCTTTTTCAAGTTGATACTATAAAATCTGATTCGGCTGTCTATGACTCTGTTAATATTAAGATTGATACTGTCCAAGTGCTAACTTTCGATACGTTATCTATTAGCTCTAATGTAATGGAGGCTTTGCGTGATTATCAAGATGAACAATATGTATTTACCGGCAATGTCGAAGTAAATAAAATCGACCTACAAGCAAAATCAGAAAAGGCAATTTATAGAAAAGATAAAGAAAATATATTTCTTATCGGTTCGCCCGTCGTGTGGATAGATTCAACTCAGATTATTGCCGATACCATCATCGTTACTGCCTTAGACAATAAATTACAGACGATTAATGCTCTCGGGCATGCAATTGCTACTATTAAAAATGACACTATAAATAAAGATAATATTAATCAATTGTCCGGCAATCAAATAATTATCAGATTTGCTAACGACACTATACGCCGTATAGACAGCTATGGCGATGCTAAATCACTATTATTTATGGTTTCAGAGAAAAATTCCGACGGTGCAGCCCGCACTTATGCCGACAGTATTTATGTTGATTTTATAGACGGAGAAGCTGATATATTCGGAGCTTTGGGCGGGATTATCGGCACAGCAATTCCGAGTGATATTATTGACCAAAATCCAAAATTATATTATTTACAGGAATTCAAGAGAATTGATATTAAACCTAAAAAGAAGATATTGATTTTTGATAAAAAATAAATTTATGTTTTAGTTTAATTAGAAGTAATAATGAGAAAATACAAGTATCTTATATTTGACCTTGACGGGACAATCATAGACCCCAAAATAGGCGGATTCGGCGGAATAAAATTTGCTCTTGATAAATACGGACTTAAAGATTATGACGATAGTCTGTTTAGGCATTTTATCGGACCTCCGCTGCATCTTAGTTTCGCTAAGTATTATGGGTTTGACCAAACTGCGTCCGCTCAATTATGCGACTATTTTAGAGAATATTATGATGAACGCGGAAAAAAGGAATGCACACTATACGACGGAATAACTGATGCTCTGAGGATATTGCACAGCGAAGGCTTTATTATGGCAATTGCTACTACTAAGCCGATTTTCTTTGCAAAGCAAATCTTAAATATGTTCGGAATAACAAAATATTTTTCTCATATCAGCGGTAGCGGAATGGATAATTCCAAAACCGACAAAGCCGAATTAATCCAAGAAGCATTAACCGCATTTGGCAATCCGGATAAGAAATCAGTAGTAATGATAGGCGATCGTGAATATGATTTAATCGGTGCATTAGAGCATAATATAGATTCCATTGCGGTAGAATATGGTTACGGAGATTATGAAGAATTTGTCAAATATAATGCTACTTATATTGTAAAATCAGTAAAAGAGCTTGAAATTTTGCTCTTAGGATAGAAATTTTCATAATTTTTATTTTTATATTTTGAATAATCCAAATTCAGATGTATATTTGTGTCTAATATTGTGCAGTATTAATAAAGAACGGCAGTATAGAAATGGCTTTACAAAATTATACAATAGTAGTAATTGAAGATGACCCATTAGTTAATGCTACGGTCAAGGATATATTATCGGCAAAATACAACAGAGTAGTGTCTTTTCTTGATGCAAACCAAGCTCAGAACGATTTGCATCTTGTAGGACCGGACTTGATTTTGCTCGACATATTCCTCGGTCATTATAATGGATTAGATATATTAGAGAACCTCCGTAAGCAGGGCTTTACTATGCCTGTAATTATGATGACGGCTTTCTCTGATATTAAAATGGCAGTTCGGGCTATGAAGCTCGGAGCTGAAGACTTTATTGTTAAGCCATTAGATTTAGAGCAATTAGAAGTCTCTGTCGAACGCTCTCTAAAAAATTATGATTTGCGTAGGCAGGTGGACTTACTTTCCGAGCAACTAAAAGAAGAAATACCCAGCGAAATCATAGGGAATTCCGAGGGCATGGTCAGAGCTATGGAAATGGGTAAAATTGTTGCCGGAGCTGAAGATACTACCGTACTGATACTTGGCGAATCAGGTACCGGTAAAGAGCTCTTAGCTCGATTTATTCATGATAATTCCGCAAGAGCAAAGGGTCCGTTTGTTACTCTTAACTGTGGTGCTATACCCAGAGAATTGGCTGAAAACGAGCTTTTCGGTTACGAAAGAGGTGCGTTTACTGGAGCCACTGAAAAAATTAAACAGGGCAAGTTTGAACAGGCTCAGAGAGGTACCATTCTATTAGACGAGATTGCAGAGTTAAGCCAAGAACTTCAAGTAAAGCTGTTGAGAGTATTGCAAGAGAGAAGATTCTATCGTCTTGGCGGTTCTAAAGAAATCTCTGTGGACGTAAGAGTAATTGCATCAACTAATAAAGATTTAGAAAAATTAGTAGAAGAAGATAAATTCCGCGAAGACTTATTCTATCGATTGAATGTAGCCAGACTGCATCTCCCCCCTCTGCGTGATAGAGGCAATGATGTACTATTATTAGCTTCATCGTTTGTAAATGCTTTTAATAAAAAGTTTAGTAAAAGCATCAAAGGATTTACTCCTGAGGCTGTTGAAATTCTTAAAACTTACTACTGGAAAGGTAATATCCGCGAGCTTAGAAATGTAATTGAGAGAATTGTACTTTTAGAAAACGAGGAATTGATTTCTAAAACGTCACTGAGTTTCCTTAAAGTAGGTGGTGGAACTCATATCTCGACTACCGGTGGTTCTACTCAAATTACTGAACAGAAACCGATAGAGCTTAAAGAAGGCGAGCATAATCTTACTATTGCCAAAAGCGGTGTATTGATGGGCAATGTATTAAAAGACTTAATATTACAAACTCTTTCTATCACTAACGGCAATCAGATAAAAGCAGCGAAAATACTTGGAATTTCAAGAGCAAAATTAAGATATAGAATAGAGCAATTAGGAATTAATGTTGCAAATAAAGTAATTTCATAGTTTTTATGGAAATATTTTTACCGTAATAAAAGACAAAAGTTAAAATTCTATTTCAAAAGTGCATTAATAATTATAAATTGGTCTATTTCAAACGTGCATTAATAAAATTGTACGGTTATTATTATATTTTCTAAAATATATACAAAATAAAAAATATATTCTATCGGTTTTGTATTGATTATTTCGTCACAGCTCCGAGAGTTTAATCTGTAAAAACAACAATTCACCAGCTACCAGCCTTACTATGCTCTGCGTAGTAAGGAGGCAAGCATATATACATTTCCTATTCCCCGAACCTCATGTGTCTTAATTATTAATGCCAGTTGATGAAGAAACATCGCATTATTCCAATTAATGAAAAACAAAAAATCAGCATACTAAAAATATTTCTATTATATTTAATACAAAATAGCTAATTTTATGTTTTGAATTTTTTTACAAATTTTGGAGAAAAATAAATGAATTTAATAACAAAGAAAATATTAGTCCTAAGCGTAGGCTTTTCGATTTCTTTTGGAGCTAATGATATGAAATCTCAAGAACAACCTAAGTTACAAATTAAAGATGCAAGACATTCGGCAACAAAAATTGAAATTGTGCCGTCTGCACATGATTTTGATAGTTTTTATGAAAATTATGTAATAATGATGTCAAGTGCATACAGAGAATCGGCTTTAGCTTATTTTAACGCATCTATTGAGAGTAATGACGAAAATTGGAATAAAGCAGCCGAAGCTGATAAACTGGTCAACAAGATATTATCTAATAAGTCAATGTTTGAACAGATTAAATCCTTTAAAAAAAGTGTTGACATAAATGACCCTATTAAAAAAAGACAAATCGAAGTATTATATAATGAATTTGCTCCTAAACAGATAGAGACAAACCTGCTCAATGAGCTAAGCGAAATGAGTTCAAAAATCGAAGGTAAGTATTCGAGCTTCAGAACTGAAGTAAAAGGGAAAAAATTGTCTGACAATGAAGTAGAAGAAATATTAAAAGCTTCAACTGATAATAATGAACTTGAAACCGTGTGGTTAGCTCAGAAGAAAATCGGCAATTTAGTAGAAAAAGATATTATTGCTTTGGTTAAAAAACGCAATGAATTAGCTAAAGCTCTCGGTTATGCGAATTATCATACAATGAGCTTGACTTTCAGTGAGCAAAATCCGGAAGCTATTGAAAAATTATTTGATGAATTAGATGCCCTTACCGGACCGGCATTTAAAGCCGAAAAGCAAAAAATGGATGCCATTTTAGCAAAAAGGCTTGGAATAAAAGAAAATCAATTGATGCCTTGGGACTACCAAAATAGGTTTTTCCAAGAAGCTCCTCAAATTTATAATGTTGATTTAGATAAATATTTTGTAAATAAAGATATAGTAAAAATCACAGCAGATTATTATAAAAGCATTGGTTTACCGATTGAAGATATGCTTATGAATTCAGATTTATTTGAAAAACCAAATAAAAACCAGCATGCTTACTGTATTAATATTGATAGAGATTCTAAAGATATAAGAGTACTCTGCAATGTAAAATCCAATGCTAACTGGATGGGTACTATGCTTCATGAATATGGACACGCTCTATATGAAAAGCATTATGCCGAAGATTTACCTTGGAATTTGAAAAATCCGGCTCACATATTTACTACTGAAGCAATTGCAATGATTTTTGGTAGAATGTCCAATAATCCTCAGTGGATACAAGATGTATTAAAAGTTCCCGAGAAAGAAGTAAAGGCTATTGCTGAAGAGATAAATAGCACTTTAAGGCTACAACAATTAGTTTTCAGCCGCTGGTCTCAAGTGATGTATCGATTTGAAAAATCCTTATATGCTAATCCGGATCAAGATTTGAATGCTCTATGGTGGAGCTTAGTCGAAAAATATCAGAATATTAAAAAGCCTGAAGGAAGAAATGAACCAGACTGGGCAACAAAAATCCACATTGCCACCAGCCCATGCTACTATCATAATTATCATTTAGGTGAGCTTTTTGCTTCTCAGCTTTATTTTACTTTAGCTAAATTAGTAGGCAAAGACGGCAGTCAATCAATAAGCTTTAATAACCAGGAAGAAATCGGTAAGTTCTTAATTAAAAATATATTTAGCGTAGGTGCTAAATATAGATGGGAAGAAATGATTAAAAATGCAACCGGCGAACCGCTATCACCAAAATATTACGCATTGCAATTTGTAAAATAAATTGCGTTTATTTTAAGATTTTTTTTTATATTAGAGGCGTTCAAACTTGATTGAACGTCTCTTTTGTTAACTAATTGGAGTTTATGATGAAAATATTTTTCAATTTATGTTTGTTAGTTGTTTTATTTTGTTCTATGGTTAATCCATCACTTGCTCAAACCGGCAAATCTGAAGATATTAAAGAAGAAGAACCATACTATGACGAAGATTATAGAGGCTCAGACATAGTAAAAGATATATTTATTGATTTAGGTTATGGAGCGGAAAAATTCGGCATCGGTATTGGGTTCAGATATTGGAATTTCGGTGCATCTTTCGGGCTTACCGGCATAGGAGTAAGCTTGCCTGATTATGATAAGACTACTTATCTAAACCGTACCGAAAATGTAATTACCGAGAAATATGCTTCAATTGCCGTTACCACAGATTTATACTATTTCTATGATATTAATGATAAATATACTGCTTTTGTAAACTTTGGTTATTCAGTAGGTACTGATACTATCTTAGCAAGAAAAGCAAGCTCTAATGATGATAGATTATACAGATGGGGCTCTGAAAATAATTCTGAATTAACCTTCGGATTAGGCTTTCAATACTTTTTTGAGAAATGGATAGGATTAGGTGTTGGCTATCATAGCAGAAGGGGCGTTTTTGCCCAATTTAATTACTTTTGGTTTTAACAAATAATGGAGAAGAAATGCCTAAGAAAAAAATAGTGATTGATAATACGGATTTTTTAAAATCAAAACAAGTAGCTGTTAATAATTTACGTTGGAACTGCCCTACCGATATATTCGATTTTACTACTACTTCCGAATTAGAACATTTAGATGAAATAGTCGGTCAACCGAGAGCTATTGAAGCAATTAGAATGGGTGCAGAAATTAAATCTAAAGGATATAACATATTCGTATCAGGGCTTTCAGGTACGGGCAGATTATCAACTGTAAAATCAATTTTAGAAAAAGTAACTACTTCCTGTCCCGTTACTTATGATTTCTGCTATGTTAATAATTTCTCTAATCCTGATAATCCGCGATTATTAAAATTAGATAGTGGAAAGGGAAAGCCACTTTCTAAAGCAATGAATGATGCAATCAGCTATTTAAAGCAAAGATTACCAAAATTATTTGAAGAAGAAAATTTCCAGTTATCACGCCGAAATTTAATAGAAGAATATCAATCCAAAGAGCGGGGTATCCTTCATGAATTTGACGAAGGTATTAAACCATTCGGCTTTGTTCGCGGACAAGTTGAATCGGAGCAGGGTGTAGTTCAGCCGGAAGTTTTTCCGGTTATTGAAAGTAAACCAGTCCAAATAGAGCTGATTCAGGAATATGTTCAGCAGGAGAAAATTACTGCAAAACGTGCCGAAGAGTTAGAAATGCTATATGATAAATTTCATAATGAACTCTTTGAGCTTGGCAGAAAAGGTATGAAATTAATGCAAGATTTCAGACAGTCACTACTTGAAAATGACAAAGCTGCCTGCTCGGATATTGTAATTTCAGTATTTGAAAGTATTTTAGAAAATTACAGGCAAGACTCTGTGCCTGTCTATATCGAAGAAGTAAAGTCGCATATATTAGAGAATTTGGCTCTGTTTGTACCTTCTAATCAAGTTCAACCCGATATTGAAACCGACGAAGATGGGAAATTAGTCGATACTTTTAATGTTTATTTTGTAAATGTAATATTAGATAATAGCGAGACTAATGCCGCTCCAGTGATTATAGAGACTACTCCATCTTATACTAATTTATTCGGTACTATTGAACGCTCTTATGATAACACCGGATATTGGAAAACTGATTTTACAAAAATTAAAGCCGGAGCATTGCTCAAAGCCGACCAAGGATACCTAATTGTTAATGCACTTGATTTATTTACCGAGCCCGGAGTATGGCAAGCATTAAAAAGAGTGCTGCTCTATGATAAATTAGAAATTCAACCTTATGAATCATATTTTCAATTTAGCCAATTGCATCTTAAACCCGAACCGATTGATGTTAGCGTTAAAGTTATTATCATCGGTGGGCAGACTCTATACAGATTGCTATATCTACAAGAAAAAGGCTTTAAAAAGATATTCAAAGTAAATGCTCAATTTGATTATGAAATCGAACGTACCGAAGAGATGATGAATAATTATGCCAAATACATAGCAAAGATTTGCGATGATGAGGCACTTCCCCACTGCTCTCCTGACGGAGTAGCTGCAATTATTGAGTGGGCTGTTTCTCATGCAGGCTCTCAGGATAGAATTACTCTGAAATTCTCTGATGTAGCCGACCTAATAAGAGAATCGGCATTCTATGACCGTAATTCTTCGCATGATTATATCAATCGTGAAGATGTAATGACTGCAATTGCTCAGCGCGATTATAGAAATAATTTGATTGACGAGAAGATGAAGCACTATATCTTAAACGGCTATACTATGATAGATACTCAAGGCAAACGTGTCGGACAAATTAATGGGTTAACTGTTCTTGATACTGGACTCTATGCTTTTGGTAAACCTGCAAGAATCACTGCCACAGTATCGGCAGGCAATGCCGGAGTTATCAATATTGAACGCGAAGCCGAAATGAGCGGTGCAATACATGATAAAGGTGTACTTATTCTATCCGGTATTTTAAGAAGATTATTTGCAAATAAAAAACCTCTCAACTTAACAGCTTCTATTACTTTTGAACAATCTTATGGCGGTATTGACGGAGATAGTGCTACTGCTGCCGAAATTATAGCAATATTATCTGCAATTTCAGAAATACCGATTAATCAAAACATAGCCATCACCGGCTCGGTTAATCAATTGGGCGATGTCCAGCCAATCGGCGGTGTAAATGAAAAAATAAAGGGCTACTATCAGATATGTAAAGAGCGAGGGCTTAGCGGTGAGCAGGGCGTAATTATTCCGCATCAGAATATTAATGATTTGATGCTTGAAGATGACCTGATTGAAGATGTAAAAAAAGGAAAATTCCATATTTACAATTTCAAAAGAATTGAAGAAGGTATTCGCATGATGACTTCCGTTGAAGCCGGTGTCGCAGATAAAAAAGGTAAGTTCCCCATTAATACCGTTTGCCGTATAGTAGCCGATAAATTGGATAAATTAAGAATTGAACCTGTTCCCAAAGCAAAGAAAAAGAGTAAATAGTATTTAAGGAGTTCGGGGCTGGAAGTTCGGGGCTGGAAGTTCGGGGTTCGGGGCTGGAAGTTCGGGGTTCGGGGCTGGAAGTTCGGGGTTGGAAGTTCAGGGTTCGGGGCTGGAAGTTCGGAAACAAAGTTACTTCCTATGCCCCACGCTAAAGCGGCTGTGTAAAATTAACAATATAGCAAAATCGACATTCTGAGTGTAACGAAGAATCCAGAATTATCAATATGTTAGATTTGTCTGGATTCTTCACTTCGTTCAGAACGACAAATTTTAGACAGTCTTATGGAAGTCTATTCTAACTTTCAACATTCTACCGATATTCAACATTAACGCTGGACTATTTATATATTGCCGTAACTATATATATTATAATAGATATAATAGGATTACAAAGGCAAATGATGACATAAATGATGACGTGATTATGTTCAAATTAATTTACTCTTGTCTTCAGGTAATTATCCCCCAGAGTATTTGTTAAACAGTATTGTGTTACAAAGTTTTTGCTCTTTAAATGCTATGTTTGCTTATCATACTTTCACGAACCTTTTTACTTCTTTACCGATTTTTATGTAATATAAGCCTGGGGATAGATTGCTGATGTCAATGCTTGTTTTGTATTCCGTGTTTAGTATTTCTATACCCTCAATTGTAAATATACTTATTCGCACGTTATAAGTTTCTGCATTGCTTTTAATATATATTTTATCGGTGGCGGGAGTAGGAAAAACTTTGTATTGTTCGGTTTGCATTGCTTCGCTTACAGATAGTTTCTTAAATGGTATTCGGCTACGGTATAAGCCGCGGTTTGCCATTGCTAAAAATACATAACCATTAGCATTTACTCCCATACACTCTACCCATGTATCAGTTCCAAGCTCAAGACCGCTCGTATCAGTAGTCCAAGTAAAGCCATAATCTGTGGACATACTATAGCCTGCCCATAGGTTACCCAATGAGTCTATTGCCATTTCTTTGGTATCACAATTGTAGTAGTTTCCATAAAGATTATTCCAATCTATATTTAATTTCCAAGTATTCCCATTATCGGTTGTTATATAATGAGTAGAATAATTTGTTATCATGTGCCCTATTTCAGTTCCGGGATAAAATATACCACCTCTTGAACCACCGCTCATATAAAAGTAGGCAGGATTTTCATAAACCATCTCCCAGGTTTTACCTTCATCTGTTGTTCTGTACATATCATCTCTGTAGTTAGAAGTGAAAAATTCATTTTTTTCATTTCGGAGCATAGTACCTCTGTCTGTTGATTCCGGTATTGCCTCGCCTCTTCTTTCCCAAGTTTTTCCGTTATCAGTTGATTTCCGAAATGGTCCATAATAATAAAGAATTCCTTCTTTGGTAGCTATAATTGTTCTTGGATAAGCACTCCAAATAATCACTGTGTCCCAGCTCATACCTTGGTCTGTTGAACCTAATATCCTTGATTGACTATTCCAATCACCTACAAAGAATAACATACTGCCGTCAAAGGATTCTGTTGGATGATGAAAACCCAAAAACCTATTGTGATATTGTTCCCAATAAATACCATTGTCTCGTGATATAAAATAATCAGAACCTCTACCTATATAAATATTACCGTATCTGTCAAATCCGACACTTTTTTTATCTCCTTCCATATTAATATAACCATTATTTTTGAAAAGAAAGTGCTGACCTGTATCTATAGATTTGTTAATTCCATTATAATGACTACTATATATATTTTCTTTGCTATCAATAATTATATCATCTCTAATTGACTCATCTCCTTCAACAAGTGTATCTTTATTTAATCTAATCCAAGTTTCACCTCTGTTCGTTGTTTTGCAAAACATATCTCCTGCATTCCCATATTCATCGTTTGTCCATATATAAATTGTGCTATCATTGACAATATAGGGTTTACTTATTGTATTATCTGTTGGTATTGGGATTTTCTCCCAATTGCTTCCATTATCTGTTGTATAAAACAGGTTATATGAATTATAAAAATATTTGGAAGTGTCTATATATATCATTTTTCCTAACTGATTATTTTCTCCAAAAAATACAACTTTATAAGTTTTTCCATTATCGTTAGTTATCATTACTTGCTCTTGCATTTTACCTTCAAATTCAAAAATTCCGGCTAATGACCAGTGATTCTTATCATAAACTGAAAAATATATATTTCTATTCTCATCTGATATTGGAGTTAATAATTCCCAGCTCTCTCCATAATCGGAACTTCTGTAGATTCCTTCTTTATTACTGCATTTGAAATTTTCATAATAAATATATATATTATCATAATTATCTGTTTTTAGATAATTCAAATTATTGGACTGCTCAATTCCTGCCATGCATATTAGACTTGTTAAAGGAATTGTATCCCAAGTTACACCTAAATCCTGTGAACGTACCAAATGAGAATTTCTATAATACTGTAATATACCGAAAATATTGTGATTTTTAGTAACTACTATATCATCAAATATTCCTCTTTTTACTAAGTTCCAATTTTCTGCTCCGTCAATCGAACGGTATAATCCGCTTGTAGTAGCTATGTATAATGTATCTCCTTGTGTTTTAATTAGTCTATTAGTTTGCATGTCACCACCCAGAGGTTGACTCATCAGTTGCCAGAATGGTTCTTCTGCTTTTAAGGTGCAGACGAAAGTTAGGAAAATTAGTATTGTATATAGAGTTTTCATAGTTCATGCCTTTTAGAATATCGACTAATTCTAATTCAATTTTTCATTATATCTTTCATATTTAGCCCAAATTTAAGCAATAAATGCAAACTAAGCAACTTATTTTTATGTATCTTATTAATTCATTCTTCTAATGGCGTCCTTTAGAATTCTTAATCAAATGATTAAACAAATTATCTAATGGACATTTTGGGTTTATTTCTTATCTTTATTTTCTTTGTAATACTAAGTATTATTTTGTATTTTTGTTAATTAAATTAAATAATCAAGAAATATACTATTTTCAAGGGCAAACAATGAAGGATTTAACAAGCTTAACAAAAATTTCAAAAGCAACTCTACTGCTTTTTATTTCATTAGTTACATTAAATATTTACGCTCAAACTGAAAAGAAAGAATTAGTCGAATACATAAAGCCGTTAATTGGAACAAATGGCGAAGGAAATACTTATCCGGGACCTGTCTGCCCTCATGGTATGGTTCAGTTAGGACCGGACACCGATAAAAAAAGCTGGGAAACTGCCTCCGGCTATGAATATAAAGATAGCGTTATTATCGGCTTCTCAATGCAGCACCTTAGCGGAACAGGTATCCCCGACCTTGGTGATTTTCTGATTATGCCGTCGGTCGGTAAACCTGAATTTACATCGGGTACAGTCCCTACTATCGATAAATATGGTAACAGAGCATATTACCAAAATCCTGATTCGGGCTATTCGACTAAATATTCACATAAAGATGAAGTAGTCAAAGCCGGATATTACTCGGTCAGATTGCCCGAACATAACGTATTAGTTGAGTTAGCCGCTACCGAAAGAGCCGGGATATTGAAATTTACATTCCCGAAAAGTAAAAATTCTAACATAATGATGGATCTAAGCCATGTTTTACGCTGGGATGTTAAATGGTCAAGTGTCAGAGCAATGGATAAATCACTCTTAATGGGCTACCACTTAGTTCAGGGATGGGCTAAGGAAAGGCAAATCTATTTCGCTGCCCGCTATTCACGTCCTTACGATGAATTCAAGATAATAAGCGACGGCAAACCGGTTATTTATAATACTCCCAGATTCAGGAGTGAATTAGAAGCTTTCGGCACAAATTTGCAATATTATACAAGC
The DNA here is from genome assembly GCA_942493235.1 of uncultured bacterium. Lineage (GTDB taxonomy): Bacteria > Bacteroidota > Ignavibacteria > Kapaibacteriales > UBA2268 > ENR-C587. The sequence goes on along the minus strand of OW818676.1, from coordinate 2,304,173 downwards.
TATTCAACTAAAGACAATGAAGTAATAATGGTGAAAGTCGGTATATCTGCTGTCAGTACAGCCAATGCATTGATGAATCTTGATGCCGAAATTCCCGATTGGGATTTCGATAAAGTAGTCAATGACTGCCGAAGCAAATGGAATAATGAAATGCAGAAGATGCAGGTAGTCGGAAATGAAATTGAAAAAGAAACCTTTTACACTTCCTTATATCACTGCTTGCTAACTCCGACAATTTACCAAGATATTGACGGTTCATATCGCGGATTTGACCAAAATGTACGAATAGCCAAAGGTTTTAAGAATTATGCCATATTCTCGCTTTGGGATACTTATCGTGCCGAGCATCCACTGTTTTGTTTAATTCAGCCGGAAAGAAATGCCGATATGATTAATTCCATGCTTGCACACTATGACCAAAGTGTCGAGCATTTGCTACCAATTTGGTCACTTAATAATAATGAGACTTGGTGCATGATCGGGTATCATGCAGTTCCGGTTATAGCCGATGCGATTATGCAGGGAGTCAAAGGCTTCGACTACGAAAGAGCCTATCAAGCATGCAAAACTACAGCTATGAATCCTAATTACGACAATGTAGCTGAATATGCAAAAGTAGGCTATGTGCCATTTGATAAAGAGAACGAATCGGTTTCAAAAACTCTTGAATATGCTTTCGATGATTATTGCATTTCTCAAATTGCCCAAAAGTTAGGCAAAATCGATGATTATAAATATTTTTTAAATAGAGCTATGGCATATAAAAATATTTTCGACCCAAGTACTAAATTGATGCGTGGAAAGGATTCAAAAGGCAATTGGAGAACTCCATTCGAACCTCACGGTTATATAGAAAACATGAACGAACGTGACATTACCGAAGGCACTAACTGGCAGTATAGCTGGTATGTTCCGCAGGATGTTAATGGATTAGTCAATTTAATGGGCGGTAGAGTTGCGTTCGCCACAAAATTGGATACACTCTTTATGGAAATCAAAAATGGCGATTTAGAGAAAGGTTCCGAAGATATATTGGGCAGATTCGGAGAGTATTGGCACGGTAACGAGCCGGCTCACCACGTGGTGTATTTATATGATTATGTTGGTCAAGCGTGGAAAACTCAGAGCTTAATCAGACGCATTATGAGTACTCAATACGGTAACCAGCCGAATTCATTATGTGGCAATGATGACTGTGGGCAGATGTCCGCTTGGTATTTGTTTAACACAATGGGTTTCTATCCGGTTGCTCCGTCATCAAATTATTATATGATTGGGACTCCTTGTGCCGAACAGGTAACTATGAAGCTCGGCAATGGTAAGATATTTACAACTAAGACGGTCAATTATTCTGCTGAAAATATGTATATCAAATCAGTAAAATTAAACGGTAAAGTTTGGAATAAAACTTATATACCGGTTGAAGAAGTGCTAAGCGGTGGCGAATTAATATTTACAATGATAGACAAACCAAACAAAAAATGGGCTATCGACGAAGATTCTGTTCCGGAATCGATTAGTAAGTAATGATATAAATATCGAGTTTTTCTGAAAAGATGTCATTAACAGGTACCTTTACAGCTTCTCTGTAATTGTAGAGCTAATGACACAAAGCAAAAGTCATTCTGAACGAAGTGAAGAATCCAGAAAAATCTAATGGACTATTTAAGACTGGATGTTTCGCTATGCTCAACATGACGCTTCTTTTCATTGGTAGCAATTGGTGCAATAGTTTTCAGTATTTATACAGCCTCGCATCGATTACAAGAATTTAAATAAAGACACAATAGCAGTTAATAAAATTACGTTTATTATGTTACGTATAATGCGTAATGTATTCTACATAATACTTAACTATCTATATATTTAGTATATTACATTTTATATTATTAGTATTAACTTTATAAATATATTATACAATATATCTGATAGTATTTCGTTTATTATATTACGTATATTGAGTAATGAATCATACGGAGTATTAAAATGAATCCATTTATATTGAGTACATATTTATCACCTGAATATTTCTGCGATAGAAACACCGAAACAAGTAAGCTATTGGCAGCAATGGAAAATAATCGAAATACTACTCTAATCTCAAGCCGTAGAATGGGTAAAAGCGGTCTATTACAGCATTTGAATTATAAAATGAAAGATTCAAAAGAATTTATCTATCTCTATTTTGATATTATGACTACATCGAACGCTTCGGAATTTATTAAGTTGTTTGCGGATTCATTATTCAGAACACATAACACTAAATTAGAAACGATATATAAGACTTTATCAAAAGTATTTTCTGCATTTAAGCCTTCATTTTCATTTAATTCGATTACAGGTGAATCAAAATTTAACATTGAAATCAGTAACTCGAATGAAAGCGAAAGCTCACTTAAAGCAATATTTGAGTATATAAACTCTTCAAAAAAAAGATTTATAGTTGCTATTGATGAATTTCAGCAGATAGTGAACTATCCCGAAAAGAATTTCGAAGCTGTTCTGCGTTCTAATATTCAATTTTTGAATAATGCGGTTTTTATTTTTTCCGGTTCAAGCAAAGAACTATTAAGCAATATGTTTATGAATAAAAAACGACCTTTCTATATGAGTAGCGAGATTATGTATCTCAATAAAATCAGCAAAGAAAATTATAGCGAGTTCATAATTGATAAATTCGCTAAGGCTAATATCGAAATCAATATCGAAACTGTTGATTACCTATTGAGTTTAGTAAATACCCATACTTATTATGTTCAGTTATTATGTAATAAACTCTATTCGGAAGGGCTCAAGACAATTAGTGAAGTAGATATAAATAGCATATATTCCAAAATATTAGATGAGAATAAGTATTATTTTGAAAGTTATAAAAATATTTTGACTGATTATCAATGGAAATTACTTCAGTCAATTGCCAGAGAACATTCCGTATCGGAAATCACTTCCAAAGATTTTATTTATAATCATAAATTGGGTTCGACAAGTTCTGTGGCTACTGCTGCGAAAGCCCTTGTTAAAAAAGAAATTTTAATAAAAGAAGATGGCAAATATATGCTTAATGACTTACTATTTTCTTCTTGGTTAGCCAGGTAAGAATAGAAATTCCTGCATATTTAATTCTTCCAATCATGTTACTCCTTTATATTCTTGTGATATCGTTAATCGGCAATAAAGCTTAAAAGCTAGCAGGATATTAAATTAATGATATTAAATTTCCAATCTTTTAAAAAAAATCAAGACTTTTGCATGATATTATTAGTAATAATTGACAACATTTGCCCTTTTAATAATCATTTAATATAAAAAAATAAAATTAAAAATATTTCTTGCGTATAAAGCCAAAATATCCTATATTGCAAAGTTTTAGCGTACTATTTATAATTAACTAATTTAATACTTTGTTAAACACTTAACATAATGTGGGTAAACGATGGAAATATCAGCACAACTCAGAGAAGAAATCAACTTACGCCAAAAAGGCATGTGCGGACAATGTGGAAAGAAATTCGATGAAATTGATGGCACAATCGAAAAGATTTTTTTACCATTAAGCTCTACAGTAGCAAATAATCCAAGTATGGACACTACTGTACTAATTTGCAATTATTGTAACAACGAGAATAAAGTAATTATTCCAGACATCAATAATTACAACATGAAAAAATATCATTTTATTTATGCTGGGTTCGAAAGCTACACTTTAGAGCAGAAAATCGAAGATTTTCGTGACGAAGTAAATGTTTTATTTGAATCTTTAAAACAAAGTACCGACATCCGTGACTCTCGTAACAAAATAAACGAGAAAATCAAATTCTTAAAAGCTCTTGCTCTCGGAAGAGAAGCTTATGAAGAGTTCAACACTAAGCTTTCTGCCGCTCTTGATGAAATAAATCAAAAGCAAAGACAAGAATTTGAAAAATTAGATCAAGAACAAATCACCAATTACAACAGTATCAAAGAAAAAGTTGAAGAAGCAATTCAAGAAACCGAGAATATTGTTGAATTCAAGACTGCACGCGAGAAATTAATATCTGTTCAAACAGAAATGAACAGCCTTACTTTAAAACGCGAGCACAAAGATGAATTGGTTCAGAAATTTAATATTGCATTCCAGAATTTAAATAAACGCCAAAGCGAAGAATGGGAAAAATACGAGATGGAATACAGCGAAAACTATTTGAATCTCAAAAAAATAGTTGAAGAAGCAGTTATCTTTGCCGCTGATAATCCTAACTTTAAAGAAGCAAGAGAAAAGCTGATAGCAGCTCAACAAAACTTTAAAGGTCTTAGACTCAAAAAAGAAAATCGTGAAGAATTGTTCAAAAAAATTCAAGATGCCTTCGACTCTCTAAAAGAACGTCAAAATGCTGACCGCGAAGGATTTGATGAAGAAGCCGATGAAAATTATGTTAAAATCAAGCCTGTAGTTGACGATGCAATTACATTCGCAAAAGATGTTACTAACTTCAAACAGGGTAGAGAGGCTCTTATGTCTGCTCAAGCAGCAATTAAAGGCATAAAACTACGCAAAGAACATCGCGACGAATTATATGCTGCTATACGCACTACTTTTGAAGGTCTAAATGAACGTCAAACCGAAGAAAGAGAAGTTTTCGACAAAGAAACCGACGAAAATAACTCTAAGCTTATTGAACAATTAGCTAAATGTACAGAAGAATTGAATAATGACCCTGAATTTAATAAAATCAGAGATATATTAATCGCTGTTCAGGGTGATGTTAAATTACTCAAGTTAAAAAGAGAGCAAAGAAATCAACTCTTTACGAAAATTCGCGAATTATTCGCCATTCTCGATACTAAGAGAAAAGAGTACCGCGACAATAAAGCTACAGATAAACGTAATAAATTGAACTCAATCTATGCCAATTTACAAAATAAAATTGCTCGAATTGAAGAATCAATTTCTTGGGATATTAAATCTCTCAACTTCCAAAAAGAAAAATTAGCTAATATCGACCCAGAGGAAGATGCAAAAATCGTTGAAGATATTAATAACAAAATAGCAATGTTCGATGAAAGAGTTAAAGAAAAAGAAGAGTCAATAGCAGATACAAAAAAACGCTTAGAGGATATTCAACAAGAAATTTATGAAGCTGAACACCCAACTCCAAAACATATTGAAGTTCCTTCGGTTGAAACTATTACAGAAGTAATTGTTGTTGAAGATGCTCCAGCTCTTGAGAAAGCTATTATAATTGAAACTCCTGATGCAGTTGATACTATTGAAGAAGTAATTCTTATTGAAGATACTCCTGTCGCTGAAGAAACATCTACCGAAGAGCCTGAAGCTACAATTTAATTTTTAATGATTTGTTTTAAACTAAAGCCTGAGTTATTTAATTCAGGCTTTTTGTTTGTTTTATATATGAATTAATCTTCTCGCAATTCATTTATTCTATTTATATCTAAGCCCGTATATTTCATGATTTTTTCGTTTGTTTCTCCTTCGCTAATCATCATAATTGCGACATTTAGCATTCCTTCTATCTTGCCTTCAATCTTTCCTTCTTCTCTTCCTGCTACATAGCCATCGTCTCTGGCGGTAAACATAACACTTCTCTCGAGCCTAACATTTTCTATATGTCTATTATATGTAAATTTATCTTGATTATTTAGTTGCTCTACTCGTAGATTTTCTTTTACTATCTCAAGTCCCGGTGCATAATATTCATTTTTAACTTCATTATTTTTTAAGTAGTAAATCCATTCGTCCAAACTATCTTTGGCTATATCATTGAATTGATTTACTTTTATCACATAGTATTCAGGAAATATTCCGCTTAGTTCAGCTATATTAAATACTTCCTTCTGCCTATCCGATAGATTTAATTTGTCGTTATTATGAATTCCTATGAAATCTGTTTTACCATGATAAACGTAATCCTCGCCTTGCCCCAGGTCAAAGTAAACTATATTTACCGAATAGACTTTTCTTAGCTTATTATAATCATCTCCGAGATAGATATACTCCGTTAGTATTTTTGATGTCCCATAGAGCATGCGTTGGAAATAATCTGATTCTGCATTTACTTGCACTTCGATTATTATTATTTCTTTATTGCTATTTTCGGCAATTATATCAACTCTATTGAATTTATCATTATATTCTTCTTGATTAGCTTCAGACTCCAATATTCTGTCTATTACAATACTATCTTTTAGTAGTACAGATAGAAATCCCTCTAATACTTTGAAATTAGCTTTCTGCCTTAGCAATTTTTTAATTGCCCAATCAAATCTGATTAATGTCGTGCCTATCATAAATCTATTTCCTTAATTCATTTATTCTATTTATATCTAAGCCCGTATATTTCATGATTTTTTCGTTTGTTTCTCCTTCGCTTATCATCATAATTGCGACATTGACTTTTTCTTCAATTTTTCCCTCTTCTCTCCCTGCTACATAGCCATCGTCTCTGGCGGTAAACATGACACTTCTCTCGAGCCTAACATTTTCTATATGTCGATTATACGTAAATTTATCTTGATTATTTAGTTGCTCTACTCGTAGATTTTCTTTTACTATCTCAAGTCCCGGTGCATAATATTCATTTTTAACTTCATTATTTTTTAAGTAATAAATCCATTCGTCCAAACTATCTTTGGCTATATCATTGAATTGATTTACTTTTATCACATAGTATTCAGGAAATATTCCGCTTAGTTCAGCTATATTAAATACTTCCTTCTGTCTGTCCGATAGATTTAATTTGTCGTTATTATGAATTCCTATGAAATCTGTTTTACCATGATAAACGTAATCCTCGCCTTGCCCCAGGTCAAAGTAAACTATATTTACCGAATAGACTTTTCTTAGCTTATTATAATCATCTCCGAGATAGATATACTCCGTTAGTATTTTTGATGTCCCATAGAGCATACGTTGGAAATAATCTGATTCTGCATTTACCTGCACTTCGATTATTATTATTTCTTTATTGCTATTTTCGGCAATTATATCAACTCTATTGAATTTATCATTATATTCTTCTTGATTAGCTTCAGACTCCAATATTCTGTCTATTACAATACTATCTTTTAGTAGTACAGATAGAAATCCCTCTAATACTTTGAAGTTGGCTTTCTGTCTTAGCAATTTTTTAATTGCCCAGTCAAATCTGATTAATGTTGTGCCTATCATAAATCTATTTTCAAAATTTCTAACAAATATTTTTAGAAACGATTATCATTCAATTCTATTGAAAAATGATTACTTATATAAAACAATACGAAAATATAAATTATATTTATAAAAAAAAGACTATGTGCTAATATCAAAAATATTATTGGGATATTTCTTTAAAATGTAGTAATTTAGAATACTGAGTGTTTTCGACTCGGTAATTTTTAAAATATAATTTTTCATAAAATAAACTTTGGAGAAATGATGAAAAGAGCCCATAATTTTTCTGCAGGACCGGCGATATTACCTATCCCTGTCTTAGAAGCTACTTCTCAAGCTGTTCTTGACTATAATAATAATGGTATGTCTATAATGGAAATGAGCCATCGCTCAAAAGAATATGATGAAGTATTCGTTGATGCTCAGAAGACAGGCTTGAAAATTTTAGGTCTTTCACCTGACGAATACGATGTATTATTCTTAGGTGGCGGAGCAAGCATGCAGTTCATTATGATTCCTATGAATTTCTTAGTAAACAAAGCTGACTATTTAAATACCGGACAATGGGCAAAAAATGCTGTTAAAGAAGCTAAGTTTGTTGGTAATGTAAATGTAATTGCTTCATCGGAAGATAAAACTTTTAACTATATTCCGAAAGAATATACTGTTAATAATGATGCTGATTATTTGCACTTCACTACAAATAATACTATTTATGGTACTCGTTTTACTAAAATCCCTGTAACTAATGCACCATTAGTTGCCGATATGTCTTCTGATTTTATGAGCCGCGAATTAGATTATTCTAAATATAGTTTGATCTATGCAGGTGCTCAGAAAAATATTGGTCCTGCCGGTGTTACTATGGTTATTATCCGCAAAGATTTCGCAGCAAAAGCTAAAGAAAATGTTCCTACTATGCTAAAATACAAAACTCATATTGATAAAGATTCTATGTTTAATACTCCTCCATGTGTTAACGTATTCGTAGTTGGTCAAGTATTCAAATGGATTGAAAAGCAAGGTGGTTTGGCAGTTATTGAAGCTAACAACATAAAAAAAGCCGGTGTTCTATACGATTATATGGATGCTAATGCCGATTATTATAAAGGCACTGTAACTCATAAAGAAGACCGTTCATTAATGAATATATGCTGGAACTTACCTACTCCTGAATTAGAAGCTAAATTCATAGCCGAAGCTAAAGCTATCGGCATGACTAATTTAAAAGGTCATCGTTCAGTTGGTGGTATCCGTGCTTCTACTTATAATGCATGCCCAATTGAATCTGTTGAAGCATTAGTGAAATTTATGGAAAGCTTTAAAAAAGCTAACTAATTTTTATTTTTGTGTTTTTTTTAAACCTAACATCTACTTTTAGTTGTTAGGTTTTTTTTGTGGCTGATGACTTGTACCCTGAAAAAAGGAAATATGCTTAGACTTATTTTAATAGTGTTATCTATTACTTATCTAAAAAAAATAATTACCATATTTATTATGGATTTTCACGAAATTTTCGTATTTTTGCTTATAGTTAATTCTTGTTTAGTTAGAAACTATAAAATTAACCAAGCAGTAATTGATTTCCACCGAATTTTATAAAATAATTTGTTTGACAATTGAGATTTTATATAAAAAGTTTATAAGGGGTAATTATGAAAAAAATCGGATTAATTTTTTGTGTTATTATTATGACATTCCTTTCTATCACTGCCTATTCTCAAATAAAAGAAAATATTATTTATCTTAAGAACGGAGATATTTTCAAAGGGAAAATTGTAAAAGAAGTGCCGGGTGATTATATTAATTTAGAACTCAAAGATGCCAGTATAAAAAAAATACTCATATCGGACATTCTAAAAAGAGAAGAGAATTATAACTACAAAGAAGACAATGTGAAATTTGGTAAAGATGAAAAAAGCACAAGTTTCGGGATTAAGGGTGGGCTTTCTTATGCGACAGCCCTTGGGAAAAATGTAGATGATGAAACCGAATTTACATCCGGTATGGTAATTGGAGGATTTGTAAATTTCCCTATTAATACTACATTTGCAATTCAAACCGAATTACTCTATGCTCAGCACGGATATGAAGCTACTTACAATAATAATTATTACAGCGACAAATATACTGATAAGTTAAAAATTGATTTAATTAGTATTCCGATTCTTCTAAATATTGGCATTCCGCTTAGTGAAACAATTAAATTCGACGTTAATCCCGGATTAGGTGTTAGTTTTAACATCAAATCAGAAATTGAAACTAATTATTTCGGGTCTGGAGGAACTACAATAGACTGCTTGAACCTAATGAATAAAGTATTGTTATTTTCAACTTTGGGAATTGGATTAGAAGCAAAGATGTCTAATGATATCGGATTACTTTTCGATTTAAGGATAAATTCTAGTAGTACAGGCTTAATAAAAGATGTTGAAGATGTCGATGACTTCTCAATATATTTCATGGTCGGTTTACATTTTTAATCATTGCCAAATAGGAAGTTATGAAGACAATAGCACTTGTTATCACAATATTTTTATTGACTATTGTGACGGCATTTTCAGAGCAGACCCAATTAATGGTTTACATGAATAATGGAGATATTTTAAAAGGTACTTTATATAAAGATGTTCCAGATAACTACTTACAATTGGAAATGAAAGATGGCAGTATCAGAATGCTAAAATATTCTGACATTCAAAAAAAAGTAATCGTCAATCAGAACGCTGATTCCGGCACACAGGATTCAACTAAGTTAGACCCAAAAACCGGTATATGGAAATATTTTCATAAGGGATTTGATTTCAATATTAATGTATTTGATTTTGACTACAAAGAAGATGTTCCACTTCCGCTGAAAAGTACAGAAAACGGTCTGATTAAGGGTGCTGATTTCGGTATTTATTCCTGTAAAGACCGTCCCTTCCTTGTAAGCCTACTTCTTGGATATGCCAAGGCTGAAGAGGATTATGACGGCTCTACTCAAACCGGAGTACCGGTAAAAGCTAAAACAATTTCCTCGTTTTTCAGATTAAGATTGACAGCAGAATATAAATTTGATGTTGACGAAATTATTAAATTCGTACCGTTCGTAGGCTATGATATGCGAATTTGGGACAGAGAAATCTCAAACAGTTTGGAAGAAGTCTATTCTTGGCAGAATTTAATAACCGGTGCTTATCTGGACTTTCAATTAAATGATGATGTTAATTTGATATTTTCGGGTCAGCTCAATAATATGTATAATGGCGATATAAATATACTTTTTTCTAAAATAAATACAGAATACCCAAATATTATTTTAACATTAGGCAATGTAACTGCTTATGAATGTTCAGCTACATTCAAAATGAAAGTTGATGAAACAATAGATTTTTTAATTAATGCTTATTATGAAAACTATGGATTTGAGAAAAGCAATTATTATTATGAAAATGGCGAACCTGTTCTTTATGAACCCTCCAGCACAACTTATATTTTAGGAGTTAGAGCCGGTCTATCATTATCATTTTAATACCGTATCAAAAGTCTTTGTATTTAGCTACTAAAACATCAATATAAAATGAAAATGGCATAAGTATTTTGCATTTTGCAATAGGCTTATGCCATTTAGCAAATTATTTATATTCCTGTACTTCCGAAACCACCTTCGGAACGTTTTGTCTCGGTAAGTTCAGCTTTTTGTTCCCATTTGATATGTTCATAAGCTGCAATTACTAATTGAGCAATTCTATCACCACGTTTTACAGTATAGGATTCATTACCGAAATTAGCTAATATAACCTTTATTTCGCCACGATAATCGCTGTCAATTGTACCGGGAGCATTAAGGCAGAATATTCCGTTTTTGATTGCTAATCCGCTACGTGAGCGAACTTGGCATTCATAGCCAACCGGTAATGCTATAGAAAGATTTGTCGGAATTAATCCGATTGCTCCGGCAGCCAGTATAATATCTTTCTCAATAGCAGCTTGAACATCCATTCCGGCTGAACCAACTGTTTCGTATTTGGGTAAGGGTAAATCGGCGAATTTTCCGTCAATTTGTTTGATTTCTACAATCATATATTCTTTCATTACTAATTTAAATTTTCAAATCCCTATTGACTAATTTATTCCAATATTATTTCGTTACACATTCAAATAAGGTTATTCGATAATTTAAACGAGAAAAAACATTATTCTCGGCTGCCTGCTCAAAAACAATTAACGAGTCCAATAAATTCTCCGATTACCAATATTCAACAGCTAACGATGTTGGAAGACTAACCGCTCTACGCAGAGCATAGTGAGGAGACTTGCCAATTTCTACTTCCTACTTCCCAATTCCCGAAAAAAGAACCACCCCGTCATCGCTTCGCGATGCCACCCCTCCATTGGATGGGAATTTTAAGAAATAGCCGTTAAACATTTGCCTTTTTCATCAATACATAATCTTTAAGCCCTCCCCTTGGGGAGGGTTTGGGTGGGGTTGAATGATTTTCAGCCACCAGCCTTACTACGCAGAGCGTAGTAAGGAAACGAAAGGGAGTGCTACTTTTCTTCTACCAATATTCAACATCTAACGATGTTGTAAGAAAAGAACCATTTCACACTATACTTCCTACATTCAACTTTATAACTTTATAACTTTCATTCTACCAATATTCAACATTTAACGATGTTGGAAGAAAAGAACCATTTCACACTATACTTCCTACATTCAACTTTATAACTTTATAACTTTATAACTTTCATTCCACCAATATTCAACAGCTAACGCAGTACTATTTATATATATCCGTAACATTATATAATATAATAGACATAATAGGATTATAAAAGTAAATGATGACATGATTATTTGAAATTATTTTAAACAACAATTGCTCTTATTTTTTAATATTACAAATAATATTTAATTTGAAAGTAAAATCAATATATTGTACGATTTAAATGTAACGTTATGAGTATGACAATTGATAATAATTATTAAAATACTTCAACGAAAAACTATTTTTCACAAGTAAAAAATAAAGAATTTGAGAAATTATAATATAATTTATAAATAAATTGGATAATAAAAAAAATATTTTTATATTTGTAATTGAGGCACAGAGAGAGAGTATAATAATAGAAAACTGAAATTCAACATATAAGGAGGAGTTACGATGCAATATGTAAAAGTATGCTGTATGTTTATTATTGTATTATTGGCAAATTATAAAGTCAATTCAATGCCTTTAAGTTATTATGATACTCTGGCAATATATTCGGATACGTATATAGCTGATTTCAATAATGATAATATAAAAGATACATTGGTTTCCAGAGTATTCAGTGATTACTGTCTAATGCCAAAATTTATAATTTGGGGAAAGCAATCAGGAAATAATGATTCGACAAATGTTATTAGTAGTGAAATAATTTATCCTAAATATAAGCAAGTATATTCGACGTTTTCTATACTGCGAGCAAATAATGATACATTACCCGACATTTCATTTACATTTCAAGGCTTTAAATTCGATACAACAATTATAGGTGGTAAAACGAGGATAGAAAGAGTAGATACATCGGATATTGTAATTCTTTTCGGACAAAAAAAATTAAATAAATATTCTACAATAAGATTAGACACTATTACTGGTAATCTAAAATATCGTTATTATACAAAAAGAATAATAGATAGTATAGATTATAAGAAATGTAACAGTGATAGCAAAGATTATTTTGCTTTATATCAACTACCTAAATTCAATATAAATGTGGACAGTGTTCTAAACACAATAGCAAACAAAGAGCCAATAGAAAACAGTTTACCGGATACAAAAATAAAAATATATCCCAACCCCGTAAATAATATGCTTTATGTAAATCTTAATAATTATGAAAAGAATGAGCTTGTTTTATCAGTATTTGATTATTCATCAATCCTATTGTTTCAAGATAACATTAGTGTAATCCGAAAAGAAGAAATACATGAATATTCCTTATCAAATTACTTTTCTGGTAAGTATATAGTAATAATAAAAGATATGCAAGGGAATATTATCTTCACAGAAACAATAGTATTAATCCATTAAAAAAGGAACTCAAAAATGTTCAAAGTTAAAAATATAATATTGCTGTTAATTTTGATATTTACGGCAACATCAAGTAAATTGTATTGTCAAAATTGTACTTCATGTATATTGGAAAGCAAATACATAGACATAAAAAGGCTTTTTGAAAAAGAAAACCTTAAGGGGCAAATATTTGATATAGATTATGATTATAAGTGGTGTGAGCAATCAAAAGAAAATGAAATTTTTATAAAATCATTTGGAGCATTTTTAATTGAGGGTTCGACAAGTGAAATTGATGCTATTAAAAAGTTATTTAATTTTGTGATTTCTCAGTTTGTATTTAATAATATTATACAAGAGCCGTTAGAAAACACAAAAGTTAAATTATTTATACCATGTTGCTTAAAAGTATCAAAAGTTTTAGTAACAGCCAATATAAGTGCTCAGTTTGATTATATTCAAGATAATGCTTGCTGTTGTTATATTGAGTATATTGTAACAAGGAATAGCAATAATTGCAATTCTGCAAATTTTGGGGTAACTATTTCAATAGTAGATAAAAAAATAGATTGTACTAAGACCGAAACCGATTGTATTAGTGAAGACTGTATATCACCGGATTGTACAGTTTATCATATTTCCGAATTGTTAGAATTATTTTAAATTGTAGAGGTTATAAATATGAAATATATAAAAGTATTAATGTTATTATTTGTTTTGTTGTCATTAAATGTTTGTGCACAACTGCCAATAAAATATTTTCAGAATAACTATGCAACAGATTTATTTGACGAAAGAGGATTTTCCAAGAATAATCCTGGGACCGGAAATAGCGACTATTCCATCAATCCTGTAAATGGCAATCTAATGTATAATTATTTAGTATCATCAACCAATGTAAATGATGCAAAGCTTAATTTGACATTGACATTCAATGCCAACACTAAGTTTACAAGTTACGGATATTATAATGGCGAATTGGACAAATGGACTACAATGGATATAAACAAAGGATGTTGGATAATTGGAGTAAATGGATTTGCAATACAGACGACACATATCGCAGATAACTATTTTACCGATCCTGCTATAGAGAATGCTATATTTATGGCTAAATCACTTAGTGGAACAGGGCGTCAGAATAAACAATTTGAATCAATATTGGAAAACTCAGAAACTAATGGTGAACCTGGAATAACATCATATTTTATAGATAAGCTTAATTTAAATATAGAAGGTTACGATGTTTGTAATAGGATGTGTTTAATAAATAACAATAGTAATTCTCAAAACAGAGACTTTATAAACATATTAAGATCTGATGGTAGTATTTTAAAATTAGTGAATGAAAAAAGATGTTTGACATATGTTCCCCATAATAATCCTTCTGAAGATGAAGAATTATATGTGGGTAAATATTATGAAGAAGGTTTGAATACAAACGGATTTGGGATTGTAGAGTATATGGATTTAGAATGCTATCAAACTATGATAGATGATATTATATGTTTAACAACAGATATACCTATAGATCATGAGAACGACAACAAAACAGGAATATCGCATACAGATAGCGAAGGTGCAATTAGGTCTGTAATCGCAGAGAATGTGTATTCACTATTAACAGCGGACAAAAAAGATTTACGTCCACATTTACGTCCGAGACGATTAAGATATTTTCCTGGAGACGGTTATGAATACGTCTTTACCGAACATCCGGCTCCTTTCGGATATACATCGTTATTAATGATACCTATGGAAAATTATATGTGCCATATGGATGATATGCTAACTTATAATAATACTGTAAACGAAAACATTGGTGGAAGTATAGCTTATCCGACAATATTTTATTTGGATGCAATTTATCATAATGGAGCATTTATAACCAATTTTGCTTATAGAAGCCATATTAATGATAATTATATTGATGCTTTACCTAATAAAATGTCGTTTAAAAACGAAAGAGGGCGTGCTAGAGTAAAAGGATTTGCTAATCATAACTTTGTTTATAGTAATAACTTAATTACAATAGATAGAACTACATTTGATAATAACCAACATAATATGACAGAGATTTATTTAGGTGTATGTGATAGATTGGTATATGAACAAGCTCCAGCTAATGAAACCGAAAGTACTGTATTCTTAGAAGAAGGTTATAAATTAAGTTGTGAAGGAAAAAAGTCTAAAGTTTATAATTTTAATTTTTCTTATTCAAATTATACTTATTATGTAAGCAAAATTCTTGAGACACAAAATGGAACGAAAGTCTTATTTCAATACAATAAGGATTACAGAGGATTTTTTGATGTTGGTTTCCCATTTCAAGGATTTACTCAAAATGGACTTTATGATCCGGCTATAGGAACAAGCGGAGATGTGAAATATTTTTATGCAGTTCCTAATTTCCAACTTACTCGTATAAAAGAACAAGATAAGCTTTCTTATTTTACGTATCATACTCCATTGAGTAAGCGTCCTTCATCTATATGTAGTATATTAAATATGTTTGAAGCTAAGATTCCAGTAGTTTTTAGTATTAATGAAAATGTATTATATAGTGATAAAGGTTACTCTCTTGAGCAAAATAAAAGTAATATTACATCTGGAGCATCATTTACTCCGATGCCAATTAAATTAGATTTGACCAATGTTGTGTATCAAAGCTATTCAGGAGATTTCTATCAAAGCTATAAAGAATCAGTTCCAAACAGTGAAATAATCGGACATTTTAAAAAATATCAATCCGCAACACATACATATCATGGAGATTATAGAACTCAATGGAATTCCATACAAAATGTACTATATAATATAAACGAAAATAATAATTATGAAATAACTTATGCAAATGATATATTTAATTATTATAGAATATCCCTTTGGGGAGCAGGTTTTATTTGGAATACCGAAGATACTAACAGAGTATTGGGTTCACAAGCAAAATTATTGGGCACAAGCACATATACTTATCAAAAGTCATATTCACGTAGTTTGAAAATACCCGAACAAGGAATGTTTAGAACTGTTAAACATGACGATGTTCTATCACTGACAAATTTAGGGAATCAAATATTAACCAAGAGTACACAAAGTTTTACTTATGATCCTTATTATTCTAAGATTAGTCTAAATACCGAACCGTTAAAAATATTGACAGCTGAAAAGACGGATTATACTTATGAAATTGATCCTGAAATTACTCGAAGGTTTAATTCCGCTTATAATGAAGATTATTTTAATACACAAATATGTACTTATTACGGACATAATATTAAGAAAATAACAACCAATACCAAACTAATGGATCCTTCTCTTTCAACAATTTTTAAAGAAATTGAGAATGTAAAAGAATTCAAAAGTTTTAATTGCTTTGATGTTAACTTGAGTTCAGATCAAGAAATTATATTATTACTGAATCAGATTTATAATTGTAAAAGTTATTTCATAAATACAAATGTATGTGGAATGTTAATAGAAGCACTTCCATATTCTATTAATTCGATAAGTCCGAAAGTAAGTTCGCAAACAAAAAAGGAAGTAAATAAGTTACAAGAATGTGTTTATGACTATACGATAAGAAGATTTTTTGCCCCTTTGATAAATAATGTCCCAGTTAAGGATATTACTTATTTAATAAATAGAAATTCAAATACGGCAGAAATAATCTCAGGTAAATCATATGAATTATTTGATTGTAATGCAAGTTCTTTTCTGGAAGTACCCAAAAGAGGAAAAGTGAAATTCGATAAATTTGCAAAGCTTAATAATCAAGTTTATAATCCTTCAAGCGGTCTTGCCAATGTTGATTATATCGTTGGTAACAGATATGATTATTATGATATTAGTAGTTATGAAGCTGATATTAATTATTCCAATCTAAAAAATCCTATTGGGCTGGTTAAGAATGTGAGCAACAGCAATAATGTTAATTCTTTCAATTCTTATATGCTACCATCAGATTTAAGCACTAATGCAAATAATTATCTAAAGTATACGAATTCTCATAATTACTATAGTTTTACAACTGACTCTTATTATAATTATTTTGCTTTTGGTTGTTTTTTTAATTCAAATACAATTGATATAAACACTCCGGCACTAAGTACAATCTCATTAACAAAAAAAGATTTTATTGACGCTTACGGCAATGTATTGAATTCTTTCGATAATAATAATAATTTATCAACATTTGTATATGATATATTTAATCGAATCGCTCGTATTACTCTGCCAGGAGATTTTCATGATAAATATTTAAATTCCGGTTATGAATATCTATATGACGATAGAGTTGACTCTATTGATATTTTAAAATATTGTTATACAGAATATAAGTACAAAGTTAGACATTGTAATTGGCATCAAATGGGATACGACGATTCTACCCCTGAAATTGATTATGAAACAATTTATAATAAGAAGAAAGATTGTTTTATAACCAATACCGCTACTTTTGATAATGAATTATTATATTTTTTCGGCATGAAAAAGAGGTCGACTGTATCTCAAACTACAAAGTCTAATTATTTCCCATGGTTAAATGAACAAGCAACTGCACCATTAACAAATAACCCTGCCCACAATTCATTTGAAAACCTTGTTGTTGATGACTATACAATATGTGATTACTATGATAATGAAACGAGTAGAGGAAATCCTTCTGTTGTCGGGTATGCAATCTGTATTTTGGAACCCAATAGACAACAAATATCACAAATTGACAGTTTGTATTTTGAGTTTTCAATTAATCCTTTTCATAAAGATGAAGATGTTAATTTAATTGATAATTCCGAATTTACTTTAGATATAGAATTAAAAGATAAAGATGGAAATAATACCACTGTTCCAAGCGGATTAACAAAACTTTTATCTTATAAATCTCCATTGTTTCTTTTTAGAAAATCAGGAGTAGAACCAAATGACAGTGAACCATCGAAACAAAAAATTGTTTTAATTCCAGGTTTATTGAATCAGATAGAGCCGGCAATTTCCATTACGGATTTAATAGAATTTTTAAACTCTGGTAATATGATGCAAATTGCCATTAAAATGGTTACTCCCGGAAAAAGAATATCGGGTAACGAATTGAGTTGTATTGTTAAAGGCATTATTCTACATCCGGTTACAGCTGATAATACTGATTTTACTAAGAAATTTATATATGCAGATACCTGGAATGATAGATATAAACCCTTTAAAACAGTTATAAATAAAATAGATGATAGAAGTACTTCAATGAATTATATACACAATCCTGAAACATTTTCTAGATTTTTCAAAACAGATTATACTTATGGATATAATTACAACATTGAAAAAGCACAAAGAAATGATATAGATTATAATAATGACCAAATTAGCGAAGTTCAATATAATCTTTTAAATCAGAAGATTAAAGAAACTGGACCTATGGGGACTACAAATGTTTATAATTATGACGAATTCTTTAGATTAAAAAAATTAACTACAAGCACAAATAATATTGAATTGAAATCTGAAGTTAAATACTTCTATAAAAGCTTAGGTAGTGAGGACATAGCCAATATCGTAGATTTGAAAAATCCTTATTATTATCCCAATGATGATAACATTACTATAGCCGATATTGAGAACAATGAACCAAGTTTTTATGGTTCTGGAAATTTAACTACTTCAATTATTGAAATTCCTGATAAGTCTGATAAAACAATAATAAATTATATAAAGAATAATGATTATAAAGACGCTTTAGGTAATTTGAGAGTATCAATCAAAGAATACACAAGCACTAATATATTCTTTAATGACGAACTTAATATTTATGACACTACTACAACCGAAAAAACTTCAAAGATGATGTATTACGAATATGATAATCTAAATAGGATAATAGAAATTACTAATCCTGAAAATCAATATATTAGATATTGGTATGAAGACATATTAGGTAAAGTAAAGTATAAATATCAACCTGATTTGGGATTTAATTCATACAGATACGACAGATTCGGTAATTTGAGGTTTACGCAAACACAGAAACAGGCAGTAGATACTAAGATGACATTTTATCAATATGATGATTTAAACAGAATTACTGTTGTCGGCGAAGCTAAATTTAATAATACTGCTCAAGCACTGCTTGATTTGACTAATTTAGGAAAAAACCAAATAAAAGTCAATAATATAAATCTAAACAGAATATCTGACCAAATAGAACCAAATTATCTCCATTATACCGGTAACACAATTAATTCTGCTTATCCCTATAGTATATTAACAGTAAATCCGACAATGTTTCAATTAGAAGCCAATATGCCGTTAACAGATTCGACCTATTACTTAAAATTTGGGAAATGGAATAATCAATCAATAAGTAGTCTATTTACTAAGCTAAATACAATACTGGGTACAGATTGTGTAGCCTCTAAATTTATTACTAATTGGAATCCGGCTGTTAATAATACTACAGGTTATTCTGCTTCGACTTTTGAAAATTTTGAAGATATTAAAACATGCCCTCAGAATATATTGATAGCATACTATTATGATGAATTACCGAATTCGTCCGGTAATATATTTTCTAAATTTCCTGATAAATCGGTTTGGAATAATTTGATGGAATCAAAATATTCTACTGAGTCTTCTACAGTTAAAATCAAGAAAGCTCGTAATTTAAAAGGTAGGATAGCCACAATTGCTTATAGAGAAAATGGAGATTTGCCTTTTAATTATATGGTTTTCAGTTACGACGAACGAGGTAGAGTTGAAACAATGCTTAGGATGACAGAAAATATTGGAATTGACGCTACTTATTATACTTATAATTCAATGGATTTAGTTACTTCCGTAAGAGTAGTTGATGCAAGAAATCAATTTATGACATATTATGGTTATGATAATTCAGGAAGAATAGATACAGTCTGGGATAGCGAAGTCATATCTGGTGGTATGGTAGAAAAGGTTTCCAATCTAGCAAAAATGTACAAATATAATTATGTAGAGGCACCTGAATTAGTGAAATCACCGCCTGAAAGTCCTTTATTCAGTTTAGCATACAGATATAACATGGGAGATCAATTAGACAGTATTAATATACCTGTGTTGAAAATGTCCGTATCAAACAAGTATAACACTAACGGGTGGTTGACAGGTATTGAAACCAAAAAAAACGGCACGATAATATTTGAGCAAAATAATACATATTACGACGATAACCTCGGTAATATTCAATCCACTATGTATAATAATAATGGGGTTATACGTTATTACAACTATATATATGATTGTTTTAAAGAACAAATGACAATGTGTAATATTTATGACAGTGATGATGAAGAAAGCAGGATTTCTATACAAGCTTTTGACAGTTATTCCGATAAGATTGGTAATCGTCAAATACTTTTGGAACATGAATACAGCAATGCATCATATAATCAGTATTCGTATTCTACTTCTAAATTTTTTCAGCCGAACGCATTATTATCTAATGTTATATCAAGTGATGCTACTGAGAACACTATCAAAAAATCAATTAACAATCAATATTATAATGATGGTTCTTTAAAAAATAAAGTAACATTGGAGAAAGTAACTTCTCTTTATCAAACAAATGGTAATTCAAATTCTATAAATGTTTTTCAAAAGTCTCTTGAGGAGTTCCAATATGACTTTAGAGGACTTTTAAGTGAATATACTAAGAATTCGGCATATATAAACGACCCTAATTGTGATAATGCTTTACCTGATATAAATAAGGTAGTTTGGAAATATGCTTATAATCCATTTTCTGAACGCGAATCGAAAAGAATGGATTACAGCTCCATAGGTAATACAGAGGGCGAAGTATATCCTTGGTTATATTATCATTTGGGAATCAATAACGAGCAATATGTAACCTATAACGGCGTTTACAATAAAGATGATTTAAGCTCGTTTTTCAATAGTATCTATGAAAGACCAAGCCAATATAATGTCAGTAACGGAGCAGTAATGAGTTATGCTAGTGAATATAATATATATGCCCCCGGTGGTCAATTGGTAAATTATACAATTAATGTAGTCGGAGACTATAAAAAAACTTATAAAGTATTAGACCAGCTGGGTAATACACATTTAGTGCTTAAAAACTCCGAAATAGTCGGCTCATATTTGTATGAACCATTCGGAAAACAGATTACTTTGTTTGAGAGTTCAAGCAAAGATAGGCTTTCTTTTATTGGTAAAGAGAAAGATATAGAGAGCAGTCTTGGCGATTTCGGTGTACGAAAATATGATGAAGATATAGGCAGATTTACAAGCATAGATCCGTTATGGGAGAAATACTATAGCTGGACTCCATACCATTACTGTAGCAATAATCCGGTGATGGGAAGTGATCCGAGTGGATTGGCGGATTATATTTATACAAGTTCAGACAAAGCTCCAAAAAAAGAAAATGATTGGGGATTTATGGAATTTTTACATAAGGATAGATATTTTGTCGAAGTAAATGGCAAAAGATTTCAAGCAAATTCAAAAGAAACGGTCACTCAAGATGACTGGAAAAATGTATGGACTAATTGGGGTACAGATAAAGAAAAAGGTTTAGATGCTAAGGTAAATGATGCGTTGTCTGAACATGGAAAAACAGATTTGGATCCAATATTTTATGCTTTAAAAGAATCTCCAGAAGGAGGATTAATGGATCAAAAGCATAATTTAATAATTACTGATGGTGATGTAGATTTAAGAGACAATTATGCGTCTTCATCCTTATATGTTTATCAAGGGACGGTTTTTAATTGGCGTGAAGCTGGAAACGTTGTTTGGGGTAAAACAATGAGAAAACTCGGAATTGACTATAGTATTATAAACATGGCAGCTCATGCATATTCGTTATATAAATTTAGAAAACTTGATCAACCTAATGAAGTAAAAGCATTTAATATTGGCTATTTTGGATATTTTACAAATTGGTGATGAAATGAAAAACAAACTATTAAAATTACTAATAAAGATTTGTTCTTTAATATTTATATTAATAATTACAATCAAATTATTATTGATTGTAGTTGCATTATTATTTTCAAATTCTAATTATGGAGTTGAACATTTTGAGCCTACAATAATATTATTTAATAAAAATAAATTGTTATTTGATTCGGTTGTAAGCAAGCTACAACAAGATACTGCTTTAGAGTCTATAAGAAAAAATAATGTATTTTTTCAGAGTAGTGTTTATTTATTCAAATATAAAAATGAAAAACGTTTTGAATTTGATATAAAACTAGGTATTTTATTGTTTAATGATATTCTAAAAAAACAAAAAATAGATTTAACTTATACTAATAATATGAATGCTGAAATTGAAATCTTATTTAAAATATTGAAAATTCTTGATTTATATTGTATTTCAAACAGCCCAACTTCTTTAACAACTATAAGATTTATGTTAAGCGAAACCACTTCAATTATATTTATTGAAGATAATTATATATTCAAACCTGAAAGAAGAGAAGGCACAGTTTTCAAACACATTGATGGAAATTATTATTATTATTTTACCCCAACTTAGTATTAAAAAATATAAATAATATTCATAAATATTTACTATATTTGCAAAGATATTGATAAGTTATTTAAACAAAGTATGCAAATAACAGGTAATACACATTTAGTGCTTAAAAACTCCGAAATAGTCGGCTCATATTTGTATGAACCATTTGGAAAACAGATTACTTTGTTTGAGAGTTCAAGCAAGGACAGGCTTTCTTTTATCGGTAAAGAAAAAGATATAGAGAGTAGTCTCGGAGATTTTGGTGTGCGAAAATATGATGAAGATATAGGCAGATTTACGAGTATAGACCCGCTCTGGGAGAAATACTACTCTTGGAGTCCATACATTATTGTAGCAATAATCCGGTGATGGGGAGTGACCCGAGTGGAAAAGAGGTTTGGATATCTTATAAAGAAGAAGTTACTGAAGATGACGGTTCAACAAATACGGTAGATAAAAAGGTACAATATAAAAACGGAAAATTATATAATGAAGATGGTAAGGCTTATAAAGGTAACAATTCATTTGTTACAAAGTCATTTGATGCATTAAAAGGATTTTCAAATTCAAACAGTTCTGAATTTATGACACGATTGGACTTATTAGTAAAATCCGAATTTTCATATAATATTACGGAAACAAATGATAGATTGTCAGATTTTGCTAATTCGGCCACACCTGATAATCAAGATGTTTTTGGGGCATATGGAACACCAATGGGTGGAACTTTATTAGTTAGTCTTCAAGATATTAACAATGGAACATCTTATAGTGAATTTTTATCACATGAAGTATTCGGACATTTTTATGATTATATGACTGGGAATAATGATTATGAACAATGTGCACCAGGTGTCTATAAAAATGACGTAAGAGCAGTTAATATGCAGAATATTCAAAGAATTATTGAAGGGAAAAACCCTACCGACACTTATCAAGGATTCAAAATACCCGGTCAATATTTAAATGATTATATGAGGAAATAGATATGAAAAATAATTTAATGATTCTATTTGTATTTCAAATATTAACAATATCACTATTAGGTCAATCAATTGGTTCAAAAGATCAAAGTGCCACTGATTCACTATATTGGTATAGAATATTGTCAAATGGTTCTTCTCATCATATTTACATAAGCATTAATATTCAAACTATTGATTTTGAAGGAAGAATATTAATTACTCGAAATTTACTGTACTCATTATATATAAAGAAAATTCTTCCAACAATGAATAAATCAAATTATCGAGATTTCTATATAGATATGCTTAGAATTCTTATAAATAATCAATCAATAGTTTTAAAAAATGATTCAATTGAAAATTTATTGCAATTTGGCATTATTAAATTAAACAAATCAATCTTCTCCTATTTTGATACTATCAGTTTAGAAGATATTAATCAAAATTATTTTGAAAGAATTACTGAGTCTTGGTATAAATGTAAGTTAGAAATTAAAGATATAAATATTTTCAATTCATTAATCTGTTATTTAATAAATAAGAGAAAATTTGTATTTGTAGATTGTTTTTCGGGAGTATTAAGCTATAAAGACTAAATGCTATTAGCCCCCTACTTCAAAAAGTCAAATTCATAATTTTGAGGGGGCTTATTTTAAATAACTGCAAATATTTGTTATATTTGTACATTGATTTAGAGAGCTCTCTCGGAGATTTTGGCGCACGAAAGTATGATGAAGATATAGGCAGATTTACAAGTATAGACCCATTGTGGGAGAAATACTATAGCTGGACTCCATACCATTATTGTAGCAATAATCCGGTAATGGGGAAAGATCCAGGAGGAAAATGGTATTGGGTAATAAATAAAGATAGACTAATTACTTCAAAGCTTTATAATGAGCTTGCTCCTCCGAATGCTATATATTCAAAATGAATTGAGGATCAATTAAACAGCTTGGCTTGCGAAGGACGGAATGGTGGATGGGATGACCCTAATAGCAGGCATTATGCCCCCAATATTGCAAAAGCTGTTAGAAGTAATATCTATTTTGTAGGAATTGTTAATTCTAACGGTGAATTTTATGGACAAGCAAAGCAAACAACTAATGAAATTGCACTTGATTATTCGGTGTATAATGATGACAACCCCGATGATGTAAGATATACAGAAAGTGTTATGTTTGAAGAAACTTTGCACTTAATGAATAATAGGCATTTTCAAGTTTATTCCGCATTGTTTTCTGCGGGTTATCTTTCCTTGGATCAGATTATTGAAAGAAGAGAATATACAAGTAAAAATGAAGGTAATTTTATACCAGATCAATTTCAGAAATACTTTGAAGATGGTAAATTAAAAGAAGAGATGAGAGATGAATTTACAAAAGAATATTACAATTATGGTAAAACAATCACAGGACAATCAAAATGAAATTATTCGTGTTATTAATTTTATCAATATTGTTCATGTCGTGTAATCAGAATCAAAATGATTATAGGGGAAAAATGATTGAAAAATATATTGAGTCAGAAGAACATTATTTAACTCTTAGAGAAATTGATAAAATTCAAATAGATGACTCTTCCTACAATATAGAAGTATTAAATTTTGATTTGGCTCAATTAAATATGTCTTTATTTAAGTACACAAATGAGAATAACGATATTAAACTAATTAGATATAAAAAATATTATTCCGAGCTTTTGAAATCAAGATTTGTGGTTATTGAGTACTCATATAAAAGTTATTCTTATTATCTTAAATTAAAAAGATTTCCGAATAAAAAATATAAGGGATTTTCAATAAGGTGGAAAAACATTGCTTGCGAAGATAAATTTAATTTTCCAAATGATGAAAGCTGGAACTACAATTGGGATATTGGAAAGTTTACTGATACTTTGTTTACAAATCTTCCCAAATACGTAATCAAAAAATGCTTTATTAGTTTCGATGGTATTTATGTTAAAGATACTATAAAACAAATTTTATTTCTAAATCAGCAAATTAAGCATGAAAATTTAGATAGCCTAAAATTCTTTATTGATTTTAAATAACATAGAGTCTCGGAGATTTAGGCGTTAGAAAATACGATGAAGATATAGGCAGATTTACGAGCATAGACCCGCTCTGGGAGAAATACTATAGCTGGACTCCGTACCATTATTGTTCTAATAATCCGGTGATGGGTAGTGATGGGAGCGGGATGGCGGAAGGAATTCTTTCACCCGGTTTTTGGACTACTGTTGGTGCTGTTGCGAGAGCTTTGCCGATAATAGCTACTTCAGTACCCTTAATATTACTTTCACCACTGGCTTTGAGTGGTGATTCAGGTCCAACACAAAAGAAACAGGTGTCACCATCTACAACTAAAACTGAATTTAAAACGGAGAGTGAAAATTTCCTTGGAATACCACTTTTTAATTCTACAGAAAATGCGACTGAAAATACTAATCCCTTTAAAGGGCCAGTTGCAGAACCGGTAAATGTAGTAGATGCAAATGGTAATGTAATTCCAGTTAAAGCAGGTGAACAGCTTAATGAAAGTCCTAATGGTGATTTTGTACAAGTTAAAGATAAAGATGGTAAACCAACTGGAGTAAGAAAAGATGGAAAGCATGGAGCAAGCCATAGTCCTGAAGGGCAAAAGCCACATGCCCACAGACCTGATATTCCAGATTTACCGCATTGGTTAGATATAATTTTTAATCCTAAAAAATAAAAGGAATCATTATGTTTACTTATGGTGATAATATAATAATAAAAAAGTCGGCTCCTGAAATGTACAGACCTGGTGATTTAGGATCAATATGTGGTATAGTATATATTAATAATCATGTTTTATCAGATTATTATAAATTAAATATCGGAGTAACGACTTATACCGTTGAATTTGTTGACGGATCTGATATGCAGATACCAGAAGAATATTTAGAATACGGCTATGAATAATTGAATTTAATACTTCCCCCTCAAAATCGAATATTTTTGAGGGGGATTGTTTTAAATAGCCGCAAATATTTGTTATATTTGTACTTTGATATAGAGAGCAGTCTCGGAGATTTTGGAGTGCGTAAATATGATGAAGAGATAGGCAGATTTACAAGCATAGACCCGTTGTGGGAGAAATACTATAGCTGCGAGATATGGAATTTCTAAAACAAGGAAAACTGTAATTATTATAAACACTATAAAATTATGGATCAATTGGGAAATAAGCAATTAGTACTTAAAAACTCCGAAATAGTCGGCTCATATCTGTATGAACCATTCGGAAAGCAGATTACAATTAAGTAGTTTTTAAATAAAATGAATACTTTTATGTATATTTTACAACATTTGAAAATACTATGAAAATATTTGATTTTTATCTCGAAGTTAGTTAAATTGCAATTGAGAGTAACATCTTTTACTTTATCTATTTATATAAGAATTAATACATTCATTTTGTTTGGAGTTTATTATGTTTAAAAAATTACTATTTAAAATTTGTTTTCTTTATTTTATTAGTTATGTTGGACTATTAGCTACTGAATCTAATATTAATTGGGAGCGATATGGAGAGCATACCGATCAAAAAGTTTATTCAATAATTTCCGATGATAACGGAGAATATTATGGAATCTATTTTAGTGCTTATACCGTGTTTTTTAAAATTAGCAACGCTGAGGAGTATTATAAATATTACGGGAATATTGACAGAATTGTTAATAGTCATGCTTATAGTATTGAGAGATATTACTTAAGATTCAATCCAGATTACTATTCAAATGTATCCTATGAAACCTACATTAAAAAAATAGATTTGACTACATTGAAAGAAGAAAAATGGAAGGTTCCTGTAGATGAATATCTTGGTGAAAACCTTAAAATAAGTCCTGACGAAAAAAAGGCTATTGTTTTCGGAGATTCCATTTTGATTTTCAATTTAGAAAAAAATGAAGTAATTAATAGATTTCAATCTGAATTTGAAAAAGATGGTAATAATTATAATATTGATGAAATTGATTTTCTATCGAATAATGAGCTTGTTATTAATTTGATTAATGAGACAAATTCAAAAGCAATGCTAAATATATGTTCTTTATCAGATATGAGCACTATTCAGGAAGCTCAATTTCCAAATGATAATAAAACCAAATGGAAATTCAAACAAACAAAAAATCCAAACTATATATTGTTATATAACACGATTGATAAGAAAACGATATATTCATATAATGTTTCTAATAATTTGTATAATTCTTACGAACTAACTGATAATTTTTCGATTGGAAACATTGTCAATATTAAAGATAACTCTGATGAAGTAATTATTAATACTAAAATTTATTCAGGCTTTGGAATAGAACCGGGAACATCTTATATTTATAACTTTATAACGAATAATATAGTTTATGAAGCCAATAATGACAATTTATTTACATCCGAATATGCTTGTCTAAATGTAAATGCTTATGTTAAATCGATGATTTGTGCTAAAACGTTGATGAATTATTTTAACAAGTGTTATGTGAAAAATCTAAATACAAATATTAGCACTTCTTGTATATTTAAAGAGGATAATCCTATACCTTCATGGTATTCAAATTCAATATTATCGACTTACACAAATAAGTTTTCTTTAAATGCTGAATTGTATAATTACGATGACGGAAAATTGGCTTATACTTCAAATGATTACTTTATAACAAAATACAACTCAAATTCATATTTAACTTATAACTCAGAACAAAATAATTATGAAATGTACGATATAGATAATAATAACAAGCTTGATAGTGTAGTTTTACCAGATGATTACAAAATCAAATCAGTATCACCTCATTCAAAATACATATTGTTATGCAAAAATGACGATACGCGATTTCTTATTCGAAATCAAATAACAAAGGATAGTATAATAATTGCTAATCCAAATAGTATAAACTACAACTTTTTAAATGATGATTATCTGTATTATTATGTTGCAAATACTTGGGACACTTTGTACCTAATTAGAATTAGCGATAAGTCAAAATTAAAAGTACAAATTCCATTAAAAATAACGTTTACTGCTGATGATAACTATATTTATTATTATAATAACGACTTAGAAAAATTAATCAGAATTAGTTTCAGCGATTTTACAAGAGAAGAATTGCCTATTCAGATGGCAATAAAAAATATCAGTATTAGTTACGATATGAAATATATTCTTGGAATTACTCCACTAAATACAATTATTGCTTATAGAACAAATAATTGGGCTAAATCCTTTGAAGTATGGTATCAAAGTATGGAACCAAATACTTATGCGATTTCAGATAACAATAGATATCTTCTTATGAATGATTTAAGTGGTTCGGCAATGGTTGGTTTTGATTTAGGAATATTAGGAATTGATGAAGAATCAGATGTATCCAATTGCTTGGGAAATCAACTATTTCCAAATCCGGCTAATGAAATAATAAACTTGAATATAAAAGATAACCTACCGATTATATCAATAGATATTTACAATTCAAATTCCGTATTAGTTAAGCATTTCGAAAATAATTATTCAAATTACATCAATATTAATGATTTACCAATCGGATCATATTGGATAAATATCAAATATGATAAATACTCGATTTCTAAAAGATTTGTCAAGATATAACATTCAAACGTTATTAAGTTATATTTTATACTCTAAAGAAATATCTGTTATCTGAAAGGATATTTAATTAAACATCTTCCCCAATTCTACCAGATTAATCTGTAGTATTGGGGTTTGTTATATTGTATAACCCAACACATCAACCCAATTCTCTTCTCTGTTGAGCAAGGTGTGCAAATATTCGATTTGTTATCGTATTTGCCGTCGTGATTTCCATAACATATAAACTCAGTTTTTGAGTCTGAATTGAATATACGGAATTCGAAATATCTTTTGCAAAATTTGCAATTATACTTTTCAAATTCTTAGATTGGAAAAGAATTTGATACCTGCTCGGATTTGAGTATTGAAGCTACTACAATTTATATTGCATTTTACTTTATTAGATTTTTAGCTTCTATTTCATTTATAACGTAGTTTTATAGACAAATCAAGCAAGAGCATATAGTATATGTATATAACACTTGATTCTTTTGATTATACGCTGAGTATGGGCTTCAATTATTAGTTGATAATACTCACTTGATTGTTAAACAATAAAAATAGATTTATGAGATTATTTTGAAATTTTTTATTAAGAATATTTTGAAATTGAGGCTTTTCTTTTTCAAATAATGAAATTGTTCAATCAGGCAAAATAGCATTTCCGGAAAATTTACGGTTTGAAAATTTTGACTTTCGGGATTGGCATAATTTGGCTTTATTGTTGGCATAATATGGCAAAACATTAGCATTATATGGCATTATTTGGCATAAGCTTAGCATTACTTGGCATAATTTGGCTTTATTTTCGGGAGGTTTTAAGAGAGATTAAGCGATTATGCCGGAAATCATCAATATAAATGCTATTTATAGGCTTATTTTTTGATAATATTAACAGAATTTCAATTCTAAAGTACCAATATCATATAAAATCTCGGAAATGTTTATGTCAAACTCTATTTCAAGTTGTTTTCAATTCAAAGATGCTGATTTTGATTATATGTTAAGTATATTTTCAAAAATCAGGCTTTTTGACTCAAATTTCTTTGACAAAATAATAACGTTGGAAAACGGAAAGGCACTATATAAGGGTTTTCCAGTTTCCAACGTTATTGCTCATCAATTTTTACTATTT
Source organism: uncultured bacterium (assembly GCA_942493235.1). Classification (GTDB taxonomy): domain Bacteria; phylum Bacteroidota; class Ignavibacteria; order Kapaibacteriales; family UBA2268; genus ENR-C587. Next base: position 2,273,741 of record OW818676.1, on the reverse strand, counting down.
ATAATTGTATGTAATATAGATACTTACAATGTATTTTCTTTTTAAAAAATAACGTTGGAAAACTCTATTTTTCCAACGTTATTTTGAAGTTTAAATAATCTACGTAAGCAATTATAATACAAGTAATTACTCGATATATAAAAATGTAGAAATAAACGTTGGAAACTGGAAAACCCTTATATACCCCTTTTCCGTTTTCCAACGTTATTTCACTGAGTACTTTTAGAAAATTATTTTGATAAAAAAACAGAAGAGATTGGGAACAAAATTCTTTGTAAATAAAAAATTCAGTTCCCAAGTTATTAGAAAGGTATTTCATCAGGCTCTTTTTTGATAGTATCGGAAAGATAATAAAATATTTCCTTTCCGACTTTATCACGGCAGAAAAGGTAAAGTTTGTCTTCATACTCAAACTCGTAGTTATTTTGGATGTGATTGTTCAAGCGAGTGCATATAGTTTTTGCTGAGCAATTCAATTCTTTTGAAATTTCATTAATCAAAACAGAACTTGAAATTCTTTTATTAATCAATTTATTAAAAAATGGTTTCAGTTCTTCAATGCTCGCTTTATGATTCTTTTTATCAGTATTTTCAAATGTAAATCGAGAATCAGCTAAAACTAGTCCTTTTATTTCCGGCGAGTATCGTAGATACACCGGTTCAGGACGTTTAATGTTCCTACAATGCAAGAAACTCATTTTGATTAAATCAGTATCATTGTTTTGGGAGTCTTTCTCATAAGCGATTTGCATCACCAATGTAGCCTTATTGATAATTTCTGTTCCTAAATGCCCACGTGCTTTATCTCCACTTGGGTTTTCGTGAATTAAACATAAAAAGGTAACGTTTGATTCATTTATCAGTCTATTCATTGAGTCAATCAACTCCATACTTTTAGCTGGGTCGTTGAAATTCTCAACACAATCAGTCATTACATCCAGTACAATTAATATCTGTTTATCTTTGTGAAGATTGTTTATATGTTCTATGTAAGTTTTAATGTTATTAAATCTCTCTTTACGGTCAATATTAATAAGTGAAAGATATTGAAAATCGTCAGGATTATCTTCTATATTGTAACCGGATTTTAAAAGAATATTTTGCAGAGCAAAAGGAAATTGCTCCTTTTGATTTCTTTCGGTATCAATATAAACAACTGTATAATTGTAATCCTCATTACGGGATAATCCGATTGGGTTAATAATACTATTGTTTATTTTTAGCAATTCATAACAAAAGTTTTCCGCTAATCTACTTTTATGCTGTCCTTTTTTGCCTTGAATTACGTTTATAGTATTCGGATATATTAGTGATATAGTTTTTTGGTAAATAATAGGTCTCGAAAATTCAATTGTTTTTGATTTTATCTCCCTTAATTGATTTTGTATATCCAGCAGACCTTGAAGGTCTGCCGGAATATCCGAATTATCTGTATTATAAAATTTCTTCAAATCCTCAATACTTTGTTTTTTGTATTCTATTTGAGAGATGTCCATATTATTCCTCTTGTTAAATGAACAGCCGTATTTGTAATATTATCATAAGCTACCAAATAAATGCTTAACAGTTCTGAGCTGTTTTTGTAAATATATTCGCAAATCTTGTCCTCATTACTGAAATTCTCGATTATCGAATTACCGTTTTTAAACAAACATTTGAATATTGGTTCCTCACGAGGATTAGAAAATTTTACTAAGTATCCATTACGATAATTTAGAGTTATCCCTTTTTTGTTTAAGTATATATCCGCATTTGAATTGCCATAAAATGAAGTTGAAGCCGATGTTGCTTGTGCATCTGCTTTGCTTTTTGCAGAATATAGTTTTAAAAACTCTTGATACCTTTTAATTTTTGATTCAAAATGAGGCAAAGGTAAAATCACACGAAATCTTTGATTATCATCTGTATTACTACATGTAGTATATGTTAAAATTGTGTTTTTTGCAATTGTATGTTTATAAAAATCGGCTAAAGTCATTCCTGCATCAATATCAATAACAATTAAATTGCTATATGCCCACTGGTCGGCTATTTTGTAGATTGCACCATTTTTGTCTTCTTTGAAACAAGATGGTAATATAGAGAATCCGTTACCAACGGCTACAGCAATTTCTATATCTGTCAAAGTTGAATTCCTAAATCCTGTAGTCAAATCAACAAAGTCTTGTTTTTTTGTTAATATATCAGTTTCTGTTATTTTATTAATGACTTTTTCGTTCACAGCCACAGTGAACATTTCTTCGCCAACTTCATTAAAAATGCTCTTTTCATAAATACTTGAAAAATCTATTATATTTTTCGATTTTTGTAAATTATTGTTATTAATTGGTAGTTTCCTATATCGGCATTTACTAAGATATTCTCTGAAATAATCGAAAGCTTCTTTTAGATTATTTTGAAAATAGAAATAAATCACAAGCTCTGCAGCATTATATGTTACTTTATTATTCGATTTTTCCGGCAAATTAGCATTTGAACTAAAATTATGGAACAATATAATACCGAAATTAACAATCAAAATGCCTGAATTCCCTTCATTTTTGCCTGGACGGCGAAAATATGGGTTATTCATTGAGTTTGTACAAATCCAACCGTTATTTTCTAACAGCTCTATCCAGCTTTTCTTAGTAAAGTTTGTATTGAATGTTGCGATTAAATTATTTCCCATAGTTATTTCCACCCTTCTTGGAGAGCATTCCGCTCACTTCATTCATATCGAAGTAAGTTCTTCCTCCTATTTTATATTTTTTGATAATTTCACCTTTAACCCAATTATGCACCGTTGCATTTGTAATTGATAGCTTGGTACATATATCTTTAATTGAAATCAAGCCATCGGCGGAATTTCCATTTTGTTGATTCATGCCTTTAATATATAGCTTAATCTGATTGGCAAATTTTGAAAAGTTATCTGTTAAATGAAAATTATCTTGTCTCAAGATTTTTATCTCTTTTAATAGTTCGCTTGATATTATGCAATTTGTGCAATTTTGTGTCATTTTGACCTCACTTTAATTTATTTTAATATTTGTTTTTTTTCGTTTTTCCCAGCTTTTCATTCATTAGAATTAATTTCTTGAAAGTCGTCATTAATGTTCGATTTCAAAAGAATTTTGCTACACAGCTTCGGTAATATAATAATTGTAAATACAGTAAACTAAATACAGGAATGCCTCTACTGTCAGCGGTAACTGACAATAAAGGCATTTTGTATAACTCTGCAAATGCTTTTACATTTGCACTCGATGTTAGAACTATTTGCTTTTTTGTTGGCATTCTGCCTCCTATTATTATTTAAAACAATCGGAGGCAAAAACGATAAAAGGAAATCGGAATTTGTAGAGTTTGTAGATTCTACATTATTAAGCTTTATTTTATTTCATTTTACTAATAAAACTATTTAGTCTGAAAATCTGATTATCAGGTAAATTTTCAATGCAAAGTTTTATAAAGTTGTAGTAATTTTCCGTAAATGATTCTTGTTTATTTATTTCATTTTGTCTATATCTTAGACTTGATTGTCTATAAGCTTTGTCAAAGTTTGAAGATTCTGTGTGTATAAAGTTTTTTATTATTTTAACATCTTCTGTCTTTTTTGAAATTATTTCTGCCTTTTTAAGGTTTTCGATTATTCTCGCGAAATCAGTAATATTGCCGTTTATATGAATTAAATAATTCGATTTACTTCCACCATTATTTTTATTTATATGACTAAGATTTGTTTCCATTGATAGTAAATTTTGTATGTCATTTTTTAATGACTCAAGGCTATCTTTGGTTGCTTTTGTACTATCATCATCTTCAATCATTTCTTGATAAAGATTTGTCAAACTATCGAAATTATTAATATTTTTTCTTTTCATATAAAAAGAAAAATATTCTATGAATCCCAATACGTTATATTTAGCAGGTGTATTGCAATATGTAAAGTCCAATTCTTCGGATAATATAATCTTTGTATATTTTTGAATAACTTTATATGTTTTTAGTTGTACTAATAACCAACTCACATAATTATACGAATCTATCGGGTTAATAAACCATTTTAATGCAAATTCACTTATTTTTTCAATATCATAACAAAATATCGGATAGCTATTCGCAACTTCTATGTTATAAGCAAATTCTCTAATTTGTATCTTAGCCATATTAATTAACATTAATGCAATTATGTCATAATCTAATAGAACATCTGAGGTTTCAACTAATGGTGTGGTTTCAAGTAAATTATTTATTTCTTCAAATTGCGATATTAACAAGCTCAGCTTTTCATTAATTACTTTGTAACTATTGTCTTCCAAAGTACAGCCCTCTTTTAATTGGCTTTCTAAACCAGTTTTGAAATATGATATATATTTCAGGTATTGATTAGTAAATATATCTTTTGTTTGTTTTAATGCTTCAATATAATACTCTAATCTTTTCTTAAATATCGGGTTATCCGTTTTGATACTTTCCATATTAGTAGCTATTTCTTCAAATGCTTTCTTTTTCTCTTCGTATTTATCGCTTTTTCCCATATCTCCTAATAGAGCATTTACCATTTCTTTTTCTTCCATTTTAAACCTTTCCTCTTTGATAATTGTTATATGTTTAATAAATCAGTATCAGTCAACTGCCTGCCCAATAACATTTCTCAAATTAACATAATAATATGTTTTGTGCAAGATTTTTTTCACATTTTACCTTATTTATGAATATTACAAATAAATTTTAAATTTTTGAATTCACGTTAGATTTTGCTAAATTGCATAGCGAAATTTGTATAAATTGTGATTTTTCATAAACATCATGTTTATCATTTTTACCCTTTACATTTATACTTTCACAAATAATATTTAATAGTCTTGTTAATTGGAGATTTTAGATGGCAGAAAAGTCAGTTAAAAATAAAAACGAAAAAAGTATTGAAGAGACACTTTGGGATTCAGCTAACAAATTACGTGGTTCTGTAGAACCTTCCGAATATAAACATGTCGTTCTGGGACTGATTTTCCTGAAATTTGCAAGCGATAAATTTGAAGAAAGAAGAATTGAATTAATCAATGACGGAAAAGAACAATATATAGATATGGTTGAATTCTATACTATGAAAAATGTATTCTATCTACCCGAAATCTCTCGCTGGAGCTATCTGAAAAACAATGCCAAACAGCCGGACATTGCAATTAAAATAGATACTGCTTTATTTACTGTTGAAAAAAATAATCCTGCCCTTAAGGGTGCATTGCCTGATAATTACTACTCAAGGCTTAATCTCGATGTTAGTAAACTTGCTTCTTTGCTTGATACTATTAATAATATTGACACTTTACGTGATAAGCAAACTGACATTGTCGGTCGTGTCTATGAGTATTTTCTTAGTAAATTCGCTTTGGCAGAGGGCAAAGGCAAAGGTGAATTCTACACTCCGAAAAGTATTGTAAACCTTATAGCCGAGATTATCGAACCGTACAAAGGTAAAATTTATGACCCTTGCTGTGGGTCTGGTGGTATGTTTGTTCAATCTATTAAATTTATTGAGAGCCATAGTGGTAATAAAAAGGATATTTCGATTTATGGACAGGAATATACATCTACAACATATAAACTTGCTAAAATGAATCTTGCTATCAGAGGTATTTCCGGCAATCTCGGAGCCGTACCGGAAAATACTTTCTTCAGAGATCAACATCCTGACCTTAAAGCAGATTTTATTATGGCGAATCCACCTTTTAATCAAAAGCAATGGAGAGCAGAGAATGAACTCACTGACGACCCACGTTGGAATGGTTATGATGTCCCACCTACTGGAAACGCTAACTATGCTTGGATATTGAATATGGCTTCTAAGCTCTCTGTTAACGGCACTGCGGGCTTTATCCTTGCTAATGGTGCTTTATCCGGTTCCGGTACAGAATATAATATTCGCAAAAAGCTTATTGAGAATCATTTAGTTGAAGCTATTTTGGTTTTACCGCAGGATATGTTCTACACTACCAATATCAGTGTTACAATGTGGATATTGAATAAAAATAAAAAAGCTAGAACTATTGAAATTAACAACAGAATTAAAAAATATCGTCATCGTGAATCCGAGATACTATTTATGGATTTACGTCAAATCGGCGAACCATTTGAAAAGAAGTTTACTCAATTTTCTGAAAACGATATATGCAGAATTGCCTCTACTTTCCATAATTGGCAGACTGCTGAGAGCTTTGACAAAGCTGAATTCAATATTGCTGAATACTGCTTTAGTGCTGATATTGATGAAATTAGAGCAAAAGACTATTCGCTTGTTCCAAGTAAATATATTGAGTTTATTAATCGTGATGAAAATATTGATTTTGACGAAAAGATGAAGGCACTACAAAGTGAATTCGCTCAATTGCTTAAACAAGAAGAAGAATCTAAAATCGAACTTTTGAATGTATTTAAAGAGTTGGGGTATGAAATCGGATAATAGCGAAAATAGAATAAATAGTAAAATGAAAAATGAAATTGTAGTATATCAATTGGATAATTTATCAACTCACTTAGAAGTAAAAGTAGATAATGAATCTGTTTGGCTGAATCGTCATCAATTGGCTGTGCTGTTCGATAGGGATATTAAAACTATTGGCAAGCATATAGCTAATGTATTAAAAGAAGAATTAAATGGAATACCAGTTGTCGCAAAATTTGCGACAACTGCCTCCGACGGTACTGTTTTTCATTTGGGAGCTTCTTTGAAAGACTTGGGTAAAAAATGGTTTGCATTTTCTATGATAGATAAAAAATCTGTTAGTGCAATTATTGAAGCATTATCGGTTTGATAAAATAAATGAAATGAATTAGGACTAAACAAAAATATATGAAATCAAATTATAAAAAAATAGGCGAATATATTCGATTGGTGGATGTCAGAAACTCTGCTCTTAATGTTGATACTCTGCTGGGTTTAACCATTGCAAAATTGTTTATTCCATCTGTAGCTAATATTATCGGAACGGATATGGCAAATTATAAAAAATTTGATATGTTTATGAGTTCGTATAGATACCAAACAAGGAGAAGCTATGGAATTGAAAAATGAAATTGTAGTATATCAACCAAAGGATTCAACAAAATATTTTGAAGTCAATATTGCTGATGATACAATTTGGATGAGGCAACAGCAAATTGTGGAATTGTTTGATAGTAGTAAAGCTAATATAAGTGAGCATATCAAAAATATTTTTCTATCGGGGGAATTAGATGGAATTTCAGTTGTTCGGAATTTCCGAACTACTGCCACTGATGGTAAAAAATACAATGTAAAACATTATAATTTAGATGTTGTTATTTCTATAGGGTACAGAGTAAACTCAATTAAAGGAACACAATTTCGTATTTGGGCAAATAAAATACTGAAAGACTATTTGCTAAAAGGGTATTCAATTAATCAGAGAGTAAACAGATTAGAAGATAATGTGCAAACTTTGATTTCTAAGGTTAATGAAATTGATTTTCAAATAAACACTAATTCTATTCCTACTCAGGGTGTGTTTTTTAATGGTCAGGTTTTTGATGCCTATAAATTGGCTTCGGATATTATTCGCTCTGCACAAAAATCAATAATATTGATTGATAATTACATAGACGAGACTACATTAACTCATCTGACTAAAAAACAAAAGAATGTACCTGTACTATTACTGACTAAAAATATTACTAAGCAGTTAGAATTAGATATTAAGAAAGCAAATGAACAATATCCAATTATCAAATATCACTCATTTGCTTATAGCCACGACCGATTTTTGATAATTGATAATGAAATTGTATATCATTTAGGAGCTTCTCTAAAAGATTTGGGGAAAAAATGGTTTGCATTTTCTATGATAGATAAAAAATCCGTTAGTGCAATTATTGACGCATTGACTAATTTGATAAAATAAATGAAATGAATTAGGACTAAACAAAAATATATGAAATCAAATTATAATAAAATAGGTAATTATATTCAATTGGTGGATGTCAGAAACTCTGCTCTTAATATTGATACTCTGCTGGGTATTAATATAGATAAGTATTTTATGCCGTCAGTTGCAAATATTGTTGGTACTGATTTATCTACGTATAAAATTGTAAAAAAAGAACAATTTGCTTGTAATAGAATGCATGTTGGAAGGGACGAAAGATTGCCAGTTGCTTTATCGAAATCGGATAATGATTTTATCGTATCACCGGCTTATAATGTATTTGAAGTAGTGGATAAGACAAAATTATTACCTGAATATCTGATGATGTGGTTTTCACGAGCCGAATTCGATAGGAATGCTTGCTTTTATACGGATGCTGATGTTCGTGGAGGTTTAAGCTGGGATTCATTTTCTAATATGACTCTGCCTGTCCCTCATATTGATAAACAGAAGGAAATAGTAAAGGAATATAACACAATAGTAAACCGAATAGAGCTTAATAAAAAGCTATGCCAAAAGCTTGAAGAAACTGCACAAGCTATTTATAGAGAGTGGTTTGTGGATTTTGAATTCCCGAATGAAGAAGGCAAGCCATATAAATCAAGCGGTGGAGAGATGATTGAGTCTGAGCTGGGTGAGATTCCGAAGGGATGGGTTTTTGATAAAATTGGCAAATATGTCAAACTCAGCCAAGGTCTTGTTATGAATGCAACAACAAGTCATTTAGTAAAGGATACTGGCATTCCGTTACTTAGAATAACAGATTTAGTGAATGATACAAAAGAAATCTTTATTGATGAATCAGTTGACAAGAAGAATTTAGCAAATAAAGATGATATTATTATTTCAAGAACTGGACAAGTAGGTATGGTATTCAGAAATAAAGTTGGAGTGATTTACAATAATTGCTTTAAAATTATCCCAATTGAAAGTTTTATCAAAAAAGACTTCTTATTTCGTTTTCTTAAAATGAAGGATACCTATAAGGCAATGGTAGAGCTTGCATCAGGGTCTTCTGCTCAATATGATTTAACTCATACATCGTTTAATACAATTCAAATACTGATTCCTTTAACAGAGATTCAAGAAATATTCTCAATTGTAAGTAAACCTATTGATGTTTACCAAGTTTTGAAATTTCAAGAAAACCAAAATCTAAATAAATTAAAAGAATTACTATTATCTAAATTAACAAAGGCAGGAGGGTAAGGAGATTATGTCGAAAATTCATAGTTTGAAAATTTCAAATTTTCGTGGAATTAAAACTTTTGATGGGAATTTTTGGAATCATGATTTTATTTGTCTTGTTGGTCGAGGCGATACAGGGAAATCAACAATTCTTGAATCTATTTCTTATGTATTATCACCAAGTTATAATTTAAGCTTTTATGATACCGATTTTTATAATTGCAATATTGATGAATCAATAGAAATTTCTATCTTTATTTATGAACTGCCGGAATTACTTATTACTGAAGACAAATATGGTCTGGATATTATTCATTGTGACAACAATGGAAATATCCAAGAAGAAATTAATGATAACACATTTCCAATATTGAATATTATATTAAGAGTAGATAGAGAATTGGAACCGCAGTGGTTTATTAAAAATGCACAACAAGAAGAAAAAGAGATTCGTGCTTCTGATAGAGCAAAAATCAATGCATTTCTTGTATCAGATTATGTTAATCAACATTTCTATTGGAATAAAGGATTTCCATTATATACATTACTTAAACAAGAAGAAGTTGAAGGTACAAAAAATTCATTTATTATTGACGTGTTGCGAGATGCTAAATTACAAATAGACAAAGCTGATTATTCATATCTACAACCAGTGTTAGGTATGATAAATGATAATATAAATAAATTAGGACTTAATATACATAACTCAGCAACGAAAATTGATTTTAAAGATATATTTTTCAAAGATGGGAAACTATCCTTACATGATGATACTATTCCGTTTAGACTTAAAGGTAAAGGTACGAAAAGAATAATTTCTATTGCTATTCAAAGTGCATTAGCTAAATTTGGCGGTATTTCCTTGATAGATGAATTAGAACAAGGATTAGAACCGGATAGAATAAAGCATATAGTTCGAAGTATGCTTATCGATAACAAAAAGAATAAAGGGCAAATTTTCATAACCACACATTCGCAAAATATTATTGAAGAAATTGAATGTGAAAATATCTATAATCTTGTTAATAATGATGGAAGTACAGAAGGATGTTTTGTCCCTCCGCAAGATAAATATCAGAGTCTAATTCGAACTTGTCAATCTGCACTTTATGCAAAAAAAGTTATTGTTTGTGAAGGAAAGACAGAAATCGGATTTTGTAGAGCATTAGACAATTATAGAATTAGTAAAGGGAAACATAGTTTAACATTAAAAGATATTGTTTATGTTGATGGTGCTGGAGGTTCTAATTTCACTGATAGAGCTATTAAATTAAATGATTTAGGATTAACAGTTTGTGTTCTTTGCGATTCCGATAGTGATAATAACTTAAATCCAAGTAAAGAAAAATTACGTGAAAAAGGTGTTTCGATTTTTGATTGGGACAATGAAAAATCTATTGAAAAACAAATATTTGATGATTTAAATTCTGATGCTATCGATGATATTTTAGATTATTACCGAAATGATAAAAAAACCAGTAAAGATGAAGTTTGGCAAAAAATAAAAGTAAACTATTCTTGTGATGAAAAGGAGTATTCTAAACTTAAAAATCATGATAAGTGGTTTATAGAGTATAGCACACAATTACGTGAAGCAATTTATAAATCAGCAACATTAAAGATTCAAAAACCAAATGGTAAAATAGATGATAAATCGTGGTTTAAAAGGATTGATCATGGTGAAGCTTTAGGTCAAATTGTATTTAACCATTACGAAAGTCTTAATGGAACAGTCCTGAAAAATAAAATTGAAGAACTAAATAGTTGGATAGATTATGAATGTTGAGAACTTTGTTTCAAATAATAAATCAATGTTAATTGCTCCAGCAGGGCATGGTAAAACGCACTCCATTGCTCTGTGTTTAAAATATATACAAGATAATGACTTGGGGAAGCAACTAATACTAACTCATACGCATGCTGGTATAATATCGATAAAAGAAAAATTAAAGAAGTTAGGAGTATCATCTAAGTATTTTCATGTTGAAACAATTTCAAGTTATGCTCAAAAATATGTGTTAGCATTTTGTAAGCAAAATATACCTAATCAAGAGGACGGGAATACTTACTATAAATTTATCAACAAAGAAGCTGAAAAATTATTTAAGTATAAAGAAATTAAACATGTTATAAAATCTACTTACAATGGATTATTCGTAGATGAGTTTCAGGACTGTACGATAGAACAGCACAAATTAGTTAATGTATTGTCTGAAATTATGGATACTCATATTTTGGGTGATCCTTTGCAAGGAATATTTGATTTTAATGGAAAGGTTGTTGATTTGGAAGACTCCACTCAATTCTCTAATTTTAATGAAAATTGTCAGGAATTAACAATTCCTTGGCGATGGAAAAATAGTAATAATGAAGGACTTGGCAATGATTTACTATCGATGCGAAATGATTTATTAGTCAATAAGGCTATTGATCTGCAAACATATAGAAATATCGATTTGATTTTAACAGAAGATATATATGCACCTGATAATTCTAATTATTTGTTTAAAATTATTAGTTCTCAGAAGAGTATTTTATTTATTGATTCCATTTCTGTAAATATTAATTCCAGAATTAAGTTCTTGCAAAGATTTAAAAACTCTCTTTTACTTATAGAATCAATTGATGATAGAGAATTTTATAATCTCTCCAAATTGGTTGACGACATACAAATAAGTAATATTGAATCAAATATTTACGCATTGTTAATTAGGTTAACAAATAAAACCTGTGTTGACAATTGGCTAAATAGTAAAGGAGTGAGAAGAAAAAATAAAGATAAAGATAAAACATTAATCAAGCCACTCAAGCTTTCAATTGATAATTTAAAAAAGAATATTTCTTATAAAAATATATTGATTGTTATTAATTGTTTTTTTTATATTGCAGATAACAGACATAAATGCTATAGGAAGGATTTACTTTTATCTTTGTTAAAAGCTATAGAGGATGCAGATTCTCAAAAAACAACGGTTTATGAAGCAATGAAAAATAGGCGAAATATTTTACGTCGTGTTGGTAGAAAAATTGATGGCAAATGTATCGGGACAACACTGTTGACTAAAGGATTGGAATTTGATACTGTAGTAGTTCTTAATGCTCATCTTTTTAAAGATATGAAAAATTTATATGTAGCATTAACCAGAGCTTCAAAAAAACTTGTAGTATTTTCAAAAAACAACATTTTAGATTTCAATTAATAAATTAATTGTTTTCATTGAGAATACTATCAAAATAATTATTAAGTATGAAGAAATAAGTATCAATTTATAATTTTGCAAATTAATAAGAAAAAGGGAAAAATGAGATTTAATGAAGAGAGTTTAGAGCATGCGGTAATAGAATTATTTCAGTCAATAGGATACGAGCATATTTGGGGAAATCATATCCACAAAGAAAAAAGCGAAGTATTACTAAAGCAAGATATAAAGGAGTATCTATTCGGCAGATATTCCGGTTCCGGCATCACACTAAACGAAATTGAATCCATAATCCGCAGTTTGGAGCTTTATCCTTCATCGGCATTATACGAAAGCAATAGAGCGATTATCCGCTTAATTGCCGACGGCTACGTATTGAAGCGAGAAGACCGCTCACGCAAAGACTTATTTATCCAGTTTATAGACTATGACTGCCTTGACAATAATAGATTTAAAATAGTCAACCAACTCGAAATCATAGGCTATGAGAAACGCATTCCCGATGCAATAGTATATATTAACGGCATTCCGTTAGTAGTGCTGGAGTTCAAAACAGCCGTCAAAGAAGAAATAAATATAAACGAAGCTTTCAAACAGTTAACAATCCGCTACAAAAGAGATATACCTGAATTATTCAAATATAATGCTTTCTGTATAATCAGCGACGGAGTCAACAATAAGTCCGGTTCATTATTCTCTGCTTATGATTTCTACTATGCTTGGAGATTAATTGAAGGGCACGAACGCAAAGAAGCCGATGGCATTGACTCACTCTACACAATGATAAACGGATTATTCGATAAAAAGCGTTTGACTGATGTAATCAGAAATTTCATATATTTCCCTGATACAAGCAAAAACGATACAAAGATTGTATGCCGTTACCCACAGTATTACGCCGCTAATAAGCTCTACGAAAGCATAAAGCTAAATATGAGACCAAATGGTAACGGAAAAGGCGGAACTTACTTCGGAGCAACCGGATGCGGTAAAAGCTATACCATGCTCTATCTAACCCGATTATTGATGCGAAGTGAACATTTCTCAAGCCCGACTATTCTAATAATATCCGATAGAACTGATTTGGATACTCAATTATCTGAACAATTTACAAATGCAAAGAAGTTTATCGGTGATGAACAGGTTATTAATGTAGAGTCAAGAGAAGATTTGAAAGCTCAGCTTTATAAACGTAATAGTGGAGGAGTATTTCTGACTACTATTCAGAAATTCACAGAGAATACTGATTTATTAACCGACAGAGCGAATGTAATATGTATCTCGGACGAGGCTCATCGTTCACAAATCAATCTTGACCAAAAGCTGATAATTACTGATAAAGGAGTAGAGAGAAAATACGGTCTTGCCAAGTATCTGCATAATTCACTTCCGAATGCAACGTATGTAGGATTTACCGGAACACCAATAGATGCTACTCTTGAAGTATTTGGCAATATAGTTGATGCTTATACAATGAAAGAATCTGTTGATGATAAAATCACAGTTCGAATAATGTATGAAGGCAGAGCCGCAAAAGTATTATTAGATGAAGATAAACTAAATGAAATTGAAGAATATTACTTAAAATGTTCCGAAGAAGGAGCAAACGAATATCAAATAGAAGAAAGTAAGAGAGCAACTACACACTTGGAAGTAATTCTCGGAGACCCCGACAGGATTAAAGCTGTTGCCGGAGATTTTGTAGAGCATTATGAGAAAAGAGTAGCAGAAGGAGCAAGCGTAAAAGGCAAAGTAATGTTTGTATCTTCAAGTAGGCAAATTGCTTTTAATTTATATAAAGAAATAATTGCCTTACGTCCCGAATGGTCAGCAATTAAGGAATGTGAAGACGGAGCAGAACTAACGGATATTGATAAAAAAGAACTAAAACCAATCGAGAAAATCAAACTGATAATGACTCGTGGCAAAGATGATGAGCAAGAATTATATAATGCAATCGGTGCAAAAGAGGACAAAAAGGAATTTGACAGACAATTTAAAAATGCAAAGTCTAATTTCAAAATTGCAATTGTAGTAGATATGTGGCTAACCGGATTTGATGTTCCATTTTTAGACACAATTTATATTGATAAACCGATACAGCAACATTCATTAATTCAGACTATATCACGTGTTAATAGAGTCTATGAAGGTAAAGAAATGGGACTTGTCGTTGATTATATCGGTATTAAGAGTAATTTGAATATAGCATTGAAAAAGTATTCTGTTATAGATGAAAATAATTTTGAAGATATATCCAAAGCAATAGAAATAGTAAAAAATCAATTGAACTCGCTTGATATGTTTTTTCATAAGTTTAATAGTAAAGATTATTTCAATTCAAATAATTCGCTAAAACAGCTCAATTGTTTAAATCGAGGTGCAGAGTTTGCTCAACAGTGCGAAGAAATGGAAAAGCGTTTTATGGACATGACTAAAAAACTTAAATCCGGGTATAATATGTGTTGTTCAAGTGAAGAAATCAACAATTACGAAAGAGATAGAATACATTTTTATTTTGCTATCAGGTCAATTATTCAAAAAATCACTATTGGGTTTGTGCCAGATATAACTCAAATGAATAAAAAAGTAAGACAATTAATACAAGAAGCTATATTTAGCGAAGGAATAGAAGAAATATTTAAGCTTGAAGACAATAATAAAAGCGGAATTGATATATTTAGCGACGAGTATATGGCAAAGATCGATAAGATTAAACTTCCGAATACAAAGCTTAAACTACTTCAACAGCTATTAGCAAAAGCTATAAATGACTTTAAAAAGATAAACAAAATCAGAGGTATAGATTTCTCTCAGAGATTGAAGTCAATAATAAATAAATACAACGAACGAAAAGAAGGCGAAGCTTTTGCCAATGATGTATTAGATGATGTTGCTGAACAATTAAGTCAATTATATAAAGATCTAAAGAAAGAAAAGAATTCATTTGTTGAGCTTGGAATTAGTTTTGAAGAAAAAGCATTTTATGATATTCTGAAAGCAGTTGCAGAAAAGCATAATTTTGAATATCCTGAAGATAAGCTTATTCAATTATCAAAAGCAGTGAAAAAGACTATAGATGACAAATCAAAATATACAGACTGGTCAGAAAGAGAAGACATAAAGGCTGAGCTAAAAGTATCATTAATACTAATACTTGCAGAATTCAATTATCCGCCTGTTCCAAGAGATGATGTATTCAAAGAAATATTTGAACAGGCAGAAAATTTCAAAAAGTATTATATGGAGTAATCTCTAATCCTCCTCCCAAGCACTTCTTACCTTATCAATTGCAGCATCTTGCGTTATCCTGACGTACTTTTGGAATGAATTGATGTCTTTATGACCCGATATTTTCATAATTATATCAGCAGGCAGTCCTCTTGTCAATAATAAAGTAATGCCGGTTCGACGGGCGGTATGAGTGCCGATAAGTTTATACTTTGGGACGATTTCGGAAATTCTCTGCTTGCCAATAAATGTGACATTTTCAGTTGGTGTATCAATTCCGGCAAATCGGCATAATCTTTTAATTGAAGCAATATAATTACCATGATTCATTTTTGGGAATTCTTTATATTTGCTTATCATTTCGATAGATTGAACACTGAGCGGTATCCTCAAATATGACGAAGTCTTTAATTGCCAAAGTTTTAATTCTTGAGTTTCTAAGTCGATATTTTCTTTTTTCAAATTCATCAAGTCAGAAAATCTAAGCATTGTCTCAATTTGGAATAAAAACAAGTCCTTAGTCTTTTGAAGTATCGCAGATGCTTTGTAATTCTTGATTTTTTCAACTTCATTTTCAGATAATGCAAGAGTGTCGGGTTTGTTTTTATCCTTTTTGATTTTACCACGCTTGCTAATATTTTCATTTTTTACAATGCCTTTATCAACACAGTAATTAATTAATGTTGCTAAAACTCGAAGTATTGATTCAATAGACGAGCTTCTATATCTTTTAATTAAAGTAAGATACGAATAAAACTCATCATAGAAAGTATTATTTAAATCATTGAAATATATTGTTTTGTTCTTATACTCCGCGAAATCATTAATTACTTTATATACATCTTTGTATTTACCAATGGTTCTTTCAACAACGGTTTTTGAACTTTCTCTAAGTATAATAAATTGATGAAATTGACTCAATACATTATCGGTTTCAGTGTCAAATATATTAATTTTCTCTTTGGATTTTTCAGGATTTATTATTTGATTGATTAGAACTCTAAATTCATCGGAATTTATGATTTTATTTCTTATTTTGAGTTCCGAAATTAGTTCCTCAACTTGTGCCTTAATATGGTTAAGTCTATTATTATATTTAAGATACTTTGAATACTTATTTGTAATTCTTTGCTTTGTGTCGTCCCAATATTTTGATGGAATTACCAAAGCAGTAGATGTACGGATTCTGCATTTCTGATAAAATGCGTCCAAATAAATTGATGAATTTTCTTCAATTGGTCTAATCAGATAGAATTTCATTTTAACCTTAATTATGTTATATACAATAGTTTATGATTTAGAGTTCCAAATATTTTTAACTTTTTCGATAGCAATATCTTGATTAATTTTAATGTATTTTTGAAATGCCTTCGTTGTCAAATGACCGGAAATTTTCATCACTATTTCAGCCGGGACACCTTTTGTTAGCAGAATTGTTATACCTGTTCTGCGAGCTGTATGCGATGAAATCAGTTTATACTTTGGTTGCACAGATGCAATTCTTTGGTTGCCGACTAACTTTACTACTTCAACAGATTCTTCGATTCCTGCAAGTTTACATAGCTTTTTAAGCAGAATGTTATACTTCTCTTTATAAATTGACGGAACACCGCTATACTTTTTCAGTATTTCGACTGAAGCATTAGTCAAAGGTATAACCAAAAATTCAGATGTTTTAATTTGCCGGATTTTCAAAAGCTTATTGTCGAAATCAATATTTTCCGGTTTTACATTAATCAAATCTGAAAATCTAAGCATAGTCTGAATTTGCAAAAGGAATAAGTCCTTGATAATAGTTAATTTATCATCTGTTTTAAGTTCTTTGATTTGTTTAACTTCTTTCTCTGTTAGTGCGATTAAATCGTCATTATTACCGGTTTTTAAATTGTTTTTTTTCAGTATTTTGGAGTTTTCACAATATCCATTTTCAATACAATATTTTAGAAATATGGTAAATATTTTAATGTTGAAATTTATATTTGCATTTTGATGTTTTTTTTGATTAATGAAAAAGGATTGAAGCTCTTCATAGAAAGACAAATTAATTTCATCGAATTCAATTATTTTTGCTCTAAATGTTTCAAACTCTGAGAGCAATTTATATACAGTTTCAAATATGACAATAGTTTTTATTGAAGCATTTGCTAATTCTTTTCTATTTGCAATATATTCGGCAAAATATTCAAGAACACTTTTTTTATTATGAATAGGCTCCACGTTATTTTTCGGTTTAATAATTGAATTTATTTTTTGAACAAACTCATCATTAGTCAAAAACACAACTTGAATTTTCAGTTCAGTAAGCAATTCCTCAATTTCTTTTCTGAATGATTTGAGTAAGCTATTTATCTGCCTATAGTCCTTAGCAGACTTATTTAAAACTTGTTCGGCATAGTTCCAAGAATTCGATTCAATAACAATTTCAGTAGATAGTCTATATCTTTTCTTCTGATAATTCACATCAATATAAATAGCTGAGACTTCTTTTTCCGGTGATATAAGAAAATATTTCATAACAATTCCAATAATATAACTGCCAACTATGATGACACAAATATATAAATATTATTGGATTATATTATATATATTTTTATACTTGAGTATTTAAGTACTTATCTAACACATTATTATATAACATAATTATCTCTAATAATGTATAATAATATTTAATGTGAATTGATATGTAAAAATACTAACGATGTTGGAAGAAATGTGAAGGAGTGCCACTTTCATTTTACCGATGTTCAACAGCTAATGCTGTTGAAAGAAAAGAACCATTTCACACTATACTTCCTACATTCAACTTTATAACTTTATAACTTTATAACTTTACGAACTTTATAACTTTCAACTTTCAGCCTCTATCCCCAAACCCCAAACCACCAATACTTATCTGCACAAAATAGTAAAGAGCAAAATACTATATGGCAGCTCTGATATCATTTTCTAAATGAATTAGTATATATACAATCTCTAAGTCTGTTGCAAAAGTTCAATATATTTATTTACTGTTAATTTATTCAAAATTTCCATACTTCTAAGTGCTTATCAACCGCACGGTTAAGAGGCTGTGTAAAAACTGCCACAAGACGGCAAATATTATTCTCAGCACCATTCAAGTGGCTGACTAAAAAATTGTCATTCTGAACGAAGTGAAGAATCCAGATAATGCTAACTTGTTGATAACTCTGGATTCTTCGTTACACTCAGAATGACGATTTTGAAATGCTTTTACTTTTTAGACAACCTCATCAGAGACTTTGAGTACTTTGTTTTTGTTGAAAAAACGGTAGCAATCAAAGGTTTTTTTACACAGTCTCTTAACCGTAGGGTTGAATAAATTGGAATTGGAAATCATATAGTTTCGCAACAGACTTTCTCTGTACTTAACTAAAGAATTGGATTGAATAAGTGAAATATTGAATATTGCAGTTTTACAATTTGCTTAAACTAATAACTATTATTTTGCGTCATAAATTGAATGAATATTTATTCGGGGTATTGTACTAAAATGGACGAACAGATTTCTTTAAAAAAAGAAGCTATATTTAATGCTGCATTAGAGTTAATTACATATAAAGGATTTGACCAGGCTCCTATGTCGATAATTGCTAAGCAAGCCGGTGTTGCAGCTGGAACAATTTATATTTATTTCAAGTCGAAAGAAGAAATAATAACTCAGTTATATCTAAAAACAAAAACCGAATTGACGGAATACATTACTCAATCGGTAAATATCGAGCAGTCCGGACGGCAGACATTAGATTTAATTGTGAAAAAATATATCTGCTTTATGCTTGATAATCCTAACAAATTCAAATATATCGAACAGTTTTCTAACTCTCCTTACTTTGATAAAATAATACTAAGTGAGTGCATGAGAATTTTCGAGCCAATGATTATGTTTATTCAAAAATCTATTAAAATGCATGAAATAAAAAATCTTGAAATGTCTATAATTCATTCGTTTATTTTTTGTCCTTTAAATAATCTTATAAATATGCACCTTAGGGGAGAATTTAAAATTGATAATGGCTCTATAGAGCTGATTTGCAATACGGTATGGGATGCATTAAAGAATTAATTTAAAGATTTTCAATCGCATATAGCAATTGTTTTTCTCTATGAATTATATCGAATTTAAGAGAATATTCGGAGCATTCGATTCTTAAATTATTTTCCGCATTTATAGCATATTCAATATATTTGTCAATATCTGACTCATTACTGCAAACTAATCCGTACTTACCGCTAACCTCTACAACAGCTTCTTGATTAGATACAATTGGCAGGCATCCGCAACGCATAGCCTCAATAACAGACAAACCGAAGGTCTCTTCTAATGACAATTGAATATAAGCGTAGGACTGCTTATAAAGCGGAATAATATCATTTGTAAGACTCAATGGTCCTTTGATAATGTTAATATTAGTAAGCCCCGAACTTAACTTCATTGCTTCATCGAAAGCATCGCCTCTTAGCCCAGCCAAGATAAATTCTTTTTCCAGATTACGCCTTGCAGTCTCAATAAATTTATCTGAACCTTTGCGAGTAAATTCGTTAAGAGCGTAAGCCTGTGAAGTAGTAATAAAATATTTTCTATCAATATCCAAATAATCCTTAATATCATAGTTTTTGCTTTTAATACAATTATATATCATTTTGACTTTGTCCGGCATTACGGATGTCAATGAAAAAAGTGATTTGGAAGCATAATTCGATACACTCAAAATTTTATTAGCAGTTAAAAAGGTATTTTTCACACAGAACCAACGGTATTTGTTGTATTTAGCTCCGTACTGAAGCTCTGGAATATATCCTACATCAAAACCACCGGCTACTACAACAGATTTCTTACCTAATAATTTTGCCAATACAGTAGGCATCAATGTAGCATAATCAGCAAACCAAGCAAAGAAAATATCTGATTTAAGCATAAAATAGCAAGCTTTAAGGCTAAGTTTACATAGATTAAACAATCCTTTTATGCCGGTACCGATTCTTGAATCATCACAAATCAAGGTATGATGTTTTTTCATTATTTCAATATCGTGCTTTACAAATGTTGATTCTAATGGTCCAATAAAATAAATCTTCATTATACCGGTACCTCGCCGGACTTTGTTCTAATAGTGATAATTACTTCCGTAAACTCATTGAGCTCGCTGATAATATTAAAACCGAATTTATGCAATTCTGCAATTTTTTTAGTAATTGTTAGCCCAAGCCCGCTGCCTTGTTGTTCATAGAAGTTTCGATTGAATTGGACATAGGCACCGATTTTTTCGATATTTTCTTTAGTCATTCCCCTACCATTATCACGAACACTGAAAATAACATTGTTGACTTCGATTGATACTTTTACAAAAATCTTATCATTTTCTTTTGAAAACTTGAAGGCGTTATCTAAGAGTTCTTTAACAATTTTATTAAAATAATTTTCAGCAATAGGAATTACTGAATCATTAATTAAAAAGCTTATATCATCAGGTCTTTTGTACAATTCAGCATAAAGATTAATATTTTCCAAAATTATAGCTTCCATAGACAGAGTATCACTCTGGATAAGGGTAGAGACTTCGGTCGGATTATGGCTAATCAATTCGAGACTTGCATAATAAAGATAATTCTCAAAAAGCGAATGAAGTCTTTTAGCACCATAATTAATTCCGTGCATCATCTCGCGTATTTCTTCGGTATTATTATAATTTTCTTTTTGAAGCAAAATATTAGAATACCCGAGAATAATATTCAGCGGAGTACGAATCTCGTGAGGAAGAGTATTTCTAATGCTTGATTTGATTTCTTCAACTTTCCGATCATAAATATCAGTAATAATTTTAGTTTTATTCAATTGAGTATTTACAGCATTTAGCAAATCATCAATATCAAATGGTTTTGTTAAATAGTCATCAGCCCCGAGATTCATACCGTTTCTTATGTCTGACTTATCACTACGAGCCGAAAGTAAAAGTACCGGAATTTTAGCAGTTCGTGAATCATCTCGAAGCTGTGCTAATAGTTCATAACCATCTAAAATTGGCATCATAATGTCAGAAACTATCATATCAGGAATTTCGGAAATAGCTTTATTAAATCCATCCATACCATTATAAGCTATAATAACATTGAAACCGTTCAATTTAAGAACAGTTTCAATGTATCCTATGATTTGCTCATCATCTTCTACAACAAGAATCGTTTGTTTCATACTTTTAATTTCCAATATTAAACGGGATTGATATTGTAAAAACAGAACCTTCGTTAGGCTTACTATCCATTTCGATTTTCCCCTTATGAAGATTCAATGACCTTAGTACCACAGTCATTCCTAAACCGGTTCCCGAAACACTGCCTACATTTGAACCACGGAAGAATAAGTCGAAAATTCTTTCTTGCTCGTCTTCGGGTATTCCAATACCATAATCTTTTATTGAAAAATAAATATAATCTTCATCATTATATACATTCAGCTCAACATTTGAATTTTCGGGAGAATACTTTATAGCATTAGTTAGTAAATTAAAAAGCATCTGCCTAACTAAAGTATCATCGAAACTAAATACTTCGCTATCTGTAGAGATATTAAGAATTATTTCGACATCGGATTTTGATGTAAGCTTAATATCACGAGTTATCCCCTGAGCAAAAGTTATAATATTATTTTGATGTGGATAGAAAGTATGCTTTTTATTATCAGTCTTTCCAATAAACAGAACATTTTCCATCAAATCGGTCATTATGTCCACAGTTGAAATTATTCTCTCAAGATATTCTTTAAACTGAGCAGGATCTAACTGATTATGATATTTTTCCAAAATCTGTGCAGCTGAACGAATAATTGTTAGCGGAGTACGAAATTCATGAGACACTAAAGAAACAAACTTAGATTTCATCTCATTAAGCTCTTTCTCTTTAGCCAGCATTTTGCGAACTTCAAGCTCTACTTTTTCTCTCTCGGCAATTTCGCCACGAAGTTTATGTACTAAAATTTGTAAGTCTTCGGTACGCTCCTGAACTTTTAATTCTAATAGTTCATTAGCCTGCTTAAGAGCGATTTCATTCATCTTACGTTCGGTAATATCAAGGAAGCTCTCTATTCTAAAAGCTTGATTACCAATATTGATATTAGCAATGCTTCTTAGTATCGGGATCGGAACATCATTCATATTAGTAATTGAAGACTCAAAATTACGAGAGAATTTTACTTTATCATCGACCAGATTTTCTTCGTTTTTCCCTTTAAAGTATATAGAAGGCTCATTACCCACAATATTATCGACTTTATCTCCAATTAGTGAGACAGCTATTGAATTTGCCGATATAATTTTATTAGTCTCCGGATCTATTACTAAAATTGCCGTTTGAACTGCATTAAGTATAGCTTGTAATTCTCGTTTTGATTGAGCAATACTCATAGTGCGGGCAGCAAGTTTCTGCTCGAGAAGCACTTGATTTTTGTCAATAGTTTTCCCTAATTGGCAATTTTCGATATGACCGGCAAACAATCCGAGCCAAAGTTTAAAAAGGCTTATATATGGTTTGGTAAATATATCAATTTCGTCATAGAAACAAAGTATAATCACACCTATCATATTCTTAGAGGCTCTGAGCGGACAAATTAATGCAAAAGAATCAGAGTAAAAGCTTGCGTTAGGTATATGATAAACAATTTCGTTAGTTGAAATAGCTTTACCAATTTCAGACGATTCGACTAAATAATCATACAATTCGATATTTTTATTTTTTTCAATAAAAGGCAAAGTAGAACGATGCTCAAAGTCAAAATCATTATTGAGAATAAACAAAGAAGCAGATTTTGAATATGGTATTTTAATAAGCATTTCGATGCCTTGATGAATAATATCAGGCAGCATTTCTCTCTTATTATTTAGAGAAAGATAGTCATCGAATATTTCAGCTATCAAGGTGAAATCTTCACTGTTAGTCGATATTCTTTTAAAATCAGTCATTTTTTTTCTCAATTACACAATTAAAAATTACTTTAAAATAAATAGAGCAATAGATTCTTCATAATCATTCATTATTTTATTATAGAGATTCGAAAACAAATTATCCTGTATGTTTAGAGTAGCCCAAATATTAATATTAGGTTCCGGCACTATATCATCACCGGTTTCTCCAAGCTCATATAGCCTCGCAATAATATTTGCCAGGTGAATCGTAGCGACCATATTATCGACTTTACCATCAACTACACCGGTATAATGGTGCCTGATACAATTTTTAATACTAATAGGTAATTTCCATTTTTCGGCAATTAATTCACCGGCTACGGTATGAGTAACGCCAAGGATTTCAGCTTCTGAGTCTCTGATTGATATATTATTATCATAAGCGTTACGAATAGTTTTTAAATAGTCGGATTCAATCGAACGAAAAAATAACAATTTGCCAATATCATGCATTATTCCGGCAATAAAGTAATGTTCTAAATTTTTAACGCCTAACTGAGCCCCGATATTACGTGTAATTACACCCACAGCAATAGAATGCTTCCATAATTCGACAGGGTTGAAGTCATGCTCGAATTTTGTTTTTCTAAATATATCTAAAATGCTTAGAGTAAGAATTATATTTTTTACTTCCTCAAACCCTATATAGAATATAGCCTGAGTTACAGAATCAATTCTACCTCTAAATCCATAAAGCGAACTGTTAGCTGTTTTCAGAAGTTTAGAGGCAGCAGACTGGTCACGGGAGATTACGTCAGCGGCATCACTTGGAGTAGAATTAGGATTAGCCATTACTTCACTCAAAGTAGTATAAATAGTAGGTAGAGTTGGGAAATCCTCTACACCTCTGAGCACTCTTTTAATCGTTTCCAAGCCCTGCCCCCTTACTCTGTTTTAAGCAAATCATTGCCGCTCTAATAATTGCAGTATTATATAAATTAATCTCTTGAGAATTGCGTGGAGTCCACTTCATTCGTTTGGAAATCCTATCTATAGCTAATTTCTTTAATTCTTCAGAAATTTCAGACTCATCTTCTGTATCATCTGTTTTAATTGAGACAGTATATACGTTCCAAGTCTTTAGCACTTTTTTATGCTTTTCATTAAGAATTGTGCCGGAAGGTACTAATGTAAAGCCAAAGTTATTAATAACCGGCTCTGCGACAATCATTCCGTCTTTGATTTGTTCAACTGTAATTATTACTGCCATTGTTCATCAAATAAAATATAACAATTAATTAAATTTATATATATAGGCTCTTTCTATTATTAGATAGAAAAAGCTAAATATGCTCGCTCTTCATTTACTATACTCAGACTCTTATAATACGAATTATACTATTTCATACATAAATTCGTAAAAAATTATATTTTGACTTTACTGTAGCTAAAGCTATGTGATGAAGCCAAGAAAACTATTTCAAATAGGAATCAAAAAACATAATTACTTTTCGAATACTAAGCTTAATTCTTGCATAAGCTTTGTATTTGTCAAGCTATAATGTAAAGGAGTAATAGACACATATCCCTGTGCAACTGCGACATCATCTGCGATAATATCGGTGTCATGAATTTTGTAATCCCCGGCAAACCAATAATAATCTTTGCCAAAAGGATCTTGACGGCATTCATACCTGTCTGTCCATACTGAATTACTCTCTCGAGTAATTTTAATTCCTTTAATATCAGCCTCGCTCTTACAAGGTACATTCACATTTAGAAATGTCCCTCTGGGCATTTGAGTGCCCAAAAGATTATTAGCAATTATCTTGCCATAATTGGCGGCTGTAATACATTCATCATTAATATCATAAGAAGCTAATGAAATGGCAATAGAGGGAATCCCGACCAGCATACCTTCGGCAGCCCCGGCTACCGTTCCGGAATATAGAATATTTACAGAAGTATTCTGTCCATGATTTATTCCAGAAACTACTAAGTCAGGTTTTTCTTGCATAAGTGAGCAAATAGCCAGCTTAACACAATCGGCAGGAGAGCCATTAATTGCGTACCCAAATATTTTCCCGTCTCTAAATGTTTTCGTAACTCTTAGTGGAGTGTTTATCGACATCATGTGTGAAACAGCACTTTTCTGTGAGTCCGGTGCTACTACAAATACCTCTCCTAATTCACTAAGTGAATTAGCTAAAGCATATATACCCGGTGAGTCTATACCATCATCATTTGTTACTAAAATCTTTATTTTTTCTTTCTTCATACCTTTGTCTATCAAATTTTTCAAGAATATAATTGACTGATTTTTACATATTATATTTTATTGAATACTATTTATCATATTTAGTTTCTATATTGAAAATTCTCAGTTATTTAGTATTTGGGGGTTCGGGGATTGGGGTTCGGGGTTCGGGGTTCGGGGATGGAAAATAGGAATTGGGAATTGGGAATTGGGACAAATTGCCCTAAGCCACAGCCTCTTCACCGTAGGAAATAGGAATAAATGTCCGATATCAACTCAACCCAACGAGGCTGTCTAAAATCAATAATATTGTCAATGAGTGTAACGAAGAATCTAGAGTTATCAATATTTAGCTTTATCTGGATTCTTCACTACGTTCCTAATGACAACTTAAAGGACAACCTATTGAATGAAATTGGGAGATAGAATTTACTGCAAAAATTTGCAATATCTTATCTCCCCATTACATTCAACCCCACGCTTCAGCGTGGGGTTCAGAGACTTTGAGTAATTGTTAATGGTAGAAAAAGCGACAACAACAAAGGTTCTCACATAGTCACTTGTCTTTAAAATTTCAATTCAGCAGAAGTATCAATTCATAGTTGAAAGTGGCAGAAAGTATTATTGCTGAATTTTTTTATTAACAAAAAGAAGTATATCCATAGCCGTAATTATCCCTAATAAATTCTTTTCCCAATCAACCACAGGCATATAATCAATTTTCTTTTTACTCATTACTTCGATAGCTTTGGTTAAGCTATCTTCAGGATAAATAATGTGAACATTTTTTGCTAATATATTTTGGAATTCGCTAATTTTGTTATATTCCAAATCAGCAAACGAATCGTCGTACTCATATATTTGTTTTAAGGTATATTCCATCAATGTTCTTTCGGTTATCATACCGATAAATTTTTGATTATCTACTACCGGTACTTGCTTAACATGCTCTTGGCGAATGATAGCATCAGCTTTCTTAATTGAATCATCGAATTCAACTGTAAAGACATTTTTTGTCATTACTTCATCAACTTTATTTGTCAATGGCATTATTGCCCCCTTTCTTAAATAGGTAATTTATCCTTGATTCAAATTTAACGAATAATTAGCTATTTAAACAACATAATACTAATTAATATATATTAATAGGTATAGAACGGTTTTTTTTCTATATTTGCTTGATTTAAAAATTTATAGGTGGTGTAGTGGCAATCAGAAGAATAAATATGGACGAAGAAGCCTTAGTCCCTAAATCTGTCAAAGTAAAAAGCAAAGACGATTTAGTAGATGCTGCACTTATAATATTACGGAAAACTCAATTAGATACATTTAAAGACAAAAAAACACTGCAAGAGAAATTAGACGTACTAAATAATGAATTCAGAAACAAAGCTACATTTAAATTGCTGAATATTGTTAATGTATGGATGAAAAAAGGGAAAAATGCTCCCGAAAAAGAAGAAGAAGGGAAATATTTCTAATCTACCGAATAAATTAAGTCAAAAGCCTACAAATCAAATACTAAGTCAACAACAGCACCGCCATCAGGAGCATTATAAGCATTTACCTGCCCTCTGTGAACTTCCATAATTATTTTTACTGCCGCCAATCCTAAACCAAATCCTTCACTGTGATGCAATAGTTCGCCTGACGAGAAAAATTCGAATAAGTGATTAAGAGATTGCTGAGTAAACCCTTCTCCTCTATCCATAATCTTTATAATGTATTGATTATTTTTGATAGCATCTTCAATTCTAACTTCACCATTGATAGGAGAAAACTTACAGGCATTGTTGATTATTATCTCTAATATTTTATAAAGTAATTCATGGTCTCCTTTTATGCAAGTCTCGGGGTAATTTAAATCTCTTTCAATCGAAATGCCTTTTTCTTGTATAAATGTAGATTGGTTAAACACTGCCAAATCAAGAACTTCTTTAACTGATATTTCTTTGAAACTGATTTCGTATTTCTGAGTTCTGATTTGAGTAATCAATAAAGAAATATCATTAAACCTCTTTAGTCGATTAGAAGCAGTAATTATATAATCAGCAGATTCGAGAATTTCTTCATCTTCGGTATATGCTTTTATAAGCTGAGCATTGCCATAGATAGCATTGAGCGGAGTATTTAATTCATGTGAAAGCAAACCAAGGAAATATGATTTCGCATTATCAAGTCGGGTTAATCTTTCGTTGGCAACTTCTAACTCTATATTTTTCTCATCAATTTCTTTATCTTTAAAATAGCTTTTTAATGCTTCCTTGACAGTAAGAATTAAATCGGTAGTTTCCCATGGTTTAGGTATATATCTATATAAATTTGCCCAGTTAACAGCATTACCGACACCCTCGGTAGTAGCCTGCCCGGTAAGCATAATTGTATAAATTTTTGGGTATAAATCCTTAATCTCTCTGAGTAATTCATCGCCTTTCATTTCGGGCATAATATAATCTGTGATTATGACGGGGAATTCATAACTTTCAGTTGTGTATTCTTTAAGCAATTCCAGAGCTTCAGTACCACTTTCAGCAAGCTCTATTTGAACATTAGAACCAAATGCCGATTTTAGCTCGACTCGTAAGCTGTCCAAAACAATTTTTTCGTCATCGACACACAGTATAACACACTTTTTCATTTGCAATCAATATAGAATTATAAATATATAAACCCAATATACAAGTTTACGTCATACAATTTAATAATAAGTTGAGAAATATCATAAGAAAAATTCAAATAATTAGTTCTTTTTTTATAATTTTGTATTCTAAGAAATAAATAAAAAAAGGATATAAAATTGAAAAGTAAATTAAGTGTTTTATTCATTGGTGATGTAGTCGGCGACCCGGGAATGAATATATTAAAAAATGAGCTTAGCAAACTAATTGAAAAATATAAAGCTGAGTTTGTTATTATTAACGGCGAAAATGCATGTGGTGGTAAAGGTATTACCGAAGATGAAGCCAAAGTATTCTTTGAATTAGGTGCTCACGTAATTACTACCGGTAATCATGTATGGGATAATTGGAGAGCCAAACCACTATTAGCTTCAAATGCCAATATTGTACGCCCATTGAATTATCCGTCCGGCAATGCCGGCAAAGGCTTTCTATTATATAAATTAGATGAAGAAATTTCAGTCGGAGTATTGCAATTACAAGGTCGTACATTTATGCAGGCAATCGATTGCCCTTTTAAAGCTGCCGATTTCGGCTTAAAGCATTTATCTGAAAAAACTCAATTTATTATAGTTGATTTCCATGCCGATGCTACAGCCGAAAAATATTCTATGGCTTGGTACTTAGACGGCAAAGTAAGTGCCCTGCTTGGAACTCATACACATATCCCAACTTCTGATGCCTGTATTCTGCCCAATGGTACTGCTTATATTACTGATGTCGGAATGACCGGACCTTATGATTCTGTAGTTGGTCTAAAAAAAGAAATTGCTATGAAGAGATTTTTACTTCAGACCCCTCACAAATATGAAATTGCCGATAAAGATGTTCGTATATGTGGCGTACATATTGATATTGAGACTTCTACCGGGCAGGCGATAAAAATTGAACAGATTATTTATCCTGACTTTGAAAGAGAAGTTGATTTTACTGCAAACTATTAGTCGAATTTCCTATCGATTATACCTATTGAATTAGGAAAAGGTAATATGCACCCCTCCTTACTACGCTCTGCGTAGTAAGGTTGGTCTTCCAACATCGTTAGATGATGAATATTGGTAGAATTGAAGTAGAAATATGCTCCCATAGATATGCCATTTCTGGCAGATATGGCATATCTAATTTCCAATCCCCAACCCCAATCCCCCAACCCCAAACCCCCAACCCCAAACCCCAAACCACTCATACTTACCCACACAAAATAGTGAAGAAACATATTATCTATTGAATTGTATTGAATAATATTCAAATTTAAAAATTTTTAAAATAATTCGATATTTTGAAAATATTCTTTTGTTATTATAATAAATTTCATTATATTGAATGTGAATAATGTGGACGCAATTGTTTTTAGTACTATGTAACAAAATTTAAGCATAAGAAAGATATAATTTACTTTATAGACCCACTACTTTTATTTAAAAAAATGTTACAAAGCACTAATATCATCTTTAATAATTGCAAATATTTCAATGATTTATATTGTAGTTTTAGCAAAAGCAAAAAATTCCATAATAGGGAGTAATACCATTAAATTTATGAAAACAAAAAAATTAGTCAGCAATTTACTATTAGTTAGTATATTATTTATGCCATTTTTATTAAAATCGCAAGATACAATTCCTAATAATAGTTATGGAGTGTGGGGAGCTATTAATCTGAATTCTCATAGCTCAAATTTTAAAAAGGTACCTGAATGCCCCAGCTGTTCTCCGGGATACGAAGGAGGGGAATCTGCCGGAGCAAGTTTTGGTTTTGTGATGGACTATCCCATATATCCGAAATGGATGCTATACGGAAAACTATTTTACAGCAGCCTGAGTGCGGAATTATTAAGAACAGAATCCACCACGGTTAGTGTTAACGGCGTAGAAACAGAGGGAGCCTTTGAGCATAGTTTCGAGTCAACTCTCCGAATAATAGGTTTCGAACCCGGAGTGAAATATAATGTGTGGGAGGCTCTATTCCTAAATCTCGGAATTGAAACTGCGTATATATTTAAAAAGGATTATTCTCAGATTGAGAGAATTACTAAACCGACAAATTCGGGAACATTTCTTGATGCTAACGGTGTTGATACTAAGTCTCGCGAACGCAATAGTTCATCAGGAGAATTAAAATCAGCTAATTCGATTTTCTGCTCATTAGCATTTTCACTATCATATCAGCTACCAATCAGTGCCGATAAAGAATTATTTCTTGAGCCCGAGCTTTCATTGCATTATGGACTTACCAATATTATTTCAGACGCATTAGTTGATAAATGGAAAGTTAACAGATATGGAGTGGGAATAGCACTGAAGTATTCGCCTAAGCCCAGCCCTCCGATTATTGATGAATATAAAAAAATTGAAAATATTGATACTCTTCATCTTATATCTGCAAATTTTGAAAAAGACACTTATATTCAGGGAATTGCTAAGTCTGATGTTTCTATTAGTCAAGACAAAAATATCCGATTGACTCAAGAAACAATAAGCCGTACAGATACAATATTCAAAGCTAAAGTGTTTCAATTAACCGGAGAAATTACTGCTATTGGAGTGGACAGTTTAGGCAATGAGATTGTTAATCCGCATTTTCAAATTGAGGAATTCACATCAAATAGGCTTGACCCTTTGCTGAATTACATATTTTTTGATGAAAATTCGGCAGAATTGCCCAAAAGATATAAAACATTGAATCAATCAGAGACAGATAAATTTGCTCTTACAAGCTTATACCAAGATAATACTATTGAGCTATATTATAATTTGCTAAATATAGTTGGTAAAAGGATGACTAATAATCCGACTGCTACTCTTAAAATTATCGGTTGTAATTCAGATAATGGAGCTGAAAAGAATAATAGAGATTTATCGAAAAGAAGAGCCGAATCAATTAAAAATTATCTGACAAATAATTGGAATATTGATGCCGGCAGGCTAATTATCAGTACAAGTAATTTACCTAAAAAGGCTTCTACCCCTCATAATGAGCCAATTAAAATACAAGAAAATCAAAGAGTGGAGCTTTATTCTGATGATTATAAAATATTAGAGCCCATATTTATTGAAAAAGCAGATAGAACTGCATATCCTCCGATAATTCGCTTTAAACCAATTGTAAATTCTGAACCGGGAATCAAGAATTGGGAATTGAAATCTTTCCAAAATTCTCAAACAAAAAATCAATTTGTAAATAGCGGCTACTCCGATATTCCGATTAATATTGATTGGAATTTGAATAATAAACAAGAGATGATTCCAAAATTTTCCGAGCCATTAGTCTTTACTATAACCGTTGAAGACAGAAAAGGCAATAAAAAAACTTTCGAAAATCAAACTCTGCCAATTGAGCAAATTACTGTTCAAAAGAAAAAAACTGAGAGGCAAGGTGATTACGAAATTGAGCTTTTCAATTTAATACTCTTTGATTTCGATAAATCAAAACTTGAACTGAATAATAAAAAAATAGTTGATTTTATTTTAAGTAGAATAAAACCCGAATCTACGATAGAAATCATCGGTTATACTGACGAAAGCGGTAATAAGGAATATAACACAAAATTAGCTAAAGACAGAGCACAATCCATTAAAAAAGCTCTTAATTCTAATGCTGCTACAGTAAATATCGGCGATGCCATGCTATATGATAACAAATACCCCGAGGGTAGGTTCTATTGCAGAACAGTTGAAGTAATAGTAAAAACAAAAATCAAATAAGGATAAATTATATGAAACTTCATTATATCTTAGTGCTATTTCTTTTGAGTTTTGGAATAAACAAAGCTAATAATGTAAGCCTTGGAGTAACTCCGCTACTAACCGAGCAAAATATTGCCAATGAGCAAATTAGTATCCGCTTTGATCTCAGTTGGGATAATAGCTGGCGGACTAATTCCGCACCAAATAATTGGGATGCTCTATGGCTGTTTGCGAAATTCAAAAGAATTAGCGATGGTAAATGGTATCATGCTTCATTAGTTTCAAATAATGTATCTACCGGTACTCAAGGTACTGCCGCCACTTTAAGTGTGCGGGGCGATGGTAAAGGAGCTTTCTATTATAGGAGCACTAATTCTTCGGGTACTTTTTCTTCGACAGGTGTCCACCTTCGCTGGGACTATGGGGCAGATGGCGTTTCTTGTAATTTGGGTGATGAAATCAGTGAAATGAGAATATTTGCCATTGAGATGGTATATGTACCTCAAGGTGCTTATTATCTTGGAAGCGGTGGTACTGAGATAGATAATTTCCGTGCAAATAATACTAATAATCCATATTTAGTTAATTCTGAAGGTGCGATAAACGTGGGATATAATAACGGAAATCTTTATTATGATTCCGAAGGCAACGGAGGGGATCAGATGGGACCTATTCCCGCATCTTTCCCGAAAGGCTATAATGCATTCTACTGCATGAAATATGAAATTACTCAAGAGCAATATGCTGATTTTTTAAATACTTTAACTCCTTCTCAAAAAACTGCTCGCTTTCCTAATAATTTCAATGTTTCAAGACATTATATTAAATCCGTGGGCGGTATTTACGGATGTGACGGTAATAATAACAATGTATTAAACGAAGCTAATGACGGTCAGAATATTGCTTGTAATTTTATTAATTGGATAGATGCCAGTGCGTATGCTGATTGGGCAGGGCTTAGACCCGTTACCGAGTTAGAATTCGAGAAAGCTTCGAGAGGTACCGCTACACCTGTTGCTAATGAATATGCTTGGGGCACTACTTATATAAATAGAGCTGCTGCTGTCAGCAACTCCCGTACTGCAAGCGAAAGTGTGTCAAGCGGAAATTGCAATTATTGGGGGACTAATGGTTCAAACCCGAATGACGGACCCATAAGAGTCGGAATATTTGCTACTGCCACGAGTAATAGGCAAACTGCCGGTGCAAGCTATTATGGAATTATGGAGTTAACCGGAAATTTATGGGAACAGCTAATATCGGTGGGAAATGTAAATGGAAGAGCTTTTACAGGGATTAATGGAGACGGAGTACTTGCTACAAGCGGAAATTCCAATACTACTAACTGGCCTCCTGCTTCAGCATCAGGCACCGGAGTTAGAGGCGGAGACTGGGGCTTGTATATATACGGTATTATTATGTCCGACAGAAACTTTTCCGTAGATCCATTTCTTGAACGTAGATATGATGCCGGTTGCCGCTGTGCTTCAAGTTTATAAATTTAAATAATGAATAAAATCAATTAATATAAAAATGAAATTATGAAAAAGATAATAGTTGCTATATGCTTGCTAATAAATTGTGTTGGAACATTTGCACAATATACCGGTGGTTCAGGCGATGGATACGCTTCAACGGCAATTCTCAATATACCAAAGCTAATTGCTAATGCCGGACCGGACCAAACTATTGACTGTGGCGATCCGGTATTGATAGGCTCTGCCGGCAATGTCGGCAATACTTACAGTTGGAGAATAGCAAATACAACAACTGTTATCGGTACTTTACCACAAATTACAGTTAATCCGGAAATCACTACTACTTATATCCTGACAGTAGATTCATTAGGATGTGTTGATAGAGATACAATATTAGTAACTGTTATTCCTGCCCTATCTGTACCTCCGATTTCCGGACCAAGCTCTCTATGTGCAGGTTCTACTATTAATTTATATAATACTTTAACGGGCGGGACTTGGAGCAGTTCAAATTCAGGAATTGCCACTATAAGTAGTACAGGGTTAGTAACCGGAATTACATCTGGAACCGTTACAATTACTTATTCGATTACAACTAATTGCGGAACCAATACTGTTACTAAACAAATAACTGTCTATACACTACCAAATTTAACTACCATTACAGGTCTCAATCCCGTATGTGTCGGTACTACTACTATATATTCGGTAGCAAATGTATCGGGAGATACTTATAATTGGCTAATAAATTCAAATGGCGTAATAGTATCCGGTCAAGGGACAAGCTCAATTTCCGTAATATGGAATTTTGCAGGAGTCGGTCAATTAAATGTAACAGAGACCAGCCCTGCCGGATGCTCAAGTTCAGCTACTCAGCTATCGGTACAAATAAATCCATTGCCGAATATAACTACCATCAGTGGTTCGACTATAGTTTGCTTGGGCGATACTATTAATTATAGTGTTGCAAATGTTGCCGGGCACTCGTATAACTGGACATTAAATTCAAACGGAGCAATATTGTCCGGGCAGGGTACAAACTCAATTAATGTGATTTGGGGCAGTGCCGGAACAGGC
Organism: uncultured bacterium; assembly: GCA_942493235.1. Taxonomy (GTDB): domain Bacteria; phylum Bacteroidota; class Ignavibacteria; order Kapaibacteriales; family UBA2268; genus ENR-C587. Next base: position 2,239,105 of record OW818676.1, on the reverse strand, counting down.
ATTATAAATGTTACCGAAACAATAATTGCTACAGGTTGCTTAAAAGCAGCTACTCCTTTATCGGTTACTATAAGCCCTCGGCCTACATTGACCAATATTAACGGACCTATATCGGTATGTGCTAATTCAATAACCACTTATACTGTTCCTTATGTTATGGGGCATTCTTATATTTGGTCAGTTAGCGGCAATGGAAGCATTAGTTCCGGGCAAGGTTTAAATTCAATTAATGTGATTTGGGGAGTTAGCGGGACTGCAATAATCAATGTTACCGAAACAATTGTTTCTTCGGGATGCTCAAAAGCAGCTACTCCGTTAAATATAACAGTTAATCCGCAACCTACTATTGTAATAAGTACTCAACCTGATTGTGCGGAAAATTTGTTGACTTATTTCCTATCTGTTACGGTAAATAGTGGCGTAGTAACCAGTACTTACGGTACTGTTACTAACAGTTCAGGAAATATATGGTCTATACAGTCAATTCCTTCCGGAAACAATATTACATTAACTGTAACCGATGTTAACGGCTGCACGAATACATTAGCTATAACAGCACCGATTTGTAATTGTCCTTCAATTGCTCCTCCGATTAGCGGTGGTAATGTGGAATACTGTTTTGGAGAGCCTATCCCAACTATCACCGCAACAGCAGGTAGCGGATTTGTTGTCCAATGGTTTAACACTCCTGTAGCCGGTAGTATATTAGCTACTGGCAATAGCTATATTCCAACTGCTCCGGGAACTTATTATGCACAAACTTTTGACCCTTTAACAAATTGTATTAGTAATACCAGAACACCTATAAGTGTTACTTTATATCCTGTACCCAATCCATTGATTATTGGTATAGATGAGGTTTGCTCCGGCGATACTGTTACTTATTCTGTTTCACAAGTAATCGGCGATACTTACAGTTGGATAGTCAATGGTAACGGTTCTATGATTGCCGGTCAGGGTACAAATGCTATTACCGTAGTGTGGGGTAATTCAGGTACAGGCACTATAAATGTAACCGAGACTATCAGCTCTACCGGATGCTCTAAAGCAGCAGCTCCATTAAATGTAACAATAAATTCATTGTCATTGATAGGGGGGATTACCGGTTCGCTTACAGTTTGCGTTGGTAGCGTTTCTGTATATTCAGTTCAGAACTCTCCCGGAAATACTTATAATTGGGAACTTATTACAAACGGACAGATATTAGCCGGTCAAGGCACCAGCTCAATAGCCGTATTATGGAATACTCCGGGGGTGGTAACATTAGGAGTAACCGAGACTTCATCATCTGCCGGATGTTCGCAAACAGCTTTGCAATTGTCGATTACTATTAATCCGCAACCAACTATTGTAATTAGCAGTACTCCTGTCTGTGCAGCTAATTTGTTAACTTATTCTTTATCGGTAACGGTCAGCTCGGGTACAGTGGTATGCTCTGCCGGTAATTCCACCAATACTTCCGGGAATATATGGTTGATTTCAGCTGTGCCAACGGGGACTAATGTTACCGTTACAGTAAATAATTCAAACGGATGCTCAAATTCTATACTTGTGCCTTCTCCCGCATGTGCTTGCCCTCCGGTTGGTGTACCGATTAGCGGTGGAAATGTTTCATATTGCTTCGGTACTCCTATCCCGACTATATCGGCAAGTGCAGGATTAGGGCAAATAGTAGCATGGTATAGTGCCGCCACAGGTGGAGTATTATTAGCGACCGGAAATACTTATGCTCCTTATGCTCCCGGTACATATTATGCCCAATCAATTGATACTGTTACTAATTGTGTTAGTGATTCAAGAGTGCCGGTTATAGTTACCGTGAATCCTTTACCTAATCCGGTGATTAGTGGCGATAATTATGTTTGCTCCGGAGAAATACTTAATTATAATGTTACAAATATACCGGGAAGTACATACACTTGGTCAATTAATGGCAATGGTATTATAGTAGCCGGTCAAGGTACAAATTCAATTAGTATTGCTTGGGGAGAGCCCGGGTTAGCTTACATCAATCTAACCCAAACAACAGCAGCCGGATGCGTTAATTCAGCAGCATCTTTTTTAGTTTATATTAATCCACTGCCTTTGTTAGAATCTATTAATGGTCCTTTAGTGGTATGTCAATCTAATATATCTACTTATTCATTGCCTAATGTAATGGGGCATTCTTATACTTGGGTATTAAATTCTCTTGGTCAAATAGTATCAGGACAGGGCACAAACTCAATAAATGTAAGGTGGAATACACCGGGTGAAGGTTGGGTAGATGTTACGGAATATATAGTATCAACCGGCTGTCCAAGACCGGCAGTTCAATTACACGTACTTATCAATCCTATTCCTAACTTATCAACTATCAGTGGTCCGAATATAGTTTGTATCGGAGACACGGTTACTTATAACGTGTCATTTGTTAACGGAGATACTTATAATTGGGCAGTTAATTCAAATGGTACTATCCTATCAGGGCAGGGTACTAATTCGATTAATGTAGTATGGAGAAACAATGGTGCAGCTACAGTTGATTTAATAGAAACTATATCGGCAACCGGATGTGCTAAAGCCGCCACTCAATTATTAGTTACAGTAAGTCCGCTGCCTACATTGACTACAATCAACGGACCAATAATTACTTGTGCAAATGGTAACTCAACTTTCAGTGTACCAAATGTAACCGGGCATACTTATAACTGGACAATTAATGGCAATGGCACTATAAGCAGTAGTCAAGGCTCTAATACTATTACGGTGCATTGGGGAGCAAGCGGTACCGTTACTATTAATGTAACCGAGACAATAACTTCTTCGGGCTGTTCAAAAGCTGCTAATCAATTAATAGTAACAATTAATCCGCTACCAACGATAAATATAAGTAATCCGCCTGATTGTGCAGAAAACTTATTAACTTATTTCCTTTCTGTAACCGTTAGCTCCGGTACTGTTACAAGCTCAGCCGGTTCCGTTACCAATACTAATGGTAATGTCTGGACAATTAGTTCTGTACCAACCGGTACTAATATCACTGTTACAGTAACTGATGCTTTTGGTTGCATTAATTCTATTCCGGTATCAGCACCCAATTGCGACTGCCCGCCAATTGCTCAGCCTATTAGTGCTGGTAATGTAGCATATTGCCAAGGAGATGCAATTCCTGCAATTACAGCAAGTGCTGCTTCAGGCATGCTAATTAATTGGTATAGTTCTGCCGGTGGAACTACAGTCTTGGCTACAGGTAATAGCTTTACTCCGACTGCTCCGGGCACATATTATGCCGAGTCGCAAGAGCCGGTATCTGATTGCAAAAGCAATACAAGAACTCCAATTACTTTAACTGTCAATCCTTTACCAAACCCGATAATAATTGGAAACGGTATAGCCTGTGAAAACGATATTGTTACATATAGCGTTAATAATGTAAACGGAAATACTTATAATTGGTCTGTAAATAATAATGGCGTAATTAACTCCGGACAAGGCACGAATTCGATAACCGTAACATGGGGGACAGCCGGTATATGCCATGTAAATGTAACTGAAATAATTACAGCTACTGGATGTTACGATGAAGCTGCTCAATTGAATGTTACAGTCAATCCTTTACCAACTCTAAATGTGATTTCCGGTCCTTCAAGTGCATGCTCCGGAGACACTGTTACTTATTTGATACCATTGACAAGCGGACATGATTATCAATGGATAATATCGGCTAACGGTGAAATACTTACCGGAGATGGGACGAATTCAATCAACGTAGTTTGGAACACAGCCGGTGCCGGTACGGTCGATATTTCCGAAACAATTGAAAACACCGGATGCACAAGAGTTCTTAATCAGTTGAATGTTAATGTACTTGCTGCTCCTACAATTAATTTTGCTGTTCAGCCTACTTGCTCTCCTGATTTGCTAACTTATTATATGGAAGTTACAATTAGCACCGATACAGTAATTAGCTCACGTGGTACAGTCAATAGAAAAGTAGGTAATATATGGTTGGTTAAAAATGTACCTTCAGGAATAAACATTATTTTAACAGTTACAAGTGCTAACTTATGCACTGAATCTATTGAAGTTACAGCTCCAGATTGCAGTTGCCCTAATATTAATGCTCCAATAAGTAACGGGAATAAAGAATACTGCGAAGGTGAGCAGGTTCCACCTATTTCTGCTACGGTTAATTCCGATCAAGTGGTTGACTGGTATAGTACCCTAACAGGTGGAGTCTTATTGTCAACCGGCAATTCGTATATTCCAACTGCCTCCGGCATTTATTATGCTCAAGCAAGAGATACAATTACCAATTGTGTAAGCAATGACAGAACAGCAATTTCAATTACACTAATTCAATTAGCTACCCCGAAAATTATGGGTGATAGTGTAGTATGCAATAGTGAAACTGTAATTTATAATGTGATTTCCCTTATTGGGCATTCTTATAATTGGACTGTTACCGGCAATGGAACAATACTCTCCGGTCAAGGTACAAATAGTATTACTGTTACTTGGTGGAATCAGGGAGTGGGTACAGTAGATGTTCATGAGACAATTATTTCAAATGGTTGCTCAAAATCAGCAGACCAAGTTAAAGTAGTCATTAATCCTCTGCCGGATATTGAAGTTACCGGCTTGCCGACTTGTACTAATGATTTAAAATCATATTATATGGAAGTAGATATTTCTTCGGGAATTTTGATTTCTTCTTCAGGTATTGCTACCAACACTTCAGCTAATATTTGGTCGATAACAGATGTTCCGGCGGGGACAGACATTGTACTTTCAGTAACAGACACAAATACTTGTGAAAATTCATTATCCGTAACCGCTCCTGATTGCAATTGTCCGCCTCTTACTGCTCCTATTAGCGGTGGTAATAAGGAGTATTGCTCCGGTGACCCAATTCCGCCTATTACAGCGAGCGTAGGTTCAGGGTTAGTTGTTGATTGGTTTGCAACTGCTAATTCAATGACATTATTATCAACCGGAATAAGTTTTACTCCGACCACTCCCGGTACTTACTTTGCTCAAGCTCGTGACCCTCTGAGCAATTGTAAAAGCAGTACACGGACTGCAGTTACAATTACAGTTAATCCATTGCCTACTCCAAATATAATTGGTGATAATATAGTTTGTATAGGGGAAACTCTTACTTATCAAACATCTTTTGTAACCGGTAATTCTTATAATTGGTTAGTAACCGATAATGGCACGATTGTTAGCGGTCAGGGCACAAATTCAATTAAAGTAATTTGGAATAATTCAAGCTCAGCCAATGTTAATGTAACCGAAACTATTAACGCAACTGGTTGTAATAAAACTACCGAACAATTTGTTGTAACTGTTAACCCACTCCCTACTATATCTACAATTAATGGAAGTGAAAATGTTTGTGCAAATGAAACACTTGTCTATTCTGTTTTCAATACCATCGGCAGTTCTTATTATTGGGAAATTAACGGTAATGCACAGATTATTAGCGGTCAGGGCACTAATTCGATTAGTGTGGCATTTAATTCAATCAGTAGTATAAGCACTGTTACAGTTGATGTTACCGAAACAATTGCTATAAGCGGATGTTCTAAATCTGCCGAGCAGTTAACTATTACAGTTAATCCTTTGCCTGCTTTAACAATTATTTATGGTCAGGCAAGCGTTTGTAAGGGAGATACCGTTAATTATTATGTAGCTGAAGAAAATGCAATTAATTATAATTGGCAGATAGATAATTCTGGCACAATATATAGTGGACAAGGCACTAATTCTATATATGTAATTTGGAATATTGCCGGAATTGCAACTGTTGATCTAACCGAAACAATTATTAGTACTGCTTGCTCTAAATCATCAGAGCAATTATCAGTAGTAGTTAATGAATTACCGGAAATTAGTCCGATTAGCGGCTTGGATAAGGTCAAAGTTGGTTCGACTATTCAATTAACTAATATCAGTACCGGAGGAGTTTGGTCAAGTTCTGATGAATTAATTGCCGAGATTAATCAAAATGGATTGCTTAGCGGAAACAAAGTCGGAACTGTAATCATTACTTACAAAATTACTAACTCTAATCAATGCACAGACTCAGTTTCGTATCTCGTTAAAGTGTTAAGTGCAGAAATTTTGATAGCTAAATCAACAGTATCGATTCCTGAGTATAGGAAAAATACTAGCGAACACTTTTATATTTCGCTTTTGCTAAAAGATTCCGAAAACCTAATTAGCGATGGCACTAAGAAAAATTTCACTGCTAAAATCAGTTTTAATTCTACATTATTAGTTCCAGATTTTGAATTGCTTGATGATATTATCGATGACAATCGTCGAACTATTACTTTTAGCTCCGGTATTGATTCTGCATACGGAATTATGAAAGATATGCCGTTTATTGCTACTTTGGGCAATGATACTTGTACTGTAATCGATATTGATACAGTAATTTGGGAGGGCGACCAAGAGGTTGTGCTTATAAAAGAAAACGGTAGCCTATGCTTAAACGATGTATGCTCTGAGGGTGGTAATAGGCTGTTAAATTCAACGGGAATAGCATTGTTTAAGTCTATTATCCCTAATCCTGCTAATGATAATGTAACGATTAATTTCAGTATTATAGAAAAAGGTGAAACTAAAATACAATTAGTTAATACTCTTGGTGAACTAATTAAATCAATTGAGCTTGGTAGTAACAATGAGCCGGGAACTAAATCAATTACTATTTCTGTACAGGATTTATCTTCTGGTCAGTATATGCTGATTATGAGAACCCCGTCCATTACTGACACTAAAGTATTTATGATCTTAAAATAGGGGTTCGGGTTTAGATATTGGGAATTGGGAGATAGGAATATGCACGCCAGCCGCACTATACTCTGCGTAGTGCGGCTATTCTTCCAACATCATTAGCAGTTGAACATTGGTAGAATGTTGAAAGTTAAAATAGACTTCCATAAGACTGTCTAAAATTTGTCGTTCTGAACGAAGTGAAGAATCCAGACAAAGCTAACTTATTGATAATTCTGGATTCTTCGTTACACTCAGAATGACGATTTGGCAATATTATTAATTTAGACAACCTCATCAGAGACTTGGAGCAATTGTTATCTGTCGAAAAACTGTTTAATAAAAGGTTTTTACACAGCCTCTATAGCGTGGGGCATAGGAAGTAACTTTGTTTCAGAACTTCCAGCCCCGAACTTCCAGCCCCGAACTCCGAACTCCCATTGACCAACACTTATCGAAGTTAAGATATAGAGCCGGAATATTTATTTACAGCAAGTTTTTTGTTTTATATTCGTTTAGTACTGAATAAAAATCGGGATATGATTTACTAACACAGTCTTTATTATTGATTTCTATTTTTTTGCCACTCAATAATCCGGCAAGTTCAAATGCCATCACTAATCTATGGTCAGAAAAAGAGTTTACTACACTTGAGACAATTTCCGACGGACTGATAATAAAAGCATCATTTTCGGATTTAATATTAATACCGATTTTAGGAAATTCACTTAGTATTGCCTCTGCCCTATTTGATTCTTTATTAACTAATCTACTAATACCTGAGATTCGGTTATCGGAATTAGCAAAAGCTGAAAGTATTACTAAATTCGGAATTAAATCCGGAAAATTCTCGGCATTTATATTAATTGATTTGATTTTACTTTTTTTAATTAATATACTATCTTCTATAATTTCGATGTCGGCTTTCATACCGAGTAAAATATCAAGAATAGCTTTATCCGCCTGAAGTGATTTAGCAAACAATCCTTTTACTTCTATGCCACCAATAACAGCTCCGGCAATTATCCAGAAGGAAGCCGAGCTCCAACAACCATCTATAATAGTTTTAATTGCCAAAGGCTCGTTAAAGGCTTTTAGAGCAAAAGATTTGTATTCTTGATTATCAATATCAACTCCCCTTTTGGCAAGAGTATTAATTGTCATATCAATATAAGGCTTACTTTTGGGATTATTAACATTAACTCTGATTTCGGAATGTAAATATGAAATTAGAAAAAGAAGTCCTGAAAATACTTGAGAAGTTTCTGACGCGTCAATTTCAATATCGCTTAAAATTCGTCTGCGAAAGGCTTCAATTGGCGTTCTATAAGAATTATGAGATACTTCAAAACCAGCTTTACAAAGCACATTAATCAGTTCTTTCTGTTCTCTGTTTGCCAATGTATTTTTTGCTTCAACGCAAAATTTATCTAATTTTGCAGTAGCTAAGATTGAAAATACTCTTAAAGCAAAACCGGATTCACCGAAGTTAATATGATTAGTAGTAGGATTAAAATCCCCGTATATCTCGACTCTATCACTAAGAACATCTACTTTTGCCCCAAATTGTTCTGCGATACGTAAGCAGGTAATTACATCATCACAAATAGAATTATAATATAGTACAGATTTCCCTTTACTAATTAGAGAAGCAACTATCTCTCTCTGAAAATCACTTTTTGAAGAAGGGGCAAAAATCACATTATTCATAATTTTTTTTAATAACAATTATTCAAAATAGCCTGATTTCTTAAATTCTTCGACTAATCTTTCAACAATTTTCTGAACGCTTTTCTCACTATTTATAAGTAAATCCGAAGCCTGCATATAGTACTTGGTACGGTCTTTCAAAAGCTTTTGAGCTATTTGATAAGGGTTATCATTTGCCAGCAAAGGTCTTGTTTTTAGTTTTATTCTATTAAGACAGGAATTAATATCTGCATATAGCCAAATCACAAATGAATTCTTGCGAAGTAATGCAATATTTGATGGTCTTAAAATTATTCCGCCACCACAGGATACTACTATATTTGATTTTGCGGATAATTGCTCTAAGTATTGAGTCTCTTTATCACGAAAATACTCCTCTCCGTCTTCTGAAAATATATCATAAACAGATCTATTCTCGCTTTCAATAATCATATCATCAATATCATAAAACTCTTTACCCATTTTCTCGGCTAAAGCCTTAGCAACGGTAGTTTTGCCGGTTCCCATAAAACCGACTAAATAAATATTTGAATCTTTGGATTTGCTATTAGCAGACAATAGTTTAATAAGTTTAGCATTATAATCGGCATTATTTCCGGTAAAAGTTTTATAAGATGGGAATGCTTGATTAACTAACCATTCCAAACCGGAAATATATTTTAACTTTAATTCTTTGGCAATCTCAGCTAATCTTGATTTATTATAATTTGCGTCAAAAATCAGAAGGTCTTTATTAGTGAACCATTCTTTTTTTAGAGCAATAGTTTCATTGGGAAGTGTAGAAATTATAATATCATATTTATAAATAATAGACGGTAAATTTTGAATAGTATCAAATTGAACACCGAATTTCTCAGCTAAATTTCTGGCTCTTTCAGTGTTTCGATTAACCATAACCACGTTAGCGGTAAATGATTTTAGTGCATAAAGTGCAGCTTTTGCGGCATTTCCACCACCAAGAAGCAAAACATTTTTATTATTAAGGTCGATTTTATTTCTTTTAAAAGTATTAAGCACACCCAGATAATCAGTATTAAACCCTACTTTCAATCCGTCCCAATTTGTAATAGTATTGACCGCATTTATATATTTAGCTATTTCGTTTAAATCATCACAAAACTCCACTGCATCTTCTTTAAAAGGAGTAGTAATATTGAATCCGTCAAAACCCAACGAATCAAACAGATACATAGCATCACTCATAGATTCGGCGGCTATGCGTGTATATTTTGCCTGAATATCATTTTCGGCAAATAGGGTGTTAAAAAAGTCAGGGCTTTTACTATGCAACACAGGATACCCGACTACTCCATAGAATTTCATTTTAGTAAGTCCAAAATAGTGTTCAATCTTTCAAAATCAATCTGTCCGTCAGCAGTTTTTGCAGATTTATTGAGCGAAGCATAGATAAACGGTGCACCCAATTCCAAAACTGCCATTCTTGCAATTTTCCACTCATTTCCAATCGGCAAAGATATTAATTTTCCTTCAATATTTTTATATGTTTTTTTTTCTGAGTACAAATTTAGTAATCTTAGAGTATCATTTACTGAATTAGCTTTGCAAGCTATTTTAAATATATCGGCATCTGTACTGAGCATAGAATCAAGGATTTCTTCTAATTCCGGTCTATCGGGAGTATTAAAATAATTATGGTACGAATAAATTACTTTTACAGAATACTTACGTGCTAATTTAACTAATTCTATTGATTGCTCATAGTTATAATCGATTTCAATATCTACGTATAAAGCTCCGCTTTCAATAGCAGTAACTAAAGTATTAAATTTGATATTATCGTTGTCTATATCGGAGCGGTAAGTAGCAATTGCTCGAATATTATTATTATTAATTATTTTATTAATTTCTTTTGGAGTAAGCTCGGTATCATCAAAGCGGTATTCGGCAAAGTTAATTGATTTAGGCAAAGTAAATTCTGCCATACAGTCTTTTATTTTAATACTTGTACAGATCATAAACAGCTTTTTCGATAAGTTCTATTTTTATTTTTTTTACTAAACCTTTACCAATGGAATCAAGCAAAATAAAATTCACTAAAGACGACTCCCTTTTTTTATCCTGTTGGAAATAATCAACAATAGATTTAGGGTCTATTTCTTCATCAGTAGGTAGTCTGAATTTTTTTAATAATCTTATTAATTTCTCAACTACTTCGTATTCAATCAGTCCAAGGCGTTCAGATAATTTTGCCGAGAAAACCATTCCCAGAGCGACTGCATCACCATGCTGAACTCTATATGCGGCTTCAATTGCATGCCCGATAGTATGCCCAAAGTTTAAAAGTCTCCTGTCGCCTTCGTCAAATTCATCATTGACTACAACTCGTATTTTATTCTCAATAGCACGTTTTAATATTTTTCTAAAATCGGTACTCAAGAAATTCAAATCTTCGATGTCCAACTCATCAAGCATAAAATACAGTTCCTTATCGCAAATAAAAGCCATTTTGATTATTTCTGAAAACCCAGTAGAGACATATTTTTCATTTAGAGAATTCAGAAAGCGGGTATCGATAATTATTTCATCAGGCTGATTAATACAGCCAATCATATTCTTAGTATGATTAAAATTCAATCCGTTTTTGCCACCTATAGAAGCATCTGCTTGGGCAAGCAATGTAGTAGGAATCAATGAGAATTTCATACCTCGCATGTACGTAGAAGCAGTAAAACCTGTAATATCGCAAGTAATACCGCCACCAATTCCAAATAGCTTTGTCTGCTTTGTAGCTCCGAATTCGATAAGTTTTGAATATATTTCTTCAACTGTAGCTAAAACTTTATGCTGTTCATCAACTTTTAAAATAATTTGATTTCTGAAATTAAACGGATTATAAATTTTATATACTTCGGAATCAATAATTAATACCGAATCTTCAGCTCCTTCAATATTCTCGGTATAGTCATCAGTAAAAATGAGTTTAGAGATTTTATAACTATATTTAATTTCTTTGATTTCCATTTTAATATTCGTTTTGTGAAAGCGCTAGTGCAATACGCTTATCTCTCCTTTGTTTAGCAAATTCTCTTAAATCAACCACTCTATCGACTTCATCGACAATTTCAGCCCCCAATATGGTCTCAATTACATCCTCCATAGTGAGTAAACCTTCGATTCCGCCATATTCATCAACTACCATAAACAAATGCTGTTTGCGTTTTAAAAACAAATCCAAAGCTACGTCGAGCTCGCCATTTTCGGGTACAAAATTTACTTCTCTGGCAAGCTCTCGAAGTTTCAATTCGCCTTTGCCATTTAGAGCCGCTTTAAAAACATCTTTAGACATTACATAACCGGCTACACCGTCGTCTAAAGATTCTCCTTCTCGAATAGGAAAACGTGAGTACATTTGTATATCTAATAGATTTACTACTTCTTTTACTAATGAATCTGCAGATAAACTGAAAATAACCGTACGAGGTGTCATAATATCACTTACATATACCTCTCGGAATTTCATTACATTTTTTAATATTTTCAATTCACCAAAACCAAGAGAACCTTCTTCACATACATTATCGACAATTGCGGACAATTCTTCAAGAGTTATTTCTTCGCTCTTTTTACCCTGTATTTTATTTTTAATCAAATAAATCATACTGTAAAAAGGAAAGTTTATCGCTCGGTAAAATTTCAGGATTCCCGTTAATTTATTACCGATTGCTTGAGAAGTTCTAACCCCGACAGAGTATGATACTGTCCTAAGCAATACTACTATAATAAACCCGATTGGGATATAATATAAAAACATAAACCAGTCATTATAAACGCTAAATAATAAAACTGATGATAAGGCAGCAAATATAGAATAAGCAAGCATTTCTACTGCTATAAACGCATTAGTATTATCATCATAATTAAGCTTTAATTTTTGTAAATCCGAATTTTCATCAATGTCGCAATCTTTTAAATCATCAAATTTAATAGTATATAATACCGCAGAAAAATATGCAGTATTAAAACCAAAAATTAAAATAGCAGATAGTATCCAATAAAGTGCTTCCATAGCCCTAACGCTAATATTCATCTAATATATAGCGTTATAATTGCCTTTCAATTGTTTATAAAATCAAAGTATTAATAAACGTTCAATTCGTATAAATATTCTTTTCTATTTGCAAAATAATAATTACAAATATAATAAAAATATAAATTCTTTTATAGTTATTTGTTTTTTAGTATCTTTAAAATTCTTTTAGGATAATATTTGCACTCTTGACAAACGTGATTATTTCTTATATGAAACAATAATTTTGATTAAAAACAAATATTAGACCGTTGTAAAAGGGGGCTTCGCTATTTTAAGTGGGTTAGCAAATAGTTGTTTTAACAACAAAAAGAGAATAAATAATGTGCGGACTAATCAATGTTTATTACCAATATTCAACAGCTAACGCTGTTGGAAGAGAAGAATCCGTACATGATCTTCAAGCCCTCCCTTTGGGGAGGGTTTGGGTGGGGTTGCATGATTTTCAGCCTCCAGCTGCACTACGCAGAGCATAGTGCAGAGACGTGCAAATTTCTACTTCCTACTTCCTAATTCCCAATTCCTATTTCCTACTTTCAACTTTACGAACTTTATAACTTTATAACTTTTTTTCTACCGATGTTCAACAGCTAATACCCTTATAAGAAAGATTTCTTTATTTGCTTACCTACAAATAATAACGAAGAACCTGTAAAAGTATAGAAATGTAATTTGTGTAAGATTGAAATTTCAACTAAATCTTTTTCAAGAGGCTGTCAGAAATTTGTCATTAACAGCTACCTTTACAGCTTCGCCGTAATTATAGCGGTAATGACACAAAGTAAAAAAGTCATTAGTAACGCAGTGAAAAATCCAGATAAAGCTAAATGCTGATAATTCCAGATTCTTCGTTACACTCACAATGACGATTTGGCAATATTATTAATTTTAGACAAGCTCTTGAATAGAGGGGGGGCAGATATTTGCAACAGCTATTAAGTAATGCAACCTGACGGTTAACCGTCAGGTTGCATTACTTTGTACATAAATTAATTCGAGCATTGCAAAAGTCTAATCTTATAGTTTTAATCAGCTTCAAAGCTCAGGGTAATTGTAAAGTAAATCTATTTATATATAGAAATTAGTCAAGCTATATTCCAATAAATTTATTCGAAAGATACTGAATAGCAGTTGCCGAATCAATTCTCTCCTGCTTCATTGTGTCGCGTTCACGAATAGTAACTGTACCGTCTTCAAGAGTCTGACCGTCAACAGTGATGCAGTATGGTGTTCCAATTTCATCTTGACGGCGGTATCTTCTGCCAATAGCTCCAGAAGTATCGTACTGAGCTTTATAATGTTTCTGAATATCATTAAATAATTTCTCGGCAAATTCCGGCATTCCATCTTTATTAACTAATGGGAATACAGCAGCTTTAATCGGAGCGAAGTTTTTGCTGAAACGCATAATATTACGAACATCTTCTTTCCCGTTTTCGTCGCATAATTTTTCTTCTTCATAAGCAGCACATAAAAATGCCATTACACCGCGAGATACTCCGCCTGAAGTTTCGATAACATAAGGAGTATATCTGTCTTTTGTAACAGTATCTACATATTCCATTTTTTTACCGGAGAATTCTTGGTGATTTTTCAAATCAAAATCAGTACGCGAGTGAATTCCCTCTATCTCTCCCCAACCAAATGGGAATAAGAATTCTATATCGGTAGCTTTATTGGCATAGTGAGCCAATTTCTCGTGGTCTTTAAAACGTAATTTATCGCTAGCCATTCCGTTTTCGATATACCAATTCCAACGTTTCTCTTTCCAATATTCGTACCATTGAAGTTCTGTACCCGGTTTTACGAAATACTGCATTTCCATCTGTTCGAATTCACGAGTACGGAATAAAAAGTTTTTAGTGTTAATTTCATTTCGGAATGCTTTGCCGATTTGTGCAATACCGAATGGAGGCTTCATACGTGATGAATCCATTACATTTTTGAAATTTACGAAAATCCCCTGAGCAGACTCTGGACGCAAATAAATAGCACTTGATGTATCATCTAAGGGACCTAAAAATGTCTTGAACATCAAATTAAAATTTCTAACCTCAGTCCAATCAGTCGAACCCGAAACAGGGTCAGGAATCTGATATTCAACTATAATATTATAATAATCTTGAGGTTCTACCGCTTTATTTAATTTATTTTCGATTTCAGTAGCCAAATCGTTTTTATTCTTTTTCTGCAATTTCAAAATAAATTCTTCGATTAAATTATCGGCTCTATATCTGCCTTTAGAAGCTTTATTATCAATCATCGGGTCAGAGAATTGCGAAACGTGCCCACTTGCTTCCCAAGTGCGGGGGTGCATCAAAATGGAAGCATCAATTCCCTCAATGTCTGTGCGATAAGTCATAGCTTTCCACCATGACTCTTTTAAATTTTTAAGTAATTCAACTCCCAATGGTCCGAAATCCCAGCAACCGTTCAAACCGCCATATATTTCAGAAGATTGAAAAACAAATCCTCTGTGCTTGGCAAGTGAGATTATAGTTTCTAATTTTACCATTTCAATTTATCCTTTATGTTTAAAATTGTTTGCTTATAATTACATATCAAATTATAGAATTACAAAATTACAAATTATTCCGTTTTTATCTAAGAGAAAATTGGATTAATAAGCATAAAGTTGGTTTAAGTGCTGGGAGATATAGAGCCGGTGGTTCATTCAATTACGAATTTAAATTTAGGAATTACGATTTTATAAGATATAAATATCTAATTCCCTATTCCCCACGCTAAAACGTGGGGTTGATGTGTAGATGTATTCCTATTCAAGACTGTCTAAATTTGTCATTCTGAACGATTGAAGAATCCAGATTAAGCTGACTTATTGATAATTATAAATTCTACGTTATACTCAGAATAACGATTTGACAAAATTATAACTTATTAGACAACCTCTTGTATATAGAGGAGTGGACATTTGCAATATTTTATAATATTTACACAGACTCTAATAGGTTTTTTGCAAAACAAATCGGGTCAACAACCGGAAATTGGGAGTTATTTCAATTACGAATTTCAAATTTCGTACAGAAATAACACTTTCTTATCTTAAAGCATCTTCTAAAGCTGTTCGCGAATCGGTTTTATCATCGCGATATTTAATAATTATCGGCGAAGCAATCGATAACCCGTTACTTCTGGCAAAATCAGTATTAATCGCTCTTGCTCCTGAAATTACTACCGCCCCTTCCGGTATTTCTAATGGAGTATCGTCTGTAGCTTTTAGGATTCTCTCGTTCACTATATCGAACACTTTAGTAGAAGCATTCAGAATCACACCTGTAGAGAGTACTGCTCGGCTACGAACGATTACGCCTTCATAAACGCCACAATTACCACCTATCATTACATTATCTTCGATTACTACAGGAGAAGCTCCCGTAGGTTCTAAAACACCTCCTATTTGTGAAGCGGCAGATAAATGTACATTTTTACCGATTTGAGCACAAGTGCCCACTAAAGAGTGAGAATCAAGCATAGTTCCTTCGTCAACGTAAGCTCCTATGTTAACATACATTGGGGGCATACAAATCACACCCTTTGCCAAATATGCTCCGGCTCTGACCATTGACCCACCGGGAACTAATCGAACGCCGTCTTCAATTTTGAAATTGCGGGCAGGAATTGTATCTTTATCAAAAAAGCTAAATCCCCCGACTGACATATCAACCATTTTACCATATTTAAATAACAGCAAAATCCCTTCTTTTACCCAGCGGTTAACTTTCCAATTGCCTTCATTATCAGGTTCAGCGGAGCGAATTGTGCCTGTATTCAATGCTTCGATAAACTCAAGATAGAATTCCTTGAACTCAGCCGGCGATACATTTGCCGAGTTTATTATACCTTCTGTTTTTTGTTTTAATTCTTTCATTAAGCTTATCCCCTATTTGCAAATGAGAAATTTAGTAACTTATAAACTAATCTGGCACTAGTTAAATCCGGATGAGATAATCCCTCCATCGGTGCTAATTCTACGACATCGAAGCCGATAATCTTCTTACCTTGACGATTAATCTCGCGGAAAATATCAAGTGTCTCACTATATAAAAATCCATCAGGTTCAGGGGTTCCTGTTGATGGAATTATTGCCGGGTCAAAATAGTCAATATCAAACGTAATATAGATTTCATCACTGAGCCTATCAACAATAGATTGCTGCCAATTCTGCCCATGAATACCTCTGCGAATAGCAGTGGCATAAAATGTGTTTATTTTTTTCTCCTTAATAAGAATGCTTTCCTCTATACATTGGGCACGGATACCTACTTGAGTTAATTTCTCGGGATGTAGAAATTCAAGCACTCTGCTCATAAAGCAAGCATGTGAATATGGTGAATCCTCGTATTCGTCGCGGAGATCAGAATGTGCATCAAAGTGAAGAACGCTCATCTCGGGATATTTCTCAAAATGGGCTTTTATCGGGGCAATAGATATAGTATGCTCACCGCCGAGAGTAATTACGAATTTATCCCTATCAAGTAATTGCTTAACCTGATTGTAGATAAGCTCTAAAGCTTCTTCGTCGGCTGTGTTACCAAAATCAATCGGCTCGATAGTTACTATACCAAGATCATTACAGATTTCTCTATCGAATTCATCATCGTAAAATTCAACAAATGCACTTGCATCAATTATTCCTTGAGGACCATTGGCAGTACCACCGCCATAGCTAACACTATGCTCGTAAGGAGCCGATATAATTGCAATTTTGGAATCGGCGAGATTGGAATACTGCTCTTCAATTGCAAGAAAGTTTTCTAACTCTGTTAAGTAATTCATATTATTATATCTATAATTAAACATATTATTCATGATATTGTGAAATTTTCAAACGCTTAGAATGAATATATTTCCGAACTGCAAACGTGTTTAGAACATAAATATTTTTACTATCTAAATAAAAAGCCCCGAAATATAATACTTCAGGGCTTAAATTATTTACAATATCAATTCTTATATCATTTCCTAATAGTAATTATACTTTTAGTATCAACACCTGACTTTAGCTATGGTGCAAATAAGATTTGATACGCATTATTTCAAGTAAAAAATGATATTATTTAGTATTGCTGATGCTCATAGCTTCTTTAAAATGGTCGGCAGCTTTCATTAACTGCTTATCCATATATGAGAACACCTGCATAAATTCATTTCTAGACCATACGGTACGAGCCAAATAAGCTTTAATTGAAAATTGGAAAAATTCCTTATCAGCTTTAGCTAAATCATCATCCCATTTAACACCTTTTTTAACAGCTAAATCTTTGAAGTCTTCTAACATAGCATTATTAATGTCAAATTTGCGTAAAAACGAAGAATAATCATTCTGATATTTAGCTTTAAAATCTTTTCCTTCATTTTGTAAATACTGCTCTACATATTCAAAGAATAATCTTTTAGAGCGTACTTCAACCCCAAGCTTGGTAATTGTATCGGATTTGATAATTATATCGGGAGTAACACCGCCACCACCGAATACTACTCTGCCGGAGCGAGTTCTAAATAGAGGTAAGGAGTCAAAATTAATTTTCTCGGACTCTTTTTTAGCTAACTTGTTAAATTTGTCAACTTGAGTTCGGATTTTAGAAATTGCATCTTCAATATAAGAGCCTTCTTCCGGTTCGAATCTGCCGGCAAGGTGTCTGTATTCGTCTTTGTCTTTATAAGACCTCTGAATACATCTGCCCGAAGGAGTATAATATCTTGCAATTGTTAATCTATAAGCGGAACCGTCTTCTAAGGGGAACTGTCTCTGAACCAAGCCTTTACCGAATGAAGTTTCGCCAATTATTAATCCGCGGTCTCTATCTTGAATAGCACCGGAAACAATTTCAGAAGCTGAAGCCGAACCGGCATTTACCATAACGATAACAGGAATTTTCTCCCATTTATTACCGCCTTTGCCTGTATATAATTCATTAAAATAAGGTTTTCTGCCTACAGTATAGACCAGAGTATCGCCCTGACCAAGAAATTCATCGGCAATCATTTGAGCTTGATTCAAATATCCGCCGGGATTACCTCTAAGGTCAAGGATAAGCTTCTTCATGCCTTGCTTTTGAAGTCCGTCTAAAGCTTCCATTAATTCACTGTGAGTAGTAGCCGAAAATCTATTTACAGCAACTACACCAATATCTGAACCGTCAATAAGGAATTTGGATTCGACTGAATTTAATGGAATTTTGTCTCTAACAACAGCGAAATTGAGTAAATCTTTCATTCCATCGCGATAAATATCCAAAACAACGGTAGTCCCTTTTGGTCCTTTCAGTTTCTTAGGTACTTCGGATCTTTCAATGCCAATAGCCTCAATGCCATCAATTTTGATAATTTTATCACCGGATAAAATACCCAATGATTCACTTGGTCCACCACTAATCGGAGAAATAACTGTCAATGTATCATTGATAATATCAAATTCTACACCTATACCGTCAAAACTTCCTTGAAAATCCTCATTTACACCCTTCATTTCTTCAGCGGTGATGTAAACGGAATGAGGATCAAGCTCATTAAGCATACCTCGGATAGCAGCTTCGGTTAATTTTTTTGTATCGACAGTGTCCACGTAGCTTTTTATCGCTTCATTTAGCACTCTATCAAATTTCTTTACATTCTCGAATACATTTTCAGAAATCAAAGGCTGAAACATTACTCCCAGCAATAAACCGAATAATATTACCGTACCGCCAATAAAATATTTACGCATTTCTAACTCCAAAAGTTAAACTATTACATTTTTTTTCGACTACAAATTTATCAATATTTTTGTTTAATAATAAGCATTATTTATTAACAAGTAATTTTCTTGTCAATACTGCACTATCAGTAACAAAAGATATAAAATATATTCCGCTTTCCAAATCCGAGTAAGTAAATTCAAATTCAAATAAGCCGGCTTTAAATTGTGAATCAATAAGTGTCTTTTTTATATTTCCTAATATATCGCTAATTACGAATTTAGTATTTGTTTGTTTCGGCAAACCGAAACTAATTCTCCCACTGTTATTAATCGGCTTATTTTCTACTTCTTCAAAAATATAATCAGTAGGAATACTATTAATACCAACAGTTACTATCACATCGCATTTTGTATTAATTTCTTTCTCAATTCCCTCGCTTGAGCCATTTAATGGTATTTTAAAATCAAAGCAAGAATTAAATAATTTCAAAGTATCGGGCAAACTGTCATAGATAACAGAAGGCTGGAAGCATACTTCTATAATTTCAGAAGATTTAGGATTGATTATTAATGGTAAATTCGATGGTGGAATAGTATAAATATTCCAATTGGTTAAAGAGTATTTATCTAATGTAATCGGGTAATCACCATAATTTTTAATTTCCACGAAATCACAAACCAAGTTTCCTATTTGAGTAGTGTCATATACAATCTCTTTTTTCTCGGAATATGCAAATGCTAAAGTAGCTCCGGGAACTATGCCTTTGTAAGCTGTAGTATTTCCCCAAATATCTGTAACAACTAAGTAATAATACCCGTCTTTAGTTTTATCTATCAGTTCTGCACTAAACTGAACCGAGGGAGTACCAGCAAAGTAATTACCAAGCACAATTTTTACATTTTCAAGTGAATCCTGTACTACTACGATTGTCTCAATGCCTATATCGTTTTCAAGTTCATCGGTTATTCTACCGGTAGTCGAGAAACAATTATTTTTTAATGCTATTTGGGGGTCAGAAGAGTCAGCTATTACTTTCATCTCCATACCGCCGACATAACCGTAAGAATTAGCAGGTCCGTACCCGACAATATATAAACCGCATTTGGCAGAAGACCTAAATGAATGAATACCATTTTCTACTTTATTGATAGAATAGCTATAGCCGGAATTCCTAATTTTAATAAATGCATTCCTGTCAATTTTAATATTATCAATAAAACATCTATTGGTAGCAGAATCGGGACAAACAACAAAGATATATTGGTCAACAAAAGCATCATTTATAAAATCATTGATTTTTTGTATATTTATCATTTTGCATTCTTTGATAAACTGCTCTTTAGGAGGAATCACCATCATTAAAGGGTCAGAAATTAAGTTCCCAGAAATAAAAAATCGAGGTGTTTTTTTAAATTGAGCAACTAATATCGGATTTTCTGCTTGAATTTCAATTGGTTTGTCTAGTAAATCACCCTCATAATAATTCTTTTTATCCATCGTAATAACATTTCCGTTTATAGTAACTTTGTTATTATTAACCGAGGAAATAATTCTATATTTATCCTCTCCATAATGCTCAATTTGTATAGGCTGAGGAAATGGAATCACAAAAGCATTTTTTCCCCAAGAGCTCATCGGTGGAATCTGCTCTATCAGGCAATCTCTTGAACTTTTAGTATTCAATCCTTCATTATAAGGAATTGTAGCTCTCTGGTGCCCACCAAAAACAGCTATTGGCTTATCAGAAAATACTTGTGAACAAGTAAGGTCTAAATTTTTTGTAATACCTTCTAATCTTGCTTGTACTAAATAAGCATCGCCTTCGTATAATACTACTTTAATTGAGTCAAGTCCTGTTCTGGAAGTGGGAGCTGATGGAATAATTACTACATTAGTACTATCATAGATACCTACAATAGCAAATTGACTCGGAGTAGGATGACTATCATGATTTTCATCACTTTTATAACTCATCACCATATACTTCCTATTCAAAACATCAGTAGGATAAACCATGAATGCTTCACTTGAAAAATTAGCTGAGTTTAATGCATAGACAGCAATATCTTTTTCTGATGTAATATGGAATGTCGAAGATTGAATAGTCTGTGCAAATTTGCCAATTTGCCCGACAGTATTATCAGGGAAATCGCCTCTAAGCTCATATCTGCTATAGCTGTATTGAAGCTCTTGAATCGTATTAATGTCCGTAAAGTTATAATTTTTAGTAAATTTCGTGCCATCAATATCTCTGTAATTAATTGTTACCGTAGTAGGCTCTAACACAGTAATATAAATATAAACGTAATCATTAATTACCCTGTCGGGATAGTCAGAATCATGATAATTTGGCATAAAGGTCAGCCAGAAGTCTGTCCCTTTGGTGTCGAACTGCAAATCTTGCGAAAATGCAGAAGCTGTAAGTGCTATAAAAACACTCAGTAAAAATCCGTATCTCAACTTACGAATTTTCCGGCTCATTTTTTTTGTAAAAAGTTCCATAGTATTTTCTTAAATTTGTTTTCCAAATACTTGTATATTAACTGATAATTATCAATTTTATTTTAATTTGTTCAAATATAATATGAAAAAATTGCTACACGGGGAAATTTTATCCGAAAGGCTAACTAATGATGAAGCCTTGGTTGCAAAAAGGCACCCGATCTCCCTATTTCTTGATAATATAAGAAGCTTATATAATGTAGGCTCGATTTTCAGAACAGCGGATTCTGCTTTAGCTGAAGAAATAATTTTAACCGGATATACTCCTGCCCCGCCGCGAGAAGAAATACTTAAAACTGCTCTCGGAGCTGCTGACTCCGTACCATGGAAATATTTTAAAGACCCTATAGACGGGATTTTGTATTTAAAAGACAAGGGAGTAACTATTTTAGCGTTGGAACTGACTGACAAAAAAAGATACTATGATTCAATTAAATTCGATGAATTTCCGGTCTGCTTGGTTCTCGGCAATGAGCTTACAGGCATTGATGATAGAATTTTAAAGAATTGCGATGATTCGGTAGAAATTCCGATGTACGGAGTGAAGCACTCGCTAAATGTAAGCGTAGCTACCGGTATAGCATTGTTTGAAGCAGTTAAGACTTGGAATAAATTTAATGATTAAATACAGTATTTGCATTATTTAATTGATATTTACAAAATTTAGACAGTAGAGACTTGGACTATATTTAATAATTAAATACAGTTTTTGCTTTTTTTTAATTGATATTTACAAATAATTAGGATAGATAGACAAATGGAATCAATAAAGAAATTATACAGAATCGGAAATGGACCATCAAGCTCTCATACAATCGGACCAAGAAAAGCCGCATCTAAATTCAAAGAAATGTATCCCGATGCCCAAAAATACATAGTTACACTTTATGGCAGTTTAGCGGCTACCGGCAAAGGACACTTAACTGACCAAGCAATAATTAATGAGCTTGCTCCGGCTGAAACAACAATAAACTGGAAGCCTGAAATAGTTCCGGAATTCCATACTAACGGAATGGCTTTTCAAGCTGTACTCAAAGATAATAAATTAAGCAAAGAATGGATGATATACAGTATTGGAGGAGGTGAGCTTAGCGACGGTCAAGAATCAACCATCACATATACTCCCATATACGAACTTAATTCTATGGGTGATATATTAGACTGGAGCAAAAAAAGCGGAAAAACTTTCTGGGAATATGTACAAGAACGAGAAAACTCTGACATTTGGGATTTTCTAAATACAGTATGGAAAGTAATGGTAGAGTCAATCGAAAGAGGAATTGATGCAGAGGGTATGCTGCCCGGTGGATTAAATTTACCAAGAAAATCATCATCATATTATGTAAAAGCTAAAAGCTACAATCGAAGTTTAAAAAGACGAAGTCTATGCTTTGCTTATGCTTTGGCAGTATCAGAAGAAAATGCCGCCGGCGGCAGAATAGTAACTGCTCCCACTTGTGGCTCAAGCGGAGTACTTCCTTCGGTATTATTTTTATTATCAAAAGATTTTGAATTTGCACAGACGAAAATATTAAGAGCCTTAGCTACAGCCGGATTAATTGGCAATATTATTAAAAAGAATGCTTCAATTTCAGGAGCTCGAGTGGGCTGTCAGGGCGAAATCGGTTCAGCTTGTGCAATGGCTTCGGGTGCGGCAACTCAAGTGTTCGGAGGCTCGCCTTCTCAAATTGAATATGCTGCCGAGATGGGTCTTGAGCATCACTTAGGTCTTACCTGCGACCCGATTTGCGGATTAGTCCAAATCCCATGTATAGAAAGAAATGCCTTTGCTGCGGCACGAGCTTTAGACTCGAGTACATACTCGATTCTATCCGACGGTAGGCATATTGTTAGCTTTGATAAAATTGTTAAAACTATGAATCAGACAGGACACGATTTGCCAAGTATTTATAAAGAAACTTCCGAAGGCGGTCTGGCACTGAATTTATAGTATTATAAGTCTGTTGCAAAACTATATAGTTTTCAATTCCTAATTATATAACCCTACGCTAAAGCGTAGGGTTGATAAGCACTTAGATGTTTGTAAATCTTGGGAAAATTAACAGCAAATAAATATTTTGGACTTTTGCAACAGCCTTATTATATTATTTTTTATCTTTATACTATTTTTATTTCTCTATATTATTTTATTATAATATTCAATGTTTTTTTGCTATTTAAACAGAAATTTCATATATTACATAATTAAATACCTTAGTAAAGGTATAATTTTCAATAATAATTTATTTGAAGTATGAACAGTAATGAAATAATTGAAACTTTTTTGAACCATAACGACCCTTTAGCGCGCAGGCAGGCTATAGAAGGGATAAAAAAAAGAGATTTAGCTGACAAAAAGCTAATTTCAATAATTATTAATGGTTTAAAAGATGCTGACTTCGGCGTAAAAGATGCCATAGCCAGACTGTTATCATATCAGACCGATGAGATAGCAATTGAAATATCCGGTCAAATAATACCTTTTATAGAAAGTATGGATATTGAATTAAGAAATTTATCCGGAGAAATATTAAAAGAAACCGGGAAATTCTGCCCTGAGATATTCATTCCATACATTAATGATAATGACCCGAATACTGTTCAATTTTCAATTGATATAGTTTCAGAATATTCTGCTGATTGCCTAAAACCATTTTTATTAGAATTGATGAATCATGTAAACGACAATATCAGGTCATCTGCTATTGAAGCATTAGGGAATTATTCCGATGAAGATTTACTTGATACATTTATCAACCGTTTTGAATTTGAAAATGATTTAAAGCCTACTATATTAGTTGCTATTGGAAAAGTCAAGAATAGCAGAGCCGAACAGTTTTTAATAGAGTGTTTTTCTAAATCCGATGATATTTTTATAAAAATATCCTGTTTAGATGAATTATCTTATTTCTCGGATAATATCGACTTAGCTGAAGAATTATATGCTAATTTGCTTACTTATACCGAATCTATTCAAACACTTTTATTAAAAGTGATTTACTCCATTTTTGAACGTAAAGGGATAAATAGAGTAATTTCTTTTGAATTAAGACAAATAGCTCTGAATGCCATATTAGAAAATGATATTGATATAAATAAATACGGACTGATTTCATTAGGGAATATATATTATCCAAATGAAATAAAAGAGCTTGTCGATGTAGTATTCAAAGATAATTATTTTACCCAGAAATTGGTGCTTGAGAATTTAATATTATATAATACATCAGATCTAATCAAAGGGTTCTTTATAGAATACTTTTCAAATCCATATAAATGCAGTTGCGAATCAAATTTGTTATCGTTAATTCATGTAATTATAAATGAGAATCCTGACAGCAAATTGGAATTAATGCAATTTCAGAATATAATCCTAGAGCAATTATCAGAAAAGAAAATCATTTTAGAAAACATTATTTTTGATATGTTAGAAAGCATAGATCCTGAAAACTACCGCAAATACAATTTGCAAAGTTCAAAGACTTCAATAATAAGTTAAAATGCGAAATTTTCTATATAAAAGCAAATGACTGCTTTTTTTTTTAAAAAATAAATTGTAATTTGTATCTTTTATAATTAATGGTATTTTTGTATTCATAAGAAACAAAAAATTGAAGAATATAATAAATAAAACCCATAATGACGATGAATAATAACATATTAGATAGTCAACTAATTCTAAGTGATAACACTTTCAAGGAACTAAGAGATGTGATTTACAATCTTTGCGGTATTTATTATACCGAGAGTAAAAAATATCTTTTAGAGGGTAGAATTGCCAAAAGAATAAGTTCTAAGGGCTTAGTTACTTTTGAAGATTATCTAAATCTTTTAAAATCTCCTCAATCCCGGCATGAAATAAATCAATTATTTGAAGCAATTACTATAAATGAAACATATTTTTTCAGAGCAGAACAGCAATTTGATTCATTCGAAAAAATAATAACTCCTGAACTGATAAAAGCTAAATCAAATCAAGGAAATCCTGTAATTAGAATATGGAGTGCTGCTTCATCAACCGGAGAAGAAGCTTATACGATAGCGATGCTTATTCTCGAAAAAATAAAACCTTTATATCCGAAAGTTCAGTTTCAAATATTAGGTAGTGATATAAACAACGCAGTTTTAGAAACAGCTCGAAAGGGCATATACAAAGAATATTCAATTAGAAATGTGCCCCCTGCTTATCTAAATAAATATTTTACTAAGCAGGGAAATCAATACTTGCTAAATGAAGAAGTAAAGAAAATGGTTAAATTTTTAAATCTAAATCTTTATGATTCAGTTCAAATGCGTTCAATTAGCAATTGTGATATTATTTTCTGTTGCAATGTATTAATATATTTTGACATACCTTCTAAGCAGCAAGTAGTTTCATATTTGTACGATTCACTCAATAAGGGTTCATATTTATTTATCGGGTATTCCGAATCTTTGCACGGAATATCCAAAGCGTTTAAACTAATCCATTTGCCAAAAGCGATGGCTTATAAAAAAGAATAATTTTTAGGATATATAGTACATGAGCAAGACAATATTAGTAGCTGAGGATTCACCTTCAATAAGAAAATTTATTGCATTGTCAATAAAATTGATGGGGCATCAAATAGTAATGGCAGTGGATGGAATGGATGCCTTAGAAAAGCTTCCACTTCAGAAAATCGACTTATTTGTTACTGATTTGAATATGCCTAATTTAGACGGGTATAAATTAATTCAGACTATTAGGCAGAATCAAGAGTACAAAAATACTCCTATTATCATTCTTTCTTCTCTTTCAAAAGACGAAGATGTTCAAGCCGGAATTGATGCCGGAGCAAATTCTTACTTGATAAAACCATTTAATACTAAAAGAATTCAGTACGAAGTTGCTAAATATCTTAATGAAGAATAAATTTTTGAATTTAGTATCCGATATTAGTAGTTGGATATTTTCGAGTAACTAAAACTATGATTACTAGCAAATATATAAATTGAAAGGTTAAATATGAAATTTCTTGTGGTAGACGACTCGCCAACAATGAGAAGAATTGTAATTAATGCCTTAAAAACTTTTGGCTACGGAGAGATTATTGAAGCGGAAGACGGACAAGAAGGCTTATCCAAATTAATGGGTGATAAAGTTGATTTCGTTATCACTGATTGGAATATGCCCAATATGACCGGTCTTGAACTAACAAAAGCTATTAGGTCAAACGACACACTTAAACATTTACCGATATTAATGGTAACTACCAGAGGTTTAAAGCAGGATATTGTCGAAGCTTTGCAAGCTCGAGTTAATAATTATGTAGTAAAGCCTTTTACACCTCAAGTATTAAAAGAAAAAATTGATGCAGTACTAAAAGCTGTAAACGGGTAATCACCTTAATATCAGGAGTTTATGATGAAAGATATGGATATAACACTATTATTAAAAAAAGCCGAAGAATTAAAAGCATTATTTATTTTTGGTCAAAGAGTAATTCCCTTTTTAGAAGAAATATTTTTGTTTGTCAATGACATCAAGCCATTACTTGATGAAATAAATTACTCTATTCAAGAAAACTTGAAAAAGATGCCAAATGCTTCCAAACAGCTTTCTAAAGTTACAGAAGCTACAGAGAAATCAACTACCGAAATCATGGATATAGTTGACGGATTAGTTTATAAATCGGATATTATTTCTTCTAATTTAAAAACATTATCCGATAGCAATGCTGCTAACAAAGCTAATCCTCTAAAAATAATTGAGATATTATCAAAGGCAATTAACTCGGATACCGATTTACAAGATGTAATTCCAGAGATTGCACAAGAAATAAAATCGTATAAGCAAAGTAATGATACTCAATTCAATGAAATATTCAATTCTACTTCAGGCATTATTGATAGTATCAAAGACGATTCTAATTCAATAATGATGTCATTACAAGTACAAGATATTACATCTCAGCAAATAGCTGCTGTTAATCATCTTTTGCAGACAGTGCAGTCAAAATTAGCTCTAATTATGCAGAAATTCCAATCAACTGAAATGGATAAATTAGTGCATAATGACGATACTTATAGCCCTGATACTAATGTATCGAAAATGCACAGACAAATTGCTTTTGACCCCGATGCAGTGGACTCCCTTACCAACAGTGATGTTCGCCAAGGCGAAGTTGACGCTATGTTTGATAATCATTTCAATGGTGCAGCTCCCAATGAGCCTGCCAGTGCTGACGATATTGATAGCCTATTTGCTAATGTTGCCAATGATAACAGTCCTGCATCAGCGGACGATATTGATAACCTATTTGCGAATGCTCCCAATGATGATAGTCCGGCAAGTATCGACGATATTGACAATCTATTTGCTAATGCTAATAATGCACCTGCTCCGGCACCTGTTGCGGCACCTGCTCCGGCTCCGGCACAAAAACCCGTTGCGGCGGCTCCGGCTGTCGAAGCTGAATCAGATGACCCATTTGCAAATTTTTCTCAAGATGATATAGACGCACTGTTTGGAAAATAAATGACAACAAATTTTTCAGATGAAGATATGCAAGAGCTGTTTGACAGCTTTTTGATTGAGACAAGCGAAATTCTTGATTCTCTCTCTCAAGATTTAATGACCTTAGAAAACGAACCAAGAAATTTCGACTTGCTTAATCGTATCTTTAGAGGTTTTCACACCATAAAAGGTACATCTTCATTTATGGGATTTGAAGAAATTGCTACCATCACTCATCATGCCGAAGATGTCCTTAATAAACTTAGAAAAGATGAGTTACAGATTAATCTTGTTATTATCGATGTGTTGCTTGAGGTTCATGATATTATTCAAACGTTAGTTGATATAATCAAAACCGGTGAAATCAAATCTTATGATTATTCTGAAATCGTAGAAAAAATAGAAAAAGTTAAAAATCCGAATGCTTCTCCTGACGAAATGCAAATATTTGAGACTTCATTAAAATCTTCAGATGGTCAAGACTCTCAATCAGGACAATTAAGTGGCAGTGCCGTAGAAAAAGTCCTATCAAGCTCTGATTTATTTAACGAGCCCGGTGATTTCACTCCCGAAGAATTAGCTTTGCTGCAAGCTGCTTTTGATGAAGTTAATTCCAATATGCGTTCGGAGATTAAAGAAGAAACCGAAAGATACCATAATAAAATAAAAGCCGAAAAACAAGCTGAAGAGCAGTCCGATGATTCTTCGTCTGAGCCTAAAAGTGGTACAACTTCTCAAAAAATGAGCAAATCGGCATCTGATACTATCAGAATTGACGTTTCAAGAATTGAAATCCTTATGGATTTGTCCGGAGAGTTAGTTCTGGGCAGAAATAGACTTACACAAATTTCAGATATTCTTGAGTCTTCAATTGATAACAAAGATAAAATCCGAGAGCTATTAGAAACAACTGCTCAAATTGACTTTATTACTTCGGAAATTCAATCTGCGGTAATGAAGATGAGAATGGTTCAAATAGCTAAACTATATCAAAAAGCACCAAGAATTGTTCGCGATTTATCCAAAGAATTTAATAAAAAAATCAATTTGGTTTTACTCGGAGAAGAGACTGAAATTGACCGCGGAATAATTGAAGAGCTTAATGACCCATTAGTGCACATGCTCCGTAATTCTTGCGACCATGGGATTGAGACATCTGAAGAAAGAGAAAAAATAGGTAAAAATCCTGAAGGCAATATTACTATTAATGCTTACCAAGAGGGTAATGCCATAGTACTGAAAATTTCTGACGATGGTAAGGGCATGGACCCTATTAAACTAAAAACAAAAGCTATTGAAAAAGGGCTTATTAACGAAGAGCAGGCTATGAGTATGACCGCAAAAGAAGCTCTGCAATTAATTTTTGCCCCTGGATTCAGTACTGCTCAAAAGGTTACATCAGTCTCCGGTAGAGGTGTAGGAATGGATGTAGTCCGGACTAATATCCAAAACCTTAAAGGAATTATTGAAATTGATTCTGAAATCGGTCAAGGCTCTACATTCACTATAAAACTCCCATTGACTTTGGCAATTATCCAAGGGCTATTAGTTAAAGTTCAAAACGAAGATTATGCTATTCCTCTAAGCTCTGTAATTGAAGTAGTTTCAATTACCGAAGAAGCCATTTATACTATTAATAATCAGGAAGTAATTAGAATACGTGAAGATGTAAACCCCTTAATCAGATTAGATAATACTTTGCATTGCAAAACTACTAGTGCCTCTCTAAATGGAAAATATGTAGTCTTAGTCGGTTACGGTTATCAGAAAGTAGGATTAGTGGTAGATGAACTTCTCGGTCAGCAGGAAATAGTAATTAAATCGCTCGGTGAGTATCTGGGACATATCAAAGGTATTGCCGGCTCTACTATTTTAGGCGACGGAAGAGTAATTATGATTATTGAAGTATCCGAATTAATTCAAAATTCTTACGTGAAATTAAGTAATTAAGCTTTTCACTGTATTTTAAAATCACTTGAAATATTAGCTACACTATTTTCAACAATCATCCGATAATTATTACTGCATAGTATTATTTGTTTTATCACAGGTAATTATTACTTTAGAAATTATTTGTTTTATCACAGGTAATTATTACTGATTATAATTATTTGTTTTATCACAGGTAATTATTACTGATTATAATTGTTTGTTTTATCACAGGTAATTATTACTGATTATAATTATTTGTTTTATCACAGGTAATTATTACTGATTATAATTGTTTGATTTATTACAATTGAAGTTACTTATGAAATACGATAAAGATTTTAATATTGATGATTACGATTTCGAAGATGAATTTGCCAAAGATGATGTAGTGCAATCCTTTTCCGAAATCCCCGAAGATGAAGATTCACCGAACAGGGATAGTGTAATTGAAGTGGAAGACTTAATTAACTATGATGAAGACACTCATAATGATAAATTCTTTAAATACGAGTTTACAGATAGTTATGACATCATCGAAGAAGATAGAATAAAAGATGCTTTTAGAGATTTTCTAAATGTACCCAAGATTTCAGGTTATGAAAAAGGATTTTCCGAAAACAACAAAATTCCAAATAATAAGGTTAAAAGAACTAAAAATAATATCGAAATAAAAGATATTCCTTTAGACGAAGATGAGCTTAAAGAGCACTTAGGTCATTACTCAACTGTGATTTTACATAAAAATGATGCCGATGAAATTACTTCTATTGATGTAGTATGCTCTTGTGGTAATTTAACTAAAGTAAAATTCAATTATGATGAAGATTCTAATGCTACTGTTACTTCAACAAGTAACGTTATTGTCAAAGATTCATCTAAAGACCCTTCCCTATTATCAACCGATACTGTTTCAAAAATGATTGAAAGCCCTGATAATTTTGATGATGACCTGAATTACAACATTTCATTAATGGAGAAATTCGATGAGGTTGCAAATATATTCCCTGAAATTACCGATACAGTTGATAATTCAGAGAAAAATAAATGATAAAATCAATTTGTGTTCAGTGCGGTTCGTCAACAAAGATTTCGGGTAAATACATTAATGCTGCCTATAATTTGGGAAAAGTATTAGCAAATAATAAGATTAATCTTGTTTACGGAGGTTCAAATATAGGGCTTATGGGTGCAGTAGCTCGCGGTGCTATAGATAATTCAGGGCATGTAACCGGAGTGATTACCAATGAATTAAAAGACAAAGTTGAGATGCTTGATATTACCCAGTTAATTATAGTCGAGACTATGCACGAGAGAAAAAGTATTATGAACGAGCTTTCTTCGGCTTTTATTGCTTTGCCCGGCGGTTATGGTACTTTTGAAGAATTTTTTGAGGCAATTACTTGGAATCAACTTAAAATAATAAATAAAGCTTGCGGTATTTTAAATATCAATGGATACTATGATTTATTACTCCAATTTGTTAATCATTCGGTTAATGAAGGGTTTATCCATCGCGTGCATAAAGATTTAATTATTTGCGAAACTGAACCCGAAATTCTTATTAAAAAGATGAATGAATTCACTCCAATCAATATTGATAAATGGTGGTAATTATATCATTTTTAAAAATCGCTATAAATAATTCTCATCAATACCAAAGGTATAGTCTCGTATTGATGAATTTAAAAAATATGAATTAGTAATTTATTATATAAAAAACGTGTTTATATGAAAATAGAAAAAAGCAGTTCCGAGCAAGCTCATAGAATTATTAAACTACTTGAATTATTTAATAGACAAAATGCATATACTTCAGATCAATTACTGATTGAATTATCCGAAGAATATTCGGGTTTGTCTCTAAGAACCATTCAAAGAGATTTAAAAATCCTTGCTCAGGACGGAAAAATTGAATTAGAGAAAAACGGTCGAGAATATTTATGGAAAAGAATAGATAGCTTTAGCTATAGCCAAGCCCCACTAAAAATATCAAGCAATGAAATGCTTTCCTTCTATGCCCTAAAAGCATATCTAAATACATTTCATGGTACTTCGATAGAGAAAGACATAATTACACTGACTAACAAAATTGAAAATTATGCTCCGGGAGAAGCTTTCCTTGAAGAAGAGCTTTATTGGGATAAACGATTAGGCAACTATGATTATTCCAACAAACATTTTCTAATATCGCGATTACTAAAATTTATAAATGAAAAAACTTGGATAAATATCGAGTATGAAAAATCCGATGTTGAAATACGCAAAACAGTTGAAGTATTTCCTAAAGCTATTTATTCGTATTCGGGAACAATGTATTTAATTGCTTTTAGGAATGATTATAAAAAATTTGTCAGCTTCACTGTCCATAATATTATTAATACAGATGAATCATATAAGCTACATAAGAAAGAACCATTATTTGATTATTATCAATTCCAGCTTAATCGGTTCGCTGTTTTTGACGGAGTGCCTACCAAAGTAAAATTGAAAATCAAATCAAATTTTGTCAAATACTTCGAGAACAGAACTTGGCATATTACTCAAAATATATCTTATTATAAAGACAATATGATATTAGAAATGAATGTGCCTATTACTCCCGATTTAATATCTTGGATATGCTATTGGAATAGAGCTATTACGGTTAAAGAACCGGAGTCTTTGAAAAACGAAGTAATTAAAGCATTAAAAGACGCATTGAACAACTATTGAACAGTTTAGGGGTTGGGGATTGGGATTTGGGGATAGTAATGAAATAACTATTGGGCTTATGCCGAGAGTTGATTACAGAGAATAATTTTGAATAGCAAATAAAAACAACTCAGTGGAATTTTCATAATATTCTATAATTTCCTTTAATTATATGGAATAAATAATTATTTTTGTAGTTCAGTATGGGATTAGTAAGAAACGAAGTAAATAATTAGGAAAAATATAAATGGAAATTACGAAAAAAGGACACTTAGACTGGTATATATTGCTTTCGGTAATCGGATTAATGCTCTTTAGTATTGCATTTGTTTTTAGTGCCAGTGCTCAAATTTCGGCTATTAAATTCGGAGATGCCGACAAAATGTTTTTCAATCACTTATCGAAAATTGCCATTGGTCTGGTACTCTTATTTGTATTTGCAAAAATCGATTATCATATTTATCAGAAATATTCCAAATATTTTATAATATTTGCATTAATTCCCTTAGTATTAGTGTTCATAATATCAGTTCCTGTAAATAATGTTTATCGTTGGATAGACATAGGACCATTTAATTTTCAACCTTCGGAATTAGCTAAGTTTGCATTAGTAATTCATTTATCGACCCTACTTGCCGAACGCCAAGAGTATATCAAATCATTCAAATACGGAATGCTTCCACTATTAATATGGAGCGGATTAATTGCGGGATTAATTGCAATTCAGCCGAACTTTTCGACTGCATTTGTAACTTATGCCATAGCGTTATCCTTAATGTTTATTGGCAATGTAAATATTATTCATCTCGGAGCTATCGGAGCCTGCTCGCTCTCAATCGCCGGTATATTTGCTATTTCGGCATCATACCGCATGAATCGCTTTCTCGCATTTCTTGGATTGAGCTCGAGCGAAAGCTTTGATAAATATGGCTATCAGTCTTCTCAAGCTATTTTAGCATTTGGCAACGGTGGGATTTCTGGTATAGGAGCCGGACAGAGCCGACAAAGTAATTTGTTTCTGCCGGAGTCTTATGGCGATTTCATATATTCAATTATAGGTGAGGAATACGGATTTATCGGTGCATTCCTGATATTATTAGTATTCGGACTTATAATTTGGCGTGGTATAAAAATAATAAAAAATGC
Organism: uncultured bacterium; assembly: GCA_942493235.1. GTDB lineage: Bacteria > Bacteroidota > Ignavibacteria > Kapaibacteriales > UBA2268 > ENR-C587. The sequence goes on along the minus strand of OW818676.1, from coordinate 2,205,129 downwards.
TCCCGACGAGTATGGCTATTTCCTTGCTTCAGGCTTAGTAATCACATTCTGCCTCTATGCAGTGGTCAATGCAGGTGTAAATTGCGGTTTATTCCCAAATACGGGCGTTCCAATGCCATTTGTAAGTTGGGGCGGTACAGCAGTATTTATTTATGCTGCTGCGATAGGAATACTATTGAATATTTCTGCTCAGGCAGGTGTATTCCCTTTTAAAAAGAAAACTGAGTCTAATGAGTCTCTATAGTTTTCGTTGTTATTAAATAACATAAAAAAATTGTATAATATTACAGGAAATATCATAATGGCTTGGTTTAAAAGAGCTGGTAAAAATATAAACGACAATCAACAAAAAGAAATGCCTGATGGATTATGGACTAAATGCCCGAAATGCAATGAAGTAATTTATAAAAAGCAATTAGAAGATAATTTGTTTACTTGTACTAAGTGTACTAATCATTTCAGAATCGGTACTAATGAATATATCAATATTATTTTTGACGAAGGTACTTTTACCGAAACTCACAGTGAAATAAAATCTTCCGACCCATTAGAATTTGTTGATACAAAAAAATATACCGATAGGTTAAGCGATGCTTATCAAAAAACTGATTCTGCTGATGCATTAACTACCGGAAATGGAAAGATTAACGGATTAAATGTTACCTTTGCATCTATGAATTTCAATTTTATAGGCGGCTCAATGGGCTCTGTAGTTGGGGAAAAGTTTTATCGTTCGTGCAAAGACGCTATCAAAAATAAAACTACATTTATTTCTGTATCGGCATCAGGTGGAGCCAGAATGCAAGAAGCAGCTCTATCGCTAATGCAGATGGCAAAAACATCCGCTGTATTGACGGAGCTTTCCGAGCATAGATTGCCGTATATCTCAATACTTACTGACCCGACTACAGGGGGAGTTAGTGCATCATTTGCTATGCTGGGCGACATAATAATAGCTGAACCGGGAGCTTTAATAGCATTTGCCGGACCGAGAGTAATTGAACAAACTATACGCAAAAAACTACCTGACGGATTCCAAAAGTCAGAATTTTTATTAGAGCACGGCTTTATTGACATAATTGCCCATAGAAAAGAATTAAAAGACAAATTATATAATGCAATAAAATGGTTTACAAAAAAATAATATTTTGTATAGTATTAATAAGTATTAGTGTTTCCTTATCTTTAGCTCAGAATTTTTATAAATATCAGCCTAAAGATGTAGAGGATTTTAGAAGTATTCAAAATTCAAAAAATGAGTATTTCAATACTGTACCCAAAGCAAAGGGTAATGGCAGTAAACCTTTTAAAAGATGGCAGGATTTCTGGGAGCAACGTACCTACAAAGATAATTCTTTCCCAAACACTTTTTCAATATATGAAAATTTTAAGAAATACAAAAATAAACTAAATAGTAATTATAACTATAAAAATTGGACATCGCTCGGTCCATCAATAGTCCCTAAAAATATTCTACCTTATCCGTCTTCGGGATTAGGCAGAATTTCGTGTATGGCAGTTGACCCAACTGATTTCAGAAAGCTATTTGCCGGAGCAGCTTCTGGAGGATTATGGGTTTCGACAAATGAAGGTAATAATTGGGAACCAGTTAATTTTGTTCAGTTTTTATCTATTGGCATCACGGATATAGCATTCTCAAAGTCAAATCCCAATATTATCTATGCAGCAACCGGTGATGCAGACGGTGTCGCCCTATCAAGAAATTATTCTCTCGGTGTTATTAAATCAACTGACGGCGGGAAAAATTGGGAAATAGCTAATTTACCGTACGAATATAAAAATAAAATTATAATCACAAAAATAATTGTTGACCCAAGCAATGAAAACAAAGTCTTTGTAGCTACATCAAACGGATTGTTTTATACTGAAGACGGATTTGCAACCTGTTCACAAATTTCGATGAACTATTGCTATATAAAAGATATTACTTTTAAGCCTTATAATCCTTCTATTATGTATTCGGCACTTGCAGACAATAGCGGTTGGGGAATATACAAATCAACCAATAAGGGTATAGACTGGGTTTGTAAATTAAAATTAGATTCGGCATCAAGAATTGCTATCGGAGTAACTTCATTAAATGCAAATTTAGTTTTTGCAATTGCGGTAAATAGGTATAATGGGGGATTTCTCGGTTTTTACAAATCTGATGATTCAGGCGAAAGTTGGGAATTAGTTTCTAACACGCCGAATATTCTCGGAACTGCGGGTAACGGCTCATTAATCGGTGGACAGGGCAACTACGACCTATGTATTTTACCCTCTATGTATAATCAAAACACAGTATATATCGGTGGTATTAACCAATGGAAATCTAATGATTACGGAAATACTTGGCAGATAATTTCTCATTGGTCAGGCGAGAATTCAGTCCCATTTGTTCATGCAGACCATCATGATATGCTGTTTTCTCAAACAGGTAAATTATATTCCTGCAACGACGGAGGAATCAGTATATCTAACGATACAGGTAATACTTGGACAGACATCAGTTACGGTCTCAATATTTCTCAAGTATATAGACTATCATCATTATCTAAAGATGCCGATAATCTAATCTGCGGTACTCAGGACAACGGCTCACTCAGGTGCGACGGCGTAGCCTGGACTCATTTTTTTGGTGGAGACGGTACAGAATGCTTCTTTAATGATAATAATAAATCAAAATTTTATTTCAGTTTAAATAACGGATCGGTTTACTTTTCAAACTCTAATGGCGTAAGTACGCGATTATGTATAAACGAATCAGATACTAAGCAGAAATCATCTTGGATTACTCCTATAGCACCACATCCCGATAGCATTAATTTTGTCTATGCGGGCTATTATGATGTGTGGATGTCTAAATCTACGGGAGCTAAAGATTCTTGGATAAAAATTTCAAATTTTGATGACGAAATATATATTAATCATATAGCCATTGCCAAATCTAATCCAAATGTAATCTACGTATCAAAACAGAATAAACTCTATAGAACTATTAACGGAGGCTCAAGCTGGGATAAGCTATATGAAGGTGAATTATACATTACTTACATTGCAATTAATGAGAATAATCCTTATAATGCTTGGTTTACTCTATCGGGTTATGAAGAAAATCTTAAAGTGATGCAGATTAATGATAATAATTATATAAGTAATATTTCGGGTACATTGCCAAATATTCCTGTTAACTGTGTAGTTTATCAGCCGGGAACTGAAAGTATTTTATATATTGGAACCGATATCGGAGTATTTTGGTACAGCCCACTACTATACGACTGGCAATTATACGGTTATTCAATGCCAAATGTAGTAATCAGCGAATTAGATATTAATACTAAGGCAAAAAAACTATTTGCCGGTACTTTCGGTCGTGGCGTTTGGAAAACCGATTTAGTCCAATTACACAGCGATTCAATAAAAATCAATTATAATAATACTCAAATCTGTTACGGAGACAGCACCGAACTTAGTGTTAATACTTCACATATTATTAAATGGTCTAACGGCGAGACGACTGCTGCCATTTTTGCTAAGTATAGCGGACAGTACTTTGCAATAGCTGTCAATGACTACGGTGATTTATTAATCAGCGACACTGTTAATATTACTGTAATAGACAGTCTTGAATATAATGTACTATCCGATAAAGACAGATATTGCTTAGGCGACACTGTACGAATTTACTCTAATACTAACTACAAACCAATCACTTGGAATAATTCAACTACTTCAGATACACTTGTAATCACAAGCAACGGTAGCTATTTTTATACTTACAAATCAGAGAATAACTGCACAATTAATTCGGATACAATAAATATTGAATTTGGTGAATTATCCCAAAAACCGAATGTATCAAGAATTGGCAATACACTTTATGCAATAGTAAACGATACTATCGGAATTACCTATAATTGGTATTATAATGGCAGCATTTTACCCGAGCATAATGATTATTTCGATATAATTGAAGCAGGTAATTATCAGGTAGAAATTTGTAAAGCTAAATGCTGTAATACATCTGATATTATCAACATAATTAATTCGGTAGATGATAAAATCGCGACCAAACATTTAAGAAATATAACTACATACAATAAACAGGTAAATATTAATATAAGTCAGGACTGTAGTTACTATCAAAAATATGCACTCTACGATATTTCAGGCAAAGAAATCAAAGAGAAATTTTATTCATCTGATTTTTATTCTCCTATTCTCAATATTAATAATTTAGATGGCGGAGTTTATTTCTTATATATTTACTGCAAAGACTATATTTATATTTACAAAATTCTCAGTCTTGATTAATATCTTTATCCAGATTCTTCAATCGTTCAGAATGACAAATTTTGGAAAGTCATATGGGAGTATGTTGCCACTTTCATTCTACGAATATTCAACAGCTAACGCTGTTGGAAGAATAGCCTTACTACGCAGAGCGTAGTAAGGAGGCATACAAATTCCCAATTCCTAATTCCTATCCCCGTACCCCGTACCCCGAACCCCAAACCCCGAAACAAGAACCACCCCGTCATCGCTTCGCGATGCCACCCCTCCATTTTGGAGGGGAATTTGAAGATTAGCAACTAAACAGTTACCTCTATCATCAATATACAATCTTTAAGCCCTCTCCTTTGGAGAGGGTTTGGGTGAGGTTGAAAGATTTTCCGCCACCAGCCGCACTACGCAGAGCATAGTAAGGAGGCGTGCCAATTCCCAAACCCCAAACCCCGAACCCCGTACCCCGAACCCCAAAATTTAAGAGCCCCTATTATACATTTATAAGCTTAAAGCCCTACCCTTGAGTAGGGTTTGGGTGGGGTTGATAATAATTGCTTTTTATTATTTTAAATATAATTAAAATATTTTGAGACGTTTTATTGTTTTTATTGTCATTATAGATACTATTATAAATCAACAATTATGATAAAATAGTTTTTAGTATAAATATCCTAATAAACTAATATTTTTAATTTGAAAAAGAGCATCTATATGAAAAAGAAAATTATCATCTATTAGAGAAAAATATGAAAAAAATTACTACTACTATTTTTTTATTTTTAATTACCTGTGTTTGCTCTTATTCACAAGAGAGCGGAGTTATAATTGAATCTATTTCCGGCGGAGGACACTATTGTATCGGTCAGGAAATAGTATTATTATGCAAAGCGTCGGGTACTAATCTGACTTATCAATGGAAAAAGGACGAGGAAAATATCGAAGGAGAGCACAGTCCTAATTTAATAATCAACTCGGCGGAATATGACAATTCCGGAGTCTATTCGTGCTATGTGTCGAATTCTTCGGATTCCTCACTCTCAAGCGGCGTATTGGTCTATATCGACAACAGTACAAGTATTATCGAACAGCCACAAAATACTTATACTTTAATTGGCTGCCAAGTTTCATTTGAAGTTAAAGCCAATACTGTTAATACTGATGATTTCAATTCTACATATCAATGGTATAAAGACAGAGAAATACTAAGTGACAGTGTTGGAAAATACTCTGGAACCAACACATCAATCTTAACTATTTCGAATACTAACCCATTAGACACTTTACCAAAATATTGGTGCAAAATTAACGGATTATGTGGCTCCATTGAGTCTCAAAAAGCAGGCTTCGATTTCCTTAAAATAAGAATTACATATAGAACTCCAAACGACACAGCTTGCATAGGTGAAAAAAGAACACTTAAAATTGTAGTAGAGACTAATGCTAACGCCAAATTATACTATCAATGGTATTACGATTATCAGCCAATTTGGAGGGCAAATTCCACAGAATATACAATTGATTCTATGACTGACAATAACTGGGGTTATTTCCATTGTTTAATTTCAGATAAGAATTTTAATTTTAAACTTAGCTCCGACACTATAAAATTATATATTGATAGTAAACCGACTATTGTACAGGAATACCAGCGAGATAACTATAAATTTCCGGTCGGAAGAGAAGTCGGGCATTTATATGTATATGCTCAGGGATTTAATAGAGGAACTTTAAATTATAAATGGTTTAAAAACGGTGCAGAATACCAATCGTTATATAAAACAGTATTATATTTCCGAAGAATTCAACTTTCAGATGAGGGCGAATACTATTGCATAGTCTCTAACCATTGCGGAGCCGACACTTCCAAAAAGGTTAGAATACGTGTAATTCCAATTGGAATTGCTCCCGATGACGAAGGAGCAAGAGTATCAGGGTATGTATTAACCCCTCCAAAACCTAATCCTGTGAATACAAATACTACTATTAAGTACTATTTGCCAAAAGACGGAATAATAAAGATTACATTAAGAGATTTATATGGCAATGAACTTTCTGTTTTAATCGATGAATTTAAAGAAAGCGGAACCCATGAATTATTTTTAGAAGAGATTATATCAGAATTATATCCGGGAACATATTTTTATACATTAGAAGCGGACAATGTATTTATAACTAATAAAATGACAATTATACGATAAATGTTAATTATAAATAGGCATACATAAAGAGCTACGCCTTATCGAGAAAAAATAATCGAATTATGGGGAAATTAAATATGAAAAGATATATTACTTTATTGTTTTTATTTATAATCTATTCGAGTGCATTTTCTAATAGTATTGATACACTTTGGGAGCATGATTTGCCTCCCAAAGATATTACATATATTAATTGCTCAAAAGATTACACTTATTTACATCATTTTAACTATTATCATTTTCTTTTTGAAAAAGTCGGAGAAAAGTATATTCATTATGAATTACCCGAAATGGCTCCGTTTTACAGATTCACTTATGATAACAAAATTATAGGATATAAGCCCAAAGATACTATTACAGTATATGACTGTGCTGATAAATCTCTAAAAATTTATGATGTAAAATTTTTAATAGACTTTACTCATTGGAGCTTAACGTACATTACATCTAAGACATTTGCAATCTGTGACCAGACAAATGCCGGCAGACTCAAAATTTATGATTTAGAGACAATGCAATTAATATCCGAGCTTAGTGATAATAATTTAATGCCGGTCAAAAAGGTATTTTTGTCAAAAGACGAGGCATTTCTATTAGGGACTTTAGACGGTCCTAAATTAGCAAAATATGACCTTATCACAAATAGTGTCAAATATAAAATCAATATGAATGACTGGCAAGAACCCAAATATGAAGCATTATTCGTAAATGACTCTATAGCTGTTGTTTATTGTGATTTCTTCAAAGATTTTATGACAATAAATACCAATATAGGCAGAATAATATTCGAAGATACTTGTGATTACTACTATCCGTTAAGTGCGTTTACGGAGGTAAGAGGAGACAATACTTTTATAATGCATGACTTATGGAACCCTCCCTATATAGGCAGAGCCAACAAACACGTTCTGATTAATTGGTTAACCGGCGAGAGACGAGATTTCAATTATAATGATTATTTCTCTATATCAATTACTCCGAAAGATACTGTATTGTTACGAAAAGATTTTGATAACACCGAGAGATGCGTTTTGTATTTCCATAATTTGGTAACTGACATCAGAGACACAATTTACAATGAATATATTATTGATACTCTTTTCAATCAAGGTACTCCCAGACAAATATACAATGAGAGTAATACTATGTGTAACAGTTATATGGATAGTACATATATTTATTCTTTAGATAAATGCCAAAAAATCAAGCTTTTAGAGGTTTCCGGCTTAAAATATGGATTTGCAGCTCAATATAATGACCATTCAATTTTATTAAATACGGCATATTCAGCAACTATGGATACATATAAATTATATGATTTCAATACAAATCGAATAGAAAAAGAATTTCACGTGAATAATAAAGCTAACCCTAATTTCTATAATAACAATCAATATTGCATATTTTATTATGATGATTATAGTACAGGCATATATGATTATTTAAATGACACTGTGATATATAATACGCCGGATTATTTAAAATTATCGTGCAACGGTGCTTTTTTTGAATATGATATGGAAACACTCGGTAATAAACTATATAAACATATTTTTACTTATATTCCTGAAAACGATACAAGTAAAAAAAGAGAGTTCGAATATACTTTTTATGCAGATACATTTAAAACAGCGTACATCAAAGCTCTGACAGTCGATGTATCGGTCGATAGGAAATATTTAATTTATCCGAATTATAAGAATTATATTATCAAAGTTGACTTGGAGAATAATACTTTAGACTCATGCTTGATCGATATAACGCCAATTAGTATATTCTTCTCTAAAGACGGCAGATATTTTCAAGTAAGAGATTCTAATAACTTCAAAATTTATAATTACTCAACAAATGAATTAGAACTTTCGTACAGAAAAACCAGACAGTACAATGAAATTAGCGGATTATACATGAATTATTTAATCCTCTATAGTGATACTTTAAGAAAAATGTATTGCGTAAGATTGAATCTTGAAAATCTCGGTTTCGAAGAGCAGATTACTACAGAAGATAAACAATTATTCCAAATCTATCCTAATCCGGCAAATAATTTAATAAACATAAATGCAAAATCAGAAATACCGATTTACAGCATTGAAGTTTATAATCTTAGAGGGGAGCAAATGTACAGAATTAAAAATATTTACTCTCAAAAATATTCCCTTGATATAAATAATTATCCGATAGGCGTATATTATATCAAAATCAATGGTGTAACGGAAATATTTGTTAAAGAGTAGAATTACTCTTGCTTGAATATTGAATATAAATAATGTTCAATTATTAGATATTACCCCCTTATATCATTTTCTATTTGTAATGTAACTTTTGGCATCAACCAGTGGCTTTAGAGGCTGAGTAAAAGCTTTGATAACTGTTTTTTGTTAAAGATAATTTCTCATAATACCTGTAACCCCACGCCAAAGCGTGGGGTTGAATGTAGTGGAGGGGGCATTTGTAATAGATTTTGGTTTTAATACAGCCTCTATAGAGGCGGGGAGCGACGAGATTTGATATTCCCTATTTCATATAGTAAATGATAATATACCGATTAAATTTATTGGTTCTAAATAATGAGAGGTTCTAATGAGATTAAAGTTAATCATATTTTTTATGATAATTATCACTGTTAATCTGCGAGCAAGTCGTATTGATACTTTATGGCAGCATACACTACCCCCTTTTAGTATTAGTTCGCTTGAACTATCACGCGACTTGGAATATATTTACTTCAAAACTAATTATAATTTTTTGATAGAAAAAGTAAATGATAAATATATTCACTACAAGCTTCCTGATATGGCTACTTTTTATACATTCACAATCGATGATAAAATAATTGGTTATGACAAGAAAGACAGTATATCAGTCTATGACTGCAAAGAAAAAACTATGACCATCTACGATGTTTCTTTCCTAAAGGATTATACTTATTGGGAAATGGCTTACATAACCTCAAAAACCTATGCTATAGTCAATCCTTATAATGACGGAGAAGCAAAAGTATTTGAATTAGGAACTAATAAGATATTAAGTGAATTCGGATGGAGCAACTTGTTGCCGGTTAAAAAAATATTTTTATCTTATGATGAAACATATTTTATTGGTATTCTTGACGGTCCTCAAGTTGTCAAATACGACCTTAATCAACAAAAAGTCTTATTCAAAAAGTATTTACCGGACTGGCAAGAACCTAAATATAATGCTTTATTTGTCAATGACACAGTAATTGTGATATATGATGATGATTTCAAGGACTTCTTGACAATTGATACTAAAGATGGTAAAATCATGCTCGAAGATACTTGTGATTATTATTATCGATTTAGCAATTACGATTATATTTACGGTAATAATAATCAAATCCTTTTTAATTATATACACATTCCTGACGACGGACCTTTATACCCTATAATTGTGAACTGGAAAACGGGTGAAAAAGTAGATTTCAAATATAGAGACTTTTTCGCATTGATAATGAATCAGAATGATACAATATTATTACGGAAAGATACTGCTAAAACCGGAAGGTGTATTGTATTTTTCGATAATGTAACAAAGCAAACCCAAGATACAATTTATGATGTATTAGTTACAGATACCTTATTTAGTAATGGCTACCCGAATATTATCTTTGGTAAGCATAACATAATGTGCAATACTTCGGGCAATCCTTACATATACTCATTAGACAAAGCTGAGAAAGTCGAGCAATTAATGCTGTCTGATGCTTATTCAAACGGGCAATATAGTGATGACTGTCTATCTTATATAAGTTCGTTTTCTCCGGAAAAGCAATATAATATTTATAATATTAAAACAAAACAGGTAGAAAAAGAGCTAACAGTTCATACCTCTTCCGTCCTCGATTTTTATCAAAACAAAAGACATATAATTCAATATAATCCGATTTCTATTTACGACTTTATCGATGACACGGTAATTTATAAAAGCAATACTTGGTTGTTTGACTGTATTAACGGTGCGTTTTTCGGGTATGATGTTACAGACCTTGGGAACTATCTGTATAGGCAGAAGTTAACATATATACCGGTAACGGATACTAACCAAAAACAAATATTCGAATATGACTTTTCGGCACCAAGCTATTACAAAGCATTAGCTATGTATCCGCAAGCCGATGTATCTGTTGACAGGAAGAAATTGGCTTATTATAATTACAATAATCATATAATTAAAGTCGATTTAGAAAACGATGTTATTGATTCAATTATTATCGATATAGTCCCGATGAAAGTCTTTTTCTCTAAAGATGGGCAGTATATCCAAATCAGAGATACTAATAATCTTAGAATATATGATTATTCAACCAATGAGTTATTAATAAGCTACTCAAAAACAAAGAAAGAAAGAATAATTTCTAATGATTATATTGATTATCTTATTCTATATAACGATACGTTTAGAACAATGATGTGTGTGAAATTTAACTTAGATTTCCTTGATGTAAAACAGGAATATCGGTCAGAAAATATTACAGAATTCCAAATCTATCCTAATCCGGCAAATAGTATATTAAATATACAAGCAAAGCATGAAAACCCTATCATAAGCATCGAAATATACAATCTTTACGGAGAGCAACTAAATAAAATAGCTTATATCAATTCACAAAATTACTCTCTCGATTTAAGCACCTATCCTATTGGAGCTTATTATTTAAAGATTAACGGATATACTTCGATGTTTGTAAAGAAGGAATAAGAATTAAAATACTTATTTCTTCAGCCTAACAAGAGTAATTACTTGTTAGGCTTTTGTTTAAAAAAAAGCCTCACAAATATATATTTGCAAGGCATATTATTGTGCTTCCTGTGGGAAGTAAAATAGCAAGATTTTTCATCTTTCCTTACCATTTACTTACTTTTTGATTTTAGATAACAAAAAAGCCTATGTAATTCATAGGCTTAGTGCTTTGTTTTGTGCTCCCTGTGGGACTCGAACCCACGGCCCTTTGATTAAGAGTCAAATGCTCTAGCCAGCTGAGCTAAGGAAGCTCACAAAATTACGAACTTTTAGCGAATTAGCAAAATATTTTTTACTATATTAGGCATTTTCTAACTGTTCGCTTAATTCTGACCAAGTTTCCATAGCCGCATCTAATTTGACTCTAATGGAGTTATATAATTCTTGTTTGATTTTAGCTTCTTCTATATTTAAGAAAAATTCCGGATTAGCAAATAATTTTTCAAGGGCATTAATCTCTGATTCATAGTCGGCGATTTCATTTTCGACTATATTAATCAGTTTTTGAATTTTGTTTTGCTCTCTTTGAATTCTTTTCTGCTCCTCGCGGGCAATTTTTGCTGTCTGAGGATTATCATCAATATCTAATTTACGTAAAACGCCAGCTCTCTCGACTTCTTTTAGATTGTCGATACTTTGTTTTTCGAGGAATTCGTTAATATCGCCAATATATTCTTTTATAGTTTTATCTTTGAAATAAAAAGTCTTTTCAGTAAGTCCTTCAAGGAATTCTCTATCGTGAGAAACTATTATTAATGAACCGGTATAATTTTTTAGGGCATCTTTTAATACTTCTTTAGAAAGCATATCAAGGTGATTAGTGGGCTCGTCAAGTATCAATAAATTATGAGGCTGGAGCAATAGTTTGGCAAGAGCAAGCCTGGACTTCTCTCCGCCGGATAATACTCTGACTTTTTTGTCAACAGATTCACCGCTAAATAGAAAAGCACCCAAGATACTACGTACCTTTGTTCTCATTTCACCGGAGGCAGCATTATCAATAACTTGAAATGCAGTCAAATCAGGATTTAATTGTTCGGCTTGATGCTGAGAGAAATAGCCGAGCATCACATTATGACCTAATTGGCAATATCCGTCGTAATCAACTTCGTTTGCAATTACTTTAGTCAAAGTAGTTTTACCTTCGCCATTTTTACCGACAAAAGCAAGCTTCTCCCCTTTTTCAACAGCAAAATCGATATTGGATAAGATTAATTTATCACCGTATTTTTTAGTCATTTTCTTTGCTTCTACTACTACCCTGCCGGAACTTGGTGCGATAGGAAATTTAATCCTTAGCGAAGAATTATCATCTTCTTCAAGCTCAATACGCTCAACTTTATCAAGTAATTTAATTCGTGATTGAACTCGCGAAGCTAAAGTGGCTTTATATCTGAATCGTTCAATATATTTCTCGGTTTCGGCAATTTGCTTCTGTTGATTTTTAAAGGCATTGAATTGCTGCTCTTTAATTTCGTCGCGACGCTCCATAAATTGGGAAAAAGGTAATTCGAAATCAATTATTTTTGAATTAGAAATCTCAATAGTTCTATTTGTTATAGTGTCAAGGAATCTTTTATCATGAGAGACCATCATTACAGAGCCTTCATAAGTACGCAGAAACTGCTCTAACCAGATAATTGACTCTATATCTAAGTGATTAGTAGGCTCATCTAATAGAACACAGTCAGGGTTACTAAGCAGGATTTTTGCGAGGGCAATACGCATTCTCCATCCGCCACTGAATTCATTAACTGTTCGTATTAGGTCTTCCCTAACGAATCCCAGACCTGTTAAAATTTTTTCTATTTTAGCTTCGGCAGTATTGCCACCCAGAATTCTAAACCTATCACCGGCATCAGACAAATCGTGAATAATCTTTAGATAATCGTCTGATTCATAGTCTGTGCGAGTATTTATTAGATGGTTGAATTTTTCGATTTTAATTTCTAATTCCAAAATTTCGCTAAGTGCCTTTTTAGCCTCTTCAAAAACTGACAACTCTGACTCTAAATTTCCGTCCTGCGGCAAATAACCTATTTTGTAATCATTGGATTTTATAATTTTACCGTCTTCAGGAGTCTGAAGTCCGGTTATGATTTTGAGAAGAGTTGATTTACCGGTACCGTTTCTGCCGATTAGCCCGATTCTATCTTGTTTTTTAATGGTAAAAGTAACATCGTCAAATAAGTATCTATTAGCAAAATGTATCGATAAATTTGAAATCGTCAGCATTTTTATTCTATTCCTTTTTTCTATTATAATATAGTAAAAATTTAAATCTTTCTTCCATCAGAATCAAACAGAAGAATTTTATCAGGGTTCATAGAAAATCCAATATTCTGATTGATACAAATATTCTTTTCTAAATCCTTAATTCTGCAAGACTTTAATTCATCATTAGTTTTAAAATAGATTAATTTTTCATATCCTAAGTATTCTACTCCGAAAACAATTGCACTAACCTGAGCGTCAAAAGGGGAATCCGATATATTCATATATTCCGGTCTGATACACAAATTAATCATTTGCTTGATTTTTACTGAATCAATATATTTATTGGGAATATTAATAATAATATCAGAGTTATATTCCTTGAATTTCAAGCCATCTTCATTGAACACTTCGCCCTTAAAAACATTAATCTGAGGCGAACCGATAAATGTAGCTACAAACAAATTTGCCGGTTCATTATAAATATTCTCGGGAGTATCTGCCTGCTGAAGTTCCCCCTTATTCATTACTATCAGCTTATCGCCCATGGTCATGGCTTCGGTCTGGTCATGAGTTACATAGACGGAGGTAGCCCCGCCGATTCGATGAAGATTAACTATCTCTGTACGCATATTAACTCTCAATTTAGCATCAAGATTAGATAAAGGTTCATCAAATAGATATACATTCGGCTGTTTGATCAAAGCTCTCCCAAGAGCAACTCTCTGCCTCTGCCCTCCACTTAATTCCTTGGGTTTTTGATTGAGAAAACCTTCCAAACCTAATAATTTTGCAGTCGAATCAACCTGCTCTTTTATAATTTTCTTATTAATTTTTTTGATAGTAAGTGGAAATGCAATATTTTCGAATACTGTCAGATGCGGATATAAAGCATAATTCTGAAATACCATGCCGATATTTCTATCTTTAGGTGCTAATGTATTTACTACTTTATCGCCGAAGTATAAATTGCCGGAACTTATTGATTCAAGACCGGCAAGCATTTTTAGAACGCTTGTTTTACCGCATCCGGACGGACCGACCAAAATCACGAACTCACCTTTTTGAGCAGTAAAGGATATGCTTTTTACTGCGTTATATCCGTTATCATAAGTCTTACTTATGTTTTCTAATCTTATATCTATCATATTTTATTTCATAAGTTTATAAGCTACAAAAATACAAAATTTTTATAAATATCTAATTCTAATCTTTGCTGATTGACTAAAATTTTAATCGATATAAGCTGAATACGAGATGCTAAGTCCGCCTATATTTTATTCATAATATTTTTTTTAAATATGTAGAAATATTTCTTGCAATTACACAAAAATTATATTATATTAAAAATGATTATGAACGCTATTTTGAGAATTGTTATGAAATTATTCTATTTAATAATAATAGCTTTTCTGCCGTTTGCAATAGTGAACGCAAATGAGTTAGTAACAACAAAGGTTAATTTAAAAAACTATCCTGAATTTGCTCTTTCATACAATTTACTTAAATATAACAAATCAATAAAAAGCTGTTCAATAGTGTTCCATTATAATTATCTGCTCTTTTACACCAATGCTTTAGCGTTGGGATATAAGCATTTAGGGTAATTGTAATATTTTAAAACATATATTATATACTTTTGCTAAGGATAATAAGTGTATTGTATATTGAAATTTTTGAAAAGGATAATAAGCGGATTGAATATTGAAAACATTGTGAGTAATAGAATTTTCAATTTTATTATGATTATGATAATTATATTAGTAGAATACTGATTTTTATATTAAGATATATATTTCTTGTTTTTATCAATTTAATGTATTATTTTAAACAAGTTATATTAAAAGAAAAGGAAATGTTATGAGGTATCTATACTTTCTGATTTCATTGATGGCTGCATCAATTTCATTATTTTCTCAAGAATTGGTGATTAGAGAAATTGATGAAACAAATTTTCCGGTTATTAAGACATACTTTAACTTAATAGATGCAAATAATAACCCGATGATAAATTCTTCTGTTACAAATTTCGCAATAGAAGAGGATTATGCTCCAATGGTTATCAACACGATTTCCAATCCACCTGTATTCAATGAGAACCCATTTTCTGCTTTATTGGCAATCGATCTATCAAGCACGATGAATCCTACAAAAATAGAATTAGCCAAATTCGCTTTAAATAAATGGCTAAGATATTCTAAAGTATCTGTTTCGGAATGTGCCGTTATCGGATTTAATGATAATAATTTTTTGCTGCATGATTTCTCTCAAGACAGTACCAGCTTGTCTCAATCGTTAAACAACGTTACTCCGAGGAATTCCGAGATATTAGATAGTGTATTTCGAGCCGGTGCATTTGGTTTATTTAACTTTATCGGAACGGCTTCCAATACAAATAAAGTGATAATAATAATTACCGACGGAATAAGTATAAACTATCAGTCAGATTACGCCGAATTGTTCAATAGAGCTTCGGAATTAAATATTCCTGTTTATATACTTTCTATTAACTCATACATTAACTACGTATTAGATCAATTATCAGAATCAACTCAGGGACATTGCTATAATTATTTAAATAATCAAAATGATTTTACAAAAGCTATTAAGCAAATAGCTTTAAAAATGAGACAAGTCCCTACTTCATATATTACTTATAGAAGTACTAACTTATGTAATAATTTAGAAAAAAGACTTGTTCAGCTAAAATACAAACCAAATAATGCTATCGACAAATTAGAATATGATATGATTGGTTATCAATCAACATATTTGAGCTTCGATAAGAGCAATATTCACTTTACTAATCCTCCGATGTACCTGACCTCAAGCATGAACCTTGTAGTTAAAGCAAACAATGGCAGTATTAATGTAACAGATATAACATCATCGAATGTGAATTTCGACATTAATCCAAAGAATTTCATATTAAATTCAGGTGCTTCGCGTACTCTTACTGTTACTTATAAACCAAATGATTTAGACAGTTCTTACAATTGGACTAATTTCAACTTTGTTACTGATAAATGCCCGTACACTTACAACGCAAGTGCCGGATATAAAGGAATAAAACCAAAAAACAAAACTCTAAAGGTTACGAGCCCTGTCGGAGGCGAGGTAATTTGCGGTGGTGGAGATACTTTAATCACATGGGAAGGTATTCCGGCAACAGAAGCAGTAAAAATTGAACTATCTCTCGATTTAGGTGGTAGCTGGACTACATTAGCAGAAAATGCTAAAGGAGGGGTTTTTATATGGAAAGATGTACCAAAAACTACTAAGAATCGATGTTGGATAAAAGCAACTCAGATAGGAGACATAACAGGAAATACATTTGTAGGCATGGAATTTCTGCATACTATTGACACAATGAATTACAATTACACATCTTATTATCCGAATTGGGATAAATCCGGTAACAGGCTAATAACTCGTGTATGGAACGACTATTCGGTTCTATGGGATGCCGTAAGTGGCGATAGCCTTGCATCATTCCCAATATCCGCCACTGCATCTTATTGGTGGTATAACTCCGATTCATGGAGCTATACATCGGAATATTTTGTTAATCAATTTAATAATACTATAGACATTATATACTCTACCGATACTTTTACGCCGGTAGATACCATTATAACTTCTACTGATGGTTATTATAATTATTATGATTGGTATAATAATGGGGCTTGGTATTCTAATGAGAATAAATATATATTCTCTGACGACTCAATAATTTATATTTATAATTTGAACTCAAGGTCAATTATATATTCTTATAATACTCATGATACAATTTTTTCAGTAATACCAAACCCTGTTAATAATGAAATAGTTTTGGTTCGCGGATTGCACTCTCATTTCATATTAAATACAAGCACAAATGAAATAATAAATACTTATTATACTAATTATAATTATTACAGTTATTGGTATGCAAACAATTTTTGTTGGTCTCCAAATGGCAGATATTTCGTAACCCATAACAGTTATTATACTATTGAAATTTACGATTATACCTTACCTGACCCTGTTGCTACTTTTAACAATTATACATATTATGATTGGTCAGCGGGTTGGTGGAATTATGACGGTTCATATTTTTTATACCATTCAGCTGCCAACGAATTATCAATTATAGAAACTGCAAATTGGACATTGTCTAATACTTATTCTTATGATCCGGGCTTAGACAATAATACAATTCATGGTGCTGCTTGGAATCCGCTTAATAATTACATTGCAGTTTCAACATGGCTCGGATCTTTAATTATTTTAGACGGTACTAATTGTGAGGTCGTTCAAAGATTGGATTCAGTAAATTTATATAATTATTATCTTGACTGGAATTATAATGGAGAATATTTTGCTATTTCTAAGTACGATGGCAATCATGGGCTTGATATTTGGAAATTCAGTACGAATTCAACTCTGCAATGTGACACATCAGATGCTGTATTTGCCATTATTAATCCTATGGTTACTTTAAAAACAATTGATATGGGCAAAGTATTAATTAACAATAGTAAAGACTCATTGATCACAGATTATATAACTAATGAAGTAAATACTCATGCCGCTGTTGATACAATTGTCTTCACCGGAGCTGATGCCGATTGTTTTAGAATTAATAACGGAGACGGAAATTTTAGAGTAGCAAGATATAAAACTCGTGATGTAGAATTTCAATTCACTCCTAATAGGACAGGTATTCATTCCGCTGTAGTAAATATCATAATCCACGGAGATACGACTAAATCAGATATTCAAGGAACAGGTGTAGAGCCTAAAGTTCTAATTGTAAATAATATAATTAATTTTGGCAATGTAGAGATTAATTCGTTCAAAGATACAATTCAAGCTATAACAATTAAAAATATAGGTACTACTAATCTAAAAATCAAAGAAATCAAAATTGCAGCATCTGATTACAACGATTTTACTATCATTAACGGTGCTAATATTCAATCACTCGCAACTGATTCTACTGCCAAGTTAGACCTAAGATTTACCCCAAGTAAAATCGGTTATAGTAGCGGTGTATTGGAAATTTATTATGAAGGAATTAGCTCTCCGGCTGTAGTTCAATTAATTGGAAATGCTTATATATTAAATCCAGTTATTTCGGCTACCGCAAATCCATTTGACGATATTATTTGTACGAATACTTCTCTTTCTTATGTAATTATTAAAAATGAAGGCTTGAACAATTTGATTATTTCTGATATTAGATTTTCCGGCGTTAATAAAGATTTATTCAGTATTGATTTTACGAGTGAAATATCTATTAAACCTGACAGTTCGTTAATTTTACCTTTAATTTTTACATCTAATTCAATAGGTATTAAATCAGCAAATATCGAAATAACAAGTAATTCTAATCCTGATGCACTAAAAGTAATTCCGATTTCAGTTAAAAAGGATTCTGCTAATATTATTCCTAAATCCATAGAAATTAATATGGGAACCATAGGTATTGATGAGGCTTGGTCAAAAGTATTAGACATACTTAATTATGGTTCGACAATTAATAAAGCCATTATTTCAACGCCTACCGGCTTCAGTATCGATAATAACGAATTTTTATTACCAAGTGCCTCTTCTAAGCCGATTACAATTAGCTATGCCGGCTCTCCTATTGCCGGTTCAATCGACGAGACGTTTACTGTTACTGATACAATCTGTAATAGAACAGTTAATGTAAGAATCTACGGTGAAGTTAGATCGGGAGCATATATCAAATCAATTACAGATATATATAAATATCTTAGTTGCGACGAGAGAAGCTATCAAGATAGTATTTATATTGAAAATGGTGGAGTTGGGAATATTTCAGTGAACGGAATTAGCTTTACTAATCCAAAGTATTCGCTTGTTGCTCCATTTACACAATTTGATTTGGCAGAGGGTAGCGGTAAATATATTCATTATCAATTATCGGGAGCAGATTACGGCAACAACATTTCGGACATGCTATTTAATTATACTGCAGGAGTTACCGACAATTATACTGTAAAATTGAATTCTTACCTCGAAATAGTCAATGTAGCATTTTACGATACAGAATTAAATATAGGCAATGTATGCTCCGACATTAACTTTGACACCTTAATTTATATTAAAAATTATGGTACTAAACGCACGGCAGCATATTTTGAACATTCTGCACATGTCTTGATTGATCCTGAAATAGTTGAATTAGATGCTAATCAGGATATGTATGTCAATGTTATTGTCAGTGTTCCTGCCGATGCTTCTATTGTTAATGAGTCGATTACTCTTATTGATTCCGTTTGTAAATTCTCTCATACATTCCCGATACGCGGTACTATTTTACAGCCTAAGTTATTAGCATCTAAGATTGAGATAAACGGCTCAATTGGCAATACTTTGCAGGGCAATCTAAGTATAGAAAACAAATCGAATATTGAAATACTTATTAATTCACTACCTATCGGGAACGGTGTATTCACTTTTAATAACAATCAATTACCTATTACTATAGCAGCAAATTCAATTGTATATATTAAAGTTGACTATAAAGCTGATAATAATATTAATGATACATTGCTTACATACTTAGTATCGGAACCTTGCGGATTAAGCACTGAAATTCTACTAATCGGTTTACCATTTGAATTAGATGTGAAGCTATATACTGAAATGATTAATGCTAAGGTAGGAGATGAAATCAATCTGCCTATATATTTCCAATATAGCAATGAAGATGCTATTAACACTGCAGGGCGATTAAATGCAAAGATTACTTATAATTCTACGGTTCTGTCTCCGATAAATTATACGGCAGTTATAGAAGCAGGTAGCAGAGGAATTATCAATTTGGAAGCCCTGCAATTCCCTTCAACATTGACCGGCACCGTTGCCAATATTAGATTCAAAGTTGGGCTCGGTAATGCCGACTATTCGGACATAAATTTTGAAAGTATTACTCAAACAAATTCTAATCATATTATTAATCCAGTGAATTCCACTGTAAGCATTACCAATATTTGCACTGAAGGCGGCAAGAGATTAATAAATACTGATTCGGATTTTGAAATGTCGATAAATCCAAATCCGGTAAAATCGGACATTAAGATTAGTATAATGACAAGGATAAAAGAAAACTCAAGGATAGATATAGTTAATTCTATAGGAGAAATTGTAATGACCAAAGATTTAAACTTAGAGACTAAGCAATTCAATACAATAAGCTTTGACCTAAGCCAATTATCAGATGGATTATACTATATTAGATATTCAAGTAATTCAATTAATCAGACCAAGAGTTTCTTGCTTATGAATAAATAACTTAGTGAAAATTCAAACCCGGCACTTGGTTTCTGTAGTTACCGAATGTCGGGTTTATTTATATGTTGAAAAGTATTCTTTTAAATATTACATAATTTTGATTAATTTAGTTGTTTTTTAAAGACAATTTACAGTTTTTATAATTATTGAGAATTGAAAATTATGTGTGGAATTGTTGCATATTTAGGAAATCAACAAGCATCGGAACTATTAATCAACGCATTAAAAGTATTGGAATATCGTGGCTATGACTCAGCCGGTATTACTTTACTTGTCGGCAATGAGCTAAAAACTATAAAACAAAAAGGGAAAGTTTCCGAATTAGATACATTAATTAACCATGAAGAGCTCAATTCAACAATGGGAATTGCTCATACTCGTTGGGCTACTCACGGCGAACCAAACAATATCAACGCTCACCCCCACTACGACAACAGCCGAAAAATCAGCATTGTTCATAATGGAATAATTGAGAATTACTCGGTACTAAAGCATCAATTATTATCAAGAGGATATACATTTGATACTCAGACGGATTCGGAAGTTTTAGCGGTATTAATCGGTGCATTCTATGACCAAGTGCAAGACTTAGAGAAGGCTATCCGAATGGCTCTTAAAAAAGTTGACGGTACTTTCGGTTTAGCGGTTATCTCGTCCTATGAACCGGATAAAATAATAGCAGCCAGACGCGGCAGCCCGATGGTATTGGGAATCGGTGAAGATGAATATATTTTCGCATCAGATGCCTCGGCAATTATCAAGCATACTCGTCAGGTAATTTATTTAGCTGATAATGAAATGGCGATAGTTACCAGAGATAATGGATACAAAACAAAAACCATAGACAATAAAAAGACACGAAGTGAAATACAAGAAATAAATTTTGACCTGTCCCGAATCGAAAAGAGTGGCTTTGACCATTTTATGCTGAAAGAAATTCACGAACAGCCTCAGACATTCGAAGATGCTTTTCGCGGCAGGCTTTTAGCAAACGAAGGTAATGTAAAGCTCGGTGGTTTACGACCGGTTGCAGATAAATTGAGAAATGCTCGCAGAGTAATCATCACTGCCTGCGGTACATCTTGGCATTCTGCATCGGTAGCAGAGTATATGCTAGAAAACTTATGCCGAATACCTGTAGAGGTCGAATACGCATCAGAATTCAGATATAGGAATCCGGTTATATATCCCGATGATATTGTTTTTGCAATTTCTCAAAGCGGAGAGACCGCCGACACCTTAGCTGCAATTAAAGAAGCGAAACAAAAGGGAGCTACTGCTATTGGCATAGTCAACGTAGTCGGCTCTTCTATTGCTCGCGAGACAGATGCAGGAATATATATTCACGCCGGACCGGAAATCGGTGTTGCTTCGACTAAAGCATTTACTTCTCAATTAGCAGTGTTCTCATTATTAGCTCTATATATGGGCAGAATGAGAGATTTATCGCAGACTGAAGGAATTAAAATTGCAAAAGCAATGCAGAAAATTCCGTCTCAGATAGAATCTATTTTGAAAAATTCTGAACCAATTAAGGAAATTGCAAAAAAATATGCTAAAGCAAAAAACTTCTTATATCTGGGCAGAGGTTATAATTTCCCCGTTGCTTTAGAGGGAGCATTAAAATTAAAAGAAATATCATACATACACGCAGAGGGTTATCCGTCTGCTGAGATGAAGCACGGACCTATCGCATTGATTGATGAAAATATGCCCGTTGTTTTTATCGCCACTCAAGATGAAATTTATGATAAAGTAAAGTCAAATATTGAGGAAGTTAGAGCTAGAAAAGGCACTATCATAGCAATTGCTAACGAAGGCGACGACGATATTAAAAATTATGCTACTGACGTAATTTATATTCCTAACACTTTACCGATGTTAACTCCGGTACTGGCTGTAATTCCTTTACAATTATTAGCATATTACATAGCCGTTGAATTAGGTAGAGATGTTGACCAGCCACGTAATCTCGCTAAAAGCGTTACAGTGGAATAGCTTTCAGTTAAAGCATTTTTGGCTTTAGCTATTTTGTATAGAAGTAATGGTGGCTGATAGCTGGTGATTAGGAAATATGCACTTCTCCGCACTACGCTCTGCGTAGTGCGGTTGGGGAAATTGGGGATAATCCCTCAAGATGTTTGTATCTGGACTGCGTTGAATAAAATATTGCGAATATTTCCAATATATTTTAGTATTTACAAAGCATCATTAGCATAGTGATAGATGTAACACATTTTATTCACTGATTAGTTGCTATAAACAATCAATACTTTTCTATTTCTTTTAGTAATTCTTCGATTATTTGAGACTCTGCAACTTTCTTGAGCTGCTCGCCGTCTTTAAATAAAATCGCATAACCTTTGCCGCAGGCTACTCCGAGATTAGCCTCTTTTGCTTCGCCGATACCATTAACGGGACAGCCCATAACGGCAACTTTAAGTGTTTTTTGAATATTTTTAACGGCAATTTCAATTGCATTTGCTATTTTGAACAGATCAACTTCGAGCCTGCCGCAGGTAGGGCATGAAATCAGCTCAACGTTTCCTTTTCTAATTCCTAATATATTAAGCAAGTCTTTACCAATTTCAACTTCTTTCTCCGGTTCATCGGTCAGAGAAACTCGAATTGTATCCCCGATTCCCTCGGCAAGCAATGTACCGATACCGATAGCGGATTTAAGAGTTCCCATCTTATAAGTACCAGCTTCAGTTACTCCAAGATGTAGCGGATAATTTGTCTTTTCAGCAAGTAGCCTATATGCTTGTATCATCAGCAGTACATTAGTCGATTTAACCGATATAACTAAATCATCAAAATTGAAACTATTTGCAATTTCAACATGCTTAATAGCACTTTCGTATAATGCTTCAGCAGTCGGATGCCCATACTTAAAAAGAATATCTTTCTCTAAAGAACCGGAATTAACACCGATACGTATAGGAATCTCATATTCTTTGGCTTTTTCCAATACTTGACGCACCCTGTCATTTGAACCTATGTTACCGGGATTAATCCTTACTTTTGCTACTCCGGCTTCGATTGCTTTAATAGCATAAATATGATTAAAATGAATATCGGCAACTATTGGAATATCTCTACATTCGCTACAAATAGTTTTCATCGCATCGGCAGCATTGTCATCATTAACAGTGATGCGTACTATATCGGCTCCGGCTTGATGACATCTCAGCACTTGCTCGATAGTAGCTTTTGCATCGGCTGTTTTAGTCTTGGTCATAGTCTGCACGCTAATCGGAGAATCTCCGCCAATGAATAAATTGCCTACTTTAACTTTTTTTGTTATTTTTCTTTTAAAGTCTATCATATATTTATTCTTAATTATAAACTTTGTTTTTAAATATTTATTCTACGATTATATCATTTACTACATAAATTCAGACCATCGAATTTTACTATCCCTACGCTAAAGCGTTGGGTTGATTACTCTCCAAATTCCTATTTCCCAAACTCCGAACCTCTAACACCGAAGAATTAAGAACCACCCCGTCATCGCTTCGCGATGCCACCCCTCCATTGGAGGGGAATTTGAAGAATAGCCACCAGTCCGCCACCATTTCCTTTGCGTAATCTTAAAGCCTCTGAGGCTGTCTAAAAGTAATAATATTGTCAAATCGTCATTCTGAGTGTAACGAAGAATCCAGAATTATCAACATTTAGATTTGTCTGGATTCTTACTTCGGTCAGAATGACAAATTTTAGACAGCCTCTTGATGTCAATAAACATATTATACTACTGCGAATTTCCGCACTGTTATCGCACCCCATCTATTCAATATTCTTTTGCTCAATTACCCCACACTGAAGCGTGGGGTTGATAATAATACATTGATGGCTTCTTATTCCACATGCTTTAGCTACGGGGACTGCAATTATTAATAGTCTTATATCAAGAAAAGTATTATTTAATTATTTGGCATTCTACTCTACACAGATAAACAGGTTGACGAATACTTAAATAATTAAATATTTTGATTTTACAATTTCTTACTTAATTCAAACAATATCTTTTTTTCTCTTTCGGATAAGTTCTGATATCCGGTTGCAGAAATTTTATCTAAAATGCTATCAATAGTATTCTGAGTAATTTCTTCACCATTAATCATAAGTGAAGTAATCTTAGGTGTACTGCTTGCGACTGTATCCTGCTTAGGAGCAGACCAATTCATAGTATAAACAGGGTTAGAATAATAATTATTATTCACTGTTTCAGTTCTTAATTTCTTAGGCTTTAATTTATCCCAGAAAGTAAAAAGCCCGATTTTATCCCCGAACTTAATCATCAAAAATCCGGCAAGAGCTCCGCCAAGATGTGCAAAGTGAGCCACATTCGAGTCTTGAGTTAAGCCCATAATTAAATCATAAGCTATATAGCCAACTACCAAATATTTCGCTTTAACAGGTATAAACAAAGGGAATACCATCAGCTGCCTATTAGGATATATCATAGCAAAAGCAATTGTAACTCCGTAAATTGAACCGGAAGCTCCGATAGTAGGACCAATTGCTCCCAATAGTGGACTAATAAATAATTGAGCAAGACCGGCACCGACCCCTGCTAATAAATAATATATTAAAAATTTACGCCCACCCCATAGGTTTTCAATTTCCGCACCGAACATCCATAGTACAAACATATTCATAAAGATATGCCCATAGCCACCATGAAGAAATTGATATGTAATTAACTGCCAAATATGAAACGGAGGCAGATTAAAGAAATCACCAAGTGGAAATAATGCGGAATTTACATATAAAAAGTTCGCTATCGAAATATCACCTAAATGAAAGGTTGACATCATATAAGTCAGGAAAAACATCACTATATTTATAATTATCAAAGATTTGACTACCGGAGGAAACATCCTGTAACTTCCCTGCTGATCAAAATTATTCATCATATTCCTTTCGTTAATAATATACCGGATATTTAGACGAAAAGCACTGCTAACAATTGCTATTTGATATTAAGGACATTGTAATTCATTATAAGCCGGTTTTAAAACTTTAAGGCTATTGCAAAAGTCCAAAATATTTATTTAATGTTAATTTTTCAAAGCTTTTAAACTTCTAAATGCTTATCAAGAGGTTGTCAAAAATTAATAATGTTTCTAAATCGTCATTCTGAGTGTAACGAAGAATCCAGAATTATCAACATTTAGCTTACTGGATTCTTCACTTCGTTCAGAATGACAAATTTTAGTCAGCCTCTTGAACAAATTGAAATTGAAAATTATATAGTTTTGCAACAGACTTACTTTGCCAACGCTGAAGTATAAGCAGAGGCGGGTATATTCCCATTTCCTGATTTCTAATTCACGGACACTATCGACCGCCGTATAAAGCGTAATTCAAATGATTGCTATACATCACCCCAATACTTTTCAATAGTCTAATTCAGAAGAAGCAACAACTATCAGCCTTTATTCACTTTCGATAAAATGAAATACTTCATATCGCGAACCGAGCGAAATATTTCGCTGAATTTATACCCATAATTTTTACGATAGTAATTAGCACATGTCAGTCCCAGAGTAGCCGAATAGCATACATATCCGTATGGAATTAAGCTCGGGTCTCCGGTCAATCCAATCATATAAAATACAGCTATAAAAACTATGATAGAGAAGACTACGTATTTAAGTAGAATAATCGGTTTAGTTTCGGCAATTAAAAGTATAGAGAACAAGTAAAAAGGTAAAAACAGTGCCGATAATGATAGAGTATTAAACAGCCCGATAGCATTAAAATATTTAGGAGTTAAAAATGTACGAATCATAAAATCAGATAAGCCTAATTCCAAAGGAATCAATATACAGATAAATACGATAAATAAAAATGAAACACCCTTGGTTAAGGTTACTTTTAGCGAACTAATATCTTTCTTTTCGATTTGTCGGACTATTGCGGGATAGATTAATCCTGTAGCCGCACTCAAAGTCTCTTCAAATACACGGAACAAACTCTTGGCAGAATAATAAATACCGACTATTTCTGCTGAATTAAAAAATAGTGTTATTGCATAAACATCTAATTGTTTAGGCAATGAATGCAGTGAATTTGTAATAGTCATAGGAACGCCGAATTTAATTAATTCCTTTACTCTCAGTTCTCCTTTGATTCCGAATTTTAACTGCTTAAATGTAAGAATTATAGCTACTATTGAACTGATAGCATGGCTACCTATATACATAATAAGCATTTTATTGAAGTCCAATGAATGATCTACGAAAATATAATAAATTGTAAATAATGTAAGGGGAAGAAATAGAGCCACGTTAATCATAAATAGTCTGTTCATCTTAAAATCACGGTATACAAACTTCAAGCAGTAAGTTCTCGGTACAGAAACTAAACAAAACAGCGGTAAAATAGAGGCGATATCAATCAATCTTTTTTCGTGAAATAATTCGGCAAATGGACTCTGAAGAATAAATAGAATACCCGGAATTATTATGCACACGCACAGATGAAGTATTAGCGAATATAGATTTACTTTTTTCGTATTTTTCGGATTAATACCGAACTGCACGATATTCTGCAATGCAAATGCGTCAGAAATAATAAATATCCAAGTATGAACGCTTATCAACAGTGCAAAAAGTCCGAATTCGGCAGGCGGAATAAAATTCATCTGAACTATACTGACTAATCCGTAAACTATGAACAGCATTTTGTCGGCAATCGACCAAGAAATTTTCCCGAGATGTTCTTGAATTCTCATCTATTGACCACTCTTTTAGTTTTGACTTTAATTAAAATAATAAATCCGACAATAAAGAAAATAATCAGTGATAAAATACCGAATCTATACGACTGAGTAAATTGCATAGCCAAACCGAAAGCAAGAGGTCCAAGCAGAGAACTACCCTTTTCGCTTAATTCATAGATGCTGAAATACTCTGCCGCTCTGTCCTGAGGTATTAATTGTGAATACAGCGACCGGCTCAAAGCTTGAATACCACCCATAGCAATAGCAATAACAGCGGCTAAAATAAAAAATTCGCTTGCAGAATTTAAAACAGAATAGGCATAAATCACAGCCAAACACCAAAGTCCGATTAATAATAAAATTGTATTTCTATTGCCAAATACTTTTGCCAAATATTTAAAAATAAATGCTCCGAAAAATGCAACGAATTGTACCATTAATATAGCCGATACCAATACATCACTTGAAAGTCCCAGCTCACGACTTCCGAATTGAGATGACAATGTAATTACTGCCTGCACCCCATCATTATAAAATATAAATGCCAATAGAAACATCAAAGCATTTTTCTCTTTTTTCAAACTGCTTAGAGTTTCTTTTAATCTGCGATAGCTTAATTTAATCGGATTTAATGTACTGACTGGTTCAAGATAACGACGAGTTCTTAACCACATCATCGGAAATATTGTAAATATCAGCCACCAAACCCCTGCCGAGCAAAGACTGATTCTAATTGCATATTCGGTTGCATTTTCAGCAAAAATATTCTCTGCATTTGTAAAAAGAAGTAAGTTCAATAATAATAGCACTCCGCCACCAAGATAGCCTATGCCCCATCCGATTGACGAAATTTGGTCTCGCCACTCTTCCTCTGCAATATCAGATAAATAAGCATTATACATCACCATAGAAGCTCCGAAGCAGAAATTTGCCAGCACAAATAGAAATCCACCCAGCAAATAGCTATCACCTTGCAGAAAATACATAAACATAGTGGCAATAGAACCGATAAGAGCAAACCCACCTAAAAATATTTTTTTCATTTTATAGAGGTCTGCTGCTGCTCCAATTATCGGCAGAAGTAGTAATTGAAACAAAACTGACAAAGAAATTAAATATGGAAAATACGAATCAGCATATATGGGAAAGCCCAGCAGATGTATATATCCATTGGCATCTGCCGCCCGAGACACTATTTTAGTCAGGTAAGGACCGATAAAAACAGTAACCACAGTAGTAGAAAATGCAGAATTTGCCCAGTCATAAATATACCAGCCAATTCTTTCTTTTTTCGTACTTTTTTTTATTTCATCCATAATTTTCCTATATGTACGTCTATACTATCTTAGTGAAAATATAGAATACAAATTTAGAAATATTTCGGGAATAAAATGAACTCAAAAGCTGCGATAAACAAAATTAATTTACAAGACAGGTCTATCAGAGTCCTTTCTGAAGACGGATTTTTTAAAGTAGTATGCGTTAAAAATACTGCTACAGCCCAAACAGCTCAAAAAAATCATAATTATAGTCAGGATCTTGCTCAATACCATGCTCAGGCTCTTAGTGCTGCATCACTATTAGCTGCGAATTTAAAAGGCGAGGAGCGTATAATTGTCGATATCCAGAGCAATGGAAATGTAAAACGTCTTTTTGCAGAAGCTATGCAAATCGGTGAAGTACGCGGTTTTGCTCAATATGAAAAGGGCAGTAAAGCTGATTTTGAAGATGGACTAATGTACATTACCAGAATAATTTATTATGAGAATGAACCAATCACCGGAATAGTCGAATTTGTGCATAATGACATAGAAAAAGATATAGAGGAATATTTAATCAAGTCCGACCAAATCCCGTCTCTGGTTAGTTTAGATGTTTGCTTTGATGAAAATGGTATAGTTGAGCAGTCCGGCGGATTAATTGTTCAGATAATGCCTGGAGCACCTCTTTCAGAATTAGCTAAAATTAAAGAGCATATCAAAGATTCCATAAGGTTCACTGAATTGCTGAAGCAAGGCTTAAGACCGGACGAATTATTGAAAAAAGTCCTACCGTTTAATTTCAGCGTTATCAAAAGCTCAAGATTAGATTTCTTCTGTCGCTGCTCGAAGGATTCATTTACATCTAAACTACTAACTCTTGGAATTGACGAGATAAAGTCGATGAAAGCCGATAATCACAATGAATTGGTCTGCCAATATTGCAATAAGCACTATCATCTCGACGACGACGATTTTAATAAAATTATAATAGAATTACAAGCAAAAGCAAATTAATTTATTGAAACGGAATTCTGTTTGTTTAACCTAACAGCTCTCTGCTGCTGTTAGGTTTACTTTATTCAATATTAAGTATCAATATTTAAATGATTAATTTCATTTCCTAAAATCAAATATTACAACACATGCACTGTTCGCAAAGCCGAATCTGGAGGCAAGTATATTCTCGATTTCTAATTGCTATCTTCTATCCCCGATCCCCAAAATATTAAGAAGCACCCTGTCATCGCTTAGCGATGACACTCCTCAAGTGGGTAATTTTAAAATAGCCACTAATAACTAATCACCAGCCCCCGAACCTCTATCCCCGAACTCCAAACTCCGAGTAAAATCTAATATATCTGTACGTTTAACTTTTTCTGAACTGCATTAATATAGCATTTGTAATGGTTCTAATATCACAAAAGAAGAATCCCTCCCACCGACCCCTATATCAAAATTTCTTCTGCTGTGTATCTGCGTCTTTCCGGCACTGTGCATCACCTCCTCTGATTTTAACATTTTTTTTAGTTTAAAAATATATTTTTCTTTTAATATTAGTAAGTACTGATTATTTTTGTAATTCAATATTTTAAATATATTAAAGAAACAATTATGTTCCGAGTTAAAAATATCGGCAAAAGTATTCAAAAGATTAGCTATACAGCGGTAATTTCTTTGTTTGTATCTGCAATTTCTCTGTCCGCTTTTGAAAATCAAAGTGGCTATCAAGCTATTAAATCAGGCGATTATCCTAAAGCAATTGAAATATACGGCTCTCAAATTAATTTGAATAAAGATTACGCACCAAGCTATTATGGTAGAGGGCTTGCCTATTCACATTCGGATAAATTGAACGAAGCAATTGCCGATATGAGCAGTGCGATTACACTCAATTCAAAATATGAAGAAGCATACTATACTCGTGCTATTGCTTACATCCGTTTAGGTGATTATACTAATGCGATGAAAGATTTGAACAAAGCGATTGAATTAAATGCCAATAAAGCTGATTATTTTTATGCTCGTGCAATTGTATATTATTATCAGGAAGACGACCAAAATTCAATTCAGGATTATACTAAGGCAATTAGCTTAGCTCCCGATAACGGTCTGGCATACTATGGCAGAGCTGTTTCAAATAAATATGCTAAAAATTATAAGCAAGCAATTGATGATTTTGAAATGTTCATTCGCTTGAGCTCCGGTAATGAAACTCTAAAAACCGAAGCCGAAAGAGTAATCAAAGTAATTCAGCAAGAGATGGAATAATGAAAATCGCAATATTTCTTGTAGGTCGTATCGGAGACATGATACTTTCGACTCCTATGTATTCGGCTATTAAGAAGAAATATCCGGATTCTGAAATTACTGTTATTGCAGGGAAAAATAATTTTAATATCCTTAACAATAATCCATATTTAGACAAAGTATGGATTTTTGATAAAAATCCGCTCAAGCTAATACCACTTTTGTTAAAAGCCATAAGTGCAAGATTTGACTATTGGCTTGACCCCAAAGACCACTTTTCATCAGAATCGGCTATTATGGCTTATTTATGCAGAGCTAAAAATACTGTCGGATTTAATCGTCCCAAAAGGCATAATTTCGATTTTGAAATTCCTACTTATGAAGATAATTATAGACTTCATTACTCACAGAGATGCTATAATGCCCTGATTCCTATCGGAATTAATGTCCCTAAATTAATTCCTTCTCCCGAATTGTACGAGCCCGAAAATTATGATGCTCAAGAAGTTAGCCAATACCTATCAAAAGATAAAAAGAATATTTTAGTAAATCTCTCGGCAAGTTCTGATACCCGAATATATCCCGCTGATAAATGGATAGAAGTTCTACAAGCAATAGATGCCAATAAATATAATGTTGTGCTTTCATTTGTAGAAGAACATAAGTATATAGCCGATAGTATAAAATCAAAAATCAGCTCTGTTAAGTTTAATTCTTCAGTTTCAATTTGGAATCTGATTTCTATTATCAAAAGAGTTGACTATGTAATTAGTCCAGATACTGCCGCCGTGCATATCGCAGCAGCTTTTAATATACCCATAATAGCCCTATATAATGATAAAAAAGAAAATTATATAAGATTTAAGCCTTCATCAGACATTTCTATAGTTATCGTTCCAGAGGATTCTAAATATATATCATCAATTATCCCATCACAAATAATTCAAGCTATTGAAAAAATAATGGTATAAATGCTGTTTTAAAAGTTTACTAAATAAATTTCATCTCCATTCATACCAATACTTTAGCATTGATGTATAAGGGCTTAAAGACCTTTGAAAAACCCGAATTAGTCAATTGACCGCGAATCCAACCTAACGGTTAAAATTCAATTTGTAAGCAATTTTGATTTTTTGATTTTATATAAATTGTATTTTTGATTTTTTAAACTTATGATTTTAACCCTTATCCCCTATACCCTAACCCGGCTACTGCTTTTGGAAGAAATGAGCGTATTTTATTATTAATTCAATACCTTGACAATACAGCCAAAAGCCGATTTTTATTTATACATTTGAAACAGACAAGAATCGAAATATGGTTCTTCGCTATTATGTGTAGGTAAGCAAATAAGGAAATCTTTCTTGCAACTGCGTTAGCTGTTGAACATCGGTAATAAACATTGTATAGTACCCACACTCTTTCTTCTCTTTTCGTTGTTAAAACAAGAGAGTGGTGGTGGAGTATATCATTATGTTACCGATGTTTAACTCCTATCGGAGTTAAAATATAAAATCAAAGATGTTTAACCAATAATATATCAAAATCAATATTTGATATATAAGGATTTTCTTTATACTAAAAACTATTATTTGCTAACCCACTTAAAATAACGAAGACCCCGAAATTATATACTTTTTTCAATTTCAAGATAGAAAATTTATTCAAAATACTCATAACTCATTGATAGATTAAAGTATTAGTAAACTGTACTTGCTAATCAAAATATTTTCTACCTATAAATACGCCGTCTTTCTTTTGTTTAAATTTAGAAAAAACGTTAGAAATCTCCAATATTATTTGCTTGTAATTATAATATAATTTATCATATATTATGATTTTATTTAAATAGTAGTATTATCGGAACATAAATATATGATATTATAAAGAGTAATGACATAATTAATAGAAATAAATATTGAAAATATTTATCCGTATATTCTTATCGGTAAATTTTTCCAATAATTGACAAATGCTGAAGAGATTATAATTGATAAAATATTATACTAATCTATGCACATTTAGGGATATTTCATATAGATTATGGATATGTTAAGATATATTTGTATTGATATATCGATTAATTCGTTTTCATCTCAATTTTGACAGATAATTATCTAATATTTGCATATTTTACTATATTATAAGACAGTTATAGAAATATCAAATAAATTTATTTAGGTACATATAATTATTTTATTAGGCAAGCATAATTCTTTTTTAGCAACATATTGATTACAAAATAAATTTTATTTTTACTTCAGAAATTTATTAATTAAATTGAATTTGGTTAAGATGCAAATTTATATATTCAATTTGTTGGAGAAATTTTAAAATAATCCAAGAGGATTCGTTCTATGAGTGAAATGCACACATGTAACTGTCAGGAGACAACCGAAGAAGAAATCTACGGAATGCTTGACGGTTTAATTGAAGAGTATCGTGAGAAACCCGGAGCATTGATTCCGGTACTACAAATCACACAAAGGCTATTCGGCTACTTGCCAAAAGATGCTCTTAAAAAAATAGCTATTGGTTTAGACAAACCGTATAGTGAAGTAGCCGGTGTTGTTAGTTTTTATTCGTTTTTCTCAACTCAGCCACGGGGCAAATA
This sequence comes from uncultured bacterium, assembly GCA_942493235.1. Lineage (GTDB taxonomy): Bacteria > Bacteroidota > Ignavibacteria > Kapaibacteriales > UBA2268 > ENR-C587. The sequence goes on along the minus strand of OW818676.1, from coordinate 2,171,499 downwards.
TTTAATCCGTGTATGTTTAGGTACTGCTTGCTATGTTCGTGGTGGCAAAGAAGTACTTGCTGCAATAGAGAGAGAGCTTGAAGTAAAAGTAGGAGAAACTACTGCTGATAAGCTGTTTTCTTTAGATGTCGGCAGATGTTTCGGTGCTTGCGGTTTAGCTCCGGTATTGATGGTTAACGACGTTACACATCAGAGAGTTAAAGCCGACAAAGTCTCTGAAATAATTGATTACTACAAAGCTACGGATAAACAATTAATTGAGGAGAAAAACTAATGTCAGCTAAAAAAATCAAAAATTTTGCGGAATTAGAATCAATTAAAAAAGACGTTATTATCCGCAATGAAAAAATCGGGAAAGAGATAAAAGAAAGAATTATGGTCTGTCTGGGTGGTGGCTGTATTGCTTCGGGTTCTTTAAAAGTTAAAGAAGCACTTGACAAAGCAGTTACTGATTCGGGTTTATCAAAAGAAGTTCTTGTTTCTCCTACGGGCTGCTTAGGTCCTTGTGTTCATGGTCCGGTAGTAGTAATGAAATCGGATAATACATTATATCAACAGGTTGCTCCTGAAGATTGTTTAGAAATAATAGAATCCCATGTAAAAAAAGGTGAAATAGTTGAGAGGTTGAATTGGAAAACCGATGCTACTGAAAAGCCACTTCACAAAATGGAAGATATTAATTTCTTTAAGCGTCAGAATAAAATCGTATTACGAAATTGCGGAGAGATTGACCCTTTAAGTATAGAAGATTATATAGGCAATAACGGATATGAAGCTCTTGCTAAGGCTGTTACTAAATTTGACCCTGATTATGTAGTTGACGAAATGAGAAAGTCAGGTCTTAGAGGCAGAGGCGGAGCAGGGTTCCCGACTTGGATGAAATGGTCTTTTGCTAAAAAGAATGTATCAGACCAAAAATATATATTATGTAATGCTGACGAAGGCGATCCGGGTGCTTTTATGGATAGAAGCGTTCTGGAGGGTGACCCTCACAGTATTATTGAAGGAATGGCTCTCGGAGCTTTTGCAATCGGAGCTAATCAAGGTTATGTTTACGTACGTGCAGAATATCCGCTTGCTGTTGAAAGGCTTCAGTACGCCATTGATAAAGCTAACGAATACGGTATATTAGGAGATAATATATTCGGCTCTGAATTCTGTTTTAATTTAGAAATCAGAATGGGTTCGGGAGCATTTGTTTGCGGTGAAGAGACTGCACTTATGAATTCAATCGAAGGTAAACGTGGCGAGCCTCGCCCAAGACCTCCTTTCCCATCGGATGCCGGTCTATGGGGTAAGCCATCGGTACTGAACAATGTAGAAACATTTGCCAATGTACCGGAAATTATTCGCAAGGGCGGTGATTGGTTTGCTTCGGTAGGCACACCAAAGAGCAAAGGTACAAAAGTATTTGCATTAGCCGGTGCTATCAATAATTCCGGTTTGGTTGAAGTACCTGTCGGCACCTCACTTGGCGAATTAATTTATGATATTGGTAATGGTATTCCGGGAGAAAAGAAATTTAAAGCCGCTCAAATCGGCGGACCTTCCGGCGGATGCATTCCTAAAGAAAATCTTAATGTCGCTCTTGACTATGAATCATTGCAGGATCTTGGTGCTATCATGGGTTCGGGCGGTTTAGTAGTTATGGACGAAGACACATGTATGGTTGACGTTGCTCGTTTCTTCCTCGAATTCGTACAAGAAGAATCTTGTGGCAAATGCGTTCCTTGCCGTGTCGGCACAAAGCGTATGCTTGAAATATTAGACAGAATTTGCGAAGGCAAAGGTAAAGAAGGCGATATAGAGCTATTAATCAGCCTTGGCGAGCAAATCAAAGAGTCTTCACTATGCGGTTTGGGTCAAACTGCTCCTAATCCTGTACTATCTACTATTCGACATTTTAGACATGAATATGAGCAACATATAAATAATAAACATTGCGAAGCTGGCGTTTGCCGTGGATTGGTTCGTGCTCCTTGCCAAAGTGCATGTCCGGCACACGTTGACGTACCGGGATTTGTATCGTTAATAGGCGAGAAACGCTATGCCGAAGCATTAATGCTACATAGAGAGCGTAATCCGTTTGCTGCAGTTTGTGCAAGAGTATGCTTCCATACTTGCGAAGATAAATGTCGCCGTGCTTCTATGGATGATGCAATTTCTATTCGTGCATTAAAGAGATATATGGTTGACCAAGAAATTACTATTCAAGTACCTGAAGTACGCGAAAGTGCCGAGAATGCAAATAGAAAAGTTGCAATTATCGGAGCAGGACCATCGGGATTAACATGTGCTTACTTCTTGGCAAGACTTGGATATAAACCGAAAGTATTTGAAGCAGAGCAAAGACCGGGCGGTATGCTTGTTCAGACAATTCCTGCTTATAGATTACCTCGAGAGACTTTAGCCCGCGAGATTCGTATGATTGAAAATCTCGGCGTTGATATTGAATGTAATAAACGTCTCGGAAAAGATTTCTTAGTTCAAGATTTGAGAGAGCAGGGTTACGAAGCTGTATTTATCGGAATTGGTTCGCCAAAAGGTACTGAATTAAGTATTCCTGGGCATGACGCTAAAAACGTAGTTAAAGCTATGGACTTCTTGATGACTTATAATTTAAGAGGTTCGGTACCGGTAGGTAAAAACGTAGTTATAGTCGGCGGTGGTAATGCTGCATTTGACTCAGCAAGAACTGCTATCAGATTAGGTGCTGAAAACGTATCGGTCGTATATCGCCGTTCACAAGGCGAAATGCCTGCTTATGCTGAAGAAATTGAAGAAGCATTGCAAGAAGATATTAAAATATTACCATTAACAAATCCAAGAGAATTCTTAGTTGACGACGACGGTAAAGTAGCCGGAGTGAAATGTAACTATATGACTCTCGGCGAATTTGACTCTTCAGGTCGTCGCCGCCCTGTTAATGAAGATAAAACATTTGTTATTGATTGTGACCAAGTAATTTTAGCTTTAGGTCAAGGATTTGATACTTCACTTATCAATGTGGGTACTAGATTAAACATGGTTGGCGAAAGTGCAATCACTGCTAATGAAATTACCCAGCAGACTTCGGTTCCTTGGATTTTCTCCGGTGGCGATGCCGCTACTATGGGCGAAAAAACTGTTATTGAAGCTATTTCTGCCGGCGAAAGAGCCGCAGTTGGTATAGATGAATATCTGACCGGTACTACTCATGCATTCTGGAGAGAAGAAAGAGCAAATACTACTTTCTATGACCCAGATGCAGATCCGGCTCCATATCCGAGAACTAAGCTGCCTCTACTTGCGTTAGAAAGACGTAAAAATAATTTTGGTGAGGTTGAAATGCCTTGGACAGAACCCGAAGCAGTCAGACAAGCTAAGAGATGTTTACGCTGTGATTATGGTCATTGCTAAAATGGTAATATTTTTAAGGAGATAATTTAAAATGATAAATATAAAAATAAACAATATAGACGTACAAGTGCCAGCAGGCACTATGGTATTGGAAGCAGCCAAAAAAGCAGGTGTTAATATCCCTACTTTATGCTTCCTTGAAGGGAAAAAACCTCAAGGAGCTTGCAGAGTCTGCTTGGTAGAAGTTAAAGGCGGAAAAGGGCTTGCCGCTTCTTGTGCTACTCCCGTAGCAGAAGGAATGGAGGTAATGACAAATACTAAACGAGCAAGAGAAGCACGTAAAACAGTTGTTGAGTTGATGCTATCCGAGCATGATGGCGACTGCCAAACTTGCGAAAGAGTTGACGACTGTGAGCTTCAAGCTATTGCCTCCGAAATGGGTATTAAAGAAGTTCGCTTTGACGGACAAAGAGCCGCTCATCATATTGATGATTCGACTCCTGCACTAATTCGCGATAATTCGAAATGTATCAAATGCCGCAGATGCGTTAGCGTCTGTAACGAGATGCAAGCTGTCGGAGCATTATTCCCACAAGGGAGAGGTTTCGACACAGTTATCGGTCCAGCTTTTACATTAGATTTAGTTGATGTACCTTGCGTACAGTGCGGTCAATGCGGTGCTATCTGCCCTGTCGGTGCAATTACCGAAAAGAGCCATATTGAAAAAGTATGGGCAGCACTTGACGACCCAACTAAAATGGTTGTCGTTCAGACCGCCCCAGCTATCAGAGCAGCTCTTGGTGAATGCTTCGACTGTGAGCCAGGCGAATTAGTAACCGGTAAAATGGTAACAGCACTAAAACAATTGGGGTTTGATAAAGTTTTCGATACTGATTTTGCAGCAGATTTAACTATTATCGAAGAGGGTACCGAATTATTGACTCGCCTTAAAAAAGCTATTGTTGATAAAGAAGATGTTGCTCTCCCGATGTTTACAAGCTGTTCACCCGGTTGGATTAAATTTGCAGAATATTATTATCCTGAGTTTTTACCGAATTTGTCAACTTGTAAATCACCGCAGCAAATGTTTGGTGCAATTGCCAAAACATATTTTGCACAAAAAGTAGCAAAAGACATTCAAGATATAGTTGTTGTTTCAGTTATGCCTTGTACTGCAAAGAAATTTGAAGCTCAAAGACCCGAAATGAATTCCAGCGGTATCCAAGATGTTGACTATGTATTGACTACTCGCGAACTCGGCAAAATGATTAAGCAAGCAAATATTAATTTCGAGAAATTACCTGACAGCCTTATGGATAATCCATTGGGGCAATCAACCGGTGCAGCGGATATTTTTGCAAATACCGGCGGTGTGATGGAAGCAGCTTTACGTACTGTTTATGAATTGGTAACAGGTCGTGAATTGCCCGCTGAAAATCTTCACTTAGCTCCGATAATGGGCTTAGAAGGCTTAAAGAAAGCAACTATTAAATTCGAGAATACTGTTGAAGAATACAAATTCTTAGAAGGTATAGAAGCAAAAGTAGGAGTGGCACACGGCTTAGCTAATGTAAAAGAACTATTTGAAATGATTAAAAAAGGCGAAGTGTTCCATTTCGTTGAAATTATGACTTGCTCCGGCGGTTGTATCGGTGGCGGTGGGCAACCACGCTTTACTACAGATGAAATACGCAAAAGCCGTATGGCAGCTATTTATAAAGAAGATGAAGGTAAACCGATTAGAAAATCTCACAATAATCCTGATATTATCAAGATTTATGAGGAATTCCTTGGTAAACCTTTGGGTGAAGTTTCTCATCACCTATTGCATACTAAATACGAAAAAAGAGATAAAGTATAAATTCAAATATAAGCTCGAATTCTTTTTCGGGCTTATAATACTTTTTATTAGTCAATTATGACTAAATTTTAGGGTAAATATTCCCTAAAAAAAAGTTTATTCCATAAATCAATCTGTATTTTGATTGAACTTTAAGCCGATGGCGTGATTTCCATCGGCTTTTTTTATTAATTAAAAGCCTGCACACTATTTTTTTCGTTTAAGAAATGATATAAATGCCGGTATCCCAATACTAATGAGTTAAATAGAAGAAATTAATTAATTTTACAATAGTTATTAATTGCTTCTTGAATTCGGGCAAATAAGGTAATAAGGGTAAATTTACATTTTTATGGATAAATGTCTAAATTACATTTAGTTTATGGTTTACTCCTTTTCAGCAAACAATTTCGCCTTTAATAGAAATTCCTTAGCGATTGAATCACTTAATATATTATTATAATCTCCCATTTCCGGATGCCACTGAATAGCATTTAAATAGCCTTTGCCTTCGGGATTACGCCACTGGTATGCTTCAATAATATTATCATCTGCAAATGCGACCGGACGGAAACAGTCCGCTAATTTATCAACTGCTTGATGATGGAATGTAACTACATCGAAATTTTCAACATTGCTAATTGAATAAAGTTCGCTGTATGTATTGATTCTAATATTATGATAAGTAAGCTCATCTTTGCTTGAACTGTGTTTAAGAGTGCTTGGGTAGTCTTGCTCAATATCGACGATTAAATCCCCGCCTTGGCTGACGTTCAGAATCTGTGAGCCTCGACAAATCGCCAGAATTGGCATTTTAATATCGATTACTTTATTAATAATCGGAATTTCGAGTTCGTCCTGCGTTATGTTACTAAAGCATCTTTCGACTTGATCAGCTTTATTATATAAGGAAGGGTGAACGTCTGCCCCACCGGTCAGAACCAATCCCGAACAGCTTTCTAATAATTGCAAAGAGTCATCGATGCTGTGAGCAGAAAAGTCTATATATTCAAAATCCACTTTGGAACTTTTCAGCCATTCGACATATAATTGATATGTCTTTGACTTTGTCGCTTTTGAAAATCCGATTTTTAGCATATTATTTAAGTTTTTTTAGTGAATTATCTATTATTTATTAAAGGATTTTACTATCATAAAGTTCAATTATTCTCACTTTAGCAATCTTTAAACTTCACCTTCTAAATGCATTTCACCTTGAATTATTTTATGTAAGTCGTTGCCAAATATTTCCATTTTATGTTTCAATTTTTAAATTTTAAAAGATTGATAATACAAATAGTAATCAATATTGATAAAGAGCAAATATACAATATTTCTTTATCTTATCAAAATCCTCCTAATTTCAAAAATAAATTAGGAGGATAAAAATTATAACACTTAAATCATTTTACTTCCTCATCAGATTGAGTGCCGCACCGGCTTTAAACCACTCGATTTGCTGAGAATTATAACTGTGATTGACCGAAATTAATTCTTTAGTCCCGTCTGTGTGATTTAGCACTAGAGTTAATGGTTTGCTCGCAATAAAATCAGTCAAGCCATTCAGATCAAAAGTGTCGTCTTCACGGATTTTGTCATAATCAGCTTTATTTGCAAATGTTAAAGCTAGCATACCCTGTTTTTTCAAATTAGTCTCGTGAATACGAGCAAATGATTTAACAAGTATAGCTCTAACTCCCAGAAAACGTGGTTCCATAGCGGCGTGTTCACGAGACGAGCCTTCACCGTAATTTTCATCACCAACTACTATAGAGCCAATACCTTGAGCTTTATAATAACGCTGCACTAAAGGAACTTCGCCGTACTCTCCGGTAATCGCATTTTTAACACTGTTAGTCTTTTCAGTGAAAGCATTCACCGCACCGGTCAATAGATTATCGGATATATTATCTAAATGTCCGCGGAATTTCAACCAAGGACCTGCCATCGAAATATGGTCGGTTGTGCATTTGCCTTTAGCTTTAATTAATAATTTCAAACCGGATAAATTAGTACCCTCCCAAGCCTTGAACGGTTCGAGAAGCTGTAATCTATCTGATGTAGGCGAGACTACTACCTGCAATTTTGAACCATCTTCAGCCGGAGCTACATATCCCGGATCTTCAACGCCAAATCCTTTGAGCGGTAATTCGTGCCCCTTTGGTTCATCAAGTTTTACGGCTATTCCGTTTTCATTTATTAAAGTATCGGTCATCGGATTAAATGCTAAATCACCTGCTATTGAGAATGCGGTTACTAACTCAGGTGAAGCTACAAAGCTATGAGTTTTAGGATTGCCGTCATTGCGTTTTGCAAAATTACGATTAAATGAAGTAATAATAGAATTATTGCCGAGTTTATCGCCATCTTTTCTACTCCATTGACCAATGCAAGGACCGCAGGCATTAGCAAGTACTACGCCACCCATAGCTTTGAATGTATCTATAAATCCGTCGCGTTCAATTGTATAACGAACCGTTTCGGAACCGGGAGTAATAGTAAATTCGGCTTTTGCTTTTAATTTTTTATCAACAGCTTGCTTAGCCAACGATGCCGAGCGACTTATATCTTCATAGCTTGAATTAGTGCAAGAACCAATTAACCCTACATCTAATTTTTGGGGCCAGTTATTATCTTTAACGGCTTTGGCAAATTCAGATAGTGGAGTTGCCAAATCGGGAGAAAACGGACCATTAATATAAGGCTCTAATTCTGAAAGATTAACTTCAATTACTTGGTCGAAATATTTTTCCGGCTCAGCATATACTTCAGCATCGGCAGTCAAGTACGGAGCAATTGACTTAGCTAAGTCTGCAACTTCTTTTCGAGATGTAGCTACTAAATAATCATACATCTTATTATCAAAAGCAAATGTGGAAGTAGTAGCTCCTATTTCGGCACCCATATTGCAGATAGTAGCTTTACCGGTACAGGATAGCGATTCGGCACCCTCACCGAAATATTCAACTATTGCCCCGGTTCCGCCTTTTACGGTTAATATGCCCGCTACTTTTAGTATAATGTCTTTAGCAGAAGCCCAGCCACTTAATTTGCCGATTATTTTAATACCGATTAATTTCGGGAATTTTAACTCCCAGCTCATGCCAGCCATTACATCAACGGCATCTGCCCCTCCGACTCCTATAGCAAGCATTCCGAGACCACCGGCATTAACAGTATGCGAATCTGTTCCTACCATCATAGCTCCGGGAAACGCATAATTTTCCAAAACTACTTGATGAATAATTCCTGCTCCGGGTTTCCAAAATCCTATACCGTATTTATTTGAAACTGAAGCCAAAAAATCATAGACTTCTTTATTGGTGCCGAGTGCAGCTCTAAGGTCTTCGGCAGCACCGGTTTTAGCTTGGATTAAGTGGTCGCAGTGAACTGTTGAGGGAACGGCAACTTTGGGGATTCCGGCTTGCATAAACTGTAATAATGCCATCTGTGCAGTAGCATCTTGCATAGCAACTCTATCGGGTGCAAAATTTACATAGTCAACCCCACGTTTGAAATTTGCTAATTTAGTATCAGAATGCAAATGTGCATAAAGAACTTTTTCTGTGAATGTCATCGGACGGGCTAATATTTTTTTTGCAGAATCTACTTTTTTAGCAAATTCCGAATAAGTTTTTTGTATCATAGATATGTCGAATATCATATCATTTTTCCTTTTATAATTAATAATCTTAATATTTTCAATTTATTTTCTATATTTCAGTTTATTTTGATATAATAATTTATAATATTTTCGTCAATTAGTATGTTAGAAACAAATAAGTAAGGAATTTATTTTGAAGAAAATGAGAATAATTTTGAGTTTTTTTATTGCACTAATTTCGTTGAGTGCGAATGTATTTGCCCAAAAAGAAGTAAAAGATAATGAATTAGGTATGTATTTCGATATTTTAACATTTCAATCTGATTCGGCAGGTCTTTCTAAAGCTGACTGTTTTATAATTATCCCTTATCAATTTCTAACATTTAAAGCACAGGGTCAGAATTACACTTCTACTTTCACGGTAACTGTGAAAGTATTCGACAGTACTTCGGCTAAAGTATCCGAAAAAATAATTCCACGCAATATCATTGAAACAAACTATCTTAACTCACAGGGTGGCCATGGAAATTATGATTATGTAAATGCAGAATTCTATCTTGGAAAAGGTAACTATAAATTTGAAGCCGATATTACAGATAATTTAAACAACAATATATTCTCTCGCTCAAGAAATATTTCCGTACTTAATTTCAATGATTATCCATTCAGTCTTAGCGGAATGTTACTATTAAGTTCAATTGAAGAGGTTAATAGCCAGATGGTAGTTACTCCGTACTTATCCGATAATGTTGCGGACTTGACCGAGGGTTTCTTTGTTTTCTTCGAAAGCTATAATTCGACTCCTGTAAATAAAATTGACTTTGTATATAAAATATTTGATTCTGATAATAAATGTTTATTAACATCAGATAAAGTATCCAAGCCGATAATTACCGGAAAACAGCAGAATTATTTAAATATTCAATTAGGAAATGTTTTAAAATATGGATCTTATACTCTTAGAGTATATGCTTTAAAGCCTTATGATTCTTTAGAATTTTCCGAATCCGATATAGTTGCTGCTACAGAACGTTCTATAAAATTTATTCGCACTGCCGGCGGTGTAATATTAGATGATATAGACAAAGCAATTTCACAATCATTTTACGCATCTTCTAATGATGAATTTGATTTTATGAAATCTGCAAAATCCGATGGAGAGAAATATGCCCGTTTCTTCGATTTTTGGGCTAAGCATGACCCTACTCCCGGCACTGACCGTAACGAAGCTTTCGATGAATACTTCGGCAGAGTTAAATATTCTACCGAAAAGTTCAAACATATTTCCGAAGGCTGGAAGACAGATATGGGGAAAGTATATATTATCTATGGTGCTCCATATTCAACCGAACGCAGTGCTTCCGATTTACGCGGTAGAGTCTATGAAAAATGGTCTTATTCTGGAAATAGAAACTTTATATTTGTCGATAATAACGGCTTCGGTGAGTTCAAATTATATCAGCCAATTAGTGTTTCCGATAAATACAAATTCGGTGCTCAGTAATGAATTTTAGCTTAATTATCCCATCCGGTGGGCTCGGTAAGCGTTTTGGCGGAGATATTCCTAAACAATATTTGGAAATTGACTCTATGCCGATTATTATTCGAGCTATAAAAGCTTTCGAAAGAATTGAGCCAATTGAGAACTGTATTATATCCGCCCATAAGCAGTGGCATAATTTTATATTAGAACAAGCCGAAAAACACAAAATTAAATTGGAAATTTACTTTGCTGAAAATGGTCAAGAGCGTCAGCATTCCGTCTATAATGCAATAAAAAGCAAGAAATGCACCGGAGATTATGTGCTAATCCATGATGCGGTCAGACCATTTATAAGTAGAGAAATAATCCTCAATGTAATGAACGAGCTCAATAGTTACGACGCTGTGATTCCGGTGATTCTGGCTAAAGACACTATTAAAGAAATAAATCCTGACGGCACTATCAATAAAACTTTAGACCGAAATAAATTATGCTTAGTGCAGACACCTCAAGGATTTAACAAAATCCAACTGATTAAAGCATTTGATTATGCTTTCAAAAATAATTTTATCGGCACTGATGATGCCTCTATCGCCGAGTATTCTAATATCACGGTAAAAACCGTGTTAGGAAGCTCTAAGAATTTAAAAATAACAGACCCCGGGGATATAGTCTAATTTGTTATTAGTATATTTTTTATTAAATAAATTTATTATATGGGTTAAGAAAATGAGTATCAATCAAAATAATGTATATGTGGGTAGTAAAGAGATTCAGGTTTGCGACGAAAATAAAAATATTAATTATAAGGTATTAGTACATTATCCGACTAATGAAATATCGAAAGATACGGCTTTTGGTCCCTATATTATGGATGTAAGCATTGATGCCACTATTAAAGAAGGTAAGTACCCCTTGATAATGCTCTCTCACGGTAGCGGAGGCTCTCATATTCTTTATTATACAATTACTACTTATTTAGCCCAAAAGGGATTTATTGTAGCTATGGTTGAGCATTTCGGCAATAATCGTTTCAATAACGAATTGGAAAACAGTGAGGAAAATCTGATACTTCGCCCAAAACATATTAGTATCGCTATTGACAAATTGATTGACGATAGTTGCTTTGGAAAGCATATAAATACAGAGAAAATTACAGTTATCGGGCATTCAATGGGCGGATTTACAGCTTTAGCATTAGCCGGAGGAATTCCGAGAACTCGCGAAGCTAAAATTATAGAAGTGAATTCAGACACGAGAATTAAAGCAATTGTTCTGCTTGCTCCAGCTTCAGGATGGTTCTATCAGGGATTAGACAATGTAAGAATTCCTATTCTGATGCTAACGGCAGAGCAAGACCCCTTTGTGCCCGAAGAAACTATTAAATTAGTTATAGACGGAGTACCGGACAGAACTCAGATAACACATAGACAAGTACCTAAAGCAGGGCATTTCTCGTTTTTAATTCCCTTCCCAGACGAGCTTACAAATCCGAACTTTATTCCTTCTACTGACCCCGAAGGATTTGACCGTAAAAAGTTTCATCAAGAGCTCCCGATTGAGGTATATGAGTTTTTAAAAAATTTATAAAAATATTACGGCTCTTGTCTATTTTGTGTGTGCTAGTAATTTAATAATAAGATCAATTCTTCTAACAGTGTTGGTGATTGAACATTGGTAATAATGGTGATTAGTGGCTGGTGGCTGTGAAATAGGAATTGGGAAATAAGCATTCCTCCGAACTACGCTCTGCGTAGTTCGGCTGAGCAATAGGGACTTGCGGATGGGAAAGTACCGTAATTACTGATGTTTAACTCCTTACCTATATAAGATATAAAATTAGAATTTATAATCAATCAATACATCAATAATTTATATTTGATTTTTAATTGTATCTGGTTTTTTACTTTTGATTTTTTTATCACTTTAAAGCAGCAAAGAAACAGCAAAGCTTTTATTTTATTATTATCTGTATATCAGGTAAGATATTGTATTTATTGGTCGGGGTGAGAGGATTCGAACCTCCGGCTTCTTCGTCCCGAACGAAGCGCGCTAACCTGGCTGCGCTACACCCCGATTTTTAATTTAGTATTCAAATTTAATAAAAGAATATTTTTTTTCCAAATTATTTTGAACTATTTTTCAGTTTTTTCTTGGTTCTTCGCTAATATGTGTGGGTAAGCAAATAAAGAAATCTTTCATCCAACATCGTTAGATGTTGAATAACGGTATAATTCGGGGTTCGGGGATAGGGGTTCGGGAAATATGAATTAGAAATATGCACGTCTCCGCACTATACTCTGCGTAGTGTGACTGGTCCTCCAACAGCGGTAGCTGTTGAATAATGGTAGAAAAAAATGCTCCTATAAGGCTGACAAAAATTTGTCATTAGGAACGAAGAAAAGAATCCAGATAAAACTAAATGTTGATAATTCTGGGTTTTTCGTTACACTCAGAATGATGATTTGGAAATATTATTAATTTTAGACAAGCTCTTGATAAGCACTTAGAAGTTTGATAACTTTGAAAAATTAAATAGTAAATAAATATTTTGGACTTTTACAATAGCCATATTATAATCAAAAGGAAAATAATACTATTAGCTATTCAAGAGCCTCAGTTAATGACATTCAACTCATTTTATCCAACTTATCAAATTGCTTTTACCCCCCAAGACGAAGCATTACACTAAATAAATATAAATAAAAATATTTTACTTCTGATAACGGTTACTAAGTCTTAAAATTACCTGCTAAAGTATTGATATTAAAGAGAATTTATTAATATACTGCACTTTAGATAGGCTACTCTTTTATAAATATTTATGAGAATTATACGCATATTACACTATTTTAATTGTATAATTTAATATTATTTTGTAAATTAGATATGTTTCATAATATATGAAACAAATATTATATTTATTCATTATTTGTAATAATTGAATGGAACTATTGAAAAGCGAATTGAACATAGACAGCGAAGAAATAATTCTTCCGGAGAACACGAATATTGCACATTCGTATCAGATAATGACAACAGTATTGAATAATATTGATGCTTTAGTATATGTAATTGACCTAAAGACTTACAAAATTGAATTTGCTAATAAACGTGCAAAAGATCAATATGGCGATATAGAAGGCAAAGTATGCTGGCAAGTACTACAAAAAGACCTAAATTCTCCCTGTTCCCAGTGTAGGAGCGAAAACCTATATGATGATAATGACGACATTATTGACAAAGTGCTATTTGAGATGCAGAATAATATATCAAAGCATTGGTATGAAGTCAGAAATCAAATTATTCATTGGATTGACGGCAGGCTGATGAAATTACAGATTGCGACAGATATAACCGAAAAAAGACAATTATCTGAAGAAATAGCCAAAAGTGAAATCAAGTTCAGAAGTATATTTGAGCAAAGTTATGACGGAATTATTATAAATGATGAAAACCACATAATTACTGAATTCAACAGAGGAGCGGAGAAAATCACTTCTATCAATTCTAAAGACGCAATAGGCAAAAATATTGAAGAATTTGATTTTCTAAAAGAGATAATTATTGAAGCTAATAATATTTCCGAACCGATTGAAAAACAATTAAATATCGGCAAAAAGAGTGAAAAAACAGTACAATCAATATTTTCTGTTATTAAAACCGAAAAAAATATTTTCGGGTGTACTCTAATACGAGATATTACAGAGCATAAAAATATCCGAGAAGAATTAGACCGCAATCTTAAATTTTTACAATTAGTATTAGATACACTCCCAAGCCCAATGTTTATCAGAGATTCTAATGGCATTTATATCGGTTGTAATGACGAATTTGCCGACAAAATCATTGGTCTTCCCAAAAATGAAGTTATCGGGAAATCAATATTTGATTTGAATAAAGCTGTGCCAAAAGTGCTATTAGACATCTATTATCGATACGATATTGACATAATTAAGACTAAGGGGTATAAAGTTTTCGAAAGCGAAGTGCTAAATGCAGATGGGACTAAAAGTATCTACCAATTTAATGTAGCAGCCTTCCCTATCGATAATATTGCAGATATAGGCATAGTCGGCATAATGAACGATATTACCGGCATTGTTAAAATCGAAAAAGAGCTTAAAGATGCTCAATATGAAAAAGAATTCTCCGGTAAAGCTAAACTTGATTTCATTTCGGCACTATCTCATGAAGTAAGAACTCCACTTAATGCGATTATGGGATTTACTGATGTATTAATAGAAAAAGATGAAGCCAAATCATTAAAAAACTTTTTAGATATTATCAAAGCGGCAAGCGAAAAACTTCTCTTTTTAATTGACAACGTATTAGACTATACATTATTAGAAACAAATTCTTTGGATTTAAAGTATTCTGCTTTTGATATAAGCGAAGCACTTACTTCAGTTTCAGAGTCATTTATGGGGAAAATCGAATCTAACGGAATAAATCTTTTACTTAATATAAATCCTAAAATTCCAAATAAAATCGTTTCAGATGAAATCAGATTCAAACAAATATTTCTAAATATTATTTCAAATGCGTATAAATTTACTAAACACGGATTTATTAAAATCGACTTAGACTTTGAATATCACGAAGAAATCAATGACTATATAAAGATTATTTTCAAAGTAGAGGATTCAGGTATAGGCATTTCTCAAGATAATTTAGATGAAATTTTTGATGCATTTAATTTGCAATCAAATCAATATACCAAGAAATTCAAAGGTACCGGCTTAGGGCTTACTATTACTAAAAGCCTGCTTGATAAATTGAAAGGTACAATTTCAATTGAATCAACCGAGAATATCGGTACTAAAGTAATTGTAACACTGCCATATACTTCATATATTGAAGATGAAAAAAGCATTATTCAACCGACACTATCTACTAATTCATTTTTGAAATTAAAAAATTCAATTTTGTTAATTGCAGACGATGTCCAATACAATAGAGATTTAATCAAGGAATATATTAACTCCCTATGCATAAATATATTAGAAGCAGAAAGCGGAAATGAAACTTTGGAAATCATTAATTCGATAAAACCTGATTTAGTTCTTTTGGATTTGAAAATGCCAGATATGTCCGGCTATGAAACAGCTCGAATTATTAGAGATGATGATAACCTTAAAGATATTCCATTGATAGCATTTACTGCCGCTACCGGTCAAGATTCTGATGAAGACCAAGATAAAACCTTATTTGATAGCTTCTTACTAAAGCCGGTCAATAAGGCTTCACTAATTGCCGAACTTAAGAAATACTTACCTATCACAAGTTTTCTTAAAGATTTACCAATTAATAAATTACGCAAAGATATTGATTTCAGAAAACCAATTAATACCGAAATCAAGGAATATATTCCTGAAATTATAGATATTATGACAAATGAATTAGAACAAAAATGTAATAAAGCTCTTAGATCTTCTTCTAATGAAAAAGTTGATTCATTTATTGATGATGTATTAATGATTTCAAATAAGTATAAAATTGAATTTTTATCCAAATATGCACAATCTATCAAATCTGCTTCTGATGCCGATAATACAAATGAATTAAAGCAATTACTAATTGAATATCCTGATTTAATCGAAAGAGTTAAAGCTTTAAAACTAAAACAAGAGGTAAAAAATTGAAAAGTATATTTAAAAAAAAGTTTTTCTCGGTTATTACTATTTTCTCTATAATTCCTATATACTCGATAATCATTATTGTCTCAATTTTTACAATTGCTTGCGGTACTAAATCTGAGAATGCTCAAGCTGAAAAATATTTATTGGGGAAATGGAATACAGAGCTATTCAGTTTTGAATTCAAAGATAATGGCGAGATGATAATTAATGACAATAATGAAACAGTAAATATGAAATATTATTTGACTTATCAATCCGGAAAAAATACGTTAAATATGATTAGTTTAGCCGGAGACACAGCTAAAATAGTAATCGATAGTATTTCAAAAAATTACTTGAGATTATATCCAGAGAAAAATCCAAGCGATATTAAAATTTTCACTAAGTAATTTTTTTACTTGAAATTTCGCTAACATTTTCTTATTTTTGTCAACCTTAGAAATATCTAAGTAAGGGCTCTTAGCTCAGTTGGTCTAGAGCGCTTCCCTGACACGGAAGAGGTCGCTGATTCGAATTCAGTAGAGCCCACAAAGCAAAGCCGTAAGAAATAAATAACTTACGGCTTTTTTATTTTAGAGCATTTTTAATATTTTCCCCGATTATATTGTATTTTTAGCATTTATTAGATTAAAAACAGCATAGAAACAGCATAGTATTTTTGTTAAATTTCGTACTGTACTTGTGTTTTTTCAAGTTTATCAGCGAGTGATTTATGTTGGTAGCTTTTATATAAATCCATTGTTGTATTTATACTACTATGCCTCATTAAATCTTTAATTACATCCAATCCCAGCTCAGAAGAAAACATTGCATCTGAAAACGAACGCCTAAACCCGTGAAACGCTCGGCGTGTTTTTTTTATGTTTAATTCGGTTTCAATATCTTCAAGCCATTTTCTTAATCTGCTGATTGTAGAACAACTCCATCGAAACAATCTTTCTTGGTTTTTGGTATTGTTTATATTAAACTCATCTAATTGTAAATAGATTTGCTCAACAATTTTTGTAATCGGAAATTTCTGAATTACTGATTTATTAACTTTATTTGGTACATAAATTACACGGTTTATCCAATCAAAGCTGTTTTTTGTTAATTGTAATGTTTCTCCTATTCTGAACCCGGTGAATCTTAGAAAAGCCAATAACAAATAAAATTCTTTGTCTTTCTTTTTTGCTAATCTAAAAATATTTTCAACTTCTATTTCTGTATATGGAAATTTTTCTTCTTTACTTTCTCTTGTTTTGAATTTCTTTAATTCGATTTTTTCCTTAATAATTTCATCGTCATATAACCTATTAAAAAATGTTTGTAACTTAGTAATTATGGTATTTAATGTAGTAGCTGAACATACTTTATTTCTAAGTAATATTCTGATTTTTTTATAAATGTTGTCCTTATTTAATGGGTAATTATCTTCGTAATCAATTTGAGTTAAAGAATATGTTAGAATATATCTTGTTTTTTTTTGATTTATTCTTGGAAGATAATCATCTGCAATTTCTTTAATACCGATAGTTTTTACACGTTTTATAAAAAAGCCCTTATTTTGAAGAAATTCTTGATATTTATGTTCAGCAATTTTAGCAACTATGCGTCTACCTTCGAGTGAGTCAGCGATACCAGTAGACATTCTCTTCCCTAACATTCTAATACATAAATTATTACTGTCCTTTTGCTTGTAAATTGTATATTTAAAAGGTTTAGACATATTATTACATTCCTATAATTTATTTATTATATTATTTTAATATTATTGGCACAGTTATTACACTGCCATTCTTGAATTAGAAGTTTAATTCAATCCTTTAGCTCAATTTAAATTAGTGTGGAAACTAATGGGATATTAAGGTTTAATTACCTTTATAAGTCCCCATAAATACGTGTTTTCTAAACGAAGTTTTTCAATTTCACTAATTGTAATTTCAGTGTCATTGTTAATCCTCGTAGTTTCGTTCTGTATAAATTCAATATCAGCATCATTTTTTTTAAGCTCTTCATTTAGCTCTATTATTTCTTTTTCTAATATTTCTATCTTTGGTTGTAGTGAAATTGGCTTAACGGGTTCAATTCCATATAACAACCAATTCATATCCATATCAGAGCATTTTTTATGTATCACATTCCAATCTGTACTATTTCTCGTTTTTGATTGAGAAATAGCAGAATGTGATACTCCTAAAAATTTAGATAAGGCAACGTCATTTTTTAATTTGTAGAATTCTTTAATTCTATCAAATACTTTAACCATTATAACATTTTTTTCTTGCATTGTAACCTTTTGTGCGTATATTTGTATTGTGTTAGTTTGATTAACATTTTAACCATAATAATTGTTAGTAAATATCAAGTAATATTTAATACAATTTATAATAACTAACACTGGCAATGCTTAATAATATATAAGTTACAAATATAATTAAGTAATACTATACTATGCAAGAAAAATCTTTAGAAAATGGAAAAGAAAATTCAAAATTGCCAAGAGGCATAATCACTGCTGTTGCAAAGAAAGCAAAAGTTACTCCTTCAAGTGTAACACAGTCATATCAAAATGGAAATATTGAGTATATAAAACTTATAAATATTGAACTCAAAAAAATCCTTTCTATCCAAAACATGCATAAAATACTATTGGAGAAAGTGAGCAATGGAACTAAATAAACTTCTTACCAACTTTGATATAATTCGGATAGCAAGAGAGATAAGTAACCAAATGACAGAAATAGAAAGCCCCTTAGCATTGCTTACTGCTAAAGATATTTCTAAAAGATATGTTAAGTTGACGGCTACATTAATGAAAGAACTATGGGATTTCGGATATATTCCATTTTATACTAATAAGGGCATTCGAGTTAGTTTTAAAAAAGATATTGATGAGTATTTATTACAACTCGAGGTTGCCGGTTATCATGACAATATATTTTCCAAATCAAACAAGACTGTAATTAATGATGATGACCCTGATTTTTGTAGTGAAATGTTTCAAACGGGTTTAAAGAATGCCAATAAAGCTTGGTATAAATAATTATTAGTGGGTTATGAGGAGTATAATGAAAATTTTCATATTTGAATATTAATAACAAAGTTAGTACAAATAATTCAAATAATTACAAACATTTGTATATGAATTCGAAAATCAAAAAGTATAATCATTTTTTGTTTTAATTACTCCAACAGAGGTAAATAATGCGATTCATTCAATTGGATACGGAAACTGAATTTACATGCAAATCTATTTATGAAAATATGATAGCAGAAACAGTAGATTCTGATTTCAAATTAGCTTGCTTTTATCATTCTCAAGCACGAAGACTTGAGGATAAATTATTTCATATACAGGAGAGTTCTAATGTATTTAATGTTAATTAGTGGAATTTTAATGATATGTGTTAGCTTATGGTTTCTCTATTTGGGAGAATACAGAGAGGGAATAATCTCATTTATAATAGGAATATTTTTTTTAATAATTGATACTCAAATAAGCAAAGAGGAAAAATAATGAATAAAGGATTAGTATGTAAAAGCGATATAAATATAAATCTAAAGGGAGCAGAGAGCCTTGATGAACAAAACCAGTTCGCAAGCTACAAAACTATACCGGAAATTGAATTAACCCTGCTAACATCGGTAAACAGAATAGTAAACAGTGAAAACGGATTTGCTGTTGTGCCGGTATTTGAAGAATTCAAATTTTCATTTAACGAAAATACTTTTGTTCCATTTATAAAATCTCTTCAAGAGAAACATAAACGTATAGCAAAATCCTTTCAGGAACAAAATATTTCATAGGCTATGTAAGCAGATTATCTGGATTTTAAATAACGATTTTTAAAACATAATAATAATCATTTTATGGGCAGACCTACAAAAACAGGTATATCATTTTTTGCTATGGATTCCAATTGGATACAAGACGATAAGATTCAGTTACTATTCGATGAACACGGTGGTGATGCATTTTGGATATGGTCTTGTCTTATTTCAAAAATATATTCTGAAAACGGATATTACGTGGATTTCTCAAATAAAATAAGCCTAATTTTATTTGCAAAAAAAGTTTGTTATTTACCAATAGAAAAGGTATCTACCGTTATTAATTCTTGCTGTGAATATCAATTGTTTGACTTAGAAATATATACCAAATATCAAATACTAACATCAAGACGGATTCAATATAATTATCTATACGCTACAAAAGACAAAAGAAATCATAACTCATCTATATATTTTAAACCAGAATTATTATTAGTAGACACTCTAAATGAAAAAAATATCGTTTTTGAATATAATACTATACCTCAACAAAATTCTTCAAATTTTGATAAAAAAACAGTAGAAAATAGTTATTCACAGAATAATCCGAGTTTTTCAGAGAACAATTGGGATTTTTCACAGAATAACCCCGATTATTCACAGAATGTACCGGTAAATTCTGGGGGAAAGGTACCTATATTATATTATATTAGATTAGATGAGAAGAAAAGAGAAGATAGTGTGTGTGTTATTAAGAATATGGTAGATATAAAGAGGGAACCCGAAAATATCATACTCAAAGAAGAAAATATCACGCACACACACAGATTAAATATTTTCATTAAAGAAAAATACAAGAGCATTTTAGAAATTCCAAATCAAATGACTTCTTTTGAATGCGAAGAATTAAAAAATCTGTTCTCTAATGAAATAATAAAAAAAGCAATTGAGCAATTAGACAATAAACCCAAAGGGAAATATCAAAAAGTATTTAATACTTTAAAATTATTTTGTGAAGGTATTAAACCCGCAAACAATAACGGAACAGCAAAGCCTAAAACTCCATTAATTCCAGTACGTTCGCCCTATAAAGCGATAAGTATCGAGGAAGCTCTAATTCGTGAAGCCGAGAAAAAAAAGAAATTGAAAGATGACGAACTACCGAAAATCAGAGGAAGTACAAGTGATGATAATTTAAACGTCGGATTAGTTGTTTTGAAAGATGACTGTAACAAAGATTCGATTTTGCAAGCGTATAGCTAAATATTCAAAGCAAATATTTATGAAATTAAAGCTAAAATGCTGTGTTTTAGATGGGAAAATATAGAAAAAACAGGATTTTAGAATAAATTGCTAAAAACATAAAGCCATATTATGCCAAATAATGCCAATGAAATGCCAGAATTTGCCATAATATGCTAAATAATGCCAATACTAATGCCATAAAATGCCAAAGGTAATGCCAAATAATTTTTATAATTTGAGGTTAAAATGACAGGAGAAGAATTGAGAATGATTTTAAGATTTAATAAAATAAAACATCAGGATATTTGCGAAATTGCAGGTATTAGTATATCTTCCTTGAATAACGCAATGAGAGCTACGACAGGCGACTCTGAGCTTCCGAAAGAGAGAGGCAATATGCAAGTTCACGATAGAATTAAAATAGCTCTGGGGAGTATTCTAAAAGCTAATTTTAGAGATGAGTCCGTAGTAAAATCATTTTTAGATAATATACCCAATGATTTTAAACATAATGTAAGATTTGACCACAGAAGATTTGTCAATCGAATAGCTATTGCAAAATATGGCGGTTATCCGGACGGTGAAAAATGGTAAATCAAGTAATTTGTGGTGATGCAATAGAAACACTGAAGCTTATCCCAGATGGAAGTATTGATTGTATAATTACTTCGCCCCCATATTACAAACTACGTGATTACGGTGTAGAAGGGCAGTATGGGTTAGAAAATACTTATGTTGAGTATTTAGACAAATTAATCGAAGTTATGAAGCAGTGCAAGCGTGTAATAAAGCAAGAAGGCACTATATGGGTTAATCTCGGTGATACTTATGCTCACTCGGGAGCTAATAGTGGCAGATTTCAAAACAAAAAAAGAGGTAAATTTTCAAAAATTGAAAAAAACATTCCTTCAAAATCCGCAATACTTATTCCGCATAGATTTGCAATTCGGTGCATTGATGAATTAGACTTGACTGTACGAAATGATATTATTTGGGCAAAAAAGAATGGTATGCCGGAATCAGTTCAAGACCGCTTTTCAAAAAAACACGAATTTGTCTTTTTTATTACAAAATCAAAAAAATATTATTTTGATTTAAATGGAATCAAGGATAAAGCAAGACCTGAAAATTGGAATTATGCAAAAGGAGTTAAGTGTAATAATTCACCGGATTCAAAATATGGTAATAAAATCAAAACTCGGATTATTTCAAAAAATAGAGAAAAAATAATAAATGGACAGCTTAATAATGTAGAATCTACAAACTCTACAAATTCCGATTTCCTTTTATCGTTTTTGCCTCCGATTGTTTTAAATAATAACAGGAGGCAAAATGCCAACAAAAAAGCAAATAGTTCTAACATCGAGTGCAAATGTAAAAGCATTTGCAGAGTTATACAAAATGCCTTTATTGTCAGTTACCGCTGACAGTAGAGGCATTCCTGTATTTAGTTTACTGTTTTTACAATTATTATATTACCGAAGCTGTGTAGCAAAATTCTTTTGAAATCGAACATTAATGACGACTTTCAAGAATTTAATTCTAATGAATGAAAAGCTGGGAAAAACGAAAAATAACAAATATTAAAATAAATTAAAGTGAGGTCAAAATGACACAAAATTGCACAAATTGTATAATATCAAGCGAACTATTAAAAGAGATAAAAATCTTGAGACAAGATAATTTTCATTTAACAGATAACTTTTCAAAATTTGCCAATCAGATTAAGCTATATATTAAAGGCATGAATCAACAAAATGGAAATTCCGCCGATGGCTTGATTTCAATTAAAGATATATGTACCAAGCTATCAATTACAAATGCAACGGTGCATAATTGGGTTAAAGGTGAAATTATCAAAAAATATAAAATAGGAGGAAGAACTTACTTCGATATGAATGAAGTGAGCGGAATGCTCTCCAAGAAGGGTGGAAATAACTATGGGAAATAATTTAATCTCAACATTCAATACAAACTTTACTAAGAAAAGCTGGATAGAGCTGTTAGAAAATAACGGTTGGATTTGTACAAACTCAATGAATAACCCATATTTTCGCCGTCCAGGCAAAAATGAAGGAAATTCAGGCATTTTGATTGTTAATTCCGGTATTATATTGTTCCATAATTTTAGTTCAAATGCTAATTTACCGGAAAAATCGAATAATAAAGTAACATATAATGCTGCAGAGCTTGTGATTTATTTCTATTTTCAAAATAATCTAAAAGAAGCTTTCGATTATTTCAGAGAATATCTTAGTAAATGCCGATATAGGAAACTACCAATTAATAACAATAATTTACAAAAAACGAAAAATATAATAGATTTTTCAAGTATTTATGAAAAGAGCATTTTTAATGAAGTTGGCGAAGAAATGTTCACCGTGGCTGTGAACGAAAAAGTCATTAATAAAATAACAGAAACTGATATATTAACAAAAAAACAAGACTTTGTTGATTTGACTACAGGATTTAGGAATTCAACTTTGACAGATATAGAAATTGCTGTAGCGGTAGGTAACGGATTCTCTATATTACCATCTTGTTTCAAAGAAGACAAAAATGGTGCAATCTACAAAAGAGCCGACCAGTGGGCATATAGCAATTTAATTGTTATTGATATTGATGCAGGAACGACTTTAGCCGATTTTTATAAACATGCAATTGCAAAAAACACAATTTTAACATATACTACATGTAGTAATACAGATGATAATCAAAGATTTCGTGTGATTTTACCTTTGCCTCATTTTGAATCAAAAATTAAAAGGTATCAAGAGTTTTTAAAACTATATTCTACAAAAAGCAAAGCAGATACACAAGCAACATCGGCTTCAACTTCATTTTATGGCAACTCAAATGCGGATATATACTTAAACAAAAAAGGGATAACTCTAAATTATCGTAAAGGATACTTAGTAAAATTTTCTAATCCTCGTGAAGAACCAATATTCAAATGTTTGTTTAAAAACGGTAATTCAATAATCGAGAATTTCAGTAATGAGGACAAGATTTGCGAATATATTTACAAAAAAGGTTCTGAGCTGTCAAGCATAAATTTTATAGCTTATGATAATATTACAAATACAGATGTTTATTTAACAAGAGGAATAATATGGACATCTCTCAAATAGAATACAAAAAACAAAGTATTGATGATTTGAAGAAATTTTATAATACAGATAATTCGGATATTCCGGCAGACCTTCAAGGTCTGCTGGATATACAAAATCAATTAAGGGAGATAAAATCAAAAACAATTGAATTTTCGAGACCTATTATTTACCAAAAAACTATATCACTAATATATCCGAATACTATAAACGTAATTCAAGGCAAAAAGGGACAGCATAAAAGTAGATTAGCGGAAAACTTTTGTTATGAATTGCTAAAAATAAACAATAGTATTATTAACCCAATCGGATTATCCCGTAACGAGGATTACAAATATACGATTGTTTATATTGATACCGAAAGAAATCAAAAGGAGCAATTTCCTTTTGCTCTGCAAAATATTCTTTTAAAATCCGGTTACAATATAGAAGATAATCCTGACGATTTTCAATATCTTTCACTTATTAATATTGACCGTAAAGAGAGATTTAATAACATTAAAACTTACATAGAACATATAAACAATCTTCACAAAGATAAACAGATATTAATTGTACTGGATGTAATGACTGATTGTGTTGAGAATTTCAACGACCCAGCTAAAAGTATGGAGTTGATTGACTCAATGAATAGACTGATAAATGAATCAAACGTTACCTTTTTATGTTTAATTCACGAAAACCCAAGTGGAGATAAAGCACGTGGGCATTTGGGAACAGAAATTATCAACAAGGCTACATTGGTGATGCAAATCGCTTATGAGAAAGACTCCCAAAACAATGATACTGATTTAATCAAAATGAGTTTCTTGCATTGTAGGAACATTAAACGTCCTGAACCGGTGTATCTACGATACTCGCCGGAAATAAAAGGACTAGTTTTAGCTGATTCTCGATTTACATTTGAAAATACTGATAAAAAGAATCATAAAGCGAGCATTGAAGAACTGAAACCATTTTTTAATAAATTGATTAATAAAAGAATTTCAAGTTCTGTTTTGATTAATGAAATTTCAAAAGAATTGAATTGCTCAGCAAAAACTATATGCACTCGCTTGAACAATCACATCCAAAATAACTACGAGTTTGAATATGAAGACAAGCTTTACCTTTTCTGCCGTGATAAAGTCGGAAAGGAAATATTTTATTATCTTTCCGATACTATCAAAAAAGAGCCTGATGAAATACCTTTCTAATAACTTGGGAACTGAAATTTTTATTTACAAAGAATTTTGTTCCCAAACTCTTCTGTTTTTTATCAAAATAATTCTCTAAAAGAACTCAGTAAAATAACGTTGGAAAACGGAAAAGGGGTATATAAGGGTTTTCCAGTTTCCAACGTTTATTTCTACATTTTTATTTATCGAGTAATTACTTGTATTATAATTGTTTACGTAGATTATTTAAACTTCAAAATAACATTGGAAAAGTGCAAATTTCCAACGTTGGAAAAATAGAGTTTTCCAACGTTATTTTTAAAAAAGAAAATACGCTGTAAGTATCTATATTACAAACAATTATAAATAGTAAGAATTGATGAGCAATAACGTTGGAAACTGGAAAACCCTTATATAGTGCCTTTCCGTTTTCTAACGTTATTATTTTGTCAAAGAAATTTGAGCTCGGATAGAGATAATATTAGGAAAAAGCACCAAACCGAATATGGAATATGATTAGGATTATAAACAGATTTAACTCAGAATAGGTATAAACGACTATAATTCGATATTTTGAAATAATTTCTCCCTTTAAGTGTTATTGTAAGTGGCAAAATAGTGGAGCTTTTCAGCCTTTTGGGGAGAAATCACACACAGCACTAAAAGGCAAAGTCTTAAAAAATATAAAGAAAGTATGGAGAAAACTTTGTAATTGTATTGAGAAAGTCTCAGAAAGTTAAAAGATAAACGTAAATGCTTTTATAAAGTCTAAAAAAGGCAAAAGAAAGCTTCAAGAAAGTCTCCTAAAAGTCAGGAAAAAAAGAACAGATAGATAAATATTACGAACAAAAAGTGAGGACAAAGATGACAGGTGAACAATTAAGGCTTATTTTACGTTATAACTGCATACCGAATTCGGAAATCACAAGATTAGCGGGTATTTCTTTAACAAAACTCAGTGGTATTTTTTTGCGAGATGAGGGTGAAGCACATATACCGGATATTGTGATGTTTGCCTTATGCAAGATATTAGGCAATAAGTATTCAGATGATGATTTTGTTAACGACAAAATTGAGAAAATGGGAAAGAATTTCCGAGAACAAATTTTCTTGGATAACCGCAGACATTACGACCATAGTTTTGTAGCTCTAAACGGAGGTTTTTATGTTTCTGACTAAAAACGTTAATTAATCTCAAAAATCAAAATCCCTTTCATAAATAATTAAGATGAAGGGGAATTTTTTTATAAATAATGAAACAATATGAACCCAACTCAGTGCTAACACTTAGTAAAGTAGATCAATAATTTTCGAGAATAAAATCTGCACATAGACCTTCAAAATCGACTTCTATAATTCAACCCTAACCAAAACAACTACTAAATCGATATATATAATACATTAAGGTAAATATTTCGATTTATTATCATTTATAAATGAATTAGAAGCAAAAAATATAATGAAGGATAATAGAGCAAAATACGTATTTAATTAAAATATTGAAAAATATAATGTTATCAAGTAATTTGAAAATGCTATGTATAAATAATAAAATTTAAGTAAATTTTGCAATATGGAAAAATATTGTTTGGAAAATTGATTTTCTTTTATTAATTTGGAAATTGAACATAAGAGATAAACACCAAAAGCACATTTTTATAAACTGTTAGTTTATTGTAGAATAAAGATATTTCGGAATAACGAGAAAAAACGAAATAATTACTAATAAAAAGTGAGAACCCTTATAATATTAAAAAATTAAAATATAGCCATTAGAAAATATTTACATTTACAGATTTATATCTGTTTTACTTAAATTATTTAATATTTTATAACAATTCAAGGAGAAATTCTATGAAGAGAAGGTTTTTTTTGCTAAAAATGATTTTAGCTTTAATCTTCGTAAGCTCGGTGGCTTATGGGCAGAGTACGCCATATTTTTATTTGGTATCACCTGTGCAGACAGAATCGGTTGATATTTTACAAGATAGTATTTACAAAAGAGTAAATCCTCAAACATTGATTGAAGATGACTACTCTAAAGGATTTTTTAAATTAAAAGTGGATACTAATATTTTCAATATTCAACAAAGAACAAATGACACAATCTTTTGTTACAATTGGTAAAACATCAATACAAATTTTACTTTGTATCGCTCAAAGTTTAACAGAATTCAACAACAGTTTGGTAATTTTAAAATATTCAAATATGTAAAAGGAGGAATAAATCTAAATCTTCAAAATCAATATCTAATCAAATTTGATTCACTGCAAAGTGTTGATTCAATTTCAAGGTTTCTCAATGATTCCTTGGGTTTTGAATTTCACGGACCGTGTAGTGAAACAAAGTTACTGACAGTTACTAATGACGAAGTATTAAAAATCAATGGTAATATAAAAGATATTATAAATGATGTGAACAATGGTTTGAAAAATAATTATAAGTATGGTTATCAACATCAGTTATATGAAATTGGTGTACCTATGGCATGGGAGTTATCAACAGGTTCGAGAACATCAGTTGCCGTAGTTTCGGAAGGTGGTACATCTACTCAACCGACAAACTATCCAGAAAATAATTTTGATTATACAAATTTTAGAAGTATCAATGGTAATATAAATCAAGGAACTAATTCATTTTATAAATATCCTATGAATGATACATATATGAATGAAACCAGCACACAAACAATTGATTTCGGAACGCAAATGTTATTTAATACAAATGACAATAAATACTATAAATGTAATAGCGGGCATTGTGTTCCAAGCTTTTCTATTATAGCAAGTGCTGGCAATAATTCTACTATGGATCTTAAAAATGGAGTTGTAGGAATAAGTTATAATAGTTTGATAATACACGGGATTAATGAAACCAATTTTAATAATACAGACACTACTTTTAACAGTCTCAACTTCTATGATTTTGATGGCGAAAATGATAATGGAATATACAGCCCGGCAGTATTCAATCTTAGCTTTAATAATGCATCGTTAACAACAGGCAACGTTTATCAATCTGGAAATCCCCGAAAAAAAATAGATGGAGATAATGAGTGTATATTATACCCATACTATGCTTCGTATTTTATTTCTGGAATACCTTTAGTCAGTGCATTGGGAAATTGGATTTATGAGGATATTAATAATCCTGGTCAAATGAAGCTTCAGGTTGTAAGTCGCAATAAAGATAATATATATAACTACTGTCGATTATCAACAAAAAATGCTTTTTCTATAAGGTATCCTGCTTGTGTACTAATAACTTTAAGTGAATTTCCAGCCATAATTAGAAATAGATATTATCAAATGATTAACGACGTAAATAACAAATATTTTCATGATATTGAAGCTTTTGATATAAAAGTGTTATGTGTCGGGACTATTGATTTGGTTAAAGATGAATATGGACTGATAAAATCATCTAATTTTCCTGATGGTTTCATGTTTTCAGGAGGTTTGGAAAAATTTTCAATAGACCCAAATCCACATATAAGAAAGGAAAAAAAAGCAAAGCTACAATGGATTTAGTTGCTCCAAGTGAACCTATTTATTCTGTTATTGACGACGACATCAGTTACCTTATAGGAAATGGTGTTACTGTTTCGCATGCTGTTCCCTATGTATCAGGAACAATTGCTTTAATGCACTCCGTTTCTTCAAACCCTTACAATAATAATGAAAAAAGATTTGGTATTGAACCTATATATTCTGAGGGTAATGATAAAATTCTTCTAAATGGCATCGAAATGTATAAAAAAGTTTATGATATTCTTACCTTAACAGCAAAGAAAATACCTGATGGAAATTGTTTTAATCATAACTCATCTAATTCATTTGTCAATCCAGTTATTATTGATGAATCAAATCCAGATAATGGGAATCATACAAAGAAATATCAGTATTGGGTTTTTGATAATCTTAATACACCAAACACAGCTCAAATTAATGCGATTATAGAAAATAACAAAACCTTTCTTGAATATGATACATACTCCTACTCCACTGAGTATAAAAATTTTGTGATTAATAAAAAAGAATATGATTTTCCAGGACCATATGAGGGATTCTTTTTAGATAAGTTACGTGAGGTTCCGGCGTTTAACGATCTAATGAATGAGCAGATGATAAAAATACATGATTTTGATTATAAAATCCAGACAAATGACAAACTCAAACGCTCTTGGGCACCAAGAATGGGTTTTGGATTGGTCAATCCTTTCAGGGCAGTACTTCATTCCGTGAACGAACCAACAATAAATGGATTTCCATACCAAATACAGAATTATACTGTACTCACTGGAAACCTGACTACTCCAATCAAACGAACAATTTCATTAGATTTATCAAACTCATCTAATTTAGATGTTTTTGAAAACTGGAATGTTTGTCATTTTGGTAGATGGGCATATAATGGGACTAATAGCAGTTGGCAAAGAATTATTGATTACGGAGGAATAGCTTTTCCAGGAGCTTCTGCAGATCCTGATGTTATTTCAAATGACCCTTATCATTCTATTGTAAACAACAGTAATGGCGAAACAAGAATTAATGGTGCTAATACTTTAGTAATTGTCTCTGAAGGAACCATACTGGGTATCGACGGTATATTAATTCAGAATAATAACAATGGGATTGTGTATAAAAACCAAATCGAAGGTGCAAATACTACCAGACATAAAATATTAGCAACCGGTTACGTTAAAGATGTTTCAATAAACGGACTAATTAAAGCCAGTGACTGGGAAGTGCATTCATCGCCATCAGTAGGTACAACAGATTATACGGTTATTACTTTTAATAAAGCTCTACTGGATAACTCCGAAATATATGGTGTAGTAAACGTTTATGATGATGCTAAATTAGTTGTTCCATCAGGTTCGACTCTTATTATGCAACCTGCCGGTGAAATACATCTAAAAGGAAATAAAGATTTAGTAGTTGAAACTGGAGCTACTTTAATAATGAAATCAGGTACTGAAATTACCGGCAATAAAATAATTGTTCAAGCTGGTGCTAACTTAATTATCGATGATTATGCTAAAGTTGTTATTAAAAGCGAAATAGATAATTATGGCACAATTGTTTTACATAATAACTCTTTAGCAAGAGTTAATAAGATAAATAACATTGATAATGGTAATTTTGATTTTTCAGCGGATTCAAAAATGATTGTGCTTGAAGATGGTAAAATTAGTATTAATGGAGTAGTAAATAATGTTCCTAAAAAAACAATAATTAATAACGGTACTCTAGAATTAAGTACAAATACCGAAATTTCTTCATCTTCAGCTCAATTCTTAGAAATAAGTGCAGGTGCTAATATGAATATTGTGAAATCATCAAATGTTGTAATATCTTCTACAATTCAAAATAACGGCACAATTACTTTACAAGGTAATTCTGTTGCTTACACCGATGTAGTTAATAACAATTCCGGTTCAAATGTTGGGATGAATGATGCTTCTAAATTCTTAGTAATAAAGGATAAGATTGGCGAATTTTATCTTAACACTGGTTCAAATATTACAATTAATCCCTCTTCACCCTCTTCAACATTTGCTATTATGAATAATTTATATATTAATAGAGAAATTATTATGACTGTTCCTGCGTGTTCGTTACATTTAGGAAGAATTTTTGTTGAAGCAAGTCAACTTGACATAGGTGTCTTTTTAAGGAAAGGTGGAACCTTGAAGTTACTTGACAAAGCCAATATTATTCTTTTTGGTAATGAAACTCAAAGAACAAGTAATAACCCTTTGCTAAAAGATGAAAACAATTGGAATGTTTCAGAAATCAATGGATCTATATACTCAGGCTTAAATGGCAAAGCAACAATTTCAGGATTCAAAGGAAATAATCCTTATTTTGCAAATCAACCTGATAAATTAGTTTTTGGAGTAATTAGAGCTACACATTTAATGGGTAGATATTTATATTTTGCTCCAGATGAATTTTCAATTTCAAATACAGACTTTAGTAATGTTGCAATTAAAGCATTTGCTGTTGATGCTGATAAATTCCAAAATAATAATTTCACTGTTAATAGCGAGGAAATTTTAAATGCAGACAAAAACGGTTATTTAAATCAAGATAATCTTCCGAATTACTTGTTAGATATTCAAGAGAAAAGAGGAGGGTGGAATAACCGTCTATTCGGAAATCCGATTTTTATCATCAATAATACTTTTACTGATTTATCTTCTTTGCCAATATTCGAAAGAACAAAGCCGATTTTGGGTTATCACAATTTTTACGGTATCAATATTGCTAATTTAAGACATGTAAGTATTGAAGGTGATTTAAACACAGATAATTTCTATAATTTAGCAATAGGAATTAATGCTAATAATGTAAAAAGCATTAATGTATCAAATTCTAAATTCCAACAAAATGATGTTGGATTAACAGCAACCTCTTCTCAGGTAATATTATGTAAAAATACTTTTAATAATCACAACGTTTGCGTTCACTTAAATAAAAACAATACCGGTTTTTCTTATCAAAATACTTATACAAATAATCTGAGAAATGTAAAGCTTGATGACTCATATCAATTCTATCGTGGCGAAAATATGCTTAACTTTGAAGCCGGATTCTTAATTAATGAAAGAGGCACAGCCAACTTAACTGATGTAACCTCAGACTATCCTATTAGAACAATTACAACTCAAATTCAAGATTTCGGTAGAAATAAATTAGAGCATAATGATTTTACTATATCGACTGATAGAGATGGAAAGGCACTTAGTGATAAAACAAGTGATGATAAAGATTATAACAGATATCATTCTGATTTTCTTTTTAACCATAATTCAGCTCAAGTTAAACTATCTTGCGGATACAATGAATTATCAGCAAGAGGGCAAGTCGGTACAGAATATAAACAGAATAATTTCCATCTCAGTGTAACTAAAAGCCCTGGTATTACACCTACAGGCATACATACGGTATTTACTAAATATAACAGATGGAAGAAAAACGATAATCTTAATGCTGATTCAATTCGAGTATATGTGGAAAATAATGTAGAAATGGTCAGAGTAGCACCTCAATTCCCGCCTATGGAAAGCGTTTATCTGGAAGGTTGCACTACTGAGCATATTGTAAAAGGTACTGAGGATTGGAAGGATATAGATGATTGTTCGAAAGATTATGGAGATGGTATAATTCACATTGATGAACCTGGTTTATATCCAACCGATGATATTACTAATAATACTAATGAATTCAATAATACACTTCTCCGATTTTCTGATATTCATCTTAGCGAAGAAGGACTAATCAACCAGATGCGTCAAGCAAAGCATTTTGCTATTTATACCGATACTGTAATAAACAATCTCAACAGATTGGTTAGTGCATATTCGATTTTAATTGCAGACACATCCAAATCACTAAATATTCGCAGAGCAGCACTTCAGTACAAGGGTGAATGTTTTGAAAATCTTGATTTAAAAGATTCTGTTATTAGCACTTATTCTAAAATTCTAAGTAGTTTCAATACCGATAAACAGGACTGTATGTATGCTACTTGGGGACTGAAAAATACTTTGAATGCAATTGCAGACACTACACGTGGTGCTGTCTATGATTCATTAATGAGTGTTTCACTTAGAAAATATGTATATGATATTACTCACATTGATGATGACGGTGGACAATACATTAAGCAACCGAATATTGACGAGACTATATTAGCAAACGAAATCAATACTAATAGTATAGCTTTAGTAAAACCGAATCCATTTTCCGACAAAGCTGAAATTAATTATTATCTTGCCGAAAAATCCGAAATCAAACTTACTTTGTGTGATATTATCGGCAATGAAATAATAGAATTATATTCCGGAATAAAAAACAAAGGCTGGAATACATACAATTTGGACGGTTCAAACTTAACTAATGGAACATATATACTTAAACTACAATCAGGCGACAAAATAGTTACAAAAATAATTATGAAAATCAATTAGAATTGACTATTTTGCTTTTTTAAATGAACTTACAATCCCACGCTCTGCGTGGGATTGAGAAGTGGACTTTGAGATATAAAGAAACTCT
Organism: uncultured bacterium; assembly: GCA_942493235.1. Lineage (GTDB taxonomy): Bacteria > Bacteroidota > Ignavibacteria > Kapaibacteriales > UBA2268 > ENR-C587. Next base: position 2,138,259 of record OW818676.1, on the reverse strand, counting down.
CCCACCAATGCTCTGCGTTGGTGGGAATATTAGCAAGTGATAGAAAAAAAGGCATAATCAATGAAAACGCTATATACATTACTAATTTTCCTAACTTTCGTCTGCACCTTAGAAGCAGAAGAACCATTCTGGCAACTGATGAGTCAACCTCTGGGTGGTGAAATGCAAACAAACAGACTAATTAAAACACAAGGAGATACATTATACATAGCTACTACAAGCGGATTATACCGTTCGACAGATGGTGCCGAAAATTGGAACTTAGTAAAAAGAGGAATATTTGAAGAAGTAGTAGTTACTAAAAATCACAATATTTTCGGTATATTGCAGTATTATAGAAATTCTCATTTGGTACGTTCACAGGATTTAGGTGTAACTTGGGATACAATTCCTTTAACAACTCTAATATGCTTGGCAGGAATTGAGCAGTCCAATAATTTGAATTTTCTAAAAACTGATAAAGATGATAATATATATATTTATTATGAAAATTTCAAATGTAGTGATAAAGAAGGTATCTATAGAAGTAGTGATTATGGAGAAAGCTGGGAATTATTAACCCCAATATCAGATGAGAATAGAAATATATATTTTTCTGTTTATGATAAAAATCACTGGTCATTAGCCGGAATTTTTGAATTTGAAGGTAAAATGCAAGAGCAAGTAATGATAACTAACGATAATGGAAAAACTTTTAAAGTTATATTTTTTGGAGAAAATAATCAGTTAGGGGAAATAATATATATAGATACTTCCAAATATTTTTATAATTCTTATTACCTGTTTTATACAACAGATAATGGAAGCAATTGGGAAAAAATAAAAATCCCGACAGATTATACAACCAGCAAACCCTATATTGTCAACGATAGTACTCTCTATATATGGGCAAGAGATGAATATGGAAATGCCGGAGATATGTTTTGTAAAACTACGGACAGAGGTGAAACTTGGATTAGACTAAATAAAGATACACTTATTCAAGGAGATAAGTCAATTATTTATGATATTGTATTGGATAATAATGGAAGTTTTTATTGTACTCATTCATATGGAATTACTAAATCAATAGATAAAGGACAGCATTTTCTATTCAAAAATAATGGTTATATTAATATGGAAGGAGATAGGAAAAGTGTCGGATTTGACAGATATGGAAATGTCTATTTAGGAATTGGTTCGTATTATTATATATCACGAGACAATGGAATTGATTGGGAATATTATCACAATAAATTTATTGGTTTTCATTATCCAGTAGAATCATTTGACGGCAGTATGTTGTTTTTTGTTGGGGATGGAAATAGTCAATCAAGGATATTAGGTTCAACAGACCAAGGTATAAGCTGGGATACAGTGATTATTTGGAGTATAGGCTCGCCAAGGACACTTATAACAACTAAAGATGGAATTCTATATTATTATTCGCCGTTTGGGAAATCAACTGATAACGGAGCTACATGGAAATTTAGTTCATCAACGCCATATTATATTATAATCGACGATGAAACAATGCTCCGAAATGAAAAAAATGAATTTTTTTCTTCAAACGACCGAGACGATATGTACAGAACAACAGATGAAGGTAAAACCTGGGAGATGGTTTATCAAACTAATCCTGATATTTATGTTTCAACCGGTGGTTCAAGAGGTGGGATGTTTTATCCCGGAACTGAAATAGGGCACATGATAACTAATAATTATTGTCATTATATGACAACTGATAATGGAAATACTTGGGTATTTAAATTAGTAAGGTCTGATATTTATAACAATATTTACCACTGTAATACCAAAGAAATGGCAATAGACTCATTGGGTAACTTATGGGCAGGCTATAGTATGTCCACAGATTATGGCTTTACTTGGACTACTGATACGAGCGGTCTTGAGCTTGGAACTGATACATGGGTAGAGTGTATGGGAGTAAATGCTAATGGTTATGTATTTTTAGCAATGGCAAACAGAGGCTTATATCGCAGCCGAATACCATTTAAGAAACTATCTGTAAGCGAAGCAATGCAAACAGAACAATACAAAGTTTTTCCTACTCCCGCCACCGATAAAATATATATAAAAAACGATGCCAAATCATGTAACGACAGAATTAGCATATTTACAATTGAGGGTATAGAAATTATAAATACTGACTACAAAACAAGCATAGACATAAGCAATCTATCTCCGGGCTTATATTACATAAAAATCGGTAAAGAAGTAAAAAGGTTCGTGAAAGTATGATAAGCAAACATAGCATTTAAAGAGCAAAAACTTTGTAACACAATACTGTTTAACAAATACTCTGGGGGATAATTACCTGAAGACAAGAGTAAATTAATTTGAACATAATCACGTCATCATTTATGTCATCATTTGCCTTTGTAATCCTATTAAGTCCATTATATTATACAATGTTACGGATATATATAAATAGTCCATCGTTAGATGTTGAATATTGGTAGAATGAAAGTTTAAATATACTCCCTTATGACTGTTTAAAATTTGTCATTCTGAACGATTGAAGAATCCAGATGAAGCTAAATGTTGATAATTATGGATTCTTCGTTGCACTCCGAATGACGATTTGACAATATTATTACTTTTTTAGGAAGCCTCGTAAATTGAACTGTCAATAATATTTGCCGTCTTGTGATAGTATTTACACAGCCTCTAAAGCGTGGGGTTGATTACTCTCCCTTTCCATATACAATCTTAAAGCCCTCTCCTTCGGAGAGGGTTTAGGTGAGGTTAAATAATTTTTGGGTCATCAGCCTTACTAAGCAGAGCGTAGTAGGGAGGCGAAGAACTATGGAATTCTGCGGAATAATACAAATGAAAATAATAATTCTAACAATATTGAAGCAAATGCTACTGCAAGTGGGTAGAAATATTTATCTTCGTTTGTTTTATAGGAATTTTCTTTTAATTTTGTTTTTTCTAATCTGTCGATTTTAAGGTAGATATTTTCTAAAGTTTTATTATTTACTGCTCTGAAATACTCGCCACCGGTATTTTTTGCAATATTTGTAAGTAAGTCTTCATCGATTTCCACGTCCATATAAGCATATTGCTTTCCAAAAGGAGTATCAACAAGAACCGGTGCCTTACCCTTAGTACCTACCCCGATGGTATAAATTCTGATATTAAAAGATTTTGCAATATCGGCGGCAGTAAGAGGCGATATTTTGCCTGTATTATTGACACCGTCAGTCAGCAGAATAATTACTCTACTTTTTGATTTGCTATCTTTAAGTCTGCTTATAGCAGTAGATAGTCCCATTCCGATTGCCGTACCGTCTTCGAGCATTTTTGTTTTAATATCCTTAAAAAAGCTTTTCAGGATATTATGGTCGTAAGTAACAGGGCATTGAGTAAAACTCTCGGCAGCAAACAGAACCAAACCGATTCTATCATTTAATCTGTAATCGATAAAATCTTTTGCGGTACTTTTGGCAGCCCCTAATCTATTTGGTTTGAAATCTTCTGCTTCCATAGAAGTAGAGACATCCATAGCAAGCACAATATCAATGCCTTCGGTATGAACATCTTTCTCTACAGAATTGATTTGGGGTCTGGCAAGTGCAAGAATAATAAAAACATAAGAAACAATCCTTAAAACAAATGGAAGAAAACTAAATCTCTGCCTAAATGATTTTGTCAAATTTTTAAGACCCGAGCTATTAGAAAACATCAATTCCGGAAAAGCTGTCTTTCGGCGAAATATCCTAAAAACAACTATTATTGGAATAATTAATATAAGCCAAAAATATTCCGGATTTGCAAATACTATTTTATCAAAATTCATTTTCTAACCAAAACAAATGTTTGTCAAATAATTAGAATTCAAAAATAAGAAATTTTGATTATTTAATTTCAAAAATTGATAGGTAAATCTAATTCTCATAGTTTTATTGAACAAAACCCAGTAAAAAGATTCATAAACAAATATGCACAATATCCTATAATTACCGCTTTTATTGCAATTTTCAAACTCAAAAAATGCTTGTAACCCAAAGCTGAAGCATGGGGTTGATTACTCTCGCTATCCATAGATAATCTTTAAGCCCTCCCCTTGGGGAGGGTTTGGGTGAGGTTGAAAGATTTTCCGCCACTTTTTTTCTACCAATATTCAACATCCAACAATGTTGGAAGACCAGCCTTACTACGCAGAGCGTAGTAAGGAGACGTGCAAATTCCTTCTTCCCAGTCCCCAGACACCAGCCACTATTATCCATATTTAATCTTAAAGGAGGTTGTCTAAAAAGTAATAAGATAGCCAAATCGTCATTCTGAGTGTAACGAAGAATCCAGAATTATCAACATTTAGCTTTGTCTGGATTCTTCACTTCGTTCAGAATGACAACTTTTTAGCCAGTCTCTTGATGTTTGAGATGTATTACTTTGCCACTCACGCTGAAGCGTGGGGCTGATTACTCTCCAAATTCCCAATTCCCAATTCCAAATTCCCAATTCCCAATTCCCAATTCCCAATTCCGAATTCCGAAGAAAGAACCCACCCCGTCATCGCTTCGCGATGCCACCCCTCCATTTGAGGTGAATTTGAAGATTAGCCACCAGACACCAGCCACCACTTTCAACTTTATAACTTTATAACTTTATAACTTTATAACTTTATAACTTTATAACTTTATAACTTTATAACTTTATAAGTACCCAAAGCTCTGATTAAAATATAAATATAAATATTCGTCTAATATTAGTCAATAAATAACTTTGTATTTTAAAAATTTGGAGAGATAGAAAATGGCAATCAGAGAGGATTACCTTAACAAAGAAACATTAGTAGAGCATATCGACATTACAAAATTCAATGCAGTAGAGTTAGTCGATGCTATGGGAAAGACAGCATTCCAAGCACGTAATTTGTATCGTGCTTCTAATATTATTACTCGAATGGTTGAAGATAAAGACTGTGCTATAATATTAACTTTAGCCGGTTCATTAATCAGTGCCGGTATGAAAAAAATCATAGTCGATATGATGAAAGCCAATATGATAGACGTAATCGTATCAACCGGTGCTAATATCGTTGACCAAGATTTCTTTGAAGCTCTCGGGTTCAGACATTATCAAGGAACTCAATTCGTTGATGACAATGAATTACGTGAATTAATGATTGACAGAATCTATGATACATATATTGATGAAGAAGAATTACGCGTTTGCGACATGACAATTGCGGAAATCGCCAACTCATTAGAAACTCGACCATATAGCTCAAGAGAATTTGTTTCTGAAATGGGCAAATGGCTTGAATTAAATGGTAAAGGCGAAAATTCTATTGTACGCACTGCATTCGAGAAAGGTATTCCAATCTTTGTACCGGCATTCTCTGACTGTTCAGCCGGTTTCGGTTTGGTGCACCATCAATTCCATAACAAAAACTATATGACTCTAGATTCGGCAAAAGACTTTTTAGAAATCACTAAAATCAAAATTAATGCTAAAGACACAGGTATCTTTATGCTTGGTGGTGGTGTTCCTAAAAACTTTACTCAAGATATAGTAGTGGCTGCAGAAATTCTTGAAAAAGAAGTTCCAATGCATAAATATGCTGTACAAATCACTGTAGCCGATGAACGCGACGGTGCTCTTTCAGGCTCTACTTTAAAAGAAGCCAGTTCTTGGGGTAAAGTAGAAACTACTTACGAGCAAATGGTATTCAGCGAAGTTACTATCGCACTACCTCTGATAGCATCTTATGCTTATCATAAAGCCGATAGAAGCAAGCGTGAAGAATTTAGATTCTCGGATATGTTAAATAACGAGTAATAAAAAATATTTCTCTCTCCTACGCTCTGCGTAGGAGAGTAGATTAATAAAACAAAGAAAAACAATGCTAAATATTTCGCACTTACATATTAACAAGGCAACAAATAATCCGTATCGATTAAAGTATTTTATTCTTATCCTATTTTTAGTTATTATATTTATAAGCGAATCCACATCCTCAGAAATCTTCAAGAGAAATTTCAATTGGCAATATCAGGGTAAAACATTCACTATTGAATTAATTCTGAATTCCAAGACATACGACTATTATAAGAAATCGGATAAAAGACTGCGATTTACAAAGGAGGCTTCACTCGGTAAGTTTCTCAATATCAAAGATAACGACAATCTAATTAAAATGATAACTGATAAGTTAATCGTTCTGGCTCGTAAAAATGATATTCCCCAAGAAAAATTACCGGAGTTCGCCAGTGCTTTTGTTCAGTTCATACCTTACGACTCAGTTAAAGCAGTTGACATTTTAGCCGAGAATTGGAGCCCTGATACCGACATATACTTTCACTACGAGACAGTATATATGAATAAAGGCGTTTGTACTGACAAGAGTATTTTGTTAGTCGCTATCTTGCGTAATATGGGGTACGGTACTGCTCTATTATTAATGGATTCAGCTCATCATGCTGCCGCAGCTATTGCCTGCCCGATTGAAAAATCCATTAATAAATCCGGTTATTGCTATATTGAAACCACTGCAGCAATGCCTATCGGTTATATCCCTAAAAATGTAAAATCAGAAGATATAGAAATCCTTCAAAAGTCCACAGGAAAAGCATATACAAGCTTTTAAATCTTAAAAAAGACTTATATCATTTGCTATATTAGGTAAAATCATATTTACTTCATAAAATATAACAAATCAAATAACTAATCTATGAACTCCCAATGTATGGAAATCCTTAAATTTGCCGTCTGCATAGGGTAGTAAGAAGTATAATAGTATTGGCTTGATAAAGTATTATTATAATTGACCTTTACAAAAGCTCTGCCCAATTTGGCAAGAGCATACAAATTAATTCCATTAGTACTTAGTTCGGAATAGGAACCACTACTAATATATGTCCTGTTAACCGGTACATATTGCAGTGATTTATTCTTACCAATTATAATTATATCTGAACCAAAGGTTACAAAGCTTTTATTGAAGTGCATAGTATAGCTTAAATCTATACCGGAATAAAAAGCAGGCATTATCTCTTCATCTTCGGAATTCATCTCGGAATATTGAGACATGTTCCATATTTTTATATTGAAATTTTCATAAAGCTCCGCCATCAGAGCAAGAGTTCCACCGAAAGCCATTCGTTTATCGGCTTGATTAACTGCTGAACCGATTAATGTATTGTCCTTTTTAATTGCGGTATAGTAAATCGGATTGTTTGTATTTCTATAATAAGCATTAAACAGAATAGTAAAATCATCGAATTTGTATTTACCGTCAACTAATCCCAATAAATGTTTTTCTTTATTTTTTAGATTAAGCTGAAAATCATTGGGTAATGCTTCAGAGTATGATAAATCGGTAAATACTTTAAAAGTACTGTCAGAATAAGTAAGTCTGCCACCAAATGAAGTATATTGCATTGATTCATAGCTTGTAAATCTAAGACCGGTATAAGCGGAGATATTATCGGAAACAGCCGTGCTTAGCTCCGCAAATAAAGATAATTTACTGCCTTGATTGCCGGCACTTAGTTTATAAGAATTTGTATTGAAATACATTGCATCAAAGCCGCCACGAAGTGAAAATGTATTAAGCAGTTTCTGCTCATAGCTTGTATTAACTCCCAGATAATACTCGTTGTACCCGGCTTCTCTAAGAGTGTCATCTACATTATTATACATAGTAGAATCTCGGTAATTACTCCAGTTGCTATTAGAGTAATACAGTGAGGAATTAATCGCCGAGCTTGAATCATCAGCTAAAATGGAAGTCATTTTTAGCGTTAGGTCGTTGCGAAATACATTAGTTTGAAAACTATAAAAGTTAGTAATAGAGGTAATCGGGTCATTCATAAACTCTGATGTATCCATATTAATACCGCCATTATTATTAATGGAATATTTGGTAAATATTTCGGTAAGCGATATACTTGTTTTTTCCGTTGGGTTAAATCTTACACCAGTACGTACATTCCAAGAATCGTATTGAGAATTTGCATAATTACCGTCATAGCTTTGGCTTCTAAAACCGAAAGTAAAATTAAGCTTGGGGTGTATATTCTGGCTATAAATACCGTCTGAAGCTAAGTATAAGCTACCCGCTTGAGCATACCAGAGCTTAGTATATGGATATTTTGTATTATACCTGATTTCCTGCAAATTAATAAGCATGCCGGAGGCATTGTCTTGATTAATTACTGCCGAAGAACCTATAAATATTTCGGCGTTCTCAAAGTATTCAGGTGCAATTTGATTAATATTAAAATTGAAAAAACTCCTGTCGGTTATGCTCCGTCCGTTAAAATTTACTGCTGTATTATTCGGATAAGCACCAAAAGAATAAAATCCGTTATTAGCTCCGTACTGCCCTAAATTTAGTGGATAAATAGGCAGATTTGCTTCTAATAAATCGGCAAATTCCACATAATTGGTGTACGGCAGACTTTCTTTATTAATGCTTCTAAATTTAGCAGTAGTATTAAGTAAAGAAATTTTTCCGAACTCTCTCATAGGTGCAATAGAATAATTAGAATCAACTATTGACGAGTCAGCGGTTTGTTCTTTTGATAGCAAAATATTTGACAATAAAATAAATATCAGAAATATCAATAATTTATACATATTTTTCAATTCAAGTAAATTAATAGCAACTTTAAAGTATTCAAATTTATAAAAGAAAAACAAATAATTTGCTTATTTAATGACGATTTTTGAATTATTTTAGTTAATTTCGCATTTTAGGATAAAGTATCTCTAAAATATTGAAATATTTCCTTTTTTACAACATATAATATGGAGAATCCATGCAGACAGCTCAAATGGGTAATTTGGTAACCGTTCATTATTGCGGTAAATTTGATGACGGCAAGATTTTTGATGAATCTTACGGCAGAGAGCCACTGAAATTTTCAATCGGCGATCATCAAGTAATTGAGGGATTTGAAAATGGTATTATTGGTATGGAAATAGGACAGAAATCAGTTATTAACATCCCTGCGGCACAAGCTTATGGCGATTGGGATGAATCAATGATTTTTGCACTTGGCAAAGAAAATTTCCCTGAAGACTATGACCCGAAAATCGGTGATGAATTAACATTATATCAGACAGAAGATGAATTCATTCAAGTTATCGTTAACAAAATCGAAGAAAATCAAATAATATTAGATGCTAATCACCCGCTTGCCGGTAAAGATTTGCATTTTGATATTGAGCTATTAAGTGTCGAATAGTCAGCATTAAATAATTAATTCAGACATTTGTAAATTTGGAGAAAGAATAATATGAGTTTTAGGACAATTCCTGAAATGTTTTTTAAGACTTGTGCTAAACTTCCTGATAAGGATCTGTTTTTAAAAAAGGTTGACGGAAAATATATAGGTATTAGATACTCCGAAGTGAAGGATTTAGTCAATAATCTTTCACTCGGATTATTAGAGCTTGGTATCCGCAAGGGAGACCGAGTAGCCATCGCTTCAGAAAACAGAGTGGAATGGTTTGTTTCTGCTATGTCGATATCTTCAATTGGGGCAATCGTTGTTCCGATTTTCCCGTCTTTAACCTCTAAGCAGGAAGAATATATTTTTAACGACTGTCAGGTTACCGCTGCTATAGTATCTAATAAATTGCAACTTAACAAAGTAATGGATTTCAAGGACACTCTATTTTCATTAAGACATATAGTAGTAATAAATAGCGATTTCAGCAGTGAAGATTTTGCCGTAAAGTCGTTTAATGATATTTTAGTAAGAGGCAATGAACTCAAATCCAAAGAAGCTCTCTATCATCAATTACAAGACATTCGCAATAGAATAAATAATGATGACATAGGTACAATTATTTATACAAGCGGTACTACCGGTAATCCAAGAGGTGTGATGCTTACTCATAACAACTCATTATCAAATATGAGTGCGGCTCTTGATGCAATTAATCTGAGAGAATCCGATTTATTATTCTCGTATCTGCCTTGGTGCCATGCTTATGAATATACAGGCGGCTTAATGTGTTCGGTTTATATTGGGGCTACCATAGCTATCGCCGATTCAATCGAAAGCGTCGGATTAAATCTCAGCGAAACCAAGCCTACTTTTTTGACTACAGTACCGAGATTATTGGAGATGTTAGTCAAAAGAGTAAAGAATGCTAATGAAAAAGCTCCGATTTCACAGAAAAAAGTATTTAACTGGGCAATGAGTGTAGGCAAAAATTATGTCTATTCTCTCCAAAATGGTAAGGTTTCATTGACACTGAGGGCTAAGCATAAATTAGCCGATAAAATGGTATATTCAAAAATACGAGAAAAAATCGGCGGTAGGCTTAGAACTATTATTTCGGGCGGTGCTCCGCTCTCTATTGATGTAGCGGAATTCTTTATTGCAGCAGGATTTGTGGTGTTAGAAGGTTACGGGCTAACCGAAGCCTCTCCTATGGTTTGTGCTATCCGAGAAGATAATATGGAAATCGGCACTATCGGTCAACCCCTTGGCAACCTTGAGATTAAGCTCACTGACGAATCCGAGCTATTAGTTCGCGGTCCAAGCATTATGAAAGGCTATTGGGGCGACCCAATTTCTACAGCAGAAGCTATAGACCAAGATGGCTGGTTATATACCGGCGATATAGTTAAAATTACCGACAAAGGCAATATAAAAATTACCGACAGGAAAAAAAATATATTTGTCAATACAGGCGGTAAAAATATAGCTCCGCAACCAATTGAAAATATTTTGATTCAAAGCCCTTTTATTGAACAAGTAATTCTACTGGGCGATAATAGAGAATTTGTTACTGCATTGATTGCACCGGACTTCAATCAATTAAAAGTATTGGCAGAGTCGCTTAATATTTCTTATTCAAGTATAGATGAATTAACTTATAATCCGGCTATAGTCAAAATTATTAAAAATGACATAGACAGGTTACAAAAAGATTTTGCCAAATATGAAAGAGTCAGAAAATTCAGCCTGCTCTCTCAACCATTTTCAATTGAAAGTGGGGAGCTTACTCCGAAAATGAGTATAAAACGCCATATTGTTGAGCATAATTACTCTGTTCTAATTGATGAAATGTACAATGTAAGCTAATTTCATTTTGATTAATTTACGATGAATATTGAAATTTTACTTGCATAGCTTATTTTTATACTTTATATTTGCAAAGTAACTAATTTATTTGTTTTTTTTCACATATTTTTAGGGGTATATATGAGAAGAATTCTCACAACTATCGTTGCTTTAATGGCAATTTTTGTAATTACAGGAAGTGCAAATGCACAAACACAGGGCGGCTATAAATATAATGTAAGTATTGACCCGATTGACTTATTAGTATCCGATGTATTGAATGCAAATTTTGAATTCAAACTAAGCAATAGTAACTCATTTCTGGTATCTGCTTCGTATTACAGGTATAGTGATATTTTAACTGGCTTTGGTATTGGAGGTACATATCGCTGGTATTTTGATTTAGTTAAAGATGGGAAAAAAGCGTTAGAAGGTTTCTCTGTTGGTCCATGTGCAAGAATCAGCTATTGGTCATGGGATATAGCAAATTCCGAAAGTGATGCTTATTTTACAATCGGTGCAGAAGCAGCTTACAAATGGATTTTTGATGGCGGTTGGTCAATTGAGCCGATATTTCGCATAAGTTTCGGTTTAACTGATGTAACATATTTAAGTGATTATAATTCTTTCGGCCTTGGCGTTAACTTAGGTTATAGCTTCTAATACTGCAAACATTTTTTTTATTAAAGGTTCTATTGAAATAATAGAACCTTTTTTTATTTCTATTACAAAAAATATTGTTAATTTGCATATTTTGTATTTGCAAATAATAGAAAACAGGATATAAAAGTGCATACTAAGATTGACATAAAAGGTGCTTCGCTTCACAATCTAAAGCATATTGACGTAGAAATACCTCATAATGCCATTACTGTAATTACCGGAGTCAGCGGGTCGGGAAAGTCCTCACTTGCTTTTGATACTATTTATGCCGAAGGGCAGAGACGGTTTGTAGAATCATTATCGGCTTATGCTCGCCAATTCCTCGAGCGAATGACTAAGCCCGATGTAGAAAAAATATCAGGCATTTTACCGGCTGTAGCAATTGACCAGAAAGCCCCCTCTAAGAATCCACGTTCAACGGTTGGGACTTCAACTGAAATTTATGATTATATCAGATTATTATACGGCCGTATTGGCACTACTATCTGTTATAAATGCGGAAAACAAGTTAGACGTGATAACCCTCAAGCCGTAACTGATTTATTAATGGAAAAATATAAAGGCGATAAGATATTTGTACTCTATCCGGTTGACGAGAAGAAAAATGTAGAAGAAGAAATCGAAAATGCAATTAAGCAGGGATTTTTCAGGATATACTTATCAAATTCGGACGAAATAATTAATTTCCAAGACGACGAACGCAAAAAGCTTGATATTAATGAGAATGTACATATTTTAACCGATAGATTAGTAGTCAGAGATGATAAAGATTCAATATCAAGAATGACAGAATCTATCGAAGCAGCTTTCAGTCTGGGAATGGGGAGAATAGTAATTAGAAATATTGATAAAAACATTTCTTTACGATTCAGTACAAATTTTGAATGTGCGGACTGCGATATAGTCTATCAAGTACCGGAACCAAGACTATTCTCGTTTAATAATCCCTTCGGTGCTTGCCATGTATGCCAAGGCTTTGGCAAAGCGATAGGAATAGACAAAGACTTAGTAATACCGGATAAATCCAAATCACTTATTAATTATGCGGTAGTTCCATTTAAATCTTTATCATTTAAAAAGCAATTCAATGATTTAGTAATTAATGCCAAAAGACTCGATATACCGGTATATGAAGCTATCAGCACTTTTTCTTTTAAGCAATTGGAAATGCTCTGGCAAGGTGATGAAAAATGGGGCGGTATAAATTCATTTTTTGCTATGCTCGAAGAGGGTTCTTATAAAATGAATTATAAAATGCTGTTAAATAAATATAGAGGCTATACTCAATGCCCTAAATGTGGAGGTTCACGAATTAGAACTTCTGCCAGACAAGTATTTATTGATGGTAAAAATATTCCTGAAATAGTAAAATATCCGATTGATAAAGCATTAGAGTTCTTTGAAAACATACAGTTATCTGAGCATCAATTGCATATAGCCGAGCAAGTACTTAAAGAAATCGTCCGCAGATTACGCTTACTTGTTGATATTGGTCTGCATTATCTGTCTTTAGATCGATTAACGCATACTTTATCGGGTGGTGAATCTCAGAGAATAAGCTTATCTACGGCTATCGGTTCATCATTAGTTGATACCTTATATGTATTAGATGAGCCAAGCATAGGACTTCATGCCAGAGATACCGATAGATTAGTAAATATCCTTAAAAAGCTACGCAATATGGGCAATACTGTAATAGTAGTCGAGCATGACCCTGATGTAATGAAGCATGCGGATTACATAATAGATATGGGACCCAAAGCTGGCAATTTCGGTGGCGAAATATGCTTCTCCGGTGTATATAAAGATTTAATAAAAGCAGACACATTAACGGCAAAGTATTTGTCCGGTCAAAAAACTATTGATTTAAAGCATACTACAGCGGATTTCCGCAAGAAACTTCTTATAAAAAAACCAAATTGTAATAATTTAAGAATGGAAAAAATCGAAATTCCTCTTGAGTGTACTACTGTGATTACCGGTGTATCCGGTTCGGGCAAAAGTACATTGGTTCATGATATAATTTATAATGCAATCAATAAAATGAAATCCGGATATAACGGAATATGCCCCGAGTTCGAATCAATTGAAGGTATTGAATATTTTGATAATATAGAAATGGTTGACCAATCTGCTATCGGCAAGTCGTCCCGCTCTACTCCAATTACATATACTAAAGCCTTCGAATCAATCAGAGAGCTGTTTTCTGAAACACAGCTTGCTAAACAAATGGGCTGCAAGCCCGGGTATTTTTCTTTTAACGTACCTGGCGGTAGATGTGAAGAGTGCGAAGGCGAAGGCACAGTAAGCATTGATATGCAGTTTTTGCCTGATGTACATTTAGTATGCGAATCCTGCCATGGTACCCGATATAAAAAAGAAGCAAGAAATATATTATACAAAGGCAAATCAATTGTCGATGTATTGAATATGACTGTCGATACCGCAGTTGATTTTTTCGTTAATGATGCCAAAGTATTAAGAAGGCTACAGCCACTTAAAGAAATCGGACTGGGCTATCTGCAATTAGGACAAAGCGGCTCTATGCTTTCCGGTGGTGAAGCTCAGAGAATCAAGCTCGCAAGTGCAATCGATACAAATAGCTTCGGTAAAACGCTATATATATTTGACGAACCTACTACCGGGCTGCACCTTGATGATATTTCAAAACTATTAGCATCATTAAAAGTATTAATTGATAAAGGGCACTCAGTTCTGATAATCGAGCATAATCTTAATGTAATCGCTAATGCAGACTGGATAATAGATTTAGGACCGGAGGGCGGCTATGGCGGAGGGTTAATTGTTGCCGAAGGTACTCCCGAAGCTATTGCAAAAGCTAAGAATTCATATACCGGAATGGCACTTAAAGAGTTTTATAAATCTTATAAAATGAAATAAATATAGAAATCACGGTTCTTCGCTGTTTAAGTTTTTGGGGAAAAAGAGATACCAGTATGACTTCAAATAATAATTATTGCTATAATATTTGTTAAATATCTTTGATTTCAAAATAACTTCGATAGGAGTTAAACGTTTGTGGTGACTGGTGTCTAGGATAAGAAGTACATTATTCCCCAGCTCCAAGCTAAAAAATCGGATTGATTTGAGCTATTTTCCACACGCTGAAGCATGGGGTTGATTTCTCTCCAAATTCCAAATGCCCAAGCCCCGAGCCCTAAATCCCAAAGAAAGAACCCACCCCGTCATCGCTTCGCGATGCCACCCCTCCTTTTGGAGGGGAATTTGAAGAATAGCCACCAGCCACCATTTCCAATGCATAATCTTAAAGCCCTCCCCTTGGGGATAATGGCACTAAGATAGTAAATATACTCAATCATTTGTACTTTTTATATGCCCCTGCTTTCGTTTTCCTTGTGAAATGTCTATTTGGTCTATACGGAATATTAGATTTACTTATATTCTGTTTCATTTTTACTATCATTTCTTTTTCTACCAGGCGACCAGTGAGAATAGACTCTACCAAGTTTGTCAGTAAGTAGATTCGTAGTATCTTCATAGAAATACCCAATGATATTTTCGAAGGGGGGGGAATCCGCTGTAGTAGCGGATTTTGACATTATTTCTCTTATATAATTATATGCTATCAAAGCTACCATTACCTCCTTGACCGCCATCTCCGGTGTCTTTGCCCTGACTATATTTATATTCATTATTGTCTTGATTTCTCTTATTGTTATTTCAATATCCCAGCGTGTAAAATATTTTAATATTATTAAATCTTTTGGTATGTTTTTATCTAATATTGTAGTAAATAAAACTAACTTTCTACCCTCTACATTCACGTCTTCAAACTCTATTCTACGCAATAATATTGCCTGATCTTCTATATTTAGCTTTTGCATTATTTTCGATTTTTTTCTCTGCCGATAGTTCAACTATCTCGTCATTGGGGGCTATAGTGTTTATTACTTTATAATTCCGTTTACGTTTTCCCGGTACTATTATATCTATCGATTTATTAATTAATTGAATAAATATTGCGTTACAATTATATAGATCATCGGCTAATAATAGGCTCCCACTTGGAATATTCTCTATTAAGCTACTTAAAAGCTCAAGCTCACTTTTAGAATCTGAATCTAATACAAAATCAGCTATTTTGCCACTTCCTTGATGTACTATTGCACTTAATAAACCACGAGGATAGCCATTGGATTCTTTTTTTTCATATTTCTTTACTATTTCTTTAGTATCTTGCATTTGTAGATAAGTACCATCTGTGATATACACTTCTCTGCCATGAAATTTGAGATGCTGAGTAGGTGAATTTACTTTTACTGATTCATTATATACTTCTCGTATTATTCTTTCTTCTATCCTGTTTCGTGCTTGTGCAAATGCCGATGTACTTGTAGATATAGACTGCTTCTTGCTCTTTTGTATTTTTAATTCGTGAGAGCTTGGCCTTCCTCTTCGTTTTTCTCTTACTTTCTTTTTGTTTTCTTCTTCTATTTGTTCTATATTGGTTTTTATTTCTTCGTGGCTCTTATTATATATAAATAACGCATTCTTCAGACTCTTGTCTCCGCTTAGATTTGCTTTTATCAATGTCAGCAATGTTATTGATGCAGGAAATACTCTATTGCGACTTGTCTTTTCTGTTAATTGCTCTACTAATTCAAAAGGATATTCCTCATTTAATACTGATGACAAATCTGTTTTTAATGCCTCGTGTATCAAGTGGCTTTTTTGAAGTGATTCATTTAGTTCCATTTTATATTCCTGTTATATTTAAAAACAAATACATACAAATATAACAAATATTTTTGATATTATAAATTTTATCTTAGTGTCATTACCCTTGGGGAGGGTTTGGGTGGGGTTGATGTTTGAGATGTATTACTTTTTCCCATGCTGAAGCATGTGGTTTGTTTTTGAATTTTGAATTTCTAATTCCACTTTTATGTCATTAGCTCTTTAATTACAGTGTATCGGTAAAGAATACCTCTGAATGACTTTTTATTTTTATATTCAACAGGCTCTTAAATTTTCATATAAAACAAAAAATAAATAAAAAAAGACGAATAATCTGATATTTGAGAATTTATTATTTTGTTTATTTATATAAAGTTCTTAATTTTACGTTTCGTAATGTAGTATTTTTCAAATTAAGGTTTTCTAAAATGGATGTTTTATTAAATACCAAAAAAGAAGTAGAGTTATTCTCAGGCATTTCTTCCAATTTGGAATTAAATAGTATAACTGCAAAGAATTCGGTTTTTGATGCATTTGATTTCTTTTTGGAATCAGCCATCACAAATTCATTAAAAAATAATCAATATGATATAGATTATTTACTCTATGACGACGATGAAGTTGAAGTTGAGGACGATGACGACGATGAAGTTGAGGATTGGGAAGAAGATGAAGAATGGGATGACGAAGAGTGGGACGAAGAGTTTGAATGGGATGAGGAAGAAGAATGGGACGATGACGAATGGGACGATAATGATGACGAAGATGAAGACGATGAAGATGATGATGACTGGGACGATGAACCAAACGCAGGAATATTTAATCTGAAAGATTTTACTATCAACTAATCTTTTGAATTGATAGATTCTTTATGATAGTATAGTATAAATTGCTATTTCAATATCAACCTATGACTAATGCCATAGGTTGATATTTTTAAAATATTCTATTGAAATTATACTTCTTAATTTGAATTATAGAATGGAGAAAAACTGCATTAATGAAAAATCTTTTGATTGTAGCATATTATTTCCCACCATCAGGCGGTCCCGGTGTTCAGAGAGTACTCAAACACGTTAAATACTTGCCTGAATTTGGTTGGAATCCAATTGTACTTACCGTAGCTAACGGGCAATTTCCGGCAAGAGATGAATCGTTACTAAAGCAGATTCCGGAAGATTTGTTGGTGGAGAGAACTCATATATATGAGCCTTACGACTTATACAGACTATTGACAGGTAAAAAGCAAGGTTCGGCTATCGACGTTAACACTATTAAAAAAGATGACCAGAGAATTAGTTTTAAAGAGAAATTAGCCGAATTCGTAAGGGCTAGTTTCTTTATTCCCGATGCAAGAGTTTTGTGGATGCTCACAGCCAAAAAAGCCGTTGATAAACTGATGAAAGATCACGACATATCGGCAGTTTACAGCTCCTCTCCCCCATATACTTGTTCATTAATAGCACGATACACTAAAAATAAATATAATATACCGTGGATAGCCGGTTTCCGCGATCCTTGGACAGGCTTTATTTCGTCTCCTAAGCGTTGGTTTTTCCCATCTATGATTGATAAATCAATGGAGCATTCGGTATTTAATACTGCCGATGCTGTTGAATGTGCTTGGAAAGGCATTATCAAAGACGCTCTCGGTAAATATCCCGATTTAGACGAGAATAAATTTCTCCACGTACCAAACGGATACGACTCCTCTGATTTCCCGGAAGTTGAAAATATACGTAACGAGAAATTTACCATTACTTATACGGGCTCGCTTTATGGTAGAAGAAATCCGGCTTCATTTTTCAAAGCAATTGAAGAATTAATCGAAGAGGATTTTTTCACTAAAGATGATATTAAGCTTCGATTCGTTGGCAGGTTCGGAGCAGAAGTAGAAGAAATGTTCAACAATGCTTCATTTAAGGATTCCATCGAAACTATTGGCTATGTAGCTCATAATAAAAGCATTGAGTATCTGCTGACCTCTGACGCATTATTGCTAATTGTTGACGAATCCAAAGAAAGTAATGAAATTGTTCCCGGTAAAGTCTATGAATATGTAGGAGTTAAAAAGCCTATCATTGCAATTGCTCCGCACACCAGTGCGATAGAAGAATTAATGCACGAAACTAAATCCGGCTTAGTAGCCCATCAGACTGAAATTTTCAGAATTGTTGAGATAATAAAAGAATTTTATTTGATTTGGAAAGAAAAAATCGGTATTTTCAAACCTGATTTAGATGAAGTAAATAAATACGAACGCAAATCGGCGGCAAAAGAGTTAAGTAGGATTTTAAACATTGTAACAGA
Organism: uncultured bacterium; assembly: GCA_942493235.1. Lineage (GTDB taxonomy): Bacteria > Bacteroidota > Ignavibacteria > Kapaibacteriales > UBA2268 > ENR-C587. The sequence goes on along the minus strand of OW818676.1, from coordinate 2,119,528 downwards.
TAAATAAATGCAGAAAGCAATATTTTTCGATAGAGACGGAGTTATTAATTATCGAATAGTCGGAGATTATGTTAAGTCTTACGATGAATTTTGCTTTGTGCCTGATTTTATCGACTTCTTTAGCGAAATTAAACGTCGTCGATACCTTGCTATAATCATTACTAATCAGCAGGGTGTAGGCAAAAATATTATGACAGACGAAGACTTGCACGCCATTCATAGCAAAATGCAGGAAGAAATCATCTCGCTCACCGGTTACGGATTTGATGACATTTTCTATTGTACCGATTTGGCAACAGTATTTAGCAACCGTCGAAAACCAAATCCGGGAATGCTCAACGAAGCTATTGAAAAGTGGAATATAGATAAACACTTGAGCTGGATGATTGGCGACAGCCTCTCTGATATTATAGCCGGCAAAAATGCCAATGTACAAACCATATATATAGGGCAAGCCCACAAAAACGCATTTATCAATGCAGACCACCAATTCCCCATGCTCAGCCAAGCAATAAATGTGATTGAGTAAGCCGGTTATTCATTTATTAGCCGTATCTAATTATTTTTAAAAAATGAATAAAATAATTCTTGCAATCATTCAAATATATTATTAAGTTACATTTTTGATAAGATATGAATGCTGAATTTAATATTTGTTTAATATAATGCGGACGGAATATGGGTGTTCTGCGTAAGCCTGTACAGTATTGAGTAAACCCTTTCGCAATACTGTCGCACTTATTAAGGAATATCCTATGAAAGGGTATCCGTTTCGAAGGTGTCGTTCAACACATTACGTAGTAACGTATAGTGTTAAGTATTATTTTGTTTAACATTAAAAGAGAGTTTTTTATGAAAAGGATATTTTTTATTGCAATTATAATAATTGCAAATTTCAACTATGTATTTTCACAATCTTATGCAGCAATTACTAAGATTCAAGATTCTTATTGTGGGCAATGTAACGGAATAATCCAAATTTCATTTTATGAATGTTTAAATTGGGGTAATGATTATCAAATATGGAATGATGTTAATAACGATGGATCTTTTGAAGAGAATGAAAAATTAATTGAAGGAAATGATGGAAATAATTATTTTTCTGTAATATTAAGCAATTTATGTCCTGGTACTTATCGCCTATATGCAACAAAGATTTTATATGGAAAAATCGGTGGAGGTTATTATTACTCCATATTTGGTTCTCAGACAATAACCATAACTGGTTCAGTTAATCCTCCGGTTTTAACCGGTAACTATGGTCCGAAAATAAAGGATTGTTTTGGATCAGGTTGGGCTAATTATCAGCTTAATTCTGGAGTTGAGCTTGGTACAATTACTTGGACAAAAAATGGACAGGCATTTCCTACAGGCACTGGTTTACTTCAATTAGATGGTTTAGAGGCAGGCACATATACAATTACTGTAACCGATATAAATGGCTGTACTACTTCAGTTTCTTTTACTATTCCAGAACAATTTAGGTCTGTTGATTTTACAGCTACTTCAAAAGGAGCTGGTTGTTCCGGTACAAATGACGGTAAAATATTACTTTGTAATTTAACTATTCCGAGTTCCGAAAGAACTATTCATCTTTATGATGAGGCAGGAACTATGTTATCAATTGTTGGTACACCTTCAACAAGCTCTCCGGGCTGTATTGAATATAGCGGGTTAGCCCCGGGAGTATATAGAATATCATTACGTGATAATACTTCGGATTGTTTAACAATTAAGTATGTTACCATTGCAGAATCGAAACCTTTAATTGTTTCATATACGCAAAAGAACCCAGGTTGTGATGGTAATCAAAAATCAGGTTCCTTTTCGATAACTGTTGTTAGTGGTTCTGAACCATACACGTATTCATGTGAACCAAATGTTGCTTCATTACCAAATCCCGAAAATTTAGAAGCAGGTACATATGTTGTAACTGTTAGAGACGCGAATGGTTGTGAGACTACTGTCACAATTGTTTTGACATTAGTTCCACCTTTATCTTTTGATATAGTTATTCATCAATATAAAGATGGTTTTGGCAGATGTCATTCAAGTGCACAAGCGACTAATATTGTAGGTACCCCTGAATTTAATATTAAATGGAGTGATGGCTCAACAACAATTAATTCAAATAACCATGATGAGGGTGGTGTAGAATATACTTGTACTATTACTGACGCAAATGGTTGCACTACAACGCATACTGTAAAAGCGGCAGACTGTTCTAAATTAAAAGGTGGTATTGCAATTAATCCAAATCCTGCTCAGGACTATATAACGATAGAAAGATACATATTAGAACCTAAATATCTAGAAGCAAAAATTGTTAATTCAGCAGGTATTGTTAAATCAGGTAATTTCGGATTGCAAGGACCTGGTACAGGATTTTATGGTTTCGAAATTGCAGATTTGCCTGCAGGTGTATATTACGTTATGTTCTATGATGATGGAATTCTTGATATTGAATCAGCACAATTTGTCAAGTATTAATTGATTTATATTCAACCTACGGTTCAAACCGTAGGTTGAATAATTATTTATTTTTATCAAGGTGATAACCATGAAGTACATAATTATTTTATTATTAATCACAACAACTGTTAATATGTATTCTCAAGTTCGGATTTATGAACAAGGAGCTGCTCAATTTGAATTTTGTAATTTTGATTTTAGTAACAAAAACGATAACAAATTGCAAAGTTCAAATACTATCTCAGTTGACATATTTCCTTTCAGATTGGATTTTATTGAAGATACACTCTATCCTAAAACAGGATTCTTCGACACTACCAAAATTAATAATACTACAAAAGGCGAAAAATATAGAAATGCAGTTTGTGCAGTTTTTCGAGATTTATCAGTATTATTCGATAAGGCATTTCTTGAAGATACTTGTATAATTAGAATTATGCAGTATTCATGGCAAAATTCTGAATATTCTTATGTTTTTGGTTCTCCCGTCCTATTGCAATATTCGAGTAACTCAAGTACTTTAATTGAAAATGCTGTTGCTAAAACATTAATATGCGGGAGGTCTCCTTATAATATTTTTGTAAACAAATTACCTTATAATGGAACATTATATTATAATTTTCATAAAGAATGGGAAACAAATGTTTTAAATAAAACATTTAATTATGAAATTGATAGTACTTATTTTTTTACAAAACGAGATTTATACTCATATACATTAAAAGAAATATTCATCTTACTTGGATGCTTTTCATCATTTAGCGAGCTTAATAGTACTAATATTTCTTTAGGTATAGAAAGGATCAGCTTTGCTTTTTTTGATAAGCATTTATGTGTTATTAATGAAAATGATACGATACCGATACTTGATTCTGAAAATTTATTAAATTATCAAATTGCAAATAAAATATTAAAGTATCCGGACTCTTATAATATAAGATACAAAACAAAAGATAAGTACTTACCTATTCGCTGTAATGGTTCGGAATGTGATAGCTCCCCTGATAATATATTAACTGATGATAGTATTGATTCTCTATACATATTATCATATAATGATATTCAAAATGGAAAGTATCGTAGAATTCCACATCAAGACGAAATTAATATTCTTCAGAGTTTAGGTTACAGATTAACAGATGAATTCGGTTATAAAGAAAATCCTCTAAGATATAAATTGTATGTTAAGAATGATGCCCAAAATAATATAATTGGTAGAGATGATTCTTTATCAATAAATTGGGGTGATACAGTTAAATTATCAATAAGAGACTTATTAAAAAACGACATAAATGCGGATACAGCAATTGATTTTAAAGTATTAAGTTATTCTTACGAGAGGTATCCTGGCAAAGTGTTTGTTTTAGATGACACAATGAATTATATTCCTTCATTACAAAATTCATCTTATGTATTCCTTTCATATTTGCCTGTAAATCAAACAGACACAGGGAATATTGCTTTTGTTCATATAAAATTAAAATATTCTCAAATAAATACAAATACGAATGATTGTAATGTTTTGCTTTATGGCGGGTTTGAGAATTATCAAAGAGCGGGTAGAAACTTAGACCAATACAGTATTTTTCTTGAAAATAAAGAATATTCAAGAGGATTTTGGGCTCGGTATGATTATTATTTGTTTGATAAAGAAAACTTCACCAATAATGTTTGGAAATCGAAAAAAATTGAAAGTAATACCTTGATAGCTTCTAATAATCATTCTTATACATATTTTCAGAGATTTTACTTTTTTGTTTATTATTTTATTTTACGAAATTCAAAACTTGAATATTCCAGTATTCAAGAAGCCGGATATGATAATGTACAGGAGACTTTTCCATTTCTACTGAAAAATACTCATCTTACAATTGGACATGCAATTTCTTATTATGTAAATAACCCTGATACATGGGACGAAGATTTTATTTCAAATAATATATATCTAAGATTGAGACATCCAATGACACTTATTCCAATTTCTCCAATTATTTTATATCAAAAAATCGAAATACCATTGGATACAAATAAACAATATGTAGTTGATTTTTTTATAAATATTCGAAGGTCATTAATAGAATGCACTAAGTATTGTCATAAAATAAAATTTTATTTAGATTTTGATGACCCATTAGTAACCAATAGTGCTAAAGATTCTTTTTCATTGAGCGACAAGCAACAATGGTATAAACTTGATAGTATTCCTACTATGAAATGGGTGCAATGGAAAACACAACCCTTCAAACCTCGTTCAAATATGGACTATTTTGTTATTGGCGATATGATGGATACAAATACTTTTAATTATTTTTCATACCTCTTTGACGATATACGCTTAAGACCTGTCGGGACAAGTGTAAATACATATTGCAATAATTATGCACCCTGCCTCGGCGATGAAGTAACGTTTACTTTTGACGTATGGAAAGATATTCCTACCGACAGCAGTTTGCTTGTTCTGGAAGATTTGCTGCCAAATGGATTTAGATATATTAGCGGCGACTTTGAATATCTAAACAATAAACTTATTTGTACAATCAATAGAAGCGATATGGATAGCAGCGGAAGAAAAAACATTTACCTGACTGCATTAGTTGAAGAGTTACCGACCGATACAAACTTAGTAACAAATAAAATCGTACTTAACGGCGATGACGAATGCCCTAATAAAATCGGTAAAACCGAAGTAAAGCTTCGTCCGGCAATTAAGCAATTTGAGATTACAAAGGAAATAGACGGGGATTTATTCTGCGATTTGGATACATTTAAAGTTCGTATTACAGTTAAAAACATTAGCGGGCAAGAAATGAAAGATTTTACTTTAAAAGAAAAAACATATCAAACATATATTATACCTACTGAATTAGTAACGATTAATGGTCATAGTGCAATTGAGCAAGATATTTATTGTGTAAATCAAAGTGATAGATTTACTCAGAATTTCAGTTATGGTAATCATATTCAGGAATTTATACTTTTATCTGATTATACTCTGCCCTATAATCCTAATAGTGCCGAACCTGATTTGGTAATTGAATATAGCGGAGTTTTAAAAAGGCAGTATGAATATTATGGATGGGGTTTAGAATTACCGAGAGATACTATACGAACTTCCATACTTGCCGGAAGCCAAAACGAGGGTTGTAATTATTATAAATACGAAACAAGACCGGTATTTCAGGGTATAGAATTACCATTCGACAATTTCGTTCACTCCTGCGGTTCATTTACATTAGATGCAAAAAATCCGGGTTGTAAATATTTATGGTCAACCGGAGACACTACTCAGACTATATTTATTCAGAGAAATTCTTTAGAGTCTGCATGGGTTAGGATTACTAATCCTAACGGCTGCACTATGAGCGATACAGCAAAGTCTATTTCATTTGACACTCCTGTAACCTTCTCATTAAGCCTCGACACCTTATACGGAGAGAGTGGCGACACTCTGACAGTGCACTTAGACCGAGACATTTCCTACACAAACTTGAATATAAAAGGGCAAATAATTTGTGATAAAGAATTATTGGAACCGATTGATAAAAAACATTATTACGATGAGTTTAAAATCAGTGAGGATGACAGTACTTATATTATTGATTTTGCAGATGTGTTCAATACACCGGGTTACACCAAAATCTTATTTTTCAAAATGAAGAATCCTGATATTCCACAAGGGAAAATTTATATCAGGAATTTTTACTTTACTGATTGTGATAATTCAATAATAGCCAATGACACGAGCTATTGCATTCTATCAAACAGCCTGCCAAACACTACTCGAATATTTGACAGTACAAAAACCGAAATACTAAGCAATTATCCGAATCCCTTTTCGGAATCAACTAAGATATATTTCAATGTAGATAAATCCTCATCGATATTATTGGAATTATATGATGTTTTAGGTAATAAAGTCGAAACATTATTAGAAGCAAAAGCCAAACCGGGCAAATACGAATTTGAATACAAACCAAAAAAAATCAGTCAAGGAAACTATTTTATAGTCTATACAGCAAAAGGCGAGATATATTCAAGAAAGATTTTATATAGGAAATAAGATTTCCCCCTACCCCATCGGAACAATAAATATTTCCGATGGGGATTACTCATTCATCAGCTAAATCAATTATAAATCACCATTTAATTTCGATTGTTGAAAAATATTCCTTTTACAAAAACAAAGAAATCAGTATATTGCAAGTTTGTATATTTATTGTATTTTTAAAAGGATATGAAGAGACATGGCAGAAGCTATTAACAAAGCACAGAAATTGAAACAGCCGCCCGGACTGTATCTGATTTCTTTCACATCAATCTGGGAACGATTCAGCTACTATGGCATGCGAGCATTTTTAGTTTTGTACATGATTAACACCTTAACTTCGAATAAAGGCTTTTTAGGCGGTATGGGCATCGACCCAAGTACAGCCGGCTTAATTTACGGATTATTTACAGGTGCTTGCTATTTACTTCCATTATTTGGTGGTGTATTAGCAGATAAGTTTATTGGCAAACGACGCTCGGTAGTAATCGGCGGAATATTAATCATGATTGGGCATTTTACTCTGGCAACTAATGCCGGTCTATTTGGCGAGATGAGTAATATAGCTTTATTTATCGGAGGGCTTACAGTACTTGCTATCGGTAACGGATTTTTCAAACCGACAGCTTCATCTATGATAGGCGACTTATATGAGCAGGGCGACCCACGCCGCGATAGTGCATATACAATCTATTATATGCTATTTAATGGCGGTGCATTCTTAGCTCCTATAGTTTGCGGATACTTCGGTGAAACTTATGGCTACAAATATGGATTTTTAATCGCAGCTATCGGTATGTTTTTTGGGCTTTTAGTCTATCTATTCGGTCAAAATAAATATTTGGGCGATATAGGACTTGCTCCGGTTCGCAAAGACCCTTCAGAGAAAAAAGAAGTTAAAGTTCCACTAACTAAACAAGAAAAAGACAAATTGTCGGTAATCTTTGTATTACTATTCTTTGTTACTTTCTTCTGGGCTGGTTTTGAGCAAGCCGGCTCAACATTGACTTTATACACTGATTCATACATTAATAAAGTAGTTTTCGGCTGGGAAATCCCTACTACTTGGTTCCAAGCAATTAATCCTATATTTATCATAATATTAGGTCCGGTATTCTCTTGGTTATGGATAGCACTTTCTAAAAAAGGCAAAAATCCATCTACACCAATCAAAATGGGACTTGGTATGATAGCTCTCGGTATCGGATTCTTATTCATGCTTGGTGCGATTATGGAGCGTGGAGGCGACATTCAAGACCCTACTGTAAAAGCAAGTATTATCTGGCTAATCGGTACGTACTTACTCCATACTATAGGTGAATTATTGATTTCTCCTATCGGGCTGTCAATGGTAACGAAATTAGCTCCTATTAAATTAGCATCTATGATGATGGGTGCTTGGTTCCTTAGTTCGTTCGTAGCTAATCTATTAGCCGGACTTTCGGTCGGTTTTGTTAATTCACTTGGAGCATTTACAATTTTTGCAGGAATTGCAGGATTTGTTGCCGGCTTAGGTATAGTAGTATTACTATTATCACGCTGGTTATTAAACAGAATGCACGGTGCAGACTAATTTTTTCTAAAAAGATAAATTCATCAGATGACTTTAAGCCGTCTGATGAATTTACATAATTGAAATTTACCTATATCTTTTTTGATATTCTTACAAAAGATATAAGTAAATAAATTAAAACAAATAATAAAAAAGGAGAATAACTTAAATAAATAAAATTGAAATAATATCATTTACTATTTGAAATAGAATATTTGACACTACGACTTGGCTTTAGCCACAGTAACATTAAAAAGCGATATATACTATTTGATATAGAAAATGATAAAATTAGATAAGTAAATAATTAATGTTTTAAAATTTTTATATTTATATTATGGAGGTTTAATGTTTAAAGGGCATCCAAAGGGATTGATAGGTGCGGCACTCTCCAATATGGGAGAAAGGTTTGGTTTCTATATAATGATGGCAATTTTGTCATTATTTTTAATGTCAAAGTTTGGATTAGAGAAAACACAATCTACAATCATTTATTCTATTTTCTATGCTTTGATTTATTTATTAGCTTTAGTAGGTGGTATAATTGCCGATAAGACCAAGAAATACAAAGGCATAATTCTTACCGGTTTGATACTTATGGCAGTAGGTTATTTATTGATAGCAATACCTACTCCAACACCGGTACCAAATTTCGCTTTATATTTAGCAATGACTTGCTTTGGTTTATTTACAATTGCCTTTGGTAATGGTTTATTTAAAGGTAATCTTCAGGCAGTAGTTGGACAGATGTACGACGATCCGCAATACGCATCAAAACGTGATACCGGTTTCCAATTATTCTATATGTTTATCAATGTAGGTGCCTTATTTGCTCCGCTTATTGCAACAGGCATTCGTAATTGGTGGGTATTGCAAAATGGTTTCAAATATAATTCTGATTTGCCTGCTCTATGCCATAAATATATTGCAGGTACAATATCACCCGAAGCGACACAGACATTAACAACTCTTGCAAATGAAGTATCAGTTCAAGGAACAATTGTTGACCTAAAAATGTTTACTGCTCAATACTTGGACGTTTTTAACACCGGTTTTCAGTACGCATTTGGAGCGGCAATTATTGCTATGTTAATTTCTATCGTAATTTATATATATAATAGAAACAAACTTCCTAATCCTGCAGATAAGCAAAAATTATCGGCAGAATCAAAATCAACTGTTATCGAAATGAGTGCCGCAGAAATAAAACAACGTTTATATGCTTTATTTGCTGTATTTGGTGTTGTTATTTTCTTCTGGTTCTCCTTCCATCAAAATGGTGTAACACTTACTTTCTTTGCTCAACAATATACCGATTTATCAATGATTAACATAAATCTGGGCTTTACAAGTATTGAAGGTGCTGAAATATTCCAATTCTTTAATCCGTTCTTTGTTGTATTTTTAACTCCAATTGTTATTGGATTTTTCGGATGGTTAAAATCTAAAGGCAAAGAACCGTCAACACCAAGGAAAATTGCAATCGGTATGGGTATAGCAGCTATTGCTTTTGTGGTAATGGCTATTGGTTCGGTTTCTTTACCTGACGCTGACCATGTAAAAGCAATTGGAACGCTATCCAATGCTGAACGTGTAAGTCCATTACTATTAATCGGAACATATTTTATTCTAACTGTCGCTGAATTATTTATTAGCCCATTAGGATTATCATTTGTTTCTAAAGTTGCACCTCCACAGTACCAAGGCGTTATGCAAGGTGCATGGCTTGGTGCCACAGCAGTAGGTAATCAATTGTTAATTATTGGTACCTTGTTCTATGAAAATATTCCAATTTGGGCTACTTGGGGAGTATTTGTTATCGCTTGCTCTATTTCAATGTTTACTATGTTATTTATGGTTAAATGGCTTGAAAGAGTAGCAAAATAATTGTAAATAATTTAACTTATTTAAAACCCGACAATCAATATTAGTCGGGTTTTTTATTAAACACAAACTCAAATGAATAAATAATACAATAATTTATCCTTCCATACATCTAAATAATGATTAAGTGATTTATTAAACGGATATTTATATGCACATAGCAAATCCAATATACGATGTGGTTTTCAAATACTTGATGGAAGATTCAAAAATTGCCAAATTGGTTATTTCATCAATTATTGGCGAAGATATTAAAGAATTGAAGATTCTTCCGCAAGAATTTGCTTCTGACATTAAATTCGCTGATGATGAAAAAAAACATAAATCATATCAGTCTCTTACTATTTATAGGCTGGATTTCTCTGCCAAAATCAAAACAGATGAAGGCGAAAAGCAAGTAATTATCGAATTACAGAAAGCTAAATTTCCGACTGATATTATGAGATTTCGCCGCTATCTTGGACAGCAGTTTGCCAATAAAGATAATACAGGAATTATCAATATCAATGGTAAAAGTAGAAAGGTCGGGTTGCCGATTATTTCCATTTATTTTCTTGGTCATAAATTAGATAATATTAAGTCCGGTGCTATAAAAATCAGTCGTCAGTATTTTGACTTGCTTACCGGCGATGTAATTAATCAAAAGGAATCTTTTATAGAAAGTTTGACATTAGATAGCTATATTATTCAGATTCCGTACTTAACAGACAAACGTCGTAACGACTTAGAAATATTACTAAGTGTATTTGACCAGACTAATGCTATCGACTTTAATTCACATATTTTGAATGTTTCCGAAGATGATTTTCCCGAAAAATATAGACCGATAATTAGAAAATTACAATCGGCGGTTTTAGATAACTCTGTCAAAAAAAGAATGGAACTCGAAGATGGCATTATAGATGAACTTGCCGATAATAAAAGAGAAATCCAATTATTGGAAGAAGACAATAGGAAAATCAAACTCGAAGCTGAAAATGCAAAACTTGATGCCGAAATTGCAAGAAGACAAGCTGAACAATTTATCCAAAAAGCTGAGCAAGAAAGAATTGAAAAAGAAAAATTACAAATTGAACGTGAGAACGAAAAAATTGAAATAGAGAAATTACAAATTGAACGTGAGAACGAAAAAATTGAAATAGAGAAATTACAAATTGAACGTGAAAACGAAAAAATTGAAATAGAGAAATTACAAATTGAACGTGAGAACGAAAAAATTGAAATAGAGAAACTAAGCAACGAATTATCGGAATTAAAGAAATTGTTAAATAAATAGCTGATTTATATGCACATAGCAAATCCAATATACTATGATAACATTATTAAAACGAGAATGGAACTCGAAGATGGCATTATAGATGAACTTGCCGATAATAAAAGAGAAATCCAATTATTGGAAGAAGACAATAGGAAAATCAAACTCGAAGCTGAAAATGCAAAACTTGATGCCGAAATTGCAAGAAGACAAGCTGAACAATTTATCCAAAAAGCTGAACAAGAAAGAATTGAAAAAGAGAAATTACAAATTGAATTAGAATATCTGAAGAATATATTTAAAAACCAAAAATAAAGGGGGTTCATTTCTACCCCCTTATTTTTTTCACTTATCAATCCATTTTTACAAATCATTATAATGAAATATTTTTATTAATCTTACCCTATTTGGCAACTAACACCTTTTGAAATTGATTCCATAGCAGCAAAAGTTGCTATTGTTGTTGCTCGGATTTCTTTATACGAAATCGGCATTTCCTTACCTTCGCTTATAGCTTTTATTGTTGCGGCAACTTCTTCGTTGTGTCCCTTTTTAGCATCCATTTTAATTACTTTAGTTTTGCCGGCACGAGTAAGTTTAACCTCTTCAAAATTATTCATAATAGCAATTGAATTTTCGCAAAATACTTCACAATATTCTTTGGGATAGCTTGTATCTCCATTAGCAAAATACTGTAATGAACCAACCGATCCATCGCTAAATTTGATAATAATAACCGAATTATCGTAATTGTAGGCATCAATATTATTAGTTGATAAACAGTAAGCCGTAACGCTGACCGGCAATGCTTTTGTTAAATAAACCATACAGTCAATAAAATGGCATGCTTCGCCAATAATTCTACCATTGCCCTGCCCAGGCTCATAGAGCCAGTATGTTTTAGGCAAAGTGCCTGCATTTACCCTATATGATATTGCCATCGGGTCTGTTCTACCATTAAAAAACTCATTAATTTTCTCGAATGATTTTGAGAAGCGTCGATTAAAGCCGACCATAACTCTACCATTATGTTTAGCAACTACTTCATCTATTTCTACTAATTGTTGTCCATTAATGGCAAGAGGTTTCTCAACAAATATCGGTTTACCAGCTTTAACAGCTTCAATAACATAATTGGCATGAGAGTCATGCCTTGATGCACAGAAAATACAATTTACCTTTGCATCGTTAATCATAGATAGCGAATCTGTAGAGCTAATTGGGAATTCAAATTTTTTAGCAACTGACAAAGCATTCACAGGTGAAGAAGTAGTTACTCCGATTAATTCGGCATCGGTTTTTTTAAGAGCCGGAAGCAGATAATTCTGACCAAAAATCCCCGCTCCGATAAATCCGATTTTAGCTTTTGCCGATTTATTATAGTTTTTATTTAACACTAAATTCGGGTTTTCTGCTCCTTCTCTGTGAGGATAGCTCAGCAATACCCCTAAAAACTTCTCATCACTTTTGCCGGTAATTAATTGGTAAGCATTCGATGCCGATTTAATATCAAATGTATGAGTAGTTAGCGATTTAACATCTAATTTTTTTTGAGAAATAAGTGATAGTATAGCCTGCATATTTCTATTTTCTGTCCAGCGAACATATCCAGCTGGATAATCTTGCCCAAGTATTTCATAATTTGCGTCGTATCTACCGGGTCCATAAGAGCAAGAAATTTTAAACTCAAGCTCTTTTTCATAAAATGGTGAACGCTGTAAGTTCATACCAATTGCCCCGACAACAACGATTTTGCCACGTTTACGAGCAATTTTCATAGCTAAATCTGCCGGCTGGCTCGATGAAGTAGATGCTGTAATAATTACTGAATCAAAACCAATTCCACCGCTAAAAGCTAACATACTTTTTATATTTTGCGAAGAGCTGACAAAGCATTCATCACAACCGAATTTCTTAGCACTAACAAATGAATCAGGATTAACATCCATGCCAATTACTCTGCATCCGTTTGCTTTTAGTAATTGAACGGTTATCTGCCCTAATAATCCTAAGCCGATAACTGCAATATTTTCACCTAATTGTGGTTCCGCTTGTCGGACTCCCTGCAAAGCAATTGAGCCGAGTGTTGTAAAAGCTGCTTCGCTTAATTCTACATTATCAGGTACATGAGCAACTAAATTCTTTGGTACAGTAATTATTTCAGCATGCAAAGCAAAACCTGCTCCTGCGGCTGCTACTCTGTCGCCGGGTGAAAATTCAGGACAATCCGATTCGATCACTACACCGGCGGAACTATAACCTAAAGATTTATAGGAATCTAATTTATCACGCACTTTATTAATCGCCGCCATAATGCCTTCTTTTTTAACGAAATCCAAAACAAGTTTAACTTGCTCTGGTTGTTTTTTCGCTCTTGAAAGTAGTGATGATTGAGCATTGGTAACCGATGTTTTCTCTGTTCCGGCACTAATTAGTGAATTATAAGTACGAATTAGAACTCCGCCCTTTATACACTTAGGTGCTGGTAAATTTTCGACTATCATCTCACCTGATTTTTGGTATTGAACTACTTGATACATATCTTCTATATTTATTATTTTACAATCAATTTCATAAACAGCAAATATAATTAAATTTAACTCAGCTACCAAAATCAAAGGATAATAATAATTAGAATAGTCAAAATCAGACCCTTGCAAAACCTAATATTTGCGTTTTCTACAAATTCCAAATATCCATAATGCTTGTTTCACAATGCTAAAGTATTGGGTTCAATGGAGTAGAAATGATAATTCTACGCTTTTTCATCATTCTGAATTTTCCTTTCAACCCACTATAAAAACAAAATCAGCCGCAAGAAATAATCCGACGGCTGAATTAATGAACTAAATATTTGTTCTATTATACTTCATCTGTCTTTTTGAAATGTTTATTTTTTATAACAACTAACTTAGATTTCCAATTGTCTAACTTTTGATAAACTACCGGTACTAATACCAATGTTAACATTAATGAACTGGTTAGACCGCCGATAAGCACAACAGCCAGTCCGGATTTGGATTCGGAACCTGCCGAAGTAGAAATTGCAATCGGCAACATACCGAAAATCATGGCAAGAGTAGTCATTAAAATCGGACGGAATCTGGTCTGCCCTGCTTCGATTAATGCGTCATAAGTTGATAAGCCCTTGTCTGCCCTGGTTTGGTTCGTTCGGTCAACGAGCAAGATTGCATTTTTAGCCACCAATCCGATTAACATAATCATACCAAGCATTGAGAAAATGCTGATTGATTTCATAGTTAAGGCTAATCCGAAGAATGCACCAACCATCGCAAGTGGTATTGAGAACAATACTACAAATGGATAAAGGAATGAATTATAAAGAGCCACCATAATCATATAAACAAATAATATAGCTGCTGTAATAGAAATTAAAAGCGACGACATTGATTCGCCAAGCATTTTCTGTTGACCGGCGAACTTATAACTAACTCCTTCTGGCAATTTTGTAACATCAAGTTTTGCAGTTATATCTTGAGAAACTTTGCCGGCAGTTTTACCATAAACCTGAGCATAAATATTAATACAGCGGATACGGTCTTGTCTTTCTAACTTAGTCGGACCGGTAGATTGAGTGATATTTGCAAATTGATTCAGATATATTATCTGCCCCTTGGAATTCATAAATGTAATATTCTTGATATTATCGGGATTTGTTCTATCAAATTTATCTATCATTATCCTAATATCATACTCATTGATGCCTTCACTAAATTTAGAATCGTCATTGCCGGTCAAAGCGATTTGTAAAGTACCTCCTACTTCGGCAATTGACAATCCTAATTCAGAAAGTTTCTCTCTGTCAATTTGAATCCTTAACTCAGGCTTACTTTCTTCTGATGATAGGCGAACATCGGTAGCTCCATCAACAGTTCGCATTACATCCATTATTGTTCTGGCTCCTTTCATTACTGCGTCGAAATCAGTACCGGAAACCAATAATTGGATAGGAGAACTGGAAGTACCGAGCATACTTGCTGGGGCGACTCTAACTTTAATACCGGGAATATCAGCTAACATCGCTTTTATTTTCTGTCCATATAATTCGGTAGAAATGCTTCTCTCTTTTTTATCATTAAATTTGACTAGCATTTCGGTTGAATTATTAGTGGACAAACTAGTAATACCTTCTGATGAAGCACCTACATTAGTAATTATTTTTCTTACATCAGGAATCTTACTTATTACTGCTTCGGCTCTTTTTGTTAATTCGTTTGTGTTTTCTATTCTTGACCCGGTTGATGTTTCAAGTGTTACTACAAGCTCCCCGTTATCAGTCTGAGGAACAAATTCAAAACCGATGAGTCCTGTCATATTCAAAGAAAATGAAATAATCAATAGGATTAAAGTAGCAATTACAACTATGCCCCCATGCTTTAATGCAAATCTTAGGGTACGAGTATAATATTCTGATAATTTGTCAAAAGCTGCTTCAAAGAACAAACCAAGCTTTCCAAATAATTTATTTTTATCAAGGTGTTCTAATTTTGAAAATCTTGAAGACAGCATAGGAGTAATAGTAAATGAAACCAATAAACTCATTAAGGTCGAGAAAACTACTACTAAAGCATACTCTCTTAGAAAGTTACCTATAATACCCACAATCATTGCCAACGGTAGGAATACCACCACATCAACTAAGGTAATAGATAGTGCTGCAAAACCGATTTCGTTTCTGCCCTTGATAGCAGCATCGACTTTTTTATCACCCATTTCAAGGTGTCTATATATATTCTCTAAGACAACGATTGAGTCGTCCACCAATATACCGACTACAAGAGACATCGCCAGCAGAGTCATCATATTGAGTGTCATATCAAAAACATACATCATAAAGAATACAGAAACAAGTGACGACGGTATCGCCACCATTACTATCAATGAGTTTCTTATACTGTGTAAAAACATCAACATAACCATCGCTACAATCAATATAGCTAAGAGTAAATCTAATTTAACACCATTTGCCGAAGCAAGGATAAATTCCGAGTTGTCTTGAGCAATATCAAATTTTAAACCTTGTGTAGTAAACAGTTTCTCCATTTCTTTCAGTTCAGTACGGATTCTTTCTGTTGTTTCTACAGTATTGGCATCGCTTTGCTTAACTACAACCAAACCAATTGAATTATCTCCATTTAATCTGTAAATTGTAGAAATATCTTTTGTTCCGTCATATACATCGGCAACTTCATTTAGTTTAATCGGTGCACCGGTCTTTGACTTACCAACTACGAATTCACTAAGTTCGTTTATAGAATTATATTTAGCTGCTACACGAACTACAAATTGATCATTATTAGAATAGAAATTACCGGTTGGAAAGTCCATATTTGAATTTTTTATAGCATTAGTAACTCCGAGCAAAGACAAGCCATAACCTTTTAGTTTTTGAGCATCAAAGTTTACTCTGATTTCTCTCTGCTCACCACCGATAATAGTAACAGTCCCGACTCCGGATACTTTTGAAAGTCTTGGCTGAATTTGGTCTTTTACAAATTGGTATAATGTTTTATTATCTAATTGAGCACGCACGGCAGTTCTCAAAACCGGCATCTCATCAAATGCGATTTTGGACAAAATAGGCTGTCGTGCATCAGTAGGCAATAGCAAACTAACGGCATTGACTTTTCTTTGGGCATCTTGTAATGATAAATCAATGTCTGCATTCTGCTTAAATTCAACAGTTACCATTGATCTGCCTTCATAAGAACTGGAGCGAACCGCTTCGACCTTGTCTAACCCGGTGATGGCATCCTCTATCACTTTAGTAATATTAGTTTCTACTTCGTTAGGAGAAGCCCCGGGATATACAGTTGTAATCGCAATTACCGGAGCAGACATTTTAGGCATTAAGTCGTATTTCAATTGCGAAAATCCGAATATCCCCAAAACGGCGATGAAAGAAAAGAACACAATAATTAATATCGGTCTTTTTATTGAAAGTTCGGTTAAAGTCATTTTATTATTCCGGTATTATTTTACAATTTTAACAGGTGAATTATCTTTTAAATTAATTTGTCCGCTTATTACTACCTGTTCGCCTTCATTTATCCCTGAAAGCACTTCAATTTTATCACCTATAATGTCAGCAATTTGAATTTTTTTGAATTTTGCAATCCCATTTTCAACTACATATACTTGAGGGTCTTTTACACTACCGACCAAAGACTGACGCGGAATAATTAACTTCTCGCCCTTTTGAATATTATCAAAATAAACAGTAAAGAACATTCCGGATTTTAAAGTATTTTTTGAATTAGCTACATTTATTTCTAATGCGTAAGTGTGCGATTCATCAGCTTTCGGATTGCACGCTTTCACTACTCCTATAAATGTCTCGCTTGGGTAAACTTCAGATTTAATCTTTACCTTATCCCCCATTTTTACTTTAAATACGTCTTTTTCACTCATATTTACTTTTACTTTTAAAGTAGAAATATCAACTATTGTTGCTATGGGATTACCTGTATTTAGATATGCACCTGTCTCAATGCTTTTAACTGCAACTATACCACTTACCGGACAAACTATTTTAGTATCTTTTAATTGTCTTTTTGCTATAATTAATTGAGCTTCGGCAGTCTTGTAAGCAAATCTTGCGGCATCAAGCTGTGATTCATTTGCAGATTTCTCATTAAATAGCTGCTGAGTTCTGTCGAAATCCTTTTTGGATTTTTCAAAACTTGCTTCAGCCGATAATAATGCTGCTTGCTTTAATTCATCATCTACTGTGGCAATAATACTGCCTCTGCCTACTTTTGAACCTACATCAAATTTAACAGATGTAACTCTGCCTATGGTTTCGGAATTAAACTGCACTTCAGCATTTGGATACGACGAACCAATTAAATTCAATACTTCATCGACTTTTTGCTTCTGTGCGACCGAAATCTGTACCGGATATTGCGAAATATTTACTGTTTGAGTTTTCTTTAAGTCAAGAGCTTTTTTGTTTAGTAGCAAGATTGTAACTACAGCTGCTATACTGACAATTACGATTGTATAAAAGATTACTTTTCTCATTATTTTATCTCTCTATATATTTATTAATTATTTACCAATTGAAAATTGCAATTTAGCATAAGCTATTTTATAATCACTTAGAGCTGTATAATAATTAATTTCAGCTTGCAATAGTGATGTTTCGGAATCAAGTAAATCGGAATTGATAGCAGTTCCTGCTTTGAATTTTTCGTTAGTTACCCTTAGGTTTTCTTTAGCCTGCTCGACAGATTCCTTAGATACTTCAATTTTCTTAACTGCTCTACTTATATTAAGATATGATTGCTTTGTTTCTAATTCAATTAAATTTTCTAATTGTTTTTTGCTTTCAACAGCTTGATAAAGCGTTTCTTGAGCTTGGGCAGTCTGGTGCGAAGTAGTCTGCCAGTTCCATATATCATAAGAAAATGTAATACCTAAGTCCCAAGTACCCTTAAATTTGGTTTGAGACGGAAATATTCTCGAATTTGGATTAGAATAGTTATAATCGGCAAAAAACGCAATTTGCGGATACCAACCGGATTTCGCGATTGTAATAGCAGATTCGCCGGCTTTAACCCTTAAATCCATTGCCTTAAGCTCAGGCTTGTTAGTCAAAGCTGTTTGTTTATAATCATCAAAGTTTGCAAAATTGCCTTTATCCACAATTGGTTCTTCGGCAATTTCGATTTTTGTATCAAGGGAAAGATTTAATAAATTGCATAATCCGACTTGAGCAATGTCTATTGAATTTTCAGCATCAATATTCATAAGCTCTAAATTTGACAATTGAACTTTTACTTTTAAAACATCATTTTCTAAACTCATTCCTACTTTATAAGCATTTTGAACGTCTGTCAAATGAGCTTTTGTTTGCCCAATGCTTTCTATTATTGAAGCTTTGGTTTTTACCGCCTTGTACAAATTCCAATATGCAGAGCGAATGTCTGATTTTAACTTCATTTTTTCTTTAGATAAATCTTCGACAGCCGCATCTCTATTTAATTCAGATGCTTGAATTGCCGCATCAATTTTATTACCCATAAATATTGGTTGAGTTAAGGTTAGTTTAGTAATATAGTTATCCACTATAGAAGGAGATATAGTAAACCCTCCAAACACAACAGGGTCTAACTCACTAAGCCTTGTATAAGAGCCGGTAAGTTTGAGAGACGGCAGCCCGGCGGCTTTGCTCTCTGATACTTTTGAATTAGCGGCATTTGCCTTTGAAGCAGTAATTTTGATAGTACTGCTTTTTTCTAATCCTATATTTACTGCTTCATCTTCGCTAAGCTTTAATGTTTCCGATGAGTAAACATTAGCTGTTAACATCAGAAGCAATAGCAGAATTACGCTTTTGTTTTTCAATGTTTTCTCCAAATGTATTTAAAAATTCTATATTTCCGCATTCCGGTTCTATATTATAATAGACTCTTTTTAATATATCACCTAATAAAGTAATCTCTTCTTCTTTTAAACCAGTTACAGCCTGTTGAATCGTTTTATCAACAATTTTCACCAAAGAATCTTTTAAGCTAATACCTTCATCAGTAAGAAATATCAAATTATTTCTTCTGTCGTTGCCATCTCTTACTCTTTTGATTAAGTTAGATTTTTCTAAATGGTCAATTAGTCTGACTATAGCAGTCTTTTCTTTGAAAATTCCATCGGACAATTCCTGCTGATTAATTCCCTGACGTTTCCATAAATACATCAAAATCGAAAATTGCTCGGCAGTCATGTCCAGCCCGTCATCAGTAAAGGCTTTTGTTAATTTATTTTTCAATGTTCGCCCAATATGCCCTAAAAAGAACCCAATCATTTTTAAATTATCATCTATCAAAATAGTACCCCTTGCAATAGTTCCAAACACAATAGTTGCATATAGAACTATTTAGACGTATTTTTATTGTAATGGTTTAAATATTTTTTTATTTTTCTTGAAATTTTTGGGGCTTCGCTATTTTAAGTGGGTTAGCAAATATTTGTTATTAGTATAATCAAAACCTTAATGTATCAAATATTGATTTTGGATATATTATTTGATAAACATCAATGATTTGATATCTTAACTCCGTTAGGAGTTATATATCTGTAACATTACGAGTTACACCACCATCACTCTCTTCTTTTAACGACAAAAAGAGAAAAAAGAGTGTGGGGACTAAACAATGTTTATTACCGATGTTCAACAGCTAACGCCGTTGTAAGAAAGATTACTTTATTTGCATACCCACACAAAATAGCGATGAACCTTATTTTTTTTTACAACAAATATAATTTGTTTAAAATATTTTGTAACAAAAAAAGTGTTATAAGCGTTAAACAAATGTATAGAGTTATAAACGATAAGGGTGTATTATTATGAGATGTATTTACAAATTAGTAATTTTTATTATTATTACAGCATTTGCTTTACCGGCAATGGCTCAACAAACTACTTCAAATAACATGAATAATAAAGAAATTGATAAAAATGAAGAACTTGTTGCAAAGCTAAAGAAAAAGCCCTTAAATGGTTTTTTTGGAATTGATTTCGCTAATGCTGTTCCCCAAGAAGAATTTCACAACAATTTGAACAAAACCGGTTTAGGATTCTCTTTATATGGCGGTTATTATGCAGACCCGATACCAGTAGCATTCGGAATTGAAGCCGATTTTCTATTTTTCGGAGGGGATACTAAATATTTAAATATTTACAAATATGGTTTTTGGCTTGGTCAAGATACAATAGATACACAGTCTATGATAATTCCAATAGTATTATTTACAAGGCTTCAGCCGAATACAGGGTGGATAGTCCCCTATTTGGAAGCTTTTGCCGGAGTTAATATTTTCTCTTCTACAGCTACTTTAAATACTTATTCTTATGAAGAAAGTAGTCAAGATAAAGTTTCTGCTTCTTGGGCTTACGGATTAGGAGCCGGGCTTTCAATTAAATTAGTTGATTTTATTACACTGCCTAATCAGAGAACATCGCTAAACTTAGACCTAAAAATGAAATACTCGTTTGGAACAAATGCAGAATACTCAAAAGTCAAAATTCTGGAAACAGGCGATACGGAATTTGAAACTTTTAAATCAGACACCGATATGATTTTAACAACTATCGGTATATCATTTAGCTTTTAAAATATTTATTTATAATCAACGGAGAAAAAATGAAAACGAAAATAATATCAGCTTTAATACTTACCGGTTCAATAATCGGCTTCAATTCCTGCACGACGGTTCAGGGAGTACCATCGGCACAACAGGAAAGAGATATCACAGTGGGCGTAGTGCAGAGAGAGATTAAAAAAGGTATGTCTGGAGAGGAAGTTGCTATTGCACTCGGTTCGCCGAATATAGTCAGCAAAGATGACTCCGATAAAGAAGTCTGGATATGGGACAAAATAGCAAGCGAAGTAACTTATAATGAAAGTACAAGCGGATATTTCGTTATATTAGCAGGCGGTTCAAGCAGATCCTCTTCGGCATCGGTAACTCAAAGGACCTTAACTATAGTCATTACTTTTGATACAAATAGCAAAGTCGAAAAAGTAACCTATCATCAATCCAAATTTTAATTTCGTCTATGCTATTATCAACATTATTTTTGAAAAATTTACAGATCTATAAAAACAATTTTTATTAAAATAATTTACAAATGTATAACTAACAATATACTCTAATGAGAAAATTACAAATATTACTGTTCATATTGTCATTAAGTGCCTGCACTGTTATTACCGAAAGGCAGCAAATAGGTTCAACTGATCAAAAAACGCAGTTACAGACCCGTGAATATCAGACACGTGAATTTGATACCAATAATACCAAATTAGTGCTAAAAGCTGTTTTAAATGTATTACAAGACGATGGATTTGTAGTTAAAAATGCAGTTACTGATTTGGGATTACTTACCGCTGCTAAAGAAATTGACATGAGTGAAAAGTCCAAAGACAATGACAATGATGTCTGGGCTGCAATTTTCGAATCTATGCTCAATTCAAAAAGTAATCGAAACTCTAATAATAATCAACAGAGAAATCTGAAGAAGTTCAAAACTATCGAAGTATCTGTCAATGTAACCGAGATTGGCTCTCGCTCTAAGGTAAGAGCTAATTTCCAAGCTAAAATCATAGACGAGACCGGCAACACCTTAGATGTGTATGTAATTGATGACATGAAGTTCTATCAAGACTTTTTTGGTAAAGTTGATAAAGGGATTTTCCTCCAAAAACAAGGATTATAGATTTGATTTATGAAAAAAACCTTCCAAAGCATTAAAAAGCTTAGGAAGGTTTTTTTATAAATTTACTCTTTTACAAATTTATATGTATTGGCTTTCCCGTCCGATTATTTCACATTCAAAATATAGGAGTTTAATATCGTAATAACCATACTTCCCAAGTACACCAGCTACCAACAACCAATTCCTATTTCCAGTTAACGGCAAACCTTAATACCCAATCATCATAGCAGCGAGCTAAACGCTTAAATTATTTCCTTTCAACTAAAGCTTTACCACTTTGATAATCGCCGATACGAATAAGGAATTTTGCGAATACTTTTTTGTATTCTTCGGATTCGGGTGCAGAGTCGAGTACCTTTTTGAAATATTTATAGGCAGAAGTGCATATATTTTTATCGGCTAAATAACCGGCAATTGCTAAGTTCACCATTGGACTATCGGACTGGTCGCTTTCGGTTTTAAATTCTTCTATTGTATTTTTAATTTCCAAAGCCATATTATCCGATAAATAATGAATAGATTCTTCGATTGATTTATCTCCGTCCGATTCTACAAACCAGTAATATGTATTGCCTTTACCAATATTATAAGCATCAAAATCAATAATTATAGATGTATCTTTTGTAGATTTAGAAAGTATAGTTTTATTATTTTTGTCAATAATTCTAAAAGTATAATTTGATGAATTACCGTATTTATACCAAATAAACTCATTTTCGGATTCTAATAGGTATCCGTTACGTGGGATTTTAATATAGAGCATCTTAGTATCATTTCCAAAAACTGTTCCGGCAACAGCTGACAATATCTTTGAATCTTTGGCTTTCATTCCGGTCATACCGGTAACTTTATCGTTAGCATTTACATTACCGCCAATACCTCTATCTACAGCCCCCAGATTGCCCTCCATGCCCTCTTTATAGTTACCTTTGGCAAAGTAATCATCAGAAGCTGAAATTTCGTCTATGAAATATTTGGCAAGCTGAGAGCTAACGCCTTTTTTACCCTTAGACATATCGGCAGATATTTTCTTCAGGTCATAAACACCTGTTTTATTGAGTTCGATTGAGTTTTTGCTTTTCTTATGAGTTAGCACCAAATATCCTTTATCACCGATTTTTACTTGGTCTTTTGTCGATAGGCTCTCACCGGTTTTTATTGTGGTCCACTTAGATCCACTTTTTTTAGTGGCATCTCCAGATTTGGAAAGTACTTTAAAATCTTGGGCATTAACAGCTAATGCAAATAGAAATATGATTATAATACTATACTTAGTCATTACCTTGACCCCTATAATAAACTTAATCTTTAAAATTAAGCAAAATTATGATGATATGCAAATATTATGTTAGAGATAGCAAAGGCTTATAAAAATCATGCTACTTCGTAAGTTACTAGCATATAGAACTAAATATAAATAAATATTTTTTTTATCATAATTCAGATTATTAAACTATAAAAAAAACCTAACTTGGTAATTGCCGGTTAGGTTTTTTAAATTTATTTATTTCGCTTAGGGATTATTTCTCTAAAATATATCCGGCTTCCATACTTAAAATACTTTTCACAAATGGAAGATGCCTTAATGGAGTAAGCTTAAGAGAAGGCAAACCGAACTTCATTTTATAAACAGGACGAATCAGGAAGTATTCTTCTTTAACTATTTTATAAGCACATTTTTCGATGCAGTTCAGCATTTTTCGGGGAGTTAGCTTAATTCCGTTAAGTCTTTTTACTTCCGCAAGGTCTAATGCTCTGCCGTTTTTGATTAAGTTAAAAAACAAATTTGTAGGCAAATTATGAATAAATGGTATTTTACCGATTAGGCTGTTTAAAGTATGCTGATGACCGCCGAATGCCGAATTATACGGAGGAAAAGTTACATATAGCTTTGCTCCCGGCTTTAGCATTGTCTTAATCTTTGCCAGAGCCAGCTCCGGATTCTCCAAGTGCTCAATTACATCTCTTAACAAAATCAGGTCAAACTTCTCAATAAATCTTGGGTCTATGTCTTGATTAATAATATCATGAGCAATAAATTCGATATTTATGTTAAGCAGAGAATTAATCTGTTTGCCGGCATCTAAACGAGCAGTAGCAATGTCTGTCCCAAGAGCATAGTCAGCACCGGAATTAACAAATGCTGCCAAGACACCGCCCTCGGCACATCCGATTTCGCAAACATTCATACCTTTACTAAAGGCATTATTCCGCTTTAGATAATCCACTAAGAAATTTTCTGCAAGATTGAACTGATAGCCCCAGTAATACTTGATATTATCTTGAATTAGCGAACTATTTATTATAGTGTTATATATAGACATCAGCTCATTTTTTCTTCTATTGTTCTTTTAATTGCTTTCACTTCTCTTTGCAATTCGGGTAAATTATTAATCACTGCTTCAATTTTGAAAGCACGCATTCTATCGCGAGCAGGAGCACCGAAATAAATACCCTTTTGTTCAATTGATTTGGCAACTCCGGACTGAGCTAACAGTACTACGTCGTCGGCAGTAGTTAGATGACCGGCGAAACCAACCTGACCGCCTAAGCGATTTCTTTTGCCTATTTTGGTGCTTCCAGAAATCCCGACTTGAGAAGCCATAGCCGTATGTTCATCAACAAATACATTATGCCCTATCATTATCAGATTGTCTAATTTTACGCCTTTTTCTAAAATAGTTGACCCGAGCAAAGCCCTATCTACAGTAGTATTACAACCGATTTCAACATCGTCTTTGATTAATACATTACCAAGCTGAGGGATTTTAGTATATGAACCGTCTTTATGCTCTTCAAAGCCGAATCCGTCAGCACCGACTACCGCACCACTGTGTATTATACAATTGTTACCAATTTCAACTTCTTGATATATAGTAACATTTGAATTTATTACAGTATTATCGCCGATTATAATATCATCATATAATATTACTGATGGTTGAAGCATAGTATGCTCGCCGATAGTACAGTTATCACCGATAACGCAATATGCACCGATAAATGATGTTTCTGCAATCTTACAATTATCGCCTATAACGGCAGTAGGATGAATGCCCTTTTTAGATGAAGCTTTAAGCTCATTTAAATACTGCATAATTAAATTAAAAGCTTTACGCGGTTCTTCAACGGTAATAAAAATCTTATCGGGATATTTAGCAGTATCAAATCCTTTATAAGTAAGTATGCAGGCTGCACAGGAGCTTTCAACGTACTTCTCATATTTTGAATCTGCCAGAAATGTCATTTCTTTATTATTGGCGGATTCTATTCTATTTATGCCTTCTATAGAGAAATCGCCGTTACCAATGATTTCTCCATTTAGTATTTCGGCGATTTCAGAAACTTTTTGAATTTTACTGAATTTCATATTATTTTATTTTTTGGGTTCTTCAATCGGAATTTCTTTTTCCGTATTTTCTTTATTCTCTTTATTCTCTTTATCTTTGTCAATATTCATTTCAGATGGAATATCTTTAGAATCTTTTTCAATTTCTTTAGATTCGGTTCTTCGTTTCCTTGTTTTTTTAGTAGGAGTATCAGAAGATTTCTTCTCTGCATTTCGTGGGTCTTTGCTGATTTTTTCAAGCAAATCTTTTTCAAGCTGATCAGTATCCACTCCCAGTTCAGATAATACTTTAACTGTCAGGTCAAATTTAAAATTTACATAGGGCAGTGGCTGAATAGATTTATCCCATACCATATCATAGCCTTCATCGGCGGCAACTTTCTGCACGGCAGCAAATATTTTCTCTTCTATCGGTTTCGAAATTGCTTTTACAATCTGGTCATATTCCCCGCCTACCGAATACTTTTGCTTAGCGTAGTCCATACGGACTGATTTTAAATTTTCAAGCTCAGCCAGATACTGTATTTTTTCTTCATCAGTCCATACTAATCGATTTTTTTTGATTTCAAAATCCTTAGCTTCGATCAGTACATCCATCTCTTTGATTTCTCGCTTCCATTCTTCTCGTACAGTGGCAAGTCTTTGGTCTGCCTGCTTAGCATCGGGGAACAGCTCTCTAATTTGTTCAGAAGAAATAAAGCCCACTCTCTGAGCCATTAATTCTCCAGACATTATCAAAATTGCAATTAAACCTGCAGTTATAGTTGCAGAAATTTTTAAATATTTCATAATCTTATCTCTATTAAAATTAACAAAAACATGTAAAAAAATGAGCTGTTCACCTCTTAATAATGATTACTTAGTGCCGCGTTTCATTCTGTCGATTACTTTAAAAGTGATGTCTAATTTTTCTTCGGCATATAGTACAGAACCATTGCCTTTGTCAAGTACTACACTGATTAGTTCATCTTTAGCAACAGCTTCGATTGCTTCGTTAACTTTTTTTCTTATCGGAGTAAGATATAATTCTCTTTTTTCGTTAATTTCGGCGTATTTTGCTTCTCTATATTGATATAATTGCTGTTCGCCCATTTTTAATGATTCTTCTTCATTTTTTTGTTGGTCAGCAGCCATCATAGCTTTTTGTTTTGTATAATTTTCAGCTCTTTTAACCAAATCTTCTTGCATTTTCATTAAAGTATCTTGATAAGCTTTCTGTAAATCCTTCATGATTTTATCAGCTTCGATAGCTTCAGGCATCTCTTTAACAATCTTTTCGACTTCAACAATACCGATTTTTATGGGTTTTTGTTGACCAAAAGCAACATTTGTAAACAGAACAACTGCTAATATTGCAGTAAATAAAATTGATAATTTCTTCATAAGTACTCCGATTATTTTATATGTTAATAATAATAATTTGTCAATTTTTAATTTATAAATGTAATTTAACTTAGTATTTATTTGTAATTTGTATTAGCAAAGCTACGGCTAATAAAGTCGTAGCTTGAGCTAAATTATTTCTATTTCGACAAAAAAACAATTCATTCTTTTATACTATCCATTCAATTATCCTATCCAATCTATTGTCCTAAATGGAAAGTAAATTTCCATCCGGGTTTGACCGGAGTTTCACTGTTATCATAATCAAAACCATATCCGTAACTGAAGCCAATTATACCAATCGGATTCATCATCATCTGGATACCAACACCTGCTGAACGATTGAGTGTAAATGGCTCAACTCCTGAAAAGTTTTTCCATACATTACCGGCTTCAGCAAAAACATATACAAATATAGGCATTTTCTCTTGACTAACGGCAAATCTTAATTCGGCTACGTGTTTTGCAAGTACTTTTCCACCATTGGGATTTCCTACTGCTTCGTCGTCATAACCTCTTAAAGGGGTAACGCCAAAAGTAGAGAGACCATTACCGCCCATTTTATATAATTCTATAGGAGAAATATTTGTATCTGATTTTATACCTTCTAAATATCCCAATTCTGTTGACAAATAGAAAACTAATTTGTCCATACCGTCTATTTGGAATAATGGCTGATTAAATTCATATTTTATATGTGTTTTAAAATAATCGGTAGAGCCGAAATTCACAGCACCCATAGCCCACTGTGTAGTCAATGAAAATCTTGAACCGCTGGTAGGGAAAAACAAATTATTTAAACTGGTTCTAGATATAGTCTGCCCTATAGTAATTTCGGTATATTTACCGGGACGATAGTTTAATCCTGATGAACTTTCTGTACCGACATCATTTTCTTTAATTCTTAAATTCCAGTCTAATCTGAAATAATCGTCAGGCCAGCGAACTCTTCTACCTACATTGATAGCTATACCTGTCTGCCTAAAATTCCATATATAATTATATCGAGTATCAAACACATTGAACCCGATAGTAGTAGGTTCATCAAAAAGCCATGGCTCCGAAAATCCTAAAGACAATGACTGGTAGCGGCTTGCCTGCCCAAATTCCCACTGGAAATTAAATACCTGCCCGGCACCACCCTTTAAAGGTTCGGTAATCGAGAAGTTATTAAAAGACATTCCTACGGAACCTGTCAAACCATAACTACCTGCAAACCCGACAGAGGCATTAAAAGTCTCCGTTGATTGCTCTTCTACATTATATACTAAATCAACTTTAGTCTCATCTACCGGATTAACTTTGAATTTCATTAATGATTCGGGATTGAAATAATTTAATACTCCAAGACCTCTAACGCTTTTCATCACAGCAGAGCGGCTGAAATAATCACCCGGTCTGGTGTATAGCTCGCGCCTAATTACTTTATCTTTAGTTTTTGTATTTCCTACTATATCGACCCTGCGAACTTGTACTCTGGAGCCTTCACGAACCTTAATTACTACATCTACAGTATCGTCAGCTACTCTTTTTTCATCTTTTGTAATCTCGGCATATAAATAGCCGTTATCAACATATAAAGATAGTGCATCAGTGAAGTCAGGATTAATAGTAGTGTTCATCTGCATTTTTTCTAAGTTATATATATCACCTTTTTTAAAGTCAATCTTTTTCATAATAACTTCGGGGGGATAAATAGTATTACCCTCTATGGTAATATTTCTTACGTAATATTTTCTACCTTCGTTGATTTTAACATTGATGGTTACTTCTTGGTTATCGTCGTCAAACAGCAAAGTATCCTTCAATATTGCAGCATCTATATAGCCTTCTCTTTTGAAAAAGTCGTTTAACAATTTCTTATCAGCTTCGTATTCTTTTAAATCAAATTTTGAGGAACGCCAGAACTGCCACCATGATTTAGTATGAGTATCGTCAAATTCACTTGCCAAATCATCACTTGAAAAGTCTTTGTTTCCTTCAAACTCAATTTTTGTAACACTGTACTCGGCACCTTCATTAATAATAAACTTTAAATTAGCATAAAACGGCGTATCGGTAGGCATTTTTTCTGCTTCGATTCTTGCAAATAGAAGACCTTCATCGGTATATGCTTTTTTAATATCTCGTTTAGCTACATAAATGTCCCAGGGAGAAATAATATCACCTTTTGTTTTAGATATTGCTTTATTAATATCGGCGTGGTCAAGCTCGACATTATTCTCTAAAATGATTCGGTTAAGCCTGTCGAATTCTTTAACTTTAATTATTAGAAATATACCTACAGGAGTAACTTTATCAACTACAATGTCTATTTCGGAAAATGTTCGCCTCGTCCACAATGCTCGGAGAGCAAGCTGTAGTTTATTATCTCCGGGCAAAGATATATTATCTCCGGGATGCAGTCCGCTAAGAGAAATAATAGTTGACTCATCGGCATATTTATTTCCTTCTACGGAAACACCAGCGATAACATAACTTTGCGCTTTATCCTGAGCTAACGAATTAAGCACGGAAAGTGTAAAAATACTAAAAAATAAAATAAAAAACTTTATTAAGCTATGATTTGATTGCATTTAATACCCGTTTTAAATAAGATAAATTCATGTCTTTTGTATTATCATTTGTTACTTGAGCAGAAGTTTTCCCGTAACGGCGTTCTCTCTGCATATAATCGACTAAAGCTTCGTATAAGTCTAATCTGCGGAATTCAGGCCAGTACTTATCAGTAATATAAATCTCGGAGTAAGCCATCTCCCAAAGTAAAAAGTTACTCAAACGCATCTCGCCGCTGGTCCTGATTAGCAAATCAGGGTCCGGCAAATCCTTAGTATTCAGATAAGAAGCAAAAACAGTATCTTCAATATCTTCAGGAGATACAGTACCTCTTCTGATATCAAGAGCAATCATCTGAACAGCACGAATAATGTCCCATCTGCCACTGTAGCTGAGGGCAAGAGTCAGAGTAAGCCCGGTATTGGCTTTTGTCTTTTCACAAGAATTGTTTAATAACTTCTGTACTACCTTTGGAAGTGAACTGATTTTGCCAATTGTTTTTAGTCGTACATTGTTCCTATGAAGCTCCTCAATTTCAGCTTTTAAATAATGCTCTAATAAGCTCATCAATACATTAACTTCAGTAGTTGGGCGTTTCCAATTTTCAATTGAAAAAGCATATAAAGTCAAATATTTAATACCAAGCTGAGAAGAAGTCTTTACAATTTCTCTAACGCTTTCTATACCTTCTCTATGACCCTGTGTACGAGAAAATCCTTTATCAATAGCCCATCTGCCATTGCCGTCCATAATTACGGCAATATGATTGGGCATTTTCCCCAGTGCTATCAAATCCGATTGCACTTTCTTATCTTCTTGATTTATGTCTTTTTCCCAGTTCACCAATACTCCTTTTGTTAAGGCAAAAAATCATTTTTGGCTAATACAAAAATACTAAAATACAGTAAATTGCTTAGATTTTCAAATACTTTTTAATTACAATGTTATTTATTGAATTTTACAATGATTTAAACCCTTTTTATAAAACAAATATTTTTCTCAGTTTTAATATCTAATAGAACTATTATTGTTACCGACATATAAGACGTTTGTAATTTAATAATTGTTACACACTACTATTTTATTTTTGATATTTCTTCTAACCAATCATTTAATTAATATAATCCGGAAATAATCTTAGTGCATCAGTTATAATGCTTATCTTAAACATTTTTCCTAAATAATATATTTGCTCATTCGTTTCTATATTTTTTAGTTTTATATTAATATTTAGGAATACCATGAATCGTTTAACTGCTTTTGTGTTTTTTTTAATGCTACCAATTGCATGCTTTAGTCAAAATTTCGATAAAATATTAAAAGACAATATTATTTCACGTGGTGGTAAAGCTTCTTTAGATACTATTAAAACTTATGTAATTAAAGGTGAACTAATCAGAGATGATTCAGTAAAGCAAAATTTCAAAGCTAAATGCAAAATGGGTAAACCTGTTTATAATGATTCTCTAAAGAAATATGTTAGTATGCCGGACCAATACAGAATAGAAATCTATGTAGAAGCCGATACTTTTGCTTTTTTAAGTAACGGTAAAAGAGCTTGGGCTTTAATGCCTCAAGTGACTATGACCCCGATAGAACTGCCAAAAGAAAAAGTTGACGAGAGTTATTTATCTATAATTAAACCGGTATTGGACTTTGATTCTAAACTTGATTTTTATAAAGCTAATAAATATAAGATCAAAGTAAATAAAAAAGATTCTATAAACTTGATTCCTCAATACACTCTCTTGTGTACTAAAAATGATAATACCGATATTGTCTATATTAGTAAAGTAGATAATCTAATCTCTCAGATTAACTGCTTATATGCTATAGCAGGCAAAACTACTCCGGTAGTTATTAGACTTTCAGATTACAAAAAAGTCGGCGATATAGTAAAACCATTTAAAATTGAATTTATTAACGGCAACAGTAAGATTATTGATTTGACTATTTCAGAATATATCATTAATTTGGATATGCCGGACGATGATTTCGTTATTCAATAATTATTATTTTCGTATTACATTTTTTCATCTTATATTTGTATAATCATTTTAAAATTGCAAAATCTTTTTATATTGCAAAATCTTTTTAAAATTGTAAATAAGAATTAAATTAATAAATTAAATATTACATATATTATTCGGAGTAATTGATGATAGTAGAAGTAGTAATGCCTAAAATGGGTGAATCTCTCCAGGAGGGTACAATAATTCGCTGGCTTAAAAATCCGGGCGATAGAGTTGAACGCGACGAAATGATACTTGAAATCTCAACCGACAAAGTAGATACGGAAGTTCCTTCACCGGTTAGCGGTGTACTATTTAAAGTACTTGCTCAGGCTAATGAGACTGTTCCCGTCGGGCAGAAAATTGCAGAGATTGAAACTGAAGCCAATGCTCAGGTTCAGGCTCCGAAAATCGAATCATCTACACAACCACAAACTGCTGCTTCAAAACCATCTGTCGCATCTGTCGATGCTCCTATATTATCGGCTACAAATGGCAATGAAGATTTATTTGATGTAGTAATGCCTAAAATGGGTGAATCGTTACAAGAGGGTACTATAATTCGCTGGTTAAAAAATCCAGGCGAAAAAGTTGAACGCGACGAGTTGATACTTGAAATATCTACCGATAAAGTTGACACCGAAGTCCCTTCACCGGTTGCCGGAGTGTTAGTGCAAATACTTGCTCAAGCAAATGAAACAGTTGATGTAGGTAAAGTAATTGCTAAGATTTCTTCTGGTTCTTCTACAACAAAAATAATTGAACCGGCAGTCAAATCAGCTACTCCGATTGATAATACTATTCCCGTAATTGACAATACTAAAGACAATACAATAAACAATGCTATTGACAATACAATTGCGACTATGGAAATTCCGAGAAGGCTCGGCGATAAATTTTTCTCTCCTCTTGTTCGTACTATTGCCGAACAAGAGAAAGTATCTCTTGAAGAATTAAATACCATTAAAGGCAGTGGAGCAGAAAACAGAATTACAAAAGATGATTTATTGAATTATATTTCAAATAAAAAAACTTCTAACTCTACTAATCAGCAAGCAATTACCAAAGCTCCGGAAACTAAACCGGCTGTAATTCCTTCTTCGACAATTGCAACTACTCAGCATTCAGCTCCTACTGTATATGGAGTGGATGATGAAGTTATTCCGATGGACAGAATGAGACATTTAATTTCTCAGCACATGGTGAATTCTGTTCAGACTTCGCCTCATGTAACAAGTGTATGTGAAGCCGACGTTACTGAAATTGTTAAATTCCGTGAAAAATATAAAAATGAATTCCAGAAAAAAGAAGGTTTCAAGCTTACTTTTACTCCATTTTTTGCCAAAGCAACTATTGATGCAATTAAAGATTTCCCTATGGTTAATGTAAGTGTAGAAGGCACTAATATTATACGTCATAAGAGAATAAATTTAAGCTTTGCCACCGCACTGCCTGACGGAAATTTAATTGTTCCGGTAATTAAAAATGCAGATGATTTAAATATTACAGGGCTTGCCCGCTCGGTTTATGACTTATCAACCAGAGCAAGAACCAAGAAATTGAATCCTGACGATATTCAAGGCGGTACTTTTACGATTACAAATGTAGGTACTTTCGGTACATTATTCGGTACTCCGATTATTAATCAGCCTCAAGTTGCGATTATGGGTATTGGTGCAATTAAGAAACGCCCGATAGTTAAAGAATTTAACGGTGAGCATTTAGTAGTTATCCGAGATATGGCTTATATTTCTCTAACCTATGACCACAGAGTAGTTGACGGCATGCTTGCCGGTCAATGCTTAGAAGCTATTATCAAATACCTTGAAGCATTTAACGAAAACACAATAGTATTATAATTCCTTTTATGATAAAGTCGGTGTGGGATAAGTCTCCCATACCGACTACTTTTATAAATATCTTTGCCTGCTCAAACGTATAAATACCAATTATTGACATAACTCCAAGGAGTTAATCACCAGTCAACAACCACCTATTCTCTATCCCCTATCCCCCCCTATACCCAAACCTCCAGCCTATTCGGATGAAGCTGTTAGAAGAAAAATTATAAATAACCATACAAAATGGCGAAGATCCAGAAATTCAAAAAAAACGAAAATAAAAAAATATTATGAAATATTGTTACATTTTTTGCTTTTAAGTGTTATTATACTTAAGTCCGATATTTGATTAAAGAAAGGTAAAAAAATTGATAAAGAAAGACAATAATCGCAGAGATTTCTTAAAAAAAATGTTTACATTAAGCATTTTTACAGCTAGCTGCCCTCATTTATTAATGGGTAAATTAGAACCGAAAATACTTGATGACGGTGGAAGTATTAGTGGTATTTATGAATTGGATACCGAGATTTATAAAGACTTAAAAGAGCTATATAAAACTATCAGGATAGATGTGCCGAAAAAAGATGGCGGAGCTCCGATTAGAGTTATGCTTACCCGAATAGACAGAAGCGTTGACGGCTCATATCTTGCCGTGTTTAATGAGAAATGTCCGCACGATGGTCAGAAAGTTTTTGACATAGACATAGTTCAAAAGCTATTTGTATGTTCCGGTCACAAAACCATATTCAGTTCTCGCGGAGGTTATTTAGATGGACCTGCTACTCAGGATTTAGAAGTATTCCAATTTGATTGGAACGGAACAGAAAGATTTATTAAAATATTATTCCCATTCTATTTATTGGTTCAAGGCGTAGGAGATTCAACTTTATTCTATCTGAAAAACAACTATCCGAATCCTTTTAATGAAAAAACTACTCTTGAATACGGCTTAGAAAATGATTCATTTGTTGAATTGGAAATAAAAGATACATTAGGTCGATCTGTTAAAACCGTAAAAAGCGGATATTTGAATGCAGGGCATTATACTAATGAAATTATCACAAATGATATGCCTAAAGGATTGTTAATCTGTACACTTAAAATTAATGGTCAAGAAAAAACAAGTATTAAAATGATAAAGCAATGATAAATATTAACTAAAACTCAAGACGCAAATTTTTAATCAATCTGACAAAATCGCTGGGTGTATGCTCTTTTGCTACAATTACCGGAAGTTTTCTTAGTTCCTGCGAAAATTTTATTTAGTTGACGGTATCAAGCCAATGAATTACTAAAGTGATAGATATTGCTTCTCTTTCGGATATTCCCAAAGAGCTTTGTAGAAAGTTACTTCAGTCCATCGGTGGGGGTGGGAAAGCCGTATTTGATGATGCAAATTATTCAATTACTATTTCCCAATTCCCAGTCACAAGCCACTAATCACCTTTATTTCAGAAGTTTAACAGTTAACACTGTCAGAAGAAAACATATTAAATACACTCTCACAAAATAGCGAAGAGCCAGAAATTTAAACAAAAAGCTAAAATATAAATAATATTTAAAAAATAAAAAAATTATTAAAAAATATTGTTACATTTTTTGCTTTTAAGTGTTATTATACTTAAGTTTGATTTTTGATAAAAGAAAGGTAAAAAAATGATGAAGAAAGACAATAATCGCAGAGATTTCTTAAAAAAGATGTTTACATTAAGCATTTTCACAGCTACCTGTCCACATTTATTAATGGGTAAATTAGAGCCGAAAATACTTGATGACGGTGGAAGTATTAGTGG
Source organism: uncultured bacterium (assembly GCA_942493235.1). GTDB lineage: Bacteria > Bacteroidota > Ignavibacteria > Kapaibacteriales > UBA2268 > ENR-C587. Next base: position 2,084,146 of record OW818676.1, on the reverse strand, counting down.
TATTTATGAATTGGATACCGAGATTTATAAAGACTTAAAAGAGCTATATAAAACTATCAGGATAGATGTGCCGAAAAAAGATGGCGGAGCTCCGATTAGAGTTATGCTTACCCGAATAGACAGAAGCGTTGACGGCTCATATCTTGCCGTGTTTAATGAGACATGCCCCCACGAAGGTCAGAAGGTAATGGACATAGACAAAGTGCAAAAACTATTTGTATGTTCCGGTCATGGCACCATATTCAGTTCTCGCGGAGGTTATTTAGATGGACCTGCTGCTCAGGATTTAGAAATATTCCAATTTGATTGGAACGGAACAGATAGATTTATTAAAATATTATTCCCATTCTATTTATCGGTTCAAGGCGTAGGAGATTCAACTTTATTCTATCTAAAAAACAACTATCCGAATCCTTTTAATGAAAAAACTACTCTTGAATACGGCTTAGAAAATGATTCATTTGTTGAATTGGAAATAAAAGATACATTAGGTCGGTCGGTTAAAACCGTAAAAAGCGGATATTTGAATGCCGGGCATTATACTAATGAAATTATTACTAATGATATGCCTAAAGGATTGTTTATCTGTACTCTTAAAATTAATGGACAAGAAAAAACAAGTATTAAAATGATAAAGCAATGATGAAAATTAACAATAACTCAAGACGCGAATTTTTAATTAATCTGACTAAATCGCTCGGTGTATGTTCTTGTGCTGCAATTGCCGGAAGTATTCTTAGTTCCTGCGAAAATTTTACCGAGCTGACGGCATCAAGCCAAGGAATTACTAAAGTAATAGATATTACTTCTCCTACTGATATTCCCAAAGAGCTTCATAGAAATTTACTTCAGTCCATCGGTGGGGGGGGAAAAGCCGTATTTGATGATGCAAATTATTCAATTCCCGTGATATTGGTAAGAGTATCAGAGACAGAGATAGCCTGCTTCTCTTCGCTATGTACTCATGATAATTGTTATGGTGATGATTTATCTGTACCGATAAGTATGGATAGACCACTAATTAGCTGTGGGTGTCATGGTTCTACATTTGACCCGCATGAAAACGGTAAAGCAGTAGTCGGACCTGCTGAAAAGCCATTAAAACAATTTAAAACAAGTTTTGTTAAAGAAACTAATATTTTAACGATTGAGTTTTAAGGCTGATGCTATCTGCAACAGCCTTAAAACTATGATAACAAAGTATTTGCTAAGAAAATCACAATCAGAATAATTGCGATTTTAGCTAAGAAACTATCATAAGATTTAAGCTTTCCTCGGAACGCATTAAATCTTAGTTGCGAATCTTTGTTTTTATTAAATAAGTATTCTCCATAGCCCTTGAAACTAATTGAAAAACCGCAAACAATAAAATATACTATAACCAATAATTTTAGAACTACAGCTATCGGATTATATGCAAAAGAAAATTTAATATAATTAAAATCTTGATAGAATCGCATCAGTCCCCAGAGCAGAATAGCTGTACCGAAAATTCCGGTTATAAGCTTAGACGCTAAAAAATCAGAAATTAATTTCTTTTCAATTAATTTATCCATAGAACAGAATAATAGGCATAGCAGTAAAAAAGATATTGTTGGTAAAGCATTTAGAAACATTGTAATTTCTCCTTTATTTAGACTGATTTTTCATTTGAAATTCTTGAATATATAACGGCACAAAGTCTTCTGATTTAACAAAAGTATTTGAGGAATAATTCTTCATAGCATAAGAACCGATATATTTAGCCGATAAATTATTAAATTCGCTTATTGAGTCAATATTCGGGAAATCATCGGCAGAGCTACCGCAAAGCAAAACAGAACTATGGGCAATAGAATTAAACTCATCAATAGTAGAGAAAATAATATCCGAGCAAATTTGACCTTTAGCGTCAAATTCCTGATAATAAAGCAAGTCTTTATGAGCTTTAACTGTAGCAATAATTTTACTATAATTCAAATATTTAATATTATCAGTTACATAATTGGCAACAGCCGAAAGCGTAGGTACGGAAATCAATTTAATATCATCATTAAAAGTAAGCCCTTTAGCTATGCTACCGCTGATTCTAAGCCCTGTAAACGAACCCGGACCCTCTGAGACGGCAACTGCACTTAAATCATTAATTCTTAGCCCTGCATCGCTAATGATTCTTCTTGTAAATTCGGCTAAATATTTATCGTGCATATTTTTTTCATAAATATTATAATCAGAGAAAAGTACGCCGTTAACGAACAAAGCAACACTGCAATTTGCCCCTGCCGATTCTAAAGCTAATATATTAATTTTATTATTCATAAGTGCCAATACTCAAAATTTTCAAAATTGACTAAAAAACAAAACACAATATATCATTTTTTCATTTAATAAAGAAAAACATTATCAATATTAAAAAAAAAGTATTATATTTGGAAATATTATTTTTTGATAAATTACTAATATGATACAGAAATTTAAAATACTACTAATAGAAGACGACAGAATCGTACTAAATAATTTAGAAGCTTTATTCTATTTAAATGATTATGAGGTGTTTACTTCTACAAACGGACCTGACGGAATAATTTTAGCAGAAGAAATAAAGCCTGATATTATTATTTGTGATGTAGTAATGACTTGCATGAACGGATATGATGTACTAAAGTATATTCGCTCCAGTATTGAACTATTTGCTACACCTTTTATCTTTCTATCCGGCTGTGATGAGAATTACTCATTAAGAACCGGTATGGAGCTTGGAGCTGATGACTATATCACCAAGCCCTACGATAACAATGTACTTCTCAATGCTGTTAATTCAAGATTACTAAAGCATATACATTTTAAAAAGCATTACGAGGGGCGTATCGAAAATATGAAAAAGACTATGATTTTCGGTGTGCCTCATGAATTCCGAACTCCAATGAATACTATTCTTGGCTTTTCACATTTTTTAAGAGATAATTGCTCTCAAGTTAGCCCCGATGAGGCTTATAAAATGCTTGATATGATTAACAGAGCCGGCACGAGGTTGCTCAATCAATTGATAAACATTAATTTATATTATTCATTCCATACCGAATTTAACTTTGATAAAATTGAAAATGAGTATATAGATAATCCGATTTTTGTTATCGAAGAGCAGGCTACCGATGTTGGACTGATGTATGATAAATCCTTTACTATAACTAAATTGACCGATGAGCTAAAAATTAGAATTTATAATGACTATTACAGAAAAATAGTTACCGAAATTATTGATAATGCGTATAAATTTTCAAATAAAAATAATATTGAAATTATAGTTGAGTCAACTGATGACAAATTTGTTATTTCTATTACTAATTTCTGGAAACCTCTCACTGAAATCGAAATAGCAAAAATCGGTGCTTTTACTCAATTCGATAGGGAGTTTCAAGAGCAGCAAGGTAGCGGTTTAGGATTAACCATATCAAAAGTATTAACTCAGCTCTATGGTGGTAGTGTCGAAATCAGTTCAGATAAAATCCAGTCCAATACTGTAAAAATTACATTTATTAGAGTAATCGAATAAAATAATTACGCTATATCGAAATAATTGAATTCATTTTTATATTTTTCTTGATATGATACTTTAAGTTCTCTATTCTCCGGATTAATTAGCTTGGGGTCTGCTGCAATTATATCGAAAGCTGTGCGTTTGGCAAGACTTATTAACTCCGTGTCTCCGATTAAATCTAAGAATTTGAATGCGGGAAGCCCTGACTGCCGAGTGCCGAGTACATCACCCGGACCGCGTAAACGCATATCCACTTCAGAAATTTCAAAGCCGTCTGTGGTGCGTTCCATAGTTTTTAGTCTGATAATATTAGATTTTTGGTCTTCTTCATCTACACCTTTACGGTTGAATTCATATTTGAAATTCTCTTTAGTTGCCAGATAGCAATAAGACTGCTCTGCACCCCTACCGACTCTGCCACGCAATTGATGCAATTGAGAGAGCCCAAAGCGTTCGGCATTATTAATCAGCATTACAGAGGCGTTAGGAATATCAATGCCTACTTCGATTACAGTAGTAGCCACTACTATATCGTATTCTTTTTTGAGAAATCCAGACATCACTTCTTCTTTTTCATACCAAAACATCTGCCCATGCAATAAACCGCATTTATATTCACGAAATACTTCATTTGCAAGTAATTCAAAGTGCTCAACTGCCGATTTAAGCTCTAATTTCTCGGATTTCTCTACCAAAGGAAATACTATGTACGCCTGCCTGCCGAATTTGATTTCTTCTTTAATAAATTCATATACTTTTTCTAATTGGCTCTCAAAAACTACTTTAGTTTTAATCGGTTTTCGATTTTTCGGCATCTGACGGATTACCGATACATCTAAATCGCCGTAAACAGTTAGGGCTAAGGTTCTCGGTATGGGTGTGGCAGACATTACTAATATATGCGGAGATAGCCCCTGCTGATGCGAACGTTTAGCTAATTCTTTTAAATCAGAACGCTGATTGACACCGAAGCGGTGCTGCTCGTCTATTACTGCTAAACCTAATTTATTATAGAATACTGTTGACTCAAATAGCGAATGAGTGCCGATAATAATATTTGCCTGCCCGCTTGCAATTTCTGATAAAACCTGTTGCCTAACTTTTTTCTTTTGACCGCCGAGCAATTGAACAATTTTTATATCATAGCCCTTGAGCAAATTCAAAAAAGTATGATAATGCTGTTCTGCAAGAATTTCAGTCGGAGCCATTAGTGCTACTTGATAGCCGTTATCGATTGCTGAAAGCATGCCAAGCATAGCTACAATAGTTTTGCCGGAGCCTACATCTCCCTGTAGGAGTCTGTTCATCGGCTTGCCACTTTTCATGTCATCAGAAATTTCACGAATTACTTTTTTCTGGTCAGATGTTAATTCAAAAGGCAAATCTTCATAAACTTTTCGAGCTGTCGGGCTTTTAGGATTAATTTCTATCCCTTTCTCTTCGATTTTTATACCGGAATGACGCAAAGCCAGATATAGCTCAAAAAAGAAAATCTCTTCAAACTTCATTCGGTTGCGGGCGTTTAATACTTCTGTGAAATTATTCGGAAAGTGGAGAGCTCTTATTGTTTCGGAAAGCCCGACATATCCGAATATATTAAGTATAAATTCGGGAAGAGTTTCTTTTACATTACCTAATTCTCTACTAATAGCATTGTTAATAATTGTTCTTAAATTTTTATTATTTATGCCAGAGCGTTTCATTTTGTCTGTAATTCTATATACCGGCATAATTGAGGATTTGAATTCATCTTCGTCAGTATCTTCGTCAAATTTCTGTATTTCGGGCTGATTGAATACAATTTGATTATAAGAATCAATCTCTACTTTTCCGCTCACACTGAGTAAATCATCTATTTTATATAACTTTTTGTAATAATCAACATAATTCCAGAACATAATACTTGCTTTGCCACCGCTGTCGTCTCGAATAATTATTTTCAGAAAGCCTCTTTTTCCGAACTCTTTTGATTGAATATCAGCTACACGAGCAAGAACAGTCACTTCGGATTTTAAATTAAAATCCGTAATGTCTATCTCGTCGTAATTTTTATCTTTGAGTAATTTAACTGATAATGCTTTAAGTGAATCGACTCTATCACGGTCTATATATGAGCGGGGAAAGTAATTGATTAAATCCTTACAATTGTAGAAACCCTCTTTCATAAGGATTTCAGCCTTTTTGGGACCTACACCTTTCAAATATTGAAGGTTAAATTCGCTTTTTGCTGCTTTTTCCATTACTGTTTTAATTATTATACAAATACTTCTACAAATTTAATAATTTTATTCAACTATTCTAAAATGTAATTGTTATTTGATTAAATTTTTTTGCTATTTTTGTTTTTTGACTAAGACTCTATAGCCACGGAGCAAGTGAAATTTAATTTGTCCAATTTCATATAGGCAATGATAAAATTTTAGGTTCTTAGCTATTATGTGTGGGTAAGCAAATAAAGAAATCTTTCTTACAAGGGTATTAGCTGTTGAACATCGGTAATAAACATTGTTTAGTCCCCACACTCTTTCTTCTCTTTTTGATGTTAAAAGAAGAGAGTGCTGGTAGGGTATCTCATTATGTTACAGATATTTAACTCCTGTCGGAGTTAAAATTTAAAATCAAAGATGTTTATCTAACAAGATATCAAAAATCAATATTTGATATATAAGGATTATCTTTATACTAATAACAATTATTAGCTAACCCACTTAAAATAGCAAAGATCCCAATTTTAATACAAATCTTATTACACATCTTACAATACATATTTCAGCATATTGATTAAATTCGATGATGTTAGAGTTTCAAAATTATATTTTTTAGCATAATAATCGCCGGCTAAGGAGTGAATAAATGCTCCTACGGCAGTAGCATATAACGGGTCAATATGTTGAGCAAGCAGTGTACCGATTATCCCGCTCAGTACATCGCCACTGCCACCGGTTGCCATTCCCGGATTGCCACCAAGATTCCAAATATTAATTTTCCCGTCGCTAGTGCTGCTCGGCATATATTTCAGGTGTATAGTGCATCTTAATTTCTCTGCCCAAGCTCTGCAATATTCAAAATGTTCTTTCTCAACTTCGTGCCTATCAATTCCTGTCATTCGAGCAAATTCTCCGCTGTGCGGAGTAAGCACTATATTTTTTCTGAGCTTGGAATTATGATGAATTGCTCTTAGCCCGTCGGCATCAATCAGTATGGGTTTATGTGCCGGAATACTATAAATTAAATCCGTTACCAACTCAATAGTTTCAAATTCATTGCTGAGCCCGGGACCAATCACGATAGCATCGCAATTATCAACAAAATCAAGAATTGGTTGATAATTCTTTTTTGAAAATGCTCCCTTTTCATTTATTTCCAAAGGAATTTGAATTACTTCGGGTAGCAAACTATTATGGAAAGATGTACTTAATAAATGTACTAATCCGGCTCCGGTCTTAACTGCGGCATTTGCAGTTAGTGCGGCTGCTCCCGGATATTTATCCGAACCTGCAATTATTGCCAATCTTCCGTAATCGAATTTAGAGCTAACTCTTTTGCGTTTTGGCAAATATTTATAAATATCTTTTCTCTCGAGACAGTAAGATTCGGCAAATTTTTCTGATACTTCGCTCGGTATTCCAAGATTTGCAGTATATATTTCACCGCTAAGGTCATAACCGTCATTGATTAATAAGCCCTTTTTCAGAGCGAACATAGTAATGGTATAGTCTGCCTCGAAGCAGTCTTCATCAGCATAACCGGTATCGGCATCTAATCCGGTAGGAGTATCAATTGCTACTTTTACCGCCGGCGAACTTTTTACATGGCTGATAATATCTTTAGCTATCCCTTTAATCTCACTTGAGCCGCCGACTCCTACTATCGCATCGACTATTATGTCGTAATTGAGACATATCGAATATATATCATTCGGATTTTCAAGTTTCTTGATATTATCGGGGTTTAATTTACAATACAATTCATAATTATTCAAAGTCTCGGGACTCATCTTATCGGTGCTGCCAAGCCAATAAACTGATACGAAATGTTCATTAAGCAAATGGCGGGCAAGAGCAAAGCCGTCTCCCCCATTATTGCCTGAACCACAGAAGATAAGAACTCCCGTATGAGTAGTTGAGAAATGCTTTCGGGAAATCTCATCAATTCTAACTTTAGCAAAATGGGCGGCATTCTCCATCAGGATTTTACCATCGACACCTATTTCATTAATTGCATAAGCATCTGTATTTCTAACCTGTTCTTTAGATAAAATCGGCAGCATAATACTTCTTTATTTTTTGTTAAAATAATATTCAATTGCAAATCTAATTTATTTAATGCAAAAAGGCAAGTAATTTTATTTATTTTATTTAAATATTGTTATTTTTAGGGGTAAATTTTTACTCTATAAGTCTGTTGCAAAACTATATGATTTTCAATTTCCATTTGTTCAAGAGGCTGACAAAAATTTGTCATTCTGAACGAAGTGAAGAATCCAGATAAAACTAAATGTTGATAATTCTGGATTCTTCGTTACACTCAGAATGACCTTTTGACAACCTCTTAATAAGCACTTTGAAGTTTGAAAATCTTTAAAAGATTAGCAGTAATTATATATTTTGGACTTATGCAATAGCCTTAGTAATATTATTTATATCTATTATCCGGCAGGCTATTAAGATTCTTAGCTTCTTTTTCGTTAAAATACTTTAGAGACAACTCTTTATATTTATTTCAAACGTGATATATACTGAATTAATTCTTTTTCGTCCCAATATCCGTGGGGTCTGATTCGGATAAAATACTTACGGTTTTTCACTCTAATTTTAATCATTCGCAGGGAGAAAGCGGTACCTCTGTATCTGGCTTTTCTACCGATGCCAATTTTAGTAATATCGCTTTTCATATACTTACTTTCTTTAAATCGAGTACGAAATATAATATAATCGTTTCCAACAGTAATTGTTTTCTTTTTAAACCAATTAAAAAGCAAGTTAAGCGAAGTACAGAGCATAAAAACAAAGAGTAAAATCACAATCGGATGATGCAAATCCATAGTAAAAGTACCTTCGTTAATGGAGCCCATTAATACCCCGAATACTATTAATAGAATCAGATATACGGTAGTATATTGCCAGTAGAAGTCAAGCCTCTGGCTAAATGTTTTTTCGTGTAAATTATTCTTTTCCATATCTTTGCTTTATATCAAATAACTAATAGTATAATAAATTAATATTTGCAATATAATATTAAATTTATTAATTCCAATAAAATATTATTCTATCAAACCTTCTTTTACATGGTCAGGCGAACCCATTATTCGGGCTACAATGCTCAAATCAGGAATTCTCTCCATTATCAACTTAATAATTACGAACATCGGTACAGAGAGTATCATGCCCGGAATGCCCCAGATAAATCCCCAGAATACTAAACCGAAAAGTACTGTAAGTGTATTTAATTTTAACTTATTACCCATTACTTTCGGTTCTATCATATTACCGACTATAAATTGCAATACAAATAATCCAATGGCAAATAGCAATGCAGTGCCAAGATTATCATTTTGAATTAACAACATCAGCACAGGAGGAATAGAGCCTATGGTAGCACCTATTGAAGGAACATAATGCAATAAAAACATTAGAAATCCCCAGAATATTGCAAATTTAATTTCAAATAATGTACACAATACATACACTGAAATTCCTAATGTCAAATTTATCAATGTCTTAATAAGCATATAAGAAATTACGGATTTCTGAACTTTTTCGTATTGCTCGAGAACCATTTCTCCGTTATCACCGCCTACGTATTTAATAAATCTTTTATATTTCGGAAGCCCCGCCAATAAAACAATATAATACAAGCTAAACATAACAAAATCACCGGTAAAGGAAGTGATACTGCCGGCTATTGATTGAAACGCATTAGTTATCCAGTCTTTATCCATCTGTTTATATATTTGCTCAAAGAAAGTTTTGGTACGGTAGCGACTGCCGGATATATCATTATACCAGTTTAACAGAGCTGTAAACTTATTGGTTAGCCTCTCGGTTAAGAAATCTTTCTCTTCCATAATACTGACCACTGTCGAAGAAATTACCTCACCGATTAGATATAAAATCGCCAAAGTAAATATGACAATTATTGGCAATACTAAAAAATTCGGAAACTTCATCCGCTTTAATTGCATCACTAATGGTTGGAAAATCAATGCAAATAGCAATGCTAAGACTAATGGTAATAATATTTTAGACATTACTGTCAATAAATAAAAGATTAATACGATTAGAAAGCAAATTAGGATATTTTTAATTGATTTATCCATTGTAATACTCAAATAGTGAATAATTTCAAGGTTTAAAATACAAAAATACTAATAATGCCTGTATTATTTATAAATATTTTTGAAGTATAGAAAAAATATTTATCACTATAATCAGCGTTTACTTGGAAAATTTAATCAATTTATGCTGTTGCAAATTGTACTTTCTCTCGATATTTCACTATGTTTAGAATGGCTTTTTTCTATATTATGTCTCGACCTCTACATTTACAGCGAAGGTGTAAATGTAAATTTGAATGATGATATATTTATTATTATGTAATATCTTATCAGCACAGTGGTATATTTCTAACAATTACAGAAATTATGTTAATACTATACCCAAATGGCTCACAAATAGCATCATCATTTTTTTATTTAACAACTTAAATAATATACAATATTTAAACTTAATTTTTTGTAAATTTGCATTTTTTTAAAGTACCGGATTATTCAACTTAAAAAACGGAGGCATAGATGAGAAAATGGAGAATTGAAGACTCAGCCGAATTATACAATATTAAAGGCTGGGGCAGCGGATATTTCTCAATAAATGATAAAGGCAATGCAGTAGTTAAACCATCTAAAAGTGGAACCGAAATTGATTTAAAAGACCTAATTGATGAACTTCAAATCCGAGATGTATCTATGCCGGTACTGCTTAGATTCCCGGATATTCTGGACCATAGAATCGAAAGTATTTCCAAGTGTTTTGAGCAAGCCTCTCTTGAATACAATTTCACAGGGAAATATTATAATATATATCCTATCAAAGTCAACCAAATGCGACCTGTAGTCGAAGAAATTATGCGTTACGGTAAGAAATTCAATATCGGGCTCGAAGCCGGCTCTAAGCCCGAGCTTCACGCCGTATTGGCATTTACAATGAATCCTGAAGCATTGATTATCTGCAACGGTTACAAAGACGAAGACTTTATTGAGCTGGCATTATTAGCTCAGAAAATGGGCAAAAATATTTATATAGTTGTAGAAAAATTAAACGAATTGAAATTAATAATTTCTATTTCCAAGAAATTAAAAATTAAACCGAATATCGGCATCAGGATTAAACTTGCCAGTTCCGGTAGCGGAAAATGGGAAGAATCCGGTGGCGACCAAAGTAAATTCGGGCTTAATGCTTCCGAATTAATCGAAGCTATAGAAATAGCCGAGGGCTATGCGATGCTTGATTGCATTAAATTAATTCACTTCCATTTGGGTAGCCAGATTACAAAAATCCGCAAAATCAAAAGTGGACTTCGCGAATGCTCTCAATTCTATGTACAGCTCAAGAAAATGGGTTGCGGAATTGAATATGTGGATATTGGCGGAGGTCTTGGCGTGGACTATGACGGCTCACGTTCCACCAGTCCGAACAGTATTAATTACGCACTTCAAGAATATGCAAATGATGCCATTTCGATGATGCAAGATGCCTGTGAGAAAAATGAACTAGCTCACCCGAATATTATCACAGAATCCGGAAGGTCGCTGACCGCACATCATTCTCTTTTAGTATTTGATGTGTTAGAGACCACTACCCTGCCGTCTTGGGATTATGATTATGAAATTACAGATGCAGACCACGAGATAGTTCGTGAATTATTCAAAATCCACGAAGCATTATCGCCGTCTAATATGCTTGAGGCATGGCACGATGCACTTCAAATGCGTGAAGATGCTCTCGATTTATTCAGCCTGGGACTAATGGAATTGAAAAACCGAGCTTTAACCGAGAGATTATTCTGGGGTATTACAATGGAAATTAACCGCTTAGCTCTTGAACTAAAGCATATTCCCGAAGAATTCAGAGTATTGTCTAAAATGCTTGCCGACAAATATTTCTGTAATTTCTCGCTTTTTCAATCTTTACCAGATTCATGGGCAATCGACCAGATATTCCCTATTATGCCGATTCACAGACTTCAAGAGAAACCCGTACGTTCGGCAACTCTTCAGGATATTACCTGCGACTCTGACGGCAAAATAGATAGATTTATCGGAATTCGCGACTATGCAAATTATATAAATTTGCACGAGCTAAAAAAAGAAGAACCATACTATCTTGGAGTGTTTTTAGTAGGAGCATATCAAGAAATATTAGGCGATTTGCATAATTTATTTGGTGATACTAATGCTGTTCACGTAGTTGTAAAAGATGATGAATACGAGATAAAGCAAATAATCGACGGCGAAACAATTGCCGAAGTATTAGACTATGTTCAGTTCGATGCTAAAAAATTAGTTCGTACTATGGAGACTTGGGTTACTTCTGCCGTTAAACAGGGAGTAATTTCTGCTACCGAAGGTAAAGAATTTTTAGCCAATTATCGCTCGGGACTTTACGGATACACATACTTAGAGTAATCGTTATTTTAACATACGCTTTAAATAGAAATATCAAAAAAAAATATCAACCCCACGCTTTATGTAGAATACCAACAAAAACATTATCAACCCCACGCTTCAGCGTGGGGTATTGAAATAAATATCCAACATTCAACTCCACGCTTCAGAGGCTGTGTAAAAACCATAAGATTAGTGATTTACTAAAATTAGAATCCCTAAAAGTGTTTGTATGATGTTGTCTAAATAGTAATAATTTTACCAAATCGTCATTCTGAGTGTAACGAAATATCCAGAATTATCAACATTTGCTTTATCTGGATTCTTCACTTCGTTCAGAATGACAACCTTTTAGACAGCCTCTTGATGTTTGAGATGTATTACTTTTCCCCACGCTGAAGCGTGGGGTAGATTACTCTCCCAATTCCTATTTCCCAATACCCAAACCCCGAAGAAAAAACCCACCCCGTCATCGTTTCGCGATGCCACCCCTCCATTGGAGGTGAATTTGAAGATTAGTTGCTAAACAGTTACCCATATCATCAATATTGAATCTTTAAGCCCTCCCCTTGGGGAGGGTTTGGGTGGGGTTGATAGATTTTCAGCTTCCAGCCGCACTACGCAGAGCATAGTGCGGAGACGTGCAAATTCCCACTTCCTACTTTAAAACTTTCAACTTTATAACTTTACAAACTTCCTCAAAAAGGAACCCACCCCGTCATCGCTTCGCGATGCCACCCCTCCTTTTGGAGGGGAATTTGAAGAATAGTCACCAGACAATATTCCCCACGCTGAAGCGTGGGGTTGATTTTTTGCTTTTCAATTTCTAATTCACTTTTCCCAACCACCAACCACCAGCCACCTGTCCCCTATACTACCCACACAAAATAGTGAAGAGCTATTTGCTTTATAATAATTATTGGTACGCTAATTGTATTAGTATAAGCGAATGTAAAAAGAATGGATTCTTTAATTGAATAAAGGAGTATTACAATGAAGGTTACGGATATAAGGTATCAACCTATAAACACGATTGAAACTAAAGCATTTAAGAATGCAGAAGTAATAAAAAAGAGTGAAATTATTGCTAATTCCACATCAAAGACTATTACTCGAGACACTGAATGGCAGAAGAATATTCTCCTTGATGCTATCAGTTCAATTGAGAATAATATACAAGTGGATAATAATCACCCGCTAAGCAGAGCAGATTATTCTCCGATTGAATCTCTAACTGAAGCAGAAATTGAACTTGCTTGGTTCAAAACTCCGATGTTTGTTACCCAAGCCTCAGGAGCTCAAGCAAATCTTGCACCTGAAGATATTTCAGGGTTATTTGTAGAAGCATAATTGTAAAAATATTAAGTCTGTTGTAACAGTCCAAAATATTTCTTTATTGTTTATTTTTCGATAAATTAATAAAAACACTAACTACATAATCAACCTGACGGTTAACCGTCAGGTTGATTATGTAGAAATCAAAGTATAATTTTTTTGCACTGGCTTTATTATTTTATTTTGGGTATTATATTACTCCAAAAAAGGATAATTTTTGGCATTATTAACCAAGTCAATTAATTCTATTTCAAAAGCCTGCATTTCTGATTGAGTCCATTGGTAAGTATAAGTCCAGCTAATATCTTCAGCATCGGTTTCGGCTAATCGAGCAAACAAGAGCCTTGATTTAAAGGTCTTCTGGTTCATAAACGAACGATATATAAAGTAGGCATACAATTTCATCTGCATTTCGTAATGTAAAGCTGTTTCTATTAGATTATCATTTATTCGATTAGTCTTCCAGTCCCATACTTCATAATTGCCCGATTCATCACAAATCACAAAGTCGATAGTTCCCTGAATAAAATCGTTTTCAATTGGCAGAAATAGAGATAATTCAGAATTTGAATCAATCAACTGTTTAATATATTGTTTGAGCAATTTTGTCTTAGTTATATTGGTCGATAATCTGATAAGTAAATCTAAAGTTTCCTCATCTTTAACATAGTAATTATCTAATGCAGTCTGGGCAATAGTCTGCAGTTTCTCTTTATTAATGTGTAGTCCGTCGAACCAAGTATTAAGATGCTCCATAGCATAATGCACGGCAGTCCCGAAATTAACAGCACTAATGCTGGCATATTCGTCTTCATCTCTTTCGATATGGCTTTCGTTAAGATTAATTTTGGGGATACCGAGAATATATTTTTCTAAATAGTCATTTTTATTGGTGATAAATATCATTAGTCTCGATGCAGATATAAATTCACCGTCAATATTTCCCTTTAGTGGCTGGAGAAGGAATCTCTTGCTTTCGCAATCTTCAATAACAGCCGGCTTAACAATCATCGGTTCGGGCATATTATTAAGTGAACTAAGCAAATTAAGCTTAGAATGATATTTAACACACGATTTTTTATAATCTTTAAGAATAGTCAATTCAGTAGAATAATTAATACTATTTTTATTATTTATAATAGCAGTCTCGAAATCAAAACTACCTAAAATCATATTTAAAAATGAATTTTTCTTATAACTAAAACCACCGATTTTAGTAGTTATAGTTCCGGCTATAACTAATTCATCTTTTGCTCGAGTGAGAGCTACATATAGAATACGCTTTTCCTCAGCTCTTTCTTTTTCTATTGCTTTATATTTTGAATACTTGAACAATGCCGAATTGACAGTTTCTAAGTAAACATTGTCTTTTTCGTATCTGAATTGGAAATTAAATCCCACTTTAGAGTCGAGAAATGAACTGTCTGTATTTGGCTTATTAAATCCGGTTCCCATTAAAATAATCACTGGGAATTCCAAACCTTTAGAGGCATGAATTGTCATCAGGTTAACTGCATCTGCATCAGTGATTTGGGGTGCATCGGACTCTCCTACAGCATTATCTTCAATAAAATTTAATTCCTCAATAAAATCAAATATATTTTTAAATCCCCTATTGATGTATTCGCGAGCGTAATCAATAAATTTTTCAATATTAGATTCTATCCTATATTTATATGGACTTTTAGAAATTACAGCATACCAAGATAAAGACTCAACAGCTCGTGTGATTAGCACCGGTACGGACATGTTTAACTTGTTATCTATCAAGTCGGAAATTTTTGTATAATAATTATTAGCCTTAATAATTATATTTTTTAACAATACGTCTTCAACTTCGGCAATTGGCTGACTACTGAAATAACTTAATTTATCCCAATAGTGTAAGTATTCATTTACTTGCGAAAGTACATATAATTCTGCATCAGTGAAGCCGCAAAGTGATGATTTCAATATAGTTAACAGAGCTATATCGTCAGACGGATTGACAACAAATCTAAGCAAAGCTATAATATCTTTGACCTCTTGAGCTTGAAAAAATCCTGCTCCGCTATGGTTAATATATGGTATTTCTTTGTTTATTAAGCATTTAACTAATTTGTCGAATTTGTTTTTATTTCTGGATAGTATTCCGAAGTCTTTTAATTTATATTCTCCACTTGCCCATTTTTCTTTAATAAATCCGGCTATCATCTCTTCTTCAGGTATTGATTCTATTGCCTTTTCATAAATAGTTGCATCTAATTCGGTTTTAGCTTTTTCTGAATTAGTTTTCTTTTCTTTTATAGAAATCAACAGGCTTACCTTCCCTTTCAGCTTTTCAATTTCTTCAAGTGATAGCAAATTATTATCATGGACTTCCGAATTACGAGCCGCAACTAATGGTTCATAATCAACGTCGAACTCGGATTTATTTTTTTGGAATACATTAGTACAGAGATAATTTACAAATGCTGCTATATCAGGTTTTAATCTGAATGTAGAAGTCAGATTCAGCTTACCGAATTGAAAATCTTTTTCACTTGCTACTTTAATTCCTTCATTTGTATAGAAAGAATCAGTCAGCTCGCCCGTTTCGATTTTATTTTTATTTATTTGGTAAATATCGTCTATAGCTTTACGAAATACTTTTACATCGGCATTTCTAAATCCGTAAATGCTTTGCTTGGCATCTCCGACAATAAATAGATTATTTTGCTTACCGGTATCATTAAATTCTCCGATAATTTTCTTAATTATTCCGTATTGTAATTCGTCAGTATCTTGGAATTCATCTACTAACAGATATTCTATTCTCGAACTTACTTTGGTGCGAACTTCTTTATTATCCAATAATAAATCTGCTAATTCAATCAAATCATTAAAGTCTAATGCCGAAATATTCTGTTTCTCTCTGCAATATCGATGGTAAGTGTCATAAAGTATGTCAACCAGAATTTTACTTAATTTGAATTGCTCTTCGTCATATTCGGTATATTTCAAAATCTCATTCATCTCATTAATATGCGAATATAAGCTGATAAGCTCTTCATCTGTATCTATACCAAGAGCTTTTTTATAGTCGGATAGAAATGTATCGGATTTAGTAAATAGTCTGCCTTTGAGCATTAGCAAATTAGAAACAATCTTATTTATTTTTTCAATATTTACTTTATTATTATCATCATTATCAACATTATCAACAATATTACTATCATCATTATCAGCTATCATTCCTTCAATTAATTGTATGTTAACATCTAAATCGGCAATTTTCATTTTTTGTTTAAATTCTAAAACAGAATTCAAATACTTAAAATGCCCTCTAATTTTCAGTAAAATAAACGGAGCAATTTCAAGTAATTTTTCATAAAAATCATTATAATAAATCTGTTGCAATTGCAGATAAGTACCGGAATATATGCCACTAAGAGCTTCTTTAAAATTAAGCTTATTCATTATGTTATTAATATACGTTTCTAATTCGACAGCACTTAGGATATTGAGAATTTTTGATGTATCTTCTGCTATTTTCGAATCAGAGGATGTTAATCGTTCAGTAATAGCATCAAAATAAGCCGATTTCTTGATTCTGATTTGCTCGGCACCGCTGATTTCAGAGAAATTTGGCTGAACCCCAGCTTCTATAGGGAATTCTCTAAGCAAATTACCGCAGAAACTGTGTATGGTTGATATTTTGGCACTGCCGATTTTTGTGCGAATATATGATAAGTCCTGAATATCTTTTTTATTTGTAGCAGCAGAAAGTTTGCTTTTTATTTTTTCGATTATTTTTAAAGTCATCTCGCTTGCTGCCATTTTAGTAAATGTGATGGCAACAATATTTTTCGGCTCAACAAATTTATTTTCTTTATTTTTACCGCTAATTAAATTAACATATCTATCGACTAACACGGTTGTTTTGCCGGAGCCTGCATTCGCAGTTACTGATAAATGCCTATCTGTAGTCTTTGCAAAAAGTTGTTCTTCTGTGTCTTTGAAATCAGTCATAGTTTTGATTTACATTAATGAATATAAAAATTTACAAAAATTATTAAAATGAAGTATTACAATTTAAGCATTTTTCCGTATTTTCCAGCTTTTAATTTGTGCATAAAGGAAAATAGTTTGCAAAAGATAGCTCCTAAAAAGTCGTTAGGTCAGAATTTTCTGACCGATAAAAATATTTCACGGAAAATAGTTACACTTCTCGAGCTTGAAGCCGGTGATAATGTCCTTGAAATTGGTCCCGGTACAGGAGCATTGACGAACCTCCTTTTAGAAAATGATATTAATCTGACAGCTGTCGAAATTGATGACAGAGCAATAGAAGTACTCAATAATGCTTTCCCGAAAAGTAAATATCCGAATTTTAACTTAATCAAGAGCGATATACGAGATGTCAATCTCAAAGAATACATAAGCGGTGAAACACTAATTAAAACTATTGGCAATATTCCATATTACATATCAGCGGATATATTATTCTGGCTGTTTAATAATTCCGAGCTTATTCAGAAATCCGTTATCATGGTTCAGAAAGAAGTTGCTAAACGAGTCTGCTCTAAATCAGGTAATAAAGATTACGGAATCCTGTCTATTGCCGCGGACTTGGTCAGCAAGCCCAAAATCGCTTTCGATGTAAGCCCAAACTGTTTCTATCCTCAGCCGAAAGTTACTTCGTCGATATTGGAATTTGAATATCAAAGAAATTACCCTAATAGTGTAGAATTTAAAGATATTATGAAATTAGTTAAAGCAGCATTTTCTACTCGCCGCAAGACTCTGAGAAATTCTCTGAAAGATTATATGACCAAATTCCCAACGGATAAAACTATGATTTATTTAGAAAATAATTCGGAATTATTCCAAAAACGAGCAGAAGCACTAAGCACACAAGAATTTATTAACTTATATATTGAATTAAAAGCTTTGGAGATTAAATAATGGCATTAGAAAATACGAAATATTCAATGAATTTAAAACTAAAGGAACTTTTTTCTGTTCCTGAATTATACATAATTGCTGTATTATTAATCTATTCGGTATTTTGCATTATATTCCACAACAGACTTGATTCGCCTTTGCAAATGCTAAACTACAATTTTATAGTTTTTGCAATTATTCTGACAATATCAATTTTGAATAACATTTATAAAGATAATAAAATCATAGCTATAACGCGAATCATTTATTTAGCTCCCATGATCTATATGATGTATCTCAATACTCAGTTCTACGTTAAACCACTGAATCCATATCTATATGATAATATTTTAGTAGGTTGGGATAAAGCAATTTTCGGCTCAGACCCGACTGCAATGCTTTCTTTTATGCATAATCCATATTTAACCGAATTCTTACAAATATGCTATGTAATGTTTTTCTTTTTACCTATTTTTCATGGAATTGAATTGTATTTCCGTAATAAAAGCAAAGAATTAAAAGATTTAACTTCTCAAATAATATTCGGATTTCTACTTTCATATTTGTTGTATTTTTTTATGCCGGCAATTGGTCCGAGATTCAGCATTTACAATTTCGCAACAATAAATAGCGAGATTCCGGGAGTTTTTGTTACCGATTTCTTACGCCATTTCGTAAATACTGGGGGTGGAGTACCGGACGGAGTGGCTAATCCGGCTGATTATGTTAATCGAGACTGCATGCCCAGCGGTCATACTATGCTTACATTAATCAATATGCTTCTGGCTTTAAAATTCCGCTCAAAGCTTAGATATATAATTTGGATAATTGGTACGGGGTTAATATTTTCTACTATATACATGCGTTATCATTACGGTGTTGATGTAATAGCAGGTATAGTCTGTGCTGTAATTTCATACAAATTAGAGCCTCAAGTCAGAAAACTATTAGCAAAACAGTTTAATTGATATTTCTATTATTTGCATTCTCAATACAAATTAAAAATCACAATGACCAAAATGTAAGTAAAAGTGGCTGAGGATTAGGAAGTGAGAAATAGGAAGTTGGATATGTAAAAACACGTATTCGTACTACGCTATGAAAAGTAAAGTACTACTAATTATTTTTCTTTTTACTATGCTTTCAGTAGTAGTAAGTGCAACTATGATTATGATAATTTAGCGAGTACAACGTTTTGTAATTGCATTAATATAGTAAAATATAAATTACTAAAGAAATTTTCTATAACAAAATATCATTTATTTTCTTTAGAATTTATTATCTTTGTATAACTGAAAGTATGCAATAGAAAAAGCAAAATAAATTGAGGAAAAAATGGATAAATTTATTATTGAAGGTGGAAATCGTTTATGCGGCAGAATTAAAATATCCGGTGCGAAAAACGGTTCTCTGGCACTGATGCCTGTTTCACTTCTTGCCGGAGGCATTTATAGAATTAAAAATACGCCTAATCTACGCGATGTATGGACTATGAGCCGACTATTGGGTTCGATGGGTGTATTTTGTGAATTGAACGAAAATGAATTATTTATAGATTCTACAAATATAACTTCTTATGAAGCACCTTATGAACATGTAAAAAAGATGAGAGCGTCATTCTATGTACTTGGTCCATTAGTATCCCGTTTCGGATACGCTAAAGTATCACTTCCCGGAGGATGTGCTTGGGGTCCGCGTCCGGTTGATTTACATTTAAAAGGATTAGAAAAATTAGGTGCTCAGATTGAATTAGATGGCGGATATGTAATTGCAAAAACCGATAGATTAATCGGTAATAGAGTTCACTTTGATGTCTCCAGTGTCGGAGCTACCGGAAATGTGCTTATGGCGGCGACACTCGCCAAAGGTAATACTTTACTATCCAATGCAGCCACCGAACCCGAAATTACGGCTCTTGCAAGAATGCTTGTCAAAATGGGTGCAAAAATTGAAGGAATCGGTACTAATCAAATCGAAATCGAAGGCGTTGACGAGCTAAAAGCTGTTGATGAAGAAACTATTCCAGATAGAATTGAAGCTGCTACTTATTTAATTGCGGCTGCTATGACTAAGGGCAAAGTTGAATTATTCAATGCCAATCCTTATCATTTATCTGCTGTCTTAGCTAAATTGGAAGAATCGGGCTGCAAGCTTGATGTAACCGGTTCTACTATCTATCTTGAGATGAACGATGCTCCTAAGCCGGTTGATATTACTACTACTATTTATCCTGGATTCCCTACTGATGTTCAAGCTCAGTGGATGGCTTATATGATGCTTGCTGATGGTTCATCAAAAATTTCCGAAACAATTTATACTGATAGATTTAAGCATGTACCCGAATTATTAAGGCTTGGTGCAAATATCGAAGTATTAGATAATACTGCAATAGTTTCGGGTAATAAAAAAATTAATGCCGCTACCGTTATGTCGTCTGATCTTAGAGCTTCGGCAAGCTTAATTCTTGCTGCATTAGTAGCAGAGGGTAGAACAGAAGTGCTTAGAATCTATCACCTTGATAGAGGCTATGAAGACTTAGATAAGAAATTAAATGCTATCGGAGCTAATATTAAGAGAGTTAAAACTGAAATGTTTTAATGATAACAACAACTTACTGCAAATCTAATTATAGATTATCAACCCACTACTTCAGAGGCTGTGTAAATACTCTAAATTATTCATTTATCTTCAATGCAACCTGACGGTTAACCGTCAGGTTGATATATACTTAATAGCTGTTTCATATATCTGTACTCCTCAATTCAACCCCACGCTGAAGCGTGGGGATAAGACAAAGCTAACTTATTGATAATTCAGGATTCTTCGTTTCACTCAGAATGACGATTTGGCAATATCCGAAGACTGTGAACCTTCCGAAGGTTACAAACCTTCGGAAGGTTTTTCTCTTACAGTGAACGGAAATATAGGAGAGTTATCTACCCCACGCTTCAGCGTGGGGTTGAATGGAATGGGTAAATAAAAAATGCAATAGATTCTAGTATTTACACAGCCTCTTCAGCGTGGTGCAAAAAGCACACATCAAAACGCTGTCTAAAATCTGTCATTAGGAACGAAGTGAAGAATCCAGACAAAGGTAACTTATTGATAATTCTGGATTCTTCGTTTCACTCAGAATGACGATTTAGAAATATCCGAAGACTTTGAACCTTCCGAAGGTTACAAACCTTCGGAAGGTTTTTCTCTTACAGTGAACGGGAATATAGGAGAGTTATCAACCACACGGTGAATCGTGGGGAAACAAGCACTTTTAGAAATTCCAATATCACTACAACCTTAATCTTATAGTATTTACACAGCCTCTTCAGCACTGAGCTTGGGTACAATTACGCATCAATGTAACAATCTATCAAATTACCTTCGGTATCAACTCCCATTTTCGAATCAGTTAGTATCGGATAAGCAAAGCAGTATCTATCTTTATAAGACTGCTTCATTTTTTCAATCTCTAAAATCAACATACCGTCTATACAATTAGAAAAATTCTTATCAATATTAAAATCTAAAAATTTCACTCCGCTTGCCTGGCATAAGTCAGTATATCGCTTAAACATAACCGGTACTGAAAATCCCATATTTTTTAAATTAGATTTTAATACTTTGAAATCATCATCTACACTGCTAAACTTCAATATTTCTGCCATCTCGGCATTTTGATTTTTTGTAAGCGAATATCTATTTTTTGCTTTAATAATTTGTTGTCCCGAACCATACCATTTGTTATAAAAAAATACAATCATATTTTTAGCAGTTTCAGAATAGGAATTACTAATACTAACAGCACCAAACAAATATTGAATATTCGGATAGTCCGATATTAGGCTTGCGATGCCCTGCCAGAGCAAATCTAATGCGTTCGACCTCCAATATTTCTGCTGAATAAAACTTCTGCCCAATTCCAAAGACTGGTCAATGAAATCAGAATACTCCGAATTAAAAGCAAATTCCTCTGAGTTATATAATCCGCTAACGCCGTATTCTCTGATTATTTCCGAACATATTCCGATGCGGTAGCTCCCTACAATCTCTAAGCTCTTGTCGTCCCAGAGAACGACATGCTTATAGTATTTATCATATTTATCGAAATCAAATTTTTCTCCTGTTCCCTCTCCTACTTTTCGGAAGGTAATCTCTCTAAGCCTTGCAATCTCTTTGATTACATTTTTCGCAGTATGGAACTCACAAAGATAGACTTTCTTCTCATCTTTAGAAACTGCCAACAGTTTACTGTTTATCAGTTCATTTTTGATAACTCTCGCTTCTATCGGATGTATAATTGTCTTTTCTGTTTTATAAATTTCATTATCCATTTTATGGAATTTATATGTATGCTTTTTGAGTAGTTTTACTTGAAGGCTTTCATTATTGATTGAATTATTTAATGATGCGGTAGGTATAATATTTCCGACTCGTAAATTAATTGATTTATTTCTTTTATTAAAGATTTCGTGTGCCAGCATCAGCATGGATAATTTTTTATTGATTAGAGAAGTAGCATAGAATCCGATTGAATTTCTGCCTCGAATAAATACCGGCAATATCGGAGCATTGAATTTCTTTGCAAATCTAAGAGCACCTTTTGTCCATTTACCGTCTCTAATTCCTTTTGATGACAATCGTGATACAGAAGCAGCCGGAAAAAATATAATAGCACAATCGTCTTGGATTGCTTTCTCAATATTTTCAATATTGTTTTTCTGTGCACTAAAAGAAAACACATTGTAGGGCAGGAATAAATCTTTTATATTTTCAAGATTTAATAAAATATCATTCGCTACAATTTTCACATCTTTACGCACTTCGCTTATTGCTTTTAATAATGCCAAACCATCTAAAGCCCCAAGCGGATGATTTGCTACTATTATTAATTTGCCTTCAGAAGGGATGTTTTGTTTATCAAGAGATGGCATGTTATACGAAAAATTCAGATAGTTAAATAATTCGTCGATAAATTCAAAGTTGAATTTATCATGATTATTATTAACGAAGTGATTTATCTCGTCGGAATGGATTAATCGGTTCATCAAATTAAAAAATATTTCTTTCACTATATGTGGCAGATAATTCATCGCTTTGATATTTCTGCACTCGACAATTTGCCTCAGATCAATTATTTTCATAGCAGTCCGTTCATAATATTAACACAACTACTACAAAATTAATATATCAAAAAGTGTTTATGATAAACATTGAATTAAGATGAGGTAAAGATTTGCTTACTCAAAACCTTGAATAAATGACAGTACATTTTTGCCTAAGTCGGGCTGATAATACCCGCCTTCCAAAACAGCAAATCTACGGTTATGACCGAACTTTTTTGTTAATAGCTTCATCATCCTGCCGATAGTATAGTAATCGAATGTCTTTAATTTTCCGCCACAGTCTTTTTCATAAGAGTCGAAACCGGCACAAACGGCTACCAAATCGACAGGCTCAAGCTCTTTGATATAATTTTCGATTGTTTTTATATACTTATCGGCTTCAGCCATTGGGTTAAGAATTTTAATATTTTTATTATGTTTTAGGCAGTCTATTGTCCCGTCTCCGGTATGAGCGTCAAAATCCAAAATAAAAGCCGAGTTAATTTTACCCTTTTTTATTAAGTTAGTTATTGAGACAGCCATATTACAGAAATAGCAATAGCCCCAAGCATTATTTCTATAAGCATGATGTCCCGGAGGACGAATTACTGCAAATGCAGGTTCTTCACTTATAGAAAACTCGCCGGCTAACATTGCAGCTCCGGCTGAAAGCTCGGCAACTTTATATATTTCGTTTTTATTATTAAAAACATCTTTTACATAATTTTCGTCATGAACAGCGATTAAATCGAAATAATCGGCTTTAGAGGGCTCTATTATTTCATAATTCGAGTTCTCTTTCAGATAATCCATTATTGCTTCCATTCTGCCACTGACTGCCGCAGATTCGTCGGAATAGACTTTGTAGAAATCATGATGAAAGATAATCTTCATTGCAATGCTTTTCAAATCTTGACACTTCTTTTATTATTATATTTTCAGCCACTTCAATCGAATTGAGCTTCTCAAGCTTCGCGGATTCTATCTCTGAGCATAGCGTACTTTGCGTTACGTACTTTACGTAATTATCGTTTTGCTTAATTGAATTTCCCAAATCAATTACTAATTTTATACTTTTACTAAGCTTATCTATTGTAAATTCTTTATTAGTAATTATAGCAATTGTATCATTCGAATTGTTCATCAGTGAGCTAACAACAAAACACTTCAATTGCTCGGGCAGTTCGACCTCCATATCCGGATATATGCTTAATTTCGTAAAACCTTTCTCAAATAATTTAATAGCGATAGTTTTAATATCATTGTCATAGCCGTAAAACATGATTTTGTCATCTTTACGGCATATATCCAAAATGTAAGTGCAGGCTGTTCCGGCTATGGATTTAATTGGTATGCCGATAGCAGTGTTTGCTCTTACTGTCGAAGAAGCTCTGATAGCAGCATTTAATAGCCTGTGCATAAAATTATGATTTCTAATTTCATCTGAAATATGGAAAGCATTACGCACTTGCGATATAATTTGGTTATCGCCCAGCTTTTCGGAATCTATACTTGCAATTACTCTGAACAAATGCTTTATTGCATTAATTGATTGATAATTATAAGATATTGATTTAAAATACTCATAATTAGGCAAATTGAATTTCTTAAATAATTCTTTTAGAATCTCATTTATATCATTTCTCTCGGTTAATATATGAAATTCTGTTCTATTACTGGTGTTTAAAATCAGGGAGTATTCAATTTTATCAACTAAAAATAGATATTTCAGAACCTGAAAAATGGAATCATTATCTTGAAAAAAAAGAGCTCTATACTCTTTAGTAGAGCATTTATGATTAATACCAATAATTTTAAAATTTTCTATCATAATCATTTCAAGTCTGTTGATATTTATTTAGTAAATAACTGTTGTCAATAATTAATCATACCATTAAACGGAAAAAGGATTAACCAAGAGCAAAAATACGAATTTTTCGGTAAAAGCAATCTAATTTAATTATTTGGCTTTTGTTATTAATAAATAAATTTGTAAATTGTAAATGGAATAATTAAGAAAGAAAAGATTATGATTATAGATGGTATAATGATTAAAGAAGATAAGAAATATCAATCAATAAGCAGCAATATGACCTTTATTATAAAACAATGCAATGAAGAATTCGGTTCTGAATTTTCAGTATTTAAAAATGATGTTTGTTTCTATGAAAATATTCAAAATAATACACAGCTATGTATGGAAGAAGCTTTAGAAGAATGGGGTGTAAGTATTGATAGCTGGGATGAAATAGAAGAGTAAAGAGAATGCGTATTTAATATAGCAGTTCAAAAAACAATTGATTAATAGAGCAATATTGGCAGATAAGCTTAATTTCCAAACGTATTAAAATATTATATAGACCAAACCGTTACAAGTTTTAATTGTCAACATAATTATGGAGAATATTATGGATATAAGTTCTGTAAAATCATCATCGGTAAAAGCCGATACCGAAAGTCGCGTTCTTCAAGCCAAAACTAACGAACAAGAAAGCAATAAGAAAGCAGCGGCTAAACTTAGTGATAATAAAGATGTATTAGTACTTTCTGAGAAAGCTAAAGAATTAATTGCTAAGCAAGAAGGAACTGAATTAAAAGAAGAGCAAGGCGAAACTATGTCGGTTCAGTCGAAAGAGAACGAATAAAACGATTGAATTGGATTGCTGAATTACAAAAGAAGGAGAAGCATATATTAAGCTCTTCCTTCTTTTGTAATAATTGATATTTCTCATAGAGAAAAAACTATATATTTATTTCTCTGTTAAGAATTAATTTCATTTTATCGGTTTTGGATTTCATTCTGGACTTTTCGGTTTTGCGGTAGTCGATATTAATTGAGCAATATATCCGGTCGCAGTCAGCTTCTAATATTTTATAACAAGCGGCTAACACTTTCATACATTCGTCGAAACTGCCTTCGAGAATTGTCCCCATAGCAGTTAGTTGATAAGTGATTCCCGATTTATCAATACAGTCAATTATTTTAGCTACATAAGGGCTAACACTTTCGCCTTTATCTGTCGGGAACATAGCAAATTCTAATAATACCATAATATTTCCTTGTAGTAATTTAAAACATAATTATGCTCCAAATCTAATCATAATTTGAGTAATATCAAAGTTAATGAAAGAATATAATTACAAAAAACAACAGCATCTAATTATGAACGTCATATTATTTGATTTGAAAATCTGAATATGAATAGTATCATTTTCGTTTTGAAATCATACAAATGAAGTCTCGTCTATATTCGCGTTTGCCTAAGATTGACGACTTACAATTATGATGATTAGCAATTGATA
This sequence comes from uncultured bacterium, assembly GCA_942493235.1. Taxonomy (GTDB): domain Bacteria; phylum Bacteroidota; class Ignavibacteria; order Kapaibacteriales; family UBA2268; genus ENR-C587. The sequence goes on along the minus strand of OW818676.1, from coordinate 2,057,325 downwards.
AAAATATTCCAATTTAAGTAATTTACAAATATAAAAAACATACAAATTGAATTAAATAATAAGGAAAAAGGAAAAATTTGAGCACCATAAATACAAAAAATAAGAAGCTTCTCGGAATTGATTTCGGGCTAAAACGTGTCGGATTAGCAGTAAGCGATGAATTTCATATCACTATACGCCCCATAGATACTTACTTATATCAAGAAGATGATTTCTATGATAAGATATTCAATATTATAGAGAAAGAGAAAATCGGAGTAATAATTATCGGCGTACCATATAGAGAAGATGAGAAAGTAAACCCGCTAATCAAAGAAATTGATTTGTTTATTGATAAAATAAAAGAAAAAATAAATATAGATATTATAAAATATGATGAGTTTATGTCGTCTAAAAAAGCTACTATGGCTATGCTTGAAATCGGTAAAAAGAAAAAAGACAGAGCTATAAAAGGAAATTTGGATAAAATCGCTGCAGCGGTAATTCTTAGAGATTATTTAAATGATACGGAAGGCGGATTTTAATATGAAAAAATTACTTTATATTATGTTAATCGGATTAGCGATTTCTTCTCTTAATGCACAGCCACGCGATAGAATAGTCGTTGAAAGAATGAAAAAGATATTTTCTGAATTATTGATTGTACCGACCGAATCAAAAGATTCGGTAAAAATAATTAATTTTATTAAAATACCTTATAAAGCATTGACCTTTAAGACAAATACAAATCCCGCCACGATGGACGAAAAATATTTTTCGGAGATATATATTGAAATTAATTTCAAAAATCAAGAGAATATAATCAAGGGCAGAACAGTTTTGCATAAAAAACTATTTTCACAAGATAATTCTGACGAGAGTATGATTAATCTACAGTTGAATTCTTACTTAGAGGTTACTCTGCCGATTGGAAATTACAGACCTCAAATTGAAGTTACCGATGAGAATAAAAATCCTATATTTACCGAGAGGCTTAACCCGATTGCACTTCAGAGTATTTATACTAAAGCAAATGTATATGACCCGATTTTTACTTTTAAAAATACTAATAGGTATATACCTTTTTCTTTAGATTCATCAATTAGTTTTAATTCAAGCGATGCTAATATACTTCTATTAGTAACCGGCAAGAATTCAAATTCTACATTTAATTATAAAATAAAAAAAATGCCCGATTTAGAACCGAGATTTAGTTTTGGTAATGAAAACATAGAATTCGGTTCAAAACTGAATACACTTTTGAATAAAGTATTAGATATTGATAAAGATATTGATATTGATAAGAGCATGCTTAACTCTGCACTAAGTCTAAAGAATTTTAATAGTAGCGAAGTGAATTTCTCTATTATAGAAATTCCTATTGATAATAAAAATTTAGTTCCCGGCAGATACCAATTGCTGGTTACTCATTCAGAGCTAAACGATACTTTTAAATTTAATTTTTCGATAGTATGGGAGAATCAGCCTACTGTATTAAATTCGCCTGATTTCGCTACTGAAATCATGTATTATATTCTTAGTGATTTAGAATATGAAAAATTAAAAGAACTTGATACAGAAGATAAATATAATGCTATATATGAGTATTGGAAAAAGAAAGACCCAACTCCAAACACAAATTATAATGAATCTATGGCAGAATATTTTAGAAGAGTCGATGTAAGCAATGTTCTCTTTAAAAATGCAACTGAAGCTATCGGAGCTAAGTCCGAAAGAGGCAAAATTTACATCCTCTACGGTAAGCCCGATAAAATAGAGACTCAACCCCAAAGCGAGAACACATTGGAATTATGGAAATATAGCAAGGTGAAAAAGGAATTTGTATTTGAAGCTACACCTTCGGGTATATATAAATTGATTAAAGTCAATGAATAAAATATATAATATAAAAAGAAGCTGGAAGAATACAAACATTCCCACATATTCTACACTATGTTTTGGCGTATAGTCTCAGACAGTTCATTTGAATAATTTCAAATAGAAAATGATAATATAAGGTTGAATAAGATTGAATTTCCAATTTAATAAAAAAAAAATACGTATAAGAAATTCTATAAGTTTAATATAGATAATGTTTTTTATCAATTTAATCTATATGCTTTCGTCTATATTAAACTATAAAATAAATATATACAAAAATAGAAGATAAATGTTTACAGAAATCCCTGAAGGATATATAGAAAAGGAATATAATTTCGATATTCCAAGCAAACAAAAGCCAATCAGAATTGATGTGTTCCTAACTAATTTGATTGAAAGAGCAACCAGAAATCGCATTCAGACCGCTATCGAAAGAGGCGGAGTGTTGGTAAATGGTAAAGCTGCTAAAGCCAGTAGAAAATTGAAGCCGGGAGATGTAGTTTCATGTACTTTGATTAAGCCTCCACCGATAGAGCTGATACCGCAGAATATTCCGATAGAAGTATTATTCGAAGATTCTCATTTGCTAATAGTTGACAAGCCGGCAGGTATAGTTACTCATCCCGGATTTGGCAATCGCGACGGAACTTTAATTAACGCTGTATTATATCATCTCGGCGTTAGAGAGAATATAACTGTCGAAACTGAAGAAGATGACGACGACGATACAATTGATGAGGGTAAATTATTCGCTTCGGATGCGGTTCGCCCGGGAATGGTTCACCGACTTGATAAAGATACTAGCGGACTGCTTGTGGTATCCAAAGAATATGATACTTTAGTCGCACTTCAAAAAAAGTTTTTTGATAGAACTATTAAGCGTGAATATGTTGCCTTGGTCTGGGGTGAATTTAAAGACGACAAGGGTACTATTACCGGTAATATTGACCGCTCAATGCGTAATCGCAAGAAATTTGAAGTTACTACAAAAGGCGGAAAACCTTCAATTACTGATTATGAAGTAATCGAGAGATTTGACTATCTGACACTTATTAAATTAAAATTGCATACCGGACGTACTCATCAGATTCGTGTTCATTGCTCTCATATTAAGCATCCACTGTTCGGTGACCCTTTGTATGGTGGTTCAACAGTTGTTTTCGGCGGTCATACCCCGAAACGTAAGCAATTATATGAGAAATTATTGCATCAGATTAATAGGCAGATGCTTCATGCACGAACTTTGGGTTTTGAGCATCCTGTTACTAAAGAATTTATTTCGTTTGAGTCAGAATTGCCCGAAGATATGAAAAAAATTATTGAAGCAGTTCAATCAGCTAATTTTTTATAGGAGTAAATCATGATACGGAAAGATGCAGAGACTATTGTCCCGATTAATCAAGTAATCGCTCGAAGGTTTAGCACTATTGCTTTTGACAAAGATAAAGAAATCAAAAAAGAGCAAATTATTGCTTTATGTGAAGCTGCCAGATGGTCACCGAATTGCTTTAATGACCAGCCGTTTAGGTATATTATTGCAAATAAATTTACTAATCCTAAAGCTTGGGATTCTTGTTTCGACGCTGTATTAGAAGGTAATAAAACTTGGATAATCAATGTCCCCGTATTATTTATTTGCTTAGCAAATAATACATTTCGTCATAATGGCAAGACAAATGACTGGGCTAAATACGACTGCGGTGCAGCTTCACAAAACTTATGCCTTCAAGCTGTCGATATGGGACTTGCTTCGCATCAAATTGCAGGGTTTAATGCTGAAAAGCTTAGAAACAATTTCTCGATAGACGAAAAGTATTCTATTATGTCTGTAATTGCAATTGGTTATCAAGCTGATGAGAACATCTTAGAAGCTGAATTACTTAAACGCGAGACTCTCCGCAGAGCAAGACTCCCACTGAATGAAATATTTTTTGATGGAGATTTGTCTAAGGGTATAGTATAGAAATTTTTCAGAATAATGAAACATTTTATAGGTTTTTTGCGTAATAATTTGTACTTGATTTTTATTATTAGGGTACTTAATGAGAGAATTTCCATATTATCTGCAATGTGAAAAAGAAAATTCCGATGAATTTTATAGTACACTTGAGATAGTTACTGACGAACTTTATATAAAAGCAGAAAAAGAATTCGGTAATCATATTAATTCTTTCGGCAATTTTATTACTCAAAAATCAATTGAGCCTCTTAGGTTCAGAAATGAGTATATAATAGAATTAATAATGATTGGTGTTCTATGGAATAGGTATATAAATAACGCATTAAAATCTAATATTTTCGTAAACAGAACAGCTCAATTTCTATATAAACTTCGTAGAATTAATAGTACATTAAAGCCTGGTATAGATAGCATTAGAGGGTTTATAGCAGGTAATTTCTTAGTTAAACGCATGAAATCCAAAGCCGAAATCAGACTTAATAATTATATCAAACTTCTCGAATGGCTCTCTGCTACCGGAGATTTTCGTGAAGAAACCGTACGATTAAATAACTGGCTCGAATATTTTCATTTTATAGGAGATGCTGCAGCAAGTAAAATCCTCAAATCAACAATTAGTTACTCAAAAGAATTTTCCAAAATCGCCTATAAAAGATTGGCGAAATATACTTGCAATTTAAATAATTATGTTGAGCAGCAGTTAAAGCAAAATCCCGAACGGGAAGACGTGATTTTGCTTCGCAGACGCGAAGAAGAATACCACTTAAATATGATTTGCTCCCAAATACTTAATAATGCATATAGAAATGATTTTAAAACTACAAAACTCAAGATAATACTGCTACCTACCTGCATGAGAAATGCTGATATTCAGTGCAATGCTCGATTTGACGGTGAGCATAATATATGCACTCGCTGCAATAAAAATTGCAATATCGGTAAAATTTCTGCTTCATTTGAGAATTTGGCTACTACGGTTCTGATTCCTCATTCTTCAGATTTCACAAAATATCTAAAACGCTGGGAGAATAGTCCTGATACCGGATTAGTGGGCGTTGCCTGCGTGATGAACTTAATTACCGGTGGCTACGAAATGCGTAATTTAAATATTAAATCCCAATGCGTATTCCTTGATTATAGTGCCTGCAAAAATCATTGGCACGAGAAAGGTGTCCCCACTCAATTAAATCTAAAACAAATGGAGAAAATTGTAAGCTGAATTCCACTATTAAAATGATTAGTTAGAGAGTTCTATAAATCATTTTTTCTATCCCCGAAATAATGATTTATTTTATTTGTTGATTAAAATTCTACAGATAAAGATTCTCTCAGCCACACGCTGATGTGGCTGTGTGAAAACTAAAATCTATTGCATTATTTTATCTCCCCCATTCAATTCAAGATACCGTCTAAAAAGTTGTCATTCTGAACAAAGTGAAGAATCCAGACAAAGCCTAACATGCTGATAATACTGGATTCTTCGTTACACTCAGAGTAGAAAATGACATTATATCATTTCCGTAACTACTTCAAATTCGGGTGGGTCTTCCATTGTCTTTTTTACAGCACATAAACTTGCTGATTTTACTAAAGCGTCATAGTATTTTTCAGGAAAGTCTGCAGGTACTTTAATAGCAATTTTAATCTTTCCTACTTTATGTTTTGCTTGGTCATATTCCAAATCTTGTTCTAAATAAATTCCATCTGTCGGAATACCTCTGCTTTTGCAAAATCCCAGTACGTAAATACCGGCACAAGCTCCCAGTGATGACAAAAACACTTCATAAGGTGATGGAGCCGAACCGTCGCCACCTGCATTTGTCCCTTGGTCAGTGTGAATAGTAAAACCGCCGACTTCTGCATCAACCTTTAAATTGCCTGGAAAAGTAATTTTAATTGACATGATAATCTCCTAAATATTATATTTATAATGTTATATTCCTTACAAGCAATATAGAAGTATTATATAAACAATTATTTTAAATATATTAGAAAAAAACGGAAATTTGGTTCATCGCCGTTTTGAGTGGGTAGTAAGGTTAGCAAGTAACCGAAGATTAGAAACATATATTGCTAATGTAATAACAGTTCCCTATCCACCAACAGCCATTCCCTAACCACCAAATAATTTAATTATTTGCCCCTCAAAATAGCAAATACTTTTGCTTTAGGTTTATACTATTTACTTATTACAATTGGGTAACGCAAATATCTATTTTTAGAGATTATTTCAATATAATAAATACCGCTTGCCAAGCCATCTGTATTTATAGCTTGATTGCTACGGTTACTTGCGACTATATAAGTATTTTCCACTCTACCAATAGAGTTAAATATATTAATTATTGTCTCCGAATTTGAGTTTAAATTAACATCTATATTGAATTTTTCAGCTGACGGATTTGGAAATATATTTACATACTCATCAGTAGCAAGCTCTACAGCGTCGCCCCCTATTTGAAAACTTCTAATTTCACTTATACTAATAGTATCATTATTGAACTGTGCGATTACTCGCCAGTAATACATATTAAATGGCAGCTCAGGATAATCTGTAGTGCTTGAATCGGTATATGATTTTTCATGAAAAATATTTGTAAATAGACCGTCTAATGCTATTTGAAGCGTATATGAATTTGCTCCGGCACAATAATTCCAAATGAATTTCTCCAAATAATGACTAAAGGATTTATCGTCAGGATAAACTAATGTCTGATTTGTATTATCTTTAAATTTGACAAAAAATGCGTCGTTAGAGCCTGCATTTGTCAGAGTAATATTATTCATCGTTATGGTCGGTGAAACAAATGAACCGGCGGCATAGAGTGAATTATCTTTATCAATGCACATGGAATTAATTTTTTCATTGTTGGCTCCACCTATGTCATAAGTCCATAAGCATTTGCCGTCTCCGGTATATTTTGATATATAGGCATCATCTTTACCACGATTATTTAGAACCAAAGTATCATCAGGTCTCAGCTTAGAAGATGCAAAATTTCCGCTTATAAATATATATCCATTCTTATCGATTAGCAAGTCATTAACGAAATCATAGCTTGCTCCACCGAGATTTTCTGCCCATTGGGTTTGATATGAAGTATTGAATTTAACAAGAAATCCGTTATAATCATTGTTGACAACATTATTAAGAATTAGTTCGTCATTGATATTTAAAGTATTTGATTTATACCAGCCCGAAATTATCAAGTTCCCATCATTATCAGGGGATATACTATTAATAGCATCATTATCAGTTCCTCCTACACTATAAGCATTATTTAGGACTAAATCAGTCGTATAGTTTGCAATAAAACCATCACAAAAACCCGAATTACTGTTATTTTCCAGAATAACGCCATTGGCTAAAGGTAGAGTCGGCGAAGTATATACTCCACAAATTAATAAGTTACCTAATTTATCTAAAGTAATATCTTTAATCCATTCATTAATTAAACCAGAAATATTTTCACACTTAATATAAGTTCCAGAAGAATTATATTTAGCTATATATCCGTCATAACTGCGGAAGAATGTACTACTACCGGTATTAAACAAGGTGTCTTGAGGACTAAATATAAGCATATAAGAAGCAAACTCACCGCATACGTATATATTATTTGAATTATCTATTACTAATTTATTTGCATATTCATAATCATAATTACCGATATTTACTACCCATTGGCAGATAGCATCGGAATTATATTTAGCAAGGTAAGCATCGGCTCCCCCAATATTTTTGGCTTGCTGACCATTACCCATATCTAAACTTGCTGAAAAATAATAACCGACTATATAAATATTATTATCGGAATCAATAACCATATCGTTAATATAATCACTTTTTAAACCGATTAAAGCAGTTGCTGACACACATTCACCGTTAGAATTATACCTTGCAATAAAAGCATCGGCTCCGGTTCCGCTATTAGTAAGTACTATTCCGTTGCCTAAGTCTAATGTCGGAGTTTTAAATCCACCAGCTACATATATGCTGCCATCTGATTTTGTGCATATACTATTTATATACTCTTCGTTTAATCCACCGAAACTAACGGCATTTTCTTGAGCATAAGTATTCAATATTGAAAAACATATTACTAAAACAACTAAACATTTCTTCACTGCTTCTACCTTTCAAATTTAATATCTAAGAGCAAAACCTATTACACTTGACTCTTATTTCACAAAGAATAACACTTATAATCAATAATAAGTTTAAATATTTTAAAGATTTTTCAAATATTTTAAAATAAACATCAAATTTACAATTTATAGCTAAGAAAATCAAATTATAAATTATCACTAATTTCTTGTTATTATCTGATACCATTTTATTATATTTGCTTTTTTTCTTATGTTCAAGGAATTAAGATGGAAATAATTACCAAAGTGAAACAGATGCAGTCTATTGCTGATAAATTGCGTGCTGACGGCAAGAAGCTTGCCGTCGTACCAACTATGGGCTATCTGCACGAAGGGCATTTATCGTTGGTAAAAAGGGCAAAAGAAATTGCCGATATAGTTATAGTATCATTATTTGTTAACCCTACCCAATTTGCTCCTAACGAAGATTTCAACCGTTACCCGCGGGACTTCGCTATGGACTGCCATAATTGCGAGATAGCAGGAGTTGACTTTATTCTTCACCCCGAAATCCAAGAAATGTATCCGGGTGCTTACAATACCGAAATTAATATTAAGGAAATCTCTAAAAAATTCGAAGGTTCATTCAGACCCATTCACTTTAACGGCGTTGCTACCGTAGTTAACAAAATATTTATGGCTACTAAACCTCACTTTGCACTATTTGGGCAGAAAGATTACCAGCAGACTTTAGTAATCAAGCAGTTAGTCCGAGACCTATTGATAGACGTTTCTATTGTAGTGGCTCCCACTATACGCGAAGCTGACGGGCTGGCAAAAAGCTCAAGGAATATTTTCCTCAGCCAGCAAGAACGCCAAACTGCAACCACTATTTATAAAGCGTTAGAAACCGCTGTTGAAGAAATTCATAAAGGAGAGAAACGTCGCAAAGTAATCAACGGCACTATGCACAATGTATTACGCTCTGCCGCGGCTTTCCATATTGATTATGCTATGAGTGCCGATGCCGATACTTTAGACGAACCCGAAGAATTTATCCCCGGTCAGAGAATTGTCCTTCTAATTGCTGCTTATCTTGGGAAAACTCGTCTGATTGATAACTATGTAGTCAGCCTACCTTCATCAATCAGTTCTTATCCCGAAAGATTTGAAAATATTTAAATTTAACATAAAATACTATTGAATAACTCAATGATTTCTGTTAAACTTCATATTTAACCTTGCGTAAATGATTAACTTCCTGCTTACCATGCTCTGCGTAATGCTTCTTAAAACAAATCCTACGCAGAGCGTAGGATTGAGAAAAAAAATATCAATTATTAATTTCCTGCTTACCATGCTCTGCGTGGTAAGCTGACAAGCTATGCACTAAAACAAATCCTAGGCAGAGCGTAGGATTGAGAAAATAAATATCAATTATTAATTTCCTGCTTACCATACTCTGCGTGGTAAGCTGACAAGCTATACACTAAAACAAATCCTAGGCAGAGCGTAGGATTGAGAAAATAATAACAGTAAATAAATATTTTGGACTTTTGCAATAGCCTTAAACAATTTATAACATTATCTCATTGTTTCAATTATGATATTGAACTAAAGATTCCATATTAAAATTACAAACTATTTATAACATTATCTCTTCATTTTCAATTTTCAAAATAGTATCTGGATATATAATATGTTCGATTTCTAAAACTCGCTTTTGTAGGTCTTCAGGTGTATCTGACTCATAGACCGGTACGGTCATCTGAGCGAGTATTCTGCCATTATCGTATAGTTCGTCAACTACATGAACAGTTGCTCCGGAGATGGCTTCTTTGGCGGTAATAACTGCACTATGAACATTGATTCCATACATACCTTGACCACCGAATTTGGGCAGTAGTGCAGGGTGAATATTTAGTATTCTTCCTTTGAATTTTCTAATCACCGAATTAGAAATTTTTTTCATATAACCGGCGAGAACAATAAGGTTGATATTATGCTCTTGTAAAGCATTAATTATAGATAAATCAAATTCTTCATCAGAATCAAATTTATTGCGTGAAATGTGCTTATAGGGTATATTTTCCTTAATTGCTCTTTCAATTGCACCTGAATCGGAATTATTAGAAATTACGAGAGAAGCAGAGGAATGGATTTTCCCGTTTTTTATGGCATCAATAATTGCCTGCATATTTGAGCCACCGTGAGAGGCAAAAAAAGCGATATTTAACTTTTGCATAATCTTCAATATTTATAAACAAACTACTTATTGTTACACAAAAATAAGTTAAAAAAGTTCTTTTCTCCAAATTTCTGTAAAATATTTCTTCTGTGAGTTTCGACAGTTCTGATGCTAATGCAGAGTTTATCGGCAATTTCAACATTTGAATTGCCCAGAGAAACTAACTTAATAATTTCTTTTTCTCGCTTAGAGATCTGTGCTTTTTCTTCTAATAATGAAATATCAAATCCAATATTGCTAATTTCATTTTTCTTTATTGTGTTAAATGAAGAGTATTGTTTTTTATCGGAACTACTGATTAATTGATGAACTTTTGTATCAAGTATATTTTTAATACAAATACTGCATAAGAAATACCCCCCAAAAAATACGGTAAATATCGAATTTATAATATCAAAATTATTAGACTGCTTTGAAATAAATCCATTCGCTCCCAGAGAGAAAGACTCTTGCAAATCATTGATAGTGCAATCACCGGAGAGCATTACAATTTTAATGCACCTATTAGCATCTTTCAGAAATGTTAAAGTCTCTAATCCGTTCATAATCGGCATGTTAACATCAAGAATAATAACATCTACCGATTTATAATTTAAAAAATCAATTACTTCTCTTCCGTTTTTTACTATTCCCTCTACGTTAAGCTTTGCCACCTGAGATACATTTTTCTCGATTAATTTTGCAGTTAAGTCATTATCGTCGGCAATTAGTACGCTAATCGGTCTGTTGAAATTTGAAACTCCTTTATACATATTACTAATATCATAACGGTTCTCTTCGATTATATTCATAGTAGTATTAACTGAAGCAACATTTATTTTATCATAATTAAAACTATTATTAATCTTTTTAAAACTAATAATCAATATATCATCACCAGACAAATTTTGCAAGGAGAAAACAACTTTCATAAGCTCTGGTAATCGGTTAGAATTTTGCATCATTGAATTCAAAGAATAACTGGTAACCCCCTCTGATAGGATAATATCAATGATATTATCTAATGTATTAGCATCTAAACAACTTTTTAATATTACGGATAATATATCTACTTGATAATTGTCTGATTCGGTAAAACCAATCAAGTCTAATAATAAATTGTTGGCAGCAACAATTTTCTTAGTTCTTAATTCTAATGCAGCCGCAGGAATTTTCATAATATTAATTATATCTTGAATCGGATCCCCAAACCCCATACTTTTTGTTTTCATTTGAATCATTTTGAATATTGTACTTTTTCATTGATGCAAGATAATATTAATATTTTTAAAAACAAAAGAATTTTTTCATTTTCAAGTATTAGCTTGAATATTTTTTTATTTTATTAAGTGCTACCACTTAGTTTTTGTATATTATTTCGGTTCTTCGCTGTTATAAATTTGATTTCAAATATTGATAAATTATATATTCTTTGATTTTATTATATTCCTCAGTAGGAATTAAACATTTGTGGTGTCTGGTGTCTGGGATAAGAAGTACATTATTTCCCAGCTCCACGCTGAAGCATGGGGTTGATGTTTGCTTTTTTAATTTCTAATTCGCTCTTTCCAGCGACCTGCCACCATTTCCCATACATAATCTCAAAGCCTCTGTGGTTGTCTAAAAATTAATAATATTGCCAAATCGTCATTCTGAGTTACTGACCACCCGCTACTCGGCAGGTAAAACAATACAATGACAACTTTGAAACTTCAGTAAATCAACTGAAGCATTGGAAATATAGCGTTTACAAGAACCCTCGAAAAAAGTTGTCATTAACAGTGTAACGAAGAATCCAGAATTATTGATGAGTTAGCTTTGTCTGGATTCTTCACTTCGTTCAGAATGACAACTTTTTACACAGCCTCTTGATGTTTGAGATGTATTACTTTTCCCCACGCTGAATCGTGGGGTTGATGTTTGCTTTTTTATTTCTAATTCATTTTTTCCAGCGACCTGCCACCATTTCCCATACATAATCTCAAAGCCTCTGTGGTTGTCTAAAATTAATAATATTGCCAAATCGTCATTCTGAGTGTAACGAAGAATCCAGATTTATCAATAAGTTAGCTTTGTCTGGATTCTTCACTTCGTTCAGAATGACAACTTTTTAAACAGCTTCTTGATGTTTGAGATGTATTACTTTTCCCCACGCTGAATCGTGGGGTTGATGTTTGCTTTTTTATTTCTAATTCATTTTTTCCAGCGACCTGCCACCATTTCCCATACATAATCTCAAAGCCTCTGTGGTTGTCTAAAAATTAATAATATTACAAAATCGTCATTCTGAGTTACTGACCACCCGCTACGCGGCTGGTAAAACAATACAATGACAACAAAAAAAGAACGTGTATATTGAAAGTTTTTGAAATTGCCCGGTACAACATTGGTAATAAAGATTCCGATTTTGAGTTTGGGCAGGAAGCATTTAGATAGAATAATTGGTGTTATAATACCCGCTTAACAGGCTGTCACCTTAATATGCTTCCCAAAAACTAAATAATAATTAAACAATATCAAATAATCATTGGAAATAGAATGAAAACTCCAATTGAAGAATTAAAGATAGTGTTTACAAACACTGCAGGCATCGATATAGGTTCGGAGAAACATTTCGCAGCAGTAGGTCAGGGAAACGGGGCAGTACGCTCATTTACCAGTTTCACCAAAGACTTGCAGTCAATGTCTTTGTGGTTTAAGGAAAACGGTATAACAACGGTTGTAATGGAATCAACCGGCAGTTATTGGATTCCTGTATATGAAGTTTTGGAAAGTGCCGGTTTTAAAGTAGCACTTGTCAATGCCGCCCATGTCAAGAATGTTCCTGGCAGAAAAAGCGATGTGATAGACTGCCAATGGCTCCAAAAGATATATAGTTTTGGACTACTGCGCGATTCATTCATTCCAAGCGAAGATATCCGCCGTATTCGCTCGTATGTCAGACTAAAAAGCGATCATGTAAGGAGTGCCGCCTCACATATACAGCATATGCAAAAAGCGTTGGACCAAATGAATATTAAAATACATAATGTAATTTCGGAAACAGCCGGAGTAAGCGGGATGAAAATATTAAAAGCTATAATCTCAGGTGAACGATCTCCCGAAATATTGCTTTCGTTGTGCGATACAAGGATAATAAATAAGAAGAGGCAAGAGGTAATAAATTCGCTTGAAGGTAATTTTCGCACCGAGCATATATTTGCTCTAAAACAAGCAGTAGAAGGATACGAATTTTATCAGAAGCAAATTATTGACTGTGACGATGAGATAGAAAAGTTACTCAATAAATTTAATTCTTCAAATGAAAATGATGGGTTTGAAATTGACGTAAAAAAAAAGTAGGTTTTAAAAAAGTACGCCGACACGCAACAAGTTACGATTTAGAGAGTATGTTGATTAATATGACGGGTGGTGTTAATTTGTCAGTTCTCCCCGGTATGTCTGCGTACAATAGTTTGCAACTACTAGCAGAGATAGGGACGGATATGAGCTTTTGGTCAAACTCTAAAAAATTCACATCGTGGTTGGGAGCAGCCCAGCAAACACATCAAAGCGGGAAAAGCCGTAATAAAGGACGCACAAAGAGGCATAAGAACAAAGCTGCTCATATACTTCAATTAGCGGCAAGAACAGTAGGAAGAAGCGGCACAGCATTAGGTGCATTTTATAGAAGGATAAGTAGAACAAAAGATGCCCCAACTGCAGTAACAGCAACGGCAAGAAAATTGGCAATACAAATATACAATTTACTAAAATATAAGCAAGAATACAAAGAATTTGGTTCGGAGGAATATGAAAAAAAATACGACGAAATTCAATTGAAAAACTTAGAAAAGAAGGCAAAAAGACTTGGGTGCATTCTCGTTAAAGTGTCTTAAATTTTGAGTGTTAATCAAAACACTTATTGGGATATATTTTCGTATAACACTTTTAAAATATCGGATAAATCATTGTGAATATAGCGTTTACAAGGACACTCAAGAAAAGATGTCATTAACAGTGTAACGAAGAATCCAGAGTTATCAACAAGTTAGCATTATCTGGATTCTTCACTTCGCTTAGAATGACAAATTTTAGACAGCCTCTTGATGTTTGAGATGTATTACTTTTCCCCACGCTGAAGCGTGGGGTTGATGTTTGCTTTTTTAATTTCTAATTCACTTTTTCCAGCGACCTGCCACCATTTCCCATACATAATCTCAAAGCCTCTGTGGTTGTCTAAAATTAATAATATTGCCAAATCGTCATTCTGAGTGTAACGAAGAATCCAGATTTATCAATAAGTTAGCTTTGTCTGGATTCTTCACTTCGTTCCTAATGACAACTTTTTAAACAGCCTCTTGATGTTTGAGATGTATTACTTTGCCCCACGCTGAAGCATGGGGTTGATGTTTGCTTTTTTAATTTCTAATTCGTTCTTTCCAACCACCAGCCACCATTTTTCCTAATATTCAACAGTAAATGCTGTTGGAGAAATTTATTTATTTATTCATGCAAAATATAGTAGTTCTTAAAAATTCAGTGTTAGTCGGTATTGCAAAGCAATAGTAAAAGTGTTATTTTTGAATCGAAATTTTGTCAGATTTGATAATTGGTTAGTATTATTAGAAATTGAATTTAGATTGTTTATCTTAGATAGTTAAAATTGGTAGTTAATATTGAATTCTTCCTGTTTTTTAGTATTTGCTCATCTCGATTACAGGAACAGAGAGAGGGGCTGAATCAATTAAGTCACTCTCTATCTTATCAAAATAAAACAGCCACTTTCACAGAATGCGATAGTGGCTGTTTTTTGGAAATTATTTAGCTATGCGTTACTGATTGCAGTCGGCAAATCAAGATACAAAACAAATATCTCATCTAAGTGAGTAATTTTCAGTAGGTTCTCTACTTTACTCGGTACAGAGCATATAATAATTGTTTTATTGTATTTTTTTACTTTGCTCAATGCGTTAACAAGCATTCCCAAGCCTGAGCTGTTCATTAGCTCAACTGATTTCATATCTACAATAATTTTAGTGATATTCTCATCAAAATTATACCTATCTACTAAACTTGAGAAGTCAAGAGCTTCATTACCACCAAGTACATTTACCGGCAATTCAATTACAGCAACATTTTGCTTTTCTGTGCATATATAATGCTTATATAATTCTAGCATAACTAATTCTTTCTAAATATAATTAAGCGTTAGTAACAAAAGGTTTTTTACCGCTTTTTTCTACTATGTGTTCTTTACCAAATCTTTCAGTGTACCAAATCACAAACGAACTTGCTACGTAAATTGAAGAATATGTACCGGTTATAACACCGACTAACATAGTAAATGAGAAACCTTGAAGCACAGGACCGGCAACTAATACCATTACTGTTAATACCATTACTACTGTTAATACAGTATTAATAGTTCTGCTCAAAGTTTCGTTAATACTTAAATTAATAAGTTTACGTAAAGGAATTCCTTTATGTTTTTCTTTATTTTCACGAATACGGTCAAATACAATCACAGTATCATTGATTGAGTAACCGATAACCGTTAGAATAGCTGCGAGCATATTCTGATTAAATTCCAAATGAACTAATCCAATATTACCGCAGAATAATACAAAGCCGAACGTAAAAATTACGTCGTGCACTAAGGCGATAGTAGCTCCCAGACCGTAGATAAACTCGAAACGGAAGGCAATATAAAGCAATATTGCTATGATTGATAATACAACAGCGATAATTGCTTGCTCGCGCATCTCTTTACCTACCTTAGGACCAATTGTATTTTCACCAAGTTTGATAACTGTATTATCCGGGAATTTATTTTTAAGTAATTGAATAACTTCATCGGATATTTTATTTTGGCTATTGATACTTTGGGCTGAAACTTCTTTTACTCTGATTAGAAATTGTCCTTCTTTACCATAGGTCTTAATTTCGGCACCCTTAATATGAGAAGCATCAATTGCACTTCTGATGTCATTCATTTCTACGTGATTTTTAAATGAGCACTGAATCTCGGTTCCACCGACAAAGTCAATACCATAATCAACACCTACAATTAAAGTAAGAGCAATACCGGCAACTAATGATGCAACTGATACCCACAAGAATAACATTCTTGATTTAATAAAGTCTATATTTGTGTTATGAAAGAATTGCATGTTATTTTACCTTTCCTATTACTTCATCATTGATAGTTAATTTTGGCTGACCGAAATTAAAGTGTAAAGCTCCCGGTTTTAGCATAATTTCAATCATTGCTCTGGATACTAAAATCGCAGTAAACAATGTAGCAAGGATACCGATCATAAGTGTCATTGCGAAACCTTGAATAGGACCTGTACCAAAGTAATAAAGAATCAAACCGGTAATAAATGTAGTAATGTTTGAGTCAAGAATCGCCGATAAAGCTTGTTTAAAACCTTCATCAATAGCAGGTCTTAATGCTCTACCTCTATACATTTCTTCTCTGATACGTTCGTAAATCAGGATATTAGCATCTACTGCCATACCAATTGTCAAGATAATACCAGCGATACCCGGCAGGGTTAAAGTAGCTTTGAAAGAAGCCAGTACAGCTAAAATCAAAAATACGTTAATTAATACTGCCAAATTTGCTACTATACCGCCAGTACGGTAATAAACAATCATAAATAGCACTACTAAACCGAAAGCTATAATACAAGCAAGCATAGCGTCATTGATAGAATCCTCTCCAAGTGACGGACCTACTACTCTAACTTCGGCTGTTTGAACAGGAGCTTTTAAAGCACCGGCTTTTAAAATAATTCTCAATAGCTTAGCTTCTTCAGCATCAGCCATACCTGTGATTTGTGAGCTACCGCCGGTGATTCTGTTTTGAACTACCGGAGCAGTATAGACTTGGTCATCAAGGATAACAGCAATTCTCTTGCCGATGTTTGCACCGGTAATTTTGCTCCAACGTTCAGCTCCGTCACTATTCATAGCCATATTAACTATTGGTTTGTTATCGGAAGGGTCAAATGTTGACACAGCGTCTTCTATAACTTCACCGGTTAATTTCGGTTGAAAATCTTTACAAGCATAGAAATTGAAGAATTTAACTTCATTATTTTTAGCATCTTTTAACATTTCAGGTTTTGCATCAAAATGAATTTTAACATCTTCAGGTAATAATGCAATTACATCTGCTCTTTTTAGAATTAATTCAATTTTACCGACTGATTTTTCATCTGCCATAAAATTATATTCACCGTCAGGATATGTAGCACTAACAAAACTCATTTCTTGAGATTGAGATTTATTATCTTTTGCATATCGAGAGTAAAATAAAGTAGTAAACGGATGGTCTGCTAAATATCTTTTTGCAGTTTCTTCTTTAGAAAGATTAGCATAAGGATTAGCAGTATCAGGTGTAGCTGACTTTGCCGAATCAGTAGTTTCAACTTTTGCAGTTGTAGAATCTACTTTAGTAGAATCTGTAGCAACTAAAGTAGAATCAACTTTTGCAGTGTCAACAACCGGATTATTGCCTGTTTTAGCTAATTTAGCAAGTAGTTTATCAATATTATAAAATGACTGGGCAAGCCTTTTGTCATTTGCAAGTGATTTGAACTCCAAGCGAGCAGAAGTTTTTAAGAATTGAACCATTTTAGCTTCGTCTGTTACGCCGGGCAACTCGATTAATATACGTCTGTTACCTTGTTTTTGTAAGTTCGGCTCAGCAACGCCGTATTGGTCAATTCTCTGACGAATTACTTGCATAGCTTGCTCGATAGCGTCAGATTCGTTTTCTCTTAATTTTTTCTCAATCGCTTCTTCTGTTTTAGTAAGGTCAGCATTGTCGGAACCATACTCAAAATAGTCAGCTAAGTATTTTTTCTGAGGTCTTGCAATTTCATCAAAGTTTTTTAGGAAAATGTCAAGAGCACTTTCTTCTGACATTTTAGCCTCTTCACGAGTCTTATCCATAACTTGTTTAAAGATTGCATCTTTGGTTTCTTCAGAAGCAGATTCCTCAATCAATTGAGCAACGTCAACTTCTAATGTAGCATACATACCGCCACGAAGATCAAGACCCAATTTAAGCTTTGAGGCTCTATTTGATTCTAAATCTTCGCCGTAAGATTTGTAAAACGCATCCATAATAGATGCAGAGTCTTTAGGATTAGCTATAGCTCTACTTAAAGCGGAAGCTTCCATTTTTTCGAGATTATTAGCTAGATATGTCGGATAGAGAACAAATCCGGCAACAATAATCGGTATTACAATTAGTAATAACTTACCAATCACCCTTTTCAATTAATACCTCCAAAAATAATATAAAAAATAACAATTATAATTAACTATTTATTACATTCATAACTTATATACATTGATAACTTAATAGATTGACAAACAAAAAAAGATTTTTAACTTAATTAGCAAATATCCAAAAGATGGAAAATATTTGTATAATTTTCAGATTAGATTAGAAATGGGGAGGAATTAGAAATACATATAATCAAAGATAAACAGATTAATAATTTTTACACTTGAATCAGTTTCAACTTCTTTATAAATAAGTCCTAAATTATTATAAATATAAGTATAAATATTCTCTGAACCGTCGGAATTCGTAGTGATTTTCTCAATAGTTTTATTGTCCGGCTTATAATTGAAATTGTCTTTTTTCTGAAAATTTCCGCTTTTAGCATCAGACTGAATTCTTTCTTTAAGAGAACCGTTATCATTATATGCATACTTGATTTCAATTGAAGTGAACCCGATAGAAGCTTTAACTTTGCCAAGTGAATAAATCAATTTACCCGCATCGTCATATTTATAACTGTATGAGATTAATGTATCGCCTTCGGAAGTACAAGAATTTTTATCTACCAAATTGCCTTTACTGTCGTATAAGTTATTTGTAACAACAGTAGAATCAATTGAGCCGATTTTATTGAAGTAATTAACAGTCTCTTTGCTGGTTTTATCTTGATAACTAACTAATTTACAAGAGAGAATACTACCATTTTTATCGTATTCAGTTATTTTAATAACATTGCCGGTGTTGTCGAATTCTTTGTAGTATATTTTGTATAATTTATTGCCGTTATTATCGCATTTCCATTTTATTTCGGATTTAACTTGCTGATGAGTAGGATTTACAGAATTCTCAATATCACTACAAGCCGATAAAATCAGCACTGTGGCAATAAATACTCTAAATCTAACAAGTAATCTTAACATAAAATTTACTTTCTTACTACATACGCAATAGCAATTTACGAAATTTTTTATTCAATGTCAAGCTTTTTTTTAAAATTATTTAAATAAATAGATAGTAAACGGGGTTCGGGGGCTGCGGAAGTTATAAAGTTATAAAGTTGAAAGTGGAAAGTTTTATAGTAGGAAGTGGAAATTAGGAAGTAGGAATTTGCACGTCTCCGCACTATGCTCTGCGTTGTGCGGCTGGAAGCTGAAAATTCTTTCAACCTCACCCAAAACCTCTCCGAAGGAGAGGGCTTGAAGAGCATGTATGGATTCTTCTTCCAACAGCGTTAGCTGTTGAACATCGGTAATAAAGCTGTTTCGCAACTAATCTTAAAATTCCCCTCCAATTGGAGGGGTGGCATCGCGAAGCGATGGCGGGGTGGTTCTTAATTCGGGGTTCGGGGTTCGGGGATAGGAATTTAGAATTTGTTCTTTTCTTCCAACAGCGTTAGCTGTTGAACATCGGTAATAAAGCTGTTTCGCAACTAATCTTAAAATTCCCCTCAATGAGGGGTGGCATCGCGAAGCGATGACAGGGTGGTTCTTTTTGGGGGAAGTTTGTAAAGTTATAAAGTTGAAAGTTTTAAAGTAGGAAGTTGGAAGTAGAAAGCATAGTGTGAAAAAGTTCTTTTCTTACAACAGCGTTAGCTGTTGAACATCGGTAATAAAGCTGTTTCGCAACTAATCTTAAAATTCCCCTCAATGAGGGGTGGCATCGCGAAGCGATGACGGGGTGGTTCTTTTTGGGGGTTCGGGGATAGGAATTGGAAATGGCATATCTTATGTACATCGTAATTGGTAATTTGAAATTCGTAATTGAATCAACCCTCACCTTAATAATTATGATACCCTCTGATTATTTTTATAATATATCCAAACATTTTACGTTATTGCAAAATATCAATTATTATTTATGGTGTATAGTATGTTGATTGATTATTTTCCATTGATATTAACTATAATATTCGGCTTCGGCTTTGGAGTATTATTTATGTATTTATCTGAATTTCTTGGAGCTAAGCGTTCTACAAAAGGTAAATCCACTACTTACGAAAGCGGTATGGTGCCTTATGGAACAGCCAGAGACAGATTTTCGGTAAAATTTTATATGGTAGCAGTTAGCTTTATAATTTTCGATATTGAAGTAGTATTTCTTTATCCATTTGCAGTACAATTTAAACAAATGGGTTTGCCTGGAATTATTGCTATGAGTATTTTTATCTTTGTATTATTATTGGGATACTTTTACGAAAAAAGAAAAGGTGGATTTGAATGGGATTAATTCAGACAGTCGAGAAAGAAGGTTTTTTAACCACAAGTATAGATGCTGTATTACGTTGGGCTCAAAAAAATTCAATGTGGCCAATGCCACTTGGAATATCGTGCTGTGCAATCGAAATGATGGCATTTGCTTCACCGAGATTTGATGTAGCTCGTTTCGGTTCGGAAGTTTTTAGAATGACTCCGAGACAATCCGATATTTTGTTAGTTGCCGGCACAGTAACTTATAAAATGGCATCTATAGTTAGGAAAATATATGACCAAATGCCAGACCCTAAATGGGTTTTGAGTATGGGAGTTTGTGCTTCTACCGGTGGCATGTTCCGTTCATATTCGGTAGTGCAAGGGATAGACCAATTCCTGCCTGTTGATGTATATGTATCGGGTTGCCCTCCGAGGCCAGAAGCATTAATTCAAGCATTGATGGATATTCAGAATATGGCTGGCAGCAGACAATATAAACCTGCCCTAATTAACTTAGGGAAAGATGTCTCCCCTACCCCTACTCAGGGTAGATTTGAGAATATTTAGAATTATATTTTGTTTTTATATTTCATAAAAATACGAAAATATTCAATATATTGAATATTTTCGCTATTCTTGATTGCAATTATATAAATATACTTTACAAATTGAGTATTAGATTCTGACTCAGAATGTATAATTAAAAAACAAAGATTTTATGTTTGAATTTATAGTAAATCATTAATGAAAAAACAATTCGGAAGTTTAATGGGAAAAGAAATTGCTGTAGTATTATTATCAGGTGGGATGGATTCGGCAGTTTGTACTGCCATCGCTATAGAACAAGGATTTGAAGTAGCAGCATTGCACTTAAATTATGGTCAAAAGACGCAAAATAAAGAGCTTATTTGCTTTCAAAATATTTGCAAACATTATAATATTGAAAAAAAATTAGTAGTAGATATTAATCATTTATCTCAAATCGGCGGCTCAAGCCTTACTGATAATCGTATGGAAATTGAAGTCGGGAGTTTGGATAAGTCTGAAATTCCAAACTCTTATGTGCCTTTTAGAAATGCAAATATACTAGCTATAGCCACATCGTGGGCAGAAGTAATCGGAGCTAAGGCATTATTTATCGGTGCTACTCAAGTGGATTTTAGCGGATACCCCGATTGCAGAAAATCATTTTTTGATGCTTTCCAAATGGTAATTAATTACGGCACCAAACCCGAAACTCAAATTACAATTGTAACGCCAATCATAGACTACACAAAAGCCGAAATTGTTAAAAAGGGAATCGAACTCAAAGTGCCTTTTAATTATACATGGAGCTGTTATAAGTCTGAAAAAGCTGCCTGTGGCACCTGTGACTCCTGCTTATTAAGATTAAAAGGCTTTGAATCAGCCGGAGCTAATGACCCTATATTGTATCAAATTTAGGATTAATCACGCCATACTATTTCAAAAAGTATAATCGAAGCAGTGATTAACACTCCTCCGTAAGCTAAAAGAAAGATAATATCATTTTGAATAGCGACGAATGTAGTTCCGACAATTGACGCTATAGTTATATCAATTCCTGTAATAATTATCGGCAATAATATCGGGAATGATAATACAGAAAATATAGCTCCCTTAGCATTTGCTTTAGATATAATTGCAGAAATAATTGTTGTAGAGGCAGAAATCACAACGCTAAATACTAATATAATAATAAAAAATATAAACGGAGATTTAGTACCGGATTCACTGATAAACATTAATAATAGAAATGCAGTAAAATAATTGATTATTAAGCTATTTAAGAGATTAAACAACAATTTGCCAATATATATTGAGATAGGCGAAGAATTCATTTTCAAAAGCATAGAGGTTGACTTTTCTTCTTCAATTACAAATGATTTTGATAATCCGGTCATAGAACCAAAAAATATTAATATCCAATAAAGTCCTGCAACCAACTCATCTGAAAGTTCAATCCCGTTTAAGCTGAACATAATAATCGAAAGGGAAGTAAGTATAAATAGTAATAATGCTGAACTCGAATATTTAGTTCGGAATTCGGTCTTTATCTCTTTTGAAATAACCGCAATGATTGAATTTATACTATTCATTATTTATCTGATTTCGTTAAAATCTATACTTTATGCCGGCAAGAATTGAAAATCTGAATAAATACCAAGAGTCATCATTTATTATAGAATTTATCGGCAGTCCGATATTCAATTCAGAAAAGCCCGATACAGAAGTAATAATCGGGAAATTAATACCGCAGCCAAGATTTACTAACAATCTAAGACTTGAGATACTTGATAAATTATCAGGTGCATCGACTGCCTTATGCGATGTAGTACCATCGGTAAAAGTATAATCTTCAGGCTGTAAAATATTATCTTTAATTATAACGGCATCAGATAAATTGAGAGCAAAATCTAATCCGCCACATAAATAGAAAATATTAGTCATATAGTATTCAGCCATTAAATTTAAGTGCATATTTATACCGTCTAATTCTAATGTTTTAGACTGTTGATATGGCTTTAGTTGCATAGAATTTTCATCTCTTATGCTGTCTATCTGACCGATTGCAGTAAATACACCGGAGTATTTTTCAAACGATAAACGAGCCGATAGGTTAATTTGATCCCAAAATCTCCTTCCGAAATACAAACCGAAATTAAAATCTTTAGCAAGCTTAGAATCAAAACTGCCTTTAAAATCATATCCAGCACTATTATTAAAATCAAGCAAATGTGAATCAAATGAATATTTGCCGAATATTCCTAATTGAAATCCCGGGTCAGGTTTGCATTCCTCAATTTCACCTTGCGAAAACAGGAATACATTTCTTTCAGTTTTGGGGTCAAATACATAGCAAACTGTGTATTGCACAGTATTGGCAGAGGCATCGCCGATTGTAATAATTGCTTTCCCTTGTGATAAAGAATTTTCCGGTTTAATAGTAAACAAAACCTGAGAAGTGCCTTCTTCAATTTTCGGAATTTCAAACTTTATACCTTGAGAAAAGTCAACATCAATCCTTTTAAGTCCGGTATCGTCTATTCTATCATCGCGAGCAATAACGGTTATCATATCGTTAGAAATTTTTTCTTCAGCCATCGGAGGCAGAGTGTCAAGCGTCTCATCAATTTCAACAAATGACTGACCGCCCATAGTACCATAAGCATCGAATGCATCGGCTTCATATCCGAAGCCGTACGAATACATTCCGAAAGGCAAATCTGCCTCAATAGTATGAGGTCCGAATGGGATTTCAATCGAACCAATAGAATAACGACTTATTCCAAGAGTTTCAAAAGCAGAAGAATCAACTTTTGCACTATCTACTCTGATAGTATTAATTGCTTTAGTAGGTACTACCACATTGACGTAGTGTCTCCACGAGCCATTAATCGGAGTAGCAAATCTATAATGCTTTAAAAATTGTTGAGTAGGACTAATCATTAGCATCATAGGGTCGCCGATAGAATCGCCGTTACGAAATCCCTGAGAATATTGAGCAACTAATACCGGCTTTGAAGCAGTAATTTGAATATTCTTCCTTGAATTAGACTCAAAATATTCTCCGCCATTCAATATTTTAATTAATTTATTATCTTCGAATATCTTAGTATCATTTTCATTTGCAAGTATGCGATAAGTGTATATTGAACGGCGTTTCATCATTCCGATATAGAAATGCTTGCCCCATGAATTAAGTGGCGGCATCTGCTCGGTTAAGTGGTTGCAGGCGATTACTCTCGGCGTAACATAAGCACATTGGTGCCCACTGAATACGGCAATATCTTTATTGGCTTTTACAATAGAACCGGTTAAATCACAAGAGCTTTTCATCTCAAAATTTGCAACTACCTGATAAACATCACCTTTTTTCATATTTACTTTATAAGAGATATTTGCAGGGTGTTTAGTAGTATTTACTGATGGGGTAATCGTAACTTCGGTATTATCTTCGGTGGCAATTATAGCAAATTGTGGCATCAACCCTTCTGAAACAGTATAGCACATAACGCGGTATTCATTACCCAACACTTTGGTCGGAAGCCCCAAATATGTATCAGTAGTCTGCTTTCTACGGTTAAGACCATAGACTGAAATTGCATTATCAGAGACTACATGCACGGCAAGACGCTCAATAATTTCTTCACTTAATACTTGTGCTTCAGATGGTATTTTAACATTTTTTACTGTTCCGCCGGGAACAAAAAAACTGGTTTTATAGTCCAAAGCTTCTATTTCGATTGCTACATTAGCATCTTTGTCTCCGGTAATGAACAGCTCAAGGAAAAGCTGATTTTCTGAATCACTTTTTTTCTTTGGTTCTTTGAAATTCTTCTGAAAGCATAACCAAAATTCATTGCCCTCGGGATTCATATACTTAATCTTTGTGCTTAAAATATCGGCAGAATCCTTTTGAGAATACGAATCCATTGGCAATAATACTATGCCCGAAAATAATATAAATAATATTTGTAGAATTTTCATCTTTTAATAATTTTCTTTAATAATTATCTTTAATAAATGTTATTTCAAAAATAGAAAACTTTTGGAATATGAATCATTTTTGGTCTTCATAACCATTATCAAATGACTGCTTGCCAGAATTGTCTCGTCAGCTCTAAATACTAAATAATACTTGCCGGGCTCAAGCTCTTGAGTTAGATCTTCTATCTCTTGGATAGGACCACCAGTGATAATTCTCATTATTCTTAATCGCGATAATATATCCGATTCGTCAAATACATTAATACCTAAAGAGTTATATAATTCAAACTTAGCAGTTGTTTTCTTTTCTATATTGAAAGTAAAGGTAGTTGAACCCCTAAAAGGATTCGGATAATTCATAAACAATCCCTCGGGATAATTCTGCAAAATTGCTTCTCCGGGAACATTTATTATGGCATTATTGGCAGTATAATCAGTAATAATCTGATTTATCCAAAACTTATTAATTTTCAACGGGCTTATGGAATCTGATGATACTAAGCCCTCAATATTCAAATAAAATAAATCATCATTAAAAGATGTATTACTTATATTCTTTATTTTTACGGTAAATTTCCCGATTAGAGAAGTAAGATTCGAATAATAGGAAATTTCGGGGACTGAAATCACAATATCCGGATTTATAATTGCAGATTTTATATCAATTACAAATGGATTAAATTCAAATTCAAATTCGATAGAATCAATTTGAGCTGCTTCAATATTAACATTTACCGGAATAGAATATATCTCTCCGCGAGGGATTAAAGTGTCTTTTACACTAATTATGTTATCAGCCCAAGCACTATAATAAAAAAGCACTAAAAATAAAACCGATCCGACTAATAAATTTCTTTTATTAAATATCATCAATCTACTTCAAATTGTTATTCTAAATAATTCATTTTACAAAACATAATAAAAACAATAATAAATATACGAAATATTTTCAAAATAAACGAATAAAAATTTTAACTTTTAAATTATGTTTTTTGTTCTTTTTTCTTAGCAGCAGGGAAAAGTACATTATTAAGAATCAGTCTAAATCCGGCTGAATTCTTATGCAATTTCAAATCCGTTGGCTCTTCGCCAACCAAGTGCCTATAATCTTCGGGGTCATGACCGCCGAACCAAGTATATTGCCCTCTCCCGAAATTCCCATGAATATATCTTACTTGGTCTGTTCCGTCTCTTTCAGCCATTATAGTAACAGCTTTTTTAATAAATCTCTTATGAAATCCAGTAGTCTGCCCCATAAATCCATGAATTACATTTGCATGGTTTTGCGTTAGCATAGTAGGAACCGGGTCATATTTAGCCGAGAAATCGAATAAAGTAAAATAATCAATATCCGGATTGATCATAGCTTCATCGGTACAGTCAATTTCTGAATATTCATATATGTACGGGTCCATAATCAGTTTAAAGTTCTCAAAAGCAAATGTTTGAGTATAATCCAATTTTTGATTTGAATTCGGGTCAGCGGCATCGCCGTCAAACATCGGACCACAAATATCAACATTTTGGGCTGCAAGAGCAATATCATAACTATCGGAAGCACTACACATAGCAAATAGGAAACCACCTTGAGAAACATACTCTCTGATAGCAAGCACAACATCTAATTTCATTTTAGAAACCTTTTGATACCCCATTTTTTTTGCCATACCCTCATTTAAAGCAACTTGCTCTATATACCAAGGCGTATTTTGATAATTTGCCCAGAATTTACCATACTGACCGGTAAAATCTTCATGATGCAGGTGTAGCCAATCGTAATTTTTTAGTTTATTAGTCAGCACCTCTTCGTCCCAAATAATCTCGTGAGGTACTTCCGCATATTCGAGAGCTAATCTAACGGCATCATCCCAAGGCTGAGTACCGGGCTGAGCATATACGGCTATTTTCGGAGGTTTTTCTAATTTTACTAAGTCCATATTAACGTCCTGCTGCTGAACTTCGGAATATATTCCGGCAGCAGTAGCTCCATCTATATTTTCATAACTTACACCACGAACTCTACATTCGCCGGCGATAATTTCGTTATAGTCAGTCATAAAAGAACCGCCACGATAGTTGAGTAGCCAGTCCACTTCTTGAGCTTGGTTAAGAACAAAGTAAACCAAACCGTAAGCTTTTAGATGGTCATTTTGCGACAAGTCCATTGGTATCAGCATTTTCTGACTGTATAAATATGTATTTGAACTTATTAATAAAGCAAAAAACCAATATATATATTTCATATTAAACTCTTATTTATTTAAAACAATCTTTTATAGAACGGATTTTAGCATATAATATTTTGATTAGAAATGCTTTATCGTATCTCAAGATTTCGTTACTTATTTATATAAAACATCAACATATACTATCAATTTGCTATATAAGGAAAATTACAAACCTCTCGCCCATTCGGGTCTTAGTAGCTCGACTTTATGATTTGTAATCGTATAGTTTAATATATCCAATAGCTTATTTTTATCTTTGTTTAGTACTCCCTTTAATGAAAGATAGTTAGAAGCGTGGTCTGAGCGAAAGATAGTTCCATTGAGCTCTAAATTGCTAATAAACAACTGCAATTCTATCAATAAATCAAATATTTGCATTTCTTGATAATCATAATTAATTTTACTTCGATAGTGATCTACTCCGAAAGGGAAACTTAATACTAAAGTCGATAAATATTTCGGATTAATCCGGTTAATTAGTTTTGCCGATTCTACTATATGTTCTTCAGAAAATAATTTACCTCCCAGACCGGTTAAAATCATAACCGATGTTTCAAATCCGGCACTGTGTGCATAATTAATTCCATTAATTGTAGAAGCCGATGTTTCGGATTTATTTATAAATTGCAATATTTTATCAGAGCCACTTTCTATACCGATGTATAATAGATTTAATTTTCTTATTAACAGCTCGTTAAGTTCCGATTCGGTTTTGCGTAAAATATCCGATGGCAAAGAATATGAGCTAACTCTATGCAGTTTCGGGAAATATTGAATCAGCAAATCTAATATCTTAATTAATTGAGAATTTGGCAATACTAATGCGTTAGCGTCGGCAATAAATACTTTTTTAGTATCTGGATAAATCTTTGAATACAGCTTTATATCGTTTTCAATTTTATCTATGCAATTAGCTCTAAATTGCTTGTTTGAGTACATTTCGCAAAAACTGCATTTATTCCAACTGCATCCTATAGTTGCTTGTAATATAAAGGAGTTTGCTTCAGCAGGAGGTCTAAATAGGGGTTCTTCGTATTTAATTCCATTGTCGAGTATCATCAGCATACATTCATTAATTATAATAATAGTTTACAAATATATATAGAAAACCCGTAATGGAAAACTCATTACGGGTATTTCTAAAAAATATCAATTATTTAATTAAGTTCAATTTATAAGTTTTTGATGTATTTCTCGAATTTATTAATAAGTAATAAACGCCACTGCTAAGATTTTTCTTTGAAATCTGAAAAGCAGTATTAGTTGAAATTTCTCCACTGAATACATTTTCGATTACATTACCTTTAATATCATATAATTTAACATCATATATACCCGAATTATTTATTTCCAAAGTATAGCTATACTCGTCTTGACTAACATTGTAAGAATGAATATTTTCGGAATTCACACCGGAAGCGGCAGACCATTTAGGGCAGAAATGCCAATCCACTAATATGTGTTCCTGCATCGCATTGCCGGTAGCAGATGTAAACCCAACCCAAGCAAAATAGTCCTTTTCTAAATTAATATGCTCGCAAATATCAAAGTTATTAATTTCATACTGATGAATCTGTTCTTCATCACCCTGCTGAATTTCAATAACAATTTTTTTCTCTTCTCTGTTATAACTAATAGATACATGATATTCAATATCGGGTAAAAAGACTATCGGATTATTAATCAATGCGAATTGATTAGTTACATGGCTCGATTTAAGGACAGTATCCACAGGTACCATCAAAGCAAT
Source organism: uncultured bacterium (assembly GCA_942493235.1). Classification (GTDB taxonomy): domain Bacteria; phylum Bacteroidota; class Ignavibacteria; order Kapaibacteriales; family UBA2268; genus ENR-C587. Next base: position 2,028,229 of record OW818676.1, on the reverse strand, counting down.
ATGATTACCATTAGGGTCGCCAATATTTAATATTTGATTGTCTCCATTATTAAACAAATCAAATTCGATAGCTATTGCATTTTTAATATATTCGTAACCAATTCCTTTTGCTGCCGAGCCGATTGCATAAGGGCTATCGTATTGAATAACAAAAGCGATACCGTCAGCACCGGACAAAGAATTATCAAGTGCATCATGATTATCCCCTTTTGATGTTTTAAATGTAAATTCGGTATTGAATCCTTCTCTAACAGGCACTCTTTCCTTATGCCAGATAGCACCTTCTTTATAGTTCGTTGCTTGAGTAATATAAATCATAGAATCTTGTAAATTCGCATTATGAACTAATACGTATTTTGAAGTATTCATGAAATCGGGATAATTGAACTCTCTATAATCACAAGTTCCGGATACATAATTCAAAATAGCTATATCTCTCTCGCCACAATCTGTTTTTATTTTTAATTTAGAGAATAGTGATGACTGCGGATTATCAATTAATTTCACTTTAAAGCTAATATGCTGCCCGGGATTTAGTACTTGAGCCTCTAAGTTAGATTGAAAATAGTTAGGAAACTCCGCTATTGCAGATATAATATTCTGTGGGAATTTACCGTAATTATATAAATCGATAGTTATTTCGGCATCAAGCCCAACCAATAGATATTCTTTTAATATTGGATTAAAATTTGCTTCAGTCGAAATTGTTAACCCGGGTATTTCAATATTTTCATAAGTAGTTACTCCGTTTTCGTCAATTGCATTTATGCAAGCTTTACCATCAAAAACAGTATTGACCAATTCTATATTAAAGTAAGCAGAATCTGCACTAAGTGAAAGCAAAGAATAGTTTATATTGCTTGACGAATCGGAAATGAATTTCACAGTATCAACTGCGGGATTAATAGTTAATGACCTATAAGCATAAGCTTTGGCTTTAAAGCAGTCAATTTCTGCTTTTACAACCGGACCCGAATTCAATAACGCATTAAGTGAAAGCCCGCCGATATATCCGTAAGAATCAGCATATCCATATCCGAGTACGTAAACACCAAAAGGTTTAGAAGCTCTCAAAGTATGAATTCCTTCGGTTATTTGATAAGTACCACACCAGTAATTCGAGTTAGGAATATCCGAGCTATTAACAGTAGTAGTCTGCCTAATATTATTTATATATAAAGAATCCTTTATATCTTTAGGTAAAACTGCAATTATATATTGCTTAGAATAAAATCCTGAGCCGGTACTAATATCTTTACAATTAGGATGGATTATTCTGTAACTACTACAGAACTGTTCTTTTGGTGGAATTAGTAACATAAAAGGGTCGCCGATTTCAAGCGAAGTTTTTTTAAATACAGCAGCTAAAAATGGTTTATCAGCGGTAATCTGAACTGCGTTATTTAACATTCTTTCTGAGTATTCTCCCTTATTTAAAGTTATAGTTTCCGTCCCGTTAATTGTAATTGTAGTAGCGTCATAACCGGATAGTATTCTATAAATATCATACCCCTGCCCATTATCACCGGGCGTAGCTATTATCGGAACAATAAATGCACTCATTCCCCAAGCCGAGAGCGGTATCATCTGTTCAATTAAGTAATCTCTTGACCTATTGTAGTATTCATAATCGTAAGGGATAGTAACCCTCTGATGACCGGCAAAAACAGCAATCGGTTTATCGGCACTTACATAAGAGCCGGTCAAATCTGCTCTGTAATCCATAGTTATTTCGACATTTGCTTGAACTAAATAGACATCGCCTTTGTTCATAGTTACTACTTGTTGGTCTGATGTCTTCGATGTATAAGTAACATCACTCGGCTTGATAGTTACTACGGTATTATCTTCGGTTGCGACAACAGCAAATTCCGATGGGGTTCTTGATTCATAAAATGCTTCAACCACGTCAGAATAGGGGTCATAATTAAAATCTGAATTATAGCTCATTACATAATACTCCTTACCAAGAGAATTAGTAGGTAAGGCTAAAAAGGCATCACTGGACATTAACGCTTTGTTTAATCCATATACGTAAACATCATCGTCGGCTATAATATGAAATGAGAGCTTAGTTATCTTCTCGTTCATCATATCAGTGCCGGAAGGCTCCATCTTACTGTCATTTAATCCGATTAATTCAAAATCATAATAGCATACTTTGAATGTATAAATCACAGAAGGATCCGTAATAGAAAAAGTATCAATAAATTTTGAACCATATTTATTATAATACTCGATAGTACCATGTGTAGCTTTTGAAGACCCTATAAAAACATATAGTGAATCGGCATACTTAAGGTTATCCAAGCTCCACTTGTTATTATGATAATTCGGTAGAAATGTAAACCAAAAATCTTTCCCGGAAGAAGTAATTTCCGATAGTAAGGGTTGCACATTTGAAAAAAGAGCCATTACAATTACTAAGCTAAAGCCATATAAAAATCTTTTCATAAATTTTCCTCAAGCAATGATATTCTAAATTGATTTTTTTAATAATCCCAATATTAAGAAAATATTTTTAATTATGCAAATACTTTTTCAATTTCAATCAAGAATATAATTTCAATAGTAAATAATTGAATATTTATTCAATTAGTATTTTTATTTTATTGTTCTCGAATTTCAATTGCAAAATACGGTTTATTTTCTCAATATCTTTTTTCTTGAGAGATTTCTTGGAATCAATTAAGACAATTATGTTTGTATCAAGTATTTTGTTTAAGACATTATAAGAATTAGCTTTCGAAAGACTAATAGAATTAATCGAAGGATAAATGATATTAAGTTCGTTACTAATACTTTCAATCGGGAATTGAGTAGCTTTTGTCAGCAATAATTCTTGCTCTAAAAGCTTAATTTTCTCATCTTTGTTTTGTAAAACAGTCTCATTTTTCTTATATATATCTTCAATAATTCCTGATTTTAATTGTTTTATATCAATTTTATTCGAAGTGCTATTAATTCCTTGTTTTATTATAAGTTTAGTATTATTTATCCCATATTTAATAAGTTTACGATTTAAAACATCAATTTGTGTGTTTTCTAATACTTTTCCGGCTAACACAGCAATAATTGAATTTGAATCTGATGCTTTATAATCAACTTCTTTACTAATTAACAATGTTTCTTGAAAATCAAATTCTTTCTCAATAAATTCAGTAACTTTATTTTTGAAAATATTTTCTTCAATAATCAAATAACCTAAGTAAATACTCGGAATAACCGTCAGAGTAACAATTATTATAACATATTTACGCACTCTGTATTTCTTTTTATTATCAACAAATTGTTTAAAAGGGAATTGTAAAAATCTTACCATTAAAAAGGTCGATAGACTAATCATAACGGCATTAATAAAAAACAAATAAAAAGCCCCAATGAAAAATACAAAATTCAAAGATGCAATGCCATATCCTGCTGTACAAAGCGGAGGCATCAAAGCAGTTGCTATAGCTACACCGGGTAGAACATTGCCTTTTTCTTTGGTAGAACCGGCAAATACTCCTGCCAATCCACCAAAAAGAGCAATAAGCACATCATAAATTGTAGGCGTTGTCCGAGCAAGCAATTCAGACTGAATTTCATTTAAAGGGCTGATAATAAAATAGGTCGCTGATGTAATCACGCTTATTATAACAGCAACAGAAAGGTTTTTAAAAGATTTTTTTAATAAATCAAAATCAAAAATTCCTACACTGAACCCAAGCCCCATAATAGGACCCATCAAAGGGGAAATTAACATAGCACCAATTATTACCGCTGTTGAATTTATATTAAGCCCAATAGAAGCAATAAATATTGCAAAAATCAAAGTCCAAATATTTATACCTTTAAATTCAATATTTTTTTCAATTGAACTCTGAATATCATTCATATCTTCTTGCTGATGTGCAATACTAAATCTTTCTACAATGATTCTAAAATACTTTTTTAATATCATTTTTTTTGTCTTTCAATTGGATGAGAACAATTAACTGCTGAATTTGACATTGTATATTGAGCTTCTAATTCTGACTCTATTAAAAAAGGATTAGTAAGTGGAAAATTATTATTTTGCATTAGATAACCAAAATATTTGGACTTTTTTTTATTATCAAATTGAGGTAATTTTTTTCTGTTAGTAGTAAAAAGATGATTCCCTTCATCGTCAATAATAATAATTCTTGGCTTAAAAACACCTTCCCTACCAATAAATTTATTCATTACATTCATTGAATTTTCATATTCTTCAATAGTTGCCCTACCTAATGCTTCGTATTTATATATATGTTTATCATCCCATGTATCAACAGTAGCGTAACTTTCGGATATTATTTTCTCAATATCATTACCGATATTTAGTGTATCATGCCCTGAATGCATTAGTAATACTTTTCCACCCCCGCCCTCTATGTTAACAGCATATTTAGGAATACAAACGCCTGAAATCCACCCCTGTAAATGCTTAATAAAAATTTTGCCTACCTGAATAGGCGAAATAAAATGTACAATGCCCTTTTCTTTATGACATTGTAAAAGATAATATGGGTGAACACCAATCCAGAACATCCTTCTAAATGTTTCACCTAATATTTGATAAGAATCATTGACATGATTTAACAGAACTGTTTGATTCCTGACTGTAAATCCATAACTTAATATTTTTTTTACCGATGCGTGTAATTCTTTTGTTATTTCATTATAATGATTAATATGAGTCATAAAATAAACATATTTTTCAATTGATTTATTATATTTATTAGCCGATATTCTAATAGTTTCGAGTAATTCATCAGTGATAATCATCGGTAAAACAACAGGAGTACGAGTAGCAATTCGTATAGAACGAACATTTGGAATTTTACTTAATTCCTCCAGAACATATTTTAGTCTTTCAATATCAATCATTAGAGCATCACCGCCGGTAATAAGGACTTCGTCAATATTTTTATTATAGGCAATATAGAACAATCCTTTTTTAATAGCAACCAAATCAACTTTGTTATTACAATCAAGCGACTTTGATCTTTGACAATGAACACAATAAGAAGCACAATTTGTATTTTGCCCGACGAATAATGCAACTCTGTTAGGGTACCTTTGATAAACGGCACCAAAACTTCTAGTTTCCTCCTTCATAGACCCTTCTACACCGGTGTTAGGAAAAAGTAAATTAGCAGGAGTAATTACAGACTGCCAAAAAATCGGATCTATTCTTTTGATATTCAATTGTCCTTTTAGTGTATAACTATTAAAAGGATTCGAATTCATCAAAGAGGCATAATAGGGTGTTATTCTGAGAGGCTCTTTACCTTGTTTTCTTAATTTATTGATAGTTTTACTTATTTCTTGGATTTGGTAACTGTTTAGTTCGATAACTTGTTGTAATTGCTCTATGCTCTTAATAGAATTCTTTAATTGCCATTTGTAATCATTCCATTCTAATTCAGATACATTTTCCCATATCTTTATTTGATTGTAATTTCTGGATTTAAATAATATATTATTTCCCATATTATCCCTTAGCTTAAATTATAACATCTTTAGGTCATGGATATTCATCTGTATTTGCATAGAGTAATTCATCAATTTAATCTTTTCAAATTCGTTTGGTTTTTCTTTAGAAACAAATATTTTACACCTTTTATTACTAACTCAACTTTTATTTTTTCATTCTATATATGTATTTCATAATAAACTAAATCTCCCATTGAAGTGATAATTATTATATACTTTTTTTAAATATACGTATTAATTTCGATAATATTTTTATTTTTAACTTAATTCAATCTGAATAGTCTTTATGAAAACATTTTAGCAAGTAATCAATATATTATTATAATTTACCAAACTAACTGAATATTTGTTTTAATACTATTACATTTTAACTTAGTATATTTATAATTTCTAATATCATTTTATTTTAATTTTGTAATTCTTAAATTTGAATAAATATTTTAACAGAATATTGACTAAATGGGTTATGAAAATAATAAATAGAATTTGGGAATTTATCCCTCTGTCTTTTCAGCTACTTATCAAAGTATTTTTGTATAGTTATTTTTTTTTGCGTTATTCAGAGTATTATTTATTATTATTGCTCATAGGCAACTTGGCAGTGCCGGACTTTCGGAGATATTATCAGCATTCCACAACAGTTTAGTTTATGATATTTCTTCATCTTGCAACTTATTAATAATCCCTTTTATTTATGCGGTAGATATTGAATTTTTTAATCTTAAATCCAATAAAATCAAAACATCGTATAAATAGTTACTTACTGCATTATTTTCATTAGGCTTTATTATTAATATAGTTGATTCTCCTTATTATTTTTTTGTTCTTCGCTATTTTAAACTGGTATTGATTAGTGTCTGCACCGGGGACTGTGTGCCCTTAGATAATAAGGCTGTGTAAAAAGGGAAATTTTTAACTTACGTAAGATTGAAAAATAGAATAAGCACCTATCAACCTGACGGTTAACCTTCAGGTTCATTAGAGTAGAATGAATTAATTCGAGTATTTACACAGCCTCTGGTAATCGGGGGCTGGTATTATTCTTATTACTTATTTCAAATTTCAAATTTCAAATTACGAATTACGATTAACATTAGATATGCCATATCTAATTCCCAGTCCCCAGCCTCAAATACCAAGTTCCTATCCCCGAACCCAAAACACCCAGCTACCCTTACTACCCATACAAAATAGCAATATAAGGCTATTGCAAAAGTCCAAATTATTTATTTACTGTTAATTTTTTCAAACTTCTAAGTGCTTATTAAGAGGTTGTCTAAAAAGTAATAATATTTCCAAATCGTCATTCTAAGTGTAACGAAGAATCCAGAGTTATCAACAAGTTAGCTTTATCTGGATTCTTCACTTCGTTCAGAATGACAACTTTTTTTTAGTCAGCCTCTTGGGACAAATGGAAATTGGAAATTATATATTTTTGCAACAGACTTAATATAATGACCTATTTTAATGAGTATGGTTAGGAATTTCCTATTTCAAAAAAATAAAAAAAAATTGTATAAAAAGATTTTCAATTATTTCGTATTTTTGCAACTTGAAAAATAATAATGACAGCTAATAAAAAAACAGGTAATAAAATGAAAAAAATGAGTTTGTTTGATAAGATAATTTCTTCTTTAGCCGGTTTAGGTTTTGTATTTTGGTTAGGCGGTTCAATTATTAGAGTAATAATTTCTTACGATATGTTCGAGCCCGGAACTCAGATGGTGCTGAAGAATTACTCACTTGAACTAAAAACTCAATTAATTAGAATGTATGCATTAGCTGCCCCATATACCGATATTTCTTTTGGCATATTATTATTAGCTTCCATATTGTTATTTATCAAGTTCAGAAATGAAATCAGAAATTACGGCTGGCTATTTATGTGTCTTATCATTGTTTTTGTAATATCAATTCCAAATGCTTATTTATTTTGGTTAGATTATAATTTAGCAACGAATATTTTCTGGTACGGTGCCGTTGCGGACAGCCAAGCAATTAAAGATTTCTTTTTTACAAGATTCACAAGTTTAAATGTAATTGACCCTATGCTGATACTATCAGGAATAACAATCGTATGTATTGCTGCATTTCAGCCTTTAAAAATCAGAAATAAAGAATAATGAAAATAAAAGAAATTTACCAAGAGTTATTTGATATTTGCAAGAATAATAGTGTAATTATCCGAAAAGAAGCCGGAAATTTCAAAAGTGGGTACTGCACAGTAAATGAACAGAAAATTGTAGTACTTAATAAAATGGCTTCCTTGGAATATATGTCGAAAATATTAGCTTTATCAATAAATTACTTTGAATTAGATAATCAATATTTAAAACCTGCTATAAGAGATTTTATTGATTCCGAATTAAATAAATCAAGTAGTGATTTATTCAGAATTGATTTAAGTGATGGTTCGGTTCAGGCTGAATAATTTAAATATATTTTTATTAAAATAGCAGTAATTTATTCAGAATTGATTTAATTGGTGGTTCAGTTCAGGCTGAATAATTTAAATAATATTTTATTATAATTACAGTGATTTATTCAGAATTGATTTAAGTGATGGTTCAGTTCAGGCTGAATAATTTAAATAATATTTTATTATAATTAACGAGTACGATATTTTTCATGAAAAAAGTAATCAAATCATTTTTTTATTTCTTTGCGATAGTAGCTATTATAATAGCCGGACTGGGAGTCTATACTTATGTCAGTTTGAATTCGCATTTAAAGCTTAATACTCCTTTCTATCTGACAGTTACTAAAAATCAAAGTATTGAAAGTATTTTAGACACTCTAAGCACAAGAAAAATTATGACTCCGAGCTGGTTGATAAAACCCTATTTTAAGGTTTACACAAAGCTTACAGGAAAAAAGATTTATGCAGGCTCATATAAATTTGAGAAAATCCATACAAACAACGACGTTATCAGAGCTTTAGTTCACGGTATTCAGAACAACATGGTTAAGGTTACTTTTCCCGAAGGATTAACAATCAAAGAAATTGCAAATATTATCGAAGAAAGGCTTAACACTTCATCAAAAGAATTTATAAGACTATGCTATTCTGATAGTTTACTTAAATCAAGAGTAATTAATGCCGAATCTGTTGAGGGCTATTTAATGCCTGCAACCTATGTCTTTTTTTGGGAGCAATCTGCTGCTGATATAATAGATAAACTGCTCGATGAACATCTGGAGGTTTGGAATTTTCAATTTAAAAAGCGTGCCGATGCTATGAATAAATCCAAAAAAGAAATTCTTACTTTAGCATCGATTATAGAATCCGAAACTCCGGTTATAGAGGAAAGAAAACGCGTTGCAGGAGTATATACCAATAGGATTAAAAAAGAAATGAAGCTCGAAGCCGACCCAACAGTTCAGTACGGGATAGGCTCAAAGAAAAAGCTTACTTACGATGATTTGGCTTCTAACAGTCCTTATAATACATACAAATTCAAAGGATTACCTCCCGGACCTATTAACAATCCTTCTAAAGCTTCTGTTAATGCCGCTTTAGATCCGGAATCTCATAATTACATATTCTTTGTAGCGGTAGGAGACGGTTCCGGCAGACATAACTTCTCTTCGAATTATTCACAACATAAGAATTATGTTCAAGATTATAGAAATAATCGCAAGAAATAGTTTAATGTATCGATAGAGTACTATTGGGTTCGGGGTTCGGGGTTCGGGGTTCGGGGTTCGGGGCTAGGGGCTAGGGAATAGTTATTAGGAATAAGAAATTAGGAGAATACTTGCCTCCGCATTACACTCGGTGTAGGACTGTGTTTTACCAACTTGTTTGTATTCCCACGCTGAAGAGTCTGTTAAAAAATCGTATTTATTCTCTGATGTGCCAAGCAAGAGGCTGTCTAAAATTTGTCATTCTGATGAAGTGAAGGATCCGGATAAAGCTAAATATTGATAATTCTGGATACTTCGTTACACTCCTAATGACGATTTGGAATTATTATTAATTTTAGACAAGCTCTTGATAACGTCCATTTGATTTTTCAATCTTGGAAAACAAAACTTTTTCTCAATTCTATATTATTAGTACATCATTGAACAATACTAATCGGATACGCTAATGCTTCACTTCCCTTTGTAATTATTAATTGATATGTTCCCGAACTGACATTAGACAAATTGAATTTCAATTCATGGGTACCAAATCTAAGTAATTGATTGTAAAGCTCAGCTACTTGCTTGCCAGAATTATCAAATAATAATGCAGTTACATTGCCATCTTCAAATATATCAAGCGTTGTAGAAATTGAGTTTGATACAGGATTCGGGTACGGATATTCAGCATCTATTGTCAAATCTTCTTCTGCCAATCCGTCGCGGCGGAGTGTCCAGCGTGAGCGAGGATTATTTGTGGCTTCATCTTGAAGATAAAGCGGACTTTCAATAGTATTAAATTCACATACTTTAAAGTACATCAATTGATAACGGTTTAGCCCGGTTACATTGACAACAGGATTTTCATCGTTACCGAAATAAAGCACCTTTGCCCCTTGTGCAATCGGTGCAGATACAAAGTTACTATTTGCAGTTGCAGAATACTCATCACCGTCATTTAATGGGTTTGAGGGAATTCTATACTGTGGGCGGGCAAGTAAAATACAGCCTTCGCCATCGCCTCTATCCCATCGTACAGTCATTGCAGTACGAGTGATATTAGAAAATCGTAAGTTTGATGCTTGGATTTGCGGTATAGTAGGTATTGTATTAAAATTCAAACTCGTATTGTTAGAAATCCCAGCATAGTTATTAGCCGCAATATCCTCTATTGCTGTAACTGCAATTTGTATAGCGTAGTTTGTATTGATATCCAAATCTGCTGATGGGTTCAAAGTAAGAACATTGCCTAATATGGAAGCTAAGCTACCGGGCGATGCTACATCAATAGTAATAGTGCTTGATCCATCATCAATGTCAATAATTTGAATATTACCCGTACCGAATTTTACATCTTCGCTGAAAGTGAGTATAATATCATCAGAAACATTTACTCCCGCAGCTTCATCCGCCGGAACGGAAGAACTCAAAGTCGGAACGTCTAAATCCGCTGTATGCACGCTACCCGAAGTATATGCTAACGGAGGAGTATTTGCTGAAGCGTCGGCAATATTTGTTGACTCTACTAAGTCAAGCCTTAATGTTCCGGTTCCACCTATTGTATTAATAGTAACAATAATACTGGCTCCGGTAGAAGCACTAACCGAAGCAATTGTTCCGGTAGCAGTACCTTCTTTGAACAAGTAAAAATCGTCGGTACTTACATTTACTACCGATTCACTAAAGGTAACCGTAAAAGTAATGGATGAAGATGTTGCAGTAGGATTACCGTTAATTGTAATACTATTAACTTCAGGATTTGTAATATCAATTACTTGAATATTTGCTTGAACAGCAGTAGCACTTTCATCGTTATTATTATCTAAAGCAGTAACCGTAAAAGCATTTAAAGCTCCGAAAGCATCTACTGCAGGAGTCCAATAGGCATTGTTTGCCACATCGATTGTTTTATTGGTTACTTCATCATAAGCAGTAGCAATGCCGGCATTTGCTCCGATTTTCAATGTTCCGGTACTTACAGTATTGACAATAAATGCATCGACTGTGCCATCGACATCGGCTTCGTTACCCAATGCAGATAGCTCGGCAAATGTAATTTCGATTTCCGTATTTTGAGTAGTTGTTCCAAGTACGCCGCTAAAAGAAGTCAAAGTAGGAACATCATTATGAGAAACAAGCGAAACAGTTGATACAATTAAAGGAGATGTAACATCAACACCGCCATTTGCAGTTCCACCGTTATCCCTTATGGAAGTAATAGTAACAACTCGGTTTGAAGTATTTGGAGTATTACTTATATTTAGATAGGTAATTCCATCAATAAGTGTCTGCATTAGGATAGGGCTGATACCTCCTGCTTTTGAAATAGTAACTGTGGCAGTTGTTATATCAACACTTACGTTTACTGACATAGTATTTGTTGTTGTTACAGAATTACCGTTAGTTAGAGCAACATCAGAGCCGTCAATTGATAGTATTTCGTTTGCTAAGTCATTTATATTTGTTATAGTTAACACCAATTCTGTCAAAGTCTGCCCTGCTTCAACAGTCGAAACCAAAGCGGAACCATACAAAACTGCCGCTGAGCCGTCTTCGGTAAAGGTAGGATTAGTTCCTGTCGCCGAAAGGTTAGGTGCATCGTTTACAGCAGTAATACTGACTGTCCGGGTATCTACAGACGATGCAGGGAAATTGTCAATCGCAGTAAAGGTAATTGTACGGTTTGAAGTACCGATATCGTTTGATGTACTGCGATAGCATACCGCACGCAATACTTGCTCGACCAAGGCATTAGTTGCACTTGAGTTGAAAGTAATTGTGAGCTTTGTGCCATTGGTAACGGTTCCCTCACTTGCACTAAGTGTACCTATAGTAGTACCGACATTTCTTAAATTTGTGCCATTAGTATTGATACTTCCTACTATATTATCCGGAATACTTATTTCATCAGTGCCTTCTGAATTGGCAGTGATTTGCACTTCAAGCTTGCCCCCATTCCATTGTGCGTCGCCATCGGCATCGGATAAAGTTGCCGTAGCATCAATTTGCGTAGCTATAGCATTTTCTGTGTATGCAAGTATAGTATTATTAATTGTAATAACTGGGGACGAATTCGGATTGGCTGTTGGAGCAGATATAGAAGTCAGAGTTTGTGTTATATTTAATAGAGATACTAAGTTTGCACCTCCTATATCTGATTTATAAACCACATGATTACCTGAAGGATTAAATTCATAAAAGAAAACTTTATTGACCGCCGGGTCATAAGCACTTTTTAAAACAGAACCAGTCGCCGGAGTAAAAACGACAGTTTGATTAGAACCATCGGAATTTCTACGATTAAAAGTCCAAGGGTCAGAATTCAATCCGAAAAATACGTAACCTCCACCTGCAGATAGTCCATTAATTGTCCCTGGTGCTCCGTCTAATTTAGAAATATTGTTGTAAATTGTAGTCGGGTTGTTACCATTATTATCTGTTCTGAATATCCTGTTATTTGTGTTATCATATTGAACTTCATAGTAATAAAGGTAATTGGTTTGTGGATCAAAAGCTATTTCCATTACCGTACCATAAGCAGGATTAAGGTAAATCTGAATATCATTAGTACCGTCAAAATTACATCTTCTTACTGAATAAGGATCAGCCTGGTACGCATAATATAAATACCCATTGCCGGCGGCAATAGAAGTAAGAGCCGCACTTGTTGTTTTTACAGTTGTCCTATTGGAACCGTCGTAATCTGACTTATAAATAATATTAGAGGTTGGTTCATAAAAATAGACCTTATTGATAGAACCATCGGCAGCTGAATGGTTAATCTGATAATTTGAAGGAGTATAAACAGTAATTGGATTACTTGCATCATCATTAATTCTATTAAATGTCCAAGGATTTACATTAAAAGAATAGAACAAGTATGAGCTTTGAGCATGGCAGAAATTGTTTATTAAAGGATATATAATAAATATAACACAAATATATTTTAGATATGTCCTTACTAAATCGCTTTTATATAAAGATAACATTTTCATTATAACTCCTATATTTTAAAATTCTAAAAGTAATTATACAAAAATACTATTTTATTTATTAAACAAAAAATGATTTTTTTAAACCAATATCTTTTAAGCTATTTATACAATTTTAACACTGAAGCTTTTACTATTTATACAAATAACATAAGCATTCCTTGGTAAATAATACTTTTTACTCTTTTCTCTTTAATAAGTACAATTTGAATAGTATTCATTTGTTAATATTTGCAAGAAAAAAGTAAATTTCCATTTATTTCTGACATAGAAAATCTTTTCAATTTTTTATAATAGTATTATTAATCATTTTTTCTAATACAAATAATTGCATATTTCTATTTATTTCTGACATAGAAAATCTTTTCAATTCTTTTTTATAGTATTATAAATATTTTTGTTCTAATACAAATAATTGCATATTTCCATTTATTTCTGACATAGAAAATCTTTTCAATAATATTATAAATCATTAGTCTTTTTTATGATTTTTCCGTATATTTGACAGTTTATTTTTGGTAAGTACATTTATAAAATATTATAAAAAAAGGTATAAAATTGTAAAAAAGATATTTTTACTGAGATATATTTAATACTTTTTAAAAGCAAGTAATTGGAATTTTTAAACTTTCATTACATTAGCAAATAATTATATTACATACTGAATAGAATATTATTACTTAGGTTATTATTACTTAGAATATTATTACTTAAATAAATTTGATATTTTTCAACAAACGGAGATTTGCTAAGATGGCAAAAGACAAAAAAATTAAAGGCGATAAATATGTTTACTACTTCGGTGGTAAGCATGCCGAAGGTCGTGCAGATATGAAAAATCTGCTTGGTGGCAAAGGTGCTAACCTTGCCGAAATGGTAAACATGGGTCTTCCCGTACCGGGCGGTTTCACTATTACTACTGAGCTTTGTACTTATTATTATGATAATAATAAGACTTATCCTGAAGTATTATACTCACAAGTAGATGCTGCACTTGTTAAATTAGAAAAAGAAATGGGCATGAAATTCGGCGACCCGAAAAACCCATTATTATTATCCGTTCGTTCCGGTGCCAGAGCTTCAATGCCGGGCATGATGGATACTGTATTAAACTTAGGTTTAAACGACACTACTATCAAAGGCTTAATTGAAAAATCAGGCAATGAAAGATTTGCTTTTGATTCATACCGCAGATTTGTTGCTATGTATGGCGACGTTGTTCTTGACCTTAAACCAAAAACAAAAGATGATATCGACCCATTCGAAGCAATTATCGAAGCTAAAAAACACAGCAAAGGTATTACTTTAGATATAGACTTAACTGTTAATGATTTAAAAGAATTAGTAGTTGAATTCAAAAAAGCTATTAAAGAGCATGCCGGTATAGATTTCCCAGAAGACCCCAAAGAACAATTATGGGGAGCTATCGGAGCTGTTTTCGGCTCTTGGCAAAATCAAAGAGCTAATGTTTACCGCAGATTAAATAAAATTCCTGATTCATGGGGAACCGCTGTTAACATTCAAGCAATGGTATTCGGTAACATGGGCGAAAAATCCGGTACAGGCGTTGCCTTCACTCGTGATGCTGCTAATGGCGACAACTACTTCTATGGCGAATTCTTAATGAACGCTCAGGGCGAAGACGTTGTAGCCGGTACTCGTACTCCACTTCCGATTATCCAATTAAAAGAAAAAGACGAGAAATCATATAACGAATTAATGGAAATCCGTAACATTCTTGAAGAACACTACCGCGACATGCTTGACGTGGAATTCACTATTCAAGAAGGTACTCTATATATGCTTCAATGCCGCGTAGGTAAAAGAACTGCTATGGCAGCTATCAAAATCGCTTACGATATGGTTAAAGAGGGCATGATTAAACCTCACGAAGCATTATTAAGAATCGAGCCTGACCAATTAAACCAAATGCTACGTCCGGTATTCGACCTAAATGAAAAGAAAAAAGCATTAGACGCTAAATTACTATTAACTAAAGGCTTAAACGCCGGTCCCGGTGCAGCTTGCGGTAAAGTAGTTTTCAATGCAGAAGATGCAATTGCTATGTATGAAAAGGGCGAAAAAGTTATCTTAGTCCGTATCGAGACTTCACCTGAAGATATAGCCGGAATGAACGCATCAGAAGGTATATTAACAGCTCGTGGCGGTATGACTTCACATGCGGCATTAGTTGCCCGCCAAATGGGTAAAGTATGCGTTGCAGGCTGTGGAGTATTAAATATAGACTATAAAGCACGCACTATGAAAGTAGAAGGCAAAGACTTCCTAATTAAAGAAGGTGATTATCTTTCTATCGACGGTTCAACCGGTGAAGTAATCAATGGTAAAATCGCTACTAAACCAAGTGAAGTAGTTGAAGTTTTGGTTTCTAAAACTTTAGCCCCTAAAGATGCTCCTGTCTATCAGATGTATCAACAAATTATGGACTGGGCAGACAAATACCGCAGATTAAACATCCGCACTAATGCTGACCAACCAGACCAAGCTGCAAACGCAGTTGCTTTTGGTGCCGAAGGTATCGGTCTATGCCGTACCGAGCACATGTTCTTCGGCGATGGTAAAATCGGTCCGATGCGTGAGATGATTCTTGCCGATAATGTTCCTGCTCGTAAAGCTGCTCTGGCTAAATTATTACCATTACAAAGAGCTGATTTCGAAGGAATTTTCTCCGCTATGAACGGTCGCCCTGTTACAGTTAGAACTATCGACCCACCATTGCACGAATTCTTACCACACGATGAAGCCGGTCAAAAAGAAGTTGCTAAAGAACTTGGCATCTCTGCTAAAGTAGTTAAAGAAAGAGTTGAAGCTTTGCATGAGTTCAACCCTATGCTTGGTTTCCGCGGCTGCCGTCTCGGCTTAATCTATCCAGAGATTACCGAAATGCAAGCTCGTGCCATTTTTGAAGCTACAGTTAATGTAATCAAAAAAGGTCAGAAAGTAATGCCTGAAATCATGATTCCACTTGTTGGAAATGTTAAAGAATTGAAAAATCAAGAAGAAATCGTTCGTAGAGTAGCTCGCGAAGTAATGGAAGAAACAGGAATGAAATTCGACTATATGGTCGGTACTATGATTGAAGTTCCTCGTGGAGCTATAACTGCCGCCGAAATCGCTGAAGTTGCCGAATTCTTCTCATTCGGTACCAATGATTTAACTCAGACTACTATGGGCTTAAGCCGCGACGATGCCGGTAGATTCTTACCTGAATACGTTGCTCGCGAAATCTATAAAGCTGACCCATTTGTGTCTATTGACCAGACAGGTGTTGGCTTCTTAATGAAGCATGCAGTAGCCGAAGGTCGCTCGACTCGTCCGAATATTAAATTAGGTATCTGTGGCGAACACGGTGGCGATCCGGATTCAGTAGAATTCTGCCATACTATCGGCTTAAACTATGTATCTTGTTCACCTTATAGAGTTCCAATAGCTCGCCTTGCTGCTGCAAGAATCGCTCTTAAAGAACAATTAGCTAAAGATGCCGATAAAGCACAAGCTAAAAAAGAAGACAAGAAAAAAGTAGTTAAAAAAAGCGACAAGAAATCAGACAAGAAGAAAAAAGACACAAAGAAAGACAAGAAAAAATCAAAGAAGAAATAATTTTTGATTTTGATAATGTCTTAGAATAAATCGACTCCCCCATTTACTTATAGTGGATGAGGGAGTTTGTTTGTGTTAGGAAATTTAGATGAATTATTATTTGGTTATTTGGTATAATTTGATTATTTTTAAGTATCGTTTATTGAGATGTCTTAAATAAATAAAGTCCTAACAAGGATAAGAAATCCGGTATATTTGTGAAAATTTTGAATAATATGAATAGTAAACAAAAAGAAGTTAAACAAACAAAGTCAAAAACAAAAGATGTTAAAATAGCTGGTGTTGACTTGTTTTGTGGTGTAGGTGGATTAACTCATGGACTTCTTAAATCTGGAATAAAAATTAGAGCAGGAATTGATAATGATGCAACTTGCAAATTTGCATATGAAGTGAATAATAATGCTGAATTTATAAGTGCTGATATTTCAGAGATTAAAGGAATTGATATTGAGAAGTATTGGAATGAAGATGAAGTAAAAGTATTAGTCGGATGTGCTCCTTGTCAGCCATTTTCGTCTCACTCAAACAAAGTAAAAGATAAGGAAAATGGTAATAAATGGAATTTGTTAAACGAATTTATTAGATTAGTTGTAGAAACAAAACCCGACATTATTTCAATGGAGAATGTTCCTAATCTTTCTAACAAAGAAATATTTAGAAATTTTGTATTAAAACTGGAAGATTATAATTATAAAGTTAAATTTAAAAATATTTTTTGTCCAGATTATGGAATTCCACAAAAAAGAAGAAGACTAGTTCTACTTGCTTCACGTTTTGGAGAAATTGAAATTATACCACCAACACATACAAAGGATAAATATAAAACAGTACGAGACGCAATTGGAAATCTTGACCCAATTGAAAGTGGAGTGAAAAGTAAAAAAGATAGACTTCATTTTACAACTAAACTCACGGATATTAATTTAAAAAGAATAAAATCATCTTTTCCAAATGGCACTTGGGAAGATTGGGATAAAAGTCTGATTTTAGATTGTCATAAAAAAGAAACAGGGAAGTCTTATAAATCTGTATATGGTAGAATGTCTTGGGATGAGCCAGCACCAACAATTACGACCCAATTTTATAATTATGGTACTGGACGATTTGGTCACCCTGAACAAGATAGGGCATTAACTATCAGAGAAGCATCAATTCTTCAGAGTTTTCCTGCCAATTATAAGTTTGTTGAAAAGGGAAAGGATATCCTGCTTAAACAAATTGGAACTCATATTGGAAATGCTGTCCCTGTAAATCTTGGCTTTGCAATTGGTAAAAGTATAATAAAACACCTAAAAGAGAAAGACAATGAATAATTTTACATTTAATATTTCACTAAGTGTTCTAAATCATCTTGGACGTAATTTATATAGAAACTTTATTACTGTTCTTGGTGAAGCAATTTCAAACTCTTGGGATGCCGATGCTAAAAACGTTTGGATTAATGTTGACAGAGTTAACAATAATCTAATCATCAAAGATGATGGAGAAGGTATGACTTCAGATGATTTCCAAAATAAATTTTTAAAGATTGGTTATTCAAAAAGAAAAGGTGGTGCTGAAAAAACCGTATTGCAAAGACCGTTTATAGGTCGTAAAGGAATTGGAAAACTTGCATTACTGTCTTGTGCAAAAAGAATTCACATTCTATCAAAAACAAAAGATTCGGATTTTGTAGGCGGTGTTATTGACAACTCGGGATTAGACAATGCGATAGATGATGATTTAAACCCTCAACAATACCCCTTGGAAAGTGTAAATACCAAATTATTTGGAAAGCATATTGAAAGCTTTGAACAAGGAACTATAATCTATTTTGAAGACATAAACGATGGAATAAGAAATCGGATTGAATACATCCGTAAGCTTATCGCTCTATTTTTCAGGTTTTCGTTAATAGACAGCACCTTTAGCATTATACTTAATGATGACCCGATTACTTTAAACGAGCTTAATGATTTAGCACAAAGCACTCAATTTGTTTGGCAGATTAATTCAATTGATGACCCTTATCTAAAAGACAAAATATCAATTACACACGACCACATTAGAAGATACGAAAAGCTAAAATCGTCATTAAGTATAAAAGGATTCATTGCTTCTGTCATTGAGCCTAAATACTTGAAAATAAGAAATACACAAGAAAAGGTAACATTGGACTTGTACGTAAATGGGAGATTAAGGGAAAAAGAGCTTTTAAAACATATTCCATCTGCACGACTTGTTGAAAATTATTTATACGGGCAAATTCATTTCAACAGTTTAGATGGTGAAAAAGACAGATTTACTAGCAGTCGAGAAGGCGTTATAGCTGACGACCAACTATTTCAGTCGCTTCTTTCCGATTTGAAAGATAATTTAATGAAAAAAATAATTGAAGATTGGGATAAATGGCGTGTTGAAATTAGACAAGACGGTGATTCTGAAAACACAACGAGAATAACTAAAAAAGAAAGAAAATCAAAAGAGCTTTTTAATATGGTTGTTGATGATTTTGTTCCTCCTATAACATCAGCTAATAGAAATCATGTTGACGATTGGGTAAACACATTGAGTGAAGACGCACAGTTTAATTTATCGTCTTATGCAGAGTGCTTCGTTTCAGAAAATATTTTAAGAAAATATATAAAACATAAAAGCTTAACTCTTTCACAAGAAGCAGAAAAGAATTTAATTGAATATAAGAAAAAAGAAGATACAGCTAAAAATGCAGCCAACATTAGTTTTGAAATACGACAAAATGCTAATGAGCTTCTCTATTTTTCCATGGACGATTTAGCTAATTTCGTGGATAAACCAACAGACCAATTAAAGCAAGCAGGGATTTCAAGAGATGCTAAAACATATAAGCCTATAAGAGATGCTGTTGCACATACTGCAATACTTACACAAACTGCAAAACAATGTTTGAATACAACTTATGAAAACATTAAAGCAAGAATCAAAAAACTGCTTGAGTAACAAGAAGCCAATTTGCTTACACATGGTATAACCAATAATGGTTTCAGTATTTTATTCTATGGTTGTCTCAGCTTTTGAGTTACTTGCCAGAAAGTCGATATCAATTGGCAACTTTTCATAATGCATGGCGATAAGACCGGAAATAAACCTTTACAAATTAGAAAACAACAGAGATATGCTAAAAATAGAAAAAATTGTCGAAAATAAATAACTGTTTCATGACTTATTGTTGTTGGCAGACGAGCAGGAAAATATGATTGACAAGTATTTGCCGAGTGGAGACTTATTTGCTTTATATGTCGATGATTTGATAAGTCGTATCGAGTAAAGAATTTTTTTACAGACAATTACGAGCACTCCAAAAAGGATTTATAACAATTGCAGTGGGTTTGCGGATAGTTCAGCCCGCTTCTACTTCTGCGTAACTTGAAATAAAAACCTATTGAAATCGACAATTATCCTTGATGGCAAAAACAAAGAAATAGAAATAATTGAAATTGAATAATATGGAAGAAAATAAATCCCAAATAATTATATACCAAACTGAAAACGGAGAAACAAACTTCAACTTTTGATACTACTCAATTGATGAAAACGGCTGAAATGTTAGATGAGAACATATTCTGGAATATAATTGATAAGTCATTAAAGAAGACAAATAACCAAGAAGAACAAGAACAATTTTTGATAAAAGAAATTAGCACCCTGACTCCGCATGAAATGATAGGTTTCCGACAACGAACTGACAAATTATTGTACGACACATATAATTCTGAGATATGGTGTGCGGGATACATAATAAATGGAGGTTGTTCAGACGATGCTTTTGAATATTTTAGAAATTGGATTATATCAAGAGGACGAGATGTTTATTATGAAGCAAAAGAAAATCCTGACAATTTAATTACTGAAGTCTCAAAGGATATTGAGTTTTATGATTTTGAGAGTTTTGGGTACGTTGCTCTTGAGGCTTTTCATCAAAAGACAGGAAAAGACTTGTATGACTATATAGACTATGAGAATTTTAAAACTAACGAAGGTCAATACCCTCAATTTGAATTTACTTGGCAAGAAGAAAATCCCGAAAGTATGAAGATAATTTGTCCTAAATTGTTTGAAAAAATGTGGAAATAATAAAAGCACTAATGCCAACACAAATCAATATCTCCGATTATAATATCGTTACAATCGGCAATTGGTTACATTATAAATCATATCATATAATACTTGAATTAATTCAATTTTACATCAGCACGAGATTTAAGAGCCTATGCACAAACCATTTATTTACTATGCTACTTTACTAATGAGGCTGTGTATAAACTATTGCAAGATGGCAAATATTATTCCCAGTACCATTCAAGAGGTTGTCTAAATTTTGAGTAAAATGAATTAATTCGAGTTATTCCACAGGCTTTAAAACGTGGAGATGAATTAAATGAGGGATTACATATCCATTTTCTATTTTCTAATATCTATACCTAATACCCAAACCCCGATATCACTGCCATACTTACTTACTCACACAAAATAGTGAAAAAACATAAAAGCTAAGATTGTGTTAAGTTCTAAACAATTCAACTTTTTAATTAATAGATATTTTAGAGAATATTTTTTTTTGGCGGGATAAATTACTAATTTTGAATACGGAAATATTTTTGATAACAAAAAGAATCAAATATGATTACTAAAACCTCAAAAAATCTCGAATCATTGCCTGTAATTCAGCAAAGCTCAGGGAAAACCATCGCAGTAGTTGATGATGAAGCCGATATTTTAGAATTAGTATCGATTAACCTCAAGAAACATGGTTATAAAGTCAAGGATTTCCTTGATGCAGGTACATTTTTTAGCTATATCAAGACCGAAGTTCCGGACTTGGTAATATTAGACTTGATGCTTCCTGATGCCGACGGAATGGAAGTATGCAAATACTTACGGAAAAGCGATAAATTCGCAGAAGTCCCTGTAATTATACTTACTGCAAAGGGCGACGAGATGGATAAAGTCTTAGGTCTGGAGCTGGGTGCAGATGATTATATTACTAAGCCATTTTCCCCGAGAGAGCTTTCGGCGAGAGTCAAAGCAGTATTGAGACGCGAAGATAAAGTATTCAAAACTCAAAAAGTGAAAATCGGTGATAGCATAGAATTGGATTTGCAAAAATATGAAACTTACGTTGACGGTGAAAAAATTGAGCTTACATCTTCCGAATTTAGGATTTTGCGCTTATTATCCGAACGTAAAGGCTGGGTATATGCACGCGATCAGATATTGGACTATCTCGGCGTTCAGGAAAAGGGCGTTTTAGACCGTACGGTAGATGTTCATATCAAAAATTTAAGAGAAAAGCTCGGCGATGCAAGCAGATACATCAAAAATATTAGAGGAATCGGTTATAAAATAGACGAGTAGTTCTAATTAAATGTATTATTATAATCAAATTTTATTATTAGTTTTATTATTAGTTTTATTATTTAAAAAAAAGATTAGATGAAGAAGATTTTTACAAAAATATTCGGTACATACTTGATAGTAATTATCCTGCTGTCTTCAATGTTTCTGTATTTTTCATTTCAATCCATCAAGTCTCATTATATTAAATATTTAACCGACGAACTAATTACTTATAGCGAACTATTTATTACTATTATCAATCAAGACAATATCTTATCAAATCATAATAGATTAGACTCCATTGTAAAAACTAATACCGGAAGCCTAAATAAAAGAATTACGGTAATAGATACGGACGGCAAAGTAATAGCTGACTCCAAGACTAATCCGGCATTAATGGAGAATCACAGCAGTAGACCGGAAATACTTCAAGCAAAAACAGCAGAATATGGGGTTTCACTTCGATATAGCGAAACAGTTAAAAAAGATATGCTTTATGTAGCGGTACCGATTAAATCGGCAGGCAATACTATTGCATATATGCGACTAAGCATGTATGTAATCGACGTTAAATTGCTAATCGATGACTTAAAAAATAATATTATTCAAATCACCATATTTGCTGTTTCAATTTCTGTTTTATTTATTTTATTTTTCTCAAGTAGAATTAGCAACCCTATTAAGCAATTAGTAAAAGCATCTAAACAGGTTGCCGTCGGCGATTTCAAGACAAAAGTAATCATCAAAAACAAAGACGAGATGAAAGATTTGGCGGATAGTTTTAACTATATGACTGAGCATATAAATTCATTATTTAATATGCTAAATAATGAAAAGGAAAAATTAGACGGTTTAATCAAATCGCTGAATGAAGGCTTTATAGTCCTCGACTCTGATGGGATATTAGTTTTAGCTAATAGTGCATTTGCCAATATTTGCGGTAAAACAGACATAATTGGCAAGTATTATTGGGAAATCATAGATATAAATGAATTCAGCGATTTTGTAAAACAGATTAAATTAGAAAAAACAAATTTAAGCCAAGAATTAGCTATTAATGATAAATACTATCTCTGCTCGGCTAACTTCCTTGAAAACAGAGAGCAGTATGTAATTATAATGCATGATATTACTAACCACAAGCAATTAGAGCAAATTAAAAAAGATTTCATAGTAAATGTATCGCATGAGCTTAGAACTCCGCTTACGGCAATAAAAGGATTCGTAGAAACTATGGAAGATGATGCTCGTGAAGACCAGATGCACTATTTGGATATAATTCACAGACATTCCGACAGACTGATTCTAATTGTAAATGATTTAATGCTATTGTCTAAATTAGAACATGCCGATAATAGCTTTGTATTAAATGAAATCAATTTTCCCGAATATTTAAACAATCTAATTCCCCTATTTGACCAAAAACTGAAGCAGAAGCATATTGAGTTAATTTTAGATATTGATAAATCTATGCCCATTGTATATGCCGATGCGTACAAATTAGAGCAGTTATTTATCAATCTGATAGACAATGCAATTAAATATACCGATGAAGGAAAAATCAGCGTCTGCATTAGCCCTCAAGCAAATAATTATATAATTGAAATTACAGATTCAGGAATCGGAATAGCAAAAGATAAATTAGACCGAATATTTGAAAGATTTTATGTAATAGACAAGTCCCGCTCAAGAAAAGTCGGTGGCACAGGTCTCGGATTATCAATAGTCAAGCATATTGTCTTGGCTCATAAAGGTGAAATCAAAGTAGCAAGCGATACCGGATTAGGAACTAAATTCACTATTACCCTCCCCTATCTTACTAAATAAATTCCTATTTAAAGTCTATTTCTCAATATTTGCCATAATGATGGAAATAAATATAAAATACATACAATTTTAACATACTTAACTTAATTTTAACATATCTTTAAATTCTCCTCATTGAGTAATAGCACCGAGCAGCGATGACATGGTGGTTCTTTTTTCGGGGTTCGGGGTTTGGAATTGGAATTAGGAATTGGGAAATAGAAAGTAGGAATTTGCACGTCTCTGCACTATGCTCTGCGTAGTGCAGCTATTCTTACAACATCGTTAGATGTTGAATATTGGTAGAAGAAAAGTTGAAAGTTATAAAGTTCGTAAAGTTGAAAGTAGGAATTGGGAAATTAGGAAATAGGAATATGCACGTCTCTGCACTATGCTCTGCGTAGTGCAGCTATGCTTCCAACGTCGTTAGATGTTGAATATTGGTAGAAGAAAAGTTGAAAGTTATAAAGTTCGTAAAGTTGAAAGTAGGAATTGGGAAATTAGGAAATTAGGAAATAGGAATTTGCACGTCTCTGCACTATGCTCTGCGTAGTGCAGCTATACTTCGCACACCGTTAAGCTGTTGAACATTGGTAGAATAAAAGTGAAATTAAACTCCCTCATATAAGCCATATCTAATTCTCAATTACTCAACTTACAATCCCCTATCCCCTATCCCCTATCCCCAAAACCCCATTTACCGATGTTAACTCTTATTCAATTTAAGAGGCTTCGTTATTTTAAGTGAGTTAGCAAATATTTGTTATTAGTATAATCAAAACCTTAATATATCAAATATTGATTTTGGATATATTTTTTGATAATCATCAAGGATTTTATATCTTAACTCCGTTAGGAGTTAAACATCCGTAACATAATGAGATACACCACAAACACTCTCTTCTTTTCACGACAAAAAGAGAAAAAAGAGTGTAGGGACTAAACAATGGTTATTACCGATGTTCAACAGCTAACGCTGTTGTAAGAAAAGAACTACTTTCAAATTCCTATCCCCGAACTCCGAACCCCGACAAAAGAACCACCCCGCCATCGCTTCGCGATGCCACCCCTCCAATTGGAGGGGAATTTTAAGAAATAGCCGTTAACAGTTGCCTTTTACATCAATACATAATCTTTAAGCCCTCCCCTTGGGGAGGGTTTGGGTGGGGTTGAAAGATTTTTCAGACCCAGCCCCAAATTCTACCGATGTTCAACAGCTAACGCTGTTGTAAAAAAGATTTCTTTATTTGCTTATCCACACAAAATAGCGAAGAACCCAATTTAAAATATCAAGTAAGAATTATAAATCAATTAATATATCAAAAAAACTGAATTTGCTATATAATTTGTTAATTAGTTTTTTTTTGTAGTTTTTCCCCCAACTTATATACAGCGAAGAACCTTAATCATATCAGGATTCTTAAAATATTTTTGGTATTTAAAATATTTTTTATTTTTTACGTATATATAATTTTAAACATAGCGGGTGTGTATGAAAGCAACAGACTTTAATCTTCAGAAAGAAATTAATTTCGATTTTGAGAGTGGAATTACTTCTTTTAAGAATAACAGATTGTTGATATTCGATTCAGATGCTATTGGATTATTACGTCAGAAGTTAATAAATTTATTAGGTATAAATCAAGCAAGAAATTTTTTCTTAAAATTCGGCTATCAATCCGGTTATGCCGATTTCTTACAAACTAAAGTTTACTTTGAATTTGATAATGTTAATGAGTTGTTAATTACAGGTCCTATGCTACACACTTGGGAAGGCATAGTAAAAGCAATTCCTGAAAAAACAATTATTGATAAAGAAAATGATAAATTCCTGTTTACCGGTACTTGGCTAAATTCTTTTGAAGCCGAGCAACATTTATCTTATAATCCTATTAGCCTTGAGCCGGTATGCTGGACACTTATGGGTTACGCTTCGGGGTGGTGTACCGGATTCTGGGGCAAGCCGATCGTAGCTATCGAAACTTTATGCGTTGCTAAGGGCGATGAACAATGCAGATGGCTTGCAAAGCCGGCAGATGAATGGGATACCACTGCTAAACCTTATATTACTGCCTTTAAAGAGTTTTGGGGAGAGCGATGATGGGGCAGAAATTAATTGAATACTATAAGCATATCAGTAATAAATTGGGTATTTCTGGTAAAATGGAGCTAGCGAAAGCAACTAAAATTCCCAGCATTCAAGCTGCAATTGAACCGGACAGCGAAGAAAACTTAAAGTTATTTGCAGAAGCAGTCGAAATACTTACTAAAAGAAAAGAAATTGTAATTAAATAATTGTTTGTAAATTCAAATATTAGACTAATTAATTAAGAGAAACATTATGGAAAAAAAATCAAATAGATTCTGTTTTGTCAAGCCAAATGAAGGTCCTGTTACAATTAAAATAACTGCAACAGATGCTCTTATGGCTGGTGGTGATTTTAAAATTGTAAAAAAGGATTCAAAAGAAGTAATCGAACAATTTAAAGTCAGTTTTGATTATAATAAACCGTTTGAAAAAACGATAAAAGCTCAATTGAGTACGTTGAATTTTGCAGGAATGGTATGGCAGATTCTTTCTTGCTCAACCAATATCCATGTTAAAGACGGAGCTATTAAAATTGAGTTTTTTCAGAATAACAAACCTTGTAATGTTAATTCTTCGATAGTAGGCAGATTTGAGAATATAGCTCCCTGCCAATTGAAAAGTCCGAGTACTTATCAAGACTCCTTAGTTTTTGTTTTAAAGACAGAAGTCTAATATTAAATGAATGTTGAAAAAGCGAAATATTTTATCTCGGCATTCCATTCAACCCATTTCTGAATGGGCTGAGTAAAGACCATAAGATTACTGATATTAATTTATCACAGTGATTGTTTCCCCACGCAGAAGAGGCTGTGTAAAAACCTTTGATTGCTACAGTTTTTTCAACAAAAACAAGTACTCAAAGTCTCTGATGAGGTTGTTTAAAAAGTAAAAACATTTCAAAATCGTCATTCTGAGTGTAACGAAGAATCCAGAGTTATCAACAAGTTAGCATTATCTGGATTCTTCACTTCGTTCAGAATGACAATTTTTTAGACATGCCACTTGAATGGTGCTGGGAATAATATTTGCCGTCTTGTGGCAGTTTTTACACAGCCTCTTTTAAATTGGGATAAAATCACTTAGGGTAATTATTATATCAAGTAAAACAGAACTAATACCCGTTTGTTGCATTTATATTTGTTGCAACAGTTACAGTAAATTTCAACTTTTAATCAAAATCATATTCATTAGGCTCGATATTAAAATTATTTTCTAACACTTTACTAATAATGCTCCAAGTAAACCCTCTTCTGGCTAAATAGTCGATTACAGCTCTTTTTTGTTTGTCTAAAGGCTTATTGGTAAGCATTCTTATTTTTTTATGATAAGCATCGACAGCATCATTATAAGTAGCTTCTTCGTCATAGTCTTCGCTTAAGGCTGTTTCAATTAACTCTTCGTTTATCCTTAATTTTTTTAATTCGATTATAATTCTACTTTTACCGAATTTCTTAGCTTTAGCTCTATTTTTAATATAATTTTTGGCATAAGCATAATCATCAAGAAAGTTAAACTGAACTAAAAAATTGATACCAATTTCGATTTCGGAGGGTTCATATCCCAATTGATTTAATTTATCTTTTACCTGATAGACTGTTCTCGGTTTAAACGATGCGTATCTATAAGCTGATTTTTTTACATTAATAATCCTCTGCTCCGAAAGTATATTATTCATCAGCTCGGAGTTAATAAGCATGGCTCTTTTCAGATAATACTTTGATACTATGTCGATAGAGCATCTAATGGATTCACCATTATTAAAATTCAGCCAACATTCGGAAGTATTTCTAATTCCGACTATTGATAAAATTATTGGTTCAATATCTGGCATATATGCACTAAATCCTTAATTTTATTGAAAATTCCGCACCATATTCATTATTTTTAACAGATAACATTCCATTATGCTCTGAAATAATCTGATGAACTACACTAAGCCCCAATCCGGTACCTGAATGCTTGGTTGTAAAATACAAATTAAATATTTTCCCGATTATATTCTCTGCTATACCGCCACCACTATCATATATTATAATTTCAATATTTTCATCTTGAGCATTAATTTTGCATTTGATAAATCCGTCTTTATCTATAGCATCAATTGAGTTCCCGAACAGATTAATAAACACCTGCTTGATTTTGTCATTGTCAAGCATAATCAAACTGTCGGAATTTAGATTTGATACAAACTCAAATCTAATATTTTTCTGCTCCATCTGAGCTTTCATCAAATTATAACAATCATTGATAATTGATTCTATATTTGATAATTTTAGATTTAAATTCGCAGGGCGAGCATAGTCCAGAAATTGCTTAATAATTCTATTAACTCTTTGAGCTTCTTCTCGTACTACTTTAAGAAGTTTGTAATACTCTTGGCTGTCTGTCTGTGGTTCAAACTCCAATTCAAACCTCTGGGCAATGATATTAATTGAATTCAGTGGGTTTCTAATTTCATGAGCAACAGATGCAGCAAGCTCACCCATTGCAGAAAGTTTCTCTTTCCGATTTAGAGCGGATTGAACTTCTTTCTCTAAAGTCAAGTCTCTGATAATTATAATTCTTACTTTAGTCTTTTCTTCAATATTAATCGTGGAAATCACAAAAGACAAAATTTTATTTTTTCCATTAATTTTTATTGTTTTCTCTTCGGTTTGATTGATAGTGAATAAATCGGATAAATCAAGATACTTTTTAAAATTTTTATTAAGAATTTCTGATTTAGGAACTTCAAAAATATGTTCAAGAGCGTTATTGACAATAATAATTCTATCGTTGGAATCAACAGCCATTACAGCATCAGCCATATTTTCCAAAATCAAAGTATTATAAGAGCTGATAATATTAATCTCTTTTTCTAATCCAGAATAAGCTTTGCGGGCAGAGAGAAGCAGAATTATAATCAAATTTATTATAAAAAATATTATCGCTATCCCAATAGCTCTAAAGTTGGACTTGTCTTTTATTTGCTCATATTTATTTAATGAAATACCGAGCCTCATAATAGCTGTATTGGAATTACTTATTCTTACCGGTTTGATAATTTCAAAGACCATACTATCCATATTATAATTAGTTATGTTATCAATTCTGTTTTTTTGCATAAAGTCAATTATAGAATCTACATTTACAGCCCTTACATTATTAAATTTTCCGCTTGCTGAGATTATGCCCTCATTATCTTGAATCATTAGATATTTGATATCTGAATTTTTTATCACATCGGCTATTTGCTTTCCAATTCCGAAATTCCTACGGTATTCCGTCAACCGAGCAGAGTTTAAACCAATAATAATTATATTACTAATATTGTTTACGTTACTAATATTATTCTTTGCAAAAAGATATAGAGCTCTGCCGTTTAGCACTGATTCAGTCTCACCGATTTCAACCCAAGCATAATTATTAGATTTCATGAATTGCATATCTTCAATAATATGCTCATTAATTTCAAAATGATGTTCGGCACTTGAGCTTAAAACAGAAAAATCATTATTTAAAACACATATCAGTTCAATATCCAAATCGTTAGCTATTTTACTTAACTTTTTACTATTTATAATTCCGTCATTTATCTTTTCAGCTATTACTTTAGAATTATACTCCAAGTTCTCAATCATTTCTTCTTCTAAAGCAGTAGAAGCGGAAATCGTATTTTCAAAACCACTTGTAATTATATTAGATAGAGACTTAGTCTCTGTCTCAATAATTGAAGTTATTTGGCTTGAATTTTCTTTAGTATCATAGTATAAATATAATATGCACACTATCAGAGTGGTCAGTATATAAATATAGTTTTTTTTATCGATTCTAAATTTCATTAATTATCCGATTCAGTAATTGATTAAGTAATTGCATCTTTCTATTTATCTATTATTTCAGTTTATTTCAAACGATAATATTTTATCTTTTATTTCAGTGTATTCTCAATATCATCTTTCTATTTATCGATTATTTCAGTTTATTTCAAACGATAAATACTTTAATTATTCTTCTGTTCAACAAATACTTTAGAGGCTTTGTAAAAGCCTTTGATTACTGTTTGTAATTCCACACAGTACTTGTTTCCAAACTCTAAAGCGTGGAGTTAAATAGAGGGTGTGATAAAAACTGCGAAAATTTATAGTAGCTTAGCAGTATTTACACAGCCTCTTTCACGTTGAAATATAATTGCCTTAGCAAGTATGTGATCATTGTTAAACAGCAATCATAGACCTATGCAATAGTATAAATATTCCAAAGAACAATTAAAATAATTCCAATTATAAAGCATTTTTATTAAGTTTGCAAATTATATTATTTATAATTATGGATACAGACGATGATTAAAGGAAAATTTAAAATAGCTGCGATATTGATAAGCCTTTTAATAGGTATAAATGCAAGTGCAAGAGAAGTCGAATTAAATATTTTATTTACCAGTGATGAACATGGCTGGATGATAAACGAAGGTAAAAACGGCGGTGCCGCGGAGATGTATAATCAATGGAAAACTGTGGACAGCATTGATTACAAAAACACTTTAATAATCAGTGGAGGGGATAATTATACCGGAACTGCAATTTCTACTTTCACAAAAGGTAAATCAATGCAAGAAGTTATGAATGCAATGGGATACTGCGTTTCTGCATTCGGTAATCACGAATTTGACTATGGAAATGACGAATTGAATAAATTAGTTAGTGGAGCGAATTTTAATTATATATCTGCAAATCTTAAATTTAACAATTCAATTGACACTAACTCGAATTTTTCACCTTATGTAATTAAAGAAATTGGGAAAATCAGGGTTGCATTCCTTGGTTTAGCTAATATAGAAACCCCCTCTCTCAGTAATCCCAAAAATGTGAAAAATGTCAAATTTTCTACTTACGAAACAGCTCTCCATAGATATAGCCCAAAAATCGAAAAAGCTGAAATCAAAGTATTAGTAGCTCATGTATGCAGTTCTGAATTAAAGAAACTAATTCCAATTGCTAAAAAATACGGATTTTCGGTGATAGCAGGTGGGCACTGCCACACAAGTTTTGCAGAAATAATTGACGGAGTGGCGATTATTGAAGGCAATCCTTATCTTCGTGGGTATGTAAAAATTTCTTTAAAATATGATGAAACCAAAAGAGAAATTATTGGTTTGAAAGCAGAGCAAATTCCGGTAACTTCAAAAACCAAAGACGAGAAAATATTAAGTGTAATCAATAAATGGAAAGATTCTACCGACAAAATATTAAAGAATACAATAGCTTATTCAGACGCTGAATTCGAGTCGAATTCGCCGGCTTTAGTTAATTTGATACTCAATTCATGGCTAAGATATAATCCTGAAGCCAAAATAGCAATGATTAACCGTGGAAGTGTTCGACAGTCGCTTCCCAAGGGCGAAATCACTCTATCGGATATTATTGGTATTTTACCATTTGATAATGAGCTATATATTGTTGAAATGGACGGCAAAGCAATTAAAGACATATATGAAAAGCGTAAACCATTTATTTCGGGAGTTAATCAGCTCGAAAATTTTAAACTTGATGATGGTACATTATTAGAAGACGATAAAAAGTATTTTGTTGTTATACCCGATTTTATTTATAATAATGGCGATAACTACTCGATTAAAGACTGTAGTAAATATATCAGGAATATCGGTGAAAACCCGCGAGACCCATTGATAAAGTATTTAAAGAAATTAAATACGACTTGGAATAATCTTCTGACTAAGTATTTGGATTATACCCCAAAATGCGAGATGGGAGCAGCAAGGTAATCTTTAATATAAGGACTTAGTCAACATTTTATTTTTCTATGGCATAGTATATGCTATTCATATCACGAATTGATTTTATAATAATTGGATTATTAGATGAGCACTGTAAGAGAAACAACCATTATCGGAATAGATGGTGGCGGTACACGCACCAGAGGAATATTATTTAAAAACGGAACTGAAATAGCACGAGCATTTGCCGGTACAACCAGAGTTGGCACCGTGGGTGTTGGAGAGTCTTGCGAGAGACTACTTAATGTAATTTCAGACTTATGCTCTCAGGCAGATATTGATTCTGTGGAATTAGATGCTGTAGTTATTGGGCTTGCAGGTGTATGGCTCGAAGAAGAAAAAAAGCGGTCGGCACATTTGTTAAAAACATTAGCTCGTGGTCAAAAGATAACTTTAAACGACTTAATTGTAATAAGTGATGCAGAACTTGCATTAGAGGGAGCTTTCGGTGGAGATAACGGCATTGTAATGATAGTCGGAACCGGCTCGATTGCAATTGGCAAATCTGCAAAAAATCATTTCGTAAGATGTGGCGGATGGGGAATTGAACTTGACGACGAAGGTAGCGGTGCATGGATTGGTAAAGAAGGATTAACCGCTATAGTACGGTCAATTGACGGCAGAGGTAACCCCACAATTATTACTCAACAATTTGTCGATATGTTCCCGAATATTGATTTGGATAATCCGAGAACTATTGTGAAAGCTTATGCAGAACGCAGTTTTGAATACCACATGCTTACTCCGATAGTAATGAAAGCAGCTGAAGACGGCGACCCAGTCTGCCTTGAAATTATTCAGCGTGCCGCTTATCACTTAATGGAGCTATTAGAAGCAATTTTAAAAAGTTATAAAGTGAAATCAATTCCTGTCTGCTTAATGGGTGGAATTATTGAAAACAATACTTTACTTGCTAAAATGCTATATGAAAGAATTGATAATCATAAAATATTTAATAGAGTAGAGCCAAAATCAACGGCATTAGAAGGTGCTTTAGCCTTAGGCTTGGAATTAATCGAAAACGATATGGATTAATTAATTTTCCGAGAAAAATATGCGACTTAAACTTTTTTGCCTTTTAACTGTTTTTGCTACATTGGGTGCATGTAAAGAGAATTTCGTTGACCAAGAACTATGCCCTTACCCGAAAGTAAACGAAAAGGATTATAGTTGGTTTCGAGATATAAAATTCGGAATTATGATACATTGGGGACCTATCAGCCAAGAAGGTCTTGAATTGAGCTGGTCGAGAAAGTCCAAGTGGTACCCGTACGACACTAACAGTTTATGCTTATGTCGCACTATCCCGTCCGAGCAATATGATTCTCTCTATAAGACATTTAATCCGACAGCTTATAATCCGGACGAGTGGATTGATATATTTCAAAATGCAGGTGCTAAATATATTGTTTTTGTTGCAAAACACCATGATGGATTTAGTATGTTTGATACTAAATACTCAAACTACAAAATTACTTCGGCAAATAGCCCCTATAAAAAAGATATTTTTGGTATGTTAGCTAATTCTGCTCATAGTAAAAAGATGAAGTTAGGTTTCTATTATTCCAGACCGGACTGGTATAATTCAGATGTACTGACTGAAAATCATTCGCGATTTGTTCAATCTGTACATCATCAAGTTGAAGAATTGTGCACAAATTATGGTAAAATGGATTTTGTATTTTTTGATGGTGGCAATGAATCGTTTTTTATTGATTCATATAGTTTATTTAACAAAATTAAACAATTGCAGCCTAACTGTTTAATTAATGACAGGTTAGGCATAAACGGCGAATATTTGAACCCTGAAACCAGCTTTCACAAATTTGACCGCGATCAGTTGTGGGAAACCAATATTCAATTGGGTTGGAGCTGGAGCTGGAGACCAGTCGAACCTATAGTAAGAACTTATCAGATTGTAATAAGAGAATTGATAAAAGTGATTTGTCAAGACGGTAACTATATAGTAGGAGTCGGACCTATGCCTGACGGCAGAATTTCTCAACGTGATATTGATAGATTAAACAATATTGGTGCATGGTTGAAGATTTACGGAGAAACAATTTATGGCACTCGCGGAGGTCCTTACCAGCCGTTTGAAGATAATATATTCACTTCTTGTAAAGGTAATAACTTCTATATCAATATTTTTAAATGGGGAGAGTCTGAAAATTTAAATCTTAAATTCTTTCCTGCGAAAATCAAAAAAGTAACTGTTTTCAAAACCGGAGAAACTCTTGAATTCTCTAATACAAATAACGGATTCAAAATCAAAGTACCTAAAACTTATAGAGATAATATTTCAACAGTAATAAAAGTAGAAACAGATACTACAGTATTTAATATTAAACCAATTAAATAACATTATGAAAACAAAAATATTTCTTAGTCTGCTATTACTTATTTCGTTTAATTTTTCTTGTGAACGAACGATTACTCAATATTCGGAATGCAAAGTTTGCGAAAAATTAGCTTGCGAAGAATTAAATGATTCTTTAAACAAGTCTAAAGACATAGTTGATTTTGATCTTTCTCACAGAGAATTAACAGGTTTATGCTCTACAATAAGCGATTTCAACAAAATCAATACTATAAACATTTCATATAATAAGATGTATCTTTTCCCTGAGCCTATATTAAATAGTAAGGATTTAATTTTATTAATAGCGTCTAACAACAATTTATTTAATATTCCGGATACAATTCAGTATATGACTAACTTGACTTGGGCATCTTTTAAACATAATCAGATTAAAGATATTACAAAATATATAGGAAATCTAAGTAAACTTCAGTCAATTGATTTGTCTGAAAACAAGATAGAAGATTTACCTGAAAGCATCTCTAATTGTACCAAATTGAGCTGGTTACTGGCTGCTTCCAATAAAATAAAATCTCTACCGCTGAATTTCGAAAATTTGACTAATTTAGAAAAACTCGATTTCCAAAGTAACATAATAAGCGAAATACCGGGCAAATGCGAAAAGTTTACTAAACTAAAATACTTTCACGTAGCAAATAATCAAATCACAAATTTCCCTGAAGGTTTTGCTAACTGTAGCGAACTAGAAGAATTGCATTTGTATAATAATAAAATTTCAAAACTACCGGCTGATTTATCTAAATGGTCAAAATTGAAGTATTTATCGCTATGGGGTAATAATTTCTCCGAAGCTGAAAAGCAAAGAATAATTACTGCTCTTCCCCATTGCTCCGTATTATTTTAAAAAGGCGAATCTTAGATTCGCCTTTATATTAATTCACTATGCTATTATAATCTATAATTTCATTATTTCGCTTATTACAACTTTTAAAGTAACAACTTTACTATCTTTAACATCGCTTGCTTCTTTCTTTCCCTTTTTCTTTGGTTTGGACTTAACCTGCGGTTTTCCCATTTCTAATTTATCAGTAAAGAAATATCGGCTTTCTCTGATTTTCATTACAGTAAGAATATCTCGCAGATTGCTGACTCTGGCTGCCAATAATTTTTCTAACTGCTCTTCTGCAGTCATATTAACAGTTTTTGTAATCTTTTTTTTCGGATTTTTAGGGTTTGCTTCGCTAACTTTTTTCTTTCCGGCTTTAGCATAAGTATCGCCTGTACTGACAATTATTTCTACTTTTAGTTTTAGATTCTGCTCTAAAATCCCCTCTAAACGCAGTATTTGCTGAA
The DNA here is from genome assembly GCA_942493235.1 of uncultured bacterium. Classification (GTDB taxonomy): domain Bacteria; phylum Bacteroidota; class Ignavibacteria; order Kapaibacteriales; family UBA2268; genus ENR-C587. The sequence goes on along the minus strand of OW818676.1, from coordinate 1,992,788 downwards.
GGGCTTCACTATTAACAGAGGTATTATTTGCTCCGAATGCACTAACATTAATCAGTTCCATCCCTTTTTTAATTTTTGTAACCCTGAAATTTCTTTTTACTTCAACATACTCGCTTGTATTAGGAGTGTTATAGAGTGCTTCTTCATCGTTGATAAAAAACTCTTTAGCCGTAACAATATATTTTTTTCCGGAAGTTAATACTGCTTGAAATCTTCCGTTTATCTCACTTTTTACTTTTACTTTTTTATTATCTTCATCAATAAAAAACAGTTCGGTGGAAACCGGCTCACGTGATTCAAGTTCGGAAATCATACCCTCAAGCAAAACGACATTCTTCGATTGTGCCGATAATTCAAATTTTGTGATTGTAGAGCATACACTAATTAGAACAAAAACGATAGCGATAAATCTTTTCATAAAAACATTTTTTTAAATTGTACATAATTTAGCTATGCAAAATAACATTTTTTTTTTAAATTTACATTTAAGATATTTGTACTTATAAATATTTTTTAAATTTTTATAGATTTTGAATAGAATACTATTATGAATATAGCTTATTTATCGACATTTTATCCGTATAGAGGCGGAATTGCTCAGTTTAATGCCTCACTATATAATGAATTATCTCTCTTACATAATATAAAAGCTTATACTTTTACTCGTCAATACCCGGGCATTTTATTTCCCGGTAAAAGCCAGATGGTTCAAGACGGAGATTCAGCAATCAAAATTGATGCAAAAAGAATTTTAGATACAATTAATCCGATTACATATAGCAATACTTCAATTATTATCGCTCAATCAAAACCTGAACTACTACTTACAAAGTTCTGGATGCCATTTTTTGCCCCTTCGCTTGGATTTGTAGCGGCTAAACTCAAGAAAAGCGGGACTAAGTCTTTAGCAGTCTTAGATAACGTTATACCTCACGAGAAGCGTCCGGGCGATATTTCTCTAATCAAGTATTTCCTTAATCGGCAAGATGGTTTTGTTGTGATGAGCAATACCGTAAAAAATGATTTACTTTCTCTAAAGCCTTCAGCCAAATATGTTAGTTTAGAACATCCACTGTATGACCATTTCGGTGAATCTGTCGATAAATCGGTTGCCCGAGAGAAATTAAATCTGCCTAAAGACAAAAAATTACTTCTGTTCTTCGGATTTATACGCGGATATAAAGGGCTTGATGTATTGATTGACACTATGAGCAAACTGCCCGACAGCTATCACCTCGTTATTGCCGGAGAATGCTACGGCAGTTTTGATAAATATCAAAAGCAAATTGATAATTTAGGGCTTAACCATAAAATAACTGCATTGGTACGCTATATTTCAGATAATGAAGTGCCACTTCTATTCTCGGCATCCGATGTATGTATTCTCCCCTATAAGTCTGCAACTCAGAGTGGAATAATTGGTATAAGCTATCATTTCGAGTTACCGGTAATAGCAACAGACGTAGGAAGCTTGAAAGAAATGGTTGCTCCGCATAAAACCGGAATTCTAATCAAAAGCCCCGAACCGGAATTACTCGCCTCTGCTATTGGCAAGTATTTTGCAGAAGATTTATATACCGAATTTATTCGAAATATTATCGAATATAAAAAGGTATCTAATTGGAAATATTTTGCTGATAAATTAATTGAATTTTACGGTAAGCTATAATTTATGCTGTTACATAATAAAAACCAATATAATACAAAGTTAAAAAAGCCACTTTTGCCGGGGATTTTGCTTGCTTTAATAATAATTGTCGGCACTATAGGCTATATGCTTATTTGGAAAGATATTGCAGAAGCCGGCTTTATCGATGCATTCTATATGACGATTATCACTATCACTACACTCGGCTATGCAGAAATATATGAGCTCGGGCATGTAGGCAGGATGTTTACTATTTTTATAGCTTTATTCGGTATCGGGAGTTTATTCTATATTCTCGGTACTTTTATGGAAAATTTGTTTATTTTGCAATTAGACAATTACAGAGGGAAAAAGAAAATGCAGAAGAAAATTGATGAACTTGATGACCATATAATTGTTATCGGTCTCGGCAGAGTCGGCAAGCGTGCAGTAAAAGAATTAATTCAAAAGCAAGAAAACTTCGTTGTAATTGACAATAAAATCACCGATGAGCAATCCGAAGAAATCAATAATAACGAATTCTACTGCATTAAGGGCGATGCTACTGACGACGACACTCTGAACAGTGCAGGTATTAATAGAGCAAGGGCACTGATGGTTACTACCGCAAACTCATCAACTTCTGTTTTCGTCGTGCTTAGTGCCAAAGTTCTGAATCCGAACATATTTATAGTCGCCAGATGCGATAATGATAATGACATTGAAAAGCTGATGCGAGCCGGAGCTAACCGTGTAATCAATCCTTATGCTATCGGCGGGCAGCGGCTTGCCAATATATTGGTCAATCCCAATGTAGTAGATTTCTTTGAAACTTCACTCGGTTCTAAGCAGCAAAGTATTAATATTGAAAACATACAATTACCCGAGGATTCAATCTGGCTCGGCAAATCACTGATTGAAATGAACCTGCGTCAAAAATCAGGTGCTACAATTATCGCCGTTATGCGTGATAATAAACCAATTACTCAATTAGACGGCAATATGAAGCTGTTAGAAGAAGATATTCTATTAACTCTCGGCACAAAAGAACAATTACAAAAAGCTTACTATGTGATATTCGGAGCAGAAGAGTAGGAAATGCGATAATAGTATTAAAATAAAAATTGCTTTGCTCAGAGAGTCAGACTCTTAATTTATAAAAACAGTTCTTTATTCATATACTAATTCTTTTAATTTATCATTAGAATTCACATCTGTATTTCTATTCAACACTTTACTGATTTCAAAAACAATATACTGCAAAACGTTCACAGATACGCTGTTTCCAAATTGTTTATAAACTTGAGTATCTATCGAATTAATTATAAAATCATCGGGAAATCCTTGAACTCTTGCACATTCCCTCGGTGTTAGCTTCCTAATTTTACCAATGATTAAATATAGTCCGGTCTTTGCTCCTACTCCTCCTCCGTAAGCAGACAGAGTAATTGCATGACCAAGCGGATGATAAATTCTTTCTCCCTGCCCACCTTTATTAACTATACCTATTTGAATAGGTTTATTCAATAATTCAAATTTACCGAATAATGAAAATGAAGCACTATAATTCTTATATATTTCAATATCATCTCGTTGGATAAATTTCACATTTTGAGGTTCATTTTCTAAAAGTGTTTCTAAGCATGATGGCTCTTTCGTTGGCTTTGGGAAATGGAAATTACCGGAATCAATGGAGCTATCAAAAGCAACAATATAAATACGTTCTCTGTTTTGTGGTAATCCGTAACTACTTGAATTTAATACTTTTGTATATACATTGTATCCTAATTCTTTAAGAGAGTCTATTATTATTTTTAATGTTTTACCATCATCATGCTTTTCTAATTTTTTACATTTTCTAAGAGTAACACTTTTGGTTTGTGATAATTTGCAATTCTTGCAATATCAAAAAACAAAGTCCCTCTAGTATCTTCAAATCCTTTTTGTTTTCCTGAAATTGAAAAAGCTTGGCATGGGAACCCGGCACACAAAATATCATGCTCGGGAATATCTTGCACCTCAATTTTAGTAATATCACCGTAAGGCATAATGTTGAAATTCTTGTGATATGTCTCAGCAGCATATTTGTCCCATTCCGAAGCAAACACGCATTCTGCACCGAAAGATGATAGAGCTAAATGAAACCCACCGATTCCGGCAAATAGGTCAATAAAAGTGTAATTCTCTAATATATTTTTATCAGTTTGTATCATTTTTAAACTATTATTTGACAATTTAATTTTTGTATACATCACAACTAAGAATGCTTTACTAATCAGTAAACTAATAAATTTTTCTCAATATACCAAAACACCAAACCTTCCAAAGCTAAAAATAATATTTGGAAGGTTTGATATTTTACAAAAAAAAATAACTCTATTGAGTTCTGCCTATGCAGTGATATTCTATTCCTAATGCTTGCATTTCTGAAATTTCAAATAAATTCCTACCATCAAAAATAATATTATTTTTAAGCAGAGATTTGATTTTACTGAAATCAGGATTGCGAAATACTGTCCATTCGGTTGCTATTACCAATACATCGGCATCGACTAAGCAGTCGTACATATTATCGGAATATTTAATTTGCTCGCCGAATCTGATTTTAGTATTTTCGATTGCCTCAGGGTCATAAGTATTAACTTGAGCACCGGCATCTAACAGCTTTTGAATTACTTTAAAAGCAGGAGCTTCACGCGTATCGTCAGTATTCGGCTTGAAAGCCAATCCCCATAGAGCAACTTTTTTACCGCTTAGTTCATTATCAAAACGGGCGATTACCCTATCGGCAAACCTATTAATCTGAGCAGTATTAACACTGTGAGCAGCTTTAACGATTTGAAGCTCAGCCCCTACTTCTTCCGATGAATAAATTAAAGCACTTACATCTTTCGGAAAGCAAGAACCGCCATAACCCAAACCGGCAAATAAAAATCTTTTACCGATGCGTGAATCCGAGCCTATACCAAGACGTATTTTCTCTATATCTGCTCCGACCTTCTCGCAATAATTGGATAAATCATTCATAAAAGAAATCTTTACCGCCAGAAACGCATTAGCTGCATATTTAGTAACTTCGGAACTTTTAACATCAAGAATATGAATAGGATTACCGCTACGTACAAACGGAGCATATAAATCTTTCATTAGCTCCCCTACTTCGGCACTTGATGTACCGATAACCACTCTCTCGGGTTTAAGGGCATCTTCGACAGCAAATCCTTCGCGTAAAAACTCGGGATTACTGACTATATCTATTTGCTTATCCGGTATAGTATTGTCAAATATTTTTTTAACTCTGTCGCCGGTACCTACCGGAACAGTACTTTTATTTATTATAATTTTACGGTCACTAATATTTTTTGCTTTAATAATATCGGCAATATTTTGAGCTACATTCAGCACGTGTTTTAAATCAGCAGAACCATCTTCGTTAGGCGGAGTGGGCAAGCAGAGAAAAATAAAGAGGCAATTACTAACGGCTTCTTCCAAATTAGTAGTAAATGTAATTCTTTTCTCTTTAACATTTTGCTTTAAGTAGTATTCTAAACCGGGTTCATATATAGTTGGGATGCCATCACTTAAACTTTTCACTTTTGATTCGTCTATATCAACGCAAATCACATTATTCCCGGTAGCGGCAAACGTAGTGCCTGAGACTAAACCTACATAACCAGTACCAATCACACCAATATTATAAGCCATTATTAAACCCTTAAAATTTATTTTTCTTACATTGTATTTAGCATTTTAATTACGACGATAATTAAAATAGCAAGGACGGACAGTAATATCCCTAATTTTAACATTTTTTTAAAAAAAGATACAAATATACCGACAATCAATAAAGCAATTGTGATTTTTGCTCCGGTAGGTAAGTTCATAAAGATATCGACTATTTCCATTTACACCTATCTCAAATTAAAAGTAAAAGTAATTATTCCTTGCATTTCTCTTTTATCTTTTAGGGGATTAAATCTCCAATATTTCAATGCTTGAATGGCGGCTCTTTCCAAGTTAGGGTCACCACCTTTTAAAGTTGGACGGGCAGTTAATACAGTGCCGTCAGCGGCAACAGTAAATGAAATTTTTACTTGTCCGGCTTTTGCTCCGTTAGGAAAAGAAGGTAGTTGTTTTTTTAATACAGTTCTGTTTCCGCCTCCACCCCATTGAATATCACCAAGCCCTAAGCCTGCTCCTCTGCCATTTCCGTTTGTCCCCAGCCCAGTTCCCCAAGCCGTACCGTTCGGAGTACCGATATTGGCAGAACCATTTCCGGCTAAATCACCGTTTTTAGAAGTGTTTGCTCCGGGCATATTCTGAGTAGGTATAAAACTTGTAGCATCTTCCGGATTCAATTCCGAAGTATTCGATGCTTGAGTAGGTGCTTGAGTCATTGCATCATGCAAGTTAGTCGGAGCAGTTGCTCCCAGATGTGCCATTCCCTCTTCAGTTAAATTACCTTTACTTCTGCCGGTTCCGTCGCCATCACCAAAACTTATGATTTCTAAAGTAGAAATCACCGGTATGTCAACTTCTTTTTTCTGTGGAGTCTCAATAGTAACGAATGTACCGAAAGCAATTAGGAAAACCAATCCTATTACTACAGATAAACCAAAACCGTTTGCAGTGTTTTTCTCCCATGGTAAGCTTAATCGGATACCTATATCATCTCTCATCGGACTATACATTTATTTACCCCCCAAAATATTTATATTTTTGGAATATTTCTAAATTCTAAAACTATTTAATTCTATCTATCCAGCTCTGCGAAAACCCAAGATTATTAGCCGCAGATTTGGCTTCTTCCTTTGTTTTGTAATATCCACAACGAACTCTATACCAAACTTTATCTCTAATTACTTGAGTTGAGATATAGACATCGCCAAGCTTTTTCTTTTTTAATTTCTGAACCCATTCATTTGCATCTTCTTTAGACGGAGAAGCATATAATTGTATTGAATAAAGCTCATCTATTGATTGCTTCTTCTCTATTTTTGTCGCTTTTGCCTTAATATTATTCTTTGTATCAGCCTTTACATCAACCTTTTTATCAGCCCTTGGTTTATTATCTGCTACATCAGTGATTTTCGTTTCTGATTTTTGCTTAACAGGCTTTGATTGCTTAACAGTAGTTTTTTTAAGTTCTTTAGTCTTTGCAATTTCTTTTTTATTCCCTACAATTTGTTTATCTATTGCAGGTGGTATTTTTTGAGTTTTCGAAACATCAGGATTTTTAGTTTCTATTTTAGTTTTTTGTTCAATTTGATTTTTTTGAACTATTTGGCTATTTTGACCGGCTTCAGTTTTTTGTATTTCATCTTTTTGCTTATCATCAGGTTTGACAGTATCAATATTAGTAACGCCCGAATTAGCTACCAATTGATTAGCAGTATCGGAATGATTTACAGTTTTTGGCTCAACATCTTTTTGTTTAGCCTTATTAGATTCAGTTTTTGTAGATTCTGTCTTTTTAATATCTTCCGCTACATTAGTAGTATCGGAACTAAATAGCCCTGTTACGAATTTTTTACCGGCTTCAAAGGCTCCGAAATAGTACAGTCCCCCGATGAAACCAATTGCAATAAGAGCAATAGCAGCAATGAATCCGATTTTTTTAAAAAGCGGTCCCATAGCTTTATGTTCTTTTTTTTCTTTTTCAGGTTTCGGTTCTTTGACTTTTTTCTGCTTTTTAGCTTTGTTATCTTCGTGTGGTTCTTGCGGAACCTCAGTATTATTCTGAAGATTCATAGTCGAAGGATGCTCGGCAGTAATTACCGAACTTAAATCAAATTCTTTTGCACCGTCAGAACCGTCAACAGGAGTGAAATCATATTGGTCAAGTGAATGATCAGGACTTTCCTCCAAGTTAGGAATTGAAATTGACGGTATTGAGTTACTAATTGGCTCATCTTGAATAATATCTGTAGCAGGTATATCAATATTTACAGCCGGCTCATCAAAGATATTAGAGCTATAAGATGGCTCTTCCATAGGTATTTCAGGAATTGACTCAAGCTCATCATTTTCTCTTTGCATTTCTTTTTTGAGCATCTGTTCAAAATCATCACTAACATTTTCATCACCTATAAAAGCGACTTTCGGGTCTTCGACTAAACCGATTTCCTGATGTTCATCAATAATGATATTATCTACCGGTAGCTCATTTCCTGAAGGTAGCTCATTAGCTCCGGGCATTACATTTGAATAATCAATCTGTGTGTCGCTTTCAGAAGGTACGGTAGGGATTCCCTGCTCAGAGCTATTTTCATTGAATAAACCGCTAATCCAGTCTTGAGAAGTTTGCTCATCGTTATCGCTAAGAGGTATTTCTTCTTGCATTGGCTCTGAAATTTCAACAACAGGCTCTTCTATAATCCGCTTAGTCTGACTAAAGTCAGGCAAATTCGCCGGATAGCTGTCCATCGAATTAAGCAAAAAGCTTTCATCCCCATCTGAATGAGGTTCAAAGCCGCCGTTTAGCTCTTCTTGTTTTAATATATTATTTTGAAATATTGCCATATCAGAACTGCCACATTATGCCGGCAGATATAAATATCTCTCTTTCTTTATATTTTTCCCAAATGTAAATTTCACTGTTTATTAAATTATCAATTTTTCCGTAGATTTTCAAATAATCATTTAATTTATAATTTAATCCTAAGTTTAAACTTAGAAATCCCGACAATTCTCTTGAATTATTATAATCACAATAGCGATTCCCATAATAATTCACTCCAATTTGTGTGCCAAATTCTTCAGTCCAATTTTTATTATAATAAGCACTAACTTTATGAGACGGAACAAAAGGAATTTTGTTAGATAAACTGTCAGAAAAAGTTAAATTTCTTAAAGATACCGAAGCAAATATGTCATCAGTACCTGACAGTTTGTAAGCTATATCGGCAAATATTTCAAAATCTTGAGCAGATGTGTATTTGAGATTAAATTCCGCAATAGAATCAATCTCGAAATATTTAAATCTGTCGTTGGCTCCGATTTTCAATCCGGCACTTGCCATAATCTCCATATTCGGATGAAAATTAATAATAGCTTTTAATATTTTATGATAAGTAAAATCAATCAGAGGTTTATTTTCGATATATTTATTCATACCATATAATTCAATAAGATGATTGTTCTCGAAAGCAACATCAAAAAGAGCTTTAAATGTAAACAGTTTATTAATTCTATAATCAAAAGCCGCATCTACAGCTATGTTCGCTCTTTGGATTTCGTCTGTAGAGCCGACTGACTGGAAAGCAGCATTTAAATCAAATGTAGTATGTTCTAAATTTAATCTAATCCCGCCACCGGCTGAAAAATAATTTGAACCATCGCCGGAAATTCCATGAAATTGCACCTCAGAGCCCAATTTAAATTCCAATTCATCTGTTTCTTTACGTAATTGTATATGCCCGCAGACAGCATTGTCAAACCTATCTATACCCGCATGGTCAATACTTAATCTTTTTATACCGGCTCCGGTGATAAATTTATATCCGTCGTATTCGCCCTCTGACTCAATACCTAATTTAATATCATAAGATTTTCTCTCGGGAGCGATATTAGAAGCATATAATTTGAAACTTTCGGTATTTACCGTAAAGATTCCGCGAGTCTTGCTCCCCCCGAAAACCCAGAATTTCTTAGGTGCTATATAATCTACTTGTAGATTTAATCCGGCATTCATTTCGTCAGCATTTTTAACATGACCGTCAGTATAATCGAAATAACCATTAGCAAAGAAAGAATATTCGTTTTTCTTTATTTCATAACCGGCATTAATATCGGCAGTAATATAATTACCGACATTAGCAATTAAATAGCCTTTTTTATAAGTATTATTAAATATCATAGAGGGCATTGACTTTGGGGAAAGCAAAATCGCCTGCTGTTTGGCAATAGTATTTATTGAGTCTAACTCGGCAGAGCTTAGTGCGGCAGTTCTTGTTGGGAATTGCTTAACTCCCGTCTGCACATTTAGCTGCTCTCTACCCTCGATAATAAAATTTGGTAATTCTAATGGCTGGGTAGTTTTATTCTCTCCCGGTACTTGAGGATTTGCTGGAGCTGTCTGCTGAGAAAACACTTCATTACTACTAAAAACAGCCATTACACAAATCGAGATTTTGATAGCTCTTAACAATAATTTATATGATATTCTAAATTTCATCCTAATAACTCTACTTATTTGTTCTCAATATTTTTCAATCTGCTTTCGGCAGCAGAACCAAATTCATCATCAGGCCTGAGTGCCTGCAATGCTCTATATGCTTCTTTAGCAGCCTCAATATTATTCATCATCTCGTAGCACTGACCCAAATTTAATAAAGCCAGAGAGAACCAATCTTCAATTCCGGCAAATTTATCTTTAACTTCTATAAAATTAGCAATAGCATCTTGATAATTTGCTATAGACAAATATATTTCACCTTTGCGATATGTGGCTTCGGCAGCTAAGAAAATATTAAATTCATTTTTAGATATAATTTCGAAATTGGCAAGTGCCGAGTCGTTCATATCCTTTGATTTATAATACATAGCTATTCTATAGAGACTTTGGTCGGCAAATTCACTGCCTTTATACTTATACGCCGTCTGCTGATATAGTTTTATTGCATTTACTGTGTCGGCAATTGCCAATTTAATTCCAGCTTTTTCATACCCTGCTTGAGCTGAAGCCGAACTGTCTGGATATAATTTCTGCAATTGGTCAAATAATTGCTCAGCTTTTTTAATATTATTTATATCCTTCTGGAACATAGCATGCTCTAATAAACTTTGAGGTGCAAATTCACTTGTCGGATAATCTTTAACAATTTTATCAAATGTCTTTTCAGTATTAACGGTATCGTTTAAGCTTATATAGCTCTTTGCCATCCAGTATAACGCTTCGGCTTTTTTATCAGAATCAGGATATTTTTCAATAAATTCATTATATTCACTTACAGCATCGCTATATCTTTTACCGGTATAAAACATTCCAGCTTTGTTATATGCTAAATCTTTAGATATATCTGACCCCGGATTAGAAGCTATTAAGCTGTCAGCTAATGCGATAGCTTCATCCATTCTGCCTTCGGACTCGAGACAGTATTGAATACTATGTAAAGCATCAGCAGCAAGTGGGCTTGCAGGATATTTAGTAATGATTTCTTTATAAGCATTTATAGCAGCATTAAAATTCCCAATATTATAGAACGCATCACCAATAGCATATTTTGCCTGCACCAATAATTGGCTCTGAGGTGAAACGTTAATCATAAAGCGGAAATTATCTATGGCTTCTTCATAATTTTTCTGTTGAAATCTAATCCAGCCCACTAAATAAAGTGCATCATCAGAATATGGAGATGAAGGAAATTTCTTTACAAGTGCTAATAAGTTAGTAACGGCTTCTTCGTAAGCCCCCATCTTATATAATGAATTTGCTAATTGATAAGCACAATATTGACCTTCTTCGCTTTCAGGTTCCTGCTTAATGGCTTTCCGATAAGTTTCTACGGCTTTTTTAAAATTCTTAGTTACATAATAACCATCGGACTGGCGTGCTAATACTTCCATAGCGTGCTTAGATTCGGGAAATTCTGTTACCATCATATCAAATGTATTAGATGATTCTTTGAATTTTTTCAATCGGAAATATGACCAGCCTAAGCCATATAATACTTCTTCTTTTCTTGTTGAATTAGGATATTTTCTTAGGAAGTTATCATAAGTCTCGATTGCATTACTAAGCATATCGGAATTATAATAGCTTTCGGCAAGCCAGAAAGTAGCTTCATCAATACGACTGTCTTTTTTGGAATCAGCAATAAATGCCAATAAGGAAGGAATAGCTTCTTTATATCTTGAATTATTTATCAATGCTATCCCCTGCTTCAATCTCGCTTCAGCTAGATACCATTCTTTCTGAGGCATGAATAATTCTTGCCCTTTAATTGCTAACTGCTCTGCGGCTTTATATTCTGTAATAGCCGAACTCCATTTTCTGAGTTCAATATAGTTGGCTCCGAGCAGTAATTTAATTCTAATAATATTGTTTGCTTCCGAAGATTCTCTTTCAGCTCTCTGAAGAGTTCTTAGCGAATTCTCGAAATCTCCTGTCTCGTAATATATCTGCCCTAATTCCATCAATGCTTTACCTAATAATGGGAAATCGGGTTGAACCGATAATGAAGAAAAGGCTTTTTTGGCTTCGCCTATGTTACCTTTTTTCTTTAAGGCGACGGCTCTAAATAATTCGGCATTTGCAGTAATATCTATGTTATTATCGGAATTAGAAATTATCTCATCATAGAAAGCCAAAGCGGAATCATACTGCTTCAAGCTTAGGTAGCACCATGCAAGCCCAAGCTTAGAATAGTTAATCATAAGCGAATTCGGATATTTCTGCATAAATTCATTATATAAACTGATTGCTTTGTCCATATTACCGGCTAAATTGTATGATTCGGCTTTGATATAGAGTAACTCTTCTGAAGCGTTTTCGATATTTAGCTGTGGTTCGTATTTTATGTCAGATGAATCAGCAAGTTTAATATGTTCAATTGCAGTTTCGGCGTTTTCAATTGCCATAATTGCAGAAATATGGTCTTTTAAAATAATATGAATATTAGCTTCTCTAATTTTCGAAGCTAAATAATTATTACAAAGTGGATATTTTTTGCACAGAGTCCGGTAATAATTCAATGCTACTTCATACTGACGGTTAATTTCGGAAGACAGACCCAAGGCAAACAAGGCATCATCGGCATAAATTCCGTCAGGATAATTACGGTAGCAATCTTCAAATATCGGATGTGATTCATTAAATCGACCCTGATGAAAATACGAAACGCCCTGCCAGAATATTGCCGCGTGAGCCATTTCGTAGTAAGAGCTGTCTTTACGAATTAGAAATTCTTCTTCCGATGATTTCAGAGCAAACGCAAATAATTGTGCTGATTTAGCATAGTCTTTATTTTGGAAAGATATATAAGCTCTCTTTAAAGCAGCCATTGCTATAAATGGAGAGTTCGGACGATTCTTAATAAATTCGGCTAATCGATTATCGGCAAGCTTAAAGTTATTATCAAATACATCAATTTCGTAAAGCATCATTAATGATTTGTCTTCGGAAAAGTTATTAGAATATTTCTTAAAAGAATTATTTAATGATATTTCGGCTAACCTGATAAGTTTATCGCTCATCAATTCATTGGATGTTTTGAAATTATATATTTCTGATTGCTCGTAGTCAAAACTCTGTTCGGAACGTATAATTCCGATATTTAATAAAATTAAACTCAGAAGTATGGGGCTATAAATTCTAAAAATTCTCATACTTGATTTTTCTCATATTTTTTTTTACAAATAAAACTTTACATTTTACAGTATAAAATTTCTGCGGAATTAAATCTTTGTATTATATTTATTATATAGTTAAATATTACCCGAACTAATACAAAAATATCCCCCCGAATATTTTATCAACTATAAAATTACAAAAAAATATAGCGAAAAACTAATAAAATATTGAAATTATTATAATATTTATTATTTTGCAGTACAAAAAGTTTTATTTCGTAAATTATATGAAAAAAAAATGACGGAAAAACAGCTCACACATAAGACATATTTTGAACTTGCCGAACACAGCAGGCTTCAATTATTTATTTTTGCAATGATATTTTGTTGTTGCTTTGTATTTTGCATTTGTATTATACTCCCATTTATCAAGGACTTTTTTGAAAACTTCTTATTGGCAAAAGTCCACGACTCGGGAGCACCCCTGCCATATAATATACAACACTTATCAGACCCCAGACAGCCGAGCTATTTACTTAGCTGGGCTATAGATTTTGATGTTAAATCATCAAATCCTACCAGATATTGGTTTAATCCCTTACTGTCTATATCACTGATAGTTTCGCTATTTTCGGTAGGTATTTCTGCTATTATTACCGCATTTTTGCCACAGCAAGTGGGCTTTTTAAGGCAGAAAATAGAAAGAGAAATAGCTAATTTACTCGATAAATTATCTATTGCCAAATTTGGATTTTTCGGGAAAGACGAGCAAAGAGAAGTAGCCGAAGAGATTTTAAATTCCGACCTCCGAGATTTGCATGAAATGGCAAGCGAATTTTCGCTTACAGTCGAGGATTTAAAAATCCTACGTAAAGGATTGATATGGTTGAATTCTTCTTTTCTGAAAAGGGTAATTACTTTTAACGACGGAGTAAAAGTATATATGAGATTTTATTTTACTACTCAATATAGTAATACTATGCTCGGATATGTATATATAGGAGCGGCATTTCTTATTATTTCTATCGGTTTACGCGGAATTAAATTTATCCCTCCAAGCCAGCCTTCGCTGATTTTATTTGCTCTTGGTCTTGAATTTTGTTTGCTCTTAGTATTTGCTATTACTACGATTTATACCAGACAAGACGAAGATAACGAAGCCGAGCATATCAAGTCCGGCTCGGCAAATGCTTTTGGCTCTAATTATCAGACTATAGGTAACGACTACGGTACAGCAAAAGAAATAGAAAGACTTTTAAAAGTATTTATCAAAAGCAATAAAGACAAATAAGGAATTAATAGGCTTGAAGATTATAGATGAAAAATTCAACGGAATAAAAGTATTTGAACCAAAAGTATTCTACGACGAAAGAGGTTTTTTCTACGAATCATTCAAAAAATCCTTTTTTGATGAGTTAGGTATCAGTTTTGTTCAAGATAATCATTCACAATCCGGAAAAGATGTAATTCGTGGCATGCACTTTCAGTGGGATAGACCGCAAGGCAAATTAATTCGAGTATGCTCAGGTGCGGCAATTTTTCACGAAGTAGATTTAAGATTAGATTCGAAATATTTCGGCAAACATTTTACAATTGAATTAAATAATCAAAATAAGTATTTACTGTGGGTACCGGCAGGATTTGCTAACGGATTTATTTCTATCTGTGATAATACCGAAGTTCAATACAAATGTACTGAATATTGGAATCAAAATGCTGAAGCGACACTATTATGGAATGACCCTAAGGTTAATATTGATTGGAAGATTGATAATCCGACAATTTCCGAAAAAGATAAACAAGGCATTACACTTGAAATGTGGTTAAATCGTCGAGAATCTAAAGTATTTTAGACTTTTAATTGAATTTATACATATTTTTAAATTTTTTTGTTTTTTATTTCTAATTTTTTATTTATATTGCAAAAGCTGGTATTTAGAAAACAAATTTCAAATGTTATATTGGAGGTAATATGAAAAAGTTTATACTATTGTTTTTTATGTCAATTTTTATTTTTACCGCTTGCGGACCAAATAAAAACGATGAATTGACTACTGAACAAATTGCTAAAGAGAAAGAAAGAGTTAAAGTAATTATGCAAGAGTATAATAAAGCTATGGAATCGGAGAGCTTTGCTTCCATAATTGAAACTCTTAGCGAAGGCGTGGTATTTTTTGGCTCTGATTCATCTGAAATAATTCGCTCTCTTAGCGAATTTAAAAATATGATTCAGAAACAATGGGCTACTTACGATATATCTTACGGTGATATGGTGGACATCTGGATAGATATGGATAGCAAAGGTACTATCGCATCAATTATTTATGGTCTTCCTGCCACAGTCAAGATGAATGGACAAAATTATAATTTCTTCTTTAGAATTGCCAGAACTTTAAAGAAACAAGATAATCGCTGGTTAATTTCAAGCGGTATAGTAGGAATAACTCAAGATATGCCTAATGTACTACCGGTTCCGGCTGATACTACTGCAAAGGCAGAAGTTAAAAAATAATTTTTTTAGGGGTTCCTTATATTTACGCCGTCTTCTTCCATAGCAGACGGCTTTTTTTTTATTTCATGACGTTGGGGCTGTCTAAAAGCAATAATACCATAAGTCTGTTGCAAAACGATATGATTTTCAATTCCAATTTATAAAACCTGACGGTTAACCGTCAAGTTGAATTGTCAATAAATACATTAATTCAAGTTTAGAATGAGTCTTACTTTTATATTATTGAATGCCAACAATCCCACGCTTCGACTTGGGGAATGGCACTAATCAACCCCACGATGAAGCGTGGGGTTGATTAGTGAAGGAGATAAAAACTGCTGAAAATCCAGAATAATAGTAATATTTACACAGCCTCTTCAGCGTAGTGATTCAAGCATTGCGAAAAATAAAAAAAACAGCAAAACAGTAATTATAATAATTTGCAAATAGCCTAAATATTAAAACTCAAATTTAAAGCCAAATGTAGGCATAATTGAAAACCCATCATTAGATACTTTACCGGTTTCACACTCAAAATCTGTATCGTTTTGATTTTGATAGCCATACACATTCATAATATCAATAAATGTTACTATAGCAAATCTGCCAAATATCTGTTTTCTATAATCAACACGAAGATCTAATGAATGGTTATTATTAAATCTGACAGAATTTTTTACAGTAATTTCTCTTGAATATCTGACCAAATCAGGATTGTTTAACACGTTGCTGTGAACTACATAGGAATCTGTTGGCAGACCGGAGGCAAATTTCCACTTCGCCGAAATCGCCCATTCATTATCTATTTGCCAGCCGGCTAAAATATTTAATATATGCGGTTGGCTGAAATCGGAATTATAATACCCTACCCCGTTGTCATCGTTACGCTTACTGATAGAATAAGAATAAGATATCTGACCAAAGAAGTTTTCTGTCAATTTCTTTGAAATACTCAAATCTATTCCGGTAGCATAACCATACCCCTTGTTTTCTACATCGAAACCGAGACCTCCTGTTTTAACTAATAAATTATTTAATGATTTATAATAGCATTCGGCAGTAAAACTAATATCATCGGTTAAATATTTATTATAACCCAAGATAAAGTGTAAAGCTCTCTCTTGCTCAACATTATCATTAGTAAATATATATCTCATCATTGGTACTTGATAATATATTCCTGAAGCAAAATTTAAAGAAGATGACTCATCTATTCCATATTTAAAAGCAATTCTCGGTGATAAATAAAAAATATTATTTATTTCAGAAAGCTCATATCGAAGCCCGGTAGTAGCTGAAAATTTGTTTGATAACTGAATGTTTAATTCTGTCCAAAAAGCCAAGTCTTTAATTTGTTTTTTATAATGAAAAGTTTCATCTTCCGGATTAGCAACCACATAATATTGATTAGGATTATCTTTTATATCTTCTGAAGTAAATGTATAACTTGTATCTTTTTTTGATAGAATCTGGGATTGGTCATAATTAGAGCTATTAAATTCTGCACCGACAGCAAAAGCGTTAGCTTTACTAAAAATGTAACTGAAATCGATTTTTGCTCCGGTTTTCGACTGATGTTCTTTATAAGTATATATATTTTCATCTACTTCAACTGTGCTTTTCTCGGGGAAAATTCCATTTTTGGGATTTGTATAAGCAGTTCCGTCTTTAGCATCTAATCTGACATTTTCATAATATACTTTTGTATTCAGAAAAGTATTTTCGCTAGTTAGCCATCTCCAGCTAATGCCATATAAGTTTTTAATTTCAGTGCCAAAATAAACTCCATTATTATATAAATCTTCCGGTTTATCAGCTTTATAAATATTATCAACTGTCTTTTTCATACTCTCGTCGGAATATATAGCCAATAAACTAATTTTATGGTTATTGATATTAGTAGTAGTCTTAACCAAGTAATCAGACAATTTGGGAACTCCGTGCTGCTCTTCGCCTATCAAATTCATAATATTCTTATAATTATGGCTTTTACCGGCAATCAAAATACTTGTTGATTTATCGATGAAAGTAGGTCCGTCGTAATTAAATTCATAGCCGAGAAAATCGTAAGTACCATTTAAAGTATAGTCTTCAGAATTACCTTCTTTAATTTTAAGGTCGAGAAAGGAAGCATTCTTTCCGCCATAGCGTGATGAAAAACCACCCCCCTGAAATTCGGCATTTTCAATTACCATAGGAGAAAAAATGCTGAATCTGCCACCGCTGGCTAAGTCATCACTTGCTCCGTCACTATAGTGTGTAATTTTACTAAATGGGAATCCGTCAACTAATATTATATTTTCGGAGGGCGATGCACCTCTAACCATAAATCCGGCATTTTCTCCACCACCGGTAGATACCCCCGGCAGAGCAGCAATCGCTCTGAATACTTCGCCGGCTGTACCGGGAGTCCTCATAATTTCACTTTTAGAATATGAATAAGACAAAGCTCTTGCTTCTGTACTTCGATTTTTATCGGCACTGACTATTACATCTTGAGTTTGGAAATTATCCTCTTGCATTTCAATTTCTTTTACTACACTGGTTTTATTTCTGATTACTCTGACGCTGTTCTCTACTACTTTTGAATATCCAACCATAGAGAATTCCAAATGATAGACACCTTCCGGAATTTTTTCTATAATAAAAGTACCATCTTTTTTACTAATAGTCCCGAATTTTGTATTCATTACTTTAATAGTTATTAATTCTACAGGCTGCTTAGTACTCTTATTAATAATTTTCCCTTTAATCGAGCCAATGAATTCTTCACCGAATAAGTTAATTGATGAGTATAAGACAATAATCCACACAAACACTGTTTTCATAATGATCTCCATATATTAGTAAGTTACATATAGACAAATAGATAGCCTTCTATCTGCCGATAGTTAAAATTATTTTTTACTTAGTTATTTATTACATCCCGTTTGATAAGTATGTGTATTAAAATAAAATTCGGACGCAAAAAAAAATAAAAATATTCTTATACGTCAAAAGACTATATATTCAAATTGAATTCATTTTTCATTTTTAGGGTGTTTATATGAAGATTCACGAATACCAAGCTAAAGATTTACTTCGCAGATTTGACGTACCGGTTTTAAAGAGCCGAGTTGTATTCACACCTGAAGAAGCAGGAAGAATAGCTCACGATGAGTTTGCCGCAGTTGGAATAAATACCATAGTAATTAAATCGCAGATTCATGCCGGAGGTAGAGGCAAAGGTACCATCTATGACGCTCATACCGGAGAAGAAAAGATTCTCTTTGATAAACCGGTTAAAGGAGTTACAGTAATAAGTGATGGCAATATAGCCGATAAAGCGTATCAATATGCTTTGTCTATGCTTGGTAATAAGCTAATTACAATTCAAACAGGTTCTCAGGGCAGCATTGTCGGCAGAGTATTGATTGAAGAAGGCTGTTCAATTGCTAAAGAGTTCTATGCTTCAATAGTTCTCGACCGCACTAACGGGAAAAATATAATTATGGTTTCTACTGAGGGCGGAGTAGAAATTGAAAAAGTAGCAGAAAAAACGCCTGAGAAAATAATTAAAGAATCAATCGACCCAACTATAGGATTTATGCCTTTCCAAGCCAGAAAATTGGCTTTCGGTCTCGGATTAGCCGGCGATGCTTTTAAGAATTTTTTGGCTTTTATTTCAAAACTTGAAAAAGCATATAATGAATTAGACTGCAGTCTGCTTGAGATTAATCCTTTAGTACTTACTACCGATAATCAGATTATAGCTCTTGATGCTAAAATCAATTTCGACGATAATGCCCTATATCGTCATATTGAATTTGCCAAGCTAAGAGATATTAATGAAGAATCACCGCTCGAAGTAGAAGCTTCAAAATACGATTTGAATTATATTAAGTTAGACGGTAATGTCGGCTGTATGGTTAATGGTGCCGGCTTAGCTATGGCAACAATGGATATTATTCAGATGTCCGGTGGCTCTCCGGCAAATTTCTTAGATGTAGGTGGCGGAGCAAACCCTACTCGTATTGCTAATGCGTTCAGAATAATGATGAGTGATGAAAATGTAAAAGCTGTATTAATTAACATTTTCGGTGGAATTGTTCGCTGCGATAAAGTAGCAGACGGTATAGTCCAAGCACTAAAGACAATCAAAATTGATTTACCGGTTATAGTACGCTTAGACGGTACTAATGCTAAAGAGGGCGAGCTTACTCTACAAAATTCGGGTATGAAATTTAAAATAGCTCGTTCATTTGCCGATGTTGCACAATTGCTTACAGAAGTCATCGTTAAGAATTAAATGAAAGAAGAATATTTTAATATCGAAAACATTTCCGCAGTCAGTCATGAGTTTCTCAAGCTGACTGCGGACTACCGCAAGAATACTTTTCTTTATGAAAATATTGAAAATACCGCACTTCTAATACTTGATATGCAGAATTATTTTTTTCTTGGAGATTCACATGCTCAAATCCCGAGTATTAATGCCATTATACCAAATATTAATTCTCTGATCAATACTTTCATAAATCATAATTTACCGATTATATTCACTAAACATTATAATAATAATATTACACCGAGCAGTATGCTTAATTTCTGGAACAGTGTATTAGATAAAGACAGTAAATTCTTTAATATTATCGAACCAATTAATATTCCTAAAGATTCAATTATAATAGAAAAAACTCAATATGATGCTTTTTTTGATACTATATTAGATGATATTCTAATTCAAAAAAGAGTCGAGAACATTGTGGTCTGCGGTGTGTTCACTCATTTATGTGTCGAAACTACCATACGCAGTGCATTCTGTCATGATTATACTATTCTATTTCCTGTAGATGCAACAGCGACATATAATAAGCAATTTCATCTTTCTACTTTACTTAATTTAGGGCACGGGTTCTGCTATCCGCTTTTAACTGACGATTTGATAAACTCAATGAATGATAAGTTGTGATTTCAATAGCTGTTATCGGAGCCGGTCCTTCAGGAATAGCCGCGACTATTCAATTATGCCGTTACGGATTTAACGTAACGCTTTTTGAGAAATATAAAGTCGGGGGGCTAATTAGAAATGCAAATCTAATTGAAAACCTACCCGGTTTCCCTACCGGTATTTCGGGCATTGAGTATTCTAAATTAATAGAAAATCAACTATATACTCATAAATTCGATTTTATCAATCAAGAAGTTATGTCTGTTACTTACAAGGCACAGTTTTTCCACATTAGTACCAACAGCAGCAGTTATACTTTTGATATAGTACTTGTGGCATCAGGCACTATCCCTATAAAGCACGAACTCGATACAATACATTGCAAGAAAATCAAATATGAGATTGAATCAATAATAGACATTACTCATTGTAAAGTTGTAGTTATCGGCTCCGGAGATGCTGCATTTGATTATTCTCTTAATCTAAGTCGCAAAAATTCAATCACATTGGTTAACCGTAGTGCAAATCCAAAATGCTTAAAATTACTTTACGAGAGAGTTATGCGTAATTCTCGAATAAATTATATGGATAATACAGTTTGCAATGGAATTTTCTACGACGACAATATACTTGAAATTACCCTATCATCTGCTAATAAAGAGATTAGGCTTAAGCCTGATTATATTGTCTTTGCTATCGGACGGGTTGCAGACACTGATTTTATCAATATTGAAGAATCTGAATTAGAAACGCTGATAACTAATAAAAGATTATTCTTTATCGGAGATATTAAAAACGGAATCTACCGACAGACCTCCATTGCTATTGCCGATGGTATAAAAGCCTCTATGGAAATCTTTGAAATCACCAAGCAGTCTTGATATAATTTTATGGCTGTTGCCAAAATGTGTATTATAAATCTCCCCTCATTCAACTAAACAAATTAGTATTGCTTAGAGAATACTTCGAGATGTTGAATCATTTTGTAAATGAAATAGTAAATATCAAATATCGCCGCTCTCTTGGCTGAAGAGCCTGTATAAATACCCGAATGTAGTAATATTTAACAGATTTATAAATCAAATTAATGCCTATCAAAGGGTTGTCTAAATAGTAATAATATTGCCAAATCGTTATTCTGAATGTAACGCAGAATCCGGAATTATCAGCATATAGCTTTATCTGGATTCTTCGCTTCATTTATAATGACAAATTTTAAGACAGGCTCTTGGATTTCTAATAAATAAATTACTTCAACTTTTCACACAGCCTATAAAGCCTGGAATTGAATGTAGAGGAGCGGGCATTTGCAATGGATTTAAGCATTTACACAGCCTATAAATCCATTAAGTAATTTCGAAATATTTCTTTCAAACGGAAAATGATATAAGTCTTTGTTTTTCTAAAAACATGTCAATTCTATAACATTTTTTTGTTTTTATGTAACAATTCTTTGTCTGTTACATCTTAACTTTGCATAATGAATTTAGCTAACTATAAGGATAAAAAAAGATTAGGTAAATAACAAATAATTGAAGTATTATACCTATTCATTCTGTTTATAGAATTAAGAAAGCAACAGAATAAATTGGAGATAAGTTTAAAAATGAATTCATAATGGAATTCGAGATAAGTCAAGTCATACTTAATTACAAAAATACAATTCACTTACCGATATTTTCAAAACGTAACAGCTTTATTAAAATCATGCATATTCATTTCATTAATTAAATTGTAAAAATTATGAACCATATAGTAAGTATCACATCAATCAAAAAAGTTACTCATGATGTATTGTCAATAGTAACTGAAAAACCGAAACATTTTATTTTCACGCCCGGGCAAGCCACTGAAGTCTCGATAAACCATTTAGACTGGAGAAATTTAATGAGACCTTTTACTTTTACATGCCTGCCAAAAGATAACTACATTGAATTTACAATCAAAACCTATCCATTGCACAATAATGTTACTAAACAGCTAATGCAAATTAAGGAGGGCGATGAATTAATACTTCATAAAGTTTTCGGTACAATTAATTATAAAGGAGAGGGTGCCTTTATAGCTGGCGGAGCCGGAATAACGCCATTTATATCAATCCTAAGAGACCTTTACTCTAAAAATGAGATAGGTAACAACTTGCTAATTTTTGCCAATAAAACAAAAGCAGATATAATATATGAGCAAGAATTCAAAAAAATGTTAGGTAAAAGCTTAATTAATATTCTCTCCGATGAAGAAATTACCGGATACGCAAATGGATTAATAACTGAGGATTTTCTAAAATCAAAAATTGATAATATAGACCAATACTTCTATTTATGCGGACCACCTCAAATGATGGATTCGATTGAAAAACAATTGACTAATTTAAAAGTCGATAAAGCACAAATCATCAAAGAAGTTTTTTAGTATAAAGATAAGGAAATATCATAAATCAGATAGTATTTTTTGTTTTTCAAATAGCAATATCATGTGTATTAATATCATCGAGAATTGAGCAAATACATAATTATTATAATTTTTCCCAGGTAGAATTACTAAACAACATTTGATTTGCTGAACATAATGTAGAAAAATAAATGGACTGATTTTGTTGATATTTTTATTTCAGAAAAGAGTTTAATTTTAAGAGGCTTGCCTCGTAATATAATTAGGAATAAAATAAATGAATAAACTACCCGAAATTGCACAATCTGCAATAGCAAGAGCTGAATACATTGAAGTAGAAACCAATGTACAACTCCATATAACCGATGCCGGAGTAGGCAGAACGATAGTATTAATTCATGGATGGCCATTAAGTGATGAAATGTATGAATATCAGTATAACTATCTAATTAATAAAAATCACAGAGTGATTGGCATTACATTAAGAGGTTTTGGTAAGTCAAGCAAACCTTATGGACCTTATGATTACAATGTCCATTCCAAAGATATTAAAACAGTTTTAGATAAACTTAATATAGAAGATGCAGTTTTAGTGGGGTTTTCTATGGGTGGCAGTATCGCAATTCGTTACATATCATTGTTTAACGGAGATCATATTTCAAAGCTTATATTGTGTGGAGCGGCAGCACCTATTTGGACTCAACGAAAAGATTTCCCATATAATCTTCCGGTAACTGCTGTAGATGATTTAATTGCATTAAATTACAAAGACAGACCAAAGCTCATTGCTGATTTCTCAAAAATATTGTCTGCCACCGAAACCTCATTGAATGAGGGTATTGGTAACTGGTTGAACGGGATTTGTATTAGTGCTTCATCATACGCAACTGCACAATGTTTAATCGCTTTGCGTGATACTGACCTTAGAGAAGACATGAAGAAAATTCAAATTCCAACACTGATTATTCATGGTTTAAAAGATAAAATTTGTTCTTTTGATTTAGCAGACCAGATGAGAGCAGGTATTTCAAATTCGAATATTATTCCTTTTGAAAATAGCGGACATAGCATGTTTCTTGAAGAAACTAAAAAGTTTAATTTTGAGCTAACAAAATTTGCAAAAGAATAATTTTCTTTAGAACTAAGTATTACCGTAACTAACTATATTGAAGGAAATTAGTTCGATATTTAATCTATCAATAGGTTAGCATAAATAAGATACTTTTTGAATAACTTTTTTAAGAAAATTTATAAATGCGTACCTAAGTAGTTCGTATTGTAAATATCAACTATTACGTATTTTAACATTATTAATATAATAGGTATATAATGAATACGAACAAACTTTCAACTGCTTCGGGCAAACCGTACTTTGAAGATGAAAATAGCTTGACAGCCGGCAAACACGGTGAAGTATTGATTGAGGATTTTTATCTTCACGAGAAATTAGCTCACTTCAATAGAGAAAGAATACCTGAAAGGGTTGTTCATGCAAAAGGAACAGGTGCTTATGGGAAATTTACCGTAACCGCTGATATTTCAAAATTCACAAAAGCAAAACTATTTAATCAAATCGGCAATAATTGTCGTGTATTTGTTCGATTCTCCATAGTCGGCGGTGAAAAAGGCGGTGCAGACACCGAAAGAGACCCACGGGGTTTTGCAGTTAAATTCTATACTAAAGATGGAAATTGGGATTTGGTCGGGAATAACACACCGGTTTTCTTTATTAAGGATGCCAAGAAATTCCCTGACTTTATTCACACACAAAAACGTGACCCCAAAACCAATCTGAAAAATCCTACTATGATGTGGGATTACTTTAGCTTAAACCCCGAAAGTCTTCACCAAGTAATAATTTTATTCAGCGACAGAGGAACGCCCGATGGCTATAGAAAAATGGACGGATTTGGAAGTCATACTTTTTCGATGGTCAATTCCGATAATGAAAAAGTATGGGTTAAGTTTCATTTTATTACACATCAAGGATATAACACATTAACTTCTGCCGAAGCTGAGGCTATTAAAGGTAAAGACCTTGATTATGCTCAACGAGATATGGTCGATGCTATTGTCCAAGGAGAATATCCGAAATGGGACTTGAAAATTCAGGTTATGACATCCGAGCAAGCAAAGCAATACCGATGGAATCCGTTTGACCTAACCAAAGTATGGCTTCATAAAGAATTTCCTCTTATTGATGTAGGTGTTATGGAGCTAAATGAAATACCTTCGAACTACTTTGCTGATGTTGAACAGTCTGCTTTTGCTCCTGCCCACATTATAGACGGTATTGGTTTCTCGCCTGATAAAGTATTGCAAGGTAGAATTTTTGCATATCCTGATGCCCAACGCTACAGATTAGGTGCGAATTATGAGCAGATCCCTGTTAATAGACCAATTTCCGCAGTTAATAATTATCAAAGAGATGCTATGATGAGTACCGATGGAAATGGAAATGATAGCCCAAATTATTACCCTAACAGTTTCGACAAATTCGAAGCAGATGACAAATATAAAAATATAGCATTTGAATTAAATTCTAAGACCGCAGATTTTTATGACCGTAATGAAAACGATGATGACCACTATACTCAGCCGGGATTGCTTTTTAGAAAAGTGATGACCAAACAGGAACGTCAAAATACAATAAGCAATATTATTGACTCAATGAGTGGAATTACAAGCTCAAAACGCGACGAAATTATTCAAAGGCAATTATCATATTTTGAAAAAGTTGATAAAGAATTAGCAGAAAAAATTGCTTTCGGTTTGCATTTTAATTTCAAAATGGAATAATTAAATGTTTTCGATACAAATAAATCAAATTCTTATCCTATTTGAAATAATTCCTTATCGTAGCGGTAGTCCCCAAAAGCTGTCATTCTGAACGAAGTGAAGAATCCAGATTAAGCTAACTTATTGATAATTCTGGATTCTTCGTTACACTCAGTATGACGATTTGGCAATATTATTGTTTTTTAGAAAACTTTTTTGTTTTTATTATATTTATATCAATAGAATATGATATTATTTAGCAATTGCTTTTATAGTAACTTCAATGTTGCCACGGGTAGCTCTTGAATACGGGCAGAATTGGTGAGCCGCATTAACTAATTCCGTAGCTTTATTTTGGTCAACACCTTCAATTTCGGAAACTATATCGGCAGCAAGGTCTAATCCACCTTCGGCATTTTTACCAATGCTAACCTTTACAGTAGTTTGTGATTTGATAGTTACTTTTTGCATCTTTGCCATTAAATTCAAGGCTCCATCAAAGCATGCGGCATAACCGGCAGAGAACAACAGCTCTGGATTAGCATTTGCTTCGCCCTTACCACCCAAGCCCTTAGGCATAGATACGTCAATATCAATTATTCCGTCAGTTGATTTTACGTGCCCTTCACGACCGCCGACTACAGTAGATTCTGCAGTATATAAAATTTCTAAACTCATAGTATATCCTTTAGATAAATTTAAAAAATAATTGATTACTAAAACCCTTGTGTTCGGAGTAATCAAGATTTCTCTTACATTAACGTGTTTAGGCTGATTTATTGCATAATAAATTAATTTGACTATATCTTTTGCTTTTAATCTTTTATAAATATTGGCTATATCAAGATTAGTTAAGCAAGTTAATCAATTTTTAGGAGATAGAGACTAGCTTTTAGGTGGAGTCTATTACCGGATATTATTAACAAGTAAACCCTCAATCGAAGTTCCACCAAGGATTCCTTTTAACCGGACTTCCGATAGTGTATGGCTCCCCGATTAGCGGAACTGTAACCGGCACATTAATACTGTCGGCTTTTGCCAATAATCTCTTAATTGGTTCATTCCAAGGATGAAATGCTAAAGTAAACTTTGCCCAATGAATCGGTAAAATCATTTTTGCATTGAGGTCTATTCCGATTTGTGCAGTTTCTTCCGGAAAACAATGTATAGCATGCCATTTAGTATTATACTGTCCGTTTTCTAAAAGTGCCAGATCAAACGGTCCGTACTTTTCACCAATCTTTTTAAATGTAGTGCTGTAGCCACCGTCACAACCTAAAAACAGTTTAAATGAATCAAGCTCTAATATATAGCTTGCCCATAATGTTTCATTTCTTGATAGGCTACGACCTGAAAAATGCTGAGACGGTGCTGCCATTATTCTTATAGAATCGTTTATTGATTTAGCTTCATACCAGTTCAATTCGCTTACAATCGAGGGATAGCATTCCCAATAAGAAAGATGTGAGCTAACTCCCAACGGTGTAATAACCTGCTTAACTTTGCCATTAAGATTTTTTATTGTATTGTAATCCAAATGGTCATAATGGTCGTGAGTAAGAACTAACAAATCAATAACAGGCATATCTTCAACAGTATATACATTTGAACCCTCGAAAGCATTCATAATAAACGAGAATGGTGAAGCATATCCGCTGAACACAGGGTCAACTAATATATTAATATTTTTATATTTTATTAAATAAGAAGAATGACCGAACCATATAACTGTAGGAGTATTATATTCCATGCTTTTTAAATCGGTTTTAATGCACGGTAACGGCTTCGAAGGCTTTACAGTCTTTGGTTTATTGAAATAGTCTTTGATTACTTCGGTTATTGGAATTGATTTAAAACTCATTTCTACCGAATTCAAATTTCGAAACCTATTGTCGTTATAATTAGTTAAGGATTTAAATTGTTCACGTTTTTCGGAGTCCGGATTAGAACCGGATACTTTATAAAAATGGCAAGCCGGCGGTACTGATAGCATAAATAATATCCCTATCGAATATAATGTATATTTTAAAATTTTCTTTTTCATTGTTTTACTTTTTGACACTTAGTTTTGCTAATTTAATTATATCTTTTACTTCGATAGTCTGCCTTGAGTACGGGTAAATAACCGAGCTAATCATTGCCTGCCCAAGCTCGCTCAATGTAGAAACTTTATTTGGAAACAGCATTTTGATTAACGGATACATCCAACTTATATATTTATAGAAACTCAATGTATTTTTCAATCCTGTAGTGGGATGCAAATATGACGGACGAAATACATAAACTCGCTTAAAAGGAAGTTTCATTAAGTCATTTTCAGTTTTTCCCTTTACCCTTGCCCATTTGATTCTTCCATTTTCGCTACTGTCTGTCCCCGCTCCCGATATATAATTAAATATCATATTAGGGTTATTTTTTGAAAGTAACTCTCCGAACTTAATAGGCATCAAGTATGAAATAGCATAATATTCTTCATCACTTTTACCGATAGAGCTCGTACCCATGCAGAAGAAACAAGCATCATAACCGATTAACTTATCTTTGATAGTGGACGGGTTCAGAAAATCTGATAAAATGATTTCTTTTACTTTAGGACTATTAGTCCCAAATGATTTTCTGTTTATTATCAGGATTTCTTTTACATAAGGGCTATTTATACATTCATGCAGAACGCCCTCGCCTACCATTCCGGTAGTTCCAGTAATTATAACATTTATTTGTTGCTTTTCCATCTTTTCATATCCTTTAATATAAATATATGAACGTTCATTCGTTATAACGAATCAAATAAATAATTGTTTCAAGAATAATTATGAATAATTATACTTGTCCCAAATAAAATAGGACTAAAGTCCAAAAATACTATATTGAAAATTACAGCATTAACAAGTAACACAAATGGACTATAGTTATGGCAAAGATAACACTTTTCGGGCAAATATAAGGATAAATATTCATTTAGAAGTCTTGTAAAAGCTCATGGTTACTTATTCTATATCTTAATATTTTTTTTTTGGACAGCTATGTATCGTTTTGACAAATATTTGATAAATTATTAATAAAGTCAATTATTTATGTTGGAATTATATAATTATTTTTGTAAGTTAATAATGCTAAAAATATCAAAGTTAACATTTATGATTTCAACTTTTTCAAATATATTAAAAAGAAAGTAACAGTAAGTTATAGTTATAACTTTCTTTCTCTTTATCATTAATTTATTGAAAGGTACAGTTATGTACAAAAAATCAAGTTTTCTATTATTACTCGCTCTGTTTGTGGGCTTTAGCTCGGGAGCGGAAGGGAACGGAGTGAGTTGGGATACACTCTGGTCTCAGCAATATTCCGGTGCTGTTACAAAATCCAACGTTATTCCGGGAACGGATAGAGCTTATGGGTTTTATTCAATTAATGCAGATACTTCAAATGTCTGGTTCTGCGAATTTTCTGATATTACCGGTGATACAATTAGAACAATTTGTAAAGTTGAACATTATGTTGCTCTTCAGTCCGAAATTTGGGTTATGAAAGATACAAATTATATCATTGGATACGACTTGAAATATTTAACGCGTATTTATAATGTCCATTCTGGGCAATCAACAACTGTTAATAGAGGTGTTGAAGGTTATAATAAAAGTACAAATTCAATACTTAGCAAAAATACCAATCCAGAAAATTCTGAGGCAATGACAATTAATATCTACAATCTTGATTCAAATAAGATTACAGCAAGTCTGAGTGGTTTGCCAATAAATAATTCCGAATTTATTTCAAAATTGCCTTATGGGAATTTAACATTATCACCGAAAGGACATTATGTGATTGCACTTCTAAAAGGTCTTGATTATGTAGATCTTCATGTAACTTATAAGTTTCTTCGCAGTTTCTTATTTAATTCTAATGACCTAAGTGTAAAATTGAAATTTGCAGATACCTATTTCCCAAATTACGAAGCATGGACAGATTCCGTAGGTTTTGAATATTTGGCTTTTACAGACGATGAAACTAAACTCGCTTTATTAAATTATGCAGGTACAATTATTGACATTTATGACTTAACAATAAACGAAAAAATCAAAAGAATACACCTCGGCTTTGGGTCAGGTAATTTACATAGACGTTATTTCAAATTTGATTCAACCGGAAAATATTTGATTTTGCAAATGGATAATCCAATTAATCAAATTATGTATTTCAATATTGAAACAGAGTCTATTGACTTTATGTCTGATTTATTTCCATTATATTCAAATAGAATTGTTGGAACAAATGATTATTTATCAAAACATGGATTCACACTTACAAAAACCCATATTAGTGATTTCATATTAGAAGTAAATGAAAATACTGTCAATAAATGCAATTTATCAATATTTTCCAACAGCTTAAACATAACAAGTAACGAACAAACTCAAATATTAAGATATTATATATTTGATGTAAAAGGTGCATTAGTTTACAAAAACGAACAAACTATTTTGACACCTATTAGTGAAAACATAAGTTTAAGTACAGGAGTTTACTTTGTTACATTAGTAATTAACGGTAAAAACGAATATCACAAAGTAATTGTACAATAAGGAATAATAAAATGAAAAATATAAAGATATTAATATTAGCAATATTTCTTATTAGTACGATTGCTAATTCACAAGATAGGTATCCTGCTCAACGTTCATTTGTTGATAAAAACGGAAATCCGATTCATTTAACTCCGGTTTATAATAACCAAAATACACAGTTTAAACAAACCGAGTTTATCAGAGGCTGGCAGTGGGGAGGTAATCCGTTTCGATTATATCAAATACTGTAATTAACGATTAATTATAGTGTTCGGTGTAAAATGGGGAAATAATACCCCGTACTTTAATAACAAATATATGGAGGTGCTACTATGGCACGAAGATCTAGTTTTCTATTATTACTCGCTCTGTTTGTGGGCTTTAGCTCGGGTGCGGAAGGGAACTCGGTAATAAAACGCTTATGGTTTAATCACCCATGGTACTTTAACACTGTTATTAATCCGGCAACAAATTATTGCTACGCTTACTACCTTGACACTGCAAATTCTGCTGAGAAGTATTATTTCGGCGAAATCAATGATTCAGACGGATCAATATTAAGAATAATTAAACCAGTTCCCTTAATGACCACTACTAATTATTTGGAATATTATAATTATCCTGCAGTAATCAATAATGGCAATTCAATTTTAAGTATTGATGACGATTGTCAATTAGGACTTAAAAATTTAGAAACGGGTGATAGAACGATATTTCTTAGCGAAGAATGCATAATCCCTCCTATATGCCATAATGCCGACTCAAATTATGTTGTCGCTATCGCTGATTTCCAAGGTGATTTTGGTTCATATTTAGTAAAATACAGCTTTGACTCTATGAAAGTTGTAGATAGGTTTTTAAATGGAGCATATTGGGGGGATATGTATAGTATTGGAAGATTTAATAAAGTCAAAATTTCTCCGAAAGGTAATTATATCGGAATTATTGCGAACTGCATCCTTTCCGATGAAAACCATATAGAGTTTGCAACAAAAGCAAGTTGCCAGATAGTAAATGCAAATTCTTTGAAAGTTGTAAAAACTCTTGAAGACATTAATTTACCATTGGTTGTTTATCTAGACGACTATCTATTTAAAGGTATAGCTTTCGATGACGAAGAGACTAAAATCGCTGTAGTCGATAATGATTACAATTTAAATATTTATTCCTTGCCGGATTTTAACTTATTATCAACTTTTAAAATTGAGATGGGAAATTTTTTGTATTTTGAGGGGCTAATGTTTGATTCCACAGGAACAATGTTAATATTTGATATCGGACAAGACCCATGGCTAAATATGGTTTATAACATTGAAACAAATTCAATTGAAAAGCCATAGCTGCCGAATATTTTACAGATAATATGATAAGAAAAGTAAATTCGAACTATTTATATTCTTTTAGCAAATATAGATTTGATATGAACTATTTAAATAATACTGAAAATACGAATGATTCAATTTATATCACTTATTCAAATGAATTAATCAGTATATTATTACCTGACAATATGAGCCAATACAAGCTAAATATTTATAACCAGCAAGGGCAGAATCTAATAACAACGGAATTAAATAGCAGTACAACAAATCAAATTCCTCTAAATCTGAGTACAGGAGTATATTTCGCTGTATTATATTATAATGATAGAGTATTAGTTAAAAAATTCTTAGTTCAATAAAGGAGAAAAAAATGAAAACTATAAAAATACTAGTTCTATTCTTAATAACATTGCAAATTACATTAGCTCAAGATAGATTTCCAACTGTACCATATTCCTATAATGTTCCCAATTATGGTAATATACAAATAAACGCGAGCACTGCACCATTTGCCCAAACAGAAATTATCAGAGGCTGGTAATAATGGTACGGAGACCAGCTATAGTATTTCTCCCACACACGATTGTATGGTCGCGGGTCTATGCTCGTAAATCTGCCTATATCTTCATCATATTTTCGCACTCCGAAATCGCCGAGACTGCTCTCTATATCTTTCTCTTTAGGTGTTTGGAGAAAACGTTTTTATAGTTGGGATTTAAAACAATCTCAATATACTTCGTCATGAGAGCCGAAATCCAATAAAATAATCACTTGCTCATTTGATTGATTCGACAGTTCAACTGAAAATATAATCCTACAATCATACCCACAAGATAATGCCCATAGTCCAGTTAAATTGCCTGATAATTTATGAGTTTCTAAATGAGGGTGGAATATGTCTTTTTCCATGATAAGTAAAGTTTTATCGATAGATTGCTTTAATTTAGGATTTTTCAAAGCTATCTTTTTATACTTTTTTTCGAATATTTTAGAAGCAACTAATTTCATTTATTTGGCTTGGATAGTCTTTGAATCAATTCGGTAGCAGATTCTTCCAATAACATATTTTGGGAATAATCATCAATCGCTACTTTGTAATTTTCAGAGATCATAGCTCTTTTACTATCAGTTATTCGCTGACGAATAATTTCTACTATCCGAATTTGCTGTTGGATTGGTAAGTTATCAACTGACTCTAAAATATGGTTATATTGCATAAATAAACTTTCAATTATTATTCAACTCATATATATTAGGGAACGAATATTGATTATTATTATTTTGCTTTTAACTTAATTAAAACGGGTCTATGCTCGTAAATCTGCCTATATCTTCATCATATTTTCGCACGCCAAAATCTCCGAGAGAGCTTTCTATATCTTTCTCTTTACCGATAAAAGAAAGCCTGTCCTTATTTGAACTCTCAAACAAAGCAATCTGTTTTCCGAATGGTTCATACAAATATGAGCCGATTATTCGGAGTTTTTCAGTACTAAGTGGGTATTTCCAAGTTGGTCCATAATTTTATAATGTTTATTATAATTGCCATTCTCATCAAGCATATAGCTGAGCATCTGCCCTCCGGGAGTATAGATATTGTATTCGCCGGCAAAAGGTACAATCATGTATTAAACTGCCCAATTTGGCAAAATTCCAGTTGCTCTTGCAAACAATGATTCCGGCGAAATATCCAAGCCGTTTTTCCATCTAATTGTCCCTAATCCTTCATCTACTTCAAATTGACGAAAATTGTCAATATCCTTAAACTGTTCAAACAGACCTGATTTCATCTTAAAATCAATCAAATCTACTATATGTGAATTCCCATCAGAAAATTCAACTTTGATTTTATAATCCTCAAGATACTTTGCTTTTTGCACTGTTATCATAAATCAACTCTTTATCATAGTGGTTTAATCAACAACATTTCTTTACCGATACGTGCATTTTCCCAATTAATCATCAGTTCATCCTGATGCTGTGATGCCCATTCAGTAATTAATCCTAAAGCTCTTGAACTGACTTTACCTTCTAATATTCTAAGAGATTGTATTTCAATTACAATAATTTCGTTGTCATATTTTGCATGAAAATGTGGAGGATTATGCTCATCGTAGAACATACTTATTATAATTCCATAAAATCTCGAAATTGCTGGCATAAACACCTCGTAAACTTATCAAATATTTACTTGTAACGAAAATAAGAACTTTACATTTTAAAATTTTGAGAACCTACTACTTTTATAATGGTATGGAGTCCAAGAGTAGTATTTCTCCCAGAGCGGGTCTATGCTTGTAAATCTGCCTATATCTTCATCATATTTACGCACACCAAAATCACAATACTGCTCTCTATATCTTTCTCCTTGCCGATAAAAGAAAGCCAGTCTTTACTTGAACTCTCAAACAAAGTAATCTGTTTTCCGAATGGTTCATACAGATATGAGCCGACTATTTCGGAGTTTTTCAGCACTAAGTGGGTATTTCCCAATTGATCCGTAATTTTATAGTGTTTATTATAATTGCCATTCTCATCAAGCATATAGCTGAGCATCTGCCCTCTGGGAGTATAGATATTATATTCGGCGGTAAGAGGTACAATCATGTATTAAACTGCCCAATTTGGGAAAATTCCAGTTGCTCTAGCAAACAATGATTCCGGCGAAATATCCAAGCCGTTTTTCCATCTAATTGTCCCTAATTCTTCATCTACTTCAAATTGACGAAAATTGTCAATATCCTTAAATTGTTCAAACAGACCTGATTTCATCTTAAAATCAACCAAATCAACTATATGTGAATTCCCATCAGAAAATTCAACTATGATTTTATAATCCTCAAGATATTTAGCTTTTTGCACTGTTATCATAAATCAACCCTTTATCATAGTGGTTTAATCAACAACATTTCTTTACCGATACGTGCATTTTCCCAATTAATCATCAGTTCATCCTGATGCTGTGATGCCCATTCGGTAATTAATCCTAAAGCTCTTGAACTGATTTTACCTTCTAATATTCTAAGAGATTGTATTTCAATTACAATAATTTCGTTGTCATATTTTGCATGAAAATGTGGAGGATTATGCTCATCGTAGAACATACTTATTATAATTCCATAAAATCTCGAAATTGCTGGCATAAACACCTCGTAAACTTATCAAATATTTACTAGTAACGAAAATAAGAACTTTACATTTTAAAATTTTGAGAACCTACTTTTTTTATAACGATAAGGACTCCATTCATATTGCTTCTCCCAGAGTGGGTCTATGCTCGTAAATCTGCCTATATCTTCATCGTACTTTCGCACACCAAAATCTCTGAGTTCGCTCTCTATATCTTTTCTTTACCGATAAACGAAAGCCTGTGCTTGCTGGACTTTCAAACAAAGTAATCTGCTTTCCGAATGGTTCATACAAATATGAGCCGACTATTTCGGAGTTTTTAAGTACTAAATGGGTATTGCCCAGCTGGTCTAATATATATTAAAATATTTCAATTATTCCAATATCAGGCTCTAAAATCAATTTTTGTATAATTTCAATATTTGTAATTAATTTTGAAGCTATTATATCTTTAGTACTATTACCACATTTGAGCCAAATTATTTTCGGGGGAAAACCCTTTAAACTTATTAACTCACTAAAATCTGAATCAAATGTTAATATTGAAAAATTATTAGCTTTAGCATATTCAAATATTTCATTATCTGTTAATCTACAACCTTTAATTTGAGTTGCATGAATAATATTATCAAAATAACTCTCTATAAGAAATTTAATTCGCCAGCTAATATTTTCATCTATAAGCAATTTCATATTGCTAATGCCCAAATACTTTCCCGATGAGCAGCATATTTGAGGCAAGCCTTTATTTTTTCATCGTCTATTTGTGGGAAATCATCATTAATATCCTTAAATGTCATACCGGTGGCTAACATTTCCAATATATCGGCTACACATATTCTTGTCCCAATAATTACAGGTTTACCAAATCTAATATTTGGATCAATTTCTAAATATTTAATACTTATATCATGCATTTCTTTGATTTCAATTTCTTTAACTTACCTAATAAGTAACGTTTATTAGTAATGGATATTTTATTATTGCCCATCACCTGATTATTAGAACAATAATGATAAGGACTCCATTCATATTGCTTCTCCCAGAGCGGGTCTATGCTTGTAAATCTACCTATATCTTCATCCATATTTTCGCACACCGAAATCTCCCAGACTGCTCTCTATATCTTTCTCTTTGGAGATAAAAGAAAGCCTGTACTTGCAATCATCTTCATAAATTGTGTTTTCCGAGAAATAAACACCATAGTGCATTAAATATCCCTTCGAGAATGTACAATAGTGATTACTGTAACAGTATCTAATTCAACAAAATACATTATTCTATAATTACCAGTTATGATTTCTCTGAATTGATCTTGATTAAACTCTGGAATAACTCTGCCTGTAAATGGGAAGTCTTTTAGTTTAGTTACTTTTGCATGAATTAGTTGAACTATCTGCTTTGCATAATACAAAGAATCTTTTTGGATAAATGAAGCAATACTCTTCAAATCATCATCTGCAATTTTCGACCAAACTACTCGAGCCATAGCCTATGCTCCTGCA
Organism: uncultured bacterium; assembly: GCA_942493235.1. GTDB lineage: Bacteria > Bacteroidota > Ignavibacteria > Kapaibacteriales > UBA2268 > ENR-C587. The sequence continues at coordinate 1,956,758 of OW818676.1, read as the reverse complement.
TGATTTGCTCTTCTGTATAAACATCACCGCTCTTCATACTTTTTAATCCGGCTTCAAACTTCTGAATAACATATAATTTATAGAATACATCATCATAAGAACAATCTTCGGGCAACTGCTCAGCAAGCTGAATCAATTTTGTTTTTATATTATTTTCTACATTAATCATATTTTAAACTCCTTTAAAATGGATAGAAGATTTCTACTTTCTTTTATTTTAAATCGCAAAATCTTCTTATATTTTTCAATTTTAATAACTCTATGCGTTTTCTATATTCGTAAATCTGCCTATATATTCATCGTACTTTCGCACTCCGAAATCTCCCAGACTGCTCTCTATATCTTTCTCTTTACTAATAAATGACAAACGGTCTTTACTTGAGCTTTCAAACAAAGTAATCTGTTTCCCGAACAAATTAAATTTAAACTTTATAACTTTTAGAAAATAATATTTCAGGGCACAAATCTAACCCGTTTTCCCATTGAATACTATCAAAAGAGATATGCACAGAATTGAATAAAACTGTATTCTTTAAAGACACAAAATCACCGTGGTCTAAATATTCAATCATATCGAATTCTCTTTTTTCAATATTATCAAATTCTAATAATAATTTGTAATTATCTAATGCTTTTACATTTGTTATCGTTCTCATTTCCTACCTCAAAGGTTCAATTTGTAATGGTAATTCACCGGTTTGGGCTATTTGCCAATCTTGTAATAAATCTTCTTGATGTAGCTCAACCCAAGCAAATATCAATCTCTTTTGCTTCGTCGGAAATTCACCTTCAGTTAATTCAATCTTGTTTATATCAATTATTGCTTTATAATTTTGATAATACACATGTATATGCGGTGGGTTATGTTCAAGTTTTCCGCAATACATTCTTACAGCTATACCATAAAATAATGAAATTGTTGGCATAATCAACCTCTTTTAAAAAATAAAAAACGAAATAGTCAAATTTAAATTTTACAGTGAGTCTATGCTCGTAAATCTGCCTATATCTTCATCATATTTTCGCACACCAAAATCTCCGAGACTGCTCTCTATATCTTTCTCTTTGCCAATAAAGGAAAGCCTGTCCTTGCTTGAGCTTTCAAACTAAGTAATTTGTTTCCCGAATGGTTCATACAAATATGAGCCGACTATTTCGTTACCTTTCAGCACTAAGTGTGTATTACCCAATTGATCCATAATTTTATAGTGTTTATTATAATTGCCATTCTCATCAAGCATATAGCTGAGCATCTGCCCTCCAGGAGTATAGATATTGGATATTGTTTAAAATCTTATTATTACATATAAGTTAATAGACCTCGTCATGAGAGCCAATATCAATTAATATTAGTGAGTCTATTTCTTCATTTTCGATAGTAAAGATAAGTCTTAAATCATAATCAATAGTACAAGCATATAATCCTTTTAATATTCCATGCAATTTATGAGTTTTCAAACGATTGTCAAATGGATTTTCAATTAATATGCTTAAAACTTCTTTAATTTTTTCTTGAGCAATCGGGTTATGCTTGATTCTTTTTTCATAAGCTTTTCGAAAGCTTGTATGCCACTTTAATTTATACATTTAGGTCTAAATCCTTAAACAAGTCATCCAAATTGCCGGATTTTGCAGTGTTGTTTTTCACAGATTGAATAGTTTCATCAGCATTACTTTTGATTTGTAATCTTCTGTTTTCAACCATTCTTTTTGAAAACAAATCAAATATTAGTTCCTGTTCTGTATATTCAAATGAATCAATCATTTCTAATGTTTCATCAATTGTATAGTTCATATATCCTCCAATAGTATGTTTTATTATAAACGAAAGTAGAATCCAAATATTTTTCAAAAGTCCTATAATTGCCTATATCTTCATCATCACTGTCATAAATATTACACATTGTCATTTGTTCTTTAAAACAATCATATTTATAGTTGTAATAACGTATAACACCATTATTATTATACTTAGTGGATTGAATATTACCGAGGTTATCGTCGTAATATGTATTATTTTGCTCAAATATTATCGAGCCGTTCTTTTTAGTTTCAATACCTTTCAACCATTAACCCTGCCCCACACCCCAGTAACCGGTCATCCTTGCTAACCACTGTCAAAATTGAAAAGAGCCAATATAATTATAAAATAAATTGGCAATTTTAACAAACACTTAAAACAATTATTTTGATTATGCGTTTTAAAATTATAATCTTAATAAAGAGTAACATTATGGACGAACTGATTGAAATAGATTTTATACCTAAGCAAATTACTAAATCAGAATTTGACTGGGCAAATATTACAGTTAAAGAGCAGAGAGTCGGTAAAGCTCGTTGCTTAATTGAGCCTGAAATGTTTATAATTTATTCTGTAAATATATTTCCTGAGTATGAAGGATTTGGTTACGGAAAGCAATTTGTCGAATATTGCAAACTGAAATACGATGTATTATTAGCTCATAATGTTCGATTTAAAGCAATTGGTTTCTGGGAAAAGATAGGATTTAAAGATAATCTGGACGGGCATTGGATTTACAAAAAATAGGTTTTCAATCGCTAATATGGGGCGAGATTTATGAAATACTTTATAACTCTTATATTTTTAATTGGGCTATCAGCATATAGCAAAGATGATGATTTTCAATATTCAAAAGCCAGATACAAGACTTTTTTTACTATTTACACCGGATTTGTAAATGGGGCTTTGGATAATGGATTTTTTAAAGTTTACAAAGAAGATTTTAAAGGGGTAAAGCAGAGCTTCAGTTCTTATCCTCTATTCGGTTTATCTTTTAAGTATCAATATTTCGCTCATTGGAAGTTCGGAATTTCAGGAGAAGCCATTAATAACTATTTACACGATAATTATACGGAATATATAAACGAGCCTGAATTGATAACAACTCGCGAATATATCCAAAATATTAGTGTTAATTCCATTCCTTTATTATTTACCATTGATTTAGTACCCAGGGAACTACCGTACCGTTCATTTATCGGCACGGGTATAGGTATCTGCCTAAACAAATTAAAATGGACAGAGGAAATAAATACTCATTATACTAATGATATTCGTAGAGGTGGGAAAGTGATTGATGAGAATTTCATCTCTCCGGCTATTAATTTTTATGCCGGAGTAGAGCTTGATTTTGATAAAGATTATAAATATTCTATTGTAGGCGGATTAATTATAGAGGGTAAAGTGCTTTATATTATAAGAGATAAAGAATATTTCAAAAATATTTCTAAACAATTTTCAAAAAAATATAACAATTTTAACAAAAACTATACAATTTTACCGTTTTATTTCGGTCTTAGTATAGGAGTATCACTCAATTTTTATAAGTTTAAATAGTTTTTTCCTCAACAATATTTTGAGAAGTGAGGTTTATTATGCAAACTCAAGTTACTTTCAGACACTTAAAGTCAAGTCCTGAATTGCAAAATGCAGCTAAAGAGGCAGTAGCTAAGTTCGAGAAGTATTATGAAGGTATCAATCATATTGATGTGATTTTTACCGAAGACAACGTATGTATGGTTGAAGTATTTGTACAAGTTCATGGGAGTACTTTAATTGCTAAAGAAAGCTCTGAAGATTATATTAAAAGCCTAAACGAAGCAGTTGATAAGATGGTTAGGCAATTGAAAAAATTAAAGGAAAAAGATAGTAAGTCTAAAATAAGCGGAGTAGAATACTAATTCCGATAAATATCTTAAATATGTTATTACCTTCTGAAATCTTTGTATTTCAGAAGGTTTTTTATTATATTTAATTTCCGTTTTAAAATTTGAATATTAGAAAAGGTATATTATGGCGGATTTTAGTGATTTAAATACAATTAGGATAGATAGTATAAAAGTTAAAGAAATACTTAATTCTCCGGTAAAGTTTGATTTGCTGACCGGCGAATCGGGTATGGATAATACAATAGTAAATAAATATTTGAACCGTCCGCAGTTTTTATTGACCGGATTTGATGCTATATTTAATAATAAATCTATACAATTATTCGGCAATACAGAAACTATGTATTTAAATAGTTTATCTCCCAAAAAGAGATTAGCTTCAATTAGAAAACTTTTTTCATATAACATACCTTGTATTATCATTACAAATAATAATAAAATCGACCCGTTTATCACTGAAATCGCAAAAATCGAAAACATTGCTATTTTCAGAACCGAAGCCGACACAATAAAAGCCACTATGGCATTGACTGAGTTTTTAGACGACCTATTTGCTATCCAGACCGTACTGCATGGTTCTTTCGTTGATGTGTTCGGTGTTGGAATTCTACTTGCCGGGCGTAGCGGTATCGGTAAAAGTGAAATTGCACTCGACCTAATTGAGAGAGGTCATCGTTTAGTAGCCGACGATGTAGTAATGCTTACCAAAAAAAGCGAGTCCGTACTGATGGGTACCGGTACAAGCTTAGTTCAGCACTTTATGGAAATCCGTGGCTTAGGCATAATTGATGTCCGTCAAATGTTCGGCATTCGCTCGATTCGTTTCCAGAAACGTTTAGAGATAATAGTTGAGCTGCTGGAATGGAATAAAAATGAGGAATACACTCGCATCGGTTTAGATGAACAAACTTCCGAAATTCTCGGTATTGAAATTTCTACGGTTAAACTACCTATATTCCCAGGTAAAAATATCACAGTGATTGCTGAAACAATTGCAATTAATTATTTATTAAGAACTTACGGGTACAATGCCGCTAAGGAATTTACAAATAAATTAAAAAATGAGATACAACTTCAAAAGATTAATGGAATACATAACAAAGAAAAACGTGCCGTTAATTGGTTCCAATTTGATAAAGAATAGTTTTAATTAACCGGATTATTTAATTGATTAAACACTCAAGTCATAATATTATTTCAATCGGTGATTTCATCGACTTATATTATATAATCAAAAAACAAGGAATACGATTTATAAGCAATAAGCTTTCAACAAAGCAATTCGGGAGAATCGAATCTAAATGGAATGCAGATAATTTGGGGCAGTCCGATTTCTGGAACATTCCAGCTGTAGAAAGACGATGGAATAAGCTAATCAGTAATGACGAAAATGTCGGTCTTCATCAATATGTCTATAATAAATATCTAAAGAAAAATAATAATATCAAAATGCTTTCCGTCGGCTGCGGCGAAGGTTACCACGAAAGGCAGTTCGCAATTTATCCAAATTTTGAATTAATAGAAGGAATTGATGTTTCACGAAGTAGAATAAATCAAGCAATTGCACTTGCCAAATCTAATAATTTCGAAAATTTAAAATATTATAATTTATCTCTTGATGACTATCACTCCGAGATTAAATATGATGTTATTTTATTTCACTCCAGCCTTCATCATTTCTCTGATGTAAATAATACATTAAGTAAACAGATTCTCCCCCTATTAAAACCGGAGGGAATACTAATTATATCGGAATATTGCGGAAATAACAGACTAAATATCGACAAATCAACACTTAAAGAAATAAATCAATTACTAAATCAGATTCCTGATAATTACAGGAAAAGAAATCTAAGTAATCATTTAAAAACAAAGGTATATAGCCCGGGATTATTACGAATGAAATTAAACGACCCGTCTGAAGCAGTTGATTCTGTATCAATTATCCCTGCACTTCATAGGAATTTTTCTATTATTGAAGAAATAATGTTGGGTTCTAATTTATTAATGCCATTATTAAAAGATATAGCCCATAATTTCTATAATGATAGCAAAGAAGCAAATAAAATTTTGGAAAATTTATTCATAGCGGAAGATAATTTGATTAATAGTACAGGAATGAGTGATGCAATATTCGGAATATATGGAGTAAAGAAATAAGAAGTTTTGCTGATTTCGCGAAATTTAGCTAATTTTGAAGTTCATATTATTACAAATAAATTTGATGTTATATATTTTAGTATAAAGGTATTGAAATGAGAAAATTAGTCGAATGCGTTCCGAACTTCTCCGAAGGAGTTAACCAAGAAATAATAAACGCTATTGCAGAATCAATCCGCAATACTCCCGGATGTAATTTATTAGATGTGGACCCGGGAAAATCTACCAATAGAACAGTTTATACATTCGTTGGCGAACCTTCAGCCGTAGTAGAGGGTGCATTAAACTCTGCAAAAACTGCTCGAAAATTAATAGATATGCGTAAGCACAAAGGCGAACACCCCAGAATGGGTGCAATGGACGTTTGCCCATTTGTACCAGTTGCTAATGTAACAATGGAAGAATGCGTTGACTGCGCTAAAGAATTTGCACGCCGTGCCGCTGATGAAATCGGCATTCCAATGTATCTATACGAAGAAGCTCAGACTCAACAATATCGCAAATCATTACCGGCTATTCGCGAAGGTGAATATGAAGGTATTGCAAAAAAAATCATAAAACCGGAATGGAAACCCGATTTCGGTCCTGCCGAATTTGTTCCCGAATGGGGAGCCACAGTTACCGGAGCCAGATTTTTCTTAGTTGCCTATAATGTTAATATTCTTGGTACAAGCAATCAAGCTCATCGCATCGCGTTAGATTTGAGAGAAAATGGCAGAAGTGATAATCAGCCGGGTAGGTTTAAAGAAGTAAAAGCAATGGGCTGGTACGTTGATGAATACGGCATGGCTCAAGTAACTGCCAATTTAACTAATTATAAAGTTACTGCCGTTCATACTTTCTATGAAGCAGTCAAAGAAATTGCTCAAGAAATCAAAGTCGGTACAGCCGGTTCTGAAATAGTTGGTCTTATTCCACTTGAAGCTATGCTATTAGCTGCTGATTATTATATGCAAAAAGAGAACTTATTTATAATTGATGAAGAGCAAAAAATCAAATTAGTAATCGACAGAATGGGCTTAAATTCAATATCAAAATTTGACCCTAAAAAGCGAATTATCGAGTATATGATAGATGAAGGTCGCAACGAACCCCTTGCAAGCTTAACACTAAGAGGATTTGTTGAAGAAATTGCAGCCCGTTCATCAGCTCCGGGTGGAGGTTCTGCTTCGGCTGCCATTGCTGCTATCGGTACAGGGCTTGGCTGCATGGTTGCTCAATTAACTTATGGTGTACGCAAATTTGAAGATGTCGAAGGTGAAATGCGTAAAATAATCCCAGTTTTAAATAATGCTACTTTGGGATTAATTCCGATGGTAGATGCCGATACTAATGCATTCAATGACTATATGGACGCTTTGCGTTTGCCGAAAGTAACTGACGAAGATAAAGCCATACGCTCAGACGCTATGCAAGCCGGACTAAAAAAAGCCATCGAAGTGCCGTTTAAAACTATGACTATCGGTGATTCTGCTTGGGAGATGATGCTCGAAGTTGCAAAATACGGTAATATCGCTTCCAAATCAGACGTAGAAGTCGGAGCACGCTCATTAGAAGTAGGTATATGGGGAGCATATAAAAATGTATTAATCAATATGCCGGGCATTAAAGACCAAGACTTCAAAACTAAAAAACTAACAGAAGCAGAAACTATAATGAATCGTGCTAAAGTAAAATGTGATGAAGTTTTAAATATATTAGATGCTAGAGTAAAATAATATTTCGATCGGCATGTAATTTATGAAGTCCTATATCTAACAAGTATAGGACTTCTTTCTTATATTATTATTTGCAAATACTTGAAAGACTAATCACTATCAAAAGAATCTTTTAGCTTACCCTTTAATTCTTCAATCTCTCGTTTCTGTCTTTCAATTTCCATTTTAGTATCTTCTATAACTTTGTCTTTGTCTTCAATCACTTTGTCTTTATCTTCAATCACTTTATCTTTGTTTTCAATTACTTTATCTTTGTTTTCAATCACTTTATCTTTTTCTACGATTAGTTTTTTACTTTCTTCGATTTCGATCGCTTTTTTCCTGATTTCCTCTTCTTTTTCGGCTATTGCCAGCTCTCCGAATACAATCAATTCTTCTTTCTCTTTCAGAACTCTCAATATATCGTCTTCGGCATTCATAGTATTGCGAACCTCGTTTTCGCTGGCTGCTTTTTGTAGTCGCCTGATTAAGTTCCTATATTCTTCGGGAAAATCCTCTTCTTTAACATTTAATATGTGATTATCATCTGTACGATTGCTCTGGTCGAATATGCTTAATAATATCTCTAACTCATTTCTGCGACGTTCTTTTAATTCTGGGATAACTACTGTATAACTTTCGTGATTTAAACTATCTAAGAAATACTCTTTTTCGTTAATTTCATTACCGTTACTTACATCTATATATGTTTTCGGTGATTTTATTACCGGAACGCCGGTTATGTTATCTAATTTATGACCCAGAAAATATATTGATATTATTTCACAGGCTTTAACTACATTTCTACCATTGATAATTACTTCATATACATTTTCACTGTTTCTGTATTGCTCTCCGAGATACCTGCGAAATCTCATTATATCATCGGCTAATTTCGATTTCTGCACTTCAATTAATACGATTTTCTCTTCTTCTCCGGATTTAATTCGGGCTAAAAAGTCCAATTTATATATTGTAAAAAATGGTATTTCATTTGCTCTGCCTTGGTCTATCAAAGTCTTTACATTAACTCTTTTTTGCTCGGGCAGCTCTGTAGTAAACTCTTTAGGGCTAAAATCTATTAACTCTATATCACGCCCTATTATCGATGAAATCAATAGCTTTGCTACTTTTGAATCTTCCATCAAATATTTGAATACTACGTCATATATTGGGTTTGCTATTAACATTTTTTTATTTTATTATATTCAACAATTTCAATTATATAGACTGATTTATGGCTGAAATATTTTTATTTTCTGTTACTTATGGATTTCAATAAATCATCGCCAATACCAATTCTATATCCCTTAGTGAAAAAGTCCAATTTAGAATCTTTCCCTGCAGAAATAATAATTGGGAAATCATTTAGCAATTCAAGCTTTTTTAGTGATTCTATATGTTTTATCAATTGAGAATCCAAATCCCAGACATAACTAATATTTTTGGGTAAATTATAGTATGTGCTCGGACGAAAATCATCTTGAGCTTTCCCTTTTTCTAAAATAAAAATTATTTTCGCTTTTGTAGATTCGAGCTGCATTTTAACTGACTCTAAATCTGCCATTATATGCTTAGACGGCTCTTTGTCCGGCTCAATAAATGCTAATATATAGTCATCATTTCCGATTATTTCACTTAGATTACTAACTTGCTCATTATCTACGGATTGAACTTTATAATCCTCAGCTTTAAGCTCAGCCCATACTTCTCTCTGCTTAGTTAAATCGCGTACATCAACATCTACAGTTTTAAATTCCTTCTCTTTAACTTCAAAGAATGAGCATCGAGTAAGTACTGAACCATCGGGCTTTCGATTACCGCAGACTAACATATAATTGCCGATCGGCACTTCAATGCTGTCAGCAAAAGCACTTAGTGGCTTAATATCATCAAATTCTAAAGTATTGTAGTCTCCATTATTAAAATGCTCTAATGTAAAATTGATATAATACTTAGGGTCAAACGATGATTTGTTAATAAACTTTACATATCCCTTTTGTGTATTGATTACACTCTCTGACTGTAAGTCAGCATCTGCCCAAAGAGAATTGATAAATATCTGAGGTTTGGACGTAAGTGGATTAATTCTGGCAGCTAAACCCAATGAACGGCATAATGCCACATAGAATATATCCCTTGAAATTGGGTCGGCTACTTTCAATTTATAAACGCCAAGAGGAGTAATCGGAGCTCGTGAATGAGCATTGGCAATAGTATCAATTCGTACATTGGCACTTGTTAATCCTTTGAGCATTATATATCTTAATTCATTTGAATAATGAAGCTGATTTATTTTCTTCATTTTCCAATTTTGCAAAACGCCATCACCAATTTCTCTAAAATCAGTCATCATCTCGTTGGCAATTCGTCCATTTAATACATATTCTACCCAGATATCTTCATTGTTTTTGTAAACATTCCTAAATTTAAGTGCTGAATTCAAATGTCCTGATAGAATTTCGGCTCTGGTATCTCTCAAATCTTTTTCACTAATTACTGACAGTAATTTAACGGCATATTGAATATTCTCGGGTTTAGTGTCAGTTATAAACTTGAAAATTTCGCTGTGATTACCGTAACTATTAACTAAATACTTTGTTAATTTTACATCTTGAATATTTAATTTAGTTAAATGCTTAGCAGCCGAATTTGAATCAAGGAATGATTGCATATATTGGCTTCTGATAGAATCTTCGTAAAGCAGTCTTTGCTCATTAGTCTTTGCATTGGCTTGACTTGCTTGAACAATATTGCCTTCTGCCGGCACATTCATGTCGAAATCTATAATTTTCCCATTCGGGAATTCATCTCTAATAGTAAGAACTAAAGTATCTGTATCGGGAATGCTGATTTTAGCAAAACCGAATTGTTTGGATTTATTTGCCCATACAAGCAAATCACCAAGCCCTGTACGAAAAGTTGCCAGTCCTGATTTATTAGTAAAAACTTTTGCCAATGGATAAAATTCTGCATAATTATAAAGCTTGAATTTTACAAGTGCATTTTCAACCGGAGTATTATTCCTATCTATTACTTTAATATATATATCTTTATAAGGGGCATAATTGGCGATTAAATTAAGCTCTGTGAATCTATCTGCCTTTGTAATAATTGTTTCAGAACCGAAATATGGACCATAAGCACGCGTATGGACAAGCATTGTTCGAGTAGAGGGAAGAGCAAACCAGCCCATATTAAGCTCAGGAGAAGGCTCGCAAGCCCCCATAAAGTACCATTTGCCATCTACCCAGACTTCTACCCAAGCGTGATTATCGTCTGTATGTGCCCAACGCGGAGTATAAACCTGACGGGCAGGAATACCTACAGTCCTTAAAGCTGCTACAAGCAATGTGGACTCTTCCCCACACCTGCCGAATGAATATTTGACCGACGCAAGCGGTGAACTGGTTCTGGCATCGGAAGCTCGATAAGTTACTTTCTCGTGGCACCAATGGTTAACTTCTAAGGCAGCCGAATACATGCCCATATCTTTCACTCGGCTATAAATTTCATCATACATTTGTAAACGAAATGAATCAAGATTCTCGTTGTTTACTCTTATCGGCAGTACAAAATGAACAAATACTTCTTCGGGTATTGAATTGCCCCATAAGGTTTCTCTTTTTGCTTTTAGAGACTGCTCGACATTATCGAGCATAAACTGACTACTATAATCTGCCAAATCGCTAAGTGGAGAAAAGGCAACTATAAACGACAAGGCAGACTTGGCATCAGCAGACATATTTTTAATAAATATATCAAATATTTCACTTTTGTTTGAAATTGCTAATCTCTTTTGAATAATTAGCATTGAATCAATTTTAGATAGTAATCTCTTGTTTTGAATTATTTGAGAATTTGATTTTACTGCTGAAAATATTACTATATTTAATATTAAAATAAGTACTGTTATAAATCTAAATGCTTTCATTAACAAATCCCGTTTTGTATTTTTAATAGAACTTAAAAATAACAATTTTTTATATTTATTTAAAGAGCTTTATTTTATATTTTTATAATAGTCTATAATTTAGGTTCTTCGCTATTTGATGTGGGTAAGCAAATAAAGAAATCATACTTACAACAGCGTTAGCTGTTGAACAACGGTAATAAACATTGATTAGTACGCACACTCTTTCTTCTCTTTTTGTTGTTAAAACAAGAGAGTGGTGGTGGAGTATATCATTATGTTACCGATGTTTAACCCCTGACGAGGTTAAAATATAAAATCAAAGATGTTTATACAATAAGATATCAAAAATCAATATTGATATATAAAGATTTTCTTTATACTAATAGCAATTACTTGCTAATCCACTTAAAATAGCGAATAATTATGATTCACAACTTTCAAAGCAATTTTTCATTTGCTTAGCTTAAATCGTTAATTATTTTGAAATTCTAATTTCGGATAAAAATATATTACAACCGTTTCTTATATTTTAGAAAATAAGGATAGTAATTTTATAATAATTGCAAAAAATAGGGAATCTTGGTTAACAATTCGGCATATATATTAATCTAATATTATTATTACATTAAATATTTCAAAAAAAATAAATAAAATACTTTGGAATATCAATTTTATTTATTTAAGTTGCTTTTAAGTTAATGTAAGCTTACTAAAACTTTTAATTAATGTTATACGGTCGCATTAAATAAGCAAATTATTCAGGCTCGCTTATTCCGCTAACCGCTTAATAGATTTAAAATGAGAAGAGGTATCTATGAAAAACATAATTATTTTTCTTGTTTTATTTTTTAGTATTTGTAATCTTTACTCTCAATCAATAGTTTGGGAAGAAGAAAGAGAGCATTCTGATAGGGTATATGGCTCATTATACAATACATTGATTGATTCTAAGGGAGATTTAGTAATATTAATTGATGATTTTTTTCTACCATTCTGGACAAGTACATTTTTGAAATATGACAAAAACGGCAATCTACTATCAAATAAATTAATTAACCCACCTGATAGTATGTTTACTAATTTGCTAAATGGTATCATCGAGACTAATAACGGTTATAAAGTATTAGGTTCTAGAGGGATATTGCCCACTTCAAAATTCGGAAATTGCTTCTATGCAAATACAGATTTGGACTATTCGGGTACTGTTATTAAATCCAATTCTGATACAGCAAATTATAAGGCACAATATTTTGATACATTAGATTTTTGGTATGCAAAAGATTATATATATCCTTACACATTTAATATAAACTCCAAGTATTACGCACTATTTGTAAAGGGCAGTGTAAAAACAGGCGATCACAGTACAATGGGCAATCAGCATATCATTGCATTATGGTATGACACTACAGGAAAGATGTTCTGGAGAAGAGGCTATGATTCAATTAAAACTGTCGCCAAAAATACTAGTTACGGTGGAAATATTTATACTACCAAAACTTATGATAATAATTTGCTGATTAGCTTTTTGCATATTTTTCAGTCGGGAGATACTGGCTAAAAATAATGGAGTTCGATACTTTGGGTAATGTTTTAGAAAATTTTGAAGTAGGCATTGATTCTATTAATAGTATATATCCTCGAGCAACTATAAAAATTGACAGTGAAAATTATGCTGTACTTAATTATCAAAGTATTAGTTCATGTACTAATTTCTTATGTTTTGTAAATAAAAAACAAAATCCTTGACTCAGAAATTCATAGATTCGAATAACTATTTTATGTGGAATTTATATTTATCCCCCGATAAAAATTTAGTAGCATGCGGAAGCACGCTTGATAAAACAAATAAAAAAAACACAATGTGTGTATATAAATTTAATCATCAAGGCGATTTGATTTGGAAATATGTAAGGGATAAAACATTTGATACATTATCTATTAAGAATATAACATTTATTGATGAGCATAATATGATGTTGCTCGGTTCAAATGGACAATATAAAACCTATTTCGCCAAAATTAACGATGAAGATCAAAAAGTAAATGAAAATTTAAAAAGCAATGCAATCAGTATAGATATAATTAGCCCGAATCCTGCACAAGATATGGTAAAAGCTTTAGTAAAGATAAATAATAATTTCGATGATGAAATAAGTGCCGAATTAGTAAATTCACTCGGTGTAAAAGTTATGAATCTAACAAACAAATTTGTCTGGAATAAAGCAAACGGCGAAGGCACAATTGAATTTTCAACTGAAAATTTACCTGCCGGAGCCTACTATCTCGGCGTTAGTAGTAAAAAAGAAAATGATATAGAGGGAATAATTATTCAGAAATAATATAAATTATTACTTTTTATGTTTGCCATAGTCTGCGTAATAAGCGAACATACAATGTAACTAAACCTAATCTTACGCGGAGCGTAGGATTGAGAAAAAAGTAGCTATCTAAAATTTTTCATTCTGAACGATTGAAGAATACAGATAATGCCAACTTATTGATAATTATGGATTCTTCGTTACACTCAGTACGACGATTTGACAAAATTATTAATTTTAGACAGCCCCTTGCATGGAATGGAGAGTTAAAATAATGCAATAGATTTTAGTATTTATATATATTGCAATATTATAATATTTACGCAGACTCTGAAGCGTTGAATTGATTGATGTTTTTTCTATTTACAACCTATTCTGCCCGATACAATGTTCCAACATTATTTGTTTGCTCTAACAAAATTGCAACTATTTAAACAAATCATAATGAAATAGGATATACTTTATTGTTAAACTGCAAATAATAAATACCTCTAATTAATATCTTGGGACTAACTATAATCGTACTAATATCCGATTTGATATTACAATTAACTTCGGCACCTAAATAATTAAATAATTTGATATTAGGCGTAATATAGGATTGATAATTACTTATAATTATTGAATTATTATCAGTATTTATGACAATATTTTTATAATCATTTACACTAAGCTCATCATCGGTTGTAAACATATAAATTGAAGACATATCTTGGATTTCTGAAATTTGATAGGGATTTACTCTCCAATAATAAACAATATTTCTTGATAATCCGTCAACTCTGAAACTAGTATCCTTAATATCGCGATAATTAACCGAGCTTAAAAACTCCGACTCTGTCGAAACAGATAAATCATAAGATTTAGCAAATCTGGTTTTTGACCATCTGAAAGTAATAGCCGTATCAACATCTACGGCTCCGTCAGGCGGATAAATCAAATTAGGAAATGTCTCATTAGATATTATTCCAAAGTTACGAATATCTGACCATTGAACTGTGTGATCAGCAGAAATCGAAGCCACTTTCCAATAGTAATAATCTGTGTTGTCTAAACTTTCGTAATAGAAGTCATCTTCTAAGAGACTATCATTATTTATAACTAAATCAATGAAATTAGAATCTCTGGCTACTTGAAGATGATAGCCGACAGCACCATTGCAATAACGCCAGTTAAAGTAAATATCTGTCATTTCTATATATGAACTATCGGGCGGATATATCAATTGTGGAGTTTCAGTCAGAACTGTTTCCATATCATCTAAACCGATTTGATATACATTTGAAAGCGATGTTACGAAAGCATATTTATTGTTGAAAGCGATTGTCTGCAAATCTAAGTCAAATAACCCATTAATATTATAGTACCAAGCACTTAGTTTTAAATCGGAGTAATGGACACCCTCTTGACTGATGATAAATATTTGATTCATGGAAAATTCTATATTATTAATATTATAATTAAGAGAAGTATTCGGACCTAAGTTTGTCTGCCAAGTCTTACCCGAATCTAAAGAGCAAATAAAGCCTGCAGACAATGAATAGGCATAATAATTACCATTTTTAATTTTTACAATTTCAGGAGCCATAGTCGGATTAATTCCATCGGGTTTATAAGTTAAAATGCTCCAAGTATCACCTTCGTCGGTAGAGACAGCTATACCTGAATTATTTTTCTGTGATACAATTAATTGAGAATCTATTAAACTAACAGACATAGGATTAATGTCATTAATATCAATTAAGTTATTTGTGATGCTTAGCGAAGTCCAAATATTATCCTCATATTTAAAAAGTTTATTCTCGCCACTATTAGAGAGTGCACTTGCAATTAAACAGTTTTTAGTAGCTACCAGCTTACTAATTCTCTGAGTGTTACTCAATAGCTCACCACTTGTAATTTTACTCCAATTCTTATTTACAGTATCAAGTATATAAACATCTGCTTCGTTGCTAATATATATTTTATCTTGAAAACCGGTAATTGAATTTATATTTTTAGAAACTAAATTGTAACTAATATCAAACCAATCATTTTCTTTGATTTCATACCTCCATATACCGATATAATTATAACCAACATAATAATTATCGTTGTCGCAGTATGAACTATATCCGGTAAAATTCGAATGACCGATTGAAGTCCAGCCGGAAAATGATTCATAAGTAGTAATCAATAATATCAATGCTATCATAAAATATTTATTTGGGCTTTTCATAATAAACTTCACTTTTTTATTTTACATTTAGTAAATTTGTAAGGCAGATAAATTTACAAATTTAATTTATAAAAAGCAAAAAATATGGATAGTTTATTTGAAATAAATGATAAATTGATACAAAAAACAGCAATTAATGAGAATTCTCCTCTTGCTGATAGAGTGCGTCCTTTAAAAATCGAAGATGTTGTCGGTCAGGAGCACTTACTAAGCCCGAATGCTCCATTAAGAAAATTTTTTGAAAAGAAGAATTTCCCTTCAATAATTTTCTGGGGTCCTCCGGGAGTCGGTAAAACAACATTAGCTCAATTAATTTCATATTGCGGATCTTATTATTTTGTAAAGCTTTCTGCAATAGAAGCAGGAGTTAAAGAAGTCAGGCAAGTAATCGCCAATGCAGAAATCCAAAGGAAATCCGGTAGAAAAACACTACTATTTATTGACGAGATTCACAGGTTTAATAAATCTCAACAAGATGCCTTGCTCGGAGCTGTTGAAAAGGGATTGATTACATTGGTCGGTGCTACTACCGAAAACCCGTCATTTGAAGTTAATTCCGCATTATTAAGTAGGACACAAGTATATAAATTGAATCTGCTTACTTATGACGAAATGAACATATTAATAGATAATTCTCTTGAACGGGATATTATTCTAACTAAGCAAAATATTGTAATCAAAGATAGAGATGTGTTATATAATCTTTCAGGTGGAGATGCTAGGGCAGTGCTTAATTATATTGACTTATGCCTAAAAATTATTCCGGCTGACGAAGATGAAAAAATCATTGATAAAGAATTACTCGAAAATGCAATTCAAAGCAAAACAGCACATTACGATAAAGCCGGAGAATCTCACTATGACACTATTTCCGCATTTATTAAAAGTATGCGTGGGTCTGACCCCGATGCCGCCATCTTATGGCTTGCTAAAATGCTTGATGCGGGTGAAGACCCGAAATTCATAGCCAGACGTATGATTATTTTCGCTAGCGAAGACATAGGCAATGCCGCACCCGAAGCTTTAAGTATGGCTCTTAATGTATTTAATGCCGTAAATGTGATTGGTATGCCCGAAGCCCGAATAAACTTAGCTCAGGGAGTTACTTATTTGGCTTCATCACCTAAGACCAATGCGTCCTACCTGGCTATAAACCAAGCAATGCAAGATATTAAATCCGGAATAAATGTAAGCGTTCCGCTGCATCTTAGGAATGCTCCTACAACTCTAATGAAAAAAGAAGGCTACGGCAAAGGCTATAAATACCCGCATGACTATGACGGGCACTTCGTTGAAGAGAATTATATGCCCGAAGGCGTTAATAAAGTATATTATCGCCCTCAAGCCATTGGCAGAGAAAAATTATTAAAAGACCGCTTGGAAGCATTATGGAAAGACAAATATAAATAAAATAAATGCCCTAAGCCGGGTTTATTTATTCATAATATCACATAATAAAACGAACTTAGAAACCTTTAATTAAATGGATATACTTGTCTTTGCATTTGATGAAATAATAACCTGAATTTATTGAGCTAATGTCTATTTTAGAACTTTTTTCTATAAATGTTTTAAGCACTGAATTGCCGAGAATATCATATATTTCTATTTCGCCTGAATAATTAGAAATAGAAATGCAGTTACCCGAAGGGTTAGGAAAGACTGCGATTTCATCAATTAATTCATCTTTAACATCAGAAACAGCCGCATATCTAAGAAGTGTACGATTATTGCCAACCACATAGACTTCACCATTATCAGCAATAGCAATCCCCAAGAGCATTTCATTAGTCAAACCTTCGGCTTGACGAATCCAATTTACACCGCCGTCCGTAGTACGAATAACTACTCCGGAGGTACCGACAGCCCAAGCGTTATTTCTATCAATAGCTTTTACAGCCATTAAAGTACCGTATTTTCCTTTAACGGGATTAATTTGCTCTTCCCATTCTTGCCCGTCAACTGTGCGGATAATCATACATCCGTTACTGTCATAAGAGCCACTTGCAGTGGGAGAACCAACGCACCAACCGTAGTTAGTGTCTATCATTGAAATTGCATAAATCCCGTTAGTTCCGGGATAAGATTGATTGATTTGTAGCACTCCATCAACAACCGGTCCGATGATTTCTTCGCCGGCAACGAAAGCATGACGGCTATCAATGCACGAAACGGAAGATATATTCGATACATAATCATTCATATCGACTGTTACTAATCCGGTAGGGGTAATCATTTTAACCCCACCGGTAAAACCTGAACAGAATCCCGTATCAGAGTTTGGAGGGAAATCAATTGACATCAGCGTCCTACCAAATGAAAAAGTACGAACCCAATCGATACCGCTATTTGTTGTTTTATAAATTTGTCCCTCCACTCCACCGCAATAACCCACTTTGGAATTAAGCATTTTTAAAGCATGAGTGCCGTATAAAGTTGATTGAATGGTAAAAGTCTTACCTCTATCTGTGGAGAAATATACTTCGCCAGGAGTTTGATTCAGATATGTACCATAGCCGGAGCAGACCCACATAGAATCTCCGATTATTGAAATTGCCGTTAGTGTCTGAGTTGATAGATTATCCGGTAAATTCGTTCCGATATTTGTCCAAGTATAAGTATCGGATTTGCAATTACATATACATATTGCAAAAATTAGAATTATAAATGTAATCTTTCTCATATTCAACCTTATATTTATTTGCTAATAATCAATTGTATGGAACTAATAGAATTTGAATTTTTGAAAACGCAGTAATATATTCCGGAAATTAGTCGGTTCGAATCAAAAACAATTGAGTGCTCTCCCTGAGTTAATACCTCATTTACTAATTCTTGTATTTTGTTACCCAAAATATCATAAATAATTATAGAGCTTAGAGCTTCATATTTACAATTGAATTTAATTTCTGTTCTATTTTCAAAAGGATTTGGAAAATTCTCCATGCACAAATCGTCGTTAAATGATTCCTCATTCACATCAAGCTCGACACCGCCGATATTAGTTTGCAGGAGCATACCGCCAACTCCGACAATAAATCCTTTGTTTTCATCTAAGAAATAAATTGCCGACTGGGGCTGGTGAGTACCCACAAAATATTCACTCCAGCTAATTCCGCTGTCTGTAGTTTTCAGTATATATCCATCGCCGGAGGCTATCCAGCCAATTTTTGAATTGATAAAAAATACAGAATTATATTCTCTGTTGCCAATTTGATTAACCTGCCAAGTCTCTCCACCATTTGTTGAGCGATATATTTTACCGTGAGCAGAGACAGCTACTCCGATATTATTATTTGCAAAAGCGATAGAGCAAATCAGCTCCCCTGATTCGGAATGCTTTTCTGTCCAGTCAACTCCGCCATTAGTCGATTTTAGTATTTTACCCCAGCTGGTGCTTGCTATAATATTATTCTCGTCAAAGAAATAAGCAGACATAAAGTGATTAGTCTGAGCTGAAGGAATTGTAGTCCATTTCGTACCTCCGTCAGTAGTTTTAGAGATAAAGCCATAAGTACCGACAATATAAGCAATATTTTCGTTGATAAAGTGAATCTTCATCAGATTGGCAGTGGTATTCAAATTTATCTTTTCCCAGGCATTACATCCGTTTGTAGTCTTATATAGCATTCCATAACCGCCCGCAATGAAACCCTTTTGTGAATTAAAAAAGAATTCCGAAAAAATGGTCATTCCCATATCTTCAATTATTCCGGCTTCCCAATTTATACCGCCATCTGAAGTAACAAAGTAATTTCCATTGCCCCCGCCAACAAATCCGTTGTTTTCATTAACAAAGAATATTGAGCAGTATTCTTCTGTTGAGCAATTAGTAATATAATGCCAATTCTTTCCTCCGTCAGTTGTTTTTTTCATTCTACCGAAATTGCCACATATCCAACCTTCATTGCTATTAGCAAAAGATACTGACTGAAATGTTCCTGCTTCATTCTCTCCATTAACAAATTTCCAGCTCGTACCGCCATCACTTGTTTTTATAAGCATTTCTTCGGAGCCGCAAGCAGTGCCGTTATTAGTATCTGAAAAAGAAATGGAGTATAGATTATTATTTACGATTTTCGGACATTGTAACCAATTCGTTCCGCCATTCGTGGTTTTCAATACAGTGCCTGTATAACCGACAATATATGCTGTCTGCTCATCAGATATATAAATACTTCTTAACTGTTTATTGACCGGTGAAGTCTGCTCAGCCCAAGAATTACCAGCATCGGTAGTTTTCATTATTAATCCATCATCACCACACATCCAGCCAATACTCGAACTAATAAAATTTACTGCAAAAATATTTTTTGTTTGATTAGTTGATGATTGAGTCCATGACTCCCCTGCATCAGTTGATTTAAGGATAATTCCACCAATAGCTCCGGCAATTACATTATCGGCATCAGTAAAATCTATACATGTAATAATGTCTGAATACGGAGAATTAATTAGCCTCCAGTTCTCTCCTGCATCGGTAGATTTTATAATAGTTCCCTGCTCCCCGACAGCAATATATACATTATTACTATTATTAGCCATCGCCCACAGAAAACTCTTTGTATTCGATTCTATTATTGTCCAACTTGAGCCGGAATTTGTAGTCTTGATTATTGTTCCGCTTGCTCCCACTGCAATAAAATTATCGGATAATCCGGTAGAGCCGGCAAATAAGCCATTGCCTTGGGGTAGAGGATTTTGCCAATTCCATACATATTGACATTTTACATTAGTAATAGTAACAATTGACAATATAAATAATAAAGCAAAAATCAATAATAAAGTAAAAATCTTTTTCATATATAACTCCCCATTTTATAATTACAATCATTAGAGATATATCTATCAATACTATCTATAAGTTTATGATAAGTATAATCGGCAAAAATAAACAGAATTCAAATAATCTCAAAGGATAATTTTTTTGAATTATATATTTTGAAAAATAAAGTATTTACTAATAGCTTAAATAATTTTGTTTCTTAATACTAAATTCTTAAATTTGTAATTGCGGTAAATACTGCAAATTATTATTTAATATATATTTGGAGAATGGAATGAAAATATTAGTTTCAGACGGTATTGAGAAAATCGGCTCAGATTTAATGAAAGCCGCCGGTTTTGAAGTAGTTGAGCAAAAGCTCACTCCTGAAGAACTTTTAGAGCAAATTGAAAACTATTCTGCTATTATGGTTCGCTCTGCTACTAAGGTAACAAAAGAAGTTATTGACAGAGGTAAAAATTTAAAATGTATCGCCCGCGGTGGTGTAGGCTTAGATAATATAGACACAGCTTATGCTAAAGAAAAAGGAATCCCGGTAATAAATACTCCCGGAGCATCTTCAATTTCAGTTGCTGAATTAGCAATTGCTCACATGTTTTCAGTATCAAGATTTTTAAATCTTAGCAATACTGAAATGCGTCAAGGCAAATGGCCTAAAAAAGAATATGCAAAAGGTATAGAATTAACCGGCAAAACTTTAGGATTGCTTGGCTTTGGTAATATCGGCAGAGAAGTTGCCAAAAGAGCTATTGGTCTTGGTATGAACGTAATTGCTTTTGACCCGTTTGTAACTTCTACTGATATGAAAGTTAAATTAGTAAGCAAAGATGAGCTTATTAAATCTTCTGACTTCATTTCATTACACATGCCTTTAATTAAAGCAGAAGGTCCTGCCGTTGGTGATAAAGAAATAGCAATGATGAAAGACGGCGTTATTATCATCAATTGTGCTCGCGGTGGCGTAGTTTCCGAAAAAGCATTACTTGCCGGCTTAAACAGCGGTAAAGTTAAATATGCCGGTATCGACGTATATGAAAACGAACCTGCTACAGAGGCTCAGACCGAATTGATTAATCACCCGAGAGTATCGGTTACTCCTCATATCGGTGCTTCAACAGTCGAGGCTCAAGACAGAGTCGGCGAAGAAATAGCTAACAAAGTAATTGACTGCTTAAAGAAATAATTTTCATTAAATTGATTATTTAAAGACCTAACACGATAATCACTGTTAGGTCTTTTTTTATATACACAGAAGCTACACTCAAACGGAACTTCCGCTCGTCATATTGCAATAAGTAACTAATCTACCAACAGATAAGTGTATTTTTGTTTAAATATACGTAGGCATTTTTATTAATGATAAATAATTTGTATATAAAATATTTATGCTTATATTTGTAAGCATTGTATTTTATTTGGAGATTATTATGTACGTTTCTAGAATTGCTAACAATAATAAATCTGAGAAAACTAAATATACAAGCCTGATAAGAGAATCTTACAGGGAGAATGGGAAAGTTAAGACAAGAGTTATTTGTAATATATCGCATCTACCCGAAGATGAAATTTTAGCTATTGAATTTGCCTTGAAAAACAGAGGCGATGTCTCAAAATATTTAAAAGTCAAAGAATCAAGCCAAGTCTATAAAAGCGTCGGAGCAGTTCAGCTAATTTATGAAATATTAAAGAAATTTGGTGTGCATAAAGCTTTAGGCTCTAAATTAGAAGGCAAGCTTGCTCTAATGCAAATAATATCAAGAGTTATTAATCAAGGTTCTTGTTTGTCAACAATCCGCTATACATCAAATCAAGCATTATGCGAAGTGCTCAACATTCAAGAAAAAATCAGTGAAGACAGTTTATATGACAATCTTTCATGGCTATCATCAAATCAATCGAAAATCGAAGTCAAATTATTTAACGAGCGATTTAAAGGTTCTAAGCCAACATTATTTTTATATGATGTAACAAGCAGTTACTTCGAAGGTGAACATAATGATTTGGCAGAATGGGGCTATAATCGAGACAAAAAGAAAGGTAAAAAGCAAGTAGTTGCGGGATTATTGTGTGATGAAGACGGATATCCGTTATCAATAGAGCTGTTTGAAGGCAACACACTTGATTATCAAACATTTGGTAATCAGATTAAAAAAGTAGTCGAGAAGTTTAAATGCGAATATGTAACCTTTGTCGGAGACAGAGGTATGATTAAATCAAAGCAAGTAGATGAAATTACTGAAAATGATTTTTATTATATAACTGCAATAACCAAACCGCAGATTCAAACACTGTTAAATTCCGGTATAATAGAAATGAGCCTTTTTGATACTGAATTAAAAGAAGTAGAAAATAATGGCGTTCGTTATGTATTAAGACGTAATCCGCAACGTACTTTAGAAATACGTAGGTCAAGAAAGCAAAAGAGAGAAAAATTAGAAAGTTTTTTAAAAGAAAAAAATGATTATTTAGAAATGCACTCTAAAGC
Source organism: uncultured bacterium (assembly GCA_942493235.1). Lineage (GTDB taxonomy): Bacteria > Bacteroidota > Ignavibacteria > Kapaibacteriales > UBA2268 > ENR-C587. Next base: position 1,933,485 of record OW818676.1, on the reverse strand, counting down.
CTGTGTCGATGTAGCTAAAAAAAACGTAGATGAAAAAATAAAGAAGCTAAAATTAGATAGCTATTTATCTGTAGATGTATCAAAAGATAATAATCGTAAATTAGCAGTCTTTATCGATGAGCAGTTACTTGCAGAATTATCTTTACTCGACGGATGCTATATAATTAAGACAAATTTACCGACTACAGTTGATAAAGAAATTATTCACAGCAGATACAAGGACTTATCAAAAGTAGAAACAGCATTTAAGAATATGAAGACAGAAGTTCTTGAATTAAGACCTTGGTTCGTTCAGACAGAAGCGAGCACTCGCGGACACGCGTTTGTTGTCATGCTTGCATATTTAGTAATTAAGTATTTGAGAAATAACTGGAAAATATTTGGAATTCCCGTGGCTGAGGCTATTGACTCATTTAATAATCTATCAATTATCGAAGAAACTTACAAGACTGGAGAAAAGATTTATGTAATACCGGAGCCAAATAATAAGATGAAACAACTACTGGAGGCAATTAATGTTAAATTGCCAACTACATTACCACATATCAAAATAAATGTAGTCAGTAGAAAATTAAAGTAATATCATTTTAACTAATTTATATTACATATACTTAGATGCTGTTCTTGCCTTGTTTATTTCCGGAACTTCCGCTCAAAACAAAGCAAACCTGCATCTAATTATATGTAATTTAAATTAGTTACAATGATATTACTAATCTATACTCTAAGCAAATGAGGCTGTATAAAAACTCTATTATTACTGTTTTGCTAATATTGGAATTTCCAAAAGTATTTGTATGAGCTTGCCTAAAAATTTATCATTAGGAACGAAGTGAAGAATCCAGATAAATCCAATCATTTATTTAAGACTGGATTCTTCGTTACACTCAGTATGACGATTTGTCAATATTAATAATTTTAGACAAGCTCTATCCGTGGCTTTGAGTAATTATATTTTTTGAAAACGATAATAATCAAAAGTTTTTATACAGCCTCATTACCAATGGGAGAGCTGAGAAGCAATATACTATATTTCAAATAGTTCATGAAATTATTTATCTTTTTTACGTAATATTTTGTAAAAGCTGTAAGCAACCAAAGATAATACGGCACCCCAGCCAAAGATAATAAAAGCTATTCCTGCGGGAGTAAAGGTCTGCTCCATATTATATTTTCTCCTCTTTGAAAATTTCATCATAGTTACGTTTATTACGTTTCCATGCTTTATTAATTAATATGGCTAATACCACAAATATCAATATCATAATAATGCGTGCCATCCAGCGGATAGGAATATCTTGCGGATTTGCCCCCTCCATCATTAAATAAGGCACTGCATCGGTCAAAGTCCAATAAATCAATAGAGTACTTATATATACCGGAGTAAGATACTTTATGATAAACTTGAAAAATTTGGGAATCCGAATATCTGCTCCGTAGTGAATCTCTTTCCAAGCATTATCCATACCGAATCCCCAAGCAAATACGACAATTTCAACCAAAGCAAATAGAGTTAAAAAGAATGTACCTGCCCAGAAATCCATTTCGCCTAAAAAACCTCTACTTTGAAAAATTAGCACAAAATGAATTAGAACGAAAGAGGTAATTCCTATAATCTTAATTGATTTAATATGCGAGTACTTAAACTCTTCTTTTAAAAAGCTCACTAATGGTTGAGCCATTGCCACAGTCGAAGTTAAACCGGCGATAAATAGCAGAAAAAACCACATAAACCCAAGAATTGAGCCTATGTATGGTACTTGCTGGAAAATCATCGGCATAGAAATAAAGCCCAATTCAAATGTACCGCCTTGAGCAATAGACTGAGTATTCTGAATACCGAAAAATGCAACTGCGACAGGAATAGCAATAGAACCGCCGATGATTACTTCCGCAAATTCATTTAGTGATGAAGTAGCCAAGCCGCTTAATACTATATCTTGCTTTTTATCCAAATAGCTGGCATAAGATTGAATACAGCCCATTCCTATACTTAATGTAAAAAACACCTGCCCTGATGCAGCAAGCCATATTTTCGAACTGCTTAGCTGAGAGAAATCAGGATTCCAGATAAAAGCCAAGCCAGCCCAAATAGTTCTCTCGGGGTGATTTATCGGGTCGGGAGCTCCGAGAGTAAATACCCATATTACTATTAATATACCGAAAATAAACAGTAATGGCATACCGATTTTTGCAAGCTTTTCAATGCCACCCCTAATGCCACGTTTTAAAATGTAAAAATTAAGCCCGACAGTTAATAATAAAAAGAAGTAAGAAAATCCGATTTTTGCAATCGTAAAATCCTTACCACCTAAGTAATCAGTGAGGAATAAACTCATCCGGTCAAATTCGCTTGTGCCGAAATATGTTCGGAACATAGAGAAAAAGCTGTACCCCAAAGTCCACGATACTAAATAAGTATAATATACAAAAATCACTAAAGAGACGAACATACCGAATATACCGAGATATTTAGCAAGCGGATTCCTCCATAGCACATCAAGCATTCCCGGAGTACTGCCACTGCCATACCTGCCACCACGTCTGCCTATTGCCCATTCTACCCACATTAGCGGGATAGCTAAAAAAAGAAAAGCAAAAAAATACGGTATCATAAAAGCACCGCCACCGTTTTGTGCAGCTTGAACTGGAAATCTAAGAAAATTCCCTAATCCCACGGCATTGCCTGCCATTGCTAATATTAAGCCTATTCGGCTTCCCCATTGCTCTCTTTGAGCCATTTTATTTCCCCAAATAAATAAAAAGGAAATCGCACAATTTTATTTACTTAAATATAAGAAACTTGCTAATATTATTCAAGCTTTATTTATCTGCCCGGCTTTTTTATTTAGATTCTTAGTTATTTCAATCCGGTTATGATATTAATTATCAGTTAAATGTATTAATTGAATTGCAAATTTCAAAATATATATGTAATTTAGTATAAATTTTAATGTTATTTTTAAAGCTTGAAAAATATGAAGAAAATATATAGTATTGTTTTATTTTTTGTTTTAATCTTAAACTCAAATATTGAAGCATTTTCGTCAATAAATTCCGACACAATTAAACTGAAAACAATGCAAAACGACACTGTAAAGTGTAATTTATTGAATCAAGTAGCCGAGGAGTTCAGAGACTTCAATACTGAAATGGGCTTAGTCTATGCAAATACATCATTAGAGCTTTCAACAAATTTGAATTTTAAATCGGGAATTGCAGGAGCTAACAAAGCTATAGGTTTGAATTTCTGGAGGATGGGAGTCTATGACGCGGCTCTGGAACACTTCCTGCAGGCAATCAGCATATTCGAAGCTCTAAAAGATGATTTCAATGTAGCTAAATGTAATAATAATATCGGTTTGATTTTCTTTGCCAGAGAGCAATACGACAAAGCTCTGTCTTACCTCAATAAGAGTCTTGCTACAAAAATATCAAGTAAAAATCCAAAGGAAATATCCAGAGTAATGCATAATATGGCACTTATTTATTATGAACAAGGAGAAATAAACAAATCATTGGATTACCATATTAAAAGCTTAAACTTTGCCGAGAAAGCTAAAGATTCCGTGCTTATGGCTTATAATTATTGTTTTATCGGGAGAAATTATTCCCATTTTAAAAAATTCAAAGAAGCCAAATACTATTTAGATAAAAGCTTTGAATTTTTTACTATTCTAAATACTCCGAATAATGTGGCAATGGTTTATAATCAGACAGCTGATTACTTTTATGAAAAAACTCAATACGACAGCACTATATATTACGCTCAAAAGGGTTACGCCCTGGGGGATAAAATCGGTAATAAATACATGAAAATGGAATCATCAAAGTTTATTTATAAATCATATCAGATGAAAAATGACTTTAAAAATGCTTTTAAATATTCTCTTATTCATTTCAGATTAGCCGATACTATGCAAAACGAAAGCAATGTAAAAGAAATAGCTTATAAAGAAGCAAGATATGATTTTCTAAAGAAATTAAAAATTGCCGAAACAGAAAAAACCGAAGCTATTTATAAAAATCAATTTATAGCCAGAACTGCTATAATTATTGCTATTTTACTTTTTGTTATTGCATTAATTGTTTATGCTTTTTACAGATTAAGAACTAAAACAAATAATGTGCTATTAGAAAAAAACTTAAAAATTTCTGAACTTAATGAAAAATTAGAGATTACAAATTCTACTAAAGATAAATTCTTTTCAATTTTAGCACATGACTTAAAGAATCCCTTAGGTAATTTTCAAGTATTATCTAATTTATTATATGATGAATATGAAACGTTTAGCTCTGAAGAGCGTCGAGAGTATTTGAAAATCATCAAGGACTCATCTAAGCAATTATATGTTCTTTTAGAAAACCTTCTTCAATGGTCGCGTTCGCAGAGAGGATTGATAGCATTTGAGCCCGAGTCAAACAACCTTTCGCTAATTGTAAAAAATTCAATTGACTTACTACGTTTATCTGCCGAAAGAAAAAAGATAGAGCTGATTAATTTAGTACCTGATGATATTATTGTCTTCGTTGATAATAATTTAATTACTACCGTAATAAGAAATTTAATTTCTAATTCAGTTAAATTCACTCCAGAGGGCGGCAAGGTTGAAATCGGAATTAATCCTTCTGATTCCGAAACAAGTATTTCTGTTTTCGTAAAGGATAACGGAATAGGAATGAATAGCGAAACTATGGATATGCTGTTTAAAATCGATTCTAATATTCGTGGATTAGGTACAGAAGGCGAAGAAGGTACCGGTCTGGGCTTGATTCTATGTAAAGAATTTATTGATAAACATAATGGAAAAATTGATGTTAAAAGTAGAATCGGAGAGGGCTCGACATTCTATTTTACATTACCGATAATTTCAAAGAGCTAAATTGCACTATTGGAAGAGTTGAAATATTTTCTGACACCAGCCTCCCATCACCGTAGCCAGAGCCCTGAAGAATTAAGAACCACCCCGTCATCGCTTCGCGATGCCACCCCTCCATTTGAGGGAAATTTTAAGATGAGTCGCTAAACAGCTTTATTACCAATATTCAACAGCTACGCTGTTGGAAGACCAGCCGCGCTACGCAGAGCATATTACGGAGTCGAAAGGGAGTGCCACTTTCATTTTACCGATGTACAACAACTACGCTGTTGGAAGACCAGCCTTACTACGCAGAGCGTAGTAAGGAGACGAACATATTTCTACTTCCTATTTCCCACTTCCCACTTCCCACTTTATAACTTTCAACTTTATAACTTCCCTATTCCCCAGCCTAAAATATAATAATTGCTTATACGCCTTAAAAAGAGAAATAAAATTTTATTAACCATTTAGGCGATATTAAATGGGAAAAAGACTGCCCCTATTTATATATACTCTATTTGTATTTTTTTTCTACTTTAATTTAAAAGCAGACAATTCTTTTTTTAATGCTAAGTATATTAAGCTGGGGGCATATTCAAGTCTTAACTTTATTAATAATCAGACAGATATACCAATATTTCCTACATCTTCAGTTTGCGGAAATTTCAGCTCTGGCAATGCACTTGGCTATTCATTCGGGCTGAATGTACTATATCCGATTTATAAGGAAGTCTTATTTTTAGAGGGCAGAATACTTTACGAGCATAGACCTGCAGACCTATCTCTGATAAAAACCGAATATCAGATATTGAATCCGGCATATAATTCTTACGATAATTTAAAATTAAAATATGCTTATGAAGCCTACTTGGACTATTTAATTCTTGATATCGGAATTCGATATAAGCCCTTAACGGAATTTGATGCTTTTATTCGTGCAGGTATAGATGCCGGCAATCCAATTATCGGTACTAATTACAGTATAAGTGAAGCTATCGACTCTCCGGACAATTTCGTTTTCCCCGACGGCACGGCAAAGCATACTATTAACAGCGGAAGCATCAATAATGCAGGTACTTCGCTCGGGGCAAGCCTCGGATTTATCTATGAATTCAAATTAGATAACGGCATATATATCAGTCCTGAATTATCTTATAGGTTTGCAATTAATTCAGCTAATTCCGATTATGATTGGAAATCTAATATGCTTAAAGTAGCTCTGTCTGCTATGTGGCGAATTGATTTCGAAAAAGATAATGTTAGTTTAGACACAATCACGACAATCGAGAACCAGCCCATTGAGATAATAAATAAAAACGAAGTGGATAACGATGTATTCAAGCTGTTCGAATTATCCCCGCTTAGCTTAATCGAGACCACTGTTACACAGACTTATCCGCTGCTTCCGTATATATTCTTTGAAGAGAAATCAAATTCAATCAGAGATGTTTATATACAAAAATACGATTCGGATTTCAGTGAAGAAAAGCTACCTAAAGAAACTATGGATATCTATTATAATACACTAAATATAATAGGTTCGAGACTGAAGAATAACGCTTCATATATTGAAATCAGGGGTACTAGCGACGGCAAAGAAGCAGAAACTAAAGATGAAAGAATTAAAATTGCCAGAGCAAGAGCGGAAGCAGTCGCTAATTATTTTATAAATACTTTAAAAATTAGCAAATCCCGAATTACAATCACTGCCGCAGATGTACCCGAATTAGAGACCAGTACTATTTATAATGAAGGCTATGACGAGAACCGACGAGTGGAATTAATATCTAAAGATATTGAACTATTCAAGCCGGTTATTCATAAAAAATTCGGCGAATATCGAGTAGAAAGCGACAGCCTTCAGTTTAAGCTTACAGTGGATAGCAGTATTAGCAATCGGCAATATCAACTATTAATTCATAATGATCAAGACGAATTATATTCCGAAAATATTATTCCTGCTGCCGGCGGACTTTATTCGGTAATTATTACAAAAGACTTAAAAACTAAGCTTATCAATAATAGACAAAATATTAAAGTTAGTATCAGACTAATTGATTTAGACAGCAAAAAAGCAAATACCAAAACTGTAGATTTGGTTTGGGATAAGGAGATTAACAACTATGAATTGGGGAGATTAAATCTTATAGTATTTGATTTCGATAAGTTTGAACTTAATAAAATCAATAAAGATATGATAAGCAATTTTATAACAAATACAATTGAAGATAATTCTCTGGTTTCAATAGTCGGTTCAACCGATAAATTAGGTGAGGAGCATTATAATCAGAAGCTATCGGAAGACAGAGCAATAAACACTGCTAATTTTATCCAGAAGATAAAACCGAAATTATCAATTAAAGAAATAAAAGGAATTGGCGATACTAATTTATTGTATAACAATAATTTACCTGAGGGCAGATTCTATTGTCGTACCGTATTAATTGAAGTAAAAACTCCTATCAATAAATAATATTTATAAAGGGTTACTATATGAAAAGACGTGATTTTTTGTATTCTAAAAAAGATGATACGCTCCAGACTGCAGATTTCAATGAGTATAGTCAGAATATGACTGCCGATGAAGCTACTCATTTCTTACGCAGACTGTGCTTTCATCCAACAGTCGAATTAGTTAAGCAGATTACCGGAATGAAAGCTGCTGCTGCATTCGAATTAATAGTCAATGCAGACGACAAAGCACTACCATCGCCTAATTCTTCGATGTTAGGTTGGGTTAATGTACTCGAGGAAGACCCCTTGAACAATTTGCCGAATGATATTCGCTTTGAAATCGAAGCAAGGCATAAGACCCATTATCAGGAATTTATTGACTGGTGGGCAGAGCAGATGCGTACCGAGCAATATTCCGCCCGAGAGAAAATGGTTCATTTCTTAACTACTATCTGGTGCACGGAGTTCACTTACGACACATTGGCATTAATTCCACCGCCATTATTATATAGAAATAATCAGACACTACGTGGGCTATGGAACGAGGGATACGACTCTATCGCCGAGGCAATGGTTTTAGACGGGGCTATGCTTCTATATCAAAGTTTATTCTATTCCACAAAAGATAAACCCAACGAAAACTTTATGCGTGAATTGATGGAGCTTTTCACTATGGGAATCGGCGACCCTATTACCGGCGAAACCAATTATACAGAAGGCGACATCCGCGAAGGCAGTAAAGCATTAACCGGTTGGAGAACTGTTACTTATATTGGACAGGACGGAGCTCCGGCAAATAAACCGTACCAAACATTTTTCATCAAAGATGTTCACGATACTTCTGCAAAGACATTGTTCCAATTCGGCTCGATTTCTCCGATTTCCGATGCGGAAAATACCGAAGAATTAGTTAAAGAAAATGAAGTCTCCGGTTTAGTTAATATATTATTTACTCAACGCGGAGAGCAAATTTCAAGATTTATTGCCGAGAAATTATACAGATATTATATTTACAGCAATCCCGGAGAAATCAGTTCAAGCACAATTGAGCAGGTCGCCCAATTCATTAGAGATAACGAGTTTAGTTTAATCAAAGCTTTAAAAATGCTACTTAGTTCTAATATGTTTTTCTCAGATGATATTCGCGGTTGCCAAATTAAAAACCCGACAGAATATATCATCGGATTAGAGAGAATGCTCGGTACTTCGGCATCTACTTCCATTCAATTGTCTGATGCGGTATTAATTTCAAACTTAGAGCAGTCATTATATGACCCACCAAACGTCGGAAGTTGGAAAGCATACCGTAGTTGGATTAATACCAATACTTATCCTCTACGAGTTAAATATGCAGACCAATTATTGATAGGCATAAGCCTATTAACTCTTGTGAAAAAGTTTGATAATTATACTAATCCTAATAGCTTATTAACTTCTTTAATAGGTTATTTTCTGCCAAAATCAGTTATGATTACTACTGAAAGATTAGCCGGATTAAGCACAAAGCTACTCAACGGATTAACTCAAGAGCAATGGACATCTCAAATGCAATCAGAGCAGAGTGCTCCGCTAACCGGTTGCTACAATCTAATAGAAGAATTTATTTATTCACCAGATTTTCAATTATGTTAAGGAGTTATTAAATGAAAAGACGTACTTTTATTAGAAATACCGGAGCCGCTACTGCCGGATTGCTCGTTGCTCCGCACATATTGAAATCAAAGCAAGATTATGAAGTAAAAGACAATAATTCTCTTCAATCTATTGCTGAAGACAATGTACTAATTATTATAGAATTATTCGGTGGTAATGACGGATTAAATACAATTATACCGGCAGAGAATGACACATATTATTCTCTTAGACCGAATATAAGTATCCCTGTCGATAAAGCAAGCAAAGTAACTGATATATATATGAATAAGGCACTTATTGACGGAGCAACAAACGGCGGAATGAAGACAATGTTTGAAAGCGGAAGGCTTGCAATAGTTGAAGGTATCGGCTATGACTCACCGAATATGTCTCACTTCCGTTCTGAAGATATTTGGTTAAGCGGTGTAAATCCCAAAAGTAATAATAGCCTAAGATTATTAGAGGGTTGGCTGGGTAAATATTACGCTTTAAAAATGCCTAATTATCCCAATGTGATGCCCGCTCACCCAATATCAGTATCAATTGACGGCACTATCCCACTGATTTTTAAAAGCAGTCTCGGCGATATGGGTATATCGCTGACCGATCCTATTAAATTCAAGGAATTGGGTCAGGGCTTAACTCCTAAACTTTCCCTTTTTGATTCGAATACGAAGTATTATAACCGTGAATTTAACTTCGTCCATACCATTGCCAAACAGTCAGATGTATATGCCAATGCTGTATTTGATGCGTATGAAACAGGACTGACTAAAATCAATTCTATGAATTATTCTTCTAATCCTGTTAGCCAAAAGCTAAAAATGATTTCGGCATTAATCGCTGGCGGACTTCAAAGTAAGGTGTATTTCTTAAAGCTTAGTAATTTCGATTCTCATGCTCAGCAGATGACAGCCGACTACAAGGGACAGCACTATACATTATTAAACCAATTAGCAACCGGAATAAGTGAATTTATGGACGATACGGTTAGCACGGGATTCTCGGAAAGAGTTATTGGAATGACTATGTCTGAATTCGGCAGGCGTGCTTATGATAACGGAAGCCGCGGTACAGACCACGGTGCTGCATCTATGCAATTTGTCTTCGGCGATGATAAATTTATCAACGGAGGTTATTGGAATAACAGACCGAACCTTGACGACTTGGACAGCAATGGCAATATAAAATATCAAACCGATTACAGAGTGATATATGCTGAAATAATGGAGAAATGGCTCGGAGCTACTTCTGCCGAGGTAGAGCAGGTATTCGGCGAACCATTCTTGCCATTGAACATAATTGAGCAAAGAAATTCCTCGGTTGATGAATTCTTAGGCTATAACGATGACTTTATTCAAATCGCTCCGAATCCGAACTTTGGCAGTGGTCTAATTAAATTCGAACTTAAAAAAGATGCTTATCTTGATGTTATTATTTTCAATATTAAAGGTAAAGAAGAATATAAATTAGCTCAGGGCAAATATTTAGCCGGACAGTTCAGTATTCCGTTTAATATTGAATCAAGCGGTAATTATATTTGCTCCGTTAGTAGCGGAAGTAGTAGGCATGTAGCTAAAATAATTGTAAATAAATAATTGTATAAATGCACATTATTATTTAATCACTTGTGGCTATCTGCCGTGTAAATATTGGGAATGGGAGGTTTCTATAAAAGCCCCCCTTCCCACTCTTGACAGACGAAAGAGAAGAACTGATATATAACAGAAAAAAAACGTATCAAGAAGTTGTTTGGAAAGATGTTATTCTATGCGAAGTGAAGAATCCAGACAAAGCTGACTTGTTGATAATTCTGTATTGTTCGTTACATTCAGAATAACAATTTGGCAATATTATTAATTTTAGACAACTTCTTTATATTTCCAATAAATGAATTAAATCGAAATTTCACACAGCAACTAAAGAGGCTATGTAAAAACTCAAAAAGTATTCATTTATTTTCAATACAACCTGACGGTTAACCGTCAGGTTGATATAAACTTAATAGCTATTGCTAAAATCTGTACTCCTTAATTCAACCCCACGCTTCAGCGTGGGGAACCAAGGGCTATAAGAAATTTCAATATCACTAAAACAGTAATCTTATGGTTTTTACACAGCCTCTGATTAGTAAAACAGCATGAATTGATATGGCTAATTGGTTATGAAAATTATATAATTTGTTAGTTTTAAAAAAAAGAAATAATATATAATTTCGGCAGATAGAATAGTCAATCGAAATGATAAATTAAATCCTTATAAAGGAAATTGAGATGAGAAAAAATACTATATATATAAAATTATTCTTGCTGATGAGCATAGTTCAATTGCTTTCTCTCGAATTATTTGCATATCAAGAATGCGACACTATCAGAAACTGTGTAGGACGCGATTTGGAATTTTCTGTTACAAGTGGCAAAGGTGCTCATTATATTGATATAGATAAGACAGCGGAATTGGATAAAATCTCCGAACAGCTGACTGTTGAGTTCTGGCTCAAAGTATCAAGGCAGGAAAACAAGCGTCAATACATTGCCGGAGTCTGGGGTCCGGGCTATGATAATCAAGATTCTTGGGTAATTTATATAGATGATAAAGATTCGCTTACATTTGAAATAAACGGAGGCAATCCGGCTCTCGGCGGTTCAGACAACACGATTTTAAAAATCAATGCAATTCCACTTTATGATAAATGGGAACATCTCGCATTCGTATTTGACGGCAGAATCGGCTATCTATATATTTATAATTATGGCAATTTAGTAGCAATTAAACGAAACAGCTTATATCCTGTTCGCAAATTAAAGCAAGTTGCAAATTCCGAGCTATCTATTCAAATCGGCAGTACAAATGCACTATCTAACGATATGGACAAAAACAGAACTATGCTCGGCTTTATAGATGAAATCAGAATCTGGGGTCGTGCTTTATCAGCTGATGATATCAATTGCCGTAAAGAAAAGGCTTTATCCGGAACAGAAGACAGCCTAATGGTATATTTCAGATGCAATGTACCGAATGTATATGATTTATGCGATGCGTCAGGTCATAATAATTGGGGCAGAATGCGAAGTGGCATTTCCATTGATTGGTCCAACAGAAAAGTATCTCAGAAAGTAGTTCTTACCCCTTCAATTATAACAGATACTATAATTTGCGATTTAGTAAAAACATACACTGTTACTATTACCGATACTAATGAATGCTCAGCCGGAGTTAATGTTCGGGTAATCGGAGAGATGGCAGATAAATTTAATATTATTTATAATTCCAAATCAGTTAAGCAAACCAAATGGGTATATATTCCACTCACTCCGAATGTACCGGTCAGCTTTCAAGTGCAAATTAATTCTGACTTCATCGGTACTATTCACTCGACATTGGAATTACGTAATCAAAATTCCTGTGGATGGTTTATAGCTGATATTCCACTGAATATAACTCGCTATACAGAGCTATTGACTTCAAATTTTTCAATTAACTTTGATTCGCTAAAAGCACGATGTATCGAAAAATCATATATTGATTCGATTATTACAATTACTAATATTACAGGACTATCGGCACTACCAAAAAATATTACAATTAGTAAAATTGAAAGCAGTATGCCGGAGGTTTTCGAAATTTCAGTGCCGGCTCTCCCTTATATTCTTATTCCGAATAATAGTTTGAATATCCCTGTTAGATTTAAGGCAAAAGATACTAATGCACTATACAATGCAAGTCTTCTGATTGTCTCTACAGATAGATGCGAAGATACTCTCAATATATCATTAAACGGAAAAGTTCGCAAAGTGCTCAAGCTGACCAATGATGCCGACGGTACTCGCCTTGATTCCATAGACTTCGGCAGGTCTTGCATAAACTTCCCGTCTGCTGCTATGCAATATTTATGGGAAAATATTATTGAGAGCAATATATTAATAGATAGTATAATTATGCCGGATAATTTCATAGGTAAACCGTTCAAATATCCCGTGGTGCTTACTCCGGTAACCGGTTATATGCCGAACTATTTTAGGTTTTTGCCGAAAGTGCCGGGTAATTTCAATGACTCCATCGTCTTTGTCGTAAAGTCTGACGAATGCACTATAATGCACCCGGTCTATGTGCATGGTTTAGGGTTTGATGCCAATATTAAATTCATTGAAGCAAGCATAGACTTTGCTAATGTAAAAGTTGGTCAGGAATCGACTATAAATGTGCAATTAAAAAACAACAGCGACGAAGATATTAAAGTCTCTATTTATTTAAAACGTGGTATCCCCTTTTATCTGAATGGAGCTAAAAGTATAACAGTTGCAGCTCACTCAACAGCGAGTTTTCCATTGACTTTTATCCCAACAGATACACTGCTCCACACCGATGGCATTTGCATATACGAAAATTCTTGCTTTCAGTCCGAATGTATTAATATTAGTGCAAAAGGATATATTGATTTATTTGACTTTATACCCGAAATAATGAAAATTGAAAAGATTTTAGCCTGCGAAAATAAAGACGGAATCATCACTATTAAAAATGCTTCGCCGGTTCAGCAGACCCTGTCTGACTTTAATCTATTCCCTTTAAGTTCTCCATTTACATTGGTTAGTCCGTTAGCACTCCCTACTACAGTAATACTTGAACCATCACAAACAGTGAGCTTCACTTATAATTATTTTACTAATGACGTAGCTCAGGATAGAGTAGATTACGCATATTTATATTTCAAATCAAGCGACAATCAGCAGTGGTCTGCTAAGCTCTACGGCTCGTCAATTATCCCTAAATTATACGTAACCGATGAGATATTATTCGAGACTATCGAAGTCGGGGCTACTATTAACGATACAGTGAGAATTGAGAATATTTCTACATTTGATATTAAAGTGGATAGTTTATCTATCGGTGCCGGATTTAATATTATTTATCCTCTATCAGGATTCCCGAAAATATTAAAACCACGTGATTCAATAATGGTAATTATAAGCTTTAATCCGACTGAAGAAAAAGTCTATACTTCACTACTGAATATATATTCTTCAAGCCCGTGCGAGCAATTGCTCAATACTTATATAGAAGGGCGTGCTATAATAGTTCCTCTTGATGCACCGCTAAAAGTAATCAGCTACGGGTATGTTCCGCCTTGCAACTGCTTAAATCGAGTGATTCCATTAATCAATAATTCTCATTATTTTGATATGTCTATAGATAGTATCTGGATAGATGATGAAGCAGTAGCTAACCCCTATCCCGAATATTTTTCTTGGAATTCATTCTATTCGCCGACTTCGTCTGTTCCATATTCAATTCCAATGAGATCAACAGATACGATTACAATTTCTTACTGTCCCAAAAGCCCTTTCATCAATGGAATGCTTGTCAATGACGCACGGTTGCACATAAGAGCCAGTGGCAATAATTGGAGCCGTGAATTTACTACATACCTATCAGGTAAAGAGACAATGATGTATTCGGCAGATAGGCATCAAGTTAATTTCCCGCCGACACGTGTCGATACATTCGCAACGTCCGAATTTATTGATTTATCTATTCCGAGCTATGAGTTTAATCCTAAGCGGTCTGATATAAAAATTGAGAAAATCAGTTTCGTGCCTGACGAGAGAGTTTTCTATTATGCTAATGACGGAGGTAGCAACTTACCATTTTCACTTGACTCAACAAACGATTTACGCCTTAAATTGGATTTTAAGCCGAGAGCAGTACGCGATTATTCGGCAAAGATGAAAATCGAACTTTCCGGTGACTGTTATCATTCAGATACTACTATTACTTTGACCGGTTCGGGTTATGCTCCGGCATTCGGCTTGGATTTTAATTTCGAGAATAATAAATATATGCAGGACACTTTTCGAGTAATCAATTGCAAAAGTATTACTATCCCGATATATTCATCAAGAATACTTCCGGCAAATACAGTTGATATAAAATTCAAATTAGATTTTGACACAAATAAAATAGAATTAAATTATGCAGACAGTCCATATTTGAGTGATACATGTTCAATTTATCTACCATCAATAAATTATAATTACTCGGCTCTTGGCGGGATTGATTTTCTACTTAAAAACTTCTGTAATATTGATTCTAATAAACAATTTATTGAGCTTACTTTCACTCCGAAAATTGGTAGAGATACACTATCAATAGGCATAGACAGTATAAAATTCGATACAGAAGAAGTAATCCTTTATCACTTGATTGCTCAGGGCGATGATGGCGTGTTAATAATTCTGAAACCAGAATTGGAAGTAATTAATACTATTGAATTCGACAGTGTTCAAGTATTAGACTGTAAGCAGGACACTATTATTATTGTCAATACCGGGGATATTGAAATTTCAGAGTTTGATGTATTGAATAATTTCAAAGATATTAATATCATATCTTATTCTCCGAGTATTGATTCATATATTCAGCCACACGATACACTTTCGATTATCGCCGAATTCTGCCCCCGTAAAAAGCAGACTTTCGATAGCATTATGAGTGCTATAAGTAACAATCCATGCTTGATTAATGATACCGTATTTACTAAAGCTATGAGTTATGCACCACCTTTTGAAGTACAATTTAACACTGATTTTCTAATTAACACTCCTGATACTCTATCATTTCAAATCGGGGATACTCTCTATATGCCAATAATTACAGAGAAGAGTTTTTCAGCATTAATCAAAGGAACTAAATATTATCTTGAGGATTTGAATTTTAATATTAATATAAAATATAAACCGCAAGCATTGAAGTTTTTATCAGCTAATAATTCAATCAGTTCGGAATTTAATTTTTCGGAAATCACACAGGGACATATCTTATTGAAATTTGAGAACACTCCGATAATTGATAGTGGGCAAATTGCGGAAATACTATTTTTGGCTGTAGTGCCTGATACTTTAAGAAATAAATTAACAATTGAAAGCTCGGATTATACTTCAGACTCAATTATGTTTTTAGATATTATCCCAATTAACGACACAGTACAATTGGTAACTATTCCAAAGTGCGGAATTAGCTATCTTAAATATTCCAACAAAGCGGAATTAGAGCAGAACAAGCCCAACCCATGGACCAATTATACCGAAATTGAATTTTCCATCCGTGAGAAATCCAATGTAAACATAAAACTCTATAATCCGAGCGGTATATTAGCAAGGGAATTATTATCCGGAGAGCAGACTTTGCCATCGGGAAAATATAAATTTGTATTAAATTCCGAAGGATTAGAGTCGGGCATTTACTATTATACTATATCAAGCGGAATATTTACAGATACGAAAAAGATGGTATTAATCAAATAATCAGCTCTTCGCTATTTTAAGTGAGTTAGCAAGTAATTGCTATTAGTATAAAGAAAATCTTTATATATCAAATATTGATTTTTGATATCTTTATTGAATAAACATCTTTGATTTTATATTTTAACCCCGTCAGGGGTTAAACATCGGTTACATAATGAGAAACTCCACCACTATTCTCTTCATTTAACAACAAAAAGAGAAGAAAGAGTGTGGGTACTATACAATGTTTATTACCGATGTTCAACAGCTAACGCTGTTGTAAGAAAGATTTCTTTATTTGCTTACCCACGCATAATAGCGAAGAAATCAGATTCAGAATTAATCAGATTCAAAATAAATCAAATTCAAAAATATTTTTCTTTGTTATAGCACAGAATAATTTTATTTTTATAGTCCGAAAAACTATTTTATAGGGAAAAAATGTATTTAAAGCGATTTTTAATATTATTATTGATTATTATGACCAGTATAAATACGTCATATTCGTTCAATACTGACAGTTTAAAAAGAAAGATTAATTCATCTTCAGACGATGTAAAAATACGATTGATAAAGGACTATTTTGAAAATGTAAGTTTAAATTCCAAATTAGATTTCGATATAATAAAGAGTTATATTAATCACGCCAAAAAGCATAATATGACTATTGATATAGGTCGTGCTTATTTTTTTGAAGGTAATTATTATTTAGATAAAAAGCAATTAGATTCGGCATACAGAAGTTACAGCTTAGCTTTGGAATATTTTAAAGATTCAAATAGTAGTCATAGAGTAGCTTCTACTTATACAAATATGGGAATTGCATTAAAAAACTGGGGAGCAAATTATAAAGCGATTGAAGCCTATACAAATGCTTTAAAATTGACTGCTATAAACAACCATGATGACAGAGCAAAAATTAATTATAACATTGCAATTCTATATGATAATTTACATCAATTGCACAAATCGCTTGAATACGTAAATATTTCTCAAGAGCATTTATTGAAATCGGCTAAATCAGCCGGTATTTACATGGTTTTTCATCATAAAGCCTATTTATTCAGTGATTTAAAAATGCCAGATTCTTCAATTTATTATGCTCGGAAATCTATGGCAATAATAGACAAAGGCTCTGATGTATCAGCCAAAGTAATCATACGCCAGACCTTAGCTAATTCATATTTGCAAATAGGAAGATTAGATTCGGCTCTGGAAATTGCCAAATACTCATTAGCATTAGCACAGCAAAATAGCGAACAGTCGGGATTATCAATGGCATATTATTTATCAGGTAACGTTTACAGTGCTTATAAAAATTATGCTAATTCCGCTAAATATTATAAATTAGCATACCCACTGTTTATCAAAGAAAATAGAAACAAAATTGCAATTTTAGCAATGGACTCATTAGCTTATGCTTACGGACAATTAAACCAAAGCAAACTACAAGCTGATATTATATCATTAAGATTAAAATACAGCGACAGCATAAATAGTTATAAAATTGAAAAAGGAATAGCCAATATTTATAACCAAGTGGCAATTGAGAACAGTATTAAATCAATGAGACAATTAAAAGCTGAAAATTCATACAAAGATGAAGTAATCAGCAGACAAAATATAGCTTTGACTTTTGTAATCGGCTTTATATGTATGCTTATATTATTATTTTTTACGATTTATTACTATTATAAAAAAATTAAAAAATTGAATTTCGAACTGTCGAATTCTAATATTGAAATCCAAAATTCAAAAGTCGAATTAGATAAATTAGTTAGCGAACTTCAAAAACGAGAAAAAGAATTATACGAATCTAATAATAGCAAAGATAAACTGTTTTCAATAGTATCACACGATTTAAGAGGTCCGATTACTTTCTATTCTTCAACTTTGGAAATATTTAAGAGTTCGTACAAAGAAATGGAATCTAAAGAAACAGACGAATGGCTTAATTCGATGATTTGCTCATCAAAACGAATTATAGATTTGCTGAAAAATTTACTAATGTGGACTTCGGTTCAGAGGAATAAGATTTACTTCAATCCGGCAAAAAATCGATTGGCAGATGTTACTAATTATGCGAAATCCGATGTTAGTAGTCAAGCCGAAATCAAGTCTATTAACATCGAAATAACAAATAATGTTTCTGACGATATAGTAATTATGGATGCCGAAATAGCCCGCACAATTATCAGGAATTTCCTATCTAATGCAATTAGACACAGCCCCGACAACTCAAAAATAAATATTCTAATCAATGAAACTAAAAATCAATTCGAGATTTCGGTTGTTGACCAAGGAAAGGGTATTAAGCCGGAAATTATTGAATTCATCAATACTGCTGACCATAAATCAATAATGGAATATTCGAATAGTAGCGGTATAGGACTAATGCTAAGCAAAGAATTGGCTGATTTACATCATGGAAATATAATATTTTCGAGTATAGTTAACCAAGGCACTACTGCTAAATTTGTTTTTGATAAGCAAATCGACTTAACTGATGATAAACTCAACTCATCAGAAAAATCAATTTTTCCTGATGAGTTCTACTATAAATCAGATAGTTAAGAGTTTTCGTTTTTAATTTTATCAAGGTTTTGCTTTTTATAGAAAAAGGCATTTAAAATGTCATCAATATCTTCTTTTTCAGATAATGAAACGCATTTATCACGGAAGCTTTCTGTTTTTGCCATTACTTTATTGAGCCTGTCGCAAGGATAGAAGTCACATTTGCCACAAGTTTCAATTTCCTTTTTCATATAGCAATCACCTAAATCGTGAGAGCATCGAATATCCGGAAAGCAACCATAGCACGATATTTCTTGATTAGATACAATGTAATCGCGCCAGCCCAATTTATGCCATAATTCGGCAATTCTTTGTAAATGCTCTGGGTTTTCGCTTTTCGTAGCTTTATATCTTGGGCATAAATCACAGCGATTTCCGCAAAATGCTATTATTTCATTGTTATTTTCTTGCATCAGCTATTTCTTTATTATTAATATACCACACAATAGTATTTTTTAATCCTGCTCTTAGGTCGAACTCGGGTATATAGCCTAATACATCTTTCATCTTCTGAACTTTTAATACTTTACGAACCGTACCGTTGGGCTTAGTAGTATCCCAACCCAAATTGCCTCTAAAACCGGTGAATTCCATAACAATTTCGGCTAATTCCTTAATTGTAGTTCCTTTACCTGTACCAATATTAATCGGGCTAATGTCGTGAGGAATTTCAATTGATTTAATAATTGCCTTTGCGGCATCGTCAACATATAAAAATTCACGGATAGGCGAGCCATCGCCCCAGAGCACAACTTCATTTCTGTTTTCAATTTTAGCATCGGCAAATTTTTTGATTAATGCCGATACTACATGAGAACGATACTCTGTAAATACATCGTCAGGACCATATAGGTTAGTTAAAATCAAGTGGTTAGATTCTATCCCGTATTGTTTATAATATGCTCTCTGAGCCACTTGCTGTAATTTTTTTGAAAAACCGTATGCCTCTACACTGTCGTGAAGCGAACCATTCCAAAAATCACTTTCATCAAGGTCTCCGATAATATGACCCGGATATGAGCAAGCCGAGCCAATCGGCACAATACGTTTAATTCCGTTACAAGCAGCAAGTTCAAATACATTAACTGCCATTTGAGAATTTCTATAGAAAATATTAGCCGGCTCTTCCTGATTGATTCCTATGCCACCATAATATGCAGCAGAATGAACTATTACATCTAATTGAATATTTTGGCTTTTTAACAATTTTAAATAAGTATCAGCATGATAGAAATCCAATAAATTCATTTCTTTGCTTGAAGGAGCGAATACTTTATATCCCGCTTGCTCGGCAAAATGAACTAATCTGCGTCCCAAAAAACCGGAACCACCACTTATCAAAACATTTTTCATGCATTTCTCCAGCCATTAGTCAGTTTAATATGGGCTAATACTTTTATTAATTCCTCAATCCCTTCATTAATATCAATGGAAATATTATATCCCAATTGGTTAATTTTTTCATAAGATACTTCATAATCACGTTTATCAAAATCTTCTCCTACATCTGCTTCGTGAAGATAATAATCAAGATATTTTTTTAGTATTAGGGCTATATCACGTTTAGTATAATTCATGGAATTATCGCCGATATTGAAAGCACAGCCTCGCATCTGATTATAATTATCAATAGTGAATAAATAGCTAAGAGCGGCATCTTTTGCATGCAAGAATGTGCGGCGGAAATGACCTTCGTATAATACTATTTGTTTCTGATGAATGGCTTGATAAGCAAAATCATTTACTAATAGGTCAAGCCTTAACCTCGGAGATACACCGAAAACTGTGGCAAATCTTAAACCGATGCCGCCAACCTCAAGGCTCATCTGCTCACCTTGGCTTTTAGTAGAGCCATATAGAGTAAGGGGAGCTATGGGAGTATCTTCGGTACAGATACCATCGACTTTACCATAAGTAGAACCGGTTGAGGCAAAAACTAACAATTGCTCATTGGAAGTCATAGACTTAACTACATTACGAGTCCCCTCTACATTTATCGAAATTGCTCTGCCGGGGTCAGATGCACAAGCCGGATAGCCAACTATAGCAGCTAAATGAATTATAACATCTTGCCCTTTCATAGCAATTTTAAGTGCTTTTTCATCACGAATATC
This sequence comes from uncultured bacterium, assembly GCA_942493235.1. GTDB lineage: Bacteria > Bacteroidota > Ignavibacteria > Kapaibacteriales > UBA2268 > ENR-C587. Next base: position 1,912,563 of record OW818676.1, on the reverse strand, counting down.
AGCAGTAACAATATCTAAATTCTTATGATTTGCAAAGTGTAAAATTGGTTTTATACCCCACATAAAGTTATCGTAAAGAGTAACTTTATAATTTCTCTCTAATAACATAGGAATCAATAGAGTTCCTATGTATCCGGCACCACCGGTTACTAATATATTCATCTTAGACCTTAATTTTTAATAAATAATCCGATTAAGTTATAAATCGGTAAAGATTTTCAATAATTCACCATGTATATTACATTAAACATTTTGGTTAATAATTAAACCAACTCAAAAATACGAAATCTTTTTGAAATGATTTAATATTTTATTTAAAAATTCGATTAACTGTTATATTATTTTCTTACCTATATAAAATAGCTCTTATCAATTCTTTTCGTCCCCCAAAGGCTAAAGAGGCTGTGTAAAAAAATTTATTTCATTTATAAATTATAATAACCATTGCATTAGTATTTGATTTCTATTCTACTACAAATATAACAGTTGTGTTTTACTCTGCTATATGCCACACCAAACTATTTTTCTACGGCTAAAAGGTAATTTCTCTCCTAAATTGAATTAATTACACGCTAAATATAGCAAAATATCAAATAAATTCACTTAATCAGATTAAATTATTTGGAAATATTCTCAATATTCTTTATATTTATTAGTCATTTAAATATCTTGAGAATTACAATGAATGAAAAAATTATTTTATTAGTTGAAGACAATCCTGATGATGAACTTCTAACCATACGTGCTTTAAAAAAGCACAATATTGTAAACGAAATAATTGTTGTCCGAGACGGGCTTGAGGCTTTGGACTTTATATTCTGCCGTGGGAAATTCGCAAGCCGAAATCCGGAAGAGCTACCACAGGTAGTATTATTAGATTTAAAATTACCTATAGTTGACGGATTAGAAGTACTTGAAAAAATCCGAACTAATAAAGCTACAAAATATTTACCGGTTGTAATATTAACATCTTCCAGTGAAGATGTGGATATTATCAAGGGATATGAATTAGGAGCCAATAGTTATATTCGTAAGCCGGTTGATTTTGCAGAATTTGTTGAATCAGTCGGCAGGCTTGGGCTTTACTGGATTTTGTTAAACGAGCATCCGGATAGAAAGGATTAATTTTGGACAATATATTAAATATGATATTAATTGAAGACTCTGAAGATGATGCTTTGCTATTATTCAGAGTAATTAAGAATGCCGGTTATTCACTCAATTATATAATTGTTGATACGGCAGAAGCACTGATTAGTATTATCAATTCCGACAAATGGGACATAATTATTACCGACAATGAAATGCCGAATTTCAGTGCAGAAGAATCAATTAAAATCATACGTAATTATAACCAAAATATCCCTATAATAATAGTTTCGGGGCATATTTCCGAAGAGCAAATCGTTAAGTTTATGAAAGCCGGAGCCGCAGATTACATCTCAAAAGACAATTTCACTCGATTAGTGCCAAGTATAGAAAGAGAAATCAGGGAAGCTGAAAATAGAAAAGAAGCTTACAAATCAAAAATGGCACTCCGAGAAGCAGAGAAGTCTGCCGAAGCCCTAATTAATGCGACAACTGATGCCGCAATTTTGATGGATAGTAACGCAATAGTACTTACTGTTAATAAAATCATGGCTAACAGATTTAATATGACTGTCAGTGAAATGCTCGGTAAAAGTTTATATGAATTATTTCCTAATGACGATTATAGCTTTAGAAGAGCAAAAATTACCGAAATTGCCTTGAGTAAGATTCCCGGTACTTTTTTAGATTTCAGAGATGGGATGTGGCTCGAAAATTCAGTATTCCCCCTAATAGATGATAATGGCAATCTATCGAAAGTAGCCTTATTTTCTCGGGATATAACTGAAAAGAAGAATGCCGAAGATAGTTTAAATCTGCAAAAAGCATTCATGCAAAAGCTTTTTGATGAAGCCCCTGTTGCCATTGCAATTGTAGATAACAACTGGCGTATAATTAGAATTAATTATGAATTTGAGCAATTATTCGGTTATTCCGACCACGAAACAATAAGTAACCCGATTGATGAATTAATTATCCCTGACGACCGACGTTATGAATTAAATGAATTAAAGACATTATCTCCAAAACAGAGAAGTCGCTCTTTAGAAACAATTCGGCGAACCAAATCTGGAGAACTTAAAAATGTAGTCTTAATTACTAAGCCTATCATTTTAGACAACAATAATATCGCTCTATTTGCTATGTATATTGATATAACGGCTCTTAAAAAAGCCGAATTAGCATTAGTACATAGCGAAGCAAAATACAAAGCAATTACTCACTTTTCGCCAAATATTGCAATTCAGTCTTTCGACAAAAACGGAATAATAAATTTCTGGAATAAAGCTTCCGAAAATACTTATGGCTATTTACAAGAGGAAGCACTTGGTAAAAATATTGATGATTACGTAACAGTAAAAAATAGCACTATTAATATGATTGATTTAATCAAAAGTATTGATACTGAAAATACTTTTTATGGTCCTAAAGAAATAGAAGTTTATACCAAATCTGGTGCTTTAAAAACCATACTTTCAACTATATATAAGATTCCGGATATTTCGGACGAAAGTACTTATATATGTATGGATATTGATATTACTGACCGTAAAAATGCCGAAAACCTTATTATTATGCTTAACTACGAATTAGAAAACAAAGTAGAAGAAAGGACATCCGAACTCAATAACGCATTGGCGGAACTTCAAGAAAGCAACACGGAATTATCATTATTAAACGATGCTTTGGTCGAAGAATCCCAAAAACTTTTCTTATTAAATGAAAAATTAGCTATTTCAGAGTATAATTTAAAAGATACTATTGCCGCAAAGGATAAATTTATTTCGATAATAGCTCACGACCTAAAAAATCCTTTACAAGTATTGATGCTCTCTTCTGATATATTAATCAGATATGGAAATAAAATCGAAGAAATTCAAAAAATAAAAGAATATACCAAAATATTTAATTCGGCTGCAAATCTCTCTCAGCTACTAAATGACTTACTTCAATGGGCTATGGCTCAAAGCGGGAGGATTGAGTTCAGACCGGAGATGAATGATGTATTCGGTATTATTAGCGAAGCTATGCTACTGATGAATGAATACGCTGCTAAAAAGAATATTATTGTAGAGTCAACTATTACTCCAAATACATATTTATTCTGCGACAAGAATATGCTAACTACTATTTTTAGAAATTTATTATCAAACGCAATTAAATTTACTACTAACGGCGGAAGTATTTTTATAAGCAGCTCGGTAGATAGTGATGTCTTCAGGATATACTTCAAAGATACCGGCATAGGTATCAAAAAAGAAGTAATTGATAAGCTGTTCCGAATCGACGTAAATATTACTACTCTTGGTACTTCCAAAGAAAAAGGTACCGGATTAGGGCTAATTTTATGCAAAGATTTTATTGAAAAACACTCCGGTAAAATTATTGTCGAAAGTGAAGTAGATAAAGGCAGCACCTTCATTTTAGAATTTCAAAATCCTCAATGATTTTCAGATTTATTGTAACACTTTTTATTTGACTATCGTCTTTATAATTATATAAGGGATTATAATTATGAGGGTAATTATGAAGAAATTATTTCTTTGGTGTATTCTATTGCTATTATGCACTTTGACTAAAATATTTTCACAAGAAGAATCAACGAATATTAATTACTTAGATATTAAGAAAGATACTCTAATCACTAAGAGAGTCGGATATTTCAGTGTGGGATACAATGCGATATTCTCGCAAGGAAAGCCGTCAAACAATATCAACATTCAATATGAATATTTGCTAAGCAAGCATTTTTCATTAAATTACTCAATTGGGATGAGCATGGGATCTAAAAAGACTTCATTTCATACTACATTGGGGACTGCCGGAGCTTTTTATCTAATAAAGTCATTATCGGAAGACGATTCGAACAATAATGAAGACTGCTGTGAATACTGCGATGATGATGACCCCGATAAATGCCAAGAGGATATTTCGGGATATGCAGCATTTGCACTTCTATTGCTGATACCGGAGGGCTTTACTATCTATACTAATCCTGACCAACTAATTTCTCCTTCTTTTTACTTTAATATTTTAAGCTATGAGACTATAGTAGATGATGATGAAGAATTTAGGATTACCCCCTCTTTAGGTTTCAAGTTATTATTCAAATTGAACGAAAGAGTATTTTTTGAACCTCAAGTCGGCTTAAAATTCAATATGCCGAATTCCGATATGGGTTTTATCTTTGGTATTGGTTTGAAGTTTTAAGGAATATTTATATATAGTCTAACATCATGAATTATTAGAAATCATTTAAACTGATTGTATTATGTACCCCTATCCCCAAGCCCCTATAATATCATTTCCTACATGAAATAGGACATATAATTGCAATTACATAATTTTTTATATTTTGACAAAGTAAGTTTTTGAAATTCTACAATTACAGCATCCTCTAGTTCTTTTAGAGAATTGTAAATAAAATTGTGTAAACATTCTTTTTTAATCCATTGCCATAGTTTCTCGACCGGATTTAATTCTGGCGAATATGCAGGTAAAAATTCAAACCTAATGTTTTCTGGTATCTGTAAGTTCCTTGATTTATGCCAACCGGCTTGATCCATAAATAATATTATTTTTTTATCCGAAAATTCTTTACTAAGATTATCAATGTAATATTGCATTAGCTCTGTATTTACTCCAGGTAATAGCAATGAATAATTGGTACCGTCAAATGGACATACTGATGAAAAACCATAGAAATTTTTAAAACCTTGTTGTACCATTACTGATAATCGTTTTCCTTTTTCAGCCCATACTCGCATTACTGTTGATCGGAGACCGAATCTCCCTTCGTCAAAAAACATTATTTTATAATTTTCTTTTTCTTGAAGATTATTAATCATTATTTGAGTTTTTTTTAAAGTTTAATTGGTCTTCTTCATTTGATTTATGATGTTTAGGTCTGGGTACTTTGATTGTTAAATTCAATTTCTTTAATGTCAACCATAAAGGTGTTTTTCCTATTTCTTTGCCGAATACAGTAAATATCTCCTTTATTAATCGAACCAATGTCCAATGTACCTGTTTGCCTGAATTGTCTTTACTTGTGCTAATCCATTTGAAAATTATTGCTTTTTCTTCCTTGCTTAATTTCTCGGGATAGTGACCGCGTTTTTTTGACCTTAAACCTTCTACACCATATTTTTGATATTTACTGATCCATCTTAGTAATGTAGATCGAGATATGCCATACATTATAGCTACATCTGATTCTTTATTTGACAATGATGCAGATATCGCCTTTAGTTTTATTACTATATCTGAATCAGTTATTTTTTTTATATCAGAATGCAATAGTTGTTGGTACGAATTATCTATCAATATTTTTGGACGACCCATAACATTTCCTTTTAACAATTGACAATTGACAATATACAAATATAATCATTTATTTGTCGCATTACAAGTAGAAAATGATATAATACTGTCTAAAAGTAATAGTATTGACAAATCGTCATTAACAGAGTAACGAAGAATCCAAAATTATCAACATTTAGTCTTGTCTGGATTCTTCGCTTCGTGCCTAATGACAACTTTTATACAGCCACTTGAATGTTGTTGGGAATATTATTTGCCGTCATTTGCAATAGATAAGGAGTATTTACACAGGTTTTAAAGCGTGGGGTTGAATGGAATGGGGAGATAAAGATGCAATAGATTTTTGTATTTACACAGCCTCTTTAGCATAGGGATATAAGCACTTAGGATAATTGGGTTTTTAGTAAAAACACAAATCAATGGCTTTTGAAAGAGTCTTATAATAATAATAGAAATCTTATATTATCAAAAAAATGAGAAAAAGAATTTTTTTATTTTGCATAAATATCATAAATTATATTCTTTTGAATGAAATAATTAGTTGTTTTAGGATTGTGTTAAACATTTGTAGCTATATATGATAAGTCTTAGAGAATTCGTAAAAACCAATAAATACTTGATTGCCGCTCACAGAGGGGCTTCTGCCGAATGTCTTGAAAATACTATGCCGGCATTTTTATCCGCTATAAATGTAGGGGCAGATATGATAGAGACCGATATTCACTATACAAAAGATAGTGTAATAGTAGTCCATCATAATAAATTAATTTCCTCGATTAAAGCCAATATTTACGATTTGAATTATAATGAATTCAAAGATATTAGCATAAGTAGTACTGATGAATTTAAAAATCTAAAAATCCCCAGATTATCCGAATTACTCGAATTAGCTAAAGATAAAGTATATTTGAACATTGAAATTAAAAAACCGCAAAGCAATGATTTTATAAATTATATAGACAAATTAGTCAGTGAAATCGAGAAATATTCTAATCCCGAGCAAGTAATATTGGCTTCTTATTACTATGATATGCTTGCATATATAAAAAATAGATTCCCACATATTAACACAGCCGGCATTAGAATTCCGCGACACACACTTATGCCTGAAGAATTAAAGACCAAACTCAATATTGATGCTTATATTTGCTCCCTATCGGGAATAAACAAAAGGATTACCGAATCGGCTAAAATATCCGAAGTGTTTCTCGGAGTTTATTCTGTTGATAATCAAAAGCAATTAGATAAAGCACTAAGGTATAATGCAATGGCTTTAGGTACAAATAATCCTAAAGAAATAGTAAAACTCCTTAATCATACTTCAAATAGATAAATGAGTTTAAAGAAAATAATATTTATTTGTCTGGGCTCATTATCACTATTTATGGGGATAGTCGGAATCTTTCTACCTATACTTCCCACTACCCCTTTTATGCTATTATCCGCATTTCTATATGCTCAAAGCTCCCAAAGATTATATAACTTTTTGATAACTAATAAGATATTTGGCAAGTATTTAAATAATTATAAGCAGGGCAAAGGAATCCCACTTAACTCAAAAATACTGTCAATTTCTCTACTTTGGATAAGTATTCACTATACAACATTTTTCCTGATTGATTTGATTTATCTCAAAGTATTGTTGTCATATATCGCAATTATGGTTACTGTACATATAGCCGGAAATAAAACTTATAAAAAGATATAAAGATTTTACTTTTAAATAACTATTAGCTTATATTGGAATTTAGCTTGAGTCCATTACCAAACCATTTTACAAACCTGCTACAGAAGTGCAAAATTTATATCTCCCTCTATTTAAAACTAATGATTTAACATTGTGATATATCGACTTACGTATGTTTACATTAGTAGTTTAACTAAAATTAATAATATAGCCAAATCGTCATTCTGAGCGTAACGAAGAATCCAGAATTATCAATAAGTTAGCTTTATCTGGATTCTTCACTGCGTTCCTAATGACAAATTATTAGTCAACCAATTTAATTACCCAAAAAGTCAATTAAATCGAGAAATCAAACTAAATCTTTAAAAATTTCATTAAAATCGGTTTTGAATTATACATCACTTTTAAGTAATATATACCTAAAGGAAAATTGCTAATATCGATTTTAGTACCAAGATATGATTCGTCAATATATACTAAATTACCAATCGCATTATAAATCTTCAGAATATAAGGAGATTGATTTTGATATTCACTTTTTATTATAATATAAGATTGAGCAGGATTAGGACTAATTGTTAGGCTTTTAGATAAATCAGGTGTCAATACCGATTTTGTCTTTAAAGCTTTTTCAATTTCTATAGCGATAGTATCTCTGATTAATTCGAGAGAGTCGGGACTGTCTATCCATGAATTCCAAAATTGAGCAAGCGATTTAATTTGGTCATAAGCAAAATCATGAAGCCCGAGGGAATCGGCAATCTTGAAATAGATATTGTCTTCAATTCCGTCCCTTAGTGCTTTTAGCCTTAGTGAAGTTACAGGTCCGTCAAAGCCGGCTTCTACACCCGGATAAAATAGAGAGCCTTCGCCATTATAATAAATCTCATCTGAATTTTGGTAAGTGATGGGTTGCTCCCACGGGTTTTCACATTGTCCCCAATAAGTTGATTCCCAATATAATACCCCAACTGATTTCATAAAATATGAAACCCAAGAAGTGATTCTGTAATTTAATAGTGGGTAATCAGTCTGCCAATAAGGTGAAAGTCCAATTTTACCCGGTTGGCAAAGTGCAGTATAGCACCAGATTTCTTCTCCTGCATCGAGTCTCTCTTTCAATAATTGATTGTTCCAATATGAAAAAAGAGGGCACCAAATATCAACCGAACCTATTAAATACCCCCATTTAGGTGTATCAGTCTCGGGACTTTCAGTGCAAAGGAATTTCAAATTCGGATTTGCAGAATGCACTATAGAAGCAAATTGGCGGACTAATTCATATTCGTTGAATTGGATTATCGCGTTATTAGTATTAGTACTTATATCTAAGCTATCCCTTTTTATCAATGATTTGTAAGAATGCGTTCCCTTAGGGCAGCTATATAAAACATCTGAAACTGTAAATAATCCTGTTGCGATTAGGGAATCTTTAATTTTATCAAGTGTATTATAGGCAGTATATCTCAAGTCCCAATTAAGAATCACTACACCACTATTATAACAAACTGAAATAGCTGTTTCAGTAATTTTAATATATGCCCCCCCCTCAATCATATTAATTTTCAGATAATCTCTTTTTGATGGTTCATCAACAATATAAGTATATAATAGATTTTCTCTGCCTATACTTTTAAAACAGTTATAAAATGAATTTATATATTTTATTAGGTTCAAAGTGTCGTCCGTATTAATATTATACGGCGGCCAATTAGTATATAGCGGAAGCTTAAAACTATTGACAAACAATGTATCAATATAATATTTTAAATAGTTAGTAAATGCAGCCGAATCAGTAACTCCTGAATTGGAATAATATTCTCCGGCTTTCAGCGGATAATCTGGAAAAATCCTGTGCTGACGCATGGATTTCTCAAATTCAAGATTAGCAGTTTTAAAACGCTCGGACTGACCGCCCCCAAAATAGTTTTTGTAAGTGTTACCACTTAGCCCGAAACAACTTCTAAATGGAGTCTCATCCGGCAGAGTAAAGTCCCAGATATGAATAGTCAAATTCACTTGAGCAATTGTTTCATTTTTAGCTTTAATAGTGATAAGTGTATTATAATCACCTGCTTTTACAGATTTCGGAGTATATAATTCAAAATAGTACGACTGATTGATATTCGAATCTGCTTTATCTATACTATAATTATTTGCTATATACTTAGCCGAATTTATTACTTGATTATTTAAGGGATTAATAAAAGGAATCAGAGCATCGGGATAATATCCTTTGGGGGCGGTTGATAAATGGCTCAATGTATCAATATTTAAGTAATGCTCCCGATAAATTAACAGATTAGATTTAGCAATAGTATCGCCGTCAATATTAACAATATCGGAAAATACTATTTCAATACTATCTAATTGATTTCCATCTGATTGAATGGTAATGTGAAATCCTTCGTACTCATTTTTAGCAGATTTGAGAATATAATTCTTATTCTCACTTTTTGCTTTGTCATATTTCAATATTCTTACTAAATTACTATGAGTTACTATATTACTCATATTTGTCTGATGCATAATAAATATTAAAAAAATACAAAACGAAACTATATTGCGGTATTTTTTCATAAGAAACTCCGTTTAGTCTTTGAGAATACTCTCAATTACAATATAAGCTTAATAAGATTATATTCATAATTTAACAGAATATACGAAGTTTTGTCTAAAATTCAAAGAAAATAAAATTATAGAGCAAGATGAAGAATACCAGTATTAAATCTTATTATTCATATATATCAATCAATTGCTTGCTCCCTAATGCGAACGAATCTTTATTTGCACAATTTTAAATTAGCTAATCATTATCTGAATCTATTAATCATTATCTAATCCAATTAATCATTATCTGAATCTATTAGTCATTATCTAAGCCAATTAATCATTATCTAATTTCCAAATCTCTTCGTGAGCTTCGGCAAAATCGGGCTTTAGTCTAATTGCCCATTCGAGCATATTGCGTGCTTCGCTATTAGCCCCTACTTCTATAAAGCAAAGAGCGGAACCGTAGCAGGCATCGTAGTTATCGGCATTGAATTTCAGTGCTTCAGAAAACAGTGTCATAGCAGTCTCCAAATCTCCGTCTAAATAGCTGGTCTCACCATTTAATGTAAGCAAATCATCTAAAGCTATACCTAAAGTAGAGTCGTACTTTTTGAAAGTCCAATTATCGTATAATTCCGTAAGAGTATTATATACATCTTCATAGTTGCCGGTTTTTGCATTGACAACTGCTCTAAGATATTTATTATCCGGATGCTCGATAATATCCTTAACAGCAATTTCCAATAATTGAGTACCTTTTTCAACTTCGTTATTTAGAATAAAATGTAGAGCTAAAGTATGATATATATGAACTTTATATTTATTCGGCAATTCTTCGGACAGAATAATATCATTAAATATTAGAAGTGCTTTCTCGAAATTCTTTCGCTCAAAAGAAATTACAGCTTGAGCAAATTTATTTATCACATCATCTTTTGTTTCTAATTTCTTAGCAGCTTGTTTTGCCATGTCGGTACCGTAGAGCGAGTCTAAGCGACTAAACATTTTCAATGTTGCAAGATTCCAAGTCCACTGTGCTCTTGCTCTATAGCTGGCTTTAGTTCCTTTTAGGAATACTAAGCTCGGCTCGGCATAAACGAATCTGAGCATTTTCTGAAATTCTTCAGGCTCCGGCTCAAGCAAATAAGCTTCGTGAGTAAGCTCATAGTCGTCCATTTTATTGCCAATAGATCTTGATGTAGATGGAATAAGCCAGCCGACTTCTTCGTCAACGAAATCATCGGTTGAACCACCCTTAGTTACCATTACCGGCAGACCGCAAGCCATTGCTTCCAAAGTAGGAAGAGAGAACCCTTCCCCTCGGTATGGGCTAACAAATATGTCGCAATTTCTATATAGAGCAGCCATCTCCAATTCAGTTAGATGAGAGTCTATGTAATGAACTTCAGGTAAATCAGGATTATTTTTAATTTCATTTATTTTATCTTTCGAAGTATTACCTTTATAGAAGCTATCGCCGCCAATGTCTTTAATTATCAAGCATACATCGTCATCTTTAGAAAATGCTGCAAGATACGCATCTAACAATACATCAATTCCCTTACGGTAAATTGTACCGCCTACATATAGTATCTTAAATCTCTTTAATGTAGGAATAGGATATTTTGCTCCAAGCGGAGTGAAAAGTTCCGGATCAATTCCATTTGGAATTATCTGCACTTTATTAAAATCTATGCCCGAATCAATAAACGCTTTACGAGAAAAGTTAGACGGAGTCCAAATCTCTGCTGCCATTTTGAATATTTCTGCATGGTCTTTGCGTAATGCCGTGAATTCCCAAGGTTGCATAATTATCCATTTTGCTCCTACAGGTGGTTCATCTTTTGGTGGCCACTGATGCCTAATCCAAGCATAAGGCAGGTTTTTAATTCGCTGCGGTAGATTTTTGTTTTTATATCTTATGTCGTGATTAGCCAATTTTACATATTTCTCGTTCTCTTCATCAAAGAATCTGTCGTTTTCATAAGGTACAATTGTTAATTCGGCAACTTCCGAATCAATTATATTAGCACACTGCTCTCTATTAATTAAAGCAAGACTATGATAAACGAATTGAGTACCCTCCCAAACTATATTTATCTGCGGCTGGTAGTCCGGCATTTCATCGACAATGTCATCTTGGGGAATGCTGTGGTTATTATTAGCCATTTCTTTTGTTGATTCAATAGCAATATTTTCTTCAATTTCATGAAGTTTAGAATCGCTGATTTCGGCAGTGTTCTGATTTTTTTTCACTCTAACGATTAGATTTAAATCGAAATAGTCTAATTCATTATCATTAGCGATTTTAAAATCCAATATTGAAAATTTGGCTTTCTGCAAATAGTCCTTAATAAATTCTTCATCAGTCTCGCTGTCAATCGGTGCCGGAGCTTGGTTATAAATAGGCAGGGGATTATGCTCTTCAGGAGCCGGACTTGAAGTCTTGTTAATATTTAGTTCGAAACTAAATGGGTCTTGCATATTCGCATCTTTCAAAGTATTATAAATACTAATTATATGCGTTACATATTTATCAAAACTATGCTCAAGTTTGATATTTGCACGCATTTGTTTTATTAAATCAATATTTCTTATACATTTATCAATAGTACGGACTAAATCCTCTAAAGAATTATATTTGTATAGAAAACCGTTTTCATTTTCAATTATAAAATCGGGAATTCCTCCAATATTTGCCCCGATAACCGGTAATTTCAAAGCTAATAATTCTAAAATCACCAAAGGAGCACAATCTTCCCAGATACTCGGCACAATTGATATATCAATTTTTAAGCCAATTTCTTCAAGGTCTTCTATTTTATATTCATTATGGAATATCAAGTTTTCTTTTTTATCAATCTGACGCAGTACATTCATATATTCCGGTGATACAAATCCGAAAATATGGAATTCTGCTAAGGATTTATCGAAATACTGAGCAGCAAGAGCTATATAATGTACGCCTTTGTGGGGCATTACTCCGCCAATAAATCCGAAACGCATCGGAAGTGCAATATCTCGGTTTTGACTTGTTATTATAGTTTCTGAAGCAGACAGTTTATCTACTATGGAATTGGCTTGATGCACTACCTTCATTTTCTCAGAATTGCAGCCAAACTCTTCAAATAGCTTTTTCTGCCGCGTAGATACCGGAATAGTCAAGTCGATGACTTCATTAATTAGCTTTCTGGCTTTTTCACTACGCTGCTTATACAATTCAAATTTTTCGGGATTATCGTTTACTGACTGTGAATTAGAAATCAAATCTGTATTATTCCATAAGCTCAAATCATTGTTAATCATATATAGATTTGGATCTATTATATAGTAATTATGAGTAGTAAATAGGCTCGGAATATTCCTAAGCTTAACTTCATCAGCAATAGACATAGTTAAACCATGGAAATTATGATAATGCACTAATTCGGGCTTATAATCATCGAGTACTTCTCTAAATTTTCGATTTATCTGTTCATCATTAATTTCTCTTTCGGGATGATTTTGGTCAGTAAAAATTGCAGGTCTATTATAGAGACCATAAAGAATAATATCACCATCAAAATCAATATCCATTGAATACTCCGGCTCTTGCCGATTTACTTTCGGCATAGCATAAAATACGCCCAACTGATAACCGCGATTTGATAATTCTTTTGCTACTGATTTAGGAAATGTAGTTCCACCACCGGTTTCATTATACCCGTACATTACAAATAGAATCCTCTTTTTAGTAGTATTAGAGAGCAATTCTGCTTTTTTATCTTTTCTAATTTCTTCAATCGGTTTTATATAATTAACACTCTCAATTACGGGTTCATTGACATTTAGGGGATTAGCTTCGGTTACCGATTCGTTAGTATTGTTAGTTGATGTATCTGAAATGAAACGTTCGGCATTAATTAGCCTCTGCTCAGATACATTATAAACATCATATTCGGTAATAGCTTTAGGAGAAATCAATTTTTCGAATAATATGTCTATTAGCTGTATTATCCTATTTTCATCATTTTTTTGAATATATTTTGACAATTCCTGAATAATCAATTCAATTCTCTGCAAGAATTCAGCTTTTATAACAGGATTAGTAATCAAACCAATCATTCGGTCTTCTTCATAATATTTATCGTCATCAATCTCAATAAAGTCGCCCCATTTTTCTACGAAGTAAGTATTATTTTTATTATCGTTGCCTTCGGAATCAATGTAAAATCTATCGTAATTTTTAATATTAATCGATACCTTAGTAATTGACTCATAGTGGACAACAGTACATTCAGCATTATACCATACTTTATATCCGGCTTTGCGGGATTTCAAACATAAGTCTAAATCCTCATGCCCGAAATGGTAATTCTCATCAAATCCGTTAATTTCTTGAAATATTTTTGCCCTGATAGCCAAGCATGCTCCGGTAACCATCTGGAATTCACGACTTTTGCAGACTCTGTCGGCATCGTATGGAGCATTTAAATATATATGATAGTGAGCTTTTACTGTCTTGCTCAAATAGCCGTAAACTACTCCGCAATGTTGAACGGTATTGTTCGGATATAATAATTTCGCTCCCTGAATTGCGACATTCTCGTCTTCAATAAATACTTTAAGCAGTGAATCAATCCAGCCATCACTTACTTGTGTGTCATTATTCAAGAAAATCAAATACTTACCGGCAGAGATTTTTGCCCCTTGATTGCAAGCAATTGAAAATGCTAAGTTATCGGCATTATTAATCAGCTTAATCATCTTTTTTGCAGCTAAGTTGTTCAAATATTCAGCAGTTCCGTCTGTCGATGCATTATTGATAACAATCAATTCAACAGGAATTTTTTTATTATTAGTCTTAATTATCGAATCAATACAATTTTTTGTATAAGTCAAATTATTAAATACGGGGATAATAATTGAGAAAGAATCGGGTTTATCATAATAATTCAATTCTGATTTTAACACATTCAAATCGGCAGACTGCATATTTATTACTTTCGCATTATTTAGTGAGTATTGGCTATATTTTTTAAATATTTTCTCTTTCGTCTTTATAAAATCTTTTCTGTTTGAGCTGGTAGTAGAGCTGCCATCAGTCCGCCAAGAGAATTCACAAGTAGCTGTCGGGATATGGTAGAACTTGTATCTACGTGATAATTTTATCCATAGATCCCAGTCTTCATGAGTATGAAGGGATTCATCGAAAGCTCCGAGCAGATCTGTGCATTCTTTTCTGTGAATTATACAGAGATTAGGGATAAAATTGCCAACTAATATGGCATCGTAATCAAAGTCTTGCGAATATACGATTTCTCTGTTTATAGTCCGGTAGTTGTCCCCATCTTTTACTTGTTCTGCTCTAAAAGCATCGGTGTATGCAATAAATTCTCCACTACACTCCAAGAAATCAACTAAAGTCTGTAAATGATTTTCATAATATAAATCGTCATCATCTAAGTAAGCTATATATTTACCTACTGCATTGTTTATCCCAAAATTACGGGCATAAGAACGTCCCATATTCACTGCATAATGAAAATATCTTATACGGCTGTCGTTAAATTCATCAATTAAGTATTTAAAGTCTTCCCCGCCGTCATTGATGATTATCAATTCCAAATTATTATAGGATTGATTTAAAACCGAGCTAATCGCCGACTTAATGAAATCAATTCGATTACCGGCAGTAGGCATTATTACGCTTACTTTTGAGATATTCATTGTTTTTCTGTAAGGCAAACTGTTAAGTTCATTAATACTAATAGATACAGGGATAGTGGACTCTTGAAAAGTCAGAGAATACTCTTTACGTATCATTTCGGTTTCGTTCTTACCGACTACTCCCTGATGCTCTAAACCATTGGGATTATAATAATAAAGACCCAATATATCGGGATAACGATAAAATTTAACAAACCTCCCTATTCTAAGCCAAAACTCATAATCAGCGGCTGATACAAATTCTTCATGAAAATAGCCGTATAATTCATGAATGGACTTTCTCCACATAGGTGCTGGACCGATAATGCAGCGTTTTTCTAAGATTGAATAATCGAACTCATCCCAGCCCCAACGCTGATTTGCATTAGTATCTTCAAAAGTATCATTTTCTTTATTGGTAATCAATTGATCGGCATAAACTAAACCTGTATCAATATGATTATCAAGATATACTGCCATTAATTCAAGTGCATCTTTTCTGTGCCTATCGTCAGTATTGGCATTAGTGATATATTGCCCTTTAGCCAGATTGATACCAATATTCCAAGCCTTATATAAAGTTACTCTTTCTTCTGTTCTAATGTATTTAATTTTTTCATTACCATATATATTTTGATATTCTCGGACAATTGCCTGCTCGCTCTGGCTTGAGGCACTATCAATAACTATAATTTCTAATTGCTCCATTTCAAATAAAGTCTGCTCGACTAAATCTTGCATACAACCACGCATAAATATTTCCGAATTATATGTAGAGATAATTGCCGATACTTTGAATTTTTCGCTTACATTAGCCGGCATTACGGGCTCTTCATAATTTTCAAGTAACATTGATGAATAATTACAATTAACAAACAGTGCATTTCCGTGATTAGGATAATAAGCATCTAAGGGTGTGTAGCCTACATAGTCAAATTCAGGTGATAGCAGACTGATAACATCTTTTAGAAGTCTTTTGCCTTTAAACATTTCAATTTTATTAACTTTACTATGTATAATAATAAGCTCCGGCAATATATTTGATTTAATGCTGTTTAGAATCTCAAACTCCGCTCCCTGAGCATCAATAAAGAGCATATCAGGTTTTGATAATTTAAATTCATCAATAATCGTCTGCAAACTGTGAACCTGCACTTCGATTTTTTTTATAGTTTTAATAAAAGGAGGTAATTCTTTCTGGTCGCTGTATTCATAAAGTGAACTTGATGCCCCCTCGTTATCGGCAATATTAAATTCAGCTATTCCGTTAAAATCACTAATAGCGAAGTTAAGCACTTTAATTCGTTCATCAACTTCTTCATATCCTTTCAGATAATCGTAGAGAGTCTTAATCGGTTCAAATAAATAGATATTTTCAAGCTTCGGAAATATATAATTAAATACTTCGAGCTCGCCGAATTTATGAGCTCCAATTATATATAGAGTCTTTATTTCTCTGCTGATTTTCTTATTGTGCATAATTTCAAGTAGCGAATTCTGCCCCTTTATCTTATCTAAATCAAAGTTTAAGCTATTAATCATACTCGTAGGATTAATACTTTCGACTATCTGCTCAGGAACATAGCATCGAAGATTATTTCCTAAGTCAAAGGTTTTATATGGTAATTCTTGCTTGCTTAATTCGTCAAATACCGATTTAAAAGCAATAAAAGTATGCTGGTCGGTAAGCAAATCTTTATTATTTAATCCTTCACTAAAATCAGACAAATAGCCTCTTACCGATACTAATGAATTGTACAATTCCTCAATATATTTAACATAGCAGGACTGTATAACATCTTCAGATAATTGGGTATTCGGGTCTTTAGAGGGGATAATAATAAATTGATTGATAAATTTCAATTCCAAGAAATTATATGCAATTAGTTTAATATTATCTAAATATATATTATTTTCATAGTTTGTAATTTTTGATTTAGTGAGGTCTGTTAGATTAAATAAAATAGCCGGTCTATTAATTTCGTGAAAATCATATTCAGCTACGGTCATCAATTCATCAATTAATTCCGACCTTGTCTTACTTATTTCCTTAAATAAAAGTGCGTGCTTAATTCGAGAAATGCTTTCTTTTGATTTTTCACTTTTAGCGGTACTTATAAATATTATTTCTTTATTTTTACTTAACTTATATAAATTGGAATCTATTGTAAGACTTGTCCAAATCTCTTCGGGAGAAGCAAAGAAATATGTGCTTGAATCTACAAAACAGATATGTTCGCTTTCACTATTTGCTATTAAATATTCGATAATCGAAAATGTGAGTAAAGCCTTGTTATCAAGCGATTCAAAATGTATTTTCGAATTTTTCAGTAGTTCATCATTTGCTATAATTTCATGCAGGGCGATAGTCTGCACATTCGGAATTTTCAGCTTATTAATAAGCAATCTCGAAAGCTCATCCATACATATTATATATTGCTTAGCAGACTCACTATTTCTAACAATTGAATTTATCAGCGATAATGCTTTAAGCAAATTATCCTTATCCGAATATGTACAATAACTTATTTCCATTCTTTGCCTCGCTCTAAATTCATTAGTATTTTACCCGATTTATTTCCAAATAGGATAATCTCTATTATTTACAATAAACTATATTAGACAACCTAAATATTGCCTATTATGCAATCAAATACTATCAAATACTTTACCAAATTTTGATATTTTTCAAAATAATACCTTTTAATAAGGTTTTTACCAATTTTTCTTAAAATAAATACTTGATAATTGAATTATGACTTATCAACTTGTGCCGTTACTTTACTAAAGAGGCGGCGAAAAAAGCTACTAATCTAAGCTAATGTCCCCAATCACATATTTATCGTCTAAATTGTCTCACTGTTTTTTTTTTATTTTTATTCTTACTTATTTACAACGGTGAAAGAAACTTTTTTTAATTTCAAGAAACTATTATAATTTATATGCGTACTAATATTTACATAATCATTGCATAATTTTTCTTTTATATTAATATTAATTTTCGTATTTTAAGTTTTAGTTAATATCATTTTTCAACAGTTAGGGTACATTATGAAACATTTCCGCAATCTACTATTGGTTTCAAGTCTTATCATTATGTGTCAATTTTCTTTGTATAGTCAAGACAAATTGATTGACTTATTAGATAATGAAATTAAAAGAGAAATGGCTGAGCTTAAAAAGCAAGAAGTGCCTCCGTTTTACATTTCATATAGAATTACCGAATCCAAGCATCAATACATTAGTGCTGAATTCGGTAATATTACAAATGTTAGCGACAATAAGTCAAGGCAATTGACGGTAACGGTCAGAGTCGGTGATTACACCATTGATAATACTCACGAAATCAGAAACAACGGTATGGGATTTGATTTTGATTTCCCAACAGGAACTCCGTTAAGTATTGAAGATAATGAAAATGCAATTAGGCAGACATTATGGAATATAACTAATAAAACTTACCTTGAAGCTGTTGATAAATATGCAAAGGTAAAAGCAAATGTTGCCGTTAAAGTAGCAAGTGAAGATTTATCTGATGATTTTTCGAAAATTGAAAAACCCACAAATTACTACGAACCGGCATTGAATCCCAAAGACTATATTTTGGATTTCGATATTTGGAAGACAAGATTAAAAAATGTATCGGCAATATATTTAAATGATAAAAATATATATCAGGGCTCTGCTTATGTCAATTTCTCTATACAAAGAAAATACCTTGTTTCAAGTGAAGGTACTAAAATAGCAGAGAACTATGCAGCTGTCAGAATGGGAATTGACGGAGAAAGCAAATCGGAGGACGGCATGGAATTACCGCTATATAAATCTTATTTTGCATATAAACCAAGCGATTTGCCAAGTGAAGCATCGATTGTAAAAGACGCTCAAGAAATGGTTACAAAGCTTGCTCTGCTTAGGGTAGCACCTGTAGTTGACCCATATTCGGGTCCGGCAATATTATCCGGTAGAGCATCTGGCGTATTTTTCCACGAGATATTCGGTCATAGAGTTGAAGGGCACCGCCAGAAAATCGAAAGTGAAGGACAAACCTTTAAAAAAATGATTAATGAGAAAATATTACCTACTACTATGACAGTATATTGCGACCCATCTCAGAAAAAATTAGATAATACGGACTTAAACGGATATTATAAATATGATGACGAAGGCGTTGAAGGTAAGAAGGTAACAATAGTTGATAAAGGTGTATTAAAAGATTTCCTCATGTCTCGTAATCCTATACAAGGATTCCAAAAATCTAACGGTCATGGAAGAGCTGAAACCGGCTATCAACCGGTATCAAGACAATCAAATCTTATTATATCAACTACCGCTCCCCTTTCAAAAGAGCAATTACGCAAGAAATTAATTGAAGAATGCAAAGATCAAAATAAAGAATACGGTTATTATTTCGAAGATATTACCGGAGGATTCACTATTACCGGCAGAACTATACCAAATTCATTCAATGTAATGCCGACAGAAGTTTATAAAGTATATGTAGATGGCAGACCCGATGAATTGGTTCGCGGCGTTGACTTAGTAGGCACTCCGCTATCTATGTTTTCACAGATACAGGAGTGCGGAGACGCGTATGAAGTATTTAACGGCACATGCGGAGCTGAATCCGGCGGAGTACCAGTTAGCTGCTGCTCTCCGGCAATTTTCGTAAAAATGATTGAAATGCAGAAAAAAGACAAATCACAGGAAAAACCCCCAATATTGCCCCGCCCGGGCAGTGAAGGTAAAACACCGTAATTTGTTTTTTGTTCAATATTTTAATCAAATAATTTTATAATAAATCGGGAAATTTAAAATGAAAAAATCAATATATATAATATTAGCATTTTTTATGGTTTATCCGCTAATATGTCAAGAATCCGCAGAGCAAATAATTACAAAAGCTATGAGAGATGAACTAAAGCGAAATGTAGAAAATCTAAGCTTAGAAAAATTACAGAAACCGTTTTTCTTGAGCTACACTGTTTTTGATTCCAAAATATGTAATATCAAAGCTACTCTTGGCGGTATTACTTTAACAAAAGATATACCTGTTAGAAATTTTGATGTAAAGCTATTAGTAGGTAACTATAATCTAAATAATGATAATTTCGTCAGTGCAGACGGAGCTTTTTCATATTCGGGTGGCAGAAGCTCCATGACCATAGAAAATGATTATTATGGGATTCGTCGTGCTTTATGGATTGATACAGATGATGAATATAAAGCAAAAGTCGAAAATTATGAAGCTAAAATTTCAGCTATGAAACAGCAAAATCTTACTTCAGAAGATTCCCTACCGGACTTTACTAAAGTAGCGGCTATTAAATATAATTATTCAAAATCTACACTTTTTGAATACGATAAAGCAAAATGGGAGGATTATGCCCGCAAAGTATCCGAAATTTTCAAAAGCTACAAAGCCATCAATAGTTCATCTGTAAATATCGCTTTCTATAATACTACAATTTATTATATTAATTCCGAAGGAACCGAAACTGTTAGCCAATTGCCATTAGCCGCAATTCAGATTAATGCAGCGACCTTAGCTTCAGATGGCGAAAGCTTGAACGATCATATATTATGCTATGAGCTTAACCCAAATGATTTACCTACATTAGAGAAAATGTTGACTGATACAAAAGCGTTAGCAGAAAATCTAATTGCATTAAAGAATGCTCCATCGCCAAGCGATGCATATACCGGTCCTGTATTATTTGAAGACCAAGCTTGTGCCGAATTATTTAATCAGAGATTGCTGACAAGTAATGGCGGATTAGTTGCCGAACGTAAAGGCATCTATGAAAATTCACAATTTACAATGTTTTTAAATAATGCAAAAGAAGAAACACTAACCGATAAAATATCAAAGAAAGTTATTTCGCCTAAGCTAAGCGTTATATCTATACCAAAGACAACAATTTTCGGCAATAAAAAATTAATCGGTTCATATCAAGTCGATGCCGAAGGCGTATCTCCTGCCGACGAAACTATATTAATAGAAAACGGAATTCTCAAAACATTAATGAGTAATAGAATTCCATCTACTAACATGCCGGAATCTAACGGTCATAGAGGCTACTCAATCAATGATTCAAGAATTAGTCCGTCAAATGGTGCGGCGGTAATTGAAATAAAATCCAAAGATAACAAAAGTAATAGTGAACTAAAAAAATTACTGATAGAAAAAGCACAAGAAGAAGGCTTAGACTATGCTTACATAGTTAGAAAGCTTAAAGTTGATAATTCAGGATATAAAGAAGAAATGAGCATGTCTTCGATTATGTCTATGGCTGAAGGCTTCGGCAAAAAGGGCGTAATTTCCAAACCAATAGCAATCTACAGAGTTGACTGCAAAACCGGCAAAGAAGAATTAGTACGTGGGCTTAGCATCAGCGATGTAACTATGAACTCAATGAAAAATATTGAAGGAACCGCCGGTGATAATATGGTCTATAATACTATAAGTTCTAATTCCGGAAGTGGACTAAGCAATGTATTTTCTTTCGTAATTTCGTCGGGTTCTGACCAAAATACAGGTATCAGCGGTAAACCGATTTCAATTATTTCGCCTTCTTCTGTTTTATTGAAAGAAGTAGAAGTAAAAAAAGAAAAACGCGTGATTACTGCAAAGCTACCGGCAGTATCAAATCCGATTGGTAATTAATTTTTTATCTTATTTTTTAAAAAAACCCACTGTTCATCGGTGGGTTTTTTGTATTTAGGGTTGTACAATGCTATCCAAGTCGGATTTTATAAGTTTATTAGAAGAGGATTTCAAAAGTTTCCGATAGTATCGGGCTTCGTTTTGGTAGCAAAGTTACCTATTTATCCCTGCCTTATTTAGGCTTCCAGTTCGTCAGACTGAAGGTTTGTCGTCGACTTCTTTCAGATTGTACCTCACGACAGCCACTTGTCTTTGGCTAATAATTCCTGCTTTCAAACCTCGTTTGGGACTTGTACCCTATAGAAATTAACATGGCAGGCATACAAAAATCAATATTATTAATTGGGGTAATTGGCTTGTTATTTACAGCTTGCAGTTCAATACCCGGGGACATTAAACCTTTTGTAAAGAAATTGCTTAATAATCCTATTACTGTAAAGGATATGAAAACTAACTATCCTGAATTATATAATAACTCGTTAATATTCAAGGAATTAAAGGATACCAATGTAATAAATAAAATATATAATTTTATTATTGAGAGCAACTTAAAGAATTTTGACAAGCTACGATGGTATCAAAATGACTTGAGCTTATTATCATTTTGTAAATATCAAGAAATTGAAAAAATTGGTAATATTAAAGAATTTTATATATTAGGATGTGAAAAAGAGGTTCTACTCTTATGCTAATCTTTTTCAAAAAAAACAATTATTATTTTCTTTACAAAATATTTTGTTTAGTAGATCATAGCAAACAATAAATACAAATGTTTTAATATAGACAAAATATCTCCCCCCACAAAATACTATGACTTGTGGGAGATTTTTATTAAATTAGGGGGCATGAATAAATGAATGAAGAAGATTGAATAGAGCCACCGTACATATTTTTTCATTAGATTTTCAGAGTGCTAATTACGCTCTACATCTTTTGTTATTTATCAAAGACCCACCGGAAAGAAGAATTATATACAACTGACATCAATCTTTACTATATTAACTCCAATAAATAATTATCAATATTTTACTAAATACATTAAAATTCACTCACACATAGAGTAATAACCGATACAGTTCTCGTTGTCATCATCATCGTTATTGTAAAAAAAAAGGTATTCCGGCAATTAAGCTAATTAAATTGACCCTTTTATTGATTTCCTTATCCCGCATTAATCTGTCAAACTCTGTGTGTGAAGCTCTCATACACGGGGAGCAAGTAACTTTGTTGCACTTATAATATTTACACATTGAATTGACTGTTCGTCCGATTTCTGATATTAGATTTTTACAATTCTCTTCCATACTGTACCGTAACGGGCGAAATATATCGCACTCGAAAAGATAGTCGTTCTTTATTCCCACTGTCATGGTCTATTTATAAAGATGGTGAATTATCAGTCATTAATATTGTCACAGTGAGTTTTAAAATGCCTTATTAAACAGAAGTCGCTTCTTTACGCTTGCAGAGATATATTACAAAGAATTGGTATTTATAACAATTTTTTGTAAATTTACAAGCGGATAATATTTACGGTGAAACAAAGCAAGCGAAAGCAGGCTTTTGATTTGGTATAAACAAAGTGTATTTTAATTCACATATTTGATATATTTCCAAGTAAAACGCAATTAATATTCTTGTAATATATTGATATATATCAATATACAGAATTCAGCCGGTGTAGCTCAGTTGGTAGAGCAAATCATTCGTAATGATTAGGTCAGCGGTTCAAGTCCGCTCATCGGCTCAATGGTAAATGATTGACAAATATAGGAGTAATGAAAATATTATTTTCAGATAAGTTGACTGAATAATTCGCATATCTGCCCATTTATGCCCCTTTTTTAAGCAAAAAACGTCCCATTTTTGTCCCAGTTTTTATCCCAGCTTCGTTCTATTTTTTATCCATGAATACCCATTCTCTTTTCAATTTGTGTAACAGGATTTAGATTTCTATGCTTCCCTGAAGTTCTGATAGTTCACCGGATAGTTTTGTTTGCTGATAACTTTTATAAAAGTCAAATGTAATATTTATATCACTGTGTCTCATTAATTCCTTGATAACGTCGATTTTCAATCCTTTATCAAACATTGAATCAGCAAAACTTCTCCTAAACCCGTGAAATCCTCTCCTACTTACTTTTATACCCAGCTCATTTTCAATAGCCCTAAGCCATGTCAATAAGCGACTCACACTCTCAATACTCCATCTGAAGAAGCGATTATCCGAAAATGTCTTACCATTATTCCTTAAAATTTCTACTTCATGATAAATCTTTTCTACAATTTCTGTAATTGGAAACTTCTGAATATTTTTCTTATTAATTTTATTTGGTACCATAATAATCATTCGGTTAAAATCAAAACAATCATTGGTTAGTGTAAGAGATTCGCCTATTCTAAAGCCTGTGTAACGTAAGAACAGTATCAATAGATAGAATTCTTTATCCTTTTTCTTAGCTTTCACTAAAATAAGTTCAATTTCCTTGTCAGAATAAGCATTGTTTTCAGTTTGAGGCTCTTTTTCGAACTCACGTTTTAAAGATATCACTTCTGGTAATATCCCGTCTTCATGCAATGAGTTAAGAAATGCTCTTAGACGACGTAGAACTGTATTCACAGTAACTGGAGAATAATTTAACGACTTCATTTTCTTGATTTTCTTCTTTAGATTTTCAATTGATATAGGGTAATTTTCTTCATAATCAAGCTTCTTCATTGAATATAAGAAACTTCGCTTAGAATTTATTTGTTTGAGAGTTTTCGCATATTCGTCGGCTAATTCTCTAATTCTAAGAATAATCTGAGGTTTACTATATACGCCGTTGTTTTTCAAGTATTCCTGATATCTATTTAATGCAATCTTTTCAATTAATTTTCTATTTGCTTCTGTGTCTGATAATCCTGTCGAGATTTTTTTTCCAAACATACGAATATACAGTAATTTACTTTCAGGTCTCAGGAATATCGAATATTTAAATTTTTTTATCATGGTTTTAGTAATATATTATTCTAATTTATTTATTTATGGCAAATGATTTGCTATTAATGTACCCGATACAATGGGGTATCATCAATATACTATTAGTTTAATGTTTTGGCTAGAAAAAAAATTATACTAAGGCTTAGGCATATATATATTAAGCAAGCCTCTGAGGTGATTATTCTCCAAACGGAGCTTTTCAATTTCATCACTTGCTTCAGCGATGTTATTATCAAGCACCTTAGTAGCTTTTTGCAAAAAATTACCGCCAGTATCATTTTTTTTTAGCTCTTCTTTTAGTTTTGCGTTTTCATCCGCTAATAATTTAATATCATCTGATATTGATTCTATACCATAAAGCAAATAATTCATATCCATATCCGAACATTTCAATAATAATTTATGTAAATCAACAAAATTATTCGACCGAGATTGAGATACTGAAGATGGTTTAACTTCCAAGTAGTTAGCTAATTGAATATCTGTTTTGAAAGAATAATGTGTTTTGATTCTATCAAAAATTTTCGTAATACTTAATTTTTTTTCTTGCATATTTAATCTCCGCGTATTATATTGCGTATTGTAAGATGTACGAAACATTATTTGATTCTATTTTAAAGTAAAAAGAAACATATTTCGTACAACTTAACATATAAGTTTTTTATATTTCAATTATTTACAAATATAAGTAAGTTGTACCCTATTATGCAAGAAAAAAATAATTTATTTTACGAAATAAAGAATAAACTACCTTATGGAATATTTACTAAGGTAGCAAAAAAAGCTAATGTTTCTTTAACAGCGGTTAGGCTGGGATATAAACATGGAAATCTTAAGTATATAAGCCTAATAAACAAAGAGCTCGAAAAGTATTTAGAGATTAAAAATAAGCATAAAGAACTTTTAGATTTGGTCAATAATAATGGAAACTAATATTTCGCCTGAAGATATAGACAGACTTGTAAAAAAGTTAAAAATCGAACTATCTGAAAATTGTTTCAGTAGTCCATTAGCGTTACTTACTGCTAAAGACATCCACAAAATATTTAACTTACCGGAAGCATATATAAAACGGTTATGGGAAATTGGGAAATTGGATTATTATTCCAGAGGCAAGCGTCGGCTTTCTTTTCGTACTGATGTAGAGGAGTTCCTTCTTAGGGTGAAAGAACGAGATGAAGTTCTTGAGGTGTCTGATAATTATTCAGATATTGATTTTAATGTACTTGACGATTCACAATTACTATTCGTTAAGAAATTTTCTAATTTGGATTTTTCAAAGTGATTAATATGCCAATAAAAACAAAATCTTTTTTGAATGATGAGACAAAATTTGCTCTAAAAGCTCTTTGTGAAGAATTGACAATAGAATACTTACAAAGCGAGCCAAAATTTGCTGTTATGTTTTTCTCAATCTCAAAAAAATACGAAAATTATTATTTTAACAGAAGTAATTACTCCGAAGGGAGTCAAGATTATGTTTATTATGCTAATTAGTGCTATTGCGGAATTGATATTAAGCATACTGTTTGTCTTTGTCGGAGCATACAGAGAAGCAGTGTTTACTTTCCTATTCTCAATAATTTTCTTTTGGACATATATTTCAGTAATCAATAACAAACGAGGTAAATAACTTGGATACTTTTTTAAAAAATCTTCATAGCGATTTAGTTGGCATTGGTTATGAGCTACCGGATGGGAACTATGCTTATAATGATGAGCATGTTGCAATCTGTTGCGATATCATAACGGAGCAATTGACTTTAGTTCCTGATAAAGACAACCAACCTGCACTTACGAAAATTCCAAATGTTAATAGGACAATACTAATGTGTAAAATTGATGATTATGAAGTGATATTAAAATCAGAGCTCACAAGATTAAAGAAATTGAAAGGCTTTTTGCCAACAGAGTTAATAGAATAATTTCAGGTGACGGATTGGTAATAATATAACCGGAAAAAATTCCGGTACTAATTAACAAAGTACAAATATTTTAAATACCATTTTTATATGGCAAGACCAATAAAAACCGGAATAGATTATTTCTCAATGGATAGTAATTGGGTATATGACGAAAAAGTTTTACTTCTTAAAGAAGATTTCGGGAATACCGGATTCTGGGTCTGGTCGTGTCTTCTATCGAAAATTTATAGCGAAAAAGGTTATTATATTGATTTCAGCAACAAAGATAACGTCGTAATTTTTGCCAAGCGTGTCTGTAGTGAACAGGTGAATTTGGTGAAAGAAATAATTAATGGGTGTATTAGACGTGGGCTGTTTGACAGTGCTGTATCTAATATGTTCAATGTGTTGACTTCAAAGCGAATTCAAGAAAATTATCTTTTTG
The DNA here is from genome assembly GCA_942493235.1 of uncultured bacterium. Taxonomy (GTDB): domain Bacteria; phylum Bacteroidota; class Ignavibacteria; order Kapaibacteriales; family UBA2268; genus ENR-C587. Next base: position 1,885,224 of record OW818676.1, on the reverse strand, counting down.
CAACGAACGATAGGAGAAATCACGGAACAATTATAAATCTGATTGAAGAATTTATTCTTATTGATATCAAAAAATTCCAAAACGTAAAAATCGTAAAACGTTATTCACCTGAAAAACCTGAATTTATATCAAAAAAGGCAGGAGAAGTATTAAGCTATAATGAACAATTAAGTTATTCACCTGAAAAACCGAGTTATTCATCTGAAAAACTGAGTTATTCAACTGAAAAAGTACACATATTAGATTATACTATATTAAATGATAATAAAATAAAAAATAGTGTGTGTGTAAATAATAACTTTGTAAATACCAAGAGCGAACGTGAAGACAAACAGACACATTCTTTGAATAAATATATTCAAGAAAAACATAAGGGTTTACTTTCTATTCCTGAACAAATGAGTAGTGAAGAATGCGAAAAGTTGCTCAAAGAATTTCCTAAAGCTATAATTCGTAAGGCGATTGAAGATTTAGACTCTAAACGGAAAGATAATTACACAAAAGTTTATAACACGCTCAGAAATTACTGTAAAAATGCGAAATATCCGAATGGAGCAATCATCGTGGCAAGTCCTTTAATTCCAAATGCTACTCCTCCTGTCGGTGATGCTCGAAGCCCATATAAAATCATTCGTTGTGATGATGTTTGCTCGGTAAAACGAGTTATTGAAGCCGAAGAACATGTATTAAAGGCAATAACTGCAAATATAAATTAGAAAAATGAAAGGAGTGTTGAAATCATATCTGAAAGGAACTATTAATGCCAATTATTGAAAAAATGGTAGGAATTTTAAGTTAAAATTAGAATTAAGGGGTTAAAATCTAAGAATTTTCAAGATTAGAAATTCTTTTAAAATAATAATTATTAGAAGGCAACAAAAAAAAAGCAGAATAAAGCAGGAAATAACAACCAAAAAGCAAAAAATAGCAGAATAAAACAAAATAAAGCTACACAGTTGTTAAAAAAAGCAGAATAAAGCAAAAAATAGCAGAATAAAGCAAATTAATTAGAGGGTTAGTATGACTGGATTGGAGATGAGGTTCATAATGAGAACGAATAATGTTCGGAATCACGAAGTATATGAAAAAATCGGAGTAAGCCGAAGCACCCTGAACAAAGTGCTTAACATGTCGATTGTAGAATATCCGGATAGGTCAGAACGGGGTAATGCAATAGTACCTCCATTATATGCAAAGACATTGAGCGAGATTGTTGGAGTTGACCTCACAAACGATTCAGAAGTGCAAAAACTTATTGAAGCTATTCCAGAGCATAACAGAGATAATATATTTCTTGACAATCGGCGATTTATTGACCGAAGTCTAATTGCGATAAAGGGAAGCTATTAATATGATACATGCGAGTTAATTTTCCGATACCGGAGGATCACACAAAATTTCTTTCGACAGTAATTGGTTACCAAGCAGATGGAACAAGAAGTGGGTTGAAGTTGCAACGGAATTTTGAGGAATGCGGAGTAGTTGATGGGATACTCCTTAGGGTGGACAGACTTAACGCACTCGGAAATGCAGTAGTTATACAGATAGCAATTGAATTTTTTAAAGTAATTATACAAATAGAAGAATTTTTCAACAATTAAGAAAGTAAAATTATGTTAGAAATTATTGGAATTCCAATAGTAAAACCGTTTAGAATATACTTGAGCGGTAAAATCAATGGAGTTAGTAAGGAAAATACTATAATGAGTTTTGCGAAAGCGGAGCTTGATGCAATATCCGTATTCAGTGAATTTGATAGTTTAGAAATAGTTAATCCGATAATTCTCAGTCAACAGCTCGAGGTGGAAAACTCCAGCAGAAAATTATCAAAATCGGATCATCTACTTAATGACCTTGATGCTCTTTATGACTGTGATGCGATATTTATGCTCAGAGGCTGGGAATCAAGTACCGAAGCAAAGATTGAACACTCAATTGCTTCTTATGAACAGAGTAAGTATTTAATAAAATATCAAGTGTAAACGTGCATTGAAAACCTGATATCTTAGGAGATATAGTATAAAGTCAGCACAGAAGTTTTAATAACTAACAAAAGTAGCTATATAAAATTCAGTACCGGTTCGAATCAGGTTATCTACTCAACCATTTTTACAAATGGTTCTTCTATATTCTAAAATAATTATTATGTAAGAGTTGATATAGGTAGCTCGTGGGGCTTATATCGACGAACAATCATTCGGGCTTCATAGTGTAACTTATTAAGCGATTAGTCATATAGTTTTAAAAAAAATCCACTATGAAGCCTTTTAAATATTGCATTCTCGGATAGTTAATTACATAAAGTTTGGGCTGTATAACACTTAGCTGCAACCTTTTAAAAACAATTCATTTTATTTTATAAACTCGGAGATTAGTATGAAAAGAAAAGAATTTAAGAGTAGTGATTATGTTTCATCAAAATCATCTTCAATCGAAACACCTGTTTTGTCTAAAAAACATAAAAATATTGGTAATATCATTTTGGAATTTGAGCATAATTCTTCATTAGTAAAACCATTACGTAAACGTCGTCGCCGAAATACATCAAAGTACAAAGAGAGAGGCAATATGCAGGTTCCCGATGGAATCAAAATAGCTCTGGGGAGTATTCTAAATGCTAATTTTAGAGATGAGTCCGTAGTAAAATCATTTTTAGATAATATACCCAATGATTTTAAACATAATGTAAGATTTGACCACAGAAGATTTGTCAATCGAATAGCTATTGCAAAAAATGGTGGTTATCCGGACGGTGAAAAATGGTAAATCAAGTAATTTGTGGTGATGCAATAGAAACACTAAAACTTATCCCTGATGAAAGTATTGATTGTATAATTACTTCTCCCCCATATTACAAACTACGTGATTACGGTGTAGAAGGGCAGTATGGGTTAGAAAATACTTATGTTGAGTATTTAGACAAATTAATCGAAGTTATGAAGCAGTGCAAGCGTGTAATAAAGCAAGAAGGCACTATATGGGTTAATCTCGGTGATACTTATGCTCACTCGGGAGCTAATAGTGGCAGATTTCAAAACAAAAAAAGAGGTAAATTTTCAAAAATTGAAAAAAACATTCCTTCAAAATCCGCAATACTTATTCCGCATAGATTTGCAATTCGGTGCATTGATGAATTAGACTTGACTGTACGAAATGATATTATTTGGGCAAAAAAGAATGGTATGCCGGAATCAGTTCAAGACCGCTTTTCAAAAAAACACGAATTTGTCTTTTTTATTACAAAATCAAAAAAATATTATTTTGATTTAAATGGAATCAAGGATAAAGCAAGACCTGAAAATTGGAATTATGCAAAAGGAGTTAAGTGTAATAATTCACCGGATTCAAAATATGGGAATAAAATCAAAACTCGAATTATTTCAAAAAATCGAGAAAAAATAATTAATGGAGAGTATATCGGCAAAAACCCCGGTTCAGTATCTGATTTTTGGGATATTCCGACTAAACCAAGCAATTCAAAAACCCACTATGCTACCTTTAATACCGAATTAATTAGTAAACCAATAATAGCCGGCTGTCCGGTTGGTGGGATAGTTTTAGATCCTTTTGCCGGTACCGGAACCACATTGGTTAGAGCAAAGCTACTTGAGCGTAGATACATAGGCATTGAATTAAACCCAAGCTATGTAGTTATTTGCAAAACTAATTTGGACAGATGTAATATATTAAATTTTAGTGCTACGAATTGATTTTAATAAAAAATATCAGTGAATAAGAAAGTAATAATATGAAAAATATAGCTTTAGTTGGTGGGGGAATTAATTCAATTGCTTTGATGTGTTTCTTGAAATTTCTAAAGATAGAATTTACTCCGGTATTTATTTTAACAGGTTTAGAATCAAATTCGTTAAAAGCATATATGAATAATTCAGCTAAAAGGTTAGATGTCGAAATAGTCTGGTACAAACCCGGAAGGGATTATAAAGATATTTTAAAAGAATATGGAAATTCAAGTAGAATTCAGCCTTACTGTCAGACTGAAATTAAAATAGTTGGAGCTGAAGAGTATTGCAATAAATTCAAAAAAAAGGTAATATATTTTCCGGCAAGTTTAAATATTTCAATAACCGATGATATGACACCAATTAGCTTGTTTGATAGTGATTTATTCCATTGCCGGATTGTGCGTCCATTACTCTATAAAACCAAAGATGAGTTGGAATTATTCATTCGCTACTATGGGTGTAGCCCTAACCCTTTATATACCGCTTATGAATGCAGAAAAGTTACTTGCTCCCCGTGTATGAGAGCTTCACGCACGGAGTTTGACAGATTAATGCTGGATAAGGAAATCAATACAAGGGTCAATTTAATTAGCTTACTTGCCGGAATACCTTTTATTAACAATAACTCTGATGATGACAACGAAAACTGTATCGGATATTACTCTATGTGCGAGTGATTTTTAATGTATTTAATAAAATATTGATAATTATTTATGGGAGTTAACATAGTGAAGATTGATGTCAGTTGTACATAATTCTTCTTTCCGTCGGGTCTTTACTAAACAAAAAAGCTATAACATAATTAGCACTCTGAAAAATAATATGTCAGGGGGCTCTACTCAATCTTTTTCTTTCATTTATTCATGCCCTCTAATTTAATAAAAATCCCCCACAACTCATAATATTTTGTGGGGGAAGATATTTTTTCTATATTAAAACATTTGTATTTATTGTTTGCTAGGATCTACTAAACAATATATTTTGTAAAGAAAATAATAATTGTTTTTTTTGAAAAAGATTAACATAAGAGTATAAGCTCTTTTTTCACATCCTAATATGTAAAAATCTTTAATATTACCAATTTTTTCAATTTCTTGATAGTTACAAAATGATAATAAGCTCAAATCATTTTGATACCATCGTAGCCTATCATAATCCTTTAAGTCGTTCTTATAAATAAAATCATATATTTTATTTATTACATTTGTATCCTTTAATTCCTTGTAAATCAAAGAGTCATTGTAAAATTCAGGATAATTGGTTTTCATATCCTTTACTCTAATAGGATTATTTACCAATTTCTTTACAAAAGGTTTAATGTTTCCTGGTATTGAACTGCAAGCAGTAAAGAAAATACTAATTAAACCCATTAATAATATTGATTTTTTCATTTTTATTTTCTCCTTATTTATAATAGTTTTCCGGGTTTTCCCCATACCAATTGCCTAATTTGTCCCAAACATATTGAAATACTGAAAATTCACCCCAAATATCCACCATACTCTTGGATTGGTCTTCCCACTTTCTGACGATAATTTGTGTTGCAATACCATATAGCCCAATTTTCTTTGTAAACAGAATGGAAATCTTGATATTCACTTCCTAATTTCCAATAGGCACTCTTTTTCTATGTTCAACCCATCTTATAAATAATGGCTTAGTAATAATACTTCCGCCACAAGTCAAATTGATTTGTGGCGGAGAGATTTAATTACTACTACAATTCTACAATGTAAATATCAATTCATTTATATTGAGTAAGGGTCTACTAAACAATATATTTTGTAAAGAAAATAATAATTGACATTTTTGAAAAATATCAACATTAGAGTTCTGCTTCTTTTTTCACATTCTAATATATAAAAATCATTAATTTTGCCAACTTTTTCAATTTCTTGATATTTACAAAATGATAATAAGCTTGAATCAGCTTGATACCATTTTAGCCTATCATAATCCTTTAAGTCACTATCAATAATAAAATCATATATTTTATTTATTACATTTGTATCCTTTAATTCCTTGAATATTAACGAGTCATTATATAATTCAGGATAATTGGTTTTCATATCCTTTACACTAATAGGATTATTTACCAATTTTTTTACAAAAGGTTTAATGTTTCCGGGTATTGAACTGCAAGCAGTAAATAACATACTAATTGCAATCATTAATAATATTGATTTTTTCATCTTAATTTTCACCTTCTTTATTATATTTTTCAGGGGTTTTCCCCATACCAATTACCTAATTTGTCCCAAACATATTGAAATACTGAAAATTGACCCAAATATCCACAATACTCTTGGATTGGTCTTCCCGCTTTTTGACGATAATTTGTATTACAATACTATATAGCCCAATTTTCTCTATAAACAGAGTGAAAATCTTGATATTCACTTCCTAATTTCCAATATACACTCTTTTTCAAATTTCAACCCATCTTATAAATAATGGCTTAGTTGTAATACTTCCGCCACAAGTCAAGTTGGTTTGTGGCGGAGAGATTTAATTACTACTGTTTTTTAAGAAATTATTGTTTTATCAAGGTAAAAGGTTCAATGCTAAATAAATACCATTTATTGTTTTTATAAAAATATATTATTTCTATACCACCATTTTCCGTTTTAAATGTTATTAAATATAACTCTTCTTTAGATCCTTTCATTTGCATTTCTTTAGTCATTATAAAATATTTGTCAACCAAAGGAGCATATCCGAAAACATCCTTATAGTTAATAATATCAAATTTTATTATAAAATCATATAATTTCCGAATATAGTCGCCTTTTTTCAAGGAATCTGAAATAATATTATCGTTGAATATTTCAGGATAATTATTTCTCAAATCCCATAATTTATTTGGATATTTTACCATATCCTTAGAATATCTTTTTAATTCACTGTTAATACTATATGAAGAACAGGAATTCAATATAATAATACTCAATAAAATCAAACAAATTTTAAATATTATTCGCATTTTTATTCTCCTAATAAATTTCACTGTAAGGGTTATGACCATTTATAAATATTGATATCCAAAAAGTGGAATTATAGACTTGATCTGGTCTACCAACTTTTTGCCGATAGTTAGTATTACAATACCATATAGCCCAATTCTCTCTATATTTCGCATTATAACTATTATAATCTGATCCAATTTTCCAATATGCAAAGCCATGACCAAATTCATGCATAATAGTTTCAGTATAATTTGTAGAATATGATTTTTCAAATTGAAGACCGGGTATTGGGTTGTATGAATAAGACGGTTTATCAAAATAATTATCTAATCCATTAATAATGTAATCAGCACATAGAGTGATTCTATTTGCATCGTTAGCACTTAAACAAAATCCGGCTACGTCTTTATATCCTCTGTCGCCAGCATAATCTTTAAAATCATCTATTGATAATAGCACAACAGTTAAATCAGCCGTTGTCAAAAATTCATAATTTTCTTTAGAAACATTATTTGTTAGTCCTTCGAAAAGATTGGTCCAAAAAGCTTGTACAGCTGCTTGTGCTTCTTCTGGGTTTAGCGACGGACTAAAATAAATACTAATATTTTCTTTAATTATATTTTTAGATTCTTGAGTTAATGTTACTGTTCCATTATTGCTCACTGTCTTTCCTGTTCTTCCACTGCCACCGCCACCACCACCGGTGCCACCTCCAGAATCTAACAATTTACCAAAACCTCTGGAAAGTGATCGATCCATTGAATAATTAATTCTACGACAAAATACATATTCCCTCCCAATTCTCATTGAGGAACTAAATTCTTCTATGTAATAGTTTATGTAATCACCATCTAGTTCCCAATTAGTTATATATTCCATAACCATCAGCTTATCGCAATCCTTCTTTCCTTGTAATTCATTCTCCTCTTTCTCGGGGGCAAAACCGGTGGGGTCTTTGAAAGAAATTGGAATAGAAAGAGCATAATTAACTCTGTGAAAAGATAATGCAATTATATATCCGGCGACTCTTTTCAATCTTCTTCTTTTTATATTTATCAATGCCCCCTAATTTAATAAAAATCCCCCACAAGTCATAATATTTTGTGGGGGAGGGATTAATTTTATAAAAATTAATACGTTGTTTGACCATTAAATGGATACATATAACAATACATTTTCAAATTTTCTATATACCATTTACCGTTTATAGCGACAAGACTTATAAATAATGACTCGCCGGATTCAAAATCAAGACAAAGCCTATGATTCATTAGCGAATCATCAATAGTCGCAAAACGCTTTTCACCTTTTATTGTATATTTCTTGCCTTGCAATGTTTTTAAATATTTTCTATATGTTTCAAAACCCTTTTGATCTCCATAATCTTCATAAATCAAAAAATACTTTTCGAATTGTTTTCCTTCAGTTATCATTATGTCATAATAATTCGAATCATTTATAATTTTATTTATCATATTCAAATTATCTACAAATAAGCTATCATTTCGTTTTAAGTCATTCCAATCAAAGATCTCATTAATGATATATTTTTCCCACATACCAATATGCTCTAAATAGATTAAGTACCACTTTTTGTTTACCTGAATAAAACGAAACCTAATTTTGCATCTTGAATTACTGTTGGTAATAGCTATTTCCGAATAATATGCTGAATCTCTAATTGAGTAAAATTTTCTTTCATAAAAAAGTTTATATTCTTTTTTATAATCTTTATCGAAGAATTCTTTTAATAAGGATATTATTTCACTTTTATTTGGCATTAAGTACCAATTTAAAGAATAATTCCCAATTTTAATGTCTTCATCATAATTTAAACTATTTAAATAATCAGGATTATCAACAACTTTATCAATAAATTTAAAGTTATCTTTACTTGACAGTGTATTTATTGATGAACATGACCAACTGATTATACAAAATAAGCTTAAAATAAATATAAAAATAAATTTCATTATTTTTCCTTTCTATTAGTATGTCATCTTAATGGAATATTATTACCATATTGTTTCCATAAGTTAAATATTGAATAGCTATAATTTACTGCTTGACGTTCCTTCTCAATATTTGAGCCATTAAATCCTGTAATATTCTGCCAAAAATGCCATATCTCGTGCCAAAATGAATTCATAATACAGATAGCTACACTACTCTGATAACTTGGAGTTCCAAAAGCATCCCCACCAAAATTGTCAAAATCCTTATTTAAAAGTTCAGCAGAAAAAAACAAGATTTGATTCACTAAGTTATATGAAGTTAATGCCCATATTTTTCTTTCGCGAGCTTCAATCATTTCTCCATTTAATTCTACTTTTGTTGTAGGTAAAATCTGCGAATTAACTATCCATCTCTGATTTAATAATCTTTCAGTAAGAGTAAAATCAATATCTATAGAAAAAATTTTACTAAAAATATTAATACCGCCATTTTCAATATCTTTATATATGGCATCAATAGCTTCTTTTATCTGTTTAATTGCATAATCAAGCTTATCTTCTTGACTATAGTAGCATTTTATATTAACCTGAATATCTCTATAAAAAGGTAAATTAATAATATTTGGAGTAATAAAGGAAAAAGTATTTTTTCCATTATTGCTCACAGTCTTTCCTGTTCTTCCACTTTCACTGCTACTGCCATGAGAGCCACTGATACCGCCTCCGGGATTAGCACCGCTACTGCTTACGGTGTTACCACCACAGGAAACCACACCGTCGTCAAAATTTCCCGAAAATATTGATTCAGCGGCTGATGATGTGGAGAAAATTTTAAATCTACCAATAAATGTTCTGCCTTGACCAGGTCCCAAAGGACTACTAAGCTCTTCTTCGTAAAAGTTTACGTAATTACCATCTATTTCCGAAGTTACTAACCATTCCATTACCATCAACTTATTCCCCTCTTTCTTCCCTTGCAATTCATTCTCCTCTTTCTCCGGAGCAAAACCGGTGGGGTCTTTGAAAGAAATTGGGTTGTTATAGCTGTAGTGGTATGGTGTATAATTGCGGAAACTTTCCCATAACGGGTCAACAGATAAGAATCTGCCGGTTTGCTTGTCATAGTTTCGGACACCGAATAAGAAGTAATTGTTTTCCTCGTCAAGCTCTTTGCCTATGAAGCCGACTCTATCCGTGCCGGAACAACGCAAAGTATCACCAAAAGGTTTGTAATTAAACCCTTGAGTACTGACTATTGCGTTATTTTTTACGGATATTTTCACTCTGGCACTACCCAAATGGTCAAACACATTAAACTGCTTAGTGCTGTCCGGCAAAGTTACTAAAATCCCCCCACATGTCAAATAAGAATGTGCATAAAACGTAACTTTTCTCGTTCCACTTACCCAAGACTCCTGAACTCCTTTATATACAGTTAGCTGTTCGCCTCCGGCACCGAGAGCATAATATGTCCAGCCATGATAATTTGCATCTTCTTTACAGAAATCACCTAAGGGCGATTTGCTAAGCTTTTTCTGCTCTCTGCCACCAAGCGGACTATAGCGATAATCCCAAATAAATAAGCTCGGATTACGGGAGAGATTTGTTCCCGAACAAAAACTCTTTACCGTTTCACTATTTACTGATTTAATATAAGAGGTAGGAACTCCCGCATAATTATAATTAAAACGTTCATTGTGAGACGTATTTTTAATAATATCCCTAATATCAATATAAGTAACACTACCATTACCGTTATAAGTATATTTTTTAAGAATTTCTTGATTAGCAGTTTTCATTTTATAGCTATTTAGCCGGTTAGGATTGTTACTTTCGTAAAAGTAATTGGATTGTTGTGAATTCAGAACATCAGTCTGGCGGTTACCCATTTTGTCATAAGTAAAAGATTGCTGAGCAGAGCCATTGTTCCAATTAGTAAGTCTGTTCAGATTGTCGTAAGTATAATATTCATTGCAATTTAAAGCAGTATTCTGATGAGTTGAAATTTGGCGTTCAATACTTCCTGCTTCATCTCTTTCAAAAGTTTGACGGAAGATAAGTGTGTTAAATTGATTTTTAGTAATCATAGTGTCGAGCCAGCCGCGTGGGTTATAAGTAAATGCCTGATAGACATTTGCCGGAACAAATCGAATAGTATCCACTCCGCCACGTTTATTGTATGTGTAGGCTAAGTCCGCAGTAGTCGGTTTAAAAGGAGCGTCAGGCAAAGAAAGTGTAGTAATACCGAATCCGGTGCCTTTAGCAGTAACTTTAGTCCAAACGCTATCAACTCGACCGTTTTGGTCATAAGAATACCATGTAACGAACTGTTTAATCGGGTCGATTTGGCGAACACAAATCACTTGATTTGCCGAATTATAAGTATAGTAAACACCGTCAAAACCAAGATTTTCAGTATAACGCATTAAGCCCTGAACTCTGCCACGAGGATCGTAACTAAATAATACATAATGCAAAGCATCAACTTCGTCGTCTCTGTAAGCAACAGCCGAACGTCTGCCAATTAAGTTTTTCGGTGTTCTGTTTCCTCTATCCCAAGTGTAGAATGGAGTGATAGCATTCCATTTTGTAGTATCCGGCATATTTCCCCAGATTGCTCCGACTTTTGGTGGCATTTCGTCATAGTATGAAGCTACGCGTACATTTCTCGGGAAATTGGCTATATCCTCAAAACTATTTGTATCTGATGAAATGACACTATAAAAGGTAGGGTAAATATAATTATGTCGTAAATAAGTACCCGGATATAGATTTTCAAGTGTACCATTGACAGCCGGGAAAATGCTTGTAGTGTCTAATCCGCTAATATTTACTATATTTTGAAAGGCTGTAGAATTTCTGAATATTGTAGGATTTGTGAAAAGTTCACTATTATTATTATCATAATGTAAATAATTAGGATTTATAACGTCGCAAATCCTACTTTCTAATCCAGTAATAGTGGCTTCACCGACAATTGTATTTCTGCCTAAATCATCGATTTGAAGAAAAGTAAAATTATCATTTCTAAACTGCTCTTCGTCTTGGACAAACCTAAGATTACCAAGTTTATCATAAGCATAAGATACAGTACCGACGTTTTTATCTGATTTTCGAATAATTCTGTTGTAATTATCATAATAGTAAAATGTAGTGTCATTAGCAGGATTAATAACATAAGATATATTACTGTATTCATCGTATTCATAGCGTGTTTTGAGTTTCAAATTAGGATTTATATCAGTAGCGTTATTTATTTCAATTCTTAACCTACCCATTCCATCATAATATTGTTTTGTTACTTTTCCGGTTTCATTTTTAAAAGATTTAATAGTTAGCATATAGTAATAACTATGACAATCAATTTCAGGTAATGAGGGAATAAAGTTATCATTTTGAACATATATAGTTTCGCTGTTTATTTCTTTTCTTGTATCGTCTGGTGCTTTCACAGCAACTATTTGTCCATTACCGTTACGAATATTTTCAAAATTCTTATCATTTTGGTCTTTAACAGAAATTATGTTGCCAAATCCTGTCAAAGAAAATGAGACTTCATCAATTCGAGTTTGTTTATTATCAAACGGATTTCCGATATAAGACCAATTCTTCAAATTACGGTTATCTGCACCATAGAATGATTTAGAACCTGAATATCTACCAAAATGCTCAGCAGAGGACAGTTCCCAATTGCTGTTTGATGTATGCAAATTATCATCAATTTTCGAATAACTTGTAATAGTATGATTTGTATCGTCGTACTGAATCATAGTTGTAAAATCAGCCAACGAGTCACAACCCAAATAAGAACATAATATTACCGGTCTTGAATCTTCCGACTGATTTAAAAATTCGATTTTCCCGCAATCGCTCAAGCTTTCGATTTTAAAATTAAGAGTGTTGCCGGGAGCTGTTCCTTGAAATTTAGTTATTATCGAATTCAAATCTACTAAAAGCATTTGTTGATTATTATTGCTATAAATCGGATCTTGACTAGAGGTAGAATCCAAAGAATTATTTCCAATAACTATATGCTTTTCAAATCCAAATTGATTAGTTGTAATTTTTAGCATAAAGGAATTACTACTATACGAACCGAAATAGGCAAGTCTAAGTTTAGCAGATTGTACTGTAGCTCCGTTATGGAATAAGTCATTTGCCGAAGCAATATAATTCAGTGAAGTAGAGTATTTTTCTTTATGCTTATTAAATGTATTAATAGAATCACCTAATTTATCTGGATAAGTATATTCGGAGTTTCCAACCAATAAATTTAATCCATCATATTCCGGCAAGCAAATCGGAATTCTTTTGATTGTTTTATGGATTACATCAATACTATCATAGAACCTTGTTATTGTAGTTTTTTTGTCATATAAAGGTATATTTGCAGTATTTGTTTTGAAATTAATTGGTATGCAAACCGGGAAATCAAATGGTAGCCACATAGCTGTTATACGCCCGATATTATCATAAGCAGTTTTAGAATACCAACCGTTTTGGTCGATAATGGCATTGATATTTCCGAATTTTGTTCTTTCAAAGTAATTACGAATTGTATCTATTTTAAATGAATTGGAAGCTGCATCGTACCTGTGTGTGTATGATTCATTGGCAACCGGTGCTTCAAATTCAAACATTGTATTGTACAAATAAGTATTATAAATTGAATTATTATCATTTAATATTTTTCCGGATGGAAAAGTATTTTCATATCCGGGTATGTCGGAATACTTAAAATATTGCATCCCTTTCTGACCAAATTCATTTTCAACAGATACAAGCAATTTACGTGCATTATAATTGTATTTGGCATTAAATACAATAGATGAATCCTTTAGAATTACCGAATCGCTAATAATAGCACCACGCCTATAATTATCGATAGTACCGTCAGCTAAATTGTAGTTCATAGTCTTACCGCCTAATAGCTTACCTGTAGCATCTCTTACAATTTCTTTAATAGGTATGCCGTATATTGGAGGCAATATATTTTTTCGCAAATATCGGGTAGTTACGGCAATAGGCGATGTGTTTCCATATAAGCCCATTAAAGAATCGTTCCTTAAATAACTTAGTTGTGCACTATAAATATCTGTATATCTAGTGTCGTCGTAAACAATTCTTTGTAAATTTTTAAAATACTTTTCTGTTGTCAATATAACATTGTTTGAGTCTGAGTCGTAAAACATTCTTGATGTAACTTTTTTTATTCCTTGACCATATTTATTTGAAAGTGCAGTATCTCCGCCAAAGGTGCTTATAGTCTCAAATTCATAAGAATTAAGCACCGTTGGATAGCCATATTTAGGAACTCCGTTTTCTTCTTTCAAAATTAACGTAAAATATGGAATTAATCCGTTATTAGAAGTAGAGCCTAACTCTGAAGAATTTCTATATTCAGTTTCGGAGATTATTTTATCTGTAACGTCAATAGAATCATTTGTAGATTCTCTATATTTTTTATATTTAGAGATGTTTACGCTCTTCTGAGGCATATATTGAGAATTATTATTCACAGTAAACAACTTGAATTCGTATTCTATTGAATCTTTTTTGTTAATAATATTATCAACAATTGATACTTTGGAATATCTGATATTGTTAACAGTGTCATCGGAAAAGTAATAATTTAATGATTTAAGCAATGTATTGTTATTGTCCAATTCATAGTGCTTAATTGTTTTAACACAATTCAATAGATTATAGCTTAAACCTTTTGTTGAAACTGTGTCATATCTGAAATCCCTTCCCATACAAACCCAGTCTTTGTAATAATCAAAAACAATTCTTTTAGTTGGTTCTATTACTTCTTTTAAGCACATAGGATAGTCAATTCTTTCTATATGTCTATTTTGCGATAAAGGTATGTATCTAATGTCAGTATCAGTATATATAAAATCTCCATAGTAATTGAATTCTGTAATTCTATTTTGCGGGTCAATTATTTTATAAACTAAAAAATTATTCGAATGATTATCAATTCTAAAGTCAGTTAGTATTTCGTCAGTTTTGCTATTAAACTCATTGTCTTGCATTAGTAATGGATGGTTCCACACTGATCTAGGTAAATATGTATTACCATCTACATCAAGAATAAATCTATATGTTTTATCAAAATTTTGAATTAACATACCTGTTTTGTCAATGCTTATTTTATGATTAGTAAAATTATCAATAAAAGCCCTACCTCTTTGAATTTTTGTATTATTATCAGTGTAATTATGGCCTTTCCTATCAAATTTTACAAGTGTTTTTTCTCCATTATTAATTTCTTCTAAATAAAATATAGTCGGCAAAACTCCCGGTGAAAAATATTTCCCAGTATGCAAATAAGGCCGAGTACCATAAACATCAAGCTGTTGATATAAACCAATCTCATTAGTATTAAAATCTTTTAAACCATAAGGTGCTATTACTTCCCTAAACACATATTCTAAACCATCACCCATATAATAGCGTAACACTCTTGGCTTAAATGAATTCGGATTATAATGATTACTATCTAATTCTTCTTGAATAAATGGAGGATAGTATTTAGTATCATATTCTACCCTTCCATAACCAGTCGAATTAATAGAATTATCATAATAATATCCTGTATAATACTTAGCATCATTGTAATTAGAATTTGAATATTCCCAATTTCCGAATTTGTTTTTATTTACTAACTCAAGAATTGAACCATCTGCTTTAAGAATTTTTATTTTATCATTAATTTCTTTATATCTACTTGTTTGCATTCTATTACAAATATCATATCCTTCAATAAGCATATTATCAAGACGACTCCGTGAATCTGAAACACTGTCTAAGTAAAATGAATTCTGTTTCAAAGCATTTATTACAAAGCCATTTACACTCATTACCCAAGTAGATATTGCATAAGTGAATCGATCCATAATTTCATAATAATAATCTGTTCCGATAGGATAATGTATGTGATCAGGATAAGGGTACGGATCCGTATTAATATATACAATTGAATCACGGTAATGTCTATCCTGACAAAGCCCTTTAAAATGGGCGTACCGTAAATTACTCAAATATGTCATTCTTACATCAATCGGATATCCGTCAATTGAATTGTTGGATATGGGATACGTATAGTTCATTATACCATTGACAGGTGATACATTTAAGTTGCCGTCATTATCGGCAGAGAATTGTGCATTTGCACCAATTGCCGATAATAGAATTACGGTTAGTACATATATAAGTTTTTTCATTTTGTTGCTCCTTATTTATTTATTACAAACGGATAGATTTTTAAAACAGTTGTCCCTTTGTAAAGAATAATAAAGTAACTGCCACTGGCGTAGTTGTTTAAGTTTAGCATCATGTTTACGGAACCGCCTTCTGATTTACAAGGTAATTCTTCTATTGTCGTGCCGTAATAGTTCAACAGACGGATTTTATAATCCCCCTTAGTCAAATTACTGATTTGCAGATTTGTATTGTTTTCAGCAGGATTAGGGAAAATCAGTATCTCGGGATTTAGTTCACTATTTGAGCTTGTGATTTTCGGAGCGGGCATACTAATTGATGTTTTATTAACATAGTAAGACCAAATGTCGGATAGGTCTCGTTTTGCTTTGTTGAATAATAAAAGATTTAAGTTCATAGCCGTATAAGGCGTAAAACTAATATTCTCAACAGAATTAATTTTTAATGTGTCGCTCTCGGCTATGGATTGCTGTCCGAAAACAATCACATTATAAGCAGAGTCTAAAAACGTAGCCGAATCTACTTTGACTTTGAACCTAACAGAAAAAATCAAGTCTGAAGTGCTATCTGAATTCATATCAACACAATTTGTATTGACTGTGAATTGGTAATACTCTGGATAATCAATTATTGTTTTGTACTTGATTGATGACAAATAATTTGGATTTGCCCACAAAATATAATAAGGATAATTACTGTGATTGTAGGTCATAGAAACTAAAGTATCTAAATAAGTGTCCTCATTGAAATCAGCAATATAACTGATATTGCTATTAACAAAGTGCAAAGAGTCGAGCTTCTGACTCAATACTATACCGCTTGAAAATAAATACAACATTATTGCCAATAGGTACTTATAAAATCTTTGATTCATAAATTCTCCTAAAATAAAAAAAATATAAAATGTTGAAAAAATAATCTCTCAACAATTAATCGCTTTTCTATATGAATTTCAGTTTTCCTCTATGCCTCAATTACAAATTTAAAAATATTTTTTAAGCTTTCCAATATAATTATAATAAATATTATAATTTCTCAAAAACTTTTTATTTATCTGATAATTAATCTCTATGATATTCCTTAATTATTTCAAAAATATCCATTATTTTTCATCATAATACTTTTAGTTTGGAATTCATTAATAAATATTACGTAATCAAAATATATCGCTAAATGTCTCGTACTGCTTAGGTATGTGAATTATTTTCATTATGTGTGATTTATAGAAGTCCGTTTTTGGGGTCTTGCTGAAGATTTTATTCTCGAATATTTTTAATTTTTACTTGACTAAGTGTTTACACTGAGTTGTACCTCTCGCTCAATATAAATTATTTCCGTTACTAAATTTTAAAATTAACAATGTAGAACTTGTAGATTCTACATTCTTTTTTACGTGTTAACACTTATTAAATAAAGAGAAAATATTTATATATTACAATAATCACACCCATAACTCGTTTCAAATTAAACCTTTTCAGGAAAAAGCTTGGGGGCGGTTAGAAATAATTGCTCCCTTGCTTTTTTAAAAATAATACCATTTCTGCTTTTATTTATTAAAATATTTTTTTATATTTGCAATTGAATCAAGCTAATTTAAAAAAATAAAATGCTATTATGAATATCCAAAACACAAAATCAACTAAACAAAACGCCAAAACGGAAATAGAAAGATTAATTGAAAATTTCGATAATCATATCACTGATTATAAACGCGGAAAATATAACGAAACTCAAACCCGTAACGATTATATCAACCCATTTTTTGAAGCTCTCGGCTGGGATATTAATAACCGTCAGGGTTTAGCCGAAAGTTACCGTGAAGTTATCCACGAAGATAAAATCAAAGTTAGCGGTAGTACCAAAGCTCCGGACTATTGCTTCACTGTTTATGGACAGAAAAAATTCTTTGTAGAGGCAAAGAAGCCAAGCATTTCAATCAAAGATAATATAGACCCGGCTTATCAGTTACGCAGATATGGCTGGAGTGCAAAACTACCGATTTCGCTGATTACAGACTTTGAGGAGTTCTCGGTTTACGAATGCATGAATAGACCAAACCCTACAGACAGAGCTTCAATTGCTCGTATCAAATATCTTGATTATAAATTATATTTGAAAGAATTCGACTTTTTCTGGGATGTCTTCTCAAAAGAAGCTGTTACAAATGGGAATTTCGATAAATACATTCAGAAAGAAAAGACGAGAGAAAAAGAATCCGTCGATTCGGAGTTTTTGAAATCGCTTGACGGCTGGCGAAATATTCTCGCTAAAGAAATAGTAAACAGTAACAAATCTATCGGCGAAGATGAGCTGAATTTCTCACTGCAAAAGGTGATGGATAGGCTTATTTTCTTGCGTATTTGTGAGGATAGAGGCGTTGAGATAGAAGGTCAATTGAAAAATAGCATCGGCAATAATACTTACCAGAATTTAAAACAAATTTTCCATACAGCAGACCAAAAGTATAATTCCGGTTTGTTCGATTATAAAAAAGATGTTATAACCGACAACCTTGATATTAATGACTACACTCTCAAAACAATTATTGAGGATATGTATTATCCGCAATCGCCGTATGAATTCTCGGTTATGCCGGTTGAAATTCTCGGGCATTCTTATGAGCAATATCTCGGCAAAGTAATTAAAATATCCGATGACCACGTTATCTCAATTGAGGAAAAGCCCGAAGTTCGTAAAGCCGGTGGAGTTTATTATACTCCGCAGTATATAGTTGATTATATTGTTAAAAATACTGTTGGGAAGTTGGTTGAGGATAAAACTCCCGACGACATAGCCAAACTAAAGATATGCGACCCTGCCTGTGGTTCCGGTTCGTTTTTGCTGGGAGCATATCAGTACCTCCTAAATTGGCATTTGGAATATTATATGAATGCGGATATGAAGAAAAAGGAGAAGTTCCTCACGCCGGACGGATATTTAACTACATCGCTCAAAAAGCAGATACTTCTGAATAACATATACGGCGTAGATATAGACACTAATGCCGTAGAAGTAACCAAACTATCACTTATGCTAAAAGCGATGGAGGGCGAGACTACTGCCTCAATTAACAATCAATTATCACTACTGCACGACAGAGTTTTGCCGACATTGGATAATAACATAAAGAGCGGAAACAGCCTAATAGACCTTGACTTCTATGAAAATCAATTAGACTTTGAGACGACAATGGAAAAGAAAATCAAACCGTTTAATTGGCAGAATGCTTTTCCGGAAGTATTTAAGCAGGGCGGTTTTGATGCTGTGATTGGGAATCCGCCGTATATTAGAATTCAAACTATGACCGAGTATTTACCACCATCAGTAATTAGCTATTACAAGACTAAGTTCTATTCAGGACAAGCTGGTAATATTGACATTTATGTAGTGTTTATCGAAAAGGCTTATAATCTTTTAAGCAAAAATGGATTATTAGGATTTATTCAGCCACATAAATTCTTTCAGAGCGATTTCGGCGTAAGCCTAAGAGATTATCTCGCAGAGAAAAAGGCAATTGATAGGATTGTACATTTTGGAGCGGCACAGATATTTGATAGTGCTACTACTTATACTTGTTTATTATTTCTAAATAAATTGCATGAAGGTGACTTTGATTTCTTGCAAGTGAATGATCCAAAAGAATGGCAAGCAGATATAAAATCATTTAAAACATTTAAAGTAAAGCAACCAATCAAGGGAGCTAAGTGGAATTTTACTGATAATGCCAAGCAAGCTCTTTTAGATAAGCTCAATGCTATGCCTTTAAAGTTAAAGGATATCACAAGGAAAATATTTCAAGGTGTTGCAACAAGTGCAGACAAAATCTTTGTATTGAAAATAATTGAGGAATTAGAAAATACATATAGATGTTTTTCAGTTGTATTGGACAAAGAAATTGAAATTGAAAAAGGCTTAGTTAAACCGTTTTTAATGGGTAAAGATGTTAAAAGATACGAAAATATGAAACCGAAAAACGTTGTAATATTTCCATATTTACTCATTGAATCTAAAGCCCAATTGATGACAAAGGAATATATTCAATCTTACTTTCCAATAGGATGGGCTTATATATTAGAAAACAAAAAATCGTTAGAAGATAGAGAGAAAGGAAAGTTTTGCTCCACTTGGTGGCAATTTAGTCGTCCTCAAAATATGCACGAATTTAATCAAACTAAATTGCTTACTCCTGAAATCTCCTTTGGCTGTAATATGACTTTAGACGAGTTTGGAGTTTTATACCACACAACTAAAGTATATTCTTTTGTGTTTAAAGAGCAAATACAAACAGACTTTAAGTATTATTTAGGAATTTTTAATTCTAAGCTTCTTTGGTACTTTCTGAAGTCTACTGGTTACGTTTTAAGAGGTGGATACTTTACATTTAAAACACAATATTTACAACCCTTCCCTATCCCCCAAACACCAGACCCCAGCCACCAGTCACAGCTAATCAAGCTTGTAGAAACTATGCTCCAGCTAAACAAAGACCTACAGTCAGCGACATTACCGGAGCAGAAAGAGCAATTAAAAGCAAGAATAGACTACACAGATAAAAAAATAGACAAATTAGTTTACGAGCTTTACAATTTAACTGATGATGAAATAAAGATAGTGGAGGGAGAGTAAGAGATGGAGAATAAACCAAAATTCTTATATCATTATACAAATATAGATTCAGCTATTAGTATTATTAAAAGCGGTACTTGGCGACTATATGAAGCACGCTCTCAAAGAGACCCTTTAGAGATTATATATGCTGGGGATAGAGTATTTGAATTATTAAACTATTTGCATAATCAGGAAAATATTTATAGTCTTGAGCAAAGGGCATCAATGTATGGTTGCTTGCTTTTCGTATCTAAATATTTTTGTGAATCAAATTCTCAAAATGTTATTAATTTCCAAGATGAGCTGAACAAAAAATCAAATGATAATATTTTCAAACAAATAAACCAATTATTAGAAAGCAAGGTAAGCAAATTATTTATTTCCTGTTTTTCTGAAATGAATAATAACTTACACTTATGGGATAATTATGCTGAAAATGGATTGGGTGTTGTTCTACAATTGAAATCAGATAACTTACCAAGCAATGTTGGGGTAAAAAGAGTAATTTATTGCAATGAAGAGCTAACAAAAGATATAGTAAGTATCTGTACTTCAAATGCTCTATCATTAAATAATGAAAATATTAAAGACATATTAATAAATTTAATGAGCAGAATTACTGATTTAGTATCAAGAATTAAAAATGAACAACACAAGAATGAAGAAGAAACCAGAATTGTAAACCTGTATGATTCGGAATTAAACAGCAATAAAATTATTAAAATTGACAATAGAGAATTTGTTAATTTCCCGTTACGCAAACCACAATTGCTGAAACGAATAAAAAAGGTATATTATACTGACAAGGTTGAGCAAAATAAGTTATCTGAGTTGATAACCTTGCTAAAAAAACACTCAATTAATTCTGAATTGATAAATATATAATAAGGAAAGTATGGAATTCTACTTTGTATTAGCTTGTAAATTCACAAGAAAAGAGCAATTAAAAGCAAGAATAGACTACACAGATAAAAAGATAGACAAATTAGTTTACGAGCTTTACAATTTAACTGATGATGAGATAAAGATAGTGGAGGGAGAGTAAAGAGGATGGATAGAATCTGGTATGACACGATAAGCGAAATTGAGGATGGGATTGAAACGTTCAAGATGATAGAGAAATAAAAATTTACTATAGAAGGAAGCATATGAAAACAAAAGATTTATTAGACCAACTGCTTTTTCCAACAGTGGTTTCAGTGTTATCGTTTATGTTAATAATTGGTTTTAATTACTTATTTAATTTGTTTTCATCTCCAAGAATAATATATTCATTAGAGAATAACAAAATAGAAACAACCAATTTGGTTATTCTAAAATTAGAGAATAAAACAATGGATATTCAGAACAATTTTTGTTTGAGAATTAAGAACAGCCAATTAATTAATGTAGTTGTTGAATCATATTTGCAATATCAAATTACAAACTCAAGAAATGATAGCAATGATATTATGGTTTGCATTAATAATATCATTCCAAATTCAACAAATAAAGTATTTATTAAATGTGGAAGTAATACACCTAATATTAGTATTATACAAAATGCCACAGCTAACAATTCAATGGATTCTGCCATCTTAGTTAACAAGTATTACCAAAATTGGCAGAATTATTTAATACAAGCAGGCATGAATTTTGTTTTCTTCTGGATTTTTTATTTTTCAATAAAGTTAAAATTTGATACTTTAATTAATAAAAAGACTGAAATGTATAAAAAATATGAAGATGAAAACGATAACCTAATGAATAAGCTAAAAGTAATAGAAGATTTACAACAAAATCAAGATATAAGTCTAAACAAACAAATCAAAAAACTTCAAAATAAACTAACTGAAAGTGTTGGGATGATGGATAAATACAAGGCTTTGCAATTTGCAAGGATTGTAGACTACTCTAAAGAATTAAGTTTTTGGAAAAATATTATTAAAAGAATGCTCTTTACCAAAGAAGAAGATATTTTCAAACTTGTTACTCAAGAACTTAAAACATTTAACACACAGAATAATGAGTTTAAATTTCCTGAAATCGTTAAACATTTAAAAGAAATAACAGATTATTACAACAAAACTCAAAAGTTAGGTATTGTTGACTATGAAAAGTAATCTTGATTTATTGCGAGATAGCAATCTTCTGATTAATATTTTACTTATAAAAAATATACACAAAATATTATGGAAATAACATATTCAAACTGTAAATGTATAGAGGAACTTAGGACTTATAGTCGTCCTTTGTTAATAGAAGATATTAAATTAGATACATACGTTTGCAAGACGATAGCAAAAACAAATAAAATAAGTATTCTATTTGTTGAATTCTTAGCTTATCATTATTTTAAAATATTGGATTATCCGATTCCTGAAATGAAAATAATGATTGTTGAGAATTCTCACCTTAAAGGAAGTAGTTATTTTAGGGAAGGTGGAACTGAAAGAAAATTTTTAGCATCAAAAAAACTTACAGATTCAATAGAAATTGATACAATGCCTAAAGATTATAGACACTATCAATATAAAAAATACAATTTTTTTAGTTTAATAAAAATTGTTTTCTTTGATTATGTATTTTATAATATTGATAGAAAGCCAGAAAATCCTAATATACTTTTAGATAATAATCAATTCTATGCAATAGATAATGCACAATGTTTTAATTACTCCTCTGGTTTAATTGATATAAAAGAAATACCCGACCTAAAACAGGATTGTTTAACAACTCAAGAATCATTACTGTTCCATCCACTAATAAAAAAAATCATTAAAAACAATAGTAAAAATATTGAATTAGTTCGTAAATTAGTTTGCCAAGAATTTTGTAACAAGACTAATGACTTGCTAAGAATTTTAGATTATTGTTCAAAACTTTTTGAATTACACTTTGGAGCTGGAGTTGATTATAATTGGTACGAAGATTGCTTAAAACAAAGATATTTAAATGATAAGTGGATTGAGTTTAATATTGAATTATTTTTACAAGATTTGCGTTCTTGCTTATAAATGGAGTGGTTATGCTAAAAATGAGTATTATATATTGTTCGTTAACAGAAGTTACTACTGAAAGATTAGCTGTTGCATTAATACTTTTTGATGAAAATCAGGTGAAATATATATTTTCTGAAGATAAGTTAAAAGTAGCAAAGAAGCTATTGAACAAATCGAAATTTGCCATATTAAATAATGAGATTTTTAGTTATAAAAGATATTTTGACAAACTAAGCAATAAATTAAGTATGTTTAATTACTTAGAAATTGAAAACTCTCTTATACACTCATCTATTCATTTAAATAACACAGTACAGTTTCAGGCACCAATCTTTATGAATATAGATTTAAATGAAGACAATATTGTTCTTATTGCAAAAAAATATTTAGGACTATCATCATTAACTCAAGCAAACATAGAATCCTTTCACAATAATTATTTAGAATTTTCAAGAAAGGTTTCAAAAAACGTATCCTTGCATTATAAATTAACAAAAGATAGGTTTGATTTCCTTAAATTCCCTGTCAAGGTTTCCTTTGCTGGCAAAAATGGTAACTTTGTTTTTGGAAACACTTTGATTAGTGAAAACCAAAACGAAGAAATGTTTTATCATAAATTAACCAGTATTGTTAATTTGAATGAAAAATTTAAAAATGAGTATCAAGACTACAAGCATTTTATCATGACAGATCTGATGAATAGTTCAGACAAGTCCGATATATTAAATGAACTGACAGAATGTAGCACAATTAAAGTTGTAGATGTACAGAAAGTTACTTTATTAAAACTCGCAAAAGAGTTAATAGATATAAAATGTGTCCCACTTGAGAAATATTTTAAAAATTAATTATTTTTATGCCCCCAACCCCCTAAATATTAGCTGATCACCGAAAACTTCTTTTCGGTCGCAACCAATCCCTCACATCACAGAGGAGATTAGAGGCTATATCTTACGAGATAGAGAAAAGAGTGGTTTAGAGATTATAGCAAAAAATGATAGAGATAGACGAAATTTCAAAGCAATTTAAAAATTTAAATCTTACTGGCACTTAGCCGAATAACTTTATTATTGTTGAATCAAATCTTATATTCGGTTGAGTGCTTTTAATATGTATGCAAAATTAGAAGAAAACCCAATAGAACGGGAAACTATACAATCCTCAAAAAACAAGGGACTACCTTATCTCGGCTACCCCTTGTTTCTGCTCTTACAATCAATTTACGGAGGTCAGCATTCTATCCGTCCGGTTCATCGGCATTTACAGAGGTCGGCGGAACTTCAAACCATTTTGAGAGTGTTTTTATAACAGAATTGCCTACATTGAAAATATTTTCTGCTTGTCACACTCATTATAAATTATTTCCGGTGCAGGCATTTTGAAATTCACTATGTAGAACTTGTAGATTCTACATTCAATCAATATTCAGTTACTAAGTGTAAATCCCTAAGTGTTACCACTTAGCTATTAAAAAAAGAATTCAATTTTTCTATATTATTCAAATAAATTAAAATAAAGTGGAAAATCTTCGAAATATTTTGTATATATTTGAAATGAAGTTTTGGTTGAATTATTTCTATATTATTATGTTAAATATTTTTATTAATATTCAAAAGGATAATATTATGTATAAAACAGGTGAAAAACCCAGAAAAGGAACTTATAAATGCTCAAAATGCAACACTGAGGTTAAGTTAGATGACAATACTGATACATTACCACCGTGCCCAAAATGTAATAACACAACTTACGATAAAATCAAATAAAGTAGCATACAAAATTCAACCAAAGCTTTAATAAAAATATATTTTTGTCAGATATTAAATAACCATAAGAAAAAACTTGACTTATCAGTTTACGAGCTTTACAATTTAAATGATGATGAAATTAAGATAGTGGAGGGAGAGTAGGATGAATTTATGGAATCAAACTGACGTACCCCATAAAGGTTGGAGATTAAAAAATGTTATTGATATTAGAGGAGATGGCGAATCAGTAGATGAAGCAGAATATGAAACTTGTATGATGTGTAATAACGAAAGAATTAGGTTCGTTCATATTGTTACTCATATTGATATAGAAGTCGAATTTAGAGTAGGGTGTGTTTGTGCAGAAAAAATGACTAATGACTACATTGCCCCCTCGAATAGAGAGAAGGAGTTAAAGAATAGAAGTAATCGATGGAAATCTTGGATTAATAAACAATGGTCAATAAGTAAAAAAGGTAATCCATTTTTGAAACTCAAAGGACATCTTATCATTATCTATAAAAATTATGATGGTAATTATAAAGTTAAAATTGATGAAAAGTTGGGTAATAAAATATTTTTTAATATTTTTGATGCAAAAATAGCTGCATTTAAGGGTGTTGAGTGGCTGAAGGAAAAAGGAGAATGGTAAAGAAAAACTATTTGGGTCACTTTATTCAATGTGTCATTTTAAGAATAAATTAAGATTGTGGATGATGATTAAGTGAGATTGTCTTTAGAAGATGATATTAAATATTTTATATAGGAGGTAAAATGGATAATTTAAAAATTACGTTTGAACATTTATTAAGATATACTTTTTCAGGGTTTGCAGGTATATTGTCTTTTTATGGAGTCATTGATAAAATCGAAATTCTTTTTAATGAAGAATACAAACAACTATTAATGTTTATAGTTTTATCAGTCTTATTAGGAAGCATCTTATACGCATTTTCAAGAGCTTTGATTATTCCAATAATGGATAGAATATGTGTACGAATTTTAAAGCAAGCAATTGGAGATGATTATCTCAAGAATGTTCAAGAAATAAACTACTCAAAACCTAAAAATATGTTACACAATTTTATCGTTGGTACGTACGAAATTGAATATCCTTTGATAATATGGAGATTAAGGAAAAATGAGAATTCATTATCTAAAAATCTACTTGAATGGGCTACATTAATTCATTTGTTAGTTAATACAAGTGTATCAATATTAGTTGGGATTATTGTTGGATTGTTTTCATCTTCTAAAATAAATTTGTCAGTACTATATCTTTTTGGTTTATGTTCAATCATTTTATTCTTTGCAAGTGTTTATTCTAATTTGAGATTAAGACTTACAGCAAATGCAATTATTGATGAAGAGCATAATGTTAGATAAATATCGTTATATATTAAAACCTAATTCAATAAAATGATTTCACAATAGATTTATTAATAAAACAAGAGAAGGTGTAAAAATGGTTTATATTTGGTTGTCTTACGAGAATTTATTCGACGATAGTTCAATAAGTGCAAAATCGCTCCTTGATAATATTCCGCGAAGTGCTATTTTCCATAATATAGCATTAATTAATTCAATAGTATATTACAATACTACTGATGAGTCAATACAAGAAGAAATCTTAAATTATTTTTTTGAACAATTAAACGAAGTTGATAAAAAAGAGTTATGGAATAAGATTGATTCCTTCAGAAAAAAAAGTAATTTCAAAATATTATATTTTAATACTGTAACATCAATGATGTTAGCTCATACTGCTTATGATAGTAATAATTTTGAAAATAGGCTCGAATTATCTCCGGATGAAGTATATTTATTTCTTAAGTCGTATTTTTATGCAAATGAAATACTCAACAAACAGCAGAAAAAAATATTTACTGAAAATAATATATGTAGTGCATGGTCAAGCATTGATAAATATTTGCATACTGAGATGATAATTAAAATTTCTCAATCTGAATTGATAAGTTTTAAATACCCACAATTAGAATTGTATAAGGGTTTGAAATTTTTGGAATACTTAAGTAACCATAGTATTTTTTCAGAATATTTAGGTGATTTTATTAAAACATTTGGTTTCAATTCTTGGAATGAATACTTGTTGGTAACTGCTGATGTGATTTTAAGTGGATATTTCGCTCAAAGGTTACCACCCATTTCGGTGAAAGGTTACCACCCATTTCGGTGAAAGGTTACCACCCATTTCGGTGAAAGGTTACCATTCATTTCGGTGAAAGGTTACCACTTCTAAGCCAGCCAAAAGAATAAATAATTGGAATTTATTTAGCTGTGAAGATAATTAGTTTTGCAACTAATAATTGAGCAGTAAATGGCAAACAAAGGTTTAGAAATGTACAATATCAAACAAATCATTAAACTTCATAATGATGGTAAAAGCTATCGTGAAATATGCATGCTATTAGGCATATCCCGAAAATGCGTAACAAAATACGTATTGCTATATAAATCAATAGGTATAGATTACGACACAATCAAGCAAAAGAGTGAAGGAGAGCTTGAAATACTGATGAGAAATCAAGAATTACCAAGTAAAGACCGCTTTCAAATATTATTAGAGCAATGCCCCGAAATAGAAAAGGAGTTAAAGCGAACGGGAGTAACAAAGCAGTTATTGTGGTCAGAGTATAAAATCAGGCATCCAGATGGATATAATTACACACAATATTGCCAACATTATAAAAATTGGTTAAAAGCCAATGAAGTAACAATGCACTTAGAGCACAAATCCGGCGACAAAATGTATGTGGATTTTACAGGTAAGAAGTTACAGTATGTAAATAAAGCGACATCGGAAGTAATTGAAGTTGAAGTATTTATAGCAATATTAGGAGCAAGCCAATTAACCTATATAGAGGCAGTCCCGAGCCAGAAAACAGAGCATTTTATTAAAGCAGTAGAGAATGCCCTCCGCTATTTTGGTGGTGTACCATTGGCAATAGTTCCCGACAATTTAAAAGCCGCAGTAACTAAAGCAAGCAAATATGAAGCAGAGTTAAACATGATATTTGCTGATTTTTCTGAGCACTATAACACAACAATATTACCGACAAGGAGTTACAAGCCAAGAGATAAAGCATTGGTAGAAAGTGCAGTTAACATAAGCTATACAAGAGTATTTGCTACACTCAGAAATGAACAATTTTTCTCGATTCAAGATTTAAACACAAGAATATTAGAAAAATTAGATATTCATAACAACACTAAATTTCAAAATAAAGACTATAGCCGACGAGAACTATTTACAGAAATAGAAGAGCAAGAACTACAAGAATTACCTATAATCAACTATGAAATAAAGAGATACTCTCAGGCAACAGTTTATAAAAACTCTCATATATGGTTCGGAGTTGATGAGCATTATTATAGTATTCCTTACAGCTATATAGGGCAGAAAGTGAAAATACAATACACAAACTCTGCCTTATCCATCTATTGCAAAGGAGAGCGAATCGCATATCACCAAAGGAATTACGGAAAATATCAATATACGACTAATGCCGAACATTTACCGAGCACTCATCAATTTGTCAGCCAATGGAGCCCTGAGAAGTTCATTACTTGGGCAAGAGCAATTGGAGCAGAAACTGAAACAGTAATCAATGAAGTACTCAGTTCTAAGAAGCATCCCGAACAGGCTTATAAGTCCTGTATCGGCATATTAAGTTATGGAAAGAAAGTTGGTTACGAGCGATTGAACCGAGCCTGCAACAGAGCGATACAGTTCAACAGTTATAACTATAGGACTATAAAAAACATTTTGGCAAGCAATTATGATAAAATATCATTAGAAGATGAAATTGAATATCAAACCCCGAATCATGAAAATATAAGAGGAGCACAATATTACGGTAAGATATGAGGATATTTACAAAGTACATAGTATATAAACACTTATATCTCGCGAAAAAATTAAATATTCGACAATGATAATACAATTACAATAAATATTATTTAAAGCATAAATCAATTACAATAGGAAATTAAAAATGCAAAATCAAACAATTACAAAGCTCAACCAGATGAAACTATACGGTATAGTAAGAGCTTACGAAGTATTGCTTACAAGTAGAGCAAGTCAGGAAATGACAAACGATGAATTAGTCAATTATTTAGTGCAATCCGAGTGGGACGATAGGCAAAACAAGAAATTACAAAATCTTATTAAAACGGCAAAGTTCCGCTATCAATCTTGCACTGAAGAAGTAAATTGCAATACAGAAAGGAACTTAGACCGTAACACTTTTTTAAGGCTTGCAAGTTGTGATTTTATTGAAAAGAAAGAAAATATTATTATTACCGGAGCAACGGGAGTTGGTAAAAGTCATATCGCCTCTGCTCTGGGAAATCAAGCTTGCTTTATGGGATACAAAACAGTTTATTACAATTTATCAAAACTGCTAAGTAGCTTGAAAATGAGACGTTCTGACAATACTTATATCAAAGAAATTGAAAAAATTGCACGTCAGGATTTGCTTATTCTTGATGATTTTGGGCTTGCTAAACTTGACACTCAAAATCGGCTCGACCTTTTAGAAATCATTGAAGACAGATATGGTAAGAGGGCGACTATTGTTACTTCACAGTTGCCAATTAGCAAATGGCACGATCTGATTGATGACTCTACTATTGCAGATGCCGTTCTCGACAGATTAGTTCACAATGCTTACAAATTGGAATTAAAAGGGCCTTCGCTTAGAAAGAAAATATAAGAAAAAAAAGATGCTACAAGAGGTAAGAATTTATTATTTTTGTATTGAATTTTTGGTTGGCTATAGTGGTACCCTTTGAGCGAAACACCTGGTACCCTTTGTCCGAAATGGACATTTAAGCTTAAATTATAATAAAAATGACAAATTAATGATGAAATCCTGCATCGAATTAGAATCTGACAATAAATCGATTGAAACTTATTTCGATAGTTTATCAAACCAAATAAATATTACAAATTACACTGAAAATCAAATATATGATTTTAAAGTCTTTAGAGAATGTCCACTAATAAGAATTGATAAAAACGCGTATTTAGTAATCAATCAGAATTTTTTTATTGATAAGTTGTATAATTCAATAATTTATAAATTTTACAATTATATTATGGATAACAAAAACTATAAAGCAAATTTTCAACAATTTAAAGGAGATATTTCGTTAAAATTCACAGAAAAGATTTTATTTCATAGCTTAATAGATTATATTACAACTGATAATTCAGCTATAAAAGTTAATGGGGAACAATATTCTTATGAATACTCAGATTATTATATAAGAATCGGCTATGATATATTTCTTTTTGAATTTAAAGATTATAATATGGATGCAAAAAATAAGAATTCATTTAATTATGATTTCCTATGCAATTATATTAAAGATAATTATGTTGAAATTCACGGTTATTGCCAATTATATAAAGTTATTAAAAGTATTGAAAAAAACACAATACAATTCGATAATATTAAATTAGGGGATAATGATATTAAAAAATATTCTGTATATCCCGTAATAGTATTTACTGATTCTTCATTAGACAACGAAGGAATAAATTATTTAGTTAGTAGACAAATAAGGCAATGGAGAAAAGATAAAAACAGCAAATTGAAAGTTAAAGATTTAATAATGGTAAATTTAGATACATTGCTTTTATATAAGGAAGTATTCTCAAGCAAAACTGCAAATATTTTTGATTTATTAAAATCTTTTCTTATTTACATCAATTCGAAAAGCTTATCAAGAAACGAACTTCAAGAATTATGTAGCTTTAGTGAGTTTTGTGAAAAATATATGAAAAAAAACAATATAACTAATATTTTTTCAGATAAATATTTTGGTTCGATTATGGAATGATTTTATGGATTTCAACTACATAGAAGCTGATGAATATTATTACAAAAATATTCAATATTAACAAATATTTTATTTATTATATTAATAAATTGGAAATAATGTGTATTTATATTATATTGCCGTCTGCAATTAACATATTATTAAATTTAGCAAAGTGCATAATGAATTATAGATTAAACGCAGATGATGTGACTTTGTGTTTGGGAATTCTCAAACAAATGGGGAAACTCTCAATAGAAAGATTGATAGAAATATCAAAATTAAATGAGACTGAAGTAAAGAATGTAATATCAGTTTTGAAATTCAAGAATATTGTCCATCTAACGAATGAATCAATATATTCTTGGGGCAGTTCTATCGACGAGATTTCCTTAATTCCAAATAGTGAGTTGTTAATACAAGAAGTAATATTTTTGATTAATAATAATACCGATTGGAATATGAAAAACCATTACAATGTATTTAGATATAATTAAAACATATTATTTCAAAAAAACAAGGGTAGTCAAATGTATGCTACCCTTAGTTTTTACCCGTATAAACGGTTTATGACGGTTTTGCATCCAAACACCCTATTCATCGGTGTTTACAGAGGTCGGCGGAACTTCAAACCATTTTGAGAGTGTTTTTATAACGGAATTACCTACATTGAAAATATTTTCTGCTTGATTTACTATTTTTTCAAGTTGCGGTTCTCGTTCTATATAAATAATTTTCTGTTTCGGGTTCATTGTCGAGAAAAAGTATCTATGGAGTTCGCTCCAATGTTTTTTAATAGTTTTAAATTCATCGTATTCATTTTTCATCTCGGCAAAAAGCAAGTTATCACCGCCTTTATCAGGATGTAGCTTCAGGGATAATTCTTTGAAGTGCATTTGAGCAGATTCCAATGTCATAAACAAATTAAAGTATCTCATTATCGTTGCCTCCGCATATCAAAAATTCGTGTCTCACTGTTATCAATTGAACCGTCTCTATGTTTGATTAAAGAAGCGACAGCATTAGCAACCTTGATTTCGGTGTCGCACATGTGTCCGAGCAATGAATTACCTTTATACATTTTCCCGTCTTTGCTGGCGTGTGCGATAACGATAAATGAAATTTTCGGATTCGCCTGTATTAATTTGACTACTTCGTCTTCTTTAGCTCCGACCATATTGATAGAATCAATAACGATATACTTAAATTCACCGGTGCCGACTAACTCTTGCAAATCGGGAAATAGACCGTCTTTGAATTCTAATCTTGAATTAAAGATTCCCATTCGGAAACAGCGTTCTTTAATCCTGCCATCGACAATCTTTTCTTCTGAAGTAAAATACAGAGTTTTATCGTGCCTTGATAATTCGTCAGCTAATATTAATGAATAAGTCGATTTCCCTTGCCCCCGCGGTCCCCATATTAATATCATAAACGGACAGGCAATTTTGCCCAGAAGTCTTCTGTTTTTCGGATGAATGAAATTTATATATTCGGTTTTTACCGATTTCACTTGATTCAAAGTGTAAGTCTTAGGTGTAGCATCTTCATAATCGGGGAGTTCTGCATAATCCTGCAATTTCCCAATATCATCGGCAACTTGCGGAACTGATGTCGAATCATTAGAGGTAATATCGTCTGCCATAAGTGCCGGAATAGCAGAAGTAACAAGATTTGTTAATAATGGGATTAGCGGAAAAGACGCTAAATCAGAAAGCCCAGCTTTTTTGGTAAACTTAGTAATTATCTCAATCGGCGAAGTAGTAGTACCGAACATATCGGCACCCTGCTCGGAATATTTATCGGAATAATAATGAACAAAATCGGCAAATTGATTAGCTCCAAGACCTTCAAGCAATTTCCAAGTTTCGATAACTATCGGAGAAGGAGTAGTCTCGAACATCCACTCTTGATTGATATAATCACCAAATTTCAGATTTTTACTACGTCGGATAATCTCATTTCTGATAATATCCTGAAGCACCGGTATTAAATTCCATTCTGAGGGCATATTTTTCATGCGGATTAACGAGGGCAGAGCTTTCAATATTTTCAATGTATATACTTTTGCTCCGCTAATCAATTTTTTATCCGGCAGTACCATAGCAAGCAATATAGCTTCGAGAAAATCAGTTCCTTTATCGGTAAATTCAGAATCGCTTTCAGTAAGTGAACCTTGATTTGTATTATTAATAATTTTGAGATTTCTCAATAATGTAATTAGATGTTTTGCTGTACTTCTGTCATTAATAACCTGCTTGAATGTTTCAGCCGTCGAATTATCCAAAATGGAAGTAATCATCTCAAGGGCTTTCGGATTTTCTTCAAGCTGTTTGGCAAAGGCAATTCCCTCACGAACGCTATCATATTCATTCGAGTTTGACTTATTCAAGATATTGGAATACATACTGCACTTGTTAAGACTAATATTGACTACACGTACTAAAACAGGCTTTTCAAAGCTATCAATCACAGCTTCGGGAAAGCCAAAATAACCGGATAAATCTTTCAATTCATTGACATATTCAGAATATGATTTTTTATGATTTTCAGCAACACGATATAATACCATTGTTCTGCCGTTGCCACCCAAAACCGCACCCTGTGGAGTAACAATCGGTGAGCCGGTAGTTGCGTCCGGAGAATTATTCAATAGATGAGAATAATTAAAATCACTGGCATATTTGACTACTTTTTCTTGCTCGGCTTTATCTTCATTATAAGACCGTGTCTGGCATTCAGCCGGATAATTCGGATTAGGGGAAAATGTAAACGGATCATTGCTTGGTATTAAATATTCAAGCTCAACGACTGCATATTTAGCCTGCAATACTTCACTCGGAGTAGCAATTTTACAAGCTTTACCGTAAACTATACTGCTTTCATTATTATTTTTGATATTCAGTATTTGAGAAATTCTTTCAAATTTCTCTCTGAAGAAATCACCTGCTTTATTTTTAAGAGAATGGAATTTGCTTATAATGGAAAAATCCGAAAGATTATCATTTAAAATTCCGTATCCTTGCATATCTTTATTATACATGGTAATAGCCGATTCTAACTCATCACTGACTAATTCTTTGTATTGCTCAATATGTTCGTCATCTAAATAAGTTTGTAAATTCTCATCGTGATAGCTATTACGTTTAATAAACTCCTTAGTGTCGTGTTCAAATTCGTAGGCAGGCTTAATTGAAAAACCTAAATCGCTATTAGGATCGGCACTAACATCAAAAATATCTAAGTTAAGATTTTCGCTAACCTGAAAATGCCAAGTAATTGTATTGTGTCGGTATTTTGTCGCAGTTAGTTCGTATTTTCCGTTTGATACATTTATACTGCCAATATATTTACTTACTGTAAAATCATCACGTTTTACAATTTCTGCATAAGTCAATAATGAAATACTATCAGGATTTTTCAATGAAATTTGCTCAATACGCTTGATTAAATTGCCATCGAAATCTACATCATACTGATATTTACTTGTGGCTGAACTAATATTTATCTTACGAATATTTTTAATTATACCGACCTGACCTTTCTCAGCCTGTCTATTAGAAATCAAATCTTGAACTATTTCGATAGTTTTTACTTTATCACCAACATTGAATAATTGCTTTTCACTTTGCAGATAATCTGAGCTTTCCGGTAAAAATAAATTGCAGATATAATTCCAAATTTGAATTAAATCAGAATCGCTCTTATTGATAGTTCTACGAATTACACTACCTTCATATCTCTCGGTTTCAATCTTGAATCCGTATTTTGCAAAGAAATCATTATTAGCAAAAAGCTCAAGAGTTGAAGCTCTTGATGCTGTTTTAACATTAACTATGATTTTACCTCTGTCGTACCACTCGTTGCCGACTTGTTTCCAAGCAATAATATTAGTATTAATTCCGGTAGTATCTTTGTCTAATCTCTCCATATCAAAGAATTTATGTTTTCGTGTAATCTTCTTATCTTCTTTATCATCATCATCACGATAATTATTAATATCAATTATCAAGTCAAGTTCATCTTCACTGTCATAGACTTTGTTAGTTGTATCCATAGATTTAATATTCATCTTTGCAGTCTGACCGGCTACAACGGCATTTAAGAACATCATTTTTTGTTCTACGATAGAAGCAATCCATTTTTCAATAACAACTGACATATCGAATAAATAGAACACATTACATCTTGACATTGTGTTAGCTCTGTTTATACGTCCTATCATCTGTACATTGCCCTCTGCGTTCATCGGTGCAGTCATAACAAGCATAGAGCGTGGATTATTCCCACCTTTGGAAATCATTTCACCACGTTCATTATATTGGTCAGTATCATCAAGTGAAATCCCTGTACCACCGGATTGAGCCGTAGCTATGATAATGCGTTTTTTATTCAATTGAAAATCTTTAATATCCTGTTGACGGTCATTTTTACGTTTTCCACGATAAATAAAGTTCTTATTTGTTCCAATTATCAAACCGACTTCATCATCGCCGTATTTATCGCATAAGGCATCGTATAAATCTTGTGTAGTACCGGCTTTAAAACCTCCGAAATCTTTCATCTTGTCGTCTTCAGCTACTAATCCTGTAAATACTACTACACTTCTGCCTTTGTCAAGTTCTTTGTCTATAATCTCAATTGCCGGTTTAATTTTGAACGGCTCTAAAGCTCTCATTTGCTCCATATAGACATTAGTCTTTTTCTCTTTATCATTATCTTTAGCCGCATCTGCAATTTTAGCATTTACAATTTTCGCCATATTTCCAGAATCAATTTCAACCACTTCAAGTTCGATATTATTCATCTCAATTTCTCGTTTGAGCATTCGGCTTTCTTCGGTTAAATCTTCAAACATAACTTCAATAGCCTTTGAAGCGATTGATTTATCGTATTGAGCCGGCAAGAAATACTTTGCTCTCTCAATTAATACACCTTGAGGAGTAACAACAGGTTCTTTGAATTTGAATCCAACACGCATTAATAAAGAGTGCATTTGCTCATTATTAATAAACAAGCCGGCATATTTCAAATAGAAAATAGCGTCAGCTCTATCGGCTGGTGTTGCCGAACAAAACAATCTGGCGGGTATGTTTTCACAAACTGCAATACCACGACGGGCTTGCTCATTTTTACTTGAGCTATAATATAAGTAGTTTTTTAAATTATGACATTCATCAAAAATAACACAGGAGAAATTACGACCTAAGTCGGCAAAATAGCCTTTTTCGGTATCTATCCATAAAGCCTCAGCTTGGATAAGTTCACCGTTTATCGGGTCATTTTTCTTTGCTGTTTTTATTCCTTGCTCTAAATCTTTGTATTCTTTTTTAGTATATTTATCACCATCAAGCGAGAGTTGAAGTAATTTCTTTTCGTAAACTTCCATCTTTTTCTTTTTTTCTTCTACTAGCTCCAGATAGGCTACATAAGTGGGGTCGCCCTTCATATCGAACAAACTAAAATCTTTATATTTTAGTAAATAGATATGACCGGGTTTGATTTGAGTTTTGGCTTGCACCGGATTTTTAAGAATATATTTATCTAAAACCATAATCTTGGACATATTAATTCCGGTTTTAGATAATAACTTTTCGGCATCGCCTTTGAATGCTTGATTTAGAATATCATCGGCTTGAGAAATTATCATTACGGCTTTGTCGGGGTTCTCTTTTAATTGCTGATATGCTACTCCCAATTGCTGGAACGTTTTTCCGGCTCCTGTACCGTCGGCAAGGATAAATGCACCTGTTGACCTTAAACTTTCTAATGCAAGATTGACACCGTCAACCTGATGTGGCATTAGAGCTTTAGCAAAAGTTTCATCAAGTCTTTTTCCTTTTGGCTTTTGGCTAAAGGTTGGTCTTGCATCGACGAGTCCTGATTTTCTCCATTTGTTGTCAATGCCACTGCCTCGAATAATAGGTCTGTAGCCAGAGTTTCTTCTGTTTCTATTTCTACTGTAAAGTTCTCCATCTTTTTCCTCGTCAAATTTTCTAAATATGCCTATTAAACTATCTATAACCCCGAAATTGCGTTCTTTTGTAGTACCTTCTTCAAGCAATACAAATGGATTTATACTCTTTATAATATACAATCTATCGTTTGTAATATTAACTACTTTTCCGCCCTTTTCCAAGTCTTTTATTTCAATATCTTGAGAAATTAAGGCTTTTTGTTTATTTATAACTTTTGAGTTATCAATTACGGACATGATAATCTTAACAGTAGCAGAACGTTCGGCTTTTTCCATTACATCGGCAGGCAAAACTACGAATTTACCGCAAGTTTCAACTAATTCCCTAAATGCAATTGTTTTAGGATATTTCTTACTGCCGACGGATTTCATAGAACTAATACATACTAATTTACCATTCGGTTTTAAGAATTTGAGAGCGTGTAATACGTGGTCTATATCCTCCATATTGTTAAATGGAGGGTTCATCAATATTCTGTCGTATCTTGCTTCAGGTACTTGCTCTAAGAAGTTTGTACCGACCAATTTGTAACCTTTAATCTTTAGAATCATTCGATTAGTATTATCCAATTCAATAGTCTCTAATCGAATGGAATCACTGTATTTTTCATAGAGTTTGTCAAGAATATTTCCTTTGCCTCCGTTTGGTTCTAATATACTCATTCCGGGTTGAATATCTGCTTGCTCTATCATAGTGTCAACTACTTCATAAGGAGTTGGGTAAAATTCCCAAACTTTCTCTTGGAACATTGCTTTATTTGCTAAACTTTTAAGTACAAATTCTTTTACATCACTGGCAAATTTCTTATTATCAGTTTGATATTGAGAATTAATCATACTCAATATTGACTGCCTTTGTTGCTCGTGTTGCTCTGTTAATGGTTTGCCGGAGATACGACGAATTTCACTAATTTCATTTTTAGCTTGTTTGATTTTTTCTTCGTTATGCTCACGGATATTTTTAAACTGGTCGCCACGTTCGCCTTTTATATCTTCAATATTTTGCTGATATGTTTTGATTTTCGCTTCTATTACCGGTACTTTTTCTTTTTGAACTTCATAATATTTTTTTACAAAATATGCCTCTGCAAATTGAGCATAATCATTTTCAGACATTTCCGGTTCGTGTATATTTCTAAAGTTTGCCGGTAATGTTTCATATATTGTTGTAGCCTCTGCTTGAGCAATTACTTCTTTATGTACTATTTCAACTTCATTTTGCTTTTCTACACTTGGCTTAACCGGATTTGGTATTCCGAGTAAATTAGCTAATCGTGAGAATTTCAGTGCAAACAAACCGCCTGCTTTTTCTTTTATCTCTTTGTAGAGTATGATAAGTGAAAAATTATCCTTCAATCCTATTTGCCTGCGAATACTTTCAGTCTCTTCAAGCCAGCGTTCTAAGTTCATCATCTTAACGAGCCGTGAAATTTTATCCCAAAAGTTAATTCCATTTACATTCTTAATTGACTTATAAAACATCTTGTCATAAGTTCTAATCAGAGAACTTATTTTTTGTTGAAATAATACCGTATTCATCTTAATTCCTTAATGCCATATCTTCTAATAATATTTCGCCATATTGATTAATTAAATTCAGAGCTTCAACAATCATTTCTTGGTCTTTATATACCGACACAGCGTAACGGAATTGTAAAACAATTTCTTTGTATAATTTATTTTCTTGTTTCAATTCTTCTATCAAATAGAATATTTCCGGTTCGACATTAAAAGCCATATCGGAAATTTTAATTTCAATATTTTTGTTCATGTTTTATTTCATAATTAAATAAGTAATAATCGCTGTTACTGCGAGCCCGCCGAAAATTAGCATATAATTATAATCAATTATTTCTACTTGATTGAGCGGGATATATTCAGTACAGGTTGAATTTATTTCGACTTTGATATATTGAGCTTCATTGGTAATACCGGAAGCTTTATAATTCGGAGTTTTGTACAGAACTGTATTTGATGACGAATTCGGGTAACCGCCGTCTGCCGACTCGGGGGGTACTGCAGAAATTTCTTCACTGCCTTTAAGCTCCGTTCCGGCTTTTATTACGACGCAATTGCCTGTAAACTCCGATTTTAACTTATATTTAGCCATAATCTAATTTTTTCGTTTATTTAACGCTGCTTCTAATCCGTCAAGAACTCCTTCACAGAATATTTCCTTAGTGTCTTCTTCTGCTATATCAACAAATTTTCCTGCTTGAATCAGAGTCGGAATTTTTTTATCTGCTTCGGCTTCACTCCAACTGTCATTTCCGTATTTTAGACCACATTTTTTGGCAACTGTCCTAAACATAGTGCCAGCCATCTTTTTTTCTTGCTCTGTCATCGGTTAGTCCTTATTTAATTCTTGCATCATTGCCATAAATTGAGCAAAATCATTGCTCGGCGTTTCAATTGCTGCTTCTTTTACTTCAGCCTTTATTTCTTTTACAACTTCTTTGATTTCAGTAGTTGTTACATCTTTTGTTTGAGCCTCTTTCATAATTTCCTTTACTTCTTCTTTTACTGCTTGCTGTAAATGTTTATCCGTAGTAGCTTTAGCTACTTCTTTCTTGACTTCTTCTGCCTTTTTCTCTATTTGCTTTGGAGATAAATCTTTTTTAACGGCTTCTTTGATTACTTTTTCAGCTTTTTTCTCAATAGTTTTAGCAACTTTTTCAATCTTTACTTTAATTTCTTTAACTTTTTTAACAGGCTTAGTTTTTCTAATCCCCTTATTAGCTTTTTTCTCAGCTATTTTTTGAGCTTTTTCAGCCTTTTTCGCCCAAAATTCTTCTGCTTTTTTAATTGCTTCTTTCGGTTTATCTCTTACCATAAGCAGAGAAACACCAAAATCTTTTTGTAATCTGGCTCTAACAACTTTTTCGCTAATGTAAGTAGCATTCGGATAGTCAGGATTACAAGTCTGACCTAATCGTCTCCAACTTAGCTGTTTTAGCCTTTTATCAGTTTTTTCTGCCCGTGTTGAGCATACTATATAAAAAGGTACACCCATCTGCTTGAGTGTTTTGTTTACAGCACTTGCTTCATTTTCTATATAAGGGTCTGCAAGCCCGACCCATTTTTTCTTTTCTATTATTGCCATATATTCTTATTGCCTTTTTTAACTTAAATATTTATGGATTTACAAACTTTTCCCTATTAAATATCCTACTCCAAAGATTATAATCTTTTCTGTATAATCCATTAAAACATTTGATTTTTCTTTTACAGTTTCTTTATTAATATATTTAGTCTTTTCAACTGTCTGCACTGTATCCGGTGATTCTCTGATTGAAAGCTTAAATTCTGCCAAAGGATAAATAAATTGCACATTTATAGTGTCTTTATTATTACTTATAGTATCCATTGAAGCAACAAATTCCGGCTCAATCGGGAAAAACACAGTGTCTTTACGATACAATGTGTCGTAATTTTTCAAATATTTGATACTTGCTTTTGCAGCTATATAAGTTTTCTGTGCCGGAAGAATTATTGGTACATTCACGCTTTCGGTATGTTCGCTAGTGATAGAACTTGTATTAATCGGTTCATTGCTACCCATTAAAAGCAGTATAAGAATAATAATAACTGTTAGACAGACAATCAAAGCTCCGAGCAGAACCTTTTCAAGTGTGGTGATTTTATCAAATAGCATTTTCCACATAATTATACATCTGTCCAGTCTGAAAACAGTTCGATTTTCATTGCTCTGTAAATCGCTGTCAATAGGTTATCTTGCACAGTTTTAACTGATGATGCGTTTTTATTAAATTGTTCGACAATCTGACCGCTTGTATTAAATATTGTCGTTTCTACAGTTTCATTCGGATTAAGACCACCCTGAATATCATAACGATTTCTTTGGTCTTCATCTTTGAATATTGCTATTTGTGAGGAATGGTTATTATGTATTTTATCATAATTAACTCCTATAACTTTGGCATACCTGCCGTCTTTACTTAATAATGCCATAATTAATACCTCTGTTCCGTATTAAAAGAATTGGCTGTTACTCTAAGATTATGTCCCGAAGTATCGCCTTTGATTTCTATTTTTAAATAAGTTTTTGTATTTAAATCTGCCGTCAATCTCAGCTCCCATAAGTCAGTGCCTGCCGAAGCTCCGATAACTGATATTAAGGGAGTCCCAACTAATGCCGGAATAGCACTTGCATCAACGTTTACGACACCTCTCAATTCAAAAGCTTTTACTAACTGGCTGTTATAGTCCTTCATCAATAATTGTAGATAGAATTGATACGCAGAATTAGTAATTAACGCAAGCCTTGAACTGACGGCATCTACAAAAATTTCTTTCCAATTACCGTCGCAAGCAATATCAATATATTTCCACTTTTGAATACTCAGTAAAGATTTATGAGCTGTTATATCGTCTGAAGCAGAAACAATTTCTCTGTTTCTTTCATTTTTAGAGAATGCACCGAGAGCAATTGTTTGTTTGGATTTACTATTTGTATCTGCACTTATTCCAACTGCAACACTGTGATTAGCACTTTTTGCACTTCCTCCAATTGAAACACCGGAACTGTTTGCAGATGTAGCATTGCCAATAGCAACACCATTCGACGAAGCGGAAGCTCCGTTACCGATAACGGCAGAGCCTGTTAACGAATTTACTCCGTTACCAATGGCAATACTTGATGAATAAGCCAAACTGCTTTGTCCTAATATAACACTGTTTTTTGAGCTCAATATCCAATTAGTACCGTTATATATATAAGTTCTTTGGGATTGAGCATAGATTTTTTCCAATTCACTTGAGTTTGAATATACCGCAATATGACAATTGAAAGAAGAGGCATCACTGTTATTCATTATAACAAACTTTTTACCAATACTTAGAGATTCTGTTGGCAAATATAATTTTAAATTTGCTCCAAGTGTATCAAATATATGGTTTATTACATCACTTGCAATCAGAGTTTTATCTATCAATAGGGTTTCAATATTTACTGAATCGCTTACTCCTAATGCCAATTCATCAATAGCTTCAAAAGCTAATTGTGCATCCGAACAGCTCGAATTCAGATTTTTACTAAAATTAGTAGTATCAATATGAATGTTTTCGCCTCTAATTCTCGGCATTAAAATACTCCTATATTAAATTTTTATTCAAGTAAGTAATTCCGACTTCATCGGTATATGCACCTGTGTTTTTAGGTGCAGTCGCAAATGTAACAGTGATAGTTCCCGAACTATCCGAATATGTAAAATCATCACCATTATTTAATTTTATGCCGTTTAAGTAAACTATTGGGTCTCCTTTTAATTCTGAAGCAACTGTGAAAACAAATGACTTATTAGTACCGTTTACTATGCCTGATATAGATGATTTAGGTACATTTATATATTGATAAGTTCCTACACCCGGAAACAACAATTGTTTCCAATTTAATAATGTGCTTGCCGGACTAGTAGCCAATATAAAGGATTTGCTTATATCTGTTCTTATTGCTACATCACCGACCTGAACATCAAGAGCAAGCATAGCTGATTCACTTGAAGCTTCAAAAGTATTTGTAATTGCAAGTGGCGGTAACTGGTTGGGATTTAGTAATCCGTCGGGACCTAAACCCGAATAACCATTAGCTACATTTTTTTCACTTGTTAATTGATAAGTTAAGTGCGAATGTTCA
Source organism: uncultured bacterium (assembly GCA_942493235.1). Lineage (GTDB taxonomy): Bacteria > Bacteroidota > Ignavibacteria > Kapaibacteriales > UBA2268 > ENR-C587. The sequence goes on along the minus strand of OW818676.1, from coordinate 1,842,510 downwards.
CTTATTTTTTGTTCTAATTGACCCAAATTTACAGCATTACCAGACACTGTACCATCTGCCAAATTTTCTATTTGTTTATTGGTCATATCAAGATTTGCATCAATAACAAATTCAGTTGATGAACTGACAGCTGTGTCAAATGCAATCTGAGAGCTTTTTCTTATTTTTCCCATTACTATTCCTTAAACTCTGTTATATTTAATATAAATCTCATCTGTATAATCCGCAGTTTTTTGCGGAGGGACTGCAAACCTAATTGTTTGATACTGACCGCTTGAATTAGTCTCTACATAATCACTACCGTTTTCGAGTATTAATCCGTTTAACTCAACTTGACTTGTATCGATTAAAAACGGATATTTTGTCTTGAATTCACTGTTAATCCCGTCAACTCCCGTCAGATATTCTTTGTACTCCGCTCCCAGTCCACTTGCACTTAGCGGAAGTATCGGAAATGCCAATACTGTGTTCATCATTTCCAACCCTTTGTGTTAATTGTTATCGGCGTTAACTGTTCTTGTAATCTTAATTCTGTAATTAAGTCGAGATATAAAATATCTCTCTTTTCGCTAATATCTGTAATTGTAGAATAAGTCCTATTCCACAGCCCGATATAAACAGCTACAAGAATTTCACAAGGTATAGAGTCAATCTGCCATTTACGAACAATGTTCGGTAATTGGTTTTTCATATCTTGTTTTATATCTTGGCATAATTCTTCAATATCCGGTTCGGTTTTAAGTCCGGATACCATCTCAGGCGAAACTATTCTCAAAATATCTGTTATTGTGGAATTAGTCATCTTTTACTTTCTATTAATAAAATGCTTCACGTCTGTGTAAGCCCGCAACATTTCTCGCCTGTGCTAATTGGTACATTCTTAAATACACATCTGCTATTGAGGATGAACCGTTTGCAGAAACATCAGCTTGTGCTTTGTTGAACATCAACATTAATTCATCATCAGGAATTGCGTCCCAATTGATACTCGGATATACCTGCTTTAATGCGTTACGTAAATCTGATAATACTGAATTCCCATTTGGGCTACTTTGTCCGGAGTTAACGTATTTAGTACGACTATTCAAGCATTTTACAATGCCTGAAAGCATTGATTCGGATAATTTACTACTTAACATACCCTCAGGATTACAGTCTCCGCCATTTCTAATCATAGCAGAAAGTACCAACCCGTCATTTGTACTTGCGTAATTTGTAGTCTCTTTTTTTATCATGTCTCTAACAAGACCAAGAGCATCTCGCATTGCATGAAGACAGTCATTGTGGCTGTCAAATGAAATATACTGCCCTGCAAGAAAATTGCTTAACTGGGCATTAGTTATATCAAATCTATAGTTTTCAGCTTCTAAAGTAGCTCTCAATTTTGCTATATCAAGTCCATTTTTGCTTGAATCATTACTTAACATTGTAAATTACCTCTATTTTAAAATTTCAATTAATTTCAGGTTTTAAAAGAATGCTGTTCTGCGTTTTACAGAAATACCATTTTCATTGGCTGTAACTACTAATCTTCCGTAGCCGGTATTAATAGCAACGGATGATGAATTATCCCCGCTTGAAGATCCAACCGGTAATATCTGAGCCATAGTTTCCGTACCGTGCATTTCTTCAATATGGAGAAATTGTATTTGATTAGCCTTAATGTTATTTTCTGATATTGAACGTTCGCGCTGTCTAATACCTTCCACTCCGCCACTTTCTGTATTAGCTTCAACTGTAATTACCTGACTTTCTTGCATTTCAACCACAATACCCACATGATTATTTCCACCGACATAATGATAATAAATACAACCCGGTGTCGGAACTGTATCGACTCTCATACCTGCGGATTTGCCTTTCTTAATTAAGGCGGCGGCTCCGGCTTCGGACGATATTTTATTTTCAACTCCGGCTTTATTGCAAGCTCCGCTAATTACCTCCCATGCAAAGGCAGCACAATAAGCAGATGTAGCACTTCTATCTTTACCCAATGCTTGCCATACTATATATTTATCCGGATTTTTCGCATTAGCACAATATACCTTTTGACCGTCTTTCTCTACACATTCCAATTCAAGCCATCTTTGAGCCTCTGCTATGATTTCTACACCCAGAGCCGTTGTGATTTGTTCTACCATTTCTTTCTTGCTCCTATGCCTTCTAAAAGCGTAAAAGACGTAATCCTAAATCTTGCGTAAGGCTGTATTTCTCTGTCTCTTTGATACACACCGTCCCCGTCAGCTTGATTACCTTTTATTCCCGATGAAGTATTGGCTTCGACAGTTTTACCATATTTGCCAACCCACTGTTTAAACGTAATTCCTATATGACCGGTTATTGAAAATCCTTTTTCCCAAATTACTAATGAACCTGCCGGAATTTTTACTTTATGATTAAATACATCTTTAGCTTTGATAGAATTTTTAGTTTTAAATTTTCTTGCAAGCCCCGAACGAATAGAAAAAGTGTTTTTACACGCTGTTAAGCAATAACTTACAAAAGCACCACAATACGGATTTCCTTTATTTAAACCTACGGACCTTAAAAATCGTTCAATTGCTTCACCGTCATTGTGTCCGGTTTTTTCTTTAGTTCCTATATATGAAATAGCCGTATCAAGGTGAGCTATACCTGTATAACTCACCCGCACGACTGTATTGCTCAATGATATTGAACTAACTGCCGACGATATAACAAATGCCAGCAATAGCAGCGGCAATAATAATCGCATAATTTCTTCCGATAAGTGGGTCATCTAATTTGCTTATAAAACTGACTTCCGGTATGAATTTATCATCAATGTCCCTAAAGAGCATTATTGCTAATCCTACCATCACTACCTTTGCAAGAATGTCGCTATATTGCGGATAGAACATATCGCAAAATATAAATGCGATTATGTAATAAATGAAGTTTAGCTTCATTATCCGATTCCATAATTGCTTTGTTCCGTTCCATAATTTTGATAATAATGCTTTCATTATCTTTTCTTTCTTCTCTTAGATTTACCGATTGCTAATTTTAGGACATTTTGTTTGCCTAAAGCATTGATAACTCTTTTGATAATTCTGCTTGCCGAAGACACTGTTCTTTTCTTTGCCATGCCTTAATTCCTTATTATAAATGTTACTTCATTTTCCTAACTGTTTGCCTACTCTGTGCCTCTCTATTGATATTTTCAACCTCTTTGCCGAGTTTGTCAATCTCTTTCTGCATTGATTTCATTTCAGTGTTTGCTTTAATTGATTCAGTCTGATACTTCTCAAGTTTATCAAGTATTTTATTCTGATTTGTAAACATTGCTTCAAAATTTTTATTAATGTTTGCAATCTGAGCTTCAAGAGTAATCACCAAGTCCCTTATAGGTTTTGTCTCGGCAATATCAGTTTTTATTTCACGGAGTTCAATCTCATTGGTTTCACAATACTGGTTCAACTTGATTATCATATCTGATTTTTCGTCAATTATTTTACATTTATCGTTACAAATCTGTTGTCTAACATCGTACTTACTCTGAGTATCCCTCAATATCTCAATGTCTTTTTTGTTCGTCTCCGCCTGTTTGATACTTGCGTTTAATCGCTCATTTTTTACGGCTTTTAGTTTAATAAATGCAGTTACGCCTTTGATTGCCCCGTAAATTGCGGCTATACTCGCCGCTATCGCTCCTATTAGCTCTACTATTGTCATTGCTTGCCTACCATCGTTTTATTGGACATTTTTGTTCTATTTTACTTGCTTTTTCAATCACATTACAACCGCAGACTTTGCACATTAGATTGCGTAATTGAGGACATTTCTTGCAGATAACAAGTCGTGCTTTTGTCAATGCCGGATTGCTCATTATTTAGCCGGTAATAAATTTCCGACATACGAATTAATCTGAGCTACCATATTATTGATTTTATCCTGTGAACATAGCACATAGTCATATTTATTAATTATTTCAAGCAAATCTTTATCAAAATCGGCTGTGATTCTTTTCTTTTCTATTGTTTTCGGATAAGTCTTTTTCTTATCTTTTTGTTTTAGGTTAGTATTTGCCCAACCTTTTAGAACATTAATTACTGCAATTTTTGTGATTTTACTCACTTGCTTAAAATCCACTTTGTTAAAAGCATCTAATATGCTCTGTGGAACGTCCGCTGCTATTACAAATCCCATCATTTATCCTTTTTTTAAAATTATAATACTTCGATTTCTGAGTTTTCAAAATTTTCAGTCATTTCTTCCGATTGCTGCTGAACAGGTTGTCGCCTGACTATTCTCTGAGGAGGAGGGGCAGCAGGACGGTAATTGCCGGAAGAGGCATTATTAGTAAGCGTGTTATTGACCGGCATTTGATTACCGCCCGTATTATTGCCCATAAATTGTTGAGCCATACCAAGTAATGGTATTATATCAGAAAGCATAGAGCCGGAATTGTCATCTTGAATCTTGCGTATTTTTGTATCAAAATTGCGTTCAGTCTCATTTTTCCAGCGTTCCGTTTCAAGTTTATTGTTAAGCTCTTTAACTTCGGCTCTTAGTGTGTAATTTTCAGCTTCCTGTTGGCTTATTTTTTCTCTTAATGCTTTCATGTCGGCATCATATTCCAAACGGATTTTTGAACCGAGTTCGCCCATCTGTGTAGATAAATTACCGTAATTTTCGTAGCTTCTGCGTAATTCATCTTGCAATTGTGTGTTGAGTGCATTCTGATTATCTATTTGGTCTTGTAGTGTTGTATGCGATTGTGTCATAACATCCTGTAATGCTTTTGTCAATAGATATTGACTCTTATTCTGGCTTGTAATCTTATGAATCTGCCTTTTCGGCTGTTCATTGTATTCTAAGTCATCAGACAGTCTGCTGCCGTTATTTATATAACTTACTCCTTTGTCTAAATCAAAATCATCATCGGTAATCAATTGTTCCCAATCCTTAATTAACCGTCCTGATTGTGTATCATAATGATAGACAGAAAAAGAGTTTCTCGTTTGTTTTTGATATTCCTGAAGATTAAATATTTCCGACCACTTTTTAGCATTATAGCGGTTAGCAATATATTCACCTAATTTATTTATTACGATGTCTCTGCTTGATTCATTGGTTACGAAATACAGAACCTCCGCCTGAATAATATCATTAGGCGAATTATCGTAATTCTTCAACTTAATATCTTTCATAATATCCATAAAAAAATGCCTCTTATCTTAAGGTTATTTCCACGCCACACGCTTTGACGTTTCATCAAAATCTATACTCGCAATATCTATATCGTTGTCATCGGAAGCAATAGATACATCCATCGCTACATCCGAATTCTTCTCTAAGTCAGCATAATCCAAATTGTTATATGCTTTTTTGATTGTATTCAAATAGCTGTAACCGCCTTTGCTCTTGTTGAAATTCCCTTGATTGTATGCAAATGTTCCCCTCTCGAAATCTTTGTATCGCTTTACATTGTAAGCGAAATATGCAATACCGACAATACAAGCATACTCCGGGTCATACATTGCCTCGTGAGGTTCTTGAATTGCTTTTGCTTTATCAGGATTAAATGTCGAATAATTTAATTCTAAAAATTTTTTCTCAATATGTCCTCTTGTAGCTTCTAATACCTGTGGAAGTCCGGATGCTGTTGAAACTCGGTTTTTAGCATAGATATTAAAATTCCCACTTTCATGTTTGAATATTGCAAGTGTCCATTTTGCAAGCTTGAGCTTATTCATACCGGAAACTAATTTAGGTTTGTTAGCACTAAGCCACGCAATTGTTTTCTTAATTGCATTATAAGTATCTTGAGCCGTTAAATATTTAGGTTTAAAAATCCTCATTTTATTCCTTAATAATAAAATTCAATTTTACATATTATCGGTTGCTGTTGAAATAGATATTCTGCATTTCTGCGGTCTATTGCTTCGCCGGAAAATGCTTGAGGTGTAGTCGTTACAGGAAGAAAACAGCCTGCATTAACTTCAATATTTCCGGTAAACATTGGGTCAACTGCATTAGGAAAATCTAACATCGGAATTGTTAAACCTATCATTGAATCGGCATCATCTATATAATTTGATAAACCCTGATAAATATCTTTGCCCCCTATTAATATTTTAGGTCTAAATCCATTTCCTAACCAGTCAGCAACCGGAGAATGCTCAAATCTTGCTTGTGGAATGGCAAAGTTCGAATAATTAAGGGAATTTACTATTGCCGTATCAATCCCGGAAGTTGCCGAACGAACACAGTAATTTACAAATTGAACACTACGAATAACTATCTGATTATTTATCATAATGTTCGGATTGCCGGCGATTAACACTAAATTTAATCGTGAGTCTCCTGCTTTTGGAACGCTTGTTTCATCAAATGCTTTGTACTCGGTTAACCAATTTTTCAAATGCCAATTATATGCTCGGGAGCCTACCGGATTAGGAAGTGTTGAACCGGCTGGTTTACTTATCCAAAGACAAGTCTGCCTACGCTCCAAACTATTTCTATCCGGTGTAGGAATATTTATTCCGGAACCAGGTATTGGGCTTATACTGTATGGTACATTATTATTATACATTGAACTTTTTCTTTCTTCTATATATCCGAATATCTGACATCTAATTGCACTTTTACAGGCATTTGAACAAGAGTTCTTACCGTATGATTTAATCCGTTATCGGTTTCGGTATATCCGAGTTGTCTATCGGCATATTCGCCATTACCGATTGTATCGGTATAGCAAAACCAACCACAACCGCTTACAACTGCAATTAAATCAGTAGCAGAATCGTGGATTTTTACATCTATTGAACTTATTGCCTGATGGATTATCTCATCAGTTGCCCAGTGTCCGCAATATGTTCCCTCCGATGACCAAATCAGTCTTGACTGTCCTTCACTTGGAACTTCATTATTAGGTATATAGCAAAATATTTCAAGCTTGAAATTATTATTTAGCCAGTCCGATGGCAAAGCACCGTGAACAACTGCACTACGTGGAGCTGTCTGACCTAAGAGTTTTCTCGCTGATTTCTGAACTGCATTTGTTAATCTGTAATTTCCAAAGTCAGGGAAATTCGCTGTTGTATATCTGCCTGACGTATTATAACTAAGCAAACCTGAACCATTGTTATTGCCGAATAACTCTAATTTCTCAATTGAATTGATACTTTTATCTACCATGCCGACAATTATTCCTTTTCTGAATGTAGAAGTGATTTTGCCGGTTTCACCTTTTAAATGTTCGGAATTTGTCTGCACTTTTGGAAAAGCATCCTCAATTATCAGAAATTGTTTATAATCCCATCCACTCGAAGAATCAACCAATAACCATCTTCCGTTTCCGACTATATTTTCAGGTGCAATTACATTTACTCCGTCATCATCAGCAGATGATAAAGAACTCCATTTGTATTTTCTGCCTTCAAGATTTACCATACAAGCTTCATCGAAAGAGATACCTATATTTCTTAATTGATGTAAAGCATCTCCGAGTTCAATTGTAGTATTTATATTATCTATACAGTTAAAAATAAAAGCCGGCTTTGACAAAATATCCATATCAATAAACGGTAAAGGTTCATTATAGTCATAAGCTACAAAAGTAAGTCCATGTAAATATGCTTTTGTATTACCCAAAGGTCTATCCAATTTTGCATATATTTCCATTGTTAAAGGATTATCGGCATTGGCATTTAGTTTTCTGTCGTGAGCTTGAAAGTAATAATTCTGCTTTTCGGTTTGATTGCAAAAAGGAATAACTATAAAATTATAATTGCTAATTGCACTTGATCTGAAAATCGGATTAGCTACTTCAGGAATATAAATATTTCTTGGAATTGACTGCCACTGTCTTACATCATCGGATAGAGAAAATCTTTGATGTAATCTTTCGATTTTCTCTGCCGGAATATTTACATTTAAACTCGCACCGTCAAGAATTAAATTTTGACTTGATTGTGGTTGAGTGTATTGTCTTGTTCCGCTCATTATTAATTCCTGCCTTGATGAATTTTTGCACCTAAAAATACTACTTGGAATTTTACTTGGTTTTCTATGCCTAAAGTCATTGAATTTGAATTGTCAGATTCTAATTTCACTCCGTTGTGTCTGATTTTTACAATAATTTCATTGTTGTTTTCTAATATTGTCGGAGTAAATAGCAGATTTCCTTGACCGATTATCGGTGCAAATAGCTGTATATCAACATCTGAACTAAACATTAAATTTGATGTTCTGCCATTGATAATTTGTATCAAAAATTTATCATCGGGAGCATAATTTGCCGAGCGAAATAGATTTCCGTCTTTTGTTGAATATGCCGTTATTACAATTCCTCTTAATAAAAAAGGATTGTTACCTATATTCAATCGTTTTTCTACTGAACCGTTTGTCGAGTTTATAATCATATTGTCAAACACTAAACCGAAATTCTGCAATTCAACATTATGGTCTATAATGGCTTGTTCAATTTTTATATTGTTTAAATCAATATTCTTGCTTATTTGCATAAGATATTATCCTTTAATATTTTAAAAAAGGGGCAAACCCACTATTTTACCGGTCTGTACATAATACCTGTGAAGGTAAATTTAATGTAGTAATAATAATCAGCGTCAACTGCTTCAGGGTACATATTTTTTATATCAGAACCTTTAACACCTACGCCCGGAGCTCCGGTTTTTGTTTTTGTTTGAACATTGTTTTTAAAAGCTATGTCAATTTTACCTTGATGAGGTACCTTTACATCTTGAGGTAATACCGGAATACCGTTAGCACTGGAAACAACTGTCGAAGCTTGTACATTCGTAATGTCGGTATTTAACTTTGACGTACCTATATATCCGTTTGGAACTCGGTTATACGAAGTGTATAATTGAAGAGGAATATCTGAATATCTTTTATCTTCAATTGTTGTTGTAATTATCGAATTGATTTCAAATAATTTTAATAATTCGGCATCGGAATATTGAAGATTATGTTCTATCTTCAATCCTTTAAGTACTATCAATCTGCCACTTGTTAACGGAAATGCTTCATTTCTCATTGCATTTGTTTTAAATGCATGAGTAAATAATTGACTTAGGTCAGGAACCGCATCTCCGGCTTTTATATACATAGTGTCATACACGATTGAAGCTAATTCTTCTAATTGGGTGCCTTCGGGTAAACCGAAACTATCTAAAATGCTTTTATCTACTGCCATTTTCTTTATCCTTTTTCTTTTTTATATTGATGTTTGATTTTTTAAATATTAATTTTTTAATTTTAGATATTAAATATTACATATTGTCTTTTTGTATTAAATTATGCTACATTTGCATAAAATGGTTGAAAAGCTCCCTGATTTATGTTTCTATCCGATAATGCAGAAGTATTTACATAGTCATTTAGCACAGTGCCCGGTGCTATATAATCATTTACACCTGCTCCCGGATAATACATTATATTTTCGCCGTTCGGTAATTGTTTCATATATGAATTGTTTATACTTCCGATTCCGTAAGTATCATTTTGCAAATATCCGTAATCAGACATACTTTTGCCTGTACCTAATTCCCAAATACCCACATCATTGATTTTTTTGATAGGGTCATCTAAATATAAATATGCTAAATGGGTCAGCCCGATTGCTAAAGCACCTTTTGACATTTCATTCATACCTAATAATTTACCCAAAATGTACGGTACACTTACCCCGACAGTCCAACCGAACCAACCGGAAAGTTTAAATATTGATGGGATTCCTACATATAAAGGCACTGCTAATATGCTCTTTAAGTCACTTAGTAATTCGTTCTTGCTAAATCCGCGTTTTAAGTTCGCTTTGAAATTCATAGCCATTTTGTTCTTACTCCTTGCTATTTGTTACTTTATAATAAATTTCTTTATCAATATGCCAATTAATGCACCTATTGCCAATGCTCCGCCGACTTGAACCCAATTTATATTCTCAAGAATACCGCCACTGCCGTTCAGATACTCTGTGTATCCAAGCATTTTCGCTTTTTTCTTGAATTCCATTGCATCAAGTTCTGCTATTTTTGATGCTGAGAAATGTATATTTTCAGAATTACCTTTACCAATGTAATTCTGAAATTGACTTTCAACAGCCGGAAGTATCCAGTTTGTTCCTGCATCTAAAATATTGATTGCTTTTAATTCCGATTCTGTAACTGCCATTTTGTCTCTATCTCCTTGCTATATTATCGTATATAAAATTATTCCTGCTACTGCTACTGCCCCAAGCGGTAATACCCAACTCGGTAAACTCGAACCAGTTTCTGCCGTCTTTGCAGAATTTGCAGAATTGTAAGATATTATCTTTGGGCTTGATTCGGATATTTTCAGAAGCTCAGGCATTAACAATTTTTGATTTGTTAGCGATTTATTTACTAATGATGCTTTATTACTGTAAGCTTGAGCAGATACAATTCCGCTTAAATTGTTATTATTATTGTTATTTCTGCAATTACACATTATTTCCATTCCTTTCTGCTGACTGATACTGTAGTCTTATTACTTGATGTTGTGGTTCTTGCTACTGTCGGGTTTGTTATCTCTTGTTTGGCTTGTGTTTCTGAACCGACAATTACAGAAAATCCTTTACATTTTAAATATTTAGCAAAACATTCGCGTTTTGCTAAAGGTAGTCCGGCAGGAAGTACAATCTCTTTATTATCAGATAAACCATCTCCGAGAGACATTTTGTTTTGTAATCCCTCAAGTACTATCCCGTCAAATACATTTTTATTTACAGTAAATCCGTTTGCCATTCTTAATAACTGATTGTGCATGTTTGGGTCTGTGTTTGCCCCGAAATGATTAGTATCATTTTCTAACATTATTGGAATTAAATGCTGAATATTATTATTTCCACTGGCTATATTCAATCCTTTTGTAGGTATTGAAGCAGAATATCCCCCACTTGATGCTGTAGCAAACATAGCAACTAATGCTTTTGTCTGTGTAACGTCTCCGGAATTAAGTAATTCTTGAACTGCTGTCCCTGATTTTAAACTGTTTGTTATACCTTTTGGTAATTCCAAATTTGTTACATTTTGTGCTAATTTTGCAATACTGTCAAAACTTTGTCCTTTAGAGGATTTTAACAATGTCATTACATCATTATTTTGCAACATTTTAATTGTATTTTTATCAGTAAGTCCGCTAATCCCCAAAGCACTTGTAGCAAGTCCCGCCCAGTCCTTTTTTGCATAACTGTTGGCTAAAGGAAGGGCATTTAATAAAGGAGAGTTTTTAGGCAACAATGCTGTGCCAATTCCCGAATCCAAAGCATCGGCTAAAGTAAGACCTTTTTTGCCGGAAACTGCCTTTTGTGCTAATCCAATTAAGGGTCCTGCTATAGCTGACAAGCCAACTGCACCTAATACTACCGTTAATCCGGCAGCAGCTAATGTCCAAACAGTATTTGATGATATAATAGTATCATCTCTTTGCAGTTGCCATATTATAGGTCTGTTAAGTTTTCCCAATTTGTCGGATGTTTCAAGAGCATGTTTATAAACATCATCACAAAAATTATGTCCATTATAAGTTCTCTCGAAATCGGCAATTAAATCGGTTTGGTATCCATTGCCTGTAAAATTTGTTGTTGCTATGAAGCATACTTCACCCGTTGAATTGTCTGATGGCTTTCCTGACCAGTCTTCAAATCGTACACCGCTATTTCTATTTTTAAAATCATAGTGAAACTTGAAATGATGGTTAGTTTTCCCATCAAGTACAACATTGCCGAAATACCCGTCCTGTGCTAATTGTCTTGATAAAGAACCACCATATCCGTTTTTTACATAGGCGAATACGGAATTACCGTATTTATCGCTAAATGCACCTCCCATACCTAATGCTATATATTCGGGATTTAAAGCTCCTGTCCAAAACGCATCACCTGCATTTATTTTTTGTTTTGGTAGCTCAACATCTCTGTAATTGTCGAGGTATTTCCTTATTTTTTCTTCGGAATTACTTTTTGTTAGAGATTCATCAAATTCTTTATTAAACACATATATTTTACGTCCGTCAGAAAGCTCTATATAAGCTTTTTTGCCGTTTTGAAGTCTCGCCGATATAGTATTTCTTAATCTGTCAGCAAACCAATAGTCTGTAACTTTCTCATAATTATAAATAAGTATAAGCCAGAATAATGATTCTTTAAATATTTCAATATTATAACATTTATCGTTGGCTGTTAATGCAAAGCATGGTTCTCCGCCTCCCTGATTACAAGTATCGGAATCACTTAAACCAAATAATCCATTTTTTGAGTAAAAAGTATTTGCTAAATTGTCGTCTAATCCTTTAAGCTTCATTATCAATCCGTTCTGAAAAATAATAATTCCTACATAAATAGCGAATTCTTCTTTTTCACGTCTTGGTAAATATTTGTGTTATATTTGATTAGCTCAATTTTATAGGTTTAAATGGGTTTAACTCCTTATCAGTAGTCTTGAATGAAAACGAAAATAAAATCAAATTAGGGGATTTTCTTTATCCTGCTTTCCAAATTTTCGCACGTCTGATTTTTGATACCTCGTTACCAAATCCTATTTCTTTCATAGTCGGGTCTAATGGGACTAATCCGTTTTCATATTCTACTACTACATATACATGCGAGAAATTATCACCAGCCCCCGGCTTCCACGCAACAGTCTTATACGCACACTTGTAACCGGCAGCAAGCAATAGACACGCAAGTGCAACTGAAAGGTCGTCGCAGTCTCCATAGTTTTTTGTGCCTAACAGTGTGTGTTTAGGCGACATTACCAATTCGGCATCCGGAGGGTCTGACTTATACGTCATCTTTCTAATTATATAACGAAATAAGGCTTTTATTTTACTTATATCATCGCTATACTTGCGTGTTTCCTGCTGAACGATTTTTTTTATCTGACTGTCTGTCGAATACTTGACAGCATAAGTAATCATAAATCTATTTACTGTATCTTTAACTCCCGCATCACCGGGTTTTAATTCCAATTCCGTAAATGCCATTATTTAGTCCCTTGATATAGTTGGTATCCGACGTATAGACCACCGCCGATAATTGCTAACAATATTGTTCCTTCAAGTAAATCTTTAACATTTGCTACTAAACCTTGAGTATCATCACTTGAGAACGGATTAACTTTATCAAGCCAGCTTTGACTGTTACTCGGTGTATTGTTTGAATATGCTTCGTTGTTTTTGTAACCTAATGGGTCAAGATATTTAGTGCTTGCTATGCCTCTTGACTGGATAGTATTATAATACAGTCTATCAAGAACTTTTTTTACTAAATCTTTATTCTGGCTTGAAATAATTTCTAATCTTATTAAAAGCACATCATCAGGTGTGCCCGCATTGTAAGGCTTTAGATTGTAAGTATTGACTAATTCTTCATCTAACTGCAAATTGACATACGCATTTACTATGTAATTAACTTGCGAATATGTGTAACTCTCAGCAAACGGTAAAGCATTTAACCAACTTTCATTATGATTTATGTCCATATAAATTACACGTAATACATTTGCATATTCAACCGACATTTGCAAAAGCCCTACTCGTGTAAAACCTGAACTATCGAATGCGTAATTTAAACTCATTATCTGCTCCTATTTACAAGTTTGTATCTCTTTATTTTTCTCCTTTGTAAGAGATTTAATAATGGCAGGTACGCATTGAATTCGTCTTCTATATGCCTATGAAGCCTTTGATTTTTTAATGCCTTTTTTACCTTACGTATATTCTCTTCTGACTCGTTATAGTATTCCATTTTTCCTTAATGTAATGTTCCCAATACATAAATACCGATTTTTCGAGATATTTTATTTTGTAAGGTCTTATTCGTCTTATATTTATGCTTAAATATGTTGTTCAAACGTGTTCATTATTTTATATCGTAATATTGCAAATCCTCTTTCTTGTTCATCTTGAAGTGCCTATAAGCTTGGTATGAATTACTGAAATTATCTTTTTCAAATCCGGTAGGTGCTTTAGCAATAGCAGCTCTCTCAAGAATAATCTGAAATGCCTTTTTTTCAGAATATATCGTGTTTGATTCGTTTCTCAATTTTTGAACACATTTATATGTGCGAAATCGAAGTCTTTCGCATTTTTCAGAAATATACGGCATATTTTTCCCCAAAAATAATCTGATAAATTTACTTGAATTTTTGTTTACGAAAACAATGAAGTTTTATTTTGTATAAATGTCAAAACAAAACGTCCCGATTTTCGCCCAGTTATTTTTATCTATGTTGTATTTAAAGCACTTACAATGATTATATGTTCATTCGTAATGATTAGGTCAGCGGTTCAAGTCCGCTCATCGGCTCAAAGGTAAATGATTGATAAATATAGGAGTAATGAAAATATTATTTTCAGATAAGTTAACTGAATAATTCGCAAATCTGCCCATTTATGCCCCTTTTTTAAGCAAAAACGAGCATTTCCCGAGCATATCATTTTAAAACATCAATGTCTTTTTGGCACTTGTTCAGTTAAGCTATCAAATTTAGTTTGTTGATAGAATTTATACATCTCCAACATTAATTGGCTTTACATCTTTATCTCCATTTGCTAAATTATTTGAATCAGGATATACTGCCATTGTAATATCATAGTTGTTTTATTCACGCATTAACTTCCTAAATACTTAATAAATTTAATTGGTTTTAAATTATCAATTTGAATGAAATAAACTCCTATTGATAAATTTGATATATTTATATTAACAGTATTGTCCATAATTTCAAAATTGGTATTGTAAATATTCCCGTAAATATCAATTAGTTTTATTTTACTATTAATACTTAAACTACAATTTATTTTCAGTATATTATCTTCATTATATATAATTGGGTTATAATTATTTTCTTTAACGTCTAATTTCTCAGGCACAAATCTAAAATTGATTGACCATACATTAGCAGAACTATCAATAATATCATAACATAAGGAATCAAAACAAATATAATTTTCAAATGTCAATGTAAAATCTTTTCTGTAAAGATGTGAAAATTCATCTTTTGTCTCTCTGATTATTGTAAAAATACCATATTTATTACTAATGTTCTGAAGCCTTTCTTTTAATAGAGCAAGATTAGTATCTATATCATACCAATATTTTATAATATTTATAGGAATCGGTTCTTCAATAAATGGATAATCATAAAATCGAATTACAATTCCTTTCTTAGCATACCATTTATTGTATGTGGGAGAGTTTGTGCAAGTGTCCACCATTATTGAATCAAGATTTTCGGAAGAATAACCATCATTACCCAAAACTATTTCCAGACAATCGGGGTCAATAGCATAGCTCTTTTCAAAGCTAAGAAATGCTACCGCTATTAGCAGTGCCGTGAAAAAACATACACGTTTCATAAGGTTTTCCTCCTAATATTTCATAAATATAAAACAAATAATACCACTATTTATATTATTTAAGCAGTATTCAAGGTACGGTTTTCTAAATTCGGTTTTCACGCCAAGCAATTTATAACATAAATTAAGATTATAATTATTAAATATAAGACAGCACAAATGCAAGTTACCAAATGCTATATTCATAAACAAGATATATTTTCATTATTTTTCATTTTTCTTCATTTTTATATATTGGATAGACACATCAAATCAATAAAAGGTTACGCATGAATTGAATATATTTATCCATTATTTTTTATCATAATACTTTTAGTTTGGAATTCATTAATAAATAGTACGTAATCGATATTTATCGCCAAATGTGCCGTACTGCTTAGGTATGTGAATTATTTTCATTAAGTGTGATTTATAGAAGTCCGTTTTTCAGGTCTGCTTGCAGATTTTATTCTCGAATATTTATAATTCTTACTTGACTAAGTGTTTACACTGAGTTGTGCCTCTCGCTCAATATAAATTATTTCCGTTACTAAATTTTAAAATTTACAATGTAGAACATGTAGATTCTACATTCATAATTTTAGCGGTTAGAAATAATTGCTCTCTTGCTTTTTTAAAAATAATATTATATCCCTAATGCTTTTCTGAAATCATCATCTAATGAATAGTAATAAAATATCAATTTTTTATTATCCACTTTGATATAAATAAATCTTTCAAAAATCAATCTTTGTTTTGTAATAAATACCTTATCTATTGGGAAAGATTGCTTTTTGAATATTGTATAATATTCGAGCCGGTCTCCGTTAATTCTAAGCTTTGGAAGACCAAAGACGAGTAATAGTAAGTTTTTATATATAAAATAAATAGAAGCTACGAAAAGGAAAATCGAGAATACAAGTAGAAATGAAAACGCTTCGTTGGCAAAAAGTTCTAAAGAAGATACATATAACAGAATTGCTCCAATTAGTATATTGACTATACATCTGAATAATTTATTCTCAATAAAAAAGCTTCGTAATTTTTCTTTGTTTGGCATAATTATCTTTCTAATTGGTAAATAATTAAACGATGGAAACTGCAATTGCCGTGTCCATCGTTATCAAAAACAAAATAAAGGAAAAACTTATTGCTTGATAAAGAATCCTTGCAATTTTTTCCCAATTGGTCTAATACCGGATAATATCTTATCTAAAGGTAAAAATATATCACGAGCCTGATGAGTAGTAAGTGCTAATTTCATATCTACATCATAGATATAGGTATTAACTAAGAATCTTTCTGCTTGGATAATAAAATTGCCACTGATCACATATTGAACATGAAGATTTTCGACTACTTTCCACATATCGGAAGCAAATTGAGGATTAGACGGATTCAAGTTCATTTCAGCAAGTGCAATTTCAATTGAATCGTATGGAACTATATAAAAATCGTTCGACACTACTCCCAGAGCAACAAAATACTTTTGCAAAGAATCCTGCAATTCATAGCACCATTTGTTAAGCTCAATTTTACCCGTACTATTTTGAAACGGTAAAAATGCAACTCTGACTTGGCTATATGAATTAACAGCACAAAACGTCAGAATAAACATACATAATATAATAAGCTTTTTCATTATTTCACCCAAATTAATATTCTAAAAGTATTTTAAAATACAAAAAAAATACTACAATTGCAAATAATGAGAGTAAAGTAGCTAAATTGATTCTACTTCGGATTTCATCAAGAAAAATTCAGCTTTGATATTTGGTATTAATACTAATGCCGAATCCCAATTTTCTTCTTTAGCATAGCCCATTAATTCAATGCCCATATTTGCAATCCGGTCTAAGCCGAATTGAAAGCAAGAGCCTTTTAAAGTATGCCCTAATCTATATAAATCTTGGCTATTTCTATTTTTAATTGCCGGACCGAATTGATTATCTAAGTCATCAATCCAAGTGTCGATAAATTCCGGTAATAATTCTCTGATAAACGGATCTTCCGGTAAAACCACTTTGTTTCTCCTATTAATTAATTAAATATTCTTAGCGAAGAAGGCTATAAGCCGAATTCTGTCTTCATTATTGCTAACGGAGGCAATCATTTATCTGGGAGTAACGTTACCGTTACCCTCAAGCAACCTACCCGAATACGTACCCAAAGGTTTGAACGGACAGCCCTCCTATTATAAATAATAACGCATTCTTATTTGGTTTTGCTCCGTGCGGGGTTTACCTGTCCGGCAGGGTTACCCCTACCGCCGGTGAGCTCTTACCTCGCCGTTTCACCCTTACCCTAAAGCAAGCTTTAGGGCGGTTTACTTTCTGTTGCACTTTCCATCGGCTCTCCATAAATGGGTTGCCGCCTTCGTGTTACGAAGCACACCGTCCTGTGGAGTTCGGACTTTCCTCAGCTGATTTCTCAACCGCGATTGCCTGCTTTCCCCGCTAAGTTTATTTCAATGTACTTTTCTCGATTAATTCTATTATGAGACTGCCTCAATATGCTTAAATGTTTATAATTTTTATTAATTTAAAAAATATTATAAAATTTATAAAATATCTAATATACTTTGTTCAATATATAATTCTTGCTGATAAACAAGTCTGCCACAATTTTCGCAGTAGAAAATTTTATCGTCATTATTTCTTATTTCAACTAATTTCTGCGGAGGAAATGAACTATAGCAACCACTACAACTGTTTCTCTTAATAGGCACAACCGAGTCTGAATGCAAGGTTCTTATTCTTAGATACTCAGACAACCAATGTTTAGAAATGTGCTGTGTGAGCCCTTTTTTGATACCTCTAAGCTCGTTTAACTCTTCGTTTTGGTCACTCGTAATCAAATCTAATTCTTTTTGCTTTTCGTCAAGTTCAATTTTAGCGGTATCGGCTTGATTTCTCTGGTCAACTATCATGTTACTAAGGTTTTCTTCTTTTACACCTACAGAACGAAGTTCGTCAGTTAACTTAACATATTCGCTACGAATATGTTCAACTTCTTTGGTGATAGCATCAAATTCTTTATTATTGCGAACGTTGAATTGCTGGGAAGTCAACTTATCTTCTTTATCTTTAAGAGTTGCTAAGGTTACTTTAGAGTCTGCTTTGAATTTCTTTACATCGCTAATTATCTGTTCTGTTTCCTTGACTACATTATCTAAATCATAAACTTTTTTCTCTAATTTTTTGATAATTAGTGGAAGATCACCGCAATCATCTTGTAGTTCATCAAGCTTTTGGTCCACAATTGCGAGCTCTGCCAAATATTGTAATTCTGATTTCATTTATTGCCTACCGCTTATATTTATAAATAATTATTTTCATATATAACTTACAGGATTAGAATTTATTTTAGATACTAAAATATTTACATTCTCTTGTAATAGACCGTTTACTAATTTAAAAACGCCGTCAGTAATAAACTGTTCTGTTTCATAATGACCTGCATCTATCAATAATATTTTTGAATTTATTTCATGAAATTTGTGATAAGTAATATCTGCTGTAATAAAAGCATCGCATTGCTTATCAATCACATGCCCGATAAACGAGAATCCGCTACCGCCAACTATGGCTATGCGTTTGATTATTTTAGGTATATCGTCATTATACCTAAGATTTGGATTAATTGTATCTTTCACTTTAGTAATCAATTCACTTGAGCTAATTGGCTCTCCCAATTCAGCTATTACTCCCATTCCGATTCCATTTTGATTTTGGTATTCGGCAAGTACATCAGTAATATTGAGCTTTAATTTCTGTGCCAATAAATAATTTGTACCTTTAGGATGAGCATCAAAGCAAGTATGAATCACATATAGCGAGATTGAATTTTTAATAAGTTTTGTTACCAAATCTCCGACACGGCTATCATTGGTAATTGAATCTAAACTACTATAAATTAAAGGATGAAAAGATAGTATAAAATCGACTTTGTTAATAATGGCTTCGTTAATCACGTCGTTATTGATTTCATAAGCAACTAAAATATTATTTACCTCAGTATTCCCGCTTTGAATCTGTAAGCCGACTTTGTCTCCCGGCATAGCATATTCGGGTTTGAACTCGGTTTCTATTTTATTTATAAGCTCTTTTATCTTCATTTTATCAACAAATTTCTCAAGTAATTTTAAAATTTGCACACTTCGGAATGTAAAATTACGCAAAAATTCATTTTGATAAAAATTTAAAAGTAGTTTATTCGTTACAAATACTGAAAATTGTAAAAATAATTTTGAATGGTTGAGATGAAGAAAAATAACATTATATCATATATATTTGCTATATCATTGATATTTATGGCAAATACGTGCATTTTGCTCGCTGATAACAATTCCGATGATAATGACTTTATTTTTGAATCACCGAGACCTTTAATTGACGATAAATTTACTTCACCTGTTTTTTATAACAATTGGGGGATTGACCTATCACTTTCAGGGAGCGGATTTGCTTTCGGCACAATTTTTAATTTTGGTATCAGCGAAAATATACAAATTACAACAAGTATATTATTTTCCGGAGCCAGAAATACCGACGAATTGGAATATTGGGATAATATTAAGGGAGAGTATAGAGTTCCTGATAAATTAAATAGATTATTCAAAATTCCGATTTCCTTCGGATTGAAATATTTTGTATTAACAGATCTTTTAGGCGAAAGTTTTAAACCTTATGTTTGTGCTGCAGCTTCTCCTACATTAATAATATCTACCCCTTATGACAGAGAATTTTTTAACGCTACTCATTATGGTATTACATATTTGAGAATGGGCGGATTTGCCGGTATTGGGTCTGACTTCGGCATCGGTAAATCTTTGGTAAGTCTTAATTTTAGGTATTATTTGGTTCCCTTTGGCGGCGATGGTCTCTATAGTGTAAGAAATAGTGCTATTACAGATTTCGGCGGATTTTATATTGGCGTGGCATTTGGCACAAAATTTTAGTAATTTCAATATTTTAATTATTATTATAAAATAGGGTATAACGCTTTTATAGTTGAGCAATAAAATAAAAGTCAAAAAAACTGTGAATCAAATCATAAAACAAATTTGAATTATTGATATATTCATTATTTTTTTTTCTTAGCCCAGTTAGAAGTTATACATTTGTAAAATCAGTATTTCCAAGAACCACCTCGTCATAGCTATGCGATGCCAAATACCACATCTAAACAGTTAAGTATCAAGAATAGTTACCAGCCACCAGTCCCCTATCTTCCAAATCTCTATCCCTTAATTGCTTAACCTGCAATGCTAAACCGTAGAGATAAATAGAAGAAATCAAAATATTACACTTTAGCAACTTGCGTAAAATGAGCAGCTGTAAAAAATTTTAAGCCGTTTGTGATTAGCAAACGGCTTAAATAATATTGAAATTCTAATTATTATATTCTGCTTATTTTACAAAGAATATTGCGGCTGAAGCATTTGCCCAGTCAACTATAGGACCGAAGTAAACTCCGAATAATACAGTCGGAATAGCCAAAAGTATAACAATTGTCAATGCTAAAGGAGAGTGAGAAATCACTTCACCTTTATAATCGGTTCCGCGTAAATACATATTTCTAAATATTTTCGCATAATAGAAAAGTGAAATCACACTATTGATAACACCGATAATTGCAAGCCATAGCCATTGAGTACCGGAATTAAACAATGCGGTAAACACATATAACTTACCGACAAAGCCACCTGTAGGCGGAATTCCTGCTAATGAAATCAAGAATACAACCATGCAGATGCTTAACACCGGCATTTTATAACCTAAACCGTTATAGTCATCAATATCTTCATTTCCTGTTTTGTTTGCAATTAGCATAACTACAGCAAATGCACCAAGGTTCATAAATAAATACATAAACATATATATCAGTATAGATGCTATTCCGATTTGGTTCATTACTACCAAAGCCATAAGCATATATCCGGCATGAGAAATACTTGAGTAAGCCAATAGTCTTTTGGCATTTGTTTGCCAAATCGCTACCAAGTTACCAAGAGTCATAGTTAATACTGCCAATACAGCAATAACTATCTGCCAGTCGATATTCGGATTATGAGCTAAAACAACTATCACAAATCTAATCAATGCTCCAAAGCCTGCAGCTTTAGATGAAACAGATAAGAATGCTGTAATAGTAACCGGTGAACCTTCATATACATCCGGAGTCCAGAAGTGAAATGGTACTGCTGAAATTTTATATCCAAAGCCGGAAATAATCATCAGGCAGGAGACTAACAATGGGATAGTATCTAATTGACCGTTAGTTAAGATAATTGATAATTCAGTAATACTTAAAGTACCGGTTAGCCCGAATAGTATAGACATACCATAGACCATCACACCCGAAGAAACCGAACCATAAATTACATATTTAAGAGAAGCTTCGCTTGCTCTTTTGATTTCTTTTGTAAATCCGGCTAAAACATAAGATGTTAAGCTTAATATTTCAATACCAATGTATATCATAATTAAGTTAGATGCTCCAACCAGCAAAAACATACCGAAAGTCATACCGGCAATCAGCGAATAGTATTCTCCTACTTTACGTCCGTCTTTATTGATTTCATTAGAGAAAAATGACAAAAGCACAATAATAAAACTCGCAAGGAGAATTAAATACTTAAAATACTGTGCAAACGGGTCAACAGAAATCATAGAAAGAAAGGCATTAGTATTAGTACTTCCACACTGAAATGCAAGTAAAACTGCCGTAGCGACAAACCCAATGCAGACAGTGTAACCGGCAATACTTCTTACTTTTTTAAATATAACATCCATAAAAAGAGCTAAAATAAACGTAACAAGTAGTGCGATTTCCGGCAAGAAAATGTTAACACTTCCTGCAAAGTGATTGCTAATATTTTGTAAAAAATTTGTATCAAACATATTTTGTATCTCTTAGTAATTATTTACAAATTACATACCGGATGTTACGCCACCGATATACATTACCGGTTTTAAAACTTCAACAAAATGATTAACAGATGCTGCCATCATATCAATAATCGGTGAAGGATTAATACCAAGATAAATTATAATTAAAGCAAGAGGAACTAATGCAGTCAATTCGATAGCATTAATATCATCTGTTTTGTATTTTTTATGTGTTGGATCCCAAGGTCCTGACCATTTTTCAGGTAATTTTCCAAAGAACACTTTTTGAAGTGCCCAAAGCATATATGCAGCTCCCAGAATAATTCCGAGACCGGAAATCACTGTAATCACAGGGAAAGCTTTAAATGACCCTAAGAAAACTAAAGTCTCACTGATAAAGCCACTTAAGCCCGGCAAACCGATAGCTGCAAAAAATGCTATAGTCATCACTCCGGTATAGATTGGCATTTTGTTAGCCATACCGCCGAAGTCATCAAGACAACGAGTGTGAGCTCTATCATAGAGTACACCAACAATCATAAATAGCATAGCGGTAATCGTACCGTGGTTAAACATTTGGAAAATTGCTCCGGTAACGCCCTCAGGAGTCATAGAAGCAAGACCAATCATTACATAACCCATGTGACTCACCGAAGAATAAGCAATCATCTTCTTAAAGTCGCGTTTTCCTACTTTGTGCTGCCCTAATGCACAGAATGCACCATAGACAATACTAATCATACCAATCATGGCTATCCACCATTGGAAGTGCCCCAGAGCATCAGGGAAAATCGGGAAAGCAATTCTTAAAAATCCATAAGCGCCCATTTTCAATAATACACCGGCAAGAATAACACTTATAGGAGTCGGAGCTTCCACATGTGCATCAGGCAACCAAGTGTGAAACGGCACAGACGGCACTTTAATAGCAAAACCGATAAATAGTCCGGCAAATGCCCAATATCTAATGTCGGTACCAATCTCAGAAAATATTGAACCGACAACTAAATTTCTCGGGTCCATCATTGCCAAAATATTAAAAGTATTAATATGAACTGCCGGATTTAACGGGTCAGGCATTTGATAGCTGAAGTAAAGACCAATCATTACTAAGAGCATCAAAACAGAACCGGCTAATGTATAAATAAAGAACTTAATAGCAGCATATTCTTTTCGAGGACCGCCCCAAATACCTATCAAGAAATACATAGGTAGAAGCATCAATTCCCAGAATACATAGAATAAGAAAAAATCAAGGGCAATGAAAACGCCCATCATGCCTGTATCTAACAATAAATACATTGCCATATAGCCTTTTACTTGCTTTTCTATGCCGAAAGAAGTAAACGACGCTACAAAGCAAATAATTGCTGTCAATAATATCATTGGAGCACTTATACCGTCAATACCAACAAAGTATTCGATATTAACTGTACCCATCATAGGCAAATAAGCTCTGATCCAGTTAAAGCGTTCCACGAATTGGAATCCGTTTGGATCATTAACTCCACTAAGAGAATTATTAAAATTCAAAAAGATAATTATTGCTAAAACAAGTTGGATAAATGTAATACCAACTGTAACCCACCTAAAGTATTTTTTAGAAGCTTCTTTGCTTGCTTCGTCTTTCCCGCTCGGTATTAAAAATAATATGAGCATACCAAGTATAGGCAGGAATGTTATCCAACTCAAAATCGGTAATCCAAATGACCCCGGCATTTAACCTCCGTATAGATTTATTTATTTAACTAATTTTTCAATATATCGATTATTATAATTTACTATTCCAAATATTATCATTATATAAAGAAGTAAATTATAACTATCAAGCCTGCTATTGCCATAGCAACATAGGTCTGCACTTTACCGGTTTGTATTTTACGTAAAACTCCGCCGGCAGCTCCTGTGGCATTAGCAACCAAATTAACGATACCATCGACCACTACATTATCAAATACTCCAACTACTTTTGACGAAATATTAGTAACTCCGGCAGTAAGATTAACAAAGCCGTCGATTACCTTTGCATCAAAGTATGATAAGAATTTTGACAATAATAAAATTCCGCCAATTACAGTAGCATCGTAAATTTCATCAAAGTACCATTTTCTGTAAGTAGCTGTATGTAGTAGCTTGAATTGTTTCTCCATGTTATCGGCACTAAATATTTTGAACTGATAAATCAAGAACGCAATCAAGATACCTGTCCCTGCTATTAATAATGATAATATCATAGCCGGTAAATGGAAATGATGAACTTCTTCTTCATATTTATTTATATAGTGACTGCTGCCATGAGCAACGACACTTGCAACTTCGTGCTGGTTAGTAGATTGAGAAATAGTAGCTTCAGCTACGGCAGTCTCTGCTTTTTCAGGTAGTAGATAAGGTCTCTGATACTGAGCCGGAACTGCGGTCTCGGGCATTTTAATTTTATCATAGAACCAGCCACTAGCGGCGTTAGTCGGATTATATGAATAAACGAACCATAAAGATAAACAGGCAAGTACCACCAATGGGAATACTATCGGAAATGTATTTTCCTTTGTATGCTTAGCAATATCGGTTTGAGGTTTTCCGTGGAAAGCCAAAATTGTCAATCTGAACATATAAAACGCTGTAAGTCCTGCAGCCGCAAATCCGGCAATCGGAATAAACCAATTCAAACCTCCACCGGAAAGGCTTGCATAAGCCAAGGTACCGGCTAAAATACTATCTTTACTTAAAAAGCCAGAAGTTAGCGGTACGCCGGAAATTGCAAGAGTAACAAATAAGAAAGTCAGATATGTCCATTTCATATTATGTCTTAAACCGCCCATATTATATATGTCCTGTGGGTCAGTATGATGGTCATTCGCATGATGCATTGATACGTGCATAGCATGAATAACCGAACCCGAGCCAAGGAATAAAGCAGCTTTGAACCAAGCGTGAGTAACTAAGTGAAAGAATCCCGAAGTAAAAGCTCCCACACCAAGCCCCATAACCATGTAACCCAACTGGCTGACAGTAGAGTAAGCCAATACTTTTTTAAAGTCTCGCTGTGTTACGGCTATAGTAGCGGCGAAAATTGCGGTTATAGCACCGGTAAATGCAATAAATGTAAGGGCATCACCGGTCAGCATAGGGAATACTTTTGCTGTTAAATAAACGCCTGCGGCAACCATTGTAGCGGCATGAATCAAGGCACTAACCGGAGTAGGACCTTCCATCGCATCAGGTAACCAAACGTGTAGCGGGAATTGAGCAGATTTACCGATAGCACCGCAAAAAATAAATATTCCGGCTAAAGTTAAATAAGTTCCGTAATCTAATCCTAAAGGCAATGCGATAGCACCGCTTTGAATTCCGTTTAATGTAGCTTGAGAAGCTAATGAAGGGAATACTTCATCAAACATAAAGGTTCCGAATACGAAATATAGCATCATAATACCGATTAAAAAGCCAAGGTCGCCTACTCTGTTAGTAAGGAAAGCTTTTTTACCGGCGTTAGCAGCCGAATCTTTTTCGTACCAGAAACCGATAAGCAAGTATGAGCTTATACCTACAAGTTCCCAAAAGATGTACATATTCAATAAATTATTCGCTAATACAATTCCGAGCATCGAAAAAGTAAATAGACCTAAATAAGCATAGAATCTTGGAAATCTTTTATCGTCGTGCATATACACAGTCGAGAAAAGATGTACCAAAAAGCTTATCAGTGTTACCACAATAAGCATAATGGCTGCAAGATTGTCAATGCCAATACCTAATTTAATAGTCAAATTACCAATGCTAAACCAAATGAATTTTGCCTGAACCATAGCTTCGCTTGAAAATATTTCAATAGCTGAGCCGGTAATAGCTTTAGTCTCTACAGCACCAAATACTTTATTGATAAGTATGATGACTGAAAGAATCAGGTCGATACCCAGAATTGACGTACCTATAATAGAAGATACATTTCCGAGTCGCTTCCCGAAAAAGACGTTAATCACGAAGCTTAACAGAGGTAGAAGTAGTATTACTACTGCTATTAAGAGTAAACTTTCTGCTGTCATATTTCAACAATATTTTTATTAATAATATCCGTTATAAATTAAATCAAAACCAAAACTAATCTTTCATGGCATCGATTTCATCGACGTTTACATGCTTATAATTTTGATAAATATTCAGCACTATAGCCAAAGCAACTGCTGTTTCGGCAGCGGCGAGAATAATTACAAACATAGCTGCGATCTGACCGTTAATATTCATGCCACCAAATCTTGAAAATGCTATGAAGTTAATATTAGCGGCGTTCAGTATCAGCTCTAAGCCCATAAGTACTAAGATAGCATTCTTACGAGTGATTATTGCAAATACACCCAAGGCGAACAGCAATGCACTTATGACTAAGAATTCCGTCAATCCGACTGACATTTTTTTTCCTTAAATTATTTAATAATTTATTTTCTTCTTGCTATCAATGCCGCACCGATTAAAGCAATTAGCAGCAATACAGAAGCTACTTCAAATGCTAAGAGATATTCAGTCATCAAGGCATTACCCAATAAATTTATCGAGGTCTTTATCTCGCCTTGAGGTCCGCTTATCCAGTGTGAAGTGGCATATATAGTTGAAAGCCCAACTGCTATAGCGGCAGCTATCACTCCTCCGATAATGAAGTTTAACTTCCCGACCGGACCGGACTTCATGTCCACTCCATTAATACGAGAAGTAAGCATCACGGCGAAGATAATCAGTATTAATATACCGCCGATATAAATCATAATCTGCGAAACAGCAACGAAATCAGCCATTAGCAGCACATATAAACCAGCAATTCCAAACAATGTAAACAGTAATGAAAATGCCGAATACATTATATTTTTGGACAATACTACCATACCTGCCGATGCAATTACGATAAGTGCAAAAAAGTAAAATACAATAGTCTCTAATCCCATAATCTATCAATTCCTAAATTTATTAATTTCATTTCAATAGTATCTTATATTTCAAAATCAACTCTGAGTTTGCTCTGCTTGAGCAGCTAATCTGGCTTTTTCTGCTTTTGCTTTAGCATCGGCTTCGGCAACCAATCTTCTCTTCTCCGCAATTTGCTCTTCGGTTAATTTATGAAATTTATAGATTAGGTCGTTTTTATCAAAAGATGAATACTCGAATTCCGTAGTAGTATGAATTGCACTTGTCGGGCAAGCACCAACACATAAGGCACAGAAACAACATCTTGCAAAGTCGATTTCATACTTTGTCAGCCAAAGTTTACGCTTTCCGCCATCTTTTAATGTTGGCTGGTCAGGGTCGTCAGGCAGAACTTTTAAAGTCTCGATGCTAATGCAATTGACAGGACAAACTCTTTCGCAGCTTTTGCAACCATTACACCCGTCGTAGTCAAGGTCTAATCTATTTCTGGCATTAAGAGGCATTTTATCATTTGAAGCAGATTCCAACGGGTGCACATTCGGATATTGAATAGTTACATTTTTGGTAAACAAATGTTTAAATGTAATTTTCATACCAATTAGTACAGTAGAAATTCCGCTATAAATGCTTTTTATATATTGTTTCATTTTTATTTTCCTCAGATAAACAAAATTAGTTTAACATTCTGCATAAAGCCATTGCAAAAAAGCATACAAATGATATAGGTAATAGAACTTTCCAGCATAAGAACATCAATTGGTCAACTCTTAATCTTGGAAGAGTCCAGCGTAACCATATTTGTACAAATACAAAGAACATAGCTTTAGAGACAAACCATAGAACTTGTAAAATCGGTGAGTTCATAAAGTCTCCAAATGGTGAAGACCAGCCACCAAAAAAGATAATAGCCGTAATTGCAGCAACTACGAACATGTTTGAATATTCAGCCATATAGAACATAGCGAATTTCATACCGCTGTATTCTGTATGATAGCCGGCTACCAGTTCGGACTCACCCTCGGGAATATCGAATGGAGTTCTATTAGTTTCGGCAAGTGAGGCTACCAAGTATATCAGGAACATGGCAAAAGTAAATGGGATAACCCATATTTTCTCTATTCCGCCCGGTCCTCCAAATATATACCAGTTCCATATACCGCCGTCTTGTTTAAAAATAATTTCGTTCATATCTAATGAATTTGCCATAGCAGCAATACCAAGAATTACCATAGCTGCGGGAATCTCGTAGCTGACTATTTGAGCAACAGCTCTGATAGCTCCCATTAATGAGTATTTGTTATTAGAACCCCAGCCGGCCATTACTATAGCTATTACAGAGAAAGAACCCACTGCGATAACAAAGAACAAACCGATATTTGTAGCCGATGGCACAAAGTATGAGCTGAAAGGAATAACAGCAAACCCGGCATAAGATGCGGCAAACATCAGATAAGGTGCTATATTAAAAAGTGGTTTATCTGCTTCATCGGGAGTAATATCTTCTTTCTGTAAGAGTTTGAATACCTCAGCTATTGGCTGAAGAATACCCCAGAACCCCGTACGCATTGGTCCGAGCTTATCCTGCATAAATGCTGAAATCTTTAGCTCACCGTAAATGGCTACTAAGGCATAAGGCAATATAAATAGCAGCGGTAAAATACCTACTATTACTGCACTTATTATCTCTCCCGTATGTTCCGATAACAAATTAAAGATGTAACTTGTTGTTTCCATAATCTTCTTTATTTTATTAATTATTTCTCAAATTATCTATCTACTTCACCAAGCACAATATCAATTGAGCCAAGTATAACAATTAAATCTGCAAATAAATAACCTTTGCATATTTCTGGCAGTACTGCAAGGTTAATAAAGCTTGAAGCTCTGCATCTTAAACGTTCCGCTTTATCTGTTCCATTGCCGACAATATAGAAACCTAACTCGCCCTTAGGGCTTTCGGCTTTAGTGTATATTTCAGCACCTTTGGGAACACGGATTTTCTTAGGCATATTTTCTCTTACATCGCCATCTAAAGGCATTTTCTCAATTGCCTGCTCGAGAATTCTGCAACACTCTTCCATCTCTTTCATTCTTACCCAATTACGATTCCAGCTATCACCGACTACTCCGACTACTTCTTTACCGGCTACAGGGAATTGAGTATTAAAATCAAATCTGTCATAGATAGAGTAAGTTTCATTTTTTCTAAGGTCGTAATCAACTCCCGATGCTCTTAAAACCGGTCCGCTACAAGCAAAATTAATTGCTACATCGGCAGGCAATATACCTACAAAAGCAGTTCTATCGACAAATATTTTATTAAACAGTAATAGGTTCTCTACTTCTTTATTAGTATTACGAACCTGATTAATCAGTTGTTTAATATCTTTGAACAAATCAGGATAAATGTCGTTAGCCATACCGCCGACAGTGAAGTAATTATATAATTGTCTTCCGCCACTTAATTTTTCTAAAATGGTAAGAGCATATTCTCTATCGCGGAATAAGTATAAAAACGGAGTAAAAGCACCCGTATCCAGACCAAAAGTTGCAATAGCAATTTGGTGATTTGCAATACGATTAATTTCGGCACAAATTACTCTTAAATATTCGACTTTCTCGGAAACTTCAATTCCTAAAAGCTTTTCGACTCCCATTACATAAGGCCATTCATTATTCATAGATGAGATATAATCCAATCTATCAACATAAGGCACTACTTGGGGATATGTCATTTTCTCGCAATACTTTTCGAAACAGCGATGCAGATAGCCGATATGAGGAACCACTTCGGTAACAATTTCACCATCGACTTCAACTTCGAGCCTAAGCACACCGTGAGTAGAAGGGTGCTGAGGACCTACGTTTATCCTCATTCTCTCGGAATCAATTTGGCTGTATTCGAATTCTACTTTTTTAATATCGCTCACGATTTATAACCTGTGTATTAATTAATAATCAATATTAATACGGTACTTTCATACCGTGATATTGCTCGGGAGCTTGGTAATCTTTTCTAAGCGGATAACCATCCCAATCATAGGGGCATAATATTCTAATCAAATTATGATGCCCTTCAAAAATAACTCCATACATATCATAAGTTTCTCTTTCGTGCCAATCGGCAGCTCTCCACACTCTTTCAACGGTAGGAACTTTAGGCTCTTCCTTAGGCACATAAGTTTTGATAGTTACTCTGTGCTTTTTATTCATAGAGAACAAATGATAAATAACTGAAAGATTTTCACCCAAATCCATACCACTGAGCAAAGTGAGGTAATCAAAATCCAATATTTCCGAATCACGTAGATATAAAGCCATATCTAACATTTTCTCCGGTTTTACAGTTATAAATTGGTCACCGGCTTCAGGGCTAACGATATCAATAATGGAGTCGTTAAAGTGTTTCTTTAATAAATCATAAATTTCTTGAGTATTCATTTTCTTATTTCTCCACTAAGATATTAATGTACTATAATGTTTGATTGTGAATTCTTGGCATCTTCTTCAGCTATTCTTTTGCGTTTCTCGAATATTTTCTGCTTATTAATTAACTGCTGAAGCTTCATAACGCCTTCTTCAAATGCTTCCGGTCTCGGCGGGCAACCCGGTATAAAAACATCAACAGGTATAATTCTGTCAACTCCTTTTAATACATGATAGCCATGCTCGGAATAAGGTCCACCTGAATTAGCACAAGAGCCCATAGCAACAACGTATCTCGGCTCTGCCATTTGCTCGTAAAGTATTTTAATTCTTTCAGCCATTTTCAAAGTAACTGTTCCGGAAATCACAATATAATCAGACTGGCGGGGGCTTGAACGAGGAATATTTCCGAAACGCATCAAGTCAAAATGTGCCGCATTAACTGACATAAACTCTATTGCACAGCAAGCCAACCCAAACTGCATATACCAGTTGGATTTCTCTCTGCCCCAATTCAATATATCCTCTATTGTACCCAGGAATATTCCACCTGCGTTGTAAGGATCATCTAATCTATTTAAGAGTCCCATCTCTTATCCTGATAATTATAAATATTATTCTTTAATTGTTTTCTTTGGTATTACTAAATCTTCCAATTTAGGAATATATGGGCTTGGCTTATCCCATTCCAAATACCCCTTTGCCCAGTCATAGGCTAAACCTACGATTAGTACAAAGAAAAACACTGTCATTGCTATAAAAGCAAACCAACCTAAATCTTTATAAACTATAGCCCAAGGAAATAGTAAAACTAATTCTACATCAAAAATCAAAAACACTAAAGCTATCACATAAAAACGAGGATTGAATCTAATCCAAGCTCCATTGCTAAATGGTATCTCGCCGCATTCGTATGTTGAGTTCTTTATTGGATTCGGATGGCTTGGTCTGATGAGAGCGGCAGTTACTAAACCGGCACCTACAAACAGGACTGCTATTATTATAAATAGTAAAATTATTCCAAAATCTGTTAACATACTACCCTTTCCATATCAAACAAATACTTTTTGATAACGCAAATTACGAAAATTTTTTGATTTTATAAAAACATGTGGAAAAGTTTTACAATATTTATTCGATCCGATTTATTCTATCCGATTTATTTATATCAGTTTTCTCCCCATTCTCATTCTCATTGGGTATTGGTGGCTGGTAGCTGGGGACTGGTGGCTGAGAATCTTACGATCTATCCGTGTATTGTATAGGTAATGATATAATATTCTACTGGACACTCATTACAAAATTAATGTGCTGCCCATAGCTATCATAATAAAGACCTCATAAGTAAATTTAAACTTAGGAGGTCTTTTCTGATTAATCAAAATGTTATTAAAATTAAAACTTCCCGACTATATCGGCAAAATTTTCAATTAATTCCGGTAATTTTGATATGTCTTTGCCGCCGGCTGTTGCAAGATGGGGTTTGCCACCACCACCACCGCTTAGTAATTTAGCAGATTCGCCTACTAATTTTCCGGCAGGGTATTTTGCTTTCAAGTCGTCGGTTACTACGCAACATAATTGTGCTTTATCATCTATTATAGTTGCAAGCAATGCTATACCCTTAGTTGAAAGACTATCCCTTAACTGCTCGGCAGAATTTCGCAGAGTATCAAGGTCATCAGCATTAATTGTTCGAGCAATAATTCTAATATCACCAAATATTTTAGCTGAATTAATCCATTCGTCAAATTCTTTTGCAAGGTCAGACTGTTTCATCTTTGAAATTTCTTTATCCAAATTATGAATCTTAGCGTTTAATTCTTCTATATGCTCATTTGTTTGAGTGATTTTATTTTCCAAATTCTCAATATGCTGCAATACCGCTCTGCCGGTAATCGCTTCTATACGGCGTACACCGGCAGCGATAGATGACTCTGAGATTACTTTAATCAGTCCTATGTCTGCCGTATTTTTCACGTGAGTACCGCCACATAATTCGATGGAATATTTATCATCCATTGTTACTACGCGGACAATATCACCGTATTTATCACCAAAGAACATTTTAATTTTCGGATTTTTGCGGGCTTCTTCAATTGATAATTCTTTGATACTAACTTCAACACCTTCGAGTACTTTTTCGTTTGCGATTTTCTCGATTTTTGCCAAATCCTCGGCAGATACTTTCTCGAAATGATTGAAGTCAAATCTAAGAGCTTCTTCATTTACCGATGAACCCGACTGCTGAACATGTGAGCCGAGCACTTGGCGCAAAGCTTCATGCAATAAGTGAGTAGCGGAGTGATTACGCATTATGTCTTTACGTCGGCTAAGGTTAATTTTAGCAAGTGCATTCGAACCGACCAATTGCTCGACATCTCTATCGCATAGATGAATTATTGCCGAACCTGACTTCTTCAAATCAACTACATTATAGGTCTCCCCTGCCAATACTATAACACCAGTGTCAGAAGTTTGACCGCCACTTTCGGTATAGAAAGGAGTTCTGTCTAATACGATTTGATTATCCTTAGCATATAATACTTTAGCTTCGGCAGTAAAATTATTATATCCTACGAATTCGGTTTTTTCATTAATCAGAGGCAATTCTACTTCCTGAGCATTTACTTTGCGGGCTGAACGTGAGCGGGCTTTCTGTTCTTTCATCAGTCTGTCGAATCCGTCTATATCTATTGCGAAATTTCTCTCACGAGCGATTAATTCGGACAAATCCAATGGAAAACCGAAAGTATCATATAGCTGGAACGCATCTTCGCCTGAGATTTTATTTGAATTTTCTGCTTTTAATTTATCTGTAATTTTTTCAAATATTTCGAGACCTTTTTCAAGTGTTTGTAAGAAACTCTCTTCTTCACCCTTGATTACTTTGGTAATTATGTCATAATTATCGACTAATTCCGGAAATACATCACCCATTGTGTCTCGTAATACTTCAACTAATTTATACATTAACGGTTCTTTTATGCCGAGATTACGAGCATAACGGCTGGCACGACGCAATATCCTGCGTAGTACATAGCTTCTGCCTTCATTGCCGGGCAAAGCTCCGTCGGCAATTGCGAAAGATAAAGTACGTGTATGGTCGGCAATTACTCTCATCGCTATACCGGTCGGATTATCCAATTCGGTAGAATACTTTTTAGCACTGAATTCTTCGATTTTCTTTAATAGCGGAGTGAATACATCTGAATCATAATTTGAATTTTTACCCTGAATTACTGCACAAATTCTCTCAAAACCCATGCCGGTATCTACATGCTTATTAGCTAACTCTTCTAATACTCCGTCCGGTTTACGGTTATACTGGATAAATACCAAGTTCCATATTTCAATCACTTCCGGTACACCGGCATTAACTAATTTACCACCAGATAGGTCAGGAGTTCTGTCGTAATGAACTTCTGAGCAAGGACCGCATGGACCGCTTTCGCCCATTTCCCAAAAATTATCTTTCTCGTCAAATCGATGAATTCTCTCGATAGGTAAATACTTTTGCCATAATTCAAAAGCTTCGTCGTCGGTTCTGTAAACTGTAGCGTGAAGCCTGACAGGGTCTAATTTCCAAACACCGACTAATAATTCCCAAGCCCAGTCAATAGCTTCAGCTTTATAATAGTCACCGAAACTCCAATTACCAAGCATCTCAAATAATGTATGATGATAGGTATCTACACCCACTTCTTCTAAGTCATTATGCTTACCGCTGACTCGGATACATTTCTGAGTATCGGCGGCACGTTTGTAATCCCTATTGCCGGTTCCGAGAAATACATCTTTGAATTGGTTCATACCGGCATTGGTAAATAGCAATGTTGGGTCGCCATAAGGCACTACCGGAGCACTCGGAATTATTCTGTGCTCTTTACTTTTAAAAAAGTCGAGAAATGACTGCCTGATTTCACGTGAAGTCATAATATTATCCTATTTATTTATAATTTATTTTGTTCATTATTATCAATTTTTGTTATGATTTTCAAAATTAATCAATTACAAATTTACGAATAAATCATCAAATAATTTTATGATAAGTTAAAGAGAAATAGAAAATATGAGCTAATTTTCTTATCCTAAAAATGTACAAATTAGTCTTTGCTACATTATAAATAAATAGTGATATACTAAAAATATATTGAACCCGTTACAGAAGTCTAATATTAATATTTTAAGATTGATAAACACTTTGTATCAACTACGAAAACACTTAATCACATTTGTTAAATATTTTTTCAATTTCAGATGTTACTTATTCTATTTTAGTTCTTATAATTACTAATATCAAGCTAAACATTCGCATATCAACAAATTTGCGTAAAAGAAAATTTTAATAATAATATTTTTTTAGTTATATTTATTTTTTATAATTATTTATAAGTGAGCTTTTAAGCTCTAAAAGTAAAAATATGAAAATAGATAATGCAATAGAATTATACATAAGATATTGTCAGGCAGAGAAGAACTTTTCGCCTAAAACGGTAGAGACTTATTCAATCGCACTCAAGGATTTTTGCAATTATTTAGAAGAAGATTTAGAGGAAAATCCCGAAATAAACGAGATTTTGGTCAATGATATCAGACCATTTCTCGGTTGGCTCAGCGATAAAGGTAAGAGCAAAACAACAATTAAGCTAAAAATCTCTGCTGTTAAATCATTTTTCAAATTTTTAAAAAAGAAGTCTTATTTGGAAAATAATCCGACTACAGCTATTATTTCGCCGAAAAAAAGTAAGAAACTTCCTTCATTCCTTTTGGAAAGCGAAGTAACTAATCTAATGGAAAGTTTCAATGATGAAGAGATTTTACAACTGCGTACACATGCATTAATCGAATTGATATATAGCTCAGGACTGCGTATCAGTGAGGCTCTGCAATTAAATATCAATTCAATTGACTTTTCTAATAAATGTGTAAAAGTGCTGGGCAAGGGCAATAAACACAGAATTATACCTGTGGGGGCTAAGGCTATTCAATGTCTAAAATTGTACATTTCCCGCAGAAAGGAAATTATTCAGCCATTAGCTACTTTGAGTTTATTTCTTGATGACAGGGGCAAGGCTCTAAATCCGAAAAATGCTTATACTCTTATTCATAATGCTATGCAAGGAATTACCGAATCGACTAAAAAAAGTCCCCATGTACTAAGACATAGTTTTGCTACACATCTGATGGATAACGGAGCAGACATTCAAAGCGTCAGTGAGATGCTCGGGCACTCGACTCTATCGACTACGCAAGTCTATACGCACGTATCAGTCGAGAGATTAAAAGATTCTTATAAGAAGGCACACCCGAAAGCGTGATATTTTCGACTATATATTTTGTTTTATTATACACACCCCCTAACCCCCTCTTTTTAGAGGGGGATTATACTTCCTCTGAACCTCTTTTTAGTTCAGGATTCTTCTTTTCCTCTTCCCACTCTATATGAATTAGGATTATTGTTAGTTTCTTTTCCTCTTCCCACTCTATGTGAATTAGGATTGTTATTAGTTTCTTTTCTTCTTCCCCCTCTATGTGAATTAGGATTATTGTTAGTTTCTTTTCCTCTTCCCACTCTATGTGAATTAGGATTGTTATTAGTTTCTTTTCCTCTTCCCCCTCTATTAAGAGGGGGTTAGGGGGTGTGTTTCTTTTACTATCGTGTTGAGGGTCAAGTAATATGTTCTTTCTTATAATTTTCTATATAATCAAATATCTGACGTTCAACTATATTCCAATTTCCCAATACTATATCATCTGTAAAACGTAATATATTTAATCCTATCGAATTAATATAATTTTCTTTTAATTTATCTCGCTTCTGAACTTCTTTGTCTAAATGAGTTATGCCATCAATTTCTATTACCAGTCTTAAGCCATAACAATAGAAATCCGCGATATAATTACCTATGGGTTTCTGCCTATGAAAGTCATATCCTTTAAATTGCTTTCCTTTAAGCATTCGCCATGTTGCTTTTTCTGCGTTAGTCATATTATTTCTTAATATGCGGGCATATTCTTTCAGTGCTGCATTATAATATACTTTCATATTTACACTAAACGATTATTATTGATGATATACGAATTTTCGACGAGATATTTGAAATTTTATTATATATATTTTTATCTTTTTTTATATTTAGTTTGTTTTAAAATACACACCCCCAAACCCCCTCTTTTTAGAGGGGGATTATGTTTCTTCTGCCGCATCTTTTTAGAGTGGGATTCTTTTTTCTTCTGCACCCTCTTTTTAAATTTGGATTATATTTCCTCTGCAGCTTCTTTTTAGAGGGGGATTATTTTTACTCTGACTTATCTATTATGAGTGGTTTTATTTCCTCAGCCTCATCTATTAAGAGGGGTTATATTTCCTCTACTCCCTCTTTTTAAATTGGGATTATTTTTCTTCTTCCATCAATATCAATTTACATTCAAGGAAATTAAAATTATATTTCCTCATCCCCCTCTATTAAGAGGGGGTTAGGGGGTGTGTTTCTTTTACTATCATGTTGAGGGTAAATGGGTGTATTTCTTTCAGATAGTATTTTACTTAAAATACTAATTCTATCATATCCAGTAATAATGAAGGGAATATACCCAACACTATGATACCTGCAATTGAAATAGTTAGAGTAACTTTCGTTAAACTTAATTTCTGAGTTTGAATATCTATCTCGGTATCTTTGAAATACATATTTAGTATTAAACCAATATAGAAATACATAGATATTATAGAAGCAATCACTGCAACTACAGTCAACCATACATATCCGGCTTTTACTGTGGCTATGAATAATAAATATTTACCGATAAATCCTGCAAACGGAGGAATTCCCGCAAGCGACAGCATAAAGCAAGCCATAATCAATGATAATACGGGATGTTTAGCTCTTAGACCTTTATAATCGGAAATCTGCAAATTCCCCTCTTCCCCGTTTTCAATAGCGGCTACAACTGCAAAAGCTCCGATTTGCATTAGCAAATACGAGGCCGTATAGAACATCAGCCCTTGATATCCGTCAATAGTATTAGAGACAATACCCATCAGCATATATCCCGCATGTGCAACAGAAGAATATGCGAGCATTCTCTTAACACTTTTTTGCGACAATGCCGTTAGATTACCAATCAGCATAGTTGCGGCAGAAAGTACAGCTAATATCATTTTTGAAGTTTCGGTATTAAATCCCATATTATTATGAGAAGTTGCCCCGTTGAACAAAATGGCTTTAGCAATTAATATAAAAGCGGCAAATGCAGCTGCTTTACCGGCGGTACTCATAAATCCGGTAACAACAGTAGGCGAACCGGTATAAACGTCCGGTGCCCATTGATGAAAAGGAAATGCTGCAATTTTAAAGCCCAGCCCTACGAGCATCAGTCCGAAACCAATAGATAAGTATGTAGGATTATAAGTACCGGATAGTATATTCTCTGCTATCAGAGTTATATTCATTGTGCCGGTTGCTCCGTAAAGCATTGCGATTCCGTATAATAAAAATCCCGACGCAAAAGAACCTAATAGGAAATATTTAAGTGCAGCTTCAATTGAAGAAATCTTAGTTCTGAAAAATCCGGCTAATACATAGAATGTAATAGACATAGTCTCCACTCCGAGGAATAACATAAGCAAATTATTCGAGTGTGCTATGGTAATCATTCCTATTATAGAAAAGAGAATTAGTGTATAGAACTCATTGTACTCTTTGTATCCTTTTTGAATAAATTCTCTGGCACTGAGTATAGTCATAATTCCGCCAAGGCAGAATAGTATATCAAAGAAAGCAGGGAATGCACCGAAAAGCACCATGCCCGCAGAAATTGTTTTGTCAACGCCAGCAATTTGCTCTGCAGAGAAACTCATTGTATAAGCGGAAATAGCTCCGGTAATTAATAGCACTAAAAGAGAAAGCCCGAATACTAATTTTTTATTTTTTGTCATAGCATCAGCCATCAGCACTATTAGAATACCGACTGAAATTGAAATTATTGGTCCTGCTAAAATATATTCATTAATCATAATCTTTACCCGTTTTTAATTACCCGTTTTTATTTACTTAATATTTTGGATATAATCCGCTTGAACGGACTTTAATTGTAATACTTTATCCACAGTTTTGATGGAAGAAGCCTCTGATACTTTTAAGAAAGTATTAGGATAGACTCCCAGCCAAACAATTAATATAACTATAGGAACCAAGATAGTCCATTCTTTTTTATTCAAATCTTTAAGATGATGGTTTTCAGGATTAGTATTTTCGCCGAACATAACTCTCTGGAACATCCACAATAAATAAACTGCGGCAAATATTACGCCTGTAGAAGCAAATATAGTATAAGCCCATGAATTCAATATAGGCGACTTAAAAGCACCTACCAAAGTTAAAAATTCTCCGACGAATCCGTTTAATCCCGGTAGCCCAACAGAGGCAAACATTGCAATTCCAAAAAACACTGTAAATGCGGGCATTACTCGAGCTATTCCACCAAAGTCAGCTATAGCACGAGTATGGCGGCGTTCGTAAATCATGCCTACGCAGAGGAATAACATACCGGTCGATAAACCATGATTCACCATTTGGATAATCGCTCCCTGCATACCTTCGTAAGTCATAGAGAAAATACCAAGCACTACAAATCCCAAATGGCTAACAGAGCTGTAAGCAACCAATCGTTTAATATCGGTCTGAACCATAGCAACCAAGGCTCCATAGATAATACCTACTACCGCTAGTATAGAAATAATTCCGGCATATTCGACTGAAGCCTGAGGGAATAATTCCAAATTAAAACGAATCAGTCCGTAAGTACCCATCTTTAATAATACACCGGCTAATATAACCGAGCCGGGAGTCGGAGCTTCGGTATGTGCGTCCGGTAACCAAGTGTGCAGTGGGAATAGAGGCACTTTAATACAGAATGATAATGCAAAAGCAAGGAACAACCATTTCTGAATGTCCGGCGGCACAGGGCTCTGGGCAAGAGCTTTTGTAATTTCAATATAATTGGTTGTAAAGCCGGAGCTAAGATGCATAATGTTACCACCAACATACATACCCAACCATATAATAGCTAAAAGCATAAAGAGCGAGCCGACTACAGTAAAAATAAAGAATTTAACAGTAGCATAGATGCGGTCTTTTCCGCCCCAAATACCGATAATGAAATACATAGGAATTAATATCAGTTCCCAGAATATATAGAACAAGAATAAATCTAAGCTGATGAATACACCTATCATAGCAAATTCGAGAAGTAAGATAAAGAAGTAATATTCTTTCTCACGCTTTTCAATTGCTGAAAATGAAGCCAAAATAGTAATCGGAGATAAAAAGCCGGTTAGCAAAAGTAAAAGCATACTCATACCGTCAATACCGACCCTGAACCCCGCATCTATTCCGGGTATCCATACTAATTCAAAATAATATTGGAAATTTGGATTAGAGCTGTCGAATTTGAAATAAATAAATATTGTCAAAACGAAAGTCAATAATGAAATCCCCAATGAAAAATATTTCAATAGTGCTTTCTGATTTTTATCCATTACAAGGACAATCAACGCCCCAATCAGCGGTAAAAGCAATGTTGTAATTAAAGTTTCTATCATAGTTTTCTATCGGATTTTTTATAATACCATTTTATTAAAAATATAATACAAATTAAACAAACATATAGATACCAAGAATAATAATTATACCTGCTACCATAAGTAGAGCATAATTTTGTGCTATGCCTGATTGAATCTTGCGTGATAATTCACTTAATCGCATAGTAGTATTTGCCGAACCATTTACAATACCGTCGATAAATTTCACATCAAATACTTTCCATAAGAAATCACGCGATGAAGTGATTACCAAATCTACAACTAAAGCAAAGTAGAATTCATCCAATTTATATTTATTTAAAAGTAATTTATATATAGATTTATGTTTTACAGCCAATTTATTAGGAATAGTAAATTTCGGGTCAGAATAATATTTTTTGGCTTTCAATATTGCAAATAGTGCTACTAATACCGAAAATAGCATAAATCCGGCTTCAAGCAGATGAGAACTGTGTGCCGAAGTATGTGTATTCATTACTAATACTTTCTCTGCATTTTCAAAAATAGGCAATAACCAATTATGAAGCATATTCGGATGCTCGCTGATAAATCCGCCTAATATATTCGGAACTCCGAGAAAACCGCCGAAAGCAGACAATAAAGCTAATACAATCAACGGAATAGTCATAGTAGCAGGCGATTCATGGGGGTGAACATGCTTTTTATCATATCTGCCCTCTCCCATAAATACCAAATAAAATAATCTAAACATATAGAACGCTGTTCCCATAGCAGCTAAAACTAATATAAACCAAGGTAAAAAGCCACCATTACTATATGTAAGCCATAATATTTCATCTTTAGAGAAAAATCCGCTAAAAAACGGGATACCGGAAATTGCCAGTGTTGCCACTAAAAATGTAAGATATGTTCGAGGCATATACTGCTTGAGTCCGCCCATTTTCTGAATATTCTGCTCCTCGTGCATACCATGAATAATAGAACCGGCAGCAAGGAAGAGAAGTCCCTTGAAAAATGCATGCGTCATTACATGAAATACACCGGCAGTAAATGCTCCCGCTCCGAGAGCGGCAAACATAAAACCTAACTGGCTAACAGTCGAATATGCCAATACTTTTTTAATATCGTTTTGCACTAAGCCGACAGTTGCAGCAAAAAAGGCAGTAGCTACGCCGACTATTAATATAACGTCCATAGTAACAGGAGATAATGCAAATAATACTGAATTACGGGCAACTAAAAATATACCGGAAGTTACCATAGTAGCGGCATGAATTAATGCCGAAACCGGAGTAGGTCCTGCCATTGCGTCAGGTAGCCATACAGCAAGAGGAATTTGAGCCGATTTGCCGGTGCAGCCCAGAAATAGCATTAAAGTAATTGCCGTTATTATGCCGGTTCCGTAATAAGAGATTGAACCATTGCTTGCCGCTGTATTAATTGTTACATAATCCAAAGAATTAAAAGTAATAAAAAGCATGAACATACCGATTAGAAAGCCGAAATCGCCAATACGATTAACTATAAAAGCTTTGTTGGCGGCATCGCCGGTCCAAGTAATGCGAGTGCCTTCAAATTTACGATCATACCAGAAACCGATTAATAAGTAAGAACAAAGACCAACTCCCTCCCAACCAAGGAATGTAACCAAGAAATTACTTGCTAATACTAAATTCAACATCATAAAAATAAAAAGATTCATATATGCGAAGAATCTGTAGTAGCTCCTATCTCCGTGCATATAGCCTATAGAATAAATATGAATTAGGAAGCCGACTCCAGTAATTATCATAGTAAACAGTAACGATAACTGATCAACTTGGTAGGATAGATTAATATTCAATCCGCCCACTTTAATCCAATCAAATACATTAACTATATATGGTTTCTCAGGAATTGCTTTCAGAAATTCAAGAAATATCATAAAAGTAATTATGAATCCACCGCCTACGGTAGCACTTGCTATACCGCCGATAAGTGATTCCTTCTTTAAATATTTCCCAAAAAGTCCGATGATTAAAAAACCTAATAAAGGCAACAGCGGAACAAATTTTATCATTTCGTGCATATAATTTAACCTATTAATTCAAAGATACACCGTTTCAACTGACTATATAAAGGATAAATCAGCTTTTTATTTTAAAAATAATGAGATATTTTCAGCAAAACAAATTTTTAATTTACGCAGTTCTATATTTTATTTTTCCCCCAAAACATAGAATTTAATTATTTAATAAACAAAATATTTGAATAAATATTGTATTTTTGTATTCGCAGATTTTTATAATAAAATATTTTTTTAAATAAAATTTGAATGACGGGCATTATCATCAATATAATTGAAAATAGTAACGATATTACTCAATCTGTTGATACCGAAGAGCTGGTAGAGACTATCGTTGACGACAATATAGGCACAGAGCTGCCCGCCAA
The DNA here is from genome assembly GCA_942493235.1 of uncultured bacterium. GTDB lineage: Bacteria > Bacteroidota > Ignavibacteria > Kapaibacteriales > UBA2268 > ENR-C587. The sequence goes on along the minus strand of OW818676.1, from coordinate 1,799,928 downwards.
AGTTATTTTATTCAATGACGAGTGGCATTCGTTTGACGAAGTAATCGCTCAAGTGATTAAGGCAATACATTGCTCTTACCAAAAAGCCGAAAACATTACTTTAGATGTACACAGCAAAGGCAAAGCAATAGTTTACGAAGGCGAAATGCCCGATTGCCTGCAGGTTAGCTCCGTATTAGAAGAGATTGCTCTGCACACTCAAATTGAATACTAATTTCTTGATTTTCGGGTTTAAAAACTAATATTGAAAATATTTTTTATATTTTTAAAAATATTTTGCAAAATATAAAAATAATTTACAATATAATAAAATGATGTGCGTTAATGCGATATATGCAGTAAGTGATAGTTGAATGTTTCACTTCTACATTTCTTTTTTCTTTTTTAAAGGGTTTTTAAATGAATATCTATGTAGGTAATGTACAATACGGTACAACAGAAGATCAAATTCGTGATCTATTCGAGCAATTCGGCGAAGTTATGTCAATTAACATGATTAAAGACAGAGAAACTGGTCGCTTTAGAGGTTTTGGTTTCGTTGAAATGGAAGACGCTGACGGTCAGAGAGCAATTAACGAATTGAATGACACTGACTATAATGGCAGAAAAGTTCAAGTTAATGAAGCTAAAGAACGTTCAGAAAGATCCGGTGGCGATAGACCTAGAAGACCGCAATCAAGAAGATTCTAATAATATATCTTCAGAGAAATTTTTTGAACAAGCCTTGCTAATCAGCAAGGCTTTTGTTTTTTTACCCACATTACTTGTAACATTTCAAACTATAAGTCTGTTGCAAAACTATATAATTTTCAATTTCCATTAGTTCAAGATACTGCCTTAAATTTGTCATTCTGAACGAAGTGAAGAATCCAGATAAAGCTAACTTGTTGATAATTCTGGATTCTTCGTTTCACTCAGAATGACGAATTAACAATATAATTACTTTTTAGACAACCTCTTGATAAGCACTTAGAAGTTTGAAAGCTTTGAAAAATTAACAGTAAATAAATATTATGGACTTATGCAATAGCTTACTATTTTATCTTTATCTTCTTTTAATTAGACTTTTAGCAACAAAGCACGGATTTAGTAGTGGGAGTTGTGAAATTTGAAATATCTTATTTCATATAGGAATTGTTATTACAAACCAGTTACAAATCATAATTATTCACGTTTAAGATTAATGCCTACTTACTTAAATACTTTTTTCTACAGTCTAAGTATTTTCAGAATAGTAAAATATTGTAATATTCCAATTTTTCAATAAATATAAATGTTGATTTACAACATTCAAGTAGTAAATCGTCAATTCTTGTTTGAATTTGAGAAAGTGAGAATAGAAAAAAGTGTGTGGAATAGCCGGAATCTTTGATGTTTCAAGTATTGAGCCAAAAGTAAATCACAAAATATTAAAAAAAATGAGCGATGTGATTATTCATCGTGGTCCCGACGCAGACGGACAGTATATCTCCAAATCGCAGAGATGCGGATTAAGTTTCAGGCGGCTTGCTATTATTGATTTAAGTCCTAAGGGTAATCAGCCAATGCACTCGCTTAATGGCGATTTCTCTATAGTGTTCAATGGAGAAATATATAATCATCAAGACATTCGTCAGGATTTGCTCAACAAAGGCTATAAGTATAATTCTCAGACCGATACTGAAACAATTCTCAACGGCTACATGGAGTATGGCAGAGAGATTCTCGATAAACTATTTGGTATGTGGAGCTTTGCAATATTTGATGAAGTTAAGCAAGAGCTTTTCGCAGCCAGAGATAGAATCGGTATAAAGCCATTTTATTACTATTATAAAGAAGGGCTTTTTATCTTCGGTAGCGAAATCAAATCCATTCTGGAGCATCCTTCTGTCTCGAAAGAAATGAATATTAATGAAATTCCTAATTACTTGAATTACGGAATGTCGTCTAATCAGACTACATTATTTAAAAATATATTCAAGCTACCTGCCGGACACTGTTTAAAACTATCTAAAGAAACGGGATTAGTTATCGAGAGATTTTGGTCGCCATATAATCAATGTGTCGATAAATTCTCTATGAGCAGTGAAGATATTTACGAAGAACTTTTAGCTATGCTTCGCCGTTCAATTAAAGACCGAATGATGAGCGATGTGCCGTTCGGAGTGTTTTTAAGTGGCGGAATTGATTCCAGCTTAAACGTTGCATTAATGGCGGAACTAATGAATAGACCAATTGATACTTACACTGTCGGCTTTAAAGAACTTGAAAAGTATAATGAATTGGACTATGCACGCCAAATCTCGGATAAATACAAAACTAATCATCACGAGATATTAATTGATGATAAAGATGCTTTCTCTATACTTGAAGAACTGCCATGGCATGAAGACGAACCCAATGCTGACCCTGTCTGCATTCCACTTTATTTTCTGAGCCAACTTACTCGTAAGTCAGGTACTATCGTTGTTCAGGTTGGCGAAGGCAGCGATGAACAGTTTACCGGTTATAAATGGATGATGAGAGATTATAATTTCTATAATAAATATTGGAAACCATTTAAATCTCTACCGACTATGCTTAAAAAAATGGTACTTGCCGGAGCAGGACCAATATTAAATTCCCGCAATTTGGAGTTAGGTACCGATTATATACGCCGTGCTGCCGATAATGATGAATTTTACTGGAGCGGAACTTCGATATTCACTCCTACTCATCAGAAGCTTATGCTGGCAGATAAGTACAAGCATCTATATAGGACATCGGCTGATTATGCCAATTCTATTTATAAACAATCAGACAAACTATTCCCTAATGCTGAGTATATACAAAAAATGGAATATGCCGAGCTTACTCAGAGATTAGCGGAATTACTACTAATGCGAGTAGATAAAATCGGTATGGCTCATTCTATTGAGGCAAGAGTCCCATTTTTAGACCATAGAATCGTAGAATTTACTATGTCTATCCCTGCTAAGCTTAAAATGCCTGATAATAAAACTACTAAATATTTATTAAAAAAAGCTGTTGAACCAATATTACCTAATAATATTATTTATCGCAAAAAGCAGGGTTTCTGGGCTCCCGTCAATGAATGGTTACGTAATCAATGGTATGACTATGCCAAAGAAAATATTTTGGATAGTGCATTTGCCAAAGAAAATATTTTGGATAGAGACTATTTAGCAAAAATGCTAGAAAATCATAAGAGTGGAAAAACAAATAATGGCTTTGCTATTTATACTATTTTGAATTTAAACTTGTGGTATAAGAAATTCTTTGTGTAAAGTGCCAAATTTTTATTAAATTTGTATTCCAAATTAATTTTGGAAATTCGGCACATTCGTCTAGCGGTTAGGACGCGGCCCTCTCAAGGCCGTAGCACGGGTTCGATTCCCGTATGTGCTACACTCAATAACACTAAGCCTATGAATTCCATAGGCTTTTTTTATAAATATTAAAATATTTCAATTGCATATTCGATACTAATTGTTGTTATACTTTCATTTATATTTTAAAACTCTTATGTATTATAGAAGAAAAATATTATTATCTCTGATTCAAAAGTTTGGCGGAACTTTATCAAGAACCGAACTCCAGAAATTACTCTTTTTATTTTGCAATAATCAGCTTAAACCTGTATTCCATTTTATACCTTATAAATACGGATGCTTTTCATATCAAGCTAACCAAGATATTAGTACAATGATTAAGTATGAACAAATTGAAGAAGTTAACAGCAAATGGAAAGTAATTGATAAACAGAATTATATCAATCAATTAAAAGATGAAGACAGATATGAATTAGTTAAATTATATAATAATTTTAAAGATATAAAAGGCGACGAACTAATTAAATTTGTATATAAGAATTATCCGTTTTATGCTATAAATAGTGAAATCGCTTCAAAGCTTCTTGATGATGAATCGTTAAATACTATCATAAACGCAAAGCCAATTAACAATCAAAATATCATTTATACTATCGGCTATGAAGGCAAAAGCGTTGAAGAATATGTTAATTTGCTTATAAAAGAAGATATTAAAGTATTGTGCGACATTAGAAAAAACCCAATAAGTATGAAATATGGCTTTTCTAAAAATCAATTAAAAAACATAGTTGAAAACTTAGGTATTAAATATATTCACATTCCCGAACTTGGGATTGAATCCGACAAAAGACGAAATCTAGAAACAAAAATAGATTATGATATTTTATTCGACGAATATGAAAATAATTCTTTAGTTTTTAAAGATAGAGAAATTTCCTTATTATCCGAACAATTTTTCAAATTCCGGCGAATAGCACTTACCTGCTTCGAAGCTGATTTTAATTATTGCCATAGAAGTAGAGTAGCCGGTGCATTGATTACTAAGCTTAATAATAAGTTTGCTCTAAAACATATATAGGTTTTTTATGAAAACGAAAGTTCTCATTGTAGTAAAGGCTTATCCCGCTGTTTCAAAAAAGTATTTTGAAACCGTTTGCACTGCCGGTATTACGGAAGAAGGACAATGGATTCGAATATACCCAATTCCATATAGACTAATTGATTATTCTAATCAATTTCGAAAATATGAATGGATTGAAATTGACTTAGTGAAAAATAAAAGTGATTTTCGCCCGGAATCTTACCGACCTGTCGATAAGCATCTGAAAGATTTAAAATCGTTGGGATTTATTAAATCAGATAGTAATACTTGGTCCGAACGTAGAGAGTATGTTCTTAAAAATATTAAAATCAACCTTGCTTCTTTAATTGATGAAGCTCACAATAGAAATAAATGCACATCTATTGCTTTATTTAAACCTTCAAAGATATTAGATTTTACTTATGAAAAAGTTGAAAGTAGTTGGAATAAAAAGATATTGGAGTCTTTGAATTCAAAGAAATTGCAATTGAGCCTATTCGAATCTAAGCATGAAGATGATATTGAAAATTTCGAACTTGTCAATAAATTACCTTTTAAATTTTCATTTGTTTTTGAAGATGATTCCGGTCAAAAATCAAAAATGCTGATTGAAGACTGGGAAACCGGAATGCTTTATTGGAATTGTTTATTCAAAAATCAAGGTGATGAAAACTTAGCTTGTTTAGATGTTAAAAAGAAATATTTTGACGATTTCGCAAAGAATAAGGATTACTATTTTATTCTCGGTACTACAAAATTGAACCACTTTGTTTCTAGAAATCCTTTTGTGATAATTGGAGATTTCAGACCTAAGTTTATAATGCAGGATTCATTGTTCTAATTTTAATACAATATTTCTACCCAAACTGTTATCCGTTGATTGAAAATATTTTTAATGATAAAAACATAGCAATTTTTTACTTCCTTACTAATACTTTCATTACTTTTAGAGTAGGTTTCCATTTTTTTATAATATGATACAAAGCAAATCCGAATAAAATTATTCCAAATTTGTCGTGCAATTCAACAAACATGATGTTTATGTGATTTGAACTATTAAATAATCCCATTATATATGGAATAAATCCGGTAATCGCACACATAAGTGAAAATAATAATAGTAGCATAGAGGCACGCTTTCTGGCGTTAATGCTTCTCTTGATAAACCCGATGCCAAATATTTTTCGTCTTATATGCCGAAGGTGATAAAAAAGAATTATTGAGCTTATTATTGATGAATATACATGCACCTCTTTCCAGACACTATGACTAATGCCCAAATATAGTCCCAACTCAGAATGCTGATGCTGCATGTGAAATACAAATACTAATACTAATCCCGTTACCAATGTGATAACAAACGGTACGAATAGTAAGCTACTGATTAAATACGATTTTTGCGTATCCGAAATACTCATTTTACTTCCTCTGTTATTTTTTACTATCTTTTATATTCAAATTTGAATTAAAACTATCAATTATAATTTATTTTATTATGCCGATATATATACCTCTTATAACGGAGTATAATATCCTATTTAATATCATACCTATCACTGCTTTGGCTGTATTTCTCATTATTTTCAGTAAATAGTTCATTACATGTACCTTTGTATATATAACCAATTTATTATACGTAGAATTTATAGTTTAGTTACTTAACTATATAAGAAAAAAATTAGTGCTTTTCAATAATGTGATTATGAACAGAGGAAAGGAATTTAATTAAGAAAGCAATTTTGTCTTTCTCTATGCTACCGAGTTTTGACTCTAACTCACTTATTAAATCGCCCATTGCGGTGCTATGACTATCATATAAAGTTATTCCTTTTGGGCTAAGATACAAGTTGATTTCCTTATCATTTTTTATATCTTTTTTCTTCAGTATGAACTGCTTTTTATATAGTTTTTTTGTCATTTGCGAGATTGCCCCTTTGGTAATCGATAATAATAAGGCTAAATCGGTTACATTGATTCCCGGATGATTACCAATGGCAACCACCGTATGCATCTCCGCTTTATATACTAAAGTACCGTCGGATAGTTCAATTGGTATTTTTTCTCTTTCATTAAAGGAATTTATTACTTTAAGAAATAAATCATGTACTATTTCAAATTCATTTTTCAATGCTTCTTCCTTTCTTCCATACTTTCTTACTCATTGTTTAGCAAGTAAACAAAAATAATACAATTATTCAATATTTCCAAATATTTTAACATTAAAATACTATATGTCAGTTCTAATCTCATCTCATGTTTAAATTAGTACATATCAAGTCTCTAGTATCCCCGCGGCTAAAGCCGCGGGCTGATATCTTACTATAAATATTATGGTTTATTTGTTTTTTTTCGATTGTTTTTTGTCAGATTGATTCATTATCATATTATAAATCATCTGACTCTCATTTTGAGATTTGATTACGGCTATATTTCGCAATATACGTTACATTCTTTCCGGAGCGGAGATTCCGAGCATTATTAAGCCGTTTTTGATTATATTTTTGATAGTTATGGCAAGTGCCAAACGTGCTTTCTGTAATTCTTTATCTACACCGATAATTCTGCATTCGTGATAGAATGCATGGAATGCCGAAGCAAGCGTACGTAAATACTCAACTAATATTTGAGGTTCGGAACGCTCACCAGCAGAAAGCACTACGGAATCGAAGTTCAAAGCTTCTTTGATTAATTCCAATTCTTTGATATGAATTAGCTGATTGAATTGAATATTATCCAAATTATCAGCTTCTGCATTGATTGCATTATCAATAATCGAGCAGATTCTGGCGTGAGCATATTGAAGGTAAAACACCGGATTTTTATCACTTTGTTCGCGAGCTAAGGTTAAGTCGAATTCCAAATGAGTGGATATACCACGCATTAATAGAAAGAATCTGACTACATCGGCTCCTACTTCGTCCAATAAATCATCAAGAGTATAGCTCTTACCGGTTCGTTTGGACATTTTTACTTGTTCGCCGTTTTCAGTTAATGTAACAAATTGATGAATCAGTACTTTAACTTTAGTCTCGTCAAAACCTAATGCTTTAACACCTGCCATTACATCAGGGACTGTAGCAATATGGTCAGACCCGAATACATCAACCAATATATCATATCCTCGCAATAATTTCTCTCTGTGATATGCTATATCAGGAAGTCTATAAGTAGGCTCTCCGGTGGATTTAACTATTACGCGGTCGTCTTTAAGCCCCATCTGCGAGAAAGCAAGCCATGTAGCCCCATCTTTCTGATAAGCCAGCCCGCGATTAGTAAATTCATCGATAATTTCTTTGATTTTGCCTTCACTATATAGAGTATCTTCGTTATAAAATATATCTTGATGAATCTTCATTCTCTCGAGTGTTTTAGTAATTTTCTCAAAGCACCATTGCTCACCGAATTTTCGAATCTTAAGCATATTATCGCTGTCGCCGGCTTTTAGTTCGGTATTTCGAGCCTCATAGACTAATTTAGCTATATCACGAATATAATCTCCATGATAGCCATCTTCCGGAAAAGGGAAGGCTGCCCCCTCAATAAGCTGCATATATCGTGCATAAATCGATTTGGCGAGCATATTCATCTGGTTGCCGGCATTATTAAAGTAATACTCGCGAGTAACCTCATAGCCTAACCATTGATATAAATTGGCTACTGTGTCGCCGATGCAAGCATTGCGTCCATGACCCAAGTGAAGAAGTCCTGTCGGATTAACACTAACGTATTCTACATTAACCTTCTTGCCCTTACCCACATCTAATCGACCGATGTTTTCAGCTTTAGTATATAATTGTTCCAAGCATTGAGCATAGAAATTATCGGTGAATTTAATATTTATAAAGCCAGGTCCGGCGATTTCGATTTTTTCGACAATGGTATTATCATTACTAATTCTATTAATAATTTCTTCGGCAATAGCTTTGGGAGATTTTTTCAATATTTTAGATAATTTCATTGCAATATTAGTTGATAAATCTCCATGCTCGGAATTTTTGGGAATTTCAAAAAATAAATCTATATCAGCGGGAGCTGCTATTTCGTCGAGTGCAGCTCTGAATAATTTATAAGCATTAGAATTCTTCATCTTTCACCGAGATTAATTATTTAAATATTCGAGATTTTTGGCTTTTCTGAATAAGCCTTCTTTATTTACAACATAGAAATACGCATCGCCCCATATTTTCTCTATCTGATAGAATTTACGGGCATCTCTGTGCATAATATGAAAGACAGTATCGAAAAAGTCCAATACTACCCAATAGCCGTTTGATAGTCCTTCGACTTTTGGCTTTTGCATTCCGAATTTATGGCAGAATTTCATTATTTCGTTAACAATAGCACTGATCTGGTTATCAGAATCACAAGAGCAGATTACAAAATAATCTGTCGGCGAAAATTCTATACCGGTTACATCAAGCACTACTATATCATCTGCTTTTTTTTCTTCGGCAATTTGTGCACTCAGAATTGCAATTCCTTTCGGAGTACGCGGTTTCGTCCTTCTTTCCAATTTATTATCCTTAATTTATATAAAATCTTTTCTTCTATTACAGTTTACAAATTTAACGAAAAGCATTCAAATTTTTGTAATCCTCTCCTAAAATAATTGTGCATTTCAAAAATAAGGAAGAATCAATTTTAGTATAGACTAACGAATCGCCTATTCCCATTGCTTTTGCAGTAAGTAATGCTGATTGCCTATCGCCTACTCTATCGATTAAAATTGATATTCTCTTATTCTCGGTATAATTTCCGATTTCCACTACATCAAAACCAAGATTACGCAAATAAGTTCGTGCCTTATCAGCTATTCCGGAGGTTTTGGTTGAATTCAGTATATTGAGTTGGATTACTTCTTTAGACTTTTCTCTGTTGATTACAGACTCAATTTGCATATCTGCATCTTTATGAAAAAATATCCTTGAAATAAATGAACCAAGTAAAAATATTACAAATATTCCGAGTATTATCATTATTCCGCTAATTATATATTTCTTTACTTTGATATTTAATTCCTTTTTTATAAATTATAATCCGTAACTTTAAATATTTTATACTTTAAAATATATGCAAAATATAAAATTTTAAGTTTATTAGAAACGTTTTTTTTAATTTATTATTTTACAAAGATTTAGATATAGTTATGAAAATATATAAAAGCACAATTATAAATACAGACATAGACGACTCCAAAGTAATTATAAACGATATAATAATTATTGATAAAAACGGCATTATTCTCTACTGTGGAAATCAAGAGAATATTCCTGAAATATTTAAAGATATTGCAATTGTTGATTACAGTGATTATTTCATTCTGCCAGGTCTGATTGATATTCATAATCATTATCCGCAGTACCCGAATACAGGGCTTGGAACCGGAGAATTATTAGACTGGCTCACTCATTTTATTTTCCCCTTAGAGGCGAAGTATGATGATTTTGACTTTGCTTATAATAGGGCAATTGAATATTTCACCGAAGCTATTAAATTCGGCACTACTACAATTGTCTCGTACTGTGCCAGCTCTTTTAATTCCGCTGATGCCGCTTTTGCAGCCGCTAAAGACATTGGAATTAATGCTTTCTTGGGCAATGCCATGATGGATATGAATTCTCCTGATTCGATAATTAAAACTACTAAAGAAAACATTCAAATTAGCGAAAAGCTAATAAATAAATGGCATGATTCAGAATCCGGCAGGCTTCAGTACATTTTAACTCCGAGATTTGCCGGAGCTTGTAGCTTTGATTTACTTAAAAAATGTGGCGAATTAGCAAAAGCTTATAATTTATTTATTCAGACCCACCTTGCAGAAAATCGTAACGAATTAAAATTTATTAAAACCCTATTCCCTGACTGTAATAATTATACGGATATATATTTGAAATCCGGAATATTAACCGAAAAGACTTTACTCGCTCACTGCATATATTTAAATAACGAAGAATTAAAGATAATAAAAGATTCAGGCTCGGCAATTTGCCACTGCCCAAGCTCGAATATGTTTCTTAAAAGTGGTATAATGCCCCTAATTAACTATTTGGAGGCTGGGCATAAAATCGCAATAGGCACTGACGTTGCCGCAGGCACTTCTCTATCTATGTTCAACGAAATAGTGGCATCGCTCAATGCAAGCAAGATTTACCAGACTCTTATAGATAGCCATGCAGGAATTATTAGTACCGGCAGAGCATTTAAGCATTCTACTTCATTTTCAGCTGATATTTTGAATATATCTAATAAATGCGGTAGTATAAGCCAAGGTAAAAGTGCGGATTTGATTTTTATAAACAAAAATAGAATTTTTGATAAAAATATTTCATTAGATAATTATGACATTTTATCTAAAATAATTTATTCTATTTCAAACAATTATGTCGATAAAACAATGGTCGCCGGTGAGTTTTTATTCGAGCAATATTAAGAGAATGTGCGTTATTTCAAAAAAAATAATTTGCACAGTAATCAAAAACCACTTATATTTGTATTCCTTATGGTTGAAATTATAATCTTTATGATTTGAATTGAATTCCTTATGGTTGAAAAGTGAACGGTATTTGACAATTTAATTTCGATATGGATTTTGTGGTTTAAGGAGTGGGGCCCATAGCTCAGTTGGGAGAGCGCTTGAATGGCATTCAAGAGGTCAGGAGTTCGATTCTCCTTGGGTCCACAGAATTAAAATACTATTGGAGTCGTAGCTCAGTTTGGTTAGAGCGCCTGCCTGTCACGCAGGAGGTCGCGAGTTCGAGTCTCGTCGACTCCGCAAATAATATCGATTTAAAATTGAAAAACATCTAAATATTGGAGTCGTAGCTCAGTTTGGTTAGAGCGCCTGCCTGTCACGCAGGAGGTCGCGAGTTCGAGTCTCGTCGACTCCGCAGAAAAAGCGAAATTTATATTTCGCTTTTTTTTATTTTTACCTATTTTTCTTTTTTTCTTATCCTTATTATTTTCTATATTTGTATTGATAAATTTTTCTATACATTACTTATAAATTATGTTATAAATATATTACATTATAAATTAATTATGTTATAACCTTATTGGATTTTCATTATGAATATATTAGTATTAAACTGCGGAAGCTCCTCTATTAAATTTCAAATCATCGATACTGATTTAGAAAAAATCGAGAAATCGGAAGATGTTCAGTTAGCAAAAGGCTTAATCGAGAGAATCGGAAGCCAGTCTTTGGTTAGTTTACAAATTAGTGGTCAATCGGCTATTAAAGAAGCAGTTGCTTTAAAAGACCACAAAGCAGCTTTACAATTTATTATCAATTGGCTATCATCAGCCACTACAAAAATACCCGGAATTAACGGTCTAAAAGATATTCATGCTATTGGGCATAGAACTGTTCACGGGGCAGAAAAATTTGCAAACTCGGTTAGAATTGATTCTGATGTTATTTCGATGATCGAAGATTGTATTGATATTGCACCTCTGCATAATCCTGCAAACTTAAAAGGTATTTATGCTGCTAAAGAAGCTTTTGGTGCCGATATTCCTCAGGTAGCTGTTTTCGACACTGCATTTCACTCTACTATGCCTGATGAAGCTTATATGTATGCTATTCCATATCAGTATTACAGTCGTTATAGAATCAGAAAATACGGATTTCACGGTACTTCTCACAGATTCGTAGCTTATAGATACAGAAAATTAAAAAACCTAACTCGCCAAGAAACAAAAGTTATCACAATGCACCTCGGTAACGGATGCTCCGGTTGTGCTATCGATAATGGTGTATCTATAGATACTACTATGGGAATGACTCCGCTCGAAGGTTTAATGATGGGTACTCGCTCCGGTGATATTGACCCTTCTATTATCGAGTATATTGCCCATAAAGAAGCTACTTCATGCGAAGAAGTATTCAGCATACTTAACAAACGCTCAGGTCTTACCGGAATTTCCGGGCTGACTAATGACATGCGAGACTTGGAAGAAGAAGAGATAGAGCACGGAGACCGTAGAGCTAAATTAGCAATTGATATGTTCTGCTACAGAGTTAAAAAATATATCGGCTCATATCTTGCCGTTCTAAATGGTGCTCAAGCTGTTTGCTTTACCGGCGGTATCGGAGAAAATTCTCCTATAGTCAGAAGCAGAGTTTGCTCTAATATGGAAAACCTCGGTATTAAAATCGACGAAGAATTAAATCAAGCTGTTATTCGTGGCAAAGAAACTAAAATCAGTTCCGAAGACAGCAAAGTTGAAGTATGGGTGATTCCGACTAATGAAGAACTGATTATAGCAAGAGATACTTGCAGAATTGTACTCAATGTACCTAAGCCTTGGTAATATTAATTAACCCCTCTACTTCACAAGAGAGGGGTTGTTTTTTAAAATTTTATAAAAAGCAGAAGAATATGAAAATCGGAATAATCTTAGAAACAAAAGAATACGAAAAAGCTTGGAATGCTTTCAGATTTGCAGTTAATGCAATCAGACAAATGCATGAAGTGAAATTATTTCTTATGGGCGAAGCTGTCGAATGCGAGGGTTTAACCTATGATAAATATGATGTGGACGAACAAATGAAAATGTTTGTTGAAATGGGCGGTGAGTTACTCGCCTGCGGCACTTGCCTAAAATCAAGACAATTAGCCGATAGCACAAGTTGCCCCATTTCCTCAATGAATGACTGCCTTGAATTAGTGATTTGGGCTGATAAAACTTTAACATTTTAATTATTTATTTTGTTTTTTTCTATCAATCCGTATTTAATATAAAAGTATATATAATTTAAATATATGAAATAATAAGGACAATAAAATGAGTGAAATGACTTTTACAATGCAAATGAGAGAGAAAGCTAAAGCTCTCAATTTAAAAGTAGCTTATCCTGATGCTGAAGACGAAAGAACAATTAAAACTGCTATTTTCGTTAAAAACAAAGGTATAGCTACACCTGTTTTAGTTGGAGATAAAGTAAAAATTGAAAAATTTGCAAGCGAAAAAGGATTGTCAATAGACGGTATTGAAATAGCAGAACCAGCTACCAGCCCACTTTTAAATGAATTTGCAACTATTCTATATGAAAAACGCAAAAAAAAGGGTATGACTGAAGCAGAGGCTCTCGATACTTGTAAAAATCCTTTGTATTTTGCCGGCTTTCTATTAGAAAAACAATTAGTTAGAGTAGTAGTTGGTGGAAACGTATCTTCGACCGGAGACGTAATTCGTGCCTCACTTTTTACTGTTGGTACTGCTCCCGGCATCTCTATTGTTAGTAGCTTCTTTATTATGGTAAAAGAAGAGAGAATGCTCTGCATGGGCGACTGTGCAGTAAATCCGAATCCGGACTCCAAACAATTGGCAGATATTGCTATATCAACTGCAAGAAATTTCAAAGCAATTAGCGGACAAGACCCAAGAATTGCTATGCTGTCATTCTCTACTAATGGTAGTGCTGCTCATGAATTAGTTGACAAAGTTCAACAAGCCACTGCCATAGTTAAAGAAAAAGCTCCCGAATTCCCTACGGACGGCGAAATGCAATTAGATGCAGCAATTATCCCATCTATTGGCGAGAGGAAATTCCCCGGCTCAAAAGTTGCAGGAAAAGCAAATGTATTAATTTTCCCGGACTTAAATGCCGGAAACATCGGTTACAAAATTACTGAAAGACTTGCCGGATTTGAAGCCGTTGGTCCGATTGTTCAAGGGCTGGCAAAACCATATTGCGACTTATCACGTGGTTGTAGTGTTGACGATATGGTCAATGTTACTGCTATATGCTCTTTAATGGCTTAAAATGAATATTTTCAAAAAACCTAACAGAGACTTACATCTGTTAGGTTTTTTGCTATCAATTAATAATAATCGTGGTTCAGTTCCCCCGTTTAAAATATTATTTTTATAACAAACAGCAATAATATCAATTATATACGTCAATACTTTTTCAAAGTAGAAATACTTTTTTTATAATATTATAGAGGTGTTAATGAATAGTGCAGACGCTATTTTATACAGTGGTGGAGCTGTAGGTGCAGAAGCTTGTTTTGGTGAAATCGCTGAAAAATATGGAGTTGAGCAAGTCAATTTTTCTTTCGAAGGTCATGAAACAGTTAGAAATAAGGGTATCAGGATTTTGAATCACGAAGAGCTTAAGCAGGGGGATGTCAGCCTTTCTTATATTTCTTCATTAATGCATAGAACATATCCCAATACTGCCTTTTTGAAAAAAGTATTACAGACTATTTGGTACCAAGTTAATAACAGCCAAGAAATTTTCGTTATCGGAACAATTTTGGAAGATAATACTGTTAAGGGTGGAACCGGCTGGGGTGCCGAATTTGCAAAAATTTGTAACAAAGTACTTTTTGTATTTGACCAAGATCTCAATACTTGGTTCAAATGGGAAGCAAATAATTGGGTTAAATTTCCTGAACCGGTAATTAACAATATCCATTTTGCCGGCACAGGCACAAGGTTTATTACTGACAATTCACGTCAAGCGATTGAAGATTTGTTCAAAAGATCTTTCTAACGAATAAACACCTTTAAAAATACTTTTCAGGCTGGCATCAAATATATTCGTATATTTAAGTCAGTCTGATTTTTGTTTATAATTATGGTTTCCCCATTTTGTCTCATATATGTTAAGTCTGTTGCAAAACTATAGAAATTTCAATTTCCATTTGTTCAAGAGACAGACTAAAATGTTGTCATTCTGAACGAAGTGAAGAATCCAGATTAAGCTAAATGTTGATAATTCTGGATTCTTCGTTACACTGTTAATGACATCTTTTCTTGAGTGTCCTTGTAAACGCTATATTCACAATGATTTATCCGATATTTTAAAAGTGTTATACGAAAATATATCCCAATAAGTGTTTTGATTAACACTCAAAATTTAAGACACTTTAACGAGAATGCACCCAAGTCTTTTTGCCTTCTTTTCTAAGTTTTTCAATTGAATTTCGTCGTATTTTTTTCATATTCCTCCGAACCAAATTCTTTGTATTCTTGCTTATATTTTAGTAAATTGTATATTTGTATTGCCAATTTTCTTGCCGTTGCTGTTACTGCAGTTGGGGCATCTTTTGTTCTACTTATCCTTCTATAAAATGCTCCTAATGCTGTGCCGCTTCTTCCTACTGTTCTTGCCGCTAATTGAAGTATATGAGCAGCTTTGTTCTTATGCCTCTTTGTGCGTCCTTTATTACGGCTTTTCCCGCTTTGATGTGTTTGCGGGGCTGCTCCCAACCACGATGTGAATTTTTTAGAGTTTGACCAAAAGCTCATATCCGTCCCTATCTCTGCAGTAGTTGCAAACTATTGTACGCAGACATACCGGGGAGAACTGACAAATTAACACCACCCGTCAAATTAAACAACAAAATCTCAAAATCCAAAATTTTTGAGAGTCGGCGTACTTTTTTAAAACCTACTTTTTTTTTACGTCAATTTCAAACCCATCATTTTCATTTGAAGAATTAAATTTATTGAGTAACTTTTCTATCTCATCGTCACAGTCAATAATTTGCTTCTGATAAAATTCGTATCCTTCTACTGCTTGTTTTAGAGCAAATATATGCTCGGTGCGAAAATTACCTTCAAGCGAATTTATTACCTCTTGCCTCTTCTTATTTATTATCCTTGTATCGCACAACGAAAGCAATATTTCGGGAGATCGTTCACCTGAGATTATAGCTTTTAATATTTTCATCCCGCTTACTCCGGCTGTTTCCGAAATTACATTATGTATTTTAATATTCATTTGGTCCAACGCTTTTTGCATATGCTGTATATGTGAGGCGGCACTCCTTACATGATCGCTTTTTAGTCTGACATACGAGCGAATACGGCGGATATCTTCGCTTGGAATGAATGAATCGCGCAGTAGTCCAAAACTATATATCTTTTGGAGCCATTGGCAGTCTATCACATCGCTTTTTCTGCCAGGAACATTCTTGACATGGGCGGCATTGACAAGTGCTACTTTAAAACCGGCACTTTCCAAAACTTCATATACAGGAATCCAATAACTGCCGGTTGATTCCATTACAACCGTTGTTATACCGTTTTCCTTAAACCACAAAGACATTGACTGCAAGTCTTTGGTGAAACTGGTAAATGAGCGTACTGCCCCGTTTCCCTGACCTACTGCTGCGAAATGTTTCTCCGAACCTATATCGATGCCTGCAGTGTTTGTAAACACTATCTTTAATTCTTCAATTGGAGTTTTCATTCTATTTCCAATGATTATTTGATATTGTTTAATTATTATTTAGTTTTTGGGAAGCATATTAAGGTGACAGCCTGTTAAGCGGGTATTATAACACCAATTATTCTATCTAAATGCTTCCTGCCCAAACTCAAAATCGGAATCTTTATTACCAATGTTGTACCGGGCAATTTCAAAAACTTTCAATATACACGTTCTTTTTTTGTTGTCATTGTATTGTTTTACCAGCCGCGTAGCGGGTGGTCAGTAACTCAGAATGACGATTTGCAAATATTATTAATTTTTGACAGTATCATCAGAGACATTGAGTAATTGTTATTAGTCGAAAAACAGTTTAATCATAGGTTTTTACACAGTCTCTGAAGCGTGGGGTAGATTTCTCTCCTATATTTCTAATTTCTATTTCCAAATTCCCAAATTCCGAACCCCAAGGTGCAGGACACTAATCAACATTATTACCTATATACAACAGTTAACACTGTTGCAAGAAAATTTTAATATTTTATTCTTTTCTGCTTACACACATAAAATAGCGAAGTGCCTAAATAATACTATTTATACAATTCATTGGCTGAAATGTAATTAACTACTTTGTCCGAGGTTAAATACCTTATGCTTTTATTAGATTTTACTCGATAACGAATTTCAGTTGATGAAATTTCAATTTTCGGAGAGCTAATCCATACAGGTGTATAATCAACAGCATCAAAGAAATTGTTTATTTGGTTAATTTGCTTTGTATCAAATTCACGTCTGGCAATACAGAGCTGGCAAAAAGAAATAATTTCACGCCATTTATTCCATTGGTTAAAACGAATAGCTTGATCTTCACCGATTAACAGATAAAATTCAGAATTTAAATATTTGCTTTTTATGTATTTTATGGTATCAATAGAATACGAAATAGTCTTTTTAATTATTTCAAAATCATCGACTATAAAACTCCGATTATCTTCAGTTGCTAATTTTAACATATTATATCTATCCAAAGAATCAACTGAATCCTGAATATTTTCATTTACTTTAAATGGAGAAAAATAAGCAGGAATAAATATTACTAAGTCAAGTTCTAACTCTTGCTTAAACCACTCGGCAATTATTAAATGTCCGTTATGAACCGGATTAAAACTACCCCCTATTATCCCTATTTTTTTTCTTCTTTTCATGATTTATTTCAGACTTTTTATTTATATCAGACTTTTTGACAGTATCATACCTATTAAATTTACCTATTAAATTTATCTTTTAAATTTATCTTTTTTAGCAAAGCTATTATTATTGTTTTGTATTAACTCTTTAGCTGCCAATTTATTTTTTAAGGATTTTTCTATCCGAATATCTTTTCCATCATAAATTGATTTACCTGTATAATACATAAGTGTCGAATAAGTTGATGGCGTAGGAGTAAATATCTGAATTTGCTCAGGATTAAATTTCAATTCATCAGCTAAAAATCTCTTTAAATTCTCAGTTTGTTTTGCTGAACACCCTGGGTGAGCAACAATAAAATAATAAGTCAAGAATTGCTTTAATCCCACACTTTTATTTATTTCGTAGAATCGGTTTTTAAAATCAACTAAATTATTATTTGCCGGCTTTCCCATCAGTTTAAGTACTTCATCATCAATATGCTCAGGGGCAATCTTCATTTGCCCTGAAATATGATGTTCGATTAGTGCTTGCAGATATTTATCACCACTGGATTTATCGGCAATAATCAAATCATAGCGTATTCCGCTGCCAATAAATATTTTCTTAATTTCTTTGATTTTTCTTAGCTCTTTTAGTAATTCAATTTGAATATTGTGATTGATATTCATATTTTTGCATACGCTTGGAAATATGCAATGCTTATTTTGGCAAGAGCCATGATTAGTCTGTATTTCACATTTCATTTTATACATATTTGCTGTTGCACCGCCTACATCATAGATATAACCTTTAAAGTCTTTATGCTTAGCAATTGCTTTGGCTTCATTAACTATAGACTTCTCGCTACGGCTAATAATCGTCCTACCTTGATGCACGGCAATAGCACAGAAATTACACTCACCAAAGCAACCTCTGTGTGAATTAATTGAGTAACGGACTGTATCAAGAGCTTTAATTACACCTTGCGATTTATAATACGGATGTGCATCTCTTTCGAATTCCAATCCATAAATATAATCCATTTCTTCAGTAGTTAAATGAGTTTGGGGCGGATTCTGAACCCAATATCTGCCGGCAATTTTTTGAAATAATCCTTTAGCATTTACAGGGTCATTATTAGAATAGAATATTTTGAACATTTTAGCGAATTTATCTTTGTTTGCCATTACATCTTCAAAATCCGGCAATTCGATATAGCCTTCAGGTCTTTCCGGCGACATATAGCATATTCCGTTTATATGTTTATAATCCGCTCCTGACTTGATAGAAACTGCATATTCGAGCAATGACTTCTCTGCCATTCCGTAAAATAGGGCATCTGCTTTAGAATCAAGCAATACCGACCGTCTGATTTTATCTGACCAATAATCATAGTGTGCAATTCGGCGAAGACTGGCTTCGATTCCGCCAATAATTATCGGCTTATTATTTTTAAATACCTTTTTGATTAGATTAGTATATGCTATAACTGCTCTGTCGGGTCGTCTATCATTTATTCCTCCCGGCGTAAGGTCGTCATTACGTCTTTTTTTATTCAGTGAAGTGTAATTTGCTACCATTGAATCAACACATCCGGCACTTACTCCCCAAAACAGATTTGGTTCGCCGAGCCGAGATATATCATCTGGCGAACTAATATCGGGCTGAGCAATAATAGCAGTAGTAAATCCTTTGCTCGATAGAAATTTAGCTAATAGTGCTATTCCGTCGTTAGGAACATCTATATATGTATCTCCGCTGACAAAGATGATATCGACATTTTTTATATTTCGCTGTTTAAGCTCTTGGGCGGTCGTAGGGGTGAACATATTATTTCTTAAAAATGCTGTAATTAATTATATCCGGTTCTAATTCAGCTTCTATCATTCTCCATATTTTCTGGCATGAGAATTTATTATTATAAAGAGCATCATTTAGAACAACAGAATCAACTCCGAATCTGCATAAATCATTAATTTTCCAGAGAGTTTCAGAATTATTTACAGCACCGTTAATTGTGATTCTGATTTGGTTATCTACAGCAAGTTTCTTTATATGCTCAATATCAAAATCAGTCAGATTATACTCCCAATGTCTATTTTTGTATAATACTCTGTTAGTACCGGTAGATTTAATAATTTTGAAATACTCTTCGATAGGAATTTTTACATTATAATTCTCAAAATAGACATACCTATCATCAGCATCCATATAAGCACATACTCGAGAAGCGGTATGGAATTGAACAAGCTCTTTAATTCCTTGTTGCTCATGAAGAAATATAGACCCGAGAAACAATCTGTAAACGCCACTTTTAAGCAACATACTGCATGTATCGATGTCATTGAGGTCGAAATACAGGCTTACCGGAACATCAATCGATTCGGTAAGATACACGATTCCGTTTATATTTTTTTCTTTATCTGTATTGTGAAAAGAATCCCAATCATTAATGTGAATTGATTTGGCATTTTCACGTCTCCACAATTTAAGCAATTCGCAGGGATTATTTTTTATCTCATTATATAAAGAAGATGTGCCGTCTTCACCGATAATTTTGTTACAGCAGACGCCTTTATCTAAATCTATTGAAGGAATAACTAATATCATACCCCGCTCCGATTATTTCATGGCAAATTTCAAAGCAATTTTAATTAGCTCTTCAATAGTCGAGGACGGTTTAGCTTTGATTTCATTTTCTGCAAGTCTAACTGCCTTTTCTGCAATGCTTCTATTATAACCAAGTGCAATAAGAGCAGAGAGAGCTTCTTCTGAAAATATACTCGAACCGGAGATTGCAGCTCCGGTTGAGTCTATTTTCAATTTTTCGATTTTATCTTTTAATTCCAATAATAATCTCTCGGCAGTTTTTTTACCTATACCGGGTAATTTTTGCAATTGGCGAAGATTATTAGTAAGTATATATTCGCGGAAAGATTCGGGACTAACCGATGACAATATCCCTAATGCACTTTTAGGACCGACTCCATTGATACTAATTAGCAGTTTGAACATATCTAATTCGCTTTGCTCGATAAAGCCGTATAATTGCATAGCATCTTCTCGGGGAATTAATAAAGTATTAAGCTCTATTATTTGCCCTATATCAGGTGATTTCTCAAAAGTATTCATTGAAGTAAAGACTAAATATCCTACTCCCGAGCAGTTTATTATCAGCTCGTTTGAGCTTTTACTGTGTAAATTACCTTTTAAATACGCTATCATCAGTTATTCTCGATTATTATTGAATATTATAGATTATAATTCAATTGATTATTTAAATTACTGTTTTATCAATTTTAAAATTCTCATTTCATTACCTAACTTGAGCTTTAAGAAATAAACTCCGGCCGGGTAAGCCTCCAAGTTAATTAATTGCTTATAGTTCTCTTGAGTAATATCTCCGCTATAATGTATCAAATCCATTCCGATAGAATTTGAAATTGTATATTCTATTGTTTGGCAGACATATCCTTCTATCGAAATATTATATTGTCCATTACTTGGGTTAGGGAATATTTTAATATTATTGTCAATGACACTCATTTCACCGGTTATAAGGAATGTATCGGAAATCATAGAGCATAAATACTCATTTTTTACTTCGACTACATATTTGCCGGTGTCTCTAATTGTCAAAGTTCTATTAGTGTCATTTTTCAAACTTGAACCATTTAGAAACCATTGATATTTAAAGTATTCTTGAGTAGATAGCTCTAATTGGTCTTTATTAATTACAGGTTTGCTCGGATATGGTCCAAATACCACATCAATTGTATCGGAATAAGATGGGCATGGTAGGTCTTTGGTGCCAATTACATAATACTTACCGGGAGTATTAATATTGATTTTTCTTGTTGACTCGCCGTTAGACCATTGATATTGGGTAAAACCAAGGGAAGCCGTAAGCTCAACAGTATCACCAACACAGAAAGTGTTTCCAGTTTTATTAGTAATTGATATTGGGTTAGAGTATTCTACCGAAACTTCAATACATGGAGATTTGATTTCAATATCATTATATTTAGCTTTTAAGGAGTATATTCCGGACTGCGTAAACTTAATTGATTTGCCTGTTTCTCCGTTAGACCAGACATAGTTACTTAACCCGTCTTGAGCAGTAATTTCAACAAAATCACCATAACAAATATTAAATGTATCAAAAGCAGTAATGGCTTTCCCATCACGATATAATGCAATAGGTTCACTTGTAGAAGTAATTACAGGTGCTTCCCAGAGCCCTCTCCCATAAGTGCCCACTCTAAGTTTTGCGGGAGTAGAAGTATTATAAATCTCCATATCCATAATTATCATATTTGGCAATTGATCGCCACTATAATTTTCCCATATATTCGATAAATTGTCAGAATAATAAATTCCGGCATCTGTACCGATATATACTCTATTAGGAGAATTTTTCTGATAACAAATTACATTAACAGGGACATTAGGAATATTACCGGTTAAATTAATCCATTTCTTGCCATTATAATGATATACTTTTTCATTAGCACTATATCCGGATAAAGAAATCCAAATCTTAGTAGGGTCATTTGGGTCAACAGTAATACCTGTAATAAATTTCGAAGCTACATATAGCTGATTCCAATTAGCACCACCGTCTTTAGTAAATTTAATAATTCCATCTATTGCCAAATAAATATATTTTGAATTCGAAGGAGCAATTGCTATATAATCAATTTTATTTGAAGAATTGAAATTTGTTACTTTAGTCCAAGCAAAACTGTCTCCGTAGTTGGAATTTTTCCATAACTCAGAATAACCGGCATACACTGTTCCGGCAGTATTGGGGTCAGTCGCAAATGGTGTTACCCATTCGCCTTCTTCTCCGGTAATATCCTCCCCTATGAAAAAGTCAAAGTATTGCCCCCCATTCTCACTTCTCAAGAAAGCACCGTTATTAACAGACAAATAAATTACGTTATTATTAAATGGATCAACCGCACAGTCCATACCATCGCCGGAATATAATTTCTTCCATCCGGATTTAGTGTACATATTAGTTCCATTATCTTGAGCACCGGCTATTACCATATCAGGGTCTGAAGTGGATTGTGAAATTTTATAGAACTGCATAATTGATAAACCTTCTGAAATATCATTCCAAGTATTTCCGTCGTCAGACGAATAATATACGCCACCGTCATTAGTTACAAACAAATCGTTAGTTAGTGGGTTGTATTGCAAATCATGCTGGTCTGCATGTATAAATGGATGTACACCATTATTATACCAATTAGTATTTCTATTCCAACTATAACCGTAACCACTCGATTTCCATACATTTATTCCTCCGGCAAATATTTTACTCTCTTCTGTTGGAGAGACAGCCATACACATATCATAAATTGCTTGACCTTTGTAATCATTATCCGTACCATCGTACCAGCCCAAAATATTATCTGAATTATTTACGTCAGAAACTGCTTCAAAAGACTCGCCTAAATCAACAGAGACTAAAAAAGAATGATACCCGTTTGTAGAAGAGGAACCACATAATACATAAAGATAATCAACATTTGCTTTAGTTACTGAAAGTGCAGTTCTTGAAACTCCGCTTAGGTTATAAACTACATGCCAATTTTCTCCGGCATCAGTAGATTTATAAATTTTGTTATCCCCGCCATAGCTGTAAGTGGCAGAATAAAGAATATTAAAATCATCCGGTTTGGCTTCCATATCTCTGAAATTACCGCTAATCACATTATTCCAATTCTGACCGCCATCAGTTGATTTATAAATTCCTCTATTTGTGGCGGCTATCACAATATTAGGATTAGATGGTTGAACTAATATTCTGCTAATGGATACTGATTCCGATAATTCATAAGCAAAATTAGTAATAGTCCAGTTAGCACCGCCATCTATTGTTTTAATTATTCCAATTGAATAAAACCCATCTGAGCTGCCGACTGTAGCATCTACATCACCGGTAGCCACATATACTGTATTTGGATTAGAGTTTGAAAATGCAATATCGGAAACCCCAAGAGACATAAATTGAGTAAATGGGAAATTAGTCCAATTTTTACCTTTGTTAGTAGTTTTCCATACTCCGCCGGTAGCTGAACCAATCCAAAATTCGTCTTTATTCTGAGGATGAAATCTGATAATATTCACTCTGCCCAGTCCTTGAGCTCTTGAACCATTAAACTCAGTAGGAGCAGCAGATGGACCCATCAGTGACCAAGTAACGGATTGTAGCGATTCATCTTTTTTCAAATTAGTATTGGAATTAAGCTGATTATACGCTTGATAAGCATTAGACATTCTCATATCAGGGAATAATCTTTGAGCCCAAAAATATTCATAGCGTGCTATATATTTCCATCCTTTTTGTTTTTCGGGAGAGACACCATCTAAAGCCTTCGTGCGGAGCTCTTTTAATTTTTTTAATTCCGAATTGTTATAATTTGGATCTATTTTATCCATACTTTGCCCAAACGCCACTGTTGTGGATATTAGAATAAATGCCAGTCTCAAATAAGCATTTTTCAATTTCATTTTACATTCCTTATATTGCAAACAACTTCTCTCAATTATAATATACAAATTTACGAATTTTTGTTTCAAATAACTAATTATGATTTTGAATAAAATCATATTAAATAAAAAATTTACCTTGAATGAAATCGTCAACTTATAATAATTTATATAATATTTTATATAATAATTTACATTGAATAAAATCGTCAACTAATTATAATTTATATAAAAATTTGCATTGAATAAAATCGTCAATTTAAAATAATTATGTATAATAAATATTGCACTGCTATAAATATGAATTTACAAAAGTTTACCATAAAAGCTCAAGACGCTCTTAAACAATCTGAAGACATTGCTAACAATTATAATAATCAAGCCATTGAACCGGCTCATATTCTAGCTGCATTAATTCAAGACAGCGAGGGAATAGTCCCACAGATTATTCTAAAATCAGGAATAAACCTAAATACAATTATTATAAAAACCGGTGAATTAATTGAATCTCTACCCAAAGTTACTAATACTACTGAATACTTTTTGTCTAATAAATCCTCTGAAGTATTAAATACCGCAATAAAAGAAGCTTCATTATTAAAAGACGAATATGTTAGTACAGAGCATATTTTTATTGCATTATCAACTGTAAACAACCATACTACCGAGCTGTTAATAAAAAATCAGTTAACTAAAGACAGTATTTATAAAGCATTGCAGGCAATTAGAGGTAACTCCAGAGTAATCGATAATAACCCTGAAGAAAAGCTCGGTGCTCTCAAGAAATACGGCAGACTCCTGAATACTGAAGTTCATAACGGGAAAATCGACCCTGTAATTGGCAGAGATGAAGAAATCAGAAGAGTATTGCAGGTATTATCTCGCAGAACTAAAAATAATCCGATTTTAATAGGAGAGCCGGGCGTTGGCAAAACAGCTATTGTAGAAGGAATAGCCCGCCGAATAGTTGACGGAGACGTACCGGACACATTAAAATCAAAACTTGTTTATACTCTCGATATGGGTGCATTAATCGCCGGTACTCAGTTCCGCGGTCAATTCGAAGAAAGATTGAAAGCAGTAATCAAAGAAGTAACCGAAGCAAACGGGGAGGTTATGCTTTTTATTGACGAGATTCATATTTTAATCGGTGCCGGTGCAAGCTCCGGCTCAATGGATGCGGCTAATATTCTAAAGCCGGCGTTAGCTCGTGGAGAATTACGATGTATAGGAGCCACTACTTTAAATGAATATCAGAAATACATAGAGAAAGATTCCGCTTTAGAGCGTAGATTCCAAAAAGTTTTCGTCAGTGAGCCAAGTGTAGAAGATACAATTTCTATACTTCGGGGAATTAAAGAAAAATATGAAATTCACCACGGTATCAAAATTACCGATAGTGCAATTATTGCCGCCGCTGAATTGTCCGACAGATATATTACCGACAGGTATCTGCCCGATAAAGCTATTGACCTGATTGATGAAGCCAGCTCTAAGCTAAGAATTGAAATCGATTCACTCCCTGAGCCCATTGATATTATTGAAAGAAAAATTAGACAACTTGAGATAGAAAGACAAGGACTTTTAAGAGAATTAAATGATAAAGGAAACTAAAATGATTATTTTAACAAAAATCGATAACTCGGAAATTCTTATTAATGCCGACGAAATCGAATCTGCTGATAGCGGACACGACACTACTATAACCTGCAAAAGCGGTAAAAAAATAATAGTAAAAGAAAGTTATTCCGAAATAATAAAAAAAGTAATTGATTATAAAAAAGAATACTATTGCAATCAAAAATCAAATAATATTGAAAGCTAAAACCAATACTTTAATAAAACCGCTTATAGTTTTATTTCTGTTGATTTGTCCTATTGAAATACTATTTTCTCAAGGGCTAATTAACTATTATGATTTAAATCGGCAACAAACGGATAATTCTTTAATTTTCGGTTTTGACCGTAAAAATAATATTTTTAATTTTTTTGAGAATTCTGATCTAGCTTTTAATATTAGCTTTGCAGAGATTCTATTTAAAAACACATATAATGGCATTGCTATCAGCTCTTCAACCAATTCTTTTAGAGAAGAAAACTTATCTACCCTTACCATTAATTCCGAGCTTTATAATGGGCTATTTCTGAGAATAAATCAGAACTGGCTTTATAATTCCGATACTAAATCAATAGGTATTAACAAATTAAACAGAGTAAATCTTCTGCCTACTATCAGATACTACTATCTTGAGCAATCGTTTTTAGAATTCGGTTACGGGCTTGAATTTAATGAGCAGATTGGAGTTCAGTCTTGGGGTAATGCTCTATATTTAAGTAATAAACTTAAAAATTACAAGCTTGATGAATTAGTATTATCATCAAATTTCGATTATTCAAGCATTATACTTTCCGATAAGCGAAATAATTCGGATTTATTGATCGATGGCATATTAACTAATAAATATTTAAATAATAATTTGCTTTCTCTACAAGCTAATTATAAAAATAATCAAAGGGCATTTATTAATAATATTTCAAATGTAGCAGATAATTATTTGATTGAAAATAGAGAGGATAATAGATTTAACGCGATATTTAATATTGGCTACAATCCGGTTAATAGCTTATTGATTAATGCAATTGTCGAATATAATACTCAAAATATCGAACGTTCTTTTAATTCTGCAGACGAAAGCATAGCTAATTCATATATTTTCAGAAAGTTAGATTTGTATAATTACAATATCGATATTAAAATAAATCAGTCAAACGATTTGCTTAATCACTACTTGAATATCCGCTATGAAAGCAATGAAGAAAAATATGATATAAAATCGAAATTTGATATTGATGAATCCGAAGAAAATAAATTGAGAACTATTGAGCAGCAAAACAATATTTCAAGCTCTAAAATTAAATTATTATATAATTCAGGTTTTTATCTTGGCAGAAGGGATACTATAGTCTTCAGCTATTTAGCATCGCTTCTTAAATATGATACTCCAAGCAAAGATAATAATGATGACCATGACGAATATTCGAATATCATTAATTTAACTTATAGCCATTCTTTTTCTAAATATTTTCAATTACTGCTAAGTACCGAATTTCAACAATTTCACATTGTCTATCTTTTATCAGAGAAAAGCTATCAAAATAATTGGCTTCGCTCTCTGAGTTTCGCTCCGCAGATAAAATTCAGGAACTCGTATCTTTCTATAAATCCCAAAATGGAAGTATTAGCAAATTATACTGTTTATGACTTTGAAGAATTGTTAAAAAATGTTTCTACATATAGTTTCCGTCAGATTTCATTTAAAGATTCTTCTGCAATTACTCTAAGCCCAAAATTCAATGTATTTTTCACATCTTTATATCGATATAACGAACGAGGGATTCTATACTGGAAAGCATTTAAGGAGTCTCCTCAGAATTCAAACAAAGAGCAGCTATATAGAATTTTAGTTAATTATAATATATTTGAAAATAATTCGTTTGCATTAGGCATAAGAATATACGACTTTGAGCAGAAAAGACTTTCGGTGGCTCAATCAATAAGTTCTTATGGAAATATTCAAAAAAGTATTGGTCCGGAAATACAAATTGGCATAGTATTTTCTGATTATGGTAAGCTTACGATTTCCGGTTGGTATGAATTTCAAGATATTAACGGAATCAAAAGGCAGATGCCTAATTTGTTTTTAAAAACTGATGTGAAATTTTAGCATTATGACTAAGCAAAACAAAATAATTATAAATAAAACTTTCCCCAGCGAAAGGAAATCAATTAAGTTAGTTGAGCCTATTATCAACGATTTAAAGCAAAGACTCAATATACCTGAAGATAAGTTTTATAATATTCTTATTTCTGTTACCGAAGCTATAAATAATGCAATAATTCACGGCAATAGATGCTGCTGCACAAAATACGTTTTTTTCAATATTACTGTAAAAGACAAGATTATTAAAATCGAAGTAATTGACCAGGGCTGTGGTTTTGAACCGGAAAATGTTGCCGACCCGCGGCATCCTGAAAATTTATTTAAAACCGGCGGAAGAGGCGTATTTCTAATCAAAGAACTTTCAGACAATTCCGAATTCATTAGTTCCGAATCAGGAACAAAAATATCAATGGAATTTCATTTGTAACTGTTTTTATATCTTTTTTCAAAATAAAACAAATAATACTTTTTATTTATTTGATAAAAAGTTATTTTTGAATACGTTTTTTAAATAAACTAATTCCGACGAACCATATATGTTTGAAAATATAAACACTGAACTAAATAATATTATTGAACAAATGAAAGATACTGATACTGATAATGTTCAGAAGTCTATTTTTGTTTTAAGCGGGGGCTTTGGTTCAGGCAAATCCTTTTTAATCGATGCAATATCTAATTATTTAACTGACAATAGTTTAGCCGATTGTCTAATTAATATCAATAATACTAATTTTACTTTTTTACCGGAATTATTACACTCTTCGATTTTAAATATTAAAACCGAATTTGGCTATATCAGCGAATATGGGTCAGAAAGTACATATAATTTAGAACAGTTTAAAGTCTATTTGGATAGTCTTAAGAAATCTAATCCTGCGATTTTCAATGCGTATTGCTATAGCTCAAAATTAAAATCTCAATTTGAGTGGGCAGAGAACTATTCATCTATAAAAGCTCAAGAAACCGAAGTATTTGATTCTGTTAAAGAGCTTTTCCCAAAAAAGGGAGAGCTTCGCTTATTATTTGAGACTTATACCGTATCAATCGAATCTTTGATTGTAGATTTGATGAATACATTCTACCCAATTTCTGATTCTGAAAATCCGATAATCATCAAAACCGGCGAAAAAAAGAAAATTATTCTGATTTTTGATAATATTGACTCTATCAACGGCTCAATTTATTATTTCTTTCTAAACTATGTAATACCCTATTGCTTTACTAAAACATTCGGCGAGTTTGTATCATATCATATTTCTTTTATTGACTCAAATATTAAAATTTCCGATTTCTTTGATTTTAAATTGATATTCTCTTCCAGAAACGATTTTATCAATTTAAATCAAAATATTTTACAGGAGCTTTTGCCTTATGTTCATAAAGTAAATCTTAATTATCTTAATGAGACCGAAATCAATGAAGAAGTCAAAGCTAATACCAACTCAAACCTTGATAGAAACAAGATATTTAATATCACAAAGGGTATTCCTCTATTATTGAGCGAAAGGCAAGAATCAAATACTACTGAATACGATTATACTAAAAATATTTGTAAATCAGCTTATAATTCAATCATAAAAGATTTAAGTATCAAGGAAATTGATTACTTGCATATACTTGCTTTTATTGACAATTTGGAAGAAAAATCATTATCCTTTTTTGATAAATATAAAACTTCTGTCCATACATTGAAAAACTTTTTACTATTTAATCCTAATCTTTGCTCAAGCACGGATAAAAACAAATTAAAAAGTGAAATTATATATTACATTTACAACTATCTGCTAATTTTCAATAAATTTGAATTTGACTATCTGAATAATATTTCTAAAGCTATTATTTCTGTAAAAAATATAATTACTCGATTTAGCAATGAAGAATTTAATACACTTAAATTAGTAGCTTATCTGAATGAGTATGATGATAAGCTTATAATGAATTTGGCACTTACGGATTTTTCAAAAATCTGGGAATCTTTATATAAAAACAATATAGACATATTCCCAAATTCCAAATACAAGATGAATGAAGAATTCGCTAATATAATAATTGAATTCACTAAATCTGTCGATATAGCCGAGCATAATAAGCTTAAAGGGCTTTATCAATATTTAGCTGCTTCTATGAAAGACAGCCAACGCCAAGCACAATCGCAAAAAGAAAATTATTTAAATGGTTTAAATTCATCTCTTGCTACAATTGAGTTAGAAATAAAATCCCATAAAACTAACTGCAAGCAATACCAAGAAAGCTTGATGAAAACAGAAAATGAGATGATTGAGCTACGTCGCAAATTGTCTAATAATTCATTCCAGTCTAATTTGATAATTGCCTCAATTAATATCATTATTACTTTGCTAATTTTAAGCACTACTTTCTTTTTACCAAGTATATCTGACGTAAAAGATGATAATTCTCCTGTCTATTCCATTCAGATTATTTTATATTGTATTTCAGCGGTATTCGGTGGCATAGGAGCATTTTTTGCTTATAAAGTATTCAAGAATTTATCCAATTCAGCCGAAATGAAAATCATACAAGACGAGATTGATACTCTTGAAATTCAGAAAAATCGTTTACAAGAGAGCATGAAAGACTGCAAAACCAATGCAGAAAATTTAAAACTTGAATTGACTCAAATCAAAAAACAGATAAATGAATTATCCGAAGATATAAAATAAAGACTTAAAGCCTAAGTTACTATTTTGTGGCATATTTTTAGCTTACTTTCCTTTGTATTTATTATTATTAGTTTGCGGTTATGAAAATAAAAAAATATATAGCAAATACTCTGCAGGAAGGTAAATCTCGTATATTCAGAGAGCTCGGAGACGATGCCGTTATCCTTTCTACACGCAATATCAATAAACCCGGCGACAGTACCGCCTCGTTAATTGAAATTGTAGCCGCAATCGATGATAATATTAAACAGATTGACGCGGAAGAGAAAGCTCCCGAACGAAACAGATTCCAAGCTGAAAAAGAAACTAATACTGATGAAAGCCAGCCATTCTACGAAGCAACCGGTAAAATGTTTGACGAAATCGGCGTAGTTAAGTCTATGCTTGCCGAGCTTGGCGATTTAGTCCGTTATAAAAATTTAGGCAGCCTCTCCCCTGTTAATTCACAGCTTTACAAAGTATTACTAAGCTCAGGATTTTCTGAAGATTTTGCTCTAAGTATAATTTTAAAAGCAAATGCCAATAATACAAATAATAATCTTTTAGCACTTATTAAGCAATGTGCCGATTTAATTATCAATCAAATTGAAATACTTCAACCGCTGAACATAGCTGAAGCTAAACAGGTAATTACCTTTATCGGAAGCACTGGTAGCGGAAAAACATCTTCACTGATAAAATTAGCTATTATATTAAAACTTATTCTGCAAGCCAGAATTTTAATTGTTTCAACCGACACTCAGAAAGTAGGCGGTCCTGACCAATTACAAACTTATTCTTCTATAGCGGGTATCCAGTTCAGAACTGCTCATAATAATCAAGACTTAAAAGACATAATAACAAAAGAAAACCAATACGACTTTATTTTAGTAGATACCGGCGGATTCAGTCAATACCACTCTAATGGAATTGAGGAATTAAACAATACTTTATATAAAATCGAATCAAACTATACTTTCTTAGTTTTACAGTCTAATTTGAACTACTCGTCATTAGTTTCTAATATAAAAGTATTTAAGCAATTCAAACCAAACGGAATCATACTTACAAAAATAGATGAAAATTTTGAGTTCGGCGAATTATTTGAAGTTCTACTTAAAGAAAAGTTGCCAATTGCATATTATTGTACAGGACAGAATATTCCTGACGATATAGAGCCTGCTGATAAAGAGAAATTAGCTGAATTAATAATTTCCACTAAAAGTATTGAGGTATAAGTATGAATTCTACCGATACTATTACAGAAGGTATCGAAATTACTCAAGAGATTAATTCTCCTAAGGTAATTTCTATTGTTAGTGGTAAAGGTGGTGTCGGTAAAAGCGTACTCACTGCAAATCTGGCTTTTCAATTATCTGAATCAGGTAAAAAAGTCCTTATCTGGGATACTAATAGTCAATTCCCTAATCAACACTTATTATTAGCTGTTGAACCGCCAATAAGACTTAATGCTGTGTATAGCGGCAGAGTTAGTGTCTCTAAATCAATTTTCAATATAGAGGGTAATCTGTATATTCTAGCGGGTGCGACTGCAGACTATGACGAAGATGAAGATTATTGCAAGTCAATATTAAATATATACGAAGATATAATCAATCAAACAGATTTTGACTATATAATCATTGATACTTCAGCCGGATATTCAAGCGATATATTAAATGCCTGCTTTATCTCTGATTATGTACTTACTGTGGTAACAGATGAACCGACTTCATTATTAGACGCTTACGGACTAATTAAGATATTGATGAGGCATATAGATTTATCTAAAATCAATTTATTAGTAAATAATGTAATTGATTTTGAAGATGCAGAAGAAATTTCACATAAATTAAATTTAGCATTAGAAAAATTCTTGAAATTAAAAATAAATACTGTCGGCTATGTACCATACAATAGAATTGTTCGTCAATCAATTCTTACTCAGGAATTATTTACAAAAAATGAGCCTACGGCAGACGTAACTAAAGCAATTATCGAGATAGTAAGACAATTAGATGATTTATTGGTTTTAAATAAAAACTAAGTATTATGGCAAAATCAAAAGAACAAACATTAACACCTGAAGAGCTTGAAAAGCAAAGACGCGAACGAGAGAAAAAGGAAAAAGAAGAAAAAGAGATTAAAGAGCTTGAGAAAAGGCGAAAAGAAAAAGAAGAAAAAAAGAAACGAATAGAAAAGCGTCAGAAAGAAAGACAAAAGCAGGAAAAAAAGAGAATCAAAAGAATAATTGATTTTCCTTTTAATACATTATTTCAAGTGAGCCTGCTGTTTACTTTATTATATTTTGTAATAATTTATTTCGGAAGGCAGGATATACTATATAAAGCTGTTTTCAGTTCATTTATGGTATTTACTTGCTTATATCTTGGTTTAGGCATTCTTTTAGTTGCCGTTTTCTTAGTAATTTCCGAAAAACGACAAAAAGAATTCGAAGAAGAGCTTGAGCTTATTAAAGAACAAAAGCGTGAAGAAGAAGAAAAACGGCTTCAAGAAATCCAAGATATGGAAAAGGAAATCAGAGAGACTGAAATAATCCGAAAAGAGGAAATTAGAAAAATCAGAGATCAAGTAAATGATTATTCTTCTATGGAAAGTGAAGAAATTAATACTCTTAATTCGATAGACAGTGACCCGTTGCTCAAAGTACCGGCTGAATTAGGCGAACATTTTGAAGACTTATCTTATGAAGATATGGATTTTGAACAGGAAGAAGTTGAATAGTTTTTTTAAATAAAATCAATTTTTGTAATAATTTATTTGAGATATATCAATTTTATTTTTTATATTTGAAATGTATTAATTTAATGGAGAATTATGGCCAAGATGGCGGTCTTGGATAAAAATATTATAGATTTATGGAATAGATACTTTGAATCTAATTCCGTAGAGCTAAAAAAAGAGCTGATGTATAATTATATTTGGCTTGTTAAATATGTATTGCAGTCAATGACTTTGCCGACTAACTCCATATTGAACAACGAAGATTTTTTAAACATCGGTATTCTTGGGTTAAATGAATCAATAGAAAGATTTAATTCCGAGCGTGGTGTGAAATTCGAAAGTTACGCCATTCCTAGAATTAAAGGGATAATACTTGATGAATTAAGACGCTTAGACTGGCTATCAAGAACTGCCCGCAAAAAAGCTCATGAACTGATTCAAGCTACCGATACTCTTAAAATGGAGACCGGCGGAGAGGTTAGCTCCGAAGAAATCAGAATCAAGCTTAATGTAAGCCACGAAGAATACCAGTCATATCTTAAAGCAGCGGCAGCAGCTAAAGCTTCGCTATCACTTATTGAAACTACACAGGGCGGTCTCGGAGAAGATGATAAAGACTTATTAGACGAGATTCCCGACGTTAACCAAGAATCAACTCTCGAAATTATGGAAAATGAAGAAAGAGTATTGATAATTACTACTTTTCTAAAAAAAATCAACGAACGCAAAAGACTCGTTATCACTCTTTATTATTATGAAAATCTTACTTTTAAGGAAATAGGTGAAATTCTCAGCATTTCCGAAAGTCGGGTTTGCCAGATTCACGGACAAGTAGTTGGCGATTTAAGAAAAAAAATAATTGAGATGGAAAATGCTTGAAGCCAAAGTTCGACGTAAATTAGAATCTTTGACCAACATACCTAGTATTCCGTTTGTAATTTCGCAAGTATTAGGAGCTGTAGATAATGAGAATCTCAGTGCATCTGCTTTAGCAAGCCTAATAGAGAAAGACCAGTCACTAACCATTAAAGTATTGACTGTTGCCAACTCCCCTTTCTACGGCTTTTCTCGCAGAATTTCGACTATTGACTTAGCAATTGTAATTCTCGGATTAAACACCATTAAAGAAATCGTACTCTCACTTGCTATACAGAAATTCTTTACTAATGTACGTAAAGATATTTTCGATGTAAAGTCGTTTTGGCAATATTCAGTGTTTTGCGGAGCAGCAGGCAGAGTACTTGCTCGCAAATTGAATTATCGATTGGTTGGTGAAGCTTTCGTTGCAGGATTGATGCACGACATTGGTATTTTAATCCTTATCCAGTACTTTTCTACAAATTTCAATGAAATACGCAAAAGGCAACTTTATCAGTCTATGACATTTGTTGAAGCAGAAAAAGTAGTTATGAAATGCACTCATTCAGACATAGGATCTTGGCTTGCCAATAAGTGGAATCTACCCGAAAATATATCCAAAGCAATTCAATATCACCATTTAGCTTTTTCCGAAGCTAAATTCCTAGAAGATAAGATACTGGCATCTAAAACAAAAAATGCTAAACCGGATGAAAAACCCGAAGAATCAAATTTTGACCAACCGCTTACAGTCATTGTTGCTCTTAGCGAATGGTTTGCAAGAGAAATGGGATTTAAAAAATGGGCTTTAGAAGAAAATAGGCAGTCCAAACTATTCTTAGCCGAAGATTTGATTTCTGAAATGCAAGACCATGAATTGCTAAACCCAGAAAGTGCTATCGAATTAATTAAGCAAGAAATAACCGATGAATATAATAAGGCTTCTGTTCTTAATGAAATGATTACGAAACCTACCTCGCTATATAAAAAATTGTCCTGAAATAATTATCACTATCTAATCACCTGCCTATCTAATCACTGAAAATATACTACTACATCCCTTTCAGCAATTTTCTGTAATTATTAAAGATATTAGCTTTAGAAACAAACCCGATATAGAGTCCGTCTTCGTCTATTATTGGCAAGTTCCATGATTTGGACATATCAAACTTACGCATTACATTACGCATGTCTTCGTCGGCGTGAATTGCCGCAGGCGGATTCTTCATCAGATGTTTAATTGAAACTACATTATATAAATCCGGCTTAAACATCATTTCTCTTACATCATCTAAATCAATTATACCGACTAACTGACCAGAAATATTCAATACAGCAAATATATCCCTATGGCTGGTTTTAATAAGTTCAACAAGATCGCCGAGCTTTTTAGAAACTTCTATCGTTTTTATGTCATCTTCAATAATCCTTGAAGTCTTCAATAGGGTTAGTACATTCTGGTCTTTATCATCGGTCAATATTCTCCCTTTCTCAGCTAATTTCTTATTATCCATAGAATATGGCTCGAAATGCTTACAAATAAGGTAAGAAAAAGCTGAAACAATCATCAGCGGGATAATCAATTCATAACCACCGGTAATTTCGGCAATCAGAAAAACGCCGGTAAATGGAGCATAAAATACTCCACTTAATATTCCTGCCATACTTACTAATATAAAATTACTTTCCGGTAAATTAGTTATTTGCAGTTTATTAATTAGCCTAGCAAAGAAAAATCCGAAATAAGCCCCGACAAACAGTGATGGAGCAAAATTACCGCCATTTCCTCCCGAGCCAAGCGTTACCGAAGTAGCAATTACTTTAATTAAAGCGATTAATCCGACGAATACTAAAAAAAACCATTCATTGGTAAGATAATCGGACACTATACTATTATGAAATATTTTCTCGAACTCTCCACTTGCCAATAATTTAACACTTTGATAGCCTTCGCCGAATAATGAAGGGAAAAGCAAAATCAAAAAAGCTAACAGTGTGCCGCCGACCAAGGCTTTACTAAACACTTTGTGCTTAAATTTCGCAAATATTTTTTCTACATAGTGGGTCATTCGTGCATAGTATAAAGCGATTAATCCTGTACAAATACCGAGCAATACATAATAAGGAACATTATAATAATTAAATGCTTCACTTAATTTAAAGACAAATAAAACATCTTCGCCTAAAATGATTTTTGAGCATAATGCACCGGCGACAGCAGAAATAATTATCGGAATAAATTCTTTAACCGTAGCATCGACCAATAATACTTCGATTGCAAAAATAACCCCTGTTATCGGTGCGTTAAACACGGCAGAAATACCCGAGGCCGCTCCGGCGGCTATCATCAATGTTCTTTCTTTGTAATTGAAGTGCATTACCCTACCCACATTTGAGCCAATGGCACTACCGGTTATTACAATTGGAGCCTCTAATCCTGCGGAACCACCGAAACCGACAGTTACGGCACTGGTCAGTACATGAGAATACATCTTGTCTTTATGTACAAATCCTCCCTTTTTTGGCAATTTCGAATAGCACATTCGAAATTCCACGACCTAATTTACCATGAAATAAAAGTTTGACTATCAAAGCGGTTAGCATTATTCCGATTATCGGAAAGCAGACTATCATATATTCTTGTGATACAAAGCCCCAGTCTTTTTGCAAAAATGCTTGGATATTGTGTACCAACAACTTCAATATTATAGCCTCAAAACCGGTAACTAAACCAACAAAAATTGAGGTTAGTACAATTATTTGATTTCGTGAAAATCTTTTTTTCAATCGTGGAATCATTTTATTTTATTTTTATTTAATAAAATTAGTAAATCGTTTTTATTATTACAAAGATAAGAATAATTGAATAAGAAGAAAAATAAAATTCAAATATTTCGGCACAGAGATTGAATTACACTTATATTAAGCCCATAAATAGGCTGTTTTGACAAAATATTTGAATAATATTAGCCATTGGGTTGCTTTTCAAATAATAAGTGAAGAATTTTAGCAAATAAATATTTAAGAATTTATATTTGTTATTATTGAAATGAATTTATATTTTTGCAGATATGGAAATGGAAACAAATTTTGAATTTCAAAAGCGAAGGCAATTAGGCAACGACAAAATCAATGAGCAGGATTTCCTGCCATTCAAAAGATTTATGGCATTAGACAGTCGTGCTTACGCCGATGGCTCAATCCCCCTCAAATATAAAGAATTGATGGGTTTGGTGGGGTCTGCGGTTTTAAGATGCAATGATTGTATCCATTATCATATTGAAAAATGTATAGAAAACGATTGTACAAAAGACGAAATCAACGAAGCATTGAATATTGCATTAATCATTGGTGGTTCTATAGTGATTCCACATTTGAGATTTGCACTAATGGCAGTTGACGGAGTTTTAAATGAGAAATTTAATAAAAATATTCAGGACGAACATAATTTTCAGGAGGAGTTAAAATGAGCGATTTTAACATGAACTATAATCTAAGAAAAGAAGAATTGAACAAACGCATAGAGGATATGCGTCAGGAATTGCTTGATTTATTAGACCATTGGTACGATATGATTAATATCCAGCAACCCAGATTAGAATTTTTATACGAAGCAATTTTCGGAGACCTTGAGATTGAATTAGACCAAAAATCAAGAACTTCGGAAGAGCTTCAGAGGAAGGTCGAGCTAATCTCTCATAAGATTAAAAAGGGAGAGCGAATCAACAAATCTACTCTCGAATTTATTGATATGGTAATAGATAGAGAATTTAGAAATAATATGTTTAATAGACCTTTGCAAAACAGCTTATTCGACGATTTAAATGCAGAACCAATTTGCGACAGCGATTTAATTGACGATATTGCTATTCAAGATGAAATCCCTATGCTATACCGTTCACTTGTCAAAAAGCTGCATCCGGACGTAGCCGGAGATACTGAAAACTTCCGTAGATTTTGGAATTCAGTACAAGATGCTTATAAAACAAATGATATTTCTCGGTTGAGATTATTTAAAAAAACTCTATGCCCGGACCCTCTATTAGAAAAACATATCAACGAAGAAATTAAGTTAAATAGAGATATTAAAGAATTAGAAATTAATATCAATTCCGAAAAAAGAAAAATTCAAAAGCTTAAAGAACGCGAACCATTTACTTTAGAAACAAAATTAGGCGATACTAATTGGGTTACTCGCCGCAGACGAATGCTCCGCGACAGATTATTCCAAGTAGAAAGAAAAATTCAATTTAATAGTAAGTTGATTACTAATTTGACGAATCCAATTAAGCCATCAGCTTCAATATTTAATTCTTCGTCAAGTTATTTCAGACCATCTTATTCAGCTTAATATTTTAAAATTTTAATAATACGACCTAACACTTGTCTTCTTGTGTTAGGTTTTGTATTTATATAATAAATAAATAGCTTATTTAAATAATATATTATACTATTCGTCATATTTTATAATGATATTTTAAATTTAGGTACTTTATGAAATCAGACGACCCATACAAAGAAGCTATGCGTTATATTGATAATGCTAACGATTCATTGAAACTTGCCGGGCTGGACGGCAAATTCTACGTAGATGAAAAATATGTAAAAACTGCTTGCGGAACCGCATACTCCGGTATTTTAAAAGCATTGGATTTTTTATTTGAAATTAAAGGGGTGCCTAAAAAACGTGGCAGGAAGTCAATTGATTACTATCAAAGAGAATTAGCTAAACTTGATAAAAAACTTTTAAATAACTTGAATAATGCTTATACCATTTTACATCTTGATGGATATTATGGCGGTATTAATGGAGTTAAAGTAATTGAAAACGGCTTCGATTATGCATTATCTATTATTTCTGCTTTGAAGCCATATTCAAATAACGGTGTGAAGTAAAATCATCAAAATAATATACTATACTTAACGTAATACTCAAAAATGATATTTTAAATTTAGGTGCTTTATGAAATCAGACGACCCATACAAAGAAGCTATGCGTTATATTGATAATGCTAACGATTCATTGAAACTTGCCGGGCTGGACGGCAAATTCTATGTAGATGAAAAATATGTAAAAACTGCTTGCGGAACCGCATACTCCGGTATTTTAAAAGCATTGGATTTTTTATTTGAAATTAAAGGGGTGCCTAAAAAACGTGGTAGGAAGTCAATTGATTACTATCAAAGAGAATTAGCTAAACTTGATAAAAAACTTTTAAATAACTTGAATGAAGCATATACTGTATTACATCTCGATGGATACTATGGTGGAATTAAAAGCATGAAAGTTGTAGAAGCTGGCCTTGAATGTGCTTTATCTATTATTTTGTCATTGAAGCCATATTCAAATAACGGTGTGAAGTAAAATCATCAAAATAATATACTATACTTAACGTAATACTCAAAAATGATATTTTAAATTTAGGTACTTTATGAAATCAGACGACCCATACAAAGAAGCTATGCGTTATATTGATAATGCTAACGATTCATTGAAACTTGCCGGGCTGGACGGCAAATTCTACGTAGATGAAAAATATGTAAAAACTGCTTGCGGAACCGCATACTCCGGTATTTTAAAAGCATTGGATTTTTTATTTGAAATTAAAGGGGTGCCTAAAAAACGTGGCAGGAAGTCAATTGATTACTATCAAAGAGAATTAGCTAAACTTGATAAAAAACTTTTAAATAACTTGAATAATGCTTATACCATTTTACATCTTGATGGATATTATGGCGGTATTAATGGAGTTAAAGTAATTGAAAACGGCTTCGATTATGCATTATCAATTATTTCGGCACTAAAGCCATATTCAAATAACGGTGTGAAATGAGCACATATTCTGTGCTATACTTATTTCTATACGAACTTCCCAAATTCATTCTACCATTATTCAACATCTAACGATGTTGGAAGAAAAGCATCATTTCCTACTTCCTAATTCCTATTTTCCAAACCCCGAACCCCGAAAAAAGAACCACCCCGTCATCGCTTCGCGATGCCACCCCTCCAATGGATGGGAATTTGAAGAAATAGCTACAAAACACCAGCTCTTATTATCCAAATATTCTCTTTAAGCCCACTCCTTTGGAGAGGGTTTGGGTGAGGTTAAAAGATTTTCCGCCACTTTTATGCTACCATTATTCAACAGCTAACGCTGTAGGAAGAAAAGAACATTTTTACACGATACTTTCAACTTTACAAACTTTATGAACTTTATAACTTTCAACTTTATGAACTTTATGAACTTTATAACTTTACGAACTTTCTACTCTATACCGAGTATAACTGATTTCTTTTCGACTTTATCGGGTTTTATAATTATAGCGGAATTTAAAATATTCAGTACTTCGGCTTCATCAAAATCAGAATTATATAAAATCTCCAATATTATATCTCCACTGTTTACATAATCACAAACTTTTACTTTTAAAATAATAGAAGCATAATAATCAATTATGTCATCTTCTTTTTTTCTACCTGCTTTTAGAATTATGCCAAGAATACCGAGCTGCATAGCGTCCATTTCATGAATATAACCTGTCCTGTCAGCTTTGAAGAAAAATGACTTAGTCTTTTTAAATTCAGTTTTGGACTTTTCTAAATCTCCGGACTGCAGTTTTATAAATTTATAAAAATTCTCTAAAGCTTTTCCGGAACTAATTACTTCGTTGATTGCATTAATAGCAGATTCGGAGCTATTATACTTACCGGATAGCAGTAGCATCTGTTCGGCTAATTTGTATGTAATCTCTTTGATATCGTCTGGCATTATTCCTTTTAGGCATTGCTCGGTTTCAATTACTTCCGCAAAATTACCAATATAGTACCCCAACGGCTCATCCATGGCAGAATATACAACGCACATTTTTAACCCTAATTCAAGTCCTGTCTGTTTAATTATCCTACCGAAAATTTTTGCCATTTCAATATTTTTCATGAATGCACCATCACCAACTTTAATATCCATAACCAATGCAGAAAGCCCTTCAGCTAATTTCTTGCTTAGGATTGAGGCTGTAATCAATCCATAAGAGTCAACCGTAGCGGTAACATCTCTCAATTGATATAATATCTTATCGGCAGGGGCAATAGTAGCCGACTGACCAATGATAAAGCCACCTAACTCAGTCATGCATCTGGCAATTTCATCATCATTAAGTTTGATTTTGAAGCCCGAAATTGATTCCAATTTGTCAAGCGTTCCGCCCGTATGGCCTAAGCCCCTTCCGGATATCATCGGTACATCAATGCCAAGGGCAGTGCAAATAGGTACTAATAAAAGCGAAATCTTATCTCCTACCCCACCGCTTGAATGTTTATCGATAATCGGATTAGTTGACTTAGGATACTTGAGCATCTCACCGGTATAAGTCATTGAGTATGTCAAGTATGATATTTCCTTCTCGGACAATCCGTTAATAAAGCATGTCATCAGAAATGCTCCGGCTTGAGCACTGCTAATATTGCCATTAATTAAATTCTCTATAAAAAAGTGAATTTCTTCTTTAGACAGTTCCTGATTATTTCTTTTTTTTTGTATAATTTGTACCGGTAGCATAATTTTTTCTATTTTTAATTAAATATTTTGTTTAATTTTATGTCTTTTTGAATACAATAATTAAATTCGTTAGTAAATAAAACAAATAGATACTATGACTATAGACAGAAAAATTTCAAGCAATCAAGTTAAGAAATATTCCAAACTTAAACAAAATAAATTTCGTATAGACTATAATTTATTTTTAGTTGAAGGCAGAAAGCAATGCTTTGAGCTTTTCAATTCCGAATATAAATACGAAGCTGTAATTTTAAGAAAAGACTTTTGTGCAGAAACCGAAGAATTGATTAAAGGAATCAATTCTAACACAATATTAATTGCAGACAATGAGACTTTCAATAGAATATCTGATGCAGAAACTCCTCAAGATATAATAGCTATTGCAGAAATTCCAGTACATAAATTAGATATTACTCAGAATTATGTCTGCCTTGAATCGGTTTCTGACCCTGGTAATTTAGGCACAATTCTGCGTACATGCCTTTGGTTTGGAATCAAGAACGTACTGCTAAGCGAAGATTCGGTTGATATATACAATCCTAAAGTAGTACGTTCTAGTATGGGAGCAATTTTTAAAATGAATATCGAATACACTGACAGTATTATAAAATATGTTCATAATTACTACCCTGAACATCAATCATTCGGTGCATCGCTTAAAGCAAGCCAAAAGATGAACGAACTATCTGTTCCAGAAAAATTCGGATTATACTTCGGAAATGAATCAAAAGGACTCAGCCCACAAATTGAAGATAATTTAGACACCAAATTCATAATTGCAGGCGGTGGTGAGATTGAATCTCTGAATTTATCGGTCTCTGCTGGTATTTCCCTGTTTTACTTTTGTAATGATTTGATTAATAGAATATAAACTAAGCCGAGACTACTATTATTTTTGGGGATTAGATTTCTTTTGATGGGTAAGACTTACAGTAAAGACATTACCACTAAAATTATTCTAAGCTGAATAGGTACCTCCGAAATATGATTTGACAAATATAAAACTTTTTAGATAGCCCAATTTAACTTCAAGTAAAACTCGAAATGATTGTGATGTTTCCGTGTTGAAATGGGAATAATAAAAATCCACAATTTTTGGAGCTGACTAATAATTTATGTAAAATATTTGCTGATATTTCAACTGCATTAGTTAAATTTGTATTTTTTTATAACTAACTTAGATAATTATATTATGAGCAAGAAAAACGACAAAAAAATGGAAATCAAACTTGAGCCAAAGTTTCAAGCTATCCCTATTAAAAGTATTCCTATATATATTGTATTGCTGATATTTGCGGTTACTACTCTGATATTTTTCTATAATATTTTAGCCGGAAATGGATTTTTCTGGGAGGATATAGTGCGATTCGTTTATCCTTTGCAGAATTTTGCAGCTAAAGAGGGTGCCAAGGGAATGATTCCCTTCTGGAATCCGTTTACATTCTCCGGAATGCCATTTTTTGCTGATTTACAAGTAGGATTTTTCTATCCGTTTAACAGATTATTAAGTCTATTTATCGGGTCAAACGGTAATTTATCATTTTCAGCACTTCAATTTATGATTATTTTGCACTTCTTCATTTCTCAGATAAATATGTATTTTCTGTCAAGATATTTCAAGACCAGCTCTATCGGGTCAATTATTGGAGCTATCGGCTATTCATTCTCGCTGATGATGATTTGCCACTCAATTCATCCGATGATTGTCCAGCATTT
Organism: uncultured bacterium; assembly: GCA_942493235.1. GTDB lineage: Bacteria > Bacteroidota > Ignavibacteria > Kapaibacteriales > UBA2268 > ENR-C587. Next base: position 1,756,430 of record OW818676.1, on the reverse strand, counting down.
GGCTTGGTTCCCATTGGTACTTATGTTCTTCATTAAAGGCGTTAAAGATAAAGATATAAAAAGCGGTATCATTTCAGGTCTGATTTATGGCGGCTCAATGCTCTCCGGTCATACTCAAATGTCATTATACGAAGGCTTGATTTTACTTTTCGTATTCCTATGGTATTTATTTAGCGGAATTAAAATTGATGTAAATAAAAAGAAAGCGATTATTAATCCTATAATTTCTGCCGGATTAACAGTTGTAATTGCTGCCGGTATCTTTATGGTTCAGTATTTACCGTCAAGTAAATACGTTGAGCTTTCTAAGAGAGGTACTTCGACTTACGAATTCGTAACCGAAGGCTCGTTAGAGTTTAAGCAAGCATTTACTGCTTTTGTACCCGATTTATTCGGGTCTCGTACCGGTAACAATATCGAAAAAGTTCCTTATCATTTAGAAGGAGCTATGGGGCATATTTATTGGGAAACTTCATTTTATTTCGGTTTAGCAATTGTAGCTCTGGGGCTCTTCGGTTTTATTGCCGGATTCAAACGCAATGATACTAAATTATTGATTACATTAAGCATATTCTCCTTTTTATTTGCTCTTGGCTCTAATGGATTTATATTCGATATATTTTATGAACTGCCCTTCTTCGGATTGTTCAGAAATCCTGTCAGAATGATGTTTATATTGATTCTCGGATTCTCTGTTTCCGCCGGATTCGGCTTCGATATGCTCTTTAATAATCATTCTGACAAAAAGACATTTAAACTTCTATTATTATCAATGGCTATAGTATTAGCATTTACATTGTTCGGTGGAATGGGCGTTTATACCAATGCTTTCAATACACCTGAAGAATATAAATCAGTAATTAATGGTTATGCTATGATAGCATTCGGAATTACTTTATTAATTGCATTCTTAGCTTTAATGTCTAATAAAATTAAAATAAATCCACTGATTTCCGGCGGGATTATCGCTTTGATATTATTCCTTGATTTATACAGTGCCGGCACAGATTTCAATAAAATCGACACAGACCCAAATGTATTCTATACTTCGGTATTTACTCAGTCTCCGCAATTAAAAGACACTCTGTCCCCTAAATATCCAAATGATGTTTTTAGAGTAAACATGAGATTATATAACGACAAAGGACAGACTATGGCAAAGCCTATGGAAGACAATCAGGGAATGATTGATTACATAATGCTTACCGAAGGCTATAACCCATTGATTCTCAATAGAATGAATGCTCCACTTGCCTCTGCTGCTATTAGCAAAGATATGAAAAATGTTAAATATGAATTAGGCATCGACTCTGTCGCTCGCGGCTTGGCTTTCCTAAAACGCCCTAACGCATTCGGTAATGCTTGGTTAGTTTATAAATATCAATATATTCCTACTACTCAATTAGTTGCTGCTGCAGAAAAAAATAATACAGAATTGTTAGCTAAAGTTGATTTCAGAAACGAAGTAGTATTAGAAAAGCAATTATCAACTTCTTATCCGGCTCTATCTGCCGATAGTGTTAATCATAGCATAAAAGTATTGAAATATGAGAATAATATTATTGAGTATAAAGTTAGTTCAGACAAAGCCGGAATTCTTTGCTTTAGCGAGATATATTATCCTGACTGGAAAGCATATATAGACGGCAAACCGGTAGAAGTAATTCCTGCAAATTACAGCTTCAGAGCTATTGAATTCCCAGCCGGTGATCATAAAGTAGAGATGAAATATGAATCGCCAGAATTTGCTAAAGGCTCTACAATTTCGCTGATTACTCTAATCGTAAGCCTATGCGGAGCGTTCGGATTATTCTTCTATGAGAAAAAGAAAAAATAATTGATGTAGAATAGCATAATATAAATTTGTAATTGAAATTACCATCTCCCTCCTCCGCTCTGCTTAGGAGGGAGATTATTATATAACCAATTCCCTATCCCCAAACCCCATATTATACCGGACTTAGTATATGCTGAATTTAATAATTATAATCGTTAATATTTTATAGCAAATAATAATGCGATTTACTCATAAAAGTCGATTATTTATTTGTATTGTGTTTTATTTATTTGTAAGTTGCTAATGAACGATTAGCAAATAATTATAATAATAAATTCCAGAACACACGGGAAAATAAATTCCTGATATTTTTTAACAATTTGAAAGGGTAACTCTATGTTACGAAAATTCGGTTTTTTACTATTTTTTGCTATTATTCTGGCAGGTAGAAGCGGGCTGAGGGCAGAAGAGAATATGATTTGGGGTATGCCTTACGAAGCGTATGCACACGATTTCCATCCTAATAATCAAATATTGGCTATAGGAGAAGATAATATTGGAGTTATATTAGTTAATGTATTAACAGGAGAACCTCTTGATACACTTATTAATACTGATGGTCATGGTATTATTAATGCAATTGATTTTAACAGTACAGGCTCTAAACTTGCAGTTGCAACTGTTGATTACGATTATTCAAATCCACTATCTAAAATCTCTATTTGGGATTTGGAAACAAATCATGAAATCGTTGTTGAAGAAGTTAAAACATCATCAAATATTACAAAAGTGCTTTTTACTCCTAATGATTCAATGCTTATTTATAGTATTTTAGTTGATGATAACAATACCGTACCTGATGGAATTTACTGTGTAAATATTAATAATAATTATTCAAAAAAGAAATTAAATACCATTAAATATACTAATAATTTTTCTATTAGCAAAGATAGTCGTTTATTAGCAACTTGGAATAGGACTTACTATAACAATAAATTTTCCGAACTTTTTATCTATGATTTGGATAATGACTCTTTATATAAAACCATTAATGGTTATTTTTCTGATCCATTATTCTCTCCTACAAAAGATGAACTATTTGTTTTAAATTGTCATCAAGGCGATGGTGATAATTGGTATAAAGACGGTATTAAAGTTTTGGATCCTAATAATGGATTCTCGGAATTGAGAAGCATAAACTTACCAGCTCAATTTGAAAGTTATCAGTTAAGCTCTGATGGTAATTTTATGGCTTTTTCAGGATATAATATTTATCTAATTAATACAAATGACGGGAAAGTTGCTTATAATTATAATCTTGAAGGGAACGTTGCACCTATTTCTATTTCTAAGGACATGAAATATATAGCTATCAGTACTTTGATTATGCTAAACGCACGGTTTGGCAATGTATCTGTAAAGGAAAACTCAAATCAATATTTCAATTTTATTCAGGATGTCGATTATACTTATTTAAATATTACAAAGTTGAATATTGAGCAACATATTAAGTCTATTAAATTATCTGATATTAGCGGAAATGTTGTAAATTCAGTAATTGACGAGACAATTCTCAATAACAAACAAATTACAATCAATACCGATAGCCTATCATCTGGAACATACTATATGAATATAACTACAAATACAGGGGTTTACTCACATTCATTTATAATAATGAGGTAAATATATAGTTTCCTAAACTTAAGGGCTGGAAGAGCTTTTAAGTTAGGGAAATTATTATATTTACCTGAAAACCGAGTTCGGCACTATCAACCAAATGTTTGTAATAGCAAGATAGCCTTTTCCCTACTCCCTCCTACGCAGAGCGTAGGAGGGAGTAGAGTATATTCCCATTTTCTATCCCCTATCCCCAATCCTCTAACCCGAACCCCGAACCCCAATTCTCGAAATGCAATAGACAAATAAACCCTTCAATACCACCATTACGATAGAGAAGGGTTTTAAATTATTTAGATTAGTAATCTATATAATATTATTTGCAGAATTTAGCAACGAATTCTTTAACATAGTCAGCAACAGTAGGCTTGCCGATTTCTGACAATTCATAATAAACGCGTGTTTTTGGTTGTTTGATTTTGATGAAGCGAGCTAAATCAATTGGAGTACCAATAACAACAGAATCGCATTCGATATTAGCGATAGTTTGCTCAAGGTCTTTCATTTGTTGGTCGCCATAACCCATAGCAGGTAATAAAGTACCGATATAAGGGTATTTCTCAAAAGTAGTAGTGATTGAGCCAACTGTATTGCCACGTGGGTCGATTAAAGAAGCAGCACCGAAACGCTGAGCGGCAACAGTACCTGCACCGATTTGCATTTCGCCGTGAGTCAATGTAGGACCATCTTCAATTACTAATACGTTTTTATCTCTGATTAATTCAGGATTGTCAACCATGATAGCAGAAGCAGCTAAGATAATTTTTGCGTCTTTGTTATATTCGCGAATATTATTTAATACTTCTTCTACATCTTCAGGATAAGCTGAGTCAACTTTGTTAACCACAACGATGTCAGCCATTCTTAAGTTAACCTCACCCGGATAATAACCGATTTCGTGACCGGGGCGAAGTGGGTCAACTACAACGATTTGTAGGTCAGGTTTGTAGAAAGGCATATCATTATTACCACCGTCCCAAATAATAACGTCAGCTTCTTTTTCAGCTTCTCTAACGATAGCTTCATAGTCAACGCCGGAATAAATAACGCTACCCATAGCGATATGTGGTTCGTATTCTTCCATTTCTTCGATAGTACATTTGTGTTTTGTCAAATCTGACAATTCAGCAAATCTTTGTACTTTTTGAGCTTCCAAATCACCATAAGGCATTGGATGACGAACAGAAACTACTTTTTTACCTTCAGCTAATAATGCTAAAACAACGGCACGGGTAGTCTGGCTTTTGCCACAACCTGTACGTGAAGCACAAACCGAGATAATTGGTTTGGTTGATTTAACCATAGTAGGAGTTGAACCCATCATAGAGAATTTAGCACCATTAGCCATAACTAATGAACCAATGTGCATTACTCTCTCGTAAGGTAAATCGCTATATGAAAGGACGCATTCGTCAACTTTATATTCAGCTATTAATTTAGTCAATTCTGATTCGTCAAAAATCGGGATACCTTGAGGATATAAATCAACACCTGCTAAAGATGCAGGATATTTTCTTCCGTCGATATCAGGAATCTGAGAAGCTGTGAAAGCTACTACTTCATAATTAGAGTTACCTCTATAATATGTGTTGAAGTTATGAAAGTCGCGACCAGCGGCTCCAATGATAATTACTCTTTGTTTTTCCATTTGAGTATTACTCCAAAAATTAATTTGTAAAAAATTGCCTTTGATGGCTTTATATTTTTATTTAATGTCCAAATATTCTAAATTCTTAACTTGTTCATTATCATTATCAATTGACATTATCGTCATTTTGCTCTAATCCCAATATATATTTTACTTTTTCAATTGGTAATTGAGTAGATTGAGCAATTTTATTCAAATCAACGCCAATTTCAAATAATTTATTTATTATCATGATTTTAGTTGATAATGTTCCCTTCTCAATTCCGATTTTTTCGCCTTTTTCAATTCCGATTTTTTCGCCTTTTTCTATTCCTTTTTTTAGTCCAGATTTTTCGCCGTTGTTATAGCCTTTTAATTCTGCAGTTAACAACCTCGAAGCTTCATCATGCTCAGCTTTTTCTCTAATTTCGATTAATTCTCTAATCTTAGGGTCAGAGTTAGCTTTTTGCATTTCCATAAAAGCCTGATAAATCTCAGGTTCTTCCTTAATATTAAATGGTAAATTTTGCATAATCAATTCCTCGATTTTAATTAGACTTAACCATTTTTCAAATTTTGTCATCAGAACTCTGGGCTTATTCTTATCGAATTTTTTCAACTCAATAAAATGTAATTCTTTTATATCTGTCAATTGATTAAATGATTTTACATTTGAAAATCTATAGACGTTATGAATGTCAATTTCATTTTCTAACAAATTGAAATTCAATATTGATACTGAAATTGATTTATTAATTCTGTTAAAAGCTTCTCCTGATTGTAGCTGTTCAACATATAACTTGTCATTATAAAACTTATCATTCATAATAAATCAAATCAAAGTAAACAATCAATTCAAAATATTTTTAAAATTAACAATTTTATTATAAGCCTCATCTATTCTGTTAATGCTTATTTTACCGTCCATTACAAGTTTGTAAATTGCTTGCAGAGCCTTTTCAGCAATAAACTCATCATATTTCAAATTATTTGCTATTACTACTACATCGACTCCGGCATTAATCGAGAGCTCTAATGCGGTCTCAAATCCATAAAATTCCGAAATTGCTTTCATATTAATATCATCACTAAAAACAATTCCGTTAAATCCAATTTGATTGTGTAATATCCCGTCAATTATCTTTTTAGATAAAGTTGCCGGATAGTCAGCATCTAAATTACTATTAAATATGTGAGCGGTCATTACCGCAATATTGGTATTATTAATCAATTGCTTGTACGGCTCTAATTCCGTATTTTGCCAAGTATTTGTTACATCGGTAATTCCCAAGTGCGAATCAGTGCCGGCACTCCCGTGACCCGGAAAATGCTTTAGTACACAAGCAATATTTTTCTTTTTATGTTCATCTATTACTAACTGCGAATGCTTAACTACTATTGCCGGATCTATGGAGAAACTACGCTCTACCCCACCAATTGCAGGCGAAAGAGGATTAATATTCAAATCTACCACAGGAGCAAAATTCACATTTATACCGAGCATACTTAACGTTTCTGCAGTCTGCTTAGCATATTTAATAGTAGTATCAATATTATCTAAAGTACCAAGGTACTGCTGTGATACATTATATAAAAATCCGTAGTTAGATTTCAGTCTATTAACTCTGCCACCCTCTTGGTCAATAGCAATAAATAATTTTCTTGTTGAAAATGATTTCAAATCAGATACTAACTTAGCTACTTGCTCGGGGCTCTCAATATTACGGTCATATACACTCAATAGAGCATCTTTATCAAATAGAATTACTCCACCTACTCTGCCGGATTTAATATCTTTGGCTATAGTAGAATTTGAGTCAATAGCCATTCCTCTGAAACCGACTAAAATCATCTGTCCAATTTTTAATTTAAGACTGTTTGTGTCTGTGTCAACCGGAGAATTTGTTGAATTATTCTCGGAGCAGGAGTTTAATAGCAAAAGCCCTGCTGTAAGAATTATTATAAGTGAATTTATTTTAAAGTATTTCAAGTGATTTTCTTTGTATAATTATTGATTCTATTAGTATAATTATTGATTTTCTTTGTATATTTCTTATATAATTATTATTCGATTAGTTATCTACAACCTGCGGCAAAAACCGCAGGTTGATATATTTTATATTTTATCATTAGCTATTTGAAATCTGATAAACGAAATCTCGTTTATGCCCAAATCTAAAGCATTGGGCTGAAGTTAAATATTAAATTCTAAATAGCTTTTGATATTATTTATTATCTAAAGATTTAACTACTTTAGAAATTCTCTCAACTGCCCAATCAATTTCATCTTTAGTTACTACTAAAGGAGGAGCAAAGCGAATAATATTCTCGTGAGTTTCTTTACACAAGATACCTTCTTTCATTAGTAATTCGCAATATGGGCGAGCTTTTCTATCAAGAACGAAACCAATCCACAAACCGCGACCGCGAACTAAGCTAATATGAGGGCTGTCAATAGCTTTAAGCTTTTCAACAAAGTAATTACCTAATTCGAATGAACGCTCTACTAATTTTTCGTCTTCAATTACTTCTAATGCCTTAACTGCAACAGCGGCAGCAAGAGGATTTCCACCGAAAGTAGAACCGTGCTCACCCGGCTTGATAGTTAGCATAACTTCTTTTGAAGATAAAACGCCTGATACAGGATAGAAACCACCGGATAATGCTTTACCGATGATTACCATATCGGGACGAACACCTTCATAATAGTGAGCAAATAATTTACCGCTTCTGCCGAGACCTGCTTGGATCTCGTCGCAGATAAATAATATATTATTAGCTTTACATAGCTCTGCAATACCTTTAAGATAGCCATCGGGAGGAATTACGATTCCGCCTTCGCCTTGGATAGGTTCAACCATAATTGCTACAGTATTTTTAGTGATTTTTTTCTTTAAATCTTCTAAATTACCATATTCGTGCATTGGAAATGCAGACTCACAATATGGACCGAAACCTTTAAATGATGACGGATCATCACTGAAACCAACTATTGTAGAAGTTCTTCCATGGAAGTTGCCCGTGGCAACAATAATTTCGGCTTTATTATCTTCTACTTTTTTAACATCATAGCCCCAACGACGGGCTAATTTAACTGCAGTTTCAACAGCTTCGGCACCGGAGTTCATGGGTAAGAACATTTCATAACCGGTCATGTCGTGTAATTTTTTATATAATAGAGGTAATTTTTCGTTACGGAAAGCACGACTTGTCAAAGTAACGTGTTTAGCTTGCTCAACAAATACTTCCATTATTGCCGGATGGCAATGACCTTGGTTAACAGCTGAATAAGCAGCCAAGCAATCAAGGAATTTGTTACCTTCTACATCAGTAACCCAAGCACCTTTTGCTTCTCTAACTACTACATCTAAGGGATGATAGTTATGAGCACCAAACTCTTCTTCCATTGCTATAAATTCTTGTGTTTTCATTTTTTTCTCTTTTTAAAATATTAATAAAAATGTATTATTTAATTTTATTTCAAAGCTATTTAGAGAATAGTTTTGAAATGAAATCATCGAAAATAAGCCGAAAGCAGAGCAGACGGCTTATTTCGATTTTGAATTAATCTTTATCAAAAAGCATTGATAATAAAGCCATTCTAACATATAATCCGTTTTCATTTTGGCGGAAATACGCCGCTCTCGGGTCAGTATCTACTGAAGGATGAATTTCAATAGACCTTGGTAGCGGATGCATTATCAAAGAGTTATATTTCATTTTTTGTAGTGATTGAGTATCTATATTAAAATTGGAATAATCAATCTCTACCCCATTTAATCTTTCTGTTTCAATTCTTGTTTGATATACTACGTCCACCTTAGAAAAGATATCTTTCATAGAGTCGAGCAATTGGTAGCTGATACCTTTTTCGTCAAGATGCTCTAAGATGTCGGGTTTAATCTGCATGGATTTAGGAGCAACAAAGTATAACTTCACTCTATCAAATTTGCTTAATAGATAAGCAAGCGAACGAGCAGTTCGCCCTTGGTCTAAAGAACCCACAAAAGCAACGCTAAGACCATCTAAAGAATGGTGTTCGTTAAATATAGTATATAAGTCAAGTAGTCCTTGAGTAGGGTGCTGCCCCCCCGAGCCGTCGCCGGCATTAATAATCGGAACAGGAGAAACTGCCGCAGCACGTTTAGCTCCGCCCTCTTCGCTTTGACGAAGCACTATTACATCGCAATAATTAGCCATTATTCGGATAGTATCTTCAAGATGTTCACCTTCAATTTCTGAGGAAAACATTTTTGCCTGCTCGGTAGTAAGCACTTTGCCGCCTAATCTATACATAGCGGATTCAAATGAAAAACGTGTTCTGGTAGAAGGCTGATAAAACAATGTAGCCATTACTTTATCTTCGTAATCTTTAGTGCCACCACGCTGAACAATTTTTTTCATCTGGTCAGTTCTATTAAACAATTCCATAAGCATAGGCAATGTAAACTGCTGAGATTCTACTATGTGTTTGATATTCATAATATATTTCTTTTAAAAGTTTTACAAATCAAAATTACAAATTGCATCATTATTCTTAATAATCATGATAATTCAATAATCAAGATAACTCAATAATCAAATTATAAAGTAATATGAGTTCCGGCATTACCTTCCAAAGCAGCTGTTAGATACTCATAAGAAGTAATAATAGCCTTTTTACCACCATTATGTAAGAACTTAATACAAGATTGCACTTTAGGTCCCATACTTCCGGCGGGGAACTGCCCCTGATCGAATAATTTCTGCAATTCATCAGCAGTCGTATTTCTAATACCGGTTTGATCAGGTTTTTTATAATTGATATATACCTGGTCTGCGTCGGTACTGATTAAAAACAAATCAACATTAAGCTTTGCAGCAAGTAATGCAGAAGACCGGTCTTTATCAATAACGGCTTCAGAACCGATAATAGTATTTCCTTTTTTAATTATTGGAATCCCGCCACCACCTAATGCGATAGTAACGATACCCAAATCAATAATTTTCTTTAAAATTTCTAATTCAAGAACTTCTTTTGGTTCAGGAGAAGCCACTACTCTGCGATAACCGCGAGCAGAATCTTCAACGATGTCCCAGCCTAAAGTTTTCTGTTTCTCTTCTGCTACTTCTTTGGAGTAAAAAGGACCAATCGGCTTTGTTGGTTTTTTGAAAGCCGGATCATTTTCATCTACTTCTACCATAGTCGGCAGAGTAATTACATCTTTAGTAATTCCGATAGCAGAAAGTTCGTATTGCATAGCTCTTTGCATAATATATCCGATTTCACTTTGGGTAGTAGCTACACACATATCAAGCGTATGAGTATATACCTCATTTGCGGCTCTTTCACTACGCATAAGAGCGGCACCGGCTTGTGGACCGTTACCGTGGGTAATAACTACATCCCAGCCCTGCTTAATCATCTGAGCTATTGCTTTAGCGGTAGCATGAGCATTGGCGAGCTGCTCATCAATTGTGCCTCGCTCGCCTGCTCTTATTAAAGAATTTCCGCCAACTGCTATTAAAGCTGTTTTTGACACTTTAAATCCTCTTATTTCATTAACTGATACATGATTGACTTCTGTACATGAAGTCTGTTTTCAGCTTCATCAAATACAATTGATACAGGAGAATCAATTACACTATCTGTAACTTCATCGCCGCGGTGAGCCGGTAAGCAGTGCATAAAATAGCAGCCTTTATCAGCATTAGCCATTAATTCGTCATTAACTTGATATGGCATAAAGATTTTTCTGCGTAATGCAGCTTCATCTTCTTGTCCCATTGATGCCCATACGTCTGTATAAATTACATTTGCACCTTTAACTGCTTCTTTAGGGTCATGAACTACATCAATTTTAGCACCGGTAGCTTTTGCAGCTTCAGTTGCTTCAGCAAATGCTATCATATTTGGCTCATAACCTCTTGGACATGAAATAGTAACATCAACACCGAGGCGAGCTCCGGCTTCCATTAATGAATGAGCCATATTGTTACCGTCGCCTACATAAGTCAATTTCAAGTTTTTAAGGTTTTTATTTGTTTTTTCATAGATAGTCATGAAGTCAGCCATTACTTGGCAAGGGTGGGAATAATCAGTTAAAGCATTGATTACGGGAACGCGTGCATATTTAGCCATATCTTCAACGATATTATGACCAAATGTACGAATCATGATACCCTGAACCATTCTCTCTAAATTTTTTGCAACATCGTGAACTGATTCACGTTTGCCAAGACTGATTTCGTTAGGGGATAAATATAATGAATATCCACCTAATTGCTGAATACCAATATCAAAACTGGTACGAGTTCTTAATGAAGGCTTTTCAAAAATCATAGCAAGAGCTTGACCTTTTAAAGCTTCCGAATATTTCATCCTGTCGGCTTTCATATCGATTGCAATTTCAAATGTTTTGATGATTTCTTCTTGGTTTAAATCAAGAATTGATAAGAAATCTTTTTTCATAGCTTTCTCCAAAGATAAAGTTAAAAATAAAATAGTAATATATTGTAAATCTTTTTTCCAAAACTTAAAAATAAGAGTATTATTCGTTTATAGTATTATTCGATATAATTTATTACTGTTCTGTCTATAATTACTTAGTCTATAATTATTATTGTTTGTAATTATTATTGCAACTAATTATTATTTGTATTTAGAAATTTCTGATAAAAATCATTATAAATTATAAAAAAAGATAACCATAATAATCAAATTGGTGCGTCTGTCTGGTAATGTTTAAATTGTGATATTTTGCCTGCGCGGGTTTTAGGGCTATTGACCATACGTCGAATCTTGCCCCTAAGTGGCATATTCTCTGCTATTTCTATAAATATTTTGCTACGTATGACCATATAAACAGTATTCACTAATAAAAAAATGCAAGATAACATATTTTTACCAAATAATAAAATAATTATTTTCAGATTGACCTTAATTTCTTTCTTTACTTCACTCAGAATAACGATTTGGCAATATTATTAATTTTAGACAGCTTCTTAAAAATAATAATCTATATGGAATAATATCAATTATTAATTTCCTGCTTACCATGCTCTGCGTGGTAAGCTATCAAGCAAAGTACCTAAAACAAATCCTACGCAGAGCGTATGATTGAGAAAAATAAGCTGCCTAAAAATTTCAATAATCGCAATCCAGATATATGATCCGAACCACTAATCACGACCAAGCACTGCTAACAATAAATTTACAAATCAAACGACATTTTTTATAATTCAATAATATCTGACTTTAAGGGTAAAAAAATAATGACTGAAATAAAAGTAACGGAATTAAGCGATTCTGAAAAAGAATTAGTAGAGCAGGCAATTCAAACACGTGAGAATTCTTACTCTCCATATTCTAATTTCAAAGTCGGAGCTGCTCTTATAGATGCCAATGCTAATATTCACACCGGCTGTAATATTGAGAGTGCAGACTATACGCTCACCACTCATGCCGAAATGTTAGCTGTGGACTCTATGGTTAAATCCGGTAACAGGAAGATAATTACTATTGCCATTGCCTTATATTCTGAAAATGGATATTCTACTCCCTGCGGTCTTTGCAGGCAAAAAATATCCGAATTTGCAGACGAAAACTGCAAAATAATAAATGTATCATTGAATAATTCTAATCGGATAAGGAGCATCAATATAACAAGCTTAGGAGAGCTACTCCCCTATTGCTTCGGTAAAGATTTCATAAATTAGAGCTGTTCTGTTCGTAGCAAGATTTAATTCATCGAAAGAGCTTAATTCATCGAAAGAAAAACTGTATTTTCAGAATTTGTAATTTGAATTAATTTCTCGGTAAAATCTTTCCACCAGTAATTAAATTCAAACCAGACAGCGGTAAGCTTTTCAGGAGATTTAGGCAATATTTCTAATTGCTCGATTATTCCGTTTATTGTTCTGTTGAGTTCTTGCTTATGGTCAACATTTTTATTAACAGAACTTAGTAAATCAGGAAGTAAATTCAAAATTTTCTCAATAAATCTAAAAACCTGTATAATTGTCTCTTTAAGTGGTTCATCTAATTCAGGATTAGATACAATTACAGGAATAATATCATCAGTAGATTTAATAATAGTATTTATAATATTAACGTGTGTATCGATGATTTCATCAAAATCCATTTATTTCCCTTTCACTTTATTCCAAGTATTTTGCATAATACTTTAGAAAATAGCCCAAAACTAATTCCGTAAATATACAAGTATCTTTTGATAATTGCAAAACAAAATATCTTTCCTCTTTATTTTTCCAGATATAGAACTCCGGTTCCTCTGAAAGTATTTCATAATCAGAAATACTACTCAAGTATCGGATAATAGTATCAAAATATTTAGTTTTATCTAAAAAATATCTTAAAAAAACAGTATTTCTGCTTATACTATCAATCCCGATAATAAAATTCGCTTCTTCATAAATATATGAATCAAGATGCACATCAATTCTAAGATTTAAGTCTTTATTTTTAATCTTAGATAATTCTATATCCGATATGTCTAATATTTTTATATTATCTAATATCTTAAGTATTGAATCATTATTTTCTTGAAAAGAAAAAGCAGAAATGCTTGATACTAAACTCAACAGAAAAGTAAATAATGCTAATTTAATACTGTATTTAAACTTCATTTATTGTCTTAATTACCGATAATACTATTTTCCCAAAAGATATAACGAGATAATATTTTAACAGTAAATAACTATGTCTGTTATATCTAATCGGAATGCAAATATAATAAAATTATTTGAGGTTATGCTTGAAAGTTTATATATTTGAATGACGGACTTTAAATTTGACTTTAAAATTAGAATAAAAGAGTAAAAATGTTAGAAAAACATATAAATATCGGTGCAGCTATAATTGTTAGAAATAACGAAAAAACCATATCTGATACAATAAATTCGTTAATACCTATTTGCAAACAAATAGTAGTAGTTGACACCGGTTCTTACGACCAAACTGCACTAATCTGTACACGAATGGGGGCTGAGGTATATTTTTTTAAATGGACAGATGATTTTTCGGCAGCAAGAAATTTTGCCAATAGTCTAATGCGTACAGATTGGATATTAGCAATTGATTCAGATGAAATAATCGACAATTTTCAATTTGCTAAGCATTCTGATATAGCTATCACTGATAGCATCGGTGGTATAAATATTAAAATTGATAATTATTTAGATAAAAATGATTTATCCAATAGGTCAGTTCACAGATATACACGTATATACAGAAACCACCCTAAAATCAAATATACAGGGAAAATTCACGAACAGATAAACGAATCCATATTAAACGCAGGCTTTGAAATCATACAGTCCGATATTACAATTAACCATTATGGTTATCAAGATGTTACTATTGAAAAAATCAAGAGAAATCAAGAATTAATAAAACTTGATTTGTTAGATTCACCAAACGACCCATGGAAAATCTATCATTTAGCGGCTGCTGAATTTGCCGGAAAGAATTTCGATATAGCCGAAGAACATTTTAAGCAAGTGTATAATTCTCTTAGCCTTACTACCGAACAAAAAGAAATTTCCAAATTAAGACTTTCTCAGATTTGTCTAAAAAATGAAAATTTTACCGATTTAGAGTTTTGGACTGATTTCATAAGTAGTGATAAAGACCGCGAAGGCTTTAGAAAATATATAAAAGCTACATCTTATCTTCTTCAGAAACAGTATTCAATCGCAAAAGATTTGTTTTATTCCGAAGAAGTTATTATGTCCTGTTTGGTCAATAAAGAACAATTACAAAATGCCTATAAAGTGATTAATTTGAAATGTCCCACCACGAAATAAAGTAATCTGCCGATTGACTACTAATTATTCATGATATTTCCATTTTTCATGGTCTTAAAATTCAATCGATGATGATGGAGCGAAGTGAATCCAAATTTTCAAAATCGTACAAATATTATATACCGATTCTAAACAGAATTACAAACCGAATTGTAATCCCGATAAATTCTTTGTTTTATTTAATAAAACCCTTATAATATTAATAAATTCAATTATTTTTTAAATATCATATAAAAAAGTTGTTTTATAGGAAATTTTTTCTGATTTTTGAATTTGGTATTTATTAAATTAAACAGAGGAAATATGAAAAAGTTCATTAGTATAATTGCAGTAGCATTATATATGTTAACAGCAAATGCTTACGCTATTCAACCTGAAGAAACAAAACAAGCAGAAAAACCGGTTGTTATCACAGCTGAACATAGAGCTTCAATTATTAAGCTATTTCAAGTAACCGGCTATACTCAAGAGCTTGACGAATTATTCAATGGAGTGTTTAACAGAGTTTATATGATGATTCCGGATATGAACGACAAAGACTGGGAAAAGATTAAGTCCGAAATTACATTAGATTCGCTCTTAGATCAACAAATTACTGCTTATGGAGAAAAATTTGATATAGGAGAAATCAACGAGTTGATTAAAATTTTCTCTACCGATGTATATAAAAAAATGAAACTACATGGAGAAGTACTTTCTGAAACACTTTATGCTAACGAGAATTATTTCTTTAATGAGCTTAAATATATACTCGGAGAAAAAATTGACAAAAAAGGTTATGAATTACCGGATTATTTGAAAAAAGAGCCGATTGAAGAAAAAATTGAAGAGTAATTTTAACTGATAGAATAAAGAACCGATAGAATAAATGCAATATTTTAATTTTTTACTTTTGTATCCATACAATATTGAATAGGGATACAAATATTCGGCAAATTGTATAATTTTATTAGTAGTTTAACAGAAATAATAGACTTTTACTATAGTCTTAAAATATAAAGTTAAATTTTTTAAAATAATAAAAACAGGTGAAAATAATGAGTTTAGATTCAGTAAATAACTTGCAAGATTACCATATTTTCGGTGAATTCGGCGGTGTTAATCCATCAATAACGGATTCGGCAACATTTACTTTTTTATCATCAGAGAAAATGGCACAAGCTTTTGAAGAAGAAATGGAAGGCTGCTTCCTATATTCAAGACACATGAACCCAATGAATAGATTCCTTGCCGAAGCATTAATGCAAATCGAAGGAACCGAAGACGGTCAGGTTATGGGTAGCGGTATGGGAGCTATCAGCACTACATTACTACAATTAGCTAAACAGGGCGATGAAATCGTCTCCAGCCGTACTATATACGGTGGATCTTATGCACTAATGAAAAACTTCTTCCCAAGACTCGGCATTAAAACAAATTTTGTAAATATTGCTGATTTAAAAGATGTAGAGTCAAAAATTAACAAAAATACAAAAGTAATTTATTGCGAAACAATCAGTAATCCGCTATTGGAAATCGCAGATTTGCCCGGCTTAAGAAAATTAGCAGACAAATATAAAGTAACATTAGTAGTTGATAATACTTTCAGTCCACTTGTAGTTAGCCCATATAAATTAGGTGCTCATGTAGTAGTTTATAGTATGACAAAATTTATTAATGGTACGAATGACTGTGTAGCCGGTGCTGTATTAGGAACCAAAGAATTTGTATCAAGTATGCGCAGTGTAATCGATGGTGCCGCAATGCTAATCGGTCCATCACTTGACCCGCTAAGAGCTTCTTCAATTCTTAAAAATTTAAGAACTCTACACTTGAGAATGAAACAACACAGTAGTAATGCAATGTTTATTGCAGAGAATTTAGAGAAATTAGGCATAAAAGTTTTCTATCCAGGCTTAGCTTCTCACCCGCAGCATAAATTGATAAAATCAATGGTTAATGAAGAATTTGGTTATAGCGGAATTATTACTATAGACTGTATAGATGCTGATAGAGCTAATAAATTAATGATTGCTATGCAGACAGCTAAAGTTGGATATTTCGCTGTTTCTCTGGGCTTCTTCAAAACATTATTCAGTTCGCCGGGCAGCTCTACATCTTCAGAAATTCCACAAGAAGAACAAGATGCTATGGGTATGACTCCCGGCTTAGTTCGCTTCTCAATGGGCTTAGATAACGACCCGTCTCGCTCTTTAGAAAGAATTAAAACTTGCTTAAAAGAAGTAGGATTATTAAAATAATATCTTCTTTATTTCTAATTTCTAAACCGCCTTATTTACTTAATAAATAAGGCGGTTTTCGTATTATTTTATAAGCGATGCAAAATTTCCGATAGTGCATTTTTCGCACGCTAAAGAGCCTGCATTTCTGTTGCAAAACCAAATAGTTTTCAATTCCAGTTTAATCAACCTGACGGTTAACCGTCAGGTTGATAACGACATTTTGATTTTTCAATATTAAAATAAATTAGATTTTTCTAAATTTTACGCTCTGCATTGGATTGTGTTTTCTAAATATTCTTATTGAACCATAATTCTTGTTTCCTCATGCTGAAGCGTGAGGTTGAATGCCGGTGGAGCTGGCATTTGCGATAAATTAATAGTATTTACATAGTCTCTGAAGTGTTGAGTTGAATAGAAGAAATAAAAATATTTTAAACTTTTGAGAAATATTCATACTATAATAAATCGGTATAAATCATCTTCAAAACAATAAAATTCGTTAAATGGACTCTTAATAGAAACAAAAAGGTATTTTATATTTTTTTTGTAGTTTTATTATATATTGTATTGGCAGATTGAAATTATTTGAGAAAACATGAACAGAACGCTTGTAATAGGGGATATTCATGGATGTATTAATACATTCAAGTATTTGATTTACAAAATACTGAAAATTGATACTACCGACAGAATAATAATTCTTGGTGACCTAATTGACAGAGGACCAAATTCTAAGGCTGTAGTTGACGAAGTAATAAGATTAAAAAAATCAGGTTTTAAAATATCTTCTTTACGTGGCAATCATGAGCAGATGCTAATTGATGCCTCCATTTTTAAAGACAATTTCCCTCTATGGAAACGAAACGGCGGAGCAAAGACTTGCGAAAGCTTCGGAATTAATCATATTAAAGAATTACCTAAACAATATATTGATTTCTTTAGAGCAATGCCAAGTTATATTGAATTAGAAAAATTTATATTGGTTCATGCCGGACTAAATTTCGATATTGACAATCCCATTGATGATAAAGAATCTATGATATGGGTACGAAACAATTTTATTATTAAAGAAAAAATAGAAAACCGCAAAATCATTGTTGGGCACACTCCCCAATCTATTGAAGAAATACAAACCGGATTGAATTCGGATATTATTAAATTAGACGGTGGATGCGTTTATTATGGTTTTAAGAAAAATCTGGGTAATTTAGTCGCTTTAGAGCTTGACACTCAGAAGTTATTTTATACTCAAAACATTGACAGCACTTTTAAATAATAGAGAGCATTATGTTTGATTTGGAGCAATTAAGGCAATACTGCCTAAATAAAAAATGTACAAGCGAAGACTTCCCATTTAACGAAACTACGCTTGTATTCAGAATTGGTGGTAAAATTTTTTGCATAACGGACATAGAAACATTACCATTAAGTTTCAGTCTAAAATGTGACCCTGAAAAAGCAATAGATCTAAGGGAAACATATACTGCTATCATACCCGGATTTCATTTAAACAAGAAGCATTGGAATACAATAATTCCCGGGCAAGGGCTGCCAATAAAATTAATCAAAGAATTAATAGACCATTCTTACGATTTGGTTTACAATTCATTAAAAAAATCGGTTAAGCAATCAATTGCAGAAAGCATATAAATGGACATCTTGAATTTTATTATAGCTGCAACAATTTTAACTCTAATCCCCGGACCGGATATTTTATTTGTATTGACTCAGAGCATTTCCGGCGGAAAAATGTCCGGTGTATATACTGCATTGGGCTTGGCATTTGGAAACATGTTTCATACTTTATTGATTTGCCTCGGTATTTCAGCACTAATAGTCACTTTTCCGGCTGCTTTAACTACCGTTAAATATATGGGTTTCATATACTTATTATATCTTTCGACAGACGCATTACTAAATAGAAACAAAAAAGTATTCGAAAAAGAAGAAGAATCGGAAATAGATTCTAAAAAGCTATTTATAAAGGGATTACTAATGAATATACTTAATCCGAAAGTATCTTTGTTTTTTATAGCGTTTTTACCTCAATTTATTAGCAAAAACTCAAGCGATCCGAGTTTTGAATTATTTATATTAGGAATAATATTTATCGGAATTGTTATAATTTGCTTTTCGACCATCGCACTTATAGCAAACTATTTAAGCAGATTTTTGAAAAAATTTAATAACATAGATTTTAAAATAAATATCGGAAAATCAATAATATTTCTCGTTTTAGCGATTTCAGTGATTTCTTAATAAAAACTATTTTTGTTTCTGTTTAAATTTTTATATATTGCACCTTCATTATCTTTGAAAATTGTGAAAGACGAACTATGGAAGTAGAATTAATTCCTTACAAACAATGGGCTGACATTCTCAAATGCGATACTAATCCTACATTTGAATTCTTAGCTTTACAATTATTATTATTTAGGCTCAAAGGCAGAGTCAGAAAAGACCCTGCTACAGCTCAGGCTTCAGCTGATGAACTACGAGCTTTTTTTGTGAATAACAAAAAAATCCCTATCGCAATGAAAGACTTAGGAAAATTAATCAATTTAGTAGGTTAAGCTATGAATAATCAATTAGTTAACATCGACAAAGCCATTGATTATATTAATCAAGGCAAGTATTTACTATTAGCCGGCGAAGAAGAGCTCCTTACTAAATTGCCAAAAGGTAATTGGATAGGTGGCACTATTCCATATTTTATAACTGAAGATGGTGGAATCACTTCTCAAGATAAATTGTTTATTACCGAATTACCTGAATATTGCAAATCAGCTCAAATCAGAACATACTCTAAAGACGATCTAAAAGACATTTATAACAACTCGACACCAAATGGTTTCACAGTATTGATAATTCCCGGAATGAGCAGCATACATAGTGAATTCGCTCTAAAGGCTCAATCATATAATAATTTCGGGTCATCACCATTAGTCGGGTGGATATCCGGTGTTCATCTTAGCCAATTAGGGACTAAATCTCCTAAAGTAGTTAATGGAAGTAACTTAACTGTAATTTCAGACTCCGCTGTAGTAATGCACGTTGAGTTAGCAGAAAACAAATATGCGGAATTAAATATTATAAATATATTTTCACAAGGAA
Source organism: uncultured bacterium (assembly GCA_942493235.1). GTDB lineage: Bacteria > Bacteroidota > Ignavibacteria > Kapaibacteriales > UBA2268 > ENR-C587. Next base: position 1,736,203 of record OW818676.1, on the reverse strand, counting down.
GTGCTGATACTATCCGATTTTTAAATGACGGGTTTTCTGCAAGCGATGTGTTAATCAATGGCGTGAAGCAAAATTTTGTTGACTACATCGAATCAAAACAATTGAATGTGCAATTCCCTTTAGTAGCTAATTATTTCGGAGCTATGATAAACACGAGCTTTAACGTAGTAGATAAAGAAAAAAAGACAGTAAGTTTTTATGCTCCTGTTTTTAAAGATATTGAATATAAACAAGCTGAAAATTTAGGTGATTACGTTAGTGAATTTATGAAAAGACTTCCTGAAGACAGTGCCGATAGTGTAGCTTTCTCTTGTAACTGTATCTTAAATTACCTCTATTGCGAGCTTGAAGGAAAGAAAACTGGGCACTTATATGGACCAATTACTTTTGGAGAAATTGCTTATATGCTTTTAAACCAGACATTTGTCTATTTAACTATAAAGCAATACTAATGGTATAATATCATTTCCTACTTAAAATAGTCCATCTCAAATATTGTAGCCACATGGGCTATAGAGACTACGTAAAAACTTTGATTTCCGTTTTGCTACTAATAACAGAACTTTAAATCACTCAACCCCACGCTGAAGCGTGGGGTTGATAGTAAGGTAGCACGGATATTTGCAATTGATTTTAATATTTACACAGGCTCCAAAATGTGAGGCTGATTATAAGTAAAAAAATATATCAATTTGCAACAGCAGTATTTTAACAATATTATTTCTATTACTCGGGAATGATGCTCACATTAAGTGCATTATTCTGTTTTATAATATTGAAGTCATTAGCATTGATTCTACGCCCGCCATCAAAATCGCCCGCTTTTAACATATATCGGTCACCATTTACTTTTAACATTTGTCCCTGATATGCACTGCTAAGTGAACGCGAGAAATCATAATTTGCAACTGCACCGCTCTGAATGCTAATTCTTGATAATGAAGCAACAGGTGCGTAACCGGTAGAACGAATTATCAGCCAATAATTTCCTGATACGAAAGTATCAAAGTTAACAGATACTGTACCTGCCGAATTGATTAATCCTGCAGCTCTTTTATACAATATTGACGTGCCTAAGCTCGCTTCGCTGCGTAATTCGACAGTTACGGCAGCTGATTTATGAACAGTGCCTGTCCACAGTCCGCTTAATAAAACTGTAACATTTAGAGTGGTAGTGCCGGAACTCGCTAAAGTTGTAAAGCTTCGAACTGCACTCCAAGGTCCTAAAGTTGCACTTGAATTAATATCACCATTAATAGCTTGAACTCTCCAATAATATGTAGTAGAATTTGACAAATTTGAAGTATTGATGCTGGTATTTGTTGTAATTTCAGAAATAATATTCGATGAAAAATTGTTTGATAGCGAAACCTGCACTCTATAATTTGTTGAATTAGTTACAGGATTCCAAGTGAGTGCCGTTACTAATGGTAGATCAGTTGATAAATCATCCGGAGTTAATAATTCCGGAGGATTCAGCTGAATGGCAGCAGTAGCGACAAACGAATTATAGACTGTCATACCATCATTAGAATAATATGTATTACCGGAAGCCAAAGTCATAGTCGGATTAGAGATTTCAGTCTGTAAAGCTTCATCCCATAGCTTAAAAGTGTAAGTTTCAGATTCATCAAAGCCATCTTTTGCAGAAGTTTGCCCATCATCACCTACGGCAACTATTCCAAATTGATTTCCGCCCCATACCAAATAGCCGGCACAATGCAATTGAGAATTATCCGTGAAGAATACACCGATTGCATCACCAATTGCCATTGCCCTACCATTGATAGTGTAGGTGCCTTGAGGATTAAACCCAATAGTAGCCGAGCTTCCGGTGTTTTGATTGTAAGTCCAGCTTGCCGGTATAGAATACACGTTAATAACTGATAAAAACAACATTAGCAATGCTATTAGATTGATTGTTAATTTTCTCATTTTATTCCATTTTTTTAAGTTATTAATAATTTATTATATGATAGAATATTTATTATTATAACTATTCTATTTAATCTCTATTATACGGTAATCAGTCGTCAGAATGATACTATAATAGGTTAATTGCTTATCTTTATAATCTTTGACTGATAAACATCAAAGTCGGTTTTGATTATTAGATTATACATGCCTGTTGCGATATTTGTTAAATCAAGGCGAAAAGTATTTGTATTATTGAAATTATATTTAGCTATCATGCTTCCTTTGTAGTCAATTAATTCGATAACTGCATTATCTGCTACATAGTTTAATTTGATAAAAGCTTCGTTTATTATCGGCTGAGGCGAAACCGAAATATCTAATTCAGCGTCGCAAACCGATAAGATTACAGTTTCTGCTTTTCCCAGATATATACCATTGGTTGTATATACTAATTTCTCAACATTTGCTCCGCTTGCCAAATCGGTTAATTCTACGATATTAATAGTATAATATTTGTTTTCAGAAATTTTGAACAGCTTTAATATAAGCTCTTCATTTTCTACAGCTCCATCGCGTATTTCAGTTAATTCATTATCTGCCCAAATAACTATCCCTGTTGCAGATCCTGTATATACAGAAGCACCAATTAGTAATCCTGATTGAGTAAATACGCCGAATTCATCACCTTCTGCCGCACCATTAATTTCCAATGCCAAAGTTGAGTTAGCACCGGTATTAGAATATTCCGGTATTAAATACTGAGGCTCTTGGCTTATCGTATTACCGTTAACTTTTCCGATTGTGCCCGCAGGGGTGTTAGCCGGGTAGGTTAAGCTCGTTGCATTTGATATATAAATCAAATATCCTTTATTTGCTTCTAAATTAGTCAATGAGTTTAAATAAGGGGGCCAGTAAACGCTGTTTCCGCTACTTTTAACTTGAGTATAATTACCGTTAATTCCGGCAAGTGCTGTCTCTACCGGCATTGATGTTGAGCGGTAATATGGCATCAAATGCCAGCCGACAGTTGAAAATGGTATAGGATTAGTTTCAGGCAATATTTGATTACCTGTAATTGATAATGTACAGGCAGCATTTACATTAATTTTATAGCCATGCCGAATATCCCAAGTAGTTAACGTAGTTAAATATGGGTACCAATATACTTGGTTAATTCCATTTTTAATAATTACCATTTGATTAGATATTCCGCTTGTTACATTTGTAATTGCCAAATCGGGTGGGGTAACATATCCTGAAATCATATTCCAACCTGCATTTAATGGGATATTTTGAGTAATGGTAGTAATTGCATTAACGCTTGAAAGTACAGTCATTCCATCATCTGTAAAGCTCGAAAGTCCGCTCATTACTGTAAATTGAGCAGGCCATTCTATGCCAAGCTGTCCATCCCAAACTTTAAAAAAGTAATTCTCATTTACGGCAAAACCGTCTTTTAGAGTAGTTTGCGAATTATCTCCGTTAACTATGAAACCCAAATTTGTACCATTCCAGATTAAATATCCGGCACAGACTCTTGCTCCGCTCCGGTCAAAGAATGCACCTATCGCATCTCCCGGTTGGAATTCTCTATTACCGACAGTAAATATTCCACCTATTTGAAAACCGATTGTAGAACTCATTCCGCTGTTTTCTGATGCTATTATCCAAGAGTTTGGTATATCAATTGTTCCGGGGGCTGTACCTGTAGTAAAGCTTCGAAGCTCACTCCATAAAGACGTATCATTAGAATTTCTTGCTCCAACTCTCCAGTAATAAGTGGTGTTATTAGACAATCCGCTTAATACTTTTGTGGTATCTGTTTCAATCACATTAGATATTAAGGCAGTAAATGTATTATTAGTTGATACTTGCACTCTATACGAAGTTGCATTTGTTACACGGTTCCAAGTTAAGCTTTGATTTAGAGATTGCCCGCTTGCATTATTAGCAGGAGTAATTAATGAGGGAGCACTTAAAGCTATAGAAGGATTTACCCCACCATTAATCCAATTAACAGTTAGAATAGTACCATCGGAATTAAACATTGTCGAAGCATTATTCCATATTAGTTCAGTTGTATTTGAGCCGGTATAGATTACTTGTACATTATATAAAATTGTATTATCGGGCAATGTAATATTTGTAAAATTATTACCGTTTTCATAAGCACCCATCATAGTAGTAGTATTATAATTAATATTTCCGAACCAGCCGCCGGCAGTCATTAGGTTTGTATGGTTATTATACTGCCCGCCGACTGTTGAGATTTTTGTATTATCATAATTTATATGATACTCTAATCCCCAGAATGCACTTTCTCCGGTGGCACCGCTTATGGTAATCGGAATATTAACTACCGAGCCGGGGACTGCCGATACAGTACCTATTGTAACAGTTATTGTAGCAGAAGCATTGTAATAGCAGCTACATAAGATTACTAATATCAGATATATAATCGTTTTCCTCATTTTATTCTTCCTATGATTTATATTATATATAATAGTTACAAAGTATTTCAAATTCATATTTATTGTTAGTATCAGCCCATTACTATAGAAGCTAAGGGCATAAACAAGAAAACACTTACGATTTCAACTATAATTTTTTATTATTTCTATGACTTTTTTTATCATCTGAATTTTAATTCTAATCTCAATTTTAATACTAATCTTTTATCACTCTATCTACTAATTATGTTTATTTTCAAAATCAATAACACATAATAAAACCTTATATAAGTAAAATATTTCTGATTAAGCACTAACATCAATCACCCTAAGTACCTGCAATCTAACCTACAAAATTGGTTTGAATAGTTCAAATGCTAATATATTGTACTTATGAACTATCCTTATAATTTATCAATGTAAAACTAATATAATACAAAAATGCCTATCTTACAAATTAATGTTTTTTATTTTGATAGGCATTCTAATATTTTAATATAATTATATTTCTATACAAAATTCAAATAGTTACTTCTTTATTATCTTGTACCGCTTCAATATGCTGTAGCGTCCGTTAACACCATAATTTACTAATTTCACATAGTCGATGTTTCTATCTTTTGTCGAAGTTACAGTATATGGTTTTTCTACTATCTGGGCTATTCCTACATCCTTAATAAACCCGATATAAGTCTTTTTCGGATAAAATAAATTTACCGTACAGGAATCGTCATAATTATAAACAGAGTCTTTGGAAGTAATTACTTGAACGCCGTCAATAGTGTCTATTTTAATATATGTAATAATTTTAGAATTTTCAAAATAATGCTTTAAAATATTCTTGCTATCTTTTCTGAATTCATACATCATAAGCTGAAAAGCAGTTCCATCAATTGTAATCAGTTCCTCATTTTCAGAATAGGCATTGAATAGCGAAATCTGTTTGCAATTCATCGGTAACCCGGAAAAATTCATAACGAATTTGAATGTATCAATACTTACATTCCAAAAATACGGGAAATCTTTATCAATAAATTTATAATCTTTGCTCTCGTTGATAACAATCGAATCTATAAATCCTCCGTTGCTATACACATAATTATCCTTCATCTTGAATTTAATAGTGTCTATCAAAATTCCATTTCTGAATTTTAAAATTATAGCTTGGTTAGTATTATCTTGGCTAAACAAATTTACTCCGGTCTCAGCTACAAACAGGGAATCTTCTGCCTTAGTCGATTCAATTTGATTATTAAATATATCAAGCTCCCATGTGTCAAATACCCAATAATTACCCTTTGATATCGGCAAGTATTCACCATCAACAGTAACTACATTATTTGCTGCATGCTCGGCACAAGATATTAATCCGATCATAACTGCAATCAAGCATATTAACTTCTTCATTATAACCTCAATTATTTAGCTAAAACTTTATATAATTCAAAAATAAATAATATTTTTCAATTATTTGAAATATTATTTGCATTTTATTATTTTTCTTCTTAAATTTGAACTACTAAGTTTAACCATATAGTTTAATTATTGGGTTATTTAATGAATCAAGATAAAAACACAGAGCAAAGAATTATAGATGCAGCTCAGAAAATATTCCAAACTAAAGGATTATCCGGTGCTCGGATGCAGGAAATAGCTGACGTAGCCGGCATTAACAAAGCAATGCTTCATTACTATTTCAGAACAAAAGAAAAATTATTTGATCACATTTTTAAAATTGCTGCAAATACGCTTTTCCCGAAGATAGTTTTTGTAATGAGTAGCGAAGTCTCGTTAGAAGAAAAAGTTAAAAATTTTGTTTTTGAATATATTACGTTTATTAAATCACATCCTTATCTGCCTCTCTTCATTATTCAAGAGTTAAGCAATAATCCCGAAAGAATAATGGACATTATGGCAGATGTAAAGTCTAAAGTTAATTTGCAGAAATTGCAAGACCAAATTACCGATGATGTTAATAAAGGAATTATTCGCCCAATTAATGCTGACCAATTAATTGTAAATATGCTCGCATTAGTTGTTTTTCCATTTGCAGCTAAACCATTGATAAAATTTATCATGAATAAATCCGAAGAAGAATTTCAAGAATTTATTGAAGAACGCAAAACAGTTGTTACTAATTTTATCTTAAACGCAATTAAATTATAATATTTAAAATAGCATTTTTATAAAGTGCTATTTTTTTGCATATACTTGATTAACCAAATAGTTAGACGTTTTGATTAAATCAATAAGTTGAATTTTGAAATTAATAATTATATATAACATCTTTATCTGAGGAAGTAAAAATGAAAATTAGAATTCCTATCAAAAGCCTTTTATTTTTGCCATTTATTTGGTTTATAATACTAAATGAAGTATCGGCAAACAGCTATGATTTAAAGACTTGTCGAAAGCTTGCCACTGAGAAAAGCGAGTATAGCAAGAGCAAGCAGTATTATGACATGCTCACCGAAAAGGAAAAGACTAATCTCGACAATATGTACCTGCCCCAATTAAAAATTGAGGCTCAGACTACATACCAGAGCGATGTATTTAAGTTTGACATTAATTTGCCGATTCCCGGCTTTTCTCTGCCGGAGGGAGCATCAAAAGCCCAGTATCAGGCAACTCTGAGCTTATACCAAACGATATATGAGGGTGGCTATATTAATTCAGCGGCTAAGAGTAAAGATATTGAAAATTCAATAAATACTTCTACTATCGATATCAATAATCAAAAAATTAAGGATAACGTTAATGAACTATATTTCAATGTATTAGCTTTTCAGGAAAATATTAAAATTTATTATAATGTAATTGATAATCTTAAAAACAAACAAAAGCAAATCCAATCAATGCTAACTAACGGGGTAGTGCTCAAAACTTCACTCGAAAGCATCAATATTGAGATACTAAAGACGGAGCAAAAAATAATTCAAACCGAAGCAGATAAAAACACTCTGCTTAAAATGCTTGCCATTCTGATTGAAGATGATGGAATTATAAACACTGAATTAAGTAAACCCGTTGATATTTCAGAACTATACAGCAAATTTACTTCTTACGAAAATGAACATTATAACAGGGCAGAATTTAAATTATTCGACAGCAGAAGCCAATTATTCGAATCAAAAAAAGATGAATTATATTCTCAAATATTGCCTAATATTTCTGCATTCTTTCGTGGTGGTGTCGGCAATCCGAATCCGTTTAATGCGATGACAAATGAAACGCAGTTCTTCTACAATCTCGGAATTAAATTCTCTTGGACTGTATGGGACTGGTCAAATAATTCTCGCTCAAGAGAGGCTATGCAGGTAAATAAAGAAATTATCAAAACCGAGCAAAATAACTTTACAAAAAATTTAGAATCATCACTTGCTCGCGATAGAAATGATATTGAAAAATTCCAAAAAGTAATCAGTAAAGATAATGATATTTTGAAATTACAGGCAAATATTACAGATAATAATTTCGTACAATTTCAAAACGGTGCATTAACTATAACTGATTATTTAACTGAAGTAAACAATCTAACTAATGCACAAATTAACTTTAGCATTCATAGTATTCAATTGCTGTCAGCAAAGGCAAATTTATTAAATAAAACCGGAAATTATTAATTGAACTAATAGTATAAAGATTTTTAAATTATATAAAGATATAAAGGATTTAGTTATGAAAACCATTTTAAAAAATATTCTGAAATTGACATTTAAAATCGTAATAAAAAACGGATTTAAGTATCTGATGATAGTGGCATTTGCATTTTCCGCTATGATTCTAATCTCTTGCTCAGATGATAGCAATAAGAGCGATGCATTCGGTAATTTTGAAGCTGACGAGATTATTATCTCTTCTGAAACTAATGGCAAAGTCCTGACTTTAAATATTGACGAAGGTACGAATATTAAAGTAAATGATTTGCTATGCACAATAGACACTACTCAGCTATTATTAAAGAAATTACAATTATCTGAGTCTATAACAGCCCTATCAAGCAAGACTCAAGATATTAACTCTCAATTAGATGTATATGACAAAAAGAAAGCAAATATTTTGAGAGAGAAAAATAGAATTGAAAATCTATATAAAGACTCAGCAGCAACTAAAAAGCAATTAGATGATATAAACGGAGAATTAGATGTAGTAGAAAAGCAAATAATTGCAACGAGAACAAGTATGCTGTCCGGTAATCGTGGGCTATTAAGCGAGCAGAATCCGCTTACAATGCAAATCAAGCAGCTACAAGATCAAATCAATAAGTCATACATTATCTCTCCTATCAGCGGAACTGTATTGAGTAAATACATTAAAGCAGGTGAATTTGCAAGTGTCGGCAAGCCATTATTTAAAATTGCCAATTTAGAGGAGATGATTCTCCGAGCCTATATTAGCGGAGCCCAATTAAGTTCATGCAAATTAGAGCAAAAAGTAAAAATTATTATCGATAAGGAAAATGGTCAGACTGCTGAATTAACCGGGCAAGTATATTGGATAGCCGACAAAGCCGAATTCACTCCTAAAATTATTCAGACTAAAGATGTAAGAGTTAATTTAGTATATGCTATTAAAATTAGAGTTAAGAATAACGGTGAGTTAAAAATCGGAATGCCGGCAGAAGTGAAGTTTTGATAATTAATATTTAAAACCCTCCCCAATAAATTGGTCGAGAAAGGGAATATAAATTATAATTATAATTTATGATAATTGACATATACTATTGAAAAATAATGGGAAAATAATGGAAACTGAAACTGCTATTATTACTGAAAATATAAAAAAGACTTATGATAAAGTTACTGCTTTAGACAGAATAACAATAAGAGTAAATAAAGGAGAAATATTCGGACTAATCGGAGCGGACGGTGCAGGAAAAACTTCATTAATCAGAATATTGACTTCATTGATAATTCCTGATTCGGGAAAAGCTCAAGTAATGGGCTACGACACAGTCAAAGATTATAAACAAATCAGGAAAATCATCGGTTATATGCCAGGTAAATTTGCACTATATCAAGACTTGACAGTACTTGAAAATATGGAGCTATTCGCTTCAATTTTCAAAACAACTATTGCTGAAAATTATGACTTGGTCAAGCCAATATATTCACAAATCGAACCATTTAAAAACAGGCTTGCCGGACAATTATCCGGTGGTATGAAGCAGAAACTTGCTCTATCTGCGGCACTAATTCACAAGCCGGAGGTATTATTTTTAGATGAACCGACGACCGGAGTTGACCCCGTCTCGAGAAAGGAATTCTGGGATATGTTAGCTAACCTTAAAAACTACGGCATTACTATTTTTGTATCTACTCCGTATATGGATGAAGCCCGTAAATGCGATAGAATTGCATTAATTCAGTCCGGCAAAATACTATCTGTAGAGACTCCCGTAGAAATAGAAAATGGATTTTCGCATAAATTATTTTCAATCAAAAGCGAGCAAATGTATAAATTACTAAAAATATTGAAAGAATATGAGTATTCAAATTCGGTTCATACTTTCGGTGATAAAGTTCATTATACTGATAAAAGAATAGATTTCGAGACAGATGAATTGAATAATTACCTAATGAAAAAAGGATTGAATAACTTTGTCATCAGCTCGATTAATCCGACAATTGAAGATTGTTTTATGGAAATGATGGTGAAAAAATGAACAATTTCGACAAAGCAATTACAGTAAATAATTTAACAAAACGCTTCGGTAATTTCACCGCTGTCGATAGCATAAGCTTTGAAGTAAATAAGGGTGAGATATTCGGATTTCTCGGTGCAAACGGTGCAGGCAAGACTACTGCTATGAGAATCTTATGCGGGCTGTCTAAGCCTACATCGGGTTCTGCCTTAATTGCCGGTTATGATGTATATAAAGAAACCGAGAAAATAAAATCGAATATAGGATATATGAGTCAGAAATTTTCATTATATGAAGATTTGACATTAATAGAGAATATTCAATTTTTCGGCGGTATTTACGGACTCAATAAAAAGCAAGTTAAAGAGAAAACCGGAGCATTAATCGAAAAACTAATGCTTGATGATGTTAAAAACGAATTGATTAAGTCTCTGCCATTGGGCTGGAAACAGAAAATAGCATTCTCGGTAGCAATAATTCATAATCCTGCTATAGTATTTTTAGATGAGCCTACCGGCGGAGTTGACCCAATTACTCGCCGTCAATTTTGGGATTTGATTTATCAAGCGGCAGACGCTGGCGTAACCGTTTTTGTAACAACGCATTATATGGACGAAGCCGAATATTGCAACAGAATATCCATGATGGTAGATGGTAGAATAGCAGCTATAGGAACTCCTACTGAATTAAAAACAATGTATAACTCTGACGATATGGATAATGTATTTCTTAAAATTGCGAGGGCTGTATAATGGGAGCATTTTGGGGATTTATAAAAAAAGAATTCAAGCATATATTCCGCGATAGAAAGACATTATTGATACTATTCGGAATGCCAATAGCTCAAATCCTGATTTTCGGATTTGGAATTACAAATGAAATTAATAATGCAAACATAGCAGTATTGGATTTATCCAAAGATAATCATACTCAGAAAATTGTAAATAAATTATTAAGCTCTGGCTATTTCCAGATAGATTCATATTTGAGTACATTCAGCCAAATAGAAAATACTTTTAAAAAGGGGAAGGTTAAATTAGTAATAGTATTTGAGGAGGATTTTGCTAATAAACTTCAAACCGAAACAAAAGCTTCGGTTCAATTACTTGCCGATGCATCCGAACCGAATACTGCCAATACGCTGATTCACTATGTGTCTTCAATTATATATGACTATAACCGAGAGCTTAACAAAGAAATATTAATCAATACTAATGCTATGAATGTACAGTCCGAACTTCGAGTCAGGTTCAATCCTGAATTGAAAGGCGTTTTTCTATTTGTACCCGGTACTATTTGTATAATTTTGATGTTAGTCTCGGCGATGATGACTTCGATTTCAATTACCAAAGAGAAAGAAACAGGTTCGATGGAGCTACTATTAGCTTCACCGATGAATCCGGCACTAATCATCATCTCAAAAGTAATTCCATATCTGTTATTATCATTTACCGATGCGGTAATAATTGTTTTAATTGGGAATTTGGTATTTGGAGTACCGATAGCCGGCAGTTCGATTCTATTTTTTGCTGAAATCGCACTGTTTATATTTATTGCATTATCGCTCGGCATTTTCGTTTCGACAAAGACTAACAGCCAGCAGACAGCACTAATGATTTCTCTTGTGGGATTTATGCTACCGACTATTTTATTATCAGGCTTCGTCTATCCTATCGAGAATATGCCTACTTGGCTTCAATATCTTACAATTATCAATCCTGCACGCTGGTTTATGATAATTATACGTGGAATAATGCTAAAAGGAATCGGTCTGGAATATTTATGGAAAGAAACTCTTATTTTAATCGGATTTGCCACTGTCTTTGTATTATTAAGTATTAAGAACTTTAAAATAAGGCTGCAATCATGAGAAATATACCAATTATATTACGCAAGGAATTCAGGCAGATATTCAGAGATAAGGCTATGCTCCCAATGATGCTATTTATGCCTATTATTCAATTAATCATACTTGCATCTGCTGCTACTTTCGAGATTAAGAACTTGAATATTTTCTTTATTGATAAAGACCAATCAACTACAAGCCGGCTATTACTTGATAAATTCAAAGAATCAGGATATTTCAAAATCAGTGGCTATGAATTTAATTATAAATCTGCCGAAAAGTCATTGCTCGCCGGCAAAAGCGATTTATACATCGAGATACCTCAAAATTTCGAGAGCACATTAATAAGAGAGAATATGGATAAAGTCCAATTGACTATAAATGCGATTGACGGCACAAAGGCTTCGTTGGCGGTCTCTTATTCAGCGGCAATTCTCACAGCATTTAATACAGACATAATGAATTTATATGGTGTGAAAACGAATGCCTATTTAGCTGCCGGTAAGCTTAAAAATATTAATATACGAGAGTCATATTGGTATAATCCGGAATTAAATTTTAAGCATTTTATGGTGCCGGGATTATTGGCATTATTGGTAACATTAATCGGTGGTTTTCTATCTTCGTTAAATATAGTAAAAGAAAAAGAAATCGGCACAATGGAGCAGATAAACGTTACCCCAATCAAAAAGTATGAATTCCTGATGGGTAAACTTATTCCATTTTGGGTAATCGGGCTTTGCGAATTGGCTTTCGGATTAGCTCTCGGCTATATCCTTTATGGAGTGCCGTTTGTAGGAAGCTTTGTTGTTCTATTTTCTTTTGCATCGATTTATCTAATTGCGGTTTTGGGAATTGGGCTATTAATATCAACAATTACCAGCACCCAGCAACAAGCTATGTTTATCACTTGGTTTTTTATTATGATATTCATATTGCTAAGCGGGCTGTTTACCGCAATTGAAAATATGCCGATGTGGACTCAATATTTCACATATATAAATCCGATTCGATATTTCATAGAAGTAATTCGTATGGTGATGCTAAAGGGTTCCGGCTTTAGCGATATTTCAAATCAGTTATTGATTATCTCTGCTTATGCCATAGTAATCAATACTTTAGCAGTATTAAATTATAAGAAGACAAATTAGGGCTTAGTGATTGGGGATGGGGACTGGTGGGGAGTATAAGGTTATAAACCCTATCCCCTATCCCATATCCACAATTCCCAATTCCCAATTCCCAATTCCTAATTCCTAATTCCTAATTCCTAAGAAGGGAACCACCCCGTCATCGCTTCGCGATGCCACCCCTCCTTTTGGAGTAATGACACTAAGATAAAATTTATAATATCAAAAATATTTGTTATATTTGTATGTATTTGTTTTTAAATATAACAGGAATATAAAATGGAACTAAATGAATCACTTCAAAAAAGCCACTTGATACACGAGGCATTAAAAACAGATTTGTCATCAGTATTAAATGAGGAATATCCTTTTGAATTAGTAGAGCAATTAACAGAAAAGACAAGTCGCAATAGAGTATTTCCTGCATCAATAACATTGCTGACATTGATAAAAGCAAATCTAAGCGGAGACAAGAGTCTGAAGAATGCGTTATTTATATATAATAAGAGCCACGAAGAAATAAAAACCAATATAGAACAAATAGAAGAAGAAAACAAAAAGAAAGTAAGAGAAAAACGAAGAGGAAGGCCAAGCTCTCACGAATTAAAAATACAAAAGAGCAAGAAGCAGTCTATATCTACAAGTACATCGGCATTTGCACAAGCACGAAACAGGATAGAAGAAAGAATAATACGAGAAGTATATAATGAATCAGTAAAAGTAAATTCACCTACTCAGCATCTCAAATTTCATGGCAGAGAAGTGTATATCACAGATGGTACTTATCTACAAATGCAAGATACTAAAGAAATAGTAAAGAAATATGAAATAAAAGAATCCAATGGCTATCCTCGTGGTTTATTAAGTGCAATAGTACATCAAGGAAGTGGCAAAATAGCTGATTTTGTATTAGATTCAGATTCTAAAAGTGAGCTTGAGCTTTTAAGTAGCTTAATAGAGAATATTCCAAGTGGGAGCCTATTATTAGCCGATGATCTATATAATTGTAACGCAATATTTATTCAATTAATTAATAAATCGATAGATATAATAGTACCGGGAAAACGTAAACGGAATTATAAAGTAATAAACACTATAGCCCCCAATGACGAGATAGTTGAACTATCGGCAGAGAAAAAAATCGAAAATAATGCAAAAGCTAAATATAGAAGATCAGGCAATATTATTGCGTAGAATAGAGTTTGAAGACGTGAATGTAGAGGGTAGAAAGTTAGTTTTATTTACTACAATATTAGATAAAAACATACCAAAAGATTTAATAATATTAAAATATTTTACACGCTGGGATATTGAAATAACAATAAGAGAAATCAAGACAATAATGAATATAAATATAGTCAGGGCAAAGACACCGGAGATGGCGGTCAAGGAGGTAATGGTAGCTTTGATAGCATATAATTATATAAGAGAAATAATGTCAAAATCCGCTACTACAGCGGATTCCCCCCCCTTCGAAAATATCATTGGGTATTTCTATGAAGATACTACGAATCTACTTACTGACAAACTTGGTAGAGTCTATTCTCACTGGTCGCCTGGTAGAAAAAGAAATGATAGTAAAAATGAAACAGAATATAAGTAAATCTAATATTCCGTATAGACCAAATAGACATTTCACAAGGAAAACGAAAGCAGGGGCATATAAAAAGTACAAATGATTGAGTATATTTACTATCTTAGTGCCATTACCTTTTGGAGGGGAATTTGAAGAATAGTTGCTACATAGCTTTTCTACCAATATTCAACAGCTAACGCTGTTGGAAGAAAAAAACAAATTCCTATTTCCTAATTCCCATTTCCCAAACCTCGAACCCCGAACCCCGAACCCCGAAGAAAGTACCCACCCCGTCATCGCTACGCGATGTTACCCCTCCTTTTGGAGGGGAATTTGAAGATTAGCCTATAAAGTGTTACCCATATCTTCAATATATAATCTTAAAGCCCTCTCCTTCGGAGAGGGTTTGGGTGAGGTTGAAAGATTTTCAGCCTCCCACCGCACTACGCAGAGCATAGTGCGGAGACGAAATGGAGTGTCAACTTTTCTTCTACCAATATTCAACATCTAACGATGTTGGAAGAAAGAAACTTTTTCAAACTAAACTTCCCACTTCCTACTTCCTAATTCCTATTTCCCAATTCCTACTTTCAACTTTATGAACTTTATAACTTTATAACTTCCCGGTCTCCGAGCCTATAAATATTCACTCTCTAAATGAATATTAATTTCACACTAATTGGAAAAATTGTATTTTTGAATTCCGATTATTGTTTATTTTTAGTTATTTATAGAAATAATTATTAAACTTAATCGTGAAAAAATAGAAAAACATTGATAAGACTTAATTAAATTATTGAATTATTGAAAGATATTATGGAACACTTATTTGAAGTGCCAATTTATTTGGCAATTCCATTTGTACTGATGCTACTCTGTATCGCAATCATGCCCATTTTCTTTGAGAAATTTTGGGAGCCGAACAAAAACAAACTGATAGTATCTGTTCTATTAAGTTTGCCTGTTTTAGTTTGGTTTGGTATTAAGGGTGGAATTTCTCATATCGAAGAGACTATGCTTTTCGATTATGTTCCGTTTATTATTCTGCTGGGAGCATTATTTGTAATAACCGGTGGAATATTAATCGAAGCCCATGTTCACCCTAAACCAATAGTAAATACTTTGATTTTAGCAATCGGTGCGGTGCTTGCTTCATTTCTGGGTACTACCGGAGCGGCTATGCTATTAATCCGTCCGATAATGAAAATCAATGAGCATAGGCAGCACAAAGTGCATACTATTTTATTTTTTATAGCTATAGTGGCTAACTGCGGTGGGCTATTGACTCCGCTCGGCGACCCACCACTATTTATGATGTATCTTCGTGGTGCGGATTTCTTATGGTTTATGAAGCTGTTACCCGAATGGGCTTTAACTAATGCTTTGCTATTATTATTTTATTATTTATCTGATATTAGAAAATTCAAACGCGAGCATCACGACATCCAACATCCTGATATAAAAGCTACAAATAAAATTAAAATGACCGGAGGTCTGAACTTTTTATGGTTAGCCGGAGTAGTTTTCGCTGTCGAGAGATTGAATTCCGGTAATTATTCTTTTATTCATGTGGGCGAATTAAGTTCTTACACCCGTGAAGTATTCATCGTTTTAATGTTAGTATTATCATTATTATTGACTAAAAAAGAAATTCGTCATAGAAATAAATTCGAATGGGGACCGATAGTCGAGGTAGCTTATTTATTCCTGGGGATATTTATCACTATGGTGCCATGCTTATTATATTTGAAAAATAATGCAGCAAGTATCGGTGTAACTTTGCCTTATCAATTCTATTATTCGTCTGGAGCATTGAGCAGTTTCCTCGATAATACACCTACAGCGGTAACATTCCATTCTCTAGCTTTGGGGCTTGGAGCACCCGCTGCCGGCACATCTATTATAGCCGGAATTCCGGAAATATTATTGAAAGCAATATGTATAGGCTCAGTATTTTTCGGTGCTATGACTTACATTGGTAATGGACCTAATTTTATGGTTAAATCTATTGCCGAAAGTCATGGTATCAAAATGCCACACTTTTTTGCATATATGTATAAATTTTCAATAATAGTTTTATTACCTATATATATCCTAATTCAATTATTGTTTGTCAATTAGCAATCAGGAAATATATTACGATAAAAAAATATTTTTTATAAATTGAAAAATAAATTGATTAAATAACTGATTTTACTTAATTTTGAAATCTAAAGGTTACTTTAATTAGTATGCCTTAAAATTTATAACTATAAGGGCTGATAAAATTATGTCTATGGAAAAATCTAAAAGACTACTTGAAGAATTTTTGCCAAATTCTTACGAAGATTGGGCAAAAGAGGCTGAAGCATCTCTAAAAGGAAAGCCTTTAGACAAACTAAAAACCAAAACTTACGAAGGCTTTGAAATCAAACCTATATACAGGCTTGAAGACACTCAGGAACTAAAACATTTGGAAAATAATTTACCGGGTACATTTCCGTACGTTCGCGGATGCAATCCTGACGGATATAAAAAATCCGCTTGGTCTATTGAGCAAGAGATAAATTATCCTTCTGTTAAAGAGTATAATACTGCTCTGTCTTACGACATTAAAAGAGGCTTAGACTGCATTTCCTTAAAATTTAACGATAAAATCGTAGCTCATCTGCAAGACAAAAAATACGCTCCGGCATGCCCGGCGACTGTTGTTTTTAATCTTGAAGATTTAAAAACAGCATTCAAAGGTATAGACATCAGCAAGTTTGACCTACATTTATTGGCTACAAACTTTCCGGTAGTATTTTTCTCTTTATTTAATGCGTATTTGAAATCCTCTAAAATCGAATTAACCGGCGTTAAAGGTACGTTCAGAATCGACCCCTTGGGCAATTTAGCCAAGCACGGTGAGTTAAAAATGGACGTTGAGAAATATTATCAAGTTATGGCATTGATTATCAATTATATTGATAAACATAATTCAAATTTGAAAACTGTTGAAATTGATACCTCAGTTTATACTGATGGCGGTGCTAATGCAGTTCAAGAAATAGCATTTGCAATTGCTACCGGTGCGGAATATATTCGCGGTATTGCTGACAGAAATGTCAGCGTTGACAATATTGCCAAGAAGATGACTTTCTCTGTAGGTATCGGTGCTAATTTCTTTATGGAAATTGCCAAAGTAAGAGCATTAAGAATGCTTTGGGCTAACATAATGAAAGAGTTCGGAGCAAGCGAAGATGCTCGAAAAATATATATTCATACCAAAACTACTACTGCCAACAAAACCAAGATGGATCAGTATGTTAACATGCTTAGAGTAACAAGTGAATCACTTGCGGCTGTAGTAGCGGGAACAAATGCACATTCTGTCGGCACTTTTGATGCTCAGCATGGTTTACCTCAAGAATTCTCACGCAGAATAGCTCGTAATACACAGTTATTACTAAAAGAAGAATGCAATTTAAGAGAATCTGTTGACCCTGCAGGCGGCTCATGGTATATTGAAAACTTAACTGCTAAAATCGCTGAAGAAGCTTGGAAATTATTCCAAGATATAGAGGCTAAAGGCGGCATGAGTAAAGAGCTTTTAGCAGGCAATATTCAATCAGCAGTTAAAGCAATCAAAATCGAAAGAATCAAAAATCTTTCTTCAAGAAAAGATGTACTTATCGGCACAAATAAATATCCTAATTTGAGCGAAAAAGAAGTGCATGTAGCAGAAAATAATTACGAAGAATTATTTAATAAATATAAAAAAATCGCTGACGATACTAAATCGGCAGATGCACTAAAAGCTGTTCCTCAAAACGGTTTATCATTAGAATTAATCGACAGCTTAACAGATGCTTTCATTAATGGAGCAAATATCTATAATGCTGTTACCTATCTATGCGGTTCAATTTGTAATTCCGAAGTTACTGCAACTGCGGTTGATACTGCTCGCTTAGCAGAAGAATTTGAAAAAATCAGAAAGAACTGTGAAATTTTTAATGATAAAAACGGAAATTATCCGAAAATATTCTTAGCAAATATGGGTCCGCTGAAACAGCATAAACCAAGAGCTGACTTTAGCTTAGACTTCTTTGCAACAGGTGGATTTGAAATTATATATAATCAAGGATTTGAAACAAATGATGCCGCAGCTAAAGCAGCTTTGGCATCAGAGTCAGATGTAATCGTAATCTGTTCGACAGACGACACTTATCCTGAAATCGTTCCCGAATTAGCAGCTGCTATTAAAGCCGGAAATAAGGATAAATTCATTGTATTGGCGGGCTATCCTACAGAATACATTGACGCTTTCAAATCAGCAGGAGTAGATGAATTTATTCACGTTAAGTCTAATATCTACTCAATTTTATTCAACATTCAAAAGAAGTTAGGCATTGCCTAATTATTGAAAAATAAATGGAGATATATAAAATGAAAAATCCCGATTTTAGTAAAATAAATTATCAAGGTGAATACAAAGCAAAAGATTTCGATACTTGGAAATTCGATGTTGAAAAATCCACCGGCAAAAAGTTTGACGAGTTAATCGAAATGTCTTTGGAAAATTTCGAAATTTTCCCTTGCTATGATAAAAGCGATTACGAAGATTATGAACACCTTGGTTACACTGCCGGTATTGCTCCTTTTTTAAGAGGTCCTTACCCGACAATGTATGTAACTCGCCCTTGGACTATACGCCAATATGCCGGATTCTCTACTGCCGAAGAATCAAACGCATTCTACAGAAGAAACTTAGCCGCCGGGCAGAAAGGCTTATCCGTTGCTTTTGACTTAGCTACTCATCGCGGTTATGATTCTGACCATCCTCGCGTAGTCGGCGATGTCGGTAAAGCCGGTGTAGCAATTGATTCAATCTTAGACATGAAAATATTATTCGATAAAATTCCATTAGATAAAATGTCCGTTTCTATGACTATGAACGGTGCGGTATTGCCGATTATGGCTTTTTATATTGCAGCTGCTGAAGAGCAAGGCGTTAAACAGGAATTATTATCCGGTACAATTCAAAATGACATTTTAAAAGAATATATGGTGCGTAATACTTATATTTATCCACCCGAAATATCTATGAAATTAATTTCCGATATTTTCGCTTATACTTCTAAAAATATGCCTAAATTTAATTGTATCTCCATCTCCGGCTATCACATGCAGGAAGCCGGTGCAACAGCAGACATCGAAATGGCTTATACTCTTGCCGACGGTATCGACTATATACGTGCCGGTATGAAAGCAGGACTTAAAATAGATGAATTCGCTCCGAGATTATCATTCTTCTGGGCAATAGGTAAAAATTACTTCATGGAAATTGCCAAAATGAGAGCTGCCAGAATGCTTTGGGCTAAATTAGTTAAACAATTTGACCCTAAATTAGCTAAATCTATGGCTTTGCGTACTCACTCCCAGACTTCCGGCTGGAGCTTAACCGAGCAAGACCCTTATAATAACGTTGCTCGTACTGCCGTAGAAGCTATGGCATCAGCTTTGGGGCATACTCAATCATTGCATACTAATTCGCTTGATGAAGCTATTGCATTGCCAACTGACTTCTCTGCTCGTATCGCAAGGAATACTCAGCTATTCCTACAGGAAGAAACCGGCATCTGTAATGTAATTGACCCATGGGGAGGTTCTTACTATGTAGAGGCTTTAACTAACGAATTAATGCACAGAGCTTGGACACTAATCGAAGAAGTTGAGGCTTTGGGCGGTATGTCTAAAGCTATCGAAACCGGCGTTCCAAAAATGAGAATCGAAGAAGCCGCCGCTAAACGCCAAGCTCGTATAGATTCCGGCAAAGAAGCTATCATCGGCGTTAATAAATATAAATTAGATATGGAAGAAGCTATCGACATTCTTGAAGTTGATAATACTGCCGTTCGTGAACAGCAATTAAAACGCCTTGCCGAATTAAGAGCTAATCGCGACAATGCAAAAGTTCAAGAAGCTCTCGAAGCAATAACTAAATGCACTGAAACAGGCGAAGGCAATTTACTTGAATTATCAATTAATGCCGCTCGCTTACGTGCTTCTCTCGGTGAAATTTCTTATGCTATAGAGAAAATCTCCGGTCGCCATCAAGCAGTTATCCGCTCAATTTCCGGCGTTTATAGTTCGGAATATTCAGATGGTGAAACTATCGAACACGTTCGTAAAATGTCTGACGACTTCGAGAAACAAGAGGGTCGCCGTCCGAGAATTTTAATTGCTAAAATGGGGCAAGACGGTCATGACCGCGGAGCTAAAGTAGTTGCTACCGCTTATGCCGATATGGGCTTTGATGTGGACATAGGACCTCTATTCCAAACTCCTGAAGAAACTGCTAAAATGGCTGTAGAAAATGACGTTCACGTAGTTGGCGTATCATCTCTTGCCGCCGGTCATAAGACATTGGTTCCCGCTTTACGCGACGAACTAAAGAAATTAGACCGTGAAGACATCATGATTATCTGCGGTGGGGTTATTCCTGCTCAGGATTATGATTTCTTATACCAAAATGGTGCAACAGCTATTTTCGGTCCGGGAACAGTTCTTCCTATAGCGGCTGAAAAAATTCTAAAAGAGTTATTTGAGAGATTGTAAGATTTGAAATAAAATAAATTTATAGCCGCTTCGATTAATTTCGGGGCGGCTTTATTTTATTTCTTAAACTTTTTTTCGAGTTGTTAATCTGCAAACATATAGGTCGAATTAGTAATCATTTTAAATTATTGACAACGTATTCGAAAAAAGGTGAAAAAGAAGGATTTTTATCTAAGACTTTTTGTATTGATAACTCCTTAGTTATCAGTTTATTATGAGTAGTATTCAAATAGAGGAGTTTATTTTCAGATGTTTTGTAAACTATATCTCTAAGGTATTCTTTGGGATTGTCAATTTCATATAGAAATCCAGAAATTTTAGGTGTTTTTTTTAGTTTCAAAGCGACTTTTATTGCCTCTGTGTCGCTTAGAAGCCATGCTTCAAGCTCTCTAATAGGAATACAAATAATATAATTTTTAATTGGCGATGGCTCTAAAGCATTCTTTAAATTTTGATACAAAATATTAAAATCATTCTCATCAAGATCTTGAATTAGGAATAAATAATTACAGCCTTTATCTTTTAAGGTTTCTGCCCAAGTTTTTGCTTTTCTTTTTATTTTTCCGCAACCATTACCAACAAAATACTTAACACTTAATTTATCGTTTTGAGCAATTTTCTGTATGAATATTTTAATACATTCTACATCACTTGTATCTTCAGCTATAATGCCAATAGCTCCTTTATTATTATTCATCTTCAAAACCGCCTTCTTTCCAGTACTCCCCCAAATTTCCTTCATTGTTAAGGTATTTTTTTAAAGCAGAAAACTCATTTTTTGACAATGATTTAGTAAGAGGTTTGGCAATGGTTCCGTTTTTAATTGATTTTTTTACTAAAATGATGTTTTCAGGCTTAAGCTTATCCAATACAAAATCAGAATGTGTACTTATAATAATCTGCTTTCGTTTTGATTGCGAGATTATCAGCTCAATAACACTTGTCAACAGTCCATGATGAATACATACTTCAGGTTCTTCAATTAATAGTAATTTACTGTTATCATTTAAGATATAAAATATTAATGCAAGGGTCTTGAATGTTCCTTCAGAAAGCTGATTAGGTGATAGATTAATATCGTCTATTACAAAATTTGGAACAATGAATAATCGATTTTTCCCATTATTTTCTATATTAACAGGTGACTTTACTACAATATTACTAACAGGGAAATCAACTTCTTTGAAGTCGATTGTATCAACTAATCCTATTCCTGATTTGTCAACTAAGTTCAAGTATATTTTAAATAAATCATTTTTATTTTTATATATTTCATATAAATCAAATATGAAATTATCGTGATTATATCTATAAATAAACCTTCTTCTATAACGATTATCAGCGATTTCTAACGAAGACGAACATTTAGAAGGATCTGAAAATGCAGAAGCACTATAATAATTAATCTCCGAAAAAAATAAATAAACAGAATTTACAACATTAATTATTTTCTCAATTTGTTCCATTTTTAGTAATTCAGGAACTAACGCACTATAACGATTGTCATTTATAGATAAAACAACTCTTTTGTTATCTTTTTCACTTTTTGATTTTAAAGTAGTATTAAACAAATCTATACTATTACTTGTTGATTCATCAAGTAATCCTATGGATTTTATTAGTACGCAAGGTAAACTAATCCAAGTATCCAAATCAATGAAATCTTTAAAATTCCAATCAATACTGACATTATTAACCAAATCAATTCCATTTTCATCTAAGTCTAATTGGAAACAGCATTTTAAGTAGATAGTCTTACCATTTAAAAATATATTAAGGTCTAATTCAGTATGATTATCACTTTGATTCTCTTCATCTTTTTCAAAGTTTCTAAATCTTATTATCTTTTTCAAAAGCAATATAGAATTTAATATATTAGTTTTTCCCGATCCGTTTATACCAATGAGGCAAGTCAAGTCATTATCAATAGAAATAAGCGATTTTATACAAGAGCGATAATTCTTTATACTAATTGATTTGATTTTAATATCTATAATTTGATCCACTATTATTACCTCTTGCCAAATATTCTAATTATTGAATTATTATTTTAACTATTAGATTGACGAATTCAATTTATTATATTGTCAATTTATGTTATTATACTTATATGTACAATATTATAATTAATAATTTGCACCACAATTTATAATAATTCTTTAGCTTGTTGTAAGCGTTAGGGTAAATTAACATACGTAGCATTATTTTATAACTATCTATTAAGAAAAATAAAAGATAAGGTATCTTTCTCTCGTCAGAATTGGGATAAACTTTACGAAATTGAATATTATATTGACTATGAAGATTATAAAGCTAAAAGGTTAGCTAAAGTAAATGAATTACAAGGAAAATCAAATGAAAACTATAAATATTAATACTGCCAAATACCTACAAGATTATAAAATATTATTGGAATTCGATAATAAGGAAACTAAAGTTCTTAGCTGTTTTGTGTGGGTAAACAAATAAAAAAATCTTTATTACAAAGGCATCAGCTGTTGAACATAGGTAATAAAGTATGCCCCCTCTCTTTCTTCTTTTTAGGGATAAGAGAAGAAAATGGTAGGGGGCGTATTTCATTATATTACCAATATTTAACTCCTACGGAGTAATAAGACATTACATTGTTTTTCTATCTACCACTATTTAATCGCTACGCGATATTTTTTCAATTCATTTTTATCGCATAGCGATTATATAATGGTAGAAAATTGATAATGTTAAACAATCTTTATCGCGTAGCGATTATATAGCTCCTACTGAGATGAGATAAAATAAAGATATATATCAAAAATCAGTATTTGCAATCTAATTGATTTCTTTATGCTAATAACAAATAATTTTTATCCACACAAAGTAGCGAAGAACCTAAAATCTGTATAAAGGTATTTTGAGGAAGTAGAAAGCAATGCAAAACTTGAATTAGATTTTTGTGATTTTATTCGGATTTTGTCTGCAATCAAAGGCTGAAGCTATGGTAATAATATCATTTCGTAAAAAATATATAATTTTATAATTTCCTTCTAACAAATATCTGAAATCATGTTTTAAATGATTTAACATTTCTTCTTTAGAGCCAATCAAAGGATTGTTATTTAAAATGCTTACTTTGCGAACAATCCCGTTAATAATCTTTTTAGCAATTGTTTCACTTACTTTATCTTTATAATAAAGAAAAATCTTCTTCAATTGTTTAGTAGCATTTATGGACCATACTATTTTTACCATAACTTAATACTTTCAAGTAATTCTTCTTGTGGAATTGTCTGACCTAATTCACTTTCTGAAACTGATAGATTAATCATGTTGTTGAACTCTTCTAATGTCATAGGCTTAAGCTCAGATTCATAAGCGTTAATTCGGGCTTTCTTAATAAATAATTCCAAATCAGATATTATATTTTCATCAGTTATCCTTAAAAATTCCTGTATTAAGTTTAGTTTTCTTGCTTGTATATTCATCTTGTATTCTTTTATTAATTTAAATCCAATTAACAATTTAAGAAGAAATAAAAATGAATTTATTGTATAATGATAATCAACATCTATTTTGATTTTAGAGTACTTTTATCGTAGTCTTTAAATTTTGTAGGAGTATAAAATGTACTTAAAAGCTAAAAATCTATATAAAGGGATTTTGAGGAAGTAGAAAGTATTGCAAAACTTGAATTAGATTTTATTCGGATTTTCCCCTTGGCTTGTCCTTTCAAGCAAATCTTCATTGGGAAAAGTCTGAACTAATTCTCTTTCACTATCAGTTATTTTTTCGGATATTCATCGGATGAATTCCTAATCCAAAGTTTGTATCTGACTAATGTTAACTTTAGCTCCCCCCCGCTCTATCAATAAATTAAAAAAGCCTTTGCAAGTGTTTAATTTACAAAGGCTTTTTATAAGTGGTCAGGGAGGGATTTGAACCCCCGACACATGGATTTTCAGTCCATTGCTCTACCAACTGAGCTACCTGACCGCTGCCCTGATGCCATATCAGGAGATTCAAAATTAAGACTTTTTTTCAATAAAACAAAATTATTTTTTTACTTTTTTCAATTATTTTCAAAAAGAGTAAAATTTCATTAGTTCTCTTTATATATTACATCGTCGTAAATACTTTCTAATTTAAGCTTATGCTTGATTTCTTGGTCAGCCAGCCCGATAAAAAATAATTTTGCTTCCATATCCGCCGTAGTGTTAGATAGAGCCATATAAAGACTGTAAGAGGCGGATTCTTTTTGTATTGCAAGCGTAATTAACTGCTGATAAGTCAATTCTTGATTCGGAACCACTTCTACAAAATAGTCAGATAAATTCAATTTATCTATTTCATCAATATCGAATTTTAACAAAGCGTCAGGTTTTATACTTTGCAAAATATTTAAATGTTCGCACTCCATAGCTCTAAACTCCGAAAGCATTTCTATAGCAGCCGGATTGATAACAATTTTGGCTAAATCTTCGTAAAAACTAACGGCTTCACGTTCGCGTTCAATTGCAAATTCGATGATTTGTTCAAATTTAGTCATAGATTACTCCATTATATTCAACTGTTTGTACAAATAAACATAAGCTGCGGATAGTCCGAAGCTTATGTTTAGAAATTTAGATTTATTTAGTAATAATCGGGGCTACAAATACTCTTGCCTTTAATTCGGTATCGAGCATAAACAATGCACCTGCTGAATCCTGAGCCATTTTTAATCTGTCAACGATTTCGCCGGCAGTAGCTTCTTCTTCAACCTGTTCATTGATAAACCATTGCAAAAATGAGATAGTAGCAAAATCTTTTTCTTGAGTAGCAATATCGGCAATTTCATTGATCGATTCGGTAATCATCTGTTCGTGGGCAAGAGCTCCGGTAAATGCTTCTAAAGTATTTTTCCATTTCATAGGCGGAGCATCTATCCGAGCTAATTTAAGCTCCCCACCCCTATCTATTAGATAATCAAAGAATCTCATAGCATGGAATGTTTCTTCTTGGGCTTGGACTCTCATCCAATTAGCAAATCCATTTAAATTTACAGATTTGAAATATGCAGACATTGCCAAATATAAATTAGAGGAATACATTTCTTTCGCTATCTGACTGTTAATCGCTTCTTGAACTTTTTCTTTTATCATAATTCTATCCTTAAAAATGTTAGAAATTATATACATTGATTTTAACGAAAAATATCGTAAATTAGTCTTTTATTTTTTGAATTATTTTTATTTATTTTGAGTTAATATGAATTACTACTTAATTTTAGTATCTATGCTGGTGTTAATTATTATGACTTCATGCAAGGACAGCAATTGCTTCTGCGACGAAGATATAACGCTATACGAAAATAGCTTTGAAAACAGCAATAGTATTATTGGCTGGAACTACACGGAATTTATTTCTTTAGTAGAAACAAAATTTGAAAATGCCGGCTCTCACTCATTACTCATAAAAAAATCCGGCAATACTCCCGCCGCTAATTTTGAATTTATAGCCCATAATAATGGCAAAGCAAAATTGAAATTTAACGCAATTAATTATGCAGATAATGTAGAATGTATTTTCAGAAATATAACTCGTCCTCAACAGATTGTAATTCCGATAACTAACAAGCAATATCAAGCTTATGATTACTCCACTTTGCTGGATATAGCCGTTGGAGATAATTTATCTATCGAATTTTATTCGTCGTCTCCAAAAGATAGTTTACTTTTAATTGATAATATCAAAATTGTATTGATGAGATAACCTATTATTGGGCTTTATAAAACTATTTTAAAGCTAAAAATATTTTTAATCATATCAAATATTTTTAATCTTAGTTCGTGAAATTGATAATTGAAATGTATTATTCACAAATCGAATGAGTAAATTAGTGAGTATTGAATTTATATTCTTTGCAATAGTAAGTATATTAGCGATTTCAAGTGCTATTTTAACCATAACGGCTCGTCACCCCGTAGTTTCTGCTATGAGTTTGATTTTTCATTTCTTTATGCTTTCGGGATTATATTTGACTCTAAATGCACAATTTATCGCGGTAATGCAGATATTGGTTTATGCCGGTGCAATCATGGTATTAGTAATATTTGTAATTTTATTACTTAATTTAGGTGATGAAGAAAAGTTCAAGGAAAAGTTCAATTTACGTAAATTATTTGCCGGACTATTCGGGCTTACTTTTATAATTCAATTAGCGGTAATTATTACAAATTCCAATATTCTCAATCCTGCAATAAGCGACAAATCTATAGCTCAAAGCACCGCACAAGCTATAGGTAACGAGATATTTACAAATTATATTTATCCGTTTGAAATAGTTGGATTATTGCTGTTTGCCGCCATAGTCGGAGCGATTGTACTTGCAAAAAGAAAAATTGTCGAATAATTGATTTAGAATTCTCATTCAAAATGAAATAAAATAAATAGGAATAAATTATGCAAAATATAGCTTTAGAATATTATTTGATTTTATCGGCAATATTATTTACTATCGGAAGTATAGGGGTAATTGCCCGCCGCAATGCAATTATAATATTTATGTCAATAGAATTAATGCTCAATAGTGTTAATCTTACTTTAGTAGCATTTTCATCTTTTATGGGAGATACAGCCGGTCAGATATTTGTATTTTTCGTAATGGCGGTTGCCGCTGCCGAGGCTGCAATCGGTCTTGCCATAATATTAGCGTTGTTCCGTAATAAACAGACTGTCTATGTTGATAACATAAATATCTTAAAATGGTAATTGTGAAACGACAATTTTTTGAAAAATTTTTTTTAGCCTTGCTCATTGAGTGAGGCTTTTTTTTATTCAAATAGTAATCAAACTTATTGTTAGACGCAAACCAAGTGCTTTAGCCAAAAGTACAATCAAGCCATCTTTTGAACGATTTGAGATAGTAAATGATAAATATAGTACTAAGAATTGGCTATTTAAATAATCAATCTAATATTACAATTTAATAACAAACGGTAACAAGTCTTTTTGTTTAGAATATTCATCAATAATTGCTTTTCTTAAATTTTCGTTACTATACATCATATAGAATAATATCCCTTGAGCTCTTAAAATATTTTCGTTATCATTTTCACCCAGATTAAAAGCATATATCTTTTTAATATTATCAGTCATCATCTGCATTAGTGGTAAATCTTCATTGTAAATATTATTCATAATATACGAATAAACGAACGCTTCTAATAAAGGGTATCTTTGGGGTTCGGTAATTTTAATTGCATTTACTCCGATACAAATATGTGCCATATAATTTTTATTTTTGTCTAATCCATGAAGGTAGAAAAATTTTGATGCGATATTCATAGTGAAGCTTATGCTGAATGTATCTTTTTTATAATTATTGGAGTTTAGCATAACAGAAAAATATTCGTACATTAAACTATTAAATAGACTATCATTTTTGAGCAAATAAATTAGTTTTTTATGTCTATTGAGGCTATCGGGTTCATTAACTATATGGGAAACATCTTTATTCATAAAATGAGTATATAAATAGTCAATATTTTGAATATTAGGATTAATTATTCCGGAGAATTTTTCAATTTCAGGTATTTCTTCAACATATACTAGAAGGCTTTTTTGGTCTTTATCAATATATATTTCTTGATGAAATATTTTATCATATTGTTTCTGAAAATCAGTAAATTCAGCACTTTTCGAACAATAAACACTCAAAATAATTAAAGGAATTACAATTAGTAATTTCATATTAGGTCCTAACACAGATAATAAAATACAAAAATATTATTATTAACCAAAATAAACGGAAATTGGTATTTTATATTTTGAATTCGCTATATAGGCGGTGCTTAATAATCTTTGAATGGCTATAGACGCTTTAAACCCGAAAAAATCATATTAGTTCTATATCTATTACTCTATCTCATATGTTATTAAATGAAAAGCTTGTCCTTTCTGCCAAATAAATACTCATAACTCTATCCGTGTTGCCTATAAGAAAAGAACAGTAGAAAACCAATAATCTATTGATTCTCAAGTAGTATTGGTATTAAACAATGAACGAGTGAATTGCAACATTTTGCATTTTGAAACGTAATATCATCTTTGTTTTATTATTGAATATTTTGGAGTATTTTAATGTATAAAAAAAGCATTTTAAACAAATTATTGGGAGTTGCCATAGTGCTATCCGGTATATTTATCACAGGAACCGAGCTTTCTGCCGCCGGTTCATTCAAACCAATCAAATACGAAATGGAAAAGTTAGACAATGGGCTGACAGTTATTTATCATGTAGATAAATCTGCTCCTATCGTTGCTACCGTTGTATTTTACAATGTAGGCTCTAAGGACGAAGATACCGATAAAACTGGTTACGCACACTTTTTCGAGCATTTGATGTTTGAAGCAACTGATAATATCCCAAGAGCTTCGGTTGATAAATTAGTTCAAGAAGCCGGTGGAGAATTAAATGCTTATACTTCTTTTGACCAGACTGTATTTCATTTCTCGCTTCCCTCTAATGAAGTGAAATTAGCTTTATGGATAGAATCTCAACGAATGAGGTCTTTGCATGTTGACGAAATCGGCGTTGAGACTCAGAGAGGCGTTGTTACCGAAGAGTTAAAAATGCGTACTACTAATCAACCTTTCGGCACTTTAATAGGGAAAATTTGTTCTACTATGTTTCCCGGTTCAGGCTATGCTTGGTCGGTAATCGGAAGTGAAGAGCATATTAAAAATGCTAAAATTTCTGATTTTAAAGCATTTTATGATAAATTCTACCAACCAAATAATGCTACTTTGGTAGTAGCCGGTGATATCGACATTAAAGAAATTAAGAAATATGTTCGTGATTATTTTGGTTCACTTCCTAAAGCTGCTACTCCTGTAAGGCACGACTATAAATTGCAACCACTAACTAAAGAATATCGCGAAACTGTAATTGATGACAAAGCTCCTATGACTGCCATGTTTATCGGATTCCAAGGTCCAAAGTTAAGTGACGCTGATTATTATGCTTCTATGCTATTAACTGATATTCTGGCTTCCGGCGAGAGCTCAAGATTTTACCAAAGATTAGTTGATAAAGACCAATTAGCTGTAGAAACATCATTTTCACCTTTCGTTTTACGCGGTGCAGGTGCATTTTTAGTTGAAGCTTTCATTGCTCAAGATAAAACTCCCGAGCAAGCAGAAAAAGCAATTATGGACGAAATAAATAAAGTATTGACTAATGGGGTTACAGACGAAGAACTTCAAAAAGCAAAAAATATCCGTGAAGCAAGCTTCGTATTCGAAAAGAAGGATTTAATGGGTAAAGCTCAAGATTTAGCACGTTACTATACTTTCTTCGGCGACCCATCGCTAATTAATAATGAACTTGATAAATTCTTAAAAGTAACAAAAGATGATATTATCAAAGCTGCTAAAAAATATTTAGCAACTGATAAAAAAGTTATTTTAATTTATCAACCCAAAAACAGCTAATTGATTTTTGACATTAAATAATTATGCGAAAATCTTATTCGAATTTATAGTAAAAATATTATAATAAATATTATAATAAATATTATTGAAAATATTAAAAAATTGAGGATTTATAAAAATGAAGAATTTATTTATTTTGTCATTAATTACACTATTTACAGTTATAAATATGCAAGCTAAAGATAAAGTTGACCTTACTCAGAAACCTGATGCACTTCCCGCTAAGGATGTTAATTTCCCTAAATATGAAACTGCTACTTTAAAAAATGGTCTTAAAGTATTTGTTATTAGAGATGACCAGCAGCCCACTATAGTTTTCAGAATAATGATTAACGGTGGCAGTGCGGTAGAAGGAAACAAAACAGGCATTGCCGACCTAACTGCACAGATTTTATCAAAAGGTGCCGGCTCACGCTCTGCTTTTGATATAGCTAATGCTTTAGACGGTATCGGAGCTAATGTTAGCGTTTCAGCTGCCGGAGATTATAATATTGTTTCCGGCTCATGCTTAAAAAAGCATTTACCTTTAGTTCTGGAAATCACCAGAGACATTTTAACTAAACCGACCTTCCCCGAAGCAGAATTTCCAAAATTAGTCAGCCAGATGGTTGCCGGAATAAAACAAGAAAAGTCTCGTTCATCTGCTGTTGCTGCGGTAATTTCACGAATTGCAATGTATGGCAAAGACCATCCGTATTCAAAAAAAGCCAGCGAAGCTTCTTTAAGCCAAATTTCAGTTAATGATTTAAAATCTTATTTTTCAAATTACTTTTTACCAAATAATGCTTCTATGAGTATTATTGGCGATGTTGACGTTAAAGATATCAAAGCAGATTTAGAAAAATATTTTGCAGACTGGAAACCCGGCACTATAGCAGACCTAAGTGTACCTAAAGCAGAACCAATGCCGATAGGTGTTTATTTTGTTAAACGTCCGGTAGCTACTCAATCGTCAGTTGTAGTGGCTACTCCTGCAGTTGCAAGAAATCATCCTGATTATGATGTATTGAATTTATCCTCTTCGGTAATCGGAGCCGGATTTGCCGGAAGACTTTTCCGCACTTTACGTGAGCAATATTCATATACATATACTCCTTTCGGATATTTAACTCAAGCAAAATATATTAATAGATTTGCTTGCGGAGCCGATGTCCGCAGTAATGTAACCGATTCTTCGGTAGCTGTGATTTTGGAGCAATTAAGATTACTTGCTTATGAAGCACCGGGAGATGAAGAATTAAACAGATTGAAAAAATATGAAGTTGGGCAATACTTGATGTCATTTGCAAGCTCAGAGTTCGTTGGTTCTTTGATTCAAAATGCGAATTTCTATGGTATTGATATGAAAGATGTTAAAAATTATCATAAAAAATTACAGTCTTTTACTCCTAATCAAATTCAGCAGACTGCAGCTAAATATATGAACCCCCAGAGTGCATATATAGTAGTAGTAGGTAAACCTGAAGTGCTAACTTCGCTTGAGAAATTCGGTAAAGTTTATGAATTCAATATGGATTATGAACCGATGACAGGTGAAAATGCCAAAATGGAAAAAGTTGATTTATCAGCCGAACAATTATTAGCTAAATACGTAAAAGCTATCGGCGGTTTAGAAAAAATCAACTCAATTACTACTTTAACTAAGTCATCTACTGTAGAATTCGGTATGCAGGGGCAGAATTTCCCCGGTACCATCGTTGAAAAAACAAAAGTCGGCAACAAACAATATTCATCTTTAAATGTCCAAAATGTCCTTTCAACTGAAGTATGGGCTGACGGAGTAAATGTATGGATGAAAGCTCAAGGTTCAATAGCTCAAGCCGAAGGCGATGATAAAGACAAAATCTTAAAAGATGCAGTATTATTCGCTGATTCAAAATTACTTGAAAATGGTAATAAATGTGAAGTATTGGGTAAACAACAAAATAATATTTTACTTAAAGTAGTTTATAAAAGCGGTCTTGAATCTACATATTATTTTGATGCGGATAATTACTTGATAATTAAAAAAGAAAGCGTCGAAATGATGGGTGCAGATGCTATGCCTGTTACATATACCTATTCTGATTTTAAAGAGTTTAACGGAATGAAAATGCCTACATCTATTAAAACCGATACTCCTATTTATAATATAAGCGAAAAAGCAGATTATAAATTTAATGAAGTAATGGAAGATATAATTTTCGCTCCTGCCAAATAAGCTTTGAATTTTATATATTTATACAAACAGCGACTCATTTGAGTCGCTGTTTGTATATTGAATAATACTAAGCTATATATACTTGATATAGGTTTTTTTTATCAACCAGCCTCTTTAATTGTAGCAAGTCCATATTTGATATCTTATTGGATAACCATCTTCGATTTTAAATATTAACTCCATAAGGAGTTAAATATCGGTAACATAATGAGATGCTCCAACGCCAATCTCTTCTATTAACAACAAAAAAGAGAAAAAAGAGTGTAGGGACTAAACAATGTTTATTACCAATTTTCAACATCCAAACGATGTTGGAAGAAAGATTTCTTTATTTACTTACCAACACATAACAGCTAAGAACTTTTATTTTATATCAGTTAGCCTCTTTAGGCACAGTAACGCCGAAATTTAATTTATACTAATTAATATAGGAAATTAAATTACTCTGTTATATTCCGGAACTTACGTTGAAATTGATTAGTTTATGGGTTTAATAATTCTTAGCAAATGTGAAATACATTTTATGCAGTCCGATGATCCGAATTTTTTTACAGGAATTTGAGCTTTATACTTTTCAATTGTGTCTTGATTAATTTTGCACTCATCTTTAGTTTCGGATTCGTAAATCTTGATTTCAGTTATTGATACATTCTCATTATTTAGCAGATAGTCTATATGCCACTTGATTTTTTTCTCTTTTCGTTGATGGCGTGCAATTCTTTGTGATAAATTTCTCATAGCAGAGCCGGTATAGATATACTCTCCCTCTGGAAATTTGAAAAATCCTAATTTACCGATTTGCAGTTCAATATCTCTATCAATGCGAATATACAACTGATATGCTCCGCTATTCATACTATGCTTCTAAGATATTTTTCTTGAATTTACTCATTATTGACTCATAAATACGTGCCGGAATCATTTTTCCAAACCAAGAAAATAACGCAATTGGAGTAGGGAAAGATATATGTGTTTTGCCTTTATTAAGTTTTTTGATAATAATTTTAGCAGCTTTATCGGCTTCTAGTACAAATGGCATAGGGAAACTATTTTTGCTTGTCATATTTGTTTTAATAAAACCGGGTTTAATAGTAGCAATTTTAATATTTGTATTTTTTAATTGCATTCTTGCCGCTTCTAATAGGTGCGACGCTGCAATTTTACTGGAAGTATATCCGGCATTACCCGGAATACCGCGTGCTTCGGCAAGTGAAGTTACACCGGCAATAATCGAAGTACCGGATTTAAGCAATATTGGGATAAATACTTCGAGACAGTTCATAATACCGAATACATTTACTTCAAATATATCTTTAATAATTTGAGTATCAAAATCTCTGAAATCGTCATTTTTAGAAATTCCCGAATTTAATATTATAATATCCGGTATTCCGATAGACTCAATACAATTATCAACAGCTTGGCGAATATCATCAATTTTTGTTACGTCGCAATGAGCAAATCTGCACTTGACTTTATAATCACTTGATAATTCGTTTGCAATAAGCGAAAGCTTATTTGTACTTCTTGCACATATAAATAAATCAGCCCCTGTAACTGCGTATTGATACGCAATAGCTTTTCCCAAACCATCGGAAGCACCGGTAATAAATACTTTCATTTAAAAACGATCCAAAGTTTATAATACTAACTAATTAACAATATACAAAACTGTGCCAATTTCTTTGAAGGCAGGCTGATAGCAGAAAGGGTCAGGAAATTTAACTTCTCATGTTTATTTTTATAATCAGTATTTTGCAATTCAATATATTATTTGCTTACCTAATGTTCAAATCATTTATTCTAATACAAAATAGCTGGCTTACTTTTTTTTGTTATACCAGCTATTTTTCCAAAAATCAAGTAATTTATTAACGCTTATTTAGTTTGTTTTTCTTCGTTTTTTTTGTTAAATTCTTTAAGAGCGACACCATACCCACCAAAGCCAACAGAAATTAAAGAGATAGAGTATGTTAACCAGTCTTTAAATATATCAGGCTTAATAATCAAAACTAAAATTGAAATTGCTATATATGCCACAGACGATGATATGATAGAAGTAATTTTTGTAACATGGTTTCTTTTGGATTCTGTTCCTTTTGCAGCCGAATCCACTAATTTTACTTTTGTTTCATTGTCATCTGCTCTTGTCAATATTTCAACAGCTCCACCCATTTGCTCATTTGATAGTTTTGAAAAACTTTCTATAATATTTGGACTTCGAGAGGTCATCGCTTGTGAAAACATCATTTCAATACTGGTTTGGAACGCTCTGATATTCTTTTTATTGCTATCCGATGGAATGTCTAACAAATCTTCTTTGTTTTCTAAATTAATATCGGAGTTTGGTTTATCAATTTCTTGCATTTGTCAACTCCTTATGATTGATTTTAGCAAAAGATTTCATACCTTCAGATTCCATAATATTATTGAAATACAAAAATTTATCATTCAGTTTTTCGCTATATCTATCGATAATTGATACAAGCCTAATATTAACAATATAGGAATCGTACAACTCGTCTAATTTTTCAAATAATTTTATTCTTACTTCATTCGGCAATTCATACTCTACACTCATAATGTTGATATAACTTTTTATCATTTCATAAGTGTCGTTTAAATGATCAATCTCACTTCTATATTGAAAGTCATTTTTGAAATTCGAATCTTTATATTTTTGCATATATCCTCCATCAACCCTTATATATTTAATGGTCAAGTAAATATACGTTTATCTTTTTTATATATTGAATAAAATATGTATATTATTTATACTATTTTTTATGTATATTATTGTCTATCATTTGTATTATGTTTCGTTAATCTAATCAAGCTCTTTTTGTAAATCCTTCTAACATTATAAAGCAAGTAATCATTCTAATCAATTCTTGCTTTTATTGCTCTATCCTAACAGAAAAGGGTGCCACATTTAAGTACTTTTTTAGCTGTGGACAGGGGAATAATATACTTCTTTCACCAAATGTCAGCCATCAACCAGCATTATAAAAAAAAAGGGAAACATCATATCATCCTAATAACTAACAGATGTCAGAATCCCGTTTTTAACGTTAAAAGTTAATGCTTGATAGCAGTCAACAGGCTTGCCGCCTTTAATAGCAGGTAGCCAATTCTGAGGCATATTATTGACAATACCAAGCACTTGATTAGCATAAGTCAAGACATCGCCATAAGGTTTGCTTAATAGATAGTAATTGCCACTTTCACCGGCACAATTAACAAACAAATAGATTACTATATCAAATGAAATTTTCTTTGCATTGGCATCAGTCAACGGATGTTCGGCAAAATACTTTTTCAAACTGTCTATACC
Organism: uncultured bacterium; assembly: GCA_942493235.1. Classification (GTDB taxonomy): domain Bacteria; phylum Bacteroidota; class Ignavibacteria; order Kapaibacteriales; family UBA2268; genus ENR-C587. The sequence continues at coordinate 1,700,077 of OW818676.1, read as the reverse complement.
GCCTTGATATTCGGGAGATTTATCCGGCTGAGGCATATTTTCTCCAAATTTCTGAACTAAAAACAGATTGGGAGCTATATGAAGTTTCTTATTACAAGTTTTAACCTTTTTAATACTATCAACGGGGAATATTATCGGTTTAGGCAGATCGTCCATAGTTTTAAATAAAAAGCCCTTTGGTGCTTTTGGTGCATCTAATTCACTTGAAAGCAAATATAATACAGTAGTATCCTGTTTATTTTCATATTTCAGTACTACATAATAAAGTCCTTTTGTTCCGTTATAATCAAGTTTCATATCCTTAATGTGCATTTTATCCCCGTCCGGACAGATTAAGGCATTTAAGTATTTTCCGTTAGAGTATTCAATAGATCCGATTTTAACCGGGTTCTTCTCGGTATATCCATAAGTAGCATCATTTGATACACCGGTGATTTTCATATTTCTTTCGTCAAGAAATTCTTGAGAAAATAATTTTGTTGTAAAAATCAGGACAATTAAAGATAGTTTGCAAATCAGCTTTATCAGAGACATAATTTTTCTTTATAATAAAAATAAAACAACACAATTCAAAACGCAAATTAAGGAAATTCAGATAATATTTCCAATAAGAATATTTTAAATTTTAAAATATAATATTTTATTAGCGAAAAGTAAATCACATCTTTAAAATGGAACTTCTCTATTTTAAGAGGGTTAGCAAATAATGTTTATTAGTATAAAGTAAACCCTTATATATCAAATATTGATTTTTGATATCTTATTGGATAAACATCTTAGATTTTAAATTTTAACTCTGTCAAGAGTTAAACATCGGTAACATAATGAGATACGCCAACACCACTCTCTTGTTTTAACAACAAAAAGAGAAGAAAAAGTGTGGGTACTAATCAATGTTTATTAGCGATGTTCAACAGCAATACCCTTGTAAGAAAGATTACTTTATTTACTTACCCACACATAATAGCGAAGAACCTTTAAAATTAATTCAAAAAAGAATTTGTTAATTCTAAAATAAAATTTTATATTGAGTTTTTGATAATAACAAAAAGCTCGACCACTATGAAACGTAAAGAAAAACAGATAGCAAATATTGAAGATTTGTCTGACTTAGAGAATAAAGGCAAAAAGCTCGAAGCATTGATAAATTTAACTGAAAATTTAAGAGATATGGAGAGGCGAACGCCAATTACTTTTAATGATTTTTTATATCAGGCTTCGTCTCAGCCCCAAGATGTTTTTCGCGATATATTCCAATTATTTGGTGATATGGTACATTTCTATGTAAAAGAACCGGAAGATGATTTTGATTCGGCGGAAGACTCAATTGGCTTTGTTCCTTATGACTTACGCAGTTTATTCATCATGGGTTGCGATGTACCGTTTTTTGCAGACAGATTATTTTCGTACAGATTTATGAATTTAGTAAAGCTGTTTCGCCAAGGCTCTCAGCAGAAGCGTATATATTTGTTCGAAGGTCCTCCCGGTAGCGGTAAAAGTACATTTCTGAATAACTTATTGCAGAAATTCGAAGACTATACCAAGACTCCCGAGGGTTCTTCTCATAAAGTATATTGGAGGTTAGATATAAACAAATTAGGCGGTTTCCAACGTATTGAGCGACGCATGCATGGTATAGCCGAAGCTAATGAATCAGAAGAACTGTCTAAACACATTCATAACAGTGCTCAGGAAAGGCTGCTTTATCCCGATAAATATTTGGAATTCTCTTGCCCCAATCATGACCATCCTATTCTACTGATTCCAAAGACATTCAGATATAATTTCTTAAACGAATTGATTTCAGATGAAGATTTTAAAGAGAAATTATTTAATGAAAAGCAGTATGAGTGGGTACTAAAAGATATTCCTTGTAATATTTGCAGCTCAGTATATAAATCACTACTTGATGACCTTGGCGACCCACTCGAAGTTTATAATATGATTTTTGCCCGTAAGAATTTCTATAATCGTCAGCTGGGTGAAGGAATCAGTGTGTTTAATCCAGGCGACCCTATCTATAATAAAAATTTGACTAATCTCTCTATGCAGAAACTAATCAATGACTTACTTAAAAATGACGACGTTAAATATAGTACTTCGTACCTTGCTAAAACAAACAACGGAATACTTGGACTGATGGACATAAAAGAGTTTAATGTTGATAGACTGAAAAACTATCATGGCATTATCAGCGATGGTGTTCATAAAGTTGACCTTGCTGAAGAGCATATCAAAACTTTATTCCTCGGTTTAGTAAATCCCGAAGATACTATACATTACGAAAAAGTAAAATCCTTCCAGGATAGGATTACTACTGTTAATATTCCGTATATTCTTGATTACAAAACAGAAGTAGAAATCTACAAAAGCAGTTATGGCGAACAATTAGAGGATTATTTCTTGCCTCGAGTATTAGATAATTTTGCTAAAATCATTGTCTCCACTCGTTTAGAGAAAGATTCTCCGGCTATCCACAAATGGCTCGGGAACTTAGATAAGTATAAAAAATATATCGATAAAGACGGAATTTTACTCAAAACCGAAATCTATACCGGAAAAATCCCTCAGTGGCTTAGCGAGGAAGATATTAAAAAATTTGATAAAAATATTAGAAAAGAAATTATTGCCGAATCTGAAAATGAAGGTATTAAAGGTATTTCAGGCAGGCAGTCGCTTAGTGTAATTAATTCATTTGTTATCAAATTTGCTGAAGATGATAATCTGATTACTATGGATACGGTTAAAAATTACTTTGTTAATAATAGATTTCTATATGGGAGCGAACTGCAACCGGCTTTTATTGATTCGGTAGTCGATATGTATGATTATAATGTATTGCAGGAAGTTAAAGAATCCATCTTCTACTTTAACGAATCTCAGATTTCACGCGATATTCAGAATTATTTATTTTCGATTAATTTCGATGTAAATGAAACTCTTAAATCGGACTATACAGGTGATATTATTGAAATTAATGATGAATATTTTAAAAATTTCGAAGCCATTTTCTTAGGTACTACTTCCACTGTTTTGCAAAGGCAAGATTTCCGGAAAGATATTCATAATGAATATATTACCAAGACTCTCTCTCAAGAAATCAGAATGGAAGGCAAAAAAATTACCGAAACCGAGCAGTTCAAATCGCTTTTTGAAAAATTCCAAAGATATATCAAAGAAAATTCTTTGGCTCCATATATTGAAAACGACAACTTCCGCCGTGGAGTTCAAGACTACGGTACTCAGGGATTTTCTGCTTATGACGAAAGGTTAAAACGTGATATTAACTTCTTAATTTCTAACTTAGTTAAAAAATTCGAATATTCCGAAATCGGAGCTAAACAAGTTACTCTCTATGTGCTTGAAAAAAAATTAGGTAAGAAATACTAAAATTGTTTTTAAAAAATGATATTAGACGAGCACTTGAAGCCGAATGCCTTATTACAAGTAGATAATGATATTATTATCTCAGTGAGTACAATAGTTACATTGCAGAATACAATATAGTCGATATTAAAGTTAAATAAAAAAAACGGGTTGTACCTTCTCAATATTTTCATCTTGAGCCGGTACAACCCTTATCTATGTGATATTAGGATTTCACTTTTTATTTAGGGCAGAAAAGATTTGCAAATTCTCTGCCCTAATTTTATTATATATTATTGACAACTTGAGCAGGAACAAGTAGTATCATTAGTAATTACTCCGCTTTTAAGTTTTTCCTCTATAGCAGTAGTAATCATTTCAAATGTAGCATGCTTAAATATTTGTCCGCCTACTCTAACGCCCGGACCATTTTCGCATTGTTCCATACAAAAGTCTGCATCAATGCTTACAAAGTCTTCCAAATCATTATGGTCAACATAATCAATCAGCTTTCTTAGTAATGTCTGTGAACCGCGTATAAAGCAGTTAGTACCGACACATACATTGATATTTAATTTATCTTTACCGCCCAGCAACGACAAATCGGAGCTTGCAAGACGTTTTCTGTTATTATAATGAGTATGCAATAAGTGATGAGCTTTCTCTCCACCGATTTCTCCAAGAGTATTGATATACAATTCCTTAATATACGGATTCTCTTGTGATTTATGTAATTGCAACATTTTATCGGTATTGTAGAGTGCTTCAGCTCTCTCTTGCCTGACATCATTTTCAAATTGAACCGGCTGTCCGGCTCCGCCAATACATCCGCCCGGACAAGACATCACTTCGATAAAGTCATATTTTGACTTTCCGGCACGAATCTCTTCGATTAGTAATTCGGCGTTTTTCAATCCGTTAATGATAGCGATACGAACTTCTTCGCCGTTTAGATTTACGCTTATCTCGCGCCTGCCGTCAAGCCCTCTTACTTCTACAAAATCAGAATTGTCTAAAGGTACTCCTTTAGCTTTTTCATAAACGTACCTAAGAACTGCTTCGCTAACGCCACCCGACGCACCGAATATAACTCCTGCCCCGGTTTTGAAACCGAGAGGTAAATCAATATTTTCCGGAGCTAAGTTTCGGAATTTTATACCTGCTTCTTTAATCATTGAGGCTAATTCTTGAGTAGTGATTACTATATCAACCTCAGGATTGCCATTATGAGTAAACTCCGGACGTTTAGCTTCAAATTTCTTAGCAGTACACGGCATAATCGAAACTACGACTATATCCTTGGCTTCTACATTTAATTGTCTCGGCAAAGTCTCTTTTGCAACCGCACCGAACATCTGCTGCGGTGATTTGCAAGAAGACAGATTGTTTAATAATTCGGGATAATACTGCTCTACATATTTAACCCAGCCCGGACAGCAAGAAGTCATTAATGGTAAATTCTCGCCTTTTGCTTTACGAGCTAAAAATTCATTTGACTCTTCTAATACTGTTAAGTCAGCCGAAAATGCAGTATCAAATACTTTATCGAAACCGATAAGTTTTAAAGCAGACACGATTTGACCGGTCAGTACCGCTCCGGGTTTTACTCCGAAGATTTCACCGATAGCTACTCTAACAGCCGGGGCTATCTGAGCCACAACTGTTTTAGACTTATCTTCGATAGCAGCCCAAACCTCAGGAATCTCTGACTTAGGAATTATAGCACCGGTCGGGCAAACTCTTGCACATTGACCACAGTCAATACATTCCACATCAGATAAATTCTTATTAAAAGCAGGACCAACTACTACATCGGAACCACGGAATGAGAAGTCAAGAACTCCTATGCCCTGAATCTCTTCACAAGCCCTAACGCAATCCCCGCATAAAATACATTTATTCGGGTCACGAACCAATGAATGAGAGCTGGAGTCTATAGGTAAATTTTTAGACGTTTTTTTAAACCTTATCTTCTCTACACCTAATTTGTTAGCTATATCCTGAAGTTTACAAGCAGTGTTTTTGCCGCAGCTTGTACAATTGTGATCATAGCTGGCAAGCAATAACTCAATTGTCATTTTACGCATTTCGCGGATTTCTTGAGTACTTGTTCGGATAACCATACCATCTTCAGGTGGTGTAGAACAAGCCGGCACCACACCTCTCCCTTCTAACTCAACAACACATAATCTGCAAGCACCATAAATACTTAATTCGGAGTGATAGCAGAAAGTAGGGATTTCGACATTTGTTTTTCTGATTAGCTCTAGTAAATTTCTTTCATCGCTAATAGTAACATTTCGACCATCTATTTTAACTGTTTTTACCATTATATTTATACTCCTACTATAGCATTAAATTTACAAGTAGAGGCACAAGCTCCACATCTAATACAAACCGTTTCATCAATTACATGAGCTTTTTTCTTCTCACCGCTTATTGCACCGACGGCACATACTTTAACACACATAGTACACCCCTTACATTTATCAGCAATAATTTCGGGTATCATAAGTGCTTTACATTCTTTTGCCGGGCAACGTTTTTGATAAACGTGTGCATCATATTCTTCTCTAAAATATTTAAGAGTAGAAAGTATCGGGTTCGGTGCAGTTTTTCCCAATCCGCAAAGAGAGCCCTTTTTAACTACTAAAGCTAATTTCTCTAATAGATCCAAAGTATTTTCATCAGCTCTGCCTTCGATAATGTCGTCAAGTAAATTAAGCATTTGCTTAGTTCCTTCACGGCATAATACACATTTACCGCATGATTCATTTTGTGCAAATTGCATAAAGAACCTTGCTACACTTACCATACAAGTATTTTTATTCATTACCACAAGTCCGCCGCTGCCGACCATAGCACCAATACTTAATAATGATTCAAAGTCTAAAGGCATATCCAAATGAGCTTCTGTCAAACATCCTCCGGATGGTCCGCCAATTTGAACTGCTTTAAAGCAATCTTTGGTAACCGAACCGTCGTCTGCAGTAACTCCGCCACCTATGTCAAATACAATTTGTCTTAAAGTAGAACCGAACGGAACTTCTATTAGACCGGTATTAACTACATGCCCCGTTAAGGCAAATGTCTTTGTACCGGGTGATTTTTCAGTTCCTACATCTTTATATTTTTGAGCACCGTCGCGGATAATCATCGCAACAGATGCTAAAGTTTCTACGTTATTAATTACAGTCGGCTTTCCGTTTAGCCCTGATTGAGCCGGAAATGGAGGCTTTGGCATCGGCATACCTCTTTTGCCCTCAACAGAGGCAATAAGTGCAGTCTCTTCACCGCAGACGAATGCTCCGGCACCCTCCATCACATTTATTCTAAAATTAAAATCTGTTCCGAATAAATTATTTCCGAGTAAACCTGCTTCTTCGGCATCAGCAACAGCTTTTTTGATTCTTTTAACCGCAAGAGGATATTCCGCTCTTACATATACGTACCCTTCATCTGCCCCTACTGCTTTAGCTGCTATAATCATACCCTCGATAACCGAATGAGGATTACCCTCTTTTACACTTCTATCCATAAATGCTCCCGGGTCCCCCTCGTCAGCATTACAGATAATGTATTTCTTTTCGCTATTTTGGATTCTGGTTAATTCCCATTTTCTACCGGTAGGGAAACCGCCACCACCGCGACCTCTAAGCCCTGCAAAAGAAATTTGTTCACAAATATCAGCTCCAGAATATTCGGTGATTGCTTTATGAGCAGCGAAATAACCATAATGAGCAATATATTCATCTATGTTTTCAGGGTCAATATTACCACAGTCTTTAAGCACGGTTCTGGTTTGCTTTTTATAGAAACCAATATCATGCGGTCCTAAGGCTTTTAGACCGGTATGCGGGTCATTAAATAGGAGCCTGTCAATAATTTTGCCATGTACAATTGTGGCATATACAATTTCTTGCACATCTTCAACAGTAACTTTCAGATATTGAATATCATCGGGTTCAATAGTAACTAAGGGACCCATCTGGCAAAATCCTTGGCAGCCACTTTCTGAAATTAAATGCTTACCTTCGCAATTCTCTTCATAGCGAACATCTAAAGTGTAGTCAAGTCCAGCTTCTTTAGATAGTCTTTGTAATTCTTTGAATATTTTCAATGAGCCGTTAGCTACGCAGCCTGTACCGCCACAGACAATAATTCTTTTAGAAATTTGATTTCTCTTTGTCTGATAATTAGCTCTAATTTTCTGTAAATCAGCCAGCGATTTTATCATCAGTAGCCTCCTTTCTGAAAATATCATCAATTATACTTACAACCTTTTCGGGTGATTGTGCCGAATGTACTTCATCATTAACCACTACTACCGGTGCTAAACCGCAAGCCCCAAGGCAAGAAACGGTTTCTAAAGTAAACATCATATCGCTTGTAGTAAATCTTTTATCTTGCAGCTTTAATCTTTGCTTAACCGCATTAATAATAGCTTCGGATTTTTTAACATGGCAAGCAGTGCCATCGCATACTCTAATAATATACTTACCTTTTGGTTCAAGAGCAAAATGTGTAAAAAATGTAGCAACCCCATAAACCCTTGCAGGAGATACTTTTAGCGAAGTTGCTAAAAATGCTAAAATTTCTTCAGGTAAGTATCTATACTCTTCCTGAACTTCCTGTAAAATAGGAATGAGCTTTGATGAGTCGTAAGAGTGATTCTCTAATATTATGCACACTTTCTCGAATTTTCTCATCATTGCCATTTCTGAATTAGCCATAAAATTCTGACCTCAACTTTACAAATATAAATTACTGAAACAATCTATTTAATCTTAGCTAAATTGCCTAACTTATGAGTTAAAATAGCAAGAGACTGCGTAAACTGAGCATTCTCTACAATAATACCGCCGGGAGTTTTTATTCTCTGAGGAGAGAAATTCCATATTGCCTTTACTCCTCCTTCGATTAATAAATCTGTGCATTTCTGTGCTGCTTCTGCAGGTACTAATAAAACGCCGATTTTAACTTTCATAAGCTTGGCAACTACTACCAATCTGTCAATATTTAATACTTCTACTCCGTTGATTACTTGCCCGATTTTGCTTTCATCTGTGTCAAAAGCCGCTACGAAGTTTAGCCCGCAATCTTTAAATCCTTGATAATTTAACATAGCTGAACCCAGTGAACCGGCTCCAACTAAAAATGCTTTTTCTTCTCTCTGCCAATTTAATATCTCGTCAATCGACTGGAGCAAATCTGTTATCTTGTACCCTTTTTTGGGCTGTCCCATAATACCAGTGAATTGAATATCTTTTTTTACCTGAATCGAATCAAGTGATAATTCATTTGCTATTAATGTACTGGATACTATTAATCTGCCGTCTTTTTTAAGATTTTCTAGCAGAAACCTATAATGCGAGAGCCTGCGTACCGTTGGTTCAGGTATGCTTGATTTTACGAGTTTTTGATCTGTCTTCATTGAGATACTTACTTATCGTTATTAAATTACCGTTATATATTTATCGGTATAAAAATACCCAATACAAAATTACTACACATTTCAATAATTTCCAAATTATTTATTTTATTTTTTTAAAATTTTCTTTTTGTTTTAATAGATTTACTGATTTATATTTGCGTTCTTGATTGTAAAAATATCTTAATTTATTAGATTTTAGAAAGATACGGAACTATTATGTATTACGGCGAATTAAGTGCTTTAGCGGCGGCAATATTTTGGACTTTTTCTTCTTATGTGTTTACTTTTGCGGCTCAAAGAATCGGCACTTTAATGCTGAATTTATTGAGAATGTTTTTTGCTTCAATATTGATTATCATCACTCTTCTACTCTTTACCGATATAGTTATCCCCACTAACTATCAATTTCTTATGCTGACAATTAGCGGATTTCTGGGCTTAGTTATTGGTGATACATTTCTATTTAAAGCATATACCGAAGTTGGTCCAAGGGTATCTTCTCTACTGATGTCAACTAATCCGGCTATGGGAGCTGTAATGGCATACATTGTATTTTATGAAACATTAAGCCCGCTAACTATAGTTGGTATGTTTATTACTTTAGGGGGGCTGGCAGTTGTGGTATTGGATAAACGCAAAGGCAGTGGCACTGAATTCAGAATTAACAAAAAGGGCTTAATATACGGATTTCTCGGTGCTTTCGGTCAAGCTTCGGGTTTAATATTTGCTAAATATGCCCTATTAGAATGTGAAATAAATTTTTTAATGGCTACATTAGTTCGCATATCGACATCAGTTGTAATGTTGATTCCAATTATGTATTTATTCAAAAAAATGAAAAATCCGATTAGATTACTGATAGAAGATAAAAAGGCATTCGGATTAGTACTTTTGGGTTCAGTTATTGGTCCGTATTTTGGAATTACACTTAGCTTTATTGCAATTAATTATGCTAAAATCGGTGTAGCTTCTACATTAATGTCTATGGTACCAATATTCATACTTCCTGTGTCTAAATTTATATTTAAAGAAGACTTAACTCCGCAGGCAATAATCGGAGCTATTCTCGGAGTTAGCGGTGTAGCGATGCTGTTTTTGTTTTAGACCTCCGCATTAATTGTATAGGCATCGATAATTTTCGGATATTGAGAAAGAGTTTTCGGTAAATTTTCAAAATCAAAGCCTTTTGCTTCATTATACAGCTTTAAAGAATAATCAAAGAGATAGGTTAATTGATTATTTTTACTCAATATTTGCAATTCATAAGCAAAGTCTTTAATCTTATCAATTATGGCATATTTCCTGGCTTCTTCCCATTTAATCATTAGCTCGTCACTCAATATATTGATTATCGGTTTAGCCAATTCGATTTCCAAATCGTCTATCTGATATTTTGAACTTTTTGGGTGAGCATCTATTTCAAGGTCATCATAACAAAAATATTTATCTATTATTCTGAATAATTCTTTTTTAGTAAACGGTTTAGATAAATATCCATCAAAATAATGATTATCATTTTCAAAATTCGAATCAGAGTACGCTATAGCTGTTAGAGCAATAATTGGTATATCAGAATATAGCATATCTTCTTTAATCTGTTTTGCTGCTTGATAGCCTGATAATTCGGGCATCTTCAAGTCCATTAAAATCAAATCAACTTTATTATTTTTTACAATTTCTACGGCTTCGACTCCATTGATTGCTTCTAATACTTGGACTTTGGTACCTACTAAGTATCCTTTGATTAATTTCAGATTAACCGGTATATCGTCTGCAGCTAAAATTACTAAATCTTTTATCTTTAAATCCTGCCATGCGTTATCAAAAGCTTTTGTTCCTGTACTATTATCGGAGTGGCATACTTTCAATCCTTTTAAATTTACTGTAAAAATGGACCCCCTACCCTCTATGCTTATCAAGCTGATAGTCCCGCCAATCATTTCGGTAAGCTTTTTAGTAATTGCCAAACCAAGACCTGTGCCTTCGTATTTTTTTGAGCTTTTAGCACTTAGCTGAGTAAAGGCATCAAAAACCACTTTTTGAAGTTCGGGCTTAATGCCGATTCCTGTATCTTCTACTTCGATTTGAATATCGGCAAAATCTTTTGATTCATCGGTATAATCTGCGTTAAGTCTTAATTCTATATATCCTTTTTCAGTAAACTTAACGGCATTACCGATCAGATTAAATAATATTTGTCTAAGTCTGACTTCATCAATAAATAGACTATGCGGAATATTATCATCGATTTTTATTCTTAAATCAGTATTATTTCTGTTAGCATTTTCATAGAACATTTCAAATACTTCTTTGAATACATGCCGAATATTAATTGATTCGTATTTCAGAATTAATTTGCCGGCTTCGATTTTTGAAAGATCTAAAATATCATTTATCAGTCTAAGTAGATTTTTTCCGCTACTACTAATTGCATTAAGGAAATCTTCTTGTTTACTTGGAGAATTTTCACCTTTCAATAATTCGGCAAATCCCAGCACTGCATTTAAAGGAGTTCGTATCTCATGGCTAATATTAGCAATAAATTCACTTTTTACTTTTGTTGCAGCTTCAGCAGTGGTCTTAGCTTTTTCTAATTCCACGATTGATGATTCTAATTTATGGGTCTGCTCTTCAAGCTGGATTTTTGCTATTTCAAGATTGTGAGTATAGTAAAATAATTTTTCTTCGTTTTTGACTTTATCGGTAATATCTTTAAAGCTCCATAGTCGCCCTGTATTTTTTTTCTGCATTGTAATAGGTTTAATAGTGATTTCGTAAATTTTATTATTAATAAGATTTATTCTATCATACAAATCATTTTTTTGATTTGTCTTGATTTCTAATATCTTAGTATTGAATTCATCACTATTAATAATTTTAGAACTAATAAACTCGCAGATTTCAAATTCCGATTTGTTAAATATTTCTTCTTCGCTTATATCCCATAATTCTAAAAAAGTATTATTAATATTGGTATAAATACCTGTATTATTAAATGCTATTACACCTTCGTTTATAGATTCAAATGTAGTCTGAAGCAATTCCAAAGAATTAGATAAAGCTTCCTCTATCTTCTTTTTAAAAGTAACATCTTCCTTAATTGCAATGTAATTCGTAATCTCGTCATTATTATTATAGACCGGAGAAATTGAAGCAGCTTCCCAAAATAATTCACCGCTTTTCTTTTTATTATGGAAATATCCTATCCATGTTTTTCCGGCACTTATTGTATCCCAAAGATAGCGGTAGTCTATCTGCGACATGTATCCGGATTTAAGTATTCTGGGGTTTTTCCCAATTACTTCATCAAAAGTATATTCGGTAATTTCGGAGAATTTAGGATTTACAAATTGAATTATACCGAGATGATCGGTAATTACAATAGAAACCGGACTATAATGAACAGCTCGGGATAGTATTCTGACTTGCTCTTCTGTTTTCACTTTCTCTGTAATATCAAAGCTAATTGATACAAATTCTTTTTTACCTTCGTTTTCCATTGAAATTATAGTAGTATCAAGCCAAAAACTTTCTCCGTTTTTCCGTTTTTGTAAAAACTCACCCTTCCACATTCCATTTTCACGCAATGAATTATAAATATGAAGTCTGTTATTCTTTTCCTCATTTAAGGAGAGATTATTAAGCTCTTCTGTTTCTTCGATAGAATAGCCAAAAGTTTCTTCAAATTTATTATTGCAATATATGATTTTCCCGTCTTCGTTTCTAATGTTTACAATAGCTGCCATATCTAAAGCTTGAGTCTGAATATCAATTCTACGGATTTTCTCAAGTAATTCTAATTCTTTATTTCTGTTATCAGTTACGTCAAAAGCAATTTCAATAACTACTTTCCTGTTTCCTAAGTCTAATTGATTATGACTTAAATCAAAATATTTATTAAGTACAGACTGATATATATTCTTTTTTATATTTATGCCACCATAATTAAGTCTTAAGCAATCTTTACAGGGCGAGTCATTTTGCATTAGTGCTTGAAAACATTTTTTACTAGAAAAGTCATCTTGATACACCATTTTTGCATATTTATTAGCATAAATAATCTCTTTAGTTTCAATATCAGATACAAACACTATTTGGTCAATATTATCAATAATTTTGTAAATGATAGTATCGGCAAGCTTAATATCACTTCTTATATAATTAGTGTGTACAGATTTTCCGATTAGAGCTTTATAAGACAGTTTGAGTAAATTAATTACAGATAGTATAAGTTTATAATTGGAATTTGAATATTTTATAAGTAGATAACAATCAGTCGTTTCATTAGTTACTTGGAAAGCAATCGCCTTGTTGTCAGCAAATAATTCACTAATCTTTGTACTTTTATTCAAAGGAATAATATTAGATTCAGTATTTTCGATTTCAGCAAACAAATTAGAGAAACTATTATCCGGCTCAAAATAATCTAAATTATAGTTGATTTTATTAAAGTAAAGCGAGCGAGTATTATTATCTGATTCTTTGATAATAAAAACTACCTCAGAAAAACCAATTAAATCGGAAAGATAAAGCATAAAATCGTTTACTTCATTTAAAGTAATTTTGTCTATATTCAAATAATGATATAAAGTGTTGACTATTCTATCTTTTATTTCGTCGATATTTTGAACTTGCATATTCCCCTCTCAAAAAAAATACAGACTAAATAACCTGAATTTTATTTTGAAAAAATATTTTGTGGCTCGGGGTTCGGGGTTCGGGACTGGAGGCTGAAAGTTGAAAGTTATAAAGTTTGTAAAGTTGAAAGTAGGAATTGGGAATTAGGAATTAGGAAGTGGGAAGAAGGAATATGCACGTCTCCGCACTATACTCTGCGTAGTGCGGTTAGTCTTACAACATCGTTAGATGTTGAATATTGGTAGAATGAAAGTTATAAAGTTATAAAGTTCGTAAAGTTGAAAGTAGGAATTGGGAATTGGGAAATAGGAATTAGGAAGTAGGAAGTAGGAAGTTTAGTTTGAAAAAGTTTCTTTCTTCCAACATCGTTAGATGTTGAATATTGGTAGAATGAAAGTGGGATTCCCTTTCGCCTCCGCACTATGCTCTGCGTAGTGCGGCTTTTCTTCCAACAGCGTTAGCTGTTGAACATCGGTAATAAAACACTTTAGAGGCTAATCTTAAAATTCCCATCCAATTGGAGGGGTGGCATCGCGAAGCGATGACGGGGTGGTTCATTTTTTTGGGATTAGGGAATTAGATATGATATATCTTATTGTAAACTGTAATTGCAAGAAGCCACATCCCAAACACTCCCCAAGGGGAGTTAGGTTGTGAAAATTTATAATATTGCATTATTACTATTAATATCTTCTGATTTCGCCACTGCCGGAAATATGCGTTTTAATTATTTTGGGTTCGTTTTTTATTAATACATCGCCACTGCCGGAAATTTTAGCATAAATGGCATCAATTGGGTCTATGGCACAGTCGCCACTGCCGGAAATTTTAATATTTGCTTCTTTACAACGCACTTTATTAGCATTTAAATCGCCACTGCCGGCTATCTCCGCGTTAAACTCCCTGCATTCACCACCGATTACAATGTCTCCCGAGCCGGATATTGCTATTGAAACTTTATCGCACTGAATATTGGAAATATTAGCATCGCCGGAGCCTTCAATTAATAGTGTAAATTCAGATGTTCGTAATTGACCGGTTAATAAGAAGTCGCCTGAACTTTTGATTTTGACACCTCTTAAATCCTTCAATGTTAGATAAATTACAAAGTGCTTGGTAGAGAAAAAGTTAGCATTTATATCTATAATTAATTTACTGCCCGATTGCTTTAATTCTACTTTGCTAATGTTTTGATCTTCTGTTTCTATAATGGCTTCTTCTTTATCACCTATCGAAACAACAATTTTAGCCAAAGTATTATTAACCAGATATTTTATACCATTTAGCTGCTTTATTTCTTTTTTAATCATGCCGGCTGAATATAATTGACAACTAAATCCCAGAAAGATTATTATTGCGAACAGCCCTAAAAATTGTACTCTACTTTTCATTTCATCACCTATTTTATTTCCTACTCAATAGAATTTACGATAAATAAAATATTATGTTTCAATTTTTATGATAAAAAAACATAATTCTTAATCTATAATTACAGCCAATCGGATTTGTAATCCGATATTTATTTAAAAAGCAAATATCATACCTAATGTAAATTATTGTATCAATACTATTGGCAGACGGCAAAAGGTTGATTTTTTCTTCTGCCTCTAAAGTATTGAGTTGGAGTGCGAAAACTGCAAATATTACACTTGTGCAATTGACTTGATAGTATTTTTTATTATGAAAATATTTTATTAAATTTGCAAGTGAATCAAGCTAATTAAAAATAAAATGCTTTTATGACTAAACAAAATGCAAAATCCGAATTTGAAAAAAGTATTAACTTTTATATGATAGACAAATTAGTTTATCAGCTTTACAATTTAACTGATGATGAAATAAAGATAGTGGAGGGAGAGTAGGAGATGGGTTTAAAATCGTTTATTAAAAACAAAAAAATATTATGTATCGTAATTTCTGTTTTATTCTATCTGTTTATATTATGGAAAGTACCGGAATGCTATATTTACAGCTATTTCAAACTAAATTCAGTTAAAGAACAGTTAGACTCAATTAAAGAATTAAGAAATGTTGGTCTTAGTATTGGTGGAGGATTATTAGCATTTATCGGTATTTACTTAACTTGGAGAAGAACTAAAGCATTAGATAAACAAAATGAAACTTCTGAAAGTAACTTAAAGGCATTAATAGAAAAAAATCGACAAGATGATGAAAAAGACCGTAAAAATTTTATTTTACAACAGTATTCAAAGGCTTCCGAGCTTTTAGCAAAAGATGATAATATTATATCACGTCTTTCAGGAATTACACTATTTGAAAAAATTATGAATGAATACGAAGAATATCATTGGGCAATAGTTGAATTATTAAGTACATATTTTCGCGAAAAAAGGTCTATAAAAGAAAATAATCATTTGACTTTATCAAGTAACTTTATGCCTGAAGATTGTATTGCCATTTTAAAGGTTTTGGAAAAAAGAAATAAAAAATTTGAGTTAGTAGATGGGGAAAATGTAGAACAGTTGATTATCCAATTTAATAAATCAATAGAACTTGAAAATGTAAAATATACAAAAATTTTAAAAAGGGCAAAAAAAATTGATCTTTCAAATAGCTTTATTCAGGGCTATACTTTTGATGACCCTTTATATTTTGGATTTGATTTCGAAAATTCTGTTTTTAGCGATTGTGTCTTTAAAAATACAAATTTTTCTTTTTGCAAATTTAATGAATGTATTTTATATGGAAATTGTAATTTTAAAGGAACACGTTTTATTGAATCACATTTAGATGGTGCAACTTTTAATGAAATAAAGCTTTTTTCCCACTGTTCATTTGCAACCTCTTACATTGTAAACGTAAAATTTATTAATTGCGAATTGAGTAACTGTGATTTTGGAACCGCATCCGATAGTTGCTCTTTTTATGGCTCGACTTTAGATACTTGTAAATTTGATGATGCACATTTATCAACAGGTGAAATATTCAATGATATAAAGAGTATGTTAAATTGTACATTTGACGAATTATTGCAAAAAAAATTGAACCAAAATGGAATCAATGTTTTACAACCATATATATAGAGTTTAACTAATTATGAAACATTTATTCTTATTACTAATCGCTTTTTTTCTCATATCCTGCTCTAATTCAATAGCAGGATATGATACTTTACCAGAGCAGAAAGAGCAATTAAAAGCAAGAATAGACTACACAGATAAAAAGATAGACAAATAAGTTTACGAACTTCATAATTTAACTGACGATGAAATTAAGATAGTGGAGGGAGAGAAAGAGATGGAAAAGAAAAAGTACAAATTGGAACAGTATAATAGTCTTGAAGAAAAATCAGAATTTTATGAAAATATTACATATCAGTCAATTTCTGAGCTAATTGAAATATTAGAAAATGAAAAAACCAATAATTCAATATTTAGAGGGCAGTTAAAGATGGTGGAGTACACAGTATTGCCCATATTGAAAATATTTTCTGCTTGATTAACTATTTTATCTTAGTAATATTAATATATTATTATGGATAAAATATTCTTTGGAAATCCTAAAATATATTGTTATGTTACAAATTGAGATGAGCCAAAAAGTATTCAACTTTTAAAAATACTATTCCTATATTATAGAACAAATTGAGCTGTGTCTATTTATATTAAATAGATTGATAATTAATATGTTTAATTTATTTTGTTTGGAGGATTTATGGCTAGATTAGTGAATCTTGGAGTTCATATCATTGATTTGGATTCTGTTGTTTATGTTACGGCAGGTACTGGATCTTCTACAGGGAAATTCGTTGTTTATTTTAGTATAACACCTAAAGATAATAATCCATATATTATACTTGAACCAAACGAATTCGTTATCTTTCAAAATATTATAAGCAACAATCCTTTGTAGTCTTTTCACAAACAATCAAGGGTAGCTAAATGTATGCTACCCTTGTTTTTTATTTTTCTTGTAAAAGCCCTATTCATCGATATTTACAGACTTAGAATCTTCCGCAAACAATTTTGATAGAAAATTTAGGATTTTACTACCCACATTGAAAATATTTTCTGTTTGATTTAGCGTTTTTTCAAGTTGTGGTTCACGTTCTACATAAACATTCCCACGCTGAAGCAATGAAGCAGATAACTCTCCCATATTCCTATTTCCAATTTCCCAAATTCCATGCACCAAAACCCTATCCCACAGACCCCAGCCACTAAACCCAGTGTATCCAGTTTGTAGAAACTATGCTCCAGCTAAACAAATACCTACAAGTAGCAACTTTTCCGGAGCAAAAAGAGCAATTAAAAGCAAGAATAGACTACACAGATAAAAAAAAGACTCTGGCATTTAGCCTATTATTTACTTAAATGGTTCAAAATCAATTTCTCGGTTAAGTGCTTTTTTGACTATTTATGAAGACTAAGAAGAAAAATATACTTTAAAACATGAAGAACCTTATATTTTAAGTTCAAAAATAAAATTTTTTTTAAAATAATATCAAATTATTTTTCTAATGGAATTTCCACATGATAATTATAAATAACGAAAATATATTAATACATTGTAATTCTATTTGTAAATTTCTTACAAATAATCTATTCTTCTAATATTATAAACAGTGTATATCTCAAAATAATTGACAATAATATCATTATTTATTATCATATTTCTTTCTTTAGGATTTTAATCTAATACTGATAATATAATGTTTTAAAATCGATTTGTATGATTATTTATACATTATCATACATATACCGTCTATAATTCAGCCTATATTACTATAAATTAATTTGCATATTTTTATTTATTGTTTATATTTGCATTGCGTTGAAAAGATATTAATACAAATGAGATATTTTTTTAAGATCACAAAAATTAAATAACATAGTTTTCTTTCTGGTAAAAATAGTTTCCACATCAATATCAATTGTCAATAATTTAATTTCTGAAATAATAGCTATATATATTCGAAATTTATTTCACTTAGTACTAATGTGAGTAGTTTATATATTGATTAATTAAAATGTATATTAAATATTAAAAAGGTGATAATATGAAGAAATCATTTTATTATGGAATAGTTATGCTTGCATTAATTGCAACATCAATTAACATAGCATATTCACAACCACCATGGGATCCCGGAAACACACTTGCAACTCAAAAGCAGTATGTAGGATGGAATCAAGTAGAAAGAATTGCATTAGAAAATTATTACGCCGTTGTACCTTTCGAGGATATTATAGAACCACCGGTATATGTGGATGATTGTTATAATAGACCTGACACTGATTGTGATGTTTGGAGTGCATGGACAATTAACTGTAAAGCTGTAGTCAAACACCCAATACTGTATCCTAATTGTCCTCTCGAAGCTACTTTTTCATACAGATATTGCATTGCTAATCCTGCACTTGTTCAAATAAGAATTGTAAAATGGGCATATAGGGTAACAACTTGGCCCGAACTATTTGATTGTATTGGAAGATATGATTATATGAGCTCGGGAACTCTTGAAGAACAAGGGAGAAAAGCCAATCAGTTAGATTGTGATTTATATGGTCTTTTATCCAAATATATTTTTGAGATGATTAATCAAGCATATATTGACGTAACAGGAGGTCCAATTTTATGTAACACTCCAAACGAACAAGTGAAAGTATCATATACAAAAGGTTCATGTAGTGGTTTTTGTATTTCAATTGTTTATAATAATGGTGTACCAAAAAAAGTTATTACTCCAAATTCTTGTACAGTAGCATTCTGTTGTAAATTCGTAAATATATTCTGTATTGAAGAATCTTCGGGTAATCTTAGACATATAACAGAAAAAACCAATGATTTGAAAGTACCTTGTACAGGTTTGTCACCTTTATCAAACTGTCCTGGTGGCGTAGCAACTGTTTCAACACCATGCATAAATAGTTGCGATGTTGAATTTTTAAATTTGAGTAATTAAAAAGAGGTCAAATTATGAAAAAAATACTTTTGATGTTATTTGTTTTTTCTTTGACTTTATCAAGTGATTTGTTGTCAAATGATTACTCGAAAATTGAGTTTACAAATACCAAAGGTGTTGTATTTCAATCATTTGATAATGGTCGAACTTGGGAAAATGATAATAACTCAATAATAGAGTTTACAAATACCAAGGGGCTTGTATTCCGATCATTTGATAATGGTCAAACTTGGGAAAAGCTAATTAACTCCAAAATAAAGTTTACAAATACAAAAGGTACTGAATTCAGGTCATTTGATAATGGTCAAACTTGGGAAAAGGTAAATAAAGAAGCACTTGCTGTAATACTGAATATCGAATTAATAAATAGCCAAGGTATTATTTATAATTCCCATGATGGAGGTACTACTTGGACAAGGGTCAATACTGATTCGCAAATGGAAATTTTATCAAAAGATGACAATATATCAGTAGGTATATTTCCAAACCCAAGTACTTCAATTTTAAAAGTTTCTGTAAATTTAAAAAATGAAGAGTTGTACTCAATTTGTATAACGGATTTGTTAGGCAATCAAAAATTTAACAAAAAGGAACTACTTAGAAAAGGTGATAATATTGTTGATATTGATGTAAGTAGCTTTATAAGTGGTACTTATGTTGTTTCAATAATCGGTTTGACAAAATGTAGTGCAAACTTTGTTAAAGAATAATTGAATATCATTCCATGTGGCGACTTATGCTTTAGCATAAGTCGCCTTCTTTATTAAAATTTGCACTTATACTTATTACAATTTCCCAAGCCCCAAGCCCCGAAATTTAGTGTTACTCAATAATCTTGGTTACTCTTTTTAAATACTGAGTAGCTAAAGTAAATCCCTGCAATTTAGCAGCTTTTTTATTATATAATAAAGTTTCTTTTTGAATAGAGACATGCCCAATTTCAGAAGGCTTTTTACCTTTTAAAACCTGAACGGCTAACTTACCGCTTTCGTATCCCCAATCTTCAAAGCTGACACCGATGCCGATACATGCACCTTTTTCGGCTTGTGAAGGGTCAGAAACTATTAGAGGTAGCTTCTTATCATTTGCAATTGAAGCAACAGTATTGAGTCCGCTATAAATTGCATTATCGGCGACTACTACAATAGCCTGTATATTCTTATTGGTAAGGGACTGCACTACCTGCATAATGTCATTGGTACTGCTTACTCCGGCTTGATAAACGGTAATACCATATTTTTCGCAAATTGATTTTAACTTTTTAGCGGCATATTGTGCATTTGGTTCAGAGGGGCTATATGGATTGCCGATAGCTGTAAGCCCGGGCATAGACTCTTTCATGATTTTAACTAAATCTTCGATATTCAGCGGGTCATAAGCTCCGCATAGATTCTGCGGTGGATTTGCCATAGAGACCTGTTCCGGACTGAAAGACACCGTATAGACAATCGGAATATTTTTAACCGATTGAGCGGCAGCAGTCATAACCGGGGTCGGATTAGTAATTATCAAATCAACCTTTTTAGAAGTAAACTCTTTTAAAATCATGAAGATATTAGAAATCTCGCCCTGAGCATTTTTGTAGTCAATAGTGATATTCTTCCCGTCTTCGTATCCGGCTTCTTTGAGTGCTTTTATTACATTATTACGGGCTATGTCAAGAGCCTGGTCGTTAGACAATTGGCAAATCCCGATAGTTATGCCTGCCTTACGTGAATTACAAGAAACGAAAATCAAACAAATTGCAAATAGACACATTAGCTTTTTCATATTAACACCTAATTTCACATTAAATAATAGCATTACTAATATACATAATTTAATTATAATTATCAATTCGATTTGTCAAATTTCGTAAAATCACTCCAATTATTTATTTAAATACTTTTTTAAAGGCTTAATATTGAAAAACCCAATATTTCGTCTTATTCAATTATTATAAATTGCTCAATATAAACCTTCCGTGAAGAAATCACCTTTAAAAAATACACTCCCGGTTGCAAATTATTTATATCAATAGCTGTTTCCATATTCATGATTGAATTATTTGAGTAATTGCTAACCTGATTACCAACTATATCATAAAGCTTCAAATTTAATTCATTTTCATTGATATTATTCAATCTGATTTTTAACGATTTATTCTCTGTTATCGAAACTGGATTAGGATAAACGCAAATCCGATTTTCATTCTTATTATTATCAGAAATATAATTAGGTTCAATATATTTTGACAGCGAAAGATTATCAAACCATGCTTCACCGGTGTGATTTCTGAATAAACAATAAATATTAACGTATTTTATTGGTTTTTCGGGTTTTATGATTTTTTCGGAATATTCCCATTCATGTGTTCCGCTGTTAAAACTTGCAACTTCTCCGTAAAGCGGTGTACCATCCTGATAAAAAGCATCTACATAAATCGAATAATTATAATCTTTATTTCCCGAAACATTGACAGCTTTCGACCAACCCGAAATCAATATATCTTCGGCAATACTTTGTTCTAAAACATATCTTGTATATATTCCGCGATACTCGGTCATACTGTCATTTTTAACATATACCGAACGTTTTCCGGTTTTATAATTATTAGTACTTGTATCATAAACAAATCCTTTTACATAAGGTACCCACAAATCAGGGATACAATCATCATCGGCATCTATCTCAAAGCTAAAATTCGGAAGTTTATTTAATGAATCAATTTCTTTAATTGAGATTTTTCCATATTTTACAGCAATTAGACCCGTATTTGAACATGCAATTACCGGGAATTCCGATTCTTCAGCAAGAATCCCAATCGGTACTGTAAATTTAGCTGAGTATTTTGAAGATATTGAATCTGATTTTGAGCCATCGTTTAATAATCTAATTTCTTTAGGACCACCGATACTTCCGAATTCAGCAGTTACATATAGTGGTTCCTTATAATTCGACTTGTAAGTAATACTTGAGGAATCAGATATAAAGGCACTTATTGATACTTCGGTTTCGTTTTCCGAATTTATTATATAATCAACTTTAATAGAATCAATTGAAGGTGAAACAAGAAAATTTCCGCTTGTTTTTCGAGTTAGAAAAATTTTAGCTTGCAATGGATAAATAGTGTCATTAGCAGCATAGCAGAATAAACGCCCTCCGTTTACTGTTTTTTTATAATCAGGAAATACATTGTTCATGTTTTCTATGGAATCTAAAACTATAAAATTATCCCGATTAGGGTTAACAACTACCATTCCATTTTCAAATTTCCTGCTGTAATATGGAATTTTCAAAGCGGAATACTCGTGTTTTAAATCATCGATTTCTAAATTTGCTGTTTCCAAAGGTTTACCGAGCGGAATATCAAATTCCGGATAATGGTCAAATTCGGCATAAGAACTGGCAACCGCTAACATACTCAAAGAATCAGCAACTAATAGATATGAACTTAATACATACATTCTTTGTTCGGCATTATTAGTATCTACACCTCCAAGGCAAAGCCATTGTTTATAGTATTGATGTGAACAGTACAAACCCAATTTACAAGTACCTTTCCATGACTCCCCGCCTACATATCCCGACCAAGCATTATGAGCGAAGCCTTCGGTCATTCCGCCATCGGCATGAAGCAATAAGCTGTCGGTTCTATAAGTATATAATCCGTTGAAATATGCTTTTTTGGGACTAATCGCAAGTTTGATAGAATCAAGAAAATCATAAATATTTTCTGACCAAACGTATTTATCATAATTATATGGTGGGTATGAATCAACTAAATTACTTGTAACATCAATATATGTATCATCTTCGAATAAGCCATTATAAGCATATTCGTCAAAACCTTTTAAAACTTGTTGAATATATGCTTTGTGCCAAGTAGGATTACCGACATTCATTATATAACCTCCATAAGAACCGTTTCTCAACCTATTGTTGATTGAACTCATGTATTTTCCGGCATCGGGAAATTGATATGCCTTGCTATCTTTATATGCGGTAATTACAAATTCATAACCGGCGAGATATTCATCGGGAGTTTTTATAATTTTATCAAATACGATTTTACTTCCATTTACAATTAATTTTGAAATTTCACTACCCCAAAAATAATTATCGGCATTTTCATCAATTGATAAATAGATTGAGTCCGCGACAATATTGCCGAGTATATCAGCTTCAAAATGCAAAGTATCATAAAGAGTTCCCTTACTGTGGCTTATAATTCGTGGGGCAATTGTCGAGCCATAAGCAATTTTATTTATTTTGACAGGTATTCCGTAAGTAGTCTCGGAAGAATCGCTTAGAACTGAACAAACTTTCAAATAATTTGCGTCTATGGGTAAGTTAGTATGTAGTTTAGTTTGATTGACTATTGCATCTAAGGGTTGATATACTCCAAGCGAATCACTGCTCCAATATAGCCTATATCCTAAAACATTATTTACCCTACTGTCAGCAAGCCAATAGATTTCGTATTGACTTCCTTTATAAATCGTCAAGCAGGAAGGTTCGCAAGAATGTAAAAAGGCATATTCATCTTGATTTACACTACTGTATTCATCCATATTATCATAAAGTGCAATTATGTCTTTATACTCTAAAATCGGGATATTCGGATTTTCGTTAAGAACTCTTTTAATATCAACGGAATTCGCTTCATCGATAAGTACAAATCTACGTGCGGCAAATCTTGCATAGAACGGATTCTTATTTATTGCTCCGTAATTAACTAAAAATGCTTTAACTCCGCGTGATTTATAATCTTCAGATTGAGAAAACGCAAAACAGGGTACAAGAAATAGTAATATTAATAATAGCTTTTTCATTTTAGTTCCAAATTCTGCATAAAATAATGACCTTACTAATATACATAATTTAATTATAATTATCAATTCTATTTGTCAAATTTCGTAAAATTAGCTGTATAGTAATATAGTATTTCAGGATAATGTTTTGTTAATATTAAATATTTTGTTATTTTAGTATAATAATATGAATATAATTACCAATATTTTGATACGAGTTAATATGAAAGCTTTACAATTTATATTTTTGATGTTTATTATTTCTGTTACTACTGCATTTAGTCAGTCTTTTTCGGTATTTAATGTAGATACTACTAATTTCCCTACTATCAAAGCAAAGTTTTATGCTTTTGATGCTATGGGAAAGCAACTTACTAATTTCTCAAATTCTGATTTCGAGATAAAAGAAAATGATGAGATTAGGGCAATAACGAGTGTTAGTTGTCCAACAATAACACAAGAAAAATTATCGATTGTCTTATTAGTGGATGTAACGATTTACAACAATATAGACAATGCCAAAAGTGTTCTTTTATCTTGGGTGGATAAGCTTGGTATAGGCACAAATGAAGTTGCATTAGTTAGTTATGATGGGAATTCTTATATAAATCAGGATTTTATAACTGATAAAAACAAGTTGATAACAAGTATCAATAATTTACAAACACTTAGTAGTTTAGAAGACCATGTTGGTGCTTTGATCCGCCCAATAACCGGTGGTATATCAGTAGCGGAACGCGGTAAATATAAAAAGATTGTATTATTATTGAGTAGCTGTAGTCATTTTGTTCAATCTTATATACCTAATATAATTTCACGAGCAAATGCATCCGATGTTTCATTGAATTTTGTGATATTCGATAGATATGATTGGACTCCCGATTTATGCCGTAATATGGCATTGGAAACAGGTGGATTTTCAATCAATAGCATTCCATATGATAATTTAGAAACTGCCAAAAAAGCATTACTGATGATTTATCAAGTAACTCAAAGCACCACCTGCACAATTGAGTGGCTAAGTGATATTTCTTGTAATTTGGGAGAAACCAAAGTAAATATTAAAAACACAGGTTTGGGATTAGAAGCTACTGCAAGCTATTTGCCTCAATCTAAAGCAATAGTAAAATTAGAATTTAATCCATTATCCATTAATTATAGAAATTTACCAATTGGGATTAAAAAGGATACAATAATAAAAGTTACAGCTTTAAATACCGATTTTAATGTTACAAACATAAGTTCAAGTAATTCGAATTATAATATTAGTCCAAAATCTTTTTATTTAAAGAAAGGCGAAAGTATTGATTTAACACTATCATTTACGCCAACAGACTCAGTATATTCATACTCAAAATTTGAATTTGAAGCTGATTTATGTTCTGACCCATATTATACTTACGGATATTATTATAAGACAAAATCAATTAAGAAAACCATAAAATTGTTATTTCCTAATGGCACTGAAAATTTTATTATTGGAACTGATACTTTAATAGCGTGGGAAGGAATTCCGGCAACTGATACTGTATCTTTACAGTATAGTATTGACAATGGAATAAATTGGAAAGCAATTACTAATAATGCAAGTGGCTTAAAATATATTTGGAAAAACATACCTTTGCCTACAAGTACGCAGTGTTTGGTTAAAATAACAAATAATGAGAACTCAGATAACCAGCAAATTATTAAAGAATTACCGATTAATATCAAATCGCTGTCTCATTCTCAGGATATGACAATGTTGTCTTTTATATCTGATAAATCAATCGTTTTTTTAAATTTCGCAACTTTAGATACCTTGTTTTCAATCACTACATCAAAAAAAACTCCGCTTTGTTATAGCCTAAGTCCTGATAGATTTAAAATCGCAATTAGCTATGGTGAAAATACAATACCAATTTACGATATTTCCACAAATCAAGTTATTAAGACACTTAAAAGCCACAATAAGGCTGTTACATGTTTGAAATGGTCTTCTGATGGTTCAAAACTTGCTTCCGGTAGTCAAGATAGTACGATTAAAATTTGGAATATGAATAATTTCACATTAACAAATACTCTAAATGGGCAATATTCCCCTGTCCTTGGAATTGAGTGGTCACCGGATAACAATAACTTGCTTTCATTTGGAGAAAATAATTGTTTGAAAGTTTGGAATAGTCAAACAAGCAATTCAATATATTCAATTTCAAGCGGAAGTCCTATTAATGCTATTTGCTGGAATAAAGAGGGCTCTAATTTTGCTGCCAATATTGACGGTACACTCAAAGTTTATGATAAAAATGGTAGTCAAGTATTTAGTTGTAGTAGTTTATCAATTTATCAAATAAATGCCATCGAATTCGGTTATGATAATAAACTTATAGCCGTTGCTTTAAATAATGGAACTGCATATATAATAGATGAAACTAACGGTGATATAATAAAAACTTTACAGAAAAACTTTGTTTATTATAATTTTCGAAAATCGGGTTTTGTAAAATGGTACCCCGATAACTCAAAGGTAATAGTGGGTTATAATTATGGTGAAATTGATTGTTGGGATATTGAAAACACGAAAGTTATAGATTCCATCATGTTAAATCCTGCTATTGTTGAAGATGTTGAATTTAGTCCTGACGGTTCAAAATTTATTTCATACAGTAACGACAATACATTAAAAATTTGGAATTCTTCAACAGGCGATTTAGTTAATTGCTATTTTGAAAGCTCATTTGATAATAACGTTTTCGAATCTATGAGCTTGAGCCCGGATGGAACCAAATTAGCTTATATCTTTAATGAAAATATTAATGCTATCGATATTAACACAGGATTCTATTCTTTACAAATTCCAGACCAGCATAATTATTCATTAGACTGGAATCCGATTAGTTCCGAAATTGCAGTTGGTGGTGATAGTATAGTAAAAATAATTGATGCTTCTAATGCGGCTATTAATAACGTTTTCAAGTTCAGTAAGCGAAAAATAAAAAACGTTAAATGGGATTATACTGGAAATAGAATTGCTATCTGCTTAAATGACTCTACTATTAGAGTATTAAATAGTAGTAATGGCGATGAATTATGCTCTATTCCCGAAAGCTATTTTGAAAAAGAAGTTATGGATTGGAGTCCCAGTGGTCAATATATTGCGTATAGAAGCATAAATAATAAAATAAATATAGCTTCAACAATAACCGGTCAAATAATCAGTATAATTAATGAAAATGGTGCCGATTGTCAATGTTTAAGATGGAGTCCAACTGAAAATGAATTAGCTTGTGGAACAAAAAATCAACAAATTAAAATACTTGACTATTTAAACGGCAACATTATTAAAACAATAAATACTAATTGTTCCTATCGTTTGGATTGGGATCAAACAGGAAAAAAGCTTGTTGCAGGTTCAATTGCAGGTGAAATAAATTTGTGGGAAGATAAAGATAATATTCAATCCGATACATCAGACGCAGTCTTTTCAATAGTCATCCCTAATGTTTTATCTCGTGATATTGATATGAAACAATGTCTTGTCGGCTTAAACAAAGATTCCGTTATTGTAGAATTTGTGCGAAATATAGGTTCTTGGGAGTTTACTGTTGATTCCATTTATTTCCGTGGTACCGACCCTACTGCTTTTAGCCTCGTATCGGGAATGCCACAATATAAAGTTGAAGCAAACAAATCACATTTCGGTGAATTCAGATTTAAACCTTATAAAGTCGGACATCACGAGGCGGAAATAGTTATAATTACTCAAGCTGATACTTTGATTCAGAAAATCGAAGGCGAAGGCATTCAGCCAACTTTAGAAATAACCACTCAATTGCTTAATTTCGGTGAAGTAGAAATCGGAAATAACAGAACATTTACCGATACTGCCGTTATAAAAAATATTTCAAACACACAGGTCAATATTACTGATGTAATTAATATGGGACCAGACAAAACTCAGTTTGAATTATTGAGCGGTGGAGGCAGTTTTACCATTCCTGCAAATTCTGTCCATCGAGTAACAGTAAGATTTAAACCAAATTGCGGAGGCAGAACTTCCGGTCAATTGGGATTTGTTTATACTGGTACCGGCTCTCCGGCTATTGTTCAACTATTTGGTACAGGTAAAGGTGGCACGGTATATATACAAAATGACTCGGCTTATGTTGGCGAAAAGAAAGAACTGAAGCTAATGATGAGTAATGTTAAACCTGAAGGAATTTCAGCTATTGCTCAAAGCTTTAAAGCAAAAATCAGGTTCCAAAACACTATACTAGCTTCTCTTAATAATTCGAATTATTACATATCAAATGATTCAACATATTTGGAAGTAAGCGGAAATATCGGTTCTACTTTGGAATTAGCACAAATCCCTGTGATTGCGGGACTTGGCAATACCGAAACTACATATATTGATATAGTAGAAATGGCTCTGTTCGATAGTCAAGGAATACCTCTTGATTATGAATTTACTACCGAATCAGGACTTTTTACTCTTCTCGGTATTTGCACCGAAGGCGGCAAACGCTTAATCAATCCGAATAGTAGTGTATTATTAAAATCAATCACTCCGAACCCGACATCATCTAATATCAGAGTTGATTATCAATTGATTGAAAAAGGCAGAACTGAATTATTACTATTAAATTCAATGGGTGAAGTAGTAAAAAGCATAATTTATAGTGAAGTAAATGATTTCAATATGTGCTCCGAGCTAATTGATGTTTCGCATTTTTCATCGGGAATGTATATCTTGATGCTAAAAACACCCACCATTATAGATAAGCAAATAGTAATGATAGTGAAATAATATTAAAACCTAACTACGCTCTGCGTGTGTGGGAAGAAAAAAGCGTCCGTTATTAATATTTCATCATTCTGAACGCAGTGAAGAATCTGGTTAAAATCAATACCTGATTTTTCGCTACGCTCAGAATGACGATTAAGTAAACTTATTCAACAGTCTGTTATCCTTTAAAGAATATAGACTTGACAATAGTAGTTGCCATATCAGGGTTTTCTTCTAATCTACGAGTAGCATATCCGTACCAGTCTTCGCCGAAGGGAGCATAGACCCTAAGTTTGTGCCCCATAGATAGAATTTCGTCTCTGCGGCTTTCGCGAACGCCGAGCAACATCTGAAATTCGTATTTATCTTTAGCAAGATTATTAGCCTTGATATAGTCCATCGCATCGTTGATTAAAATATCGTCGTGAGTAGCTATACCGACATAACTTTCATTTTCAAACAAAATGCGGAGTAATTTTTTATAATTATCTCGTACTTCATCTTTGCCATGGAAAGCTATATCCAATGATTCTTTATAAATACCTTTGCAGAGCCTGACAGCCGGCTTATAGTCTTTCAAGCTAATAATATCTTGCTCGCTGCGACGCATATATGCTTGGATAACTACGCCTACATTATCATATCCCTCTTGCCTAAGTCTTCTATATAATTTCAAAGTCATATCTGTATATGGAGAATTTTCCATATCAATGCGGACAAAAATATTATTTTTTGAGGCTTTATCAACAATAAATTTGACATTTTCAAAACCGAAATCTTCATCAATTCCAAGACCTAAAGATGTAGGTTTAATTGATAAATTTGCCTTAATTTTATTATCTAATATGGCATCTAATACCATAGCACTCATGGAACGCTCGTGTAAAGCTCTTTCTTTACTTGAAACAAATTCGCCAAGGACATCGATGGTGGTCATACCGCCTTTTTTTTCAAATTCACGAGTTACCTTAACCGCATCGCTTAATTGAGCACCGGCAATATACTTTTTGGCAACTTGTTTAATGATACTTTTCGGTATCAATGGCATTGTTTTTAGGATTAATTGATTCAGCATAATACATTTTAATAAAAATAATAAATCAGTTAACTATTTTTTTGCATTACAAAAATAACCATTTATCAATAACTACCATAACTTTTAAGCAAAATATTTGTTTTTTTTTACAATCTATTTTAAATTTAAAAAAAAGAATAACTACTACTAAAAAATCGAAAAATTTTAGATAAAAAAATCGAAAAATTATCGTAAATTGCATTTTTTGAATTTTACAAATTTTTAAATAATAATTGAAGGGGTTAACTCAAATGAAGTTATTGAAGACTATCGCAATATTTGCATTTATTATTACTTGCACTACTTTTGCAGCTAATAAGACAGAATTAAAAACTGTCAACGATTCTATCGCTTATTCTTTAGGCGTTAATTGGGGAATTATGCTTAAAAATGATTCCTTAATGTTTGATGTCGATATGATTTCAAAAGGTATTAAAGATGCTATCAGCGACACAAAATTTGCTATAGATACTACTTTATTACCAAAATATTTTGAATTATTAAATGCTAAAGTTTCCGAAAGAAGAGCAAGAATTCAAAAAGAAGCTGGACAAGCTGCTTCAGTAATCGGTAAAAAATTCTTAGAAGATAACAAAAAACAAGATGGGATAAAATCTACTCCTTCAGGACTTCAATATAAAATATTAAAAGAAGGCAATGCTAACGGCAAAAAACCTATCGAAACCGATAAAGTTAAAGTTCACTATAAAGGTACATTATTAGACGGTACTGTATTCGATTCTTCTATCGGAAAAGAACCCATTACTTTCGGTTTAAATCAAGTAATCAAAGGCTGGACTGAAGGCGTTCAATTGATGAAAGAAGGATCAAAATATATGTTCTTTGTACCTTCGGAATTAGCTTATGGCGACAGAGGAACTCCCGGTGGACCAATTGGACCAAATCAAACTCTAATATTCGAAATCGAATTATTAGAAGTAAATCCGGTTGCTACAGCTCCTACACCTGCTCCCGGCAAATAGTTTTTCGTTTTAATTTTTTTTAAAGCCCTAATAAGTTTAAACATTTGTTAGGGCTTTTGTTATAAAGTCGAAATGTAGGTAGCTTACAGAATAATATACTTCTTACGCCAACCACTTCTGTTAGCCATGATTAATCTATCAATAATTTAAGTCTGTTGCAAAACTATATAATTTTCAATTTCTATTTGTTCAAGAGACTGATTAAAAAGTTGTCATTCTGAACGAAGTGAAGAATCCAGAAAGCTAAATGTTGATAATTCTGGATTCTTCGTTACACTGTTAATGACGATTTGGAAATATTATTACTTTTTTGACAACCTCTTGAAGCATTTAGAAGCTTGATAACTTTGAATAATTAACAGGAAATAAATATTTTGGACTGTTGCAATAGCCATAATTTTATTAAAGTCAAAAATTATACTCAAAATAAGTCTTTGTAGAATAAAATATTATAACTATATTGGTATTGCCCTAATTCACAATATTTAAATGTATTTTTTTACTTTGAAAATATTCGAAATAAGCAATATCGTAATTGATTTTTTTTACTTTGAAAATATTCGAAATAAGCAATATTGTAATTGATTTTTTTTACTTTGAAAATATTCGAAATAAGCAATATCGTAATTGATTTTTTTTACTTTGAAAATATTCGAAATAAGCAATATCGTAATTGATTTTTTGCATAGGACTGAAACAAACAGTTATTTTATGTTATCTTGATTTAGGTAAGAATTATATCTTATCGAATAATTAAAAAAGCTATCGAGCAATTGAAAAACAAAATATTTAATTATAAACGGGTTCTTTTATGAAAATTCAAACCTTATTAATAGCATTGTTTACTGCTATATCAATTAATTCAGTTAGTGCTGAATGGATTTCGATAAATCCCAACAAAGGAGAAAAGTTATCAGCAACTAATTCGCAAAAAGTCGCTCCATCAATTAATGTACTTTCACAGAGCAAAAGCGAGTTAGTTTTTAAAGTAGAGATTTCCGGTTTTGAATCTACTACAATTACTGAAAATGGTAGATCATATAAAGAATTAGATTTACTTACCGAAAGTGAAATCAATACTGATGCCGGAAGCCCGAATTTACCTTGTATAATTAAAAATATTGCAATTCCTTATGGCAAACAAATATCGGTATCGACTAATAGTACAGGCAATAGAGTAACACTGAATAACTATAGAATAGCTCCCAAAAGAGAATCTTATTTAGAGGGTAGTGTAATGACCGAATTATACGAGAATCCTAATATTTATAATTCTGCAACTGATTACCCTGCTAAAAATTATGAAGTAGTAAATGCAGGGACTTTCAGAGATTTTGAAATTGCTCAAGTTAAGATTTACCCTGTCAGCTTTACTGCATCAACAAACTCAATAAATGCTGTATCCGAAATAACTGTAAATATCAAATTTGAGGATATACCTAATGCAAAGCTTGCCCAGCAAAAGCCTATTCATATATCTCCAGCTTTTGCGGCATTGTATAAAACAATGCTCATGAATTATGAAAGCATAATTGCAGAAAATCCAAATATTGACGAGGAAGGTCGCGATGTAATGCTTGTGATAATTCCTGATGAGTTTTATAATATTTTTAAGCCTTACGCGGACTGGAAAACTCGTTTAGGAGTTCAGACTATCGTTACTAAATTTTCAGAAATAAATGCAAATGCTGACAATCCTGAAATAATAAAAAATTATATACAAAAAGCATATTTGGAATGGGAATACCCCCCGACTTATGTTTTGTTAGTCGGGGATTATGGTGTGCTACCTGTTAAATATTCTGTTTATCCTGATTATACATTAATAGATGAAGATTATTTCGGCAAAGTAGTAGGCGACGATTTCTTCCCCGAAATAATGGTCGGCAGAATGCCGACAAAAGAATTAACTACTTTAGAAAGTTTGTTAAATAAAACTATGAAATATGAGAAGACGCCATATATGATAAGTAAAGATTGGTTTAAGCATGGCACTGTCTGTTCTAATAATCGTTATGTATCGCAAGTAGAAACTAAAAGATTTACACGAGATATTATGCTTAACGACGGAGGATTTAATGCCGTTGACTCTCTTTGGTCAGACGGTTCATATAGCGGAGGTATTGGTGGAGACTGCACTGTAGATATTGATGATATTATAGATTCTTTAAGTAATGGCAGAAGTTTCTTGAATTACAGAGGCGAAGCTTGGACTACCGGTTGGTCAGCAAGTTGTTATGATTTCAAGAGCCAAAATGTTTCGGATATACAAAATGGTGAACAGCTCACATTTGTAACAAATATTGGTTGCGGTGTAAGTAAATTTGATATAAATAATGGTAATTGCTTTGCAGAAACTTGGCTAAAGCTCGGCACAAAGGCTAAGCCACGAGGAGCTTGTGCCTTTATCGGTCCAACTTCAAACTCTCATACTACATATAATAATCGTATAGATAAAGGTATTTATGTTGGGCTATTCCAAGAGGGTTTACGCACTCCGGCTCAAGCACTTTTACGTGGTAAATTAATGATGAATAATGTATTCGGTAGCGACGACCACTGGGTAAAATATCAATTTGAGCTTTTCTGTGTATTGGGCGACCCAAGCCTTCAAGTCTGGAGAGATGTTCCTCAATACGTTAATGTAGCAAATCCTGAGTTTATTCCTGTAGGATTATCCCAAGCCGAAATCGTAGTTACTTATAAAGAAACAAATCAGCCGGCTATAAATGCACAAGTTTGCCTTAGCGGAGACGGTGTATTTGCTAGAGGAGTTACCGATAGTAATGGACGTATTATTTTCACGGTTAATACCAATAAAGAAATGATGATTAATCTTACTGTTTCCGGTACTAATGTCTATCCGTATTTAGACAGCTTAGGCACTAAAAATGAAAATATTCACCTATATCCGTTCGGAGCAAGTGTGATCACAGACCCTGCTGGTAATAATAACGGATTAATTAATCCAAATGAAACTTGTAAAATCAAATATCAAATTAAAAATTCAGGCTCAAACACCGCCAATAATGTAACAGCAAAGCTCAGCTTTGAAAGTCAATACAACGCTCAGATAATTAGTGTCAACCCTATTGATTTAGGAGATATAGCTCCTAATAGCGAAGGTGCATATTGCGAATTTGAATTTAAAACTAAAGACAATTGTATTTCAGAACTAAAATTACCATTCAAATTAGAGCTAAGCTCAACTCAAGAAAATATTACCTATTATCTAAAAGAAAAAGTAGCTGCTTGCAGCTTAGATTATCAAGCAGTTGAAATCAAAGAAACTAATAATAATAATTCTCGATTAGACCCTACGGAAACAGCTGAGCTTTTAATAACAGTCAATAATATCGGCAGAGACAACGCTAATAATGTTAAAGCAACCCTATCCTGTGATAGTTCATTTATTACAATAATTGACTCCGTATCAACTGTTAGCTCTATCGCAGCATTATCCGATAACTCCGGCTCAAAATTTACTTTTAAAGTATCTGTAGCAGATAATGTTGCTATTGATACTGAAGTTTATTTTAAGCTTAAATTTGAAGTGCAGAATGCAAGTTATACTTATAATCAAGAAGAAACGTTTGAAATCACAATTAGCCCATCTAATAGAGTTGACCCAACCGGTCCGGATTTCTACGGATATTATATATATTCTCATACAGATACTATTTACAAACAGGCTCCGAAATATAACTGGTTTGATATAGACCAGATAGGTAATGAAATAGAGGATTTACTTTTGTATGGAAATATGAATACATCAATAAGCATTCCTTTTCCTTTTAAATTCTATGGTAATAATTATAATTCTCTAACAGTAAATAATTTAGGATGGTTAGCATTTGGCTATATAAATGGAATTCATATAAGTAACGATCCAATTAAATTACCAAGTATAGAAGCAGCCCCTTTAATGGTTTCAGTCAGTTGGGCATCGTATGATTACGAATGGAATCCAATTGCAAGTATAAAATCTTATTATGATTTACAAAATCATAGATTTATTATTCAATGGACTAATCTAAAAGCATATAGTACGAGTGAAAATACAAATTACGATGAATTCCAAGCAATATTATTAGATCCTAAATATTATCCGACGGCATCGGGCAATGGCGAAATAATAATACAATTCAAGACAATTTTTGCAATTTCTTCTAATTGTGTTGGTTTGCAAAATGAAACTAAAGAATACGGTTTAACTTACATATCTAATGGTAATTTCCCTAAAACAGGAAATATTTTAGAAGATGAAACAGCATTAAAAATTACAACTGAAAAGCCAACCGGAGAGCTTGATATAAACGATTCATTCGTTAATGCTTATAGTATAAAAGCATCACCGAATCCAAGCACCGGTAATTCTACTATATCAATTGCCGATATGGCTGAGGGACATTTAGTAGTTAATACTTATAATGATAACGGAAGTTTAGTAAATGTTCTGAATTATGGTTATCATTCAGCTGGTAATCTAAATTTGAATTGGGCAGCTAAAGATATGTATGGCAATAATTTACCGTCGGGTGTTTACATCTCTACTATATATTTAAACGGAAATAAAGCCGGTCAAGTAAAAATAGTATTAACTAAGTAGAGAAACGAAGTATATGCACAGCATATTTCCGATAGTAATTATAATAAGCGTAGCACTTACTTATTGGTTAATCGAATATATAAAACATCAAAAGAATATATATTCGATTCCAATCAGAATCCATATTAACGGTACCAGAGGCAAGTCGAGTATTACTCGGCTTGTCGGTGCCGGATTAAGAGCCGGAGGAATTAAAACATACACTAAAGTAACCGGTACATATCCCAGGCTAATTCTCGAAGACGGTAGCGAATCTCTAATTTATCGACGCGGAGCCGCTAATATTATCGAGCAAAAGCATATAGTCAAATTCGCTGCCGATAGCAATGCCCAGGCTCTGATAATTGAATGTATGGCTTTAGACCCGACTTACCAATGGATAACTGAAAATCAAATGGTGCACGCCACAATTAGCGTTATCTCTAATGTTCGCCCGGACCACTTAGATGTAATGGGTCCTACTGTAATTGATGTCGGAAAAGCTTTAGGCAACACTATTCCGCAAAACGGAGTACTGTTTACTTCCGAAAAACAGCATTTCCAATTATTAAAAAATATATGTGATAAACGTAAATCAAAAATTGTACTTAGCGAAGAATCAAAAATCAGTAAAGATGAAATTTTGGGCTTTGACTATATTGAGCATAGGGAAAATGTTGCTTTAGCACTTGATATTTGCTCTCATCTTGGGATAGACAAAGCTACAGCTCTAAAAGGAATGTATAGAGCTATCCCTGACGAAGGTGTTCTTAGATACTATAACGTAAAAGAATACAACAAAGAAATTACTTTATTTAATGCTTTAGCAGCAAACGACCCACAGTCTTCTTTGATGATTTGGGAGAAGCTCAAGGTAGATAATAGATTAATTGGCTCTAAAGGTTTGCTTATCAATACTCGTCAAGACAGATTAGACCGTGCTCGACAATTAGTAGAGATGGCAGCTGAATTTTTAGTAAATGAAATCGAATACTTATTTCTTATCGGTCAAAGTTGTAAATTCGTCGAAAGAATTGCACTTGACTCTAAAATTCCCGAAAATAAAATTTTCAATATCGGATATGATACTCCTGAAAATGTCTATAAACAAATATTCAATGTCTGCAATGAATTAACTTCTATTGTTGCAGTCGGCAACATGGGCTGTATTGGTGCTCCGACAGTTGAATATTTTAAAAGCAAGGTAAGTAAAATCGAAGTATCATAAAATTTACGGCTACTATTTAAAGGATTGGTATATATAGGTACTGTTGCAAAACTTAGAAAATACTATATTCGATCAATTGAAAATATAAATAAGTGATTATAAACCTAACGGTTAACCTTTAGGTTGAGTTAAAATAAATACTCGTATTTCTATCCCGAATTTGTAATTGAAGAAAGCCATCACTACCCCAAATTACTAATGGGAGTGAGCAAAAAAAATGATTAATATTTGAATTGAGAAAGATATGATAGAATTAGCTGTTACATTAGGTCTGGCATTAAGCCTATTATCTTATGAATTTTTCGGATTAGCTGCCGGTGGCATCGTAGTGCCGGGTTACATTGCATTACAATTATCTGAACCAATGCGATTAGTAGCTACATTTTTAATTAGTATAGCTACCTATTTAATAATCAAACTAATAAGTAATTATACTTTCCTATACGGCAGACGGCAGATGGTATTCTGCTTGCTGATTGGCTGCCTACTGGCAAATTTATCTCGGCAGTTTTTCGTTTTTGATTTCTCTGTTGCTACATTAGAACTAAAAGCATTGGGCTGGGTAATTCCCGGATTAATTGCTCACTGGTATTTAAAGCAGGGTATAGTTCGCACTGTCAGCATATTAATAATAACATCGGTAATAGTAAGATTCACGGTGATTTTAGTTTACAATGGCAATTTATTGCCATCTTAATTCGGAGAAAACAATGGAATTCAAGTTAAATAAAATAAGTATAAAATCGGTATGGATATTGTCTTTTTTGGCAATACTTTCGCTTACTGCATTTATGATAGCCGAGAAATTTAAAATATATGAAAAAGATAAATGGTATGACGATAAATTAGCAGCTTCAAAATTAGCGGAACAAGCAAGAAATGCCCTGAAAAATTTTAGACTCCAAAATGCTGTGTTTATTGATAATGTTAACGACCCTAACGAAACCGGTATTATAGGGCAGAAGTATTCTCCTATCACTACAGACCGCGGACTACTCACAGCAAAACTATCGACCACTAATCCGAATTTTGCGGCAGTAGTAGTTGATTTGTTAAAAAAAGCAAATTTAAAAAAAGGCGACAAAATTGCTATTGCCTTAACGGGTTCACTTCCTGCATTGAATATAGCTACTATAGCTGCCGTGCAAACGCTCGGGCTTGACCCAATAATTATTTCCTCAATCGGTTCATCGAATTGGGGAGCTAACGACCCCGAATACACTTGGCTCGATATGGAGAGAATTCTCTTTGATGCCGGAATATTTAAAGAAATATCAATAGCGGCATCAATGGGAGGTGGTTCTGACATTGGGCGAGGTCTTAGCCCCGAAGGCAGGAGAATGCTCAAAGAAGCTGTGCAACGCAATCAAATACCTTTAATTTACGACGAATCCTTGTCTAATAATATTGAGCAAAGAATGGTACTATATGAGAAAGATGCTGCTAACCAGCCCATAAAAGCATATATTAACGTAGGTGGCGGGATAGCAAGTTTGGGAAGCTCATTAAACGGAGATATGATACCGACAGGACTATCTATGCAATTACCCGATAAGAACTATCCAATTTACGGTACAATGCTCAAAATGGCTAAAAGAGGAATCCCAATAATTCACCTTCAGAACTTAGCTTCTCTAATGAAAGAATATGGATTAGAAAACAATCCCTACCCCCTCCCTATCCCCGGAGAAGGTAGAATGTATTCTACTCTTAAATATAATTATTATTTAATTCTCGCTTTGGCAGGATTTTTGGTCTGTTTAATAGGATTTTTTGTTTATCACGATAGGAAAAACAATCAATTAGGTTCTGAAATTATTAATGAAAAAGAAAAAGAATATATAGAGGAATTATAATGAGTAAGTTTAGAAATTTCAAGTATTACATTTTTATTTTAATTATATTTATAGCAGGAGTTTCGGCAAATGCCAAATCAAAATCCGTTAAACCGATTAAGAACAAGAAAATCGCAAAAGTATTGATTGATAATAAGCAAATCACTTATTATCTGCTTTCGTCAACTAAATCTACTTTAGTTTCTCTTGATGGTCCCGGAGAATTAAAAATATTATCAAGAGCTATTATTAACGAAGCGAAAAGTAGCAGTAGCTACGAAATTGAGTATAATATTGACGGTTCTAAAAAGGGAACTTACAAAGTAACTAACAAAGAAGCAGACAATAAAGCCATATATGTTGATAACCCGATTCCGGAATTAAGCAAAAGTTCCAGACATAAAATGAAATTAGGTAGTGGCTACCATACCATTGAGCTAAAACTATCAAAATCATCTGCTAACACAATAGTTAAAATGAGCTTTTCTCCTCATAAGTCTAAAAAGCACAAATGGATAGAATTTCAACCTGCAAACAAATGCGAAAACGTTACTCTTTTAGTTAATGAAAGCCCTATTCCCTATCTAAGATTTACAAAAGCCAACCCGATTAAAATTACTATAATTGGTCCTACTGACTTAAAAGTTCTTACCAGAAATGAAAATGATTATGCTATGCGTGGCAGAGTTAATTATAGAATTTCTGTTAAACAAGACGGAAAAATACTTAACACTTACCAAATCAGTAGCGATAGGTCAGAAACCGCAATCTATAAAGATAATGACAAATTAGTACCGGGAAAAGCAAAAGACTTTATTATAAAAGTACCAAAAGGCAAACATCAATACGAAATAACACCTTTAGACAATGATAAAAGCAGTCTATTGGGCAAGATACTAATTCCCCAAAAATCAGCAAAATTAACAGAGTAATACTATGAAGCTAAATAAAATAATTATATGCTATGCTATACTTATTTCCACTCTGACAATGCTCGGCTCTAATGCTGCATTATCAAAGCAGAAGAAAATTATTAACTGGGAGATTAAGTATAATCTCGAAACAGTTTATGACGACAATGTATTGGGCTATTCGGATAAATATTTTGATAAATTTATCAATCAGCAAGACCCCGGCAGATTTCATATAGAAACATTCGACGACGTACTGATTAATAATTCGCTTGATTTCAGCATTTCATATAACTTTTTTAAAAAGTTCAAAACTGAACTTAATTTAGGCCTAAGCTATAGAAAATATTTGAAAAATTCAATCAAAGATTGGCTACTGGCAGATATAAGCATTAGCCAAGAGCTAAGTGAGAATTTGAAATTAACTTTGGGTTATTCTTTGATTCCGGAATTTTATATCCGCCATTATAGAGATTTCGATTACGCAATGCTCTATGGCTATACTCC
Source organism: uncultured bacterium (assembly GCA_942493235.1). GTDB lineage: Bacteria > Bacteroidota > Ignavibacteria > Kapaibacteriales > UBA2268 > ENR-C587. The sequence continues at coordinate 1,660,025 of OW818676.1, read as the reverse complement.
CGAATCCCTTAGAGAATATTCGTTCTCAAAAGAAAATATTTTCCTAAAATCTTACTATGCTTATAGTAATAAATTGAATTTTACTTTAGGACTTTCGTACAGCTCCTATATTTACCCTTCGTATTTCACAGAATACGACAGTAAGGATTATGCTGTAGATGCAGGTGCCGATTATACCTTTAACAAAAAACTTAAATGCTTTGGCACTTATAAATTCGTATATTCTAATGCAAGAGGTTTTGAAGGTACCGAGCAAGAACCTTATATTTACACTCACTCAGACCCAACCTATTACGAACATCAGTTTAGCTTAGGAGCAAGGTACTACTTGCCTCATATATTTGATTTTAAAAACTATGCTAAATTAACTCTATTCTATAACAGAGCTATCTTTACAACAGATAATCCACCCGAATTAGATGATTTACACTCCGGCAGAGTGGACAATGAATTCAAAGCATCTTTAAATTATACACTTAATTACGATGATAATCTCAGTTTCGGCTTAGGATATAATTTCTTTATCAAACGCTGTCAAGCGAACTCTGAGATTAATAAGCAATCAATTATTGATGAAAAAGACTACAATAAAAATACTTTTACTTTTGATATATATTATAAGTTTTCAAAATAATAAGGAATTAAAAAATGAAAAGAATAAACTCAATCCTACTGTTAATGGTAATATTCGTATTTTTCGGATGTATGACTGCTAACGACCCCGAGCAATTAACCAATTCGGAAATAGCTGGATTTAAATTAGTTTCAAAATTAAAAACACCCGGATTTTGCGAAGATGTGGCAATAGATAACAACATAGTCTATTTGTCTCAGGGAGAGGGCGGTCTCGCAATTATTGACATTAGCAATCCTCTATCCCCTATTATTAAAAAATCTCTATTCCAGGATTTAAGAGGTTACTCTAAGAAAATCGCAATCAAAGGCACTACAGTATATCTTGCAGCCGGTTCCTACGGTGTTAGTGTAGTCGATGCAAGTAATCCCGATAATCCGACTGTAGTAGCTACAAATTTAGAAATGAGACCTGCAAAAGACGTGATGGTATTCGGCAATTTCCTTTTTACCTCAATTAGTGAACAGGGCGTAAAAGTAGCCGACATTAGCGAACCTACTACACCGGATATAGCCGGAAGAGTACAGACTTTGCCCGGATACTCCCGCTCTAACACAATGACTAAAGACAGCATATTAATTACAAGCTGTGGCGAAATGGGTTTAGGATTTACGAATATGAAAAATTTAAAAAGCGGATTTGAAACATTTTCTTCATTGAAATGGTTTGATATTGAAGGTTATACCGAAGCTACAGCTCTTTCTGATGACGGAAGATACTTAATCGCTGCTTGCGGTAATTCCGGAATAATTATTATTGATATTTCTAATGTAATAGAGCCTAAAATTATATCGTCTTTAATGCCGGGCGGATATGCTAATGATGTATTAGTCTATAAAGACAAAGTACTTGTGTCTTCATCTAATCGCGGATTACAAATTATCTCTATTGCAGAAGTTTCCAATCCGAAATTATTAGGAACAATTCCATTAAATGATATAACCGGAATTACAATGAATAGTAAATATGTAGTCGCAGCTGATGAGACCGAAGGTATGGTTTTAATTCAATTACCGGAGTAAGCAGTATTGTATAATAACTTATTTAAATAATTAATTTGAAATCAACCCAACGTTTCATTTGCATTTTGAAATTGTATTGATATTCAACATTTTAAAAATAGTTCTTGTATTTAACTAAATTTTATATTAAATTTGTTTCCGTAAAGTGATACATTGAAAATTTTATTAGTAAATAAAGCAATTCGTTTGGTAAAAATGACGGTTTTTCAAATTATTGGATTTCTTACATTAATCAACGGAAGATAAATATTTTTTTTGTGATTTTTACACTTGTAGAAGATTAGTTGAATGTTTTTTACTTCTACAGTTTTTTATGTTTTTGGAGGTTTTAAAATGAATATCTATGTAGGAAATGTACAATACGGTACAACAGAAGATCAGATTCGTGATCTATTCGAGCAATTTGGCGAAGTATTATCTATCAAAATGATTCAAGATAGAGAAACTGGTCGTTTCCGTGGTTTCGGTTTCGTTGAAATGGAAGACGCTGATGCACAAAAAGCAATTAACGCATTAAACGATACTGACTATAATGGTAGAAAAGTACAAGTTAATGAAGCCAAAGAACGTTCAGAAAGATCTGACGATGACAGACCAAGAAGACCGCAATTTAGAAGATTTTAATTATAAATTTTCCGAATAATCTTTCTTCAAGCCCTTTGATTTTTTTCAAAGGGCTTATTTGTTTGTGGGTCTTCGCTATTTTAAGTGTGGTAAAATACTACAGCAATACATAGAAGCAATTTAAGTCTGTTGTAAACTAAATGATTTTCAATTTGCATTTGTTCAAGAGGCTGTCTAAAATTAATTGTATTGCCAAATCGTCATTCTGAGTTACTGACCACCCGCTACTCGGCAGGTAAAACAATACAATGACAACTTTGAAACTTCAGTAAATCAACTGAAGCATTGGAAATATAGCGTTTACAAGAACCCTCGAAAAAAGTTGTCATTAACAGTGTAACGAAGAATCCAGAATTATCAATAAGTTAGCTTTATCTGGATTCTTCACTTCGTTCAGAATGGCAAATTATAGCCAGTCGTATGGGAACTTCCATTCTAATGATGTTGGAAGACCAGCCGCACTACGCAGAGCATAGTGCGAAGACGTGCATATTACAAATAGCATTGGAAGAGAAGAAAGAAAAAAGGAGTGCCAAATTCATTCTACCATTATTCAACATCTAATGATGTTGGAAGACCCTCCTTACTACGCAGAGCATAGTAAGGAGGGGAAAGGGAATCCCACTTTCATGCTACCAATATTCAACATCTAACGATGTTGGAAGATAAGAACTTATTCACACTATACTTCCTACTTTATAACTTTACAAACTTTATAAACTTTATAACTTTCTTTCTACCAATATTCAACATCTAATGATGTTGGAAGAAAAGAACTTATTTCTTAATTCCCAATTCCTATTTTCTATCCCTGTACCTCTCAAAAAGAACCACCCCGTCATCGCTTCGCGATGCCACCCCTCCATTGGATGGGAATTTTAAGATTAGCCTCTAAAGTGTTACCCATATCTTCAATATATAATCTTTAAGCCCTCTCCTTCGGAGAGGGTTTGGGTGAGGTTGAAAGATTTTCGGTCCCCAGCCTTACTACGCAGAGCATAGTAAGGAGGCGAAAGGGAATCCCACTTTCATTCTACCAATATTCAACATCTAACGATGTTGGAAGAAAAGAATATATTTCCTAATTCCCAATTCCGAGCCATCACTTCCCATATATTATCTTCAAGCCCTCCCCTTGGGGAGGGTTTAGGTGGGGTTGAAAGATTTCCAGCCACCAGTCACACTACGCAGAGCATAGTGCGGAGACGAAATGGAGTCCCCTCTCATGTTACCAATATTCAACATCTAACGATGTTGGAAGACTATCCGCACTAAGCAGAGTATAGTGCGGAGACGTGCATGTTCCTACTTCCCACTTCCTAATTCCCATTCCCTACTTTCCACCCACCAGCAACCAAACCCCTATCCCCGAACCCCTATCCCCTATATAATCAATTAAGCTGTCGGTAAATATAATTCTATTTAATGCCCACCTATAATAGCGAAGAGCTACAATATATTAAGGATTATTCGCGGGATTATTTTGAAAATCTATTTTTCTCTTTGAAAATAAAAGAAGTTTTCATATCTTGTAAGTTTATATTTGAAATTATTTAAAAATTAAATAGGAATATTAATGAGAATATTTAAAAATTTGTTTTTCGCTCTGGTAATAATGATTGCAGCATGGCAGACTGCAGGCTCTTGTACAAATATTTTAGTAACCAAAGGTGCAACTGTTGACGGCTCTACCATGATTACGTATAATGCAGATGCAGGCGGATTTATGGAGCCATTTTATTATCTGCCCGCAAAAGACCATAAAGAAGGCGAAATGCTTGATATATACGAATGGGACACAGGTAAATTTTTAGGTAAAATCAAGCAAGCCCCTCACACATATAGAGTAGTTGGTAATATGAATGAGCATCAGGTTTCAATAGGAGAAACTACATTTACCGGCAGAGAAGAGCTTAAAGATACAAATGCTTTAATAGACTACGGAAGCTTAATTTATCTGGGACTTCAAAGAGCAAAAACAGCACGAGAAGCTATCCAAGTAATGACTGATTTGGTTGCCGAATATGGTTATTATAGCTCAGGAGAATCATTTTCTGTCTCTGATGCTAATGAAGTATGGATAATGGAAATGATAAGCAAAGGACCCGGAAAACGTGGTGCAGTGTGGATAGCACGTAGAATTCCTGACGGAATGATTTCCGCTCATGCAAATCAGTCCCGAATTAGAGAAATAGTTTACAATGACCCCGAGAATTGGATGTACGCCAAAGATGTAGTTGATTTTGCAATTGAAAATAAGTATTATAATCCTGAAACTAATCCAAATTTCAGCTTTGCCGATGCCTATAATCCGCTTGATGTAGGCAGCTTATTTGCTTGCGAAGGTAGAGTATGGAGCATTTTCCGCAGAGCTGCATCATCGTTAAATTTATCATCTGATTTCTGGAGAGGTATTAAAGGAACTCAACCATATCCACTCTTCGTCAAACCGGACAATAAATTAACTGTTGCAGATGTAATAGCACTGATGAGAGACCACTTTGAAGGCACTGATTTTGACGCTACTAAAGGTTTTGCCGCCGGTTCATTCGGTTGCCCAATAAGAAATAAGCCATTAGTATTCAAATTAGACGGTGATACTATAACCGAATATTATTGGGAAAGACCGGTTTCAACTCAGCAAACCGCATTTGCATTTGTCTCTCAGAGCCGTTCATTTTTACCGGACGAAATAGGTGGAGTATTCTGGTACGGCGTTGACGATAACTATACAAATGTCTATATCCCATTGTACTGCTCGATGACCGCGGCACCGGAAATATTTTCAAAATATGGAATCGATGAATTTAGCCTTGAGTCCGGTTTCTGGGTCTTTAACTTAGTTGCCAATTTGGCATATGCTAAATACTCTTATGTATTACAGGATATTCTGCCTATACAGAAAGAATTGGAGACTAAATTCCACACTATGCAACCGATAATAGAAAAAACCGCTTTGGAATTATATAAAACTGATAAAAACTCTGCTATTCAATATTTAAGCGATTACTCGATTAATCAATCCAATATGACTGTTGCACGTTGGAGAAAATTATGGGAATTCCTTGTTATGAAATATAATGATGGCTATATCAATGACGTTACTAAAGACAAAGGTCGCCACCCTAAAGGTGTTGGTTATGGTAACGAATTTAATAAACGTGCTGTTGACCAAAACCCCGATAATTTCAAAGCTGTCTGGAAAGATAAGAAAAAATCCAAAAAGAAATAATTGCTTTATATAATTGCATTATATAAATACTATAGCAAATCAAATTTTGGTAAGTTGGCAGAAGCTTTATATTTTGTTAAACTCTTCCATGCTCAGCATGGGAGAGTTTTTTATTTCTACTTCTTTACTTCCTTATTCCCATTTGTACATGTTATATAATTTCTTAACGTTCCAGTTGTTTTAGCTGTGTTATGATATTAAGTCGGTTACAAAACTATATAATTTTCAATTTCAATTTGTTCAATAGTTTGTCTAAAATTTATCATTAACAGTTACCTTTACAGCAGTGCTGTAATTGTAGAGGTAATGACACGAAGTAAAAAAGTCATTCTGAACGAAGTGAAGAATCCAGATAAAGCTAACTTATTGATATTTCTGGATTTTTCGTTACACTCCTAATGACGATTTGGCAAAATTATAATTTTTTTAACAGCTCCTTGATAGGCATTTATTTGATTTAAGATCTAACAATTATTACATATTTTTTTCTTTTTACACAGCCTCTTCAGCGTGGGGATAAATGGAACTGACAATAATATTTGTTGTCTTTTGATAGTTTTTACACAGCCTCTATTATGTGTGGATAAGTAAAATATAATAAAACAAAAATAATTCTTCCAATAGTGTTAGCTGCCCAACACCGCTAATATATGGAAATGATGATTAGTGAAATACTCATACATAATCAATAATGGCTTCTCATTCCTTTGCTTTGCTCCTAATTACAATGCCAAACTATAATTTTTCAAAAATAGTATTATGAATTTTAAAAAATATGTATTATATTATGTAGTTTGAATTTACAAATTTGGATTTGATATGAAACTGCGATATAATGTATTAGCTTTGCTTTTGTTTTTAACTCCGATTTTTGCTTATTCCCAGTCAGTAAGCTCCATAGAATTATTAAGCAATGGTGATTTTGAAGATGGTATGACCGGATATGAAACCAAATATTCTCCTTTCAAAGCAGATGTTAATGAAAGAGCCTCTTACGCATTATGTAAAAATCCTATAGATATTTTTAATAAATATCAATTCATGACTGACCATACAAGTGGGCATGGTTACATGGTTTTTTTTGACAGCGATACTACTGTTGGTACTATTGATACTACTCTTAGGACTCTTTGCTTAAGAAAAGTAATATCCGGTCTATCAAAGAATACAAATTATTCTTTTTCATTTTGGACAAGAAATAATTCACTTTATAAAGATTATAATCATTGGCATCCTAAATTAGTATTTGCATTTAACAATGTTTTTACTGGTGATACTATAAGGTGTTTTGATACGACTAAATGGATTAATAACAAATTAATTTGGTACTCCGGAGAAGATACTAATCTTACAATTGACATATATAATAGTGAATTAGCAAAATACGATGGGAAAGACGGTGTAGCTAATGATTTTGGAATTGATGATTTATCTTTACGTAAAATTTGCAATTTGGGAATTGATATGCCGGATAAGCTTAAAATCTGTGAAGGTGATACTTCCGAATTAGATGTTGTATTGACAGGGTCTGCTCAATCCGAAAGCTTTGAATGGACCGCAGACAATTCAATAAATGTAATAGACCCTTATCATCCCAAATTTTTCCCCAAAGTTTCTCAATACTATTATTTAGAAGTAGTAGAAGAGGGCGGTTGCGACATTAAAGATTCGGTATTTATCGAAGTTCATAAACAGCCTATTCCAAAATTAGAACTGAGTGATGACCCTGTAATCTGCCCCTGTCGAGACTTAACTATCACTGCTTCCGCCGGTGATAATACTTATCCATTTAAATATTTGTGGAACGACGGCAATACGAATGCCATAAGACAAATCACCGAGCCGGGTATATACAGAGTTACCATTTCTAATCAAATAGGCTGTTCTAAGAGCATAGAAACTACTATTACAGGGATTGCACCGAATGTAAGCGTTAGCCCTGCCGAATTATCTGTTAATACCGGCGATTCAATATCTTTTCCTCTTAATATTTCCATAAATGAAGGAATATTAGACTGCGGATATACAAATTTAAAAATCAAATTATCATATCTGAAATCATTACTTGTTCCCGAAATTAAAAACGGTATAAAGGCAAGTTCAGTTGGCGATATTGAGTATCTTGAATATGAAGGTCCGGTAATAAGTGATTATGACCATTTATTTAATTTTGTGGCTACTCTCGGCACAAATAAATGCACAGATATTATAGTAGAAGAGCTTAATTTTAATTGTAATGAAATTAACTTTAATATTAAAAACGGTAAAGTCTGCTTAAATAATGTTTGCTCAGAGCCTAATGATAGACTATTTACCGAAACTAATGAAGAAATATTAGGGCAGAATTATCCGAATCCGTCTAATGGGAATACAGAAATCAATTTCTCGCTATCTTCTCCCGGATTTACTCAATTAGTTATTTATGATGCAAGCGGGGCTATTATTGATATTCCTGTTTCAGGCGAATTAAAAGCTGAAGATTACAGTATTAAAATTAATACGGAAAGTCTTAATTCAGGTGTTTACTTATACGTTTTAAAAACAGAATATGATACTTATTCTAAAGTAATGCAAGTAATTAAATAAAAAAAAGTCGTAAATGTTCTGCCTTTATTTACGACTAAAATACTCTACTGAGACTGCATATGGAGTACTTACACTTCTATCTACGCAATCTTTTATATTATGTTTCAGATAATATTTATTTTATTATATATTTATTTCGCTTTTATTTGTCTTAAACTAATTAGATAATAAAATTAATTTGTAACACGCTGAAGAGGCTGTCGAAAAATGTTTTCATTCTGAACGAAGTGAAGAATCCGGAAAATCTTTTTTTCATTTTGAACTTGAGGATTCCTAAAATCTTTATCTGGATGTTTCGCTTCGCTCAACATGACTACCTCCAGTCATTCTGAACGAAGTGAAGAATCCAGCTAAAGCTAAATGCTGATAATTATGGATTCTTCACTGCACTGTTAATGACGCTTTGGCAATATAATTCAACCTCATGAAAGGCATTGATTTGATTTATTATCTTATAAGCTAAAACATTGATTAGTATTATCTCTATCAAAATATCTGTAGCAATCCACTTATTATGATTTATTATCTCTGCTAAAAAGTCTCTTGAATTCATCGGGAACGCCGGTTTCAAATCGCATTATTTCGTTAGTTTTATGATTTATTATCTCTGCTAAAAAGCCTCTTGAATTCATCCGGCACTCCGGTTTCAAATCGCATTATTTCGTTAGTATATGGATGTTTAAATACTAATAAATATGCGTGAAGACCTAAGCGGTTAATCGGATTTTTGGTTGCACCATATTTTTTATCCCCGATTACACTATGCCCCAAGTCCTGTAAGTGAACTCTGATTTGATTCTTTCTACCGGTCTCTAATTTAACTTCTACGAGTGAATAATTCTTTGCTCTCTGAATTACCTTATAGTGAGTGATTGCTTTCTGCCCGCCATTGTCAAATGGTGTCGAAAAAACTAAGAAATTTTTATTTTCGGTAAGCCAAGAAATAATTGTTCCGCTATCATTTTCAACTATACCCTCTACAACTACATAGTAGCAACGCTCCATAACGGTTTCTTGCCAGTCTGATTGAAGCACCTGCTTGGCTTCTGGATTTTTAGCAAACATCATTATGCCGGAGGTCTCGCGGTCTAATCTATGCAAAACATAAATATGATTAGTCGGGTCTATGTCTTTAACATACTCACTAAGTAGTCCGTATGCAGTAATATCCCCCTTTTTATCAGTAGAAATTGATAGCAAACCGGCTTCTTTTTTGACTACAATCAAATGGTCGTCTTCGAATATTATATCTAATCCTTTAAGCTTAACTTCTTTTGGCGGTTTCTGAGAATTTATAGTTACTTCGTTACCGGAATTGAGCATAAAATTATATTGTGTTACAATTCTATTGTCAACGCTGACTTGATTGTGAACTAATAATGATTTAATTGCCGTACGGCTTTTGCCGACTAACTTTAATTGTAAAAAAGACATTAGCTCACATGGCTCTGATACTTTAAATTTTGTCTGTTTGCCGGTTGAGCTTTTTATGGCAACTATATTTTTCTTATCTTTCATTTCTATTGCTTGTATAATACAAAATACAAATATACGGCTATTTTGTCTAAATATCAATTAATTATGCAAAATAAGAATATAACTCAATTTCTAAAAGAAGTAAATTTACAGATATTTAAACGAATTTACGTCGAGCTTTCTATATTGCATAATGGAATCATAAGCTTTGCCGTTAATATAACATTTTCGTAATAATCGATTGTATATATCGCGGTCATCAGAGGCAAATCCTTTTTTGATAAACACTTGCTTGCCTTTTAATAAACTATCGGCAAGTGATTTAGCTGTAAGCCCCAGAGCTAATGCCGAATCAATACTTATACCGACCTCTTCGGCTTGCCCCTCTAATCTGGTATTGACTGAGGTCTCGAAGCAATCAATGTTTAATACTCTAACAGGATATTTTACATCTTCAAAATAGAAATTCCAAGTATCGCCGTCACTTACATAAGAACACTTTACAGTGGCAGTATCAGCTGTTAGTACCGTTTCGGTAATTGGCATGTTATTGTCCGATATGTTTTGCTCGGAACAAGAACCAATAAGTACCGCTACCCATATAATATATTTATAATAGATATACTTGTCCCCTATAATATTCCATTTCTAACCGTTCGCATATTAAAAGATTGATTTCAAAGATAGCAAAATAATAGGATAATACAAATAAATATTTTATTTTTCAAACCAAGCCATAAATCTAAATTCAATTACAAAATTCCTTAAAAATAATTATTCATGCTAAACATCATAATAATCTAATGATTAAGCGGATAGATAATTTATTTCTGAAAATATTTAATAATTTAATTTGCTATTGTCAAATATATTCCGTAAGTTTGAAATCCTAAGATGAACGCGGGGTGGAGCAATTGGTAGCTCGTCGGGCTCATAACCCGAAGGTTGCAGGTTCAAGTCCTGTCCCCGCTACAAAAAAAAGACTTTGTGAATAGCAAAGTCTTTTTGCTTTATAACTAATCCCAGTTTACACCTTATTCCGATTTATTTGCTATTCGATATAAAATAATCAAATAATAACAAATATCAAATTGATTTTATCAAAAAAAATCGTATTTTTGTTATTATATAATTTGTTTTATACAAAAAAGTATATATCTTATTATGTTAATATTGTTAGGTTAAATAATAAAAGCAGAAATTATATGTATTTCAAGAAGACTGCGATAATTGTTTTGACAATGTTTTTAGAGTTATTTTTTTCGAATAGCTTATATTGCAATAATATAGACAGCATAAAAGTTTTAATTAACTCGACTAATGATAAGCATGCACTAATATCTCTGTATGAAAATTTATCTAAAGCTTATATTAATATAAATGATACAAATGCTATTCATATAGCAAAAAGGCAACTTCAACTATCCGAAGAGCTTAACAGCACAATTGATATTGCAAATTCCTACAGATCAATGGCATTATCTTATAAAATGTATGGTGATAACTATTTGGCACTAAATAATTTCTTTAAAGAAATGGACTTACGAAATAACATAAATGACAAATATGGGAAATGCGTTCTGCTTGCCAATATTGGAGAAACTTATCGTGGGATTTTCGAGCATCAAAAAGGTATCGATTACCTTAATTCTGCGTTAGAATTAGCAAGAAGCTTGAATTATACTTATGGTATGGCATATTCTCTAAATCGATTGGCATCTATTTATTTCGAGTTAAATGATTCTTTAAATTTTGAAAAGGCAATTAAATTAGCTAAAGAATCTAATGCTTATGCTTCAGAAATTAATAATACAAACATAATTAGCTTGAATTATTTGGTAATCGGTGGTTCGGTATCATTTTTTAAAAAGTATGACGAATCATTAAAATATTTTTTTACTTCATTAAAATACAACCAAATATCTGAAGAGAAAATACATAAGTCTCTGATACTAAAGTCAATTGCTGTAGTGTATTATTTCAAAAAGGATTATAAAACTGCTATAAGTTACGCTGATACTGCTATGAAAGAAGCCGATAAATATAATGTGCTTGTTTATCAATGGCTGGCTGCAGATTTGATTTATAAGACATATCAGATTATGTCGAGATATGACAGTGCATTCAAGTATTTGGATTATTCTACAGCAATTAAATCCAAAATGTATGTTAAAGAAAAGGAATATGCACTCTATAGAGCAGAGGCTAAGCACCAAAAACTCGAATTTGAGCAGGCAGAATTAGCAAATCAAGAAAAAGATTTGATGATTGCGATTATCTTTCTAATTTCCATAATATCTATATTAACAATTCTTGCTTTGATAATTTTTAGAAATAAAAAGCTAAAGAAAATCAACAAACAACTTTCGGATAAGAATTCAATAATAGAACTTCAAAAAGATGAACTTTCTGCTTTGAATTCTACAAAAGATAAGTTTTTCTCGATAATTGCTCACGACTTAAAAAATCCATTGGGCAGTTTTAAATCCATAACTTCTTCTTTAAGAAAATCTTTTTTTGAATTTACTGAAGATGAAAAAATTGAATTTCTTGACTTGATGTCCGATTCTGCTGAAAATCTTTACATTTTATTATTAAATTTATTAGAATGGGCTCGCACTCAAAGCGGGAAAATTACTTATAATCCTACTGAATCTGACTTGTTTACTATGGTATCAAATAATATTACTTCCGTTAAATCGTTGGCAAATCATAAAAAAATTAGAATTTTTAACAATGTTCAAAAGAACACTATAGTAAAAGCCGATCCGAATATGCTTAATACCATAGTTAGGAATTTATTGACTAATGCAATTAAATTCTCGAACGAAGCCGCAAATGTGGCGGTATCAACCATAGATAATAATGGTTCTGTGATTCTTAAAGTTGAAGATACCGGAATCGGAATTAGTAAAGAGAAAATTGACAAGCTTTTCAGAATAGATACTCAAGTATCCACTCTCGGGACTATGAATGAGAAAGGTAGCGGATTAGGCTTAATATTATGTAAAGAATTTATTGAGTTTCACGGCGGTTCAATCACAGTAGAAAGTGAAGTTGGTAAAGGCAGTACTTTCTGTTGCGAAATACCAAAAAATTAATTGGTTAATTTGTTATTTATTTGGAAGTGGAATTTTGAAGAAGAATATAATAGTTTTCGTTAGCGTTATACTTTTATTATCTATGAATTTATCATCAGATAATAAATTTGATTCTGTTTTTTCAAATTCTGAATATGTTAATTCTAATGATTACAACAAAGCAAAATATTTAATCAATATTTCAATTAATAGATTAGAGCGCTTAGACTTGAATGTATTAAAATTATTAGAAAAAGCAAAATATATAATAACTGCAAATAAATATAATAATTTATCATTCGATTTATATATCAGTTACGGGTTATATTGGAAGCATTCCGCTGAATATGATTTGTCTGTCAATTATTATTTAGATGCTTTAAGATTAGTAAAAAACAAAGATGAGCTAAAGACTGCCATGGTCTATACTAAATTAGGCGAAACATATAGAAAATCCGGTAATTTAAACGAAGCTCTGAAAAGCCTAAAGCAAGCCGAGAGTATATTAATAAATATTCCCGGTACAGATGTCGAGCTTGCCGAAGTTTATAATAGAATTTCAGCCGTTCACTTTCAGTTAGCAAATACTCCTATTCGCAAAGATTCTTCTGCTTATTTAAGGTCTTGCTTGAGTTATGCTCAGAATTCGATTCAGATTTTAAATAATAAAATAAGTTATGGAATAATGATAGATAACTATTTGACAATTGGAGCATGCTATAGAGAGCTATTCGACACTACTGAAGCAATGGCATATTTTCGTAAAGCCGAACTGATATGCATGACTTATCCCGACAGTAGTTTTACTGTTTATCATTATCCAAGTTTGCTTATTAACATGTCTTGGTTGTATTTATCTGTCGCTGATATCGAATCGGCTTTAGACTGTGCTTTTCGTCTTGCTAAATTTAATGAAACTAATAATATTACAATTAATGACGGCTATCAATTCAGGCTCCTTTCAAGTATTTATGAAAAAATGGGCGACTATAAATCCGCTCTCGACTATAAGAAAAAAGAATTAAATTTTTCCAAATCAAATAATGATCAAATTAAGATGAGAATTCTTTTGGAATTAGAAACTAAATACAATAATCAGCAGATAGAGGAAGACCTTAAAAAATATGAGCAAATTCGCTACTATCAGTTTTTAGTTATTATTGCCATAGTTATTTTTATTATAATTTCTTTCTGGCTATTTATTTCAAGGCATAAGGCACTCAAAAAGAAACAAATTCTAATTGAAAAGCAAAATAAAGAACTTGTTAATGTAAATGCAACAAAGGACAAATTCTTTTCAATATTAGCTCATGATTTAAAAAATCCGATTTTCGGAATGAGTACTTTAATTGAAATTTTACATAATGATTTGAGTAAAGACAATTTTAATGATTTTAAAAACAATATGGAGCTTTTAAAAACTAATTCAAAACATGTTTCGGAGTTATTAGAGGGATTACTCACTTGGGCACGCTCCCAGAGAGGTCTGATTGACTTTTATCCGGCTGATGTCAACGTTAGCTATATTGTAAACCACAATATTGAGTTGCTCACTCCTAACGCTATTTATAAATCAATTTCAATCATAGACAAAACTGATAATAATCATATAGTCAATGCAGACCCAAATATGTTTATTACAATTATTCGAAACATACTTTCTAATGCAATTAAATTTACCCCTAAAAACGGCACTATTGAAATAAACTCAGAGAAAAAAGGAAGTTTTATTGAAATTGCAGTTAAAGATTCGGGCATTGGCATGACCGAAGAAACCCAAAATAATCTATTCTTATTAGGTAAAAGCTCTCATCGCTACGGTACAAATAATGAAACAGGTACCGGGCTTGGGCTGATACTATGCAAAGAATTTATTGAAAAGCATAATGGGAATATTTGGGTAGATAGTGAAATAAATAAAGGCTCTACTTTTTATTTCACTCTTCCAATACAGGAGTAATGGAAATTAGTATTTCTTAGAAATTAAAATAATATCAATATATTGTCTATAATACATTAAGTATTAAATATTATTTACTCTGCATCTTGGCGACAACCTACATATCTATCGGTACATACGGATATTGATTCCTAATTTTCCGGATAATTTTCTTGTCATATTTTAAAAATTTGAGTACCCATATATTTTAATTTATGTTAATATTCTTAATAAAATAATCGGTAATTCGTTAAAGGATTCGGTATTTAATAACAGATGCGGTGCTTGATGGATTTCGAATTGATGTCAAAAGAGGAATTGATTGAAGAGATTAACAAATTACAAAGCGAATATGATAGGTTAAAAACCGAATCTCAATTAGAGATTCGAAGTCAGCAACAGTTAGAAATAATCTATTCTCAGAGCCAAGAAAAATACAAATTACTTGCCGAAAATATAATTGATGTGATTTGGGTATTGGATATATCAACTCAAAGATTGATATATGTAAGTCCATCGGTAATCAATTTAACCGGTTTCACTTCCGATGAAGCTATGAGTCAAAGTATAGTTGATGCACTTGTTCCCGAATCTGCAAATATGGTATTTTCTGAAATACCGGTTCGACTTGCTCAATTTTTAAGCGGTGATTCATCGAATAATACTATGGTTTACGAATGGCAGCAGTATTGCAAAGATGGTTCGATAATTTGGGTAGAAATTACTACTTCATTTGTTTATAACGAGGATAAAAGCGGGGTTAATATTATCGGTGTATCGAGAAATATTGAATGCAGGAAAAAGAACGAAAAGCTATTAGAAGAAAAGACCTTACAATTAATTGAACTCAACTCAACGAAAGATAAATTCTTTTCAATAATAGCACATGACCTTAGAAATCCTTTAGGCAGTTTTAAGCAGATGCTTGACGTTATTATTAATAATTTCAGTGAATTATCCGATGACGAGAAAATTAAATTTATCACTATGATGAAGGATTCTTCTAATAATCTTTATAAATTATTAGATAACTTGCTTACATGGTCAAGGATACAACGTGGCACTATATGCTTTGAGCCAATGAAATATGATATTTCGGCAATTATTAAAGATTGTGTACGAATCTTAAATACAAACGCATTGTTGAAGAAAATCAATCTTACTAGTGAATTCAATAATGAATTAATTGCACAAATTGATGTCAATATGATTTCAACCGTCATTCTAAATATGGTTTCTAATGCGATAAAGTTTACTAATGAAAATGGGAATATTCAAGTAATAGGAATTGATAATTATGATGATACTATTACAGTTTTAGTCAAAGATGACGGTATAGGAATTTCGCCTTCAAAATTAGAGAATCTATTTAGAATAGATGTCAATAATAGCACAGAGGGTACATCTAACGAAAAAGGTACGGGCTTAGGGCTAATATTATGTAAAGAATTTGTCGAAAAGCATAATGGCACTATTCGAGTCGAAAGCAATATCAATAGTGGAACAACTTTTTACTTTACATTGCCAAAGTTAGCTGATTATTAATAGAAGTGTTGGGATAAATTGCATATTTAAGTTATTTAAAAGTAAAATTTTATATATTTTGTGAAAAAGTATTTGTAATTTTGAAAGCCGAAATTATTGTATTGGTATGATGTCCATTCATCGCTTGAGAGGTATTAATTTCGACTAAAAAGTATATTAGACGCTTGCAAAACTCTAAAAAATACAATTTCTGTAAGATTGACAAATCAAATATTGATTATCAACTTATCAGTCAACCGTTTGCTTGATAAGCCGATAAATGAGTTAATTCGAGTTTTGCTATAGTCATATTATAATTTTATACTTTATTTTATAAATTGCAGACTTATTGCTTTGTTTGATAGAATTGTAATTATATAAATTGCAGACTAATTGCTTTGTTTCAAAAATATTTTGAAAATGAATTTGGACGCTAAATGAGAAATACTCTAGAAAAATTTAAAGTTTTGATAGTAGATGATTCGACAATAGCTCGATTAAGTTTAAAAAAAATGTTAACCGAGAGAAACTTCGAAATAATCGAAAGTGTTGACGGACTTGATGCTATTGATAAAGTTAAAGTCCTCAAACCGGATCTTATTCTTATGGATTACCTTATGCCGAGAATGAATGGATTAATAGCACTAAAGATTTTAAGAGCTAATGGCAATTCTACTCCGGTACTTATTGTATCTGCCAATCAACAAGATGCTACTAAGCACAAGTTCAATGAGTTGGGTATTTCTGGAATAATAAAAAAACATCCGGATAAGACAGAGTTGTTAAGGCAAATAGATATAGCACTAAATATCGAGAAAGACCAATAATATGGACTATCAACTATCAGATATTCAGCTGGATATTATAAAAGAGCTAATGAACGTTGGTGTAAATGAAAGTACTAATATTCTAAGCCATATCCTAAATACCGAAATCGATCTTAATGTCCCGATTGTTAGAATTCTTAAAGCCGATGAGCTACTAAAAGAATTAGAGCTATTAGGCTCGAGCCATTTAACTGCTGTCAATTTAGAATTTGAGAACGGATTTTCCGGCACTTCGCAGTTAGTCTTTTCTCAAGAAAGTGCTAATAAGCTAATCAGCATTTTTTCCAGAGAAGTTTTAGAAAATGAAGATATAGACGAACTTAATTCTGGAGCATTAATTGAAATCGGAAATATTGTATTAAATGCGGTATTAGCCGAATTCAGTAACTTTTTGCATCATGAATTCAATTTCTTTGTCCCCGATTTCTATGAAAATTATGAGAATGATTTTTATTCCAAAATTTACAAGTATTCCGACGATGTTATTTTATTAGGGCAAACCCTGTTTTCTATCGAAGAATACAAAATCAAAGGGGATATTGTTCTATTTATGAAAATCGAGTCTTTTAACAAATTCATTACTTTGATTGACAATTATTTGAATACAATATAGGAATATTTTTATGCCGAAAGAATTAAATAACAATTCCTATAACTTATATGACCATGTACCAATCGGAATTTGTATAATAGACAAAAATTATAATATAAAATATTGGAACAAGTGTCTTAGGGGCTGGACAGGTATTAAAGCTGATTCAATAATCGGTAATAATTTACTTGATAAGTACCCTCACCTTACTCAACCTGTCTATAAATTGAGGATAGATTTGATGTTTAACGGGCATCCGCCAACAGTTTTTTCATCATTACTGCATAAATACTTTTTCCCTGTTTCTATTTCCGAAACGGAATTTCAAATTCAATCAGCAACTTTAACTTCAATTCCAACCGAGATAGAAGGTGAATATGATGCCTTGATAGCAATTGAGAACGAAACAAAGCTAACCGAAAGAGTAATTAACTACCGCCAGATGAAAGATCAAGCTCTTCAAGAAATAAATAGGCGGATTGATGCCGAGAAAAGTATTCAAAAATACGCTAACCAATTAGAAGAGACTAACGCTACTAAAGATAAATTCTTTTCAATAATAGCCCACGATTTAAAAAATCCGTTTGCCGGATTTCTCGGATTGACCCAGATTTTATCTAAAGAAGTGCTTAACTTTTCCCAAAACGAACTTTACGAATTTGGACAAAATTTAAACAAATCTGCTAATAATCTTTATAAATTACTTGAAAACTTATTGGAATGGGCTAGAATGCAGAATGGCACAATTCAATACAATCCCGACATGTGTGTATTAGCATATTTAGTTAAGCAAAACATTGATATAGTTAATGAAAGTGCTATCAAAAAAAATATTGAAATTACATATCATATACCAAACAATACCTTAGTAAATGTTGATGTATCAATGCTTAATACTGTATTTAGAAACTTAATATCAAATGCTATTAAGTTTACTAATAAAGGTGGCAAAGTCAATGTCGGTCTTTTAGAAGATAAAACTAACGACTATATAACCGCATTTGTTCAAGATACAGGTATCGGAATTAATGATGAGCTCAAAGAAAAATTATTCAAAATGGACCAGAAAGTCTCTCGTCCGGGGACAGATGGCGAATCAAGTACAGGGCTTGGACTATTGCTATGTAAGGAATTTATTGAAAAGCATGAATGTAAAATTTGGGTAGAAAGTGAAGTATCAAAAGGCACTACTTTTTACTTTACTATCCCTAAGATTGAGATTTAGAGATTTTTTCTTTATTTATGACAAATGCTAAAATATTTGATTGAATGATGATAAAGCAAAATAATGTACTTTTGAAACAACATTAATTTGAAATAATGCAAATAAAGTTTCGTTTATATCAGTTTGGAGCTATCCCTTGAGGCTATTTTAAAGTAGTAATCAAAATAATTAAATTGCTATTTGAATTTTTTTCTTGTATTTCTAATCGTTTATTGATAATTTAATATTTTTTGAAATTAAACTGAGAGATATTATGACAGTAATAGACAATCACAATAGTAAAGATATTCGTACTTGTATGATTTGCGGTGACGAGTTGGAGACATTAGAAAAAGAGATTGAAACGCATTGTGATTTTTGCGGAAAGCTTGCTAAAGCCGATACAGGCTGCAAATCTTCTCATATAATCTGTGAAGACTGCCTTAATATGCCGGTAAATGACTATATTAAAAAGCTATGCTTGAGCGATAAAGGTGATGACCCTATGGCTCTTGCTGTTAAAATAATGAACTCTCCTATAGTTAGAATGCACGGTAGCGAGCATCATTTTATTGTTCCTGCGGTAATGATTACTTGCACTTATAAATATATGCAGCCGGCTCAAGACTTGCATTTATTGCTTGACAAAGCCGAAGACTTGGCTATGAATACTATTTCTCAAGATTGCCAATTTGACTGCAAATTTTGCGGAGCTGCTTTAGGCTCAAGCATATATCTGAATTTATTCACACAGGCACTTAATTCGGAAGACGACGTATTATCAATGGATAAAATCCTCATTTCAAGATGTCTGAACAGAATTAGTGAGGTAAATTTACCAAGTTGCTGCAAACGAGACACTTACCTTTCAATCGACGAAATAATAATTTTTATTAAAGAAAAATTTGAAATTGAATTACCGAAATCGGAAGCCAAATGCACTTTCTCGCTTAGAAATAAATCTTGTGGTAGAGAAATTTGTATGTTTTATAATTTGGCTAATTCATTGGTATAGAAATATATTTAATATTTTAAAAAAAACAAGTCCTATATCTATTGCGGTATTGGACTTTTTTATTTAATTTCTAAGAATTAATTGTATTTAGAAAAATAAAATGATATTTTTATACTTTGAATTAATTGATAGTTTGAATATTGTCATTGGTTATTTGAAATTGTTTATTTAAAGACTCGTATATCCCCGTGGCTAAAGCCGCGAGTTGGTATCAAAATATAAATTTGAAGTTTAATCGACTTAATTCAAAGTTTTACGTTAGAATTGGTGATTGAGATTAAAAAATGAGCAAAATAGAAAGCAATTATATTGAAAATTCTTATAATGATTTTAAGAATTTTGAATTTACAAATATATTAAAACGGTTGAACCTTATTTTATTAAATAAGTCCGGACTTTGCTATTTAGAAGAAATATTAAAGGAATTCGAAGTTGAATTTGAGTATGCATATTCTGAAGTTTTCTTTGAGTCAAGCTCAGTAATTTCTCTGTTTTCATATAATTATAAAAACCTTTTGCCTGCCGATAGAATTGATAGCATTAGAAATATATTTCAAAAGGAAGAATTTCCGCTTCAAATTTTAAAAAAATCAGTTAAAGTTGAAAATACAATATTGCTTTATGATATTGATAAACAGCAGGACAAAACATTTATATTCCTGCTTTGTCTTAAAAATGAGAACAGTCTCGCCTTTATTTCAAAAATTTTCGATATATACTTCCCTGCTATTAAGCACAATATTGAATCAATTAACCAAATAAATAATGTATTCCGCAATAATCAAAGCTTTGCACCAAATAACGATTTAAGTAAAGTATTATCTGATGACTCTCCTACCGGGATAATGCAATTAGATAAAGATATGAAAATTATTTATAAAAATTCTGCTCTAATGCAAATGATGAACGACCCGATTGACTCATACCAATCGTTTATCGGCAGAAGTTTATTCGAGCTGGAATCCGTCCAAAGTGCCAATCTTATTCCACTTATTCATAGAATAAATAAAGGCGAAATCATAACCGATTATCAGACCGAATTTAATTCAATTTACGGTTCTAATCTTAATATTTCTATTCACTCAATTCCGCTATTTGATTACAATAACAGCTTTAACGGTGCAATTATTTCAATTAAAAATATAAGCCAAGAAATAAAATATAAAAACGCTTTGCTTAATAGTGAAAATAGATTTAGAGCAGTATTTAATTCTGCGGTTGATGCTATTTCAGTCCATGATTTTAAAACCGGAAGAATTGAAGATGTAAACCAAGCATTTATAAATATTTTCTGCTATACTAAAGAAGAATTAGCAAGTATCGGCTTTAATTATTTTGCTTTTTTTGACGAAGCTAACTTAGATAAAGCGTACCAAAGTTTTGAAATTCTTGAAGTAGATAACTATATTCAATTCGAGTGGTTAGCAACCAAAAAATCAGGAGAAACATTTTGGGCAGATATAACTTTAAAAAAGGTTTATATTGCAGAAGAATTAAAAGTGGTTGCCAATATCAGAGACATTAGTAGTCGAAAAAATTATTTGAAGGAATTGGACGAGAGTAGAACAAAGTATAAAGCTTTATTTGAAACTGCCGGAGATTCGATTTTATTAATTCAAGACGAAAAAATAATTGAATGCAATAGGCAGACTTATGAATTATTCAAATGCTCACCTGAAGAAATCATCGGTTGCTCTCCAATGGAAATTTCGCCTGACCTTCAGATAAATGGTGGATTATCTCTCGAATTAGGCAGGACTAATATTGAGAAAGCAAAAAAAGAAGGTTCACAGACTTTCGAATGGCAGCATCTGTCTTATGACGGACAAATATTTGATGTAGAAATCGTGCTAAGTGTAATTGATGTAGAAAAGAATTTATTAATTGCCATATTAAGAGATATAAGAGACAGGAAAGCATTTCTAACTCAATTAATGTACGAAAAAGCGTTTTCTGACGCATTAATTAACAGTATGCCGGCAATATTCTTTATTTATAGTCCCGAGGGAAGACTTATAAAATGGAATACCAATATGGAACTCTTTACCGGATATTCAAGTGAAGAGCTTTATGATTTTAATATTTTAGACTGGTTCGATGGCTATAGTAAAGAAAAAATTATTGAAGATTTCCCCAAGCTGTTCACTGAAGATAAGCCATTATCATTAATACTAAATACTATAATGAAGTCCAGAAATTCTGTCCCCTATTTATATACAGTTAGCACTTTTGAAATTGATGGCATTAAGTATGCAATTGGTACCGGAATTGACATATCGGAATGGAAATATGTAGAAGAAGCTTATGTACAATCCGAAGAAAAGTACAAAAACTTAGTTGATAATGCTGTCGAAGGTATATTAATTATACAAGACAAAAAGATAAAATATGCTAATCCGATAAGCGAATCAATTTTGGAAGCCAGCATATCCGAATTACTTGAAGCAGATATTCAAAATTATATAGATGAATCCGATGTTAATAATTATATTGTAAAATCAGATGATATCTTATTAGATAAGAATTCATTAGATAAGAATATATCAGATAACAGTACAGTTTTTAAAATTCGGTCTAATGATAATAATATTAAATGGGTGGAATGTAAATCTATTGAGATTAATTGGCAAAATAGTCCGGCAACATTGCTTTTCCTTAGTGATATTACAAATAGAAAAATTGCCGAGCAGGCACTGTTTGAAAGCGAAAATGCTTTAAAGATGTTCATTAATGCTCTGCCTACGCCTGCATTTTTAATCGGTATTGACAGAAAAATAATGGTTGCCAACAAAGCCTTAGCTTTAAGGTATGATACCGATATGGCAAGCCTAATGGGTACTGATGTATTTTTATATCTTGAAGAGCCGCATAGAAGTATTCGCATTAGTCAACTTCAAACCTGTATTGAAACTCAGCAAAGTATAATTAGCGAAGATATACGAAATGGCAAATACTATATTGACCATTTTTACCCTATTATCAATGCCGAAGGCGAAGTATATAATATTGCTATGATTTCGGTTGATATTACGGATTTGAAGCAAATTGAAAAGCAGCTTGCCATAAGCGAAGAAAGATATAGAAATTTATTCGAAAATGCAAACGAGGCTATAGTTGTAATTCAAGACGAGAACATAGTACTATGCAATAAAAAAACAAATGAGATAATAAGGGATAACAATATTCGATTAGATAATAGAAGCTTTTTTGAAATAATTCATCCCGAAGATAAAAGAATGCTTGTTGAAATTAATCAGCAACGATACAAGAATGGAAATATCGGTAAGAAATTCAGATTTAGAATTATTACAGACGAAGATAAAATTCTTTGTTTAGAATCAAGCACTGTATTAATCGAATTTGAGGGCAAGCCGGCAACATTATCTTTTATCAACGATATAACTATTCAGCTCGAAGCTGAAAATAAAATTTATTTGCAAAATTATGCTATGGATTCGGCAATTTATGCAATTGCAATCTTTGACCTTGACGGGCATATTACTTATATTAATAATGCTTTTGTCGAACTGTTCGGCTTTAAAAGCAGAGAAGAATTACTAAATACGAATATTTATAATTACGAGCATTATTTTAATATTCAAGATATTACAAAAGTAGTAATTAATCAAGGCGAATCTGTCGGCGAAGTTCCCATCAATAGTAATAAAGATGTATGGGTTCAGTATTCCATCAGTTTAGTAAACGATAAAATCGGCAAACCAATTCAAATAATGGCTTCCTTTATCAATATTTCTCAACGTAAAATAGCCCAGGCTGAAATTTATAAATTAAATCTTGAACTGGAAGAAAAGGTAATTGAAAGAACTTCCGAGTTAAATGAAACTCTCCAGAAGCTGGAGACATCTAATTATGAGCTTCTTCAGCTCAATGAAGAATTAGCAACAGGCTCCAGGACTTTGCTTAAATTAAATCAAAAACTTTCCGAATCTCAAAATGAGTTAAAAATTGCCAATGATACTAAAGATAAATTTTTATCAATTTTAGCCCACGACTTAAAAAATCCTTTGCAAAGTATAATTATGGTTTCGGAGATATTAAATCGTTATGGGGCATCTTTAGACATATTTACTACTCAGTCAAAAATTTCCCAGATATATGATACAGCCATTAAAATCAATGACTTATTAAATAATTTATTGACTTGGTCTAAATCTCAAAGTGGGAGAATTGAATTCAAACCCGAAAACATTAAAATCAATGAATTATTCGAAAAATCAATTACTTTATTTAGCGGTTTAGCTCAGCAGAAACAGATAAAAATTGTAAATAATATTGAATTCTGTCAAGAATTGTATTTAGATAAAAATTTAATCGATACAGTAATTAGGAATCTTATTTCAAATGCTATAAAGTTCACTAATCCAAATGGAAGTATTGAAATTTCTCTAATTATTGAAAACGATTATTTTAATTTCTCAATTAAAGATACCGGTATCGGAATTTCTGTCGAAGATATTAATAAACTCTTCAGAATGGACATAAGCCACACTACAATAGGTACTTCTAAAGAAAAGGGAACCGGATTAGGACTATTATTGTGTAAAGAATTTATCGAAAAGCATAACGGTAAAATCAATGTAAATAGTAAGATAGGTATAGGTACTGAATTCATTTTTTCACTACCTAAAAATATTTAGTCTCTCCCCTATTTTGTGGGTTGTTAGAGTGGCTGGGAATCTTTCAGCCCCATATTCTACCAATATTCAACAGCTAACGCTGTTGGAAGAGAAGCCGCACTACGCAGAGCATAGTATGGAGACGAAAGGGAGTACCTACTTGCAGGTTACCGATGTTCAACAGCTAACGCTGTTGGAAGAGAAGAATCGATTTTCCAAATGCCACTATCCAATTCCTATTTCCTGCTTCCCAATTCCGAAGAAAGAACCCACCCCGTCATCGCTTCGCGATGCCACCCCTCCTTTTGGATGGGAATTTTAAGAAATAGCTACAAAACACCAGCTCTTATTATCCAAATATTCTCTTTAAACCCTCTCCTTTGGAGAGGGTTTGGGTGAGGTTGAATGATTTTTTCAGCCACCAGCCGCACTACGCAGAGCATAGTACCGAGACGAAAGGGAGTACCACTTGCAAGTTACCGATGTTCAACAGCTAACGCTGTTGAAAGAAAAATCCATACATGATCTTCAAGCCCTCCCCTTGGGGGGTTTAGGTGGGGTTGAAAGATTTTCAGCCACCAGCCTTACTCCGCAGAGCGTAGTAAGGAGACGAAAGAGAGTACCACTTGCAAGTTACCGATGTTCAACAGCTAACGCTGTTGGAAGAAAAATCCATACCTGATCTTCAAGCCCTCCCCTTGGGGGGGTTAGGTGGGGTTGAAAGATTTTCAGCCACCAGCCTTACTACGCAGAGCATAGTGCGGAGACGAAAGGGGGTGTTAACTTTCATTCTACCAATATTCAACATCTAACGATGTTGGAAGAAAAGAACTTATACCTCCCAAACTTTCCACTTTACAAACATTATAACTTTATAACTTTATAACTTTATAACTTTATAACTTTATAACTTTATAACTTTCCACTTTATAACATTTCACTTACTAATCACACTTACGACGCACATAATAGAGATGAACCAAAATAAAATATTCAATTTTTCAATTAGCTAGTAAATATTTTAAGTTATTAATACGTCAATAAATTCTTATGTTAAAAATTCAAATTAAAGATAATTTATGAAAGATAGCATTTGGTTAAAGCTTAGTCCGGGCAGATTACAATTTGTATTTGATTTGCTATTTTTATCATTAGGATTTTTTATATTTTTCTATTTTAGATTTGAAAGCGGACTTTTACAAAAAAACATCGAATTCGGTATAGAAGAAGTTATTACTGTAAATATAGTATTGATTATATATTGGCTGATAGTATTTTGGGGGATGGGTCTATATAAAAATTTATATAACATATCGCCTTTTGAAGAATTATGGAAAGTGATAACTACATTATTTTTCGGTTCTTTTGTAATTTTCTTTTTAGTATTTATGGATAGTACGCAATCTCCCAGAGTATTGTTTTTAATTTATTTTGCTGTTCTTTCTTTATCAGTCTGCTTAGGTAGAACATTAGCAAGGCGACTACAGAGAAATCTCAGGAAAAACAGAATTATCGCCTATCCTACATTAATTATTGCCAAAGTAAGCGAAGCTAATGAAATAATAAACAGATTAAATCAATCTCCGTCTTGGGGGATGAAACCAATTGGCTTTGTACACATTGATAAACAGGAATTCCTTGACTATGAAGAGATTAAATTATCTGAGCAAATCGGAATACCTGTAATGGGGCATATTGAATTTTTGCCTGAAATTTTAGATGAATATAATCCAAAAGATATAATAATCGCAGATGATTCTCCCGGTCATGATATACTGATGAAAATCACGGGATATTGCTCTGATAATAAAATCAAAGTAAAAATTCCTCCTACTTTATATGATATTTTCACCGGTCAGACTAAAGCATTTCCTCTATACGGAATTCCTTTTATTGAAATAAGTTCTCAATTACTTAAACCATGGGAAGAAGTAATAAAACGAATATTTGACGTTGTTTTCTCTGCTATGGTTATCATTTTAGGCTTACCATTCTGGCTACTTTTGTCATTTTTTGTAAAAATAGATTCCAGTGGAAAAATATTTTATACACAAACTCGTGTAGGTAAAAACGGTAAAATATTTACTATTTTCAAATTTCGTTCTATGGTATCAGATGCAGACAGATTAGGCGGAGCGTGGACTTCAGTTAATGATAACAGAGTAACCAAATTCGGTAGATTTATCAGAAAAACACATTTAGATGAAATCCCCCAATTCCTGAATGTATTAATCGGCGATATGAGTATCGTTGGTCCCAGGCCCGAAAGAGACATGGTAGTAAAAAAATACATAAGCGAAATACCGTATTACAATAGAAGACATTTAGTTAGACCCGGAATTACAGGCTGGTGGCAGGTTAATTACGGACCATATATCGAAAGCGTTGAGGAAATTAAAAATCGACTTAAAGACGATTTTTACTATATTGAAAACATGTCTCTAAAGTTAGATTTAGAGATTATAATCAGGACTGTCTATTGCGTAATTAAAGGACACGGACAAGCATAAACAAATATATTGAGAGAATTTATGAAAACAATAGTTGTTATACCGACTTACAACGAAAGTGAAAATATCCAAAGTATTATCAATACTATATTAAATGTCAAAGAGGATATGCATATACTGATTGTAGATGATAATTCGCCTGATGGCACATCTCAAATAGTAAAAAATATAATGGAATATGACGAACGAATACATTTAATAACCAGAGCCGGAAAAATGGGGCTTGGCACTGCATACTGTGAAGGCTTCCAATGGGCACTTGATAAAGAATTCGATTTTATCATGGAAATGGATGCGGATTTCTCTCACAATCCGGAAGAAATTCCGAATTTCCTCAAAGAAATTGAGAATAACGACCTTGTAATCGGCTCAAGATATATTTGCGGGGTAAATGTTGTCAACTGGCCCCTTCGCCGCTTAGTGCTCAGCTATGGAGCTAATTTATATACTCAGATAATTACCGGGCTACCGATTAAAGACGCAACAGGCGGATTCAAATGCTTTAGAGCAGAAGCACTTAGATTAATTGATTTAAACACCATTAAAACTAATGGATACGGTTTCCAG
This sequence comes from uncultured bacterium, assembly GCA_942493235.1. Lineage (GTDB taxonomy): Bacteria > Bacteroidota > Ignavibacteria > Kapaibacteriales > UBA2268 > ENR-C587. The sequence goes on along the minus strand of OW818676.1, from coordinate 1,632,556 downwards.
ATTGAAATGAATTATAGGCTCTGGAAGCTTGGTGCCAGAATAAAGGAACTACCTATCATATTTATTGACAGACGAAGTGGCGTTTCTAAAATGAATAAAAAAATTATTTGGGAAGCAATATTTTTAGTATGGAAATTGAAGTTTAATCGTTCAATTAATCATCAAAAAAATAAAATAAGATAGAATATGAATTATATAATTAGTCTAATTATACTATTTTCTTGCTCTATGGTTTTAGCACAAGAAATTGATTTGACTAAGCCACTTAATCAAGAGTCATTTAAAGAGTGGGATACATATATTAAGCAGAATGCCCCGCATCAAAAAGCTTATACCGTAGTAGTTAATATTGCCAATAGACATTATTATGCCGGTAGAGCGGCAGTAGCACTTCAAGTATATGATATGTATAAAGATTTGTTCCCGAATTTCAAAAATATTATTGACCCTGTATGTAAATCTCTCGAAGACCTGATGCTCAGCCAGACTCCTCAAGACGACATGTACTACCTATACGTAAACTATATTAACAAAAACAAAAAATCAGAAAACGGATTTTTAGCACTTCAACGCATTACCGATAAGTACATTAATAATAAGCAATGGGATTCTGCAATAGTCATTTATGACTCGTTCAAGTCATATTTTCCGAATTTCAAAAATCGAATTGAAGTAATCCTTTCACTTCTAAAAGCTAAAGAAGAAGGCTTAAAAATCACTAACTTAGGTAATAAAGTAAATTCTCCTTACGATGAATGGGACCCTACTCCTACTCCCGACGGAAAAGTCCTTTATTTCTCCGGCGGAAACGGAAAGACAAATTTCGGTAAGACTGACGTTTACTTCTCTGTATTAGATTCTACTTCTCAATGGACAACATCTAAAAATGTCGGCAGAGTGATAAACGGTGCTAACAACGAAACAATTGACAATGTAAATGTAGATGGTAATAAAATAATGCTTTCGGGGGATTTTGAAGGTACTTTCGGCAAATTTGATATTTATACTATTGAAAGAGATAATCTCGGCTGGGGACCCTTACACCATTTGCCTAAGCCAATAAATTCCAGCTATGTTGACGAAGGTGCAAATATCTCCAGTGACGGTAAAGCTATGATTTTTACTTCCGACAGACCGGGCTGCGTAGGTAACTTCGTTGAATATTCAACTCTTTATCACGGAAATACAATGGGCAATATGGATATATTCGTCTGCTTAAAAACTGATAACAAATGGAGTGCTCCAATAAATCTCGGACAGATTATCAATACTCCTTATGCCGAAAGAGCTCCATATTTACACCCTGACGGTAAAACTTTATACTTTAGCTCTGATGGACATCCGGGACTGGGAAGGCTTGACCTGTTCAAATCTGTGCGTCTCAGAGAGGATTCGTGGACTCAATGGTCAGAGCCAATCAACTTAGGTAAAGAAATCAATTCGGCAAATGACGATTGGGGTTATAATGTCTCTCTAAAAGGCGACTCTGCATTCTTTGCTGTCAATAACAGAAATGATAGCTTCGGGGGATGGGATTTATATTCTATTTCTTTGCCAAAATCCGGAAAACCGGAGAAAGTAATTACTATTCATGGCAGAGTAACCGATAACAAGGGTACTCCATTGTCATGCTCAATTAAATGGGAAGATTTAACTAATGGAAAACTAATCGGTGAGCAGAAGAGCAATCCTCAAAACGGTCATTACTTTATTGTGCTGCCATTAGGCAAGAATTACGGTTATTATGCCGAGAAACTGGAGTATTACCCAAGTTCATCTAATATTGACCTTCGAGCAACCGACTCCGATCAAGATATTGAAAATAATATAATACTCAAATCCGAATATGAAATATTTAATTTAAGTGCTAAATTGGTAATTAACAATATATTTTTCGATTATAACAAATATGAACTCAAACCGGAATCATTTTTGGAATTAGACAGATTAATCGAATTGATTAAAAAATCCAATAATAAAAAAATCCTGATTGACGGCTATACAGATAATATTGGCTCTGTTGCATTCAATTTAGAGCTTTCCGAAAAACGTGCTTTATCTGTAAAAAATTACTTAATTAGCAAAAACATCTCCGAGAAATTATTTAAAATCACAGGTTATGGCAGTAAAAACCCAATAGAAACTAATGATACCGAAGAAGGTAGAAAATCTAACCGCAGAGTTGAAATAAGCTTCGCTGATTAAAGATTTGAGAATCTTGCAAATTAAAACTATTGCAAAAACTATCGTATTTTGATTTCTAAGCATCCAAGAGCTTGTCCCCAAAGTTGTCATAAAGTTGTCATTCAGAACGAAGTGAAGAATCCAGATAAAGCTAAATATTGATATTTAACTTATTAATAACTATGGATTATGCGTTGCACCCAGATTGACGATTTGACAAAATTACAACGTATTAGCCAGTCTGTTGAAAAAATGTGTTATAGTAAAAATGACTTCGATAAGACAAGAGATAATTAACTTTTACAGAAGTCTGAATTATATTTTTACAAATATAATTCAGGTCTTCGATCTTTGAATATATCGTTAAATTCATTGAAAGATTTATCTCTAGTTTGTTCAGGATAAATCTCACAGCTTACTACTTCTTCAGTGTCAGGCTTGGCTAATGCAATAGCTGAACCATCAAAAGAGTACACAGCGGATTTACCGGTAAACAGCAATTCACTATCTTCGGTCATTTCTGTTCCGATACGATTAGCAACGGCGACATAAACTTTGTTTTCAACAGCACGAGCAGGCATTACTCTATCCCATATCGGAGTAACTAAGTTAGAAGGGCATATAATCAAGTCTGCCCCCAGCAACCCAAGAGTACGAGCAGCTTCGGGAAAACGCCAGTCATAGCATATCATTAATCCGATTTTAATATCAAAATCCGGATAATCAATCACGAAAAATCCTCTGTCTGAATTCTCGAATACAAATCTTTCTTTATAGAATAAATGAGATTTTCTATATACGGCATTGTATTCGGGTTTTGGAAATATGCAAATGCAGGAATTATAGATTTTCCCATTTTCGATTTCAGCAAAACCTATACTTATGATTTTATTCTTTTCAGTAGAAATAGCTTGAATTGTCCTAAAAAAGACTGAATCTACCGCATCTGAAAAATCCTGTAATTCATCTTTAGACGAGAAATAATATCCGCTTATAGCTAATTCGGGAAATACAATAATATCAGACTCAATACTATTGCATTTCTCGATTATATACTCTTTGTTTCTGTCCGCTGATTTATGCAGAGGACAGAATTGAACAAGTGATAGCTTCATAATAAAATCCAATAATAATATACTATTTATTTAGAAATTCAGCAATTTTCTCGACTACATATTTAATTTGCTCTTCGGTCAATTCAGGGAATATAGGCAGTGCAATCGAAGTCTCTGCTGCCATATTCGCTACCGGGAATTGAGTGTCGGGTGTATTAAGATATGCAAAACATTCCTGACGATGGAAAGGCACTGGATAATAAATTTCCGAGCCTATCCCCTGCTCGGCAAGATAAGCACGAACTTCGTCTCTATTTTGAACTCTGATAATATATTGATTGAATATATGATAATTTCTCAATCCTTCACGTTTATATATTGCTTTCGGAATAAGTACCTTATTATGGCTATCGAATTCGGTAACACCTTCTTTATTAGCTAAGCCCTTTTCTATAAAATATTTATTATATAGCTCGGCATTAATTCTTCTTGATTGATTCCAATTTTCAAGATGCGGGAATTTTACATTTAGCACAGCTGCTTGTATTGCGTCTAAGCGGAAGTTACCACCTACAAATTTATGATAATATTTTGGCTGCATACCGTGGTTACGCATTTGGATAAGCTTTTCATATAATATCTCGTCATCGGTAACTATTAGACCGCCGTCTCCAAAACCGCCGAGGTTTTTAGTAGGATAGAATGAGAAACAGCCCATTAATCCCATAGAACCTACAGGACGATTACCTTTGTAATCGGTTCCGATGGCTTGAGCACAATCTTCAATTATCGGTATTTTGCGTTCTGCGGCGATAGCCAATATTTCGTCCATATCTGCAGATTGACCATACAGATGCACAGGAATAATTGCTTTTGTTTTTGCATTGATTTTATTACGAATTCCTTCAGGATGTATATTTAAAGTAACAGGGTCGCTATCGACAAATACCGGAACGGCACCGAGCCTGGCAACTACTCCGGCAGTAGCAAAAAATGAATATGTAGGGAGAATCACTTGGTCATTCGGTTTAATATCCAAAGCCATTAAAGACATTAATAAGGCATCTGTGCCGCTGGATACTCCTACTGCAAATTTAGTACCGCAGTATTGAGCTAATTGCTTTTCTAATTTACTAACTTCTTCTCCGAGAATCAGCATTTGTGATTCGGCAACTCTAATTAATGCTGAATCAATTTCTTCTTTAAGTGCTTGATACTGTAATTTCAAGTCTAACAGTGGTACTTTCATCTTTTTACCATTCGTAAATAATTTTTTAAAATATAAGTATTCAAAATTAGTAAAAAAATAAATAAATGCATTGATTTTTTATTTAATTCTTTGGTACAGTAATTGATAATAATACAATTTTAAATTATTGTTGAATACGAGGACCTTATGAAGTCATTGATTTTTACTATTATTGCTATATTTTCAATCGGGAGTATGCTATATGTATCGCTATCTAATACCGATGTTAATATGCAAAATTTCAATTCCTATAATCAACTGAAAGAAATTAATAAAAAATATGATAAAAAGCTTTATTATTCATTATATTCATTAAAAGAGTTAAAATCATATTCAATTATTTCTGTGGACAAGATAGCAAAAATTTATGAGAATAAATGGCTTTCTCCTGCTACGGTTACAGATATGCTTAATTCAAACGAAAAAGAGCAATTAATTGCCGGCACTGCTAAATATATAGATAATATCAATGACGACAAAACCCGATTTGATTTTATTTTAAAAATAAAACGCTGGTGCATAGCCGAATCCCAAATGGAATTTATTTGCGATAAATTATCATTCAGACGCGAAAACTTAATGAAGATATTTGAAACTCTTCCCGGCACTGACGCTGTAATTGCATCCTTTAAAGACAATCAATCACAGGGGCATGGCGTATTAAATTCAGCTGACTTTGAGCAGGCATATTTTGCTTCTATTAATTACTTGGCTGAGCTACCTCTCAATAAACAGCTTGAGTATTACTCATCAGTATATAAAGAGCTTTCAAAAATAGAAAGAAATTGATTTTCCTAATACAAATAAACTTTAGGCTGGTTATAATCAAACCAGCCTTTTTTATGTTTTCTATGAATTCTCTATTATAACATTATACTGTTACAAAACAAAATGCTTTAGATTCTCATATAATTCAAGAGCTTGTCTAAAAAGCAATAATATTGCTAAATCGCCATTCTGAGTGTAACGAAGAATATAGTGTTATCAATATTTTGATTTATCTGGATTCTTCAGGTGTTCAGAATGACAATTTTTAAGGAAGTCTTATAGGAGTTTCTTCTACCAATATACAACAGCTAACGCTGTTGGAAGAAAAATCCATACATGATCTTTAAGCCCTCTCCTTCGGAGAGGGTTTGGGTGAGGTTGAAAGATTTTCGGTCCCCAGCCGCACTACGCAGAGCATAGTGCGGAGGCGTGCATATTCCTACAAAGTGCATTGTAAGAGAAGAGAAGAAAGAAGAAGGGAGTACCAAATTCTTTCTACCAATATTCAACATCTAACGCTGTTGGAAGAAAAATCCATACATGATCTTTAAGCCCTCTCCTTCGGAGAGGGTTTGGGTGAGGTTGAAAGATTTTCACCTTCCAGTCGCACTACGCAGAGCATAGTGTGGAGATGAAATGGGGGGACATATTCATTCTACCAATATTCAACATCTAACGATGTTGGAAGAAAAATCCATACATGATCTTCAAGCCCTCTCCTTGGGGAGGGTTTGGGTGGGGTTGAAAGATTTTCACCTTCCAGTCGCACTACGCAGAACGTAGTAAGGAGGCGAAATATTTTGGATCTTTCAACTGGTTTAATATTTATGAATCAATTATAGCAGCAAGCTTTTTATTTCAAAAACTCTATTACCGAAATCAGCTTAAATTCCTTACCGTCAAATGCTCCGAAATGAGGTGATTTAAGCCAATCACCAAGATTAATATATGTACCGTTTTTATATTTCAATTCGGTAAGCTTATGCCTATGTCCAAAAATCACATAGTCAAAGCCTTCTTCAATTTTCTCAATAGCGAAATCTGTCATTCCGTCTTTATCACCATAGAGCTTTTTATCGGTATGCTTTCTGCTTTTTTTAGAAGTGGAATGAGCCATTTTAATAGCAAAATCAGGATGTAACAGATTGAGATATAATTTTAAGTTAAAAGGATTTCTTAATATTTTTTTTAATATTCTATATAGTCCGTCTTTATAAGAAAGCCCGTCTCCATGAAAAAGATAGAACTTTTTATCATAATAATTTCTAACCAAATCATTTCTATGAATTTCAATATCCAATTCATCACTAAAAAAAGTCTTATGCCCGAAGTCATGGTTACCCATCAGATAATCAATAGGAATATTTGCCGAACGGAATTTATAAAGCTCGGCAAGAGTGCGATAGAAATATTTCGGGCAGACGAAATCCCACTCAAACCAGTAATCGAAAAAGTCTCCGACTATAACTAATCTTTCGCAATCAGGACGTATCTTCTCCATAAAAGCGAGTAGTAAATCTTCGCGTTTCTTATCTTCGGAACGCTCTAATAGACCAAGATGGCAGTCAGAGATGAAGTAAATCATAATTTAATCTTTTCCATTTTGGCAAATTTAATTAATATTTTCTTTTTACCTACTGACGGAAAACTGATTTCTGCCTGCTTGTTATCCGCAATTCCGGAAAGTGCATCAATTTTCCCAACTCCGAATAACGAATGCCTGATAGTATCGCCAACTTTTAGATTCAGATATAGAGGCTGCTTAGCAACAGTATTATTGGGTAGCTGAGAATAAGTCTCTTGAGCCGGTATATCATCAAAATAAAATTCTTTTTTGGGCTGAGGCTGAGCTCTCGGCATTTGCTGTTTCGGAAGAAAAGGATTATCCTTTTTAGTAATTTCTCTTCTCTGTGGTCTGCGATTAATTTCATTTAGGAATGTTTTATCCACATCAAGTAATAATGCAGATTTACATTGCTCCTGAATCTCTCCGAATTTCATTCTTCTCTTGCAATGCGAAAGCATTAATTTACGTTCGGCTCGAGTAATCCCTACATAAAATAATCGTCTTTCTTCTTCCATTTCCTCATGATTATTAATAGCATTGCCAAGCGGAAAAAGTCCTTGCTCCATACCGGCGATAAAGACATAGGGGAACTCCAGCCCTTTAGAAGCGTGAAGTGTCATCAATTTAACGGAATTTTGGTGCAAATCTTTTTTATCTAAATCAGTTATTAATGTACTCTGCTGAAGATAATCCTCGAGAGTAGCATCTTCGATAGTATAGAAAAACTGCTCCAAATCAATAAACAATTGATTAATGTTGTTCAGCCTGTCCTTAGCATCATCAGTATCCATTTCTTTATACATATTGATTATATTAGTTTTTTCAATATAATTTGAGACATGCAGCACAGTAGTATCTGATGTCAATATATATTTATGAGCTAAGATAAATTCCGAAAAGTTTTTCACGGCGATAACGGCTCTTTTTTGTAGCTCTTCAATTTCTTCGGCACGGCAGAAAGCTTCGAATAATGAAATTCTCTGCATAGCGGCAAAATTCTGAATATGCTTTATAGTAGTATTGCCAATACCTCTCGGCGGCTCATTAACAGAGCGGAGCAATGCTTCATTATCTTGTGGATTAACCAATATTTTCAAGTACGAAAGCACATCTTTAATTTCTTTACGTGCATAGAAAGACACACCGCCGACCACCATATATTTGATTTTTTTTCGTCTAAGGGCATTCTCTAATGATAGAGACTGGGCATTGGTTCTGTATAGTAATGCAAAATCGTTTTCAATAAAGTCTTTTGAGCTCAGCCCTTCATTAATTCGCTCTGCAATTTTATCAGCTTCTTCTATATCGCTATCAAATTCGAATAAATCAATTTTATCGCCTTCGGGATTTTCGGTCCATAACGTTTTCGGTATCTGCGAGCGGTTCTTTTTTATTACGGAATCGGCAGCAGAGATGATAGTCTGAGTAGAACGGTAATTTTGCTCTAATCGGATAACATTGGTTTTGGGATAGTCAATTTTAAAATCGAGAATATTTCTGATGTCTGCCCCACGCCATTTATAGATACTCTGTGCATCATCGCCTACTACACATAAATTATGATGAGCTTTGGCAAGCTCATTGATAATAATGTATTGGGCACGATTAGTATCCTGATACTCATCAACTAGAATATATTGAAATTTATTTTGATATTTTTTCAATACATCGGGTTGATTATGGAAGAGATGAATCATATTTAGTAATAAGTCATCAAAATCCATTGAATTATTGGCAAATAACCGTTTATTATACTCTTCGAATATTTTAGCTATACATTTCTCTTGATAAGTAACCGCCGAGCGATGGAATTCCATCACATTTATCATTTGATTTTTTGACCAAGATATTTTTGAGCGTGCATCTTGAGGTTTTATGTCTTTGGGGTCATAATTCAAATCTTTGATGATAGCTTTAATAAGGCTCAAAGAATCATCGCTGTCGTAGATAGAAAATGAACTAGTATATCCCAGAAAATTCGCTTCAAATCTTAATATTTTTGCAAATGTGGAGTGAAAAGTACCCGCCCATACTTTATCTGCCTGCTCCGCTCCCAATATTTTAGCAATTCTCTGCTTCATCTCTCCGGCAGCTTTATTTGTGAAAGTCAGTGCGAGAATTGTCCAAGGTTTAACTCCGTTATAAATTAAATTAGCAATTCTGTGGGTTAGTACTTTGGTTTTGCCACTGCCGGCTCCGGCAACTATCAGCAGAGGACCGATAATGCACTCTACTGCCTGCGTTTGCTCAGGATTAAGTCCTTTAGTAATACTATCTGCATCAAATATATTATCTTTATTTTTAACTAAGTTTAGTGCCATCTATCCATATTTCATATTTAACAATTTCAGACCGCAATATAATAAATTTCTATCTTTTTTCTATAAGTAGCCCTCTATTAATATTAATTTACATTTTCAAACTCCTTTAAACTGTAATTATTCTAATATAATTAAAAGACCTTAGCATAACTCTAATACACAATTTTCCTAATTCCCAATTCCTAATTCCTATCCCCAAACCCTATATTATACCGGACTTACTACAAACTGAATTTAATAATTACAATCGTTAATATATTATAGTAAAAAATAATGCGATTTGTTCATAAAAGTCGATTTTTTATTTGTATTGTATTTTATTTATTTGTAAGTTGCTAATGAACGATTAGCTAATAATTATAAACATAAAATCCAAAGCACACGGGAAAATAAATTCCTGATATTTTTTAATAATTTGAAAGGGTAACTCTATGTTACGAAAATTTGGTTTTTTACTATTTTTTGCTTTTACTCTGGTGGGTAGTAGCGGGCTGAGGGCGGAAGAGGATATGATTTGGGCAAAACCATTTGAATCTAATGCTCTTGCTTTTCATCCTAACAATCAAATATTGGCTATAGGAGAAGAAAATATTGGTGTAATATTAGTTGATGTATTAACCGGAGAACCCCTTGATACGCTTATCAATACTGATAAAGGTCAAATTATGTCTATTACTTTTAATAATAGTGGTAATAAATTAGCTGTTGTAACGGACGATTTATCAGGAGTACCTTACTTGTCAAAAATATCAGTTTGGGATATTGAATCAAAAGTTGAAAAAGTAATTCAAAGAAATCAAGTAGATTCTTATATCTCTAAGGTGCTTTACTCTCCAAATGATTCATTATTAGCTTTTGATTTAGGGATCACATTTGACAATAATGACATTAACGGTATTTATGTTATTAATACTAAAGACTATAGCTTAAAATCTAAAATAGAAGTATCTCCATTGCCTATTTCATTTTCTTTTAGTAAAGATAGTAAGTTTCTTGCTTTAGGCAGAGAAAATTCTAAAAGTTCTTTATTTGTTTATAATTTGATTGCAGACTCAATGTATTTAACATTACCAAGCCTTTATACAAGTCCGATTTTCTCCCCATCAAAAGATGAACTCTTCGTTTTAAAATGGAAACAATTGGACGAAACACACTGGACTTATGATAGTTTTAAAGTTTTAGACCCTAATAATGGATTCTCGGAATTGAGAAGCATAAACTTACCAGCTCAATTTGAAAGTTATCAGTTAAGCTCTGACGGTAATTTTATGGCTTATTCAGGATATAATGTTTATCTAATTAATACAAATGACGGGAAAGTTGCTTATAATTATAATCTAGAAGGTAACGTTGCACCTATTTCAATTTCGAAGGACATGAAATATATAGCTATCAGTACTTTGATTATGCTAAAAGCACGATTTGGAAATGCTTCTGTAAAGGAAAACCCAAATCAATATTTCAGTTTTGTTCAAGATGCCAATTATACAAATATAATAATCACAAAGTTAAATCAAGAACTTAATATAAAAAGTATTGAAGTCTCAGATATAACAGGCAATGTAGTTAGATTTGTTAATGACCCGATTCTACTAACTAACGAACAAATTGCTATCAATACCGATAGTCTATCATCTGGAACATACTATATGAATATAACAACAAACACAGGGGTTTACTCACATTCATTTATAATAATGAGGTAAATATATAGTTTCCTAAACTTAAGGGCTGGAAGAACTTTTAAGTTAGGGAAATTATTATATTTACCTAAAAAACCGAGTTCGGCACTATCAATCGAATGTTTGTAATAGCAAGGTAGCATTTTACCCCCTCCCTCCTACGCAGAGCGTAGGAGGGAGGGGAGTTTATATTCTATCCCCAATCCCCAACCCCCCAACTTCAGCAGTATTTAAGAAAATATTTTCAGCAAATAAATTTATTTTTTGCCGGATACAATAATATTAATACTTAATAGTCAATAGCATTGCTAAAACTGCAAGGACAATAGCCGGCAGAGCAGGATATGAATTATCTGTGTTATTTTTCAATTAAAAGCGTCATCTGGTTATTAAAATAATGTAGTATTATGCACTAAACAGAATTATTTTATTTAAGGGTGAAGAGTGAAGAGATTAAAGTTTGCCGAGTTGGGTCTATCGGAAGAGATGCTTAAAGCAGTTATTGATATGGGATTTGAAGAGGCATCGCCGATACAGTCCGAGACAATTCCTCATATTATGCAGGGGATTGATATAATCGGTCAGGCTCAAACAGGCACCGGCAAAACAGCCGCATTTGCAATTCCGATAATTGAAAGATTAGACTACGATTCGACTGATATACAAGCCATTGTAATGTGTCCTACACGCGAATTAGTTATTCAGGTTACAGATGAATTCCGCAAGCTGATGAAATATAAAGGTAATATAACTGTTACTCCGGTATATGGCGGGCAAGAAATCGAAAGGCAATTCAAAGCATTACGCAAAAACACACAAATTGTAATTGGAACTCCGGGCAGAACAATTGACCACATTAAGCGTGGTACAATCAAGCTCGATGCAATTAAATTCGTAGTTCTCGACGAAGCCGACGAAATGTTAGATATGGGATTTAGAGATGATATAGAAATGATTTTGGAGAAGACTCCTACTGAACGCCAAACAGTTATGTTTTCGGCTACTATGCCGGAAGATATTGCCAGACTGATGAAAAAGCACCAGAACCATCCTAAAGTTGTCGATGTAACTAATCAGAAAATTAATGCTCCGAAAATTGAGCAAATATATTACGAAATCCAAGAAAATGCCAAAGCCGAAGCTCTTGCCAGATTAATTGATTTCCATAATATTAAATTAGCATTGGTGTTCTGTAATACAAAAAACAGAGTTGACCAATTGGTTGAAGTACTGAAGTCTCGTGGGTACTTTGCCGAAGGACTTCACGGCGATATGAATCAGGCTCAACGCGAGAAAGTAATGCGTAATTTCCGTAATGGAGTAATCGAAATCTTGGTTGCTACAGACGTAGCCGGACGCGGTCTTGACGTTAATGACATCGAAGCCGTATTTAACTATGACCTGCCAAGTGATGAAGAAGATTATGTCCACAGAATCGGCAGAACCGGCAGAGCAGGTAAAACCGGTATAGCATTTACTTTTATTGTCGGCAAACAGATTTATTATCTGAAACGCATTGAGAAAACTAATGCTATGAAGATGAAAGCCGGTCAAGTACCGTCAATTACCGATTTGGACGAAACACGCGTTCTAAATTTCAAAAATAAAATTGAAGCGGTAATTAACAAAGGGCATCTGACTAAATATGTCAATCTGATTACCAAAATGATGGACGACGATTTAATAGCTCTTGATATAGCAGCGGCTATGCTGAAATTGACTCTCGACCAGAAAAATGAAAGCTATGACTCTTCTCAAACTTTCGAGAGAGAATTTGACAACTATGATAGAAATGGTGGCAGAGGCGGTAGCAGAGACGGTAGAGATAGAGGTGGCGACAGTCGCGATAGAAACAAATCCGGTCATAACCGAAGAAATTATTCTAATAGAGTGTCCACTTTTAAAAAAGATGATTCCAGACCAAGCTTTAGCGATAGAAAACCCGATAAAGAAACATCCGGTTTTAAAGACAGAAGAAAAAAGACTAAAAAATATTAGCATTATAGATGTTTAAAAATTAAAAAAGAGAGCTTAGCTCTCTTTTTTTATATCCACATACGATTATACATCAATCAGTAATTAAATATTATTTCTTATTTGGGATAAGGCAAATCATATCTCGCTGTACCTGCCACTATAGTGGCTCTGTAAAAAACTGAAATCTATTTTAATTATCCGTTCCTCTAAATTCAACTTCATGCTTCAGAGGCTATGAAAAATCGAATTAATCCATTTATCGGAAATTCATGAGGCTGATTTTACATAAGTTATAAATTGCAACATTCCGTTATTTACATAGCCTTTAATCCAATAGATTTATTATAATTATGATATAAACAATAATTATATTACAATAAAATGCCTGCTATAGAAGCCGTCATCAGAGTAGCAATTGTTCCACCGAGAACAGCTTTAAGCCCAAGTTTGGCAATATCTCCTCTCCTACTTTCGGCAAGAGGGCTGATACCTCCGATTTGAATAGCAATTGAAGAGAAATTAGCAAATCCGCAGAGTGCATAAGTAGCGATAGTAATGGCTTTCTCTGAAAGTAAATTTGCAGAAATCATATCTGATAATCTGGAATATGCTACAAATTCATTAAGAACAAGCTTGATACCCATTAAAGATCCGACATTCATAGCATCTTTCCAAGGTACTCCGATAGCATAAGCAACAAATTGAAGCACAAAACCAAATAGCAGTTCGAGCGACAAGGGTTTACCGTAATTTTGGTTCAAAACGTAATTTAACCCTGTCCAATCTCCAACAGCACCCAATATGGCATTAATAAGGTAGATTAAAGCTATAAAAGCTATAAGCATAGCTGCTACGTTAATTGCTAAACGAACACCGTCAGAAGCACCGGCAGCAGTTGCTTCAATAACATTTGAATGTTGCTTCTCAATTTTTAATTTTACAGTCCCCTTAGTAAGCGGAGTCCCAACTTCCGGAATCAATATTTTGGCAATTATCATTGTAGCGGGAGCAGACATTACACTTGCAGCAAGTAATTGACCGGCAAAAAGAACTTGAGCCGAATCAACGGGCCAGCCTTTAGCTTTTGCAAATGCTACTCCGAGCATCTGCACATAAGCTGCCATCACACCGCCGGCAATATGAGCCATTCCTCCAATCATCATAGTTAATAATTCTGATTGAGTCATAGTAGCAATATAGGGGCGGACAACTAACGGAGCTTCGGTCTGTCCAATAAATACATTAGCAGCTACAGATAATGATTCGGCACCACTTGTGCCGAGTATTTTGCCCATTACCCAAGCCATACCTTGAACTACCCTCTGCATAATACCAAGATGATATAATACTCCCATTACTGCCGCAAAAAATATTATCGTAGGCAATACTTGGAATGCAAATATCATCCCGAAACTTCCGGGTGTTCCCGGTGGCATTCCCAATGGACCAAATACAAACTGAGCACCTTCTAATGAAAAGCTTAATAATGCTACAAAGCCTTTACTAATCCATTCAAATACCATTTTACCATAAGGGGTTCTTAATACTATAAGAGCAAACCCAAATTGCATTAATAAGCCCAAACTAACTAATTTCCAATTAACTTTTCGTTTGTTATTGGAGAATAGAAATGCTAATGTTATTAAAAATCCTAATCCGAAAATTCCGTGTAATACGTTCTCCATACACACCTAATATTTATTATTTAAAACTATTATTTGTATAACTATTATTTTTTAACAGCGTTTTTAAAAATTGAAAAAATACAAAAAATGCAATATACTAATAATAAATAAAATATTAACACTTTATTTTGAATAAATATTTTGGCTTTTTACTATTTTGTGCTGGCAATCAAAAGTTCGTAAAGTTATAAAGTTGAAAGTAGGAATATGCTCCGCGTAGTGCGGTTGGTGGCTGAAAATCATTCAACCCCACCCAAACCCTCCCCAAGGGGAGGGCTTAAAGATTATGTATGGATTTTTCTTCCAACATCGTTAATAACGCTGTTTAGCAGCTATTCCTTCAAATTCCCCTCCAATTGGAGGGGTGGCATCGCGAAGCGATGACGGGGTGGTTCTTTTTTCGGGGATAGGGGTTTGGGAATTAGGAAATATACTCGTCTCCGCTCTACGCTCTGCGTAGTGCGGCTTTTCTTCTAACAGCGTTAGATGTTGAATATTGGTAGAATGAAAGTATTTTGCACCAGATTAAAGAAGCCATTAAGCGTACTACTTCAAATAGTAGCTGATATAAATCCTCAATCTATTAAACCTTTTATCATTTTTGAACGTCTATAAAGCCAGTTTTTAGCAACAAATTGGTTTTGAAGATGATGAAAATAATTAGAATTGCAGCTATAATAATTTTGTTTACAATGAATATATCAGCTGCCGAAATTTCAGGTATAATTAAAGATGCAAAGACAAACGAAGCCCTATCCGGAGCTACCATTACTTTAAATCAAGATTCCGATGTCAAGTATGGCGAAAGAAGTAAATCAAGCGGTAAATTTGCTTTTAAAGATATTAAAGCCGGTACATACAGTTTAAAAATCACATATATCGGTTATGCAAAATTTGAGCAATCTATTAAATTATCAGCTAAGCAAATAGAAAATCTCGGAACTCTAAGCTTAAGTCCTGAGGAAATCACTACTGAAGACGTGTTAGTAACTGCTAAGATGCCAATAGGCGAAACTAAAGAGGACACAACAATTTTTAACGCGGGAGCGTATAAAACTAATCCCGACGCTACTGCCGAAGATTTAGTTAAAAAGATGCCCGGTGTGCAGGTTGATGCCAGCGGTACTGTGAAATCACAGGGCGAGACAGTAAAGAAAGTATTGGTAGATGGAAAACCGTTTTTCGGAGACGACCCAACTGTAGCTTTAAAAAATATACCGGCAGATGTAATAGATAAAATTCAAATATATGATAAATTGAGCGACCAAGCTGAATTCTCCGGTTTCGATGACGGCAATACCGATAAAGCGATGAATATCATCACTAAATCATATAAAAGATACGGGCAATTTGGGAAGCTCAACGCCGGTTACGGAACTGACGATAAATATGCCGCTACCGGTACTATTAATGTTTTCAACGGCGATTTGAGATGGACTGTACTTGCACTTTCTAATAACACAAACCAAACTAATTTCTCTATAGAAGATATAGTCGGTGCATACAGTAGCGGAGGCGGTAATCGTATGCCACGTCCTCCGGGTGGCGGTCAGCCAAGTAAGAAAATGACAAGTAATTCGGAACTTAGACCTACAGGCGGTATGTTTGAAAATATTTCAAGCTTTATGGTTAGTCCTACAGATGGTATAGCTAAAACTAACTCTATCGGTACTAACTTTTCTGATTTATGGTTTAATGATAAAGTTGAATTTAACGGAAGCTATTTCTTCAATAATTCTCATAATGACAATGAACAATTAAGCCTTAAAGACTACTATTTATCGGCAGATTCAATACAGAATTATGACCAGTCCGGTACAGCCGGCTCGGATAATTATAACCATAGAGTTAATTTTAAAATAAAATACGCTATTGATGAAGATAATTCTATAATGTTTAGAAATTCAATCGGTTATCAAAATTATGAAAGTAACGGCGATTATAATAGCTTTACTTTACTCAACAGATTAGACAGCATTAATTCCGCTTACGGTTATTATGGTTCTAATTACAATGGTTTAAATTTGTCTAATACATTATCATACAGGCATAGATTTGATACTAGTGGCAGAATTTTAACTATAAATCTATCTACTTCTTATAATGAAAAAGATGGGAATTCATTTAATAATTCATATACTACTTATTACTCATCTATTAATAGTATTGATACTATTGACCAAAAAGCTGATAATAATTCCAATACTTTCGGTTATGGATTAGAGCTTACTTATGCCGAGCCACTGTCTGAAGTAAGTCAGTTGCAATTAGTTTATTCTGCTAATAAAAGCAATAGTAATTCGAATACAAGAACTCTAAGCTATAATGCTTTACTTAATGATTATTCAAGTTTAGACAGCACACTTTCTAATGAAACAGAAAGCGACTATATTACTCAAAAAGCAGGAATTACATATAAATTAAAAGGTAAAATATTTAATATGTCTTTAGGTACTAATTACCAAAATTCGAGCTTAAACAGCGACCAAGTTTTTCCTAATTATTTAAATACAAAAAGAACTTTTGATAACTTTCTACCTAATGCTCAGATTAGATTCAAATTCAACCAAAGAACTAATTTGAGATTTGACTATCGGACATCGACTCTTGCTCCGAGCATTACTCAATTGCAAGATGTAATTGATAATTCAACCTCTACTCAATTGACTTCCGGTAATATCAATTTGCAGCCACAGTATTCTCATACTCTTAATTTAAGATTCCATAATATGAGCGAGAATATGAGTAATATTTTTATGACTATGTTTGCAGTAAATTTCCGTAATAATTACATTACTAATTCATATTTGATAGCTACTAAAGACACCATGCTGAATGCAACTACTAAATTAGCATCAGGCTCTCAATTCTCTAAGCCGATTAACTTAAACGGATATTGGGACTCAAGAGCATTCATCAATTACGGATTCCCTGTTGGCTTAATATCCTCAAACTTAAATCTGGGAACCGGCATTACTTATACTCATACCCCGAGCCTTGTCAATAATGTAGAAAGTAAATCTGATGCTTGGTCAATTAATAGTATGTTTAACCTTGGCTCCAATATTAGTGAGAATTTAGATTTTAATGCAAATTTAAATTATAATTATAATATTACTAAAAATCAGACTTCTTCAAAAAGCTCAAATCATTATTCTACTATCGGTGTTGGCTTCGATATGAACTGGATAATTTGGGAGGGCTTCTTTGTTAATGCAAACTTCCGCTCAACTTTCTATAAAGGTGATAACGTAAATAGTGCAAATTCCGATTCAAAAATTCTCAACTTTAGCGTAGGCAAGAAATTATTCAATAACATGTTTGAATTAAGGCTTACCGCAAATGACCTATTAGATAATAATAAGAGTTATTCAACTGATTATAGCGAATATTATACACAGACTACTACTAATACGGTACTTAAAAAGTATGTACTCCTATCTCTAACTTATAATTTGAAAAATTTTAGCGGTACGGCTGGCGGAACTAATACTGGCGGAATGCCGGACAGACATTAATAAAGAAAATATTTGAAAATCTCTTAATAATTATTTTATATAAGATTGAAAAATCACATTTTATGATACAACCTGACAGTTAACAGTTAGGTTGTATTATGTAAAAATCAAAATTCGATAGTTATTGCAATAGCCATCTTGTAATAATGAAAATCAGAATTCGTCTATTATAAAATAATTTGTATAACGGAATTGAATACAATGCAAAATCAAATAGATACAATACGAAACATATTTAGTAAAAAAATCGAATTGCCCGGAATAAATGCTCATTCAATAGTTGCCCCTAAATTAGGCAAAAATCTATATCGGAATATGATAGCTACGCCAAATGCTAAAAAAAGTGCAGTACTATTACCTCTAATTGTTGAAGATGAACAATTGAAAATATTATTTACCGAGAGAAGCCGAGAGTTAAAATCTCATAGCGGTCAAATCAGTTTTCCCGGCGGCAGAGTTGACACCGGCGAAACTTACCTTCAAACGGCTCTACGCGAAACCGAAGAAGAAATAGGAATTCATGCTAACGGAGTCTCAATCATCGGTGAATTATCAGAACTGTTTGTCTCTCCTTCCAATTCACTGATTAAGCCATATATCGGTTTTATTGAATCAATTGATAACATAAATCCAAGTGCAGATGAAGTAGAAAGCATATTAAAAATTCCATTTGATTATTTTTTAGAAGACTCAAATATCAAGAGTGATTATTGGGATTTATTCGGTGGGAAAGT
This sequence comes from uncultured bacterium, assembly GCA_942493235.1. GTDB lineage: Bacteria > Bacteroidota > Ignavibacteria > Kapaibacteriales > UBA2268 > ENR-C587. Next base: position 1,613,816 of record OW818676.1, on the reverse strand, counting down.
GTTAGTCCCATACTGGGAAATCGGTGCAAATGCCCCTCTCTGGGGAGCTACCGCAATGATTTTAGCTGAATTTGTTAATATATATAAAAACAATTTCGGCTCAAATAATTAGTTGCATTATAGACTGTTACAAATAATTACTAACGTTTTGCTACTAATAGCAATTACTCTGAATCACTGCTTCTCACGCTGAAGTGTAGAAGTAAATGTAGGAAGCAGATTTTTGCTACAGTTTTTAGTATTTTTACAGTGGAGAAAGGCTGATGTTGATACCAAATAATTTATTTAATAAGATATGATATTCTATATTTACGACAACTATAATAGTATCAATCACAGTATAAAAATCAATATAAAAATTAATGTTTAACTTAAACTAACAGTTTTCCGATTGTAAAGCAGAGACTTCATTTGTACCGGTATATCTTGCAAATGGCACAATTTACATCAAAAAAAAACGACATAATTTAAAATATATTTATTATTTTAGTATCTTATTATATTTTGTTACGTTATTATAAAAGTATGTTGATAAATAAAAAAGATTATGATAAAGAATACAGCCTTAATATTATTACTGATAATTAGTTCTTGCGGAATCATTCCGGTTTACTGTGGTACTCAGGACACTAGCAAAACAATTATCATTCAAGACGATAAAAGAACAGACTTGGAAAAACTAATCGGTAAAGAGAAAAGTAATAGCGATATTAATAATCGCTATATTCTTCCCGGTGGCGATTCTCTTGACAGACACCACTATACTGCCGAGCAGGATTCTGCTTACTATAGAGCATTAAAGACAAAACTCCCGAATTATACTCGTTTCTGGTCGGAATTAATGCAAACCGGTGCCGAAATTCAATATTATACCGGTAGCAATCTATCCGCCAATGATGTAATCAGAAAAAATCTGACTGTGCCTAATAGTTATTATGCACCATCTGCCGTTGAAATCGCCCAATATCAAAATAATATTTTACAATCTATGTATGTGCCTTTTACTCCTACTTATATGCCATTCGGATTTAAAATGCAACTAAATACTATCGGTATGTTCCTTGGAATTATAGAGGATGTTACTCCTACCATATCTTATAAATTGGAATCTACTATCAATGTTGAAGTAGTTGTCTATTCTATTCAAGCAGTCGTGGTTCAGACCATCTTCAAAGGTTCTCAAAACCCGGGTTCGTATTCTCTAACTTGGAACTTACGCGATGATAAAGGTCGCCGTATGCCCCCCGGAGATTACATTATAGAGGTTCGCATCGGCAACTACAAATATGTGAGAAAGAGAACAGTAATTTAAGTTATAAAGTTCGTAAAGTTGAAAGTTATAAAGTTATAAATTAGGAATTAGGAAGTGGGAAGTGGGAAGTTGAAATATGTACATCTCCGTACTATGCTCTGCGTAGTGCGGCTGGTCTTCCAACAGCGTTAGCTGTTGAATATTGGTAACATGAAACTGGTACTCCCTTTTTCTTTCTTCTCTTCCAATGCTATCTGTATTTGAAAATAGGAATATGCATGTCTCCACTCTATGCTCTGCGTAGTGTGGCTGGTGGCGAAAATCTTTCAACCCCACCCAAACCCTCCCCAAGGGGAGGGCTTTAAGATCATGTATGGATTTCTCTTCCAACATCGTTAGATGTTGAATATTGGTAGAAAGAATTTGCTACCCCCTTTTTCTTTTTTCTCTTCCAATGCTATCTGTATTTGAAAATAGGAATATGTTCGCCTCCGCACTATGCTCTGCGTAGTGCGGCTGGTGGTTGAAAAATCTTTCAACCTCACCCAAACCCTCTCCGAAGGAGAGGGCTTAAAGATTATATATTGAAGATATGGGTAACACTTTATAGACTAATCTTCAAATTCCCATCCATTGGAGGGGTGGCATCGCGAAGCGATGACGGGGTGGTTCTTTTATCGGGGTTCGGGTTTCGGGTTTCGGAAATAGGGATATGCATGCCTCCACTCTATGCTCTGCGTAGTGTGGCTTTTCTTCCAACAGCTTTAGCTGTTGAATATTGGTAGAAAGAAAGTTTAAAATAGAAAGTTGGGAATGGAATGTTTTAATATCATTTTATAATTGTTACAAGACCTTTGTACGAATTCAAATAGTAAATGTTATAAAATATACAAATAAATCATTATTTACCTTTTTACTTACTAAGCAATTATTATTTCAACACTTGATTAACTCTCTCAATCAGTATTTTATTCTCTATAAACTTATTTATTTTATTTATTAACAAATTATTATATTCTTTAAGGATAAAATTGTCCTAATAAAATAATTTAACCTAAAAGATGAATGCGTTCGTCATAAGAAATCTAAATTATTTATTGAATAGTATAGGAAGTATTACAGTGCAAATATCGGGACTAAGATATGGCTCAAGATTACTTGATTTAGTTGAATTTCCTTATGCAAAGAACTTAACAGGATCTGCTACTAATGAAGAAATTGAGCAATTAATGAAGCCAACCGGCAAAATAGTAGTTAAACCATACTTCTCCGGAGGTGTTGGCAAAAAAGGGAAAGCCGGGTTAGTAAAAATCGTTGACTCTATCGAAGATGTGAACAAAGCAAAAGAAGAGCTTTATTTTGCATCTCACAAATACGGGTCAAAGACGATAAAAGCCAATGGCGTAGTATTTGAAGAATTTGTTCCTTCTGAGTGTAATATGGAATTATACTTTAGCATTACCGATTCAACTGTTGAACGCAAACCTGTATTTACTATCACTCCTTTCGGAGGAATGGATATCGAAGAACTTCCAGCTGATAAAAAAGCAATAGTTTGGATAGACCCATTTATAGGCATTAAGTCATTCGACGTTACTAATGCACTGAACGATTTAGGTTGTCCCGAAGCCTTTATCTCTCCACTTGTTCAGTTTTTACCAAGATTATGGGATTTATATGCCAACTTCGGAGTAACTACTCTTGAGCTTAATCCAATAAGAATTAAAAAAGTAGGCAATAGCTTCATACCTGTAGCTTGCGATTTAAAAGCTGCATTTGACCAAGATAATCCGGACTGGAAGAGAACCGGACTCCCCTATTCCATATTTATTACCGAAACATCAAAATTTGAAAATGAGATAAATCAGTTGCGTACATATCAGGGGCAGAGCGACGTTGTAGAAGTCAATAATGCCGGCTCGATAGTTCCGTTTATGTTTGGCGGTGGTGCAAATTCGGCGGCTACAGAGACACTTGGCACCAAAGCGATATTTGCTTCCGATTTCGGTGGCAATCCGCCTTATGAAAAAATATATGAAATTAGTAAAATCGTTATGAAGCATTGGATAGACCAAGCGAATGTACTTTTAATTATCGGCGGTAAAGCTAATAATACCGATATATACGTTACTTTCAAAGGTATATTTGATGCGTTACGAGACCATTTTGCCGAATTTGGCAAAAAACCGATTTATACCGTTATAGGCAGAGGCGGACCAAACTTAATTCAAGGTATGTTCTACGCCAAAGATATTTTAGATACTTTGAAATTGCCTTATAAAATATTCGGTTATGATACTTCTATGATTAGAACTATCGAATATGCAAAACGCATAGATGACTTCTGGGCAAAAGAAGGCAAAGCCGACTATATCAAAAAATTTATGTAAAAAAAATTATAACAGGTATAAATTATGAAACAATTAATTTCTAAACCATTCCCATATTATGTAGGAGTATATTCTCTTGAGGAATTGGTTACTAAAGACTCAAAAGCATGCGTAATAAATATTCTCGGTTCTGAATCTCGCAAAGTTACTCCGGTATCTCACGAATATTCCAACGGAAATGTAGTAGCAGGCGTTCAATACGGCAGAGGCGGCAAAATTGAAACAAAAATCGGAGATATACCGGTATTTAAAAGTATTCGCGAAGTAATGCGTGCCGGCATCACATTTGATGTAGGCGTAATTTATTTACCTCCGGCTGCAGTTAGTCAAGCAGTCTCCGAGTTAATATTATATAATAACGATTTAAAACGCATTATTATCGTAACCGAAAAAGTACCTGCCAAAGACTCTATGATGATTAGATTCATGTGCCAAGAAGCTGGGGTTGATGTAGTCGGAGCTAACTGTTTAGGTGTTGCCAATGTATGGGATAATGTGCGTATCGGCGGTGCTTTGGGTGGAGACCATCCCGGGGAAACATTGCAAAAAGGTACTATTGCAGTGCATTCAAATTCGGGTAATTTCACTACTACAATAAGTGAATACTTACGTACAGGCGGTTTCGGTATTTCTACAGCAGTAAGCTCAGGAAAAGATGTGTATATTCACTTCGCACTTCCTGAATTTTTATATGCTGCCCAGAATGACCCGAGAACTCGTGCAATTGCTCTATATGTAGAGCCGGGAGGATATTACGAGAAAATCGCTCTTGATTGGATTAGCGAAAGGAGATTTTCATTCAGTAAGCCTATAGTAGTCTGCGTTACCGGACGTTGGAAAAAGGATCTAACGCGTTCTTGCGGTCATGCAGGGGCACTTGGTGGCAGTGGAGACGATGCTATTACCAAAGAGCAGTGGTTTGACGATTATTTCGGCGTGCCTTGCTTTAATCCTGAAAATCCTGTAGTAAGCAAGCTCGGAGTCAGAATAGCATCTATTCAAGACTTCCCTAAAGCCATGAATGCTGTATTTGAAAAAATTGATGAAAAACCTGACTTTGCTTCTTCAGGTGATTTATCCCTAAAATTATGGATGAGCGACAATGTAGTTAAATTACCTAAAGAATTAGACTTGCCATTGGTTAAAGCAATTGAGCCTTATGATAAGCAAATTCTCGAAATCAATAAGCATATAGGTGCTCAATATTTACGCCAGAATATGGCAGATAAATCCGGTGCTTCTCGGATGGATTCTAAATCCCAAGTTACCGAGATACATGGCAAATCAATTTTAGAATTGTCTAAAAATTCGATTGAAGAAAATATTTATTTCTGCCTTGCTAAAATCATGCCTGAACAGAAAGATATTAATACAATTAACGTATTGCTGAATTTGTTACTTAAAGTTGATGCCGAAAGAATGGACGCTATCGACTATGCCAAGCATAACGGTGCTTCACCGAATGCTTATTTGGCAAGTCAAATACTGTCTATCGGTAATAATGATTATATCAAAAAAACTAAATATTACAGTAGTTTGATTATAGATATAATCCGCGAAAACGGAATTGATGAAAATACAACAAAGTATTCCGATAAAGTAGTAGCATTGATTGAAAAAGAAATACTTAATGCTACCGCTAATCAGTCCGATACTCTGGGAGAATATTTACTAAAAGAAATAAAGAAATTCGATAAAAAATGCGAATCATTACAATTATGTCAATTTATTATTTCTTATTCCGAAAAACATAATTTACATATAAAAGATAAATTTGAATTTTTACTTGCTTCGTTAGCCTTGAGTATTTTCTGGAAACCAATGCTTGAGAAACGCATCACCCGCGAGACCGCCGAAGATGTATTGAGCTATTTCTATGTAATTTCCAATTTGGTTGCTTTCACTGTTCTTGACCGAAAAAATAATAAATTCTGGCAGAAATTGACAGAGATGAAGCCACATAATATGACCGAGAGCTTCACTAATAATACTTTCAGAATATTATTTAATCGCGAACCAAAAGATAGCGAATTGATTGAATTGAAATATTTAATCGGGCTGACGCTTTCTAATGGACCGGGCACAATTTCGGCAAAAGGTGCTAAGGAATCAGTTTCCGCAAGAAATTATATACCTACAGCATTTGCTGGGTTTATGCTTAATACCGGCTTTGCTCATGGCGGTAACGGATTTGAAGCTGTGGACTATCTTTTAAATATTTTTAAAGATATTAAATTGACTAATCCGGGCGATAAAAATTTATCATTCGACCTGAAATCTATAGCAAATAAAGCGGCGATTCAATATAGAGATTATGTTAAAGATTCCAAAGACGGCGGTAAGTTGACTTATTCAAGAATCCCTTGCGTAAATCACCCTGTTTTCAAAGGTAATGATGTTAATTATGACCCGAGAGAGCAATTCGTCAGCCATGAATTAGAGCAAAAAGGAATCTATAATGTATTTTTAGATTTTTATCATAAATTAGTAGTCGAATTATTCAATGAAGGGGCTACTCGTAATGTATTCTGCGTCAATGTTGATGCGGTAATATCTGTTATAGCTCTTAAATTAGTTTGGGAAGACTTGGCTAAAGGTAGCGTTAGCACCAATGATATTCAGGAATTAGTATTTATCCTATTCCTTATCGGGCGTGCTATCGGTGTATCTGCCGAAATTATCGACCACCGTTCACGTGGTACCGATATGGACTGCCGTACGCCTCAATCTCAACTCCAATTTATATTATAATAATTTAGAATATATAATAAACCCCTATCAGTAATTAAATCTGTTAGGGGTTTTGTATTTATTGAAAATATTAATCCATCTGAATGCTAATCGGAATAGTTTCGTCGGTAAATCCGATTTGAATATTCAAGTAATACATTCCATTTGTTAAGTTTGGTAATTCAAGCATCATATCAAAATTTGGCTGTAATGATGGATTGAACTCGTAGCGAGTAATAATCCTACCGGATAAATCATACAATTTCATTGATATTTGACTATTTAGGTATTTTACATTTTTGAAATTCAAATTAACTCTACCATTTGCCGGATTTGGGCTTAGCTCTACTATAAATGAATTACATTCGAGACAGTCATCTTCAATACCTAATTTTTTACCTTTTCCGCTCAATATAACAGTTGATTTAGGATTAGCCCTATCGTCGGAGTATAAATTCATATTTACTATATGCTTTAAGTCGTCATTAGGAACAAAGCTGACAGTTAAATAATATGTCGAATCTTTTTTAACTACTAATGGTGTAGGATGTTCGGCTATTAGAAATATATCTGATAATGAATCTAAATCAATATTCGAAATAGTTAGAGGAGCATTACCTTTATTTGATATTTCGAGAACTTTATCTTTAGTAGTTCCGATTTCAGTAGATAAGAATAGCAGAGTGCCGACATTAGTTGAAATTATAGGTGAAGGTCCGTCACAAACTGCAGTTATTGGAACTAACAATGTAGTAGCATTAAAAGCGTTACTTTTTATTATCAAATTGGTCGAATATACCTTAATAAATACAGGCTTAAATTGAATAGTTATATATTGCGTTTCGCCGGGTTTTAGTGTATCAGCCGGTGTACCTATTATAGAAAATGATTTCAAGTATGTGTTTTCTATTTTAATTTCAGAAAAAATCAAGTCTTTTACGCCAATGTTTTTAACTCCCAATTTAGCAGTTAGAACTGAATCTTTCCAAATATTAGCAAATAATATGCTATCGGCATCTACTTCAATAAGAGGTTTAGGAGCATATCCATGCCCTTTTATTACTTGATAACTAATTTGCTCATTAGTAGCATCAGAATTAAATTGGACTTTTCCATAATATATCTTTCTTTCGGTAGGTAGAAAATCCACGTTGATTACTTTTGTTAAGCCGGCAGCTAATGTAAATGAAGTTTCTGATTCTAAAGTATATACATTTTCATCTGATATTATCGAGACATTGCTGACATTAATTGGCTTGTTACCTGAATTTTTTACATTGAAAGCTATAGTATAAGTAGTTCCGGTATCTATATCAGGAGTATTTATATATGGCTTTTCAAAAGATATTAGAGAATAAGACTCTGTATTTGGCAACAGAAATCCGGTTTTGCCCTCAGCTCCGATTTGAATAATTGTATTAATTTCAGGATTTTTCACTAAGGTAGTCTGAAGAGTATTATTAGGCCATCTGACTACAATGGAATCAATTTGGCGTTTGCTCATCCCAAAATTCTGAATAAATGGTTGCTGCCCAGCAAAATGCCCGTTACCGGCTTGAACCTCACGAATCTGAATAACATCATCGGAATAAACTGTTATTCTAGAGCCGATAGCAGATTTATTGCAATCAGCCGGAGGGTCTAATTTAACAGATATGAAATTACTGTCTCGGGCAACCTTATTTTCCAAAAGCTCAATCTGCATATAGTCAGTAATTTTCATTTCGCCGTTAACATAATTAGTATCTAAAATTTGATGGCTGACAAATATTTCCTGAATTCCGTCTAAATCATAATCGCAAGGCTCCATCGAATGTCCGTTTTCTAATGTTTCATTAAAGCCAAGTTCTGCGGAAATATCATTAAAATAATTATCAGCATTTTGTTTTAAGAAATATACTTTAGTCTGCCCCTGCATATTAGTGCCGTTAGCAGCGTTATTATAGCCTATTTGACCAATTAATACATCTAATTTAGTATCTGCATCAATATCTATCCAAGAGCCCCCATCATCACTAATATGAGTAGAATCAGGAGCTATTCTCGTTAATCTATCAAGTTCCCATTCGTAATTATATGATTTAGCCGAACCTTGATTAAGGGTTACGTGAGTTCGACCTTCACCAGCATTATATCCGCCGTGAACATTTATTTGAAGCAAGTCCATATCGCCATCATTATCAAAATCTCCGGGAAGAGCTTCCCACTGGCATAAATTCTGTCCATTGTCTCCTTGCATTAATTGAGCGGAATAATTTGCTTGACCGGCTACATCGCTAAATGTTCCGTTTTTATTGTTTCGGAATAAGCTTCCTCCAGAACGGCAATACGGAGAAGTAATTACATCCTGCCATCCGTCATTATTCCAATCAGTAACATTTACTCCGTATATAGGATACTTTACTTTTTCAATACCCGAATTAGTTTGAAGTGTAAATGTGCCGTCGCCATTACCCTTTAATAATAGGTCAGGAGTAATATATCCGCTATTATTATGACTTAAATTAGACGCATAATCATAAAACCAAGTGGACATATAGAGGTCAATGATACCATCGTAATCATAATCTAAAAATGCAAGACCCGTGCAATTAACTAATCCATCGGGCAATGTATCAACTAATTTGAATGTATTTAATCCGCTGTTTTTAAATATTGAGAAATGTCCCTGCCCGTCATTTAATAATAATTCGGTGCGGTCTCCCGGGTCATTACTCCCCTGATACATTTGCAACCTATGATAATAAATAGATGTAATCAAATCCAAATCACCGTCATTATCGACATCTGCCAATGCGGAAACATCGACAACTCTACCGGTTTTCTCAGGGTCTCTGTTTTGATTAATATTAGACTCGGCAGTAAAATCACGAAAAACTCTTTTTATCATGGAGTTAATGTCCGGATTAGGTATATTGAGTAATATCCCTATTTTGTTGTTGTTGATATTTCCGGTTCCCCATATTAAATCCGGATAGTTATCCTTATTGACATCGGCGATTACTACTCGAGAGCCACGTGCAGAGTCAATTCCTGCCTCGTGGGTTATAATTTTCAGCCAATTAGTATCTTGAGCATTAGTAAAGCTCAAAGAAAATAATAAAAATAAAATAGTAAAATATAAGCTCTTCATATCACGCCTAACTGTATTATAATTAAATAATAAAATGCAATTTACTAAAAATATCTATGCTTAACAAGCATAATGTATATATTTTTGACTCTTCGCGATTATAAATGGGTACAAAGTTATAAAGTTTGTAAAGTAGGAAGTGGGAAGTGGGAAGTGGGAGTTAGGAAGTGCTCGCCTCCATACTACGCTCTGCGTAGTATGGCTGGTGGCTCAAAATCTTTCAACCCCACCCAAACCCTCTCCGAAGGAGAGGGCTTAAAGATTATGTATTGATGTAAAAGGCAACTGTTAACAGCTATTTCTTATAATTCCCCTCCAATTGGAGGGGTGGCATCGCGAAGCGATGACGGGGTGGTTCTTTCTTCGGGGTTCGGGGATAGGGTTTGGGAATTAGGAAGTTGTTCTTTCTTCCAACATCGTTAGCTGTTGAACATCGGTAAAATGAAAGTTGGCACTCCCTTTCATCTCCGCACTATGCTCTGCGTAGTGCGGCTGGGGACCGAAAATCTTTCAACCTCACCCAAACCCTCTCCGAAGGAGAGGGCTTAAAGATTATATATTGAAGATATGGGTAACTATTCTTCAAATTCCCCTCCAAAAGGAGGGGTGGCATCGCAAAGCGATGACGGGGTGGGTTCTTTCTTCGGAATTGGGAAGTAGGAAATAGGAATTGGATAGTAGCGTTTGGAAAATTGATTCTTCTCTTCCAACAGCATTAGCTGTTGAACATTGGTAGAATTTGGGGATAGAGGATAGGGGGTCGGGAAATAAGAATATGCATGCCTCCGCACTACGCTCTGCGTAGTGCGGTCGTTGCGAAAATCTTTCAACCCCACCCAAACCCTCCCCAAGGGGAGGGCTTGAAGATCATGTATGGATTTTTCTTCCAACATCGTTAATAACGCTGTTTAGCAGCTATTCCTTCAAATTCCCCTCCAAAAGGAGGGGTGGCATCGCGAAGCGATGACGGGGTGGGTTCTTTCTTCGGAATTGAGAAGTAGGAAATAGGAATTGGATAGTAGCGTTTGGAAAATTGATTCTTCTCTTCCAACAGCGTTAGCTGTTGAACATCGGTAATAAAATAGTTTATAGGCTATTCCTTCAAATTCCCCTCCAAAAGGAGTAATGACACTAAGATAAATTTTATAATATCAAAAATATTTGTTATATTTGTATGTATTTGTTTTTAAATATAACAGGAATATAAAATGGAACTAAATGAATCACTTCAAAAAAGCCACTTGATACACGAGGCATTAAAAACAGATTTGTCATCAGTATTAAATGAGGAATATCCTTTTGAATTAGTAGAGCAATTAACAGAAAAGACAAGTCGCAATAGAGTATTTCCTGCATCAATAACATTGCTGACATTGATAAAAGCAAATCTAAGCGGAGACAAGAGTCTGAAGAATGCGTTATTTATATATAATAAGAGCCACGAAGAAATAAAAACCAATATAGAACAAATAGAAGAAGAAAACAAAAAGAAAGTAAGAGAAAAACGAAGAGGAAGGCCAAGCTCTCACGAATTAAAAATACAAAAGAGCAAGAAGCAGTCTATATCTACAAGTACATCGGCATTTGCACAAGCACGAAACAGGATAGAAGAAAGAATAATACGAGAAGTATATAATGAATCAGTAAAAGTAAATTCACCTACTCAGCATCTCAAATTTCATGGCAGAGAAGTGTATATCACAGATGGTACTTATCTACAAATGCAAGATACTAAAGAAATAGTAAAGAAATATGAAAAAAAAGAATCCAATGGCTATCCTCGTGGTTTATTAAGTGCAATAGTACATCAAGGAAGTGGCAAAATAGCTGATTTTGTATTAGATTCAGATTCTAAAAGTGAGCTTGAGCTTTTAAGTAGCTTAATAGAGAATATTCCAAGTGGGAGCCTATTATTAGCCGATGATCTATATAATTGTAACGCAATATTTATTCAATTAATTAATAAATCGATAGATATAATAGTACCGGGAAAACGTAAACGGAATTATAAAGTAATAAACACTATAGCCCCCAATGACGAGATAGTTGAACTATCGGCAGAGAAAAAAAAATCTAAAATAATGCAAAAGCTAAATATAGAAGATCAGGCAATATTATTGCGTAGAATAGAGTTTGAAGACGTGAATGTAGAGGGTAGAAAGTTAGTTTTATTTACTACAATATTAGATAAAAACATACCAAAAGATTTAATAATATTAAAATATTTTACACGCTGGGATATTGAAATAACAATAAGAGAAATCAAGACAATAATGAATATAAATATAGTCAGGGCAAAGACACCGGAGATGGCGGTCAAGGAGGTAATGGTAGCTTTGATAGCATATAATTATATAAGAGAAATAATGTCAAAATCCGCTACTACAGCGGATTCCCCCCCCTTCGAAAATATCATTGGGTATTTCTATGAAGATACTACGAATCTACTTACTGACAAACTTGGTAGAGTCTATTCTCACTGGTCGCCTGGTAGAAAAAGAAATGATAGTAAAAATGAAACAGAATATAAGTAAATCTAATATTCCGTATAGACCAAATAGACATTTCACAAGGAAAACGAAAGCAGGGGCATATAAAAAGTACAAATGATTGAGTATATTTACTATCTTAGTGCCATTACCAAAAGGAGGGGTGGCATCGCGAAGCGATGACGGGGTGGGTTCTTTCTTCGGAATTGGGAAGTAGGAAATAGGAATTGGATAGTAGCGTTTGGAAAATTGATTCTTCTCTTCCAACAGCATTAGCTGTTGAACATTGGTAGAATTTGGGGATAGAGGATAGGGGGTCGGGAAATAAGAATTTGCATGCCTCCGCACTATGCTTTGCGTAGTGTGGTTAGTGGCTGAAAATCTTTCAACCCCACCCAAACCCTCCCCAAGGGGAGGGCTTGAAGATCATGTATGGATTTTTCTTCCAACATCGTTAATAACGCTGTTTAGCAGCTATTCCTTCAAATTCCCCTCCAAAAGGAGGGGTGGCATCGCGAAGCGATGACGGGGTGGGTTCTTTCTTCGGAATTGGGAAGTAGGAATATGCACGTCTCCGTACTATACTCTGTGTAGTGCGGTTAGTGGCTGAAAGTCTTTCAACCCCACCCAAACCCTCCCCAAGGTGAGGGCTTGAAGATCATGTATGGATTTTTCTTCCAACATCGTTAATAGCGCTGTTTAGCAGCTATTCCTTCAAATTCCCCTCCAAAAGGAGGGGTGGCATCGCGAAGCGATGACGGGGTGGGTTCTTTCTTCGGAATTGGGAAGTAGGAAATAGGAATTGGATAGTGGCGTTTGGAAAATTGATTCTTTTCTTCCAACAGCGTTAGCTGTTGTATATTGGTAGCATGAAAGTTATAAAGTTCGTAAAGTTATAAAGTTAAAAGTAAGAAGTTGAAAGTTTGTGTGGAATAGATTCTTCTCTTCCAACAGCGTTAGCTGTTGAACATCGGTAAAATGAAAGTGCTACCCCCTTTTTCTTTTTTCTCTTCTAATGCTATCTGTATTTGAAAATAGGAATTTGCATGCCTCCTTACTACGCTCTGCGTAGTGCGGTTAGTGGCTGAAAATCTTTCAACACCACCCAAACCCTCCCCAAGGAGAGGGCTTGAAGATCATGTATGGATTTTTCTTCCAACAGCGTTAATAACGCTGTTTAGCAGCTATTCCTTCAAATTCCCCTCCAAAAGGAGGGGTGGCATCGCGAAGCGATGACGGGGTGGTTCTTTTTTTTTGGTTCAGGGATAGATATTAGGAAATAAGTTTCTTTCTTCCAACAGCATTAGATGTTGAATATTGGTAGAATGAAAGTGGGAATTGAGGATTGCAAAAATGGTAAGTTACCTATTGGGGGGTATAAAATTAAGGGGTTAATTGAAATAAAAAATCCGCTTTCAACGTAACGTCGATTGCGGATTTTAAGAAAATTGAGAAAGAAAATATACTATTTCTTCTTTATATTCTTTCTTTTTTTATCATTTTTGGGTTCAGTAGATTTAACCTTTAGTACTACTTGATTTTCATCAGATTTTATTATTTTTTGATAGAATGATTTAAATATTTCGAACTCACCAACTTTTAATAATGATTTTTTCTTTTTTAAGAATCTTTCGGCAATTAATGTATTCCCTTTTTGAGAGTATGTAATACTGTAATCGGCAACGGTATTTTTCAAATTAATATTTTGAGGTAATTCGACTAATTCTAATTCTGCCGGTAATTGTAATTCGATTTTTTCGTGCATTAAATCCGAATAAAATATCTCGTCAATAGAAATATCAAATTTTCTATCATTTTGAGAAGTGGCATCATTATTTTTTAGTACATCGCCCCATGGCAGTTTGAAAATACTTAAATTAGTAATATTTGTAAATATTTCATCTACATCATAATTATAATGATAAGTAACTGAATCAGACTGGTCATCTATATTATTATCAATTTTCAAATAAGTTAATTTAACTTTAGGGTAGTCATAAGCTATAGAAGCCTGAATGTCTTTTTCGCGTTCTTCTTGAGCTTGGTCGCGGTATATATATCGCATTGCTGCTGCTAAACCGCCGGTTTTAATGTTATTTTTAACTACTTTCATTAAATTGCTTTCAAAAGTTACTTTTGAAAATCTATGAACCTCATTAGGAACTTTATTGTCCGGATTTAAAACAAAGAGCTCGTTCTTTTTATTTTTGGAATCATTAACATCTAAGGCATTAGAATTCTCGAGTCCACCGAAAATAGTACCGAAAGGTAGGTTATCACTTGTCAGTTCTATATAATGTTTCTCACCGTTTATATTAACATAGGCGATGGCATGCTCAAATGAGATTGTTGGCAATAGCATAGATTTATTACCATTATCTTTTAATTCAATGAGTGCTATTCCTGCATTTAAGCCGACTTCTTTGCATAATGCTACAAAAAGTGTAGATACATCTTTGCAATCACCCATTTTTGTAATAATAGTTTTTGAAGCTTTTTGTGGTATTAGACCGCTCTGCCTAAAAGGTACCGAACTGTAATTAATTTCTTTTGTAATGAAATGATAAATAATTACTGCTTTTTCTCTATCGGAGAGAGTCGAGTAACCATCAGGAAATATTCGGGAAATTACTTCTTTAACATCATCGTTTGATTTTGCTTTGCTTGCCGAGAGATTAACGTACCATTTAGAAACAAAATCCCAATCAGGAATAGTAGAAATAAATACTCTTTCTGCTATGTCATTAAAAGGTGGCATATAAGCTTCAGGGCGAGTAGCTTTAATATTAGTCTTTTCCCAAGTAACAGCTTTATAATCGTCATTTTCTATTACTGTAGGCTCGATATTGCTATTTAATTGAACTTTATCGTAGTTTACGCCTTTTTCAGTTACTAATGTATATTTAGATTTTAGGCATGGGAATCCATAAGTAAAAGAAATATCTTCCCAGAAATGCTTAATTAAAGTGCCGGACTGATAATCTTCAGTCTTATAAACTATTAGTATTACATCATCTGCTTCAAGATTTGTAAAAACTACATAAGTATCATCTGTTTCAGCTTTTACAATTTGCCCGTTCTTTTTTATAATTTCGGCTTTTTCAATCGTACCATCTTGACCATATGCTATCGGCACTTCATATTCCTTCCAATAGTCAATACCTGCACTATTAAATACTTTTACCATATAGTAACTCTTTGTCTCGGAACCGCCTCCGTAATAGGCTACTTTAATTGATTCGTCAAGTAGTATTGCACTATTATCATCAGGGAAATCGGCTTTTGTAGGTGCTGATTTGGCTATTGCATTGTAATCCGGTTCAGGGTTTAACTCAATAAGACGTTTTTTATCAAGTAATTTTCTATATTCGTTTCTGGCAAAATAATTCTGAGGATTGAGAGCAATAGACTTTTTAAATGAATTAATTGCAAGCTCTTTATTGCCTAATTCTCTATGAGCAGAACCGATAGCATTATATATAAATGAAATGTAAGGTGCATTATCCGAAGCTTTGTTATATTGTTCAAGAGCTTCTTTGTATCTTCTGGCACTAAACAGAATGTCACCCTTTTGATTATAATAAACTGCAGTTTCAGGGTAGAAATTTATCAAGTAGTCATCATATACTTTTAATGCTTTGTCTGTATTGTTCATTTTTATGTAATAATCTGCTAACATGTTTATAACATTGGTATTTAATCCTTGGCTTAAATAATCCTTAAGTATTTTTTCAGGGTCATAGTCATGTGCATTCTCTAATGAACTATAATAAAGCAAGCTTGTAAAAGATAAATTCTCGGGGAATTTTTTATACGCAGCAACTAATTGGTTATATCCTGACTCTATGTTATTTTGAATAAACTCAGATATTATTTTTTTATCAACTACGGTTTCTTCGTTTTTACAGTATTTTTCAAAGAGTGGTACCATTGCCGAAGCTTCGTCATATTTCTTTGCACTAATGAACTCCATAAACTTATAATTAAGAGCATAAGACGAATTAGGGTCATTCTTTTTAATTTCTTCACGAATTATACTCTGCTGAGTGTCATCATCTTCTCGAATATAACATTCTAATAATGCAGAAAGGATAAGCCCACATTTAGGAGCCTTCTCCAAGGCTATTTTGGCAAAGTGAAGTGCTTTGGAATTTTTATCCTGCATTTGATAAGTCTTAATTAGCAATAAGTAGTTTAAAATGTTTTCCGGATCTGTCTCTATCTTCTTTAAAAAGAATTCTTCGGCAAATTGTGGCTGAACTTCTACATTCATTTTATCTGATTTAGAATATGCTTGATACGAAGCCGATGATTTCATATTTAAAATATTACCTTGCAAATCTAAAGTTCTAAAAGTAAAATTCATATTACTAATTTCCGAACTTCCAAGCTGCAACAAACATCTATTATAACCTTTGTTAAGTTTAACTTTTGCAATATAAGTATCGATTCCGTTGTTTCTCTCTTCGGATTCTGAAATTACCAAAGCATCATTTAGCCAAAATTTTAATGAACCGGAGGTACCAATTCTGATTTCAACAGTCTGATCTGAAGGTGATTCAATAAAGGATTGACAATAAGCTATGGAGTTAATTATGTCATAATGAGAAGCGATATTAATCCATTTGCCGGGTAAATATTCGGGAATAGTGAACCATCGGACTTCAGCACCAATTTTATTATAGAATTTTGCGTCAGATTCGGGGTGAGTAATTGGTTCGTATTCTTTATTAAATCCGGATTCAGAAATATTTTCAAATACTCCTGCTATCTGCCAATTAGTATAAATTCCGAGCTTTGAATAATATTTGTTTGCTATTGATTGATTATTTTTAAATACGTAATATTTTGCTAACTGCTCAGTAATATAAGCTTTTAAGACCGAATTTAATCTTTTGTCTTTAAGTAAATTTTCGAATAGAACAGCATAATCGTCTGAAAAAGTGAAAGGTCTGCCCGCAAAATATACCGAATTCCACATTCCGAAAATATACGGATTAGGATCATTAAAATCGGAATTGATTAGGCTTAGGTCATTGTTTATATTACTTAGGTCTAAAGTATAGGCTTTAACTAAAAGTCTCAGTATTATAGCTTCTTCTTTATTTGATGATTTCAATATGTTTGAATCTAATAATTTTAGAGAATTTTCATAATCATTATCATAAATATATTTCCAAACTTCCTTTAATTCATTACTTTGCGAAAAAATTTGGAATGAAGCAAAAATTAAAATAGCAAATGAAAGCAATAATTTCTTTAGCATAAAGAGTCCGTTTAAATTTTAATAATGTTTTTGTTAATTTAACATCGTAAAAATACAAAAATCTCCTAAATAATTAAATAGAAATATTATTTTTTTACAATTGAAATAATTAAATTGAAGTAGCATAGCAGAAGTCTGTGATTTCAGTTTAACTACTATTGTAATTTGTTATTTGAAATCAAATAATTCTATGGTTTAGATAATCTTCAAAAATGCGTTAGCAAAACTTTCTTGAATTTCTTCCAGACTTTGAGAAATTACTTTAGTATCGCAGACTGAACTCATGAAGTTAGTATCACCGCTCCAGCGAGGGATAAGATGTAAATGCAAATGTCCGGGCACTCCGGCTCCGGCTTCTCTGCCCAGATTCATTCCCATATTATAAGCATGCGGAGAATTTATAGAATTAATTACTTTCATAGATAATTGAGCTAATCGCATTATGTCCGAAGTTTCTTCGCTACTTAATTCAAGAAATTCACCTGTATGCCTTTTGGGAGCGATTAAAATATGCCCACCATTATAAGGATAGCGGTTTAGCATCACAATTGATATGTCTGAGC
Source organism: uncultured bacterium (assembly GCA_942493235.1). GTDB lineage: Bacteria > Bacteroidota > Ignavibacteria > Kapaibacteriales > UBA2268 > ENR-C587. The sequence goes on along the minus strand of OW818676.1, from coordinate 1,595,993 downwards.
GGTGGACGACTAATCTTTCTTTATCATGCTCTGAATCATTAATTGCAGCACAGAAAAAGCAATCTTCCTTTGCAAGTACACCTTCATCTTTATATCCGGCAATATATTGCGAGCGCCAGGGTGACCATAGTATATCCATATTTTCTCCGATTAGTCTATTAAAAATTCAATATCGGGTTGATTTAATTCGTCTTCGAATACAATTGAGCGTAAAGTATCAGTAAACTCTTTGATTATATCGGTTTCGCTTTTATCTTGTATGTAAACAAATCGACTTGTCTCTCGCTGTTTATAAATCCAAGAATTAATAATTTTAATATCGTTAATATCTTTTTCGTCATAACTCTTGATTTGATTATTTCCATTAAAATACAGCAAGTGCAGCATAGATATCTGCTCATCTATCGGAGCTTTTCTGCCTATAGTATAGCTAACCTCAAGTTTTCCGCATTTAATAAAAAACACCTGTACTATTTTATCCTGAGCATCGACAGGTAATAGCATTATAAAATTATTGGTATTTATCGAAGCAGGTACCATCTGCTTCCTCTCGAATAATTTTCTTAATTCGCCAAGTTGTGATTTGATTTTAGCTGCTTTTTCAAATTCTAAATCTTCGGATAATTTGTGCATAGTAGTTTCTAAGCGTTTAATAATGCCATCGGAATACCCACTCAGATACAGTCTGATTTTATCTGTTTCCATTTTATAATCCTCATAGCTCATCTTGCCTGAGCAAGGCGAATCACAACGTTGAATATGATAATAGAAGCAGGGCTTTCTATCGGGATTTGGCTCGATAATATCATTGCACAATCTTATTTTAAATTGCTTTTTTATACTGTTTATAATATTTTCAACTGAGTATGAACTTCTGAAAGGACCGAAATATTCAGCAGAATCTTCTTCGACTTTCCGCGTAATCTCTATTCGTGGATATTGCTCGTAACTAGTAAGTTTGATAAACGGATATGAACGATATACTTTATCCAAAGTATTAAATTCGGGTGAGTGATGCTTGATTTCTCGCGATTCGTTAATTAATGCCTCGAGTTCGGAATCATAAGTAGTCCAATGTAGCTTATGAGCCTTTTTCAGCATAGAAGAAATCTTTTTGGAAGTTACATTACCGAATTGGAAGTAGCTGCCGACACGGTCTTTAAGTGATTTTGCTTTACCTACATAAAGTACATTTTCTTTAGCATCAGAGAAATAGTAAACCCCCGGGCATTCGGGCAATTGGTCTAATGTAGTTTCTAATCGTTTGAAAGTAGCAGACGGAGCAACAAAGTTTTTAATCGGTTTATTTTGTAGTGCTATAATGTCCAATAAGTCGCTTGCACCATGCTCATCTTCGGCAATTTCCAAAAGCTCATTTAATATTTTGGCTGTAGCCAGAGCATCGCCCAAAGCTCTATGCCGATTAGTAATTTTAATACCAAAATATTCGGCAAGCGAACCTACATTTTTCTTTATATCTTTACGTAATAGGCGGCGGGCTAATTTCAAGGTACAGAGCCTATATATCTGAGGGAATTCGAGCTCACATCTCTCGAAAGATGCTCGAACAAATCCCCAATCAAATTGCAAATTGTGAGCTACAAAAACAGTCTCGGGCTGAACCAAGATGTCTTTTAACTTCAGTAAAACATCGCCGCACTCGGGAGCATTGTAAACCATTTCATTGGAAATGCCCGTCATCTTAACGATAAACGGAGGTATAAACTGATGAGGGTTAATCAAAGAATTAAATTGAGATACTAATTCGCCACCTGTACTTGTAACGCAAGCTATATCAATTAATCTGTTGTTTACTGCATGAGCACCCGTAGTCTCAGTATCTATAACTAAGTATTTAGTATCCCAGATTGATAACATAATTCAAATTTTAATCTAACAATATCCGTTACAAAAATACGAAATATTTAGTTAATTTATTCAATTGATTATTTTAATTACGGAATATATTCTACTGCTATTGTGCTTAATGTTCGGGGATTGGTGATTGGTGGCTTGGGAAATCTATTTTTTTCGATGTTTGAATTTTAAAGGAGCTTAGAATATAAAGTCAGAAATTGGGGCTTCGCTATTTTAAGTGGGTTAGCAAATATTTGTTATTAGTATAATCAAAGCCTTAATATATCAAATATTGATTTTGGATATATTATTTGATAAGCATCAATGATTTTATATCTTAACTCCGTTAGGAGTTAAATATCGGTAACATAATGAGATACCCCACCATCATTCTCTTTTTTTAACGACAAAAAGAGAAAAAAGAGTGTGGGGACTAAACAATGTATATTACCGATGTTCAACAGCTAACGCCGTTGTAAGAAAGATTTTTTTATTTGCTTATCCATACAAAATAACGATGAACCAATATTATTTCTATTTTTCGTTCTTGTATTGATAAAAATATTTTTGCAGTTTCTAAATAAATTTGGAATTTAATACAAATAAATGCAAATTAGTATTATTTATTTAGAAAAGGGAACACATGAAAAATCTTTACTTTGCTGTTTTGATTCTATTGATATACCAAAATCTTAATTCTGCCGAACCTATCGGGAAATGGACATTTAATAATTCAACTAATTACGAAAAAGCTGATGTAGGCAATGATTTGATACTTATCGGAACCAGAACTGTTAATCAATCTATCGCTCTTGGTAAGGATTATGTTAGTATTCCCAAAGGCTCATATTACAAATGTGTTCATAGTATGATGCCCGTCGGTACTGAAACCGATATTAATGAGTATTCTATGCTATTTGATTTTAAAGTGCCTGCTTCTGGACAGTACTATTGCTTTTATCAGACGGATATTGCTAATCTTAACGACGGAGAGATATTTATCAGTCCCTCTATGTCAATTGGAATTACTGCTACCGGTTATTCTACTAAAACCATAAAGATAGATGAGTGGTATAGATTGCTAATAAGTGTAAAAAACGGTGAACAATTTAATTTTTATTTAGACGGAGAATTGATTTTACAGGGTACGGCTCAATCAATTGATAGTCGATTCGGACTCAATAAAGATACTTTATTATTTTTTGCAGATGAAAACGGTGAAGATAACGATATTGATATTTCTCAAATTCAGTTATTTAATAAAGCATTAACTCAAGAAGAAGTTACTCAGCTCGGTAGATTCGAGCATATTAAATATAAAGAAATATTAGCTTATCTGCAATCGCCGACTGACAGCTCAATATATGTATGCTGGCAGTATTCGGGAAATTTCCCTTCTAAGGTGGAATACTATAAAGCCGGTGAACCTAACAATGTACAAACTTTAGATGCAGAGTTTATTATTCAAGACTCTACTACATATTGGTATTCTGCTTGCCTGAATGGTTTACAAGCAGATACAAAATATATTTATAAGTGCATTTCGGGAGATTTAATCTCTGATAACAATTCATTTTATACTTATCCGAAAAAAACAAAAAAAGACGGACATATTAGGATGATTTTGATGAGCGACTGCCAAAGCGATTTTAACAGATTAGATATTAATACAGGTGCCATCAAGGAAAAGCTAACAGAGCTGTACGGAGATGAGTATAATAAAGAAGTAAATTTAATATTTCTAAGTGGAGACATAGTCGGCAACGGAAATGATTTAGAGTCTTATTATACTGAATATTTTAAGCCATTTTCCAAGTTATCATGCAATATCCCGATTATGGCATGTATCGGTAATCATGAGCAAGAGTCCGAGTACTACTACAAATACATGAAGACAATGCAATTTGCCGGACCGGACAGCAACCGCTATTATAAATTCAATTGCGGTCCAATTAGTATGTTTGCTCTAAATACCATTTACGGAAAAAATTCTCAATTGGACTGGTTTAATAATAATATGAATTTTGAACAGGCGGACTCAAATACATTATTTATTATGTCTTTTATGCACTACCCGACTCATAGCGAAATCTGGCCAGAAGGAAATAGCTATTGGGTAGAAAACTATATAGACCCGGTGCTGAGAGCAAACAAAAAATCAGTTATTAAATCATGCGGGCATGCACACTGCTATGAACGCGGAGCATTATTAGACAGTGGCAATACTTATACTCTTATAGTCGGCGGTGCTGCCGGAGGATTAGACAGATGGGGAGCATATACCGATCAGAGAGATTATACCGAGATACAAAAAGCGATAGACGTTTATCATTGGGTGTTAATAGATTTCGACTTGCAGGATTCAAGTTTTAAAGCTTATACATACTCTATGGGTAATGCTCAACGTCTTGTAAAAAATGAACTAATTGATTATTTTGAATATAAAGTTAGGAATCTTAAAAATGCAAAAATTGAATTTGTAGAGCCGGAGGGCACAGTTAAACAGCCATTAACTGTTAAGCTGCAATTCCCGATGAGTTTTGATTCAATATCCTGTGTGGAAATTATAATCTCTGAATATCCCGAATTTGATTTAGTTACCTTAGATACTATGATTTGCAAAGAGAATATCTATGGAGGCGCTGGCTCGCCGGACTATCTACCGATAGATTTAAATAAAAATATTGATTTAAATAATCTCAAATTGTCTGAATGTTTAGCCCCTGATATAGAGTATTATTACAGAGTTCGTTATCGTGATATTATCTTGAACTGGTCAGATTATTCATCAACTAAATCAATTAAAACAGAGAAATTAGCAATTGAAGATGCTGATGAAGTCTTTGCAAAAATAGTTGATAATTATCCTTGGCAATCATCAATAGAGTTATATGCTCACGAAAGCGGAACGATTACATATTATATTTCCGATATATTGGGTAAGCCAATATCAGAAGCATCTATCGATGTCTCCAAAGGCTTCAATTCTATTAAGATAGAAGATAATATAAAAGGATTTGTAATTATAAGAATTAATTATAGTTTTTCTAAAGGAATTAGAAGCAAAGTGCTAAAAGCAATATTATAAAATTTTCTATTATATATATTTATAATCTTTAAGCCCTCTCCTTCGGAGAGGGTTTGGTTGGGGTTGAAAGATGTTTAAAGAAACCTCAACCCCCGACCCCTTCTCCAAAGGAGAATAATGACACTAAGATAAATTATATAATATCAAAAATATTTGTTATATTTGTATGTATTTGTTTTTAAATATAACAGGAATATAAAATGGAACTAAATGAATCACTTCAAAAAAGCCATTTGATACACGAGGCATTAAAAACAGATTTGTCATCAGTATTAAATGAGGAATATCCTTTTGAATTAGTAGAGCAATTAACAGAAAAGACAAGTCGCAATAGAGTATTTCCTGCATCAATAACATTGCTGACATTGATAAAAGCAAATCTAAGCGGAGACAAGAGTCTGAAGAATGCGTTATTTATATATAATAAGAGCCATGAAGAAATAAAAACCAATATAGAACTAATAGAAGAAGAAAACAAAAAGAAAGTAAGAGAAAAACGAAGAGGAAGGCCAAGCTCTCACGAATTAAAAATACAAAAGAGCAAGAAACAGTCTATATCTACAAGTACATCGGCATTTGCACAAGCAAGAAACAGAATAGAAGAAAGAATAATACGAGAAGTATATAATGAATCAGTAAAAGTAAATTTACCTACTCAGCATCTCAAATTTCATGGCAAAGAAGTGTATATCACAGATGGTACTTATCTACAAATGCAAGATACTAAGGAAATAGTAAAGAAATATGAAAAAAATGATTCCAATGGTTATCCACGTGGTTTATTAAGTGCAATAGTACATCAAGGAAGTGGCAAAATAGCTGATTTTGTATTAGATTCGGATACTAAAAGTGAGCTTGAGCTTTTAAGCAGCTTAATAGAGAATATTCCAAGTGGGAGTCTATTATTAGCCGATGATCTATATAATTGTAACGCAATATTTATTCAATTAATTAAAAAATCGATAGATATAATAGTACCGGGAAAACGTAAGCGGAATTACAAAGTAATAAGCACAATATCGGACAATGACGAGATAGTTGAACTATCTGCAGAGAAAAAGAAATCGAAGATAATGCAAAAGCTAAATATAGAAGATCAGACAATATTATTGCGTAGAATAGAGTTTGAAGACGTGAATGTAGAGGGTAAAAAGTTAGTTTTATTTACTACAATATTAGATAAAAACATACCTAAAGACTTAATAATATTAAAATATTTTACACGTTGGGATATAGAAATAACAATAAGAGAAATCAAGACAATAATGAATATAAATATAGTCAGGGCAAAGACACCGGAGATGGCGGTCAAGGAGGTAATGGTAGCTTTGATAGCATATAATTATATAAGAGAAATAATGTCAAAATCCGCTACTACAGCGGATTTTCCCCCCTTCGAAAATATCATTGGGTATTTCTATGAAGATACTACGAATCTACTTACTGACAAACTTGGTAGAGTCTATTCTCACTGGTCGCCTGGTAGAAAAAGCAATAATAGTAAAAATGAAACAGAATATAAGTAAATCTAATATTCCGTATAGACCAAATAGACATTTCCCAAGAAAAACGAAAGCAGGGGCATATAAAAAGTACAAATGATTGAGTATATATACTATCTTAGTGCCATTACACACACGTGGGGATGAACCAGATTACGCCACCATACAACGCCATATAATTACGTATTCCCCACACACGTGGGGATGAACCACCAATTCTCAAGTCCGGTATTAACCCAATTATGTATTCCCCACACACGTGGGGATGAACCAGAATCTTTCTGAAGTTATTAGGTGGCTGATAAGTATTCCCCACACACGTGGGGATGAACCACCGATATGTTAGTGATTATATCTTGATAATATGTATTCCCCCACACACGTGGGGATGAACCAAAGCTTTTTAACTATAATTAAAAGACCTTCCTTAGCTCCATAGAACTTCCGAAGGTCAAATTTTAGTTCACTTAATAATTATTTTTTATAATATCCCGAACCTATAAAGTAATTAGTACCCTCTATATGCTCGACATATACAATTTTTAACTCTGCTTGGTTGCTATTTGGATTATTATAATAATATTCAATATATCCCGAACCATTAGTTTTAACTAATTCAGTCATTTCTCTGACCGAGTATTTACCCTTTGCATCAGTCATGTCCCAAATGCTTGTTCCCTCGGTTGCCTTATTTGTCGGGAATGCAACACTCAATCCGTCCAGTCCATCAACAAAAAAGTAACCGGAATTGTCATCCATAAATCTTGCACCGTCGGCATAGCATCTGATAAATTCAATAAATTTCAAGCTGTCGCTAATCAAATTATTTTTAATTATACTGAACCCCTTAGCAGTGAAATGCACTATCTGCTTAATCATCTGCCTATTCATTTCATTTTCGGTCATTGAAGTACCCTTCAAATAATCGCTAAAAATCCCCGCACCAATCCAAAAGTTTGTACTGCCGAGCATTTTAACATAAGATGTCTTCAATAAGTCAATCTGATTTGTCTGGTCATACCAGTTAAAGTCCACCCAGCCCTGCCCTTTTGCTCTAAGACTGTCCATAATTTCATAAGGGAAATGCTTCCCCTTAGAGTCAATATCCTCCATATGGCTTATCCCTATGTAATTTTTGAGTATTGGATGAGCTATACAAACAAAATCAGTATCGTAGCAAAAGAAATATCCGCTCGAATCTTGCAAAAATCGAATATTTTCCAGATATAACTGCATGAAGCTTATACGCTCGCTTTCGTTTGTAATAATATTGGTATAGACATTTGCGATACCGCCACTTGTCGCTAATGTTGCATTTTTTACAATTTGCTTGTTTGCTGTTGCTCCATCTAAAGTAGTTTCTGATGGCGAATTTGAATCATCACTACAGGAAATCATAAAAACTAACAAAAATAATGGAAATATCAAGTTAAATACATTTTTTTTCATTACTACCATACCTTATATTATTTTATTGTCAAATACTATTTATAGAGGTATAAAAATAATGATTTTTCCGCAGAAAGCAAAATTTCAAGTAAATTATATTTTAGTTCTTCGCTATTATGTGTGTGTTAGCAAATAAATAAATCTTTCTTACAACAGCGTTAGCTGTTGAACATTAGTAATAAACATTGTTTAGTCCCCACGCTCTTTCTTCACTTTTTGTTGTTAAAACAAGTAAGTGGTGGTGGTGTATCTCATTATGTTACTGATGTTTAACTCCTGACGGAGTTAAAATTTAAAATCAAAGATGTTTATCAAATAATATTTCAAAAATCAATATTTGATATATTTCGATTTTTCGCTTCACTCAAAATAACGATTTTTAATTAAATCACCTACCCCCTTTTTGTTATGCCATATCGGTCTGATATTGCATATCTACGGCAATTAGAGAAAAAGTATATCCTAATGTGACTGATATTTAACATCTCTCTAAGTTAAGATATAATACCAAAGTTTATTATCATATAATGATACATTCATTATCATTTGTTATTTATTAGGACCTCCCTATTTTAAACTTATATTTGCTTCCCCACACAAAACAACGAAGAGCCAAATAATAAGCTCGAGAATGGTTCAATAACAATAAAACTAATTGATTTAGACGAAAATGCCATAATATTCGTTATTGATATAATAATAGTTAATGTAACAATAGAAATATTGTAAGAATTGATTCAAGAGTTACTACATTTGCCCCAAAATCGAAATAATAACAGTACAGGGCTTAATATTTTAAAAAAATTATAGAAAAACATAAGAGAAAATTCGAGTAGAAAGCAAGTAGGTAAATACCTTGTTTTGTCGTTTGACGAAAAAAAATATTTAAGATTTTGATTTGAGAGTAGCTATATATTTAATTAGGAATTTGCTATGAGTAATATCGAAAAATCGAAAGAAGAGCTTTTGCAGGAATTGCAGGAACTAAGAAAAGAAAACGAAATTTTAAAAACCGTCAATCAAAATGCAATTGCACTCCAAAATCAAACAAACAATGGCTTGAATGATTTTGGAGTAAAAAATATAGATATTGTTAATAGTTCGCTTATTTATCAAAATCAAGAAAAAGAAAAGCGAGCCGCCGAACTGATTATTGCCAACAAAGAGCTAATCTATCAAAATCAAGAAAAAGAAATGCGTGCCGCCGAACTGATTATTGCCAATGAAGAGCTAATCTATCAAAATCAAGAGAAAGAAAAGCGTGCGGCAGAACTCATTATTGCTAATGAAGAGCTAATCTATCAAAATCAAGAAAAAGAAAAGCGTGCCGCAGAACTCATTATTGCTAACAAAGAGCTAATCTATCAAAATCAAGAAAAAGAAAAGCGTGCAGCTGAACTCATTATTGCCAATGAAGAGCTAATCTATCAAAATCAAGAAAAAGAAAAGCGTGCGGCAGAACTCATTATTGCTAATAAGGAACTTGAATATAGGGATGTTGAAAAAGAGAAGCGAGCTGAAGAGTTGTTAATTGCTAACAAAGAACTTGTATTTCAAGACAAAGAAAAAAATCAACGAGCGGCAGAATTACTCATTGCGAATGTAGAGCTTGATTATCAAACTGAAGAGAAAGAGAAGCGAGCGGCAGAATTACTCATTGCCAATTTAGAGCTCGATTATCAAACAGTAGAGAAAGAAAAACGAGCGGCGGAATTAATCATTGCCAATGTAGAGCTTGATTATCAAACAGAAGAGAAAGAAAAACGTGCGGCAGAATTAGTTATAGCCAACAAGGAGCTTATCTTTCAGAATCAAGAGAAAGAAAAGCGAGCCGAGGAATTAACGATTGCGAATAAAGAGTTGGAATATCAAGATGAGTTAAAGGAAAGAACGAAACAACTTATAGAAGCAAACGCAGAATTAGTTAAAGCTAAATCATCTGCTGAAAAAGCTAATAAGGCAAAAAGCACATTTTTAGCTAATATGTCACACGAAATACGTACTCCTATGAACGCAGTACTCGGTTTTTCAGAATTATTAAGTGAATTGGTTACGGACCCTAAAGCAAAAAACTATTTAAAAGCTATTCAAACAAGTGGTAAAGCATTGCATACTTTAATTAATGACATACTCGATATTACAAAAATCGAAGCCGGTATGTTTGAGATTAATAATGAAATTATTGATATTAAGCAGGTGATATCAGAAATAAAATATATATTTTCTTTAAAATTTCAAGAAAAGGGATTAGAGCTTATTATTGATTTTGCGGAAAAGCTACCAAGCCAAATTTATTTAGACGAGTTAAGAGTAAAACAGGTAATTATGAATTTGGTAGGCAATGCTTTTAAATTTACCGATTTTGGATATGTAAAAATCACAGTTTCATATTTGCCTGATTCGGAGCTACAAGGTACATTGTCTATTTCTGTTGAAGACACCGGCATTGGCATTCCTTTGGAATCTCAAGATAAAATATTTAATGTATTTCAGCAACAGGAGATGCAAGATACTCGTAAATATGGTGGTACTGGATTAGGCTTATCAATTTCATCCAAATTAACCTCTTTAATGAACGGTAAAATTGAACTTGAAAGTAAGCCTGAACACGGTAGTAAATTTACTGTTATTTTTAAAGATGTAAATAAATGTTTGGATAAAAGAATTGATAAGGAAACTGAAAATGCTATTGTTGAAGATATTGAATTTATGCCCTCAAAGATACTTATTGTTGATGATAGACAGAGTAACAGAGATTTGATTAAGGGCTACTTTGATGAATTTAATTTTAATATAATAGAAGCCGATAATGGTTTAAGTGCAATCACTCTAACAGAAAAAGAAATGCCGGACATTATACTAATGGATATAAGAATGCCTATAATGGATGGCTATGAAGCCTCGAGAAAGATTAAGCATAACGAACTATTAACTCACATACCTATAGTTGTTCTGACAGCCTCTTACTTAGAATCTGAAAAAAGTTTATCAATGAAAAATTTCATTAGTGGGTATTTAATCAAACCGGTAAGTAAAGCAAACCTAATCAAAGAGTTGAAAAAACATTTGAAATATAAAATTTCCCAAAATGTTGAAACTGACAAACAACTTAACAAGCATAATGATACACAAACTTACCAAATAGACAGTCTGGTACTAGAGCGATTAAATAATGAAATTATGATGGAATGGTCTGCTCTTCAAACAAGAAAACCACAAGAAAAATTGAAAAGCTTTTCTAATAAGCTCATTGACATTGGAATAGAAAATAATTTAACTAAAATAGAAGAGTATGGCAAAGAGTTGTTAGATTCAGCTAATTTATTTGATATTGCACATATAAATACAAAACTAAGAGAGTTTCCAAAGCTTATTGAAAACTATATTTAGATTAATTACCAATTGATTAAGGATAAAATGAAAAAGAAAATACTGATAGTTGATGATATAGCTGAGAATATACAGCTTGCGGCAAATATCTTAACTAATGAGGGTTATCAGGTTGAATATGCAACAAATGGTTTTGAAGCACTAGAATGGATTGAATTTGAAGAATTCGATTTAATTTTATTAGATATAAGTATGCCCGGTATGGATGGTTTCCAAGTATGCACAAAAGTAAGAGAAAATGCAAAATACAGTAACTTGCCGATTATTTTTCTGTCTGCAATTACTGATAAAGACAGTACTATAAAAGGTCTAAAATTAGGTGCTCAAGATTTCGCTACTAAACCATACAATTCCGGTGAACTACTATCAAGAATTGAAACGCACTTAGAATTAAGTGACATAAGGAAAAAATTGCAAAATATGAATATATTGCTTGAAGAACAAGTTAAAATAAGAACTGCCGAGCTTGAGACTACTATGAATGAATTGAGAATTGCTAAAGATAATGCTGAAGAGAGTAGTAGATTAAAATCAGCTTTTTTGGCGAATATGTCACACGAAATCCGTACTCCATTAAATGGAATTATTGGCTTTTCACAGATCATGTCTTATCCGGATATAAGTCAAGAGGAGAAAAATGAATGCTTAGAGTCTGTGAATCGTAGTTCAAAAAGATTAATTTCTCTTATTAATAATATACTTGATATTTCATTGATTGACACCGGAAAGATAGAATTAACAAATAAATATTTTAATTATAATGATCTATTAAGCGAATTTTATAGTATCTATAAACCAATAGCTGATATTAAAAATATAAATTTATGTTTACATTTAGAGCTAAGTGATGATGATGCTAATATTGAATCCGATGAAGGTCGCTTTCATCAAATAATTAATAATTTAATGGATAATGCAATTAAGTTTACAAAAAGCGGTAGTATAGATTTTGGTTATAATATTCGAGAAAGTGAAATAATTTTCTATGTCAAAGATACCGGTATCGGGATTACTCAAGATTGTTTACCATTCATTTTTGATAGGTTCAGACAGGTAGAGTATGATTTAAGTCGATCTTATGATGGTGCGGGCATTGGTCTATCTTTAGTTCAAGGACTGGTAGAACTAATTAAAGGAGGGAAAATTTGGGTAGAAAGTGAAATCGACAGAGGTACTGCATTTTATTTCAGTTTGCCAAAGTAATATTAATTTGCTTTTTTAATCAGTATTAGCTATTTTATTATTAACAATATTTTTTATATTTTAATAATTGAGTAACTAACAGCCTGTTGGAAAACAATTATATTAGTATTGACTTATACTGAACGCTGTGCAGATTTCATTATAAGTCAATTTCTTAGATATAATTTGATTTTTCGCTTAGTTACTAATGGTAATAAGGGAGTCGTGTTGAACGAAGCAAAACATGCAACTCTTAAGTAAATGATTGAATTTTTTTTCTGTATTCTTCGCTTCACTCAGTATGTAACGAAGTATTTTGGGCTTATTCAACAGACTGCAAACAGTCTGTTCTTATATATTAATTTTTTTAAGGTTTTATAATGTATTTTTGGAAAACAAGAAATTTAGCAATTGACATCAAAGAAAACAAATTAGATGAAAGCACTAAAATCAAATACTATTTTGGGTCGATTATTATCACTTCATTTAACACATACTTACTTAAATTTACACCGGCTAATACCTTTAGCATACCTTATTATTCTTATTTTGTAGAATTTTTCCTATATATACTGATATGTTATTTAGGTATTAAAATTGCTTTTAAATCCAATAATGGCAATCACGGCAAAAATTATCTTGAAAGACTAATAATTATTGCATTTCCTCTTTTATTAAAATGTACTGTTTTGGGATTTGTTATCGGAATAATATCTGCTTTGGCTGAAAGCACTTTTGCCGATAAAGTATTAAATTATAGCATTAATTCACTTGGAAGCCTTTTAGTTTTAGTTTGGTATTTTTGGAGAATAAATATATATATTAAGCTAATTAACAATAATGCTTTTTAAAATGTAAGAATTAATAATGAATATTTCTATCACTAATAATAAATTTATCAAAATATTATTAGCTAAATAATTTGAAATATTTTGTAAATTGCATACTTAGAAAGGTTAGTTGATTAATTAAATATCAAATATTCTATTTTTTAAGTAATATTGATAGGTGATTTTGCAAATTTCCTGGATAATTATTTTTATAAAGTAAATATTATTATTATTCGGAGTATAAGGGGTATTATGAATAATGGTGCAAATCATCTATTTAGGAAATTAAACAAAAAAAAATACAAATCGGTCAACATTTGCGAAGTAGGGGTCTATCTGCCGGAAGACTCTAATCTTAAGGACTTTATTCATGCAAATGTTCCAACTACACTTGTAGAGGCTGACCCTACTTATGTAGAAAAAATAAATAAATATTTTGCTAATCGTAAAAATGTAAAAGTAATCGAAGCCGCTGTATATAGTTTTAAAGGAAAAATCGAATTATGCCGACAGAAATCTTCTACATTTATCAGTGAATTAAAGTCCAGTCCGGCTCTCATTAATGATAATTGCAAAGTCGATAAGTCAGAGAAATTTCTTGCTAATTCAATTTTATTCAGCGAGATAGACCATGGGCATTTCGATTTAATCAGTATCGACATAGAAGGTGCCGAATGGTATGTAATCAAACACATGATTAGCAAACCTAATATCATCTCGATTGAAACTCATGGCAAGTATTATACTAATCCAAATATTAATAATATAGTTGACTGGATGAATAATAATAATTATACTAAATGGTATAAAAATGATAGCGATACAGTATTTGTCAAAAACGGTGTTTTCCCAATTACTCCATTTGAAAAAATCAACCTGATTATGAAAGACCTATCAATCGGGCTGGTAAAAAAGAAAAAATTACTAAAAAGATTATTAAATAAAAATTAGAGTCTTTCTATATAACAAATATTGCAATATTTGTTTATTCATATTATATTTCAATTACTTATGGAATCATTTATAAAAAAGCATTATCTAATTAATCGTAAGCTCGTCGGAGTGTTTATTGTGCTGTTCGTGTCGCTTATCCATTGGCTAAGGCTCGGGCAATATCTATCCGGTGATTTACGTATAATTTACCAAAGTTATGTATCCGATATATTGGTACCTCTTTCGTTTTATTACCTAGTTTGCATAGTTGATTTGAAAATCAGAATATTACAAAAATGGCACAATAAAGCGATTTTTGTTTTTTGTACAGCTACATTTTTTGAACTTTTGCAATTATTCGGGATTAAAATTCTGGGAACTACTTTCGATATTCCCGATATATTGATGTATGCTATCGGTGTGGCTATCGCAGTAATTATTGATTTGTTTTTGCTAAAACGATTTGTGCCTAATTGGGAAATTGGTAAAGAATAGGATATTATTTGTTGAAATGTCGAGAAACAAAACCCTGGCAACTGCTTTTCCTCCTCAATATTTTAAATCATAAAAATAAAAGTATTGTATAATTGGATAATTCTTGTTATTTTTATTGTTTTAATTTTAATTCAAAATTAGGGTTTAGATATGAAAAAAGTTTTTAGCATTCTATTATTGCTTTTTATGGTTAGTTTGAATTGTTATTGCGGAGGCGTTCCGATATTAATTAAGGGAAAAGTATTAGATGAATTTTCGAATACTCCTACAGAAGTTACTATGGTAATTAAGGGGAAGGACGATAAAAAAATAAAGATACAGCCAAATATATTAACCGGTGAATATCAGCAAGTACTTAATTCCGGAGATGTATATGAAGTTACTTTTTTAAATTATGATGTAGTTAAAGAGACTAAAACTATAAATATCGAATATTCCGAAGATTATAAAGAAGTAGAGATTGACTTCAATATTAAGAAAATGACTAATAACCGGACAATTTATCAAGTGAACTGTTTTAATACCGGTACTACTCAAATAAGTAACGAATGCTCTAAGTTATTCAAAGATTTTATTGACGTATATAGATTTAATCGCGGTGCAAAATTTAAATTAGTTTTAAATAGCTCCAAAGCAAAAAATAAAAAGGCAGAAGCTGAATTATTAGCGTCATTACAAAATGCATGTGCTATATGGAATGACTTCAGCACACGCTATACAATAGAAACTGAAAAGTTGGATTCGCAAAGCGATTTGCAAATAATAGTAACAGAAATAAAAGATCCGTTAAAACAATAAATAATTGGGGTTAATATGAAGAAGCTCAACCCGTTAGTAAGCGACGACTCCGTAAATGCTATTTTGCAAATAGCTTCTGCTTTCGAATTAAGCAAAATTCTGCTTACCGCTTGCGAATTAGATATTTTCTCTATCTTAGGCAATGATGAGAAAACTGCGAAAGAAATCGCTATCGAAGCCGGCTCTGATGAAAAAGCTACAACAAAATTACTTAATGCTTTAGTCAGTATCAACCTGCTAAATAAAACAGTTATTAAGTATCATAATACCAGAGGTACTCGGAGATTCTTAGTTAAAAATCGACCGGAGTATATTGGCAATATGATGTTCTATACACACATGTGGGAAAAATGGGGAGAATTAACTGGAGCTGTAAAACTTGGTAAGGCTGTGTCTTATAAAGATTTAGCGGATAAAGACGACGAGTGGATTGAATCTTTTGTTGAATCGCAGCACTGGAGAGCAGTTCTTCAAGCTCCCGATATTATTAAACTAATCAACTTACAAGATGTAAATTCAATATTAGATTTGGGCTGTAACTCCGGTCTCTATGCTATGGAGTTCAAAAAAACAAAGCCAAGCATGCAGGTTACTGCAATGGATTTGCCTAATGTAATCCAATATACCAAATCTCACCTTAAAAGGGAAGGACTATTAGACTCAATCAATATTATCGAAGGTAATATGTTCAAAGATGATATTGGCAAGGAGTATGATGTGATTTTCCTTTCGTCGGTATTAAGCTATTATTCGATTTGGGAAAATATTGATTTAATACATAAAATATTTAACAGCCTTAAGCCCAAAGGATGCGTAATTATTCAAGAAGCCATTATCGATGACTCAAGAACTGAACCTGAATCAGCTACTGTACTTTCACTTAACATGTTAGTTAATACTCGCTCCGGTGATGTCTTTACAGATTCTGATCTTTGGATGATAATGCGTGAAGGCTGGCTTACAAACATTAAACGAATAGATACCGAATTCGGAACCAGTTTGTTTATCGGTTATAGATAGATAAATAATATCGGTTTTTTTTATTTTATATAAAATAAATTTATCCGTATTACTACTTTGCTTAGAAGATGATTATTATACTTAATTGTGCAGTAATCATCTTTAATTTTATCTTTCTATTGCAAATTATTCTAAATTGTTAAATTTTCTTTTTAATTAGTAGGTGAAAAATGGAAAACAATATCTCAGCTTATGCTTCCGATGAGCAGCTCGCTCAAGCTCGAACTACTTTTATGAACAAGACTTATGCTTGGATGGTAGCCGGGCTTATGCTTACCGGTCTTACTTCATTATATATATGGGAGTCAGGATTATTTTATGAAATTATGAGCTCCCGTTTTAGCTTAATATTTTTGGTATTAGCTCAATTCGGCTTAGTAATTGGAAT
The DNA here is from genome assembly GCA_942493235.1 of uncultured bacterium. Classification (GTDB taxonomy): domain Bacteria; phylum Bacteroidota; class Ignavibacteria; order Kapaibacteriales; family UBA2268; genus ENR-C587. Next base: position 1,579,061 of record OW818676.1, on the reverse strand, counting down.
AAATGCGGCGATTTCCCGAATCTCAACTGTTACTGCTGGATTTCTTTTTGTAGCTTTTTCAGTAATTACCGGTGTTACATTCTCATCAATTTTTGCGGTTTATACTGCCGAGTCTATCGGAAGTACATTCTTTATTTGTGCAGGTATGTTCGCCGCTCTTAGTTTATTCGGCTATTTAACAAAAAAAGACTTAACAGCTATGGGAAGTTTTATGTTTGCAGGGTTAGTTGGTATAATTATTGCTGGAATAGTAAACCTGTTTGTAGCCAGTGCAGCGATTTATTGGATTACAAGCTTTGCAGGGGTTGTAATTTTTGCCGGTTTAATTGCTTGGGACACTCAGAAATTAAAGGAAATGTCTATTATTCAATTAGAAAATGGCGAAATGGCAAGCAAAATTGCAATTTTAGGTGCATTAAGTTTATATTTAGATTTTATAAATCTATTTTTATATTTGTTAAGATTTCTAGGAAACAGAAAATAAAGGCGGTTTATTATTATGGGTGAAATATCAGTTCTTTTTGCGGTTGAAGCCGAGCAACTACTTCTTACTGAAATGTATGACGAAGCCATTGATTTGTGCTATGAAGGGTTAAAACTTTATCCCGAATATGCTTCAGCTTACAGTATTATTTCAAGAGCTTTAGTTAAATTGAACAAGAAAGACGATGCCCTAAATAATATTAATAATGCCATAAAACTATTTCCTTCTAATAAACTTTTAAAAAGTGTTAAAGACGAAATCGAATCTTTTCAAGTAATAGAAGATGACCCGTTCGGAGAACCCACCCCAAAGGTTATCGAAGAAGATATATTTTCTATAAGTACTAATTCTGCGAATATAAATCCGGAATCAGATATATTAATTGATAGAAATAATATGACTGAAGGCTATTCGGCAAATCCCGACAGCACAGATTTAGCGGATTCCTCTACTAATAATGAACATAGCTTTGATATTGACTCCATTTTTAGTGCAGATAATAGTGCTACTAATACTATTGATAATATCGAAACAGTTGATGAAACCGAACCAATGAATCTCGATGATATTGATTCAATTTTTAGTGCAGATAATAGTACTGCTAATCCTGAAACTATTGATAATATCGAAATAGTTGATGAAACCGAGACAATGAATCTCGATGATATTGACTCCATTTTTAGTACAGATAATAGTGCTACTAATAATGAAATTATTGATAATATCGAAACTGTTGATGAAACCGAGACAATGAATCTCGATGATATTGACTCCTTTTTTAGTGCAGATAATAGTGCTACTAATCCTGAAATTATTGAAAATATCCAAACTGTTGATAATATCGAAACTGTTGATGAAACCGAAACAATGAATCTCGATGATATTGATTCCATTTTTAGTGCCGATAATAGTGCTACTAATACAGTAACTATTGATAATATCGAAATAGTTGATGAAACCGAATCAATGAATCTCAATGATATTGACAATTTATTCGATAATGATTCAAAATCTGACATTATCAATACTATTGAAACAGATTTCAACACTAATGATTTTGAAAATGAAATAATCCCCCCTACTACAAATACTATCAATTACGAATCTGATGGTATGCTTGAATATACTGTTATTAGTGCAGACGAGGTTCAAGAAAATGAAATAGCTCAAGATGAAATTGGTTCTGGCGATATTAGTTCCGAATCCGGTTTAGAACCTATAGATAATAGTATTTCAATTGCTATAGAAGATGATGAATTTACTGACCAAAATAATAACAATTCAGATTATATAGAATCAATCGATAATAATAATACCATTGCAATAGATGAAGTAGATATTACCGACCAAAATAATAAAGAAATTGAAGAATTATCTGATGTTTCGGATTTCGAACTGACTTCAGATATTGATAAACCGATTATTGAGGGACATATTAGTAGTGAAGAGTTGCTTTCAAGTCTTACTGCTAAGCTAAGTGCAGTTAATGCCGAGCGAATGGCTTTGGCTGAGACTGAGCTACCGGAAGAAATCAAGTTTGAAAAGTATAATTTTGCCGAATCTGCTTATGAAGAGGAATTAGGCGAAATAACTGAAGAATTTTTAGCTAATGATATTAATTCTGAAGCCGAAGATGTTGAAGAAACAATGCCTGCTCATTTAATGCAATATGTAGGATTAAAGGGTTTTGTCAACAGGTTCTCCTATGCTGACGACTTATTTGATAAAAGAATTAAATCTCGTAAGTTAGATTTAATTCCGGGACTTGATAATTCTCCAATTCGCGACAGAAGACAGCTTTCTAAACGAATTTTTCATTACCAATGTCTGCCTCAAGAGCCTGACTTTTGCGTTCAAAATGACATTGTTAAAGAACAATTTGAAGACTTCTCTTCCCTATTTGGATTCAAGTCTCAAATATCTGATGAGATTATTCCGCCGGAGCTTACAGTTAGTGCTGAACCTAAACGAGAGATAATTACCGAGACGATAGCTAATATTTATGTACTTCAAGGTGCATATTCCGAAGCTATAAAAGCATATACCGAATTGGCTCGGCTCTACCCCGATAAAAAAGATTATTTTGAGAAGAAAAACCAAGAAGCTCAAGCAAAAGAAGAAGCTATAATAAAGGATTAGTTATGAATCTTAAATATTTAGTTCCGTTTCTATTCCTATTGCCGAACTTATTATTTGCTCATAGCCCGGAAGCGTATGGGTATGCAACTTTTATGCTCGGAATTACTGTTCCGTTTGTTTATTATTTATTGGATAGAAAACTGCTTTTACTGAATTATTCACATTCGGGACGATTGCACCTACTTATAACAAATATAGTTTTGATGTTCGTATCTATAGCATTATTATATATACAGTTAACCGGTGATTTGAATTTTTATCTGTCGTTTTTCTCCTTTGCATTAGTATTTAAAATTACTTATTACTCTATATTACTCAAATTAAAACTAATATCTTTTTTGAAATTTAGCGGTATATACTTACTAATTACTATTATCGCAATTTTTATTGAGTTTATTGTCTCTTCAATAGTTTATATTCTATTTCAATAGTCATTTTTTCTTTGCTTGAGGTTTTGCAGAGAATTGTAATTTCTGATAATCTTTTTCATTAACAGTATAATTCAATTATTTATACAATTTGGCGAGTTACTATTTGATAACTATATCCAAATGAGACAGCAGCCCGATTATTTCCGGTATTGAGAATTTTGCTTTTTTTATTCTATTATCTTCAGGATTAATTCTATAATTCTTTGCATTGGTAAAATCTGATTTCTCAAGATTCACGCGGCTAAAAACCGTATTATTGAAATCACAACTTACAAATTTGATATTTGAAAAATTGGAATCTATAATACTCGCATCTTGAATCATACAATTATCAAATATTGTCTTTATCATGTTCAGATTGATAAATGTAGTAAAGTTTAAATTACAATTGCTAAATGATACTGAAAATAGAGTTTTTGAGCATTTACTGAAGTCCACACCGAGTAGTTTGCAGTTATTGAATTCTACTTCAAATAATGTAGTTTCTTCAATCTTTGCGTTTGAAAAGTCAACATTATTGAATTTACATTCTTTGAAAATCCAATTATTTAAATTAGCTTGATTGAATTTCACATCTGTAAATGTACAGCAATAAAACTCATTTATTCCATCTATCGGAAAATCATTTTCCGTTAATTTTTTATCTTCGAAATAGTGCATATTATATCCTTATTTTTACTATTACAAAAATAACATTATCTAATCAAATAATCAAAATTAAGCAGACTATTTTTTACTTCCATAAATTGATGATTTAAAAATCAAGTTTTGATAGTTGCTCTTTGGCAGCGGTATATCCAATATTAATTAATTCTTTTCCCTTATTGAAATCAAATAGATTGTATTTTTCTGTATCAGGTTCAATCAATACATCAGGTTTAGACAATTTCAAAGCTAAGTCGCCGATTTGAATCTGAGTGATAATCAGCATCTGGTATAAAATATTACCGAATTTAGGATCAGAAATTTTTTCAACCGAGTTTTTATTAATATACGCTATAGGATTTTTTATAAAGTATTGAATCTTTTCATTTAGGGATAATCCCTTAATTCTATTATGAATTATTGGGGCTTCTTTCTCTTCTTCGGGCTTTATTCCAAAAGCACCGAATCTACGTAAGTTAACAGCTATTGTAATATCCATATTGTTTACTTTTAGAATATCTACTGGGATAGGGTTAACTATTCCTCCGTCAACCAGCTTACGATTAGCGATAGTAACCGGAGAAAATAAAACAGGAATAGAAATGCTTGCTCTTACAGCAGTAGCAATATCACCGCTTTGAATGGTAATTGCTTCGCCTGTCTGTATATCGCTTGCTACAGCTGAAAATGGGATTTTCAAGTCATCAAAAGTTTTATCACCAAAAATCGTAACCAGAAATTCTGATAAATAGTTATCATTGACTAATGAGGAGAGCGACAGAGTAGGTTTAAAAAGTTTCAACATCTGAATCCAATTAGTATGAAGTGCGATTTTCTCCATTTCTTCGATTGGCATTCCTATAGAGTAAGCTCCGCCTATCATTGCCCCTATACTGCATCCGGCAACATAATCAATTTTAATTCCAAGCTCGTCAATTGCTTTTAGCACCCCGATATGTGTTAATCCGCGTGCACCGCCACTGCCCAGAGCGAGTCCGATTTTGCGTTTAGCTAATTTGCTGTTTTCTTTGGAGTTTGTCATCTATTGTTTTTCGTTAGTATCAAGTAAGCAAAAATATATGTTGATTTTCTGTTGTTTTAAGCAAGCAAATTTAAATCACAGTAACTTTCAATTGCTATAGAGCCAGCTCGCTAATTATATATTTTCTTTTTTAATAAATTAAAATCCCGCTTCGCTTAATACTTTAATAATATCATCATGGAATATATTATATGATTCTCCGTACCATTGCCCTTCAGGTAGAAGTAGTAATTCGCCGAATGAAGCCGGATTTTTACTATCAAACCTCGAAGAAGCCATTTTAGTAGTTTCTTCGGCACGGAATTCATTATCAACATCATTGACTACAATTGAAAATCCAATTAATGAGGCTGTATTTTCATCTTCGGGAGTGAGATCTATACCGAGCACTTCGTATGGGATTTTTATTTTTAGAGAGTAACCTTTGCTATTCAATGTAGAGACAGCTTTCACTTTATTGGCAGACATTTGCTGCTGTTCATCAACGGAATCAGTCGATTTAACACCTTTAAGAAATGCTCTGGTTTCTAAAAAGTCTCCGGGTGAAATCGAAATACAGTAAATTCCGGTATCGGCAATAGAGCGAAGATTGAGAGTTTTATCTTTTACATCTTTTAAATATCTGTCTTTACCGGAAATAAGCGGATATAAATCAAACCACAATTCAACAAAATCACCGTTGCAAGAATCGCAGCGTGTAGGCACTACATCCTCATCAGATACATTTACCGTAAAATAAATATTTTCGGTATCATAATTCGATTTAACGCTATATGATAAATCAGAGGTATCTTTCCACCAAAATGCTCCTTCATATACGTATTCGGGTTTTTCAATCCGTACCTCTCCGCAAAAGCCTTTATAAACCATTCTGCCACGGCTATAGCTCGGCAATGTAGCAAAATCAGTGTAATAAATAGAAATACCGTTTTTAGTAAGTAGATATTTATCAGATGTTTCGTTTGTCTGATAATTCCTGTATTTTTCATTCGTCAATTGGTCAATTTTTTGAGTATGGAATTCGTCAAGTAAAATCAAAGCACCGTTATCAAATCTATACCCCTTTAATACCCAATTGAAGAGTTCACGTTTTTTTGTAACAAAACATCCGTTATCATTTATTGAAACTCCGATTTCGAGAGGCATTTCAAAGTATTCGTAAGGGAATTGCCCGACCATGGTCAAGAAGCCGTCAATGTCAACAAATAAGTAAACCTGAACTACTTTACGTTTATCATTTAAATATTTAACAGATATGGCAAGGTCGTAAAATCCATCGCCGGAGAAATCACCTACGTCCCAACCCCAAATTGAAAAATTATCATTTTCAGGCAATACTTTACGTACATCATTTATCAAATCAGTATCATAATATGCTTCTAATTTTTTTGATAATTCAGGAAATCTCATTCCCGCCTGACCGAATAATTCAGTTGTTGAAAACAGCAAAGTAATCAAAAACATTATATTTAATAAAATTATTCTTTTAAACAATTTCATATAGGTGATTTCATAAGTTTATAATACAATTTATTTCCTTCTATCAGATTTTATCAATGATATTTAGGATACTTTTCAATTCAACTTTACGATAAGAAATATTTATCTTTATCCTAAAATCATATTAGACTATCTACTAAGACTATATCAATAATATTATTATTTTACAGTATCAATTATCATTTTAACCAAAGACTTATGGTCTTCTTTCAATCTTGCACCAAACTGGCTAACTACTCTGGCAGCCGAAAGCGAAGCTAAGTGTCCGGCTTGCAGCGGGTTATTCAATTTAGTAATTCCATAGAAAAATCCTGCGGCAAACATATCGCCGGCTCCGGTAGAATCTTTAGGTTCTGCCGGATAGCTCGGTATCTTATATACTTCTTTATCCCACATTACTAATGAGCCATCTCCACCCAGAGTAACGACTACATTAGGCACTCTATTGCATAATTCATAAAATGCGTTATTAGTTAAAGTCTGCCCTGTAAATGATTTTGCTTCAGCTTCGTTACAAAATATCAAATCAGCCATATCGACAATTTTAGAGACATTATCTTTAAATGTTTCGGTAATAAACACATCTGAAAATGTAAAAGCAATTTTAGTATTATGCTTTTTAGCTAATTCGGCAGCATGAAATAAAGCTTCAGTACTTGACTGGCAACTAAATTTATAGCCTTCCAAATACATCCATTGAGCTCTTGCTATGAAATCTTCGCTTAGGTGATCTTTACTTAGTAAAGCAGTAGCACCGAGTGAAGTATTCATAGTACGTTCGGAATCGGGTGAAATCAATACGATACATGTACCGGTTGGCTCTTCGGTAATTTGAGGAGCTATAATATCAATTCCTAATTCTTTAAATTCATTTTTATAAAAATCTCCGAATTCATCTTGCCCTAAAACTGTACTATAAGAAGTTTTCCCGCCGAAAGCAGAAAAAGCTATTACCGTATTGGCAGCAGACCCACCGCTACATATATGTTTGCTTTTACCTTCTAACTTTTTTAGTAAAGTCTCTTGATTAATATTTTCAACTAATCTCATTTCGCCTTTACTGAGTCCGATTTCGAGGATTTCATTATCAGGCATTTCATATTGCAAATCTATCAAGCCATTGCCGAGAGCACATAAGTCTATATCTTTTATCATTTTATTTATCCTGATTTATATCGATAATTCGATAATTTTATTACATAATTGTGTAAAATCTATTCCAATTTGTTGAGCTGCCATCGGTACTAATGATGTAGATGTAAAGCCGGGTATAGTGTTAATTTCAATGATAATCGGTTGTCCATCTTCATTTAATCTGAAGTCTGCACGAGCAAAGCCTTCGCACCCTACAGCCCAAAAAGCTGTTACTGCAACGCTTTGAGCAAAATGGAAAATATCTTCGGGAATGTCTGCAGGGCATTGATAGCCGGTATAACCTTTTGAATACTTATGTTTATAATCATATACACCGCCTTCGGGCAAGATTTCAACTACCGGTAATGCTTGACCGCCAATTACTGGAACAGTGATTTCGCGACCTTCGATATATTTCTCTACTATTACCAAATCAGAGTATTTACTTGATTCGATAATTGCAGCCGACAATTCGTCGATTGAGCAACCCTTTAATATTGAAACGCCGATGGAAGAGCCTTGGTCATTTGGTTTGATAACCAAATCTCTGCCAAGTTCATTGCGTATATATTTGTGGTAGTCATAATCTTCTAATTGGTCTTTTCGTACATTAATCCAAGGTGCAATTGCCAACCCTGAGGCTGCAAATATCATCTTAGAAGCATTTTTATCCATACCGAGAGAACTGGCTTTAACGCCACTACCGGTGTATTTGATACCTCTTAATTCCAATAAAGATTGTAGCAAGCCATCTTCCCCGTTAGTTCCATGCACTACTAAAAAGGCTAAGTCCACATCATCAAATAAACTTGAATTTATGCAATTAATTAAATTTCTTTTCGGATATAAAGCTAATTCTTCTAATGTAGGTGGCTCACTTTTAATTTCGATTGTATTATAATCTAATAATCCGTCAGTACCAAGAGCAGGGTCAATAATTTTTACGTTATGCCCTAACTCATTTAATGCTTTGTAAACTGATAAACCGCCATTAAGCGATACATTTCTTTCGGGGGATATTCCACCGCATAAAACAGCTATATTCATTCTATAATCCTTGTTTTACTGTATTTTAAATACTTATTTTTTTTATTTTAAAAGACTATTTTAATACTTTTCTAAGTAATATCATTTTCTAAACAAATTAGGACATGTTTACTTCTATCAGCTCCTGAGGCTAAAGCCACAGGTTGATGTCAAATGCCTCATTACTGAAAATGATAAAACATTTTAAATACTTTTTTCAATTACACTCTTTTTCAATTACACTCTTTTTCAATTACACTCTTTTTCAATTATAAATTCTTTTTTTCTAAATATTCTTTATAAAGCTTTTGCAATATCTGAACATCTTCCCAAGCGGGTCTTTTTAAGTTCGGATTTCTTAAAAGTGCCGCAGGGTGATATGTAACCATCGTTTTTATTCCATGATAATCAAATATTTTACCTCGAATATCCGCCATTCTGTTCTTTTGTCTTAATAAAGTATCTGCGGCGGTAAGCCCAAGAGCCAAAATAAACTCAGGCTTAATCAACTCAATTTGCTTTTGCAGATATATTTCACACTTGTTTACTTCTTCGGTAAAAGGAGCACGATTATTAGGAGGACGGCATTTTACTATATTTGCAATAAACACATCATCACGGCTTAATTGAATCGCTTCTAATATTTTAGTAAGCAATTGACCGGCTCTGCCGACGAAAGGCTCGCCCTTTTCATCTTCATCAGCACCGGGACCTTCACCAATTACCATAATATCAGCATTGAAATTGCCCTTGCCGAATACAAATTTATTTCGAGTATTGCCCAAGGGACACTCGTGGCAGTTGTGAATTTTATCATAAAGCTCTTCCATAGATGAAGAGTCTTTCCAGTCATTATCTACAGTAATTGTCTGTTTCGCATCAATAATTGCATCTTTAGCAATGCTGTGGTCTAATCTTACACCTTTTGCTAAAGGTTCGCTTGGTTGATTTACCGGTTCGGCTTTTTTTCTTGGCATCTGATTTTCTGTCAAATTATCTAAAGTATTTACTGTTTTATTAGTATTTTGTGCATTTAAATCGGTTATTTGAATAGGCTCGGGCATTGAAAAATCAATTTCAAACTTTTTATCGAGGTATAAAGATTCACCATACACTTCTTTTTGATATTTAAAATAATTCTCTATGTCGTCAATCAAATTACTCATTCTAATTATACACTTTAATAACAAAATACAAATTTAATAAATATTAGTCAATAATTTTCCGAGAATTAGAAATTAATTGCAAATCAGCAAGTGCAATTGCCGTAACTGCTTCAATTATCACCGGTAATCTCAGAGCAAAACAAGTGTCATGCCTGCCGAGTACTTCAATTGAACTAGCTTCCTCATTTTTAAAATCAAAAGACATTTGAGCTTTTGCTATGCTTGACGGTGCTTTTGCAGCTACTCTGAAAATTATTTGATTACCGTTGGCAATGCCTCCGTTGATTCCACCGCAGTTATTAGTCTCCGTCTTTCCAGTTTTGTCAATAATCGAATCATTAAATTCACTGCCCTTTAACATCGAACCTTTGAAACCGATACCGAATTCTATAGCGATTATCCCGGGAACTGAAAATACCATATGAGAAATAGCCGACTCGATTGAATCAAAAAACGGTTCTCCGAGCCCAACCGGAACATTATTTACTTTGCATTCGATAATTCCTCCAAAAGAATCCTGAAGTTTGGTATATTTTTTTACTAATTCTTCAATGTTAGATTTATTTGGATTTTTAATATTTTCGAGCTGAATAATTTCAGCTTTAATTTCTGTGCCTTTCAATATTTGCTTGGCAAAATATCCCGCACAAACTAAGCAAATTGACATTCTACCCGATGAAGAACCGCCTCCACGGATGTCATTATATCCCTTGTACTTTTGTGTATTTGTAAAATCCGCATGCCCCGGGCGAGGAACAGTTTTAAAAGTATCATAATCTTTACCAATAATATTTTTATTTTCAAAATATATAGCTATCGGGTTTCCGTTACTAATATTATTAAATATTCCTGAGCAGATGATAGGAATATCTTCTTCTTTACGTGGGCTTGTGCCTGCTTGGCTCGGTTTCCGCTTTTCCAAATCACTTTGCAAGTCATCATAATTAAATTTAATGCCCGCCGGGCATCCGTCTATTACAATACCAAGCTTTTCGGAATGCGATTCCCCGAAAATGTTTATTTTAAGGATTCTACCAATTGTATTCATATCTGATATTTTAGTATGTTCATATAAAATAACAAAAATAACAAAAATATCAAAAATATCAAAAATAACAATAATAAGCTTGAATATATTTTCAGACTAAAGCATAATATCATTTTCTAATTGACAGGAAGATATTTTGTAATCAACTCGTTGCAATAGAGTGGCTGGTGAATGGGAATATACTTTTCTCCTGAGCTTGTCTAAAATTAATAATGTTTCTAAATCGTCATTCTGAGTGAAACGAAGAATCCAGAATTATCAACATTTAGCTTTATCTGGATTCTTCACTTCGTTCAGAATGACAACTTTTAGACAGTCTCAGTGAAGAGACAGTAAAATAATCCTACACCGAGTGTAGCATTGAGAATCAAAAGCTCTGATTATACACTCTGCGTAATTAGGAAAATAAGAATAGAATAGACAAGCCTTTTAGAACTTTCAAAATCTCTATATTCAAGTTATTAAACGCCATTTTTTATTTTGAATTTCAAATAACCAATTATTTCATCTTTTCTACGTTTCTAAATCATAGAATTTACGTACATAATAATTCGGAGTAAATTCATATAATAATATGTTCAGTTATTATATCATGTCCAATTTGAAATATTTTTTTGACATCTACCGGTAGCTTTCGCCACTGGAACAGCAAGATTTGATATTTGCGAATTCATATAGAAAATATTATTATTGATTTTACTTTGATAATTAAAAATAAAGTTATATTTTTAATTTTCTATAAGTAATCAATTTTTAAAATTAGAAAACATTCTGTTAAATAATATGCTTGTTAAATAATATACTTGTTAAATCTATGAAAAATAAACTATTTGATTTTGTACTAATCGCTTTTATCATTATTTTGTCAGCTAATTCTATGTTTTGCAGAGAGTTTATAGTTTATGGCAAAGTAATCAATGCCGAAACAAAAGAACCAATTCATGCAGCTACAGTAAAGGTATTAGAATCAAGCAAAGGCACATACACTAATAGTCAAGGTATATTCAAAATCAATTTAATCAAGACATCTTACAAATTTACAATCAGTGCATTAGGCTATAAGAAATTCAACCTTGACATACCAAAAGATTATAAAGACGATACTCTGATTGTTAAGCTGACTCCGTCCGATATACTATCTAAAGAAGCAATTGTGGTTGCCAATATCCAACCCAATGAAATTATCAAAAGAGCTATATTGAAAAAAAATGAGAATAAATCCAGATTAAAAACATTAGAAGCCTTGGTTTATTCTAAGCTATATGCCGATATTGGTGGTTCGCTCGGCACAAGTGTTTTAAGTGACGGCAGTTCTTCAAGTATAGCCGTAGGTTCCCAAAAAGATGAAAAGCGACCGACTACTTTTCTAATGGAAACTTTTGCTAAGCATTATGAAGATACAGAAAAAGAAATCAACTATACTTCGATTGTACAAAGAAGACAAACCCGAAATATAGCCCCTTCTGCAAATATATTGGCAATCACTGATTTTATCAATTTCTTAGACGAAGAAATTGTATTTATGGATGTTCACATGCCTACTCCACTTAATAATGATGCCTTAGATTATTATAATTTTTATTTATTAGATAAGGAACAATTAGATGACAAATATATTTATAATTTATCTCTAATTCCCAAATCGAAATTAGACCCCGGATTTGAAGGTACAATTGCAATAATTGAAGGCACTTATGAATTGATAAACGTTAATCTGCGTCCAACCCCACAGACAGCTATTCTATTTGTTGACAGCTTGAACTTTATCCAAAAATATTCTAATATTACAAAAAATATTTGGTATCCGACATATTTAGAAGTATCTGCAAAAGCCAAAGTCAATGTAATTAAAGGAATTTATGATGCACAAGTCGATTTAAAAGCTGTTAGTATAATTAACGAAATCGAAATCAACCATAGACTGCATGATACTGTATATTTTAATATTGCAAAAAGAAGTATTAGTGTTGACCCGATGGCGGATTCGACTAAAAATGATTTTTGGGATAAATACGCTCTTACTGATCTTTCGCCCAAAGAAAAAGATATATATTTACAAGTTGATTCCGCTATGGCAAAAATTAAAAAGGATTCTCTGGACGGTTCGCCTGTGAAAATCAATCTCGACCCATACTTGAACTTTAATAGAGTTGCTTCTATTGCTTTTGGTCTAAGCCCTAAAATTAATTTATTCGGCTTACCGTTAAAAGGTAATATGTACTATAGTATTGGGCAGAAGGACTTTTATGGAGATTTCAACGTCGGTATTCGAGGCTCACTTCCGAATAAACTTCAGATTTATTTTGATTTTGACGGGTTCTCTAACATAACTACAATGTCTAACGATAAGAGCTATGATAGAGTATTGAATATGATAGTAGGCTCAATTTTACATAATGACTATTATGATTATTATAAAAAAGACGGATTGTCTGCCGCATTAGGTGCCAAATATTTCAACTTATTCGACATAAAAATTTCTTATGAAAATTCCAGACAATACTCACTAAACAAAACTACGGACAGAACCATATTTTCTAAATCGAAATTGAGAGATAACCCCTTAGCTCTTTATGGAAATTATTCATTTACTTCAATAGACCTAATACTTGGTAAAGAGAATAATTATAATCCAGAGGGTAAGTATAATTATTATTCAAATACAAAAGCCTTCTACGGTGAATTTGTGGGCGGAGGTTTTGCATTCAAAGGTATTGAAACCACAATTGATTTATATATTCCATTAATTAAAACCGGCTATAAACCAATTGCAATTGATATAATGGGTGTTGGCGGATATTCTGACGACAATTTGCCTGCTCAATATCAATATAGAATGAAAACTTCGCTCGAAATATTAGGTAAATACGGCAATTTCTATACTGCCGAACCATCTGAATTTGGCGGCATGCGATATTATGAAGTGCATACACAATTGGATTTAACAGATTACCTTTATCGTGCAGCAGGGCTACCTCTTTACAATGGCAGAGGAGTAAATCTATCCCTTTATGCATCCACTGGACAGTATTTTGCATCAATGGAAGAGATAATTTACAAATCAAGTGAAGAAGATTTTTATTCCGAACTCGGTTTCGGCTTTTCAAAGATTCCTACTTTTATTAGTGATTTGATATTTCTGGAATTTCAAGCCAGATGGGGAGTCGGTAATTTGGCTTCAGGCAGATTTGGCTGGGCAATTTCGATGACATTGCCTTTTTAGTGTTACACATTTAATCTGTTGTAAAACCTATAATAATCAAATAAAGACTGCTTCAAGGGTCTTATTATAAATGATGTTTTTGAAAATCAACCGAATTAAAAAAATATTCTTATATTTGTAGTTAATGTAGAGTATTGAACTGCTTCAATAACTACATAATTTATTTTAAATACTGGACTTAGAAAATGAGTTTTCTATATAATTTTATATTTATGCCGATAGCTAATTTTTTATTATTTTTTATAAAGCTATTCAATAGTAAAATAAAAAATAGGGAAATAGCCTGTTCGGAAATATTAAATGAATTTGCAAATTCGCGAATTAGAGCAAATTCAAAAAAAAAGATATGGTTTCATGCCGCTTCTATGGGTGAATTTGAACAAGCAAAACCAATTATTGAAATGTTTAAAAAGCAAAATTCAGAGTTTTTAATTTATGTTAGTTTTTTCTCTCCTTCAGGATATAATAATCAAAAAAATTATCCTTATGCAGATTATATTTTTTACTTACCGATTGATAAAAAATCTAATGCCCGAAAGTTTATTGAGCTTTTAAAACCGGACATAGCGGTATTTATTAGGTACGAAATATGGTTTAATTATTTGAATATTCTCAATAAAAATAAGATTCCCATATATTTGATTAATGCTACTACCCCACAGAGCAGAAAATTAGATTTCTACTATAGTCGCTGCCTTTCGCTATTTACAAAAATATTCACTATGAATCCCAATGAAGCTGAGTATTTCAAAACTATCGTTACTGATAGGTCTGTGTATCCGATGTGGGACACTCGCTTCGACCGGATTAATTCCAATGTAGAAGAAAACCGTCTGAAGCCATTGTTTAATAAAGAGCTATTTGGCGATAGATTGGTTTTTGCCTGCGGCAGTACTTGGGCACCTGATGAAGATATAATTATTTCGGCAGTAAATAGAATTAATTTGTCCCAAAAGCATCATAATTCAATTGCGTTAATAATTGTGCCGCATGAGCCAACTAAAGAGCATATAGCAGAGTTAAAATTGAAACTCGACGACTACATATTACTAAGCGAATTAGAAAATAATCAAACTAATAATATTGATTTATTTATGCAGAAAAATCCTGTTATAATAGTCGATAGTATCGGGAAATTATTACGAATTTATGCTAATGCAAATATTTCTTATATTGGTGGAGCTTTCGGTGCCGGAGTGCATTCCGTAACCGAACCTGCCGGCTATGGAGTGCCGGTTGCTGTTGGGACTAAATACCACAACTCACCTGATGCTATAGAGCTTGAGAAAATCACAGTATTAAAAAGTGTAAAATCCGCCGATGAACTTTATAATTGGCTAATCCGATTAATTGAGAACCCTGAATTAATAGCCTATATTTCACAAAAAGCAGAAAATTATGTAAAATCTCGTTGCGGTAATTCCGAGATAATTTATCAAGATATTTTATTTGAATTAAATAAATAAATCCTATATCCCAAACAATGTATGAGATAGTAGAACCGATAATTTACGATGTATTCATATTCCAATTACTATCAATGGTAATCCACTTAATCTTATAAGTGATGCTGCAAGTTTTCACCGAGTACTATTGAAACAAATTTCATCATAAGCAAAGCAACTAATTGAATGAATACAAATGAAAAAATACATAATAAAGCCAAAACAACTGCTTTGCTTTTATTATGAGGGAAAAATGGTCTTTCTGTAACTCTATAATTTTCTTTTACTGTATAGTTTTCAATTTTTATTCCTTTGTGCTTAAAAACCGCAATTATCTTATCAAAATTATTAAGAATATAAGTTTTGCCGTTTATTGATGCAGTAAAGAAAAATGAAGAAGAATCTTTCAATAATACTTTTATAGCTTGAGTAGTGGCATCATTGAAGTAATTATAAGCTATATTACTCGAATTGCCTGCTACGTTGACCAGAAAGGACAGTACACTTAACCATAGTGGGAATTGACGAATTGCAATTGCAAAGCTGTCAATTTGGTTGTAAGTGTAATTATACTTCTTTCCGTTAACTTCATATTCTAACCCTTGGGCAGTAGGAGTCATCCTAAAAGTAGCATAAATACTGTTTTGTAAATATAAATACATACCGAAAAATCCTATTGGACTTGCCAATATAAACCATACTATAAAATCTACCATAAATACTAATTCAAGGAAAAACGGAGCCATAAGCATTAATGCTAAAAAATCCATTTTCATGGCAAATGACTTTTTGTAGTATATGTCTTCTTTGTTTTTCTTGTTAAATAAAGGAAGTAAGAAAAGCAATGTCCCAAAAGCAATTGTCACATAACCCGCAGATTCGACTTCAAGCGTAAATGAAATAATCCCGAACGAAAATAAAACTATTACCAATAGCCTGATGATGATTTCCATATATTCTCCGTTAAAATTATAATTATTTTCGAATCATGTTCATAATATTAGCAAAGCAAGACTAACTAATTTCTAACATTTAAATTAGTCGAATATTAAAGATAATATTATCAATAAACAAAAATACAAAATTTTTGCAAATACTAATAGAAGTAATTATTAAAATTTGAATTATTTCGATTTTTCAGCATTTTGTGTGGGTAATTAAAGTAATTGGAAAGCATGTTGTAAATAAAATTATATTTGTTGTTTCAAGCAATAATTGGGCTAAATCCATGCTTAATACTCCATATTTTTGTTGGTTATACGAATGTGTTCAAAATATATTTGTATATTGTTTTCATTTTTTTTATTTTAAGTACATATTTATTGAAAATCATAAATAAATTAAATAACACTGTACTCAATAACATTAAAGTAAATCCAATGGGCAAAATCGATAAAATCTATGTAAGGGATATAAAAAAACAGCTGGGACGTTACCCTAACTGGCCAATCAATCGAAATATTTCTTTGGGTAAAATTGGCTATTACTGCGGACGAAAGGCGACTTTTTCTTGGGAGACAGATTTAATCAATCTTGGAATACAACTAAATGATCCACCCGAACAGATATTAATCCCTGAGATATATACTTCAGGGGGAGCGGTATCTTATTCTTTTGAAATTAATGCTTTAAATGGATTTCCAAAAGCCAAATTTGAATTTTTTAAAAAGCGTTCTGTTGCTGCACAAGGATATAAAATCGGTCACCAATGTATTGACATTAGCAAACTAAATAGTCAATTATTGCAACTAATTTTAAATGGGCATAAGTGGGACTATGATTGGGTGATAATAACAGAAATTTGGAATGCAGATGGCTTTACAACTCTAATATCCAAATCTTCTGAAAGTTATGCTGAAATTACAGCCGATCCCATCAATTCTAATACATTTAATATTGCTGATTTTAACTTGAGACCTAAAGTTTCTTTTAGTAGAAAAATAGGTTATCAATGCGTTGGAGCGATAAAAGTGAAACCATATTTCCAAATCCACCGTCTCACAAAAAATAATAAGTTAGTACCTTATGGGCAAGGATTTAGTTTTTGGGGGAATTAGTTTTAACAGCCTACAATTATCACTAATCTTTGTAAAACAAAACGACTAAATAAATAAAAGCTTTAAAATAATAAAAACTAAAATCAACAGTAAATGGTAAACAAAATTAAGACTCAAATAATGCACTAAAATTATCAAAAAATGATATTTGTACTATTATTTTAGGAAATGTTACGTATCTTGCATAATTGAACGGGACAGTAACTTTCAAAATTTTAGGATTTGTCAATCCACAAAAATACTTGGTTCTCTTAGTCAGAATTGAGTAAATAATAGATTAAAAGAATCCTTTGATGATTTTTCAGTTATTTAGCAAAAAGGAATAAAAAATGGAAATATCGTACCTTCACAATAATGACATTCTTTTTATTGATTATTCTGGAGTAATTACTATAGAAAATGGAATTACAAATATGGATTTAATAGAAAATGAAATTCGAAATATTTCATTAAATAAAGCCAATATAAACCTACTATTTGATATTAGAGATACTATTTGGGAAAATTCAGAAACTCATAATACATTGTCAAATATCTCACGCAAAAAATTTAATCAGCAAAACTTTGAATTTAATATCTTTACTGCTATTTTAAATAATGAATTTATTAGTCCTACATTTGAAAATGAGCATTGGTTTTGTAATAAAGAAGATGCCATCACATGGCTTTTAGAAAAAGTATAGTACTAAATTAACCGAACAATACAAATCATTTTTAATAATACCCAATTATTACGAATACCGAGTATTTTATCTTCATTTATACTGATAATCATTATAAGTCTGTTGCAAAACTATAGAAATTTTAATTTCCATTTGTTCAAGAGCCTGACTAAAATTTGTCATTCTGAACGAAGTGAAGAATCCAGATAAAGCTAAATGTTGATAATTCTGGATTCTTCGTTACACTCAGAATGACGATTTAGAAATATTATTACTTTTTGACAACCTCTTAATAAGCACTTAGTAGTTTGAAACCTTTGAAAAATTAACATTAAATAAATATTTTGGACTTTTGCAATAGCCTTATTATAACATTAAATATATGGATTACAAGCAATTTTTCAAATATTTAAAAACTTTTTCAACCAATGAAATTTGGCTTTATCTCAAAACAATTATAGTACTTCATTGATTATACCGCCACCGACTACATCATCATCTTCGTATATTACTACAGACTGCCCGGGGCTAATTGCTTTTTTATCTTCTGTAAATTCTATAAGCAGTTTGTCATTTATTATTTTGCAGTATGCCAATGTTCCCGGGTCTCTATATCTGATTTTAACTGTGAAAGGCTTTTCAGGGTCTAATTCCTCATACTTCGATATATTGAAATCTATTGCTAAAAGTGATTTATTAGTAGTGTTTTCGATAGTCGCAACTTCAATTACATTATTTAAAGGGTCAATACTTTTTACAAACAAAGGTTCAGGGTACGACAGCCCCAGTCCTTTACGTTGCCCAATAGTATAGAAGGGGTACCCGCGGTGAGTACCGATTTTCTTGCAGTTTAGAATAATATCTCCCTTTATCTCCAATGATTTCTCCAAATAGCTTTCTAAGAAATTACGATAGTCATTATCGGGAACAAAACAAATTTCTTGCGAGTCGGGTTTTTTCTGCATTTTAAGCTGAAATTTCTCTGCCAAATGCCGAGTTTCTTCTTTTTCAATATCGCCAATCGGAAAAACTGTTCTTTGGATTTGCTCATCAGTAAGCCGCCAGAGAAAATAACTTTGGTCTTTTTTATTGTCTAAACCCTTGCACAATATATTCTTTTTCAATTGCTCATCATATCTGATGCGTGCGTAATGCCCGGTTGCCACATAGTACGCTCCAATTTCATCAGCTTTCTCAATTAATGCTTTCCACTTGATTTCCGGATTACACAGTACGCAGGGGTTCGGAGTCCTACCGGCTAAATATTCGCTGACGAAATTTTGAACCACCGTAGTTTCGAATTCCTTTGTCATATCAATTAAATAGTGAGTTATTCCAAATTGATTAGACATATCAATTGCGTCGAGCATACTCTTCTGATTGCAACAGCTACGCTCTCCCTCTTCAATTTTACATTTAGGGTCTATTTTAAATGGCGTTACGGTTAAGCCGGATACATTATATCCCCTCTCGACTAAAATAGCCGCTGTAACAGAGGAATCAACTCCACCGCTCATCCCTACAAGAACTTTATTTTTATCTAAATTTATATTTTTCATTTTCTGCAAATAGATTATTCTACATTATAAGAATATATTGAAACTTTAAACTGATATTTATTTTATATTTTAAGATTTAACAATATTTCCGGAATTATCTCTTTCCTTATCTCCAATGTTCATCAAGAGAAGTGGAAACGGAAGTAAAATGATTTGTAACTGCTCAATGCACAGTTTGCATTCTTACACTGGGCGTAGTTATCGCAAACAACAGTATAAAAATATAATTTGTTAGAATATATTTTATAAATATTGAACACTATTCAAAATATAATTTGCATATAAAAGAAAAAGTGTATAATTTTGTAATTGAATAGTGGTTCATTTTTCAATTGTCGGAAAAATATAAGGAAAAGTAAATGTCAAAGACAGATGTTAAGAGAGAAAGAATATTAGAATCTGCAATAGCAGTATTTTCTAAAGACGGCTATCACAATTCAAAAATTACTAAAATATCTGAGCTTGCCGGAGTAGCTGCCGGAAGTATATATTTATACTTTGACAACAAAGAGCATTTATTAGAAGAGATATTTGTTCGTGCTTGGACAAAGTTAGATGATAAATTAATTGCATTAACTGCAGACGAATCAATTAACAATTCCGACAAAATCACTCAGTTCGTTGAATTTATAACAGAATTAGTGTATGAAAGTAAAAATTTAGCATCAATGATACTTCATGAACATAGATTCTGGAGTTCGGCTTCTAATAAAAAATTAGATGAATTGGTATCGAATTGTACGAACAATTTCAAACTATTAATAATAGAGGGAATCAAGACTGAAGAATTTAGAAATAGTATAATGCCTTCAATCGCTGCTTCATTTATTATTGGTGGAATTTGGCATCAATTAGCATATTGGGCTGAGTTTTTTAATGATTATACATTAGAGATAATTAAATCTCAAGCAATTGAATTTGTTTTAAAAAGTTTAAAATAATAAATAGATACTTTATAGGTTGTCTAAAAAGTAATAAAATTACCAAATCGTCATTCTGAGAGTAACGAAGAATACAGTATTATCAATAAGTTAGTTTAATCCGGATTCTTTACTTCGTTCAGAATGATAACGTTTTAGGCAGCCTCTATAACAAACAGAATAGATAAAATATTTTTAGTACAATTTCAAGTATTTAACTAATACAAAATGCAATTTACAATCAATCAATGAGGATGGGGAAAATGAGAATAAAGAATTTATTGATATTTTTGATAACTTCAATATTTGCATTAAATAATTTAACTGCACAATTAACACTTAATTCTGCAGTAAATAAAGCAATCTCGGCAAATAAAGGGTTAAAATCTTATCAAAAATCTTTTGAAGCCAAGCAGGAGCAGGTTTCAGTTTCTTGGGGTAGGTATATGCCGTCTGTTTCGATAGATGCGTTTTATAATTATCTTGACAAAGACATTGCAATTGATTTAAATCCTGTTCGCAATGCGATGATTTCGCTTCAGTCCGGCAATCAAGTTGCTTTGTCAAATTTAGAAGCAATACTAAAGACCGGCACTCCACTTACTGAACAAGAAAAAGCTCAAATTCTTGCCGGTTCAAAATTAAAATTAGAGCAGGCTATGCCGGAAGAAAAATTCAGAGAAGTATTAAAAGAAAGAGCTTTTCCGCAAGCTATGATTTCTTTAAAACAGCCGATATTTACCGGCGGGAAAATCAGTGCCGGTATCGATGCTGCCAATGCACAAAAAGAGATGGCTGAAACCAAAGTCAATACGGAAACTGAAGCTTTAATCAATAATGTAATTGCTAATTATTTGAATGTACTATTGGCAAAGGAAAATCTGAATGTTCGCACCGACGTATTAGCCGGTATTCAAAAGCATGCTGACCGTGCAGACAAATTATTGCTTCAAGGTGTAATAGCTAATAATGACAAGCTTAGAGCAGATGTTGCTCTTGCCGAAGCCGAGAGAAATCAGTACGAAGCCAAAGAGAAACTCAACCTTGCATATATGGCATTAAAATCTGTTGTGGAAATCAGTGATGACAATATAGAATTATCTGAAACCTTAGTATTTGCTCCCGGCAATATTAGTATTGATAATATGATTTTGACAGCCAGAGATAATAATCCGATTTTAAATAATTTGAGAGCTTCTACCAAAGCACTAAATGCTAAAGCCGATTCCAAATATGCGGACTATTTCCCAACAGTTTTTGGATTTGGTTTCTATAATGTGTTTGATAATTATATAGCTGCCGAAGAACCCAAATGGGGAGTTGGTGTCGGGTTACATTATGAATTATTTGATGGTTTAATCAGGACAAACGAATATCAATCTTCAAAAGCTGAAGCCGAAGCAGTCAATTTAATGACCCAAGAAACTGAAAGAAAAGTAGAGCTCTTGCTACGCAGCCAATTTATGAATTATAAGATTGCCCAAGACCAGTATAATAAATTAGAAAAAACCTTACTCCAAGCTCAAGAGAATAATAGATTAAATGAAAAAAGATTTGAAGAGGGATTAGGCACCTCGCTTGAAGCCCTTGATGCTCAGCTTGCATTAGAAGGTATTAAATTAAAAAGAATAGCGGCACTTAGCGATTATTACCGCAATCTTGCCGATATGTATCAGACAGTCGGTGCCAGTAGTCAATTCCTTAAATTTTGGAATGAAAACATAAAATAATTATTAGTTTGAAATTTAAAGTAATATTATAATTGAAAAATAAAATCGGAGTAAAATAAAATGAAGAATTCTCTTAAAATTGTATTCGGAATTATCGTTATTGCCATCATAATTGTAATCTCTATTGTGTTGATTAAATCACTGTCTGATAAAGAAGTATCAATTATCCGCACCGGTCAAATAGAAATGAATGAATATGACGTAGCTTCTAAAATCCCGGGCAGAATCGAATGGATTACAGTAAGCGAAGGCGATATAGTAAATATCGGGCAGGACTTATTTAAATTAACAGACCGCGAAATTAAAGCAAAAATGGGACAGGCTATGGGTGCAGTTGAATCCGCTCAAGCACAATATGAAATGGTTAAAGAAGGCAGCCGTAAAGAACAAATCGACATGGCAGAGAGAAAATATTTTGCCGATAAAAGCCAGTTCGAGCTTGCTGAGAAGACATTTAAAAGAATGAATAATTTACATAATGATAAATTAATCTCTGACCAAGATTTTGACGCTGTCGAGCAGAAATTTAAAGCAGCTCAAGCTGCAATGGAAGCTTCAAAGGCTCAATTTGATATGGCAGTTAGTGGAGCCAGAAAACAAGAAAAAACTATGGCTGCCGGGCAGGTTTCACGTGCTAATCAGGGTCTTGAAGAAGCAAGAGCATATTTTGACGAGTCAGTCATGAAAAGCCCTTGGGGGGGAATTGTTGCCAAGCGATATTTGGATGTCGGAGAGCTCGCCGCAGTCGGTTATCCGGTAGTTACTATAATTGATACTACTGATGCATGGGCAGAACTCAATCTACCGGCAAGTGAACTTGAAAAACTAAATATCGGTATGATTATCAAGGGTAGAGTTCATGGCATCGGCACTTATGAACAATTTAGAGTAGTAAACTTCTCTGCTATGGCTGATTTTGCTAATTGGCGTTCTACCGGCGATAAAGCTACATTTGATATTCGCTCTTTTACTGTTAAATTAGTTCCGCTAAACAAATCAATACCAAATCTAAGACCTGGAATGACAGTAAGTTTCGATTTGAATAATTTAAAATAACGAATTATAATCTTTTTAAGATATTGAAAAATGAGCTTTACAAAACGTACATATTTTTTTATTATAAACGAAATCAGGCAATTAATTAAAGCACCTCTGCCGATTTTGCTGGCATTGGTATTTCCAATAATTGCTTGGATAGTTCTTGCATTGACTTTTCAAAATGCCATAGTAGAAAAGCTCCCGTTTACAGTCGTGGATATGGATAACTCTTCGCTTTCGAGAACTGCTGTCAAATCTCTTAATGCTACCCGTTACTTAGCTTTGAATCAAATAGTAAGCAATTATGACATTGCTATTGAGCAGTTCAAAAATCAAGAGATTTATTTCATAGTTTCTATACCTAAAGATTTTGAAAAGAATATTAAAAACGGTCAAAGTTCAGAGATACCAATTACCGTAAACGGTGCCACTATGCTCTATGCCAAAGTCGGATATAAGGCAATTGCTCAGACATTGTCAACTCTCTCTGCCGGAATTCAGATTAAAAGATTAGAGGCAAAAGGGCTTAATCCTCAAGATGCTTTAACTAAGGTGCAGCCTATTAGTACCGAAATAAATATAATTGGCAATCCATATTTGAACTATTCAATGTATTTAATACCCGGAATGGTATTGGCAATTCTTCAGATGTCGGCAAGTTTCTCTACTTTATGGCTGTTTAGGCAGCACAGAGAAAGAGATTCGGCGAGAATAGTACCATATAAACGTCAGCTACTACCATTTCTGTTAGGACGATTATTTCCACTTGTAATAGCTAATATATTAGCAGTTACAGCAATTTACTTATTAGTATTCCCTCTGGCGGGAATCCCAATAGGGCATAGTTATATAGATATGTATTGGCTATCGGTTCTATTGGCGATTGTTTCAATGGGGATGGGAGCTTTGGTTTCGCTTACTTTCGGTAATTTGGTAACGGC
This sequence comes from uncultured bacterium, assembly GCA_942493235.1. GTDB lineage: Bacteria > Bacteroidota > Ignavibacteria > Kapaibacteriales > UBA2268 > ENR-C587. The sequence goes on along the minus strand of OW818676.1, from coordinate 1,554,871 downwards.
TTCACAATTATTATTAGTAATCAATGCTCCCGCATTCGTATTTAGTGGTTATACATTTCCGACTTGGGCAATGCCTGCCGGATTAGCTGATTTTTCTCAACTACTTCCGTTGACTCATTTCTTTGATGGATTTTTCCCGATGTTGATTTATGATACATCTACTCAAAGAGGCATAATTCCAATGCTTATAATTGGAGCAATATTATGGGGCTTGACAATTATCATCTCATTGCTATTGAGTAGAGTCGGCTATCTAAGGAGTTTATTCATTAATAAGAGCAACTGATATGGAATTTTTTAAAAGTATATATAATGTGTTTTCAAGAGAAATCTTAAAAATTATAAAAGACAAAAATCTAATAATGATTTTCCTGTTTGCACCGCTTGCATATCCGGTTCTATATGGTGCTATTTATATGAATAAAATTGAGCAAAATGTTCCTATCGCCATCTATGATGAAGACAACTCTACTCTATCGCGGGGCTTAATTCGCCAAATTGATGCACATCAAAATATATCGGTTGTAGAGACACTTTATGAACAGTCGCAGATTGAAAACACATTGGTTTACGAAAAGGCTCAGGCGGTACTCTATATTCCAAAATCATTTTCAGAAAGTATTAAGACCGGAAAGAGAACAAATATCAATTTATTGATTTCTCCCGGACGACTATTAGTATTAAGTGATATTGGAATCCCGATTAGTCAGATAGCTACAGGCTTCGGAGTTAAAATAAATGCTTCATATCTTGCAAAAAAAGGAGTACCGGTATTTGAAAACAAGAAATTATTACAGCCGATAAAAATTGAATTTAAAAACTTATATAATCCATATTTAACTTATGGAGATTTAATTTTACCGGCATTGATGATAATCATCATTTCTCAATTGATTGTAATCGGCGTAGCCGCAGCTAATGCTTTAGAGTGGAGCAAAAATCAATGGCAGGATTTGCTATCGGTATCGAATAATTTTTTGGCAATTGTAATCGGCAAGCTATTTGCATATTTTAGTATGTTTATATTTTTCAGTTTGACTATTATAGCGGTGCTCTCTCCGATTTATCAAATCAATCTTGGTACTAACTATTTGGCTTTGTTTCTTATCGGATTTATGGGGATAATGGCTTCAGCTGCGTTTGGGCTGTACCTCGGCACTTATTTCAGGCATAGAATTACTGCTTTTGTAATTCTCGGATTTACCAGCTATCCTTTCTTTATGATAACCGGATATGCTTGGCCCCAGTCCCAGTTACCTGATTATATTCAATATCTGTCTTATCTGCTCCCGATGACTCCCTTTGTAAAATCTATATTTTCAGTAACTCAGATGAATAATGATATATCATATATAGCTCCGCAATTTACAAATATGGCGTTGCTGACTGTGCTTTATTCTCTCCTTTTCTTTATAAGATTATATAGAATAAAGCATAAGAAAGGGAGATTTACCCGGCTTGGGAAATATGTCTCTACATTGCCAAGGTAGATAAATATTAAATGCTAATATACCCAACGCTTTAGAGGCTGTCCTAAAAGTTCTCATTCTGAAGTACCTTTCCAGCAGTGCTGTAATTGTAGAAGTAATGACACAAAGTAAAGTATTGCCTTTAACCTTCCGAAGGGTTAAGAAACCTTCGGAAGGTGTAACAAAACTTTTAGATTAAATTATTTCTACACATAAATTGAAATATTTAGAAAGGTTTAGTTAGGTCGTTACTACCCAACTTCAGAATCAACTTTATTATTATTTTACAAATAGTCAACAACTAGCTTGTTATAATCCCCTGAAAATATTTCTCTTTACCTTCCGAATGTTTCTTTACCATTCGGAAGGTTTAAGGAATTAATCAATCCACTTAAAAATAGAAATTAAGAAGATATAAAGTTGTACACGCATAGTAAATACATATAATACATAGTCTTGCCTACGTTTCATTAGGAACGCAGTAAAGAATCCAGATAGCTAATTTATTGATAACTCTGGATTCTTCGCTGCACCAAGAATGTTGATTTAACAAAATCATAGCATTTTAAACAGCCCCTTGATAGGCATTTATTTTATTTATGCTCTAACAATAATTTGGATGAGGGGGGGACATTAAAGTTATTGAGTTTTGCAAGGCACTATCATTTGTAATTATCTAAAGAAATTTCTTTGAATTATTAGCAAAACTGATTAAATTGCTTCTTTTATATGGTAGGATAATGAGCAGTATTTTAAAATTTATTCTGTTGGTATTTTTAGGATTTATCATTTACGGATGTAGTGGTACTCAATTTAACGTTTATAATGAGCCAGATAAAGCTCCGCGTGAATTCTTTTATGATAGCGATTCTTCGCAAATCAGTAAATATGTTTACAAAGATAATAAATTTTGTTTTTTTACCGAAAACGATGAGCAGCTAATGCTTCATTCTATACGTACTGACCAGAAATTAGAAAATAATACTCTTTACCATATAGGATTAAAAAGATATATTAAAAATAGCAATATTGATAAAGAAATTTTACTTAAATTAAGTGATTCTCAAATTAGTGAGATTAATGAGAAACTATCTCTTAAATTTACTGATTATATAAAAGCCGATAGTTTGACTTTATTGCTCAGTGCTAAAAATCAAGAAAATTATTTATATTATGTTTCTATCCCGACTATAATTAAAAAAAGTATTCAATACCAAATCGATATTTATGCTATTTTAGACAAAACAAAAAAAATAAATAGTATTTATGTATATCAAACCGGAGATAAAAGAGAATGAGGAAATTTTACTTTCTACTAATATTTTTATTTACAATTAGCTTATCAGCACAAGAATCTTCTTATAAAGTTAAATTACGCAATAAAGCTGATTTAAAATATGTAGCAGAGTACTGCTCTATCGAATGCACTTATCCCGACGGAGCTTATTTAATTTATACTCAAAATGATGATTTTTTAAAAATCGAAAAGTATTTCGAATCTTACAAAGAGCATTTTAATATTATTCCTGAAGGTTTAAAAACAGCTAATACTATTCAAGAACTATCCTTGAGCTGGGATTCGTATCCGTCTTTTACAACTTATTTGGATTTTTTAAATGATTTAAAAATTAAATTTCCGACTTTGATTGAGCTCGACACTGTCGGATATAGTACTAAAAACAAACCTCTAATATTTATTCATTTCATAGGACAGGCTAAACCGAAGCCTGAGTTTATGTATAGTTCTTCAATTCACGGGAACGAACTTACCGGATATGTTCTTCTGATGCGATTAGCCAATTATTTCGCAAGTAATTATAATACTAATTCCCTCGAAGGCAGTAGAGTTAGCAATCTGATTGATAACCTTGATATATGGCTAATGCCCCTGAATAATCCCGACGGGACATATCCCATTACCGATACTACGGTTATCTACTCAAAACGCACAAATGCAAACGGAAAAGATTTAAATAGAAATTTCCCTGACCAATATACCGATAATTACAATACTACAAGCGGTAGAGAATCTGAAACTGCAGCAATAATGGAGTTCGTCCAAAAGCATAATTTCAACTTATCTGCAAATTTCCACACAGGTACAGTAGTCTGCAATTATCCTTGGGACGGTCAGGAAGATGGATCAACAACTGATACAACACATAATTGCCCGGACAGCACTTGGTTTGTCGAGCTTTCAAAAGCGTATGCCAATGCTAATCCGGATTTTAAGAATTCTTCGGATTTTGAAAACGGAATTACTAACGGTACTGCTTGGTATCCTGTTTATGGTGGAAGGCAAGACTGGATGTATGCTTTCCAAAAAGGTAGAGAAATTACTATAGAGCTTACTGATAACGGGATAATTAGCCCAACCGAACTTTTGAATCAATGGGACAAAAATAAAGAATCATTACTACTATATGCAGAAATGGGGCTAAAAGGCATTCATGGGGTTGTTATTGATGAAAATAACCAGCCGATTGATGCGTTAATCAGACTGAAAGAAATCCCCGAAACAGACGTAATTACTAACTTGAATACAGGATTTTTTGCTCGCTATCTGAGCAGAGGAATATATAATATAGATATAATAGCAGAGGGCTATCAGACCTGCACGATAAATAATATTAATCTGCAAGATACAAATTATATATTCTTAAATATCAAATTTACTAATCGTAAAGCCGGTGTTAATGATGATGTTGACAAAATATTTACTCTCAATTCTAACAAACTACTAATTAATACCGAAAATATTTCAATAGATAATTCCAAATTGACAATTTATGATATTAAAGGAAATATAGTTGACTCCGAGAAAAATATTTGTCAAAGCGAATTTGATTTGAACCATTTATGCAGTGGTGTATATTTTATTTTATTAGAATCAAACGGCAAAACATATTTTAAAAAAGTAATTTTGTAATTATATAAAATCATTTTTATTTGAATTAATTTATTTGACCTCTACCCCACGCTTTAGAGGCTGTGTAAGAAGTCGAAATAATTCATTTATAAGAAATCCAAGAGGCTGTCTAAAATTTATAATATTCCCAAATCGTAATTCTGAGTGTAACGAAGAATCCAGAATTATCAGTAAGTTAACGATTATCTGGATTCTTCAATTCATTCAGAATGACAAATTTTAGACAGTCTTATGGGAGTGCCAACTTTATTCTACCAATATTCAACATCTAACGCTGTTGGAAGAGAAGAATTGATACCACTTCCTAATCCCTACTTCCTAATCCCTATCCCCAAACCCCTATCTAATACCTTTTCACAATGCCAAAATAGCAACAACTAAAAGTAAATAAGCAAATATTTTATATATTTTTCTAATTTGAATACATTTCAATATTATAAACAGCAATTCTTTATTATATTTGCATTTTGTAATTATTGCAACGGATGTCAATGATACCTGAAATAAGAATTGAAGATTTCGATTACGATTTACCAAAAGATAGAATTGCACTCTACCCGCTACCGAACCGCTCGGACAGCAAGTTATTGATTGCCGATAGAGAAAGCGGACTAATTAATAATTCCAAATTTCAAAACATTTGCTCATATCTGCCGGAGAATTCCGAACTCTTTATAAATTCTACTAAGGTGATATGTGCCAGAATTCCCGCTCAAAAAATCAGTGGTGGTAGGGCAGAAATATTTTTAATTGAGCCCACTTATCCATCGACAGACCCGCAGATTACTCTAAATTCAAAAGGTATATCAAAATGGAAATGCTTAATTGGTGGCAAGAAAATTTATAGTAATAATAAATTATTTTGCAAATTTGAAAACTCGGATATTGAAATCAATTGTACTGTAATCTCGAAAATTGGCAACGAAGCTGAAGTCGATATTTCATATATTCCCGATTCATTGTCATTCTCTGATGTACTTAATAAAATCGGAGAGATACCGCTCCCACCATATATTAAACGTGATGTAACTGAAGATGATAAATGCACTTATCAAACTGTTTATGCCGAAACCGAAGGTTCTGTAGCAGCTCCGACCGCAGGACTTCACTTTACTAATGATGTATTAGAACAATTAAAAATTAAAAATATCAATATCAATGAATTAGTTCTGCATGTCGGGCCTGGCACATTTAAACCTGTAGTTACGGAAACCATTGATAAGCACATAATGCACTCAGAGAAAATATTTGTAAATATCCAAACAATAGAAAATTTATATAGAGCATTGGAATACAAGAAAAATATTATTGCTGTCGGCACTACCAGCCTTAGAACACTTGAGAGCCTTTATAATCTTGGAGTAAAAATGGCAATAGACGATAAATATAGCATCAATAATGACGAAAACTGGTTCGGGCAGTGGGAACCGTATAAACTTGCTCAATACAATATTAGTCCGGCTCAGGCTATAGGCTCAATATATAATTATATGTATGAAAACAATATTGAATCTATCAAGGGTAGAACTCAGCTCTTTATAGCTCCAAGCTACGAAGTTAAAACCGCTAATATGCTAATTACTAATTTCCATCTGCCACAAAGCACCCTTTTATTATTGGTTGCTGCTTTTATTGGTGATGGGTTACGCGAGAGCATTTATAGATATGCTTTAGATAATAATTACAGATTTTTGAGCTACGGAGACAGCTCTCTACTTATCAGAAATACACTCTAAATATTTACTTTTTTGATACATTATATGTTTTTGTATTATAACATAAGTTCGTTTCTTGTTTCACATTTGTTTTGTAATCTTTTAAACCTTTTATAAATAAATGAGTCTATAAAACTGAATGAGTAACTTAATGGGGTGAGTGGATGAACAAAGCTGTAACTGTGATTACGGATGAAGAAATTGTTGGTGCTTTGAAAAATGGTAAACGCGAAATCGGTGCTACATCTTTTGTTCGTAAATATCAGAACTTTGTTTATTCAACTGCCTTTAGATATTTGAATTCGGAAGCCGATGCAGAAGATGTTTCGCAGGAAGTGTTTATTAAAGCAATTGATTCTATTGATAAATTCAGAGGGGACAGTTCATTAAAAACTTGGCTGTATAGAATCACAAAAAACAATTGCTTGAATATTCTAAGAAAGAAAAAATTACTTAGCTTTTTCGGGATGTATAAAGACCAAGAAATCGAATTCGACATTAAAGACCCCGCATATACACCTGACCAAGTAATCGAAAAAGAAGAATTTGAAAATAAGTTTTTAAAGGTATTAGCTAAATTACCCGAAAAACAGAGAGAGACTTTTGCTCTTAGATATTTTGAAGAAATGCCTTATGATGAAATATCTAAACTTGTCGGCACCAGTACAGGTGGGCTTAAAGCTAATTATTTCCAAGCAGTTAAAAAACTTGCCAATGAATTGAAAGAATTTAAAGGATAGATTAAATGAAAGACTTTACAAATTATGAAATGCAGGAATTACTACCGGACTACGCTTTCGGTAGGCTGGAGCCTGAGCTGAGAACTGCCTTTGAGCAAAATCTTAGTAAATATCCTGATATTCAAGAAGAATTGAATAATGTTCAAGCTGTATTTTCTAAAGTTGAAGCTACCGATTTTGATGCTATATTTAACAAACGCACCAGAAACTTATCGGTTGCCGTTAATAATAGACTTTCTAAGCCTAAGAAATCTTTTATGGGTTCTTCAATTAGATTAGCATATCCGATTTTAACAGTTTTTGTTCTTGGTGTCGGGTTTTATTGGATGTTTCTTAGTAATAATAAAACTAATGTTTCAGAAAATACCCCACAATTTGCAAATAGCAAGATTGAGACATTTACTGAAAAAGATTTGGATTTATTAATAGACAGCACTACTACAATTAAGGATTTGGAGGAAATTCAAGAAGTAATTACAGACAATTCCTCTATACTTGCTCAAAATGACATTAGTAACTATAACGAACAGGTTTTGGAAACCATGGCTTTACAATTGATGTCCGAAGATATTATCAATAAAATGAATAGACCCGCAGAAGTCAGTTCGGCAGACAATTATGCTTCGTATTATTCTTTTTTAGAAAATGCCGATCAAATTAGTGAAGAAAATATTCAATATATATTAAAGGAGTTACAAGATGGGAACTTTTAAATCTAATACAATTTTAATTGCAATAGTTACGATATTCTTTGCTCTGGGTTCGGTTACTACTTTTGCTCAGCGAGGTATTAAAGCAAAAGAAAGAATTGACCAAGTCAAAAAAGTCAAACTACTCGAAATTCTGGAGCTTGATGAGAAATTAGCCGATAAATTCCTTGCTAAATATTCGGCATGGGAAAATAAAATAAAAGATAAAAGAGAATCTAACGAATTACTTACCGAAGAACTCGAAATTGCTGTCAAAAAAGGCGACAAATCCGAAATAGCTAAATTATCGACTAAGTATATGGACTCTATGAATGAATTTCACAAGATGATGATAGATAGGAATAACGACATCAAAACAATTTTAGACGAAATCCAGTTTGCCAAGTATCTTATCTTTGAAGAAAACTTCTTTAAAGATATTCAAAAAACAATGTTTAAAATGATGAAACCAAGAGACGGCGAAATGCCTCGACCTCCACACAGAAAAAAGAAATAATTTTGAAAGAGCCTTTCGTTAATTCGAAAGGCTTTTTTATAAATCTATTATTCCCAACTTTACATTTTTGAAGAATTAAGAACCCACCCCGTAATCGCAACGCGATGCCACCCCTAAATGCGGGGAATTTTTAAGAATAGGCTCTAAACTACTTTATTACCAATATTCAACATCTAACGATGTTGGAAGAAAAGAATCCATACCTCCCAAACGTTCTACTTTGCAAACTTTATAAACTTTATGACTTTCAACTTTGTAACTTCCTATCCCCTATCCCCAAAAAAAAAGCCCGAGAGGATTTCTCCTTTCGGGCTTTAAAGATTTACCTATTAGGGTAATTTTTTTTGAACTAATTATTTAACAATCACGAATGATTGAACAGCAGTCTGGTCGCCGGCAGTAATTACTAATAAATATGTACCGCTTGATAAATTATTATCAAGGTTGAAACTAAAGTCATGATTGCCTTTAGTCTGCATTTGGTCATTAATTAATACTGCGATTTCTCTGCCGGAAGCATCATAAACTGCAAAGGTCATCGGCATTGATTCGTAATTAGTCATTCTGAAGTTAATTTGATTAACTACAGGATTCGGATTAATTGCACTGATATTGAATGTGTTGTTATTAATATCATTTTCGTTTAACTCATCAGCAGGAATGACATCATCTTTTGTTAAAAGTGTTGTCTTGTTTCTTGGGTTAAATGAACCCGGTAATGTATTGTAAGCAATACTGGTACCGGACTGATTATATCCATAAACTCTAAAGTGATAAGTTGTGCCTGCATTAAGTACAGGGCTTGGACAAGTATTTCCCGTATTGTTATAAATAACGTAATTGTTTGAATTTACTCCAATACCAATTGGCGAAACAGGATAAGAAGTATTTGCTTGTGGGATAAAGTCAACTGCAGAGCCGGCTTTCATAACCACGATTCTATTTGTTCCGTTACCAAGTGTCCAAACCAAGTTCATTGAATTTGCTGTTACTCCGCCAAATAGTATTACTCTATCTTGAATTGAAGGAGCGGATACTGACAAACCGATATTTGCAGTTGCATCAGTTAATCCAGAAGTACCATCACTGACTACTATTGGTAATACTGTTTCGCCTGCACCTACATTATAAGAAATGTTAGTGAAAGTAAATTCAGGAGCAGCCGGAGATAAAGTACCGTTAAGAGTACCATATAGCGAGCCTGTACCGGTTTCGGATAGGGTAATATTAATCACGCCTTCAGGAGTAGCAGGATAATCCATGTCATCAAGTACTTCAACTGTAACACTAAATGTTTGACCGGATGCTATTGAAGCAGGAGTAGTTTTGAAATTCAATTTAGTTGCAGCAGAACGAGTTCTGTTATTGCCTTCGGCAAAGTTTGCAGTCAAATAGTTTTCATCACCATTATCACCATTGAATGTAAACACTCTAAAGTAATAAGTCGTAGCTTCGGTTAATCCTGTTAAGTCTAAAGTGTTATTAGCACCTACGTACATTACTCGAGCAGTACCGATTTCGTTACCTACTATATAAGAATCGCCATCGGTCGGAGCAATAAATGTATTAGTTGTGTTCATTAATACTATATTAGAAGTACCGCTACCATTTGCCCAATTCAAAGACATTTGAGTGCGGTTAGTGCCTGCAAATTCAATATTTGAAGGAGCAGTTAACGGTTCAGCCATTAAAGTCATAGCTGTAGCAGTTGCTGCTATAGTATTAAAGTTAGTCTTAGCATTGTCGCCATTGAAAGCAAATGCTGCAAAATGATAATTTGTGTTGGCAAGTAAGCCTGTTACTTCAGCAGTAGTCCCATTGCCTTTATAAATTACTTTAGCACCGTCAATTAATGTACCGAAACCTGCATAATTTGCATCTGCCGTATAGTTGGTTCCGTCAATCGGAGCAGGAACTGCTGTAGGATTAGTATAAGCTAAAACTATTGTATTGGTTCCGTTTCCTTTTGTCCAAGCCAAGCTAATTGTATTTGCTGTTCTATTATTAACAATCAAATTAGAGACTGGAGTCGGTTCACTTGGCAATGTGATATCATTGACAAGTGCAGGAGTAAGATTGTAATTTTGATTGTCGTTAATTCCGCTAAATGTGTAAATAGCGAAGTAATAATTAGTATTATCAGTTAGACCGTTTTTAAGAACCGGTTTATCTGTTCCTACAGAAATGACTTGAGCTGTACCAATAGTTTGACCAGCAGTATAGACCTGTCCGTCAGATGGAGCAGTAAAGTCGTTTGTAGTATTCATCAATACTATATTATTAGTGCTTGTTCCGTTAGTCCAGTCCAAATTCATAGAGTTAGCAGTTATATTAGTAATTTCGGCAAGTGTCGGAGCTGTTGGCTCTGTAGCATAAGTGAATGCATTTACCGAAACAAAATTAGTACTGTATATCTCTGATGTATTTGTACCATTGTAAGTATAAAGTGTAAAGTAATAATGAGTTTCGGGATTTAATCCGATAACTTGAGCATTAACTTCATTACCTGTATAAACGATTTTTGCATCGCTTAAAGAATTTGCTAATGTATAGTCTGCATTGCCAATATAAGTAATTGCATTAGCAGGAAGAGCAGTAATCGGAGCAGTGCTTGCCAATAATATATAATTATCGGCTGTTACGGCATCCCAAGTTAAATTCATTGAGTTAGTAGTTCTGTTTACAACTTGTAAATCAGAAGGATTAGCAGGAGTTGCAGCTAAAGTCTTAGCATTATTTGCCAGACCAACTTGCAAATAGTTCTCTGTACCTGCGTTACCGTTAAATCCGTAAACTTGATAGTAATATCTGGTGTCTGCCAATAGCCCTGAATTAATAAAATCACTTAAAGGACCAATTGCGATAATCAATGCATTACCGAGATTATCACTTTCCAGATAAGTTGTACCATCTATAGGAGCTGTAAAATCATCTACATCATTTGATAATAACATAAATCTTTCACTATTTCCGTTATCCCAATCTAATGATAAACTGGTAGCTGTTCTATTTGTAAATAACAAATTAGACGGTGGAAGAGTCGGTTCTTCGTCAAGAGTTGAACCAATTGCTGTAGCCGGAGTAGGATTATAATTCACTGCTCCGCCTTCACCGTTAAATGTGAATACTGAAAGATTATAATCAGTTTCTTCATTTAGTCCTGTCAATACGAAATTAGTATTAGCACCGGCATAGACTACTTTTGCAGTTCCGATTAATGAAGATAATACTGAACTAAAGTCATTATTTGCTATGTAAGTAATTCTATCACTCGGTTCGGTTAATATCGGATCTATTGAAGCAAGTACGATAGAATAGTCTCCGTTACCTGCTGTCCAATCAACTTGGAAGCTATTTAAAGTACGATTTGAAACAACTAAATTACTTGGAGCAGTAGTTGGTTCAGGCATAAGTGTCTTGAATGGTACAACTGCTGACCAAGGAGAAACAGTGCTTCCTAATTGAGCACGTACTCTTACGAAATAGTCAGTATTGCCGGTTAAATCTTCAAGAACTGCTTCATTAACATTACCGAAATCAGAGTTTTCATAACCCGGTACTATGTTAGTAAAGTTTGCATTATATGATAATTGAATTTCAAAGAAATCCGAATTGCCGGCATAAGTCCAAGATACTAATGCTTCATTTACATCAACTTCAACAGCTTCTAAGTTAATAGGTGCTGCGATAGCAGTAGTTTTTGTTCTTGGATTTAAAATTGCATCTGTTACGTTATATGCATTATCAGCTTGGAAGAATTCATAAACTTTGAATTTATAAACAGTTCCTGGGTCTAAATTAGCCACTGTAAAGTATCTGCCAGTTCCGTTATATACAACGAATCCGTTACCAATAGCAGTACCTTGACCATAATTAGCATTAGCTGTATATGATACGCCTACTTGAGGATTTGCAGAGAAGCTATTAGCTTCGGTTGCAACTACTAATACTCTATTACCATTACCGCGAGTCCATCTTAACATCATCGAGTTTTGAGTAACTGATGAGAAAATGATACCAAATGCTTGAATTGACGGAACCGCAACGTTAAGTATAGTAACATTATAGTCGGCTGTATTAGCACATAATGTCTGAGCATTCGTTTTAGTTAATGTTAGAGTACCGTTACCTGCTGTACCCCATAGTATGTTTACTGTTGCTAAAGAATTTGAACCAACTATTGAGCCACCTGTAACTGACCAATAGTAATTCATACCTACTTCAGCATTTGCAGAATAAGACCCTGTAGTTACTTGAACTATTTCGTTAGGACCTGTAATTTGAACAACAGGTTTCGGAGATGTAGTGATTACTGCCGAACCATTCATTACAGTTTCGCAACCTTCGGCTGAACCAATTATTGTATAAGTACCGGCTTGGTTAAATGGACCAAATACCATTACTTCTCCTGTTGCTATAACAGGCTCACCAATGTTTTGATTATTCAATTTAACTTGATAAGAAACGCCTAATTCTGAACTTGAAAGCGTAATTCTTAATCCGTTATCACCAATACAAATCATACCACCACCACTTACATTGTATGCCATCGGAGGATCGTCGATTCTCAAATTAATTTGACCGTCCATCATTGCAATACAAGCATCTCTGTTAGCACTAATTGTATATATGCCCTCTGCAGAGTGAATACCAAATGACATTTGCTCACCGGTACCCACTAATGGATTATCAATAGCATTTCCGTTAAATAATAATGTATAAGTAGTACCTATCTCTGAATCGGTTAATAATACATCAATACCGGTTGAAGAGCAATTAGTACTTCCTGTTGATGTTACTGTATATTTTTGAGGAATTGGTCTTACTATAATTTCAGCAGAACCGCTCATATCAAGTAAGCACCCGTCTTTATCAGCAACGGCAGTAAATAATCCAGCGAAATTATCAGTTGCTAAAATCAATGCTTCACCTGTACCGGCGATTGGTTGACCAACAGCAATTTGATTTCTAAATAGTTGATAATTTACACCGATTTCAGAACCGCTAAGAGCGATTTGAACAAGGTTATCACCTGCACAAATATTAGCTCCACCACTAACTGTAAATAATTGAGGTAATGGATTTACTATTACATCAATATCATTGTCTATTTGTTTAATACAATTATCTTTATTTGCAAATATCTGATATACACCGGAAATAGGTGATACTATACTTGCAAATGACATTGCCGAACCGCTACCGGTTAACACATTAGTAGTAGCTTCAGCATTTATGAATAATGTATAAGTTACGCCTTGCTCAGTATCAAATAAACCTAATGATAACAATTCACCTTGACAAAGTGATTTTTCATTAACATTATTTCCGTTTACTAATACATCGTAATTAGTTGGGTTAGGTTTAATAATAATATTAACACTACCGGTCATATTAGTAGTACAGCCACTTCTATCAGCTGTTACAGTAAATGTACCGCTTGTATTAATAAAACCGAAACTAATAGCATCACCGGTACCGATTACCGGAGTTCCGTATGGAATTGAATTTCGGAATAAGTTATATGTTACATCTAATTCGGAATTTGTTACTCCGACCATCAGACCGCGACCATCATTACAAAGTTCGCCACCACCGGTTAAGGTGTATGCTATCGGACTATTTGTAATTGAAATAATAGCCGAACCGCTCATATCTTCTTGGCAATTTCCTAATGTAGCTACTACAGTATATGTACCGGCTATATTAAAGCTACCATAGCTTAATGCTTGACCTGTACCCGGCATAGGATTGCCAATAGCAACCGGAATCAGAGCTACTGGAGTTTCTCTGTATAATTGATATGTAGTACCAACTACTGAGCCACTCAAGCCTATTGGAATTGATACTTGGCTACCGTCGCAAATTGCACCGCCACCGGTTACGTCAAATAATTGTGGGGCTGGAGCAATATTTAAGGTTAATGAACCAATCATATTAGTGGAGCAGTCATTTCTTGTTCCGATTACTGTATAAATGCCGTTTGCACTTATTTCAGGGAACATCAACATCGAACCGCTTCCAATAATCGGTTCAAACAAAGGACTACCATCTTGATATAATTGATATGATACGTCTGTTTCTGAATTTGTAATACCGAATTGTATCGGTAATTGATTTGAACATGTATTAATATTTATAATACCTGTTTGTTGTTCGTAATTAATCGTGTATGCTGTCGGAGCCGGATTTACTAATACTTCAGATAGACCTAACATATCCGAAGTGCAAGTACCTAATGTTGCTTTAGCAAAATAAATACCCGCTAAATTAAAATTACCGAATGTAATTGCTTCACCGGTACCGGTAACAACTTCACCAACCGGAATAGGAGCTACTAATTCATCTCTGTATAATTGATAAGTAGCACCAATTTGAGAATCGTCAAGACCGATTGTTACCGTTTCGTTTGAATTATCACAAATTGAACCGACACCGGTCATATTATATTGCATAGGGCTTGGAACTACTATTAATGAACATAATCCCACCATATTAGTATTACAACCGTTACCGGAAGCAATTACTACATAAACACCGGAAAGTGTTAATTCAGGGAATAAGAATTCAGTACCTGACCCAACTATTGCGTCTCCGTAAACTTGACCATCTTTAAATAATTGATAGCTTATATCTAACTGAGAACCGTCTAATCCGATTGTAACAGGTAATTGATCTGTACAAACTGTTAAGAACAACTCTTGACCTTCTTCAGCATTAACTAAATTATAAGGTGTAGGAGAATCATTAACAATAATTATGGCAGAACCTGTCATTTCTGTATCGCAATCACCCAAAATCCCGACCACTGTATAAGTACCTGCTTCAGAGAATGGACCAAAGCTAATTGCTTCGCCGGTACCTTGAACAGGTGTGCTTGTAATTGAGTTGCCATCTTGAAGCAATATGTATTCTACTCCAACTTCAGAGTCATCTACTCCGATTGCAAATGTAGTAGGTTCATTTGTACAATATGTACCGCCACCGGTTACATTATATGCTGTAGCTACCGGCAATGAGCTTATACTAGCTGTTCCGGTCATAGTTACTGAACAACTATTAGTTGAGGTTGCTACTACTGTATAAGTACCTATTGCAGTAACATTATCAAAAGTAATTGCAGAGCCTGTACCAATTATAGGACTTCCTATTGCTTCAGTACCTTTAAATAATTGATATGAAAATCCGGCTTCAGAACCTGACAATGTAAACTGAACACCGGTAGTAGCATTCGGGCATAATGTGCCTGTACCTGTCAATGTGAATAAGCTCGGACCTTGATTTAAAATAACAGTTGTTGGTGAAAACAGTACTTCATCAAACAAGCCATAGACTGTTGATTGATAAGAGTCAGCTGTTGCTGGAATTACAGTATAAGGTACTATTATAGTATTCCCGGTACCTAATAAAGTCTCAGTTGAATTTTTAACCCATTGGTATTTTAATCCTGCAGGGTCAACTGTTCTAACAATTGCATCATCAAAAGCTGATACATTTACTGTACCGGCAGATAAATTAACGTTTGTAGTTTGTCCGGTATTAAAGCATGCATTGCTTGCAGTAACCGGTTGCTCAGCTATTGTAATAGTAGCCGAAGCCTCATCTGCACCCATTTGAGTAGGAGCTCCCACTCTACGAGTTATACCGTCCATATCGGTAGTTACCTCAGCTAAAGCAGGGCATAATAATGAACGATTTAAAGCGGAAGCACCACTTAGATGTAAATCATTATTTGCTAATACCGTAACCGGAGTGTTTACTGAATTTACATCAGCAGTAACGGCAAGCTTCCATGCTGCTAAAGTAGCTCTTGCGGCAGTATAATAACAGAATTTGGTACCTGTAGTATAATAATTATTGTAGTTAATATTTGCAAAAGTAGTAGCGGAAGAAACATATACTGCGTAAGCATTATTGGTTGTTCCACCTGTCATAGTATTTGCAAAAATATTATTTCTGATATCGGCTCCAGTAATAGCTGAAGTAATTAACAGCGGAGCTGTTAGCGCATTTGTACCAAGATTAGCACCACTTAATACAACAGTATTGTGATAAACCTTAGTATTTGCCCCTCCGACAAGTCTAATACCAAACGCATTATAAGCTGTCGAGGAAGAAGATGTAGTAGCAGTGTTAATATTTGAAATTCTATTTCCGATTATTGAATTGCCAGTAGTTCCGGTATTAGTTAATAAATTAATACCATAAGCTCCTACAGAAGTATTAGCATTTATAATATTAGTAAAAGTATTATCAACAATACGAGAATTAGTTACGGCATCGGAAAACTCTATTGCTGCTATTGAACCAAGACTTAAAGTGGAAACAGTTGTACCGATTCCATTAAAAGTATTGTTATTAATGTTTATATTATCAGCATAATAAAGCATAATTCCTTTTCTGCGCAATCTATCTGCTTCATTAGAATTACCAAATACATTATTAGTAATATTAATATTACTAATTACATTCCCGACTTTACCATTTATTGATATACCATTAGAAATTCTCGAGAAGTCGTTATTATGTATATTGAATTCCGAATGTCCAAAACTGGACATATATAATCCAAAAGCGGATGAAGAATTAGTTGTAGGTTTACCTTTGAAATTTATATTTTGTAAAGTTACATCATAAGAAGAACTACTGCCAATAACTGTAGCAAAGCAAATGTCTGCTCCTTCGGCATTATTAACAATAGTAAGTCCATTTTCTGTACCGATTTTATCAACTCTACCGTCAATAACTACTCTGTCTCTGCCTACGAAACTAATAACGGCAGGTGCTGTATAAGCAGTATTACCGGTAATAGTGCGAGGAGCACCCGACGGATAAATTGTTAAAGTGTAAGTACCGGCACCGGCACCATATTCTAAATTTTGAATAAATGTAGGCAATTCGTCGCTTGTAAATGTCTGATCTTCTGCAATAGCAAATTCGACATTATCTGAAGCACCAAGCATCATTAAATCATCAGCTGCTTGAAGCAGATTTGAGTAATAGCGAGTTGGAAGAACCGGACCACCGATAGTATAAACACCATTTAAAGGTTGTTTTATAATATGATTTCCAGCGGGATTGCCATTTGTAAATACTCTCTCTATAGATGAGGCAGCTCTTGTAAGAGTGAAAGCATCTGCATTTGCATCTATATAATTTCCTGCTGTTGCAGTAGTAGCAACGTCATAAGTTAATACAAAGTAGTTAACCCCCTCTAATAGTGGCAAAGGTGTACCTAAGGTAATTGAATTCTGTCCGGCTGAAATTGTAGGACTTGTAGCCAGAAGAACCGAACTAGCGGGGTTAAATACATCACTATTGCCCAAACTCCATAATTTAGCATTTTGAATATCAGCTAAATTAGTAACTCCTTCAGGAGTAAATTTGAAGTTAGTTAGGGTCAATGGGCTATTAGAAGAAATTGTATTAATGCTAAAAGCACTTACTTTATTATTTTCTGACCCGGAAGCAACAGGATAATCTCCAAGTATTTCTACTTCATGAGTACTATAAGCCATAAATGCAGCGGCATCTGAATCAAAACTTATATTATCTACAAAAATATTATTATTATAATCAGAAGTACCTTTTAATACTATATAGTTAGTTGCTCCAAAACCAGCCGGAATAGAATAAATATATTCGTTCCACCCACTAATGCCTATAGGGGCAATTGTATAAATTGTATTGATAGATGTAGCATTATCAGCATTGATTGCTTGTAATAATGTTGCTTCGGAAACACTAGTAGCCGAAGGGGATATGTAAACTTGTAATGTAGAACCTGCATCTTCTTCTGCAGTTGGAGCGGCTCTATACATTTTAAGTCTAATAGTAGATGGATACGTTTCACCAATCATCGAAAATACCGGTGAAGCTAAAATTGCAACTGAATTTGAACTTGCATTGAAACCATTAAATTTAGCCATTGAAGATGGCGAAACCGGTGTAGCTGTTGGATAAGTACCACTTGTTACGCAAGACCAAACTGGAATATATGTACCTGTTAAAACAATAGTGTTTAACCAACCGGTAGGAAAAGTAGTTGTACTTCCAAAGGTTCCGTCAAATTTAGAGCGACTTACTAAGCTAACCCCGTCAGGAGCTTGAGCTAAAGTAATTTTATTATCAGGTGAATCACTAAGTATTAATCCGGTTAATTGGGCATCTAATACCGCTTCAACAGATGCTGTTGAAGCTACATCATAGCTTAACCAGAAATAGTTATCGCCTGTGGCTAAAGCAATTGGAGTAGCCGGAGTGAAAACCATAGAACCATTAGGGGCAACGACCGCATCACCTACTTGAGTAGTAGTTGCAAAATCTGCCGATAGCCCTGTCGAATATACTTTTGCATTAGCAATTGCTTCTACTTGATTAGTTCCGTTAGTATTAAATGTAATCGAAGCTAATGTTAACGGAGTATCTGAATTATTAGTAGTTACTATTGTTTGTAGAATTTTTTCATTAATAGAAGCAGCAGTAACAATATTCTTGCCAACTTGAGATGTTGCTGTTGATACATAGACCATTGGCAAAGCAGGATTGATCATTACTCTGTAATCCTCTGTTTCGCCACAAACATAAGTAACGCTTGAATAATTTGGATAGCCTGTAGAGACTACAAATCTAATTCTCGGATTATTAGTCGGATTGAGAGTAGCTGTTACCGGTACCATAAATTTACCGGTAGCTACGCCGTTATTAGCAACAGGAATTGCCATTACCGAAACGATTTCTCCGTCATCAGCATAATCACCATCGGCATTATAATCAATGTAAACACCTAAACTGCAGATAGGAAGAGCTGTTCCGCTAGTATATGTATTAACGGTAAACGGATAGATTGAGCCTGCATTTAGCTGTATAACAGGAGCGGCTAATCTGTTATCGGAATATTTATTTATTGCTTCCGTACGCCCTGTAATAGGAGTAACATTTGCATCACCAAAAGCAATATTAGCTAAAGTAACTTTAGCAATATCAATAGTATCGACAGTACTTGTAGCACTCACGGTACTTGGCAAATATGTCTGCATATTATCGGCATTACAATTTACTATCCAAGGAGTAGCGGCGTTCGCTCCGCTTATTGTAACAGTACCAGGGCAATTTAAAGCTAAAGCTAAAGGCGAACTAAATCTTACTTGGAAAGTATTTGGAGTAATAGTAGCCCCTGAATTTGAATATGCTACCTGTACCGGAGTTGAACTCCATGAAGTTCCGTCAAGAGATACTTCATAATTAGCTGAAGGGCTTATATTTATATTCCCTGTAGCAGGAGATAAGTCTCCGGCATATAAATTAAGTGATTGCGGAGTTGATTGAGTTCCGGGAGCTACATAGCCAAAATCCGGTGAATAATTATTAGTAGCAACAAAAGGTGGAGGAGCGATTAATTGAACGGTATAATCCTCGGTTTCTCCCCAAGTATATGTGCCGCAACTTGGTGCTGCTTCATTTTCATCAACTACGACTCTCATCCTCGTCTGTGCATTGCCATTGAGGCTTACTGTATATGGTAATGTAAAAGAACCTGTCCAAGTATCATTGGTTAACTCACTACCATTACCGGTTACCGGCACATAAAATGCTAATTCGTCAGGAGTATCAAATACTCCGTTACGATTATAATCAATATATACTTTTATTGATGACGAATAAGCATAAGCACCTAAATTTACAATACTTACCGATATTTGATAAGTAGAGCCTCCAGCTAATTGAATCGGAGGTACAGTACTTGTATAATCGCTATATGTTTTATTTGCAGTAGTATTACTATATAGTGGAGTTGCCAAACCGTTATTTAAAATTTCGGTCGTACCGGAACTTATAGTAATATTTCCTATATCTTGGTCATCAGTACTTGTAGCATTAGATGTACAATATGTTAAAATACTGGTACCGCTTAAAGCTATATTACTATTAGCACCACCACCTGAAATAGTTAAATTTCCGTTATAGGCTTGTAATTCTGTAGGTAAGAAACGAGCTTGTACACTTATCGGGCTTTCTATAGGATTACCTACATAAGGTACTGATAAAGTATTTGGATTAGACACCCAAGTATTGCCATCTATAGATACTTGAAATCCTACTGGCGGAGTTAATGTAAAGTTGCCACTTGCGGGGTCAAAATTATTACCGCTTATAGTAAACGTTTGTGTGGCACTTATTAATCCTTGATCAATAAAATTAAAGTTTAAATTATTCGTGTTTAGTGTTATATATGGTATTATAGCAGCAGTTATTCCTAAAGTCATGTTTGGGCGACTGGTTGTTTGAGACCCAGTAGTCGGGAATCCGGCAATACTGGCTATACCATCTTCGTTATCATACAAACAAAGGTAATTAGCCCCAGTAGCGGTATATCTTACTGTATTAGATCCATTACTGCCTCCATTATTATTAGTCCAAGCAACTTCTAATAATAAATTTGAAGTACCGTCCCATAAAAAAGGAGTAGTAAAAGTAATTGTTTTCCATCCGGCAGCAGTGCCCTGAGAGCTTGGTAAAAAGCTACCGTTGAATACTTGTAAAAGTCCGGTCAAGTCAAAAGACGTAGTTGCAAATACTGAAGCTGTAGTATTTTTACATTTTATTGAAAAGTTTTGTAAATTCACCGTGCCTGTACTAGTATGATAGAATGCAAGACTACTAATTAAGCTTGGAGTTGTATAACCGGCTGAATTTAATTCAGCAGCAGTTACTATTAATTGAGTTTTTGTCCCACCCCAGTTATAATGATAGGGATAAGACGTAGTGGTGGAAGTCCCTGTTCCGATAACAATATCGGTAGCTCGGCTCGGTAGTGCCGATAGAGCGATGAATAAAAGTAGGCTTAGATAATAGCCTATGCGTTTAAAACATATCATAAAAAACCCCGTAAAAATTGAAAAAAGTAATTTATTATTCGATATACTTGATTTATAAAATATAGAATTTTTCGGTTAAGAAATACTCAAATGTGCCGATTATGTGCATTTCTGACATTTATTTGAGACAAAACAACCCCAATATATAATATTCGGAATATTAATTCTATATAAATATAATACTTACACAAAGTGCGTTCTAATCACTTTAACTCTTGTTTTATTGTCATATTAACTCAGAATATAATTGATATATCACTGATTGATACTAATATACATTATTTTTTCTAAGATTTATCAATAAACTACAATTTTTTTTTACATTATTCAATAATTTAAGTTTATCTTCACTTTTGATTAATATTCAAAAATAAATTAATTTGCAAATTTCTAATAATATTATTATATTAGAACTAAGTTTTGAGAACATATTAGAGGTAAGCTATGAAGAAGTTTTTTACAATATTATCTATTTATATTTTTTCTGCATGTTTTTCTGTATGTATTATTAGTGCACAAACTGAAGAAAAGAAAGCTGATGATTGGAAATTTAGCGGTCAAATCATGCTAAGAACCGAATTAGACGGAAGAGATTTTAATAACAAAACCTACCCTTACGGCTTTACTATTTCCAGAGTTCGATTTGGTGCTGAAAAGAAAATATTTAAGGATATAACCGGATTTTTGCAAATCCAAGATTCAAGGCTCTGGGGAGAAGAAAAAGCTACTATTGGCAGTATCAAAAATCTTGACTTACATCAAGGTTATGTAATGTTTAATAACATTTTCAACGAATCGATTTATGCACAAGCCGGTCGATTTAAAATGAAGTATGGTTCTGAAAGATGGATTAGTGCAAACGAATTCCATTATGTAGCTCGAGCTTTTGATGGAATTAGATTAGGATATAAAAGCAGCGAAATTAGTTTCGATTTGTTTTCAGCTGTTCAAAATCCGTCATTCCCCTATGTAAACAAATCAGTTTCTACCCAGTATCCGACTAATGCTATTGCCGATACTTCCTTTTCAATTTTGGGGCTATGGGCTTCGGCAAATATCAATACTGAAAATTCTATAGAAGTATTGGTCTTTAACGAGCATGACAATAAAAAAACAATAGACTTTACTAACGACAATCTAAATCGCTATACAGCCGGACTATCATATAATCTTAAAATGAAATCATTTAATCTATTAGCTGAATTTGCATACCAATTCGGTACAATAGTAGAAGGCACAGATAGCTCCAAAAAAGATATTGGAGCTTATAACTTCGGTTTAGAAGCCAATTTGATTTTTGAACCAATTTCAGTTGGAATTTTAGTTGATTTGTTTTCTGGAACTAAAGCCGACGAGAAGGAAAAGTATAATACATTTACACGCTCACTTGGCGGAAATCATAAATTTCATGGAATTATGGACTATTTTGCCGATATGAAAAACGGTACTAATGGCAGAGGCGTAAATGATTTTGCGTTGATATTCGGTTATAAAGAAAAAGATAATCCATTCTCGTTCCAAGCAGATTTTCATTATTTTCTGACTAATGTTGATTACACTTTGGTCTATGGCGAGAATGCAGGCGAAAATAAAACTACTCTCGGCGAAGAAATTGATTTAAGATTCCGCTATCAGATTGTTAAAACAGCACAGCTCGAGCTTGGTGCATGTGCATTTTTACCCGGCGATGTAATTAAAGACAGGTATTACATTAAACCAACTATAACTAACCCAAGCGGCACACTCAGAGAAGATCCTTCATTTTGGATGTACTTACAGCTAAAAGTTGATTTATAATATCTTATTTTATTAAGTATTATTTTAATAATATCATTTCCTCATTGAAATATTTTTAAATCAACCCCACGCTTCGGCGTGGGGTTCAAGTAATTAGTGCCATTACCAACGCTGAAGCATGGGGTTGAATGGAACAGGTAATAATATTTGTTATCTTTTGATAGTTTTTACACAGCCTCTTCGGCGTGGGGTATTACTCTTTACATCCTTGCTAAAGCCACCGGATCAAGTGTGTTGAATATAAAAATATTATACTCTTGCACAAATACCATCGAATGTGAAAAAAGAAAAACGGAGTCCAACTTTCATGCTACCAATATTCAACAGCTAACGATGTTGGAAGACCAGCAGCACTACGCAGAGCATAGTACGGAGACGTACATATTTCTAATTTCTATTTCCCAATTCCCTATCCCCTATCCCCAAAAAAAGAACCACCCCGTCATCGCTTCGCGATGCCACCACTCCATTGGATAGGAATTTTAAGAAATAGCTGTTAAACAGTTGCCTATTTAATCAATAAACAATCTTTAAGCCCTCTCCTTTGGAGAGGGTTTGGGTGAGGTTGAAAGATTTTCCGACACTTTTTTTCTACCAATATTCAACAGCTAACGCTGTTGGAAGACCAGCCTTAATACGCAGAGCATAGTAAGGAGACGTACATATTTCTAATTTCTATTTCCCAATTCCCTATTTCCGAACCCCAAACCCCGTATTCCCCGCCACCAACCACCAGCCTTAATACGCAGAGCATAGTAAGGAGACGAAACGGAGTGCAACTCTCATGCTACCAATATTCAACATCTAACGATGTTGGAAGAAAAGAACAACTTGCTATTTCCCAATTCCTACTTTATAACTTTTCACTTTGTAACTTTCAACTTTACAAACTTTATAAACTTATTTGATAATATTCGATTTTTTACTTAATTTGGATTTCTAAAATATACACTTTAAAACTAAACAATGAAATACATAATGAAAAAATTATATTTGATAGACGGCATGTCCTTAGTTTTCAGAGCTTATCACGCTATGCTCAATTCTAACTTAACATCTCCGAGTGGCGAGCCTACTTATGCTGTGTTTGGTTTTATCAATATTATCAGCTCGTTGATTGATAATCATAATCCCGAAAACATAGTAGTAGCCTTCGACACATCTGCCCCGACTTTCAGGCATGAGAAATTCGAAGCATACAAAGCAAACCGTGATGAATTCCCCGAGCCATTAGTTCCGCAATTACTAAGAATCAAAGAGTTTCTAACTCTGGCTGGAATCACTCAAATCGAAAAGCCCGGCTACGAAGCCGATGATGTAATTGGAACTCTTGCCAAAAAGATGACTGATTATGAAGTCTATTGCATCACAAGTGATAAAGATTATTATCAATTGGTTGACGAAAGAATTAAATTATTAAAGCCAAGCCGCACTCCCGGCAAAGATTTCGACTTGGTAGATATAGAAGAAGTTTTTAAGAAATTCGGAGTGAAACCCGAACAGGTAATTGATGTATTGGCATTAATCGGCGATGCTTCAGACAATGTTCCCGGTGTTAAAGGTATCGGCGATAAGACTGCCATACCACTGATTGCCGAATTCGGAACAGTCGAAGCTCTATATGAAAACATTGATAAAGTTGCCAAAGAAGGAGTAAAAACTAAGCTCCTTCAGGGTATTGAGTCCGCATTTATTGCAAAGGATTTGGTAACAATTCACACTAAAATGGAAATTGAAGACTTGCAAGTAAATAGAAAGCCAATCGATAATAATAAACTTGCAGAATTTTTCGGCGTTATGAACTTTACGAATTTCCGCAAGAAATGGCTTAAAGATAGTAACGGACAAATTGAATTCACTGAAAATAAAATTCATAGATTTGATAAAAGCAAAGTAAAATACGAATTGATTTATACTGCCGACCGATTAAAGCAATTATGCGATAAACTCTCTAAATATGATTATATATCGGTCGATACCGAGACCAGTTCATTAGATGTTTATTCTTGTAACATCGCCGGTGTATCACTTTCTGCTGTAGAAAATGAAGCATACTATATAGCTATTGATTCGCAGTCTCAACAGTCCGAAATGTTCTCACAAGATTCCTTATTTGATATTAGACCTGCAAACATTAATACTAATATTAAAAAATTAGATTCCGATACAGCATTTAGTTTATTAAAGCCATTACTCGAAAATCCAAATATTAAAAAATGTGGGCATAATTTAAAATTTGATGCTCATGTACTAAAGGCTTACAATGTAAACCTCTCCCCAATTGCCTTTGACTCTATGCTTGCCGGATATTTGCTTAATCCGACTTCGCGGCATAGTATGGATGCCATGAGTGTGGAATACTTGAATTATGAACCAATATCAATCAGTACATTAATCGGTACTAAAAAATCAGAACAGAAATCGATGACAGACTTAGACCCAGAATTAATTTCTGACTATGCAGCCGAAGATGCAGATGTCGCATTAAAATTAAAGAATGTATTGCTCAAGGATTTAGAAAAAGAATCTCTTATTAAATTAGCCGAAGAAATCGAATTCCCACTCATCGAAGTATTAACCGATATGGAGCATACCGGAGTAAAAATTGATAAAAGCAATCTGGGCGATATATCTGTTCAAATCGCCGTTACATTAAATGAACTAACAGAAAAAATATTTAATGAATCGGGCGAGAAATTCAATATAGACTCACCTAAGCAGTTGGCTGTAATACTATTTGAAAAGATGATGCTCCCTACGATTAAAAAAACTAAAACCGGTTACAGCACAGATGTTGATACCTTAAATGAATTAAAAGGAGCATATCCGATAGCCGAATATTTAGTAGAATACAGACAACTTACCAAATTGCAGTCCACTTATCTGGAAGCTTTACCGAAATTGATTAATCCGAAAACTGGCAGAGTACACACTACTTATAATCAGACAATTGCAGGCACCGGCAGGCTCTCATCGACTGACCCGAATCTACAAAATATACCGATACGTTCGGAATTGGGCAAGGAAATAAGAAAAGCATTTGTACCGGGCAAGCCAAACTATATTATGATTTCGGCAGATTATTCTCAAGTAGAGCTCAGAGTAATGGCATATTATAGTAAGGATGTGAATCTGATAAATGCTTTTAAAAATAATTTAGACATACACTCTGCAACTGCATCAATATTGTTTGATGTGGGCATAGAGCAAGTGGACTCAGATAAACGTAGAGTCGCTAAAACAGTTAACTTCGGAATAATGTATGGGCTGGGAGCTTTCGGGCTTGCTCAGAGATTGAGCATCAGTAGGCACGAAGCAAGCGAAATAATTAAGAATTATTTTGATAAATATCCGGGAATCAAAACATACATGGACGAGACTATAGCTAAGGCAGAGTTGGCTGGTTATGCCGAGACACTATGTGGTAGAAGACGCTACTATCCAGACTTATTAAGCTCTAATAATAACTTAAAAACTGCGGCACAAAGAGCGGCAATCAATATGCCAATCCAAGGTACAGCATCAGACATGATGAAAATCGCGATGATAAATATATATCACGCAATAAACAACAATAAATTAAAATCCAAGATGTTGCTTCAAGTGCACGATGAATTAGTCTTCGAATCGCCCGTTGATGAAGCTGACACTTTAATTTCTTTAGTAAAATATGAGATGGAGAACGCTCTTATTTTAGGCGATGTTCCGATTATTGCTGAGGTCGGAACCGGTGCTAATTGGTTCGCTGCTCATTAATATTTTACTATATATATAATTCATCATCATAGTAATTAATTCTTACTATGTATTTATAGTTTATATATTTTATACTAATTATTAGTTTGACTGGTTCTGCTGAACAAACATCAGAAACGCGTTATTTCCAATTATTACCATAAAAATAAACATTATACTACCCCCCGTTATCCGTTTATAAGTTGTAAAAAAGAAGACGGATTTTGATTAGCTTGAGCCAATGATGTAATAGAAGCAGTCTGTAAGAATTGAGACTTAACCAAATCTAACTGTTCTTGTGCTACATCAGCATCTTCTAATCTGGAAATTGCTGCATTATAATTAGTTATTTGACTCTGCAATAGTTCTTGCTGAGAAGTAAATCGATTATTAATACCTCCTACATAAGATGCTACTTTGCTGATATTGTTTAAAGCATTTGCAATGCTGTATAAAGTAGTAGCTATCTTATCGTAACTAAATACTCCTAAATTCTCAGAATTAATATCATTGAAATCTTTTAGACTTAATCCTGTAATACCCGCAAAATTTTCTGCTGAACTCGCATTGACATCGAAATCGTTAAGCTGTAAATCGAAATCCTCATTAGCTTTTGTCATATCAATTGCTATGGTCAGTGGAGCATGCATTTCATTAAAACCGATTAGCATCTCTGCCGAGAAACTACCACCTATTAGAGTACTCCCACCGAAAACGGTTGAGTCCACAACAGTCTGAACTTGCTGGGCAAGCCTATACGAAGCTTTTGCCAATGCGACTTTCTCGTCAGTTCCTAATGAACCTGAAGAAGCCGTCGCAGTTGATTCTTTCATAGTAGTTACTAAGTTATTTATATTATCATAGGCATCCATGATAATATTGGTAAGGTTAAGACCATCGCCTACAGTCTTTAAAGCTGACTTTAAGGAGCTGTTCCTGCCAAGCAATGCCTTAGATGTAATGTAGCCTGCTACATCATCTGCAGCACTATTTATTCTCTTTCCGGTTGAAAGTCTTAACTGCCTTAAAGAAATATCTTTATTGGCTTTCTCTAATGCGTTATACGCATTTTCTGCTGGAGTATTAGTCCTTATCCTACCGTTGGCTCCTATTGCAAATGGCATTTTATCCTCATCATAATTTTCTTAATAACTATTTACTTAAATACTTCAAATTAAGCACTAATCAATTAACCTTGAATCAACTGTAAGAACTGTTGTGGATTCTGGTTAGCTTGAGCCAATGATACCAATGATGCGTTCTGCAAGAACTGCGATTTCACTAATTCAAGTTGCTCAAGAGCTACATCCGAATCTTCGATTCTTGAAATTGCCGAATTATAATTCGTAATCTGACTCTTTAAAGCGTCTTCTTGCGAAGTTAATCGAGCAACTATACCACCTACATAAGTAGCAGCTTTATTAACATTATCAATTGCGTCCGATAGTGAAACCAATGTCAAACTGATTTTCTCCGAACTAAATACACCTAAATCACTTGCCGTTACATCATTGAATAGTTTTAGGTCAAGGTTTGAAATACCTGCAAATGAACTTACATCTAATGAATTCAAATTGAAATCATTACTTGCTACGTTATAGTCAGGATTTCCTGTTGTTAAATCGATGGACATTGTAATTAAACTATGAGTAGCTGTAGTTGCTATCACGAAGTCTGCCGAGAATGAACCGTCTATTAACTGTCTGCCACCAAATACTGTTGAATCTGTGATTGTTTGAATCTGCTGAACTAAGCGATAAGCAGCTTTTGCAAGTGCCACTTTTTCGTCTGTTCCCATAGCACCGGATGCTGCTGTGGATGTCGATTCTTTTACCTGTGTTAGTAATGAACTGATGTTGTCAAAAGCATCCATAACTATGTACGAAATGTTTTGAGCATCACCTACTGCCCTTTGAGCGGCTTTTAAAGAGCCATTTCTTGCAATCAAGGCTCTTGATGTAATGTAGCCGGCTACGTCGTCAGCCGCATTGTTTATTCGCTTGCCCGTCGATAGCCTTAGCTGTCTCAATGATATATTGCGGTTAGATGTATCTAACGCATTATACGCATTTTCTGCGGGTATATTCGTACGGATACGACTATTTCCTCCAACTGCATAAGCCATTATTCACCTCCATGTGAATGATTATAATATCGTCCTGTTTTTTTACGTATCGATTCTGATTTTACATTTTATAATTTTTATTGTTTTTCAAAAATAAAATTCAAATATGCTTGTCAGAAAACAAACCGATTTTCACCGGTAAATTATACTATTACAAGTAGCGTGCCAATTGTTCTATTCAATTGTTGTCCACTTCTAATTGCTTAATTTCCTTAGTTTCAAGTTTTATACTTCTACGCACAGATTAGACAAATAAAAAATGTGCCAGTTTTTAATAAATATATGCAAGTAGTCTATTTTTCAACTTATTACATATCTGTATCCAAGGAATATTCATTTTCTAATTATTCATTTATCAGCTATTATTTCAGCTGATTGTATGAATATTAACCATATATATGGCTATAAAATTTATTTTGAACATTATTGACCATTCGGCTTTTTAAAATATTTTGAACTGATATTTGATGATTATCTGAAGGGAGTTTTTAATTATGCTTGTATATAACCAACTGACTAATATTGTTATCACCGATTTGATAATAATTCAACATTTCAATATAGTCTTAGTCCTGCTTTTACTCGTCCTTTAAATTGGACTTTCATACTTGATTTGATTTTAACCGGTTCATAATGAGGATTTTCCGAGAATAGCCAGACAGTATCGCCGGATATTTTCAAACGCTTTACATAGGTCTCGCTATTTACTTCTACTATTACTATATCTCCGTTATGAAGCTCTATACCGCTCTCTGCAAATAGTAAATCGCCATTATTGATTCCTGCATTAATCATTGAATCGCCACTGACTACAAAACTAATTATGTTTTGATTTGTATTTAGTGTTCTCAAGAATTCGTAAGATTCAGTTTCGCTAATTCGTTTTACCCCATTTGTCTCAATTTTAGCTTCTTCGGCAAATATTCGTATATTTTCAATATATGTAAAATCATTCCTGCTATTATTCTCTTTTTGCTTATTTATTTCAATCAATGCTGCATCTACTGCTAAATTATATAATTCGGAATTTTTACGTGCTATATCTTCGACTAATACAGCTTTATCATTAGTAACCGATAATCCGAGATTGCTCTTGATAATTGTAGATTTGATGATATTAAACAATTCTTCGTCAGTGTAATCTATCATAATTTCGACCTATACATCCTTAGCATTATTATACTATTTAGTCTTATTATTTTCATTTCTTAATATAGTAGCCAAATCACCGGCTACCGCCTTCATCGCCTCTTTAATCTGCTCTGAAATGTCGATATTTACCGGGCTGGCATTGGCAATTACTTTACTGGTTAGCTCTGCCCTATTCTTGCCGGCAGTATTATCGGCAAATATACTGCCCTCTCCGGTTAGTATATAAGTAGGATTAAATCCCTTTTCGTATAGTGCTACTAAAACCTTATTTGTAACATTTGCGATTCCACGCTCGTAATTGGCTATATTGAATTTACTCTCTGCCAACTCTTCGGCAAAGTCTGCAACTGAGAGCTTATGCTTGCTGTAATATCTTGTTCTGATTTCCTTCAGCCGACTGCCTATATCTATCTGTAGATTTTTCATCTTTTTCCTTAGTATTTTTATAATACTATCCATTTAATTTATTTGAATAATATCTCTTTCGTTAAAATTAGCATTTGCTACTATGCTATATATTTCAAGCTGTCCTGCTTTCATTTTCTCTTTACCTAAATGATGCAGTTGTCCGCAATTTTATCACCCACTCCATTCAACCCCAGGCTTCAGCTTGGGGATACAAGCACTGAAAGAAATTATTAAATTAATCTTATAGTTTTCACTCAGCCTCTAAAGACACTGGTTGATGTCAAAACATTATTTCAAGTAAAAAATGATATTATTTGTCGAATTATCAAATAAAATACAATATTATTTCAATTTTTTAGTAAATATTACTTGCTATAGTAGTAATATTTACACAAATATAATACATAAATGTTTATTTACCAAATTATTTTTGAGGTATTTATGGCGAATAATTCAAATGCTCAAACGGAACCACGCAAAACCGAAAGTAAAGTGAAGTCATACTATCTAATAAAAAACCAATTTATTGATAGTAAATGTGTCGAGGGAGAAATTTCAAAATTGAAAGCAGTCGGCAAAATGCTCTGCCTTTTGCTGAACTCAATTAAGAAAGAAAACAATATTGATTGCTCAGTATTGGAAGACTTAAAATTCATCGTCAATGACTATATTGGCGAACTTGACCACATTTATAATAACTGAGGCTATATTATGAACGATGTATATGAAATAATCCAAGAGGCAGAATTAACTCCCGATTTGCAAATCATGGCAGACCTGTGCGGCATAGACATAGTAAGAACATTGCTCCGTACTCTCCCCGGCATGAGCTTCTATATACCTAAAATCACCAGATTAGACAGCTTTGTACGTAGATTTATCAGCATAAACCGCGATAAAAGTCGAAAGCAAATAGCGAAAGAACTCAACGTTTCGGAAAATTATCTGAAGCAGTTTATGAATTAATATATTAGCCCCTCCCTCCTACGCTCTGCGTAAGAGGGAGATGGTAAAAGGCTATCTTGCTATTACAAACATTTGGTTGATAGTGCCGAACTCGGTTTTCAGGTAAATATAATAATTTCCCTAACTTAAAAGCTCTTCCAGCCCTTAAGTTTAGGAAACTATATATTTACCTCATTATAATAAAAGAATGCGAGTAAACCCCTGTATTTGTAGTTATATTCATATAGTATGTTCCAGATGATAGGCTATCGGTATTGATAGTAATTTGTTCGTTATTGAGAATTGTCTCGTCAATTACTGAATTTACAACATTTCCGCTAATATCAGATAATTTAATAGACCTAATATGTTGCTCAATATTCAACTTCGTAATATTTAAATAAGTATAATCGGCATCCTGAATAAAATTGAAATATTGATTTGCGGTTTCCTTTACAGATACATTTCCAAAACGTGCGTTTAGCATAATCAAAGTACTGATAGCTATATATTTCATGTCCTTAGAAATTGAAATAGGTGCAACATTACCTTCTAAATTATAATTATAAGCAACTTTCCCGTCATTTGTATTAATTAGATAAATATTATATCCTGAAAAAGCCATAAAATTACCATCAGAGCTTAACTGATAACTTTCAAATTGAGCTGGTAAGTTTATGCTTCTCAATTCCGAGAATCCATTATTAGGATCCAAAACTTTAAAACAATCATTTACCCAGTCATTATTTTCTTTTTTCTTCCATTTTAATAGATATAACTCGTCTTTTGCAAGTGAAAAATTTGGATTTGTATAATCACAATATATTTTATTACAAATTGTATCAGCTTCTAAATCATATAAATACAAAATTGACAGATTATACTCGGCTATGTAAGTGTCAGTATAAGCAAGATATTTGTTGTCTCTACTTATAGAGAATGTAATAGGATGATGTGGAAAATTTAGCTTAGTTTTATTTGAATTAAACATGTTGTATTTACAAACTCCGTCGTAATCAGTGTTGTTAGGCGAAATATCATTGATATATATTAAGAATGAATCATTGGGTGTAAATTGAATATGCAAAATAGTCGAATAGTGTTGAATATTTTTTTCAACAACGGTTTCTTGTTTGGTTTCCATATCCCAAACTGATAGTTTTGATAGTGGATTTGAATAATCGTAATCAACAGTTGCAACTGCAAGTTTAGAGCCTGTACTGTTAAAATCAATTGCATTAATAATACCATGACCATCAGTATTAATAAGTGTATCAAGAGGTTCTCCGGTTAATACATTAACTAATATAACACCAATATTATCTTCTCCTATAGCCAATATTTGATTATTAGGATGGAAGTCGTGTGCATACGCTTCATAAGACGTACCCCAAATCATATTCTCCTCTGCCCTCAGCCCGCTACTACCCGCCAGAGCAATAGCAAAAAATAGTAAAAAACCAAATTTTCGTAACATAGTGTTACCCTTTCAAATTGTTAAAAAATATCAGGAATTTATTTTCCCGTGTGCTTTGGAATTTATGTTTATAATTATTAGCTAATCGTTCATTAGCAACTTACAAATAAATAAAATACAATACAAATAAAAAATCGACTTTTATGAATAAATCACATTATTTTTTACTATAATATATTAACGATTGTAATTATTAAATTCAGTATATGCTTGGTCTGGTAAAATAAGTCTGCTACAAAACTATATAATTTACAATTCCCATTTATTCAACCCTACGGTTAACCGTAGGGCTGATTTGCACTTAGAAGATAAATAATCTTTGAAAATTAACAGCAAATAAATTATTTGGACTTTTGCAATAACCTTAAAATATACTAAACTCAAGACATCAGTCCCCAGCCACCATCCACCCCGCAAAAAAGCTATTAGAAGAAGAGTTCAAAAATTATAATTTGTGGAAATTATTACATATTTCCTTATATTTGCTTTTTTATTTATAATAAGAATTATATGTCTCAGATAACAGTACATAAATACGAAGAAAAATATAGAGGCGAGTGGCAGGAGTTCCTCAGAACCAGTAATAACGGGACTATGTTCCATTCTATGGACTTTCTGGACTATCATCCGTCCGGTAAATTTGACTTCTACCATCTGATGTTCCGCAGGGGCGATGAATTATTGGGTATTCTCCCAGGTGGGGTCAAAGAATCCGGAAAAGTATTCTGGTCGCCGGTCGGGGCAAGCTACGGCTCAATTGCCACTAAGGATATCAGATTTGAAACAGCTCTTGAGATGGTCGATGCTATGATGGACTATTTCCGCACCAACGATTTCCGTGAGATTTTCCTGATACCGCCACCGCTGATTTATTCGCTCAATTATAATCAGCACATAGAATATGCTCTGCTTTATAGAAAGTTCGACTTCGAGCTGCACTATATCTCTCATGCTATCGATTTAAAGCATGGTAATAATTTTCTTGTGCATTTCGACAAAACAGCCAGAAAATATTTACATAAAATATTCAGAGAAGATAAGTTAGAAATTGTAATCAACAAAGAATATAAAGAGTTTTACGAAATCCTACTTAATAACAAAGCTAAGCATAACGCAACTCCAACTCATTCTTACGAAGATATATTGAGACTTGAGGAATTAGTACCCGACAATCTTAAATTAATAATGGTCTATTATCAGGGCAAGCCTATTGCCGGCTCTTTACTATTTCTCACAAATC
Source organism: uncultured bacterium (assembly GCA_942493235.1). Classification (GTDB taxonomy): domain Bacteria; phylum Bacteroidota; class Ignavibacteria; order Kapaibacteriales; family UBA2268; genus ENR-C587. The sequence continues at coordinate 1,521,055 of OW818676.1, read as the reverse complement.
AAAAAGTAGCTCTCTGCTTTTATACTATGTTACTTTACGAATTTGAATATTTAAAACCGGTATATCTGATTAATTACTACACTACTAAGTGGGCTACAGAAAATGGTTACCAGTGGGTTGATATTGGAGTTTCGCAAGACACACAAGCCGAAGACCCGATGACACCGTCTGTAAATTTAATTAATTTCAAAGAAAGATTTAACTCTCGCGGTATATTAAGAAGTACATATCATTTTAAGTTTAAAGACTAATAAAGCAGAGAAATGAGTATAGTTTACGATGTTTGTTTTTTATGTTTCGAAGAGTTGCGTTCCGATGCCCGCACTCTAAATTTGGCTCGTACTTATATACGAAACAAAAAGAAAGTAGCCGTAATCGCACCGGTTTGCCAATCAGATATTTTGCTATTTGAAAAAGAAGGTATTAAGATATACCCTGTCCCTTTAGTTAAAAAACAGAGGTTCTGGCGACGTTGGATTAAATTCCATTATAAAGCACGAAAATTCAAGACATTGAAAGCAAAAATATTCTGGGCAAACGACTTTTATTCACTCTATACTGCACATAAATATGCTCAGCAAAACAAAGCAAAGCTTTTCTACGACTCAAGGGAAATCTATTCCAGCTTAGGACCTTTAGCTCAGAATAATTTTAAGCAGAGTATAATTACCGAACTTGAGAAAAACTTAGTCAAGTTAGTTGATAAAATAATTGTCTCCGGAGAAATGGATGCGGAATATTTGAAAAACCATTTCAATACTGACCATGAATATACGGTAATTATGAACCTGCCGCCCTATAAAAATAAAATAGAAAGCTATAGGCTACGCGAGGAATTAAACATTGCTGACGACACAAGTATTTTACTTTATCAAGGTGTTCTGCTCAAGGGCAGAGGTATTATGCCCGTGATTAGAGCATTACCGCTTATGGAGAACACTGTATTCTGTATAATCGGCTGGGGACCGCACGAGAAGGAATTTCGCGATTTAGCTAAAGCTCTAAATGTTGACGACAGAGTCTTTTTCCTTGGTCAAAAATCTTATGACGAATTAATTTATTATACGGCATCGGCAGATCTGGGCATTGCATATATCGAACCCATAACTCTATCATATCGTTTGGCTTTACCTAACAAGCTATTCGAATATTGCATGGGTAGAGTGCCTTCATTAATTAGCAATTTACCGGCTATGAAGAAAATAGTTGATAAATATGCTATAGGTGAATTAATTCAGCCCGGAGCCGACCCTTCAGAATTCGCCAATAGTATAATGAAAGTACTTTCAAATAAACAGAAATATGTTGATAATTGCGAAATAGCTTCTAAAGAGTTATGCTATTCTGCTCAAGAGCAAGCTATATTGGATTTATTAGATTAACCCAAAGGATTGTATGTATTTAATATTATTTATTCAGCAATTAATTGCCTCTTCTACTCATGTAGTATCTAAAAGCTTAACCGACACAATTGACCCCTCAGTATTATTACTGTTCAGAGCCTTATTTGCTTCGTTGATTTTCGCGGGAATTATATTTTATAAACGAAAGAATCTGCCTAAAATAGATAAAAAAGACTACTTAACATTTATTATTCTTGGAATACTTTGCATCCCATTAAATCAATTTTTATTTTTTATATCCATTGATTTGACTACACCCGCAAATGTTTCGCTTGCTTATGCACTATGCCCGGCTTTTGTCCTAATTATGGAAATATTATACTTAAAGACCAAATCCTCAAAGCTGAAAATCATAGGCATAATTATAGCCTTTGCCGGTGCCTGCCTGATATTTATGGAGAGGGGAATTGATTTCTCTTCTGCATATTTTGTCGGTAATTTAGTCGCTTTAGTAGCTGCTCTATCTTGGGCTGTTTATACCATTATCGGTAAAACTTTAATTTATAAATATGGAGCTACTTATTCAACCGGACTGGCAATTATCATCGGCTATCTATTCTATTTGCCAATTTATGCTATTTGGGGCGATACTGTTACAATTTCTAATATTGAAGCTATTGATTGGGCTAAAATCGCCTACCTCGGAGTATTTACTTCCGTAATTGGTTATGGATTATGGTTCTGGGTATTAAAAAGATTAGATGCAAGTAAATTATCCGTTTTTAATAATCTTCAACCAATTTTAACCACTACTTTAGCTGCAATTTTTTTGACTCAAGATTTCACTCTTCCTTTCATTATCGGCGGAGTAATCGTAATCATTGGTGTGATTTTGACCCAGAAAGGATAACCTAAGTTATAAAGTTATAAAGTTGGTAAAGTTGGTAAAGTTGGAAGAAGGAAATAGGAAGTAGGAAGTATAGTGTGAAAAAGTTCTTTTCTTCCAACAGCGTTAGCTGTTGAATATTGGCAGAAAAGCCATGTAGCAGCTATTCTTCAAATTCCCCTCCAAAAGGAGGGGTGGCATCGCGAAGCGATGACGGGGTGGGTTCTTTCTTCGGAATTGGGAAGTAGGAAATAGGAATTGGATAGTGGCGTTTGGAAAATAGATTCTTTTCTTCCAACAGCGTTAGCTGTTGAATATTGGTAATAAAGCCGTTTAGCGATTATTCTTCAAATTCCCCTCCAATTGGAGGGGTGGCATCGCGAAGCGATGACGGGGTGGTTCTTTTTCGTGGTTCGGAAATAGGAATTGGGAATTAGAAAGTTGAAATCAATTCTTTTCTTCCAACATCCTTAGCTGTTCAATATTGGTAGAATGAAAGTGGAGCAATTCCCTATATCCAACGCATCAGAGGCTGTGTATAATACTATCATAAGACCGTAAATATTATTCCCAGTTCAAATCTTTTTCAAACTCAATTTTCCATTTAATTATATTATTATCGCAGGTAATTCTCAATTCCTTTGCTTGTATGAGTAACCCGTAAGATGGAGAATGAAGATAATCAAATAATGATAAGTCTGCATTATCAGTTAAAACTTCTAATTTGATAATATACTCAGCAAATCGAATTGTACAGCAATTTTTATATACTTTAATGTCATTAATTTCGGGATTCAGATAGAAATGAATCTGCTTTTCGACATTCATTTCCAAATAATCTGTACCCTCAATATGAAATTCATTAAATTCAATTTCCCTTTTACACTCCTGTTTATATCCATGATGAACAGCTACTATTTGATTTTTATTTAATGATAGAATTTCAGCTTTAGCTTTATTATTTTTGAACCAAAATAAATCATCAGCATTATTATTTGCCCAGTCGTTCTGCTCAATATTTTCAATACTTAAAGTATTGTGCATAAATGTAGAACGGAAAATATTTCGCATTGATGGGTCAGGCGTATATAAATATGTTCCGTTATCAACAAATATATCCGCATTATTGACTTTTAATAATAGTGAGAGTTGGTCATTATGGCTGTGCCCTCCCTTAGCTCTTTGCCCAATATTACCACATCTTAGAGCCGCAAAGTAATCTCTGTTTCTAAACAAATATAGTCCGAAATCTTTATACTTTTCAATTTCATTTTCTTTTATAGATTCAATTTGATACTCGAAAACACTGCTATCTTGAATTATCAAATTATCAATCATATCTATTATTTGCGAATAATTATTTAAATCATCAATGAGTGCATTATCTGATAATTTATAATAAGTATATAGTTTAAGATATTTGCCACTATCGTTATCACCGATATTAAAACTATAATTATCTTTAGTAATTACAGACTTAGTAAAATTAATAATGCTGTTAATTCTCTGGTTTAATATAGAGCTGAATTTTAAATTTCCATTTTCAAATATAAAATATTTAGTATTCAACTTATTTTGAATATTATTAATCACCTTTAGAGAAAATGAATTTATATAATTAATCGAAAATAGCATCATCTCTACACATAGAAAATGATATGGAATCGAAGCTTCGAAATTAGACCCGTCTTTATTGAATTGATAAAGAGTTTCTTGGGCAAATTGATTCATGTAATGAGCTAAATCATTATTGTTTATATAATTAATAGCAGAATTATCATCTATTGATAGATGGGCGAAAGCTACGAGCAGACCTGTAATATTTGTATAATAATGATTGCCACGCATGCCCGATGACCATTCCAAATTCTCCTTAATAAAACTGATGTGAGAATGGACTGAATTGAAGAACAACTCATTGAAAACGTTATCAAATTTGCAATTACTACTAATAAAGAAATCATAAGTAGTTAGCATGTTTGTTAAGCGTATGGATACATCCATTGCACAGCCCCATTGAGCACCGAATTTTGGGGGATTAGAACCGATAAAGTCGAGCATTCTGGAGATAAACTCATTCTTATAGTCAACTGTGTGTTTATTAGTAATCCTCAATTCGGATAATCTATATAAATAAGCAAGTATCAGCAAATCCTGCATCCTACCGAGTTCCCATGGCATTTTAATATCAGCAGCTAAGTCTTTTCCGTATTTGATTTGCTTATAGCATAATTTTTCTTTCCAGCGAAACCCCGATTTATGGTCTCTCTGCCAGTCAATTAATTTGTAATCCGGATTATATTTATTTATTAGATTCAGTATCTCTTTTGATTTAGCCATATTGGCTTTATTGACCAATTCATAAGCAAAATTATCTTTATCAATATTAATCAGCTCACTGCTATAAATCAATTCTTCGATTTCATCTTTTGGCTTACAAAATCCGGCAAATACAAATCCAGAACCAAGCAGATTAAACCTGTGATTAAGAAAATGCTCGCCTAATTTGATGATAATCTCGCTATTGGCAATTAAATATTCATCGCTCGGCATGGATACTATATTGCCTATTTTAAGAGCAGATAAGTCTTCATTATCATCAAATGTATATTGAGAATCGGCATCTATATTATTTTTAGATTTAACTATTTTTTTTATTAGTAATTCTGTAAATTTGTGTATCGCAATTTTGGGCGATATTTGAAATGTACGAAGTATTTTATATAATTCTACCATAAGTTCATTTTCTAATTTTATAATATTTTATAATAATATATAATTTTGAATAACAAAAATACTTTGTTTTCTGATAAAAACGGAGAAAATTATGCAAATAAATATAATAAATTCAAAAATTCGCAATGATTACGAGATTCTGATTCGCAAACGCGGTAATTTCGAGTATTCTGCTTACTGCCCGCAACTCAATATTATGGTCAAAGGTAAAGAGCATAACCAAGTAAAAGACCAAGTCAATGAATTAATTATTCGGCATATTGAATCTCTTTACATACAGCAACCAATTGATAATCCAATTTCAAATATAGATAACAGTAATATTCAAGAAATGAATATTAATACTAATAATGAAATTCCCAACGATAATTTTAACGACAATAATTTAGATACTAAAATTGAATTTACGAATGATTTGGAAATGTCAGATAATATAAAAAACGAACCTGATATTTTTATAGATAATAATTTAGATACTAATATTGAAATTCCCGATGATTTGGAAATATCAGATGATATTAATATACCTGATAGCTTTGATGATTTAAATAAAGATAATATAAATGTTTAAAGTACCTGAAATAATTGAATTAGGGCTTGCCAAATGGTACATCAGGATAATAGTTTTTCTGATTCTAAGCAGTACATTTTTCGGATTATATTCCATCGGCGGATATGCTGATATTCGTATAGCAATACTTTTCCCGATATTAGTTGCCTCTGCGATAGTCGAACAATTCCGTAGAGCCGGCAGATTCCATTTATTCGGAATAATGCTAAATTTCTCAACCTATAAGGAATTTTTCTTAGGTTATTTTTTAGCCTTATTTAATATCTTGTGCATAGGTTTATTCAGCTTATTTTTTTCTCCCGATATTGAGTTCGTATTTATGTGGGATAATGCTTACTATTTTTTTGTAATTACTACATTTGTTTTCGCATTTTTTGAGGAAATTATTTTTCGAGGGGTTTTATTTCAAGCATTCATGGAATATTTCGGCAAATACATCACTACTTTACTTTTCAGTTTAGCTTTTGCAGTGGCTCATTATTACAATACTGATTTCGATGTGATATTTTTTATAAATTTGATATTGGCGGGTATATTATTTTCGGTAATGTATATACAGACTAAGTCTTTATGGTTAAGTATCAGTTTCCATTTCGCTTGGAATTTATTACAGTCCGCAATGTTGGGAAGCAATATCAGTGCAATAGAGACCGGCGTAAACCAATTGGACCTTAATCTATGGCAGCTACCGCAGTTGCTATTTGGGGGCGATATAGGAATAGAGGGTGGGCTAATCTGCACTATTATTTTAATCGTAAATATTATTATAGTAATGAAGTTTGCTAACAGTTCTCCCTATATTAATTCTCTTTTATTTAAAAGGTATTATGCAGAATCAGAATTGCTATATAAATATAGAAAATAACCATTTTGGTTTTTAATTATTGTTTTTTTTCTTGCTTTTTTTTACTCTTGGATAAACATGTTAAATAATAAAAATAGAAAATTATGGCATTAGTACGTTCAATTTCCGGATTAAGGGCAACACTCGGCGATGATCTGACTCCCGATTTAATTGTTAAATATTGCTCTGCATTAGCTAATATCTTACCTTATGGGAAAATTATTATCGGCAGAGACGGCAGGCAGTCCGGCAAATGGGTCGAAAATATATGCGTAGGAACTCTCTCGGCTTGCGGTAGAGAGATTGTAATTCTCGGTATAGTTCCTACTCCTACTGTTCAATTATTCGTAGAATTGTCAAATGCTGTAGCAGGAATAGCAATTACAGCCTCGCATAATCCGGATCAGTGGAATGGTCTGAAATTTATTAATTCATCAGGTACTTTTTTCTCAGCTGAAGAAAATCAAAAATTATGGAACAAACTTGATTCCGCTAAATTCGAATATCAAACTAATACTAATTTTGCCCGCAAATTCAAAGACTCCTTAGGCAATGAAAAACATATTGAGCAAGTATTGCATACCCAATTATTTACCGAAAAACGAATTAAAGCTATTAAAGACCGGCATTATAAAGTAGTTGTCGATGCTGTCAATGCTTCGGGTTCTATTCCGGTGCCACTGCTACTTAAAGAATTAAATTGCGAAGTAGTAGAGCTGTTTTGCGATAATTCTGGTATATTTCCGCATACTCCTGAACCACTACCACAGAATTTGCTCCAATTAGCAGAAGCCGTTAAATTTCATAAAGCTGACATCGGTATAGCCGTTGACCCCGATGCAGACCGCTTGGTGCTGATTGATGAAAAAGGACGTGCAGTCGGCGAAGAGAAAACCGTATGCCTTGCTATAGAAAGTGTTTTGTCTGATTATGAACAGTTTAGTAGTAATTTTGATAAATCTTGCGTAGTCAATCATTCTACTACTATGACAGTGGACTATATAGCTAATAAATTCGGAGCTCAAGTATTTAGGTCTGCTGTCGGAGAAATCAACGTAGTCAATAAAATGAAAGAAACTAATGCAGTAATCGGCGGAGAAGGTAGTGGAGGAGTAATTCTACCCGAATGCCACTATGGCAGGGATTCTTTAGTAGGAATCGCACTTGTGCTGTCATTACTTGCCAATAAGAAAAAAATCCTTAGCCAAGCAGTTGCCGAATATCCTGATTATAAAATGATTAAAACTAAGATGCCATTTTCCGGTGATTTAGAGAAATATTTGGATATTATTCGCAAAGAATTTGCAGGAAATAATATTATTAATGAAGACGGTATAAAAATAATTTGCGATGAAGGCTGGGTTCAATTACGTAAATCTAATACCGAACCAATTATCAGAATTATTGCCGAAGCAGAATTTGAAGATATTGCCGAAGCATTAATTGATAAAATAGCCAAAATTGTAAATAATTAAAATCAGATTATAGTTAATTCCAATATTTTAATTATTTTTCGTTGTTTTAAAATGGTTACATTAGTCTTGACTCTGCTCACTCCAAAAAAATGAGCGAGATTAAGGCATGTTGCGGTTTTTCAACAGCTAACGCTGTTGGAAACGCAGAGCATAGTACGGAGACGAAAGGGAGTGATAACTTTCATTCTACCATTATTCAACATCTAACGCTGTTGGAAGAAAAGAACTTTTTCACACTATACTTCCTATTTCCTTCTTCCAACTTTATAAACTTTACGAACTTTATAACTTTATAACTTTCCTGCTACCAATATTCAACAGCTAACGCTGTTGGAAGAAAAGAACTTTTTCACACTATACTTCCTATTTCCTTCTTCCAACTTTATAAACTTTACGAACTTTATAACTTTCATTCTACCAATATTCAACATCTAACGATGTTGGAAGACCAGCCACACTACGCAGAGCATTGTGCGGAGGCGAAGAAAAATGGAGTGTCAACTTTTATTCTACCAATATTCAACAGCTAACGCTGTTGGAAGAATAGAACTTTTTCACACTATACTTCTTAATACCTACTTCCTACTTTCAACTTTACGAACTTTATAACTTTATAACTTTATAACTTTCAGACTAGCACGTTCCCTGTCATTTCCTCGGGTATAGACAAACCCATAATCTTCAAAATAGTAGGGGCTAAATCGGCCAGAACTCCGTTTTCAATTTTTGAGAATTTATCACTAACTAAAATGCAAGGAACGGGATTCAGCGAATGAGCCGTATTTGGAGAGCCGTCATCATTTACGGCAAAGTCTGCATTGCCGTGGTCGGCAATTAGCATAATCGTATAGTTATTATCAATTGCAGTAGTTACTACTTCTTTAACGCAGTTATCAACGGTTTTAACAGCCTTTCGGATAGCGGAATAAACCCCGGTATGCCCAACCATATCGCCATTTGCAAAATTCAAACAGATAAAATCAAATTTCTGCTTTTTTAATTCTTTTACTAAAGCATCTTTCACCTGTGGGGCACTCATCTCGGGCTGTAGGTCATAAGTTGCGACTTTAGGCGAATGAATCAGAATTCTCTCTTCACCCTCGAATGCCTCTTCTCGTCCGCCACTGAAAAAGAAAGTTACATGTGCATATTTCTCGGTCTCGGCAATTCTTAACTGTTTGAGCCCATTACTCGAGACTACTTCGCCAAGTGTTTTACTCACATTATCTTTATCATATATCACCTTTACATTTTGGAATGTGTCATCATAACATGTCATAGTTACATAGTATAATGGCAATTTGTGCATATCATATTCCAGAAAATCCTTCTGAGACAATACGGTAGTCAATTCTCTTAATCTATCAGTACGGAAATTAAAACATATAACTAAGTCGTCAGGCTCTATTTTAGTCAGAGGTTGATTATTTGAATCAGTAATTACAATCGGCTTGATAAATTCATCGGTAACTTCACCTTTATATGAGCTTTCAATAGCTTCAACCGCGTCAGTAAATTTATCTCCGTTGGCTTTAGTAAGCAGGTCATACCCAATTTTAACTCTGTCCCAGCGTTTATCTCTATCCATCGAGTAATATCTACCGATTATCGTGGCTACCTTAGCCGATGTCTGTTTCAAATGCTTTTGTAATTGCTGCATATAGCCTTTGCCACTACGTGGGTCAGTATCTCTGCCGTCCATCAGGGCATGAATAAAAACCTTCTCTAAACCGAAATCTGTAGCTATATCGCATAATTTATATAAATGCTTTTCAGAGGAATGCACTCCACCGTCAGATAATAAGCCGACAAAGTGAACCTGTTTATTATTTTCTTTGGCATAATTAAAGGCTTCGATGATAGTCGGATTTGTAGAAATAGAATTATCTCTTATCGCTTTATTTATTCGAACTAAGTCCTGATATATAATTCGTCCGGCTCCGATATTCAGATGCCCTACTTCGGAATTGCCCATCTGTCCGTCGGGTAATCCTACATTTTCTCCGCAAGTAAGTAATTGAGAGTTAGGATATTTTGCTTTCAAACTATCAATAAACGGTGCACCGGCAGTGAATATCGCATCTGATTTTGTTTTATCACCTATTCCCCAGCCATCTAATATCATCAAAAGAAATTTATTTATATTACCCATTTTGCTTCCTTTGTATTTATATAATAGATAGTAAACGACTATTATTAAGTTTAATTATTTTCTTTTGTAATCAATTATATTCTGTACGACAATGCTTATAATAATTAAGCTAAGCCCAATTATAGAGCTTGAATATATCGGCTCTTTTAATATTAATGATATTAAAATTAGAGATATTATGGGAGATACAAAAATTATATTGCTGATAATTGATGTATTTCTTGATAATTTCAGTGCATTAAGCCATAATAGAAATGTTATTCCCATCTCAAATAGTCCTATATAAGCAGAGCCCAGAATTGCACTTAAATTTATGCTACTGAAATTACTAAATAATATCATATAGATAAGCGTATAGATAAAGCCAAAGAAAAAGTTAAGCATTAATCTAATTGATGATTCTAATGTATCTTTTACATTGAGAATAAAAAATGCCGACCAAACAAATGAAGTAGATATAGCGATTATAATCCCATTGGGATTATCAAATTGAAATGAAGTAAAATCTCCTCTGAAAGCCACGTAAGCTAAACTGAAAAAGCTGACAGTTATCGCCAATATATTATACAATTTTAGCTTTTGATGCAGAAATACGGCAGCCATCAGAGTAAGCACTATTGCCCACGAATAGTTAAGTATTAATGCACTCTGAGCAGGTAGCAGAGAGTATGCTTTAAATAGCATCAGATAATAAAGGAAGGGATTTAAAAAACCCAAAATAGCCGAATATGCAAAATCATTAGCTTTGAGTTCGCCGAGCTTTTTCAATTTTTTAGAGAATGTATTATATCATTTTCTACTTGTAATGCGACAAATAAATGATTATATTTGTATATTGTCAATTGTCAATTGTTAAAAGGAAATGTTATGGGTCGTCCAAAAATATTGATAGATAATTCGTACCAACAACTATTGCATTCTGATATAAAAAAAATAACTGATTCAGATATAGTAATAAAACTAAAGGCGATATCTGCATCATTGTCAAATAAAGAATCAGATGTAGCTATAATGTATGGCATATCTCGATCTACATTACTAAGATGGATCAGTAAATATCAAAAATATGGTGTAGAAGGTTTAAGGTCAAAAAAACGCGGTCACTATCCCGAGAAATTAAGCAAGGAAGAAAAAGCAATAATTTTCAAATGGATTAGCACAAGTAAAGACAATTCAGGCAAACAGGTACATTGGACATTGGTTCGATTAATAAAGGAGATATTTACTGTATTCGGCAAAGAAATAGGAAAAACACCTTTATGGTTGACATTAAAGAAATTGAATTTAACAATCAAAGTACCCAGACCTAAACATCATAAATCAAATGAAGAAGACCAATTAAACTTTAAAAAAAACTCAAATAATGATTAATAATCTTCAAGAAAAAGAAAATTATAAAATAATGTTTTTTGACGAAGGGAGATTCGGTCTCCGATCAACAGTAATGCGAGTATGGGCTGAAAAAGGAAAACGATTATCAGTAATGGTACAACAAGGTTTTAAAAATTTCTATGGTTTTTCATCAGTATGTCCATTTGACGGTACCAATTATTCATTGCTATTACCTGGAGTAAATACAGAGCTAATGCAATATTACATTGATAATCTTAGTAAAGAATTTTCGGATAAAAAAATAATATTATTTATGGATCAAGCCGGTTGGCATAAATCAAGGAACTTACAGATACCAGAAAACATTAGGTTTGAATTTTTACCTGCATATTCGCCAGAATTAAATCCGGTCGAGAAACTATGGCAATGGATTAAAAAAGAATGTTTACACAATTTTATTTACAATTCTCTAAAAGAACTAGAGGATGCTGTAATTGTAGAATTTCAAAAACTTACTTTGTCAAAATATAAAAAATTATGTAATTGCAATTATATGTCCTATTTCATGTAGGAAATGATATTATAAATCAGATAACTGATTAACGAAAAAAAACTCCCATATAATAGGAGCTCTTCCGGCTTTAAATACTGTAAAGTAATTTTAAATGCAGTAGCAACTGTTGACCACATCAATACAGCTAATGCTGCATAGATATATGATAGCTTTAACGATGTCATCAATTTAAGGAATTAATTGATAGACCGCTGCATACTGCCTTCCCTGCTCGGCAAAGTCAAGCCCGTAACCAACTATAAAGAGCGGTGGTATCTCAATACCTACATATTTAACATCTATCTCAACCTCTCTTTGAGCCGGCTTTGAAAACAAAGCACATATCTCGATACTATTCGGATTTTGCTCGGATAATTTTTCTTTTAATGCTTTTAAAGTATGACCGGTATCGACTATATCCTCGATTATGATTACATCTTTACCTTTTATATCAAGTGCCTGATGAGCAATTGCTACATTTTGCGAGCTGACCATGCCCTCGCCATAGCTTTTAGCAGTTATAGTTTCAACTATTACTTGCCCGTCCATTCTCTTCATTAAGTCAACTGCAAACGGCATAGCTCCTTTTAATACTATAAGTAAGGTAACAATTCGCCCTTTATAATCTTGATTAATTCTATCAGCAAGATTATCAATTATTCTCTTTAAATCTTCGTAAGAATATTCTTTCTTGAATTTCTTGCCGTTTATTTCTACTGTATCGGGAGCAATCTTCATACTATTCCATATTCATTAAAAAGAATGCAAATTACGAAATTTATTTATTAACTTCAAAATCCTCATCGTCTAAAGTAATGTCGTCTGCTTCTTCTGTATCAAATTCTTCATCAGATTTTCGCCTATTTAAAAATTTTGGTTTTATATGATGATTATTACGACGATTATTCTTAGCTAATGCTCTATTTTTCCTTCTATAATAGCTCATATCAAGAAGTTCGAAATTATCAAGCATATCACTAAGCAATCTTGCTTGATTAGCAAGCTCTTCGGCTGTCAAGGCACTTTGCTCGGCACCTACATTGTTTTTCTGAGTAATTTTATCAATTTGAGTAAAACCAAATTCAACTTCAGAAATTCCTTCGGCTTGCTCATTTGAAGCAATCGCAATTTCTCTAATCAGTCCGGCAACTTTTCTGGCTTGGTCTTTAATTTCATTCAATACATTTGCAGTTTTTTGGCTTAAATTTGAGCCAATATCAACTTTCATAATTGAACCCTCGATTAGCTCTGCTGTTTCTTTTGCCGCTTCGGCACTTCGAGCGGCGAGGTTACGCACTTCATCAGCAACGACGGCAAATCCCTGCCCATGAACTCCTGCTCTTGCAGCTTCTACCGCGGCATTAAGAGCTAACAAATTAGTTTGGAAAGCAATTTCGTCTATCACTTTAATTATCTTAGCAATATTTTTACTTGATTGATTAATATCATTCATTGCATTAGTCAACTGCTGCATTTCTTCATATCCCTTTTCGCTTGCAATCAAGGAATTCTCGGCTAGCTTACTTGCATTATTTGCATTATCAGCATTTTGCTTAGTTTGAGATGCTATTTCTATCATAGAGCTGGACATTTGCTCTATCGAAGCGGCTTGCTCGCTTGAGCTATCATTGAGGGTTTGAGAGGCTTGCTCCACTTGCGAAGAGCCTACTAATACCTTTTGAACGGTTTCTGTTACTTGATTTAATAGTTCATTGATAGAAAACAGTGAGCTGTTAATACTTTGTTTTAACACCGCATGGTCTCCCTTAAAGTCGCCCTCCATCAACATAGTCAAATCACCCTGAGCCATTGCTTTCAAAACATTTACGGCTTCTTTGGTCGGAGCAATTGCCGCATCAAGTGTCTGATTAAACCCGCTGATTATCTTTTTAAAATCTCCATTATGCTTACTCTCATCAGCTCTAATGGATAATTTACCTTCAATAGCCGCATTAGATAAAAAATCAGCATCTTCAACAAGTAGGGTAATAGCTCTAATACATTGATTGAGATTATTCTTTATTTCTGAAAAATCACCTTTATAAATTTCGGTAATTTGAGGCGGAATATCGCCTTTTGCTATCCTATCCATATATTCGGCTGAAACGTTTAATGGCTTAATAATAGCATCTAATGTATTGTTTATCCCGCTTATTATCTTGCGATAGTCCCCAGAATGATTGTTTTGATCAATTCTGGTGTCTAATCTGCCTTCTATTGCATTAAAAGCTATAAAGTTAATCTGCTCAATTACATATTTCAAATTACTTGTCATTTCAATAAAGGCTTTGATTAGTCTATCATTTTCTGAACGAGCTTTCAGGTCAACATCTAAATTACCGAGTGAAATTTGATAAGCTGCATCAGTAACATTATTGGTAGATTCTATTAATGTGTTGATATTATTAATAATGCTATTAAAATCACCTCTGTATTTTTCGCTGATTTGATTAGGTATATCGCCGGTAGAAATCCGCTCAATATAGTTAGCTGCAACTTTCAGCGGCTGCACCACTGCATTTAATGTATCGTTTATTCCTTGTATAATCTTTTGAAAATCTCCGTGATGCTTGTCTGCATCTGCTCGTATTTCTAACTTTCCATCTATTGTAGATTCCACCAGATAATTAGTATCACTGATTAATAGCTTGATTGCGTCAATACATTGATTAAGATTGTTTTTGATTTCATTAAAGTCTCCTTTATACTCGTCAACAATCTTTGGAGGAATATCTCCTTTAGCAATTCTGTTTACATATTCGGCAGCTACGTTTAACGGACTGATTATGGCATCTAATGTTCTGTTTAATCCATCGATAATTTTAAAATATTCTCCCTTATGAACAGAAGAATCGGCTCTAATATCTAATTTACCTTCTATAGCAGCATCAGCAATCTTTAGCGTATCGTTTAGCATCGCTTTAATGCTTTTAATTGTATTATTAACGGCAAAATAAATCTGTGAGTAAGTATTATATGATTTCTCTGTATCTTCGTCTGCGGATTCTGCAACTAATTCAAAATCAAAGTTACCTTCGGCAAGCATTTTCAGAGAATTTACTACACGCTCAGTTTCGTGCTTCTCGTATTCTTTTACTTTTTCTAATTTGTCTATCATTGCTTGAACTACTTTTTCATTTTCCTTTATAGAACTTACATCCGTAGCTATATTTATAATTTTAACTACTTTGCCGTTTACATCTTTAATGCCGTTATAGCTGGCATGTAGCCACACAGAACCGGAAGGCAGAACTATTTCCGAGGTAATCTCTGTAGTCTTACCTTCGGCAATCTTTTGCCATAATTTTTTATATTCTTCTGGGCTATTAGCAATGGTATTAAAATCCGAATGATTTTTCCCAATGAAGTCTTCTTTCGACATCTTGAAAAATTCTAAGAAATTTTCATTTATATCAATGATTGTTCCGTCTAAATCAAAGTAAATAACCATGTTACTTTCATTTACGGCATTCATTATATTTTTAATTTCCGCCTCTTTTTCTGCAAGCTCTTTCATTATCAATTCCAATTGCAGCTCTTTTTCTTTCGCTGCTCTAAGTGCATTTTGAACTTCATTCTCTTTGTTTTGAGAATCACGAAGTGCTGCTTTGATTTCTGTTTGGTCCATAAAAATCTCAAATGCGGCTATTGGGTTTCCTTGCAGATCATCTAAAGGAACAGCAGTATGAATAAATTCAAACGTTCTTCCGTTAATTATAGCATCAGTTTCTTTAGTTACCGTCTGATTAGTATTCAATGCTATTGATGTCGCACTATTGTCAGAAAGTATAGCATTAATGTTTTTAACCATTTTCGGTTTATTATCCTCAGGAAAACTCATAATATACTCCATGATTTATTTTTTTGTTTTGTTTTCAATTCTTATAATATTCTTATAATCTTTACATTTTAATCTATATTTATTTTCTTATCAATAATTATATTTATTTCTATAGATAATCTTATTTTCTCTATTTACAATTTGTACTGCAATCGGCATATTATCAATTAGTCCGACTAATCTATCTAAAGTTGAATTCACACCCTGAATAATTGCTCTATACTCTCCGTTATGTTTCTCTATGTCAGCCCTAAATTCCAAATGTCCTTCTATTGCAGAATCGAATAATGCTTTAGAATCATTTACCAATTGATTTATAGACAAAATACACTGGTTAAGATTATTCTTGATAATATTAAAATCACCCTTTAGCTCAATATCCAAAGGAGCCGGAATTTGTCCTTTACTGATTTTATCTATGTTATCGGCTGTCCACATCAATGGACTGATTATCGAATCTAGAGTTTTATTAAGCCCCATAATCAATAATTTATAATCTCCACTATATTTCTCTGTATTTCCTCTATGCTCAAGCTGACCATTTATTGCTTTTTCTGAAAGTAAGTTAATTTCATCAACTATAGAAACAATTGTATTTTTCATTTGATTTATGGAATTACCAAGTATTTCAAATTCATCGTTGGATTTAATATTTATATCTACCGATAAATCCCCTTTAGAAATCATAACAGCTTTATTTGCTAAGGTTTTAATCGGCTTTGCTATCATCTTTGAAAACCAATATACAAGCCCTAACATGAAAATAAGAATCAATATTGAACTAATAATAAGGAAGTTTGTCAATTTATTTAACGGTTCATGAAATTCATCAGTATAACCCGAAGCCACTACTATCCATTCCATACGTTCAAAATTTCGAAGAATTGCAATTTTTCTTCTTGCACGTTCATCATTCGGATTTTTCCAATTGTATTCGATAGTCCCATTTTTCTTATCAATTATTTGTTTAATTATATGGTTCCCGTCGTCATCAGTTTGATTAATTACATTTTGGGATTCTAAAAACGGGTGAATAATCATTTTACCATTATAATCTATCAAATAAGCATAGCTGCTTTCTCCGAGTTTTATACTTAGGATTTCATCTCTGAGGTCGCCAATATTAATTAAGTCTTCAAACTCATCTCGATACGAAGATACAGATATAATCATGTCTAAAGGCTCAAAGTATGTCATATACAAAGCCTTTTTACGTTCTTCTGTCTCATTCGGATTTTTCCACATATATTCCAAATATCCGGTTTTCTTAACTATTTGGTCTTTAATAAACTCAAAACTATTAACATCAGTCCCAACTAATGCCGCTTTTGGATGAATAGTTAAAATACCTTTTGAATTAAGCACATAGAAATATCCGGTTTTACCGATTCTCTGAGATAGTAACAACTCATTAATATAGCTGTTGAGCTCATCGTAACTGATTTTATTTGTTTTATACTTTTCATAATTATAAGCTATTATATCTTTACTTTTCTCGGCTATCCCCCTAAGATAATTTTTGATAGAAACATCAATTGATGATTCAATCAATGTGTAAACTTGATTTGTTACTATATTTAACGATTCATCGGTCATATTTTTAATAATATTTCTACCGATATACATCGTAACAATCAAGTTAACTGTAAGAGATATTGCAGTTAAAACCCCAATACCAATTAATAATTTTTGAGATATAGTTCGAATTTGTCTCATTGCCTATTCCTAATTGAATTAAATCATTTTTGATTTTTTATTAATAAATAGTATATTCTGCTCGGTATCTGATATTTGAATTGATAAAGGAATTTTGTCTATTAAATCCACTAACCTGTCAATAGTAGCATTAATACCTTCAATTATCTCCCTATATCTGCCATGATGCTTATTAGAAGATATTCTAAATCTAAGATTTCCCGTAATTATTTCATTATTCATCTCATTAATATCTGAAATCAAAGAAGAAATTGCGTCTATACACAAATTTAAATTGCCTTTGATTTCGTTAAAATCGCCATTATATACATCAGTAATAATTGCCGGCATATCCCCTTTGGAAATTCTATCTATATATTCCGCAGTGAGGTTTAGCGGAGAAATTATTTCATTCATAGTGTTATTCAAGCCAGTCAGCAATTCTCTATAAGCTCCCGAATATTGGTTAATATCGGAGCGATAATCTAATTTCCCCTCAGAGGCAAATATTGCTGATTTCTTAGTCTCATCAATCAACTTTTTAATATTGATAATCATTATACTAAAAGCCTGAGACAAATTCCCGATTTCGTCATTCGAGAAGCTTTCAAGCTCAGTTTTAAAATTCCCGTTTGAAATCTCTCTTGCAATATCTTTGAGTTTTTTAATTGGTTTTATAATGGCATACTTTGTATTAAAGTAACTGATTATCATCAGTAGTAGTAAAATAGTTAGAAATACTGCTAATATCTCATTTCTGATATTTGCATACTCTTTTTCAATATCATCAAAATATACACCGGCACCAATTATCCAGCCCCAAGGCTTAAATAATCGAACATACGAAAGCTTTGGCAGGGTTATATCGGTTTTCGGTTTAGTTCTATAATAAAACACAAACCCTTCTCCATCTGATTTGCATATTTCTACAGCCCTAATTAAATATTGATTATTGTGGTCATCTTTAAAATAGCTGAGAGGTTTATTCTCTCTTTCTATTTTAACCGGCTGAATAAGCATTTTCTCAAAATCAAAAACGAAATAATAATTTTCGCCTTCAAATCTCATATACTTAATAATTTGTTCTGCTTTGATTTTAGCTGTATCTAAAGTTATTTCGCCGGCTTTCACTTCTTTGTCAAATCCGGCAAATGTAGTATATGCTAATTCAACTACATTTTTCAAGCCTTCTTTTTTCTTCTCTAAAATTGCATCTTTAATTTGAGGCAATATATAATAAACCAAAGTAATAGTAATAATAAGCAAGGAAAAAACTATCGGCAATAAGCTCTTAACAGTTAAATTAATATTCCTGTATTTTATCATATTCTACCTTTATTATATCTATTACTTTTCAAATTGATTGTTATACTTTTACCCATAACTTTAGAGGCTATGTAAAAACCTATGTTCTAATGTAAATGTCCGAAGTTTTTTATTAACCCATTCTATTGAAGAGGCTGTCTAAAATTTGTCATTCTAAGTGAAGTGAAGAATCCAGATAAAGCTAAATGTTGATAATTCTGGATTCTTCGTTACACTCAGAATGACGATTTGGCAATATTATTAATTTTAGACAACCTCGAATACAAGCATAGTGAGAATTCTAATTTTGTAAAAAGTAATCAAAGATTTCACACAGCCTCTTTTTGATGAGGTTGGTAAAGTAACAGAATAATTATAATTTTTATTTTCATAATATATAATTATAACTTAGAATCACTGACAATTGATATATCAACAATATTTTATTGATTATTTAATGATTTTTCAATTATTCATTAGCAAATATTTCAGCATTTTTCTAAATTAATAATCGGAATTTAGATAATGACCTTTACTTTTTAACATTTTCCCTTTATAAGTATTTGTTGAGTGATTGTCAAGAAACTCGTCATTCAATCTAAATCGGGTAATTAACTTTCTAAGATTATTAGCCTGACTTGATAATTGCTCGGAAGCAGAGGCACTCTCTTCCGCTGAAGCTGTATTAGTCTGAGTTACTTTATCAATCTGAGATAATCCTTCATTTATCTGAGCAATAGCCTGAGCCTGTTCATTAGAAGAAATATTAATTTCGTTGATAATACCGGCTACTTTAGTGGTTGAGTTGGTAATTTCGCCGAGAGCACCGGTAGTCTTACTTGTTAAATCTATTCCGGCTTCTACAGTTTTAATGCTGTGCTCAATCAATTCTGCTGTTTCTTTAGCAGCATTAGCACTTCTGGAAGCTAAATTTCTAACTTCTTCGGCAACTACCGCAAATCCTTTGCCGTGCCTACCGGCTCTTGCTGCTTCGACTGCGGCATTAAGAGCTAACAAATTAGTCTGGAATGCAATCTCGTCGATTACTTTAATAATCTTAGAAATATTTTTGCTTGATTCATTTATCTCGCCCATTGCAGTATCTAATTTTTGCATTTCGATATTGCCTTTGCTTGCTAAATTATTTGCTTCATCAGCTAATGAATTTGCAAGTCCGGCATTTTGGGCATTAAGTCTTGTCTGAGAGCCGACTTCGGAAGTAGAAGATGTAATTTCTTCGAGAGAAGCTGCCTGCTCGGTAGCACCTTGAGACAATGCTGTACTTGCATCTGATACCTGCATAGCTCCACGAGTAACTTCTTCAACAGTGTTAATAACTTGGCTTAAAATTTCAGACATAGAATCAATTGTATTGTTAACTGCAACTTTTAATTTCAAACTGTCGCCTTTATAATCACCGCTCATTTTACGAGTTAAATCTCCGGTAGCCATTTGCTCCATTACTTCGATAGTTTCTTCTAATGGCAGCATATCCATAGTAGTATTTAATGCATTTTTGATAATTGCATGCTCGCCTTTATAATCGCCATGAACTCTAACGCTCAAATTCCCGTCTGCCATAAGCTTTAATACTTGTACAGATTCGTTTATCGGAGAAATAATAGCTTCAATAGTATCGTTAATGCCTTTAATAACTTTTTGATAATCACCTTGAACTTTATTTATATCTGCTTTAGAAGAAAGATTACCCTCGGTAGCATTTTTACTTAACGTCTGAGACTCACTAATTAAAGTATTAATTGAATCAATACACTGATTTAGATTATGCTTTAATTCATTAAAATATCCTTTGAAGTTTTCAGTTAATTTGGCTGGTATTCTACCTTGAGATATTTGCTGAATGTAGTCAGCTGTAATCTTAAGCGGATTAATAATATTATCGATTGTATTATTAAATGAGGCAAGCACTTCTCTATAAGCACCATTAAACTGAGTAACATCGCTTCGATAGTCAAGCACACCCTCGCCGGCTAAATCGGCAGCTTTTTGAGTTTCTTCTGTCATCAATCGGATATTGGCAATCATCTTTCTGAATGAATCCGATAATATTCCGATTTCATCATTGGCAGTATAAGCCACCTTTGTATTTAAATCGCCGTCCGATACATCAATAGCCACTTGGCTTAATTCTCTGATCGGTTTGACTATTCCACGCTTAAATATTATATACAGAAGTACTAAAAATATGCCTAAAAATATTATAAAACCAAGATATAGAGTAGTCTTAATAGCAGCAAAATCTTCATCTACATCATCAGTATAGATGCCGGCTCCGATTATCCACCCCCAAGGCTCATACAATTTCATATAAGACAGTTTTTCCAACGGAATATCAGTCTTTGGTTTTGCTTTAAAATAATAAATAAAGCCCTCTTTCTGCTTTTTACATAGAGCTGCACCTTCTTCAAGATATTTTTTATCTTTATCGTCTTTGAAGAATTCTAAGGGTTTGTTTTCTCTTTCGGGCGAAACAGGTTGAATTACCATTTTTTCAAAATCATAAACAAAAAAGTAGTTTTTACCATCAAATCTCATAAATTTAACAGCCTCTTTTGCTCTTGCTTGAGCCTCTTCTAAAGTCATTTTCCCGGCTTTATATCGCTTATTAAAGCCATCAAAAGTTGAAAATACTATTTGTCCGGCATTTTTAAGAAAGTTTTTTCTTTCTACTAATATATTTTCTCTAAATGATGGAATGACAAATACCATAATCATAACCAACATCAACAATAAACCTATAACAATAGGAATAAATATTTTCGAGAGAATACCTACATCTTTAATACTTCGCATAGAACCTCTTAGTATTTTTTTTGTAACAAATACCGTTTAATATACATCATTTTTTGAATAAATACAAATCTTTTTTAAACTATTACAAATTTTAAAGATTAAATGAGTATTTTTAAGGTTCTGTGTGTTCGGGGTTCGGGGTTCGGAACTGCAAATTGAGTAATTGGGAATCAGAAATGAAATATCTGATAGATATGGCATATCAATGGGAGTATATTTCAACTTTATAACTTTATAACTTTCAACTTTATAACTTTCTTCTACCAATATTCAACAGATAACGCTGTTGGAAGAGCAGCCTTTCTACGCAGAGCGTATTAAGGAGACGAACATATTCCTACTTCCTATTTCCTATTTCCCAATTCCCACTTTATAACTTTATAACTTTACGAACTTTATAACTTTCTTCTGCCAATATTCAACATCGAACGCTGTTGGAAGAGAAGAAATTTGGGTCAGAACTATACTCTGACCCTTATTATAAGTTAATTTATTTCAGTGCTTGTGCAAAAGCAATCAATTCGGGTGGAATATCGAAATGAGAAGTTTCATCTTTTATGGCATCGGATAATAGTAAAACAGATGGCTTTTTACCTACATTGTAAGATGTATAAAATCCACTATCGCATTTATTGAAAGCATCAGAAACCATATTATAACCTAACCAGCTGGCAAGCAATATATCTTTAGTTGCCGCAGCTCCGCCTCTCTGAAAATAGCCCATATCAACGGTTCTAATTTCATGTTTAATGTTGCGTTTTGCAAAAATTTCTTCGAGAATTACTCTGATATCTTCGGGAGATTTATTATACCCTTCGGCAACAATAATGCGAGTATCTCTATCGCGTTCATCAATCAATGTAGCTATTGCATCATAATCAACTTCTTCACGAGGCATAATTATATATTCTGCACCTGTAGCTACACCGGCATAAAATGCAAGATAACCTGAATCTCTGCCCATTGATTCAATAATATAAACTCTGCGGTGGGCACTGGCTGTATCGCGAATCCACTCTAACATCTCTAAGCTTTTGTCAACGGCACTATAAAATCCTGTTGAAAAGCCATAATTATTTGCTACATCATTATCAATAGAACCGGAAGTAACTAATACTTTAGTTTTAACACCTTCGCTTTTTAGAATTTCGTTAGTTACATTTGCAGCTTTTAGTGAGCCATTGCCACCAATCACAAAAAGATAGTCTATATAATTATCATGGAGATTTATTGCTATAGTCCTTTGCATGTCTTCATCGAATTGGAGCTCCGGTACTCTTAAAGTGCCAAGCATTGAACCGCCGACTCGTGCCATTCCTCTGGTATCCTTTGAGCTGAGCTGTTTAAAATTGTTATCAATTAAACCCCTCCACCCATCAATAACGCCTAATATTGTAGTTGTAGGCCTGAGATTTTTTGCACTTCTGACTATTGCTCTGATAAAAGCATTCATACCGGGGCTATCTCCCCCACCTGTCATTACCGCAATTTTCATTTTGTCCTCCGTTCAAATTTATAAATTCTATGTGCAATTTGTATGGGTACAAAAATAAAAAAATATTATCAAGTATCAGTAAATTTTTTACAGTAATTCTAATTTTTTTTATTTATTTTCGTTTTACTATATATAGTATATTTATAATTAGATAAAGTATATGAAAAAATATGTTTTAGCCATAATATTGTTTCTTATTTCAATAATTCAAGTATATTGCAATAATGAATATGAACCAAATAGAATTATAATTAAATTCAAGGCAGGCAATTCTGTGTTTACTGATTGGAATAATGCCGGCAGAGTGGGCAGTATCAGCCAATTGGTTCAGTTTATAGGGCAGCACTCTACTAAAGGATACCTAAGCAATAATTTCTTCGATAGTAAACATATATTTGATAAAATTCCTAATTATAATTTATCAAGCACCGCAAAAATCAATTCTCTCAATCGCATAGCTATTATCAACTTTGAGAAATCTTTAGATCTTGACCAGATTATCGCAAAAATTTCCAAATTAGATTTTTTAGAATATGCTGAAAAAATGCCGATTCATCACTTCTGCTCTATAACTAATGATCCTCAAGTTGACCATCAATACTATATCCCAAGAGTAAGAGCACATCTGGTCTGGGGCGATATTAATTATATGGATACAATTACAGTAGCTGTAATAGATACCGGTATTGACTATACTCACCCCGATTTAAATAAAAATATTTATATTAATATAGCCGAAACCGGAACTGATGATAACGGTGCAGATAAATCAAAAAATGGAATTGATGACGATGGCAATGGTTTTATCGATGATTATATAGGCTGGGACTTTGCTAATATTGATACAGAAAACGGTGATAATAATCCTAAGCCCGGTCACTTGCACGGCACTCATGTAGCCGGAATAATCGGAGCTATCACTAATAATAATATCGGGATAGCCGGCACTGCCAAAAATGTTAAATTATTAGCTGTGAAAATTGGTTATGACGACAGCCAAAACACTTCTACTTACCGAGAATACGAAGGAATTTATTATGCAGCTCTAATGGGTGCCAAAATAATTAATTGCTCTTGGGGCAGTCTCGGAAGTGCTAAATCGGAAAATGAGATTATTCAAGAAGTTACTCAAATGGGTGCTTTAGTAGTTGCTGCCGGCGGTAATGAATATGTTAATAAAAAGTTTTATCCCGGAGCCTACATCGATGCTTTGTCCGTGGCTGCTATAAATGAATATAATAAAAAACCTGATTTCTCCAATTGGGGCGATTATATTGATATTTGTGCTCCGGGAGTTGATATATGGTCAACAATTCCGGCAAACAATTATAAATACTCAAGTGGTTCTTCTATGGCTTCACCAATTGTTGCGGCTGTTGCATCAATTGCACTAATGACTCATAAGAGTTTTAATCCGTTGCAAATTTCGGAACTTTTAAAATTAACAGCAGACACTACCATTTATGATATAGATACGAATTATTATATAGGCACCGGCTGTGTAGATGCTTATAATGCAGTAAATACAAAAATTGTTAAATCTATAATACTCAAGAATTATCAAGTTACTGACTTAGATAATGACGGAGTATTTTCCAAATATGATACTTTTAATTTAAGCTTAAATTTATTAAATGTATTGTCTCCGATTACTAATTTGAAAATAATCGCCAAAGCTACCGACACCTCAAGCATTTATGTGAATTTCACAAAAGATACCTTACTAATCGACTCTATGAGCACATATCAAATTATTGATATTATTGACGCTTTTACTTTTACTTTAAATGATAATATTCCTATTGATTACCAATTAAAAATTGATATTTGCATTTATATAGATAATCAATTATTTAAAACCGAATATACACAATTATTGGTTAACCCTTCTTATATTGATATTCACCAAAACAATATATTGCTGACAGTAAATAGCTGTGGCAATTTGGCTTTTAATAATTATCCGGCAAATACTCAGGGGCATGGTTTAAAATATAAAAACAGTCAGAATCTGCTATTTGAAGGTTCACTAATGGTGGCTACAGGCACTGATAAAGTTTCTGATGTGGCAAGGTCTTATGCTTCGATTCCGCTTCGCAATTTCTCAATATCAAAAATTATTAGCGATACTGTTTTTGCCGATACTGGGCTATTACAAGCTTATACGGTTTATAATGATTTCAAGGCAGAGCCAAGCTATGGGCTTTTAGTCCGCCAATATGTTTTTGCAAGCAATAAGCCAGGAGCGGAAGACTTTATTATCAGTACTTATAATATTACAAATAATAGTACTGAAAATATGGATTCGGTTTATCTTGGGCTTTTCTTTGATTGGGACATTGGTTTATCAGGAGCAAACAATTTAGCTATTTACGATAGAGTTCATCGTTTTTCATATTGCCAAAATGCTTACAACGAAACCCTGCCGTTGATTGGAGTGAAATTAATTTCTCAGCAGAGAGAGAATTACTACGGGATAAGTAACAATGGTAGCCAAGCTGGTATTTTCGGCTTAAATGATGGATTTACAAAAACCGAGAAATGGACAGCACTTTCCAGCGGAATTGTAAACGACAGCACTAATAAAACAGATGTTTCAACCGTCGTATCGGCAGGACCAATTCCATTGAAAGTTGGTCAGACCGCTACTATTGTATTTAGTATTTTCGCTGCCGATAATTATCATAATCTGGTTAATACGGCTCAATTATCCGAAGAATTCTATTCATCACTAAATGTAAGCCGGCTGGAATTAGCACCTAAACAGATTAATGTATATCCGAACCCTATTGATTTTAATAATTCCAAATTGGAATTACTAATCTATGACTCCAATTATTATACTATTTTAGTACATAACTACAAAGGCGATTTAATAAGTAAACTTTTTGACAATCAATATTTTGATGCCGGGCTTTATTCATTTCCTTTTGATTCTGATTTGTATTCAAGCGGATTATATATTATTAGTATTGAGAAAAGTTTTAAAATAATTGACAGTCAAATATTTTCTATTATTAAATAAGTTAGTATATTTGAATTTTTAAATAGGACTTATAACATTATTAAACGTTGCAAAAGCCTTTTTTGCTGATTTTTCTACTAATTAAAATACCATTGGGTGTTTGTATTCCAAAGCTCAAGGGGCAGTGCACAAACGTGAAGAATGTAATTGATATTATATATAATTATGGAAATATAAAATGAAAAGAACAGCAATTATTATGGCTGGTGGCTCCGGCGAACGTTTCTGGCCCCTAAGCAGACTAAAAAGACCAAAACAATTATTGCCTTTATTATCAGAAAAAATGATGATAGAGGAAACTATTAGCCGAGTATCTAACCTAATAGCTCCAGAAGATATTTTTATTATTACCGGCAAGCTTTTAATCGAGCCGATTAGAACTGCTCTGCCACAGATACCGGCTGAAAATATTATCGCTGAGCCATATAAAAGAAATACGGCTCCATGCTTAGCTTTGGCAGCAGGTTTTATATCCGCTAAATATGCTACGGAATATAAAGATTCCGAAATATCGGTAGCAGTGCTTACTGCCGACCAAGATATCAAACCTGAGCAAGGATTTAAAGATACTGTAAATTATATTTTAGAATTTGTAGAGAAGGGTGATTCTATCTGCACTATAGGCATCCCCCCTAACAGACCGGAAACCGGTTACGGCTATGTAGAAACAGATTCTAAGTTCGAAACTAATGATAAATGTGAAATTAAAAAAGTTAATGCCTTTCGCGAAAAACCTGACCTTAACACTGCAAAATTGTATTGTGAGAGCGGGCTACACTTCTGGAACAGCGGTATGTTCTTCTTCCGATTGGATTATTTTATTAAATCTATGATTACTCATCTGCCCGAAATCGGAACTAAAATTTCGGATTTGAAATCAAAATATTTGAATAATACTTCTATAGCATTCGATTCATCTTTTGAAGCAATTGATGATATATTTGAAAGCTTTCCCGATATATCAATTGATTTCGGACTAATGGAAAAAGCCCAAAACGTATATACAGCTAACGCCCTTTTCGAGTGGGACGATGTAGGCTCATGGGATTCGCTCGACAGAGTAATCGCAAAAGATGACAATGGCAATATCAGCGAAGGACTTAATGCAGTAGTGGACTGCAATAACTCGATAATTATCAATAAATCCTCTAAAGATAACATTGTTATCGGTGCTATTGGCTTGGATAATTTCGTAGTAGTAGTAACCGATGATTCGGTTATGATTTGCCCAAAAGAAAAAGTTCAGGATGTAAAAAAATGTGTTCAAAAACTAAAATCCGAGTCCTTACATAAATGGTTATAATGATTATATCATATCATTTATTAAAGTTCTTCTATTGGTCATCAACCCCACACTGAAGACGCTGGGTGAAAACTCGAATTTATTTATTTATTGGCAATGCAACCTGACGGTTAACCGTCAGGTTGATAGGTATTTATTCTATTTTTCAATCTTAGGTAAATTACAATTTTCCTGTTTTTACACAGGCTCTTCAGCGTGTGGAAACAAGCATTATGAATAATAAGAATATTGAGAAAACACAATCCTAAGCAGAGCCTATGATTGAGAAAAAGTATGAAAAAGATATAGGCAGATTTAGGAGAATATACCTACAAGCACACAATCGTATGAGAGAGAAGTATCAAAACCAATAAAAAAATAAATAAGCCGACCCTTAAAAAGAATCGGCTTTAAATTTAATCTATACTAAAGAATATTATTTTCTATATTTTGAAATAAATTCTTCTACTTCTGGCACTCCGCCCTGGAATATTAAATATCCGTTGCTTGGTTCACGCTCTGTGATTTCACCATTGATTGGAGTTAGCATTATGCGTTTAACTTCTTCGATGTCGTCAGACTGACCCAACGCCCAGCCGAGTTTCATATATGCAACTTCAGGAAGCATATTCGCACATGGAACTACTCCCAAGTCCATCATCTCACGACCTGTTTCATATACGTACATTTGGACATATCCCCAAAGAGTCTGAACAGTCATAAATACAGCAATGCCTTTTTCTTTACATCTTTGCAATGCGGGATATAATGGTTTATTGACGTGTCCGAGTCCGGTACCGGCAATCACAATTCCTCTATAGCCGTTATCAATCATTGAGTCAATCATGTCTGCCTTCATATTCGGATAATAATAAACCATACCCACTCTATCGTCAAAAGTAGGGATTATAGTTACATTTTTATCTTTACGACGCTTTTTATAATCGTCGCGAAGCGGAGTAATTGATTCTCTACTAATCATTGCAATTGGAATATCGCCAACTGTTCTGAAAGTAGAACGGTACGAAGAGTGCATTTTGCGTACACGTGTACCTCTGTGCAGTAAACCGTATGTGTCAGAAGTAGGACCGAACATACATACTTGTACTTCAGCTATATCTGACTCAGCAGCGGCTTTTACAGCGTGCATCAAGTTCAATGCTGCATCAGAAGAAGGTCTATCCGATGACCTCTGCGAACCAACCATGATAATCGGAACAGGTGAGTTTTGAACCATAAACGAAAGTATAGCGGCAGTATGGTGCATAGTGTCGGTTCCATGACCGATAACTATACCTTTTACGCCTTTTTCAATTTCTTCGCCGATTGCTTTAGCACAGCCTATCCATTGGTCTGGACCCATGTTTTCACTGAAGACACCGTATAGTTTTGTTGTTTCCAAATTACAATAATCAGCTAATTCAGGAACCGAACCGTATAATTCTCCGGGAGAGAATGCCGGAATTACCGCACCGGTTCTATAGTCCAGTCGCGAAGCAATAGTTCCGCCGGTACCAAGTAGTTTAACTCTTGGTTTTTTCGGATCATAAGGGAACTCTTTCTCCGGTATCTGATAGTGAGCTTCTTTGCGTTCGCCAACGCTAATATCTGAGACTCTTTCGGCAGCTATACCGATATTATAACCCGTACGCAATTTTAGAACAATATGTAATTTATCGGCAGTTTCTGAACGTGGCAAAATAATACCGATGTATTCACCGCCTTCGATAGTTTTAACAACTACATCGCACCAGACGAAAGCTTTGAAACGCATTAAAGTATCAAGGGCAACGTCTCTATAGCCTTTATAGTAATCTATATTTTTAATCTCTTCCATATTAATTATGCCTCCTGATTAATTAATTCGTTCAAATAGTTTTGAGCATCAGCTCCGTTGATTCTACCACGCAATTCGTCCATTATCATGCCGAATAAGTATTCGTTTTTCTTATCAGGGTGATAGAAAGTGATTCTCTTCATTTTTTCATTCATTTTATCGAATATTTTTTTGAAGTCAGCTTTTGTAGCGAGCTTAGGAAGAATTTCATCACAGTATTCACCATTAATGGCAGTAGCTTCAAGCACTTCAAAAATTGCATCTTTTACTAATTTTCCGGCTTTGTATGCTAGAAAAATTTCTTTTATGCAGTTAGCACGAATATTTGCTGTATCTACTCTGCGTCTTCTAAGCTTTTTCATAAAATGAATAAGAACGATTGAAGCTAATTTAGGGTCGATTTTATGTTCTTTAATAAGTTCATCAAATAATGGAGCATATTTTGAAACTGCAAGAGGTTGAATTACATCTACCGGCATATTCAATGTCTGATAGAAAGCTTCTCTTACCCAATATAAATCAGGTAGCCCTGCTTTAATTTTTGCTAATCTTTCAGGAGTAATTCTGATCGGAGGTAAATCAGTATCTGGATACATTCTCTCGGGACCGGGTAGAATTCTCTCAAATCCGTTTGTATTATCTCTTAATGCTTGGCGAGTTTCAGAAGGAATACCGATAGTAGCTTCTTTAGCTCTGATAATAATTTCTTTTGCTCCGCAATCGGAATCTTGCTCATCGCCCCAAACGAGAACCAAAGTATCGTCCGGATTAGCAGCTACTGCTTTACGGATTTTTTGCCCTTCGGCAGAAGATAAAGTAAATTCATGACTGTCTGAGTGAACAATATTCGGAAGAGTAGTCAAGCAGGCTATTACTCTGACTCTATCGCTGATTTCTTTTGAGAAATAAGTGTCTGTCTGAGTCTGCCAATTTAATAAATCTTTGAATTTTCTTAAAGTAACGCATTTTACCAATTTACCTTCGGCAACGGCAGTAAATATTGGTTGGAAGCTTGTTTTGCGTAAAATTGAAGTTACATCATCTATTTTAGCAGAGAAAGTATCCTTAGTAATTCCGCGGTTTGCAAGCTCGTCTCTTAATTTCAATAAATTCCATTGACGCATTGCTTCATTATAAGTAAGCTGAGGAATTCTTTTAATACTTGGTACGCCTTTGATTTCGATACGAGTACCACCACGAACACTAACGTTAACGTCTTCACGAGCAGCTCCTACACCTGTGCGTACTTTGCCGGTAGAGCGTACTATTCTGCGAAGAATATCATTTACTTCGGCAACTTCCTGAGGAGTTTTCATCTCGGGATAAGTTACTGTTTCGATAAGTGGCATGCCTAAGCGGTCTGCCAAATAAACTCTTCTATGCCCGACATCAGAAGCTTCACGACAAGAATCTTCTTCAATCGACATTTGTATTATATTGATAAATCTGTCTTTATATGGGATTTTTCCGCCAACAGAAGTAATTGCTGTTCTTTGGAATCCTGTAGGAATAGAACCGTCTAAATATTG
This sequence comes from uncultured bacterium, assembly GCA_942493235.1. Lineage (GTDB taxonomy): Bacteria > Bacteroidota > Ignavibacteria > Kapaibacteriales > UBA2268 > ENR-C587. Next base: position 1,490,340 of record OW818676.1, on the reverse strand, counting down.
CTTACGGGCAATATGAACTTCATCAACAGTATTTGCATTATACAACATAGCAATTTCAAATGCTATATCAAGAGCTTGGTCATTTACATGGAACGGAGGTGTATCATCCATCTCATAAGTGCAGACTGTCTTCCTGTTAATACGGTAAATAATGTTTTTACGAGTTTTGAATTCCATTAACGCAGTGCCGTCATATTCTCCAAGCTCAGATAAAGTTGGACGCATGTGTCTCAATATTTCGGCATGATAAGTATCGCTATAGTGTCCGGCAGGACAATGACAAAAAAGTTTCTGCTCAGTTAGCAGTTGCTGGTGTACTTCGAGACCGGACATAAATCCGATTGTCTCATAATCCTCCGGTGTCATTTCTTCAAATGGCTTGAATTTGAATTCTGCCATGTTCAACCCTTTCAATTTAATATATTCTATTTTTTCAAAATTTTCTATTTTTTATTGATTAATTGTCTTTTTTATCAATTAATCATCTTTTATATCAACTATCAATCTTAAAGTAATTCTTTAAAACCTTTTAAACAGAATTACAAAAATAAGAAATACAAACCAATTTTTTATTATAACTTGGAATTTATTTTGCATTATTATTAAAATTATTACTATTTTAAGATAAAGAATTGATTTTTGGGACAAAAAACAAATGATTTAACTGATATCTTGACAATATATTTGATAATAGGTTCTTCACAGATTCAATTTGGTAGAAAGTCAATTTTAGTTATTTACTTGGCAAAATGGAGTACCCACTTTTATTCTACCAATATTCAACAGCTATGATGTTGGAAGACCTGCCTTACTACGCAGAGCATAGTAAGGAGGCGAAGTAATAATATTGCCAAATCGTCATTCTGAGTGCAACGAAGAATCCAGAATTATCAATAAGTTAGCTTTATCTGGATTCTTCACTTCGTTCAGAATGACAACTTTTTTACAGTCTTTTTTTCTCAATCCTACGCTCTGCGTAGAATTTGCTTTAGGTACATTGATTGTTATCTTAGCAAGCAGAGCATGGTGCGGAGACATGCATATTCCCAATTCTCGAACCCCTATCCCCGACCCCCGAATACTACCAATGTTCAACAGCTAACGCTGTTGGAAGAAAAGAATTGATTTTATCCGAATTATCTAATTCCTTCTTTCAACTTTACGAACTTTATAACTTTATAAACTTTTTAACTTTTCTTCTACCAATGTTCAACATCTATGATGTTGGAAGAATAGCCTTACTACGCAGAGCATAGTACGGAGACGTACATATTTCTACTTCCTAATTCCTATCCCCGAAACCCTATCCCCGAACCCCGAAACTCCACACAAAGAAGCGAATAGACAAATAATTATTATATCTACATGCTCTATCTGAATTAATTATTCGGAGTAAAACTTGCATTTACATCGCCACCGCATAATGCTTGAATATTAAGTATAGCATTTGCTCCGTTTACATTTACTGTTAATGGATAGAATACATAATTGGGTACTAACCAAGAGCTAATCGGGCTGATGTTCGATATTTTTTGTCTTAGCGGGAGTAAGTCTATAGTGCTTACATTTGAATCGTTATTAATATCAGCTGCTTTATCCTGAATAGCAGTAAATTCAGCAACAGCTGCTATTTTCTGCCTCAATGATAATATATCTAAAGTATTAATACCGCCTGATGCTTTGTTGCTAATTAGCTCGAAATTATAAGTACCGGTTGTAACATTTTCAAAAGAGTAAGCTCCGAGTTCATTACTGGTATCTCGTGCTATTTCAATATTATTGGCATTTTTCAGTATAATAGTGCAGTTATTCATAGGCGTTTGAGCCGTATTTGCGTAATTAATTTGTCCACTTACAGTAAACAATTGCTGTCGGGTAGTAAAGTGAAATACATCAGACCAAGCACCGGAATCACTTGTATTATATGCCTTAACCCTCCAATAATACAAAGTATTATAATTTGTATTTATAGTAGCGGTATTATTTGACACAGTTTGACTAATTAGATTATTAGTAAAACTATTATTTGTTGAAAGCTCAATTCTATAAGACGACGCATTGGTCAAAGCTGTCCAATTAAAAGTTGTATTAACAGAATTATTAATAGAATTATTAAGTGGTGTAGTTAATGTAACAGTGCTAATAGTAGGGTTCTCCATACCATATAGTTTGATTTTATCCATATAAATTGAATTACCATAAGCACTGATAGAAACAAATATTATGTGGGCATTGGCATAATAATATTGGATAGGGATTTGATATAAATACTCATGCCAGCCTGTTTGAGAGGTGATAGGTAATAATGAGGTACTTCTATTGATAGTTGCAATTAAATATGCACCAATAATTGATTCATTGTTATTTATATAAACTAATACTCGGTCTGCATTACTCGAATATCCTGCTTCTCTATATATATTAAAACTGAGATTAATATTTATACTGTTTGATAGATTTAATTCAGGGCTGATTAGTCTTGCAGAGCTATTATTTTCGGCATTATAAGAATTATATTTTAACATAGCAGAGCCATCAATTGGCGAACATGTAGGATTAGTTCCTGCACTTACCCTTTGCCAATTAACAGTACCATTATCAATAATTGACAACCAATTTGCCGGAGGATAGCTAATATTTTCAAAAGACTCGTTCAGAAATGATAAATAGCCAACTGGAGCAGTAGTAAATTTGAATATCATGCTCCATTGAGACGAATCATTAGTATTTTTCGATTTTACTCTCCAGAAATAATTTGTGCTGTTTAATAAAGCATTTAATTGATAAGAATTTGTACTGACAATAATGTCCGAAATGATATTAGCAAACAAAGTGTCGGAAGCTAATTGAACTCTATAAGTATTGGCTCCGTAAACTAAATTCCAATTTAATCCGGTATTAGAGGATATATACGTTTCATTGTTCAATGGATTAGTAAGTGTAGGTACCATCAAGGTAAATGATACATCGAATGAAATTGTTTCTCCGGCACTACCAATTTGGGTAATATTTAACCCGCCCTGCGAGCCGTCGGCTAAGAATGGGGAAGGGTTAGTATTGGCATTAATTGCTGTTCTGCCTTCTGCAGAGCTGAAGTTTGCACTGCTGATAGTACCGTTAACCGAAATAGTACCATTTGGTCTATAGGCGTAAACTTCATCCGGAGGTCCGCTTGCATTACCATTGTAGTTGGGGTTAATTCTATATACAATCAGTCCGCTGCCTGGAATTGAAGATTCAAAAGTGCCTATATCACGCCTATATTCCACTACATAATATTGAGATGCTGAAGCCGTAGAAGCAATTTTGTAACAATTATTGGTAGCCGAAGTAAGCGGATTCAATGTATATGTTCCATTGGTAGTTATTTCCGGAATATTTGCTATCCAGTCCCCATATTTGGATTTCATATAAGCACTCATGTGCTGTGGTGGATTAGCGTTATACTCCATTAAGTCCCAAGAGCCTACCGGCGACATTCCGTCATAATTGTAATGGTATAAATCCGGAGAACCAAGTGAATGGAACATCTCATGGCATAATACTCCCACACCGGAGCTCATCAATGAATTACGTAATTGAAAGTTATAATCATATACTCGTTTAGTATTTATCATTATAATCTGTGAATATAATGACCATCTGTGGGGCCATAGTAAATCGCTCCACCCATCGGATGAGCCTGAAACAATAAAGCATACGTTATCGACTTTTTCGTCATTATCATTGTCTATATTTAATGTAGCGGGGATTTGGCTTCTTACTCCGGTTACTGCTCTGACTAATAGAGAATGCTCTCTCTCTGTACATTGAGCATCTGTCTGATAACCAATCAGGTTTGTAGCTGAATATGGTCTAAAAAAGTCTCTTGGAGCAGTGTCTTGATAAGAAACAACAAAAGAATTATCTGAAGTAGGATACAAAGTCGAATTTATCGTCAATTGACCATAAGAAGCTTCTGTAAAATAGTTCTTCATTGTATTACCGGTAATCGGATTAAGCATTCTATTATAAACAACTGTCGAATCAGTAAATTCGACTTCATCGCTGAATCTGATAAAAATTACTAAATTATTGATAGTGCCGGTATTTGATACATTGAGTTGATCGAAATTTTTCTTGCTTTTACTGCCTATAGTATTTAGTATTCTGTCATACTTATATTTTATACTTTTATAAGAAGGTTTTAAATAGGGCTTTATATTGGCAGGCAATAGTGCATTCGTTCCGGCAAGTATAGTAGAGGGAATAAGAGTATCACCGGACAATTCAGCATAGTAATAATATCCTGTTTTTTTATCTTGGATAATTGTATAGCCATTATAATCATGTAAGTAATTAAAGAATTCATCGCCACTGGCTAAACAATTAAATGAATCTCCGTTTGGTTGGGTAATAAACTGAGGAACATTGACTAAAGGTGCGGAATTTAAGATTGCACTCGTAATTATCAATAACATTATATAGATTATTTTTTTCATTATTATTCCCTTTATATATATTTGTACTCTATCAAAAATACTTATTATTTGAATGAATTCCAAAAACAAATTTTATTTTTCAATTTATGCAAAAATAATTTCTCTTATTAAGGATTATTATTTATATTTATGTTTTATAAAAAATGTTAAAATCGGAGTTGAATATGCAAGATGAAGTGATAGAGAAAATTCTTTCTAAAATTGAGGTTTTACGAGATAATCCTCACTATTCCGATATTAGGAATTTTTTAAGAGAAGTGAAATTTTTGCTTCAAAGCATTAATTCAACAATCGACGATAATGTAAAAAAAATGCCCGGTGCGGCTAAGAAAATATTTAAAGTTACCGAGGCTACCGAAAATGCTACAAATGAAATATTAGATGCCGTCGATAGTGTACTTAGGAAAATTGATATCGCTTCTGAAAACTATACAAAGATGAATAAGATAATTAATAAAGGCAAGATGGAAGTATTGGATTTGGTAAGCACTACAATTCAGTTTCTGAATGAAGGTGTCAGCCAAACTGAAATTATTGGTTATTTGAATGATTTTAGACAAAAGTATGAAAATGATAATGAGATATTTATCGAATTTAATAAGATAATTGAAGAGAGCAAAGAAATATTATCCAATATTATGAATGATTCTACTCAGATAATGATGTCATCTCAGGTTCAAGATATAACCTCACAGCAGCTTGCTGCAGTAAATCATACACTCGAGAATATACAGGGTAGATTATTACAAGTATTGTCAATTATTGATAGCGTTGAGACTAACGGAGAATTACCTCAAGGTGAATTTTCCGAAGACAATTCCAATGTATCAAAGCTACATAGAGAAATTGCTTTCGACCCCGAAGCCGTAAATTCTTTATCAGTTAAAGAAACCAAACAAAACGAAATAGATGAAATTATGTCCAAATTTGCTGGCGGAGAAACTATTGATTTGACCGAAGATACGGTTTCTGCCGATGATATTGATAGCCTAATTAATAGCTTCAGTTCATTTAGTAATAATGAGGAAGAGGTAGATGACGGAATGAGCCAAGACGACATAAATGCCCTATTTAGTTAATCTTTTTATTTGAATTATATCAATAGATTACTTCAAAATTATTATTCGGCACCAGTCCAATACTTTAATAAAATACTCCTACCCGTGCAGAGCTTGGTTAGGAGTATTTATTTAAAGGCTTCATTTGAATGAATTATTTATCGGTCAATTTTCTATAGCCGATAAATCCTTTTTCTTTGCGATCTAATACTTTAATTGTAGCATTATAAATTGCTTTCCAGTCAAGTTCGAATTTCTCGAGCAATTCGTCGGGTTCGCCACTTTGACCGAATGTATCTCTTACTCCGACAAATTCCATCGGAACAGGATAGTTTTTAACAACTGTTTCGGCAACGGCTGCCCCAAGCCCACCGTAAACCTGATGTTCTTCGGCAGTAACAATAGCACCGCATTGCATAGCTGCATCTGTAATTGTATTAACGTCAATCGGTTTAATAGTATGATTATTAATTACTCTGGCGTTGATACCCTTGGTTTTTTTTAATTCTTCGGCTGCAGTTAAAGCTTCCCAAACTGTAATGCCACAGGCGATAATCGCTACGTCGTTACCATCACGGAATACTTCTGCTTTGCCGATTTCAAATGGCGTTTCTTCGCTTGTAAATAGCGGAACTGCCGAACGACCAAATCTTAAATAAGCCGGACCGTACATCTCGCCGATTGCGATGGTGGCTTTTTTAGCTTCATTATAGTCGCATGGCACTACTAAAGTCATATTTGGTAACGCTCTCAGAAATGAAACTTCTTCCAAACTTTGGTGAGTAGCTCCGTCCGGACCAACCGTAATACCTGAATGCCCACCGCCAATTTTAACATTGGCATTATTATAGCAGACCGAGATTCTAATTTGGTCGGAATTTCTAAATGCGGCAAATGCACTATAGCTTGAGAAAAACGGGATTTTACCGGATAAAGCCATGCCGGCGGCAATAGTAGTAGCATTTTGCTCAGCTATACCGATAGAGAAAAATCTATCAGGGAAAGCATCTCTAAAAAATGAAGTCATTACAGAGCCTGTAATATCGCTACCGAGAACAACTACATTGTCATGCTTTTTGCCAAGCTCGACTAAAGCTTCGCCGAAGCCGTGCCTTGTAGTTTTTTTACCTTGAAGTTGTATATGTTTTTTCATTTGTATTTTAATTATAAATCTAACAATATATTTTAATTCTAAAACCCTCAATCTCATAATTTTACTATCTCGTAGTTTTATTATCTCACAGTTTCATATCATCTAACAGTAGCTCACTGTCTCAAAATATAAAAGCTATACTAATTCGGCGAGAGCTTGCTCTGCCTGAGCTTCATTCGGCGGATTACCATGCCAATTATAATTATCGCACATAAATGAAACGCCTTTACCCATAAGTGTTTTTAAAATAATTACGGTCGGCTTAGCGATTTTATTTTTATGATTAGCATCGAATTTATCAAGTGCCGCAATTATTTCGTTATAATTATGACCATCGATTTCGATAGTATCAAATCCGAATGCTTTGAATTTATCGGCAATAGGATATATACTCATTACATCTTTTACTCTGCCGTCAATTTGGCAATCGTTATTGTCAACTATCCAGCATAGATTGTCAAGCTTATAATTTGCAGCAGCCATAGCAGCTTCCCATACGGAACCTTCCTGGATTTCACCGTCTCCGGTTAAAGAATAAGTTTTACGTTCGTTTTTATCGACAAGTTTATCGCTCATTGCCATACCGACAGCAATGGAAATACCCTGCCCGAGTGAACCGCTTGAAGTTTCAAGACCGGGAAGATGAGTGTCTAAGCCCGGATGTCCCTGCAGTCTGGTACCATATTTACGTAATGTTGATAATTCTTTGACAGGGAAATATCCGGCTCTGGCAAGGCATGAATATAATATAGGTACCAAATGCCCACCGCTTAATATAAATCTGTCTCTATCAGCCATTTCGGGTGATTTAGCAGAATATTTCATGTAGTTGCCGAAATATAATACTGCCATAAAATCGGCTAATCCTAATGGTCCGCCGGTATGACCTGATTTTGCTAATACAAGCATTTTGATTATATCTCGTCTAAGTTCGAGCGATATTTCAGCAAATTCTTGAGGAGTTCTTTGCTTGTTCTCGAACATTTTATCGCCAAATTCGATATTTAAAGACATATTATTCTTATATACATTTAACAAAAATATAGAATGCAAAATTAAGACATTTTTTTTATATATATTTGATTTTTTAAGGCTAAGAAAAAAATTATTTTCAAATATAATATAAAATCATTAAATTGACTTTTTAAATTTTATTAGAAGTATATTTTTAGAAAACTAATAGCAATTGAGAGAATAAATGGCACCTGAATTAGAAAAATTATTATTAGCTGTCCTTGTCGGGGGACTAATTGGTTTAGAAAGAGAGTTCAGAGATAAAGCAGCCGGTTTTAGGACACTGATTTTTATCTCCTTGGGTACTACTGTATTTACAATGATTTCGGTGCAAATCAATGGAGCAGACCCCTCGCGAATTGCAGCCGGATTAGTTACCGGAATTGGGTTCATCGGCACGGGGGTTATTATGCAGACACGCGGACAGATAATGGGGCTGACTACTGCTTCAATTATTTGGATATCTGCGGCTATCGGTATGTGCATAGGGCTTGGATATTATAATTTAGTATATATTTCTACTGCATGCACCTTGTGCATTTTGTGGCTATTCCCGTATTTGGAGGCTATTATACAAGTTAGAAGAGAGTCGGCAACATACTCGATTTCTCTACCTCCGTATTATCATAAAATATTGCAAATAAAAGATATAATTAAAGATTTGAATATGACAATAATTAACGAGAATGTTGAGAAAATCAATAGTAACTATGTACTGAATATTAAATTGGTCGGCTCTAAAAATTCTCACGCTACAATAAATAATATATTTCTTGAAGACAATGAAATTAATTCGTGTAAAATATTTTAAATTAAGGAATTTATGAAAAAAGAATCCAAAGAAAAAGAAAACAATATGCTTGCTCCTCTAATGCGTGCAGAAAAAGCTTACGACAATAAAGATTTTATTCACAGTGCCGACGGAAGAGTAATCAGGCTTTTGTCTGAATATTTATATCCTAAGCAGGATTTTAAAAAGAATAATATCGACAAAGCTATTATATTTTTTGGATCTGCCCGCACTTTGTCGCGCGATAGATATGAAGATAAGCTCAAGCATTTGAAATCAAAACTTGCTATTAATGATGAAAAGCATAAGCCTGCTATTCAATTGGAAATCGACAAACTCGTTGAGCTATTCGAGACCACAAATTACTATGAAGACACTCTTGAAATTTCAAGATTATTGACACAGTGGAGCATCACTCTGCCGATTAAAAAGCAATTCTATATATGCTCCGGTGGTGGTCCGGGGATAATGGAAGCCGCAAACCGCGGTGCATACTTAGCCGGCGGTAAGTCAATAGGGCTAAATATTAGCTTGCCCTTTGAGCAAAATCCGAATCAATATATTTCGCCGGATTTGAATTTCGAGTTCCATTACTTCTTTATGCGTAAGTTCTGGTTTGCTAACTTAGCTCAAGCTTTGGTAGTCTGCCCGGGCGGTTTCGGAACAATGGACGAAATGTGGGAAATCCTGACTTTAATTCAAACCAAGAAATTAACTAAGAAAATTCCTATAGTTCTATATAATGAGAAATTTTGGAAGACTCTATTTAATTTTGATTATATGGTAGAGACCGGAATGATAAACAGAGAAGATTTGAATCTGTTTACCTTTGTCAATACTCCTGAAGAAGCTTTTGATTATTTGAAAAAAGAATTGACAAGAATACATAAGATATAATTCGGATATATAATTATATTTAAAGACTTCCCTATTAAATAGGCTCTGAGAAAATATATATCAATATTGCTTTCTTTGTTATTATGTGCGGGTAAGCAAATAATGAAATCTTTCTTACAACTGCGTTAGCTGTTGAACATCGGTAATAAGTATTGTTTAGTCCCCACACTCTTTCCTCTCTTTGTGTTGTTAAAACAAGAGAGTGGTGGTGGTGTATCTCATTATGTTACCGATGTTTAACTCCTAACGGAGTTAAGATTAATTATATTGCCAAATCGCCATTCTGTGTATAACGAAGAATCCGGAATTATCAACCTGATGGTTAACCGTCAGGTTGTATCCCGTAAATATGAGTTAATCCGAATAATTAAACCGGCTCTGAAGTATGGGCTTGAATATAGGGTACGGACATTTGCAATAGATTATAATAATTAAACTGGCTCTAAAGCAAATAGGCGAATATATCACTTGTGTAACTATGAATAAAATTAATATTCTTCTATATGTAATGCTCCAGGGCAGTCTTTAGTGCAACGAGTATAATTATTATTAGTAAGAATAGTAGTAACTGAATCAATCATTTTCGGATTACCGCAAAGATAAAAATGTGTTTTCTCGGGATTAATATCAATTCCTGATTTCTCAATTAGACCTGAACCGATATGATTTTCAATATAGCCAGTCAGTCCAGACCAAGATTTATCAACTTTTAATAAAGTCGGGAAATAGTAAAAATTCGGGAAGGCATTCTCTATAAATTTAAGCTCACTATAATATCCCAAATCCCAAGGGTAAGCCGCACCGTGGACAATAGCCATCTTAATATTTTTGTTATCATTGATATGTGAGCGTAGGAAGCTGATATACGGTGCAAGCCCTGTGCCGGTGGCTACCATTACTATATTACAATCTTTGGGTGTATCATTCAAATTGAAAATTCCGAATATATCTTCGTCCACCCACATTCTGCTACCTTGATTGAGATTAAATAGCCTTGGAGTAAGCTGACCGGATTTAACTTGAGAAATATAAAACTCGAAGTTTGAAGTCTCATGATTTGCTGAAGCTATGGAATAAGGGCGTTTTATCAACTCGTAAGGTTTCTGTGTTTCAATTTGGATTATGGAATTAGGCGAGCGAGACTCTTCTCCTAAAGCACCAATATGAGTATATTGCCCTGCTACAAATTTATTTCTTGGGGTATCAGTACGTACTCTTAAAATCATAAGATCCGGAGTAATCATTATTTTACCGGTTACAGTTGCGTTGTAGGGAGAATTGCTATGCCCGGTACTGTAATTTTCTTTTTTGTTCATATCAGTAATTTAATTTAATAAAATATTTTGTTAACTAAAGAAAGAATCAAATACAGATAAATAAACGTATAATATGTTTTAAAATTTTGAGGGAATATTTATTTTTATTATTTTAATGTTTTTAATATTAGAAAACCAATATGCAGCTTGAAATAAAAGACCAAGACATACTCAAAATCCTGAATCTATTAGGAATAAAAAACCAGACTATTCGAAAAATAATAGCTTTTATTGAAATATTTTTTGAGCGGATAGATGCCCACCATTTATTCTTGATTTCCGCGGGAATTGCTTTTAATATACTATTATATTTAATACCTTTACTTCTAGTAGTTATCTTTATTATTAGCTCATTTTTTGATGTTAATTCTATTATAATGTTTTTGTCAAATTCATTAAATGATATATTACCTCCCGGAAAGCAGTCTCATGAATTACTTGAAACTACTATTAAGGAAGTAACAGATATATTCAAGCAAAGCTCTACAGCGGGGATAATCGGTATATTTTCGTTACTATGGTTATCTTCGATATTACTTGGCTCTATTCGTACCGGGCTAAATACAATATTTCATATAGCTACACCACATAATTTTTTTGTTTATAAAGTAAAAGATATTTTCTTAACAATAATTTTAACAGTGATGGTATTAATAACAATTTATTTTCTACCGATAATAACTATTATCAATACATCTCTGCATTCTATAGTGCCGGACTGGTTAGTACCATATTTCTCGATGGTTTATGTACTTGGTGCATCATTGGCTACATCATTTATTTTGTTTTATTTGTTATTTAGATTTGTTCCAAACAAGAAATTGCCACAATTTGTAAGAATAATTTCTACTATATTATGTGTAGTTTTCATAGAAATATCAAGAAATGTTTTTGCTTGGTATGTATCGGGAGTATCCTCTTACGGTAAATTTTACGGGGCTTATGCGATTCTTGCTATGATGGCTGTTTGGCTATATTATATGACAATGATAATATTACTCTCTGCTGAATTCAGCCAAATGCTTTATGAAATCAGAAGCAAAAGAATTAAAAACTGAAAAAGAACTATCATTTTAATGTATTTGAATTTGTAGAGAATGTAGTTAAATATTGTTGATAAGCTATTTATTGAGCTATTTATTAAGAAAATTATGATTTATTTCGTAATTTGCATTCTTTTTTATTATAATAGTTGAAATAGGAAAATACTTATGCTTCGAATAAAGTCTTTAAATGCAATTATTGTCATATTCATGCTTAATATTATTAGTTTGTATTCTGCAAATGACGATGATATTCAGACAATTGAAATATTAGGCAGTAAGCAAGCATGCCTTAATAAGGTATATACTTACATGACTTCAACTACAACTGGTACAAAATATGAATGGACCGTTAGTGGCGGAGTATTTAAAGATGGTAATAAAAGCTCTGCCGTTCAAGTAGCTTGGACATCTCCGGGTAATGGAATAATAAAGTTAGTTACTACCAATTTGCAGGGAGTAAAAGATTCTTCTACTTTATATGTCAGTATATTACCAAAAAATACATTTCAGATATATGGTAATGTAAACCCATGCCAAAGTGCTAAAACCAAATATTATATTGATAATCCTCAGAAATTAAGTTTAAACTGGAGAGCTTACAACGGAACAATTGTTGGCACTAAAACAAAAGACACAGTTGAAGTATTATGGACATATTCCGGTACCGGCAATGTAACCGTAATTGTTGAGAACTCAATCGGTTGTAATGATACAAGTGTGGTAACAGTAGCTGTCTCCACTATGCCTATTCCGACAATAATCGGTTCTAGCTCGGCATGCTCCGATATTGAATATGAATACAAAACCGATTATTCTTCGAATATGATTTATAAATGGACTGTCAGCAGGGGTATGATTGTGGGGGCGGATTATTATCCTTCCGTTAAAATATTATGGGATACTGTTGGGCAAGGGCAAGTATATTTGACTACCACTTCTCGATTGAGTAGTTGCTCGGCATCTATGGCTAAATATGTAAGTGTTTCTAAAAAACCGGATGTGAAATTGAAACCTTTCGATGAAGTCTGCTATATCGATGAAGATATAATTTTGACCGGTGGAACACCTGCCGGTGGTTATTATTCTGGTCAATGGGTAATTGAAGGAAATAAATTCCGTACATACTTTGCCGGTATCGGTAATCATTATATTAAATATTCCGTATCTAATGGCAATGGCTGCGAGGTTTCGCAAACACAAATTTTGACTATTAATTCCTTACCAAGCAAGCCTATAGTAAGGAAAATTGACACTCTGTTGCTTTCTACTACCAAATATGGCAATCAATGGTACCTAAACGGTGAAATCCTGCCCGACGATACTACAGAGATAATAGTTCCCAAAATGAATGGCTCTTACACTATACAAACTACTAATAGTAAGGGATGCTTATCTGAAATTTCAGAACCTTATATTGTTACACATTTGAGCATAGATAAAATCAAAGATACTGAAATAATAACAGTATTAAACAATAAGGAGTTGACTATAAAATCGGACGAGTTGATTAATTCTGTAAGAATTTCAAATTATATGGGGCAATTGCTAATTGAAAAGAAATTTGATAATTATAATACAATTTATCAAATTGATGTAAATAGCTTAAATACGGGTGTTTATATAATTCAAATCAATAGTAATAAAAGGGTGTATTACAAGAATTTATTATTGAATCAATAAATAAACTATATGAAATTATTTCGTAAAAAACAAACAGAAGATAGTTCTGAAACAGAAGAAATGAGTTTCTTCGATCATTTCGGAGAATTACGTAAAAGGATTATGTGGGCATTGTTTTTTGTAATAATCGGGTGCATAATTTCTGCATTTAATATAGATGTATTAATGAACGAGATACTGCTTAATCCCGCTACTAATGCCAAATTAAATCTTCAGAATTTAAAGCCATTCGGGCAGCCGTTCTTATACTTTAAAATTGTACTTATTGCAGGGATTATTATTTCTATTCCTTTTATTTTATTTCAAATATGGAAATTTGTATCTCCGGGACTATATTCCAATGAAAGAAAATGGGTCAGAGTAATTACATTTTTTACTTCATTATGCTTTTTCGGTGGAGTTGCATTTTCATATTTTGTTATGGTTCCCTCTATGCTTGCTTTTGCGGCGAGTTTCGGAACAGACAAAATAGTCAACAATATAGATGTAAACGAGTTCCTAAGTTTCATAACAATGATTCTGTTAGCGGCGGGAATTCTATTCGAGATGCCAATGGTTGCCTTTGTGCTTTCCAAATTCGGTATTGTAAAAGCTAAGACAATGAGTAAATACCGCAGGCATTCGATAGTCGCAATACTAATTTTAGCTGCTGTATTGACCCCTACACCCGATCCGATTAGCCAATCGATTTTTGCCGCTCCACTTTTAGTACTCTACGAAATTAGCATTATTATTGCTAAATTATCCGAAAAAAAAGAAACAATATCTAATGCTTAGCAAACTTAGTTGAAAAGTATAATAGCATTTCTTATTTGAAATAATTTATTGTACATCAACCTGATTTTTGCCTTCGGTCTGTATTGGCGAAAATTGATTATTTCGAGATTTGAGGCTGTCTGATTATTATTTAAATATATAGATTTTATAGGACAATTAGCTAATAATCGGCTAATTCTTGCAGTATTCATTTTTTATCAATTAATTAATCGGTCAAAAATAAGAATTCGGATATTATAAAAATCCACTAAGTACAATATAATTAAATGGTTAATAGAAACGAAGAATCGGCTTTTCACTTAGTTTAAAATTATTTTAATATAGGACAAAATCCTATATATCTAATCTAATATTCCTATTGAAAAAACAGACTAACTCTTATTTTTTTCTTGTCTTAAATGTATTAATTTTGTACTTAGAAAATGAGCAGATGATATAGCTGACATTTTCTAAAGGAAAGACAAAATTTGAAAATTGATTATATATTTAGTCCGGGATTAAAAAATTTCATAGATTCCCTCAAGCGTTCAATCAATCCCGGACTGTTTTTTAAAAATAAAAGTTTCATATAGATACCTCGAGAAACACAAACTTATAGTGCAAAGCACAAAAGAGTTTGTGTTTTTTTATTATTTCCAATATAATATATTTTCAAGAGAAATGCAAATGAAATATTTGATTACCATTAAAATTATCAATAGGTATTGGTTCTTCGCTATTATGTGTGGGTAAGCAAATAAAGAAATCTTTCTTACAACAGCGTTAGCTGTTGAACATCGGTAATAAACATTGTTTAGTCCCTACACTCTTTCTCCCCTTTTTGTTGTTAAAACAAGAGAGTGGTGTTGGTGTATCTCATTATACTACCGATGTTTAACTCCTGACGGACTTGTTATACCGTTGCCACAAAATAATCTGCTTCCCGATTACTTTTTACAAATACGAGTCTATTATTAGCATTTGATTTTCTCGAGGATATTGACAATATTTATATCTATCTTTGAAAATACGAACCATTTTTTGCCAAGGTCTTTGAGTGATGCACCGAAATGATAAAGGTCTTTTTCATCTATACAAAGGCATTATTTTATTTCATACTTATTAATGTTGATATTGATGAAATTACTAAACTAAAAGTATCAGGATTTAATATACTAAACTTCTTAATAATTCTTGATTTTGAAATTGTAAATATTTTATGAGTTTTAATAACAGATGGCTCCGGTAAAATTCCATATTCTAATGATAGGTTATCTATAGGTATTGAGTGCAAATCGATATATGCTGTACTGGTAATAGAACAGACTATTATATCTTCATTACTTGAATTAAATTTATTGTTCGAAATTATTAGTACAGGGCGTCGCTTTATTTCTGTTAAATCTGAAAACGGAAATGGAACTAACACTATTTCTCTTTGCTTATACATCATTCCAGCAATCTCCTGCTAATTCCAAAGTAGAATTAATGGAATACTCAGTAAGATCATCAGTGTAATCACCTAAATAAAGCCCATATTTACTTTGGTACAACATATCAATCAATTCATTAACTTGTTTTAAAACATCTTGATGTTTAAGCAAAGAAATTTGTTGAAGCATATTCTGATATTCATCTGCCGGTATTGAAATAGTATTCATATTAAGTCCATTTTTATTCTGCTTTACAAATTTAATTTAAATAATCGAATTAATCAACAATATATTGTAATACTTTTAAATAGACTCTTTAGGCTTAGTATGCCTGCCGGACTTGTTATACCGTTGCCACAAAATATTCTGCTTCTTGAATACTTCTTACAAACACAAGCCAACTATCTGCAATTGATTTTCTCGAGAATATTAACAATATTTATATCTATCTTCGAAAATGCAAACCATTTTTTGCCAAGGTCTTTGAGTGATGCTCCGAAATGATAAAGATCTTTTTCATCTATTATTATAAATCTATCATGCGAAAGATCAAACTCAACTAAATCAATTTGTTCGTATTGTTTGTTAAATTTTGTAATATCTAATTGCATTTGCTGAGTTATTATCTTTGATAATATTTTTACTTATCTCCATTTTTTCGTTTTGAAAACAAAGTTAGTACAGTATCATCTATATAATTATCAATTAGATAGAGAGATGTATCAGCAGATCGAATTAAATCGCAGACAAATTTATAAGCATCAAATATTTGCCCATTATAAAATATTCCTTGCTTAGGCTTTATTACATTGCTTTCTAAAGAAGACAATATAATTTCAATTCTGTTATCGGTTTCAAACTGCTTGTTCTCAACTCTACTTAGTCTGTTAAATATTTCGGCATTTGTTGATAAAAATCTACGCATAGACACAAAAGACCTCATTATCAAAAGGCTAACTTCAATAGCGATTTCTCCGGTCAGGACAGAAGAAAGTGAGGCAACACCTTGCTCTGTGAAAGCATAAGGTAAATAGCCTCCTAAATATTGTCTTGAAGGTATCGCATTTTGCGATACCAT
Organism: uncultured bacterium; assembly: GCA_942493235.1. Lineage (GTDB taxonomy): Bacteria > Bacteroidota > Ignavibacteria > Kapaibacteriales > UBA2268 > ENR-C587. Next base: position 1,473,638 of record OW818676.1, on the reverse strand, counting down.
AAAACTAACCTCATCTTCAGTTAGTTGAAACATAAAATCTACTGGAAAGCGTTTTATGTTTCTCTTCACCTGTTCTCTGAGTCTAATTGTTTTAATATTATAATATATAGCTAAATCTCTATCAAGCATTACTTGTACGCCTCGTAAAGTAAATATTTTACTTTTTATATCATCAGCTTGAACTATTTCTGTGTTCATAATAAATAGTTTTTAATACTTATACATTCTGCGAATATAAGAATTATCTTCTTAAATATAAAATTTTTATCTGAAGCATTATAAAAATGATATGGAGTCTTTCTATAGTATTTTTCAAACATACGATTATGTGTCAGTCGGTATATGCTCTTAATTCTGCCTATATCTTTATTATACTTACGCACATAGTAATCTTATCTTTAGTCTTAACTACAAAATATTCTGCTTCTTGAATACTTATTACAAATACAAGCCAACTATCTGCAATTGATTTTCTCGAGAATATTAACAATATTTATATCTATCTTCGAAAATGCAAACCATTTTTTACCAAGGTCTTTGAGTGATGCTCCGAAATGATAAAGATCTTTTTCATCTATTATTATAAATCTATCATGCGAAAGATCAAACTCAACTAAATCAATTTGTTCGTATTGTTTGTTAAATTTTGTAATATCTAATTGCATTTGCTGAGTTATTATCTTTGATAATATTTTTACTTTAACTCCATTTTTTCGTTTTGAAAACAAAGTTAGTACAGTATCATCTATATAATTATCAATTAGATAGAGAGATGTATCAGCAGATCGAATTAAATCGCAGACAAATTTATAAGCATCAAATATTTGCCCATTATAAAATATTCCTTGCTTAGGCTTTAATTGATTTGTCTCCAATGCGTTTAAAATTAATTCAATCTTTGTGCCTGTTTCTAAAAGTTTATGCTCGACTAAATCTAATCTATTAAATATTCCTACATTTTCAGCTAAAAATCGTCGCATTGAAACAAAAGCATTTATTATTTGAACACTGATATTTACAGCAATTTCGCTTCTTAATAAAACGGAAAGCATTGCTACACCTTGCTCTGTAAAAGCGTAAGGAAAACTTGTCGAATGTTTCAATTTTCTTAACCGGTAACAATTTGTTACCAGTTCGTTTTTTTCAGTATCATTTATTCGAAAAATAAACTCTACCGGAAATCGTTCAATATTTCTTTTCACTGCTTGATTTAAAGCTTTTGTTTCAACCTTAAATAATTCGGCTAAATCTCTATCAAGCATTACTTGTACGCCTCGTAAAGTAAATATTTTACTTTTTATATCATCAGCTTGAACTATTTCTGTGTTCATAATAAATAGTTTTTAATACTTATACATTCTGCGAATATAAGAATTATCTTCTTAAATATAAAATTTTTATCTGAAGTATTACAATAATGTTACAGTGTCCAGAAATAGTAATTCTCCCTCACACGATTGTGTGTCAGTCGGTATATGCTCTTAATTCTGCCTATATCTTTATCATACTTAGGCACATAGTAATCTTATCTTTAGTCTTAACCACAAAACAACCAGTTTCCCCGAATGGTTTATTAACATAATAGCCATTATTTCGGAGTTTTTCTACACTAATTGTATTGCCCATTTAGCCTAATATTTACATTATATTTTTTTATACGTTCAGCATTCAACAAAAAAAAAGTTTTGCTTCAGTTTAGGCTGACAATATTTATCAAATTAATATTTCACATAATTAAAACATTAAACAATTAAAATACTCTCTGTATATATTGTCTCTGGAGCTATATCATGTTCATTAGGCCAATTAAGGACACCATCGGTGATTTTAACATTTTAAAATAATCCCAATTATGAAGTTGTTTGAAAAAAGTTGATTGACAATAGTTAAATATATTAATATGTCTTTTTTCTCCATTAGAATATAACAACTCTAACTCAAACGGTTTAATTGCAAATACTTGAATTAACTCAGGATACATATAACACCCCTACTTTAATGGATCAATTTTAAATATTTCTTCTCCTTCAATTGCTAAAGTCCAATTAGCCATTAATTCATCTCGGTGAATTTCTATCCACGCTTGAACTAATTTCACTTTATTTATCGGAATAGAGCCGGCTATTAATTCTCCTGATTCTATAAAAATACTCCTTTATTTTCATTATACTTCGCATGAATATGCGGTATATTATGTTCTTTATTGTCATAGAAATAAATGTAAATAATCACACCATAAAACATTGAAATAGAAGGCATAATTCTTCCCTACTAACTATTTTAATAACACAAATAATTAACGAAATTATGTCAATATTATTTCAGTTTTTTATAATCAAAATCCAGTCATACGGTATATGTTCAAAATCTGCCTATATCTATTTCTTCTTTACGCACATAGTAATCTTATCTTTAGTCATAACCACAAAATATTCTGCTTCTTGAATACTTCTTACAAATACAAGCCAACTATATGCAATTGATTTTCTCGAGTATATTAACAATATTTATATCTATCTTCGAAAATGCAAACCAACTATTGACAAGGGCTTTACGGATTTCAAACAACAATATCAATTAGTCAATAAAATAAGACCTATTGCTACTTACCGACTATATGCAAAAAGATCCTGTGTAAATACTAAAAGCTAAACAATAATATGCAATATTTTATCTTTGTATTCCATTCAAGAGGCTGCCTAAAATTAGTAATATTGCCAAATCGTCATTCAGAGTGTAACGAATAATCCTTAATTATCAACATTTAGCTTTGTCTGGATTCTTCAATCGTTCAGAATGACAAATTTTAGAAAGCCTCAAACAAGTGCGTAGTGAAATTATTAACGCTAATCTTATGATTTTCATACAGTCTCAAAAGCTACAAGTGAATGTAAAAGTTTATATTCAAGCAATTATTAGTAAAATATAGAGTTAATCAGAAATCTTAGGCCTTAGCAAGCTTTTTTATTTGCTTTATCCATAAACTAAATTTTCAATATATACGTATTTGTATTCGGAAAGAAATAAAAGTATTTGCTTTTATTGTAATTATTTTTTATATTTGTGAAGTTAAATAAATTTATAGTAGTGTATGAAAAAGTTCAAAATAACAATTCTAACTATAATAATGAGTGCGGTTACTCTATTTGCCGCCGATGGCTTTATTAGCTATTTTAATGCTTCATCGGACGGTAATAAAATCAAAGTTGAATGGCGAACAAGCGACGAATCTCAGATTCTGAAATTTGATATTGAAAGAGCACTCAAAAACCAATCATTTACTAAGATTACTACAATTGACGCAAAGGGTTATTCATCGGTTTACAATTTTACAGATGACGAAGCTTATAAAGTGGTTCAAAAAGAGCCTACACTTCAATCAGCTAATCTTTATACATACAGAATTAAAATAATAAAAAAAGATAACAATGTAGAATATTCAAATTCTATTAACGTATCGCATAGTGTTAGCAGTATAAAGCGTACTTGGGGTATGATTAAAGAGATGTTTAAATAATTTTTTTGATAGATATACGTTTGTATAAAGGTTGATAATCTTATTATCAATCTTTTTTTTATTTTGAAGGAAATTAAAATGAAATTCACTCGAATATTCTTAATCTTTTTATTAAGTTCTCTTTTTGTTTTTGCCGATAATATTGAATACGACCACGAACTTTCTGTTAAAGGTGCTACTTTCAGAAGATTAAAAGAACACAAAAAAACAAATACTTTACAATCATTTTGGGAAAGACCTTCTGAAACTGACTTGCCTGAAAAATACATTTCACCATCCGGCAGATTTGTTATTCATTATACCAAAACCGGCACTCATGGAGTAGATTTAACTGATAGAAATAATAATAATATTCCTGACTATATAGATTCCGTAGCGTATTATTTTGACTTTGCTTATCAAAAAGAAGTTGTTGAAATGGGGTATAATCAACCTTTAGAAGATACGACTTTTGAAGGTAGCGAATATGAAATATATATTGCAGACTGCGGTAATGGCGATACAGCACAAACATATTACGGAGTTACAATTCAAAGTACTATCTATGAAATTATTGATGGTGTCGATGAACGTTGTGCTACTTTTATCATACTTGATAATAATTACAGTCCTGACGACAAAACTAAAAAAGATGAAAACACATATTTTAAAACTTATGGCACCACCGGTATAGATGCATTAAAAATTACAGCTGTACACGAATTTCATCATGCCATTCAAATTTCATACAGTCGCCAAGCACTTCAATCGGCAGCTGTTAATGAGATGACAAGTACATTTATGGAATATAGATTTTTCCCTGAAGTTAAAGACTACCAAAGATATATAAATAAACTTTTAAAGAATTTATCGGGGTATCCTTTTGGAGACGGTTATTACGATAACGGCTACGGATGGTCTGCATTTATGATTTTGATTCATTCCAAATACGGCGACAGGGTGATAAAGAATCTTTGGGATAATATTGGTGCGGGAATGCCTTCTTATCAGGCACTGAATGAAGCATTAAGAACTGAGAGTTCAAACATAATCACAGAACTCAAAGATGTAGTTAATTGGTTATATTATACCGGATCAAGAGCTGTTGAGGGTAAGTATTTCAGCGATGCAAAAGACATGAAAGAGATGACTTTCTTCCAGACGAGCGATTTCTCGTCTCCTGCATACATGGTAAATAATACTTTAATAGCATACCAGTTAAGACCTTTCAGAGTAATTTTCAAATCTAATGAGTTAAATCTGGCAAGCGATACTTTAGATTTTATTATAATTGATAATGATTTGCAAAATGCCGTAGAACAATTTTTGATACCAAAAGAATATAGCATTACTATAAGCGATGATATTAGTTCCTGCGACCTATCTGTTCTGGGAGCTAAATATTGTTTTAATAATGCGGATAAGACAGGACAAATTATTCCAGTTCTATTCGAGCATTTCGGAGCGAATATAGTAAATGGTGATTTTGTGTTTCCTCAACCTTACAACCCGTCTAATGATAATTTCATAGCTTTTCCGGTTGACTATAAAATTCCCCTCGGCAAAAAAGCTACACTCTCCGTATTCGATTTGAATAATTCTATGCTTTATTCGTCAATAATTCAAGTTACCGCTCAGCCAATATTGATGGGAGAAAACAATAGTAAAAAAGTAATTAAATGGTCCGAGATACAGAGTAACATTTCTTCAGGTGTATATATTTACCGTTTAGAATTTGAAGATGCAGCTTATGATTCAAAATTCGGTAAGTTCACAGTGAAAAGATAAATCCGATGAATATCGAATTTAATATTAATGGAATTACTAAAAAGTACGGCTCGCAGTTGCTTTTTAAAGACTTGAGCTTTACAATTTCTAATTCTACTGCTCTTACTATTAGCGGAGCAAATGGTGCCGGTAAGTCAACTTTACTAAAAATATTATGTGGGCTAATAAGACCGGATAAAGGTAGCATCGAACTAAATATTGATAATAAGAGAATTGATATAAATGATTTTTATAAATATATTGGTTTTGTAAGCCCGTATTTGAATTTATATGACGAACTGACTATGAACGAACATATAAATTTTATAAGCAAATTAAGAAAGGAAGGTGCAGAGAATAGTTTAATAGAGATTTTATCCAATGGGCTAATGCTAAATAACAATAAATTAGTAAAGCAATATTCCAGCGGTATGAAGCAAAAATTGAAATATATTTTAGCAATTGTGTTTAAGCCCGAAATCTTGATTTTAGATGAGCCATTTACAAATTTAGATAAAATGTCAATGAATTTTTTAGATGAATTTTTTGCTGATTTTATTAAATCTAATGCACTGATAATTGCATCAAATGATTTTAAAGAACAGAAGCTTTCTAACAAAGAAATTTTAATTGCATAGTTGATATATTATGAATACACTACGTTAAACATAATATAATTATACGTTAACTTTTTTGTAGATTGTCTAAAAATAGGAACTTAGGGTGTAAATCCTTAGTATATTTCAAATTAGTTTCGGTTTATCAGAGCTGATAATAAAAATAATATTTGACTTTTTTATTAATTAGAATTATATTGTATTGAAAAATGAATGTAAATTAGAAGGAGTGTGAAGATGAGTATTTTAAAAATAGAAACGCAAAGAAAAATTGATAGATATATTAATATAAAATCGGCTTTATTGTTATTAGCATTATTATTATTTGAATTGTCTTCCGGCGACTTATTTGCACAGACATCTCCAAAAGATGTCAAATCAAATAAGACTGCAAATTTTTTCCCTGACGAGTACTCTGAGTTAGATGAGAGCTCACAGAACAAAAAAGAAAAAGACAATGCTATAATGAAAGTTTTGGAGCGTTCCCGACAGAAGTATTTACAGGGTTTGATATTAATTCAAAGAGGCGATACAGTCAATGCCGCTCGCTTTTTTGAACACTCTATCGAAATATTAAATAAATTGGCTTCTTATCCGGGTATAGAGCAAAACGAAGAATTTACCGAACTTGCTCAATCCATAATTGATGACTACGAAACTTATATTAAAAGCATTGACGAACTTGGCGAAGGTTCATCTATGTTTATAGTTAGAGATAAACTGTTTCAGGAGTTTGAAAGAATTCAATCAACTCCCGAATCTGACTTAAGAAATGATGCTCAAGGCGAAGCAATTGCCGGATTGAAGCTTAAAATACCTGATAAAATCACAATTCCTCTTGACGACAATGAAAGTGTACAGAAGGGTATAAAATTCCTTACCGGAAATAAATTTGGTTCAAAAGCTTTAAAGGGTTGGTTAGCTCGTTCTTCTAAATGGTTTCCAATGATGAAACGCATTGCAAAAGAAGAAAACATGCCCGAAGAAATTATTTACCTTGCGATGAACGAAAGTGCTTTGATTCCAAATAATATATCTAAAGCCGGAGCAGTCGGGCTCTGGCAATTCATGAGAGCTACAGGCGAAATGTACGGACTGAATTCAAAATCTTCAGTATTCATTGACGAACGTAGAGACCCCGAAAAGTCAACACGTGCTGCAATGAAGCATTTAAAAGACCTATATAATGAGCTTGGCGACTGGCACCTTGCCATGGCGGCTTATAATTGCGGTCTGGGCGGAGTCAGAAAAGCTATACGCAAATCAGGTAAAGACTCTGTTGATTTCTGGGATATTCAGAAAATATTACCTCAAGAAACTTCAGCTTATGTGCCTCTATTTATTGCTACAGTTAAAGTAGTTTATAACTTAGACCTCTACGGAATAGATACTAAAGACATCAAGTACGAAAACGAATATAAATACGATATATTTACTTTGAATGAACCGGTTAGCCTTAAAGCATTAGCTAAAGCAGCTAACATCCCCGTGAAAGAATTAAATTTACTAAATCCTGAGCTAATTAGCGGATGCACTCCTTCTGACGTTCAACAATACAAATTGAAAATTCCTCACGGTACATTAGGCTCATTCACTCCGAACTTTGCAAGTTTGACTCCCGAAGAGAAAATACCATGGATAGAACATAGAGTATCAAAGAGAGAAACTATCTCTTCTATAGCTCAGAAATACAGTGTTCCGGTTAGGCAAGTAATGGCTGTCAATGATATTGCCAGCTCTAAAACTAAGCTTAGTGCAGGTACAATTATAAAGGTTCCTACTGATAAATCGGACAATTCTTTGGATTTAGCAAAAGATAATGCCTCTGATTTCCCTCCTGTTTCTAATGCTAAAACAGCTAATAACAGACCTCAAGCTAATCAAAATATAAGTATTAGCTCCGATAATAATTCTGACTTTATTACTCATAAAGTAGCTAAAGGCGAAACTTTATATTCTATCGCTATGCGTTATGGAATTCGCCCGACTGACTTGAGAAATTTGAATAACATCCCTTATGATAATGACCAGATTCAATCAGGACAAATTCTTAAAATTTCTCAAAATTCTCAGGTAGCTTCTAATATTAAAGAAAAAGTAACTGACGACGAACAACAGACTAAAAAAGAGAAAAGAACCTTCTCTAAAACTGTTAAGCATAAAGTTAAAAAAGGCGAAACACTTGCTAAAATTGCAGACGATTATAACGTTACTATGGACGCAATTAAAAAGCAAAATAAAATTAGAAAAAATAAAATTGTAGTCGGGCAAACTTTAAAAATCACTTCTACAAAAACAATTAACAGTGATAAATCTGTTGACGTTACTGCAATCAGCAAAGCAAATAAAAATCGCAAAGTAACTCATAAAGTTAAAAGAGGTGAAAACCTATCCACTATAGCATCAAGATATGGAGTTACTGAAGCACAAGTAAAAGCTTGGAATCCGGGCTTAATAAAATCTAACGTAGTAATTGCTAGTTCAAAATTAAGCATCTATCCTGAAAAACTACAAGTGGGTGGTGGTAATTCTTCTAATCCTAAATCTAAAAAAGCTCCTAAATTTTATAAAATAAAAAATGGCGATACTTTAGAGAAAATCGCTAAAAAATTCGGCGTTCGTGTTGATGATTTAAAGAAAAAGAATAAAAATATCAAAGAATCAACTCTGCAAATTGGTGCTTCTTTGAAAATTCAGTAGTATATAAATCAATCTATATTTTTATAAAACCTAATAAGCATTGTGCTTGTTAGGTTTTTTTGCAAATTTAAATCTATGCCTTATAGCATTCTTATAACTTATCCTATATAAGTCTAAGGCTGTTGCAAAACTATAAAATTTTCAATTTCCATTTGTTCAAGAGGCTGACTAAAAAGTTGTCATTCTGAACGAAGTGAAGAATCCAGATAAAGCTAACTTGTAGATAATTCTGGATTCTTCGTTTCACTCAGAATGACGATTTAGAAACATTATTACTTTTTTGATAACCTCTTGGTAAGCAATTAGACGTTTGAAAGCTTTGAAAAATAAACAGCAAATAAATATTTTGGACTCTTACAATAGCCTTATAAGATACATTTCAATTAGGAAACGATGTTATCATTTTTTCAGGGGTAGATGTGAGCATGAATCGAGCAATTAGAAAGACATTTAAATTTAAATAAAAATAAATAGGTTCTTACCAATTCGGTAGATTAACTTCGTTTTCGCCGACTTTTTCTATTTTTGTTGACATTTTAGGGCTTAAAGTACTAATTAAATAATTAATAGCTGATTTCCTTTTTGAGTATGGTATATCAGCCCACGAAATAAAAACACCCAGATGTTCAAATGCTTTAACAGCAATGTCTTCTTTGTATTGATTGATTACCTTTCGGATATCCCCATATCCTACGAGTAGTATATTTCTTTCGCCTTCAAATTTCCCGCTCCAGATAATATAAATACCGTTAAAACCGGCTAAATTTTTATGATTAGCATCAATTCTATATAAATTGCACCATATCTCACCCAGACATTTATGCCAATCAACTTCAATCATGAATAAACACTCCAAATAATAAAATACTTTTATAATAGCTAATATATCAATTTTATTTAATATTAAAAAATAAATTTTATTTATTATACAAGAAATTATAAACCCCGAGAGATGTAATCGCCGCCGTTTCGGCTCTTAATCTGAATTGCCCCAAAGTAAAACCGATGCAATTTTCAGCTGAATTTAATAATTTATTCTCGTAGTCAGAGAATCCACCCTCCGGTCCGATAACAATTATACTATCACAATTATTGATAATCATAGTAGATTCGGTATCCATATCGGCATATAAAATAGAAGATTGAGAGCTTAATATCAGATTTTCAATACTTATAGGTTTATGAATTATTGGCAGAAAATACTGTTTAGACTGCTTCATGGCAGCAATTGATTTAGAAATTATCCTCTCGGCATTTACTTGCTTTCGTTGAGAATACTCACATAATAGCGGGTAAAAATCACTTATACCTAACTCCACAGCTTTCTCTACCGCAAATTCGAATCTGTCTTTATTATCTAATATTCCAAGAGCTAAACCTTTAATATGCCGTTCAGCGTTAGATTTGTCAGTGTATGATACTACTTGAGCCACAGCATTCCTCTTTTCAATTTGTGTAATTGACAAAGTAGCTATTATTCCTGAACCGTTGGTAGCAAGTAATTCTTCCCCTTGGCGAGCATGCAGTGCTTTCAGATGTCGGAATTCATCATCGCATATAGTAATATTTTCAGAATCAGAATTTAATTCGGGTAAATAAAGACATTCCATTTTTTTGCTCAATTGTTATAATTATAAACATATTTACCACACTTTCTTTATTACTTCAATTAATAAACGGATAACAGTGCGGCTACGTACTCAATATTAATACTCTTCGATATGAAAAGTTATACTTATCCCAAGAGTTTCTTCTAACAAATCTTTTCTTCTTTCAGCTCCCCAGAGTTCAATATCAGGAGTAATCTTCTGTGGGTCAGGAAATAAATAAATCTGTGCAGATTTATCTGTTAATTTAACTCTTGCCGATTTGACAATCTGCATTTGGCGGCGGTCTATACCTTCGGCAATGCGAAGTATTCCAGACAATACTTTGATAATATACTGCTTTTCCTGACTGATATACATGAAATTTTCGTGCTTCTTTTTCGGAAGGCTCTTACGATGATAGCGAGCTATATTGGCTATAATTTCTGACTCGTCATTATTAAAGCCCTGCATTATACTCTGACTGATTAAATAATACGAATGCTTATGGTGCTGGTCGTGAGATATATAATATCCGACATCGTGGAGCATAGCCGCAGCTTCAAGTAGCTCTTTTTCTTCATTGCCTAATTTATGAATACTACGCAAGTCATCATAAATACTTAAAGCAATATCTTTTACACTCTCCGAATGGGTAATATTCACCTTATAATGACTACATAAGTTGAGAATAGTCTCATATCTCAAATGGCTCAAATAAGGCTCGGTAATATTCAATTGCTTTTTATTGACTATATCAAATACTATGCCCTCGCGAAGTGCATAGCTGGAAATAAGAATCTGTTTAATATCAAGAGCCATTACAGCTCGCTCTAAAATCAAAGCACCGCCTAAGATAATATCGGCTCTTTTAGGGTCCATTCCCGGGATAAGCATTCTCTCTTCGATAGTCTTAGTATTAATAATAGTGCTAATCGCATTGATTATATCTTTTTTATCGGCAGTTAGCCCATTTGTAATATCGGGTATCCTCTCCCCTTTCAGTGAATGGGCAATTGTAACAATATTTTGAATTGTACCCGAAGTCCCGATTACAGTGTCAAATTTATCTTTATATAGATAATTTAAAGTAGGAGCCCATAATCCCTTAATATATTCACGGCATTGTTTAATCTTGCTTCTGGAAGAGATATAGTCAGTGAAAAAATTTTGAGTAATACGCACAGAACCGATTTTAGCACTATGGATAAATTTAATATCGCCGTTTTCTCCTATAATTGTCTCGGTACTACCTCCGCCAATATCAAGGAGCAATGCCTTTTTGGAAAATATTGGAAGGGCATGAACAGCTCCCATATAGATTAGCCTACCCTCTTCAGCTCCAGAAACAACGGATATATCTATACCGGCTTCTTTCTTTACTTGCTCAATAAAATCATATCTGTTATTTGCTTCGCGAACGGCACTGGTAGCAACTGCATAAATTTCAGCTTTAGCCGAGCGGGCAAGTTTCGCAAATTGCGAAAGAGTATTGACACCTCTCTCTATAGCATCAGGAGCAAGATATTTCATATCTTTACCTGTAGAAGCACCAAGCCTGACTGTCTCTTTCTCTCGCTGATGAATCATCAGCATACCACGATTGTTTACCGATGCTATGATTAGATGAAAAGAGTTAGTTCCTACATCGATAGCTGCAATTATTGGAGCAGGAAGATTCATTATGCATTCTTTAAAGTTAGTAAATTATTCTTTGTCTTTAGCTTTAGCTTCACCTTTAAGCACGACAATTTCATCTTTTGAATATATAACATTTGCATTATCCGTACCGGTATTATTGTCGGGACTATTGTCCCTGTTATTAAATACATTTCTTGTAGGATTAGTAAATGATTTAAAAAATCTGTATATCTTAAATGCTCCAAACAGCATAAATACCACAATTATTATCAATATAAATAATAGAAACTTAAGCATAATATTATATATCCTACTTCTTGATAAATTGTTTTACAGTGATTTCACGATTTCTATTGAATTTAATCAAATACAAACCGGAAGAAAAATCTGAAATATCAATGACGAAATTATAAGCTGGATTATTTTCAATTGAAATGATTGAGTTCCCCAATATATCAATTACTTCATAGCTTTCGATTCCATTTCCATTTATGGTGATTTTCTCTTCTGCCGGATTTGGATATATGTTGATTTCATTGTTGTCAGTCAAGTCATCGATTTCACTTACATCAGGGTCTAAATAGTGCCATAAAGCATTGCGTAGGAGTTTTAACGAATCCTGAACGCATATTGTCATCTCAAACGATACTGAATCACCTGCTATTATCTCGCCCTTGAACTTCATTCCGAAAACTGTGGCTATATCTTCATATACATTATTTTTCAGAGCTGTGCCGGAATTCAAATATCTAATCTGCTCACTTAGTGAAAAGGCATCTGTTCCCTGAGTTCGCGAATTCAGAAATGACGCAAAAACCGGCTCCGAATTAGGATGATTTGAATTGACGGCTACACCGATATTTTCATATTCACCTTTTCGTGTAATTAGTCCTGCAAAATAATGAGGATTATTTCTTAATGTAATAGGAAGCAATTCATCCCAAGGGAATGCCGTATTATCAGTTCCTGAAATTCCAATATCCCAATCAAAGAAATAAGCAATCGCCAAATTCTTCAAATTCTTATTACTCACATTTCTAAGCTTAACATATAATCGGAAGCAAGGAACATCTCCCTCAGGCATTTCTAATGTGTTTTCTATTTCGACATTCAGCCTGGTGCTATCCGGAGCAAATGAATCGTTAAATACTGAAATGTGCTCATTTGGTTCAATATAAGCCTTTACAGGAGCAAAGTCCGAATATGATACTCCCTTAACTAATCTCACTTGAGTGATAGCCTTCAGCGAATCTTCGCTAATTATCAGTCCACCTTCAAACAGAACGCTGTTCTTGCCGTTCTGCTTTAGCCCAGAGCCAAGATTATCTGCCGGAGGGTCAATATACCCCAGTCTGCCATTGTCGCACGCTGTAACGGTTATAGCCTGATTAGAGAAAGTAGTATAATTCACATAGGGGGTAAATGGAATCAGAAAATAATCAGAATAATTATCGCCACTAATATCTACTCGAAAAAATGGTCTCTCTGGATTATACTTCTCTATAGTAAATCTAAAGTCTCCACTGTAAAATTCTTCACCGGCTTCTACACTTTCTTCTATTAGAATTGAATCTAATATTACAATTGAATTCAGAGAGTCCCCAACAGTGGAAAGCTCAAATAGTAAATTTTTAGCTTTACCCAAATAATTTTTATATAATATCTTAAATTTGATGGTGTCGTCAATCGAAAATCTGGTTTTGTCAGCATCTCCCTCTGCCTCGTACTGATATTCGAGAGGTCTTATAGATGAAATACTCATCGGGTCTAAAGTAACAGACTTCAGAAGATTCAATCTTTGTGGTATTAGTTTTCGAATTGCGGACTTATTATTCATCTCTATATTATCCGAGCACATTCTGGCAAATTCTATTGCTTGCAGATTATCTAATTCAGGATGCAACCCGCGGATTAAAGCCACCTGAGCCGAGACTATCGGGGCAGCTCCCGATGTACAGCAGAATCTGCCATAAGTACCGTCATTACTGGTTGTCCGAGTATTATCTCCAGGAGCCATTATATCGACATGGGCTCCTATTCCACTCATAGGGATTACTATATCATTAGTATCGGTAACCCCGACACCCATTACTCCTCTGTATCCCGCAGGGTAGAATGGGTCGCTGGAGCCATGATTACCCGAAGCAGCGATAATAGCCAAATCTTTTGCTACTGCGTAATCGATAATTGTCTGATTTATATCAGAATAAGACCTACCCCCCCAGCTAAGATTAATCACCTTAAATCCCATATCGGCTGCATAGATAATTGATTCATATCCGAAAATTATTCCGGTTGAATTCTGACTCATAGTTTTCATTGGGAAAAATTTTGTTTTAAATCCGACTCCTGATACACCTTTATTATTATCACAGAGTGCAGACGAAATGCCGGTAGTACCTGTTCCATGACCTTCGGTTGAATTAAATGTATTCCCCGGTCGAGTATTGTCTAATAGATAAGCAAAATTATATCCGTTGTAATCATCTATGTATCCGTTATTATCATTATCAATGGAATCATCGGGAATTTCATTTTTATTGACCCAAATATTAGCTGCTAAATCTTCATGCGTCTGCAAAATGCCACTGTCGCTAATGCCAACCACTATATCGGAGTCTCCTTTGTAAATATCCCAAGCCTGAAAAGCTTTAATAGTTTTTAGCATAGGCTGCTCGATAATTAGCGAGTCATTTGGTATAAATTCACCGCACAATTCATTAATATACACAGGCTCCGCAATTTCAATATCAGGATTTTCATTAATCAATTTCTTTATATATTCTTCGGGAGCAATATCCTCTTCAAATTCAATCATAAATGTTCGCAGCAGTGGCTCTTCTGCCTTGATTATTTTATTAATCTTATCGACATTTAGACTATTTATAGTGCTATTAGATTTTCGATAAGTAAAGGAATTTGATTTATTCAGCCAGCGTTTGATAATTTTAGTATTTGGAACAAGCGAACCGCTCATCAATCCGTCTTCGCTTTTATTTGATTTAAGCCTTATATTAATTATCTTCTTATAAATTTTATCCTTACGATTATACTTTTCGGACGGAGATAATACTTGGCAATCATAAGAATCACCTAAAGAATAAACATTAATATTAAAAACCGAACTTATTATTATACTTAATAACAGAGTAAATATTTTTTTCATTTCCATAGTATATTTTTCCAAAATAGAAATTTAATTTTTTGTTGTCAAAAAAAAGTAATATATTTAATTATCGTCAGAATAACAATTTTTATTAAATATATTTGTGAATATATGACGTTTAAAAAGGAAATAGATTTATTTTTTGGTAAAATATGGAAATACCCAATAAATAGGGACATATTCCGGACTTTAGTTATTGGAATAATATTTTTCATTTTTACTTATATTTTAGGATTAAGTGATTTCTTTTCAACGGAAGTATTCAAAGACAACTATATAGTATTTGGTCAACTTCTCTTTTTGGGGATTTATTTTACAGTTGCAATGACAATTTTTTCTTATCGGCGATATAAAGATTATCGTGAAGCCGATTATAGCAAAAGAAGAGCAGAGTCTCAGAAAGAAAAAAGTAAAGAGCAATTGCAAGCTGTGCTCGACGGAGTACCGGATATTATTCTACAAGTTGACCCATTTATGAGAGTACTATGGGCAAACAAAGCAGCCTTAGAGCTTAGCCCGATTGCCATAGGGAATATTTGCTTTGATGCCTTCCTGTATGAAAAGGGTACTTTTATTGATTCATATTGCAAATGGGCTATGGAGGGCGGTCAAATTGAAAAAGGAATTCAATACCAAGCAAATTTCATGGGTAAAAAAGAAGGATCCTACTGGGAGATAATCGGAGTACCACTCGTCGATAAATATAACCTAATTTATGGTTCAATTGCGATAGCTCGCGAAATTACTTCCAGAATGCGCATTGAGCATACTTGGAATTTACTTTCATCGGTAGTAGAGTCCACTATTGACGCAATTTACGGTATATCTCTCAGCGGTGCGGTGCTTAGCTGGAATACAGGTGCTGAAACTACTTACGGTTATTCTTTTAATGAGATGATGGGCAATAGTATTAATCCGATTATTCAACCCTTAGATAGAGAAGGATTTTATAAAATTGTCGAAAAAGTTATGCGTACGGATAAATTGGACAGATTTGAAACTACACGCTTAACAAAAGATAAAAAATTGATACACGTTAGCACTACTATTTGTCCGTTTGTAGATGCTACCGGCAGGAAAGTCGGCGTTTCTACTATCGAAAGAGACATAACCGAATCAAAACTTGCCGAAGAGAAATTATTAGAATCCGAAAACTTTAATAAATCCATTATCTCCAGTGTAAAAGAAGGTATTGCTGTACTTAATGCAAAATTAAAAATCGTTACTTGGAATAAAAGTTTAGTTGAAATCACCGGAATCGAAGGTGAAGATGCACTGCTTAAAAGAATTGAAAACATATTTCCCGATGTAGAAAACTATGACTATACTATCAGCTTAAAGAAGTGTTTAAGCGGAAAGACAATTTTATTAAACGATACATTCTTAAAAACTCCTGCAAAAAAAGAAGGCGGCTGGTTTAATATTTCTTTTGCTCCGCACATTAGTACAAGCAATGATATTATCGGTGTGATTATTACTTTCAGAGATATTACACAATCGAAAATAGCTGAAGTTGCTCTTGCTTATAGTGAAGAAAGATATAGGCAAGTAGTTGAAAATGTTAGTGAAGCAATTGCCTCTATCGGTATAGACGGAACTATACTATTTGTTAATGAAGTAGCCGCTACTTTAGTAAATTCAAATACAGACATACTGATAGGCAAAAATGCCTTTGATATTGTCCCGAATTTTCTACGAAATAAATTAAAAACCGGAATTGATAAGCTCCTAACAAATAACGAAAAACAAATATTTGATTTATCGGTTAAATTGCCCGGTGGTACGCGTTCGTTTTATATTTCAGCCCAACCGGTATTCAGTACCGACGGAGCTATCATGTCAATTATGTGCTTACTGACCGATATAACCGACCGCAAAAAAGCTGAGATGGAAATAGAAAATTCTCGCGAGCAGTTACGTAATCTTGCAGCACATTTAGAATCTGTTCGCGAAGACGAACGTAAAGAAATTGCTTTCGAAATTCATGATGAATTAGGTCAGGAACTGACAGCGCTTAAATTAGATTTATCATATTTACAGAAAAAAATGCCTACTAACGAAACTATTTTAATTGATAAAATCATTGAAATGAAAAATCTGATTGATATTACAATTGATAGAGTCGGCAATATTTCTACTAAACTAAGACCTGATATTTTAGACCATTTCGGATTGCTCGCCGCTATCGAATGGGCTACCGAAGACTTCCAGAAACGCTCGGCAATAGAAAGCATTTTAATATTTGAACCTGAAGAAATTAATGTAGAAGGTCATACTGGA
Source organism: uncultured bacterium (assembly GCA_942493235.1). Taxonomy (GTDB): domain Bacteria; phylum Bacteroidota; class Ignavibacteria; order Kapaibacteriales; family UBA2268; genus ENR-C587. Next base: position 1,456,385 of record OW818676.1, on the reverse strand, counting down.
ACAGTAGTTTTCCGAATTTTACAAGAAACATTAACCAACATCATTCGTCATTCTAATGCCACATCTGCTGAAATACTATTTATCGAAGAGCAGCAGAAGTACGAATTGACAGTTAGAGATAACGGTATAGGCATCAGTGAAGATAAAATCAATGACCCTAATTCTTTTGGACTATTTGCAATGAACGAAAGAGCAAGGTCTGCCGGAGGACAGTTGTTTATATCGGGGGCTCCGCAGTCCGGCACGACTATCAGACTTGTTATCCCGAAAATAACCGAGAAAAAATAATATTAGAAAGATAAATAATGTTAAGAATTATTATAGCCGATGACCATGCAATAGTTAGAAAAGGCTTAAAGCAAATATTAGAAGATACTATGGAAATGATAGTTGCCGACGAAGCCGGTAATGGCTTTGAACTGCTTGATAAGCTTCGTAAAAATAAATTTGACGTAGTAATTTTAGATATTACTATGCCCGGCATGAGCGGCTTAGACACCTTAAAAGAAATCCGAGTCGAGCACCCTACCCTGCCTGTATTAGTTCTCAGCGTTCACCGCGAAGAGCAATACGCAGTACGCACTCTTAAATCAGGTGCCGCCGGTTTTATCAATAAGAAAAGTGCCCCAGACGAACTGATTGAAGCTATCCGCATAGTCTCGCAGGGCAGGAAATATGTCTCTCACAGTGTAGTGGAATCTCTCGTTACCAGTCTTGAGCCAAATAGCGACAAACCACCTCATGATACATTATCCGATAGAGAATATCAAGTCATGTGTATGATTGCATCAGGTAAATCCGTATCCGTGATTTCTAAGGATTTGAACCTTAGTGTTAAAACAATTAGTACTTATCGCTCCCATATTTTGAAGAAAATGAACTTTAAAGATAATGCGGAAATTACTCATTACGCTATTAAAAATCAGTTAGTTGATTAGTTTTTTCAATATTATTAATACTTATTGGTATAATGCTGATTGACATAATATGCTATTGTATAAGTGCTATATTATTAATACTGATTGACATAATATGCTACAGTATATGTGCAATATTAGAATGTTCAACGCATTAGATACATTAAACGGTGCTATCTTAATTTTGTAATTTTATCAAATTGTCGTTGGTTAGTACAAAAGATTTGAAGTAATTATTATATTTTATAATAAAGTTAAATTCTTCTTATGCCTTTGCGAAGTTTATATACGAAAGCTAAAACTTCGGCAACAGTTTTAAATAGGGATTCGGGTATTTCTTGATTAACATCTACATTGAAGAATAAAGCTCGGGCTAATGGAGGATTTTCTACTATCGGAATATTATTCTCTTTAGCTTCCTCTCTGATACGTGCAGCTAAGAAGTCTGCACCTTTTGCAAGTACTTTTGGGGCACCCATTCTACCCTGTTCATAGCCTAAGGCTACTGCAAAGTGAGTAGGGTTTGTAATTACTACATCGGCTTTCTTTATATTTTTCATCATAAAAGAACGAATTCTACCGAGCATTAAAGAGCGGAATCTTGCTTTAATTTTCGGGTCTCCCATCATCTGCTTGGTTTCTTCTTTTGTTTCTTGTTTTGTCATTTTCATATCTTCTTTAAATCTATAGCGTTGGAAAAAGAAATCTGCCAAAGCTATGATTATAAAAGCGATAGAAAATTTTATCAAAATATCGAGACTGATTGTAACAAGTAAAGTACCTATTTCCATAAACGGCTTTTCCATCAGGGCTATGGTATCTTCGGAATAATTACCCAAAACAGAATATACAACTAAGCCCAGAACTATTATTTTCATAAAGCTTTTTATCATTTCAAAGTATGATTTGCTTGAAAAGAATATTCGTTTCATTCCACTGAACGGATTAAAAATTGATTTCCAATTTAGTCCCTCTGTAAATTTCTTTGAAGCAAAATGGAAACCCACTTGGCTAATTTCGCCAATTAGCCCGGCAGCAAATATTACTCCCATTACCGGCAAAAGCATTTGGGCTAATAGGGCAAATAAATCATATATTTTAGATACTATATTTTGGTCTGTGATTTCAATTTTGTAAGAATTGAGAAGAATATATTTCATTAAATTTTTAATATTAGTAATTATCGAACTGCCGAAAATATATACAGATAAACCACCAATTAAAAGCACTGATGCTGTAGTTACATCTTGACTTCTTGATACTTGCCCTCTGTCTCTTGCCTCTGAAAGCCGCTTGGCAGAGGCGGATTCGGTTTTCTCTTGTCCTTCTTTATTCTCAGCCACGTTTTATTCCTTTATACTCGTATCGGGTTAAGCGACATTATAATTTTAATTAAATCATTATCCATAGTCGAAAGACTGTTTTTAGCTAATAGTGCAAACAGCGATAGTCCGCCGGCAAGAACCAATAAACCAACCGTAATTTTAATTTGAAAACTCAGCATAAATATATTTGTCTGCGGAGCAACTCTTGCCAATAATGCTAATGATAAATTAGTTAGGAATTCGGCTATCATCATCGGGGCTGACATTTTTAAAGCTAAAATAGTAACAGTAGTAATTAAATCGGTTATCATCTTAATAGTTGAAGTCGAAATTTCAAAAGTTCCTATTGGCACAGCTCTAACACTTAGATAAATAGCTTCTATCAGATGATGATGTCCATTAATAGCCAGAAATATCATCAGTACCATCATGTCCTTTAATTCACCTACCAATGTTGGAGTATCCTGATTTGAAAACAACATAGATGTCTGAAATCCAAGATTGAAGTCAACCATACCGCCGGCAAATCTTGCTGCCCAAAATACTGTATTAGCTGCAAATCCCATTATAGCACCCATAGTGAACTCCTTTAGTATCAATAGCACTAAATACCAAAGATGATAGTCAATCGGAGCTTGTTCTTTCCAGAATGCAGCAGTAAGTGAAGTAGCAAGTATAACTGATAATATTATTTTTAATTGTGTCGGGATAGCATCAGATTTGAATAGAGGACCTGTCAATACAAAACCGCCGATTCTTATCAGTAGCAATGCTCCGATAAGAAATTTCCCTGTAAGTAAATATATGGCATCTGATTGTATCATTTTCTCTATTCGTCATTTTCTGAAATATTTTATTATTAATAACTCAATTTAAAGCATTAGTACAGGTAATTAATCCATTCAATATTGTGATAATAAGACTAATGCAAAGTGCTTATCATATTAAACATTTCTAAAGTAAAAGTCTTTATGTTTGATATTATCCAAGGCAGAAGCAATAGTGTAAGCAACAATACTACCACTAACTTAGGGACAAATGTCAATGTCTGTTCGGAAATTGATGTTGCCGCTTGAAATATCGAAATAATCAAACCAACTACTAACGAAACCAACAGGATAGGGCCTACTATCAGAAATAAATAGTAAAACGCTTCTTTAACTATATATACAACCATTTGGTCTGTCATTTTCAATCTCCCTATTTCATTATACTTTTCATTAACGACTCTATTAGCAAATACCAACCGTCAACCAATATAAACAGCAAGATTTTCACCGGCAGCGAAATCATCTGCGGAGGCAGAAGAAACATACCCAGAGACATTAAAACGCTTGCTATTACCATATCCAAGACAAGGAAGGGTATAAAAATCAAGAAACCTATCTGAAAAGCGATTCTTAGCTCGCTGATAGTATAAGCCGGAATCACTGTCCAAGTACTGACCTCACTTACATCATTGGGTTTATTATTGCCGTTTAGTTTCACAAATAGTGCCAAATCTTCTTGACGAGTATGCTTTAGCATAAATTCACGGAATGGCTTAACTACTGCATTTATTGCCTGCTCCTGAGTAATTTCTTCCCTCATATAGGGTTGAATGCCGTTTATGTTAGCTTCGTTTAGAACCGGCTGCATCACAAAAAAGGTCAGAAATAGGGCGAGCCCCGTCAGCACCTGATTCGGCGGCTGCGTTTGCGTCCCCAGAGCCTGCTTTAAAAAGTGAAATACTATAATTATACGAGTAAAGCAGGTCATCATTATCAGAATGGACGGAGCCAAAGTCAGCACCGTCATTACTAATAAAATCTGCAAAGTCAATACATAGTCTTCATTTTTATCGGCTTTATCGATATTGACCGAGAGCTTAGGAATCGGATAATTCCCTCCGCCTACTTGGGCAAAGTTCTCCACACCGGAAAAGAAGAATATTATCCCGATGCTGCTTAAAAATACTATTATATGTCTAATATTGTCCATTTTATCGCCAAAAAACTTAATCAGCTATATATATTACAATAGATGTGCCAAAGGGAAATTTGCCTTGAGCTAAGTGGGGATTTAAGATATTATATTATTGATTTTCAACATCTTTTGATTTTATAAGATAGCAAATTAATGCAGAAAATATTCATTAGAACTATTTTCATGAACATAATAAGTCTGTTGCAAAACTATAAAATTTTCAATTTCCATTTGTTCAAGAGGCTGACTAAAAAGTTGTCATTCTGAACGCAGTGAAGAATCCAGATTAAGCTAACTTGTTGATAACTCTGGATTCTTCGTTGCACTGTTAATGACATCTTTTCTTGAGTGTCCTTGTAAACGCTATATTCACAATGATTTATCCGATATTTTAAAAGTGTTATACGAAAATATATCCCAATAAGTGTTTTGATTAACACTCAAAATTTAAGACACTTTAACGAGAATGCACCCAAGTCTTTTTGCCTTCTTTTCTAAGTTTTTCAATTGAATTTCGTCGTATTTTTTTTCATATTCCTCCGAACCAAATTCTTTGTATTCTTGCTTATATTTTAGTAAATTGTATATTTGTATTGCCAATTTTCTTGCCGTTGCTGTTACTGCAGTTGGGGCATCTTTTGTTCTACTTATCCTTCTATAAAATGCTCCTAATGCTGTGCCGCTTCTTCCTACTGTTCTTGCCGCTAATTGAAGTATATGAGCAGCTTTGTTCTTATGCCTCTTTGTGCGTCCTTTATTACGGCTTTTCCCGCTTTGATGTGTTTGCGGGGCTGCTCCCAACCACGATGTGAATTTTTTAGAGTTTGACCAAAAGCTCATATCCGTCCCTATCTCTAGTAGTTGCAAACTATTGTACGCAGACATACCGGGGAGAACTGACAAATTAACACCACCCGTCATATTAATCAACATACTCTCTAAATCGTAACTTGATGCGTGTCGGCGTACTTTTTTAAAACCTACTTTTTTTACGTCAATTTCAAACCCATCATTTTCATTTGAAGAATTAAATTTATTGAGTAACTTTTCTATCTCATCGTCACAGTCAATAATTTGCTTCTGATAAAATTCGTATCCTTCTACTGCTTGTTTTAGAGCAAATATATGCTCGGTGCGAAAATTACCTTCAAGCGAATTTATTACCTCTTGCCTCTTCTTATTTATTATCCTTGTATCGCACAACGAAAGCAATATTTCGGGAGATCGTTCACCTGAGATTATAGCTTTTAATATTTTCATCCCGCTTACTCCGGCTGTTTCCGAAATTACATTATGTATTTTAATATTCATTTGGTCCAACGCTTTTTGCATATGCTGTATATGTGAGGCGGCACTCCTTACATGATCGCTTTTTAGTCTGACATACGAGCGAATACGGCGGATATCTTCGCTTGGAATGAATGAATCGCGCAGTAGTCCAAAACTATATATCTTTTGGAGCCATTGGCAGTCTATCACATCGCTTTTTCTGCCAGGAACATTCTTGACATGGGCGGCATTGACAAGTGCTACTTTAAAACCGGCACTTTCCAAAACTTCATATACAGGAATCCAATAACTGCCGGTTGATTCCATTACAACCGTTGTTATACCGTTTTCCTTAAACCACAAAGACATTGACTGCAAGTCTTTGGTGAAACTGGTAAATGAGCGTACTGCCCCGTTTCCCTGACCTACTGCTGCGAAATGTTTCTCCGAACCTATATCGATGCCTGCAGTGTTTGTAAACACTATCTTTAATTCTTCAATTGGAGTTTTCATTCTATTTCCAATGATTATTTGATATTGTTTAATTATTATTTAGTTTTTGGGAAGCATATTAAGGTGACAGCCTGTTAAGCGGGTATTATAACACCAATTATTCTATCTAAATGCTTCCTGCCCAAACTCAAAATCGGAATCTTTATTACCAATGTTGTACCGGGCAATTTCAAAAACTTTCAATATACACGTTCTTTTTTTGTTGTCATTGTATTGTTTTACCAGCCGCGTAGCGGGTGGTCAGTAACTCAGAATGACAAATTGGTAATATTTTTACTTTTCAAAACCTCATACAAACTATTTGAAAATCTTTACAAATGAATTACCAAAAATAGAAGCATATTCCGGAGCATACATAGCCTCGGCTATAACCGGTGGCAAGGTGTAAATACCCTGGTTGGTTACACGTACCATATAGTAGTATTCGGAATATTTATTGGCATTAATATCTGTAAAGAGTAATAATCTGTCGTCTCTAATATCAAGATGCCGAATCTTCATCGGGCTGTTAGTCTTCCAAGTAGTTTGCTGAACTTCGCTTAATCGTGGATTTTCAATTTCAAATCCTGCCGGAAGCAGTGCACTTATAGCTATATTTTCTATAGAGCGGTTGCCCGATTCAAGAGTTAATTTGCAAATCAGCAATTGTCCCTGCTTAACGTTATTTAAATCAACTGATTTTTTTGATCTTAGGTCATAGAAATATCTGCGAATTTTTAAGTAAGAGTCTTTCTCGGCTATCGCATTATTATACTTAATTCCCTCAGCAGTATAGAAATAATAAATTGAACCGGTACCGTTAGTGGCTTTAAGTTTAATTGCAGAATTTGTCAATTTATCGGGAGCAATGCTCAATCCCTCACCAGTAAAAGTCCCTATTTTGTTGTTATTTGCGAAAATATCAATATTGAAATTTGAATTTGCCTGTATGCTTGCAGCTTTACCAAGAGCAAGCATAGTGAATGCCATATCCTGAGTCGAATATACTTTACTTGCATTGGTATTTAAGTAACGCATAATAATAGGTACTTGGGCATTATTGGGGTCAACCTCCAGCAATACATATAGCATTAAAGCGTTAGCACGTACTTCGGAATCAAAACTGTTACCGGCATCGCGTTCGGCAAATTCAGGGTTAAAACCGCTCGGTATTAAACTATAGAAAGTTGATATTTTACCGGCTAAAGCATAAGCTCCTGCCAGCAGATAGCGTGTGTCCATAGTTAATAGTTCCTGATGAGCCATATAGTAATTCATAGTGGATATATCATTGCGTCCAGCCAGAGAAAGTACAAAAAGCGAATAAATAATTTCTTTATTAGCTATTTTACGACTTGTACGGGAGCTTTTACCCGAATAAGAATAGTAATCGTAAGTGCCCGGTGTTTTTGCTAATTTTGAGATATATTTTAGTAAATTATTAAGTACGTCATGATTGACAGCATAGCCGGCTTTTTGGGCGGCAACTAAAAAATGAGCAGAATAGACCGAAGCCCATTTGTTTGGACTGTTGTCTTCCTGCCAGTACCTGATTCCTCCGTCCCACAACTGCATACTTTCAACTTTGTGAATAGCTTCATTAATATAATAAATCGGATTAGTTTTTGAAAATTTATTTGGTGCAATTAGTGCAGCCAATTCCGCAAAATATAATTGTGGAAATGCTTTTGAAACAGTCTGCTCTATGCACCCGTGCGGATAGCTCAACAATTCCTTTAAATATTTAGCATAACTCAGAGCAGGCAATTTACTGATAGACAGTGATTGATTAGTCATTGATTTGATGAAATCATTGCTTACGCCGAGGTTAACCTCTTGCCCTGGATAAATAGTTCCTACCCTATAATCACTAATTAGTGGCGAAGCCGGGCGAACTGATATTTCTGTATCGTCAATTACTTTTACTTTTCCGTTAGCGGTAATTCTAATATTGGCAATGCCAATTTCTTGCTTTGCTTTTACTTTAAATTCGACAGTTACATATTTATTTGCCGGTACATTAATGCTCTGCTCGTCTGGAGAACTAAGCCAAGCACAGCCCCAAGCATTAACATTTACTTTTATGCTCATATCCGAATTAGTGGTATTCATTATACTGACCGGCATAGTAAGTTCGTCATTTGGAGAGAGAAATCGTGGTATTTCGGGTTCTATGATAATATCATTTTTTACTTTCATAGCTTTCTCTGCCGAACCGAATTTAGCACCTTTATAGGCAACTGCCATTAATCGCACTTCAGTGTTAATATTCGGAATATCAATTGGAATAGTTACCTGTCCGCTTGAATTAGTCTTTACTATTCCGCTCCAATAGCTGAATGGTTTGAATCGTTTAGACTTAATCGGATTAGTGCGGCTATTAACCATGCTTTCCATATCCATTAGAAAATCGCCGCCACCGGTTGAAGGATTAGTAGTTACTATCTCCGGAAGTAGGAATTTATATAAATCATAAGATTCTGTTTTTAATGCTCGTTTAGTATAAAAATAATTATACGGATTTGGTGATTTATAATTCTTTATCGAGAGAATGCCCTCATCTACAGCGGCTAAAGTAAGATGTATATCTTTATTCGGGGAAGATTTAACTATTACCTTTTGTGTAGTGTTCGGTTTGATTTGAGACTCGCAGATTATCTCAACCGGTAATTGATTATCCGGATTGTCAACTTTAACCGATGCGTAGCCATGACCAACAAAAAACGGGGTGGACTTATCCGGATTATGCTTTTTAAACAGAGTAGCCGATATAAATACATTCGGCAAGTATTCATCAGTAATTGGTATCGTCATTTCAGCGGTGCGGTTCTCTACATTAACGTATTCGCTGTAATATACACCATTACGCTCAAGAGTAACTAGCATCTTGCCGGAGAAAGGAGTAGTAAATAGAACTTTTGCCTTTTCTCCCGGCTGGTAATTTTCCTTGTCGGTAACAATTTCGATTCTACCCTCTTTATTAACTTCAAATGTTGATGCCGATGAGCTTGCCCAGCTATAGGCATAGAAATTCGTTGAAGTATATATGTTGGTATCGCCGTTAGTAAACAGTTTTAATTCATACTCGCCTGATTTGCTTAATGCAAATTTAAGGTCTTTGGCTGAATTAGAACTTGTGATATTTTTCTCCCATTCTATAAATTGTTTCTTTTCAGATGCGTAATAGAATTTCTCCGAATAATCTTGCTTTAGCACTGTTTTCCATTCATAGCGTATCAGCCGTGCTGTATAGTTAATATTAGAAATTGGTTTATCATTTTTATCAATTGCTACTGTTTTAAATGTGATATTCTGATTTGTTCCAAAATAATAGCCTTGAGATTTTATTCCCAGGAAAGCCTGATTCGGATATATTTTGAATTGATAAGAGCGAGTAACTGTTCTACCGTTTAAGTCAAAAACAGATACTACGGCATATCCTTCGATATATCCGCTTGTCTTTATATTTGAAGCAATCATGTAATCTGCCGTTGCTTTGCCGTTATCATCAAGCTGCCCGGAGGTAGAGAATGGCTCGAAATAATCTGCTGATTCTTTATCATTTGTAAAATTATAATCTTTATGTGATTTACTGAAATAATCTTTCCGATTAATATAAAAGTCGGCAGTCCAGTCTAATCCGCTTGCTTTCGAACCGAATAAAAATTCTGCATCAATATTGATACTTACTTTTTGATTCGGAGAATAAATATTATTATTTGAAGATAGTAATAATCGGATTTTATCTGGAACAAAATCTTCAATATTTAGCAGATAATTGCCTATCAGTTCATAAGATCCGGTATATAATTCGACTTTATACATGCCGGTTAGTGCATAGTCCGGTATCTCAAACTGCAATTCAAAAGAACCTTCTTGATTGACATTTGACCTGAATTCTCTGAATACTGAGCCCACCGGAGACATTACTTTTACGATAACAGGAAAGTCTGTAACCGGCTCCATTAGCTGATTTCTAATAATAGCTGATATGTGTGCAGTTTCGCCCGGGCGATACAGAGAACGTTCACCATAAATATAAGCCAAGTATTTATCATTTACTTCGCTCATACCGGTAACATCATAGCGTGAAGTCTCGATTAAAGAATTATCCAAATCAAGGTAATTAAAGTCTTGTGAAGTTTCCGCAACGATTAATCTCGGCGTGAAATCACCGATTTTGCTTTTATAATCTATAAAATGTATGATTCCCATTTCATCGGTTTTCCCGCTAAGTATAGTTTGGTTATTTGTAGAAATCACCGAAATATCAACATCTTTCAACGGCATAGCTTCAGCAATCGAATTCACATATACAATAATATCATTTCCGGACTTTTTGGTAATTAGTCCTAAATCGGTAAGAGCTATTGTTTTAGAAGTGCTTATCCATCGGTCTTGAGTAGAGCTGATATTAATTAAAAATAAGCCTTTGCTATTTTTATCGGGAACAATTTTATTAAGATTGACTTGGAATTTCTCTAACCAATTCTGCTCGTTTTTTAAAGTTTTGGTTTCTTTATAAAGGGTTTTTCCGTACTGCTCGGCTGAAGTATAGTAATCATTATAATATCCATCAAATTCGGGTTCATAGTATCGGTCATTATTTTGATTTAAGTAATAAAGCAGATTGTTTTTAAATATTTGATTTACTTCTACCTCGACTTCATCAGTGTTAACGGCTAAGACTTCAATATTTCGCTCACCTGAATATTTCATATATTTGCCGCTTCTATCTTTGAAATTTATGCTTGGTTCTAAGTTTATAAATGATATATCTTGCTCATAGTCTTCTTGAAGTATGCCTCCGTAAGAACCGGAAAGCCCTTTTTTGATTTTGACAGTAACTGTCTTTGCATTTTCAAAATTACCATCTATCCTGAATTTATTATCATAGAATGTATATTTAACATCTTTTGTTGGATTAAATGAGATATAATTTTTCAAAACGCTTTCTTCAACCGACTGCGTAGTGGATATCTCCATCCACCCGTTAGCTCCGTCGAATCCTGAAGCATAACCCGAAATTTCTAATTGAGTGATTGGGGGCAAATTATAAGTAAACTCTTTATCTTTCTCAAGTCCTTTTTTGCCATATACAGATTCGAAGCCTTCTTTGACTTTAACCTCAATTTTCTGTTCTTTATCGGTCTGAGAAATCTCACCAATATTTATATTTACTTTTTCACTTTTAGATTGTGTAATAATTTTATAATTTGAAATTAGCTGATTATTTATTTTAACTTCCAGATATTTATTTAAAAGCTCGGGAACTACCTCATAATTAAAAAGTAAATTTACTTGAATACCGGCTTTATAATATTGATGAGGAATATTCGCCCAGAAGAATTCTGCTTTATCTAATTTAAAATTCGGAGTGCTGAACTCTACTTCATCGCCGGAAATTGAAAGCTCTTTGTTACCGAATAGTGCCTTTTCATTAACTTTGACTTTATATGTTTCAATAGGATTAAGCTTAAAATCCGGAGAAAAAATCAATGTATTGGCGGAAATCCATTTATATTTGCCGGGGATTTTCGGTTCGAAATCCAAAAATCCGTCAGTCAACCAAATGTTTTGTTTAGTTGCCGGAGCTACATCCTTATTAAACTCAATAGTAAAAGCCTGAGTTAAAGATACTTCTTTGTCGGGGTCTATCTTAGTAATTTCTAAGGTATTGCCACAAGCAGTCAATAATAAGAGAATTAGAGAAAGTAATAATGCAGATCTTTTCATAATACACCCAATAATAAATTAGCAGTTAACTTGCAAAAATAATATAATAATCCTAATTGTCAAACAAATAGATTTCAAATACGGAAAATACTATTCGTGGTTTGCGATTCTACTATTACAAACCGAAAAAGCATTACCAAATATTGATTTTTGAAATATTATTGGATAAACATCTTTGATTTTAAATTTTAACTCCGATAGGTGTTATACATCGGTAACATAATGAAATACTCCACCACCGCTTTCTTAATTTAACAACAAAAAGAGAAGAAAGAGTGTGGGGACTAAACAATGTTTATTACCAATATTCAACAGCTAACGCTATTGGAAGAAAAGAATCGATTTTCCAAACGCCACTATCCAATTCCTATTTCCTACTTCCCAATTCCGAAGAAAGAACCCACCCCGTCATCGCTTCGCGATGCCACCCCTCCTTTTAGAGGGGAATTTGAAGAATAGTTGCTAAACAGCGTTATTAACGATGTTGGAAGAAAAATCCATACATGATCTTCAAGCCCTCTCCTTCGGAGAGGGTTTGGGTGAAGTTGAAAGATTTTTAGTCATCACACCAGCCTTACTACGCAGAGCATAGTGCGGAGACGAAAGGGAGTGTCAACTTTCATGCTACCATTATTCAACAGCTAAAGCTGTTGGAAGAAAGGAACCGATTTTCCAAACGCCACTATCCAATTCCTATTTCCTACTTCCCAATTCCGAAGAAAGAACCCACCCCGTCATCGCTTTGCGATGCCACCCCTCCTTTTGGAGGGGAATTTGAAGAATAGGTGCTACATGGCTTTTCTACCAATATTCAACAGCTCACGATGTTGGAAGATAAATCCATACATGATCTTCAAGCCCTCCCTTGGGGAGGGTTTGGGTGGGGTTGAAAGATTTTTAGTCATCACACCAGCCTTACTACGCAGAGCATAATAAGGAGGCGAAATGGAGTGCTAACTTTCATTCTACCAATATTCAACAGCTAACGCTGTTGGAAGAAAAGAACATTTTCACTTAAACATTCTTAAAGCCCTCTCCTTCGGAGAGGGTTTGGGTGAGGTTGAAAGATTTTTAGTCATCACACCAGCCTTACTACGCAGAGCATAGTGCGAAGACGTGCATATTCCAACTTTATAACTTTATAACTTTATAAACTTTTGATATAATTCACGGAATGCAAAAAATATTCTTGAAATGTTAGTTTTACGCTAATTAAACTTATAATTTTATGTTCTTCAAATATGTACAATAATATTGAAAATTAGAATGCGAAAATTATTTATTTTTACTGCTTTTACTTTGCTATTATCACTTAATTCTTATGCTTATAATATTAAGGGAACAGTAATTGATTCAGAAACCAAAAAGCCGCTCGAATCGGTAACTATAAAAATCGAAGAGAGTAAATTAACAACTAAAACTGATAGCGACGGCAATTTTAAATTTAATAATTTGGATAATGGTGAATATACGCTTATCAACGGAAACGGAAATTATGAGAAATTTTCAAAATCCGTCGAACTTAATAATGCAGATGTTATTATCAATATTGAACTATCCGATAAAGAATATAAAGCCGGAGATGTAGTTGTTTACGGTGTTTCCAAAAGACTTGAGAAAATCACCGAATCTCCGGCAGCAGTTAGTGTGAAATATAAAGAAGAAATTGAGAGGTCAGCACGTTCAGGACAATTAGCTAAAATATTTGATGGTAAAGCCGGCATAGATATTATGCAGAGCGGAAGCTCCGATTTCATAGTAAATACACGCGGATTCAACAACGGTTTAAATCGCAGGCTTTTGGTATTGCAAGACGGAAGAGATGCCTCTATGCCCCTGCTTGGTGCTCAGGAATGGAATTCATTCTCTACTCCGCTTGAAGATTTTAGTCGTGTGGAATTAGTTCGAGGTCCATCTGCTTCACTGTACGGAGCTAATGCGTTTAACGGAGTCCTTAACCTGACAAGTTATGCTCCAAAGGATATCATCGGCACCAAAATATCAATTCTTGGCGGGGAAAACGAAACATATAAAGCAGATATTAGGCATGCGGGGGTATGGGGTGATTTCGGATATAAAGTTAGCATGGGGTATTCTCACAAATTAAACTATGCCCACCGGCGAGACTCTGTTCAGTTCTTTGAGTATAATATGCCGAATCAATTAAAAGAAAAAAAGGTGATGACTGCTGACGACAGGAATACAAATTCAGCTTATGGCACAGTTAGATTTGATTATGATTTTGATGATGAAAAAACTATCAGTAGTGAGTTCGGCTATTCCAAAAGTTCGGGTGAAATTTATGTATTCGGTCTGGGCAGAACATTGGTTAAAGAAGTTGAGCGTCCCTACCTTAGATTAGCTTATAATTCAAGTAATTGGAATATACATTTCCACTATATGAATAGAAATGCAAGTGATACTATGTGGCTAATGGTTCCCGGAGCTCCTCTGCTTGATAATTCCAAAGATTTCATGCTCGACGTGCAGTACAATTTTAATATCAATAATAATATATCGGTAGTATGGGGAATATCAGAGCAATTGCAGAAAATCAGAACTTATGGTACGAGCATTCCCAATGACGTAGATGCCGATTATACTGGAGTTTATGGACAATTAGAGTGGAAGCTTTCTGATATGTTCAAATTTGTCGGCTCGGCACGCTACGACCATGCTTCAATTCATAATGCACAATTCTCTCCGAGAGTCTCGGCTGTTTATGCTCCTGTTCCTGAACATCAGTTTAGATTATCATTCGGCAGAGCATTCCAGAGACCGAATTATTCGGAATTATATCGCGTAACTGCCGATGCTCCGGCATTTGCTTCTACAGGTGCACCTGTTAATTTTACCAATATTCAGAAATCAATAAATGACAGTTTAACTGCTCTTAGCGGAACTACTCAGAATATTAATTTAGGTTTAGCCGGCATGAAAGCTTATGCTATTGGTAATAAAGACTTGAAAGTAGAATCAATCATAGGCTATGAAATTGGTTATAAAGGCATATTATTCAATGATTTATATATCACTTGCGATATTTATTACAACAAAATAAATGATTTTATTACTAACTTCCTGCCGGGGGTAAATTCAAATATCCAAGCTTGGAGTCCGAATTTGAGTGGCGATTTAGCCCAATATAATGATTTGGTAAAGCAGATGGTTTATCATAATTTGAATGCTAAAGACCAAGCCAGGCTGTCCGACTATAATGGAATTCCGGCATTGGTTATATCAAATACAAATATCGGAGAAGTAGAGCAGTATGGGCTTGAGCTTGAGGTTAATTATAATATGTCTCAAAATATTAGTTGTAATGCTAATTATGCTTATTATGATTTTAAGGTTGTGGAATCAAATAAAGCTCAGCCTTTACTGCCAAACACTTCTCCAAATCGATTTAATGTTTCGATGACATATCAAGAGAAGAAGTGCTATGATGCAAGCTTATCATTTAATTATACGGAAGGTTATCGCTGGCTTGCCGGTACTTATGAGGGATATGTGCCGAGCTATGCTATTTTAAATCTGAATGCCGGAGTTTATCTTACAGATAATTTACATTTAGGGTTGAATGTGTTTAATATACTAAACAGACAGTTTTATCAAGTATATGGCGGTACTTATTTACCACGTTACACAACTATAAGATTGAGCTGGCAGTGCTGATAAGAAACATAGCCTCCAGCCGATTATTATATATACTCTTAAAGCCCTCTCCTTCGGAGAGGGTTTGGGTGAGGTTGAAAGATTTTTAGTCATCACACCAGTCGCACTACTCAGAGCATAGTAAGGAGACGTGCAAATTCCTACTTCCTAATTCCGAAGAAAGAACCCACCCCGTCATCGCTTCGCGATGCCACCCCTCCAATTGGAGGGGAATTTAAAAAAATAGTTGCTAAACAGCTTTATTACCGATGTTCAACATCTAATGATGTTGGAAGAAAAGAACATTTTCACTAAACAATCTTAGAGCCCTCTCCTTCGGAGAGGGTTTGGATGAGGTTGAAAGATTTTTGTCATCACACCAGTCGCACTACGCAGAGCATAGTGCGGAGACGTAGAAATTCCTATTTCCTATTTCCCAATTCCCAATTCCAACTTTAAAACTTTACGAACTTTATAACTTTTTCACTTCCGAACCGACTTTGTCTGGGGTTGACTAATTAGAAATGGCATATCAAAAGATATTTTATTTTGAAAAGGGATTATTGGCTCTTATTTTAGAAATTCCCTAATATTTCGTTCAAATTAATCGTGAATATTCCATATTTTTGTAGTTTGTAATTATATATATAACAATTAATAAATAGGTGGAATAACTTATGAAATACACAATTTTATTATCACTAATACTGGCGATGTGTATGAATGTCAATGCTCAAAATACCAAATCCGATAAAATGCAGAATACGGATGTAACAAAGTTCAAATCTGACCCCAGCCAATCGACTAAAGCAACATTCACTGCCGAAGCCTTGATGTCTCTGAAAAGATTAAGCAACCCCCAATTGTCTCCAGACGGCAAATGGTTACTTTTTAATCAATCAACACCAAATGTAGCCAATAATAAATTTACTAAAGATATATATAAGGTTTCTACAAGCGGTGGAGTTCCCGTTTTACTTACAAGCAGTTCAAAATCAGATATAGAGGCATGCTGGTCGCCTGACGGTATGAAAATCGCATTTGTTTCTAATCGCAATGGTAGCTATCAGATTTATACAATGAATCCTGACGGTTCTGATATTATGCAAATAACTAATATCGATAATGGTGCTTCAAATATACAATGGGCACCGAACGGGAAATATATTTCATTTACTTCTGATGTTAAAATTGATAAAACAGTACACGATAAATATCCAGAATATCCAAAAGCAAATATGAAAATTTATACTTCTCTACCTCTACGCCATTGGGACGAATGGGAAGATGAAAACTATTCGCATTTGTTTATAGTTAGCTCTAATGGTGGAGCTGTTACGGACATAATGCCCGGTCAAGCTTTTGACACTCCCTTAAAGCCCAGTGGTGGAGCCGAGCAAATATCATGGTCATCGGATTCAAAAGAAATAGCATATACATGCAAGAAATTGCAGGGCTTGGACTTTGTTCAGACTACCAATTCCAATATTTATATTTATAATTTCGAGACTAAGCAGACTAAATCAATAGCCGATAATTTTAATGGTTATGACTTAGAGCCACTTTATTCACCGGATGGCAAATATATAGCTTTTATTTCAATGGAGCATAACGGATT
The DNA here is from genome assembly GCA_942493235.1 of uncultured bacterium. Classification (GTDB taxonomy): domain Bacteria; phylum Bacteroidota; class Ignavibacteria; order Kapaibacteriales; family UBA2268; genus ENR-C587. The sequence continues at coordinate 1,439,409 of OW818676.1, read as the reverse complement.
TGAATCAGACCGCAGACGATTAATGCTCTATGATAGAAAATCTTCTTCCATTACCGAGCTATCATCAAAGCTTGACCAATGGGTGGGAGATAAAGTTTGGTCTCCGAATGCCGAATGCTTATATTTCTGTGCAGAAGACAGTGGTACTGTTCAAATATATAAAATGATAATTAAAGATGGTAGCTGGGAAATTATTACTTCGGGTTGGTATAATCATGAAAGCGGATTGAGCATCAGTAAAGACGGCAATTATTTGGTTTATGGAAGAGAAAGCATAAGCGACCCTGTCAATTATTACAAAATGGATTTGAATAATAAAAAGATTACACAAATTACAAAAATCAATGAAGACATATTATCGAAATATAAAAAAGTTCAGGTCGCCCAGAGATGGGTTCGCTCTCGTGACGGGAAAAATATTCATTGCTGGGTAGTCTATCCGCCTGAATTCGATCTTAATAAGAAATATCCTATGATGTCATATTTACAGGGCGGTCCACAGAGTATGCTGGGGCAAAAATTCCATTTCCGCTGGAATTATTATATTATGGCTTCGCAGGGATATGTGATATTACTGCCTAATAGACGTGGCGTACCGGGTTTTGGTCAGGAGTGGAATAATGCTATCAGTAAAGACTGGGGTGGCAATCCGATGAATGACATTATCGATGCTACCGATGATTTATCTAATGAAAAATACATTGACGAAGACGGACGTTGTGCAGCCGGAGCAAGTGCCGGCGGATATGCTGCTTTCTGGCTTGCGGCTCATCATAACAAAAGATTTAAAGCTTTTATTGCTCATTGCGGTGTATTCAATATGGAAAGTATGTATGGTGCTACCGAAGAGCTTTGGTTCCCTAATTGGGAAAATGGCGGTCCCTACTGGAACTCCGAAAATAAAGAGTATTATGATAAAAATTCCGCTCATAGATTCGTTGATAAATGGGATACTCCTATTCTGATTTCTACCGGCGAGAGAGATTTCAGAGTGCCCTATACTCAAAGCTTGGAGGCATTTACCGCAGCTCAGGTAAAAGGGATTCCATCGGAAATAATTGTGTTTCCAGAAGAAACTCATTTTATCTCTAAACCACAAGAATTTATAGTTTGGAATGCGGAATTCTTTAAATTCCTTGATAAATATTGCAAGCATAAATAAAGTACATGTTTGATTATCAGACTATTGAATAGGCAAATATTCGTTAGAGATTAAAATCAAGATTTGCTTCATTTGAGCTTATATTTACTATACCACACGCTTTTAAGGCTGTGTAAAAACTCAAAAATATTCATTTATTTTCAATGCAACCTGACGGTTAACCGTCAGGTTGATATAAACTTAATAGCTATTGCTAAAATCTGCACTCCTTAATTCAACCCCACGCTTCAGCGTGGGGAAACAAGGACTATAAGAAATTTCAATATCACTAAAACAATAATCTTATAGTATTTACACAGCCTCTGATGCGTGGGGTCGAATCAGTTAATTATATTATATTGCACTTGTACTGCATCTTAGTCGAATTATTTGTATCCTTTTTTTATTTATTACGTTATAATAAAGCAATGAAAATTGAAATTTTTATGTTATTTTAGTAGTTTGTATTTTCAACAAATAAATGGTAAAATGAATAAATATATTATAGTTATTTTAGCTTTTGTAGGGTTAATATCTTGCTCGTCAACAAATAGGGTAGAGCCTAAATCCGTAGAAGAAACATATAAAGAAGCAATCAATGAATTCAAAGATGAGAATTATTTGAAAGCCCAGCAATTGTTTGATATAATTAAACTGCAATATCCTGCAAGCGAATATGCTGATGATGCTCAATATTATATAGCAGAAATCAATTTTTCAAGAAAAGAGTTTCAGCTTGCTGCATTTAATTATAATCTTCTCAGACGGATTTATCAAAGAAGTGACTATAATAAATCCTGTTTATTTAAAACTGCACTCTGCTATTATAATTTGTCACCAAGCTATGACCGAGATCAAGATTACACATTTAAAGCTATTCAAGCATTTACTGAATTTCAGTCTGTTTATCCATCTGATAGCTTATTTGCTGCTTCAACTTCATTTATTGTAGAATTAAGAGAGAAATTAGCTTATAGAGAATACTATACAGGGCTAATATACCAGAAAATGGAATATTATAAAGCAGCTTTGGTCTATTACAATTATGCTATCGATGATTACTCGGACACGCAAATTATTGAGCCGGCATATTTTGGGAAAATTGAAGTATTGATTGCTATGAAGAAATATGAAGATGCCATTACCATAATCGAATTATATAAAAAGAATTTTCCGAATAGTGAAAATTATAGTATAGTCGATACTTATGAAAGTTTGGTAAAATAATTTATTTCTTAGACAATGTGATAATATTGTGATTACATAAAAACAACCTGAGGATTAACCGTCAGGTTGTTTTGCTTTTGATTTTATATCATCATTTTTTTCATCTTTGATCTCATATTGCTTAGAGTAAGATTAAGAAATTTAGCTGCTTTAGATTTATTATTTCCGAATTTTTCTAAAGCTAATCTTACGATTTCAAGCTCAAGCATTTGCATATCTATTGGCTCTTCAGGTAATTCAAAATTTCCCGGTCGGATAATCGGTTTAATCGTATGAGAGAAAGCAAAACTCTTCCTGGCGGATTTCAAAAATCCGAGATGAGTTTCATTTAATTCGAATTCATCATATAATAAAGCAATGCGGTCTATAATATTTTTTAATTCTCTGATATTACCGGGCCAGTCATAGTCTTGTAATATATCGACAGCACCAGGGCTAATAAATTTAAACTGTCGCTTGCGAGTCTCGCTGAATTCATTCAAGAATAATTGAGCAAGTAATGGAATAGCTTCTCTTTGCTCTTTGAGTGGGGGCAAGAATATCCATCCGGAATTTAAGCGATAATACAAATCTTTGCGGAATTTCCCTTCGTTAACCATCAGCTCAAGCTGCTTATTGGTAGCGGCGACAATTCGCACATCAATTGGAATTTTTTTAAGCCCTCCGACCCTATAGAATGCTCTTTCTTGAAGTACTCTCAATAGCTTTGGTTGCATTTCAATTGGCAAATCACCTATTTCATCAAGGAATATAGTTCCACCTTCGGCTAAATCAAGTTTGCCGGGCATGCCTTTATCCTTTGAGCCGGTAAAAGTACCGCCCTCGTACCCGAACAATTCACTTTCAAATAATGAAGGAGAAATAGCCGAGCAATTGATAGAGATAAATGGGTTTTCTACTTTGCCGGTTCCGTTGTGGACTAAATGGGCAATTATTTCTTTGCCGGTACCGCTTTCTCCTTGTATAAGAACGGGAATTGTTCTATTCTCATGAAATTTAATGGCAACAGAAACATTTTCTTTCATTTCTGTTGAGAAAATACCAATTCTTCCCATTTCAGCAAGGTTCAGATATGAACCATTATTAAGAAGTGTATTTATATCATTTTTTTTTAATTTTTTCTTTGACCGGTCTTCCTCCGATTTATCAGATGAATCCGGTTTATCGGAATGCTCTTTGATTATTTCTATTACTCTTCTAATATCAAGTGGTTTAAGAAGGTAGTCGTAAGCACCTTCTCTAAGTGCTTTAATTGCTGAATCAATAGTAGCAAAGCCGGTAAAAAGAACAAATTTGGATTTTTTGGGTTTTTCCAATTTTTTATATTCTCTTAATAAATCAATACCACTCATGCCGGGCATTTTAATATCGCTGAAAATAATATCGAAATCTTCTTTTTTTAAATATTCAAGTGCTTCTCTTCCGGATTCACATTGAACAATCATAATGTCGAGCAAACCGCTGAGAGTATCGACAAAAATCTCACGGCTAAGCTGGTCATCATCAATTATTAAAACTTTAATCATTTCTAACACCCATTAGTAATTTAACACTTCTTTTTAAATTTCAATGAAAACGTAGTTCCATTGTCTGAATTAGCCGCCACAGCTATTTTTGCATTAAACCTGGCTATAAATAACTTTACAATTGCCAGCTCGATGCCGAATGATGTATTCCGAAGGTCATTATATAAATATGGTTCGAATAATAATTCTTCGGTAATACCTGTTGAATCAGTACCGTTGTCCGATAGTCTGATAATTACATTGTTATTCTCATTAATAGTTTCAATTCTAATATATTTATCGATTTTATTCTCTATTTTGTCAAAATTATTTATAGAATTCATTATTAAATTATTTATAATAAGCTCGGTATCTACCGCATTTGCGGAGATAATCGGAGCTGAGTCATCTAAATCGACAATCAATTCTATATCGTGAGAATTTAATTTTTGCCCAAGAAGCAGTACAGCATTATTTACTACTTTATTTACATCTACAGGAGAGGATTCCATATCGTTATCATCAAGCCAATAGGAACGCAGATGTTTTATAATATTATCTATTTTACCGGCAGATATTGAAATTGCATTAACCACTTTCATGATTTTCTCCGGAAATACTCCCGGATGCTGCATATTCCAAATTAGTAATCCGTCAGAGCCTACTTTGATAGCATTAAGCGGCTGGTTGATTTCATGGGTAATACCTGAGGCAATCACTCCTACAGAAGCAATTTTAGCACTTCTCTCTATCATTTTCTCGGTTTCGAATCTTTTTTTCTCTGCATCTAACATCATATTAGAAATAATTTCTTTCTGAATAGATGTTTGAACTTTGTCAGAAATATTCTCTATAATCACTTGTATAGCAGCTTTATTTCTATATTCAATAGGAGAAAAAATCATTTCTATCCATAATTGCTTTTTAGTATCGGGCGAAATACGTATTTTGATTTTTTCTTTGATAGTGATATTGTTTTGGATATTCTCAATAGCTGATATAATTGATTGCCGGTCTTCCTGGCAAACTTTAAGTGAGAAATCATCAAAGGAAATCTGTCCTGATTTGGGTAAATGTAATTTTTCTCTAACAGAATTATTTGCGAATAGTATTTTACTATTATCAGTGATTACAATAGACTCATTGATATTATTCAGAATTTTATCAAAAATATCATGGCATTGTAAAAACTTTGAATTTTGATTTTCAATTATTGAATCGATTATTTGTTCAAAAATATTTATATCAATACTATTGCTCGTTATTTCCGAATTAAACTGATTATTGTCTATACCGATTTGTTTTAGTTTATTAACAAGACTGTTCATTTTGATTTTCGTTTATTTTTAATATTTTAATAAGTAGGATTATGCCCTACTTTTTTAATCCAATTTCTAATTTGATTACTTGTAGAATCTTTATGAGGATGCAATCGGAGAAAATCATTAAAATCATTGACTGCATCTTCGATTTTCCCGTCAGAGCGGAAAGCAATTCCTCTGTTTAAGTATGCTTGAGCAAATTCAGGATTTATTTCTATGGCAAGAGTAAAATCTTCTAAAGCCTTTTTGAAATACTTCATTTTCATATATACATTTGCTCTGCCGAGATAAGCTTGAACAAACTTAGGATTAATAGTAAGAGCTTTAGTGTAATCTTTAAAAGCATCTTTGAATTGCTCTAAGTAAGAATTACAGTTTGCTCTACCAAAATATGCCTGTCCGAAATCCGGCTTTAATTCTAATACTCTGTCATAGTCAATTATAGCTTCAATATATTTTTTTTGATTAAAATAAGCATTGGCTCGATTATAATATAAATTAAAAGAACCCGGAGTCAGATTAATAGCTCTATCATAACAGCGTACAGAATTCTCAAAATCTTTTATGGCAAAATGAGCAATACCCAAATTGTTATGAGCATCGGGAGAATTCGGCTCAAATTCGATTACTTTCTCAAAATCCCTAATCGCACTTTCATAGTGCTTTTGTTTGCTATAAATCAACCCTCTATAGTTATAAGCCATTAAACAATTAGCATTTAAGGCGATTGCGGCTGAATAATCCTTAATTGCATCATTATATTTACCTAAAGTACCTAAAGCAATGCCACGCGATAAAAATGCCTTTTCATGCTGATTGTCTAATTGAATTACAATAGAATAGTCTTCAATTGCAGGCTCTAATTCGCGTTTTTCGAAATATGAATTTGCTCTGTAAAATAGTGCAAGCACATAAGACGGATTATAAGATAATGCTTTGGTAAAATCTTCGATAGCTTTATCATATTTTCTGACTACATAGTAAGAATAGCCTCTGCGATAATAGGCAAATACAAAATCAGGATTGAGCTCTATGGCTTTAGTATAATCGTCAATGGACTTTTTAAAAAATCTAAGCTCGGTATTGACTAATCCTCTCTTGAAATATGCAAAAGAGAAATTCGGATTAAGCACAATTGCATTATTAAAATCAACCAAAGCTTCGATATATTTCTCTAATCCCAAATATACATTACCTCTTTTAAAATAGGCGAATGCATGCCTAGGATTGATTTCAATTGCTCGGCGGTAGCATTCGGCAGCGTCTTCCCATTTCTCGGATTTAATTGCGTGGTCGCCACGCTCTATCCAAGTGTCTGCATCACGAATGGTGTTATTTATTACTTTATCTGCCATCGAATCTTTCAGTTATACTTTTATTTGCTTTAATAATGCTCTTAAATTTACTTTGCAGAATTTCCATAAAGCATCTTCACTTATGCCGTTAGCATTCACTTGAAATTCAGAATAAAAACTATTTACATTATCCCAATTGAAATTTGAATAAGTAGTTGTGAAATATTCCGAATTAAGCCTAAATAGCTCGAGTAAATCCTGCAATAATCCGCTTATCTCAATTTTTAACTTTCGATTAGTTCGAAAATCTTCATAACCGGAACCGAACAGCTTCTCCTGAATTAATTCAATTAATTCTTCTGTTCTATTTGTTAAGTCGGATTGTTCTGACATTTTATTGTTATTTCTAATAATATTAAACTCTAAATTATTACAAATTATCCTTAAAAAAAGATTATATTTGTAATTTTACACTTTTATATCCATAAATATACAAAATTTGCAAATATGAGCAAAGTAAAACATATACTTTTATGCAATTTTATTACTAATATCTTAGTATTTTTTGCATTATTTATCCAAGCAAGGGGTCAAGTATCATTTCCGAACACAATAAATGCAGCAAAAACCGATAAAGTGATTAAAATTGACGGATTATTAGATGAAGAAATTTGGGGAAAAGCACAGATAATTACTAACTTTACTCAACGCGAGTTAAATAATGGGTTGCCGGTAACCGAAAGAACCGAGGCTGCTATAATTTATGATTCAAATTTTATTTACATCGGTATTTGGTGCTATGATTCAGAGCCTAATAAAATCACCGCTAAATATTTTAAACGAGATTTTCCATATTGGTATGATGATAATTTTGAAATTGCATTTGATACATATAATGACAACTCCAATGGCTATATATTTGTTATTAATCCGAACGGAGCAAGGTCTGATCTTTTGGTTTCTAATGACGGCACTGTCTCTAATCGCGACTGGAACGGGGTATGGGATGCAGCCACTGTTATTGATAGCAGAGGGTGGTTTGCTGAAATTGGGATTCCCTTCAGTACACTTAAATTTCCTGACCTTATGGTGCAGGAATGGGGAATTAATCTCGAAAGAAACATTCGGCGTAAGCAAGAGCAAGTTTTCTGGCAGGGCTGGAGCCGAAACTATGATTTTGAACATGTGTCGCAAGCCGGAACCCTGCTGGGATTAAAAGAAATTAAAGGCAGAGAGAGTATAGAGCTAAAGCCGTTTGTTAAATTAGGTGGGCAATATCTAAAAGATAAACCATTTGACCCGATTACGAAAATCGGTGGAGATATTAATTATTTGATTACCCCTACTTTAAAATTTAATATCACGTTAAATACGGATTTTGCTCAAGTCGAGAGCGACGAGGTACAGGTTAATCTTACAAGATTCGAAACAAATTATACTGAAAAGCGAGAATTTTTTTTAGAAGGGGCAGACTTCTTTAAATTTACATTTCCGGGGAATGCTTCTTGTTTCTATTCAAGGAAAATCGGTATATATGATGAGCAAGAAATCCCGATAATCGGCGGGGTAAGACTACTTGGTAAGCAGGGCAACACGAATATAGGATTACTTTCTATTTGGACAAATTCCAAAGATTCGGTGCCGACAGAGTCTCATAATCTAATTCGTATTAAGCAGGAGATTTCTCCGAATATTTCTATCGGAGCAATAGGTACTTATATGTCAAACGATACTTCATTTAATTATTTATACGGTTGTGATGTTAAGTATAATACAGCGAAATTCCTTGGGGATAATAAGTTATATTTAGGTGCATCAATTGCACAATCCAAAGATAAAAACATTAGCGACAATTCAAGTACAGCATATTCGATCTGGGCAACCCTACCAAATGATTTAGTATATATTGATGTGAATTTTTCGGAATTGCAAGGAAATTTCCGTCCCGGATTAGGCTTTTTGCCTCGCGAAAATTACAAAAGATTTTATTTTCAAAGTAAATACAGACCCAGACCAGGCATAGAAGGCATTCATCAGTTCGTATTTGTACCCTTGGAATTGTCTCAATATTGGAATTCTGTAACTAACGTATTGGAATCTTCAAGTATATCGGTTCAGCCTTTTGCGATAATTACCAAAAGCGGAGAATACTTTGGTTTGAATTATAGTCGGCAGTATGAGTATTTGACTGAAAAGCAATACTTGGTATTCGGGAAATTTGTTCAGCCGGGGAAATATGAAAATAACCGCTATAGTTTTAACTTTCTTTCTTTTGAAGGCAGAGAAATATCTTTCGGATTGTCCCTTGCTTACGGCGGTTTCTATGACGGTACTTCAACAGATTTCTCAGCAAATATGACTTGCTCGGTTAGCAAAAACTTCGTAGTAATTTCTGACTTTAAAAAAAGCTATGTTGATTTGTTGTTAAATGAATTTCAAACTAACAGGTTCGGTCTAAGGTTAGAGTATTCGTTTAATCCGAAATTATACTCATCATTATATACTCAATGGACAAATATATACGACAGATTGATAATAAATTTTAGAATTAATTGGATACCGATAGTAGGCAGCGATTTGTATTTTGTAGTCAATCAAATTGTATCTACAGCCAATTCTACTATGTCTTGGGCTAATACTTCTGTAATTTTAAAATATATACATAGAATAGGAATTTAAGAAAGTTTTCCACAATCAATAATTTATAAAAAAAAAATTTTGAAATTATTAGGATTTACATTATATTTGTAGTTCTTAAATATTTCAGTGAATTTTAATGAGATAGAAATGGCAAAACAACAAACATTCGGCGATAAACTGAAGAAGAAAAAAGGCGACGATAAAACTTATGTTAAAATCGTTAAAGGCGTTCGTTCTTCAAAGACCGGCTCATTGCGTTTTTTGGAAACATTCGTAGCCGTTAAGGACATTGCAGAATTAGACAAAATGGATTTCACAAAATAAGGGCAGTTATGAAAAAGGGTATTCATCCATATTATCATGTGATTGATGTAGTAATGACAGACAAGACTACATTTCAAACTCGCTCCTGCTACAAAAACGACAGAATGGTGCTTGACATTGACTCAAAGTCCCACCCGTTCTTTACCGGCAAACAAGTTCTTGTCGATACTGCAGGACGTGTTGAGCGTTTTAATAAACGTTTCGAAAGATCCAAAAACATTAGAGAAACAAGGAGTAGTAAATAATGAATAACGCTATTCATCCAATGCAGAATAATTCGACTTTTCGTCCGAATAAAAAGACGGTCAGAAAAAAAACAAATCCGCTAAAAGATTCTAAAGTAATTGATTACTTAAATCCAAAATTTTTAAGCAGATTTACTAATGACCAAGGTAAAATTTTACCAAGAAGAATTACTGGCGTAAATGCGTATCAACAAAGACAAATAGCAAAAGCTATCAAATATTCACGCCATTTGGCATTAGTTCCATTTGTAGCTCAAGATATTACATAATCTGCTTTATGTCTTTATAAAATAGTAAAAAAAGCTCCCTACCTCTGTTAGGCGGGCTTTTTTAATTTAGATTTGTTGATTTAAAGAAAGTTTTAGCTAATGCAAACAGTTTTCCCGGATAAAAATAATATTCCGGACTTCGCAAAATTAGATTCCGAGATAATTGCAGACTCTACATTAATAAATGGGAAAATTATTAAATTAGATTCTTATAGCGAAGATGTTTATTCTCCTATCTATATTAAAAACGGAGATGAGCTAACCAAGTATAAGATAGGTAAAAACTATCTGATGAATGATAAATATTCACTTGCCGCACTTGAATGTACACTTGATTCTTTTAAATCCATAGCGTGGAAAAACAAATCATTAGCTTACAGAATTTCTGCTATCAATATTTTTGTCAATGAATTAGAAAAAAATAGAGACATAATAATAAAATTATTAATGTGGGAGAATTGTAAGTCGATTTCAGAATCGACTAATGAATTTGATCGCACAGTTGAATATATTAATACTACCGCTAATGCAATTAAAAATATTGACAATGTAAAAGAATTAAAGCGTTCAAACGGTTTTTCCGGTATTGTCCACCGGACACCGGTGGGAACTGTGATTACAATGGGTCCGAGTAATTATCCGCTTTACGAGACATATTCCTTGGCAATACCGGCACTACTGATGGGCAACAGTGTGATTATTAAAATACCGCGATATGGTGCTTTACTTCACAGCTTTATTTTAGAACCGCTCGCTGCTGCATTCCCCGCGGGAGTGGTCAATGTAGTCAGGGGCAAAAACGAAGAAACTATTAAGCCGATTATGCTTACCGGTATTCCTGATATGCTTGCATATATGGGTAGCTCTATGTTTTCCGAGCCTTTGCTCTATGCTCATCCCAGACCATATAAATTGAAATTGTTGCTCGGATTAGAAGCAAAAAATCCTGCAATTATACTAAGTAAAATTAATATGGAAGAAACAGTCAGAGAAGTGCTGCTCGGAGCTTTAGCATTTAATGGTCAGCGATGTGCGGCAATAAAAATCGTTTTTGTTCATAAAGATATTTACAAAGAATTTACGGATTTATTAGTTTCAATAATTGAAAAAACAATCATTGGAATGCCTTGGGACGAAGGCGTTAGAATTACACCTGTTTTTGACCCAAATAGAGTGATGTATTTAAAATCTCTATTTAAAGATGCTATTTCTAAAGGGGCTGAATGCTTAAACTCTAACGGAGGTCGTACAGACCATAGCATTTTCTATCCGACAATACTTGGCAATATAACTCCCAATATGCAAATATACAATGAAGAGCAGTTCGGACCGATTATCCCATTAGTGCAATATTCCGACATCGAAACTGTCTATGAATATGTAAATAATAGTGAGTTTGGGCAGCAGATTAGTGTCTTTGGAACAGATAAAGAAGAGCTCTCACAGGTAGCTAATAATTTGAAATACTTTGCCGGCAGAATCAATATTAATTGTAAATGTCAACGCGGACCGGATATATTTCCTTTTACAGGGAAAAAGAATTCCGGAATCGGTGCTTTATCTATTATTGACACTCTTAATGAATTTTCTGCTCCTACTGTAGTAGCAGGAAAATCAAATTCTTTAAACGAATGGTCAGTGTTTAACTCGTAAATTTTATTTGGTATATTTAATTTACTTGGAAATGTGTGAAATATTTATTAAATTTACTTTTTTTCAATATAGAAAATCAACTTAAAGATGGACGCTTCCGGAATGAATATAAATGATAATATTAGTCAGGATATAATTTTCCCTAAGCATACATTTGCCGACTTCTCTACAATTAGCCTTAAAGATTTAGAAAATCGTAACCTAATCAATCGATTTGATAAGAAATACATTCTTACTATAGAGCAACTTTTCAGATTATTACCTCAGCTATCTGATGATTATTCAATTCTGGATATTGAATCTACTAAAGTATTTTGCTATGATAATTATTATTTTGATACCGAAGATTTTAAATTTTATAACGAGCACCATAACGGTAAATTAAACAGATATAAAGTACGCTACAGAAAATATGTCGAAACTGATACAATTTATTTTGAAATGAAAAAGAAGGATAATAGAAATAAAACTATCAAAGAAAGACTGAAAAAAAATAGTATAGAATATCCTATTAATGGTGGTGCCGAGAAGTTAATTGAAGAAAAACTGAATATGAACTCTGCCGACTTACTAAATAAACTTAGAGTTACATATAATAGAATTACTCTATTGAATAAAACTCAGAACGAAAAACTTACCTTTGATATTAATCTGAAATTTGAAGCTCAAGACAATATCCGAAAATTAGAAAATATAGTAATTGCAGAGTCTAAAACTCCTCGTATTAATTACAAAACAAAATTTACCGAATTAGTAAGTGAAAATAAAATTGTACGCTCCAGCCTTAGCAAATACTGCTTTGGTATTAATTATATGAACTATGATGTTAAGGGTAACCGTTTCAAGCCTCAGTTTGTAAAAATCCACAAATTATCTCACTCTTAATATTTAAAATAATTTTCTTGCTTCTGTGCTTGTATTTTAACCCTATAGGATTAGTTTGATTGAAATAAATGCTAAAAATTTGCTTCAATTTCTACTGTCAACTTTTCTTCTACCAATATTCAACAGCTAACACTGTTTGAAACGCAGAGCGTAGTAAGGAGGCGAAAGGGAGTGTGGCACTTTTCTTCTACCAATTTTCAACAGCTAACGCTGTTGGAGGAAAAGAACTAAATTTTTCCAAACTTTTCTTCTACCGATGTTCAACAGCTAACGCTGTTGGAAGAGAAGAATCTATTTTCCAAACGCCACTATCCAATTCCTATTTCCTACTTCCCAATTCCGAAGAAAGAACCCACCCCGTTATCGCTTCGCGATGCCACCCCTCCTTTTAGAGGGGAATTTGAAGAATAGTTGCTACATGGCTTTTTCTACCAATATTCAACAGCTAACGCTGTTGGAAGGCCAGCCTTACTACGCAGAGCATAGTAAGGAGGCGAAAGGGAGAGTGCCAATTTCATGTTACCGATGTTCAACAGCTAACGCTGTTGGAAGAGAAGAATCTATTTTCCAAACGCCACTATCCAATTCCTATTTCCTACTTCCCAATTCCGAAGAAAGAACCCACCCCGTCATCGCTTCGCGATGCCACCCCTCCTTTTGGAGGGGAATTTGAAGAATAGGTGCTACATGGCTTTTCTACCAATATTCAACAGCTAACACTGTTGGAAGAAAGAAATCGACTCTACCCAAACTTCCTAATTCCTAATTCCCATTTCCCATTTCCCATTTCCCAATTCTTACTTTCAACTTTATAACTTTATAACTTTACGAACTTTCAACTTTATAAACTTTATAAACATTATAAACTTTATAACATTCCACTATTATTTATACGATTATTAAAACAATTTTTTTTATTTTTGTTACGCTTAGTATAAAACTTCCGTCCTATTTAATGCAGGGTATAATACAAAAGGAATAGATGAAAGAATATAGAAAATATAGCGATGAAGAGTTAACCGAGATAATCGGTTCGGGGGCTGAAGATGCTAACCTTGCTTTTGATGCTATATATGAAAAATACTCGTGTAAACTAAATGCATTCTGTACATTTAAAACTAATTCCAAAGCAGAAGCCGAAGAGCTTTTTGAAGATACTTGGCTGAAATTTATTGAATTTATCCGCTCCGGCAGAATCGTAACTAATGTACTCTCGTATTTATATACTACTGCCAAAAATATAGCGATTGATAATTTCAGAAAGAAAAATTCAGTCAGAAAAGTAAAAATCGAATATACGGACGAACTTGAAATATTTACTAACGATATTGAACATCAATTGATAAATGACATTGAAAACAAAGAAATGATTTCAATTATCAAATCTCTGATTGACAATTTAAAAGATACTTATAAAACGGCATTTTTGATGCAATGGTTCGGCGAGATGTCGTACAAAGAAATTGCTCAAGAGCTTAACATCAGCCCCGAAAATGCAAAAATGCGTTGCCATAGGGCAATGCAGGAATTATTAAAAGTATTGAAACCATATTATGCTGACGAAATTAAATAGCGGAGATAAATCATGAATAGCATCGAATTATTTGAAAAATTTGCAACAGGTGAAATTACTGACACAGAATCAGTAGATTTCTATTCAGCTCTATCAATAAATGGCGAAATGAGAGCGGAATTTCAATCCTTTATGAATGTTAGCAAAAGTTTAAAAACAGCTTCGACTGCATTTGCTCCATCAATTGAGTCCAAATCCAGAATATTCGAGCGTGCCGGTTTTGCTATGCCGATAAATGCAATTAATTCAGCAAATAATGCTATTACAACTGTTCCGAAAAGCAAGCAATACTCATATATAGGATATGGTTTATTATCGGGTTCAATTATTACGGCTATCATCTTTCTGCTCTTTATAAATAATCAAGTTAATTCTTTCAATAAAAATAATTACTCCGATAATTATCCAAGTATAAAAAATGATAATATAAACGAAGTTGTAGCCGATTATCCTAATTCAAAAAATAATTATTCTGTACCATATAATTCGACTGCTATAAAATCTAATGAATTATCAAATAAGTATTCAAATGATTTTTCTAATAGGATAAATAATAAAAATAATAGTTATTCTGAGCAAAATACTAAAGCAAATAATACTGGAATCACGCCAATTCCTGAAGCAGAACCTAAATCAAATGTTATTGATGAATCTTCTGATGTACATAAAAATACCGAAATTAATTATATAATCGACAAAAGTAATACATCATCAGAAATAATTAATTCAAGACCTAAATATTACAGTAGCATACAGAAATTATCACATGATTTGCCACATAATGTATTTAACGAACTTAGTTATATAATAGAAGCGAAAAATTCATTTGCATGGCATTCTAATCAAAGCAAAGTAGATGCTAATAAACTCAGTCCGTTTAATAATTTCAACATAGCAGTCTATTATGAACTATCTGATAATGTTCGTTTAGGAGCAGAGGTAAAACAAGAAACATTTTTACCGGAATATACCGGAATTGAATCTAACGGATATGAGTTCAGATATGCTCAGCTACCAAATTTTACTACTTTTAGTATTGTTTCTCGTATGCTGCCTTTCAATTTCGCAGGTTTTAAGCCATTTGCACAAATAGGTTTCGGATTTAATCGTGGAGGATATACTGCAAAACCTGAATTCGGATTAGAATACAAACTATCGAAAAATATAGCTTTAATTACAGCTTTCGAATACACTCATTTTTGGTTTTTTCACGGCTCTAATTGGTTTAATACAAAAAAAATAGGAGTAAGTTATGGTTTATCATATAAGTTCTAACTTGAAAATATTGCTTATCTTTAGTCTATTTGCTTTATCAATTAATGCTTGTACTGACATCATTGATACAGATAGCAACATCAAAAAGACTTGGATAAATATGAAAGCACAAGATTCCCTGAATCAATTAATTTTCAGAAATGTTGATTTCGGCGATGTCAAATATGGCTCTGTAAATATAGACAGCATTGAAATTTTCAATCAAGGTGAAAACAATGGTATTGAAATTTATGGTATGTCTTCAACTAACCCAAGTGAATTATTTACTTATACTTTTAGGCAAGGTCTGCCATTTATGATTTCACCTCTTGAAAATACCAAGAAAACAGGGAAAATCGAAGTCAGATTCTATGCACAATCACTTTACTTTAAAGAATATACGGACACTTTAGTACTAAACAACAATCCCGACTATAGAATAATAATACGAGCTAATGTAAAATCTTTATGAGTGTAAAGATTATTCCTTAATTCGAAGCCCAAAGGAATATACAAGCTATTATCGAATAATAATGATTTTAAAACTAATTTATTTAAAGTATTTCAAGGAGTTTATAATGAAAAAGTTATTGATTTTATCGCTTTTGGTACTATGTGTACTAAATATCAATGCTAAAGAAAAACCTGCTAATAAGCTACAAACTTATAGCGGCGGAGTTTTTGACTTGCAGAGAAGCACTGTCTCTAATGTCGATTTTTTTAATTCTAATTATGGCATTTTCGGACAAAATGTTGCACAAAACGAAGCAGGAACATTCTGGCCTCGTGGTTCACAAAACAAGTATATTTTCGGTTCTGGTGTATGGTTCGGAGCTAAAAAAATCAACCCGAATACTAATGAGTTAAATAACTATTGCGTTGTATCTTATGACCCGAATATCGGAAAATCTTGGATGGTACCTGGCAGTATTGACCAAGCCGATACTCTTCAGCCACAATACGCAAGTAATAACAGAATTTATGCCTCTACCGATTATAATTCGGACGCTACTCCAAACGGTGTAAATTGGGGACCTAACTGGCCACTTTGGATAACCGATAATACACAGGCTATGGAATATGGCACTTATGCTCACGCTTATATATTAGACACTGCGCTTAGAAACTATACTTCATATCCGAATGGTCCGCTATTTGTATCCGGAGAGGATATGTACAGTAGATTTAAAGATACTGATTTGAATAGTTATGTCGGCGGAGCGGTTAACGCAGCAGCAAAGGGCTATCCTCTAAGAACTCAATTCGAGCAAAAGATTTATTCATGGAACACTACGGAATTGCAAGATGTAGTAGTCTTAGTCTATACCGTTGAAAACAAATCCCAAGATACACTAATGGACTGTTGGTTTGCTCCTATGTTTGACGCTGATATCGTTGCTAATATGAATAATAGCAGTTCAAGTAAAGCATCAAATGACAGATGCAGGTATTACATTGAAAATCCTGACTTGAATCTTGCTGTAATGTGGTCAGAAGCAACAAATGGAGATGAAGCTAATGGTTTAGGATATATGGGTATATCTTTTATAGAATCACCGGCAGTTTATCCAAACGGATTTTTAAGAACTGACCAAAATATTTATTTGCCAAGCGAGCAATTAGGGTTAAAAACCTTCAAAAACTGGAATATCAGCGAAGACCTTAGCAATGAAACGACAAGATATAATGCTATGTCTGCTCAAGTAAAAGACGGTGATTTGGGCTCAGGCGATAAACGCTTACTGATGGCAACCGGTCCTTTTAATTTACGTCCCGGTGATAAAACAAGAGTTGCTGTAGCTATTTCTTTTGCTATGCCTGCTAAGGGTGGTGAAGCCGACGGAACAACTGAAGATATAGAGGGCGGATTAGCCCCGGGCAAATATCCGGTCTTACAGTCAAACAATTTAAGTTTGGGGCAGAAATTAGACATATTAGAAACTAAATATTATGAAAACATATTATCAGTCAATAGTGATGAAATTTCTAATCTTAGCATTAACGGAGTATTTCCTAATCCAACTAACAAAGCAATCAGTATTGAATATCAATTGCAGAATTCAGGATTAATAAGCATAGGATTATTCAACCAGTTGGGTGAAGAAGTTCAGGAGCTTTATAGCGGACAAATGTCTAAAGGAAAACAGTCTAATCATTATATATTAAATACTCATAATCTATCTAACGGTATTTATTATATTCGGATTCAAAGTGGCTCCGAAATTAAAACCAAAGCAGTTTCAATAATTAAATAAGTGAGTAATCTCAATCATTTTAATTACTATTCTAATTTATTGTTAGTTTTGCTGTCAGCCTTTAACCCGCGGCTTTTGCCGCGGGAATATAAAAGACTTAATTAGTCAAATTTTGAATAGCTTGCAAGAGCATTACAAAAGCCTAATATTTATGTTTTACTACAAATTCCAAATATCCACAGTGCATGAAGCTCAATACTAAAGCATAGGATTGAATAGATAAAGTATTAATATTGAACAATTTGCAGCTGCCTCTTATTATAAATTTCCCTAATCATAGATTCCCTAATCTCAACCTCACGATTTTTCGTGAGGTTTTTTTTGATCTCTCATAGAGTGCTCTCATTGATTGCGTATAGACGGCTAACTTGATTTCTCGTTACTCTTTCTTTAAAATAGTGAAGAAGAAACAATTAGAATTTTCAAAAAAGTTAGAGATTTATTTCCTAATCTTGTTTATTTTTGTAGTTTAAATATTGTAGTTTAAATGATGCAATTTGAAATATTGAAGTTTGAACAATGTAGTTTAAAATAATATTATAGATAATAAGTATATTTAAGGAAATGTAATGAAAAATATTCTTGTAACCGGTGCTTTAGGTCAAATTGGAACGGAGCTTACCGCCGCTTTAAGACAAAAATATGGTAATAATAATGTTATAGCTTCTGATTTACGTAGCGGTATTAATCTGGATTTTGAAGCAGCAGGTCCTTTTCACTGTGCTGATGTAACAAAACCGGAGACAATCGAAACAATTATTGAGCAATATAAAATTGACACAATTTTCCACATGGCAGCACTACTTTCTGCAGTAGGCGAGAAAAATCCTCTTCTATGCTGGAATGTCAATATGAATGGTAGCATTAATATATTGGAATTAGCTCGCAAGCATAATGTAGAGAAAGTTATTATCCCGAGTTCAATGGCGGTGTGGGGTCCGAATGCTCCTCAGTATAACACTCCGCAGGAGTCTGCTCTTAAACCTACTACTATGTACGGCGTTACAAAAGTATGCGGCGAGAGACTCTGCGACTATTATGTTCAGAAATTCGGTCTTGATTGCCGTGGCTTACGCTATCCGGGGATTATATCTTCAGAAACTTTACCCGGCGGCGGAACTACTGACTATGCAGTAGAAATTTTCTACGAAGCAATTAAAAATAAAAAATATACTTCTTTCTTAAACGAAGGTTCTACTCTTCCGATGATGTACATGCCTGATTGTATTAATGCTACTATTGGCTTAGCTGAAGCGGATTTCTCCAGACTTGAACATCACTCCGATTTCAATGTTGCATCTATGAGTTTTAATCCGGCGGAATTAGCAGAAGTAATCAAAAAATATATTCCTGAATTTACAATGGATTATAAACCCGATTTCAGACAAGACATTGCAGACTCATGGCCGAAATCTATCGACGATTCAGCTGCTCGCAGCGAATGGGACTGGTCTCCTAAATATGATATTGACTCAATGACTAAAGATATGCTTGAGAAATTAGCAGACAGACATAAAAAAGGTCTTATATAATCG
This sequence comes from uncultured bacterium, assembly GCA_942493235.1. Lineage (GTDB taxonomy): Bacteria > Bacteroidota > Ignavibacteria > Kapaibacteriales > UBA2268 > ENR-C587. The sequence goes on along the minus strand of OW818676.1, from coordinate 1,420,286 downwards.
ATAAGTACAAATTGAAATTTCAAGGGGGAGACAGCTCCCCTTTTTTTGTTATATTTTGATTTTTGAATTCCCAATATCTCTTTTTATGTTTTGGGTATTTCCAAATAGAGTCCAAACATTTATTACTTTTTAGCGGACTTTAGAATAAAATAAGCTATCGGGACAAAGATAAATACAAGAAATACAGGTATTATCCAAAGCCCGAGCCCGGCCATTTGATTAGTGGCATTCATATAAATCATATATGTTAATACTGCCAAAATCGCAGTCAGGGCGAATTTTAAATACCTAATCATCTTAGTTGAAATAGTGTATTGAACTAAAGCATTTTCTTCGGTAATTTCCTTTAGATAGTTGAATGTATGCGGGAAGAAATTAGCTATGGTCAAAAGTAAATAAAGGAGTGTGCCTAATATAGGAAAAAGCAAAATCATGGATTTACCGCCATAACTGTCCACATTACCTGAGAAATCAAAGTGCGACGGAATATTCTCCGGTAAATATTTATAATACAAAGCGACGAATACAATCATGCCCATTAATAAAACAGCACTAACTATCTCAAAAATAATATCGGCTCTTGTAAGTTTAATTTTTAATTTTGGTCTTGACTGCATAATAATACATCCTTATTCAAATTTAAAAAATAAATATACGGAATTATTATGAAAATGTTATAGCTTATGTTTTTAAAAACTCTTGATATAATTCACTGATAGGGCAGAACGAGGAATAAATATTCCTTTTTTGTAGTCTTAAATAGCTAAATCTGCGGAATATTCGGTAATGTTGTCCCAAATGGACTCTCTTAAATCAAGTTTTAATTTTGCCATTTATTCTAATTCCTACATTTAACTTCAATTGAGGTTATTTCTCAATTGTTCAATATTAACCGATATATAATAATATTTATTAAAAACGGCTTCTCTTAATCTATTCCTCCCCCGCTAAACGAGGGAGGAATAAATCATAGTATTATAATTCCATTAATCTCTTACGAGTATATGCTATTAGTCCTCCTGCATCAATGATTGCTTGACGAGAAGCATGATGAGGAATAATATCATAAGTTTTGCCATTGGTTTTGTTGATAATTTTTGTTTCTGTTAGTTCGATATCATCGCCTACATTGGCTTCAAATTCAGGACTTGTAATCGTCTGTAAGCCAAGATTAACGCTGTTTTGCAAAAATATTCTTGCAAAATTCTTAGCGATAATAACTACATTGTGCCCCTTCAGAGTTGAGACTGCCTGCTCACGAGAAGAGCCGCAACCGAAATTTTTAGCGGCTACTATTACGCTACCTTCAGGAACTTCTTTATTAACAAGCATTTTATTTAAATCTTTCATATCTGCAAAAGCAAATTGTGGAGTTTCTGACGGCAAAACTGTCGCCATAAATCTGCCCGGATAGATAATATCAGTAGAAATATCATCTTCAAGTTTATATATTACTTTACTCATTTTAGTTTTCCTTTCTTGGATCAGTTATTACACCTGTAATTGCACTTGCGGCGGCTACTGCCGGTGAGCATAGATATACTTCCGAATTAGGATTACCCATTCTGCCTTTGAAATTTCTATTTGTAGTCGATAGAGCTTTCTCGCCATCGCCTAATGCACCCTGATGAACGCCAAGGCAAGGACCGCAGCCCGGATTAGCGATTACCGCTCCGGCTTCCATTAATGTATATAAATAGCCTAATTTCATAGCTTCTTTGTAGATTTTGCCGGAAGCAGGGAATATAAGCATACGTGTACCTTTCGCTACTTTTTTGCCTATCATAATATCTGCAGCAGTTTTTAAATCGTCAAGTCTGCCATTAGTGCATGACCCAATTACAATTTGCTCAATATGCAAACCGGCTACTTCACATACTGGCTTCACATTATCCACAGTATGCGGGCAAGCAATTTGAGGTTCTAATTTTGAAGCGTCAATTTCAACGATTTGAACATATTCGGCATCTTCGTCAGGAGTAACTAATGGAATGTCTCCTATTACTCCGGCTGTCTCTCTCAAATACTTGATTGTTTCTGCATCACCGGGAACAATGCCGGAAGTAGCACCGGCTTCAACAGCCATATTGCAAATTGTCAATCTACCGGATACAGGCATGCTTTTTATTGTATCGCCGTGGAATTCGATTACTTTGAAATTAGCTCCTTCGGCAGAAATTTTCCCGATTAAATATAGAATAATATCTTTGGGCTCTACGTGCTTACTCAGTTTTCCACTTACAATTACTTTAATTGTCTGAGGAACTTGCACATTTAATGCAGTGCCAAGCGTCCAAACCGATGCCATTTCAGTAGCACCGATACCAAAAGAGAATGCTCCTAAAGCACCGTGAGAAGTAGTATGGCTGTCTGTGCCACAGACTACATAACCCGGGCGGACGTAGCCGTATTCAGGTAATATCTGATGGCATACTCCCATTTCATCGCCACGTATATCATGAAATTTTTCAATTCCCTGCTCGGCAACGAAATTTCTGATTTTCTTTTGGTTAGTCGCTGTCTTTGAACTTTCGGCAGGGACTCTATGGTCAAAAATCAATGCTATACGTGATGGGTCCCATACTTTCGGAGTTTTACCGGTACCCTGATATATTTCCATAAATTGATTAATTACTAATGCACCGTTTTCGTGCGACATAGCAAGACTTACCTTTGGCTCTAAGATGTCGCCGACTTCTACATGAGTTTTGCCGACTGCACTTGCTAATATTTTTTGAACAACTGTTTGTCCCATTTTCGTTTCTTTCTCCTAAAAATGTTATAGAAAATGCTTAAAATCAAAAATATAAAATTAAGATTATTTGATTTAATATAAAAGAAATATTTTAATTTTTCAACTGGCTACTAAAGCCATATATAAATGTTAAATATATCATTTCAAACCGAGGTTGTCAATTTAATTGCATTTATTTTATTTGCTTTTCAATTTACCTATAATAGTTTCACCGGCAATTAATATATCTCCGGGTTTAACATAAATTTCAGTTTCGGGCATTAGAAGCATATCTATTCTGGAACCGAATTTCATCATACCGAATTTATTGCCTGCTGTTACGGTATCGCCTTCTCGAATGTCCCATACTAATCTTCGAGCTAATATCCCAACTATCTGCTTAAAGAATAATTTTCCGTGCTCATTTTCGACACCAATATGAGTCTGTTCATTCAGCGGTGATGCTTTAGGATGATACGCCACTAAATATTCACCCGGATTATACTTAAAATACTTAATTACTCCGCTAATAGGAATCCTATTTACATGTACATCAAGCGGTGAAAGAAAAACACTAATTTGCTTGACTTTTGCTTTCATATATTCGTTTTCTTCGGCATCAATTATTTGAATTACTTTACCATCTGATGGAGCAATTATCAAAGAATTATCCTTTTTAACATCTTCGGGAAGACTTCTTTGAGGGTCTCTAAAAAACCAGAAAGTAAATATTATCAATAATATTCCTGCAGGAATAAAAATATAATTTGCCCAAGGCTTAGCTATTAAAAACGCAATAACTATAAGAATTAAAGCACTTAGAAGCATTACTACTATGTTGTCCATACCATATTTCGTTAGCATATTATTACATTTCTCCTTTTATTGTATTCTAAAATTTCGTAATTTAACACTTTTTAAACTGCAAAAATAGTAAAAAGTTATTTGTCTAAATAAATTAGGTACAAAAATATGAAATTTACGGTATCTTTAGCAGAATTTTCTAAGGTATTAAACAAAGTTTTACCGGCAATACCAAGGAAATCGACTCTGCCAGTACTCGAACATCTGAATTTCTCTCTTAGTGGAGATGATTTACAGATAGTAGCCACAGACCAAGATATTATCATTAAAGCCGTGATATTAGTAGAAGGCTCTGACGACGGTGGTGTATTGATTCCCGCTCGCAGATTAAGCGAAATAGTTAAAGCCCTTGATAATGTTGGTTCAATTACTTTTGAATCAAACCTTACTAATTACGATATTAATATTTCAACTATTGCCGGCAATTATGATATGAAAGGGCTTGACCCTGACGAATATCTTCAATTGCCTGAATTATTCGACTCGGAAAAACCGGACTTGAATAATATAAATGCGAATCCAGAACAAAACATAGCTTTCTTTAAAAATCAAGAAATTCTAAAATTAACTAATAAAACAATATTCGCTGTTTCGACTGACGAGTTTAGAGCCGCTATGACCGGAGTCCTCTTTCAATTTAGGACTGAATACGTAAATGCCGTTTCTACTGATAGCTTTAGATTAGTTAAAGTAATGATAGAAGCCGGCGAGCACCCATTCCCAGAAGATTTCGATGTGATTATTCCTGCCCGTGCAATTGACATTTTGAGAAAAGTAGAGACTGATGTGGTTATGTCTTCAATTGACAACTACGGCAAAATTACTCACTTGAGATTTGATGTTGATAATTTGGTATTTATTTGTCGCATTATCGATGAACGCTTTCCACCTTACGAGACAGTAATTCCATTGAATAATAATTTGGTAATTGAAACATCAAGAAAAGAATTTTTATCTGCTATCAAGAGAGTTGCGATTTTCACAAGTGCAATTTCTCATCAGATACGTATGGAAATCACTTCTAATCAATTGATTATGCGTGGTGAAGATGAAGAGTCAGGATCAAAAGGTATTGAAACATTGAAATGTGATTTCACTGGTGAAAATATGGTTATGGGCTTCAACTTTAAATATTTAGAAGAAGCAATTGCTAACCTTGACCATTCCGACGGTGCCGAAGATAATTTATACATTTTCGTTTCCGAGCAGACCAAACCGGTATTGGTCTCAACTAACAGAGATGAAAAAAGTGTTTTAATGCTTCTAATGCCTGTTAGAATCACTACTACTCCTGCTCCAACCGAAGAATAATTTCTGATAATAAATTTATAATTCCTCTGCCTTGGCACACTTGGTGCAGCAAGGCAGAGGAAAATGTAAGTCTGCTAAATTTAAACCCATTAGGCAATCTACGTATAAGCACACATATTATCTAATGGATAAAGCTATTGTTGATATACATAATATTGAAATTATTGAAAACGATTTGCCTTCATAATAACATCAGAACAAATACAATATTATTAATAGATACAATATCATTAACAAATATAATAATATTAATGGATATTGGAACTCACACACGAAGTGTATTAATTCACCTCAATCATTTTTAAAGTCTTCTTTACTGATAATGACAGCTTTCTCGTAAATATATAATTTTAGCAATCGAGTACTAATGAATTATGCAGCTGATTACAATATAACACAATAATAAAATTGCAATAAATAGCATACTTCTCTATTTACTCCTTTACTATAGTCAGCTTAAAAGTATTAATTTTACAGAAAGCATATACTTTACAAGGTGTTCCATATATGAATATTGGTAAAATAAAATAATTATTTAATAATTTCGTATCCTATTACACATTTTATTACGAGGCATTATGGTTACTTTAAACAATAAAAGCGAATTATATGATTTAATCAAAATGGCAGTCTCTGAAGTATTTATAGAGCAGTCTGTAAGCTTGTATCTCAATTCAGTCCCTTATGTTTCTGATGAAGAAATGAAAGAAATTGACCTATTGCCTCTACCTAATACTGCTGACAATATCAATTATACTAACATAAGCCACTGGTTTTAAAATGAAAGTAATCATTAGTAAGTAAGCTGAAAAATTTATTGACTCAATAAATGAGCCCGAAAAATCACTTTTAATGAGCAAATTAAAATTATTAGTTAATTCCCTAATAGAAAAGGACTTGCCTCTACTTAACCAATTAAATATTAAGAATCTGAAAGGAGGATGGAAAGGTTGGCAGAGGTTAAGAGTAGCAAATATGCGAATTATATTCAAAATGAATTCAACAGAAATTATTATAGAAGTAATTAATTATCGTGGAAATCTATATTAACATATTATCCACTTATATATCCATTTGCTAAACCTGTCTTTTGCTGATAATCTCAGATGTTTTCAGCTCTAAAAAGTATGTACTATTTCGGAATTTAATGATATGCACCACACACACTTATATCATTTGCTTAATAAATTCGTAAAAATTAAATTTCATTGCCCGCGACTAAAGTCACGGGCAATGTGTAAAGCTAAATAATAAATAGATTTGAAATTATATATTCGGTGATTCGCCCCAAGCCATAGCGGCAGCTTCCATTACGGCTTCATTCAAAGTCGGGTGAGCGTGTATAGTTCTGAAAATCGAAGGACCAGTCGCCTCTAAGCTACGAGCAAGAGCCAATTCGCCAATCATTTCGGTAACTTCTGGACCGATCAGATGAGCTCCAAGCAATTCTCCGTATTTTGCATCGAATACTAATTTAACAAAACCTTTGGCTTCGCCTATACCGTGTGCTTTGCCCGATGCAGTGAAAGGGAATTTACCTACCCTAAGCTCATAACCGGCTTCTTTGGCTTTTTCTTCGGTTAATCCAACACTGGCTACTTGCGGAATGCAGTATGTACAGCCCGGAATATTATTATAATTAACGCCCTGGCTTGAATGCCCTGCAATATGCTCGGCTACGACAATACCTTCGGCAGATGCTTTGTGAGCAAGCCATGGAGCTCCGGCAACGTCACCAATTGCATAAATACCTTCTACATTAGTACGTAAGAATTTATCAACTTTGATGAAACCGCGTTCTACATTAACACCTAATTGCTCTAATCCGATATTTTCAATATTTGCTTGGATACCAATGGCATTAAGTGCGATATCGGCAGTCAATGTATCTTCCGAACCATCTTTTTTCTGAATTTTAATTTCAGCTTTGCCATCAACAACTTTAGCTGAAAGTACACGAGTAGAAGTCATTAGTGTAATTCCTGATTTTTTATAATGGCGAGAAAGCTCCGAAGATACGTCTTTATCTTCAATAGGAAGGATTCTGTCCATCATCTCAATAATAGTTACTTTTGCTCCATAGGCATTGAAGAAATACGAAAATTCGACACCTATAGCACCGGCTCCCATTACTATCATAGACTGAGGCACTTCTTTTTGAATTAGAGCTTCTTTGCTGGTGATAATTGTTTTGTGGTCAACCTCTATACCGTCAAACATTCGCGGTCTTGAACCGGTAGCAATAATTACATTTTTGCATTCAATTGAGTCAGTTACCTCGCCGTCATTATTTTTGACTTCAACTAAACTTCTTGATTTTACAAAGGCATTACCTTTTATGGATTCTACTTTGAATTTTTTAAATAAAAAGCCAATCCCGTTAGACATTTTAGTAGCTACATCGCGGCTACGTTTGATTACTTTAGGAAAATCTATTGTATAATCATTGATTGTAAACCCGAATTCAGAAGCGTTTTTCATAAAATTCATATATTCGGCATTTTTGAGAAGTGCTTTTGTCGGGATACACCCCCAGTTCAAGCATACTCCGCCTAAATCTGCTTTTTCAACGCATATTACATTAAGTCCTAATTGAGAAGCTCTATTTGCAGCAACATATCCACCCGGACCGGCTCCTATAACAAGCAAATCGCAAGTATGTGTATTCATGATATACCTTTTAAACTATAATAAAAATATATTTGATTTTCAATCAATAATTGAACGCATTAATTAGAAAAAGATTGTTTATACAGTTAAAATATTTTTTAATTTTGAGGCTGGTACCATGTGGCTGGGGAATATGTAAAAACCAATTTCTTCGAGCTGCACCATTTTAACAACGATAATTTTAAATATTTTATCTTCTCTTTCCATTCAAGAGGCTGTCTAATAAGTTGTAATTTTATCAAAGCGTTATTCTGAGTACAACGATATATTTATAATTATCAATAAGTTAGCTTAATCTGGATTCTTCACTTCGTTCAGAATGACGATTTTGGGGACAGCCTAATCTGATACTTTTAGTAATTGTTATTAGTCGAAAAACAGTATAATAAAAGGTTATTTTATAGCATATTGAGATTTAGGGTGCAGGAAAGAATATCATTAATAATTTAATTGCTCAAAGCCCAAACTATTATATTAGTACCCATTTTAAGTGATTTTTCTCTAACTTCGGGAGTGTCTTTGTGAACTTCGGGGTCAACCCAACCATCACTAATATTAGATTCAAAAGTATAAAATACACATAGTCTGTTTTCATAGAATAATCCGTAGCCTCGTGGTGCATTTTTGTCATGCTCGTGAATTTTGGGTAGCCCGCGAGAGAAATCAAATTGCGATTTATATATTCCGTGGCTAAACGGAATCTCTGCAAATTCTTGCTCGGGCAATACCTTTTTCATTTCTTTGCGGATAAAAGCATCTAATCCGTAGTCATCGTCTATATAGAGGAATCCTCCATTTTGTAAATATGCCCTTAGATTACGAACTTCCTTATCAGTGAAATTCACGTTGCCGTGTCCGGTCATAAATAAAATCGGATAGGTAAATAAATTATCCGAAGCCAGATCTACATATTCATAGATAGGGTCAACGTTAATATTGGTATTTTTAGCTACATAGCTAAGTAAATTAACTTCGCCAGATGGGTCGTTATACCAATCACCACCGCCCGAATATTTCACTCTTGCAAGTTTAATTGCACTTTTTTTTGTCTGAGCCTGAACTGAGGCTATATCTAATAATAAAATTGCAAGCAGAGCAAATAATATATATTTTGTTTTCATTTCAGTCTGAATTATTCTTTTATAAATTAATATTACAATAAATCATAAAAACTATTTTCTCTTACAGATTAGAATTTTCTTTTCTTCTTCGGCGAACCAGTCGCAACCAATCATAGTTATTGATTTTTCTTCAAATTCATAATTAGGAAAAAGCTGAGAAGCGTCTGAAATTTCATTCTTTAAATTGCCACCTTTTAGTAAAATCACTTGTCCGTTTGGTTTTAATATTGTGTCAGCCCAATTAATCAAATATTTAGTATCTGTTACAGCACGGGCAAATACATAGTCAAATTTATTTCTGTATTTAATATCAGAATGTAAATCTTCAACTCGAGTACGCATAGCTTTCAAATCTCTTATGCCTGTATGCTCGGCAAACATTGAGGTTAATTTAATTTTTTTAGCAATAGAGTCAACTAACAGCATTTTTAAATCCGGTCTGGCAATAGCAAGCGGAATACCCGGAAAACCTCCTCCGGTACCAATATCAATACATTGAGCCTTTTTCTTTAAGTCAACATATTTCAATATCGAAAGAGAATGTAAAAAATGTCTCTCGCAAATATTATCTAAATCTTTACGAGATATTAAGTTTACTTTCTCATTCCAATAGATAAGCTCACTATTAAATCTCTCAAATTGTTTTAATTGCTCAAGCTCTAATACTATTGAATTAGATGAGCATAGTGTCCAAAACTGTGATAACTCCATAAATACTTTTATTTTTTATAAATATTTCTTATATTCAAGTTTATATTAACGTTATTGAGAGTAAAAAATTTTTATGAACGGTATAGATAATCAGAATCATTTTTTTTCAGTTGTAATTTGCTCTTTAAATCGAGCATATATCATCGAGCGTGCTTTAAATTCACTCCTTGCTCAGACATTTACACAATGGAATGCTATTATAGTCGATGATGGTTCGGACGATAATACTTTCGATATATCTAAAAAATATATTGATAAATACCCGAATATCAGCTATTTGTACATTTCAAAGCGTTCTTTGGGATTTGCTCGTAATTGCGGAATTAAAGCCACAAGCGGCAATTGCATTAGCTTCTTAGATACTGATGACGAGTATAAACCAAATCACTTAGAGCTAAGGCATAATGAACTAAATAATTCAAATATTGAGCTTCTCGCCGGCGGTATTGAAATAATTGGCAATCCCTATGTTCCTGATGCAAATAATCCGGACAACTTAATCCATTTAAACAAATGCTGCGTCGGCGGTACATTCTTTATTAAACGAAGTGTATTTGATAAAATCGGCTATTTTGCAGATTTAACATTTGCCGATGACTTTGAATTTTATAATCGGGCTCAAAATTCCGGAATTAAAATATTTAAAGTTGATTATCCGACTTATATTTATCATAGAGATTTGTCGGATTCGATATGTAATAAAGTTGGGAATTTATAAAGTTCGTAAAGTTGAAAGTAGGAATACGCTCTGCGTAGTGTGGTTAGTGGCTGAAAATCTTTCAACCCCACCCAAACCCTCCCCAAGGGGGAGGGCTTGAAGATCATGTATGGATTTTTCTTCCAACATCGTTAATAACGCTGTTTAGCAGCTATTCCTTCAAATTCCCCTCCAAAAGGAGGGGTGGCATCGCGAAGCGATGACGGGGTGGGTTCTTTCTTCGGAATTGGGAAGTAGGAAATAGGAATTGGATAGTGGCGTTTGGAAAATCGATTCTTCTCTTCCAACAGCATTAGCTGTTGAATATTGGTAGAATAAAAGTTGGCACTCCATTTCGTCTCCGCACTATGCTCTGCGTAGTGCGGCTGGTGTGATGACTAAAAAGCTTTCAACCTCACCCAAACCCTCTCCGAAGGAGAGGGCTTGAAGATCATGTATGGATATTTCTTCCAACATCGTTAATAACGCTGTTTAGCAACAATTCTCCAAATTCCCCTCCAATTGGAGGGGTGGCATCGCGAAGCGATGACGGGGTGGTTCTTAATTCTTGGGGATAGGAAAATTAGAAGATTGTGAACATCAAAATTGTGCACTTTCCAACAGGCTGAAATAAAAAAGAGCATAGCTTAATTTAGAATTCTGTTATGCTCTCCTTCAAAAAAAAATTACTTACGAAAAAAGTTATTTCAAAAACATTTTTATTCCATTGTAAAATTGCTGTTCTTTTTCATTAAGAGGTAAGCGAACAGCCGGAAACAATTCGAAATATTTATTATAAATTATTGAGCATAAAGCTTTGTCCGGTACTATTTGAGAGTAATAATAATTCATCTGAATAAAGACGAATTTATAGTATTCGGCTAAATAAGAGAAATCTCTGTCTTGAAATGCCTTATCGGCTGCTGCGGCAGACCATGCGAATTTATTGATAATTAAATCATATACTTTATTAATATTCACAGATTTAACGCCTGGAATTTTATATGGCATTAGTCTGGAAGCCAAGCCTTCTAAACTCATATATTCGGTTAAGCCGAGAGTAACAATTTCTTCTCTTCCTACCGTAAGCGAGAAATAAATAGGTCTTTGGAATATGTTTTTCTCTATTATTCCAAGCATAAAGAAATCATGTGGGAGCAAAAGGATTTTATTATCTTTGGAGTGTCTGCCCTGTAAAGTAAATTCAATATTAGAACCGTCATAATCTGAGAAGTCTTTTGCTAATTCCGGTTTAGCTCCAAGATAGTTTATTGTTTTTGTTTTAATTTCAGAGTAAGTAATAAGTGAATTATACAAAGTGTCTAATTGATTATCGTCATATTTTATTTCTAATTTTGCTCCGAGTGAATTAGTTTTAGTAACCCATTTGGCGTACCACTGGGTAGCGAGAAGTCCAATATTGATAACACTTACATCTTTTCTTTGATTTTCGACAAATTGAAGTCTCCATAATGCAAATGTTTCTAAATCCCCTTTTACAAAAAGAATGGCATTCTGCTTGCAGCTAAGCAGTAAATTTCTGCAATATTCAGTATTTGCTTCGGTTATCCCGCCTGCTGATTTTGCTTTTTCAAATGCTACTTTTGCCGAATCCGGCTTTTTCATAACAATATAATATAATGCGAGTGAACCCCAAGTAGAAGAAATTTTACTATAAGGGCTTAACTTGTAATCCGAAGAATATTTCGGGTCTTTATCAATTATATTTTCGAATATTTCGGATACTTTTTGTGAATTATTATAAGACATAGTTTTAAAATTGATACTATTATCGCCGGCGGATATCTGTTTGTCCAGTGCATAACCATAATAATACCAAGCATCTAAATTGCCATTATTATTATTGATTACTTCTTTTAGTAATTTGATAGATTTTTCTAAATTGGCATAAATTTTTGTTTTTTCGGTAGGAGGCAATGTTTCACTTTCATTAAAAAATGCTTTTGCACTGTCTAATTTGGATTGCTCTTGCTCGGGACTAAGCTTTTTAGTGCATGAAGAAATACTAAGAGATAAAAAAACTGCTAAAGTGAAAAATATAAAATACTTGTAATTTGCTTTCATTTCAATATCCGCATAAGTAAAAAAGCAAAATTAAGAAAAAAAGACATATTAAAAGTGAAAATAATTATTAAGAATCAAAATGAATCAGTTCCCAGCTTTCTCCCTCGCAGGGTAAGTAAGTCTTACTTATATGCTCGTCGTATATTTTACATAATTGGCTCGTAGGCTCAAAGTTTTTGCAAGAACCGCATAATGTTTCTTCTTTAATAATTTCTATGCGTTGATTGAACTTTTGATATTGTCTATATCCGGGATATATAGCCAGAAACCACAGAAAAAATAAAGCTATAAACCAGTATTGGCGGTAGTCCCAATTCATAAATAAAAGGAAAATACTCATTATAATAATAAATGAGCGTAAAATTATTCCCCACGCTACCGAGCCGGCAGTAATAATCGGGGTTTGGCTTCCGTCAGCTTCTTCCTCTGTGCCTTCTCTGAATTGAAAAATGTCAATAATTTTTTCTTGCCACATTTTTAAGATTCCATTTTTAAAAAATTGTAGGCTTACAAATTAATATATGCTTACAATTATTTAGACGAATGATACATTATTAGCTTGTAAATTGAGTAGATTTAGACAATATAAGGTGAATTGTAATAGGCGGATATTGGTACATACATAACAATCTGATGAGGCTGTCCCAAAAGCTGTCATTCTGAACGAAATGAAGAATCCAGATAAAGATAACTTATTAATATTTATGGATTCTTCGTTGCACTCAGAATGACGATTTGACAAAATTATAACTTATTAGACAGCCTCATGACAATTAATTCTTTTTGCAATAAAAAGCACCGTTATTAATTTCTAAATATCCTTCATTTCCTGGGATTGCATCAGTTTTGCAACTAAAAGTCCCCCTTATTTCAGAATTAGTATTTACTGTTATATTAATAGTACCTGCTATCATTACATACTGTTGTGCCACACCATTGTTAACTCTGGCAAACATGATTTGCCCGTAACCATTTTGATAGTCAGTACCTAAAGTAATTGTTGAAGCCCCACTTTGCAAGTTCATCAATTGTAAGGTACATACATCTTGAGTTGTTCCATTAATTGAAGTGCCGGCAATTGTAGAAGCAGTCATGCTGCTAACCGTTTGAAATACATAAGTTGTATTAGAAGCAGAAAAATTTGTCGAAATCATACCGGAAACGGAACCGGAAAGAGTATTGGAATTTGTAACAGTAGCAGGATTTGAATCATCATCACTACAAGCGGTAAATCCGATTAAACATAAAGCTAAAAGTAAACTAAAGAAAATTGATTTGAATTTTAACATGAGAACCCCTTTTAAAAAATTAAAAATAATTAAATTATGGGAACAATCTGCAGAAAATCAAAGTTTAGCGAATGATTTTTATATTAGTAGAATATCCCCATCAACTTCTACAAATATACAAATAATATTTTAAATATTTTAAATTTATTATTTTGTTTCGATTTATTTAGATAACAATATTATAAATTTCAAACAATCTTATCACCTAATAATGTGCAAGCTTACGCAGTGCATAAGTTTGAGAGACCTTATCACCAAGCTCTTAACTTACACAACTTTATAGCTTTTCACTCCCAACCACCAGCACGTATCCTCGAACCCAGAAAAAACAACCACCTCATCATCGCTTCGCGATGCCACCCCTCCAATTGGAGGGGAATTAATACATTGTTCACCAATATTCAACATCTAACGCTGTTGGAAGACCAGCCACACTACGCAGAGCATAGTATGGAGGCGAAAGGGAGTGCCACTTTCATGCTACCAATATTCAAAAGCTAACGCTATTGGAAGACCAACCTCACTACGCATAGCATAGTGAGGAGGCGTGCATATTTCTACTTCCTACTTTACGAACTTTATAACTTTCAACTTTATAACTTCCCACTTTATAACTTACTTATTTCGGTTAATTACAAATCCGGCAAATTGGATTAAAGATTCTTTTGCAGGGCAATTCTCAAAATCATCTAATAAAGCTATAGCTTTAGAAATAATCTTATCTGCTCTATTCTGAGCGTAATCAATACCACCATTTTCGACAGTAAATTTAATAATATCATTAACATCAGATTTTATTAATTTACCTTTTTTTATTTTCTTGACTATGGTTTTAGAAATTTTAGCATCAGCTTTAGAAAGAGCATATATCAGTGGTAATGTTATTTTTTTCTCTTTAAGATCGTTGCCGACCGGTTTGCCGATAATTGCACTCGTCCCGACAAAGTCAAAGATGTCGTCTCTGATTTGAAAAGCAGTACCGAGCATCTCACCGAATTCAATCATTTTTGCCTGAGCTTGAGCTCCGGCTCCGCCCGCGATTGCTCCGACTTCACAGCAAGAAGCTAATAGCGAAGCAGTTTTATTGGATATGATTTGAAAATATGTTTCTTCGCTAAGGTCAATCTCTCGGCTTTTTTGTATTTGTAGTAGTTCGCCTTCACTCATTCGTTTAATAGCTCTGGATGTAGCCTTAAGAAAGTCAAACTCATCGGTGTCTATTGAAGCTAAAAGTCCTTTGGCAAGTAAGAAATCGCCGATTAATACTGCAATTTTATTGTTCCAAGATGCGTTGATAGTAGCAAGCCCACGTCTCTCTTCGGCTTCATCGACTACGTCGTCGTGAATTAGAGTTGCAGTATGTAAAAATTCAATCATTGAAGCACCGGTATATGCTCTTTCGGTAATTCCACCGCATAATTCGGCAGTTAAAAATACCAGCATCGGACGCATCATTTTACCTTTTTTACGAGTCAAATACTTTAAAATTAGGTCTAAAAGTGCTACATGAGACTTCAATTTATTATCAAAGAAACTATCAAATTTCTTAATATGTTCTGATATTGGCGAACTAATCTCTTTTAATGTCATTTATTTTTTCTTTAAGTATTACCAATTATTCTATATTTCTATACCAAATAACCAACAATTTAATCTTACAATCTAATGATTTATTTTGACATAGAAAAATACTTTTTCTATTATATCGAATAATTAATTACTTAGTGATATTGTTTTCCTGTTTGAACCGATAAACATACCGATTCCGTCGCCATTAATATTCCATTTTATTATTTCCGCATTGATACTGAAAGCATCGTCTACTTGATTACCGTTGTCTTTGGTATAATAATAATCATAAAAATCCAAATCAAAAGTACCGACTATCAATTTATCAGGTAACTGGTTAGAATAATAATAATCTTCGGTAAAAAGTAATAACTGACCATCAAAACCCGATTTTAATTTCCGTACATAAGAATTTGACCAATAGGAGTGAAAATTATCAATACAACTATATATAACTACATTATGAGAAGACTTAACTCTACCCTTAACAATCAATTGTTGATACGAATAATAGTCTTCTGTAATATTTATTATTTCTAATTTAATATCATCTACTGAATCAATAGGAGCCGGGATTGTAGTTATAGCACTTGCGGTATGTCCTTGCCATTGGACAACTATTTTATACTTTTCACCAACATGCGGAATTATATCATTACAATAATATGTACGTATTGATTCATCATAAATCAGAGGGTATTTAGTACTATTGTACTCTATATATGCCTTTGCCGAAGGAATCAAGGCTTTGTCAAGTTCATAATTATCAAGTGGTGGTAAAGTCTTGGTAATTATTATCCCACTTATAGGATTACCGGCAATTAATTCTCCGCGAATTACTATCAGCTCAGAATATGGCAGGTCAACTGTTCCCATATTTTCTTCGCAAGAGATAATTGATATTGCTATAAATGCTATTAATATTAAATTTATAATTTTCATATTTCTATTCCTTAAAATTTAAAGCTTAATCCTAAAGTAGGAATAATTGGGAAAAGAGTAATTTGTTTTATAGTTTTTTTGTATGTATTATCACTATAACTATCTATATACCAAAAGAACGGATTCTTATGATTATAAGCATTATATATATTAACTGAGAGCTCAAAAGGCAATTCAAACATCTCGAATTTAAACATAAAGTTCAAATCCAATTTATGGAAAGCCGGTAGTCTAAATTCATTTTTACCGCTTACATAATATTTATCGTAAAGATATCCGGAGCCTTCTAATTCAATATCACTGAAACCATAGCATGCCGACGGCATAGTATAAGCCTGCCCGGTACCATAAGTCCAAGTGGCTCCCAGCTCCCAGTCAGAACCAATTTTGTAATTCAGTGCTATTGCAATATCATGAGTGCGGTCATAACGTGGGAAAAACTCTTTTCCGTTATTTAATTCCGCAAACTTTCTTTTAGTGCTTGAGAGAGTATATCCTATCCAACCGGTCAAATCTCCCATTCTTTTATTTAAGAAAAACTCAATACCGTAAGCTTTACCCGTTCCGGATGTAAATTGAGAATCTATAGGTATTCCAATAGAGAAATTTGCATTATCTTTATATTCGAGTAAATTTTTCATTCCTTTGTAATATGCTTCCACTGAGAATAAATACTCACCATCAGCAAATACTTTCTCGAAACCGACAACTGTTTGCCAGCTCTGAGCCGGCTTAATATTCTCGGTTGACGGATACCACACATCGGTCGGCAATGGTATATCTCCGCGAGTAACCATGTGCAGATACTGATTGGCTAAAGCTGTAGAAAAGTTCAATGTAGTATTTTCACCTATTATGTAAGACATAGATATTCTCGGCTCAATATTAAAGTAATTCCCCTCTTGGAAATAATAAAATCTTGCACCCAGATTAGTAGTTATTTTATCGTTTATTTTCCATTCATCTTGAAAATATACTGACGCATCAAAAGTTCTGATTACTCTATCCGGTAAAGCTTCATCAACGCTTAGTGCTTCAAAAAAAGCATAAGCCGATACATCAAAATTATGGAATGTTAAATCAATCCCAGATTTTAAAGTGTGATTATCCGCCGGATAATATGTTAAATCTCCGCGTAATACTACATCTTGGATTTCTGATTTAGATTTCCAGCTTCGAATATCTTCGTTATTATCTGCTAAGTCAATATTAAAATCGTAACTGGTATAGATTAGAGAAAAGTTTGTAAATACTGTCGGCGAAGAAATATGCATCCAACGGATGTTTGCAGTTTTATTGCCCCAGTAGATACTGAAATCATCTTCCTCTGAATCCGGCGAATCTAATACGTCTCGGCAGAACATACCACTGACAAATAATCTGTCATTATCAGAAATTCTATAATTAATTTTTGCATTCAAATCGTAAAAATAGTAATTAGGAGCATCTTCAGAATCCGGCAATAGCCCTAAAAGCAAATCAAGATACATTCTCCTGCCGGAAATCATAAAAGAGCAATTGTCGCTAATCGGTCCCTCGAGAGTCAACCTTGAAGCTATTAAGCTAATTCCGCCCGCTCCGTGGAATTCTTCGGTATTGCCTTCTTTCATGTTCATATCTAAAACACTGGAGAGTCTGCCCCCATATTCGGCTGGGAATGCTCCCTTAATCAGCCTAATATCTTTAATTGCGTCTGTATTAAATGAACTCAAGAATCCGCCCAAATGAGTCGGATTATATACTATTACTCCATCAAGCAATATTAAATTCTGATCGGGCGAGCCGCCACGTATATATAAACCGCTGGAAAGTTCTGTACCCTGCTTGATTCCAGGTAGCAGTTGTAAAGTACGAAATACATCCGACTCACCACCCAAAGAAGGCATTTTAAATACAAAGTCGGGCTTAATATCGACAGTAGAAATTCTACTAATTGCATTAGACATTCTTTCGGCAGTAACTATTACCTCTTCTGTTTCGGTTTCTTTATCTTTTAACTTTATATTTAATTTAAAATCAGTATCAATATAAACAACAGATTTATATTGCTCATAACCGATGCTTTTAATAACAAGGTAATAACTGCCTTTCTTTAGCTTAGGCACTGAGTAAAAGCCGAATTTATTAGTTATTGCTCCGCTAATCGGCTTTAAATTCGTTGAGTTAGAATCATTATAAACCGAGACACTCGCTCCGATAATTGATTCCCCGCTTTTTGCTTCTGTAATTATACCCGATAAGGAA
Source organism: uncultured bacterium (assembly GCA_942493235.1). Taxonomy (GTDB): domain Bacteria; phylum Bacteroidota; class Ignavibacteria; order Kapaibacteriales; family UBA2268; genus ENR-C587. The sequence goes on along the minus strand of OW818676.1, from coordinate 1,402,049 downwards.
TATCTTTCAGCTTCTTGCGAATTTGCTTTGCTTAATAAGCAAATTAATACTATAAGACAAAATAGAGTATATTTCATAAATTGATTTAATTATGTAAAAAAATATGTAAAAAATAAATAAACGATTTAAGTCGTTTTCCGTTACAATTGCAATTACAAAATTAACCAATATTAGGGATAAAAAAAATGATAATTATTTATACCAAAAAATCAGAATTTATAAAAAAAAAGACTGCCGTAATAGCAGTCTAAGACTGTCGCAAAAGTCCAATATATTTATTTACTGTTAATTTATCAAAGATTTTCATATTTCTTAGTGCTTATCAACCCTACGGTTAATCGTAGGGTTGAACAAATGGGAATTGAAAAATATATGGTTTTGCAACAGACTTTTTTTTATTCTACTGCCTCTTAAAATTTTATATCTTAGAATAAAATTCTTCAATCTCTTTTAAGATTTCTTTTCTTGCTGTATCATCAATATAAGGAATTGAACCGAATAGATGATGCTTGACTACTTCAAATCCAGAGAAATTAAATATCCCGTTTACAATAGTATTTTTAAAAGCATCATACATGCCTACTTGTGTATAGTATTCACTTGGAAATCCGTGAGTATTGACTATCGTCATCTTCTTATTTAGAAGTCCTACTATATTGCCATCTCGCATCTCGTAAGCCCAGCCATAAGTAAATACTCTGTCTATATAGCCTTTGACCATAGCCGGAAGCCCGGTCCACCATATAGGGAATACGAAGTGAACATAATCGGCTGAGCTTAAAATATCCTGTTCTTTTTTAATATCTTCGGGCATAGCTCCGCCCATCATAATTTGCTTGTCTTCTAGGCTTAGTACCGGATTGAAATCCAATTCGTACAAATCTCGGATAATTACTTCATGACCGGATTTAATTAGTTGCTCGCGTATTACATCTTTTATTGATGAAGCAAAGCTGTCTTTATTAAAATGCGAATAGATGATTAGATGTTTCATTATATTTCCTTACAATTATTTGATTAATACTATTTTTATTGTTTAAGATTTATTTTATAATTTGAATTATTTATAATACTTATAAAGTTACGATTTACTTTTGCTGTCTGCTACTTCTGCAAATAATAAAGCAGAGGCGGCTAATGCCATATCTTTTAAGAATCCCATTGTTGACTGCATTGCTGTTTCGGGAGTAAATACGCCCGGCAAATGGATAGTCAACATAAATATTAAAAGCATAAGGGCAAGTAATCTCATTGCAAGTTTTGCTTTTATATTAATTACTAAGCTGACAGCTGCCGCTATTAATGACAGCCCTGTAAAGTATATCCAGAAAACTCCTCCGGGAATAAAGCTCGGTACTGCTCCACTCATATTAGCACCTACTATAAAATGATTTACTCCGAAAAATACGAACGGTATAGCAAAAGCTATTCTGGCGATTGTTAATATTGTCTTATTCATTATATTATCCTCTCAATTTGTCTAATAAAAAATTTAATTGTTTTGCCTCTTCTTCATTCAATTGTTCCTTGAATGAATCCTCGAATTGATTAATTGCCGGAGCAAGGGCTGCCAATAGCTCTATTCCCTTTTCGGTAATAAGCACATTTACCTCTCGTCTATCCTTTTTAGATTGGCTTCGCTTTGCTAAACCCTTTACTCTTAATTTTTCGACTAATCTGGAAGCGTCAGACATTTTGTCGAGCATTCTCTCTTTTAGCATTCCAATAGTTGCCGAGTTCGGAAACTGCCCTCTAAGTATTCTCAATAAATTATATTGCTGCTGAGTAATGTCGAATTCTTTTAATATAGCAACATTCAAATCCGTAATTTTATTATGAGTGAATATCAAATTGACTAATAATTTATGATATTCATTTCTAAATTTTTTCTGATGAATCTCTAACTCTATTATCATATTTATACTTTCTATTATATGTTACAACATATAATGTTATAACGTATAGTATTTTTTATTATTGTACTTAGTTTTAAAATATTTTATAATTTTTTTGAATTCTCTACCCTTTGTTTAAATAATATTATTATCTCTATGATATATAATTACTTAAAAAGATAGTTATCATTTGATATATTTTTGCTATTATGCTCTAATAACTGGGGTTCGGGGTTCGGGGTTCGGGGATAGAGGATTGGGGCTTGGGAAAAGGGAGAAGAGGAAAGGGGATAAAGAATAGGAAATATATTTTGTTTTTGAATACCCTTGTCATTAGGAACGAAGTGAAGAATCCAGATAAAACTAAATATTAAGTAATGCAAGGGTGGTAAATATTTCAATAAAATGCTTTTTCTTTTTAATAATATTTGCTTAATTTTGCTAACTCGTTTAAATAATTTGAAGCAATAAAAACTGATTATTAGAAGAAATTGAATGCAAGCAAATTCGAAAATATTAATAGACTTAGTAACTACAGAAATGCCATTCGGCAAATATAAAGGATACCGCTTATGTAATCTGCCGGTTTCATATTTGGAATGGTTTTATAGCAAAGGTTTTCCGGAAGGGAATTTAGGGATGTTACTTCATACCATATATGAAATTAAAATCAATGGTCTCGAAGAATTATTAATACCGCTACGGAAAAAGTATCTTTCTAATTATTAGTATTCAATGGTATAATAAAAATCCTTACTAAAATAGAATTTTTCAATAATTACTATTTATAATTATTTAGCCATCATCTCGTGTATTTGGCTTGAAGTTTCACAGTCTAATGCCTTTTTACTAATTTCTTCGGCTTGAGCAGAGTTCGCATCTCTTACTCTATTTTTTAATTCCAATAGTATAGATGGTGAAACACTAAGTTCGTGAATTCCCATCCCGATTAATATGGACGTTGCTGCCGAATGTCCTGCAATTTCGCCACATACGCTTACGGGAATTCCTTTTAGTTTTGCTGCGTCTGCGGTAATTTTTATCAATCTCAATACAGCCGGATTAAACGAATCGAAATTCTCAAGAACTAATTCGTTTGTTCTGTCGGCAGCTACCGTATATTGAGTTAAGTCATTAGAGCCTATGCTGAAAAATTTAGCATAATTCGCTAATTTGTCAGCCATCATAGCGGCGGCAGGCGTTTCTATCATTACTCCAATGGGCAATCTTTTATCGAAATCAATATTAGCGGCTCGTAGCTCGGCTTTGCATTCATCAACAATTTTGATAGAATCTGTTAATTCGCTGACATTAGTAATCATAGGCAACATCAGTTTAATATTTTTATTTTTTGAAGCTCTGAGAATTGCTCTTATTTGAATTTTGTATATATCAAGTCTCTGGAGTAAGAACCTAATTCCACGGAAACCCAATGCAGGATTTGCCTCATGCCTTGGCATACCTTCGGCATATTTATCACTACCTACATCAAAAGCACGGATGGTAACCGGATTAGGATATGCCCTGTCTGCCATTTGCGAATACCAGTCGAACTGTTCGTCTTCGGTGGGGAAATGGCTTAGCGACATAATTAAACTCTCGCTACGGACTAAGCCGACACCCTCTGCTCCGACAATTATTGCTGATTCTACATCTCTAGGGAAATCAATATTGGCGAGCAATGTGATTTTTTTACCGTCTTGAGTTTCAGAAGCTAATTTTTTAAGGTCTCCCAGCCTGGCTCTATGCTCTTCTTCGATTGCCTTTTTTAACTCATAATTGGATATTGCCTTTTTATTTGGATTAATCAAAGCCCAGCCTGCATATCCATTAATTATAATATTCGTGTCTTGCTTAATAAATTGAGTAGCGTTATTGACACCTATTACAGTCGGAATCTCAAATGAGCGAGCTAAAATTGAAAAATGAGCAGTAATACCACCAACTTCTGTGATTATACCCGCAACGCCGGCTTCTTTAAAATTAACTAAGTCGGTTGGAGTTACTGACTTTGCAACTACGATAGAGCCTTTTTCTACAGAATAAAAAATACAAGTATATCGAAGTGCCGCGATTAATCTCTCTTTTATATTATCAATCTCGTGAGCTCTATCTCGGATAATAGCATCTTTGGCGGATAGGAATGTCTGCATCTGTGCATCGAATATACTGATTACGGCAGACTCTGCAGAGAGTCCCAATTTGATTTTCTCTTTTATGCTGTCAGTTAGAAATGTATCGTTAAGCACTAATACATTTGTTTCTAACACCGCAATTACGTTCTGCTGAGTTTGGTCAACCTTAGAAATTACCAATTCATATTCTTTAATAACTTCATCGACGGCAGCATTAAACCTTTCGATTTCTTGAGGTATTTCCTCTTTATTTAATTGCTTAGTCGGAATAATAATGGTTTCGTGCTGAATAATTACAGCTTTCCCCATTGCCATACCGGCTGAAGAAGGGATACCTTTTAATATTCTTGATTGTTGCTCTGATTTCTTTTCTTCGGAACTTATGCTATTTACCATCTTTTTCAATTATTAAATATATAAAATTGTAATATATGATTGTTATTGCAAATAATCAAGAAATATTTGTTGAACAGCGAAATATTTTTGTTTAAGTACCATTTTTACGGAAATAAAAACTAGATGAGAATCAGGAATAAGTCGCAACATCGATAATTAAATAATTACCGCCAATCCAAGGAATTTTCATATTTTTAAATTTCTGCATAGTTTATAAAATAAGCGGTAAATTCTTTTTTTTAAAATTTTATTACAACATCTTACTTGTTGACGGAGGCATCGCAGGTGTTTAGTAAAAAATGGGACTAATAAAGCTTTTGGTCTGAAGAATGCTCGAATCTTGATAAATCAAGAGCCCGCCAGTACCTCAAAATTATATACTGGCGTAGCCGTATCGGTTTTGAAAGTAAATATGCTATCAACTACATATTAAGCACCTGAATAAGTATAGAGAGAATCTCCCTGCTTTAGCTCCCGAGCCGCTACCCAATTATTATTTACAAAGAACGGATGCTCCAAAGTACATTTACTGTATCATCAGCAAAATACAATTTAACAAATTCTTGAATATTTATTACAGAAATATTTGGAACTTCTGCAAGTTCATTACTCCTAAAATACTAAATTTTATGTGCTACATTATAAATCATGATATATATAATAATAAATACCTAATATATATGTAACTATTAGTATTATAAACACAATAATGCCATGAATAAGTCTCTCTTTAAATGTTTCATATTCGTATCTTTTTATCATTTTATCAAGATTTTCCTTACTACCAAAATAAAAAAGGTTGATTAACGATAAAGAAATTGAAATAGGGACATAATAATTATTTATTTCCTTTATATTTAGAATATTACATATAATAATTATAACAAAAGCTTGACCTCCAGAAAAAAGTATAGATACTGAACTTTCAGGTGCAAAAGTTTTTATTTTAAGAAGAAATAAATAAATACTATAATAAGCATATTCAATTAATCTGATTTTAGGTTTATTTTCATTATTTTCCATTAGACATTTCCTTTACTTATTATCCTATTGTTTTATTGCCCAATATTATAGAGCTCCATCGGGAAATAAGGGTCATCTAATTTACCATTTATTTCCCAAAATATTTCTTCCCAATAATCATACGAATCATATATCAATCCTTCTCCGCCTAATGACCAAAAAGCAGAAAAAAGAGTACCTGGACCTTTTGCAAAAACACCAAATCCGGTTACAACAAGATTAACCCTTGCTTTGTTAATCGCTTCTATATTACCTGTTTTTTCTGCATATCTTAAACGTTCCAATGCCATATATGCAGAAAATCCATTAACAACATGTTTATTTACAATAATTAAATAAGAAGGTTTTATGTTTTTATACTTAGCAGATTCCTCAATTCCATATATAATAAGACTAGTTCCGGTTACAGCATTATTAATACTGTTTTTATATTGGTCAAAATTCTCATCTATGCTAATATCAAACTTATCCGGAATCTTTGATGATTCAATTTTAGCAATCTGTTTTTTACTTTTGGGTATATAAGCTGTTTTTGTACTAATATCTTTTGTAGAAGTATTATCCGCAGGTGTTAATGGTGGCTCTTTACGAACAGGTGGTTTTGCATTACCAAATTCTTTAACATCTTTTGCTATTTGCTCATTTCTGGGAATGGGTCTGGTCATTGAATCAATAAAACCGCTGGAAAATGGACATTCTGAAGAATGAGATGGATCTTCACCAGGACTTAAAGGTGATGACAATGTACCATTATCAGGAATTGATGCTCCTGAATTATCACCTTTCAATCCCCACACATCGGTGAACATAGCGGGATTAGCATCAAATGCGGAGTAGGGGCTTTGCCAAGGCTGGAATATCGGGTCTCGCTTCCACCACCTGCCCAAGTTAGGGTCATACTCGCGGAATAGAGTATAGTAGGCATTTCCCTCGTTAGATTTTCAAAGAACGGATACGATTACATAAACAGCTTGTATAATTGTATATTTGCTTTAATTGTATTGTTTAATAATATATTTACATTTTCATTTTTCTTCTTTGCTAACTCTATAAAAAACTCCTGCAAATCATCATCTAAATAGAAAGGCAGTTTGAATTTTGCCTCTGGATTATAGAATTTGCCTTTTTCTCCTTTAGAGAAGTCGTATTCTTTTTTCATAATTCACCTCTATACACTTTAGTTTCTTTTTTAGTTGCTTTTCGGGCTGAAATAATTCTAATCACCGCATCATTATCACATAATTTATAAGTATGAATTACTACTAATAGTTGACTATTTTGAGCCAATCCTATTGTTATCCACCTATCTTCAATGTCTGAATGTTCATCATCAAAAATTGTAATCGCTACTTGATCACAAAATATCGAAGTAGCAATATCAAATCTAACATTATGTTTAGTTAGATTTTTCTTAGCTTTTTCATTATCCCATTCAAAAAGATAGTTCATTATTAATTACCTTAGTTATGCCACTCAAAACTAACACAAATATCACTAAAATCAAAGCTTTTATTTTGAACCATAATATTGATCCCTGCCGGCAGTTTCAAAATTATTGTTTGTTAAAACTCATTAGTTTTCAAATCAACAATAAATTCCTTCACATCTTCGGTTACTATCGTTAATTTATTATCATTTATCCAGTATTTTGTTATCATACCCAAAAATTCCTTTTTTAAAACTATTCCAGACTCATCAACAATCGTTATTGATGCTTCCTCTAAAATAATTATTCTATCGTTTATTGTTTCATATAATGATACTAATGGAGTAATGATATCATATGAAGATATTATTTTAAACTCTTTATCAATAAAAAAAAGCTTCTTTCCTGTATGTATTATTAAAGTTTTTGTAGTTTTCGAATACATACTATACAAATTTTCATCTTTATAATCACTGCTAAATGAAATAATCTTTTTTATTTCGTTTGTTAGAGAATCGTATATTTCAAAACAATAAAAATAATCGCCATAGTTATCATTTAACAAAAGGAAATCAACATTGTATTGATTCGCTTTGTATTGTGAATATTCTCTATAAGTATTAAATTTCAACAATGTTAAGTATATATTGTTAAATATAAATTTCATTAATTATCTCCCAAATAATTCAATTGTAATTAGATTATTCCCATCCCAAATACTTTTCATTTTGAGACCACCATTAGGTCCCATTAGAAATGACTCTTTTAATACTCTTCCATTTGATTGAAAAACGCTTTCAGCAGTAGAAAATACATTTTTTAGATATTCAGTTAAATAGGATCTGCCAGCTTGATTGTCATAAATTCCAATACTTTCCAACTGTCGCAACATTTGTTTGGAGCGTGCAATATTATGATCATTTCCAGTTGCTTTGCCAAAGATATATTCTAACTTACTACCGATATTACTACTACCATTCTCCACAACCTCTTTAGTAACATTTTTAATTAACGATTTCGTTATACTTTTTATTGCAGCTTTTATAATTCCTGTTCCGGCACCTAGTATTATAGCTATATCTTGGCTATTATCTTCAATCGCATCACCACTGGAGAAAGGATTTGGTCTTAATGTAATGGGTAGTCTATTTCCAGCCTTACCATATCTTTTTACCCCTTTATTTGCTAACATAGAGTAAAAATTATCTGATGCCGGTTCTTCTAAATCAAATCCATCAAGTATGGGGTCGTAATTCTCCCTATCCATACCCACAACTAATTTATCAAGTAAATTGCTATATTCTGCAGATGATACCCAATCACCGTTATGTTTATAATAGGGCATTTTATCGAATAGTTTGGTATCATTGCTATAAAATGCTCTATCGCCTAAATAATCCTTAGCAGATTTACTAGTTCCTTCTAATGCTTCAGCAGTAACAGCAACTTCACCCTCTGCTTGAAATTCAGGTATCCCATCAATTTTTTCTCCTGTTGGTTTCAATCCCCACACATCGGTAAACATAATAGGATTAGCATCAAAAGCGGAGTAGGGGCTTTGCCAAGGCTGGAAGATTGGGTCTCGTTTCCACCACCTGCCTAAGTTAGGGTCATACTCGCGGAAGAGAGTATAGTAGGCATTGCCCTCGCCGGCGATATGGTTTGTTTAGTTTTCAAAGAACAGGAAAATAAATATAATTTACTAAATTATTTAGTATTTTCAAATAATGAATTACATATCCTAAGATTTGCTCCACTTCAAAAGTGGAGTCCATCTGGCTAAGGGGCACCCAACGTAAAGCCATAGTGGGGGGCAATATGAGATTTTAACATCTTTTACTATTGAATCTCCGATTTTAGACATTTGATATAGATTATATTTTCCATCATTAGAAAAACATTGAAATAAAAAATACTATTAATGAAAATATTAAATATAATACGATTAGAAAACCATATAATAAATGCCTCTTCCCTTGTATATTGCCTACCCATTTTTTGTCTATTTGGTCTCTTTTCTTTTCTCTAAAATATATCATATTAAAAATCATTATTGGTATAATAAAAAATGTGGCAAGAAATTTCGTCAGTATAATATCTGAAAATAAATTGAATAATGACAGTACATTACAGGATTCAGCACATGACAAAAATGCAATTGCTGACATCTCAGGAGTTCTTTTTAATTCTTTTCTTAATGTATTAAATATTCTAAAAAAAACATATTCAAATATTTCTATCATAAATCTTTTCCTTTGTTTATCTTCTTGGACTAACACCAGTATGATTTCTATATAACTGGTTTGTTCCTCTGAAATTAACATCAATATATTGAGGATTTTCTAAAGTAATTTTTATTGCTTTTTCAAGTAAAGATGCTATCAAATGCATATTTAGCACCGGAATAAGTATAGAGAGAATCTCCCTACTTTAGCTCACGAGCCGCTACCCAATTATTATTTACAAAGAACGGATGCTCCAAAGTGCAAGTTACTGTATCATCAGCAAAATACAGTTTAACAAATTCTTGGGAATTTCTAACAAATAACTTTATTATATTTATTTATTTCTCCAAGTAATATTTTTTATATAGGTATCTTTTCGAAGCTTGCTCCAGTTATTTTTTCTTTATTTAAGGCTTTTTTCAAAATATCACTAATGAAAATTCCAGGTGATATTTTATCCATAATATTATTTATGGGCTCATTAAATATGTGATATTTGTTGATTTTGCTAATTTCAAAATATGGTTTAATAATATGGTCAGTGCCCTTTACAAAAATGGTTCGGTTATAATCTAAAACATCCAATATTTTATTATATCTTAATATAAAATAAATCTTTGAGATGTTTTTATGATAAACATTACAAGATATCCAATCTATACCTTCATCACCATTTAGATGGTTATCTATTATTGTTTTCATTTTCAATGACATTATAGGCCAAGCTAATATATTAGGCAAATAATCTAACCAAATAGCTTGAATATTGTCAAACTCATCATTTACAATCAGTCCTTTTTTTGTCTTCTTAATATTTCTAATTTCAAAATCAAATGGCATAGTGTGTTTGCCTTCTAATTCTATAATCAGCTCATGCATTGATTTTACATTTTGCAAAGAAAATGCACTTGGAGTTTCATTGGAATATCTTTTCCAACTTAAAAAGAAATATTTCATCATTTTGTCCACCCTGATTTTCTTAATAATGAAGGGTTCTTTCTAACCGGATTTTTAATATAAATTTCAAATAAATTTAAGAACTTTTCAGTATTACCATTTGCTTCAATAGAAGCTCTTTTCATACCAACAAAAATAAACTTATGATATAGATTTGGGTGTCTGCCTCTTTGCGGTAAACTTTCAATATTCCATTCTCCATTTAACTCTAAACCAAATTCATCTGCAATTTTTTTAAATTGTGGTGTCCAATAATTATTTTTATTTGATGCGAAGTGATGCTTTTGATAATTAAATATACAGCCTGCATCATCGGAAACATCAACTACTTCTTTTTTAATTAAATCTTTTCCGGTAATCTTTAAACCTTGAAATCCTATAGACAGCCCCTCAGCACCTAAAGACGAACCGAGAGAACCCAATATTGCAGGTAATTGAATTATCAAATCAGCAGTGATATTTCCTAGTTTATAAGCAACGAAATTTATCTTTTCAGATCTTGATAATGAACTAAAATTATTATAAGCAATTGACAATTGCATTGTCATTATTGGTAGTGTACCAACTGATGTAAATGCAATAGCAGTATTGTAAATATTTCCTATACCTTGAACAACGCTTTCATCAAAATGATGAGGGTGATTGTACCAATCAACAATTGTATTGGCTATACTATTTAAGGATTCCATAGCACCGTTATTAAAACTGTCCCAAAATCCACTTTCGGATTTGGGCGGAGATTTACTCTCAATAATTTGATATCCTTGACTTCTGAGAAAATTTTTAGTATTTTGTATTGTTATAGCTTGACAAGCTATATTATATTCATTTATGGCTTTTTGTCTTTCTTTTGGGCTTAAAATTACCTTATTTGCTACAACTAAAATTTCATCGATAGTCCAATTTCCACCTCCATTTTCATTTGGGACCCAATGTGGTTTCAATCCCCACACATCGGTGAACATAGCGGGATTAGCATCAAAGGCGGAGTATGGGCTCTGCCAAGGCTGGAAGATTGGATCTCGTTTCCACCATCTGCCCAAGTTAGGGTCATACTCGCGGAATAGAGTGTAGTAGGCATTGCCTTCGCCGGAGATATGGTTATCCTTCATCATTCCGTTATAACCGAAGAGGGACGGTAGATATCGAGGTTTTGTCCAACTCTGCTCGGTTATTGGCTTTCCGTAGGGATAGTAATTATTTACATTGAGTACATCGGCATTATAAGTATCTGCAAGTCTGCTTAGGCTTAAATCAGTAGGTATTTTTACATCAGACATAATAACGCGTACATTGCCCAGATGGTCAGTCAGCTCATATTCTTTATTATCCAGAAGGCGTTGACCGGTGTATAATCCAGTCGGCGGGATTGGTTTTGCATTTGTATATAGCAGATCTCTTGTAAAACTTGAACTTAAACCGGGCAATTGAGAACCTATTCTGCCCTGTAAACCATAAATCAACCATCTATCGAGATTGACCGGATTATTGGTTGTTGTTAGCCCGCAATTATCAAGATTGGATTTGTAAATTGCTACATTAGAATTATTCAAATCATAAATATAATAAGTAGATCCCAAATTAAATATTTTAGCACACTCTTCACAATCATAAGCTCCGGCTTTTGACGGTGCCCCTGTTACAGCATTGCCGGATATTTCATTTCTGACTGCTACCTTATTACCAGCAGCATCATATAAATTAAAAACAGTAAATTGAGGATTATCTGATGTAAAATCACATGGTGCAGGTGGTTCAGTGATTTTAGAAACTGTTTTTCTAACTTTGCCGTCATAAGTCCATTCTATATTTAAATAACCAGGGTTAATCGGATTAGGCGGGGAGTGCCGATAGAGCCAATATTGGAATTAATTAAATTCCCAATATTATCATATTGATAATATGTAGTTTGGTTTGTTTGGCTTAATACAGATTTTGAAAGTTTATCATCATTAGTATTTAGAATAGAGCTAATAGTTTCTTTCGGATTGTTATTTGCATCTTTTCTAATCGAACTTAGAAGATTGCTATTTGGGTCATATTGAAATTCCGAGCCGAATTTGCCCGAAGCCGGAATTGATTTTGTTAATCTATATAAAATATCATAGTTATATGTATTTGTTTCTGTAATGGAATTAAAAATAGGATTTAATTTAGTATTCCTAATATTATCGCTATAGCTATAATTTGATTTTTTAATAAGTCCATTAAAAAAGCTTCCTGACGATGGCGAGATACTACTACTAAACAAACCCGGGCTAATCCAACTCGAGAAATCATTGTTATAATAATTAAGAGAAAAGCCGAACGGAGTTTTAGCCGGTTTAGCTTGCCTTCCGTTAGAAACTAATATATTAGTTCCATCTCCGGAATTTGCATTCAAATTATCAGAGTTTACAGCTTTGAGTGCACCCTGTAGAGTATAATAGTAATCATTTTTAGTAATTATATCTTGCCCGATAATTTTCCTTTTTAGCGGACCAAGCAAATAAAACTCATAAGTCTCATCATTATCCCAAGCAAGTTTGTCTCTGGAAGAGTAAACTTTTGAAACTCTATTATCTTTATCATAATCAAATTTTTGATAAAACTGATCCGGTCTATTTTCATTATAAGCCACTAAAGTAATATTGCCACTAATAGCTTCATATTCATATCTTATTTTAGAATAAATATCATTATTGCTAATTGAGTAATTCAAATCCGGCAATCTTCTAATTACCCATTCAGTGTTGCCATAAATATCATAGCTGTAAATGGTATATACATCAAAATAGTTTGCCGAGCCGGTCTCAGGATTATGTCTGACCGTATAGCTAAGTTTATTCAATATGTTTTTTTGAGTTTCTGCACTATATGGATTATTACTACTACTAAAATTATAAGGTTTACTATAGAAAAATTCACTATATTCACTTCTATTTAAAGTCGGATAATTAATATCAGCTTCCATATTAGTTTTAAGATCAGCCAAACTTAATCCGGCTAATTCAATTTCGCCAACTTCGATTAATCTGCCTTTTTTATCATATTTAAGATATGTAGCAGTATTAATAGAGCTTTGATTAGCATTTTGCGATATAATTAATCTGTTTTTTGAATCATAAATAAATTTCTGAGCCGATGTCTCTTCAGGAGCTTTTGATTCGACAATTTGTCCTAAAGAATTATATTGCATAGTTGAATTATAAGTATGAGGTGGATGATCATATTTTCTCATATCAACCGGATCACGCATAGAAGTAGGCTTAGCTCCTTTGGGCGGAATAGTTTGGACTAAATTACCTGACCTATCATAATAGTATAATGTAAAATGTTTATATCCTACATTTTTCAGCTCAACTGAATAATTTTCAATAAAGTAATTTTTAGGATTTAGTTTTACATCGGCAAGCAATGTTTCTAATTTTGTCATTACTTCGCCGTACTGTTGGTTATATATTTCGTTTATACGCGTAGTTAATGCTAATTTTATTTCTCTAAAAGTTTCTTCATTACATTCGCTTCTATGTGGAGGATCGTCCGGTTGAATTGAATATGGTAACCAACAAATAGTAATTGGACAATATTGAATTTTAGAAAGTGAATTACCAATAATTTTTGACGGAGGCCATTCATCATTCATCAAAGAATAACAATTGCTATATGGAGACACAATTTCATAAGGATAATAATTAAATTCATATTGTTTAATAGTAAGGCTATAATCATAGCTACTGGCTATAGTTAGCTCATTCATTTGTGTTGATAATATATCTAATCTCTCAGGTGAACAATCAGAAAGATTCGTTTCGGTTAAAGGGTCAACTTCACACATTGATTTGCATTCATCTACTAATGCCGCTACGTGGCAATCAACCCTTGCGATAGTAACAATTTTATTCGGTGGAATATCTTCAAATGGATACGGTAATGTGGCATTAGAGTAAGGTGTATTCGATTCCCAATGGTCAATTATTATAGGTGTTGCATTAGCGGAAGCTAAATATGATTTATCACCTACTATAACGTAATAATTAGCTCTATACATTCCTTCGACACGCTCTCTAAAATCCCTTTTATCACATCCTTCTGTGCAATCAGTAACCATCTTGCCAATAAGTGAATTAATACAATCTATCTGTGGTTCATTGGTAGTAGGATCTATACAATCTTTCAATATATCAAAAGTTGGTTCAGACGATGTATCAAATGGGTCATCATATTGGTCAATTAAATCTTTAACTTGCTCATCTGTTTTTGTATTATTTATACAGCTATATACGTCTTCCCATGTATAAGTTGAGTTCGCCAATGAAGGAGGAACAGTACCGGTATTTAGCATATTGTTGCAGTCCGCCATCGGATACCAATAATTATATTCAAAATATTGATGAGCATAATCTAAATACCCCTTCCCATAATCCGTAGAAGATTCAGGTGTAGGAGCTAAACCATAAGGATGGTTTGAAATACCTCTGTAAAGTTTACCAACTTTACAGAGAAAGGATTCTAATAAATCGTAATCATAATTGATTTCATAATGGTCAGGATTTGTGGTTATTTGCTTAATACCAATATTAAGAAATAAATCTACAGTAGCCATCCATGCTTTAGAAAGTTGCTGTAATGAATATCCATCTGCCAACATATTATTTATCAATGTATTAAATCTTCCGGCGGAAAAACTATAGTATGTGAATTTTCTATTATTTGTTGAATTATATATATTAGGACTAAAATAATAATAATGTGGATCTCTATAACTATTAGTAGTTGAACTAATAGTCAAGTCTGTTGTGTTTGTAGAATACGGGTTAGTATTAGTGGATGTTACTAAAGTCTTACCATTTAGTCTTTCTAAAATCTTATCATATAAATAGTCTTCAAAAGTAGTAGTAATATTATATCCATCGCAGAATAATATTGGTATTTTAATATCCAGGCATCCATTATAATTATTTTTCCATTCATAAAATCTATTGTCGCTTGAGATTATCCAATTGTTATTATTAAATATAAAATTTTCATAAAACTTGCTTACGGTGTTTTGTGCTATTACTTCAGGATCAGAATTTGATTCTAATAATTGAATTAGTCTGTCTAATTCTGCTAATTCAGTTGTTATTATGGGATTAAAGTAGCTATCTAATTTATTTATTAAATTGAAAGTTATATCATTTTTAATAACATCTATATTAGTTATTTCCAATGTCCTGTTAGCAGCATAGTCATCTTTTGGTAAAACAAATGGTATATTAATAGGGGTAATAGCACTTGATGTTGTAATAGGGGTAATGGTTGCAGGTATTCCATTTAATAAACTGTTTTTCCCACCCAAAAATAGATCTATCTTATAATCAAAAACAATACCTGATCTAGTAATACAAGTACTTACAATCTGAGGCAAAGGAGTAAAGTCATAATGTAGAGTTGCTTGGTTAGATTGATTTGGCATATTAATTATTTTCTCGCCAAAGTATTTATAACCTGTGCCGACAGGATTACAAGCAGTAATATAATATTTATAAATATCCGAAATTGTTTTCTCTGTTGGGTCTAAACTGTTAAAGTCTGTTAGATTAGAATTAGGATTAATAGCACTTGCTATCAACTGCCCTTCTTTATTGATATAATTAATAGATTCAACATTGTTTTCATCGGTTACAACTACTTTCTTTAAAGTATTGGTAGCCGGAGTTTCATCTGCAAATAATTGAAGTATTTCTTCATCGGCAACAGCAGAATAAGATATTCTATTGGAATGGTCATTAAGAGCAGGGTCTGTATTATCTCTTACATTGTTAAATAGATGATACATTTCACCTGCATTACCCTGTGCTTTCACCCTTGCTGTACCATCTTCTTCAAATACAGTGCGTACAAAAGGATAACCTTCGGTTTTGGGAACAGCATCTGTACTTAATTGGCTCATAGTACCGTTATAATATGTTCCTAATAATCCGGTACTGCTGTTTGCTTTGAAATTAGCATCAGAACTGGGAATTTGATAAAGCCAATCATTATAATTAACCCCACTGTTACTATTTAATATATCCTTTTTATAATAAAGTCCATTATATATTTCTGGATAATGCTTGCTGTAAGCCATTCCAGCAGAATATTTACTATTATCGTCTTTTTGAGGGAAAGCTAGTGTACTAATAGTATTTCTACCTAAATGGTCATAATAATTTTGAGCAACTATCGAAATATCCTGAGAGTTATTAATAGCTTGAGCTTGGCGAGGACGCATCAAATAATCATAATAGGTAATCCCCTCGAAAATTTTTGTACCTTTATATTCATCTTCGGTAAGAATTTTCGAACTTGCCCAGTTAATATTCCCATTATAGGGTATTGTTCTGTCAACAAAAGCTCTAAAATAATAAATTTTTGCTTTTTTTTCTACTGAGTTTTTACTATCATAAATACTTCCATCGGTATGTGGATATGGCGTAATTATACCGGTAGAAGGTGAGCCGGTATGCAAAAGCATATCATTCCAAAGTCCATAATTCAAATTATTGGAAATATCACCCTCATAATAATTACCAATAGGGCGTACTCTCCATAAGTAAATTCCGTCTCCTTCAGTCAATCGAACATCTATATATTTTTGATTTTTACCTGTATATAGGTTAAGTGCCTTAGACCAATCAACGATTGCCTTGCAAGTGAGATTATTATCCAATGTTGGATCTGTATTTTCTAATTTTAATATTTGTACTTGGTAATATGGTATTATATCATTTGCACAAGAGTTTATCAATTCCCATTCAAATCGAATAGGTTGCATCAAATTATCTTTGCTTGTTGAATGCATTACTGTATAATAATCATAGTATCGGGTACCATCATTATAGTAATTTACAACTAATATTGGCAAATTTGGATTTGCGGCATTTATTGGTAAAACTTTTAGTTCAGTATCAAAGTAAAATTCAAATTTTAAGGAATTGATAAATTCATTATATATTGGATTTAAGTTAGTTAAGTCAATATTATCACTAACAATGTAGGAAGTGCCATTTATATCAAAATTGATTACTTGAATGTTGATTATTTGAAATCCCTCAATCAAAGTAGGTATGCCAAATGCATCATCATAATAGAATAAATTGTTATTTGTATAAGTAGCAATTGCTTCAGGTTTTACATTATAATTATTAGCACTTCTATTTCCTAACTCGATACTAATATCTTGATTATTAATGATGGGAGTTTCTGATATAGAACCAATTCTTTTTACTGTAACCCTATACTTAATACAAAACGAGCTTAATGAACTATTTTCTTTACCAAATTGATAATAATCACCTAAATTTAATTTCAAAAAAAGCTGTCCATCAAATTTTAGTTTAGCTACACAAGATGGATTTACAAAATTTGAGCTGATATTTAATTTCTTTGTTAAATATCCTTTGGTTAAAGTATTAATATCGGCTAACTTGATCTCTTGTTTTTCAGTATATAATTGATAACCATACATTAAGGCATCCTCTGATTTTTTATCATCTTGTGCTGTAATGCTTAAACTGCTTAACAAGCATATAAGTACTATTAATAGATTGCCGGCAATTGCTTTCATTCTTAAGCTCATAATATTTTCCTAATTGTCTTTGTCAACATTATTTTGAGATTTTTATTTTCAAGTTGTCCCATATCGCTTAGATATGGAATATCTTTTTATATACCAATTATCTTCCTCTTCCTGCCCAGCGGAGCAAGGCTTTCTTCAATTTCAAATTATCAATTACGAAAAGAAAATCCACTCTTCCTTACTTTATAAACTTTATAACTTTATAACTTTCAACTTTATAAACTTTCTTTCTACCAATATTCAACAGCTAACGCTGTTGTAAGAGAAGAATTGATACCAACCAAAATTTCTAATTCCTAATTGCCAAATCCGAACCCCTATACCCAAAAAAAGAACCACCCCGTCATCGCTTCGCAATGCCACCCCTCCATTGGAGGGGAATTTGAAGAATAGATGCTAAACGCCTTTATTACCGATGTTCAACATCTAACGATGTTGGAAGAAAAGAGTCGATATAGTTCCTACTTTATAAACTTTATAACTTTCTTTCTACCAATATTCAACAGCTAACGCTGTTGTAAGAGAAGAATTGATACCAACCAAAATTTCTAATTCCTAATTGCCAAATCCTAACCCCTATACCAAAAAAAAGAACCACCCCGTCATCGCTTCGCGATGCCACCCCTCCATTGGAGGGGAATTTGAAGAATAGATGCTAAACGCCTTTATTACCGATGTTCAACATCTAACGATGTTGGAAGAAAAGAGTCGATCTACTTCTTACTTAAAAACTTTCTTTCTACCAATATTCAACAGCTAACGCTGTTGTAAGAGAAGAATTGATACCAACCAAAATTTCTAATTCCTAATTGCCAAATCCGAACCCCTATCCCCAAAAAAAGAACCACCCCGTCATCGCTTCGCGATGCCACCCCTCCATTGGAGGGGAATTTGAAGAATAGATGCTAAACGCCTTTATTACCGATGTTCAACATCTAACGATGTTGGAAGAAAAGAGTCGATCTACATCTTACTTTATAAACTTTCTTTCTACAAATGTTCAACATCTAACGATGTTGGAAGAAAAGAGTCGATCTACTTCTTACTTTATCAACTTTATAACTTTATAACTTTCAACTTTATAAACTTTATAACTACTTTACTTCACCACAATTTTGCAATATTTAATTCTGTTTATTCCCAGCTGAATAGCTAAGATATATGTCCCACTTGATATTCCGGAACTTAAATTAAAGCTGAGCTTGTTGTCTTTGTCTATACTATATTTCAGTCTATCATTTATTTGAGTTCCACCGTAATTATATAAGCATACATTTGAAATTGTCTCGCCATAAGTATTGCCTAAATCCAATATTCCGGTTTCTGTTTTAGCTATCGGATTTGGATAGAATTTTAACTCCTCAGGCATGGGTGGAAGTACTTCTTCTGTAATAGCAAGATCTTCATCAGGTATGTACTTGAATAAAAACCATCCCACTATTATATAGGCATTTTTGGGAGAACCGACTGCCAAATCAATTGCGAAACCAATTTTATAATTTAATGAATCAGGTTTTTCTCTTACCCAATTCTCTCCACCATCTTTAGTATGATAAACAATTACATCGGTACTATCGGGTATGTTTTCATCTAAATCGCTATATCCTAAGGCAAATCCGTCTTTTTCACTTCCAAATAGAATTTTCATTATACCATTATGTTTATGAGTAGCTGACAGTTGCTTTTTCCAAGTCTTGGCTCCGTCTGTAGTTTTGTAAATTACAGTAGGATACTGTCCATTCGTTGCATCATATCCATAACCTCCAGCCCAACCCGTATCTTTATTTATAAAATGAATAGTATGAAAATATTTTTTACCCATTTCTATATTTTCCCAATTCTCGCCTTTATCTGTAGATTTACAGATTACTGACCAAGACATCTGTTCAGAAGCATTCCATTTTATCATATTTGCATATATAGTTGTAGTATCAGCTATACTTAAACTTATGGGTTTTAACACATTAAGAGTATTAGATACTTTTGCCCATTTGGCTGTCTTCCAATCATCAGTGCTTATTACTATCGAATCCTTGATTTTAATATATTCATCAGGTTGATCTTGATTTACACTATTAAACATAAATGCCCCGAAACCATTTGATTTCATATCAAAATCTACAAAATCTCTGCCCTCATACTCATAATGAGTAAAAAACTTTACCATTGTCCAGCTCTCACCGGCATCCGTTGTTTTAAAAAAGGAATTATTAATTCCTACCCAATACATTAATCCTTTATCAAGCATTACAATTTTACGGTTATCAGTTATCAAACTTTTTGTATCTAATATATCGGGACATTCATACCAAGGACAATTTGTTATGTGGCCTACAAAGGGATTAAATGTCTTGCCTGCGTCTAATGTCCGCCAGCTTATTGAACCGGGATAAGTTTTGTTTTTTATTGTATCTTCATACATAGGTTTTTCCATAAAGTAGAATATGCTGTCTCCATAAGCTACTGCACCGCCCCATGACCTACTAAAACCACCTGTATAAACAAGACGTCTCATATCTATCTGCCAATACCCGCTGTATAAGCTCATAGTGCTTGTTATTAATATAAATAGTATAAATATTTTCTTCATAGAATTATCACCTTTATTTTTTAATAGTTGTCCCATATCGCTTAGATATTGAATATCTCCTTATAAACCAATTATCTTCCTCTTCCTGCCCAGCGGAGAGAGGCTTTCTTCAATTTCAAATCATCAAATACGAATTACGAAAAGAAAATCCACTCTTTCTTACTTTATCAACTTTATAACTTTATAAACTTTCTTTCTACCAATATTCAACAGCTAACGCTGTTGGAAGAAAAGAATTGATACCAACCAAAATTTCTAATTCCTAATTGCCAAATCCGAAACCTTATACCCAAAAAAGAACCACCCCGTCATCGCTTCGCGATGCCACCCCTCCATTGGAGGGGAATTTGAAGAATAGATGCTAAACGCCTTTATTACCGATGTTCAACATCTAACGATGTTGGAAGAAAAGAGTCGATCTACTTCCTACTTTATAACTTTCTTACTACCAATATTCAACATCTAACGATGTTAGAAGAAAAGAGTCGATCTACTTCTTACTTAAAAACTTTCTTTCTACCAATATTCAACAGCTAACGCTGTTGGAAGAAAAGAATTGATACCAACCAAAATTTCTAATTCCTAATTGCCAAATCCGAACCCCTATACCCAAAAAAAAGAACCACCCCGTCATCGCTTCGCTATGCCACCCCTCCATTGGAGGGGAATTTGAAGAATAGGTGCTCAACGCCTTTATTACCGATGTTCAACATCTAACGATGTTGGAAGAAAAGAGTCGATCTACTTCTTACTTTATAAACTTTCTTTCTACCGATGTTCAACATCTAACGATGTTGGAAGAAAAGAGTCGATCTACTTCCTACTTCCTACTTCCTACTTCCTAACTTCCTAACTTTATCAACTTTATAACTTTATAACTTTCAACTTTATAACTTTATAACTTTCAACTTTATAAACTTTATAACTACTTTACTTCACCACAATTTTGCAATATTTAATTCTGTTTATTCCCAGCTGAATAGCTAAGATATATGTCCCACTTGATATTCCGGAACTTAAATTAAAGCTTAGCTTGTTGTCTTTGTCGAGACTATATTTCAGATTATCATTTATTTGAGTTCCACTGTAATTATATAAGCATACATTTGAAATTGTTTCACCATAAGTATTGCCTAAATCCAATATTCCGGTTTCGGTTTTAGCTATCGGATTTGGATAGAATTTTAACTCCTCAGGCATTGGCGGAAGTGCTTCTTCTGTAATACCAAGATCTTCATCAGGTATGTACTTGAATAAAAACCATCCCACTATTATATAGGCATTTTGGGGAGAACCGACTGCCAAATCAAATGCGAAACCAATTTTATAATTTAATGAATCAGGTTTTTCTCTTACCCAATTCTCTCCACCATCTTTAGTATGATAAACAATTACATCGGTACTATCGGGTATATTTTCATCTAAATCGCTATATCCTAAGGCAAATCCGTCTTTTTCACTTCCAAATAGAATTTTCATTATACCATTATGTTTATGAGTAGCTGACAGTTGCTTTTTCCAAGTCTTGGCTCCGTCTGTAGTTTTATAAATTACAGTAGGATACTGTCCATTCGTTGCGTCATATCCATAACCTCCTGCCCAACCCGTATCTTTATTTATAAAATGAATAGTATGGAAATATTTTTTACCCATTTCTATATTTTCCCAATTCTCGCCTTTATCAGTAGATTTACAGATTACTGACCAAGACATTTTTTCTGAATTGTTCCACTTTCTCATATTTGCATATATAGTTGTAGTATCAGCTATACATAAACTTACAGGAATTAAATCCTTAATAGTGTTAGATACTTTTGCCCATTTAGCTGTCTTCCAATCATCTGTGCTTATTACTATTGAATCCTCAATTTCTATATATTCATCAGGTTGAGATGCATTTATACTATTATACATAAATGCCCCGAAACCATTTGATTCCATATCAAAATCTACAAAATCTCTTCTATCATATTCTTGATGTGTAAAAAACTTTACTAAGGTCCAACTCTCTCCGGCATCCGTTGTTTTAAAAAAGGAATTATTAATTCCTACCCAATACATTAATCCTTTATCAAGCATTACAATTTTACGGTTATGACTTATCAAACTTTTTGTATCTAATATATCCGGACATTCATACCATGGACAATTTGTTATGTGGCCTACAAAGGGATTAAATGTCTTGCCTGCGTCTAATGTCCGCCAGCTTATTGAACCGGGATAGGTTTTGTTTTTTATTGTATCTTCATACATAGGTTTTTCCATAAAGTAGAATATGCTGTCTCCATAAGCTACTGCCCCTCCCCAATCGCTACTAAAACCGCCGGTATAAACAAGACGTCTCATATCTATCTGCCAATACCCGCTGTATAAGCTCATAGTGCTTGTTATTAATATAAATAGTATAAATATTTTCTTCATAGAATTATCACCTTTATTTTTTAATAGAGGCTGTCTAAAATTAATAATATTTTAATATCGTAATTCTGAGTGTAACGAAGAATCAAGAATTATCAACATTTAGCTTTGTCTGGATTCTTTACTTCGTCCAGAATGATAACATTTTAGACAGCCTCTTAACTCGATTTTACATTTAATTAACTAATTAATTTACTTTTGCACTGTAAATCCACCTTGCACAATAGAAATATCATTTTGTAGTATATTATAATAATAATTACCGTTTATTATTCCGAGTATTTCAAAGTCTAAACTATACTGCTCTGTTGTTTTGATAAAATACTTCTGAAATACTATATTACCATTTACATCTGTTACATTTAGCAAGAGCTGCCCGTTTATACTTGTATTTAGCATTAATGTCATCACTCCGCTATTTGGATTTGGATTAATTCCGCATGATAAGCCGGCTACTCCTTGGCTATCTATATTAGGCAATTTCAAATCATCACAAATTGTTTTACAAGCTGTTGAAAGCGGAATATTTTCACAAATTACTGTTGAGCTGTTTGTTGTGCCTGTATATTGCATTGATTCCATTCTATTCCCATGACCATCATTATTAGTCCAGATAATATTATATTCCGTTATACAGCAAGCACTGAAATCACAAGGCTTTATACGTCCTAAGCATCTGTAAGCAGGATCATCCCATCCGATATTTTGTAAATAGTTTTCTTTTTTGGATTCATTGGCATTAATTTTAAAATCAATCTCCGGACATTCTTCTAAATATGCCCACTTACCAGGAAAATCAGGTTCTTTATAAGCAATTGGTTCGGATTTCCAACAAGTCTTTGCCTGCATATTATAATGTACTACTTCGTCAGTTGGCATTGTAAATTTAACTCCGGCTTGTTTTATTTTACTGCTGTTTGCCATAATTTTTATTACTTCTAATTGTGCAGCTTTTATCATATTCGCCATTAAAGTTTTACTTATTATTAATTCTTGACTACAGTCATAATCTTCATCATCTTCACATTGAGGTATTACATCTACTATTTCAATATAAAAATTACCATTACATATCACATAGTATCCGGATACAATTATTTTGAGATCCAAACCATTTTGTTGACCTAAATTGTATTTACACAAACCAATACTAATATCTTTGCATACAAATGGTTGCCAAATACAGTTGGATTGTAATCCCTCAACAGAGCAGGGACCAATTTCTGCTAAACTTATAAACTTATTATAGGGTTCACCTATAAAAGTTGATAATTCAGCGACAGTGCCAAATTGAATATCTTGTGATTTTAGCTCAATATTAGATGCAAATATCATTAATACTGCAAATAATATTATGTTCTTAATTCTTAAACTCATCTTTGTACTCCTTTTTAAAAAAAAACAACTTATTTAGTTTTTTGTTTATTATTTAGTATGGTTTTTAAAGTATCATTTTTTTCTTTTTTAAAGTCTTTAGTATGGTTTTTATATTCTTCATTTACAGAATTTTTAACATTTTTAGTATTTTTATTAATTGTATTTTCTTTTATAGTATTTTTTATGTTTGTTTTCTTGATTTTGTTTTTGATTTCTTTAGATTGATTATCTAATGAATCTACGGATTTATTAATCTTTGTAGCATTTGAATCTATACTTGATTCTATGTTTTTATAGCTGTTTTCGATTCCATTTATAATGCCATCTGTATTTGGTTTTAACTTTTCAATATTAGTTAAAGAGTCTAAAACTGGGACTTTAAATTGGTCTGTGTTAAATATATTAAGTGTTTGTTTATCGGGGCTTGCACTAAAATTGAATATATCAAAAGTTTGCTTAATTTCAGTATCATTATCGCCTTCTTCTTCATCGTCGTTAAAATTAAAAAATGGCATTTCAAATTGAGGATAATAATCATTATCGGTATTAGTATTTATATTAGAATTAACATTACCCATCGGAGTATATTCTCTGGTAAAGTCATGCCTTGGTTTAACAAAAGAGTTATATGAATTAGCAACTATTGTTCTCATACCAATTTCGGTTTCTTTCATTACTCTGCTTATATTTCCCTCGAAATTATACTGATAGTGCATAGCAAAATGATTATCATCTAATACATCTGTAGCTCTTTGCTTTTTATAATCATAAACAAAACACTGAGTACCAGAATTTCTCGGTTTAATTAATATATCGTCTATATATATAGCTTCGTCCGTAGTAGTGGTGGTACTCACATAAACATCTGCAGAAGTAGTAATCTTAGTCCAATCAAGCAATTCTGCTGTATATAAAGTCCATTCTCCAACTTGCTTTATCGGTGTAAAATAATTTTCTAATGAATAAGCATTTGCATCTTTTAATATTAGTTTTAAATTGCAATTAGGAGTAGTAAATTGATTTGCAAGCGGTTGTTTATTGGTTTTTGCCCAAAGCTTACATATTATTCCTCTTTCAGGGTCACTGTCAGAATAAGTAGGAAGAGTAGTTAGCATATTATTGGGTAAAGCAATATTATTAAACACTTTAATTGTTTTTGGGGCAATCTTACCATTTATTTCGGGTTGTTTAGATAGATTACGAGAATACTTGCCGGAATGGGCAAATTCCGATGTTATTAAACTCTTATCTTTACCAAGTGAAACCATAGGATCTGAGCTTATATTTAATTGATATTCCCATGATTGAAATGCACAGTTTTCTAAATACGCATTAGATGCAACTAAACTTACAAACTCTTTTGCATAAGTAATATTTGAATATTCATTATACATTAAGTCATAAGAACCTGATGAATTTATAACACTTATTATGTAATTATAACCGGGTTGACCGTAATGCACACTATTTGGATTATTTAAAATATCAACACTCTCAAGTGGCAAACCATAAGGTGAATACTTAGTTAGATATGCACCTCTTTGCCAATGCTCAGTCATTTTAACAGGGTAAAATGATTTACCCCAAGGATTAATTAAATAAAACTTATCACTAAAAATCCCCGCATTTGAATAAATTCTATCCGTACCAATAACCCCTTTTTTGAGTACATCCTTATAAACATAGTTTTCTTTAGCTCTCCATTGACCATATTCACCGGTTAAAAACATATTAGTAGAATTCTCGGGTTTTAAATTATAGGTTGCAATATTTGCCCAGTTATTGCTATTTTTTACAATAGATGCTGCTAATACTCCGGTTTCAATTGTGTATGAGGGTTTGTAATCTTCATAAAACTCCAAACAAGCAAAGTTTTTACACCAAGTCTGAGGAGTTGCACTCAATAAATTATGGATTTTACTGTCAGCACGATTTACACCAATTTGTCCGTTTTCGTCTATATAAAAAGGATTAAACCCATTAGTTGTGTGCAAGTACCAATAATATGACATAGAACAAGTCTCAGTTGGTAATGGAGTAATATTCTCGGTAATATCAACTGAAGTACTAAATCGTATTGGTATTTTAAAGTCTATAGTCTTGTTATTGTAATTAATAGAAAAAGTTCCTGTATTTAAAATATCATCTTCAAAATAATTTGAATTGTTATACGAAATATTTTCTCTTCTTAATTCGTAATAGTCTCCATTTTCCTTAAAATAATAATGAATATTTGCAGGGTTTTCAGAGTTAAAATGTGTTCTTAATACGCCAATAGGTAATGCATCAAATTTTAACATAAACAAGCTTAAAACTACATCACCCGTATATTGGTCTAATATTACAAATATGTCTTCTCCCTTTACATAATTTTGCCCACCATCATCGATTAGATCCAATTCAATAATATTTGGGTATGAACTAATTAATTCAGAGCCTGTTACTAAATTTCCATTGATTTCATACTTTCCTTCGGATAATTCATAATATCCTAATCTTTTTCGGATTAATTGAATATCAGAAGTATTAGCAATTTTTCGCATTTGATATCTATCTGCCAATGTAGGGTCAGAAAATACTTTAGGATCATTTAAATTATTGTTTTTAACATAAGAATTTGCATTAAACCAGTCGATTTCAGGAATCAATCTATTTAATTTGACAGAAAATAGATTGGTATAGAAGGCGTTTAAACTCTCAATAAACGGAGGAACATAATCTAGAATATTGGCGTTTGGCTTCGTGAGATTTTTATTTTTTGTAACTTCAATCATTAACCCTAACGATTGCGATCTAGTATCATTTATTTTGCTAAACTTTATATCATCACCATTTATTTGGGTCTTATTCCCATCAATATCTTTAAAGTCAAGAAGACTAAAATCATTATTCCATTGTCCAGATGTGGAAAATGTTCCAGTTTGTCCTTCTGTCCAATAACGAGTATCTATTACAGCATTATTCAACGCAGTTACAAATGCTGTTCTTCGCTGAATTTCTGGATCAGTAGCTAAGGGAACATTTACATCTGCTTCTTTCTTCATATTAAATGGTACTATGTAATCACCGGATTTATTGGTAAAAGTTTTGTCTAAACCATAAGTAGCTATATCAGCAAAACTTTCATTTAAACGATTTTTTCTACCACTTTTAACTATATAAACATCAACTTCAATTTTTGAACAAGGCATTATTTTTTCTTCTCCTAAAGCTAATAATGAAACCATATTGCCCTGTACTGCTTTTACCTGATAATACTCTTGATGTAAATTACCCCCATCAGATGAAATATCAATTCGAGGAGTAACTTTTATTATGTCTCCTTCCGTAAATTGATTTAAATAAAAACATTCCCAGCAATTGTCTTTTACTGTATCTTTTAATTCATCGGTTCTATTAGTTACTGTCGGATTATAAGAATGAGGTCCATAAGCATATCTATCAACAGTTTGATAAAAATCAAATATTAACGATACTGTGTTTCTGCCAGAATTTTCATTATAATCAACTCTTCTATACAATTTATATTTATCATTAAGAGTCGAAAATTTTAAATTCTGATTATAAGATTTATTTCCTAATTCTTTATAAACATTATTAGCAGGAATACTAAGTTTATGATAAGTACCATCATGATGCATTGATTGTTGTAAATCTAATGTATGAAAACCATCATTTGATTTTACTATAATCGGCGAGCCTGTATTTCTATCATAAGCAATATTTTCGGCTATATTAGATACACCGTCTTGTATTGTTTCAACACTTTTTAAGATTGCCGAATACCTGACTACTTTACTTGTTACATCAGTCTTTAGCTTAGTAGTGGAGTTTATCCAGTGTGGCACTACTCCTAAATATCTAAAAAATGGGAAAGTAAGTATTATTTCTATATCCGCATCTAAGATAAACTTGAAATCTGTTTGGGTAATTGATTTATTTTCAACGCAAATATCTACTTCTGTACCCAAATAATCGAATTCAAGTCTATTCTGCTCATAATTATATATTGGGATTTTGCTTCCAAGTGGGAAATAATTATATATTGAGCTTTGAGTTGGCTTGTTAATAAATGAAGATAAATTATAGGGCTTTGTGCTTGAAAAGTTTCCTTTATAAGTATTTATAGATTTTATTTGCCCGTTCATATTATTTAAAATAAAAGAATATCCTTGACTCATTTGGTATTCGGCATAAGATTCTTCATAAGGAAATGTCAACTTATTAGGGAATTGTTCAATAACAGAATGATTATCAGAGAGAATAGAATACTTCTTATCGAAAGGATAATCAAAGCTTGTATAAAAGGATTTCTCGGTAATGCCACCATTTAATTCTGTTATATGATTTGAATTGTCAATATGGTCGATAGACTTAACAAATATGTTTGAATAACCAACGCTTGGAGAAGGTAATACCGATTCACCGATTGGACCTATATATTCATCAAAGTTCTGCTTTTTTACTTCCCATGTTACCATTTTCCCTTGTGAAGCATCAAACAATTTAAATCCACCATCGGGCGATGCTCTATCTAAATATTCCACTAAAGCATTATCATGTCTTGAGCCAAATGGTTCCGAACTTGCTACTCCGCTAGTATATCCATTTCTGTCAATATAGTAATATTCACTTCCATATACTTTGTTTTGTCCGGCTTCAGTTGCAGCATCAAATTTATCTATTGTCAACATTCTTTTTACTCTTATTCCGCCACCTTTTTTGCCAATTTCAGGTGGAACAGGTATTCTTATATATGAACTTGTTTCATTTATCTCTTGACAAGAAGTGGCATAATCATAAGGATTCAAATCTAAATATGGAACTTTATTTTTTACAAAATCTGAATTCATAAAAGGTGTGCTATATACTTTCTTTAGATATGAATCCGTAACTGTAAAATCTCTAAAGTATTTTCTGCGATTATTTCTGAAAAAATCAATTGATTTAAAGTAAGGAGTAAAGTTTCCAGATAACATTAAACTCATTTCGCTTGGGCTGTAAGCTATACTTTCGACATCAGAAAATCCATCAATATATTCAGATTTTAAATCATAGAGGTCCGGAAGATTGTAGTCCATTCCAAATAATATATGATAATAGAGCTTATTATTATTAAAAAAGTCATTTAATAATGATTGGTACACAGTATGGTCGATACTATTCTCCCATGCCGATATATCCATTTCGAAATTCTTATTTATAGGTAATAGGATTTGTGCCCTTTTATTCTGTACATAATTATAATCATTTTGCTCGAATTGTATTCTTAGTTCCGCACCTGATGGTAAAATTATTGATTTTAAATTCCAAGCCGCAGGGTCAAATGTTGGATTTGGATTCTGATTTACCCAATCCTGCTGAAATGCTTTTCTTGTATTACCATTATTTTGATAATATCCCCATGAATCAATATCGGAATATTTGAATTCGGGAGTTTGTACTAATTCATTAGCAATTTTCAAATTATCGGTTAAATCTTCCTCGTTATAAGTATATGCAAATTCATAGGGACTTACACCATAGTTCTTGATTTCTCCATTATCTGACCATATTCTTTTCAATGTAAGCTTTCCTTTGTTCTCTAAAGAATTTGGTTGATTGCTCCATACAGGATAATCTTTATCATATTGAAAATATGTCGTTTTTACTAAATCTGTAAATATACAGCTTTTGGGATATTGATTTAATTTCGAAATATCTTTAGTTAACAATACTATTTTCTCTAAGAATTCTAATTTATTATCACCTACAGCAGAACCAAATCCTCCACTTGCTAAATATTCATTATGATTTGCTTCATAGCAATCAACCCTATTGGTTCCAGAACCATTTAGTGAAATTTGTTCACCGTTAACTTCTACAATTAGTTCTGTTTTATTTGTTACAAAATAAGCAATATGAGTTTTGGTTTCTATTGATTCCAAATAATATATTTCTGTCTCACCCATTGAAAAAGAACCTATATCATCTTGGTAATCCGACAATGAATTGTGTGAGTAAAATAAACCTGTATATGGATTTCTCCATTTATACCATTTATCATCTAATTCTTTTGCATAGCCCCTATATCCATTTTGTTCTTGCCACTGATTGGCAAACTGATCTCGTTTTATATTGTCTCCTGCTACTCTTTTATAATTAAAAAGTGTATATCCACCTATATCATCGTAGCTTGGTCCATCGCCACTTACGTCAACATAATCACTTGTATATATTTCTGTTAATAAATAAGTACTGATATATGGCTCATTTGATTCTGTTCCTATAGCTACCTTAGATCTATCCGGTGTGGTACCCATGTGAAGTACATGGTTTTCTTCTATCCAGCCTATCTCGTCAAATGATTGCGGTGAACACGAAGAATTTATTCCATAGCTTATTTGCCTTTCGTTTCTGCAGAAAACAGGTAAACCATAATTATATCTTGTGCCAGATGGATTAACTATCGAATATTCGGCTATTAAATCTTCACTAATACCAGTTATTGTCTTTATATTCTCTTTTAAATATCTTGAATATATTATATTATTTGAATAATTTGAATTTTTAATAGCTTTAAAAGTATTATAATCAATCATTGTTTTGGTATTTTTATATAATGAATCAATATATGATTTTTCTGCTATTTCTTTAGTTAAGTATAGAGCCCCCATAATGCCTATTTGCTTTATTTCTTTGTTAACTGTACCATCAATATTTTTCATATCATTATAATATAGAGGAGTCATTTCTCCATAGAATTTAAAAATTGTTGAATCCTTATAATTCCCTTTTGCCATCTCATCATGTTGATTACTATTCCAACCTTCAATTGTTAGATCATTATAATCATCTTTTATATCAACTCCTAAAGGAATTACAATACCGGCATCATCGAAGATTCCACCTGTTAATCCCCATCCTCCGTTATCTATGTGTGATTTAATATAATTGGGTCTAAAATAGGGTATCTTTTTATTGACTGCCCTAAAAGAACCTCCTATTGGTCCTGTTACAAAGTAATTATCCGAATTTGGAATTGGTATGCCGAGAAATTTTTCACTTTTCTTTAAATTGTTGTCTTTTTCTACAAAGTAATCCATAATTACATCCGGAGATGCTACATCTCCATTATAAAAATAACCATTTACATTTCTCTCCATATCTAAAGTATTCGTTATAGTCGTGCCTACTTGGCATAATGGTAAATCAACTTCACTTCGATTTCCAAATCTTAATGCAGGTATAAATGATGTGCTTGAGCCTTCATATAAAACTCCGGAAGTAGGCATTTTCCAAGCAGTATAAGTGGGCAAATAAGGAACTGAAAATAAATTTGTCGCATAAAGTGATACTAAGTCATAAGCCCCATCTAATAATGTTTTCTCAGGCATAAGCTTTCTTATTAAACTATATGGAGACCAATTATAAGACAATACAGTATTACCCTTATCATCGCAATAACCACTAAAACTTCCTATTGATGTACCTACACTTAAGCTCTTTGATTGAGAATATCCGACATAATTGCTAAAACCATTTGATTGAGTTATCGACATATTGGCATCTTTTCCAAATCTTTCATTTCTTAATGCAAGTTTCCTTATTTCTAAGATACTCTCCCTCGTCTTATTCCAATATTTCACCTTAATATCTTTATAGTCATCAGGAAAGCCACGTTTCTGCCTTACTATTGCTCCGGCATTTAATGTCCAGCCAAAGCCTACCCAAGATGCCGGCTCTGTCGGTGATGCTCCGCTCTGATAAGTTAACGACATGCTGTAATCCGAACCATTTGGTCCCGGTATAGTGATTACAGGGATTGATTGGCTGAATCCGCCCGTAAATTCATTTACTGATGCACCACTTCCGCCCGAACTCTTGCTATATTCTATTTGTACCGGACCATTGGTCTGAGCAAACACCATGTAGCTGTTTAACAATATGCCTATTATTACTGCTGTTATGCTGATTCTTTTCAATTTTAATTTATGCTTCATATTAATAAACGCCCTGCATTAGTCTATTTTGATGATTTTATTCAAATATTTTTTATTGTTTACTGTGATTTCTATTACGTACATACCATTCTCAATTAGATTGTTGCTTTTGTCCTTGCAGTTCCATTTATACACATTGCTTCCTGCTTTTGCAGTAATTATTTCGCTATATCGTTCTTCACCGCTCAAGCCTAATACCTTGATTCCGATTTCACTACTGCAACTTATATTGATTGATACTTCCAAGTTATCTTTGAATGGATTTGGTCTTAATTCTATTTCAATTTCTTTTTTATTGTTTGTCTTGTCGATTCTTTCTACTACTAATTCATTGGATTCTATATTACCATACTGATTCGTATATCCGCTACCGAAGCTTACCTCTACTGTGTCTATCTGTGGATTATTAGCTAAGCCTACTATTATTTCTCCGCTAAATAGCATTTTACTGCTTCTCTGAATATCTTGATGGTATGTATAAGTAGTTCCTTTACTCTTTATCCCAATTTCACATACTTGATTAGTTTTATCTAATACTCGAAAATAATTATTCGTTGGCTCGCAATTATCATAAGTATTGTTATAAATTACTATTTTCCCTGCTTCGTATGTAAGAATATCAATTTTTCCGTCTGAATTCATATCTGCCATTAATATATCGTTTGGAAAGTAATTACTATAAAATCCGGAATATATTCCTATGTTTTTAAATTTACCTGACTCGGTATTTAATAACAAATATGACCTGTGGCACCCGTCTGCTGTAAATAACAATATATCTTTGAGTCCGTCATTATTAATATCGCTTATACTTGCCCTTGATACTTTTTCATCTATTTTTGACGTTTCAAATAGTCCGCTCTGTGTATTTTCTCTATTATTTAACAAGTAGGCTATATCAGGTAATTCTTCTTTATTTCTTATATTATCAATTTGCTCCAATAACAAAAACTCTTTTTTTATTCCGTTGTTATAATCCATGGGTAATATTTTCTCAATTATATTATCGGTTGATTTGATATTGAGTTCGTTATATTTATACTTATTGAAAATGAAATCGCCCTGATTAATGATATAGTGCAAGCTCCCGCTATTATCTACAAATACTATATCTTTTAAGTTGTCATAATTTATATCAATAACAAATAGATTTCTAATTTGCTTATAATCTTTTATGTATTGATGAATAGTACCGTAGTCTTGCTCTAACTTACCTTTGTTGTTTCTTAATAGAATATATTGAAGGTTTGAACTGTCCGGCTGAATTATAATTATATCCTTATACCCGTCATTATTTAAATCTTCTACTATAAAATCAATCGGATTATCTAATGAATCTATTGCAAAACTGCTTATATAAGCAAAATCATTTGTAGCACACTTATAAATACTGTTTATATATATTCCGCTTGCAGTATCTTTTTCTCCTATAAATACTGCTTCGTTGATACCGTCATTATTTAGGTCGAGTGCAATTGTTATTGGTGATACAATACCTAAACTGTTAAACGAAGTATTCTCTTGGAATTGATAATTCCCTAAATTGGTATATAGCTTATTATCAACCAGAACATCTATTTTCTTGTCTTCATTATAATCAAAAATACTGACATTCCCGTTTTTGAGAGTATCATTTGCTACTATATCCGGTATTTCTGTTCTTTTAAAATAGTTTGACTTGTCTAACCTTAGTGTATCATATACACAAGTAAACGCATAGCTATATTTCCCGTTTAACCAATTACCTGATTTCATTTTCAGAAGCTGTCTGTAATAAGTGCCACTCTCTGATTTGCATTGCGGAACTTTTTCCTTTTCATCAGACATCCAATAAAGATTCTCGCTCATGCTATCCAAGCAAATGAAAAATTGATTGTAATCAATTTGTACATCCTCATCAATTCTTACAGTTATTTCTTCTATCCCTACGCTGTCTTTGTGTAGCTCTATTGGTTTGATTATATCATGCTCATAATTTGGGAATATATTACCGCCTTCATTGCCAAATAAACGTAATCGAAAGCTCGTATTAGCTGAATCAGCAAATAGTTTTAATTTGATAGCTCTTAGCTTAACTATTTCATTTACATTTACTCTTTGTGCAAATTTAGTTATATTTTTATCTTTGTAATACTTTGTCGCTTTTGATTTTTTAGGCTTGCTTTCTAATTCTGCCACATTAAGTAGAAGTACTACGGTAAATACTGCAACTAATGCTTTGATAATAGTATTTTTTAGAATAGACATAAATATTCCTATTTTTAATATTGACTATTAATTTATTTTCTCAGGTGCTTATTGTTATTATTATTTATTATTGTCGAGTAATAAAAACATAAATTATAAAAATATTATATTATTTCCAAATATTTTTTTCTATAATATTGAAGTATTTTTATTATTTTATGCAATAATTCGTTAGTTCTAAAAAAAAAAGCCAATATTTCTATTAGAATTTATTTTATGATTACTTTTATTTAATTGGTTCTTCGCTATTATGTGTGGGTAAGCAAATAAAGAAATCTTTCTTACAACGTCGTTAGCTGTTGAACGTAATAAGCATTATTTAGTCTGCACACTCTTTCTTCTCTTTTTGTTGTTAACAGAAGAGATTGGTGTTGGAGTATCTGATTATATTACCGATGTATAACCCATAACGGAGTTGAAATTTAAAATCAAAGATGTTTATCCAATAAGATATCAAAAATCAAATATTTGATATATAAGGATTTTCTTTATACTAATACCAATTATTTGCTTACCCACTTGAAATAGCGAAGACACGTTATATTTTTATATATTGGTGTTAATGCCTATCCAAGGAAGATACAAATATTTGATTTGTGCATTGAATATCACAAATTTATCCGTTATTTGTTTAAAGCACATTTTCACGGAAATTAAAACAACCTAAGAATAAGGAATAAATAATGATTATTTAATACAAACAAATTGAACTAAAAGATACAGCAGCATTGATTTCATGCTCTTGCCAAATCCCATAATATACACGTTCGAAGTTCGAATATTGGCACATTTGCATCAGAGCATAAAACGCTCCGCTGCCACATACCTGCCAAATATCTTTGTTTTCGTAGAAATGATTGATAAATTCGGATTTCTTATTATGCCCGATTAATTCAGTTAATAGCTTATCTTCTTTCTCGAGAGCGGATAGAGAACTCATAGCATCTGTAATTGTGCTATGATGACGTTCACCGATATGAGCAAAGTCTCCGCTGGCAATAAAGCATACTTTCCTGCCGAGTTCAGAGATGGATTCTTTTAAAGCACTAATAAATTCAGCGTATTCAGGAGCATCTTCGGGTTTCTTATTCAATAAAAAGTCTTCAGCAATAGAGC
Source organism: uncultured bacterium (assembly GCA_942493235.1). Taxonomy (GTDB): domain Bacteria; phylum Bacteroidota; class Ignavibacteria; order Kapaibacteriales; family UBA2268; genus ENR-C587. The sequence continues at coordinate 1,366,680 of OW818676.1, read as the reverse complement.
CGGCAAGGAGCGGTAAAATTTTAATATCTTTTCCTGCGAATTTTCTTTGTAATAAGCAGGCTTGAAATTCAATAGAGTGTTCGTCTTTATGAGCTATATCGTTAGTATATTTGCTAATATCGATTTTTTGAGAGAGCAAATTAAGTAATTCAAAATCAGTCGGGATAAGCCCCTCCGGCGAAGAATATTGCTTACGAGTTAGCATAAAAGAGCTTGTATCTGTATAGTGAGAAGTGCCGAAAATCACAAAAGTATCGGCATTGGTTTCTTCAATTGTTTGGTATATAGCAGAGTAGGAATTAATAGCCGAATCGCCAATAGTAAAATCTATATGCGGAGCAATTATGGCTTTTGCATTTTTAGTTTTCGGAGAATACTTATAATAGTTAAGAATGGAATCCATTGATTTGATATATTCATCTTTCTCTTCAGGGAATGAAAAACCGGCTAAAACCGAGGGTCTAACATCGAGCATCAAGTATTTATCGATTTCATTTTTCTTTTCGTAAAAATTCTCTGTCAGCAGGTAACCATAATTATCAAGCTCATCGATGATAGCCTCTACGGCAGAAATAATTTTCTCGCCATCGTCTGGATTTTTAAGGATTTCATTTTTGAAATCTACATATTTAATTTCTCCATTTAAAAAAGAGAAGAGTGAATAAAAACCTGTAGGAATCAGAATATCGTCTTCGGCAATCATAGTCGGGTCGCTAAGTAAAAGCATTTTGCTGTCTTCAAGCTCTAAAACTTGAACAGTAACATCTTCGCGGATTTTCGGTAAAATTTCATAATTCATATTATTGCTGCTCTTTATTTAATATTTCTCTATATTTAGCTTCTAATTTGATAAAGAAAATGAATGATGCGACTAAAGCCAGTGCTAAAACTATGGCAGTAATAAGGAACCAAATATTAAGGCTTAATTTGTAAGCAAAGAAGAAAAGTATAGAACTTAATAAATTTGTAAAGAGAATGAAAATTTTGCTCCATTTCAAATTTGCCATTATTTTCGAATTAGACATTTTCAACCGCAATAGTATGTAAAACAATAATACATAAACGTATTTATAAGAAAAATTATTTTATAAATTCAGATAGTACATAAAAAAAGCCCATTCCAGAAAGAACGGGCTTTATAAAACAATAATTGATTCTATTTAAAGAAAGATAATAAAATACCTGCAGCAATTGCAGTACCTACAACACCGGCAACGTTAGGACCCATCGCATGCATTAATAGGTAATTATTCTTATTATATTTCTGACCTTCATTATGAGAAACTCGAGCTGCCATCGGAACAGCGGATACACCAGCCGAACCTATTAACGGATTAACTTTGCCACCCGTCATTTTATACATTAGCTTACCGAGTAGAACGCCACCCACTGTAGAAAATCCGAAAGCGAATACACCTAAAATAATAATTTTTAATGTATCTACTTGCAAGAAAGATTCTGCAGTCATAGTCATTCCGACAGAAGTACCCAAAAAGAAAGTAATAATATTTATCAATTCATTCTGAGCCATATCAGTTAGCCTATCTACTACTCCGCTCTCTCTCATTAAGTTGCCACCCATAAGCATAGCAATAAGTGGAGCTGCCGGAGGGACAACCAATACGCCTAAGAATGCAACTATAACAGGAAAAACAATTTTTATGTTTTTTGCAACAGCACGAGGAGGGTCCATAATTACCTCACGCTCTTTTTTAGTAGTCAGCAATTTCATAATAGGCGGTTGAATCAGAGGAACCAACGCCATATATGAATATGCAGCTACGGCAATAGGACCTAATAGATGCGGAGCTAATTTTAGTGTTAAAAATATTGCAGTAGGACCGTCAGCACCGCCAATAATTCCTATTGCAGCGGCTTCTTGAGGTGTAAATCCAAGCAATACTGCAAGGAATAAAGCAATAAACACACCAAACTGAGCAGCAGCACCAAGTAGAAACGTTTTGGGATTTGCAAGAAGTGGTCCAAAGTCTGTCATTGCACCAATTCCAAGGAAGATTAAGGGCGGAAATATTTCTAAGTGAATACCTTGCGAAATATAATAGTAAAGCCCGCCAATAACACCGTCTGTAGGAACAGTAAGCAACCCGCTCGAAGGCAGATTCGTTAAAAACGCACCTAATCCTATAGGTAATAACAATAATGGTTCAAAATCTTTTTTAATTGCAAGATACATGAGTACGCATGCAATACCCATCATGAGTAACTGCCCCCAGCCTAATTCGGCAAAACCCATTCCTGCAAAAAATTTCCCAAAGGCTTCTAACATTTAAAGCTCCTTAATTATTTGTATGTCAATAAAACCTGTCCGGCTTCAACTCTATCACCGATTTTCACTTCGATAGCATTTATAGTGCCGGCAGTTGGAGAAGAGATATTTGTTTTCATCTTCATAGCTTCGAGTACTATAACTACTTCGTTTTCAGCTACAGCTTGACCGGCTTTAGCAGGAATTTCAAGAACTACGCCATTAATAGGAGAAGTTAAATTATTTCCGTCGCCGGAAGAAACAGGAGCATTTGCCTTCGGTCTCGGAGGAGCTGCAACAGCAGGAGCTGATTGAACAGGTGCCTGATTAACCAAATTTTGAGGAATATTTTGATAGTAGTATGAAGGTAACACTTTGTCATCATCATCATCAATGATTTCTACTTCTACATCGTATTTTTTACCGTCAACCGAGATTCTTAATTTTTTCATTTTATTTACCCTTTATATTAATATTATGAGATGCCATATTATTTGAGATGCCGCTTGTTTTCCAATTTTGTAGTGAAATATCGGCATCTAAAAAATGGAGTTTTTTGATTTTAACTTTTTTCCCTATTATTGAAGTAGCCGCTGCGGCAATCACAGCTATCAGCTCTCTTTCAGTACGTGCTTCGAAAAATTCTTTTTGCTCAAGTAAAATCGGTGCTTCTTCAGCATTCTTTTTCATTTTTGCATCAATATATTTCATTAACCAAATAATAAAAGCAAAAACAGCGAGTACTGTGAACACGCCACTCATTCCAACGACGAGCATTTTTAAAGCAACCAATAAATTTTCTGACATCAAAAACCTCTTTTATTTATAAGTTATATTGAAAGAGTTTCAAAATAAGGAAAATATTCCGTATTTAAAAATATTTTCTTTTTATTCAGAATAAAATCCTGAATTCAGTAAGATAATCAATTTCCTTTTAAATTAACATTATGAGAAGCCATAACGTCATTTCTACCGCTAACTGACCAGTGCGGAATGATTCCTTTGGAATTAAGAAATTGAACTTTTTTGATTCTTATCTTTTTACCGTAAACTGCTTCTGCACTTGCTGCGATGATTGCCATTGTCTTTTCGTCAACAATTTCATCAAAGCGACTGGCATCAACTTTTATAGTCTGCTCTTGAAGAATTTCAAGCAAAGCTTCTTTGACTATATCTTTTATAATTATTTTTAATCCGTTTAGAGCATTGTCTGCCATAATAAACCTTGTCTTTATTTTTACATTTAAAAAGGAATATAAATATAAGAAATATTTATATTTAAAAAAATCTCTTTATTATCTTTTTAAATTTTTAGCTATTATAAACAGTCCTATAATTGCAATCAAAAATCCGAATATCTGGTAATAAGCATTGCTTTCAGTCCCGAAAATATTAGGGATTTTGGTGATTCCGGCTCCCAAAAAAGCAATTACAGCACCAATAAACCAATATTTTTTTCTGATAATAAATTCTTTCATAGGGCTACCTAATTTCTTATATTATTTCATAAAGTATGGAACTATGGTTACATACAGGGCGGCAAGTATAGCAGATGTTATTACACCGCTAATATTGGCTCCCAATGCATGACCTAAAATAATATTATCCGTACTGACTTCGTTTACTGATTTTTGTGCTACTTTTGCAGTTGTAGGTACGCAGCTAACGCCGGCTATACCAATTACAGGATTATATTTACCTTTGGTTACAAAGAACATGATGTAACCTCCGATTATACCACCAATTCCTGAGAGTAACAATGCTAAAATACCCAATAGAAGTAAAACCAAAATTCGTGGATTTAAAATTGTATTTGCTTCGCAAAGGATACCGAGAAGTAAGCCAAGGAAGAAAGTAGAGCCGTATAATATAGGTCCTCCTATTAAATCGATGAAATGCTTTATGCCGGCTTCTCTAACTGCAACTCCTAAAAACAATGAAAAGAAAAGCGGAGCAGCGACAGGGAATAACAAGCTTAATACTGTGCATGTAATTACGCAAAATGCTAATTTTTCGCCGGGAGTAATAGAGACTTCCTTTTTAGGCGGAGGCATTTTTAATGCTCTCAGCTTTCTGGGTATTAATAGTTTAATTAAATACGGATAACCACCGTAAGTTAATCCTAAATATAAATATGCTACTACAGTAATTGGTACAAATAAATCCTTAGATAATACTAACGATGTATAAAGCACCATAGGACCATCAGCACCGCCTACCATTGATATCGAAGCCGCATCAGTAAACGGAAGACCGCAAGCAACGGCTATTGGGAATGTAGCAATTGTCCCGAATTCACCACAGATAGCAATGAACATACTTGAAAACGGGCGAGCTAATAAATAACCTACGTCCAATAACACTCCGATACCCATAAAAACCAAACAGGCGATGAGTCCGTTACTAAATGTAAACGAATAAATCGGTTGCAAAAAGTCTATTTGAAGTGTGTTCATCAAAGCATTAGTATCGCTGACTATCGGGTCAACAAATAGCGTACCTATACCACCGTTAGCCATAAACAATACTCCGGCGTTAACGGCAGACATGCCCAGACCCATCGGAATCATTAATAGAGGCTCTAATACTTCTTTTTTACCTAAATATACTAATAAAAATCCAAGAAATATTAATCCGATTCTACCAAAAGCTATAGATGGTTCGGAGGCAAAAAGAGTAGCAATACCTTGAAAAATATTTAATATGTTGAAATCATTCATTGTAGTTCCTATTATCCGTTAGTTTCGTTTTTTGTAAAAAGTTTCAGAGAAAAATATATCCCTTTTATGAGTAATACTACAAAAAAAGATATTATGGTACCCATACCAAGTACTATTAAAGGTATAGTAATTGAAGCATCCATTTGTAAAATCCTATAAGTTATTAAAAAATTATTATCTAAAATAATTCAAATATTCAAGAATACTTGTTTTGAATGATTATTTCGCAATTAAAATTACTGTTGAAATTATCTTTTCAAGATGAAAACCCATTATTAGTATTTATAAGTCTTTGGTGGACTCATATAATGGGAAGTTAAACTTTGAATTCTGCCTGTATGGCTCCAGTCGGAACCCTTATGAGGGTCAACAAAGGATACTTTTTTTACTTTTACTTTAGAGTATAGGATTGCCGAAGCAGCGGCAATGATTACAGGAAGTAAATTGTCTTCTTCTTCATCAGTTGATTTTATCTTAATTGGTTCGGAAGTATTAATTGAGTTTTGATTTTCAATTTTCTCGTAGTATTTCAAACCGAAATATCTAAGGGACCACATTACTAAAGCAAGAATTATAAAAAATATTATTATACCAAACATTTAATTATACCTGAAATTTAATTTTACTAAAATTTTAAAAAAAATAGACTTAAATAAGTAAATACCGAATGCTATCGATTAAATATTTACTCAAATCAGTCCAATCATTAGTTTTGAAATTGCCACAAATCAAAAGAGCAGACTCAGGATTAAGGCAAGAGTCTGCTCTTTATAGATATTACATTGGAATTAAGCCGTGTTTTTTCTGTGGTCTCAATTCTCTCTTGTTTTTAGAAGTCTCAAGAGCAATAGATAGATATAGGCGAGTCTGCATAGGCTCAATCACCGAATCTATCATACCGACACCTGCGGCTACATAAGGATTCAATAATTTATCTCTATAATCTTTAATTAACTCAGCACGTCTTGCTTTTGAGTCTTTAGCATTCTTAATTTCATCTTTGTAAAGTACTGATACAGCACCTTCCGGACCCATAACTGCGATTTCGGCAGTTGGCCAAGCGGCAACTCTGTCAGCTCCCAAAGATTTAGCACACATTGCCAAGTAAGCTCCACCATAAGCTTTACGAACTACAACAGTTAATTTAGGAACAGTAGTAGCAGAGAAAGCAAATAGCATTTTAGCTCCGTGGCGAATGATACCGCCAAATTCCTGTTCTACACCGGGCATAAAGCCGGGTACGTCAACAAATGTAATTAACGGTATATTGAATGCATTACAGAAACGGATGAAGCGAGCACCTTTATCTGAAGCATTAATATCAATTGCACCGAACATGTGTTTTGGTTGATTAGCAACTATACCGACTACTCTGCCATTTAAGCGAGCAAAAGCTACAATCATATTTTTTGCGAAATGTTCTTGTACTTCAAAAATCGACCCCGGATCAAATACTCTATTGAGTACTTCATACATATCAAAGCCTTCTCTCGGGTCATCAGGAATTACAGCATTTAAAGACTCATCATTAGTGATTTCAACTTCTCCGCCTAAGAAATTAGGTGGTTCTTCGGTGTTATTCGAAGGCAAATAGCTTAATAATTTTTTTGTGATTTCAATAGCATGAGCATCATCATTTGCAATAAAATGAACATTACCGCTATAAGTAGCTTGAGCCATTGCTCCGCCGAGCTCTTCTGCTGAAATGTCTTCACCGGTTGCTTCTTTGATAACGTTTGGTCCAGCAATGAACATTTTGCCGGTACCCTGAACCATTATGATAAAGTCCATTAATGCGGGAGAATAAGCAGCACCACCGGCACAAGGTCCGGCAACGATTGCTATCTGAGGGACTACGCCCGATAATAATGTATTATGATAGAATATGTTGCCATATCCTCTTAGTGAATCTATTCCTTCTTGAATACGTGCTCCACCACTATCATTGATAGTAATAAGCGGTGCACCGTCTCTTAATGCTTTGTTCGCCATTTCACAGATTTTCCAAGCATGCATATAGCCAACACTTCCACCCATTACAGTAAAGTCTTGAGAAGCTGCATATACTAATCTACCATTGACTGCACCTAAAGCAGTCGCTACGCCGTCTGCCGACATATCTTTTGCATCCTTTTCGGCTACAGGAACGTGAGGATTAGAAAAGATAAAGAATTCATCATAGAACCCGTTATCAAATAATACGTGAAGTCTTTCACGTGCCGCAAGCTTGCCCTGCTTGTGCTGTTGCTCGATTTTTTTCTCTCCGCCGCCAAGTAAAGCTTTGGATTTTTTTTCGCGCAAATTGTTAATTTTCTCTTTTACTGTGGACATAATTCTTATAACACCTTTAATTTATAAAATTAACTCTGTTTAATTCAATACTTCTTAACTTCTTATATTAAGAATCCAAACTTACGTCTTTTTCTTTAATATATAAAAGCAATTTAGTTACAATGACTAAAATTTAATACATACGTTTATGTAAAATCCACTTTTACTTAATAAAAAAAATATTAATTAAGTAAATCACAGTTAAGAATTTCGCTATAAAATAAAAAATTTAATATAAACATTTCTAAAAACGAAATAAAATGTTTTATATTTCTATAATATACAAATAATTAAGAAGAATAAAGAGATATATATTATAAATATAATAAATTCTTTCTGAGAACGTAAAAAGTGTTTTAAAAATAAATTTTTATAAAATCAAAAAAGAGGTTTTTGAAATGTCTTTACATATAAAAAACAATGTTTACTGGGTGGGAAAAATTGATTTCGAGCTAAGGAATTTCCATGGTGAAGAATTAACAACACACAATGGAAGTACTTATAATTCTTATTTAATCAAAGACGAGAAAAATGTGTTAATCGATAGTGTATATTATCCGTTTGCTGAGGAGTATATCAATGAGTTAGAAAAAGAAATAGATTTAAACAAGATAGACTACATAGTAATTAATCATGCGGAGCCGGACCATAGTGGAGCATTACCGATGCTGATGGAACGTATTCCGAATGCTCAAATATATTGTTCATCTAACGGCGTAAAATCTATTAAGGGTTACTATCATAAAGACTGGAATTTTAATGTAATGAAAACCGGTGATAGATTATCACTTGGCAGCCGCGACTTAATATTTATCGAAAATTCTATGATACATTGGCCCGATTCTATGATGTGCTATTTGGAAAAAGATAATATTTTATTCTCAAATGATGCGTTTGGTCAGCATTTTGCAAGTGATAAAATGTTTAACAGCAATTGCGACAAATGCACACTCTATTCTGAAGCTATTAAATATTATGCAAACATTGTATCTCCGTTTTCGAAAAAAGTAGTTAAAAAATTAGAAGAGTTAAGAGCGTTAAATTTACCTATTGACTATATACTTCCTTCACATGGAATTATGTGGGATGAAAATCCGAGACAAATATTAGAGCTTTACGAAAAATGGGCGGACAACTACTCCGAGAACCAAGTAACAATATTCTATGACTCTATGTATAGTTCGACTCGTAAAATGGCTGAAGCAATAGCAAAGGGTATTGCTATAGTAAATAATAAAGTTGAAATCAAAATTCATAATGCTTCAAAATCAGATAAAAGCGATATTATTACGGATATTTTTAAATCAAAGATTGTATTAGCAGGGTCTTCAACAGTAAACAACGGGATTTTGACATCGGTAGCCGGAATACTTGACGAGCTTGTCGGCTTTGCACTGCCGGGTAAAAAAGCCGCTGCATTTGGTTCTTATGGGTGGAGCCCCCTCGGCACAAAAATAATCAATACCAAATTAACAGAAGCAGGTATGGAAATTCTAAGCGAGCCGATGAAAGTGCAGTGGAATCCTGATAATGCTGCATTAGAAAGTTGCACTGACTACGGAAAGAAAATTGCAGAAGCAATAATGTAATTAATTCTAATTATTACACAGGCTCTTTAGCGTTGGGATGAATGGAATAGGGAGATAAGATATTGCATTTTTTGCAGTAAATTTTATCTCCCAATTTTATTCAAGAGCTTGTCTAAAATTTGTCATACTGAACGATTGAAGTATCCAGATAAAGCTAAATGTTGATAATACTGGATTCTTCGTTACACTCAGAATGACGATTTGGCAATATTAGACTTTTACAATACTCGAACTAATTTTTGTACACATCAATGCAACCTGACGGTAAACCGTCAGGTTGATAATACAATAGAACTCCCGGATATAGGCACTTTGAAATATCTGAATATATAGAAAATAGAATAAATAAAATTTTACAATGGTAAATATTTATACTTGCTAATTAGTAGAGTATAAACAAGAATGAATTGTCAGGTGGCAGACAAGCTCAAATATAGCCTTAAAATAACAAAAAATTTAATTGAAAATAAGTATAAAAAAATTCGTAATTTTGCATCTTGTTAATGTTAAATAATTTTATAAAGTTAGAATTATGGCTTACAATTTTAGTGAAATCGAACCAAAATGGCAAAATTACTGGAAAGAAAATAAAACTAATAAAGTAGTTGAAGATTTCTCCAAACCAAAATATTATGTACTTGATATGTTCCCATACCCCAGTGGTGCAGGACTTCATATCGGGCATCCAGAGGGATATACCGCAACCGATATTATCGCAAGATATAAGAGAATGAAGGGCTTCAGTGTGCTTCATCCTATGGGGTTTGACGCATTTGGACTGCCGACAGAACGCTACTGCATGCAGAATAATATTCATCCGAATGTAGCTACCGAGAAAAATATAAATAATTTCCGCCATCAGTTAGACATAATTGGGCTTGGCTACGACTGGGAAAGAATGATAAATACAACTAATCCCGAGTACTATAAGTGGACTCAGAGTATGTTTTTAAAGATTTATAATTCTTATTTTGACCATGCAATCCAAAAGGCTAGACCGATTGAGGAATTACCTATTCCTGAAAATTTGAAAACTCAATTTGAAATAGATGAATATATTGATTCAAAAAGGCTTGCCTTTATAGCAAACATTCCGGTTAACTGGTGCGAAGAGCTCGGAACGGTACTTGCAAACGAAGAAGTTGACGAATGGAAAACTAAAGGCTATACTGTCGAGCGTCGTCCTATGCGTCAATGGATGATTCGTATTACCGAATATGCTCAGAGGCTTCTCGACGATTTGGATTTGGTCGAATGGCCAAATTCTACAATGGAAATGCAGAAAAATTGGATAGGTAAATCAGTTGGTGCCGAAGTTAATTTCTCTATCGTCGGCTCTGATGAAAGGGTAACTGTATTTACTACACGCCCAGATACAATTTTCGGAGCAAATTACTTAGTATTGGCTCCCGAGCACAGATTAGTAAATATTATTACTACTGCAGATAAAACTAATGAAGTAAATGAATATATTCGAAAATCATCGCTGAAAAGCGACCTTGAAAGAGCGGAATTAAGCAAAGAGAAATCAGGTAAATTCACCGGTGCATTCGCAATTAATCCTGCTACCGGTAAGCAAATTCCGATTTGGATAGCTGATTATGTATTGGCTCATTACGGAACCGGTGCGATAATGGCGGTTCCCGGCCATGACGAACGCGACCACGAATTTGCTAAAGAATTTAATTTACCGATTACTCAAGTAGTTTCGCCTATAGAAAAAGAAAATATACTTGATATTCAAGCAGAACCATTTCATGAGCATGGCATAGGTTGCAATTCCGAAAATGTGGAAATATCTCTTAACGGAATGCCAACAGCAGATGCTATCAATGCTATGAATAATTGGTTTGAGAAAAAAGAAATCGGAAAAGCAAAAATCCAATATAAATTAAGAGATTGGCTTTTCTCGCGTCAGAGATACTGGGGCGAACCAATGCCGATTATGTTCTTTGAAGACGGCACTAAACGCGGCTTAGACCCCGATGAATTGCCTTTGGTATTGCCTGATGTAATGGACTTTCAGCCGGCTGGTACCGGCGAATCACCGCTTGCAAAAGTTGATACATGGGTGAATTTTATCGATAAAAAAACAGGCAAAAAAGCAAGATACGAGACTAATACTATGCCTCAATGGGCAGGCTCATGTTGGTATTATTTGAGATATACCGACCCGAACAACAGCGAAACTTTTGCTGCAAAGGATAAAGAAACATATTGGATGCAGGGCGGGGGAGTTGATTTATATGTTGGCGGTTCCGAGCATGCGGTTTTGCATTTGCTATATGCACGCTTCTGGCATAAAGTGCTATTCGATTACGGAATGGTTTCTACTCCCGAGCCGTTCAAGAGATTATTCCATCAAGGCTTGATTATGGGGGCAGATGGTCATAAAATGAGTAAATCTCTCGGCAATGTAGTCAATCCGGATGATGTAGTTAAAGAGTATGGAGCCGATTCACTAAGAATTTATGAAATGTTTTTAGGTCCATTAGAAGCTTCGAAGCCTTGGTCAACCGAGGGCATAGGTGGAGTAAACAGATTCTTAAACAGAGTATGGCGAATGATAGCCGACGAAGAAGGCAACAGATTAAGCACTACACGCGATATTGAATTGACCGCCGAGCAGGAATACCATTTGAATTACACTATCAAGAAAATCGCCGAAGACATTGAGAATTTAAGCTTTAACACAGCGGTTTCGGCAATGATGATATTTGTAAACGAATTTAATAAGGCAGAGATTAAACCTAAATCGGCAATGGAGAAATTCATATTGTGCCTTGCTCCATTTGCTCCGCATATTTGCGAAGAGTTATGGAGAATTTTAGGGCATAAAAAGTCAATTGTGCTTGAAACATATCCGGAATTTGACGAGTCAAAAATTGTTAAGAAAGAAATTGAATTCGTAGTGCAGGTTAATTCTAAAATCCGTGGTAAAATTATGCTTCCGGCTGATTTAGAGCAAGCCGACTATGAGCAGTTAGCCCGACAAGACGAGAAAGTAATTCGCCATCTGGAGGGGTTGACTATTCGTAAAATTATTTATGTCAAAAACAAGCTGATTAATTTTATAGCGAATTAATTGGGGAATAAGATAATAATAAACTCACCCGATGATTTATTTATTGTCGGGTGAGTTTTTTTGTTCATCATCTAATTTTTTGAGGAATTGATAAAAATCTGTTTGCCTTAGTTGTTCAATGTTCCAAATAGGCACATAACTATTTTGGCAATAAAAATAATCCGATAAATATTTATCTGAACTCTCGATGTCTTTTTCATAATAAGAAATTTGTGGCAAAACGATTTCAGAGTTCAAGAAATTAATACAACAACAAGTATCTTGTTGGTAATTTGATTTTATTATTTTAGTATATGCATTTTTAAATGCAAATTCAATTTTATTTGTTAAATTTGTACTATCCTTTAGCAAAACATTAAGCTCATTTTCCAAAAAATGAGCTTGATATTCACCATAGAACATTTTAGGTAATATAATTCTTAAAGCTTCACAATATATATTTAAACTCATATAAGTTTGTGCTAATTTGAGTTTGATATAGTCTTTATAATCGTGTCCATCAATTCGAAGATTATAAAAGATATTACTTTGAAGACTATCTGTAATTAAAAGATAATAGAGGGCAGAATCGTATTTCATTTGTTCTAAATAAATATCACTAATTAACATAAATGATTGAAAATCAAGACTGTTGAAATCGTTCTTGAAATAAAAAGAATTCGACAGCATTTGAATTTTAGGATAATTTTTAGGTAATATTTTATGCAAATAGCAAAGAGCTGAATCATATTGAAGAATTTCCTTATATATATAAGCAGATTTATAGCTTGAGTATTTAACAAGGTAATTCTTAGGATAATATGAAATAACAAATTTATAAATCTCTAATGCTTTTGAGTAATCTTTTACACAGTAATATTGATATGCTTCATCAAAATAATCCGAAGGCATTTTCTGAGAGAAAACAGTACTTGTAGAAACAAAAATTATTATAAAAATCAAGTATTTCATATTACAACCTTAAATTGATAAATTGATAAGTCTTTTCTACCATAGAAAACTAATGTTTTACCATCAAAGAAAATACTATTATAATAAATATCTTTCATATTATCAACTTCAAGATATATATCACTATTTATATGAATTGAATATTTTTCTTTGTCAATTTGTTTAATAAAACAAAATCCCAATTCAGAGGTTAATAAAGAAGGGAAATCAAAATATTCATAATTAATAGTAAAAGGTTTTGATAAATTTCCTTTATATAAAATAAAAAACAGAGTATCGTAAGTCATACAAGAATAATCTTCTGCTACAGATAAAGAAAATCTCGAATTCGCGGCTATTGGAGGTAACAGTAGTTTTTCATCTTTATATAAATAAATTGAGTCATCAGTTTCAAAATAATGCGTTGATTCACCTAATGGACTAATGTACAATGGAACCGCTCTAACCCCATATTTACTTATTGGTTCAGGATTTAGAATGCCGTTAATATATTTATAAAGATAATAATCTATCATTACGTAAAGAGCAAAATTCCCATTGCTATCCAATGCCGGATAATATTTTTTTTGATAATCAAGTGTATATTCATTTCCAGAAACATTAATACAATTATCATGTGTAAATAAAAATGTATTTGAATCAATCATTGTAATATTTCTAACCTTATGTATATCTTTATGAAGTATATCATTAATTACTATATACTCAGGACCATTGTCATCACCACTAAAGTAATAATTTCCGTTATTCATTAATCGACTATTCCATTGTGTTCTAACAGGACCAAATATTTTTTTATTTGAATGTATAAAAAACATATAATTATATTTGCCAATTTTGATTTTTGGTTTTTTCCCTTCAGCGTATATGTATTGACCATTATTATTTATAGATAATTTGCCGTAAATAAAGGTGGAGGAGTCAATAAGATTGTTATTAACAAAAAGATAAAACATGCTATCTCGTTTTTCAAAATAGATATAGTTTCCATTTTCACTAAAGGCATACCAATCCTTGTAATTATAATAATCGAGGTTTTCTTTTTTAAACATAAATGAATTAATAGGTTTATTATTTAGGTAATAATAAATCGAATCACCTTGGATAGAGGATATCAAAGTAGATTCTTGATTTTTGCTAGATATATGGCTATATAACTTCCCTTTTATTGGTCCATAAACTTTAGTGCTTCTATTAGTTCTATAAAACCATTCGTTATTTATATTTGGTTTTGTAATCTCTATTTCATTGTTATAACGAGTTGTGACTAAAGGACCTTTCGTATCATTTTTAGAAATAAAATAATACTCGTCATTTATTTTTGCAGTGAAGCAGTAATTACCGTCATAATCAAATGCTTTGTTGCTTGCCTTTATAAGTACAGAATCATTATTGCCTGTTAAAATAATTTTTTCAGTAAGCGTAACTCCTGAAAGTGAGAAGCTATAAAGAAGCATTATTTGAATAATTAATATTAGTTTTCGCATTTCATTTTGTATAAATTGATAAAAGTACTTTAAAATAATATAGAGTAAATGTCAATATTTTTATTTTAAAAACAATATATTCAATTCCTCTATATCAATATCAAATCAAGCTTTTGTACTTCCAGAGAGAAATTCAAATCCTCGGTTTTATATTCATCTAATGAGTCTTTATAATTGTCCGTGATTTGCTCTTTTTTTTTATTAATGAGCAATTTTTTTACTATAAAACTGATTTCTTCCAAATCGCTGATTGATAAGCTTTGTAATTCATCTTTAATTTCACTGATTAACATTTTTCGCTCCGGTATTTAAATATATTTTAGATGCTTTTAGTTGTGAAATATTGTAAAGATTTGCCAAGCTTAGCTTTTTTCTTCTCATATATATTATAAGGCTATTGCAAAAGTCCAAAATATTTATTTACTGTTAATTTTTCAAAGGTTTCAAACTACTAAGTGCTTATTAAGAGGTTGTCTAAAAAGTAAAAGCATTTCAAAATCGTCATTCTGAGTTACTGACCACCCGCTACGCGGCTGGTAAAACAATACAATGACAACAAAAAAAGAACGTGTATATTGAAAGTTTTTGAAATTGCCCGGTACAACATTGGTAATAAAGATTCCGATTTTGAGTTTGGGCAGGAAGCATTTAGATAGAATAATTGGTGTTATAATACCCGCTTAACAGGCTGTCACCTTAATATGCTTCCCAAAAACTAAATAATAATTAAACAATATCAAATAATCATTGGAAATAGAATGAAAACTCCAATTGAAGAATTAAAGATAGTGTTTACAAACACTGCAGGCATCGATATAGGTTCGGAGAAACATTTCGCAGCAGTAGGTCAGGGAAACGGGGCAGTACGCTCATTTACCAGTTTCACCAAAGACTTGCAGTCAATGTCTTTGTGGTTTAAGGAAAACGGTATAACAACGGTTGTAATGGAATCAACCGGCAGTTATTGGATTCCTGTATATGAAGTTTTGGAAAGTGCCGGTTTTAAAGTAGCACTTGTCAATGCCGCCCATGTCAAGAATGTTCCTGGCAGAAAAAGCGATGTGATAGACTGCCAATGGCTCCAAAAGATATATAGTTTTGGACTACTGCGCGATTCATTCATTCCAAGCGAAGATATCCGCCGTATTCGCTCGTATGTCAGACTAAAAAGCGATCATGTAAGGAGTGCCGCCTCACATATACAGCATATGCAAAAAGCGTTGGACCAAATGAATATTAAAATACATAATGTAATTTCGGAAACAGCCGGAGTAAGCGGGATGAAAATATTAAAAGCTATAATCTCAGGTGAACGATCTCCCGAAATATTGCTTTCGTTGTGCGATACAAGGATAATAAATAAGAAGAGGCAAGAGGTAATAAATTCGCTTGAAGGTAATTTTCGCACCGAGCATATATTTGCTCTAAAACAAGCAGTAGAAGGATACGAATTTTATCAGAAGCAAATTATTGACTGTGACGATGAGATAGAAAAGTTACTCAATAAATTTAATTCTTCAAATGAAAATGATGGGTTTGAAATTGACGTAAAAAAAAAGTAGGTTTTAAAAAAGTACGCCGACACGCAACAAGTTACGATTTAGAGAGTATGTTGATTAATATGACGGGTGGTGTTAATTTGTCAGTTCTCCCCGGTATGTCTGCGTACAATAGTTTGCAACTACTAGCAGAGATAGGGACGGATATGAGCTTTTGGTCAAACTCTAAAAAATTCACATCGTGGTTGGGAGCAGCCCCGCAAACACATCAAAGCGGGAAAAGCCGTAATAAAGGACGCACAAAGAGGCATAAGAACAAAGCTGCTCATATACTTCAATTAGCGGCAAGAACAGTAGGAAGAAGCGGCACAGCATTAGGAGCATTTTATAGAAGGATAAGTAGAACAAAAGATGCCCCAACTGCAGTAACAGCAACGGCAAGAAAATTGGCAATACAAATATACAATTTACTAAAATATAAGCAAGAATACAAAGAATTTGGTTCGGAGGAATATGAAAAAAAATACGACGAAATTCAATTGAAAAACTTAGAAAAGAAGGCAAAAAGACTTGGGTGCATTCTCGTTAAAGTGTCTTAAATTTTGAGTGTTAATCAAAACACTTATTGGGATATATTTTCGTATAACACTTTTAAAATATCGGATAAATCATTGTGAATATAGCGTTTACAAGGACACTCAAGAAAAGATGTCATTAACAGTGTAACGAAGAATCCAGAATTATCTACAAGTTAGCTTTATCTGGATTCTTCACTTCGTTCAGAATGACAAATTTTAGACAGCCTCTTGAATTAAGGGGGGCTGATATTTGCAATAGCTATTAAGCCCTTATCAACCTGACGGTTAACCGTCAGGTTGCATTAGAGTAGAATGAATTAATTCCAGTATTAACACAGCCTCTATACAAATGGGCTAAAGTAAAATATTCATATCAAGCAGGAACCGATATAATTACGCATTGCCCTTTTTGTTAAGTGGTAATGTAATTTGGACTATATTGCCTTCGTCAGCACCAAATGTTTCTACAGTCATAGTCCCATTCATCATTCTAATAATAGAAGCACCAATAGCCATATTTAGTAAAATATCTTTTTTATCTTTGCTCAATACTTCAATTATACTATTTGTATTAGCTTTGTATATACCAATCATTTCAGCAACTAATGGATTTGCATTAGTCATCATTTGAACTTCTGTAGCTCCTTCGTAAGGATTTTCAGTAGCTGCAATCTGTATATCTGTTTCGGTATTACCTTCAGAAATTGAATTAAATATCTGTACAAAAGCTGATAATAATAATCTTCGGTCAGCAACTACTT
This sequence comes from uncultured bacterium, assembly GCA_942493235.1. GTDB lineage: Bacteria > Bacteroidota > Ignavibacteria > Kapaibacteriales > UBA2268 > ENR-C587. The sequence goes on along the minus strand of OW818676.1, from coordinate 1,349,413 downwards.
TAGGAATAATATTATCGTCCATCATGCTTACTTTAATACTTTTTTCCAAAGGTAGCATTTCAACTAATTTAGCGGTTGCATCTTTTAATATTATATCAAGACTATTTGTAGTTAAAGAGCTTGATGCGGCATCACCGGAACCTATAGCTACCTCAATCATATCCGAAACGAATGTAAACAACTCATCGGAAGACTCTTCGGCAGAAGCAATGTAAGCATCTAATTCCTCTTCCGATTCATAAATTTTACTGGAAACTAACTGCAAGTAACCGGCAATACCGGTAAGGGAGTTTCTCATCTGATGGCTTAGTTTAGTCATAAAGTAAGATTTAAATTCTGAAGCTTCTCGAGTAAACTGCTCGGCAAGCTGCATCTGCTTACTGCGTAATTTGGCTTGCTCTTCAGCTATTTTCTCTAAGGTAACATCTCTACCGATAGCGTAAATCAAAGAGTCGGATTTGGAAATAGTAAAGCTCCAATTGACCCATTTAATATCGCCATTTGATGATTTCATCTGATAATCAATTCTCTCGGTAGATTCATCAATTGCTGAATTGAACATAGTTTTGAATTTTTGTATATCGTCTTCTTCAATAAGCAGCGAGTTAATACTATTACCAATCATTGATGCAGAACTTAGCCCAAATATCGTATCAGAAGCAGGGTTCATGGATTTCCAATTCCCATTGAAATCTAATACTGCGATTATATCTTGCGATGAATCGACTATACGTCTTTGAGAACGAGTCATTCTCTCTGCCAAATCCAAAGCTCTTGCTCGGCTTGTAATCACTGATAGCATAAATCCAAAGAATGCTAAAGACAATAGCATAGATACTGAAAACGATATCCATTCCAAATGTGCAGAAAACCAATCAATGAAATTTGGAACTGTATAAAATCTAACTTCAAGATGCTTATCGGCGACATGAAATATTTCCTTAGAGCTAATAGGGACATAGTTTTCCTTTAATAGCTCAATATTTTTAGAAGCAAATATTCTGCTTTCTTTAGTGCCGTCTCTTTCGATAAATTCAAATATTATACTGGTATCGGCGGGAAAATTGCCCCCCAGTGCATCTTTAAAGAATTTATCAACTGCAATCTCTTGCACTACTACACCCTTGAAATTTTTTCTTCTATCTTCAATATTCCCCCTACTTGTATTTTGCTTATATACAGGTGCAATAATATAGAATCCTTCACTTTCGGTATTGCATAGAGTTTGCATTACATTTGTAGCTACTACTTTATTGTCGTCTCTAGAAAGCTCTATGGCATATTTTATTTGCTCATTAGAATTAAAGTCAAATCCAGCATTATTTATATTAGGGTCTAATGGCTCAATAAACGCAACCGGATAATACAAATCAGATTTTGATGTAGGATGAATTTTATAATCCCATAATCCTTGCCTCTGCATATTAAAAACATGATTATCTAAGTCCGCTGAAGCAATCGCTTCTATATACATCAAAGACTTGATTGAGGAATTGGTTGAGGTAGGAACACTGGAATATAATTTAAAGTAATCTCTCACTACATCAATATATGCATCATATAGACCCTGGATTGAAGTCAATACTTGCAAATTAGAGCGGTATTTATTATCTACTCTCAACATTACTGAATTGACTGCTTTATTAAATGTAGCTTGAGTTTCATTATTAACTTTATTCTTGAATAAATCCTTAATAAAGAAACTTAAAGAAATCATCAATACTAAAACTATAAAAGCAGGATATGTTTTTTTGAAATTTTTACCGGTCTTTTGCTTATTTGCAGACTGCTTTAATATCTCTTCATAAGATACAATTTCTGAATTTGTTTTATTTTCCATAATTATTATTTTTATTATTAATATTCTATTTTCAGTAATATTCTATTTTCAGTAATATTCTATTTTCAGTAATATTCTATTTTCAGTAATATTCTATTTTCAGTAATATTATTTCGATTATTAACACTCTATTATATCATTTGCTATTTGAAATTGTACAAATTAAGTCGCACCTGTTCCTATTGCAAATCATTAAGTTAATGTTTCCCATAATTTTGATTTTCATTGCCATCATCTATAAAATAACCTTAACAGTTTATCAATTGGCCCTATTATTTGTTATTTTTTCGTTTCAATGATTACCTTGATATCATCTACAAACTCAGATATATTAATTGGTTTAGGAATATAAGAGTCAAAACCCATCTCAATAAATCTCTCTTTATCATTTGGCTGTGCAAATCCGGTAGCAGCAACCATCGGCACATTGCCGCCCCAGGGCAAAGCTCTGGCGAAGTTCAAAATATCCGAACCATTCATATCCGGTAAAAGTATATCAATTATCATAGCCACAGGTTGATTACTTTTCAGCCATTCGATTGCGTCTGTACCATTACTAAAATCTATAGTTTCAAATCCGTTTTTTTTTAGTAATGTACAAAATAATCTTCTTATAGGATTATTATCTTCGATAATACAAATAGGTAAACTCATATCAATACCTTTATTATTAAATTATTCATTCTTATTGTACAATTTGAATTTCAACTCTTCTATTCCTTGCTCTGCCTTTTTCTGTTTTGTTGTCGGCAATCGGCTTCAATGCTCCATTACCGCGGTCTAATAATCTACGGCGACTAACGCCCTTTTTAATTAGATAATCAACTACTTTGGCAGCTCTGATTTCAGAACGTTTTTGGTTCTGCTCAGTTGAACCGGCATCATCGGAATGACCGTTAATTCTTACAGTTGCATTAGGGTTCTTTAGTAAATATTCATATAAAGCGTCTAACCATTCTTTATCAACTCTGTTAATAGTTGAATTATCAGTGCTTGCATAATTGAATATTTTTGTCGAGTTCGGATTAATTGAAATATTTTTCTTCACTGCTTCTTGCTGCAGTTTAGGCTGAACCTTAACGCCTTCATCGGCTTTAACATTAGATGGTGAGCGAGCCTCTTCTATAATCCGCTTGGGGATTTCAGCTAAAGTAACAGATATATATTCCGAACCGGTAGATATAGCAAAGTCAACTCCCAATTCTCTTTTTACGCCTACCGCAGCAAATGGTGGCTCAATATAATCAGTATTAAGTGGCAAAGTATCATATTTACACTCGTCAAAATTAAATCTTATGTTTGCACCTAATTTGAAAATAAAAGGAATTCTCGAAGAACCGAACTGAGATATCTCGGAGCTTCCTATATGAACACTTGCGTAAGGGCTAATATATGCTCTTAATTTTCTATTAATATCTGCTGCAAATAATTCATACCCTATACCGGCATTAAATGCTACTCTGAAACCGGTAACATTCATTGGTAATATCTTGTCGTGGTCTATGTCTGCAATATTTTCAAATTCTTTTTTGCCTAATAATTCATCACTTATTCTGAATTCCAGATCACACCCGAAAAACGCATATAAGTTTTCAATTGGCATATTATATCTGACTGCTGGCGAAAAATTTATATAGTAAGCATTTGCAGTATTTTTATAGTAATAATTTACTGTGTCGCCATCTATTAAAATTCCTTTGCTCACGTTCGATTGAGAATATGTACTTCTATATTCAAAATTCATTTTCAAAGTAATTCCCCACATTTCATCGACAGGAAGCCATTCTCCGTATAGCCCCATGAATACTCCCTTACTTGAACCTGAATTATAACTTATACTTTTATTGCCAGAACTGCCATCTTCTTTGAAAATCTCCGGTATATACAAATCATTAAAACTAATTCCTAATAATGTACCGCCATTAACACCGAACCAACAATCAGTGTGCTGACGCTGAAGATTTAACGTATCTAAGTTATCTAATATTATATATTCTCCAATTTCTCCTCTCGGAGCTTGGCTATATAAGCTAATACAAGTAAATAGAAGTATAACTAAGCAATATCTTATTTTAATCAGCACTCTAACCTATTTTTCTATTATAATTAATCCATAACCCAAAAATAAAAAAAATAATCCAATTATCCTTATATTATATCTTTTAATACATAAAAATATCAATTTTTTGATTATTTGTACAATAAGCTATCTTATCAAACTCAATAAGTACTGTAATTCCAATTGATAAAGAGCCAGTGTAAATACTAAAATCTACTACAAATTTCATCAATTTTTATTTACCCACAGTATTCAACACCACGCTGAAGAGTGGGGTTGAATGGAACTTGCAATAATATTTGTTGTCTTTTGATAGTTTTCACACAGCTACTTCAGCGAGGAGATACAAACACTGTGAAAATTTATCAATAGCAGTAAAAAAAATAATCATAGTTTTTTACATAACCGCTAAAGCATTGGGTTGTATCTGCAAAATAAAAATATTGCACTTCTGCACCTTTTTTTTCAAACATAATCAACGAATTAATTGTACTTTAATATTAGCTGTTGACTGCTTTATCTGTCTATCATTAATTGGCTTTGCTACTAATAATACATCATAAAGAGCGGCTGTTGCTATATTGGGTGCTGTAAATGTCAAAATATGAGGAGATTGTCTTAAATTTTGCTTAAATTCTTTGTTTGTACAAAGTATAGCAACATCTCTACCCTGCACATCTCTCACATAAGCAGATAAGGTAACATCATCTTCTACCCAAAACATAATTTCCGTTGATTCTTTAAAAGGATTTGGTGCGGCGGTAGCTTCATAAATTACAGCATTCGGAACCGCAACACAGCTACGAGCAACTATTGAATCTCTTATTCCGTTTTTATCTTTTTTCCAAAATGATAATTCATAACAGTAATCTACACCTCTGTCCGGGACAGTATCTTGAAGATAATAAAATCCGCCTTCATTTGCTCTGCCGGTACCAACCAACAATGGATTAAAAGAAAAACTGTCAACTAAAGTAGTATATTGAACATATTCCGGACTTACTGTGTAATTGAAACGCTCTCCCCGCCTAACTGTCATTCCAAGGCTAAATGCTTCACTTGATGTCTGCCAAGATAGCCCGATAAGCTTCTGCCCTTCATATTTTGCTTTGAAATAATCCAATATAAAATCAGGTCTGGGTGAATTACGATTTGTATAGTTAATAAATGAATTCAAAGAATCAAATAGCTCAATGTTTGAGTCTTTGGAATTCCATATTATGCTCGAATTCAGCATGCTGTCATTTTCCAATTTATAGGCACAGGCTTGATACAAATGGTAAGGCTCCATCCACTTTAATTCTTCAGGAATAGGGACTGAATCTAACGCTGAAATTTCAAATTCACCGATTAATATCCCATTACCACCTAAAGGTACTAATTTTGCATCTTGAAACAGCTCCGGACCGGCTATCATTATGGATATTCTGCCTGAATCATGAATTGTATAATCAATTGCATAACCATCTATTGGCATCTCGTCACCAACAAAATGATATAATTTAAGGTCTGTTTTGTTAGTAAATTTAATTACATTTCTTGATTTATCTATTTTGTAATTAGGGTCAGAAAATACAATCTGATATGTACCGTTGGCATAGGAAGTCCATTCCTCTGAATGCCTGACTAACCTCAAGCTGAATCTTAATTCCGAACTATTTAATGGAGTAACATCATCTATAATTAAAGATGCAATAGTATCATTATTTGAAGCAAGAGAAATCTGAGGAATAGCAAATACTAACACTATTATAATTAGAATTTTATATATAATTGCTTTAGTAATTCCTGACTTTAAAGGAATATATTTTATCATGTTTAGCATTATCTTCCTTAAGGGATATTAGCTTGTCTGTTAATATTATTCCAAGGATAATTAATATCTTTAGTATTGACATAACCGCTCATATTAATGTCGTATCGGCTGTATTGGTATTGTAAATCTCTATTGATCCAGGTAAGCTTGTAATCTGTTTCATCTATATCGTTATCTCCGTCAACGTCCCCTCCGACCATTCCCCAAAGTACAAATCCGCCAATTATATCTAAAGCTTTAAGTGAACCGTCTTTACCATAAACATTTGAGTTTTTGGTCATATCGGCAAGCTGTCCGTTATTATCGGGGTAAATCTTCAATTTATTTATTGAATATACCGGCAAGTGATTTCTATGCAATACGCCTAAATGATATTCACCTGAATCTATTCCGGCTTTGGTTAAATTGATAACCGAATCGCCATTTTCATCGATAATTTGTCCGTCTTTTCTCAGTAATACACATACATATTTTGAAGGAATTATATCGCGTTTGAATTCTAACACTATCCAGTCAACAAACGAGTCGAGTGCAATCTTTGCTTTACGGCTTGCTCTTCTAATATCTAAATTATACGGATACTCATCTCTGGGAATACTATCGAATAAATTATATTTAGCCATATCTACACTCATAGAACCATTTTGATATGGTCCCTCCAGAAATACTTTTGCAGTTAAAGTGATTAGACCGCCGCCGGGCATACCAACTACGAATTGCCCCATTAAATCAATATTGGTGGCATTGGCAGTTACCCAATTGCTGTCTTGCGAAAATTGCGGAATAGACGAAGATGCTATATCAGAAAACGAAGACTCATTCCATCTCTTTAACAATAACTGCTCTGTAGCAAGCCCCAAATGTTCGTCAAGAGTATCTGCCGGCTCATACCTCCATGCGTAGCCTATATCCATTGCGGGAACAAATTTCAATGTATCGCTGTTAGAATCTTCAGCCCATACTTCTATTGTACGTTTAACTTTATTTGCGTCTGCTTCGGGATAACTATAGAATATTCTCGGCTTAATTCTGAAATTCAATACTTTCGCATCGCCAGCATTTGCTGAGTTTTTAAATAATGCCCAAGTATATTGATTATTAAATAAATTTTTTGTGCTGTCAAAATTAAGAGTTGTCCTACGTATTGTACCTTCAATATCGGCAAAAGGTGAATTCGAAAACGAAGGATTTAAAGCCGGAGTATATGTTAATATAAATCTCCTTGTAGCATCAAATTCGGTAATAATTCGTGAGCCTACATATAGGCTGCGATTAACTTGTACGTTTTTATTAAATATTATACCACCATTATTTTCTACTACCAAGTCTTGTAATTTCTCGGGCTCATTCGGTATCTCTCCGCCGATAGTAATTGCCTCTCCCCCGCCGGTATAAGTAACAGACACTCTGCCTTCAAAATCAGGAGTAGTCGATAGTGAGCTTGCAGCATAGCGTACAATTTTAGTACTGTCTGCCATTTTGAAATTATTAGCAATAGTATTATTTAATTTCCCGCGAGTTAGTGTAAGCTGTTCTTCGACAGTGAATCCGCCACCGTTAATTACATTAACACCGTTCGGATTATCTATATTCAAATTTGAAAATTTACCGTTGCCTTTCAAATCTTGAGATTGCACTTCATTATTTAAAACTATTTGCTTTGGACCATTGTACCTTGCAGTATTGTCCACAGCACCTTTTGCTTGAATATTCTCAGGGTTCCAGCCTGTCCATCTGGTAGTAAATTCCGCTCCATCAGATATTATCAGAGAATCTCTTACTACTAATGGCTTAACATTATTCAATGCATCTTTTTCGTCATGAACTAATTTTTCGGCATCATTTCTAAGTACAAGTTGATAGTAAACAATATTTGGAATTACTTGCTGAGATGAAGCCGACTTCTGCGAAAACTCAACCCTTCCGCCTATTGTGTCGTTAAGAGCTTTCACCTGACCGCTCTTTATCTTTATCGTACCCGTATTATTAATCTTGCCGCCGGTATTATCCAAAGTATATTGCCCCGAAGCAGTATAAGCTCCGATAAGCAGCATAATTAGAATAATATGGTTTAAGATGTTTTTCATTTTATTATAGCTCTAATGTTACTTTAAGCTCTTCGCCAATTTCTTTTATTTCTATGTTTTTGAGAATTTGTAAAGACTCTCTGTAAACCATGGGTAGCCCTCTTCCTAATTTATCAATATAGCCTAAATTTTCCATAAATTTTACTATAACCGGATTAATAGAATATGATACTCCGATTTTCAATTTCTCTATAGTAACTGTATTGGGCAATCTACCGGGACTTATTATTTCAATTCTGTTATTGAACATAAAAACTCTAATCTTCGAACCAATTATTGAATAATTTCTATGAATGCAAGCGTTAGCTATTAATTCGCGAAATGCTTTTTGAGTCCAAGATTTATTTTTATCTACCCTTTTATTACCAACAATATCCGAAGGTGTAGCAATATTATTTAAAATCACATTCACACAATTATCAATCACAGAGTCAAGATTACCTTCAAATTCTTTTTTATCTAATAGTTCGGCAGAAATCTCATTACCTTCAAACCGTGCAAAAGTAATTCCTGACTGAACTAAGTGCTTAGTAGAATTAATTCCGAATATTAAACAACCCGCAACTGTCATCAGTGAATTAGCACTTAATATGTCTGCATTTTTTAATATATTGATTTGTTCTTCGCGACTCTCTTCGGTAATTTTAATACCATATTTCTCAAAATAATTGTCAATTTTATATAAATTCAAGTCAGAAACAGAAGTATTAGTTACTTCAGTCAGATCAAAATGAAACATTCCTACTTGCTGAAACAATCTTAATAGCTCACCTTGCGAAGCTGTTCTTAAAGTAGAATTTATTCTGATTAAAAATTTCCCGTTATTAGTCTGATATGGTTTATCAAAACCTTTCGGAACTTCAATTACACCGATTGTAGTACCGGAAAGTTTCGCTAAATAAAAATCACAGTCTAATGCAGGAATAACATTATTTCTGCATAAATTTGAAATCAATTCATCATATTTAATATTATCATTAATTCCGACAATTTGTCCACTATCTGTAACACCAAGTAATATTACGCCACCCTGAGAATTAGCAAAACCTACTATTTCTTTGGCTATTGATTCGGGGCGAACGTCAGCTGATTTAAATTCAACCGAGCTATTTTCACCTTTTTCAATTAAATGTAATATTTCTTTTTCTGTCAGCATTTTATTATAGCTCTAATGTTACTTTAAGTTCTTTTCCAATATCCTACCCCCTTAATATAAGGGGGTAGGCGGATTTTCTTTATTCTTCAAAATCGGGATATAAATCCTAATTCCGATTTAATATCAATATTATTCTTCACCAATTTCAACAACGCCTTCGTTGTTAAATGTACCCTTGTTCTCAATGTTATGAGTTTTAACTGCTGTAACATCCGGAGCTCCCCAAGGAGTAATCCAAATACCGTTGAAGTTATTTGCATTAGTATTATTAGTATTGAAAGTAGCTTTTGTAGTTGTACCAATACCGTTTGTACCAAAGGCAGGTCCCATAGCAGTAGTATTACTGTTAATCAAAGTATTACCTGTAGCAAGAGCAGTTTTGAATACCCAACCGGTGCCGTTATCTTCATTACCGATAAATAATGATGAACCGACTATATCAGCTACTTCAATTTTATTAGCAACTGCAACATTACCCGGATAAACAGTTGCTTCTTTTAATGTATTATTACCTGCAGTTTCGTCAGCACCACCAAGAACACCTGCTAAAGGTGCATCTATACCGGCAAATACAAACGATCTGATTTCTACATTATCAGTAGCTGTTGGAGTAGTATTTTCATCCCAAGTGTTCGGATTAGTCCAACGACCATCTCTAACTGAGTAGAAAGTAGTAGGACCGGCACTCAATAATACATCGTTACCGCTTGCAATATATTTAATATTATTCGGTACGGTTGCGGTAGCAGTATTTCCGATTTGAGCTAAAGAAATAGTACCGAAGCTTGTGTTATCTACAGCATCAACTCTATCGGCAGTTGCCAAAGTACTTATTTTTTCTCTATCAGGAGCTACGGTAGCTTCATACATTCTGATTTTATTTTGAGCATAAGTAGCCCAATTATTAGGACCTTCATCATATAAATAAGCTACTTTCAAATCCATTTTGAATGCGTCATCATCAGTATCATTACCTGAATAAGTTAAATTAATCTTTCTATTTATATCAGTTGTCGGTTCATAATCATAAGGACCAACACTAGGACGAACATCCATAATCATGCTTGTCGGGTTAGTAGCAACAGAAGCAAGTTCAATCGAAGTTTGAGAGTTATTGAATAAATAAATTCTGCCTGTAGCGTCGGTAGCTCTTTCCATTTTACCGTTTACTTCTTCTAAATCAGTAATAGCATTGCTTGCTCCATAAGTAACTGTGGCAGCTGTGCTGTTAAGTCTTAAAGTACCGGTACTTGTTAACATATCCAAATTTCCGCCATCAAGCGAGAAATCAGAGCAAATGTTAATATTATTACCGTTGCCGCTAGCACCGCGTTTATTTCCGCCGGTTAATATCAAATTACCATAACTCTTGCCTTCAGGCGAAAGAGTAGTTAAAATTGATTGAGGATTTTGCACACCATCATAAGTAATTATTGATGAACAAGTAAAATTCAAGTTATTTGCATCACCGGCATTTGTAATATCACCGGTTATAAACATTTGAGTTGCATTGCCCAAATACACTGAACCAGTTGCACCTATAGCAGTAGTTCCGTTTAAGTCAAGAATACCTAATCCTCCGGTAGGTGAGTCTGCATCTAACATACCGTTAAGTGTTAATCCACCAGTTCCGAATGTCAAATTACCGGCTCCTGTCATCTGAATTATTGTTCCATCACCTGTAGTGGTAAGTCCGTCTAATGTAACATTACCAGCATCGGCTAATGTTAAAGTACCGTTTCCGGTCAGAGTAGTAGTAGATGAATTTGTAACATCACCTCCGGCAGTTGTAATTGTACCGGCAGAAGTTAATGTATTTGTTATTGTAGTAGTTCCGTCTCCGGTTGTAATTGTACCGGTCGCAGTTACACCAGTTACACCTGCTAAAGAAAGTGCACCGTCTCCGCCGATAAGGTCGCCACTAAGATTTAATCCGCCAGTACCAAAAGCCAAATCACCTGTTCCGGTCATCTGAATTGTAGTTCCGTCAGCAGTCGTAGTAGCTCCGTTTATTGCAACATCACCAGCAAGCACATTAAGAGTTGAAGTAGTACCTGTCAAATCTAAAGTAGAAGCAAATGTAGTAGTCCCGGTAGTACCTGCATTAACAATACCTTCGCCCGATATTGTTACGCCTGCTCCGAAATTTGAAGTTCCTGTTCCGATAGTTAATGTACCGGCTACATCAACAGTACCGGTTGTAGTTACGGTAGTAGCTGCTACAGTTTCATCATTTCTAACAATACCGGCACTGCTGATGTTCAAAATATTATATGGGACTAAAGTCGGATATATATTTTGACTTCCACCGCTATAGTAGAAAGTACCTGTTCCAAATGATAATGTAGGAGTGCCACTAACATAGAAAGGATAAAATGCTAAGTCTTCATATCCTGCTATTGGAGTAGGGCAAGCATCGCCAGTTACATGAATACCATCATCCATAGTTTTTGCAGCACCCGTAACTACCAAATGTGAATAATAATAAGCCCGAACACGTTGTCCCGCAGTAGCTGTATTCCAGTCAACTACGCCCGGTATAGCTAAGGTACTAGTACCTAAGTTATTACCTGTAATAGTTCCGTCAGCGGCTTTCATTTTGATAACTCCACTACAGCTTGCATTATAGACACCGGTAGCCGTATTATCAAAATTCTGAGCACTGATATCTGTTACTCCGATTATAGCCACAGAAGCCAAACCAAGCACTGATACTATTGCCTTTTTGATAAAATTAGATTTCATCTTAAAACTCCATAATTATTTATATAATAAATTTATTCTTTTTCAACTTGTATGCAAAATTATCGATTTTTCCTAATACGAATCAATACGTACATATACGTAATTTTCTATAAAATATAATATTTTCAACGATTTTTACCATTTTCTTTTATCTTTTCCTATAATTATTTTTAGTACTATAATTATCGGTTGATAATAGCAAAACCATTGCGATAATGTAATTTCCTTTTTGAAACAATTTTTTTGACATCAACCAATGACTTTAGGCACTATGACGGCAAGAATTTATTTGCCTTGTTTCAAAATCGAAATTATATAATTCTTATATACCTAAAAAAATATGCTGCATCAGCAATCTCAACCCAATGATAAAGTTAAGGGTTGAATGAAAATCGCATATATATTGCACTTATGCAAAAGCACTAATAAGCAGTTTGCATATTCCTCTCCGGCTATATACTAACAGACGGAAGATTAAAAGTTTAAGTGCAAAAATCATACCATTACTCACCGATTTCGATTATTCCTTGATTGAAGATTGTAGCACCATTAAGAATACTGCCTCTAACTTCTAAGGAGTTGATAGCTTCTTGTATTGTCAATAATGCGTTATTGATGGTGCTGAGGTCGCGACGGACTAAAATTCTCCTTGTTACGCTCTTATTACCGCTATTAACTAACAAATTACCATAGCCAACTCCGCCCCCTGTTGTAAAATCATACATCAATGTAGGTACTATTGAAATATCTTGTACTGTGCCATAAAACTCAATTATTGAACCTATATTTACACCAGTGTAATCAATGTAGCCACTTATTGCATCTCTTAACAAACTTGTACCTCCGAGCCTAAGCTTGGCATCAGAATTTATTCTGAATACCGATGAGGTATTATTGCCACTAATAGAAAAATTTTGTATATCAGCAGTACCGGAATTTATATTTACATCATTGCGTACATTAATATTTTTATCAAATAGAACGGAATTATTATCTATAGCCCCGCTGTTATTTATTGTCAAATTATTTAGTATAGGCGGCAATGCAGAACCGCATACTTGATTTTCGGTTCCGACATAGTCAATATTCAGATATAAATCAGTACCTGTAAACTGCCTTGTTAGGGTAGTCTGGATATTACCGGTATTCTCACCGAGTAGAGAAATCCCCTGTGGCGAACCGATTCTTAAAGTGGAATTATTTGAAATGGTAAAATATGAGCCATTTAATATATTCGAGCTTAGATTCAAAATTCCATAATTTGCATCATTTGTACCAACTGCAGTGCCGGCTCCAAAGCCCATAGGGTTATTTACATTAAGCAATACTTCATAACCACCACCCACTACAACGGAGTCCATCGGAGCATTAGGGAATATTCCCAGTCCGCAAATTGGTCCTGAGTGAGTAGCCGAATGTGTCCAAGTATTTTCATCGTTCCAGTTTCCATTCTGTCGGCTATAGAATATCCTACGAAAAGCCTGCTGATTAGCCATTATCCAGTCGCCGATAAATCCACTGTAAGCAAAGCCTGCATCCGTATAAAAATAATTCTCCGAAGTATTGACATTTAATCCGGCAAAAGGGAATTCCCATGCACCGGGCAATCTCTCAAAGCTGGGTCTCCACCTGCCTATAATATTCATGTCTGACTCGGAGCCAACTAAATCCGCATCGTTATAATAGAACTTCATCTGCCCGTTAATCTGAGCACTAACACTGTCTATAGACCAATATCTTTTAATATACGAAGCCTCTGTACTCGAGGAAAGTGAAATATGGGCACCGAGTGCCACTGAATTTTTTCCCCATGATGTTCTTACACCATAAGAACCCAAAGCCCCGACAGCATCTCCCGTAAACTCAAAAGGAGAATAGTAGTTTATTAAATTTTCCAAAGAGCCTACAGGGAATAAGTACGATATTCCGGGCTGAATTTTTCTGATTAACATACCTGAAGTATTAGAAGTGCGAATAAATTTACCATTACCAAAATTAGTTATCGCAGTAGCAGCAGTATTCTCAATTTTCAAATTCACACTATCACCAAGAATAAATAATCCTGCAATATTAAAATCCATATTGTTTTTTACATATACATGTGATAAAGCATTAGATCTGTTTAATGACTTTATGGCACTAATATTCGAATTATCCAATCTTAAATTATAGAATCTAATGCCTGCATGATTTCTCAAATTAATATATTTATTACCGCCACCTGTAAATGAAATTCTCGAAGTAGTAGCCTCTAAAATGCCGTCATTAATCGCACTGTCGGCTATTATGGTATTTAATATATTTATGTTTCTATTTCCGGTATTAAACACACCTTGAGCAATACTGATTGTATCGTTAATAGTCAAATCTGATATTCCTGAATACGTATTCAAATACACTACTTTATTTCCTGCCGAAGGATTATCAACTATTACCGACTTAATTACATTCGGCACTCCATTGCCCATATTTTGAGAGCCATAAGGACTATTAAATATATATCTGCTAATTCCGAATGAACGCGAATTGGTCTGAATTGCACCACGCTGACCTTCGGTTACAGGGGCGATACCGTTTAGGTGCTGAATACCTATAGAGCAGTCATCATCAAGCACAAATGATAAGCCTCTGATAGCGGTTAAATTACCGTTGATTTGTAAATAACCCGGTACACCGTTATATTTTTCGACTATCACAGAGCGTACCGTAGGATTTAGAGGCGGTGATAGAGTTACTTTTCGACCATTACCTATTCTTACTAAATCAGTATTCATATTCGGAATTCTATCTGTAGGAGTAATATCGTCATAGCCAATAAATGACCAAGTATTCGGGTCATTCCATTCCCCGTTTGCTTTACTAAAGAAAGTAACACCAGATGGCTCACCGATAATATAATCGCCGAAAATATTATTTACTGTAGATTTTATCGTACTATCTGTTTTATCAGGAGTATATACATTAGACCAAGTACCTACATCAGGCAAACCCGGGCTATATACAAAATGCTCGAAAAATGCCGGATTAATTCCTCCACGTATATCTTCGGAATTAATATACTGAGTAGTAAGACCAAAAGTCGATGAAGTGCCAAGGCTAAAGCCATTAATAGCAGTGGGTCTAATACTCCAATATCTTTGAATATTTGTTAGCAGATTTACTCCGGCATTTCCAATATCCAAATGGTCAGTTTCAAAAGATTGTGCAAGCAAATACCCTGCTGTATTATTATTTGCGTTCGTACCAAATGTTAGCGGTCTGTACTCCGTTATTAAATCAGTTCCTATATGTAATTTAATATTTTGAGGTCCATTATTAATCCACCTGTGAATCGGTCCGTATATATGCCCAAGCCCCAATCGCAAAACCTGAGGATTAGAGCCTATTTCAGGACTAATTTCCACATATCTGTTCGGAGCAATCGCATTAATAAGTGCTTGATTATCTGAAGAAAATTCTAATGTATTATGCACTACGAGCGAGGAATTATCATTAGGACTTAAAATTAAATTTCCGCTTGGTTTATCTAATCGTAAATCATACAAGGTCAGGGCAGGAGTATCTTCATTATAAATGGTCTGGTCAGTAATTCCATTAATTACTAACTGCCAAGGGCTGTTCGATACTGCTCTGGGACTTGCTACAAACAAACCTTTATTAGTAAGATTACCACCGAGATTTACTTCATTACCATTTAAATTAAATGTATGATTATTATCAATTTCCCAGTTATTCTTTATAGTAAATACTTCTTCTACCATTTTGGTAGTATCATAGCCACTAATATTATTAACTAAATGCAAATTATATAATGCAGTAGTGCCGGCAATCTTGAATAGTGTATTATCAAGAGTTAAAATGCTATCGCCGACTTGAATAGTTCCGCCGGTCATGCCGGCTCCATTCTGAGTACTTATACGTAAATCGGATTGAGCAGGTGTAGTGCCTCCGGCATTAGCCAGAATTATCCTGCCACCACTCATCGAAAATGATGAAGAGGCATTACTGATGTCAAATCCGGTTTTATCTGCTTGAGTATTTCCCTTAGTCAATACTTTTATAATTCCGTTTTCGCCGATAGTGAAATCAACCAATGAAGTAGTTAAATATTTATCAAAACATCCGGCTACATCAATAGTACCATTGCTAATATTTACATTTGTACCCGTATTATATAATAAGCTCTCGTTTACCGCATTACCAATTATTAAATCCCCACCATCAATATTGATTGTAGTCAAAGGATTGGTAATCAAGCTATGTTTGGTAAGCGTTCTACCGGTTCGAACATCAATTCCGGAGCTAATCCCCATCTCAACTGTTCTGCCTTCGCTTGACAAATACAAGTCCATATCCAAATTATTACGAATTACTCCTGCATCAGGATGGTATAAATAATTTGTGGCTATTTCGGTAGCAGCAATATAACTACTCGAATTTACAATTAATGTATCGTTTAATTCTCCGGCTTTCTGCATATAAGCATCAGCCAGAGTAGTCCAGACTCCTGTGCCGGACAGCTCTATATTTCCGGTATCAATAAACTTGAGGGCAATAAAATTATTATCATCGGCTCGTAGCCTGACCCCTGCCAAAGAATTATTAATCAATTTATTTTTTACTATTATTGTGTCTGCTCCGTTATTTCCCTCGATATCAATATTACAGTTATCATTATCGAGGAATATCGATCGTGTTTCTAATGCTTTATTTTGATTTGCAGAGCCGAATATAAGTCTTCCTGCATTGCCATCAATATTTGTACCGCCCATTCTTAGTGAGTCTATCGAAATATGCAAAGAATCCTCAAACCGCATAGTATGCCCGTCAATATTTACTGTATCGTCAGCATATAATTGACCCGGGAAATATGAAGAAGCCGGTCCGTTATGCCTCAAAATAATATCGGTTGACCAATTAAATTTATCATTCCAAGTACCGGAAGTAATCGAGAAAAATACTCGACCGGCGTAATAGACATAAGGTTCGCCGGCAGTCCAGTCCCCGTCTATACTATTTTCGTTAGTAATAATAATGCCTGTTGACGATGGCTTACCTATCGGATTTGTTCCTAAATTAATCTCCCATTGGTCAGAATATCTGCCGGGTATATACTTATTTATATCCCCGTTGATATCAATATCACTATATCCGAATCTATACGACGAAGTAGAAATATTGGTAATTCCTGTACTTTGTAATTTCCAATACTTGTTTAATATATTATCTGTTAATCGTTGCGGATGCTTATCATTAATCAATTGCAGGGATAGCTGAGCACCAGCGGCATAGTTGGCTGTCATTTCTATAATTGCCGGGCTATATACGGTATCAACACCAATCGGAAATGTGAAGTTACGCGATTGTGCCATTGCCTGCGGATATTGCTTAATTACATTTCCGCCGGAGAGAGTACCGTCAAAAACTATCATTCTCTCTTTATAGAATGTTGTATTTGTAACAGAGCCTGCCGGACCGAATGTCAAATCATGCCCATTTAATACTAAGCGTTTATTAACATTAAATGATAACGCGTTATTAATAGTAATATCCTGATCTAATACTAACTCAGCACCGGCTTTATTAAAAATCAAATTATAGAATTTTGTAGCCTGAGTACCGATTATATGCTGAGTAAAATTAGTATCAATATACAAAGTTCCCATTGCACCTGAACCAAAAGCATTAATTGAAGAATTATTTTCAAATACCCCTTTTAAGTAAACATTTGCCGGATTCATTATTCCGCTTGTCAATAATAATCTGTCTTTTATTGTTAAATCGGTAGATTGAGTTACTGTAGAAATCGGATTAGCCGCATTAATTTCTATTGATGATACTAATGCCGGAAGTCCGTTACCTACTACTTGATTAGGAACGTAATTCGGATTATCTATAAATACAGTATAGTCCAATGCTTCGCCATTATAATCATAATATGTGCAAGGGTCAGGAGCTACTATAGGAGGTGGCGGAGCAGCGGTTGCCCCTGTTATATTAACAGTATAGTCTTCAAATTCACCGCTATTACCTGTAGAATTCGTGTTTTCACAAGCATCATTATTACTTGTGCTTCTTAATTTCACCCTCATCCGTGTATTTCCATTATAAGCAGTAACTGGAACAGTACCAATAGATATTGTTTGTGGATTTGTACTCCATAGAGAGCTAACTACTCTTTCTGTTGCTTGAAATATACCGTCCTGATTATAATCTATCCATACATACCAATAATACCCTGAACTGGCACCACTTGATGTACCGATAAAATTATAACTTGAGCCGGCATTCAATTCCGTGGGAGTTATATAAGTATAGTTGAAATATCTATCATTATCGGAAGTTTGATTATTATTATCCAGTGTATTTAATTGTACTCTATAGATATATCTTCCGCTATTTCTCAATCTTGCAGTACAATAACTCGGTGTAACAGCAGCAATACTTTGATTAGCAAAAACTCGCATCTCGGTAGTGCCTTGAGGAGTATTTGCCGGAATAGTAAAAGTAATGTCTGCATTACCGACATCATCATACCTAACCGAAGAGCCTACTTGGTCTGTAGTATAATTACCGTCGAAGTCATTATCAATAAATACAGTAGAGCCATATTCGGTATTAGCTGTAGAGCCTCCGTTAATATTAGTTCGGATAGTATAAGTATTGCCGGCTGTAAAATGGAACACATTATAGGGGAAGTATCTACTGCCGTATGAGCTATAATAAGGATTAACATAAGATTCTAAAGTAGAGCCAAAACTTGCTCCTAATGAAGTAGCAATCTGAGTAATAGTTTTTCCGTCGTCATTCATATATGGTCGGCAATATCTTTTTTCAGCTTCATTTGTAGTAGCTGTAATTTTGCCACTCGGGCTGTAAATAAAATTACCATTATTATGATTTCCGAAATTGTAATTTTTAGAAAGTGTAGAGCCGGAATACTGTTGTTGAATATTTCCTATGGTATTGCTTAAGGGGAAACCGTCTTCAGAGCCTGTCTCTAAAATAGCTCCTGAATGAAGCTCGGCTACTGAAGCACGAATCACATAAGTTCCCATAGCAAGGTGCCCGGCACCATTTGTAGTCTTCTCTACTATTACTGAGCCAAGCCTTTGCTCACGATATTGGTCATTAGGACTATAGCCTGCATTATCGGGATAAGTATTCCCGATATTTGCATCTAAAGTAACGGTATAACCCTCTCCGATATGAGCTACGTGAAGTCTCTCTCTCGGATATATAGTGGTATCTCTGCCGGCAGCTCCATAGCCTCCGACTTTCCAAGTAGTAGGGTCAGTCCAATTACCCGAACGTGAACTATAAAAATGAATTGTACTTGGTCCCTGCTGAGCAACTATTACATCACCAAGTAAATATCTGTTATTAGCAGGCAAAGCTAAATCAGTATAAGCAAACTCGATTGCCCCGCTAATATTATAAGCTTGAGTCGAAGTTGAGGTTGCATTAGGGCTATATGTAGCTTCATTATTATTTACATCGCGTTCGCCGCAATTGCTTGCCAATCCATTATTAAAACCGCTATTTGGAGGGCTGAGTCTCTGCCAATCCTCTAAGTTAGGTCCTTTCCAATATGCCAAATCAAAACAATACTGCAATGCCGCCGGTGGTATATCTATTGGGTCTATATAATTAGGCTCAAGCATCATAGTTCTGCTATTGCCTTTTACAAATCCCGAATAATCGGGACGAGTCAGCCTCCAGTAATTATTCAGCATTCTCTCGCTTGGGTAATTATACCCTGGCTCAGTCAAATAAGTTACTCTGGGATGAATATTTGCTATCTGCTGAATTCCGATATAACCGGCAACTTCACCCCCACCACTACCTGTAAAATTAAAATCGAAAGGACGATAATTTACCCCGTTACCCACTTCAAATCTTACATTATTGGTATTATTTATCGGTATATACTTTCTTAATTCACCATCAATATGTCCCATTCCGGTACGAGCAATTGAGCCGGAATTTCCTATTGTCATAGTCCATTCACCCTGGTTATAGCTCGGAAAACCTTCAGCATCAATTGTATTACTAAGATTTATGTATGCTATATTATTAGCCGCGAAAGTTAGTACCCCGTTAACATTAACATTATGTCCGGTTCCTATCGGTGAAGCTGCAAAAATCAAACTCGATGAATCTGCACTTTTATCAATTATTAAATTATTAAATATAATATCATTATATGCAGTAACTGTCTGGTGAGTTCTGTTTCCAACAAACCAAAATGCTCTATTATTATTAGTAAAGCTTGCAGTATCTTCTATTGTAAAATTACCTTTCAAAAATATATCACTATTGCCGGAGCTTAGAATACCGCTAAGTATATATAGACTGTCTCTGATACCAACATTAGAGCCGACATTAATAGTTAAAGTTGAACCGGTCAAAGTATTGACAGTCAAATTTGCTATCGAGTCCGGCAGCACAGGCAGACCTGTACCTGTATTTTGGTTCGCGAGTCCGGTATAAATAAAGCTTGAATTATTATGTGAATTATAATTATAATGTCTTGAAGTAGTTAAAATATTACCCAAGTTAGTCCCTTCGGCGTTGATACCGTTAGCATCACCTGCTCCGAGAGTAGCTCCTGAAAGCATTCTGAATTCACCTGTACCGCTTAATAAATTTCCGCTTGTTAGTAAAGTACCAAGAGTATCAATTACTACCTGCCCAATACCGTTACCATCAATTGTAGCATTTACATTTAATGTTACAATATTGTTATCACCGATATATGCTTTATAGGTTGTCTGCCCGCCTTCACCCGGGTATGTAGAAGCCGGTACACCGCCGTAAGTCTGTTGAGACCATGTAGTGGCATCATTCCAATTTCCATTGGCTCTTGAGAAAAATGTTAATAAGTTAGGTGTACCAAGAATAACAGCTCCGAAATCTTTCAGATAGGAAATTTTAGTATAATTGCTGCCTCTATCAGAAATAATAGGTCGCGGACCATAGCTAAACGGTTTTATCCAAGTTGTACCGTTATATACGGCTACATCGAATTGATTGGGCTCTGCTAAGTTCCTCAAATCTCCGTTTGGCCAGGTATTATTTATAAAATACATTGTTGCATTGTATTCTCTATTATTACCAAGAGTAAAGGTGGAAGCAGCGGGAATACCGACTCTGAATTGTCGGGCTATGTGCTGGCTCGGGCTAATAGATGAGTTTATCGGCAATATATCTGACGGGAATTCATCTGACCAACTGACAGGACTTGACAAAGTGGTTATCGTATCGCTTATTACGCTTAGCAGACCGGCTGTTCCCCCGTTACCTGTAAATTCAAATTCAAGCGGTGTATAAGAATAATTATGCCCCACTTCAAAAATCTGATTCGTATTTGCAGTGGCAACATTTTTCCTTAATTCGCCGTCAACAAATCCGAGACCTGTTCTTAATAAGTTACCCAGTACGGTAACATATCTATAATCAGTGCCGATATGGCTCCTTAGGCTTCCGTTTGTCAGTATCAAATTATTATTAATTATTATCCCGTTGCCCACAGTGCCGACAGTATTAGCCGTAATATTACTTGTATTATTTATAATTAGATTATTAAATGTAGCATTGCCTGATATTTTACTAATAGCTTGAGTACTAGTACCGTTAAAAATCACAGTAGAAGTATCTGCATTAAAAGTACCACCTAAATTAATCCAATTTCCTTTTACTTGTATTGTATCATTTGAGCCGTATAAAGTGGCATTATTGGCAACAATTATATTTCCGTTAACCATTAGATTATAACTTAATAATACCTTACCGGCTCCATCAATTCTTAAATTATTAAACGCGTTATCAACTAAACTGCGGGAATTAATATATGTACTCATATTAGCAACCGGAGAACGCATTATTACTGATGAAGCTCCGGCAACAAATGTACCGGAAAGATTATCCCAATTCCCCTGCACTTCAATATTAAATCCGTTTGATATAAAATTCGCATTATTAGTGATTGTAAAATTATTTAATACTTTAAATGTCGAAACCCTATTTGCGGTAATAATTTTGTTTCCTGCTCCGTCAAGTATCAATTTGAAAAATGATAAATTCACAACAGAATCAGTCGGTGCGGCAGGTATAAAATTAATTAATTGGTCACCGGACTGTTTATTAAATCGAACAGTTGAACCATCAGTATAGAATCTAAAAGTATTATTTGTAAAGTTCAGCTCAGAAATATCAAGGGCACCTCCGATTTTAATCTCACCGAGACCTTGAAAAACAACATTTCCTGTTCGAGCTGAACCGGCAATTTTTAAATCATTATATTGAGCCACACCCGGCGAAGATACTGCACTCGGTACGGTTGAATTCCCGGTACCTTCAAAAGTTATCTTTCCGTAGGCAAAAGTCGGAGCCGTATAATTAGTTGGGAAAGATGAACGGATAATCAGCTCTCCCCCGTTCATTATGAATTTCTTACCTGTACTATTACCATTGATTGAGTATGACGATAAATCAACTTTACCACTTTCAATTCGCAGAGTATCAGATACTGCAATGTGTTTAACTAAAAACAAAGTGTCTGCATCCGGCTTTTGAACTATAAAATCCTGAACTAAATTTGGGATACCCGTACCGGTTATCTGATGCCCAACTCCTACATATCCGTATTTACCTTCTTCAGAGAAATCTCTGACTAATGTACGAACATTCCCTGCATTAAGTGGTGCAGGGGCAATACCTACAGCACTTCCCATATATAATGAAGCATTGTCCTGAACTCTTAAAGTATCTCCGCGCACATAATTTTCGCCCTTAATTACTAATTTACCGGCAGCTCGGTATTCGATTCCGTCGGTATATTCGTTTTCCACTGAAATCAGGGTTGCCGGTGCAGGAATCGAATTCAATGTAACAGTACGCCCTTGAATCCTTACTTTGTCTGATCGTTTATTGGGAATTGTACTGGATACTGTACCTGAAAACCCTTCCTTTGACCAAGTGCTATTATCCTCCCAATTGCCATCGGCGATTGAGTAATAAATAGCTCTTGCTACTTCCGGCTCACCGGCAGTCCAGTCTCCGTCAATAGTATCAGTTTCGGGCGAGAAAAATGTTCTTATATTAAATTCTACATAGTCATCGCCGTTTCCTCCCGGATTAACTCTCCAGTAACCTTCGGGGTTATCCCATTCGGGAGAAAACAATAACACTTCATATACGGGCGGAGTTCCGAAAACTTCTGTTTCATCATAGTAAAACACAACATCGGCACCATTGTCAAATATTTCAATATTATTTGAGCGTACATTCCAATATTTTTTCAAAGCTCTACCCGGCAATTCTGAACCCGGATGTTCCAATGGAACTACTTTTACAGACACATCGGCATTAGCAGACACTATACCGCCTGCTTGACGAATAATAATTTCAGCAGGAGTAAATACCCCGCTTGTCCCCAAAGGAAATTCGATTTTTATATTGTTAATCGGCTGTACTAAAGGCAATTTTTTTACTAAATATGCTCCGAGGAGTGGGTCGCTGTCTGACCCTGTATTTATTATACATCTATTAACATTAAAAGCTGTAATCAAGGTATCATTGCCTAATCCGGAATATAAATTTCCAGCCGGACCGATAGTCAAATCATTTGTCTGCATGTCGATTATTGATTTAAGACCTGTCAATCTTAATTCTCCGTTTACTATGGTCGGATTATCAAGTAATACGCTATCGCCTGATTTATCGACTGTCAGATTTTGAAATACTGTCGGCATTGTGCCTTGAATTCTCTGAGTAATATCACCGATAAATATAACTGGTTGAGTAGATAATGAAAACCCTTCGGCATTGTCTAAGTTATTAATCCAGTCTCCGCCCAATGTTAGACTATAATTATTCATATCGAATATGTCTGCCCCGCTACCGGACAAAGTAACATCATTTAATACTGTAAGTGAATTAGAATTTATTACAACTTTAGAATCATTATTGCCACTCAATTCCAAATTAGCAATTGGCAGTTCGGAATTAATATTATAAGTCTGATTAACTGCTACACCGTCTATTCTTAATATACCACCGCTAACATTGCCGGAATCACATAAGACGGAATACTCATTAACATCAGCTCCGCTTGAAGGGTTCATCAATTGAATTGTCCCCGCACTCATAGCAAAAATACTACTATCGGCATTAATTTCAAACATAGAATTTAAATTTGTAGAACCCGCACCATAACCGATATTTATCAAACCACCGCTTTGCTTATAATTTATTCTTTTTGTAAATGTTCCTATATCGTCAGATGATAGCCTCGACCAAATATTAATTTGTCCACCGTCTATTAATAATTCGGCAGGATTAAGCGGGTCAGTAATTGGCTGATTATCATATATCAAGGAATTTTCGCCGGAATTACCTACATTAAATACTCCGTTACTTACTTTAAGTAATCCTCTTAAAACTAAATTGCCCGATTGGGCATTAACCGATACATTAGCATTATCGAGCCAGAATCCGGCTTGAAAGGGAATACTAATACTTCCGGAAATATTTTTTAGAAATGTATTAGAAAAAGCATAAGAACCGATGATCCGGAATGTGCCCGATGATAAAGTCAAAAAGCCATCAGGTACAGCGGTTAATAGTGTGTTAAGTCTTAGCTCATCGGCTCTTGAGTGCTTATTTAAAATTATTTCAACAAAACGTGTCTGTCCGTTTCCATATATAGTAGAAGTATTATTACCAAAAAAAGTTACTATACTTTCTAATCCTGCTGTCTGATTACCATCATTAACCCAATCGCCACTAAGAGATACATTCCCGTTAACATTCAATTCGGCATCAGCACCATTATTAAGACCTCCATTTATATAAATCAGAGAATTAGGAGCAAAATAAACTCTGCAGTTATCTTTGATATTCACTAATTCAGTCTGCGAAAGAGCAAAAGAAGAAGCAAACACCAACATTAACGAAAGTATCCAAATCCTGCTATTATATAAAATGTATCTTTTAATGTTCATAAGTTCCAATTTTTTCTTTTTGCTTTTCTATAAAATAATTTTTATTTTATTTTATTTAATATTTTATAATATAATTTATGACTAAGTAAGGTGGCATATTATTATGAGCTTGACCACCGCCGGTACTTGTGATTGCATTTGACGCAATAGCAGTTAAAATACTTGAAACATTATTTGGATAATAAATCATTGAAAATCCGGATATTAATGCCCCGTCTCCGAGTGCAGTTTCAGCAGTAAGAAATACTACTCCAGTGTTTGAATTATTTCTTATTCTAAACAGATGATTATGGCTCGGTACTTGAGTAGTATCAAGAGTTACATACTCCTGCCCTCCTAATTCACCTAATGGTGTAGAAGCACCTTTTTTACCTAAAGGGAAACGTTGCCTTAGGTCTGGAAGAATAAAGTCCGTAGTGTTGGTCGAGCCATAAGTAGTATTTATAACATTATACAAATTCGGATATTCACTTCTGAGAATCGTATCACCATCGCATAATAGCCAACCGGAAGGTGCAGTCGAACCCGCAAATTGAATAACTGCTCCTACAGGAACAGAATATGATAAATTACTTGGAGCTACCCATACCAACTGCCCGCTTTCGTTAACACTTAGTACTTGCCCGGCTACACCTGTATTAATTGGCAGCTTAAATTCTACAACAGAATCCAAAGTATTAGGAGCAGATAAAAGCACATATTTGCTATTATCATTCCAATTTTCTAATTTTATTTGCTGTTCAGTCCTCACACTTTGCCCATTAGCTTTATTAATTGTTAAAATGCTTATTATAGCCATTAGTATAAATAAGTTAAAAATACTTTTGCTCATATTTCACCAAATTATATATTATTGAAACTATTTATTTCAAACCACATAATTTGCTCATCTCTAATCTTTTTCTATATAATATGCCTTAATCGAATTAGTTATTAGACCTTGCTATCTCAACCCATTGTGCTCCGTCATATATCAATGTAATAGTATCATTTTGTTCTCCAGACCAATTACCGGTCAACTCAAATCCGCTTCCATCGGTTAAAGTTGCGTTAATTGCTCCCAATACTTGAATTACTAATACTTGACCTTCTACCGGTGTACCGGAAAAAACAATTGGTCCGGCTACTGAAATTTTTATGTATGATTTATTAGTAATATCTGAACTTGTGCCGGGTATAAAAGCAATAGCTCCGTTAACGTGTAATTTTGCCAAAGGCACTTCTACCCCAATACCAATATTAGTACCGGTGTTAATCATGCTCGAGCTTGCAACTAATTCATTTTCACTATTATAAATCAATGTCTGCCCGGAAATTCCTTCAATAGCTGCTGACGAAAGACTATTCCAGCTCAATTCACCGTTGCCGCCGGTAGTCAAAACTTGCCCACTAATGCCGTCAGTAGCCGGAAAAGTATAAGCAGTTGATGATAATAAAATTGAGCTCCAAGAAGTTGATAAATCATCGGCATTAGTTTTTACTTTTATTTGTTTGGTAACTGCGTTATAATACATCATACCTTCATAAGCTCCGACCGGTGCAGTACCTTGTGGCTGAAATATTATAGAAGTAGGGTCTATATTACCTGTTACAATAAGATCTCCGTTTATCCTGGCATCACCTTGTACTTTAAGCTTTAAAGTATCGCTCGGGTCATCAGTAAAGTCATTTGTCCCAATCCCTATTCTATTCGGTGCCGCTGTTTCGATAAATATTTCATCATCTGCAATCAAATTATTTGATGCGTCATATCTTAAAGTCTGGCCTGCGGTTCCTACCGGTAAAGCTGAACTTTTATCTATCCAAGCCATAACTCCGCTTGAATTTGCTTGTAAAATTTGCCCGTCATTGGGATTAGTCGAAGGCAGAATATATGTAAAGTTAGTGCCTACTACATCAGGAGATTTAATATTCACATAATTTGAATTATCAAGGTCATAGAAACTTACAATGCCGGTATTTGCTCCGCTTTGTTTAGCGGCTATATTTCCGGTTATTGATAAAGTATTAGTTTCAAATATTAAATTGGAATTAGATGTTACTTGATTTGTATTTGAAAATATTGAAAGCTGAGTTGCAGTTCCTGTACCGGTAAGCATGCCTGTTATAGTTATTTCATTAGGAATATCATCATCATTTAAAAGTCTGAAAGTAGGCACTGCCTCTAATGCTCCCGAAGCAGGACCGGCTAAAACGGTATGTGGCAATTGTTCATCGATAGCTATACTAATACTACCGGTATTAATAACAGGCGAATCCGCTATAGTGAAAATCCCATTAGCAGCGGGAAGAATTGTCAAACCTACGGAGCTTACCGTACCGACAGTTTGATATTCCCACATTAAATTTGCTTCATTCCATACCATAGTTTGCCCTGTTTGCGGTGGAGTAGCTGTGCTAATACTTCTATTTAATAATTTTGATACTGTAGGGTTAGGATATGTTCCACTTAAATCACCTGTTGCAATACCGCTTGGTGGTAAAGAATTCGGCATTTCAACCCAAGTTTTATCTCCACTGTAATATTGAGTATTTGTACCGGCGGGAATAAAATTCTGTTTATTGTTAAACATATCCCAATCGCTAGAACTTAAATAACCGTCGTCGTCTATTGTTGCCGGATTTATTGAAATTGCATTTCCTACTCTACCTAATGGAGGACTAAAAGTCAATTCCTGCTCCATACCGTCTGTAGCTATTGTCAGAGTACCGGCAACATTAGTAATTAATATACCGTCGCCTTGGTCAAGCGTAGATAATGAATATCCGGAGCTTCCATTGCCGATTAACAATTGGTTAACGGCAGGAATCAAACTCAATCCGGTACCTCCTAAAGCTAAAGGTAAAATACCACTTACTTCAGTTTCTGAAGCTAAATCAATAGAGCCTGCTATTAATGTACGAGTATTGTCGGTTTTTACAATTAGTCCCGGCAATAGACCGGTCAATGTTATGTTACCGCCGGATTCAATACCGGTAAGTCCTGTTAAAATGCCATTTATATTTGAATTCCCATTTACAAATATTCCATTATTGCTAACAGTCAACCTATCAGCAAGATTAAGCCCACCGCTGCTAAGAAAGTCCGTACCGAGATCTCCGATATTTGTTATTATTTGATCGTTCATATCGATTTCACCGGTCATTGTGCCGCCATCGAGACGTAAAAACAAGCCAGTTCCGGATTCTATTATTCTAGTCCATTGAATTGAAGGATTAATTGAAGTGCAATAATAAAAGCCAGGGTCAACATCAGTCTGATAAACCAATAATCCAACTACCGGTAACATAAGACTTTTTTGATTTTCACTTACTCTCGGTGCTAAAAATCCGAGTTTGCCGTTTTCAGGAAACAAAGTTAGATCTGAAACATCTAAATCCAATATTGCCGAAGCGGCTGGTGTATTGGTTCCTATTCCAACATTTTTCTGCGAATAGGCGTTCCCAATAGTTGCAACAAACAATAATAATATAGCAGTTGTAAATTTGTTTAGCTTTGTATTTATCATATTATTCATATAAAATCTCATATTAATTTTCTTTTTTTCAAACCCTTTTACAGAAGCATACAAATTTATATATTATGTAAATCAAATCAAATAAGTATAACTACGTAATTTTTTTGATATAAATATATATTTTATTTATACTTAAATCAAATGACGTAATCAATTGTATAGTATTGCTATCGGAGAATATGCCTAAATATTATTATATATATTGACTTAGTTACGAATGGATTAATAGTTCTGGAATACTTTTTTCTCTTTTGGGATATTTAAAAATTATATCTAAATCCCCTTGTAATACTCAATGATTTTATAAATAAAGTCTGTTGCAAAAGTCCAAAATATTTATTTGCTGTTAATTTATCAAAGATTTCCAACCCTATAAGTGCTTATCAACCCTACGGTTAACCGTAGGGTCAAATAAATGGGAATTGAAAAGTATATAGTTTTGCAACAGTCTTAAATATTAATACAAACATATACCAGTTTTTGCATCAAATACATAAGAATTGGGTAGAACGGAGGAATAATTGTTATTAGCTAATCCGCAACAGTCTTACATTATTGCAAATGCTTTACTATGTTACTTTCTTTCTGATAAACAGTTTATTCTGCAGTTTTTGTTTACCGGAAGCAATCATATAATTAGGTATTAAAAAAATAATTTCAGTTCCCTTGCCCTTTTCACTATTGATAATAATTTCACCACCGTGAAGCTCCATTACATGCTGCATAATCATAGTCCCAATACCTGAGCCTCCTTCTTTGGCACCGGTAGTGAAGTATGGTTTTAACATTTTATCTTTAGTCTTTGAATCCATACCTACACCCGAATCGGATATTTTAAAATAAGCATTTTTAGAATCGGCAGAGTTTGAGATTTTAATTGTTCCTTTTTTGTCAGGCAATGAGCGTATTCCATTCTCTATTGCGTTGCGTAAAGCTCTAACGATTTTAGGTTTATCACATACTACTTTATGGCTTTGTGCATCAATCTGAAACAGGACATCAGGGAATACATTCGAATCAAATTCGGCTAATACTTCCTTGCATATATCCACAGCATCATAAACCTGTTTATCAATATTATTGTTTCTGCCAACTGTTACTATATCTCTCACTCTCTGAATCAAAATATTAACCTGATGAGTAATTTTAGTGCGTCTGGAATAATTATCCCCGTTAATATCTAAATCCAGTTGCTCGGCATTTAATTTAATTGTTGAAAGATTAGTCTGCATATCATGGGCAAGCTGTGCCCAGTTATTCAATCGCTTTTTTTCGAGTTCTTCGGTTATATCAATGCCTGTAATTACTAAACCTCTGAAATTGCCTGTTATATTTCTTAACGGTAATATATTAAAAATCCACTCTTTTGTTTCAAGCCCCTGGCTGAGCATAAGCTTTTGAGTGATTGCATCTTTAGTCTGAAGTGAAATTGTTACCAAATCTCTAAGCTGATGGGTTGAATCTTTTATGCAGAAGTATCTAAAATCTTTTTTTCGCTTCATAGATTGTGTTATTGATAGCAATTCCTTACCAGAATCGTTAGCTCGCAATAACTTACCGTTTTTATCTAGAATAAATACGGCACCAAACGATTTTAAATCTAATAACCCGTCAAGAAAACGCTTCTGATGGCGGTATATTTGGAATATATATATCAGCAATATACCCAATATTAACGGTAAAATAATCTCCGAGCTTTGCCTAAGCAGAGTATTAAAATACCATAAGGGATGGCTCTCTTTTTCTAAAGAAAGTGAGAATTTAGGAGAGCTGATTATTATATTATCTTTAAATTCTCCCACTGTAAAGTTTGTTGGGAAATATTCACCGATTGGTATATAGTCTGAAGCTAACTTTTTACCTGCTTGGCTAAATACGGCTATTCCATTTCTGAAAATAGCAGTTATCTCTTGTCCTATACAATATAATCCATAAGGCTCGATAAAATTTTCATTTATTGCTTGAGAATAAATATTTTTTTTATTTATCGGGTCATAAATTGTAAATGCGTATTTATTATTTAAGTTATTCAAATAAGCTATATTTGGAGAATCTGTTCCCTTTAGCTTTGTTATATTGTTAACTACCGCTTCTACCCAGAACTCACCCTGTATCCCTTTTTGAGGATTTATAATTTGGCAGAAAGAACTCTTACTCATTTTCGAGCCGGCAATAGTCAGTATATTCTCTCCAGCAGCAAACAAGTGTATTTCATCATAAGCAGGAAGTGTAGAAATAAAGCTGATATTACCGTCAGCACCTATCAATTTTAATTCCGCTGAAGACTGAGTATTGCAGGCTACCGCTATCATATCTTGCTTATTAATCTTAAAATAAAAGGCATCTATTAAATTTAAGTCGTATTTCTTGAATTTTAGGTTTGTTGAATTTATTTCAATTTCAAATAATATCGTATTAATAGAAATCAACATTCTATTATTATATATATCTTTAATTTCCGCATTTGCATAACCAAAATCATCATTGATTCCTAAACTTGTATCAATCAATATTGAGCCATTATTTTCAAATACAGTTATTTTAATATCGTTGAAGTGTTTGCCAATAATCAATAATTTTGAATTGAATTGTGCATAATCCAATATTTTTGTATTGTCTATAGAGAATGCCTTCGAATTAGACTTATTAAGCCCTTTCCAATTATAAATAAAGTCAGACTCTCCCAGAATCAGACTTTTTATAAAATACACATCGTCAGATTTACCAGTTACCAAAGCACCATTAGGATAGTCATTTAATAATTTAAGTGAATACGGAAAAGTATTATCCGCATACATATAAGTATTACATACTAATATAAATGATAATAATATAATTAGATATTTCATGACGCTGATTCTATTTGAACTACGCATAAGGCTTCTACCCCAAGCGAATTGCCAATATGACCCAACTTTTCGCCGGTCTTTGCTTTTATATTTACTCTGTCAGAACTCAAATTACAGATTGATGCTACATTGTTTTTAATTAATGATTTATAAAATGCTAATTTGGGTCTCTGCAAATGAATTACCGCATCAATATTTACTATATTAAAGCCTTTTTCTCTTATTAATGAAATCGCTTTCTCTACAAATATTCTACTGTCTGCATCTTTGAATTGAGAATCCGTGTCAGGAAATAAATCGCCTATATCTCCAAGCCCGGCAGCACCGAGTATGGCATCAGTCAAAGCATGCAGCAAAACGTCGCCATCGGAGTGAGCTACACACCCGATTTCCGATTCGATATCAATTCCGCCGATAATCAGCCTGTGCAATGGCTCCAATCGATGCAAATCTGTTCCTATCCCAACCATGATTTTTTCTCAATTAAATAAGACAAATATAAATAATTTTGACGTGATATTAATCGAAATATTGATTTTTTCTTTTATTACTACTAAGAACATTTTTTATGTTTAAAATTATTAGACAATATTATATCTGCGGCATAATTGAAATATTTAAATTTTCCCTCTGTTTTACCTACGTATTAGAAACTGTGAAAATACTGCTATTCTATTACAAATGCCCGCCCCCTACTTTCAAAAGGCTGTTTATAATGTTGTCATTCTGAACGAAGTGAAGAATCCAGATAAAGCTAAATGTTGATAATACTGGATTCTTCGTTACACTGTTAATGACATCTTTCCTTGAGTGTCCTTGTAAACGCTATATTCACAATGATTTATCCGATATTTTAAAAGTGTTATCCGAAAATATATCCCAATAAGTGTTTTCATTATCGGAATCTTTATTAGCATTGCGTTCCCGGACAATTTCAAAAACTTTCAATATACACGTTTTTTTTTAAGTTGTCATTGTATTGTTTTACCAGCCGAGTAGCGGGTGGTCAGTAACTCAGAATGACGATTTGGTAATATTATTAATTTTAGACAAGCTCTTCAATGGAGATGGCGATAAAAATTGCAGACATTTACAATAGATTAGCAGTTTTTACACAGCCTCTTTAGCCACCGATACAGCAATAAGTGATATGCCCTAATCTGTATAGAAAATGGTATAACTGCAATAATGTGCTAAATTAAATTCTCAGTCTGTTTTATACTCTAAATCGTATGTATATGAATCGTTTAATTTATTGCCGGAATTGATATAATTGAGAATATGCTGTCCGCAATTGCTTCCGATTTTATTCTCTTCGGTTTCACCGATGCTCAGCAATACTTGATAGCCGGCATTTTTAATGCTTTCTATTAACGGGGAATGTTCTGTTTTATCCGTAAATACAGTGCTTAAATTATTATTCTTTGAATTAAAAGTAGGATTTATCGGAGTCAATTTTATAAAAAATATTTCAGGGTCAAAATTATCAAGTAGTACATTCGGATTGATTTCCATATCCTGCCCTAAAGCAAAGTTTAAAGTAATCTTGCGATTACCTTTTTGATAATATTCCTCGCCATATCTTGCTATGGTTTTTAAATTCCATTTCTTAACCGGAATTAGCCAGTTTCTCTGTTCTTCATTTGTAGTATGAACCGAGAATTGCAATTGGAAATTATCTTTATAAATGTCGTTTTTAATTTCAATAATCGAAGATAGAAACTTCTCACTCCCGACCGGTGCGATAGTAGAAACCGAAGGAAGCAATCCCGGGGCGTTCATAGTATTGGGCAATTCATTTAATACTTCTAAAACAGAATTATTGAGAGCCGGCTCACCCATTCTGGCAAATTGAATTTTGAACTTTTTTACAGGTATCACTCTGTTCGGATAGGAGTTTGAAACTAAATAATCTATTTGGCTGAGCATCTCGGGCATAGTTAATTTACCTTTGAAAAATACTCCCGAATCACAAAATTTGCAACCGACGGGACATCCGAGCATAGTAGAAATAATCAGTACCCACTTGTCTTCTTTGGGAAATGGAGGCTCTAAAGATTCGACGAACTCAACTACTCTATCGTTTCCTAAATCGCCTATATACACTTTAGCTATATCACTATCTTTAGTATGAGCTAATATTTTCATTTTCAATTCTCAACGATTTTCAATTCTCAACGATTTTAATTTCTCAACGATTTTAATTTTCAATTGTTTTTAAATTCTCAGTATTTTTAAATTTCTCAGTATTAAGCCAATAAAAAATACTAATTGCCACAACTAAAAAATCCCGACATTTAGATACCTAAACGCGGGAAACTGGTACGCCCGAAGGGATTCGAACCCCAAACCTCTTGATCCGTAGTCAAGTGCTCTATCCAGTTGAGCTACGGGCGCTTAACCAAAAATTTATTTAGTTTTATGCTTCTTTTAGAGAATTAACATGCTTGGCTAAAGCTGATTTTCTATTAGCAGCAGTGTTTCTGTGAAGAATTCCTCTTAAGCTTAATCTATCTAATAACTTAGTAACTGCTCTCAAGCTTTCAAATCCTTCTTCATAAGTTTTGCTGGCTAAAACAACTTTGATTGACTCTCTAATATGTTTTTTATTTAGCCTATTATATAATTTACGCTTTCTTGTCTGGCGTATTCTTTTTAGTGCTGACTTATGATGTGCCATTATTTAACAATCAAAATAGTTAATAAAATTACGAACTACAAAAATACTATTTTTTTTCTAAAATGCAAGTATTTTTTTTATTTTTTTACATATTTATACATAATTATTATAATATGTATTGGGCAATTTTACTTGATAAAAACACATTTCAAAATTGTGAATATTCCCATAACTATTTATTATTAAGTAAATTAATAGAATAAAGATATTTTCTTCCAACATCGTTAGATGTTGAATATTGGTAGTA
The DNA here is from genome assembly GCA_942493235.1 of uncultured bacterium. GTDB lineage: Bacteria > Bacteroidota > Ignavibacteria > Kapaibacteriales > UBA2268 > ENR-C587. The sequence goes on along the minus strand of OW818676.1, from coordinate 1,315,409 downwards.
TTCGGGGTTCGGGGATAGGGGTTCGAGAATTGGGAATTTGCACCTCTCCGCACTATGCTCTGCGTAGTACGGATAGTCTTCCAACAGCGTTAGCTGTTGAATATCGGTAAAATGAAAGTTATAAAGTTCGTAAAGTTATAAAGTTGAAAGTAGGAAATAGGAAATAGGAAATAGGAATTGGGAATTGGGAAATAGGATGTAGTAAATGCTTCATTTCTTCCAACAACGTTAGCTGTTGAATATCGGTAAAATGAAAGTGCTACCCCCTTTTTCTTTCTTCTCTTCAAATGCTATCTGTACTTGAAAGTAGGAATTAGGAATATGCACATCTCCGCTCTATGCTCTGCGTAGAGCGGCTGGTCTTCCAACAGCGTTAGCTGTTGAATATTGGTAGAATGAAAGTTATAAAGTTGAAAGTAGGAATTAGGAATTTGCTCCTCTCCGCACTATGCTCCGCGTAGTGCGGATGGTATTCCAACATCTTTAGATGTTGAATATTGGTAGAATGAAGGTTTAAATATACTCCCTTAGATATCCCATATCCGGCAGATATGGAATATTTAATTCCCAATTACTCGGCTCAAAGTCCATATTCCCCTTTAATACAAGTGATGAGCCATAATCACAGCATATTTCAAAAAGCAATATTTTCGTAAAAAATAAGTGCTTAATTTAATTTCTTTAGTAATTATATTCGGAATTTTTTAAATTTGTTTTTTGCAATTACCAGAAATTTAAAAATGGATTTAAGAAATAAAAAACGTTTCGGAAGATTATCTTCAGGATTACAAATAGAAAAATCTGAAATTGATAAAAGTGCTTTTGCCACAAGGGATAAAATTATCGTTTTTATAATTACTATTTTGTTTTGTTCGATATTTTTCTCATTCCATTTGAACGAGCAAGTATATGAGAAAAAGCTCTTTAATCTATTTCCTGGTTATATTTGGACAGACCAGCTCGTAACGGCAAAGTTTACCTTTCCGGTATATAAAAATGATTCGGAATATAAAAAAGAAGTTGAAAAAGCAAAAAAAAGTGCCTTACAAGTATTTATTCTCGAAGATAGAAATTTAGATAACTTAGACAAGATATTAGACTCCTCGCGTATGCAGTTTAATAGTTTACCGGAAAACCAAAATAAGCAGACCGTCAGAAAGAGAGGAGCATCTCAAAGTTTTGAAATAATAGAAAACAATAGATTTAAAAAGATTTCTGGCTTAGTAAAACAATATCTAAACGAAATTTACTCAAAGGGTTTTATAAGTATATCTCTTGATAGATTAGAAAACACTGAAATTTCTGTGAGATTAATCCCACACCATACCGAGAAAGTTTATTCCAGAACAGAGCTTTTTGATTCGAGTATGTTCATAGAGTCCGCTAATAAGTTTTTCTCTAACACTTTAAACACTTTAGAAAAAGAAATCGCTGTTAATATTGCCAAACAGATGATGATTCCTAATATTATGTATTCTCAAGAACTTACTAATCGCTCTCGCAGAATAGCAGAAGAGTCAGTCCCTAAGACTGAAGGCATAGTCCGAGAGGGTGAAATCATCATAACTAAAGGGCAGCAAATTAGTGAAGAAACAATCCAGAAATTGAAATCTTACGAGCGTTCACGAATGATAAACAGTGATAGTTCTCAATCTTTTTGGTCTGTTTTAGGCAGTATTGGGCACGCAACTATCGTATATTCAATATTAATTATTTATTTGTTCTATATCAGAAAAAAGATATTTTATAATAATTATCAGATAGCAGCACTAAGTTCATTTTTAGTAATCGCATCGTTTTTATCTTGGTTAACGCTTCAGATTTCTGTTAATTTCTCTATCGAGTATCTTGTTTTAATACCAGCACTATCAACTCTGGCAGCAATTATCTTTGATTCCCGAACGGCGTTTTATGTAACGGTTACTATGGCACTGATGTTTGCTGGTATCCGTGGCAATGATTACGATGCCGGCACAGCAATGCTTTATGCCGGTACTTTAGCTGCTTACACGGTAAGAGATATTCAGAGCCGGACACAGATTTTCAAATCGATGTTTTTTATTTTTATAGGATTTGCAATTCCTATAGTATTTTTCGGATTAGAGCGTTCGGCAGAGTTTGAGCAAATACTTTATAAGCTCGGCACTGCTCTAATAAATTCAGCTGTATCGCCACTTATTACATTCGGAATGCTGTTTGTAATAGAAAGAATTTCAAATATTACTACTGACTTACGATTACAGGAGTTTAACAATTTGAATCATCCTCTGCTGCTCAAACTTAATGAGTATGCCCCCGGTACTTATCAGCACACATTATCCGTAGCCATATTAGCAGAAAAATGTGCTGTAGCTATTGGAGCAAATCAATTATTAGCCAAGGTCGGAGCATATTTTCACGACATTGGTAAAGTTGCCAAACCTGAATATTTTGTTGAAAATCAGCTTGATATGGAAAATAAGCATGACCTCTTACCGGCTAAAAAAAGTGCGTCGGCAATTCGTAATCACGTTGCCGAGGGTATGCGTCTTGCTAAAGAATATATGCTTCCGCAGAGGATAATAGACTTTATCCCTATGCACCATGGCACTACTTTAATCAAATACTTCTATGCAAAAGCATTAGAAGATGCTGAAGATAAATCAACTGTTATAATTGATGACTTTAGATATTTAGGACCAAAGCCAAAAACCAAGGAAACTGCAATTTTAATGATTTGCGATTCTGCTGAAGCATTATCAAGATTAGCGTCATCTGACAAACAAAAATTAGACAAAGCTTTAAGCGATTTAATTCACGACAGAATTACTGACGGACAGTTTGATGAGTGTGAACTGAATTTCAAAGATTTAACAATTATCAAAGAAACATGCTTAAAAAATCTGACTGCTACTACACATGCACGAGTTGAATATAAACAGATTCCAAAAGATGATGAACCAAATGAGCAAAATTCAATTTAGTAATGAAAATATTGGAACAATTTCTTTTTATTTTTGCCGAAAATTTTGTTTTAAAGATTTAAATTGGTAATTTTGAATTCGGTTTGTGGTATAATTTGAAAATATAAAATGTTGAATTTCTTTAATAGATACAAAAATTTAGAATTCAGCAATCGTAACGGCAGAATTGAAGCATTGGACTTATATCGTTTTATAGCGATTGTTCTGATGATACAGGGTCATGCCCTCTTTGAATTGTCATCACCAAATGCTTTAAATGTTACGCAGTTTCCTTGGGACGTATGGACTTTTATCAGAGGACTTACTGCCCCTGTATTTATGATGATTTCCGGAGCAGTTAATGTATTTGCTAATAAACGCTCCGAAAATGGAACCATTCAGCCCAAATATCTCAAAAAAAGATTATTGAGTTCTGTATTAGTTTTATTTACATCATACGTACTGGTATTCCCTGCAAGCAGTTTAAAGATGCTTCATCAATTTGATACAAACTTTTGGCTTTCATTTTTCCAAACCAATATTTTGCATATAGTAGCTTTAGGACTAATCATATTACAATTATTTTATTTAATTACGCGTAGTAACCGCTCTTTAGCAAAAATATCATTAGCATTTGGAGTAGTAGGTTTAGTATTTTCATGGTTTTCTCAGATGATTGACTGGTATCAATATCTGCCTATGTGGTTAGCTCCCTTGTTTTCATATAAATATGGTTCTATATATACTTTTTTCCCGACCAGCTCATACTTTTTTATAGGGGTAGCAATTGGTGCATATCTTAAAGATGCTAAGAAAGAAAGCTTATTTAATATTTTATTTCATAAAGCATTTAAAATCGGTGCATTATTAACGGCAGTAGGTATAATTATCAATCAGTCATTAGCCCAATTTCAGCCCACGGAAATCTTAGCATTTATCAATCCGGGATTTATAGTAATTCGTATTGGGATAGTTGTGATGTTATTTCCATTTATAGTAATATTAAAAGAAAAAGTAAAACAATTCTCTAAGATATATTTAACATTAAGCAGAAAATCCCTATTTCTGTACGTTACACACTTATTAATTATATACGGTTGCTCGTGTTTTCCCGGTCTGGCTGATTTATGGGCTGGTAAATTGTTTCTACCCGAATTATTTTTTGCAATTTTATTTGTAGAAGCAACATCACTTAGCATTGCATATTATTATGACAGAACAGTTAAGCTAATACCTTACATTAGATATGCTTATGCTTCTGTGATATTTATTATTGTTTTAATGCTTAATGTATTATATTAGCAATAGCATTATTAATATTACGTCTTTGTAATTCGGTGTTAAATTTATAATACGGTTATTTATGTCTAAGTATATAGATTTTTTTACGGACTTCGGTTTTAAAAGGTTATTCGGCGAGGAACCACATAAGGACTTGCTTATTGACTTTTTGAATGCTCTTCTGAAAAAAGAAGACCTATTTATAAAGGATTTAACCTATATCCCTAACGAGCAGATGGGGCGAGCCATTGATGACCGTAGAGCTATCTTTGATTTATATTGCGAAAATGATAAAGGCGAAAAATTCATTGTAGAAATGCAGAAAACACATCATCTATATTTCAAAGAGAGAATGGTTTATTATTCTACTTTCCCGATTCAGAAGCAAGCCGAAAAAGGTCTCCAGTGGAAGTTTGATGTTAAAGCTGTTTATTGTATCGGCATTTTAGATTTCAAATTTGATGATGACGAAAAATATTATTCTGAAATAAAGCTTTTAGATACTGTAACTCATGAAGTATTTTACGATAAATTGACTTTTATTTTTCTTGAAATGCCTAAGTTCAATAAATCTATCGAACAGTTAGAAAATCGTTTCGAGAAATGGATGTATGTAATCAAAAATCTTGAACGCTTTGATAATATCCCTAATGAATTAAAAGAAGAAATATTCTTGAAATTTTTCGAGATAGCCGAGATTTCCAAATTCACTCACAACGAATACGATGTATATCAACAAAGCCTAAAGTATTATCGTGATTTTGAGCTTTGCTTATATACGTATAAAGAAGAAGGCAAAGAAGAGGGCAGAGAAGAAGGTATTCAAATAGGTTATGAAATTGGCATAGAAAAGGGTATTGAAAAAGGTATTGAACAAGGCATTGAAAAGGGTATTGAATTAGTTGTTATCAATATGTTAAAGGAATTGATTCCTTTTGAATTAATTTCCAAAACTACCGGTATTAGCATAGAGAAAATCCAAGAAATAAGTAAAGAATTAAATTAGTAAATATGAAAAATATGATGTTAAATCTTGCAAAAGACTTCTCACTAAGACGACATAATACTTTCGGAGTTGATGCTTATACTAAGTATTATTTATCGGCTAAATCAATTACTGATATCCGCAATTTAGTGTTTTCTGGCATTATGCGGAAAGAAAAATATTTTATTATCGGCGGAGGCTCTAACCTCTTATTTAGAAAGAACTATGAAGGGCTGATTATCTCTGTTGACATACCCGGTATTAAAGTAATAGAAAAATCGGATACCTATGTAATCATAGAAGCCGGAGCAGGTGAACTTTGGCATAATTTTGTTGAGAAATGCGTAAATTCTGACTATTATGGGCTTGAAAATTTAGCCCTAATACCCGGTAAAGTTGGAGCCGCTCCGGTTCAAAATATTGGTGCTTACGGAGCAGAACAGAAGGACTTCTTCCATTCGTTAACTGCTTTCGATATTAACAATTTCAAAGAAGTTAATCTTAGTTATGATGACTGCAATTTTGCCTATAGAGATTCTTCATTTAAGAATGAATTTAAGAATAAATTGATTGTAACTAACGTAAGATATAAGCTCTCACTTATCCCTCAAATTAATACTTCTTATAAGGATATTGCCGATGAAATTAAAAAAGCCGGCGTTATTAATATAAGTTCTAAATTCGTCTTTGATACGGTCTGTAAAATCAGAAATAAAAAATTACCAGACCCGACGCAATTCGGTAATGCTGGAAGTTTCTTCAAAAATCCTATAATTGATGAAAAACTTTACCTTAAGTTAAAAACTCAATATCCGGATATGCCTGCTTATAATAACCCCACCGGTAAAAAGATTTCTGCTGCTTATCTAATAGAAAAAGCAGGGCTAAAAGGCTCCAGAGTCGGAGAAGTCGGAATATCGCCTACTCACTCTCTAATTCTTATAAACTATGGTAAAGCCAAAGGCGAAGACATATACAACTTTTCGGAAATGATTATCCGTAAAATCAAGCAACAATTCGAGATTGATTTAGAACGCGAAGTAATCGTAGTTTAATTCGTACTTCTTAAAATATTATTCCCTACTGTTTTGCAAATAATTAAAATATTTCTTGCAATTAATAATTATTTGTTATATATTTGCCTTTGAACTTACTATTATTCTATAGTTTGTTATTTATGAAATTTCAGAATAATGCATTAGTCGATTAATTATTATTTTCGGAGAAATATTGAATTACGATATCAATATAAGTTGTTGTATTTTAATGATATTCAGCCTGGATTGCCATACTTTGATTTTCTAACCTTCTAAAATATTAATTAGTTGCATTACATAATCAAAAGTTAAATAATTGATTTAGAGGTATATTATGAATAAAAGAATTTCAACAATTATTATTATATTGTTATTTGCAAGTGATGTAATTGTTTCTAAGGAAATGAATTATTCTATCCAACATAAGATTAATGGTGTAAATTACAGTCCTACTTTATACGATTTATCGAATAATAACAAATATTTTATGTCATTATCTGATTATAATTGGGATAAATATATATGCGAAGCTGTAGATATAGAATCACGCTATAGTGTCGTATCAAAGCAAATAAGTAAAAGCATTGTTCCGATTAATATTTCAAATGATGGTCATCATGCAGTATGTAAATATAATAATAAAGTTGCTTATCTTGATATAGATAATGCAACTATTGTTGATTCTTTTAATGTTACCTATGGTGCTTATTCAGATAGCTTGTTAATAGGTCATCCGATAATTGGTGGTGTAGTAAATTCCAAAATAATTATTACTATCAATATTTATAATAAAAATGTAATAGCTGAGTATAATATTCCTGAAGGATACACTTCAAAAGATATATTTTCATTATCAAAGTCTGGCAAAGTGTATATATCATTTTTTCATAATAATTCAGATAATTTTTTGTTTTATCAGGATTTGAAAAACAAAAAAAGCAGAATTATAAAAAAAGATATTGATGGGTATTATGAATTATCTGCTCAAGGAAAGTATTTATTATATACTATGCCAAATAATAAAATTGTGATTTATGATATAGAAAATGACAAGGAAAGATATCTTTCTTTATCAAATTTTATTAATAATTATTATGGTTCAGTCATTTCGGACGATGAGAAATATATCTTCCTGAATATAGGCGATTATATTAGCTCGGAAAATCACTATGAAGTGTATAATTTGGAAAGTCTTGAATTATGTAAAACAATACCATCAATATTTCAATATAAAAGTGTTAATGGCAAATATTCTTTTTGGACTGGCAATGAGTCAGTAATTTACGGCATGACAAATCAACATATTTATTGTAATGTGGATATTATTAATGCCAAACAGAATTCATTAATGGTAAATAATATGTTTTCAAGAATAAGTGAAATCAGCATTATACTATCAAAAAACAATGATTTCGTAGGTTATATTTCAAATTATGAAAATATAGAAATTGATTTAAGTAATGATACTATTTTGTCTTCAAGCTTTGCAAATATGAATGCGGCTAAAGAGTATTATTCTTCGGGATATTACTTTACTAGTGAAAATACGCTTTACTGTTTTGATTATAAAACTAATAAATCAACGGCAATTTTTAATAAATTAAATAATCCTTTAAGTATATGCGTACTTCCTGATTCTAATTTAATTGCTGTGTCTTGTAATGATACAATCAATTTTATTAATCTAACTACAAAATCAATTGTTAATACATTGACTACGGACTATAGTTCTCAAGTATTAAATAATATAAGAGTTTCCGACGATAAAAAGTATTTATATGCTGGTCCAGGTAATGAAGATAACGGAGATAAAATACTTATAAAATGGGATTTGAATAATTTATCGAATGAGCCGACTTATTATTATTTTAAAGTTACCAGTCCAAACAAATATTTTTCATCCGATAACAAATACTTACTGAATAATCTAATTTATCGCGAAATATTTAATACCGAAACAGAACTTACCGAAAGCCTCGAATGGTTCTCAAGTTACGAAGGAGAAGTCGAACCATTTGAGTTTACTGATTGTGGCTTCAGTTATGACGGTAAATATATATTTGCAACCGTAAATAATTACTTATATGTGTGGGATTACAAAACAAAAAAATTAATTAAAACATACAGAGACCAAGCCGAATTCAATACAATGCGAATTTCAAATGTATCAAAGACTTTATTTGTTTATAAATCGGATTACACTTTTGAAGTATTAAAATATGAAGATGAATCAGGAGTTTTTGATATTAAGAGTTCGGATTCGGGCTTAAAGTCTTACTTACTCAATAATAACAGCTCACTCAGTATAGCAAATGATAAATTAAACCCAGAGCTTTGCACTTATGAATTATATAATGCAAGCGGTGAGTTAATTATTCAAAACTATACCTGCTCAATAACAGACAAAAATATAGAATTTAAATCTATGGGATTAATTCCCGGAGCTTATTTCTTAAATATCAGAGATAAGGCTCAAACTAAAATTTACAAGATTATGATAATTGGAGAATAATACTTTTCACAATTATCAATCTCCGAATTAGTTATACTGATGAGTAGTAAATCGTTAAATATTTTTTTCGGCAGTTTCCGTTTTTTCCCTTTAATTAAAAATATATGCCTTTCTGATTCGTAATTTAAATACAAGTAGAACTATATATATGGGGGCTGATATGAGTTTTGAAATAAAAAATATTAAACTCGACGAGATGAACTATTTTATCAAAAAGGCTGAAATGTATGGGTGGAATCCGGGACAAAATGATGCGATAGCTTTTTATAATACTGACCCCAACGGATTTTTTATCGCCGAATTGGATAACCAGCCAATAGGTTGCATTTCTGCAGTGTCATATAATGATGAATTCGGCTTCATCGGCTTCTACGTTATGGATGAGAAATATGCAGGACATTATTACGGAGCATCTCTTGGCATTAGAGCTACTAAATATTTAAATTATCATATTATTGGCTTAGATGGTGTTATCGACAGAATTGAAAACTATAAGCGTCTTGGTTTTAAATATGCCTATGCCAATGCTCGATATGAGTTCATCAAACCTCATGGTTTTCAACCTGAAAAATGCAATGAAATATTAAATTATTCAGATAAATTCTTCGATGAAATTGCACAATATGATATGCAATGCTTTCCTGTAGAAAGAAAAACATTTTTGAAAAACTGGCTTATTATGCCAAATGCAAAAGTAAAACTAATATTAGATAATGGCAGTATTCGCGGTTATGGAGTAATTCGTAAGTGTATCAAAGGGTATAAAATCGGACCTCTCTTTGCCGATGATTTGCTCCCTGCCGAGAGCCTCTTAGTTCAATTATTAGATTCTGTATCAGCCGGCGAATATATATATTTTGATATTCCTGAAGTTAATGACACTGCAAAATACTTAACCCAAAAATACAATATGACTAAGGTATTTGAAACCGCCAGAATGTACAGCGGCGATTTTCCAAATATTGATTTAGACAAAGTATTTGGTATTACAAGTTTTGAATTAGGATAATTTGGCTTCGAACCCGAATAAAAAAACCCCACTAATGAGCGGGGTTTTTTATTATTAATTCGATTTTCTTTCTTAGAAAGAAATAAGCTGAATGTAGATAGAACCTACATATTTTTTACCTTTAGCAGCCTTTCCGGTCGGAGGAAGGTTCTTAGGGTCAACTTTATCAGAACCTGATACAGAAATTCTTTTTGAGTCAATACCAATTTTAATAAAGTAGTCTTTAATAGCTTCGGCTCTGCCCTGAGTAAGAATTTTATTTTTTGTCATATCAAGGTTATTGTCAGGGAATACATTAATACTGAAATTGACAGTAGGATTATCTTTAATCAATTTAGCATAATCTTTCAAAAAGAATTCAAATCCGGGGCGTAAATTTGCTTGATTCAATTCAAACGGATTAACACTTATCGGAAACTCGGTATTTTTATTTGCTGGAATTAACTGAATATCTTTCGAATATTCAATATATTTATCCGTATTAGGAATTTCGACATCATAGCTTACTTTTAAGTATTTCAAATTTGCAATTCTGAAAATATAATTTTTGCCCGGTACTAAACCTGTAACATAGTAAGAACCGTCTTTGGAATTGCTTGAAGCTTTAGTAAATTTCGTACCGTCTTCGTTATATACTTCTAATACAACCGAAATCGGTTTTTTTGAAATTTGGTCAAATATCTGCCCGGAAAAAGCAACTACTGTATTAGTAAACTGAGCTTTAACGATAGTAAAGGTTAGCATAACGATTATTAATGCGGATAATAAATAAAACTTTCTCATTATTTTTTTGCTCCTTTCTTACCTTTAGGTGCCGGTTTAGTTTTTACTTCTTTTTTAGGTGCCAGTGTAGTTTTATTAAAATAACGAATTGTACCATCGGCACAAGCTGCTACTATTATTGAACCATCACTAACTACATCTACAGACCAAACTTCAGAATCGATATTTTTAGTCATAAGATTTTGACCGGTTTCTACATCCCATAATTTAATTGATTTGTCTAAACTGCCACTAACTATAGTATAACCTTTTTCTGTAAAAGACAAGTCCTGAACTAATTCGGAATGTGCTTTTATTTTACGTAATAGATTACCTTCGGGCATCTGCCATATAAAAATATTTCCGTCTTGGTCAGAGGAAGCCAAATATCTGCTGTCAAAACTGAAAAGAACTGTAAGAACAGGAGCTTCGTGCCCTGATAAAGTTTTTAATGGTACTTTTGTAGTTAAATCAGTTGACCATAATTTGATAGTATGATCATCACTGCAAGAAGCAAGATATAGCCCGTCATAGCTGTAAGCAACATTATTTACAGGCTCATGATGAGAATACAGTGTCTTTACTTCTTTACCGTAGTCGAAATCCCATAATTTGACTGTACCGTCAAAGCTGGAAGAAGCAACTAAAGAAGAAGTATCTTCCTGGCTAAAGTAAACGCCGATAACCTTGTCTGTGTGCCCTTCGAGGACTTTTAACTCTTTACCGGTCTCTACGTCCCAAATTCTAACAGTTAAATCAGCAGAGGCACTTGCTAATTTTTTATCGTCTCCGGAAAAAGAAATATTGTTCACTTGCCCGAAGTGTCCTTGCAAAGTTCTGATTTCTTTGCCATCTGGCAAAGACCACAGCTTAATAGTCTCGTCAAGACTACAAGTAGCAACCATAGTATTCCCTTCATTTACAAAGACTCCTACTGCTTCATCAGTATGCTTCCCGACAATCAATTCTTCATAGACAGTCTGGCATAGAAGGGCGTTGCTGCTCGCAATAATTAGTATAAGCAGGGATAAAAAAATGCGTTTTGAAAATTTCATCAATTCACCTCAATATACGTTAATCAAAATATTTCTTATTCTTATGAAATTCATAAATTTTAATTTTCAAACTCAAATATCTGTTATTGATATTTTTTATTTACTAAATTTAAGTATTTCCTTGTTAAAATGCAATATTTTTTTTATAATAGCGGATATTAATTTGAAAATATAATAATAAGGAGTAAAATATGAAGAGGTTACTTTACCTTTTTTTTAGCTTGATTTTGTCTTCACAAGCCGTCTTTTCGCAGTTCCATTCTATTGAAGTCATTATGAATACTGCTGTATGGGACACTTCTGATGTAAATAACAAGAAATGGGTTGATAATTTTTCAGCTGTTTCGACATATAATTCAAATGACCAGTTAATTGAAGAATTTGATTACCATATCGATAGTAATAATATCAAATCTAATTATCGGCATCTTACTTATCAATATGATGAAAATAACAAAATGATTGAACATAATAAAGAAGAATACTTAAACGGAGAATGGATTATACGCTATAAATTATTAAAAACATACGTAAAAATCAATGATAAGTATTATCTAAGCGAAGCTACAGAGTACTATGCAAATAATACCGAACTTAAGCCTACACAAAAAAAGACATACAAATATCTTGAAGACGGAAGAATTGATTCAGTCTTTTTCTATGATTTTATTAATGACTTTCAGCTAAAGACTGTCACTTTATATATTTATGACACTAATAAAAAGCTAATCGATAAAATTGAAAATAATAATTATGATGGCTTTTTTGAACCTACTCTAAAAGTAAGCTATTTATATAATGAAAAAGATTTGCTTGTTATTGAGTCAGATTCAAGTTATATTTCGAATAAATGGGAAGCTGTTCAGAGAATGCTGTATGATTATTATGATAATGATTTGCTTTATACTACTATTTGGCAGGTTTATTTTGGAGAAGACGACTACCGTAATGATTATAAATACATAGAAACATATTTTGATAATGGATTTAAGGATACTCAATTTCATTTAATTGCTGATACGACTGGTGAATTTATAATGGCTACCCAATTTAAAGATGAATATGACGAAAATTGGAATTTTGTTGCCGATTACTATAATTGCTGGGATGGCAGCAATTGGAATTACGAAACAAAATATTATATTGTTTCTACATTAGGTGTAGATGATAGATTTAATTATTCAAATTCAAGCGAATTATTCCCTAATCCGGCTAATGATTTTATCAATCTAAAAAATATTATGTTCGATAAAGCTCAAATTATCAATATAAATGGAAATATTGTAAAAGATAATATTTTAAAATCGTCTAATATTAGTTTGAATGGTTTAACTCCTGGTACTTATTTTTTAAGAACATTTAAAGCAGGAAAAACAACAGTAACACAATTTATTATTGAAAGATAAAATGCCGATTAGAAACAGAAATCTAAATAATATTGAATATTCAGACGGAATAATACTTTATACAATGAGTAGAGACCAGAGAGTTAACGACAATTATTCTCTGCTTTACTCTATTGAATTTGCAAAAGCTCATAATACGGATTTCGCAGTTATTTTTATTTGTCAAGACAGTTTCCTTAATGCTGGTGAAGACATTTTCGAATACATGCTTGCAGGGCTTAGCGATACAGCAGATAATTTCAAAAAACTAAATATTCCTTTTTATGTATTAAAAGGTGAACCTAATCAAGTTATTTCTTCCTTAATAGAGAAAAACAATATTGGCATGATAGTTACGGATTTCGATCCGTTAAAAATAAAACAAAATTGGAATGCCTCTATTATCGAAAGAATTAACATTCCATTTATCGAAGTAGATGCTCACAATATAGTTCCGGCTTTCGTTGCTTCTAAAAAACAAGAATTTGGTGCTTATACTCTCAGATCTAAAATTCAATTGGTTTTACCGGACTATTTAATAGATTTCCCAACTATAGAAAAAGAAGAAAAAAGATTAGAGCTAAATATTCCTGAATCCGTAGAGCGAGTAAATGTCTCCAAAATTAAATATAAAGGCAGATTTGATTTTCAACCAAGTGAAGCTGCTGCTAATAAAGCATTGAAATTATTTATTTCTAAAAAGCTGAATACTTACGAAGAAATGAAAAATTTCCCAGATAAAGATAATGTTTCTAATTTATCGCCTTATCTGCATTTCGGTAAAATTTCCGCTCAAAGAGTAGCATTAGAGGTTTCTAAATCTTCTGCCGAACAAATTAATATTGATGCTTTTTTAGACGAACTAATTATCAGAAAAGAGCTTTCAGATAATTTCTGTATGAACAATAAACATTATGACAGCATTAGCGGATTTCCAAAATGGGCTAAAGATTCCCTTAATAAGCATTATTATGATTATAAGGATAATATTTATAATTTAGAAATTTTAGAGAATTCTCAAACTCATGACGACCTATGGAATGCTGCAAATAACCAAATGATAAAAACCGGAAAAATGCACGGTTACCTAAGAATGTATTGGGCAAAGAAAATTCTTGAATGGACTCCTACTCCCGAAATTGCTTTAGAATACGCTATTTACTTAAATGATAAGTATTCTCTTGACGGAAGAGACCCCAACGGGTATGCCGGCATCGCTTGGTCAATCGGTGGTGTTCACGATAGAGCTTGGTACGACCGCCCAATTTTTGGGAAAATCAGATACATGAGTTATAACAGCCAGATTAAAAAATTCGATGCAAAAAGCTATATTGAAAAATTCATTTAATAATTTAGACTTACAGCTGTTTCTAATTACTATGGGTTTTCAATACAAAATACCCTTTTAGATATTCCATATCTGCCAGATATGGAATATTTATAAGATTATATTTCAACTTTCATTCTACCAATATTCAACAGCTAATGATGTTACAAGACCAGCCGCTCTACGCAGAGCATAGTGCGGAGGCGAAATGGAGTCCCAAATTTCTTCTACCAATATTCAACAGCTAACGCTGTTGGAAGAAAAGAAACCGATTTCTCCCAAACTTGCTAATTCCCTATCCCCTATCCCCTATCCCCCAAAAAAGAACCATCCCGTCATCGCTTCGCGATGCCACCCCTCCAATTGGATGGGAATTTTAAGAAATAGTCGCTAAACAGCTTTATTACCAATGTTCAACATTTAACGATGTTGGAAGAAAAATCCATACATGATCTTCAAGTCCTCCCCTTGGGGAGGGTTTGGGTGGGGTTGAAAGATTTCCAGCCACCAGCCGCTATACGCAGAGCATAGTAAGGAGGCGAAATGGAGTCCCAAATTTCTTCTACCAATATTCAACAGCTAACGCTGTTGGAAGAAAAGAAACCGATTTCTCCCAAACTTGCTAATTCCCTATCCCCTATCCCCTATCCCCGAAAAAAGAACCACTCCGTCATCGCTTCGCGATGCCACCCCTCCAATTGGAGGGGAATTTGGAGATTAGCCTATAAACTGTTTTATTACCGATGTTCAACATTTAACGATGTTGAAAGAAAAATCCATACATGATCTTCAAGCCCTCCCCTTGGGGAGGGTTTGGGTGGGGTTGAAAGATTTCCAGCCACCTGCCGCACTACGCAGAGCATAGAGCGGAGGTGAAATGGAGTCCCAAATTTCTTCTACCAATATTCAACAGCTAACGCTGTTGGAAGATCTACCGCACTACGCAGAGCATAGTGCGGAGACGTGCATATTCCTACTTCTTACTTTCAACTTTATAACTTTACGAACTTTACGAACTTTATAACTGTAGCAATTATAAATACTCCTTTATTTACTCAAATTATATTTGTAATTTTATGGTCTTTTAATTATTACGAAACAGAATTTTTTACAATATTGGTGAGATATGACAGATAAGATTAAAAAATTACCCATAGTTGATTACCTATTCCTTACTCTTGGGTCGGCGATTATGGCTATAGGTATAGGTGTGTTCTTAATAGATGCTAAAGTAGTACCGGGCGGAGTTAGTGGTTTATCTATGGCTTTGCATTATATGGACAGCAGTTTGTCGGTCGGTATATTAATGTGGGCATTAAATATTCCTCTATATTTATGGGGATTGAAAGAATTAGGCAAAAGCTTTGCTTTCAGAACATTTTTTGCGTTTACTTTGAATTCATTCTTTATCGACTTGTTTACAGGTCATTCATGGATACCCGGTCTTGAATTTATTAAACTTCAAAATTCAACTACTATACAAGGATTATTAAAAAACGACTTCTTCTTTTTAGTCCTCCTTGGTGCAGTGTTTTTGGGTATAGGTCTTGGAATTATTTTTAAATTCAAAGGGACTACTGCCGGCTCGGACATCATAGCTTCCATAATGAATAAAAAATGGGGTATTAAGCCCGGCTCTGCAATTATCATTATTGACTTTTTTGTAATAAGTTTTGCAGGAATAATTATCGAAGTTAAAAATCTTTCCGCCGACGTACCTGCACTTACTTTGACTCTATATGCCTTATTCTTACTTTTTGTATCAAGTAAAATCATAGATTTTATTATTGATGGATTTGACTATGCACGTGTAGCTTATATTATTTCAGATAAATATGAAGAGATTGCCGATTCAATTATGAATGATTTGGTTCGTGGAGCTACATCAATCAAAACAAGAGGTATTTACAGAAATATTGATCGCGAAATGATTATGACCGTCTGCACTATGAAAGAAATTCCGACTCTAACCGAAAAGGTTAAAGCAATAGATCCTACTGCATTTATAATTATTGCCAATGCTCACGAAGTATTAGGCAAAGGATTCAGAAGAAGAATATAATTGCTTTGCGAAATATTATGCTCATCAGGTGAATTCATTCATCTGATGAGTTTTTTTATGAAGTCTGGTTCGCAACTTCCACCCTTTAGATAATAATCGCATCGTGTAACCTTATAGACATTCACTATCAATGGGAGTATGTTTCTACTTTCATTCTAACGCTGTTGGAAGACTAACCGCACAACACAGAGCATAGTGCGGAGACGTGCATATTCCTATTTCCCAATTCCCAATTCCCAATTCCTACTTTCAACTTTACGAACTTTATAACTTTCATTCTACCAATATTCAACATCTAAGGATGTTGGAAGACCTGCCGCTCTACGCAGAGCATAGTGCGGAGGCGTGCATATTCCTATTTCCCAATTTCCAATTCCCAATTCCTACTTTCAACTTTACGAACTTTATAACTTTCAACTTTCTACTATTCTACCAATATTCAACAGCTAACGCTGTTGGAAGAAAGAACTTATTTTACCAACGCCACTTCCGATTCCTATTTCCGAACTCTATCCACTAATTCCCATATATAATCTTTAAGAGCTCTCCTTGGGGAGGGTTTGGGTGGGGTTGAAATATTTTCAGCCGCCAGCCGCTCTACGCAGAGCATAGTGCGGAGGCGTGCATATTCCTATTTCCCAATTTCCAATTCCCAATTCCTACTTTCAACTTTACGAACTTTATAACTTTCAACTTTCTACTATTCTACCAATATTCAACAGCTAACGCTGTTGGAAGAAAGAACTTATTTTACCAACGCTACTATCCGATTCCTATTTCCGAACTCTATCCACTAATTCCCATATATAATCTTTAAGCCCTCTCCTTGTGGAAGGTTTTTTGGGGGGGTGAAAGATTTTCAGCTGCCAGCCGCACTACGCAGAGCATAGTGCGGAGACGTGCAAATTCCTATTTTCCAATTCCTACTTTCAAGTTTACGAACCTTATAACTTTCTTTCTAACGCTGTTGGTAGAAAAGAAACGATTTAATTATTTGGCAATTATCAGTTTCTTAATATCTTTGAATTGTCCTGCTCTTACTCTGACAAAATAAACGCCGGAGTTGTATTTTGACAAATCAATTTCAATCGAGTGAGTACCTGATTTTAATTTTTCATTTAAAATAGTCTCAACAGTTTCGCCGAAAGAATTTACTATAGTAACTTCTGCTCTGGCATTAATTCCCATTGTAAAAGTCAGATTAGCTTTATCTCCGGCAGGATTCGGCATTAATTGCTGTACCTGAGTATGAAGTCCAGAATACTGAACCATTCTACCTTCGTCAATACAAACATTGACAGTATTTACTTTAGTGCAGAGAGAATCTTCTGTGGGACATTCAGCTATAATCGGCTTTAAATAGATAAATGAAGTCAAAGTGTCCGGTAAATAAGATTGATATTTAACTGTCATTATATGACCTTTAAACGGTGCATTCAGTATGCCGGCACCTTTAAACTTAAGGTATCCATTACTTACAACTGGTGTTTCCCAAGTCCAATCATTTAATGGACTATATACAGAATTATTTATGTATGAAATCATTGCTTCGTGGTATTTCACCTCGAATTCTAATTCTGTAACAGAGGCTTGATATAAATCAGGAACATTAGCAAGTATTCTAAACTCAATACTTTCATCAGGTTCAGCTTTAATTACGCTTTGATCGGAATAATAATAAAGTCTATCTCCGCTACCTAATAATGATATAGTTAATTGCTCATCATAAGAAGTATTTATAATAAGTGTTGCCGAATATGTTCTCTTCTCGGTCGGAGAAAAAGTAATATTCAATAAATGATTCTTCTTTGCAGGTACCACTGTGTTAGGAGTAAAATCTAAGTTAAAAGCATCAGTATCGGCACCATTAATTACATAAGATTGCAAAATCAATTCAGACTCGGAGCTTGAATTTGTAATATCAATTGGCAGAGTTAGCTCGCTACATATTAAATTATTAGAGAAATCAACTGATTTAGTATAAGCCAGCCCGATAGCTTCGCAATTAATATTTTGAGTAGCATCAATTTTAGGTAATTTGTTCGGTCCGGCTACCGCATCACTTGTAATGATAATAGTTTCAGGCTTAGAGCCGGGACTGTCCGGTTTAAATGTAATATAGAATTGTTGAGTCTCACCGATGCCAAGGCTTATATTTGTCGTATTGCTTGGTAGTAAATATTGCCCTGTATTATCCCCGAATTTAATTTCATGAATAAAGAGCCCTGATTTGGTGTCAGTAGAAGTAATTTCTAAAACACCGCTTGCGGTCTCGCCCGGTTTAATCGGTTCGGGACATAACCAACTGTATTGAATTTTCGGTACAAAACCCTCGCCGGATAAAGATGTAGCAAATGGAGTATCTTTACCTAATATTTTCACAAATACTTTAGTAGTGCGAGCGGCTTCATCAGACGGAATAAAGCTGATTGGCACTTCTAATGTTTCGCCGGGTTCTAATTCATTAGTTAAATCCGGAACAGTTAAAGTGAATTTATCCAAAGCAGCCTGTGCCGAGTTTTCAAAATAGATTTGTTCAATTTTAGCAGCGAAGCCACTATTATTAAATATTTTCAATACGGAATCATTTTCAGTCAATTTCCTGCGTAATTTCCATTCTATCGGCAAAATAGATATAGCAGCATTAACGCCGACTCCCTCAACTTTTGTCTTTACATTATCGCAATCGGTACTAAGTTGATAATCTATTATAGCACTTAAAGTACCTTCTAACTCAGGCTCAAATCTCAAGTTGACAGTATAGCAATCTCCAGCCATTACATTTTTAATACCCGGTGCGTCAAGGATTTTAAAATGGGTTTCGTCATCTAATACCGGATTAATATCAATATCAAAAGGATTCAGATTCTTGAATACACAAACAATGGCAGAATCATTGTACTTACCTATGCTTACCTGACCCATATAGACACTGTCTATTGATTCGGCTACACATATTCCGTAACCGGTAACAGTGCATGAAATAGGAGTCATGCATTCGCCTTCAACGGTAAAGACAGAACTGATTAGACCGGTATGCTTAGGAGAAAATCCTAATTCTACAGGGATACAACTGTCCGGCATAATTACTATATCAATAAGGTTACTATTAATAAAGAATTCGCTGGAATTTGATAAAACAGTATTGGTAATATGAACGGGAAGCTCTCCATTATTACAGATAAATCCTTGGAATACTTTTGATTGAGTTTGATTTACTCTACAAGTACCTATATTTGAAGTTGCTTCTTTAAATGATAATCTTAAACTTTGGATTTTAAATGTCTCGTCGCTCATATCATTGCTGCCGGGAGTGCCGCCAAATTTATTTACAAACACATCTTTACCACCTGCTGAATTAATTGTATAGCTACCGAAAGTTTTAGAATTGGTATATGAACCGGTTGTAAATATATTATTTTGGTCATCGGTTGCTGTCTTAGAAGTAGTATTTGTAAGGTCAAACCAACCGGTCTTTAAATCTCTAAGGTCTAAACTTGTAGTGTCATAGGTAGCTTGAAATTTTGTCATATTTTTGGGAAGAGATAAATTACCTATTACAATATCATTAGCATAAGTACCTTGAACATAAATTTTCCCATCTTGATATTTTACTTTTGTTGCTACAGCTGTAAAGCTTATATATATAGCCGTGGCACCCAATACTTTAACCGAAGTCAGATCACCTTCGAAATTATATTTTGCTACATAAGCATATTGCTTACCTGATAGCTCTATCAGAGGATTCATAGTGCCAAAATCAGCTCCTTGATAGCAATAGCCGACTATATAAGCATTACCATTAGAGTCCGTGCATATACTATTGGCTACATCATCTTCAGTGCTCCCTGCTCGATTAACCCATAAAGGTATTCCGTCATCACCGTATAATGCAATAAATGCATCTTTTTTTCTTTTGGCTTTTATTGAATAAGGTCCGAACACGGCATTATCTAAAAAATATCCGCCTATATAAAAGTAATTCTGTTTTGGATGCAGAGCCAGCCCGGTTACTTCATCTTCAGAAGCTCCGCCGGCAGAATGCAACCACATATATTCTGACTTTGCTGCTATAAAAGCTCTGACTCTTATTGTATTGCTATTGATATTATTTGGCTTCCATTTATAACTTAACCCTGTTACATTACTTGCAATAGGTATCCATGGTCCGGCATCAGAAGTTCTATAATATAAAGAAACAGGCGTAGTTTCGGTTACCCCAGCCCATTGAATATCAATTTCATCACAAGTAGAAAATATTTCTCCACCATTGGGATTAATTATCTGCACTTGTGAAACTCCACCTACTAAAGTTATTTCAGGAGCACAAGGCTCACCCTCTAATATAAAAGTAGATTTCCTATAAGCTTTTGTTACAGATTGAGTAAATCTAATCTTTATTTTGCGAGTTTCACCTTTTTTTATGGTAAAAGGCGGTGGTCCTAAAGCACCACTAACATCCCAATCAACAATAGTGAAATACGCATTCGGGCTGATCGTATATCCACTCGCTTTAAAATCAGAATTATCAGGGGTAATCTCTATCACTTTCTCCTGAAAAGCATCTACTTCCGGATCTCCGAAATATTGAATAGTTACATTGGTTTCAACTTTGGTAATGCTGTTAACCGGTGCTTTATAATTGCTACGCACTTCTTTTGTTTGTGATGGTTTATTAAATATAATCTTTACATCTCTGTAACGATCGGCTTCTGCACAACCATAAGGAGCAGTCCATGTTAAAGCACATAGTTTCTTTGTCTGAATATCAATTGCAAACATATTATAAATATTATTTAACTCGTCTTTAGTATTTACGGAGTATGATTTGCCCCCGGTTTGTGCAGATATGGCTTTTAAGTCATTATTCATAGGCATTTTTAATGTAATGGCATATACCTGTACATTAGCAGTAAGGGCTTCTTGTATAATCTCGTTATATTGAGTAGGATTTGTAGCATCGGGATCGCCGTCCGTAAGAAATACAATTATTCTTCTTATATTAGATGGAGTTAAATTCTTTAGCCTACTTATAGCTCCTACATTTTCATCTAAAAACGGAGGATTATAATTAGTACCACCGGCAAATTCCAAAGAATTGATAGAATTAATCAATGATGTTTTATTACTCGAAAACGGGTGTAATACTCTCGCAGTTTGTGAAAAAGTAATTATTTCTACTTGAGTACCGGTTACAAATTTCAATGTGTTCAGAAATGTAATAGCTCCCTCTTTTACCCAAACAGAAATCGGAGCTCCATCAGGGGAATTCATTGAATTGCTTTTGTCTATGACTAATTCGACACTTACCGCAGGGTCGATTGTAGTATCTTGGCATTCTACAAAAGCAGTCGAGCTTAAATTTTTTGTACCTTCAAATATACTAAAGTCACTTGCTTGTAAATTCTTGTATGAATTTCCGTCTTGGTCTAAAGCAACGAAACTAGTAGTAATAGTAGGAAATTTCGAGGAATTGATTTCCGAAATCGAAAAACTTTGAGAATAGACATTGACTATTGTCAACAGCATTATTGCCATTAATTCCAACAAGTAAAATAATTTTCTCATAAATCACCAAATTTATTTTTATAATATTTTATCTTTATAATATTTTAACTATGATACAGCCGACTCTATTAGCATAAATACTTTATTCTCAGTATCAATTTTCGCACTTATTCCAACCGGCAAAGTAAGCTTACTTTTCATGTGCCCAAAAGGCATACCGTAAACAACCGGAATACTCATTTCCTTAAATCTATCTATTAATATTTCCAAAGCAGTAAAAGACCTGCCGGGGAAAAAGTTCCTTCTCGAGTTTAAATAATCAAAATTACCTAACATTATACCGTTGCATTTGCTGAACTTTCCGGCAAGATGTAAATGTGTAAGCATTCTATCAATTTTATAGGGCTCTTCTTTTGTCTCTTCTAAAAACAGAATTGCCCCTTCGGTTTCTATTTCATAATCAGTTCCAATAGTATTGACTACCATAGTTAAATTGCCACCGGTAAGCCTACCGATAGCTGTTCCCTTGGTGATAGTTTTCATCTCTGGAATTGTAACAGTATATGGCTTTTCAAGATATTGGCTAACTAATGTCTTTAAAAAAGAATCTTTTGTTAAAATATTCATTTCCGAA
Organism: uncultured bacterium; assembly: GCA_942493235.1. GTDB lineage: Bacteria > Bacteroidota > Ignavibacteria > Kapaibacteriales > UBA2268 > ENR-C587. The sequence goes on along the minus strand of OW818676.1, from coordinate 1,292,910 downwards.
GAAGCTACCGGTCCATGGTAGCCGACAAGCAAAGATTTTTTATAAATAGCTAAAATCAATGCAGTAATATCGCTAAACCCAACCAATATTTTAGGATTAGCTTTTATCAAATTATAATCTAATTTATCTAAAATACGAGTAACTCCATAACCGCCGCGAGCAGCAATTATGGCATCTACATCTTTATTCTCAAAAAACGACATTAATTCATTCGCTCGCTCTTCGTCTGAAGCCGAGAGATAGGAACTGTATCTTTTTTGTTTTAGCACGGTATTGCCGACTAACACTTTACAGCCCATCTTTTTAAATAAATTTATCATTGGATTAACTTCGCCTATGCTTGCCGGAGATGCTGGAGCTGTGATGGCGATTGTTGAATTGGGACTAATTGCTTTAGGAATTGTTACTTGATTGCCGGTTTCGATTAGTGATTCTATTGGAGCCGATTCTGCAATATCCTTCGCTGAAAGCTTATTGCTACCTAATATAAATGGCATAACAGTTAATGCCTTCAATATATTCCGTCTATCTAACACTCTAAATCATTCCCTTTGTTCAATCAAAATATAACTTTATCTAATACTTTGTTTCAAATAGATTTATAATTTATCAAAATAATTCTTATATAGCAAATAATTATCTTGCTCATAACAGACTAAATAAATCAATTCAGGCTTATCATATCTGTTGGTAAAATCAATTAATGCAGTAAAAGCTATTTCACATGCTTCATCTTTTGGGTACCCATAGATACCGGTACTTATATTCGGAAATGCAATTGTTTTAAAAGATTTTTCATTAGCCAGGACAAGAGAATTATAATATGCTTCATATAAAGTTGCTCTTTCGCTATTGGCACCGTCTCGGTAAATTGGACCAACAGCATGAATCACATATTCGGCAGGCAGATTATAGCCAAAAGTTAAAACACAATTTCCGGGCTTACATTGCTTGATTTCAGCAATTATTCTATTACATTCTTCATTAATTTCTTTACCGGCTGCTCTATGAATTGCACCATCTACACCTCCGCCACCGGACAATTTACTATTAGCGGCATTGACTATCGCCGATACCTTATATGTCGTAATATCAGCACATTCAATTATTATTCTATCTTTCATAACAATTGTCAATAAAAAAGAAACAATATACGAAAAAAAAAGTATTTTTCCATTAATATTTAGCTTATTTTTGACCCTTTTTTAGCTAATACAAAAAATATATTTCCAGTTCTAAATAAAACATGTTTTTTCTTATTTTAAAAATAAAAATAGAAAGTCTTTTTTTATTATGTTTTATATCTTATTTTTGTAAAATAGGTAGAGTGGATTTAGTAATTTACATTAGTTGAGAATTTATGTCTGAAAAACTTATAAATATACCTCGACCGTATATACAAGGAAAAAAAATTGAGTCTCTGATTCATTTCATACCTTTCGGGATTTGTATAGTTGATAAAAACCGCAGAATAGTTTCTCGTAATTTAGCATTTAACTATCTCTTTGAAATTATTGAATATGAAGATGATTCCGCTGTTGAAATCAAAGACTGTCAAGGGCTGATGTCTTCGGGATTTTTCTATTTTGTTAATGACTGCTTTGATACTAAAGATGTAATAGAATCAGAAATGTATTTCACTAATGATTCGGAACAGATATTTACAAAGCTGACTATTTTCCCTGCTTTAGATAGAATGGGCGAAGTCGAATACTTAACGGCATCAATAGAAGACATTACTAAACAGAAAAAAGCCGAAGAGAAATATTTGAATATCAACGAAATGCTTAGGCTTCATAAAAATAACTCACCACTTGCATATATTGAATTTAACACCGAGTTTGAAGTGATAGAATGGAATAACTCTGCCGAAAGAATTTTCGGCTTTAGTAGTGCTGAAATTTTAGGTAAAACAATTAATTCTATGCTGTTTGATAATTATGATGCCAATTTCGGTATTGAATTTGTTAAATCCTTTGATAATAAAGATAATAGCGGCAGAAAATACAAAAATACAATCAAAAGCAAAAGATATATTACTTGCGAGTGGTACAATACCACACTAATTACTCATAACGGGCAAAAAGTCGGTTATGGTTCATTAATTCTTGATATTACTAAGCAAATTAGTGCAGAAAAAGCACTTGTTGAAAACGAAAAAATGTTCAGGCAAATTGTCGAAAATCAATCGGACGCAATAGTCAGAGTTGATGCCGATGATAAATTCATTGTTGTCAATCCTGCTATGGAAGAAATTTTCGAGTGTTCTCAAAACGAGATTATTGGCAAAACATTATCTACTTTTTTAGATTCGGAAAATATTAAGTTATTGGAAGATCAAAATCTAATTCGTCAAAAAGGCGAAAAAAGCACTTATGAGCTAAAAATTAATTCTGCTAAAAATAATACAAAGTGGATAGCAATTTCCGCTACTCCCGAATGTGACATTAATGGCGGTTACTTAGGAGCATTTGCTGTAATTAGAGATATTACCGACAGAAGACAAGCCGAGCTTAAAATTCAAGAAAATCAGGAAAGATTTAATACTATCTTTACTCATTCAAATGATATTATTAACATATTAGATGAAAATTGTAGTATTACTTATTACTCTCCGAATATTATAAAAATTATCGGAAGAGGTTATACTCCCGAAGAATTGCATAATCCTTTTATTAGTATTCACCCTAAGGAATTGCCGGATGTTAAAACTGCTTTCAATCAAATGCTTAATGACCCCGACAAAATAGGGGCATTACAATACAGATTTAAAAAAACCGATAACACTTATATGTGGGTAGAATCAATCGCTATTAATCTGTTTGACAATCCGACTATTAAAGGCATACTATTAAGCTCAAGAGACATTACAGATAGAAGACAAGCCGAAGACGCATTAAAAATGAGTGAAAGAAATCTACGTACTGTAGTTAATAATGCTAATGTACTAATTTTTATCTTAGATAAAGCCGGAGAAATACTATTATCGGAAGGCAAAGCATTAGAGCTATTTAAATTCAAACCAGGGCAAATTGTCGGGCTTTCCATATTCGATATTTTTGAGGAAGACCAAAAAGCAGTTGCTGATATTGAATTAGCATTCCAAGGTTATGAAATTCAATCCAAATTCGAGATTCAAAGCTTTATTTTCGAAACCGTATATTCACCATATTACGATGAATACGGTAATATTGCCGGGATAGTAGCTATCGCTCTTGACGTGTCTGAAAGAATTAAAGCTGACCAAGAGAGAGAAACGCTAATCGAAGAACTGCAATTCTCCAGAGAAACAGTAATAGAAGAAGCCAATAAGCTAATAGTGCTTAATGATAAATTGCTTGAGTCTGAGGCTCAACTTCAAAAATCAAATGCCGAAAAGGACAAATTCTTCTCTATCATGTCTCACGATTTAAGAAGTCCTCTATCGGGGCTCATGGGCTTAGCGGAGACTTTGGTAGTCTATCATGACAAATATTCCGAGCAAGAAATTTTCAGCTCTATTCAATTAATTTTTGATACATCTAAGCATACTTATAAATTATTAGACAATCTACTTCTTTGGTCCAGAATGAACCGAAATGTATTAGACTTCAGTCCTGATGATTTTAATCTGAAAGATCTAGTAACAAGTGTCAGCGATTTGCTGTTAAATAATGCTATTCAAAAAAATATAAAATTAATAAACTCTGTAGCTCCTGAAATCCATGTATTCGCTGATGGAAATATGGCAAGTACTATCATCAGAAATTTAATTTCTAATGCAATAAAGTTTACTAATAGTGGCGATAAAATTGAGGTTACTTCTGAGCAAATTGCAGATAATGTAGTAAAAGTAAATATTGCCGATACAGGTATTGGTATGACCGAAGAAGTAATGAATAAGCTCTTTAGATTAGACTCTCATCATACTTCTCTCGGCACTGCAAATGAAAAAGGCACCGGCTTAGGATTAATTCTATGCAAAGAAATGGTAGAGAAAAACGGCGGAGAAATATCTGTCAGCAGTGTGAACGGAAATGGTACTACATTCAGCTTTACTCTGCCGATAGCTCATATTAATCCTAATCTAATAATTGATGATGATTCTGAATCAGAAATCAACAATCAGGATTCCGATAATTGTGAAATAATTGATGACGACCTCAGCCCTGAGCTTATTTCGATTTTGCCCTTATTAATTAAAGATTTAGAAAACGACTTTTTATCAAGAAAAGAACGTGTCCAAAGTACTTTAATTATATCGGATATTATTCTATTTGCTGAAAATTTAAAAGAATTTTCTGAATCTTATGGTATTAACATGATAAATGAATATGCTACAAAGCTTTATGAAAAATGTAAAATGATGGATATTAAAAATATTGATGATATGCTGACTAATTTTACTGATTTAATAGAAAAACTTAAAAAAATAATTTGATAATGATTAGAATACTACTTTTTTTATGACTAATAATAGAACTAAACCCTTAATTATGGTGGTTGATGACTTAGAAAGTCATCTTAAAGCAATCGGAAATACTTTATTGAATTCCGGCTTTGAAGTAGCTCTTGCTTTTAATGGGAAAAGAGCAATTGAAATAGCAAAAAATTCCATCCCTGATTTGATATTGCTTGATATTGTCATGCCGGAAGTCGATGGCTATGAAGTATGCAGGCAGTTAAAAGAAAATGAAAAAACTGCACATATACCAATAATATTTCTCACTTCCCAAAAAGACAGCGAGTTTATTGTCAAAGGTTTTCAGCTCGGTGCGGTAGATTATATAGTAAAACCTGCTAATAAAGAAGAAACATTAGCCAGAGTAAATACACACTTAGATTTGAAAAAATCTAAAGAGACTATTATTCAGCAAAACCATAAAATGAGAGAATTACTAAAAGATAAAAATGAATTTCTCGAATTAGCCTCTAAAGATTTACGCAACCCGATTAATGAGATTCGTGGGTATAATGACCTGATTCATAAATATAATGCTAACTCGAATTTCAAATCAAGAGAAATCAATGAATATTCAAAAAATATTGATAACCTTACCCGCCAAATGATGACAATTATTAATGATTTGCTTTTCTTAAACGACGTGGAGCAGGGCAGAGTAAAATCAATTTTCAAAAGTATTGATATTCATTTAGCTATTCTTAAAGTGATTAAAGAATATGAGCCAAAAGCAAAACCTAAAAGAGTTACGATTGACTATGAACCGGGCATAGAGAGAGAGACCTTAGTAGTAGCCGATAAAGAAAAATTAGAAATTGTACTGGATAATTTGCTTTCTAATGCAATCAAATTCTCTAAATTCTATAAATATATTTATATTAAAACTTGCAGAGTAATCGAAGGGCATAAAGAATATGTAGTTGTTGAAGTCAGAGACCAAGGCGTGGGTATGAGCAAAGAAGACTTACAAAATCTATTTGTTAAATTCGCAAAATTGTCGTCTAAACCAACAGATAACGAATCAAGTATCGGGTTAGGGCTTCCTACTGTCAAATTATTAATCGAAGAAATGAACGGCGATATAGCTTACGACAGCAAAGAAGACGAAGGCACTGTAGTCCGATTTACTTTACCGGTTGCTCAGTAATATTTTTAGAATTTGTAATTTCATTTAATAAGACCAATACAAAAATATATAATTTCTGTTAAACTACTGATACAAAGCTGATTAAGTTTTTGTATCACTTCTTTAGTTCTTTGCTATTATGTGTGGGTAAGCAAATAATGAAATCTTTCTTACAACAGCGTTAGCTGTTGAACATCGGTAATAAATATTGTTTAGTCCGCACACTCTTTCTTCTCTTTTTGTTATTAAATGAAGAGAATAGTGGTGGAGTATCTCATTAAGTTACCGATGTTTAACTCCTATCGGAGTTAAAATAAAAAAACACAGATGTTTATCCAATAATATTTCAAAAATCAATATTTGATAAATAAGGATTTTCTTTATACTAAAAACAATTATTTGCTAACCCACTTAAAATATCGAAGACCCAAATATTCTTATTAGCCATAATACTTTTTGAGACTTTATGAAAAGTAATAATATTGCCAAATCGTAATTCTGAGTGTAACGAAGAATCCAGAATTATCAGCATTTAGCTTTATCTGGATTCTTCACTTCGTTCAGAATGACAAATTTTAGACAACCTCTTACATTTCAGAAATATGAATATTTCGCATTTTTATGCAGCCTCTAAAGTGTTGGGTGATAAGCATTAAGTATTTTTTAAAAAATGTATCAATTTTTTTTGACAGCCCCAACAAACGAGTCATAATTATTACAATTTCTATTAGTAAATGATACTACTTCTCTCTATCGTCTGTCCAAGGTGCATTTTTACGTCTAAAAATAAACGATATCGGAGTACCTTCAAAGTCAAATATCCTTCTCATTACTCTTTCCATAAATCTCTTATAAGCATCAGGAATTAATTGAGGATGATTTGCAAAGAAAGCAAAAACCGGTGGCTCGGTACTTACTTGAGTAATATAATTAATTCTCAAGTCTTTTCCTTGTACTGCCGGTGGCGGAGTTTTCTCTAATTCAGCCAATACTAACTGATTTAATTTTGATGTAGAAATTCTGGTTTCGCGGCGTACTTTGATATCTTTTGCAATTTCAAATATCTTAGTAATTCTTTGCTTTGTCAATGCCGATACAAAGGTTACCGGGATATAATCAAAGGTTCTCATTTCCTCTTGGAATTTCTTTTTCACTTGATCTGCGGTCTTTTCATCTTTCTCGACCAAATCCCATTTATTAAATGCTAATATTATTCCTTTGCGAGCATCATTTACTTGGTTAATAATTTTTTTATCCTGCTCTTCAAGCCCACGTTCAGCATCAATCATTACCACAGCTACGTCGCATCTTTCAATGGCTTTGGTAGTACGGAATACACTATACATCTCAATATTTTCTTTAATATGAGAACGCCTACGGAGCCCGGCAGTATCAATTAATAGTATTTCTTCGCCATAGAACTTAACTACACTATCTATCGCATCGCGAGTAGTGCCGGGAATATCTGTAACGATTGAACGATCTTTACCGGTCAGTGCATTTGTTAAACTTGATTTGCCGACATTCGGTCTGCCGACAATCGCAATTTTCAAACGTGTGTCTTCTGCATCTAAATCACCGGCATCTAATGTTGAAACCACTTGGTCTAAAAAATCACCTGTATTTCTGCCGCTAATCGCTGATATTGGGAATGGATCTCCAAGCCCTAATTTGTGAAATTCATAAGAATTATTATCAGTCATTGCGTTATCGCATTTATTGATTACTAAAGTAACAGGTTTTTTTGACGAACGTAATATTCTGGCTATATCGTCATCAAATAGAGTAATACCATCTCTGCCGTCACATAGAAATATTATTGCTTCGGCTTCTTCAATAGCAATAAAGGCTTGCTCACGAATCGCTTTTTCTATTTTATTTTCACTACCGGGTACAAAACCACCTGTGTCTATCAAAATAAACTTTTTACCGTTCCACTCAGCATCGCCGTAGATTCTATCGCGTGTAACGCCGGGAGTGTCTTCGACTATGGCTTCTTTTTTACCGATTATTCTATTAAAAAGAGTTGACTTTCCTACATTAGGTCTGCCTACTATCGCTACTAAATTCATACATTTCTCAATTTATATATTTATACATTTTTCAACTATTTAGAGTTTTATATTGACGAATCAGTTACGAAATAATTTGATTATTATTTTAAGTATCCTATTTTATCTTTATAAACACCAAATTCCGATAAATTACTAATTTACTCACAGCAAAAATTCTGTAAGCAAATGCTTATTAATCTTCTTGAAATAGTTATATATGACTGTTGCAATACTTAATAATCTTTACTAATAGTTAAAAAATAATTTGCATAAATGAAATTAAAAATCTATATTGCTTTTGGTATTAAAATTTAAATAGGATAGTAAATGAAGATTGTTTATAAAGTAATGTTAGTATTGTGCATTATATCTCTTTCTATAAGTCTTGTCTTAGATATATTAGTAGAAAAAAGTGATAGTATTGAGTTTATTTCGGGTATGTTAACTGGATTTTCTTTAGTGATGATGGTTTTATTTTTGATAAATATAATTCGTAAAAGAAAAGTAAAAAACGACAATATATAATATACAAATTTTCATCGAAATCAAAAAATATGCCATATTTCCATATTTTACTTTATTATTGAGAACTAAATCATTATATTTGTAAATAACATAAATATGTTTTGATAAGTATTGTTAAATATTTGAATGAAAAAGTATGGTGCTTATTGACGAAATATTGATGGACGAAGAATTACTAACTGAAAAGTTTTGCTGTAACCTTAGTGAATGTAAAGGTGCCTGCTGTACTTTTCCGGGAGAATTCGGAGCTCCTGTATTAGATGACGAGAAAGCATTGATTGAGACATACTATCCTGACGTAATCAAGTATTTGAGTAAAAAATCAATAGAGTATATTCAATACAACGGATTAGTTGAAGGTAGAAAAGGAAACTTCACAACTGTCTGCATCAATAAACGCGACTGCGTCTTGGTTTATTACGAAGGCGATATCGCATACTGTGCATTAGAGAAAGCCTTTAAAAAAGGCGAAATTCCATTTAGAAAGCCTTTATCATGCCATTTATTCCCGATAAGGGTTAAAAACTTCGGTGGAAAATATTTATACTATTCGGAAATTGATGAATGCTTTCCGGCAAAAGCTTTTGGGGAAAAGAATGATATTTTGCTTACGGATTCGCTTAAAGAAGCGTTAGTTAGAGCTTATGGAGACCAATGGTATTCATTTTTAAAATCTTATATAGAAGAAACAGCATTAAAAGAAGATAAAAATTAGGATATTAGATATATGAAATTATCTTTAGATTTAAGAACGTCGCTTTCGCAGACGCTTACTCCGCAACAAATTCAGTATTTGAAGTTGCTTCAATTACCACTTGTTCAGCTTGAGCAGCAGGTCAGGCAGGAAATCGAAATCAATCCTATGCTAGACGAATTTGACGGATCTATGGACTATGCAACCGGCGAATCTGACTATCAGCAGGAGGGAGCTCCGCCTGATACATTTGAACATAAACAAGACGATTTCGGTACTTATGACAGTCAGTCAGATGATTCTCATTACGAAAATGAACCCAAATCACAAATAGATGACCAAGCAGACCCATTTGAATTTTATAAATTAGTATGGCAGGACGACAGCGATTATCCTGCTAAAGGTAAAGGTCAATACGAAGATGACGACTTCGAGCCATTCCAGATTAAAGATACAATTACATTTATTGAGGAATTGGCTCAGCAGCTGAGAATGCTCAATCTAACTGAAGAAGAGTATATTCTATCCGACCTAATTCTTGGCAATATTGATAACGATGGATACTTACGCCGCGAATTAGTTGAAATTATCGAAGATACTAATATTGAAATCGCCGAGAGAAATCTTAGATTAAAAGAAATCGAGATTAAAGAAACTGAAGAAAACATTATTACCGAGAATAAAAACCCTGCTTTGCAATTTGCTATTTCTGCTGATGCTAAAAATATCGTAGATGTTTATAAAGGAACTGCTAAGCCCTTAGTTAAAAAAACCGCACCGATAAGCAGAGATTTAATACCGGTCGATATGGAAATAGCCGAGAGAATCTTAACTTATATTCAGCACTTAGACCCTCCCGGAATTGGTTCACGTAGCGTTAGAGAGTGCTTACTATCTCAATGCCGGATGCTTCCTAAGAAAAATGCAGCTCAAAAGCTCGCTCAAGAAATATTAGAGAATGCTTACGAGGCTTTTGCTATGAAGCATTATCATATTATAAAAAAGCAGTTTGAAGTTACAGATGATTACCTAAAAGAAGCGATAGAGCTAATTCGTAAGCTTAATCCCAAACCGGGTGGAGCCGATTTTCATCATGAGATGAATACTGTAGTACCGGACTTTATGGTTGAGAAAGACGAAGATACTAACGAACTGATGATTACAGTCAATGATAGTAGGATTCCGGCTTTAAAAGTCAACGATACTTATGAAAAAATCCGTAAAGAAGCTAAGTACAAGATGTTCAATAAAGACACTCGAGAATGGATTCGTAATAAGTATGAAGACGCAAAATTTCTGATTCAGGCTATCAGACAAAGAAAAAGCACTATGCTGAAAGTAATGACTTCCATCGCTTTTCTGCAAAAGGATTTTTTCGACTATGGAGCCAATGCTCTAAAACCATTGATCTATAAAGATGTATCTGAAAAAACCGGCTTAGATATTTCAACTATATGCCGTATTGTTAACGGGAAATATGTCCAGACAGAATTTGGTACCTTTGAGCTTAAATTCTTTTTTAGTGAGTCATTGCCTAATGAAGACGGTGAAGAAGTTTCGACCAGAGTAATTAAACAAATTATTAAAGATATAATTGAAGCCGAGACCAAAGATAAACCTTTTAGCGATGATAAAATAAGTGAAGAGCTTAAAGAAAAGGGCTATCTGGTTGCTCGGCGAACAGTTGCCAAATACCGTGAACAGCTTAAAATCCCTGTCGCCAGATTGAGAAAAGAATTATAAATCTCAGACAGTTACTATACTCATAAATATACAATATATGTAAGATTGAAAAAGTATTACTTATCAACCTGAAGGCTAATCTTCAGGTTGATAAGCACTCATTTGATTATTAAATCTTTTATATTGCATTATTACAGTTTTTATTTTGTCTCTTTAGAGGCAGTGTGATAAGTCGAAATAATTCTATTATAAGAAATCCAAGAAGCTGTCGAAATATTTGTCATTAACAGTTAAGTTATAAATCCGACCTTCTGTAAGTAGTTATTATATAGTAGCTTACTCATTCCGACAAGAATGGCTCAATACCAATAATTTTGTTTTTCAACGGACTGTTAACCATCATTCAGGCAATTACTTGTTTATTCCAGTTTCTACCTAATTTTCCAAATGACCCAATCGGGTACCTGAGCCGAAAGTATAGAATCTTTTATTTTTAATACTCTTTCGCTTTTTGTTAATAGAATTGTGTCAACATCTATCCGGTGCAATATGGATAAAAATCTGTATTCTATGCTATCGTGACCAACTACCCTATTCCAATAACCTAATTTATATCTGGATTTTTCATAGTTCGGGGCAAAAATATAATTTATATTTTGACTTTTGAAATAATACTTCATCCCTTTTCGAGCAATTATGTCCTGACTTTCAAAATCATTAATCAATCCGTCTGTCGGGAATATAGATAAGTTTGAATAATATGCCAACATCCCCGGATAATCTACTACTGCCATTCTAATACACGATGGGAAATTATGTCCGAGCAATTTACCAAGTTGGATTTCCCATCTTTCAGGATTATTGTATGTGAATTTTAATGGGTTATAGGTCGGATTAGCCGGCTCAATAGATTGGGCTTTTAATAATAAAATACTGTAAAGACACACAATAATTGCCGATAAATACAAACTAGATTTTAAGAATCGATTATCGTATTTATCAAGTAGTTTGTCAATCAGCAAGCCGATAAACAGACCAAATACTATATAGTTCCATACATAATACCAGTGCCAACCCGAATGCCCATCAGTAAATAGATATACATACATAGGGATAGCAATTGACATAGCACTAATAAGAATAATAATACTTCGCTTAAATATTTGCTTTTCAATTATCAATGCCCAAAATATTGTCAATGCAGATAGGCAAGTCATTATTATTCCGGTATTACCTATATTTCCTAAATCGGCAACTATTAATGGGAATCTGCTTTTTATTGCTCCAGATATAGGAACTATATGCCCGAAATTTATATAATTTATAAGCAAATACGGTAGAGCGATTATTAAATATCCAGATAGCATATATAGAATTATTAATAAAGACTTATGTCCTATTTGCCTATGTTTTTCAATTAGGATATATAATCCTAATATTATTATCCCTAAAATATTATCAAGCCTAGATAAAAATAGGAAACCAAGTATAATTCCGAAAACGAACCAAAGCGAAAGCTTATCTTCATTGAATATTTTAAGAAAATAGTAAATGGTAAATAAAAATAAAAATCCATTTATAAATCCTTCTGAACCCAATAATCCAAAAGACATAAATAATAATAAGACAAATGGCAGGCTAAATATATAATTCTTAATTTTCAATATTTTAGCCAGTTTAACATAGTAAAATATAATTCCTACACTTAACAGCAACTGAAAGAATAGACCAATTTTTAGAGCTAATATTTTATCTCCGAATGAGAGAAGCGAAGAGATTATGCAAAAAAGCATCCACAATGGGTGATAGCCATTTGTTGGGACTATGTTATTAAATGTACTTCCATTACCTTTGACAATATTATCGGCTACTTGGAAATAAAAAAAGCAATCATCAAGCATAAATGCTTCAGGAGATATTATAGCGATTATTGCTAAAACTAAAAATGTAATACCTATTGAATATTTTAAGATTTTATCCATAATAATTAAGCGAATATTTCATAATTTAAAATTACAAATATACTGAAATTACTAATATACTAACATTACAAATATACAGATAATAACTTGTTATTTCAATTACTAATCTAAATAATATTTTCATCAAGCCCCTGCATTTGAGCTTGTGTAATATAATTTTCTACTTGTATTGAAACATTTGTCATCAAGCCGCGATATTAGTGACTGTGTAAATACTCGAATTAATTCATTTTACTATAATACACCTGACGGTTAGCTGCAAGTTGATAGATACTTATTCTATTTTTCAATCTTACGTGAATTACAAATTTCCTGTTTTTACACAGCCTCTTCAGCGATGGAAACAAGCTCTGAGAAAATCATCTTAACAGTAAAACTGTAATCAAATGTTTTTACAGCTCCTCAATAGTGAGGAGCCATAAATAATTAAAAAATTATCCCGCTACAAATCTCTTTATTATAGCAATTAATTCATTTCTGCCCAGATTGTTGCTTTCCGAAGAATATGGCAATACTTCTATATTACTTTTACATAATTGGAGTAATCCTTCAATTTGCTGTTTGCGTTCTTGGATGGCAGTTTTGCTAATTTTATCGCATTTAGTAAGAATTACCAAGTAATTACGAGAATTATTTTCTAACCACTCCATCATAGCAATATCGGAGTCTAAGGGGTCGTGTCTTGAATCAATTAGTAAACAGATTAATTTCAAATTCGGGCGAGTCAAGAAATAATCCTTACTCATCTCTGACCATTTATGCCTTGAATCTTTAGATACAGCGGCATAACCATAGCCGGGCATATCTACTAAGCACCACACATTTTCAACATTAAAAAAATTAATTTGTTTGGTTTTGCCCGGGTTAGAGCTAATCTGAGCTAAGTTCTTACGCATTACTATCGAATTAATAAGCGAAGACTTACCTACATTAGACCTGCCGGCAAAAGCAATTTCGGGAAGATTTATTGCCGGAATTGCATCCGGATTATTTGCTCCGGCTATAAAATTCGCATTTCTTATGATAACCATATTGACTTTCGACTAATTAAAATAAAATGAAATAGTAAAATAAGCACTCGAATTAATGCCTGTTTGAAATGTCGAAGGTGCTTCAGTTGTTGTTGTAGTTGTAAGGGTAGTCTGAGTAGTCTCCGAACTACCGAATAGAAATCTGAAATTATATTCAGCTGATAAACTTACATTTTTAAATGCAAACCATTCGGCACCAAGGAAAAATCCCAAACCGAAATTAGTGCTTTTAGTTTCGCTGCTCTGGTCTAAAAATGAAATTGAGTTACTTTCTACAGTCTGAGAAGATAACTGAAAAATTGCTTCTGTACCCATATATCCGAGTACATTAGATGATGTACCGAAATTATACCTTATCCCCGGCATCATTATGAAAGTCAAATCTTTTTTTGAATAATCTTTAGCATAAGTCTCATCGGGTTTATCTTTGTTTTCTTGATTATAATTAAGTCCCAAAGAAAATCTGAAAGCAGTATGATTCATAAAATAATACTGATAGCCTAGCCCACCGTTAAAGTCGCCGGCTGAAAGATTATCTAACCCTTGCAGTGAAAAGAGCAGAGCTTGATCGCCTTCTTTTGCTCGGTAACCTGTATCATCTTTAGCTGTTGAAATACTGACAGTTAGTAGCAAACTTAAAAAACAAATAATAACTATTTTCATAATATACCTCTTTATTATTTTATTTAATTCTAATCTTATGGAATAAATATGGTGGATTTACTTTCAATATATGAATATTCTTAGGAACACTAACAGTGGGAATAATAATTCCTGTAGAATCATTTAGAATTTGGACTAAATTCAAATTTACAGTAATTTGCTCCTGAGATAACTCTTTAATACATTTGATACCGCCTTGAACAGTAACAGAAACTATATTCGGTTCTACAAAATGAGCTTGCGGTAAATTGCCTCCGATAATTCTAACCGGAATGTCAGGCATAGTAATTTCAGCAATCTGTTGAATATCGGCAAATAATTTTATAGTATTAGTATTCAAGCCAATAATTCCTTTTAAAGAATCAGAAAGCATTATCTGAGTGTTAATCGGCTCAGTCGAATTTTCAAAAAAGTATGGTTTGCTTGCCCATTTAGTGATTTTTCTGGCGATTCCGTCTATTCCGCGTAATATCACTAAGTCGGGTTTGATTTGATAATCACCTACCACAGTATATCCGGCTTTAGGAGTGATAAATATCTGTGGCTCAATCGGCACACTATACTCACCGACAGCTCCGGTATTAATCTTCAAATATTCAGGTATTATATCAGTAGCTTGAACAAAATTCAATGATTGAATACCCTTCATTATATTATCTCTTGTGATTTCGTATTTTGTATTATTAATATCGGATTTTGTTAAATCTATTTGGCATAATGCTGACGAACTAAAAAACAAATTGAATATTTGCCAGCCCGAACCCTTGATAGCAACCGTAAGATTTTCCGGCGGGGCAGATTCAAATGCCCTGGACGCTGGTAAACTAATCTGTAGTGGCACTTGAATGAATGTTCTATATTCTTGATTTAGAGATACATAAGACCATAAAGCAGTACCAAAAAGAAATGCCCCCGCAAAATACTTTGAAAACGCTGCTTTCAAAGTACGTCGAATGAATGAATTCTTTGATAGTAAAGATTTAAATCTCATTTCTCTGCTTATATTATTTTATATGTTTAATTTTATTAGCAATTATTAGCCCAAACCCAATTAATTGCTTCTTCAAATTGTGATTTACAATGATGAAATAACAGTCCATTTAAATTTAATAATTATTTCACATTAGTAATTTATGTTACTTGATGTATTATAATCCTTAAATACTTAGTCTAAATATAAATTATTTCCCGCTTTGCATATTGTCAAAGTATTGCTTAATCAAGATTTCGTAATCCTTAGTATATCCGTTCTGAATAGAACGCAAAAATTCTCGTAAACCGGCACTTTTACCTTCTTGAGTATTCATATCTATATCTTTCGGACTTTGGCGAAACATATCCTGAGCCGAACGTGATTCTCTATTCTTTTCAAAGTCTCTTTCAGTCATAGATCGAGTAGCATCGAGCAATCTTGATAATATTCTCTCTTGTTTCTTACGAGTTTCAGGAGTAATTCTACCGGACTTCATATCTTGAACTACCTCATTCATTTCTTGAGCAATTTTTTCCAAATCACCTAATGCTTTCTTTTTACCACCGGCTGAATTCTGCTTTTGCTCTTTGGCAAGCTCTTCCATTGACTTTTGGGCACTACCCTGCTGATTACTCAGTTTCTGCATTTTAGCCTGCTGCTCGGGGCTCATAGAGCCTTGATTCTCGCCCATGCTCTGCATAGATTGATTAATGGACTGCTGCTGAGCTGCCATCTCTTGCAATTTCTGCATCATAGCAGAACCACCGCTTTTTTGAGGGTCGCCATCGCCTTCGCCTTCACCGCCGGGATTAGAGCAAGAACCGGTCTTCTTCATTTTAGCAACCATGCTCTGCATTTGAGAAACAGCTTTATTCATTGACGACATGGACTTTTCTTGAGATTTTGAAGCCATGCTCATATTTCTATCCGTTAGTGATTGAATAGATTTCTGCATTTCCTGCATAGCGTCGCCAAGATTTTTACCCATTTCTGGCGTAACCGCAAAAGTCTTTTGAGACAAATCATACATTGATGATATCACGCTATTCATAGCAGCCATATTGTCTGCTTGAGCTTTAGCTATATCCTTGTATTGCATTGAATTAGGGTCTAATGACTGTGTACTGCTTTTAATATTTTCTTCGTTTTTAGATAGTTCATTCAAGTCAGAAACAGCTTTCTGCATTTTGCGGATAGCTTCTTTAGTTAATTTATTCTGCATTTCATCTTTTAGCTTTTTTAATCCTTGCTTGAAAGCATTTAAATTCTTACGAGCCTGCTGCTGATTCTGCTTAGCTTTGTTAAAATCTCCGTTTTGCAAACTCTTTTCGGAATTATTCATCTCTTGAGAAGTCTCCTGCTGATTCAATTCCTTTTGTGCTTCTTTAAGCAAGTCCATATTAGAATCTTTAGCCAACTCTTTCATCATTTTCTCGAAGTCTTCTAAATCTTTCTGCAAGTCTTTCAAATCTTTATTTAGTGCATTTTGATTATTGGCAAGCTCATCTTTTTTGTTTTTATCATTCGGATTTGAATTTTCTGTTTTTTTAGTTAATTCATCTTGTTTATTAATCAAATCATCTGTTTTTTTAGAAATTGCATCTAATTTCTGTTCAGTTTGGATTCTTTTTAGCATTTTCATAGTTCTTTCAATGCTCTGCTTGAATTTCTCTTCATCTAATTTGAAATTCTTTAGAGCTTCTTGCATCTGCTCCGGTGTAAGCTTATCCATCGCTTGTTTCATTTTTTCTTGCAATTTCTTAAGTTCAGGAGAATTAACTTCTTGCATCAGTTTTTGCAATTCCATGTACTTCTGAAGAGTTTCTTGCGAAAGGACATTATTCTCTTTTAATTGTTCGGTAACTTCACTCAATTTCTTTTGAATTTCGCCTACTTTATTTTGCAAATCCGCTTGCTTTTTCATTAGATCTTCGGCTTTTTTCTTTTGTTCCCACGACATTTCTTTTCTGTTATTTTGCTCTTTCATCATATCGCGGTTAAGCTCTTCGATATCTTTTTTTACATCTTCAGCCTGTTTAACAATTTTATCTAAGTCTTTCTCCATTTTGTCTTGAGATTGGTCTGCTTGCTTTAATACTTCTTCAAGTGAAGGAAGTCGAACAGTCATAGTACTAGTTTTTGCAGATTTTGGTCCGCTGATTCTATCATTATCATATACTTCAAAGTAATATTCATATTTATCTTCGGGAGAAATATCTACTTTATTCAAATCCCAAAGATAAGGTACATCTGATGCTAATTCCGAATAAATAATAGGCACATTTATAGACGTAAAATGTTCGGAAGCTTGTGCATATTTCGACTCCACTAATCGATAATGCAATTTTAAGCCAGAAAATCCGTAATCATCAGCAATAGCTACTCTCATCGGCAGCAAAGCTTCTTCGCTTACCTGAGCGTCGCTATTTGGTTCAATTAGTGATATTACCGGATAATCGTCGTTAGTAGTATATATATTATATTTTATGGGATTTTCATTTTCGCTATTAGCTTTATCTCTTATCCTGATATAGTACTGACCGTTACTACTAAGTGAAAATCCACCGTTAGCCTTTTTACCATTAACTGATAATCTGATAATTGAAGAGTCTTTGGCAGTACCAACAGAATCTTTTTCAGTGAAACTAATATTTTTCAAATATATCAATTCCGCAGATTTTAATTCTTTGTTTGAATTAACTTCTATTTGTACCGACGAACCTCTTAAAGCTGATATATCGGCATTCTGTTCATCAAATCTTTTACTTGCTAATCGGGTATATCCGGGATATACGATTGTACCGCTCATAGATCTAACTATTGGTTTGTCTATTACTGTCAATGTGCATAATTGAGATTTGACTTCAGTACCTAACCATTCGGCAGATGCATAATAAATCACAGTAGATTTGGCAGATTGAATTTCATATTGGTAATTATTTGAAGAGTCGGGCTTTAAATTGTATATATCAAAAGTCTCTTGGTCAAGCTCCTTCATCATCAGCTTGATTTCAATCGGAGCAGTTCCTATAGCTTTAACCGTAATTAAGACTTTAGCGTTCCTGAGTACAGACGAATGCTTCGGATTAATGTCAAAACTAAATGGAGCCGGAGGCATAAAAGATTTATCCCAATTTACTATTCTATAAAGTGCCGCTCCCATTGTAGAATTAAAAACAAAAAACACGAAAAATGTAATTATAAACGACAGAGAAAAAAATATGAGAGTCTTTTTAGTTTTTGTTTTATCTATGATTTTATAAAAATCTTTAGTGTCTGCTGATTTAATTGTATCATTAAATGCTGCTATTGCGAGCTCTTTTGATGTCAGAGTATAATCTAATTCTTTTACTATTTGAATGGAATTACATAATTTATCTTTTATCTCCGGATATTCATCGCCGACTCGCTTGGCAATGTCTTCTTCCGTTGGTAGATTCCTGATACCAAGCCACCTTAACATAGGCGGAACCAAAAATACCAAACCCGGAATAACAAATGCAATTATAATTACTGCGGCGAGTATCGTGCGAAATGTCTCGTTGCCTTCGGCTATTAATTCAACCAGAGAAATTACAATTATCGATAGCATTACTACAGAAACTGTTGATAGCAAAGCAGATAGCAGCATGTATCGGGTTTCTTGACTACGAACAGCTTTGATTTTAGAAATTAACTTTTTAAAAGAATTTATGTATTCCATTTTCAATATTTTATTTATAAAACATAACTTTGAAAGATATCTGAAATTTAAAATTATAGAAATCAATTAATCATTATTTTCCGGATTTCTATCAATTTGTTGATGACGATTATACACTAAAGATGTTGCTTGATTTTTAAAATGAAATATAAGCTTTATGCTTTAATCTGACTTTATATTTTTACTCTGTTTTTGTTTGTTGGGGCTTGGTGTTGGGGGTTAGGGATTTGGTATAGGAGTCGAGTAATTGGGAATTAGAAATGCCATAACTTTCAAATGCAAATAGAATTGGAAGCGGAGAAAGAAAGAAAAAGGGAGTGCCAACTTTCATTTTACCGATGTTCAACATCTAACGATGTTGGAAGACCAGCCGCACTACGCAGAGCATAGTGCGGAGGCGAAAGGGAGTGTCAAATTCATTCTACCAATATTCAACAGCTAACGATGTTGGAAGAAAGAACAACTTTCTATTTCCCATCCCCGAACCCCGATAAAAGAACCACTCTGTCGTCGCTTCGCGATGCCACCCCTGCATTGGATGGGAATTTGAAGATTAGTTACCCATATCTTCAATACATAATCTTTAAGCCCTCTCCTTCGGAGAGGGTTTGGGTGAGGTTGAAAGATTTTCGGTACCCAGCCTTACTACGCAGAGCATAGTGCGGAGAAGTGCATATTCCTATTTCCCAATTCCTACTTCCTACTTTACGAACTTTATAAACTTTATAACTTTTCTTACTCAACCACTACTTTACAATATTTTATTCTATTTATTCCGTATTGAAGAACAAGCATATAAGTTCCTGATGATAAATCAGTACTTATACCAAACTCAAGTTCTCCGTTGGAATTTATACTATATTTCAATTTGTCAGTTAATACATTTCCGCTTATATCATAGAAATATACATTTTCTAAAGCCTCTCCGTTGGTACTTCCTATTTCAATAGTTCCCGTACTGCCTTTGCTTATAGGATTAGGATATACTTTTAACTCTTCAGGCAATGGCGGAAGCTTTCCGTCAGCTACTCCTAACTCACAATCTTCATAATATTTGAACATAGCCCAGCCAATAAACAAATATGTGTTTGACGGCGAACCTACTGCTAAATCTACTGCTGCTCCCAAATATCCTAATGTATCAGGTTTGTCGAATATCCAATTCCCCCCCCCGTTACTCGTATGATACACTATTAAGCTTGTTGTATCTTTTGATGTATCAAAGATACTATTGCCCAATGCAAATCCGTAATCTTTATCACTAAAGCCCAACTTCATTATTCCGGCATTTCTTCTATTCTCATGTAATTGTCGTATCCAAGTCTTACCGCCGTCTATTGTTTTATATATACAATTATAAGTTCCGTCGTCCTCTGTTTCATAGCCCGCTATCCATCCTGTTATGCTATCGACAAAACATATTGTATTTAACTTCATATAATCGCTGGGAATAGTTATTTTATTCCAACTGATTCCTTTATCTGTTGTCTTATATAATACATGATATTTTTCATCTTTTACTTTAGTACCACATACATATATTGTATTTGTGTCCGGTATTGATAGCCATTTCAGACTAATTTTATCAGTATCATAGTTCACCCTTGACCAATAACTGCTCGTCCAGTCCTCTGTCGTTATTAATAATGAATCGTTTACTGTATATTCATCAGGTTGATTCAGATTCATAAGATAGTAACTTATTGCCCCAAAACCATATTTATACATTTTAAAATCATAGAACTCTCGCCACTCATAAGTATATTTTGTCATAAATCTTTGTATTTTCCAAGTCTTGCCGTTGTCTTTTGTCTTTAATACTGAATTCAGCTGTGACAAAAAATACGTACTATTTGAATCTGGCATTTCTATTCTATAGTTGTCAGTTAAATATTGAGCAGAATAAGCAGCTGTGTCTGTAGAAGCAGGCAAAGTATCAACTGCTATATTGGAATTCTTTAAATAACCAATAAACGGTTTAAAAGTATTACCTCCATCTATTGTTTGCCAGCATAAGGCTCCTCCGAAAAATACATTTTGCACTGTATCTTTATACATCCTTTTTTCTACAAAATATGCATATTTATCTCCATTAGCAGCACAGCCCCCCCAGCCATCCGGTCCACTGCCACCCCAAGTCCATACAGTAAGCTGGAATTTCCAACAACTACTATAGCTCGGCAATACCGTTATAAATAACATAAATAGTATAAATACTTTTTTCATAAAAATCCGTTCCAAATTTAATTAAGTGTAGTTACTTTTGAATAAAGTGTAAATTAATAAAAATAATCAAGAATTACAAATTAATTATATAATAGAGGCTGGCAGTTACGTATCTTTCTTTCTACAGCTAACGCTGTTTGAAGACTAACCGCACTACGCAGAGCATAGTGCGGAGGCGAAAGGGAGTGTCAAATTCATTCTACCAATATTCAACATCTAACGATGTTGGAAGAAAGAACAACTTCCTAATTCCCAAACCCTATCCCCGAACCCCGATGAAAGAACCACCCCGTCATCGCTTCGCGATGCCACCCCTCCTTTTGGAGGGGAATTTAAAGAATAGTTGTAAACACCAGCCCTTATTATCCAATTATCATCTTTAAGCCCTCTCCTTCGGAGAGGGTTTAAGATTTTTCAACCACTAACCGCACTACGCAGAGCATAGTGCGGAGGCGTACAAATTCCTACTTCCTATCCCCGAACCCCGATGAAAGAACCACCCCGTCATCGCTTCGCGATGCCACCCCTGCATTGGAGGGGAATTTGAAGATTAGTTACCCATATCTTCAATATATAATCTTTAAGCCCTCTCCTTCGGAGAGGGTTTGGGTGAGGTTGAAAGATTTTTCAACCACTAACCATACTACGCAGAGCATAGAAAGGAGATGAAATGGATTGTCAAATTCATTTTACCGATGTTCAACAGCTAACGCTGTTGGAAGACTAACCGCACTACGCAGAGCATAGTGCGGAGAAGTGCATATTCCTATTTCCCAATTCCTACTTCCTAATTCCTAATTCCCACTTTCAACTTTATAACTTTATAACTACAACCTCGCGGTTATCTCTTCATTAATGGTAAAACTTTATATAAGTCTGCATTATATTTCAGCTTAATGAAATATGCTCCAGAAGTAAGCATACTGAAGTCAATCGGTATTTTAACACTACCGGAATTTAAATTGTAATTTTCACTCATATAAATATTTCCGATAAGGTCAACTATTTCTAATGAGAAATTATAATCTCCATTTGAAATAAATTCCAAATATGAAATTCCATTAGTCGGATTAGGATATATCTTAAAATCATTTGAATAGAGTCTATCTTCAACTCCTATGATTGTTGAATTCTTTGCTCCGGGAGTTCCGGCGGTTACATAAGACGGACTCCAATTAAATGCAAAAGCATTATCCGAATCCCACTGCTTTAGCTCAAGGCTCGGTCCGATTCCGTAGCATACATCATACCATGGTTGAGCCGAGGTATAAGCTACCGAATCAACAATACGAAGGTCTGCATTATAGAGCCTTACGGCATCTTCTTTGCCAAGTCCAAAACTGAAATTACCTATATAAGACGTTAAATTTGGATATTCGGCACTAAACGAATTTGAACTTGCACAAACTACAAGATAGGAATCAGGAGCTAATTTTGTATTTTGGGGGAATACATAGCTATTGTCATCATTATTATCTTTTAACATATATCCGGATAAATCAGCTTCATTAGCATTAGGATTATACAGCTCTATCCAGTCGCCACATTCATTGTCATCGGCAGATTTATACATAATTTCATTAATTACGACTTCTTTTTCTGAGCTACCTGTACCAAATACTGCTTGAATATCACTAACAGAATTATTCAGAGTTAACTTTAACGGATTCTCATTATACTTAACTGCATCGACTATCCAATACTTGAAATTGAAACCTGAATTAGGATATACTGTTAATTCAATTGGGATTTCTTGCATATAAATTCCGGTCCATGGGAAATTCCTAAGGTATATCGTATTAAGTTTGATAATTCCGGCATCGGACTTATTTATAGAGATAGTTGTTTTTACTTTCCCCTTTAATTTAAAATATTCAACGTAGTTATTGGGCATTGAATCGGCACGCAAATCGACCCAATTTCTGATAGTTTTAACTTTATTTTCCCAATCAATTACAGATTCGCTCCATTTAGCATGCTGACGGCTAATTTCCGGTCTGATTTGAGCAGCAAGACTGTCAGTAATTTTCACCATTCTCTCGGAATTAAAGTCGGTATTTAACAAATCACAAGAGCGGTTAATAAACTTAATTTTAAAGCCATCATTTTGAAGTAGTTGGAAAGCAATATTACCATAGCGGCATGTATCAGGTTTAAATGCAGTCGGTAGATAATTACCCCAAGGCACGGAACCCATCCAACCTAAACCGAAATCGAGATCATAAAGCACCCATCTCCATTTATTATCATATTGTGATGACTGCCAGAATTTGACATTGTTCCAGGGCCAGTCATAATTGAAAGCATAGATATTAGCAAAGGAATAATCAATAAACCAGTCAATATCAATATTATCTTGGGCATATTTATAATTAATACTATTTGTCAGGTCGAGCTTTTCAATATTTTCCTGCATATCAATAAATGGCTTAATAGAGCCGGATATTACTCCATCATTAGATTCGATAAGATTAATGCTTTCTTCTGAAACATTATACTTGATTGATATGTATTCCTCGTCTAATCTTTCACGAATATTATACAAACCCCAGAATTCACCATTAATAAATCCCATACAGGGCTGGTATTCCATTACATCGAAATTCTGAATATTTTCGCAAGCTACACCCATCATTGCATCACGGAAATAAGCATCTTTCCAGTCGTTTCCTGCATTACGAAGTATAAATGTCTCATAAGCAGGAAGCGAGCGAGCCCCGAATAGCGGATAGGTAAATTCGTCAGTCTCGTATAATCTGCGAGCATAGAAGCGTAAGGCTTTCTGAGCATATACTCGCGTAACATTACCATGAAGCTTTAATCCACTTTCTGCTAAGTAAACACGTTTTTTATTTCTGTCAAAATATTCGATAGTAGCAGGAATTTCCCTTTTTGAATACATATTTTTCTGAATAAATATTCCGTCTTCGGGGTCCCAGAAATTCAAAGAGTCCGAACTGATAGCCATAACAGGCAGTGTTGAAGAGTCTTGGTAGAAAAATGTTTTAGTTTCTACCGGACTGTTCAGATAATTATCTTTTATGCAAATAGCTCTGACAACCTTATTTTTATCTATTCTGATATCTTCATTATTATATAGCAAAGTAGTATCGCAGGGCAAAGTGCCGTCTGTGGAATAGTATATTTTAGAATTCGGTTCGCTATTAGTTATTTTAATATTTATTATATTATCATTCCATTGATTAGTTGTGGTTATAGTCGGAGTTTTGGCGATAGCCGTAAATTGATTTTTATTTACAGCACTTGGAGTACCCGGTTTGAAATAGTACTTATTATCAGAGCCGTCCGGATACCTACCGAAAGAAACATCGCATAGTAATTGCGGAATTTGAATAAAGTCTATCTGCTGACCGTTTTTATTCCATAAATAAACGACTTCACCTCCGGTTTTGATTTTGAAATTAGTATGTATTTCTTTAGAATCATAAAGATTTGAAGTTGATGTGCCGATTTCGGCTTTAGTTAATTGATTGATTTTTATAGGAGTATTATCTATTGAAAAACTGTTAATAGCAAAAATCGAATTCAAATAAATATTCGATGATGAAGCCGCTACGCCGAAATATAGGGGAGTGCTTGACGGCAGATAGCGTACTGCATGCAATATCCTAAAAGCTCCTGATCTCAAAAAGTAAGTATAGACCGAATCACCTTTGCGTTCTAATCTTATATTTTCATTTGGATAGTCAATTCCATAATCGGGTTGAGTATATATAGTGCTAACGCCTTTTTCTTTTCTATATTGAGTGATGTACCCCTTATGCTCGGGGGATTTGCAAAAAATACCTACATAAGCGTCATCTCGTTCAAGACCCGTACGGAGCATCATTCCTACCATTGATTGACGGTCGTATTGGCGAATAGATCGGACATCTAATTCGGCAACAAAGTCCCCGCTAATCATCTGATAATAGAATGTGCCGTCGTCCTGTACTCCACCATGCCAGATTCCATTTGAAGTATTTTCAATTATTTGAACATCAGAACTTGAACGATTTTTGTCGGACGCAAATAATGTTAAATAAGATTTGGCTCCGATTTTTATATCCGGTAATTTGAATGATTTCGGGTAGTCGGCTTTGTCATAAATGCCATAATCTTTAAGATTAATTTCTTGATTTGATGGATTGTAAAGCTCGACCCAGTCGCTTGCTTCATAGTCTTCGTCATAAAACGTATAATAATTGGAAGGCATTACTTCATTGATTAATACCTGAGCATTACTTTGCAATATGCAAACGCTATAACAAATAAATATTAAAATGAAATTCTTCATAAATATCCTAAAATAACACATTAACTAAGTTTAATTGTAAAATTAACAAAATAATTTGATAATTTTGTATAATATATTTGAAAAATTGTAAAAAGATTAGAAATAATAGTTTATATTAGAAGAATGTAATATGATATCATCAAAAGAAATTAAAGAGAAATTATCAATGCAAAAGCATCCTGAGGGCGGATATTTCTGCGAGACTTACCGCTCACCAGATACATATCAAGTAGGCGAAAATTCCGAAAGCAGGGCTTTCTGCTCGCAAATATATTTCATGTTAGAGAGTGCTGATGTATCAACATTTCACAGAATTAAGCAAGATGAGATGTGGCATTTCTATTCCGGTTCGGTTCTTGAACTTCACAAAATATCTCCCGATGGCAATTACTCAAAAGTATTACTTGGAAATTCCAAAGAAGTATTTAATTTTCAAGCACTAATTCCGGCAAATACTTGGATGGCGGCTACCCCCAGAGAAGCCAATTCATATTCGTTAATCGGGTGTACGGTTGCTCCGGCATTCGACTTCAGAGAATTTGAATTAGCCGAACGCAATTACTTAATTGAGAAATTTCCTGACTTGTCAGATATAATTATAAAATTTACTACAAACTAATTTATAGGTTATTTATGAAATCAGCACTATTAATTATCGACGTTCAAAATGATTATTTACCAAACGGAAATATGGAATTGGTTAATTCAGTTCAAGCAGTCGATAATATTACCCACTTAATTAAGCTCTTTAGAGAAGAAAAAAAAGATATTATCTATATCAAACATTTGAATGTCAGACCCGGAGCTACATTCTTCGTTCCTAATACAAGCGGATGCGAAATCGTCGAGCAAATTAAGCCAAATCACGAAGATGCAATAGTGGAAAAGAATTATCCAAACAGCTTCAGAAATACTAAATTATCTGAAGTACTAAAGTCAAAGCAAATCGAAAAATTAGTAATCTGCGGAATGATGACTCAAATGTGTGTCGATGCTACTACCCGGGCAGCTAATGATTTGGACTACACAATTACATTAGTTCAAGATGCGTGTGCTACACGTGATTTAGTATTATTTGGTGAAACAATTAAAGCCGAGTATGTACAGAAATCCTTTATTGCAGCACTAAATGGACTCTATGCCGAAGTAGTCAATACTAACGATTTTAAATTTTAAACGATAATTAAAAATACAATGTTTCTATGACTTTATCCGCAACAAGAGTTACCGAATAATTATTCTTGATTATTATTTTTCGCCCCCTCTCTTGAAGAATCGAAGAGAGGGGGATTTATTTAGGTGATTTAGATAATTGAATTTTAAAAATTCTGAAACCTCTCCCTTTAGCTCATTATCTTCCGGCATCCCATTAAAGCCGTAGCGGTGGGAGTATGATGGGTCGGTATATGAGCGGGAGTTCGGCATAATTATTTATTTAACTAATTCATTGATTTGTATTTCGCAATCAGTAAGGATTTTAGATAATAATCCTCTTCCTATTTCTTCATTACTATGAACCGGAATAGTAGTACATCTCCCATCACTATGCTTAAGAAAATGGTGGCTACCTTTGATTCGAGTAACTTCGAAACCAAATCTCATTAATTGTTTTATTAATTCCTTACCTGTAAAAATAGGTGTTTTACTCACTGTGAAACTCTAATTCGTTGAACTCCGATAAAATCTAACGGCTTAAAATCACAGTCCTGCTCTTCTAAGCATAATTCAACTGCTTCGGTGATTCTCGATTGCAACTCATCAAGTGATTTAGCTTGTGTATAACAACCCCTAAGTGCTGGGACTGAAGCTACATAATATCCATCTTGATCTTTTTCAATAATTACATTGAAATCCATAAAGTTCTCCATTATAATAAAAAGGAAAGACGCTAATTAATAAGGAATATTATAACTCCTCCACCATCCCATTAAAGCCGTAGCGGTGGGAGTAAGATGGGTCGGTATATGAGCGGGAATTCGGCATAATTAAATATTATCGGGATTTATAGTGGATAGCAATTTCAATATTGAATCGGATATTCTGAAATTTGTTGCTTTAATATCTTTTAAAAGTTCAATCGGGTCTTCTATTATTTTCTCTCTAAGTGCTTTAATTAATAGACCTATACTTCCGCTGAAATTTATTTTCAAGCTTTCACATAATTTCCTGCCTTTGAGGTCATCGATTATTAACAATGAATTGTCAATCTCAAGAGCTAATGCAATTGATGAGGCTTCGCCAATATCAAGACTTAATTTCAAAATTTCAATCGACTTATCATTTATATTTTTAACAACTTGTATATAGTCCGGCAGGAATTCAGAAAATTCATCTGCTACAATTTTTGTAATTGAAACAGTACCAAACATTTTATTGAGAATGTTTAACCTATTGATTTTGGATAGTAAAATCAAACAAGATGTATCTGCAATTATAGTATTAAAGTTTGATTGCATCGTTAATGGCATCTTCTGCAGAATAATTAATGAGCATAACATCATAATCAGAGAGGATTTCGCTAAAACTGATTTTACTAAGTCCGGCAATCTCTGCTGCCTGTCCTAAACTGACTTTTCCTGATTCATAAAGTTTAGCAGACAAAAATCTAAGCATATTTATAGCAGAGATTTCTAAACTGTCGGGAAGATTTAGTTGCATAGTTTTCATTATGTTTATTCCGATATATTATTATGTAAAAATAAATACGAGCGACCTAATAATATATTTTATAAAATCGAATTTTGATTAGTCAATTATACCAAAATCAAGCGAATTCCCCTCTCCCTTCAGCTCAAAGTCTTCCATCATCCCATTAAAGCCGTAGCGGTGGGAGTAGGTAGGGTCAGTATATAAGCGGGAGTTAATCTTCATACCAAATAGGAAATAATTATTGATTTTATATTTCATTTTCGGAGATTCCAGCTGTTTTCAAGATATGTTTCAAAAGACCTATTTTGATGTCTTTATTAGCATGAATTGGGATTGAAATTCGCTCGATACAACCGTCTTTAATGTAAATATAGTGGCTACCATTAATACGTGCAAGTTGCCAGCCAAATTTTTCTAATAATTTAGCTAAATCTTTGCCACTAATTGATTTCATATTGCCAATTCCATAATGCGGGAATTTCCGGTACACTGATATGCTTCTAAATCAACACTAAGACAACCCTCAATCGCTTCATACAAATTTTGAATCAGCTCTTCGATAGTGTCGCCTTGAGTAGAACAGCCGGGTATAGAAGGTACTTCAGCCCAATAACCGCCGTCTTCTTCATGTATTATCGTTTTAATTTTCATTTTCTTCTCGTTTATATTGTACTATACAATAGACGAACACTACTTGATTTATTTTGTAGTTTTTCAGTAATACCAAAATCAAGCGAATTCCCCTCTCCTTTCAGCATTGACTCAACAAAAAGAAGTACTAATAATTTCATTCAATACTATGGTTATATAATCCTTGAATAGGATAATCACTATTTAAAAAATAATAATACTGCTGAAATGCTTTGTCTTTTATTTCATTACCCAAATGCATCATAGTAGATTTTTCATGTACAATCTTCTTTTTTTGCTCATATAATTCAAATGTAGATTTATTTTGGTCATAATATTTTTGAATTTTATTATAATCCCAACAGTTATTTCCGATATATAATTGGATATTAAAATAATTCCATTTACCGGAAGTATAAAATTCAACATTATAAATATATGATGGCAATAATGGTTTAATGATAAGGCTATTAGTATCTAATTTATAAAATTTATATTTCTGTTTTATGTAATTTGCTACTGATGCTGAATCTAATTCTATATCTATAAAATATTTCTCAGAAGTAATTACAGTATCACAACCGAAATAATCCTTTAAAATCAATAAATTCCCTTCATATAATGAAATTGACATGTAATGAACAAGACGAGCTAAGTCGGAATATGCCATCTTATACCTATCTCTTTTCATTTGGTTAATTTCAGTATAAGGTTCTTGAAAAAATGCTTTATTTGTTTTATGTTGAAAATAACTTATAAAATCCAATAATAATATTTGATAATCATCATTATAGCAATTTTTCATATTTGATAGTATTATTGAAATTATAGAATCATCAATGAATCCATTAAAGTAAGATAAATCAGGACGTGTATAATCACATATAAAATATTCTTCTTGTTTATATTTTGGTAATGAATTGATAGTTTTGTATAAATTTTCATTTAGATACTGACACTCACGAATCATTGAATCTAAAATAGTAATTTTTTCACAGTCAGAAACATTGAAATAATGATTATATACATTAATTAAGCTTGTGTCCTTTACCTGAGTTTCATTAAACTTTTTAACTTCATTTATGCCACTACAAGAATATAATAATATTATAAGAACAAAAAAATATTTAATATCTTTCAGATTATTCAGTATCATTTTCATTATGTATATCCCCATCGCTTTTTTGAACATTTGTTATTTTACCTCCATTTGTATCAATTCTATAAGTAACACATTTAGGCTCGCCTCCAAATAGATTCCATAAATCCCATAAAGTCGGTTTTCCAGACTCATAATAAACCATTAGGATACTATTACTACCTCTTTTATAAGCACCTTTGAAACCTTCATAACCTAGTAAATCAACTTCTGTAGAATCTTTCCAATAATTGTATTGTATATCTATATCCATATTATGAAAGACGCTTATTAAAATGAAAATATACTTATTGTTCGTTATATTAATGAAAGCGTATTGCTGAAAACATTTAATTTTTTGGAGTATATTTAATTTCTTTAAATTTGCCATCGCTTTTAATTATCTCAAAATATTTTATTTTAGGTTCAAAGAATTTATTGAATTTAGAATCATAAAACAAGGTAGTAGTTTTAATTTCATCATTTATATCTATAATATAAGTGTCCCCAATGTAATAGACAAAATTATAATCGTATATCTTATATCTATTTAATTTATTATCTATAAAATAATTATAAAACACACTATCATTTGATTCTTTAATAAATTTGCCATCGTCTATCTTATATAATTGAATTAATGGCACATTGTTAATTGTGTCATATCTTATAAGATGCACAAATGAATTAAATCGCTTTATATACCTACCAGATAAATTACTTATTGAATCTGTTAGTTTGTTATTGTAAATCAAATAATATTTCTTATTGTAATTTTTGGAAGAAAATAATCTATAAATAAGAAGATTATTTTCTAAGTACAGAACTTTGCTCAAACTGATATTATTTACACCTTCTAATGAGTTTCTAATATTATTTATAATATCACTATTTATATTAAGAATTGTATCTTTTGTAATTTTACAATAAACACAGGGAGAATTGCTTTGAACTAAAATCGTATCATCATTAATAATTTCTATTGTATAATCATCACTCTGAAAATGTGTATTATAAATAGTATTTTTCCCAGTATATAGGTTATATAATGTTAATGGTTTCTTCCCTTGTAAGGTATTTGATATGACATAATTTGAAAATATTCCTGAATTATCTCTTTCTATGAAACGGTTACTTGGGTTAGTCCATAAAGGAATAAATGAATATACTAATTTATCTTTATAGAAAATAAAGCAAGAATCATCAATTACAATATCTTTTATCCCATCTCCCTCAGAATTAAAATAAACATTAATATAAATATTAAGCGTATCATTGTAAATATTAAAAGGTTTACAATTGTCAATCTGATTCGGCGGAAAATCATAAAAATTTGGAGAAAAATTACTTATTAGATTCAAACTTATTAAAAGCAATAATAACATATATTTATTTCTCTATTAATTAATTGATATTTATTCTGTTCTAGTCGCTTCTGAATTCTGATGTCCTTCAATGGTATTTTTAACAGCATCTGTTACTCTATGATAATTAAAGATTGACAATTGATCTAGGACATCAACACTTAATTCGTTTTGAAATGTGTTAAAATTTATACTTCCATCATTATTAAAAAGACCAAGATCTTGTTTTGATAAATTATTATAATTTCTGTCTAAATTATCGATTGTTCGTGGTTCCATTAATCTATAAAAATTTCCATAGCCATTAATAAATTGATTAATATCCATTATTGTGTACATTTTATTAAAAGCTTTAACTTCGTCATGCCTATCATAAAAATATCCTGCATCACCATTTGATTTGAAATTAATTCTACACATTTCAAAATCAAATAAATGCTCCCATTCATGTCTTTTATTTTCATTGTTTTGTTGATGGAAATTTAATTGAATTCCAATAGACCATGAAAGTAAAATTTTATCATCATTTTTCACAACTTCCGGTCTTATTTTACCTCCCACATTTGGATTAACGGGTACATATGCTTGAAAATAGTCATATTTGATTAGTGAAGCATTCAATACTTGGACTTGAGCTTGAAACTCAGAATATTCAATTCTTGCTCTACTTAGTAATGTAGTTCTTAAGTTTTCTTTATCAACATTACCTTTACAGTCCATATTTAATAGTGTATTTATACTATTTGTGTACCAATTGTCTAAAGGTGTAACTACATTTGTTCTCAATGCGTCTGTAATGATTCTCCCATCCGGATCTACAAACATTACTGGATTATCAGCAAACGCTACATAGGGACTTAAATTCGGATATTTATTATATAACGGATCCAAGCTCAAAAATCTGCCCACTCTCGGGTCATAGAATCTGGCACCAAAATCTAATGAATTCCCCTCTCCCTTCAGCTCATTATCTTCCGGCATCCCATTAAAGCCGTAGCGATGGGAGTATGTAGGGTCGGTATATGAGCGGGAGTAAGACATAATAATCATAATAATTTTAATAATAGTTTATCGGAGACAAAATCAAATATTTTAAAAGATGATTTACAAGCCAATTCGTAGTCTTCTACGGAAGGCTCGGCAATGTCATCAGGATAGCGATATTCAACAGAATAAGGGGTTAAGATTTCGCATTCTTCATATAATTGTTTAAAACTATCATCAGAATCAATGGATAGCTTGATTAGAAAAGTTAAATCGTGAGTTTTAGGAAAATTTATTGACTTAGAAACTAAGAATGCTTTTAACGCTTTTTCGCCGGATTGCTGGCAATGGTACACAGCTGTTTCTAAATATTTTGTTTCTCCGTTTGCCAATTTTTTAGCAGAAAGTAAATCAGTTCTTGATTTCTCAAGCCATTTCTCAGGTAAATTAATACTTTTCATATAATAACTTGCCACTGTTATAAATTTTATTATAAATGGAGTTTTTATCTTCTAAATATTGAAATATTTCATCTTTTGTTCTTACTAAAATATCGATAGGCAATATCAATTTCATATCTCTCAATGACTTATAGGCTTTCCGTTCGCGTAATATTTTAGAATCTTTAGTCTGCTCAATAACTACTAATAAGTCTAAATCGCTGTCTTGATTGGGTATGCCCCAAGCATAAGAACCAAACAAATATACATTTAGCGGGTCAAATTCTTTATTTAGCCTGCTTAATATTTCGTCTGTTATATTTTTTATTTCTTCACACATAATTGCAATTTAATGATTTATATTGTTTTAAGCAAGATATTTGTTTGATTATCCTCCACCATCCCATTGAAGCCGTAGCGGTGGGAGTAGGTATTTGTCATTCAAATTTAAAATCATATATATTTATTTACTGTTTAAAAAACTCTTCATGCATTTCTTTTGTGTCATCACGATAAAATCCATTTATAAAGTAATCATTAATTGTACAATCTGAATCAAGAAAATAATTTACTGCCAGCATATCATAAAATAACGCAATTAAATAACCAAAATTTACGCCATTAATTTTAATCTTCTTAGCTTTCGGATAATCTTTAATTAGTTTAGATTTTTGTAAAAAATAGTCTGCTATATTATAAGTGTAGAAACCCCATTCGTTGTTTTCTTTAACACATAAGTTAAATCTAATTGAATAATCCCCTTTTTTACTTTTATCAATCTGTAAAATAAATATTAATCCTTTATCTCGGCTTGAGTTAAAGCAGACAATATTTGGTATAAATTCAAAGGAACTATTTTGGTAATTAGTATATTTTAATTTTTTATTTTTCCAATCCTTTAGTGAATCTAAAAATAAATCTCTAATTCGTTTACTCAAAGAGTCATCTTTTTCTAATTTCTCCAATTCAAAAACACACTGCAGTTTAATTTCTTTAGGCACAGAAAGCAATTTTTTATGATATTCATCTTTTTCTTGACAAATAGTATATTCGCTAAACAAAAGGATGAAAGATATTATAAAACATATTTTAATAATACTCATTTTTTTTTATTTCTTTTTTTTGGGTTTATCATTTTCATTTTTATTAGGCTCTGTTTGATCTTTTCTTGGTTCTACATAACCTCTTTCATAACTTTGAAAATCAAATATTTGCAAATCATCTTCTTCAGAATCTTTCCAATAATTGTATTGTATATCTATATCCATATTATGAAAGACGCTTATTAAAATATTAATATTTGTGATTTAAATCATTGTAATCCTTCAAAACAACAAAGACATATTCATTTGTGATAAATTATAAAATATTAGAAAATAAATATTCAATGTTTATCTAATAAAAAACATTGGAATAAGCTTTACATTTTATACTTCCCTCTAAATTTTCAAGTACTTTAATTAAAACTCTATAAGATAAGGGACTGTCATAAAAAATAATTTTTGACGATGATATATCAATATTATTGAAATCAATTTCATTTGCGTCTGACAGAACAGCCGATAAATTAATTATTTGATTAGGCATAATGAATACAATAGTAGTCTTAGGACTTGTATTATCACAAAATATATCGTCAGATCGCGCTACCCAATTAGAATCAATTTTATTCTGTAAATACAAAGTCAATAACATTGTATCACTTGTGGAATTATTCATTATTTCAACAAAAACACTATCATTTTTTAAGCTTGCTCTTGCTGACAAATATTCACACTGAGAAAAAGAATGACAATAAGTGGACACAAATATTAATATATAGAAAAGTTTAGTTACCATCTGATTCTTCTCCAATATTTTCCTTCTTAGTCTCTTCCTTTTTAGTTCCGCCATTAGTATTGTAATTATTATTTGGGTAATCAATTTTAACATCTATTGATTTATTTCCGGCATTTCTGTAATTTATCAACATCTCAAAAAATGAACTTTCTACTTCTGTACACCCATGCGTATAGCCTTTTTCTGAATCATGAAAATAGAATGAATTTATATTTCTGCCATGTTTAGGATCAACATCATCTGAAACAGCTCCTGTTACATTTATGGGTTCTAAATGTGCCCTTAATTTACCCCAATCAGGATACATCCATCCATATGATGGATTATCAGGATTTGGAACAAATTCAGGTAATTTTTCTATTCCTCCTTCAGAATTTGGCATAATCTCTCCTTTTGTATTTGCTTCTGCCACTCTATTTGGATCAGGTATTAAATTAATTCTATATTTTCCTTCTGGTGTAGGACCAATGTTGGGGATGCTTTGATATTTAGAATTTCGACCGTCAACAGTAAATGGTTTTCCATTTTGAGTACCAGCAGCTTTATCAATTCCAGAGGTAGCTTTGAATGATTTTAACACAGTCTTTGTATCTCCATAATTTCCTGCATACCAAATTATTTTATTACCCTTTGATAATATCCAATCCCATCCATCAAGATCAATATACATAATCGGATTATCAGCAAAAGCAACATAAGGACTGATATTCGGATATTTATTATATAAAGGATCCAATCTCAAGAATCTGCCCACTCTCGGGTCATAGAATCTGGCACCAAAATCTAATGAATTTCCCTCTCCCTTTAGCTCATTATCCTCCGGCATCCCATTAAAGCCGTAGCGGTGGGAGTAGGATGGGTCGGTATATGAGCGGGAGTTCATCTTCATACCAAATGGGATAGCATTATTCATAATGTCCCCTACAAGAAGAAATATCTATTTCTTTTACATTTTCATAAATAGTATAAATAAGTCTGTCTGACTGATTTATTCGGCGACTATATACTTCTTTATCAAAATATTTCAATCTTTCCGGTTTTCCTATTCCTTCGCGAGGTGATAGAGTCATTGCTCTTATTATATCAAAACATTTGATGTAAGTGGCTTTATCATTTTTTTTTAGCCAAGATAAATCTTCTTCAGCGGTAGGCAATATTAATATTTTATATATCAATTCACATCTTCAATTAATTTACCGAGTTTAGTACCGTTGTCTCTGGCTTGATGCCCTAAAAGTAAAGCTCTAAGCGCTGTTTTATCTTGTAGCAACATCAAAGTTTCATTCATAGAGTCCCAAGTACTTTTATCCATAAGAATTGCAGAACCAAAATTAGAATTAATCTTTGTGATTTCGGATTTATTCACAGTTGATTCAAACAATCCGAAAAAATCATTTCCGGCTATATTTAAGGCTAATTCCTTCAATTGCTGACTCCCATTATGAAACACATATCAATTGACGATGTTTTTAATAAATTATTATTTCACTTTCCCTTGATCTTATAATCCTCCGGCATAGTATATATATAATCAGACATCATTAAATTAGTCGTATTCCCCATAAATTGGAATATATATTTCAATATATTTCTTTTTAGTACGACTATATTCGATATAATTTGATTTCTTTATTAATACAAATATTTTTTTTTCGTTTGATTTGAATATAGCAGAATATACTTTCCCTTTGATTTCTTCAGTTACTTGAATAGAATCAGGATGATAGTTGTAATACTTTAGTAAGATATAGTCTTTAATTAATTCCGGATACAATGTATCCTTAAACAGTATTTCTTTTACATCATCAAGAAACATTTCACCACTTATAAAAAAACATTTTTCGTCGTTAGCTACTTTAATTTCGGCTACTATTCCTCTCAGATAACCAAGTCCACCAGCACCAATATCTTGTTTTCTAACAAGGCTATCACAATCGAAATCAACTCTATTATATAAATGCTTATTATAAAGTGTATCTTTGGGATGAATAACTACGGTTTTGAAATATCCCCAATCAAAAGTATATTCATAAAATTTAAATAATGAATCGAATCTGGGAAAAGAAATTGTATCAATTGATAATTGATAATCTTTGTTTATTTCTAAATTATGATATCCATCATCATTTTTATATTCGTACAGAAAATCAGGATTGTAAATCCTTTGTTTATCATTGATTTTGTTACAAGCTCGATATTCGAAAATATTATTAAGAATAAAAGTGTACCAAATCTGATGTGGTGAATTACTATCCGAAGATAATGTTTCGCTATGAGCATTAAAGCTAAAAGAACATAAAAAGAAAAGCATAAATAAATATTTCATAGTTGTTTTTCTCCTTCTTCTGCCCCTACTGCATGAGGATTATCACTCGGATAATGCCCACCTTTATTCCAGTTTTTATTGCCGGTTACAGCTGGCATTAATACATTATAAATCCAGTCTTTTGCAGGTTCTTTAATTGAACCTAAAAAGCCACCCAATTCGTGTGCTAATACTTTACTCAAAGATTGTTCAGGAGCATCATCAATAACGATTGCTCCCTTAGAAATCATTATTGGCACTGCTGATGATTGTTCTTGTCCTTTGGCTAATTGAGTAATCTCATTGATAATATTTGATATTTCATCTTGAGTTGGTACGTCAGGGTTTGCAAAATAGTTTTTAAGATTATTTGTTACATTTTTCATATAATCCTTAGCATTAAAGAAATAAGTATAATCTGGTGTTACATTTCCATCTTGAATAGTACAATTTAACATTCTAATACTATTTCCAACTTTTTGTGTAATATATCTATCAGATTTAGATTCTAAATCATTATCTATATTTTTAAACTCAATGGTAACATCAATATAGAAAGAAGAAGCCATTTTTTCTTGAATTAATTCACTTATATAATTCGGATCATCAGGTAAAACAGGTTTGTTTTCTAAACTAAGTGCTCTTTCGTTTAACATTTTGAACACGGCTGTGCGACTTACCACTTTTATTGTTTCTTCTAAGTCTTTTAAATCAATTGCATTTGTAATATTAGGTGCAATTCTAACTACTCTCCCATCCGGATCCACAAACATAATCGGGTTATCAGCAAATGCTACATATGGACTTAAATTCGGATATTTTGCCAAAGACGGATCCAAGCTCAAGAATCTACCCACTCTCGGGTCATAGAATCTGGCACCAAAATCAAGCGAATTTCCCTCTCCCTTCAGCTCATTATCTTCCACCATTCCATTAAAGCCGTAGCGATGGGAGTATGTAGGGTCGGTATATGAGCGGGAATTCGGCATAATTACATCGACAATTGAAAATTGCCTTGTAAAATACCATCTATACTTAAATCTTCGTCCAATTCCTCCCAACGCAGAGCGAGACCGTTTAAACGGATTGTTACTCTTTGTAATTGCTCATCGGTAGCTGCTTTTAACAGTATAAATCTATCCGCAGGGAAACCAATAATTCTAAAGTCTGCCAGCTCAATATAAATCATGCGTTCTTTTACCCATACATTGATAGCGGCAGCCGTAGAAATTAAATTATCTATTTTGATGGTATTCATTGTATTTTCCTATAATAAATTCTTTGTTTGTGAATATTAGCTTTTCAATTTCACGAAGCTGATTTGGTTTCACTCCATAATTGACAGCCAATTTAATCGGTTCTAACCAAAATTTGCACTCACAACCTGATATTTCTATATGAATATGAGCCGGCTCTTTTCCTTCATTAGAATAAAAGAAGAATCTATATGATGCAATTCTCAAGATAGTCGGCATCAGATTATCTCAATTTATTTAAAAAAGTATAAACATTTATCTTCGTATTTTATTGTTTTGCATCAATTATATTAGCAAAGTAATTTATTTTCTCAGCAACAAAAGTCTCCGCATAATCATTCTTGATTATTATTTTTCGCCCCCTCTCTTGAAACAATAGAAGAGTGGGGGATTTATTTTCTATTTAGTAATTGGACTCTCCAACAAGTGTCGAAAATTGTCTTTTCTTTGTAATCAATTGAATCACCTGAAATCTTAATATTTCTTATTTCTTTTTTACAAGGTAGAATCCAACCAATAATGCCTTTTTGTGGGTCAAATATATATGTTTTATCAGATGATAGTCCATTACTATACTGTAATATTCTAAGTTTATTTCTATTTTTAAAAATATGATCTTTCCAAATAATTTTAGAAATATAATAAGTGTTATAAATGGTATCAATACCGCCTTCACCATCGCCAACTGACGTAATATAAAAGGATTTATACTTTAAAGTATCGTTGATTTTATCATAATAAAACAATTGCCATTCATTTTCAATTTTTACATACCACTTATAATCTTTTTCAATTTTAAATAAATTATATGAAGTAGTTGTATCAAGCATAAAATAACCAAATTCTTTGAATACATTATTGCAAATATATTCTCTTCTTATTGTGTCATTTGTAATTAGTGTATCTATAGATGATATTGTTTTGATTAAGGATTTGGTATTATCCGAATAGTATTCTTGTAAAATGGTTGGATGATAATACTGATACTCTTCAAAAAACAAATATTCTTTAGATATCATTAAAACGAAACTAAGTAATAGACAAAAAACAACAGAAATTGCTAAAAGGCTTTTAGAGTATATTTTGATTGGATGTTTTATTGTTTTCATTTTTTTACTTCTTATTTTGAATACTTGAATCTTCAGAACTGTCAGTAACAATAATACTCTTTATGTCATTATTCCAGTTGTTAGTTGCTTCATTATAACTAATACCGTTAATCTGATAATTATTTGTAATGTATTGTTTAAAAGCATCAGATTTATGCAAACCAAACCACGAAAGTGCTTATAGCTTAGTATCCGAAATATCTAAATCATTATCATCTCGAAATTCTTTTAACGCGTTAAAAATGTCACTTCTTGAATGCATTGCAGTATAATTATGACTATCATCTGATTTTTGTTTTAATATATCGTCACGAGAGTGAGCTGTTTCGTGTAAAATAACAACAGCTTTTCCAATCTCTGTAAAGATTAATTTATTATTATTATTTTCACAAGCAAAATCTGAATTGTAAAATTGCCTTGATTCTGTACTTCTAACTACCCCACTCTGGTCCTTATACCAAGTTGGATAAGTTGTAGCCGCCGCTTTATTAATATCGTTATTGGCATTACTTCTGGGCATAGATTCTGAAGAAACATAATCGAAAATAATATCAAAATCATCATTCCTAAAGCCTCTAAC
This sequence comes from uncultured bacterium, assembly GCA_942493235.1. Taxonomy (GTDB): domain Bacteria; phylum Bacteroidota; class Ignavibacteria; order Kapaibacteriales; family UBA2268; genus ENR-C587. Next base: position 1,253,218 of record OW818676.1, on the reverse strand, counting down.
CATCTTTTGAAACACTTGATTAGTACTTTTAAGATTTAAATATGTTTGATAGTATTGAGACTTTTTAAATCTTGTTCGAATAATGAGATCCCTCACATCCAGGTCCACAAACCTAATCGGATTATCAGCAAACGCTACATAGGGACTTAAATTCGGATATTTATCCAAAGACGGATCCAAGCTCAAAAATCTGCCTACTCTCGGGTCATACTCTCTAAATAGTGTGGAGTAAGAATTCCCCTCCCCCTTCAGCTCATTATCTTCCACCATCCCATTAAAGCCGTAGCGATGGGAGTAGTTAGGGTCGGTATATGAGCGGGAGTTAATCTTCATACCAAATGGGAAATAATTACAATATAGTTTCTAATACACCCTAATTGCAGTTTTAAGAATTTCACATACAAAAAGATTTTCTGAGTTGAACTCTTCAGGTTTAAAAGTATGCGTTTCTAATTTTGGAGAAAGCCCTACTACAAATTCGTCAAGTTTTATACTGTCAAGAATTCTGTTACCTTCAAAATCTTTTGATACTAAAGCAACATCTATATCGGAATACTCATCTTGTAGTCCTTTTGAATAACTGTCCATTTCGGACAAAGGGTACCAGGTGTTTCGCTCAAAGGGTACCACTATAGCCAACCAAAAATTCAATACAAAAATAATAAATTCTTACCTCTTGTAGCATCTTTTTTTTCTTATATTTTCTTTCTAAGCGAAGGCCCTTTTAATTCCAATTTGTAAGCATTGTGAACTAATCTGTCGAGAACGGCATCTGCAATAGTAGAGTCATCAATCAGATCGTGCCATTTGCTAATTGGCAACTGTGAAGTAACAATAGTCGCCCTCTTACCATATCTGTCTTCAATGATTTCTAAAAGGTCGAGCCGATTTTGAGTGTCAAGTTTAGCAAGCCCAAAATCATCAAGAATAAGCAAATCCTGACGTGCAATTTTTTCAATTTCTTTGATATAAGTATTGTCAGAACGTCTCATTTTCAAGCTACTTAGCAGTTTTGATAAATTGTAATAAACTGTTTTGTATCCCATAAAGCAAGCTTGATTTCCCAGAGCAGAGGCGATATGACTTTTACCAACTCCCGTTGCTCCGGTAATAATAATATTTTCTTTCTTTTCAATAAAATCACAACTTGCAAGCCTTAAAAAAGTGTTACGGTCTAAGTTCCTTTCTGTATTGCAATTTACTTCTTCAGTGCAAGATTGATAGCGGAACTTTGCCGTTTTAATAAGATTTTGTAATTTCTTGTTTTGCCTATCGTCCCACTCGGATTGCACTAAATAATTGACTAATTCATCGTTTGTCATTTCCTGACTTGCTCTACTTGTAAGCAATACTTCGTAAGCTCTTACTATACCGTATAGTTTCATCTGGTTGAGCTTTGTAATTGTTTGATTTTGCATTTTTAATTTCCTATTGTAATTGATTTATGCTTTAAATAATATTTATTGTAATTGTATTATCATTGTCGAATATTTAATTTTTTCGCGAGATATAAGTGTTTATATACTATGTACTTTGTAAATATCCTCATATCTTACCGTAATATTGTGCTCCTCTTATATTTTCATGATTCGGGGTTTGATATTCAATTTCATCTTCTAATGATATTTTATCATAATTGCTTGCCAAAATGTTTTTTATAGTCCTATAGTTATAACTGTTGAACTGTATCGCTCTGTTGCAGGCTCGGTTCAATCGCTCGTAACCAACTTTCTTTCCATAACTTAATATGCCGATACAGGACTTATAAGCCTGTTCGGGATGCTTCTTAGAACTGAGTACTTCATTGATTACTGTTTCAGTTTCTGCTCCAATTGCTCTTGCCCAAGTAATGAACTTCTCAGGGCTCCATTGGCTGACAAATTGATGAGTGCTCGGTAAATGTTCGGCATTAGTCGTATATTGATATTTTCCGTAATTCCTTTGGTGATATGCGATTCGCTCTCCTTTGCAATAGATGGATAAGGCAGAGTTTGTGTATTGTATTTTCACTTTCTGCCCTATATAGCTGTAAGGAATACTATAATAATGCTCATCAACTCCGAACCATATATGAGAGTTTTTATAAACTGTTGCCTGAGAGTATCTCTTTATTTCATAGTTGATTATAGGTAATTCTTGTAGTTCTTGCTCTTCTATTTCTGTAAATAGTTCTCGTCGGCTATAGTCTTTATTTTGAAATTTAGTGTTGTTATGAATATCTAATTTTTCTAATATTCTTGTGTTTAAATCTTGAATCGAGAAAAATTGTTCATTTCTGAGTGTAGCAAATACTCTTGTATAGCTTATGTTAACTGCACTTTCTACCAATGCTTTATCTCTTGGCTTGTAACTCCTTGTCGGTAATATTGTTGTGTTATAGTGCTCAGAAAAATCAGCAAATATCATGTTTAACTCTGCTTCATATTTGCTTGCTTTAGTTACTGCGGCTTTTAAATTGTCGGGAACTATTGCCAATGGTACACCACCAAAATAGCGGAGGGCATTCTCTACTGCTTTAATAAAATGCTCTGTTTTCTGGCTCGGGACTGCCTCTATATAGGTTAATTGGCTTGCTCCTAATATTGCTATAAATACTTCAACTTCAATTACTTCCGATGTCGCTTTATTTACATACTGTAACTTCTTACCTGTAAAATCCACATACATTTTGTCGCCGGATTTGTGCTCTAAGTGCATTGTTACTTCATTGGCTTTTAACCAATTTTTATAATGTTGGCAATATTGTGTGTAATTATATCCATCTGGATGCCTGATTTTATACTCTGACCACAATAACTGCTTTGTTACTCCCGTTCGCTTTAACTCCTTTTCTATTTCGGGGCATTGCTCTAATAATATTTGAAAGCGGTCTTTACTTGGTAATTCTTGATTTCTCATCAGTATTTCAAGCTCTCCTTCACTCTTTTGCTTGATTGTGTCGTAATCTATACCTATTGATTTATATAGCAATACGTATTTTGTTACGCATTTTCGGGATATGCCTAATAGCATGCATATTTCACGATAGCTTTTACCATCATTATGAAGTTTAATGATTTGTTTGATATTGTACATTTCTAAACCTTTGTTTGCCATTTACTGCTCAATTATTAGTTGCAAAACTAATTATCTTCACAGCTAAATAAATTCCAATTATTTATTCTTTTGGCTGGCTTAGAAGTGGTAACCTTTCACCGAAATGAATGGTAACCTTTCACCGAAATGGGTGGTAACCTTTCACCGAAATGGGTGGTAACCTTTCACCGAAATGGGTGGTAACCTTTGAGCGAAATATCCAAATAACTACCAAATATATATCCTTGTTCAATAAATATATTCTTTTTTTTAGCCAATTCTATTAATTCTTTAACTAATCCTTCTGCATATAATTTTGTTTCAACCATTGAAATAACTCCTTAATTTTGTTCAAATTAGTTTCAGAAAAGTCTTTAGTACACATTTTTTCAAAATCGCGTTTATAATCATCATATCTTGTTTCAATATTGAATTTATTAACCAACATCAAAAACAATTTATCTTCATTAGATAATTCAATACTTAATTTATCGGATAATAAAACTAAATTATGAGTTTTTGGAGGATGCTCTTGATACATTTTGATATAAACTGCCTTTAACAATTTTTACAATGACAAATGACCTACAAATAAAGCCCAATTATATCGCTTAATTAGCAACATATCAAAGGCACTCTGCAAATCATATTCAGCAGAATCCTTCCAATAATTGTATTGTATATCTATATTATGAAAGACGCTTATCGAAATATTTATTTTAAGGATTCAGCTCATTATCCTCCCCATCCCATTAAAGCCGTATAACGATTGGTTTTATTTATATCTTTCATCTTCAACTTCTTCAAATGTATCCGGCAAAAATTTCATCCATTTTATTTTAGGTTCAAAGAAAACATGGTATTTGGAGTCGTAAAAAAGGAGCCTCAAGCAAAAATCATTTGCATTAATAATATATGTATAATTTACTTTTTGTTTTAATGAAAATTTATATGAACTATTTTGTCCGGTTTTATTATATGCTCTATAAAGACTATCTAAATAAGAATAAACAACACCCTCATTACTTAATATAGTCTTTTTACCATTAAATATTTTATACAGCTCAAAAATATTTATTTTGTCTTTAATTTTGGTTTTTACAACATCAAAGTATGAATAATGGTAGCCTTCAAACCATGATTCGAAATTATCTGTAGTATCAATTATATTCCCTTTATAAAACATGTAATAAAGCGAGTTCCGAGATATAGCAAAGTAGTTTTCATCAAAATAATATTCCATTTTGTTCTTTTCTACACTATCGCTAAAGCATTTATTCGCTATTTTGACTAGTGAATCGGTAATATCAAACTTAATATTATTTATATACAGATAAGCATGGTGCCTATCCATATCTGACTTATAAATTGTATCAAATGTATAATTAATTATCAAAGGCCAATCTTGATACTCTTTAATAATTTGCGAACTATCATTAAGAAAATTGACAATTTTGAAAGTACTATCATTAATATAAATCCGAAAAAAATGTTGAAATACTTTAAAACCTTTATTGTATTTTCTGAAATATTTACCATCCTGAAAAATAAAATTACTATCACAATTATTATTTTCACAATTTTTCACTATGTATAAACCGGAATCTAATGAATAAAAATCAGCATTTGTAAATATCCTTAGAGTATCATGTTGACTATTAAAAGGATTTCTGTTATCAATCTCACTTATGCAGAAACTTTCGTTAATAATTGGGCTAACAGGCAATATATTTTTCTTCAGTCTTAATTCACTATAGCATATAGTCTTTAAATTCATAGGAATTCTGTAGTTAAAAGCTTTATTTTTATTTGCTATCTTAAACCGTCTTCGTTCCCAATAAATTGAATCGACAAAGGAATTACTATTAGTTAATTTACTAAAATAAATATCTACAAATGATGTAATAGTGTCGTTATCAGAAATATTATCAATACTCACTGTAGTATCTAGCAATTGGATAGAATTTTGATTATTATAAATAATACTTTGATGTTTTGATGTATTTAGTACACATTTGCTTTTGAAATAACAAATGAAATACACACTATCAATATTAATATTATAATAATTATCTAAATCTAAATCAACATTAAAACGAATCACTTCTGCGTTTGAGTAATAATAAGAAAGTATCAATAATAAAAACAAAATCACTATTTTCATCTAAATTCTCCATTTTCAAAGTTCTCGGGTGCAGTGCCAATTTCAACATAGTTTTTGGGAGTAACACCAATACTTGTTTCTTTCCCATCAATAGTAACATTCTCGAAATCTAAATAATTCATATGAGAATTGACTTGAGTCAAAGGTTGTCCTATCAAGGGAGTTGCACTTCGAGACTCTTCAGTTAATACAAATGCACTGGGACATAGTCCGGCTCTACCTAACATATCAATTATGTTTGCAGTTACATTCGATCGTACACTCGTTCCATCAATCTGTGTCGATTTTTCTTTACTATTCATTATATTAAAAATCACATCATAATGTTCCATTCCTAAACCATGTCCAAATTCGTGAGGTGAAAGCATAGGGTTATTCTCTTTATTTACTTCCTCGAATATTAAAAATAGAGTATTCCTAACATTAGCTCCTTTGATTGCTGGATTGTATGGCAAACCAGTATCTTCCCAAAATTGCTCGACATCTTCCTGTGCCTTACCTTCTCTACTAACAGTTATTGTGTTTACTGGACCATCATTTGCAAAATTATATGTATTATCTTGGACATCTAATTCAAATATAATATCATAATCAATATTATTTACGGTATATTGATACTTCTTTGATACATCATTCCAATATCTTATTCCAGATTGCATAAAGCGCGTAGCATCATCAATTGATTCATTAATAATTGCTATATAATTTGCTCTAATTATTATTTGGGGGTTCTTTCCATGAATAACAGTTACCGAATAATCCTCCCCATCCGGATCAACAAACATTACAGGATTATCAGCAAATGCTACATAAGGACTGATATTCGGATATTTTGCCAAAGACGGATCCAAGCTCAAAAATCTGCCTACTCTTGGGTCATACTCTCTAAATAGTGTGGAGTAAGAATTCCCCTCTCCCTTTAGCTCATTATCTTCCAGCATCCCATTAAAGCCGTAACGGTGGGAGTATGATGGGTCGGTATATGAGCGGGAGTTCGGGAACATATATATTACTTACTCAATTCAAGTAATAATTCCTTTGCAGATTTTCCGGATATCAAAGCATCTTGATTTTTCGCACTTCGCAAATTTATCAAATCTTCATAATCTTCGATAATTTCTTTCATTTTCAGAAATTCTTCAAAAGGTAAAACCGCATATTGGCTTTCAATACCATTTTTTATTATTTGAGGATTTAATATCATTTCTTAACCCTATTTATAAGATTCTTTTCTGTGTAAAATTCGATAAACAATTATTTTATTATTTTTAGTTTCAAATAATGCTCTAAAATTTCCAATTCTTAATCTATATTCAGGAGTAAAATTAGTAAGTTTTTTTATATCGCCTTTAAGTCCTGATTCTAATTTTAATATTCGTTCCAAGATATTTATAGCATCTTTTTTTGGTAATGCTTTTATATCCTTTTCAGCTAATGGTTTTATTTCTATTTCATAAAGCATTACAATTCCTAAAATATAATCCCAACATTATAGACATAATAAGTAAATAATTATTTTATCTTTCTTGACTTTAGCTCATTATCCTCCACCATCCCATTAAAGCCGTAGCGGTGGGAGTAGATTCTAACTACCATACGCATACCCATAAATGGACGATACTACTGTTTTTTTTAGTAATAAAACCTGTAGTATAGCCATGCTTCCATTTTGCAGGCATTTTTTTATTATAACCAAGCCATGCTTCCGGTATAAGTGCAGTATATCCATATTTTAAAACATGAATTGTGCAATCATCTAATAATTTATTTAATTTTCTGATTTCGTCTAATTTATCAGTATTAAATAGTAACCCTATAAAATTTGGTATTAATATTTTATTATTGAGTAACTGAGGAAATTCTTGTTGATTGTAGATTATACTCATATTTATTTTATCATTGATTTGAGAATAAATACTGTCAAGTATTTTCTCATATATTAACACTTCATAATCTCTAGTATCATTAGTTATAAGATTTGCTGATATATTTATTAAACTATCAACTTTTTTTTGGATACCAGCAGTATTGATATTTAAACGTGTTATTGCAGTATAAAATCTAATAGGGTTAACTACTCCATTTTTCCTTACAGATTTCCAATATATTGACAATTCATTTTTAAATCCAAATAAGTTAAAATGTTCTTTCAATGAATCATTTACATCTCTAATAAAACTGAAATTTGCATATTTATCATTTGTATCTCTTCTAATTATAGTTTTTTCAATCTCTTTAATCTTATACCATTCCCAAGTTTTTAATTCAATCAATGAGCTTTTTACAGAATCAAGATGTTTAGGGTCGGAATTATCAAATCCTCCAATCAAAACATCTTCAATTCCATTAGGATTTTCAATTTCAAGTTCGATTTTATTGTAACCATATAAAAATATTTTAGTTAAGCATCTTGATACAAATCTGTTCCTAACAAATTTGAAATTATTAAAATTTCCAATAGATATCATTGATAGATTTTTCAGAGAGTAAATAGGTTCAAGAATTATATCTATACATTTTAAATCATTGTATTCAGGTAAATCTTTAAAAATAGTATAACGATTCGCATGATAATAATTAGAAAGCTCATTATATTCAATTTCACAATAAAGAAAATCTGTCATTGGGTAGTAATTTAATAATTTAACAACATCTAAACTACCATTGCGGATACGAAGTATTTTAGTTTTATAGTTAATAGCTTTAGGGACATTTATTGTTTGAATATTTTCTAAACTAATTGATATGATGTTAAAAGAATCCAATGTCAAATAATCAAAATTAATATCATTTGTTCCTGTAATTTCTAAATTATTGATTTCTTTATTTCTAAATAATGAATCTAATTCGGATTTGATGTAATTCCAACTACAATAATTAAAATGTATATCAATGTTCAACCTGTTATTCTTATCGTAATCATCATAAATAAATAATCTTTGATTTTTTTCATAATTATAAGGATTTGAATTACAATTATTATGAATACCGACTATAATTATAATAAGTATAATAATTATTCTATACATTTTATTGGTCATTTTTGTCCTCTTCGTTTCGAAATATACTCATTGGAATAATTACATCCTTTTTCTCATCATTATTAAAAATCAAAATCTCAATATGCTATATTAAACGATTTTATGTAATATTGTTTTAACAAGTTCGTTCTTTATACTATCATTAAATGAAGGGAATATTATAACTTGCAATAATGCATTAGTATTATTTATTTTTATAACCGAGAAATTATAAGCAAAATCATAGAAAGAACATGAAAATTTAAAATATTCTTTTTTAGAATTAATAGTATAAGTAACAGATTTAAGATTTTCTAAATTAAGTGCTGATATTTGTTCCAATTTTATATTAGTATCGATACTGTTGTTTATTAAAGGTACTACATAAACATCAGTCTTGTTTTTTCTTATTAAAAGGTTGTTTTTTACAAAATTCAGATTGTTTTGATTATAATCCATTATTACAGTGTTAGCATCTGTTTCTAATCCCGTTGAATACCAGTATGTTCTAATTCTAACCTCATTGTTTTTTGCTTCAATAACTTCAATATAATAACCTCCATCTGAACCTCCAGTCCATATGGCTTCATTAGGGATACTTTGATGTCTATATTTATCTAAAAGATTTTTTTCTTTACAAGAAAGAAAGATAACTGGGACAAATAGCACTAAATAAAATAGTTGTTCAAATAAAAATCTTGAGATATTTTTCATAATCATTTATCCTTTGGCGACCAAGTAATTATAGGATATGTTGTACTCATCCAGTTTATTTGACCAATTGGAATAGGATTCCAATCATCAATAGAATATGGAATCTTTACATTTGGATCTTGGGTAGCAATTTTCAAACTAAAATGTCCACAATTATATCCCCAAATACTATATTCATTTCTGTCTTTAGAGTCTGTGTCAGATTTTTTCTTTTCTTTATCAGCAAAATTAACCATTTCTTGATATTTATCACTTTTAATATAAACACCTTTTATCCAGCTCTTTTGACCATCGGCTTCAGACAATTTTTTAAAAATTGGTGAAAGAGACTCTTCAGTTGCCACTCCATTTTTATCAAAAGTAACTTTCCCTATGTTTTCAATTTTCTTAACAACCCCTTTTGCATCATTTGAATACCTTCCAAATGAAAAATAAGTAGTATTGCCAGTTTTGTTATCAATTAATAATATACCTGCATGTCCTAATCCTGGAATTGATATGCCATGAAATCCAATATTGTAATTTGGATATACTAAGCAAATTGCATCCTCCCCATCAGGATCAATATACATTATCGGATTATCAGCAAATGCTACATACGGACTTAAATTTGGATACTTATTATATAACGGATCCAAACTTAAAAATCTGCCCACTCTCGGGTCATAGAATCTGGCACCAAAATCTAATGAATTCCCCTCTCCCTTCAGCTCATTATCCTCCGGCATCCCATTAAAGCCGTAGCGATGGGAGTAGGATGGGTCGGTATATGAGCGGGAGTTAATCTTCATACCATAAGGAAAATAATTATTGATTTCCTTTACATTGAGTGTGAAGTTGGTAGCCGGAGCTACAGGCGGCACCTTCAAATCACCAATCACTGCACGTACATTGCCCAGATGGTCTTTCTTTTTTTTATATGGATAGAAATTAGACAAATTATAAATCAAGTTCTTGAATTAAAACATCTTTTTCAATTTCAAGATAAATAGCTATATCTTTTAGAATACTCGCTAATGTTCCTATTTTCAATGGCTTATGGTTCGGAATTGTAATGTTATGAGGAGAATGCTTATGGTTGCTTGTCAATCGGATATGAGAACCGATTTGCCGAGTGATACAATAATCAAACATTTTTAGCTTTTTTATAAGCTCATCTGAATTAATATCTCTCGGGATTTTAGACATTTGCAATTACCTCTTCGCGATAGAAATTAACTTTGATTAGTTCGGGTTGTTCATCAACATCGAAATGACATTTTACAGAATCAAGGATATTATCTTTTAGTTCAGCAGTAGTCTCGCCTTGTGTATAAATAGAATACCCCAAAGCATTAGCTTCAAATCCACCTTCTAAAGAGTCCTTTGCTATAAATATTATTTCTTTCATGCCATGATTCCATATTTATCAATAATTAAATACGAAGTTTTAATCTGATAATTATTTTAATTTTTGGATAAGCTATTTAAATTTTCCAAAATCAGGCGAATTTCCCTCTCCCTTCAGCTCATTATCCTCCACCATCCCATTAAAGCCGTAGCGATGAGAGTATGTAGGGTCGGTATATGAGCGGGAATTCGGCATAATTAAATATTATCGGGATTTATAGTGGATAGCAATTTCAATATTGAATCGGATATTCTGAAATTTGTTGCTTTAATATCTTTTAAAAGTTCAATCGGGTCTTCTATTATTTTCTCTCTAAGTGCTTTAATTAATAGACCTATACTTCCGCTGAAATTTATTTTCAAGCTTTCACATAATTTCCTGCCTTTGAGGTCATCGATTATTAACAATGAATTGTCAATCTCAAGAGCTAATGCAATTGATGAGGCTTCGCCAATATCAAGACTTAATTTCAATATTTCAATCGACTTATCATTGATATTATTAACAACTTGTATATAGTCCGGCAGAAATTCAGAGAATTCATCTGCTACAATTTTTGTAATTGAAACAGTACCAAACATTTTATTGAGAATGTTTAACCTATTGATTTTGGATAGTAAAATCAAACAAGATGTATCTGCAATTATAGTATTAAAGTTTGATTGCATCGTTAATGGCATCTTCTGCAGAATAATTAATGAGCATAACATCATAATCAGAGAGGATTTCGCTAAAACTGATTTTACTAAGTCCGGCAATCTCTGCTGCCTGTCCTAAACTGACTTTTCCTGATTCATAAAGTTTAGCAGACAAAAATCTAAGCATATTTATAGCAGAGATTTCTAAACTGTCGGGAAGATTTAGTTGCATAGTTTTCATTATGTTTATTCCGATATATTATTATGTAAAAATAAATACGAGCGACCTAATAATATATTTTATAAAATCGAATTTTGATTAGTCAATTATACCAAAATCAAGCGAATTCCCCTCTCCCTTCAGCTCAAAGTCTTCCATCATCCCATTAAAGCCGTAGCGGTGGGAGTAGGTAGGGTCAGTATATGAGCGGGAGTTTATCTTCATACCAAATGGGAAATAATTATTGATTTCCTTTACATTGAGGGTGAAGTTTGTAGCCGGAGCGGCGGCACCTTCAAATCGCCAATCACCGCACGTACATTGCCGAGATGCTTGGTACATATATTGTAATTATAGTAATTAAACATATAATTTGATATCTGGAATGTATTTAAATTCTTTTAAATTATATGTAAATAGAGGAATATCAAAGACTAAAGAGCTGGCGGCAATTATCGCGTCAGGTATTTGCAAATTATAACTCAATTTGTAATTTTCAATTAGTTTTAGTGACAGAGTGGAAACAGCCTGATTAAAATTTACGATTGTGTAGTTTTTAAGATATTTTTTTAGTCTTTGTAATTGTTGTTTATTATCAATGCCATTATATAGCTCCATAGCAGTTATAGAAGATAATGCAATATTGTCTAACCCAATATTATACAAGTGATTAATAGTATTAATATCATTATTGAACCAATGAATAAATATATTTGTATCACAAATTACGAGTTTCGTTTCCATGCTTTCTCTCTAATTTGTTCTAAAGTTTTTGGTGAATTTTCCCATATCCCAGCAAAATCCGAAATCTCGGGTTTGCCTTCTGGAATAGAAAACGACGAATAGTCATCGATATTGCTTAGTTTTCTATTAGAATTATTAGCGTTTGTTGATATTTCGGTTATAAAATTAAATTTGCTAAGTAACTCAATCAAGAAATCTTTGTTTTGATTGTTATCGATTTTAATTGTTATTGATTGCATAAAACCACTCAATAAATTAGTTTATCAATTATAATTGTATTATCGTATCTATTCAAATTTTATTTTTAATATAGTATGTTTTACCCCTCTCCCTTTAGCTCATTATCCTCCGGCATCCCATTAAAGCTGTAGCGGTGGGAGTAGTTAGGGTCAGTATATGAGCGGGAATTTATCTTCATCAGAAAAGTACCGGATAAATTAGTTTATTTATCAATTCAAATATTTCAACTGCTACTATATACGCCTCTTCAGATTCTTGTTCTGATGGATCTTCAATTTCATCTGGATAACGAGCCGAAACCGAATAATAGTTTATTTCGGCAAAAATATTTAAATACTTATTTAATAACTCTTGCTCTAAACCGCTTATATTAAGTAGATAAATCAAATCATGAGTTTTTTTGAATTCTATGCTTTTGAAAATTAATAAAGCTTTCAAAGATTTTTCAATAGACTGCTGACAGTGAAAGCAGACAGAATCCGTAGGGTATTGATCGGCAGTCTTTAAAATTAATGCGGACTTTAAATCATTAGCGGACTTTTTTAGCCATTTCGCGATTATTTGGATTTCATCTTCGCTCATAAATTACAATTCCGTTTTTTTTTATCTCATTTAATAAATGATTTTTCTGATCTGAGTACTTTTCGTATTCGCTTTGACTATGAATTAGAATATCTAATGGTATATTAATATCTAAGCATTTGATTCTAAGCACGGAATACAGCTCTTTTTTACTTTTTAAGGATTCAGAAAGTACTAACAAATCAATATCACTATCAAATTTTTCAGTTCCAATAGCATAAGAACCGAACAGAATGATTTTATCAGCAATATCTGTTTTCTTGATTTTGCTTACAATTTCATCGATAATATTTTTTATTTCTTCACTCATAATTGCAATTTAATGATTTATATTGTTTTAAGCAAGAAGTTTGTTTAATTATCCTCCACCATCCCATTAAAGCCGTAGCGGTGGGAGTAGTTAGGGTCGGTATATGAGCGGGAGATTTTTTAAATAAACAGCTACGACTGATTGATATCTATTATCATTTTATCCACTATTTGTAGCAAAAATGGTATATCCTCAAGGCAAATGTTGTAAACCTGTTCTGTGTTAATATCGAAATAGTCGTGTGCTAAAACATCTCTGACACCCATTACACCCTTCCAGTCCATTTCAGGATAAAGAAGCAACAAATTTTTATTAGATATTTTATCAATCTTCTTAAAAGACTCGCCTATTGCTATAAGCATCATTGCGATTGCATCTAACTAATCATGATTTTCATCATTTATATAAAAATCTGTATGTCCATTAATTCCTATAAACCTACGTTCAATTCTCAACAAAGCAATTTTAATTTGAACTAAAATATTATTAATAAGTGAAGTGTCAAACATAAATAGCTTCTTTGTCAATACGTGATTTTAAATATCCATTCATATAAGGGCGATATTGAATTAAGTCAACATTTGTTAAAAATACAGATTCAAGCCTGTCTTTAACATGAACCATTGTAAAGATATTTGATTTATTTAATTCTACAACTAAATCAATATCACTCGATTCGATATTTTCGTTTCGAGCATAAGAACCGAAAATACCGATTTTTGAAACTCCATACTCATTATAAAGTTCTTGTTTTAGTGAATTTAAAATTTCTAATATATTTTCTTTAGTCATAACATACTCTTATATTTATATATAATTATGACGCCAATAAGACGATTTTATTATTGTGTTTTTCCCCTCATTATCCTCCACCATCCCATTAAAGCCGTAGAACGTAAGTTTTATTTATATCTTTCTACTTCAACTTCCTTAAATCCGTCACGCAACACTTTTATCCATTTGATTTTTGGTTCAAAGAATACATGATTTTTTGAATCGTAAAATAACGTACAATTGTAATAGCCCGAATTACCCCAAGTGTCATACGCAATTATATAAGTACTTCCAATATGTGATATACAATTAATATCGTGATGTATATGTCCAAATTCATTTATTGTATTTTTAAGATACCAATAGACAATTGAATCGTTTGTTACTTTTCCTATTTTGCCTTTATTGATATCATATATTGCAAACATTTGGATACTATCTCTTTTAAATGAACGAGTAAAATACAATTTTCTATCTTTGTCGGGAAAGATGTATTCACATTCCTCAATTGGTATGGAATCAATGTATTTATTTCTATATATTATATAATAATTTTTCGATTTATGAATAACATAATAACCATATCTCAGGAATAATATATCAGATATTTTTATATCTTTACCAATTTGACTCTGTAACATAACCTCTATAGAATCGCTAATATCTGATATAGAATCTTTCGTAATAATGTACACTTTCTTTCCGTACTCATAAGCAATAATTGTGCCTTGTTTATCAATTACTTCATATCTATCCATAATTACATTATCGATTATTCTATTTTTATAAAGTGTTTTGTTATTTGTGTTCAAATCAATAAGCTCCATATTCATTATATTTGTATATTGATTCAACCGCATTTTATAATGGTCGAAATATCTAAATTTGGGTGATACCGTATCAACAATCTTTGAATCTTTAATAATAAAAGTTGAATCATCATATTCGCAATACAGATAGCCACTATCTAAATAAATACTTGCATTTTGATAAATAAAAAGTGTATCATTATACTTATCTAATAGTTTTGTATTATCAATTCGACTATAATAAGTTGAAATATTATTTAATTTTGGATGCACATCAAATCCGTCCCATTGATACTCAAGATATTTCTTGCAGGAACTCAAGTCAATTTTAAAAACTACATTAAAAGTATCTTTATCCTTATAAGCTACGGACTTTAGCCTGTTAAGGTAATTAGTATCTATTCCTTTATAATTATCAGTAAAAAAGAGTAATGAAAAAGTTATGAATGCAGAAAGGCTATCGTTTTCCAAATAAGAATATTCTTCTAATAAGGCTTGCTTTTGAAAGACTCCTTGATAAACTTGAATAATTGATTCAAATTTACTTGGTTTATCAAAATTTATTTCCTCTGGAATACTAAAAGATTTGGTTTCTTTTGAGATTTTAAACCCTTTAAAAAAACAACCTTTTGAATGGAAATTTTTTAAATCTACAGGATTATCAAATTCCAAATATATTTTGAAGTAATAATTATCCATATTAGGAATAATAGCATAAACATTATTATGAAATATAATAAATATTATAATCATATAAAATATATTAATTAATATCTTCATTTTGTAGGTTCCCCTGTTTCGATTTTTCCATTACTAAAATCCTTAGGAGCAATTTCTTCTTCAGTATAATTTTTTGGCAATATTGTACCATCAAGAGGTTCTGGCCAATAACTCATTTTCCCATTTAATCTAATTAATGGTTGCCCTAATAATACTGAATTACCACGTACATCATGTATTTCACGGGCTTGACTTGTCATCCATTTACTATTTGGACCTAAGCCACCCTTGCCCAGACAATCCTCAATATTTGAGGAAAATACAGCATCAGCAAAACGTTGGTTCGCATCTCCACCTTCAACCATTATTCCCGTTCGTGCGTGTTTCATCCCCAATCCATGTCCAAATTCGTGATACATTGTGGATATTTCGCTCAAAGGTTACCACCCATTTCGGTGAAAGGTTACCACCCATTTCGGTGAAAGGTTACCACCCATTTCGGTGAAAGGTTACCATTCATTTCGGTGAAAGGTTACCACTTCTAAGCCAGCCAAAAGAATAAATAATTGGAATTTATTTAGCTGTGAAGATAATTAGTTTTGCAACTAATAATTGAGCAGTAAATGGCAAACAAAGGTTTAGAAATGTACAATATCAAACAAATCATTAAACTTCATAATGATGGTAAAAGCTATCGTGAAATATGCATGCTATTAGGCATATCCCGAAAATGCGTAACAAAATACGTATTGCTATATAAATCAATAGGTATAGATTACGACACAATCAAGCAAAAGAGTGAAGGAGAGCTTGAAATACTGATGAGAAATCAAGAATTACCAAGTAAAGACCGCTTTCAAATATTATTAGAGCAATGCCCCGAAATAGAAAAGGAGTTAAAGCGAACGGGAGTAACAAAGCAGTTATTGTGGTCAGAGTATAAAATCAGGCATCCAGATGGATATAATTACACACAATATTGCCAACATTATAAAAATTGGTTAAAAGCCAATGAAGTAACAATGCACTTAGAGCACAAATCCGGCGACAAAATGTATGTGGATTTTACAGGTAAGAAGTTACAGTATGTAAATAAAGCGACATCGGAAGTAATTGAAGTTGAAGTATTTATAGCAATATTAGGAGCAAGCCAATTAACCTATATAGAGGCAGTCCCGAGCCAGAAAACAGAGCATTTTATTAAAGCAGTAGAGAATGCCCTCCGCTATTTTGGTGGTGTACCATTGGCAATAGTTCCCGACAATTTAAAAGCCGCAGTAACTAAAGCAAGCAAATATGAAGCAGAGTTAAACATGATATTTGCTGATTTTTCTGAGCACTATAACACAACAATATTACCGACAAGGAGTTACAAGCCAAGAGATAAAGCATTGGTAGAAAGTGCAGTTAACATAAGCTATACAAGAGTATTTGCTACACTCAGAAATGAACAATTTTTCTCGATTCAAGATTTAAACACAAGAATATTAGAAAAATTAGATATTCATAACAACACTAAATTTCAAAATAAAGACTATAGCCGACGAGAACTATTTACAGAAATAGAAGAGCAAGAACTACAAGAATTACCTATAATCAACTATGAAATAAAGAGATACTCTCAGGCAACAGTTTATAAAAACTCTCATATATGGTTCGGAGTTGATGAGCATTATTATAGTATTCCTTACAGCTATATAGGGCAGAAAGTGAAAATACAATACACAAACTCTGCCTTATCCATCTATTGCAAAGGAGAGCGAATCGCATATCACCAAAGGAATTACGGAAAATATCAATATACGACTAATGCCGAACATTTACCGAGCACTCATCAATTTGTCAGCCAATGGAGCCCTGAGAAGTTCATTACTTGGGCAAGAGCAATTGGAGCAGAAACTGAAACAGTAATCAATGAAGTACTCAGTTCTAAGAAGCATCCCGAACAGGCTTATAAGTCCTGTATCGGCATATTAAGTTATGGAAAGAAAGTTGGTTACGAGCGATTGAACCGAGCCTGCAACAGAGCGATACAGTTCAACAGTTATAACTATAGGACTATAAAAAACATTTTGGCAAGCAATTATGATAAAATATCATTAGAAGATGAAATTGAATATCAAACCCCGAATCATGAAAATATAAGAGGAGCACAATATTACGGTAAGATATGAGGATATTTACAAAGTACATAGTATATAAACACTTATATCTCGCGAAAAAATTAAATATTCGACAATGATAATACAATTACAATAAATATTATTTAAAGCATAAATCAATTACAATAGGAAATTAAAAATGCAAAATCAAACAATTACAAAGCTCAACCAGATGAAACTATACGGTATAGTAAGAGCTTACGAAGTATTGCTTACAAGTAGAGCAAGTCAGGAAATGACAAACGATGAATTAGTCAATTATTTAGTGCAATCCGAGTGGGACGATAGGCAAAACAAGAAATTACAAAATCTTATTAAAACGGCAAAGTTCCGCTATCAATCTTGCACTGAAGAAGTAAATTGCAATACAGAAAGGAACTTAGACCGTAACACTTTTTTAAGGCTTGCAAGTTGTGATTTTATTGAAAAGAAAGAAAATATTATTATTACCGGAGCAACGGGAGTTGGTAAAAGTCATATCGCCTCTGCTCTGGGAAATCAAGCTTGCTTTATGGGATACAAAACAGTTTATTACAATTTATCAAAACTGCTAAGTAGCTTGAAAATGAGACGTTCTGACAATACTTATATCAAAGAAATTGAAAAAATTGCACGTCAGGATTTGCTTATTCTTGATGATTTTGGGCTTGCTAAACTTGACACTCAAAATCGGCTCGACCTTTTAGAAATCATTGAAGACAGATATGGTAAGAGGGCGACTATTGTTACTTCACAGTTGCCAATTAGCAAATGGCACGATCTGATTGATGACTCTACTATTGCAGATGCCGTTCTCGACAGATTAGTTCACAATGCTTACAAATTGGAATTAAAAGGGCCTTCGCTTAGAAAGAAAATATAAGAAAAAAAAGATGCTACAAGAGGTAAGAATTTATTATTTTTGTATTGAATTTTTGGTTGGCTATAGTGGTACCCTTTGAGCGAAACACCTGGTACCCTTTGTCCGAAATGGACAACATTGCACTAAAATCAGTTTTACTTTTGTTCTGAATTAGTAATTGAGATCTTACAGATATACCTTTGAAATTATTAGTAGGTATCACATCTTTTAATCTATGAAAAATGCTGATATTTCATTTTTGCTAGTTTCTGAATCTTCGCTAGAAATCATAAATTCATTAATTGGACCATTTTTTACAAAATCATAATTATTTCTATTATACACGGTAAGTTCAAATGTAATTGTATAGTTAATTGGATTATCTCCATCTCCCACTACATATTTGAAATTTTGGTTATTCCAAAAAGAAATCGCTTTCGAAAGTCCTGTTTTGGCATCCTCTATCGAGGCATTTTCACCAACTTTGTAACAAGCTCTAATAATAATTTGAGGTTTATCACCATGAATCACATAAATTGAATAATCCTCCCCATCCGGATCTACAAACATTATCGGATTATCAGCAAATGCTACATAGGGACTTAAATTCGGATATTTATTATATAACGGAAGTTCCGGAAATAAACAAGGCAAGAACAGCATCTAAGTATATGTAATATAAATTAGTTAAAATGATATTACTTTAATTTTCTACTGACTACATTTATTTTGATATGTGGTAATGTAGTTGGCAATTTAACATTAATTGCCTCCAGTAGTTGTTTCATCTTATTATTTGGCTCCGGTATTACATAAATCTTTTCTCCAGTCTTGTAAGTTTCTTCGATAATTGATAGATTATTAAATGAGTCAATAGCCTCAGCCACGGGAATTCCAAATATTTTCCAGTTATTTCTCAAATACTTAATTACTAAATATGCAAGCATGACAACAAACGCGTGTCCGCGAGTGCTCGCTTCTGTCTGAACGAACCAAGGTCTTAATTCAAGAACTTCTGTCTTCATATTCTTAAATGCTGTTTCTACTTTTGATAAGTCCTTGTATCTGCTGTGAATAATTTCTTTATCAACTGTAGTCGGTAAATTTGTCTTAATTATATAGCATCCGTCGAGTAAAGATAATTCTGCAAGTAACTGCTCATCGATAAAGACTGCTAATTTACGATTATTATCTTTTGATACATCTACAGATAAATAGCTATCTAATTTTAGCTTCTTTATTTTTTCATCTACGTTTTTTTTAGCTACATCGACACAGGCTTTAGAGTGCATTTCTAAATAATCATTTTTTTCTTTTAAAAAACTTTCTAATTTTTCTCTCTTTTGCTTTCTTGACCTACGTATTTCTAAAGTACGTTGCGGATTACGTCTTAATACATAACGAACGCCATTATTTTCTACTTCTTTTAATTCAGTATCAAAAAGGCTCATTTCTATTATACCGGAATTTAACAGTGTTTGAATCTGCGGTTTGGTTATTGCAGTTATATAATAAAAATCATTTTCAGTAATTTCATCTACTTGCTTTGATTTAATCATACCTCTGTCTCCGACAAAGGTTACATATTCGCATTTAAACTTCTCGACTACTTTTTTAATCTGATTACCAAATGTTTGATAATCAAGTGTGTTGCCTTCAAACAGCTCTATTGATAACGGATATCCGTCTTCATCACACAATAATCCCGCAACTACTTGCTTTTTACCTTTCTTTTTGTCTCGATTATAGCCCCATTCTGCCAAATCATTATGTTCACCTTCGAAGTAACTGCTTGTTACATCATATAAAAATAATGTTGGCTTAGAACCTTTAAATCGCTCGTTAAATAATTTGACTTCGATTTTCGATTGATTTGATGATAGCCATGAAAGATTGTCATATAAACTGTCTTCACTGATTTTTTCTTGAATGTTGAGCACTTCGCATAATGCTTGATTTGATGTATAGCGGATTGTTGACAAACAAGAACCTTGATTAATAACTCTTGATATTATTTGCATTAGAGCAAGCTTGCCTTCTAATTTAGAGCCTAAAGCTTTATGCACACCAAATTTCTTTAATATTTCATAAATTAGCTGAACTGCTCCGACGCTTTTATAGACTTGGCTTGATTCTTTGACTTTTAAATATTTTGAGACATCGCCTCTGTTTTTCAAGGCAAATTCAATAGCTAAAATTTCATCTTCGGGTAGATGCGATATATTACAAATAACTCTTGTCTTAACTTTCCCATTCTCCCTGTAAGATTCTCTTATCAGGCTTGTATATTTAGTTTTCTCAGATTTATTATTGTTAGCAATTCTAGATACGTACATAATAATCTCCAAATAAAATACAATGCTTACAAATATAAGCATAAATATTTTATATACAAATTATTTATCATTAATAAAAATGCCTACGTATATTTAAACAAAAATACACTTATCTGTTGGTAGATTAGTTACTTATTGCAATATGACGAGCGGAAGTTCCGATATAAAGGATCCAAGCTCAAAAATCTGCCCACTCTCGGGTCATAGAATCTGGCACCAAAATCCAGCGAATTTCCATCTTCCTTTAGCTCATTATCTTCCGGCAGACCATTGAAGCCGTAGCGGTGGGAGTATGATGGGGCAGTATATGAGCGGGAGTTTATCTTCATACCGAATGGGAAATAATTATTTATTTCGGTCATGTTTATAAGATTCTATTTTGATTAAAACTAAGTTCAAGTAAAGATTTAAACTCTATCACTATTGGGAAAACCTCATTGATAAAAACTGTATCAACGTCATCTAAATCATCATACCTGACCTCTACACCGCAATAATTCAAATTTATTAATTCGGTTTTTGTAAATTTTCCGATATACGAGTCAATTTTTGTACATTCTTCAAGTAAAAATGGAATATTATGTGTTCGGGGAAATGATTGTTTATTAATAAAAAGGTAAGCTTTCAAATATTTTTCTACAAATTGTTGCAAGTGGAAGCAAATCATGTCATATGCGGGTTCTTCAGTTATAAGCTCATCATTAGCAACTTTAAGGTCACTTAACGCCTTTTTTATTAGTTTATCAGAATATGACAATTTCATAATTGAATTCCATAATGAAGTATTTTCCATGAAAAAGTATTTTCAACACTGCATTCTTCCTCGAATTCGCTTGAGTTTTTTAAAATTAGGTCAATTGGCAATAAAGTGTTTGTTTGCTGTAATTCTTTATATATATAATTGCTTATCTCTATCTTATTTCTAAAGTTTAACTCCCTATCGAGCAAAATACAAACATCGTAATCACTGCCTAAATCGTGAGTGTTTTCAGCACGTGAACCAAATAAAAACAATTGCTTATATTCTATATTGTTTTTACTTAAGCAATTCTTGATATTTGATATTGTATTGTTAAAGCTCATTAGCATACTATATTTTAAAATTTAAAATACGAATAAGTATTTTTTATATTTTATTCCAAACTTTCACCATCCCATTGAAGCCGTAGCGGTGGGAGTATGATGGGTCGGTATATGAGCTGGAGTTTGGCATAATTATTTGTTTTTATTTCTGGTTATTTTATTAGGTGATTGTCTTGTGTCGAAAACATCTGTAATGTAAATGTTATCTTGAATTATTCTATATATGACTTTATAATTAGTCACTAAAATATACTTATGATCTGAGTTCAATATTGATAAATTGGGTTCTAAAGTTCCGGAGTCAGGGAAATATTCTAATCGTTCAACTTTGGCAAGTATTTCATTTGTTATTATTTTAGCTATATAATGTCCGGCAACCAAATTATAATAATCATAAATATCATTAATTTGATTTTTAGCAAATTCTGTCCAAAATATCTGCATAAATTATCTTTCAAGAATTTGTCTTTTAAGCTCAAAATGCGAGATAACATTACCATTGATAATGTCGGAATCGGAGATTTCGGCTCTGGCTATCATTTCCTTTTGAATTTCTAACTGATTATCAATAGATATATTAGGATTGTTCTCTAAAAATAAATTCTCAATTTTATCTATCGTCTGAACATTATCAACAGATAAGAGCATATTAATTAAATTTATTTTCCTTGAATGTAAGTCCATATTTCCTCCGTATAAAAAATGATAAACGTTGCTAATCAATATTTATTATTTCATTTATTTCCCTTCAGCTCATTATCTTCCGGCACCCCATTGAAGCCGTAGTGGTGGGAGTAGGATTGTTGCAAAAAAGATGAATTTTCTATCTATATTTTTCTTCCCACTTCTTTATATCTGAATAATAAATTCTTGATTCTCCCAATTCAGTACCGAACCACAAAATAAAATTAATACTATCTTTTTTTTTATAAAAAATCGGACCTTCTATTTTTTCTTCAATATCAATTTCTGTGAGTGTATTTGGTAATCTATTATTTTTTGTATAATAACATATCACTTTCTCGACTATTTTATCACCTTCTTTTATTAATGTGTTTTCACGTGTTTCTTTAAAAAGCAATATATATCCTATAATAAAAATAAGTAATGTAGTAAATGCTATAATATATTTTTTCATAAAATTAATTATTTAATATGATTTAATAAAATAGGGACTTGTTGATTTATTAGTATTTGTTGGTGGCCCGTCTTGTTGATCAGCTTTAGGGAGTGTTTCATAATTAGGTGCATTCTCTGGGGTACTAGTTTTGAGTACGTTTACAAAATAATTTTGCAATTGTTCACCTAAAGTTTGTTTGCTATTTGGATTAAAATAATTTACTGCAAAATCCGCTCCATATTTATCACTTGGCAAATCCTCATAACTATATCCAGAGC
This sequence comes from uncultured bacterium, assembly GCA_942493235.1. Classification (GTDB taxonomy): domain Bacteria; phylum Bacteroidota; class Ignavibacteria; order Kapaibacteriales; family UBA2268; genus ENR-C587. Next base: position 1,229,998 of record OW818676.1, on the reverse strand, counting down.
AGACAGGATCCATTTTTTCTTGCAAATATCCATCTTGCATAGCCTCGCCTTCTGGACTCATACTTGCTTGCTTCAAAAACATCAGTTGTGATTCTGGTGTTAAATATACAAATTTGTCACTATTAACAATTTCTTGTGCCTTTATTTTATCTTGTTTATATTCATATGCTTTACCTGCATAAAATAGAAAATGAGTCATATCTATCCAACCTCCTTTTTCAGTATAAATATATCTACCTTGTTTATTATTAAAATAAGGTGTTGAAATTGGAAGAGGCTTGAACTGTTTCCAATTCCATTCAGTTTGCCCAAATTTTAGTAACGCATAATGTGCATATACCCCTGTTTGTAAACCCACTTTGCTTGGAGAATTATTCATTACTGTTAAAAATGTTGAGAACGTGCCTGCCAAAGGTTTTATTGGCTCTTTCCCATCCGGATCCACAAACATAATTGGATTATCTCCAAAAGAAATATATGGACTTTCTGAAGGATACTTATTATATAAAGGATCCAAGCTCAAAAATCTGCCCACTCTCGGGTCATAGAATCTGGCACCAAAATCTAATGAATTCCCCTCTCCCTTCAGCTCATTATCCTCCGGCATTCCATTAAAGCCGTAGCGGTGGGAGTATGTAGGGTCGGTATATGAGCGGGAGTTTATCTTCATACTGCACTACAAAGCTAATATTTCGGATTTTAGGTCATTATGAGATTTCCAAGTCTTGTTGGATTTTTTAATTTCTATAGCATCAGTATAATCCAATCTATCCATTTCTATCATTTTTAGTCGTTTAAATTCTTTATAATCCATTAAAACGGCAACGGGTTTTTTGCTTTTTTTATATATTTTTGTTTTAATCATTATATATATCCTTCCTAACTTTGACATCGTATATATACATAACACGTAAATCACTATCAAATATTACACGATAATCTCCAACTCTTAATCTCTTTAAATCATCAAACTTTCCCTTTAGAGATTTTACATTACGTGCAATAGCAGGATTATTCGCATATTGCTCAATTGAATCAAGTATTCGAATTGCATCTTTTTTATTCGCTCGAGCTATCTTTTTTAGATTTTTCTCGGCAGTTTCAGAGTATTTAATTTCCATAACAAAATATATTATTTAATAATTTTATATAGAAAATGCTTCTTCATTAATTTCCTATTTCACAACGATGCAGTTAAAAGTTTATTTTATTAGATAAAACGAAGCAAAATCTAATGAATTCCCCTCTTCCTTCAGCTCATTATCTTCCAGCATCATTTATTACTGTATATTGGCAAATCCTCCAGATAATTTTGCATTTTTTCATATCCAAATCTATTTTTAATTGCAACAATATAAACATTCTTACTTCTTATTATCAAGACTAAGTGTTTATTTAATGTATCATTTTTAAAATCAATTAAATGTGTACCATTGATTTCCGGTATACAATTGCTAATTGTTATGAATTTGTTATCCCCATCTTCACTGTAAACAGATTTACCAAGAGTTTCAATGAATTTTGAAGTATAGGTATAGGGAAATGAAATACTTTTATTTTTATCATCTATTATAATTAAATGTAGCATTAAACTATCATTATAATTAACATTTTTAAAGTAATAATTTTCAATTAACCAATCTCCCTCTAATAGATAAATATTTTTATTTTTATCGCAACTAACAAATCCAATTAGAAATAATATTAAAAATATTATTGAATTTCTCACGGTGCTTCTTCCTTTGCTTTATTTTGTTCATCAACTATTTTTTGCATTGTTTTCTGGTTATCAGATAATTCTTTAAAATAAGTATCAAATATTCTTGTTCCAATATTGAATTTATTAACCAACATCAAAAACAATTTATCTTCATTAGATAATTCAATACTTAATTTATCGGATAATAAAACTAAATTATGAGTTTTTGGAGAATGCTCTTGATACATTTTGATATAAACTGCCTTTAACAATTTTTCCAATGACAAATGGCCTACAAATAAAGCTCAATTATATCGCTTAATTAGCAACATATCAAAGGCACTCTGCAAATCATATTCAGCAGAATCCTTCCAATAATTGTATTGTATATCTATATCCATATTATGAAAGACGCTTATCGAAATAATTATTTTAAGGATTCAGCTCGTTATCTTCAACCATCCCATTAAAGCCGTAGCGATGGAGTATAAAGAAAAAAATCGAAATAATTGGCAGTGAGCCTTACAATTGCCTATTTGATATAAAGCATGAAAACTTCGGCATGCAAAAGAATATATATTGCCATAATATTGTCATAAAATAAATTTGCGTTATAGTTTTTCTTTTATTATCTTTGCAAACATAAAATTCCTGTTATTGAGCGATACTTTTATTTTCAATTATTAGTTAATTATGACGATAATCAATAGTCAGTAACATCAATAAATATTAGGAGTTAATGTGGTTCACAGTATTAATAGAGCTCAAATCCTTGGTAATGCAGGAAAAAAAACCGAATATAGAGTTACTTTATCCGGGCATAAAATCTGCACTTTCAGCGTAGCTACATCCGAGAAATTCAAAAATCGCGACGGGGAGCTTATGGAAGTTACCGAATGGCACCATATTGAAGCTTGGGACCGTCTGGCTGATATTGCAAATCTCCACATTCGCAAAGGCACTAAAGTATATATTGAAGGGATATTGAAGACCGATACTTATGGTAAAGAAGGACAAAAGAAACAAATGACTAAAATTGTAGCTTCGGCTATTATCTTCTTTGAAAATGATAAACAGGATAAAAGTTCCGAACAAAAACCAAGTATTGAAAAAGACGAATTTGATTTTTAATAAATATTTATAATTTATCGGAGTTATTATAATGGGTTATAGTGTTAATAAAGCAACAGTTTTGGGTAATGTAGGCAAAGACCCTGAGTACAAAGTTTTTTCTACCGGCAATGCAAATTGTAAATTTACAGTTGCTACTTCTGAAAAATACAAAAATAGAGAAGATGAAATGGTCGAGCAGACCGAGTGGCACAATATTGAAATTTGGGGTAAGCTTGCCGAAATTGCTAATCAGTATCTTAGAAAAGGGAATAAAGTATATTTAGAGGGCAGATTAAAAACTGAAACTTATGAAAAAGACGGAGTTACCAGATATATTACTAAAATCGTAGCTACCGATATGGTGCTTTTAAGTAGCAAAGATTCGAGCGAAGGCGGAAGCTATACTCCCAGACCGGCTCAACAGAATAATTTTAAGGCTGAAGACGTTAAGCTTAGTAGCGATGACATGGATGATGTGCCATTCTAAATTTCTTTATTATTATAAGTCTGTTGCAAAACTATATAATTTTCAATTTCCATTTGTTCAAGAGGCTTACTAAAATTTGTCATTCTGAACGAAGTGAAGAATCCAGATAAAGCTAAATGCTGATAATTCTGGATTCTTCGTTTCACTCAGAATGACGATTTAGAAACATTATAACTTTTTTGACAAGCTCTTGATAAGCATTTAGAAGTTTGAAAGCTTTGAAAAATTAACAGTAAATAAATATTTTGGACTTTTGCAATAGCCTTATTATATCTATCGGGACATTTTTATTATTGAAAGTGTCCCTTTTAAGTTTAAATGACTAAGTAGATACCTGCTCACAATTTCGTAAGTTGTCATAATTAATATTTTTAATTTTAAATCCATCATCTCAACCCGATTTTTCCGACTTTCACTATTATTTTCTGTTAATAACAACTAAAATTCAAATATTTATAATTATATCAATGATATTTGGCAAAATTTTCCGAAATTTGTATTTTTATATTTAAACAGAATTTAATAAGTACAGGTGTAAATTGAGCGGGAATGGCGAGTTACAAGATTTCAAAGAACCTAATTATTATCCAAACGGTAACAATTATAATCTAAAAAATCAAAAGAAAAAGAAAAATCGAACTGACAATTCAAAAATCAGCTTGATAATACCTGTGTATATGGAAGAGTCTATTATTGAGAAAATATTAAGTGAATATAATAGTGATCTCAGAGAAAAATATAATTTCGAAGTGATAGTCAGCGATGGCGGCAGTACAGATCTAACTGTAACAATAGCAAATAAATATGCCGATATTGTAGTTGAGCATAAAGAAAACCGTAGGCAGACAATTGCCGAAGGACGTAATGCCGGAGCTTATGCCGCAAGTGGAAAAACATTTGTTTTTATTAATGGAGACACTTACCCCGAAGATACCGAGAAATTCTTTGCCTTTATCAGAAATTGGACTGATAACCCGACAAAATTATCAAAATACGCAGCTTTAGCCTGTCGAGTGTATGTAGAAAAAGCCGAAGAAATATTTTCGGATAAAATATTCTATAACTTATTTAACAGCTATGTTAATTTCTTAAATATAATAGGTATTGGTATGGGCAGAGGTGAGTGCCAGATTATAAAATCAGATGTATTTAAAAAGGTTGGTGGGTATAATCCTGAGCTTGCCGCAGGAGAAGATTTCGATTTATTCAATAGAATCAATAAAATAGGTAAAGTAGGCTACACTAATACGATTACCGTACTTGAATCTCCGAGAAGATTCCGTAAATACGGTTATATCAGAGTATTATATCAATGGTCGAAAAATGCTCTTAGCGTTATGTTTCGCGGTAATTCCGCCAATAAAGAATGGGAAGTAGTAAGATAGCTCAAACAATAATCAAATAAATTAAGAATAAAATAAATATAGAATAAATAAATATAGAAATATTATCATTTACTACTTGAAAAATATTTGACATCACCCCCCATCTTTTCGGAGACGGCAAGAAGTGAAAAGTCTTATATCATATAGGAAAATAAATAATAATTATTGAAATTGAAATTGAAATTGAAATTGAAATCATTAAAAAAAAGAATTAATAACAATAAAGATTATATAAATTGATGAATACGATTATAAAAAATATGGAGATTAAATAATGAGGCGATATATAGGAGTATGCCTTGGGGCATCAAGTGTCTCATTTGTTAAATTGGTTGAGGATAACAATACAATAAATATTGAAGAAGTAAAGACAATAGCACACAACGGTAATCCGAAACAAGTATTTACTGAGAATCTAAAAGAATTTAACAAACCAAACGAACCGGTAATTGTAACCGGAAGAAAATTCAGAAATATAGTCAACTTACCGATAATTTCCGAACCGGAAGCTACCGAATTAGCTTTTGAATTTGTCAACAGAGATAAAGAGAAATATTCCGCTATCGCAAGCGTGGGCGGAGAAACCTTTATGGTCTATTCGCTTGATGATGACGGGAAAATTTCAAATGTAATTACAAAAAATCAATGTGCCAGCGGAACAGGCGAATTCTTTATGCAGCAGATTAAGAGAATGAATCTGACTGCTAAAGAAGCCAATGACCTTGCTCTGAATGCCGCTCCGTTTAAAGTGTCGGGCAGATGCTCCGTGTTCTGTAAGTCGGACTGCACTCACGCACTAAACAAAGGCGTTTCCAAATCGGAAGTTGCAGGCGGTTTAGCACTGATGATGGCTGAAAAAGTTGAGGAATTACTCAAGAAAAATCATCAGACTTCTAAGGTAATGGTTGTCGGCGGTGTTACTCGCAATGATGCAGTTATGAACTTTTTACGCAAGAAATATCCGCTGATTGAAGTACCGGACGAAGCTCCATATTTTGAAGCTCTCGGGGCGGCACTATATGGATTCAGAAACAATGTAAAACCTCATGATAAAAATAAATCAATTCTTTCGGAAAAGGAATCCTCATTCGCATTTTTGGAACCTTTAGAAAATTTCAAATCCAAGGTTATATTTAAAGAAAGCTTCAGAGATACTGCTAAAGCAGGCGATAGATGTATTCTCGGCTTAGATGTTGGCTCGACCACTACTAAAGCAGTTATTATCAGGCAGTCGGATAATCAAATTTTAGCTTCGGTATATTTATATACTCATGGCGACCCTATAAAAGCATCGCGTAACTGCTATGCGGATTTGATTAACCAAATTGACGAACCAATTCAAATTGTCGGGCTGGGAACTACCGGTTCAGGTCGTCATATAGCAGGTCTCCATGCTTTGACCGACGGAGTATTTAATGAAATAGTAGCTCATGCTGCTGCCGCAGTTTACTTTGACCCACAGGTTGATACTATCTTTGAAATCGGTGGTCAAGATGCCAAATACACATATATAGTTAATAAAGTTCCGGCTGACTATGCTATGAATGAAGCATGCTCGGCAGGTACGGGTTCTTTTATCGAAGAAAGTGCTAACGAAGCTCTCGGCATCAAAGTAACCGAAATAGAAAAAATTGCTATGAAGGGTAAGCGTCCGCCTAATTTCAGTGACCAATGTGCCGCTTTTATAAATTCGGATATCAAAACCGCACTTCAAGAAAATATTGAGAAGCAGGATGTAGTCGCAGGATTAGTTTATTCTATCTGTATAAATTATGTTAACCGAGTGAAGGGTAATCGCCCGGTCGGTACTAAAATCTTTATGCAGGGCGGAGTCTGCTATAATAAAGCAATTCCAATAGCTATGGCGGCTCTAACCGGGCAAGACATCATAGTTCCTCCGGACCCGGGGCTAATGGGTGCTTTCGGTGTGGCTCTCGAAGTAAAAGAGAAAATGCAGCTTGGGCTTCTGGGAGAGAAACACTTTGACCTAAAAGAGCTTGCCGACAGAGAAGTAAGTTATAAAAAACCTTTTGTCTGTGCCGGTGGTAAAGAAAAATGTGATTTGAAATGTTCGATTAATATGATAGAAATTCAGGGCAAGTCTTATCCATTTGGCGGTGCTTGTAATAAATATTATACAATTAATAAATCCGCAGAATTTGAACCGGAAAAATATGACTATGTAAAAATGCGTCATGACTTGATGTTCGGTAATAAATATGCTCCTCTATACAATTTACCGGAAACCGCAAAAACTATCGGTATTAACGGTTCATTCCATACTCATACTCTTCATCCGCTCTATTATAATTTCTTTACAGAATTGGGATTTAAAGTAGTAGTTTCAGATGAGCCTCAAGAAGAAGGCTTCGAGAGAGAGCTGTCATCATTCTGCTATCCGGCTCAATTATCATTGGCATTATTTCAGGATTTAGTAAATAGAAATTGTGATTATTACTTCCTACCCGGCATTATGGAGATGCACGTAGAGGATAAAGAATATCATCAGAAAGATAATAACTGCACATGTGCATTTTTGAATACCGAAACATATTTTATAAAGCAGGCGTTCAAAGATTGCAATATCAATGATAAAATCGTACATACTATTTTCAATTATGCTTATGGTTTTGACAGGCAAGAGGAACAATGGATTTCTATTGCTAATCAAGTTGGCATAACTGATACGGATAAAATTAAAACCGCATATAGAAATGCCTGCAAAAAGCAGTTCGATTTTGATAATGAATTGCTTGAAATCGGTAGAAAAGCTCTCGATGATTTAGAGAATCATCCCGATGAATACGCTATAGTTTTAGTCGGCAGACCCTATAATTCATTTACCGAGATTGCAAATAAGGGTATCCCGCGTAAATTTGCTTCACGCGGAGTTAGAATTATCCCTTATGATATGATTGATTTCAAAAATGAAACAGTCGATGATAATCAGTATTGGGAGGGCGGTAAGAAAATACTAAAAGTAGCTAAGACTATCAAGAAAAACCCTCAATTATTTGCTACTTATATTTCTAATTTCTCATGTGCACCAGACTCTATGATTATGACTCTCTTCAGGTCTATAATGGGAACTAAGCCTTCATTAACTCTTGAATTGGACGGTCATACGGCTGACTCCGGAATAAATACCAGAATAGATGCTGCTTTAGATATAATTCTCAATTACAGGAAAATTCAGCACACTTTCAAACCTGTCGGCGATGACGGATTTGTGCAAGCAAGAATTGAATTTACCAAAGATACGATTTATTATCATACTTCAGACGGACAGAAGTTGCCGCTTAATGACCCACGGGTTACAGTCCTAATTCCTTCTATGGGAGATATTACCGCCAAGATGTTTGCAGCAGCTTTCAGAAGTTTGGGATTTAATTCAATAGCTATGCCAGAGGGCAATGCCGATATTCTTAAAGCAGGCAGAAGAAATTCTTCCGGTAAAGAGTGCCTGCCACTTATTCTATGCGTTGGCTCAATGATGGACTATTTGGAAAATAGATGGGACGGCAAACAGTATATTGCTTATTTCGTAGTTCAGGGTGCAGGCGACTGCCGTCTGGGACAGTATCCCGTATTTATGCGTGATATGATAAAACGTAAAAAAATGCCAAATGTAACCCCGCTGTCTTTATCGCAAGAAGACGGATTTGCCGGTCTTGGTGATGATTTCGCAAAGCGGGCTATTCAGTCGATACTTCTCGGGGACATTCTCGAAGATGTCAGAGCCGGAATTTTGTCTAATGCTAAAGACCCTGAAAAAGGTATGGAATTATTCGAAAATGGATTTAAGGATTTAGTAATTAAATTTGAAAATGAACCAAATAAGATTTTTAAATATTTAAAATCATTCTCCAAATCAATTAAAGACGGAGTTCCCGAAAGAATTTCCATTGATGAAAGTAAATATATAGCTTTAGTTGGCGAAATGTTCGTCCGCCGTGACGGATTCTCCCACAAATGGCTGAATAAATATTTTGCAAAAAGCGGGTTTATTGTCAAAGATGCGTATATATCAGAGTGGTTCTACTATTTGGATTATTTATTAAAACAAAAAATGATGGAGCCGGAGAAATCTTTTAACAAAGCTAAAGAAAGAATTATCCGCAGTTTATATATGAAATATGCTGAGAGAAGAGTTAAGAAAACTCTTGAGAAATCAGGCTATTACAAGTACCAAGCTACCCATGTAGAACCATTACTCAAGCATAGTCAGCATTTATTCCCAATGAATTGCCGAGGCGAGACCGGACTAACAGTCGGAGTAGCACTCTACGAAACATTCGATAAATACTGCGGTGTAATCAATATTGGTCCTTTCGGATGTATGCCAACCCGTACCAGTGAGGCTATTGCTGTTCCCGAGATGAAAATCGAGAATAAGAAATATGCTCACCGACTGCATGACCCGAATTTTGATATGCCTGCAATCTATAAAGACTCGATGACTATTCCGTTTTTGACAATTGAATCAGACGGTAATGTCTATCCGCAAGTTATTGAAGCCCGATTAGAAACATTTACTTTGCAAGCTCAGAGAGCTGCCGAGCTAATGAAAAAAGCAAAAACTAACGGATAAGGCGGAAAGTAATAAAACATCGAAAGGTTTTTCTCTTACAGTGTACAGAATGACAAATTTTTACAAGCTCGGTACCAAGATATGTTATGTACTAATTTATGTATGAAATCATATTACACCCGAAAACTACCGAAACTAAAGAAATCTTCGGTAGGCGAAATAAAATGAAGTAAACCATGAACTACATAGGCAGTAAATATTCTCTTTTAAATTTTCTTGATGAATCAATTAGTAAAGTAGTTGATTCAGACTGCAAAGTGTTTTGTGATTTATTCGCAGGTACTTCAATTGTGGGCTCTTATTTCAAAAAGAAAGGATATTCGATAATTGCTAACGATATTCAATATTATTCTTATGTATTAAATAAACATTATATTGAGAATCATAATGAATTGACGTTTGATAATTTGACTGATGAATTGCCTGAAATTCGACAGTTAAGTGCCGAAAAGCGAACAAATTATATTTGCGAATATTTATCAAATTTAGAAGGGCGGCAGGGTTTTATTTATAATAATTACTGCCCGAGCGGGAATAATAATCCGTATAAAAGACAGTATTTTTCAGATGAAAATGGTCTGCTATGCGATTCGATAAGATATAAAATCGAAAATTGGAAATTAGATGCCTTGATTAATATCAATGAGTATTATTTTTTATTAGCTTCGTTAATTGAAAGCGTTGATAAAAATGCAAACACGGCTTCTGTTTACGGTGCCTATTTAAAACATATAAAAAAGACTGCACTTAAAAGATTTGAATTGAAACCGGCTGAAATCATTCTTAATGACAAAGTACATAAAGTTTATAAAGTTTATAATGAAGATATTAATAAGCTAATTGGAAAAATCGAGGGCGATATAGTCTATTTAGACCCACCCTATAATCACAGGCAGTATGCTACTAATTATCATATATTAGAGACAATTGCAAGATATGACTCGCCGATTATCAAAGGGAAAACCGGGCTTAGAGAATATGATAGTCAAAAATCTGAATACTGTTCGAAGCCAAAAGCATTAATTGCTTTTAAATATTTAATTGAAAATATTAAAGCCAAATATATCTTTTTAAGTTATAATAATGAAGGCATTCTCTCGCTGAAGGAAATAAAAGACACATTAAGCCAAAGAGGTGAATACGGGTGCTTTACTAAGGCTTATAATAGGTTTAAAGCCGATAGAGACGAGAATAGAAATTACTCGACTGATAATACTTTAGAATATTTGCACTATGTAAAAATTTATGAATAATACCAAGAATTAGAAATACTGTGGATTATTTGTAAGTGTTAACACTTAATTTTTATGATTATACGAATATAGTTAAAATAAAGCTGATAGAATATCAGAATATTTTATTATATTTATGTACATTTATTGAGAATTCGTAGATAAATGAGGTGGGGATAAAGCGAAAATAACACATCAAGCAATCTGTAACATTATGAACATTACAAAAGTTACGATAGAAAATTACAAAAGCTTTAACGGCAGATTTTCCTTTGAGCCTAACAAAGGACTGAATATTCTTGTCGGAGATAATGAATCTGGAAAATCGACAATATTGGAAGCAATTCATTTAGCATTGACAGAAATGCTTAACGGAAGGTATTTGAAAAACGAATAGACCCAATACCTTTTCAATATTGATTCCGTAAACTCATACGTGAATAATTTGAATTAAGGAAAGCCCGCAATTCTGCCTTATATCTTGATTGAACTCTCATTTGAAGGGTGAGATCCAATATTTGAAGGAGATAAAAATAGAGATAGGAAAAAGGCATGTGGAGTTTCTTACAAAATTGATTTTGCTAAAAAATATTTTGAGGCAATGGTGAGCATTACAAAAACGAGAGCATTAAAATTTCATTTAAAGAACGTATCAATAAAACACAATTAGCGGCTTTGGTAAACAACGTATAAAGAAATGGAACAAAATATTATCATATATAACACTCCCGATGGGAGAGCAAAAGTTGCCTTATACGACAAAGATGGCTCGGTTTGGATGAACCAAAACCAACTTGCCGAGCTTTTTGACACCTCTAAACAAAATATTGGTCAGCACATAAACAGTGTGCTGAAAGATAAAGAATTAGATGAAAAATCAGTTGTAAAGAATTACTTTACAACTGCTTCAGACGGCAAGCAATACGAGGTGATGTTTTATAACCTGGAAATGATTTTAGCTATAGGATTTAGAGTTAGAAGCAAAAGAGGGACACAATTTAGAATTTGGGCAAATCAAAACCTAAAAGAGTATATGGTAAAAGGGTTTGTTATGGAATCATTAACTCTTATGGTAATTTCTGGATACTTGCTAAAACCAAAAACCAAAATAAATCAAATAAGCATCCGAAAGACTATTTCATAGATGTTGAAGATTCCATCTTAGAGAAAGCAATAATTGACAGAAATATGTTTAATTACAGGTAGTTTACTACTTTTGTAAGAGAACGAGAAGAAAAGATACTTGAGAGAATTAAAAAATCTGTCGGTGTAAAGGATTCGGAATTGGATTATTCAGTGTTGTTTGAAAATGATGTAGAATAAAGCGGTCATAAATAATTGGCTTCAGTAGTATGACAAGCGTATCGCTCGCTGGCAAAGGCAATAACGCCGGATCGGTAGAAGCCCACAATCGGCAACATTTTGTAAGTATTAACACTTAATTTTTAAGCTTATACGAATATAATTAAAATAAAGGGATAGAATATCAGAATATTTTATTATATTTATGTACATTTATTGAGAATTCGTAGATAAATGGGGTGGGGGGTGGTAAAAACAAAAATTAAACCAAGAAATAATGCACAATAAATTCTTAAAAGGGTCAGAGTGGAATAAGTGGGATTTACACGTTCACACGCCAGCATCTGTTTTAACAAATGAATTCGGAGATGATTGGGATAATTATGTCAAAATCCTTTTTAAGAAAGCTATTGAAAACAAAATAGTTGCAATTGGAATTACTGATTATTATTTGATTGACGGCTATAAGAAAATCAAAAGGGAATATCTTGAAAATTCTGCGAAAATGAAAGAATTATTTTCTGATGATGAAATACTTGCGATTTCTGATATTTTAGTTTTTCCAAATCTTGAATTTAGAATTAACAAATTAGTTATTAGTAAAGAAACAGATTTACAATGGAATAGAAAGGTTAATTTTCATGTTTTGTTATCAGATAAAATTTTACTCGAAGATATAGAAGAAAATTTATTAAACAGATTGACATTCGAAGATATTGGTGTAAGCGAAGGCAGTAGTCAAGAATTAACTTTGACGAAAAGAAATCTTGAAACTTTCGGGCAAAGATTGAAAAAAGAACAAGCTGAATTTGCAAGTAAACCCGATATATATGTCGGAATGTTAAATGCTTCAATATCCGATACGGAATTAGTAAAGCTATTAAGTTCAAATAATAAAGTTTTTCAAGGTAAATATTTGCTTGGTTTACCGAGTGATGAAGATTTAAGTATTGTAAGTTGGAAATCGCAAGGACATACGGCAAGGAAAGTGTTAATTCAAAAATCACATTTTTTGTTTTCTTCAAATCCCAAAACTGTAAAATTCGGTTTAGGAGAAACACATAACTCAGAAGAAGAATTTATAAGTGAATTTAAAAGTATAAAACCTTGTCTTTGGGGAAGTGATGCTCATTCGTTTGAAAAACTTTTCAAACCAGACCTTAATAAATTTACTTGGATAAAATCTAATCCAACATTTGAAGGTTTAAAACAAGTAATTTATGAACCAGCTGAAAGAGTGAAAATTGTCGAAAATTGCCCCGAAGAAAAAACACCATATCTTGTTATTGACAAAGTTAGATTTGTAGATAAAACTGATAATAAAAATTTTTCAAAAAACTGGATTGAGTTAAATCAAAATTTAAATACAATAATAGGTGGAAAATCCTCTGGAAAATCGCTAATATTATTTCACATAGCAAAAACATTATCACCAAAACAGATTAAAGAAAAAACCGAAATTGTCGCAGGTTTTAATTACGATGAATTTCTTCAAAAACATCCGTTTGATTTTGAAATATTATGGAAAAACGGAGTTGTTCATAAATTATCGGACACACCAGCCGAACAAGATGTTTTAATTACATACGTTCCGCAACTATATATCAACCATTTAGCTGAAAAGGAAGGTTTTAAACATTTATCTGATTTAATCAATACGATTTTAAAACAAAATGAAAATTTTTATGCGTTTATTGAAAATCAAAATTCAAATATTTTAGGATGCAAAACAATAATTCAACAAAATATTGATGAATTATTGCAATTACGTGATTTAGTGAAAGAAATTAACAAAGAAAAGCAAGCCATTGGAGAAAAGGAAAAAATTGTAACTGAAACTAAACGCCTATCAACATTAATTGATAATTTACGTAAGCTTTCGGGTTTTAGTGAAATAGAAAATAAACAATATGAAAAATTAATCAAAACATTTGATTTCCAAACAAAAAAATTAATTCAATATCAAAACATTAAAACTTCATTAAATAGTTTCAGTTTTTTTCATTCAAACATATTTGATAAATACATTAAACAAATTGAAATTGAAACATCTAAATACAAATCAACTGTTATTGAACAAAGAATATTAAGCCGATTATTTAATCAAATTACAAAAAGTAATACTCTTGCAAATACAGAAATCCAAGATAGTTTTACAAATTATTTACAGAAAATTGATGAAAAAATTAAAAAACATAAAACTCAATTAACTGTTATCGAGCAGAATTTAAAACCGTTTCAAAACAAAATTAAAAACCAAGACCTTTTAAAAAAATACTTACAAGAATTAGATATTCAAAATAATAAAACGATTGAACTTGATAAGAAAGATAAAAAACTTAAAGAAATTATTGAAAATGGTAAAAATGTTAATTTATTAATATTAGGAAAATATTCAGAATTATTTGAAAATTACAAATTAATTGAAACAGAACTACAAAAAGAAGAATTTAAAAAAATTGGCGAAGAATTAGAATTGGAAAGCGAATTGTTTTTTGACACGAATGCTTTTCAAGCATTTACAAATTTATTTGACAATCGCTCTCATTTAAGCAATACGTTTTATACAGCTTTTAATGGTTCGAATGAATTTAATTATTCACGAGATAATCACTTACAAACAATTAGATTAGTATTTGATAATTTGAAAGATTTATCAAACCTTTCATTAAGAACTTATACAACACCAAAGCAATTGTATTCTACATTATTAGAAGATTATTTTAAATTCAATTATTCTATAAAATATAAAGGTGATAATATTTTAAAAATGTCGCCAGGTAAAAAGGGATTAGTTTTGTTGCAATTAATTTTACATTTAAGCAATGCATCTCATCCAATATTAATTGACCAGCCAGAAGATAATTTAGATAATCGAACAATTTATGATGAATTGAAACAATATATTCGTGGAAAAAAAACGAAAAGACAAATAATCATAGTAACACATAATGCAAATTTAGTTGTAGCTACTGATGCAGAAAATATTATTGTTGCTAACCAATCTGGACAACAGCATGGTAAAGATAAAAAGGAATTTTTATTTGAATATATTTCAGGCGGTTTAGAAAATACTTTTTCCGACCCTGAACAAGAAGGTATTTTATATAAATTTGGTATAAAAGAACACGTTTGCGATATTTTAGAAGGGGGTAAAAATGCGTTTTTAAAACGTGAAGAAAAATACGGATTTATAAATGACTAAAAATGAATAATTTGCATAACATACAATATGCGATGTGCAAGAAAGAAAAATTTGTGCAAATTGAAACGATAGAGCTTTGAAATCTTGTAGCATACGTGTATTGTTTTTCGTTGTCAGTAATTAAAAAAAAAACTGTGAACATCAAAACAATTTTAAAAATAATTAAAATCTATAAACCGGTATATTTATTGAAAATAATGACCTTGTAAATTAAATCAAAGGCGAAATATGATAGTTATTTAAATAACGGATAAAAACACAAACTACTGCCTATAAATACTATAGCCAATTAGTGTTTCAACTGAATACACTTCATCTTTTGTCTTTACACATGTAGTAAACACCATAATCTCTAAAGTGTAGCCAAATACCTTTTAAACTCCTCGATAAAAAATTTGGGAGGTTTAACCGGTTTCATGGTTGCCATACTCATAAATGTGTGCTTGGTATAACCGGTGCAGATAATTGTCTCGTCTCGATAAATAGTATAGTTAAATGTAACAATGGCTTTGATTTCCGGAGGTATGCTTGCCTCTACTATCAGAATATCGTCATAAGTGGCAGTATTTTTATAGTCAGCATGAGCCGAAACCAATGGCAGATAGTATCCGTTGGCTTCAAATATGGTATAGGGCAGCTCATTGGCTCGCATCAGCTCGGTTCTGCCCATCTCGAAATATTTCAAATAATTACCGTTATAGACCACGCCCATTTTGTCCGTATCGGCATAAGGCACTCTGATAGTATGCCTATTGACTAATCTATTCATTTACGTTAGTTCCGCTATGAATCGACAAAATATCAATAATTCTCTCCAGGTCGTCTATAGAATAAAATTCAATTTCTATTTTACCGGTGGTATCATTTTTCGGCTGTATCCTAACCTGAGTCCCGAATATATGCCTTAGTTTATTTTCGTTATCCTCAAGCACTACGGCAACTTCTTCGCTTACAGCAGATTTATCCGATTTGGATATTTTCGGCTTTTTGGGAGCTTCCACCATCGGCTGCTCACCGGTAAATCGTCCTTCTTCAATATCTTTTACTAATGTCTCGGTAGCTCTAACGGATAATCCTTTATCACAGATTTCACGCCAAGCCAGAATCATCTTCTGAGGAGATGATAATGAAGCCAATGTACGGGCATGACCGGCTGAAATCTCACGATTTCTCAAGCTGTCTTGAATTCTCTCCGGTAATTTTAATAATCTCAAAAAGTTAGCAACCGTAGAGCGGTCTTTGCCGACTTTCTGCGATACTTCTTCTTGAGTTAAAGCACATTCTTCGATTAATCGGTTATAACCGTTGGCAATTTCTATCGCGTTTAAGTCATGACGCTGAATATTTTCAATCAATGCCATCTCAAGCATTTTCACATCGTCTTTGACATCAAGAATATAAGCGGGAATCGTATCTAAACCGGCAAGAAGACTGGCTCGCATTCTTCGCTCACCGGCAATTAATTCGTATCCGTTGATAGACCGACGAACGGTTATCGGCTGGAAAACTCCATGCTCAACTATAGAGTTTTTTAATTCCTCTAATGCTTCGGGGTCAAACTCTTTACGAGGTTGATAGGGGTTATGAACAATTCTTGCAATTTCAATTTTTGCAATTATTCCTTCGGTTTCATTTTGTTCTTCTTTAGGAGCAAATTTAAAGCCTTTATCGGAAAATTCAATCGAGGAAGGGAGCAATGCTCCTAATCCTTTGCCAAGTCCGGTTTGATTTTTCTTTGTCATTATTGAACTGTATATTTTATATCAAATAATTTCTAATTATAAATGTAATTAATTTACTTTTTTCGCATTTTTACTTATTAATTCCTGAGCAAGCTCTAAATAATTTTTTGCTCCCATCGATAGTGCATCATATAATATCACAGGCTTACCGAAACTCGGAGCTTCAGAAATTCTAACATTTCTATAAATCAAAGTGCTGAATGCTTTGTCTCCAAAGTGTTTTCGGACTTCATCAACTACCTGATTAGAAAGTCTGAGCCTGGAATCATACATAGTCAGCAGAACGCCCTCTATATCCAAATCGGGATTAAGCCTATACCGAACTATAGAAATAGTATTTAATAGCTGCCCCAAGCCTTCTAATGCGTAATATTCGCATTGCACAGGTATCAGCACGGAGTCTGCCGCAGTAAGTGCATTAAGTGTTAATAGCCCGAGCGATGGCGGGCAGTCGATAATAATAAAATCGTAATCGTCTTTAACTTTGTTAACGGCATTTTTAAGGACTTTCTCGCGGTGGTCTGTGCTAACCATTTCGATTTCGGCACCAACTAAATTAATATGAGAAGGCAGAAGCTTTAGGTTCGGCATTTCTGTATCAAGCACAGCGGCATCAACATCGAGCCCATTTACCAATACCTCGTAAACGGTTTTGTCCAATCCTTTGGAGTCAATCCCTACACCGCCTGAAGCATTAGCTTGCGGGTCTATATCTATCATCAAAACTTTGTATTCAGCCGCCGCAAGTGAAGCCGATAAGTTAATAGAAGTAGTGGTTTTGCCCACTCCGCCTTTTTGATTTGCTACAGCAATGATTTTTCCCATATTTCTGAGCCGCTCTAAATGTTATTAAAATTTATACTTTAAAGAATAAAATAAAAAAGCCGTCAAAACTAAGGAATGATTAATTTCTCCCCCCATAATCATTTTTTTGACAGTATCAATATCTATTAAATGAATATCTATTACTTCGTTAGTATCCAAATTTTGCTCAAATTGCTTTGTGCAGTTATGCCAGACGTAAGAGTAGCATTTATTGTTTAAAAAAGCAGGATTCGGAGAATTCACTCCCAGCAGTTCCGGCAGTCCGTCGCCGCGAAATCCGCACTCTTCTTCACATTCGCGTTTTGCTGCCAACTGAGTATCTTCGCCTTTTTCGACTAATCCGGCAGGAATTTCGATTGTTACCGAATCAGTTCCGTGACGGTATTGCTCGACAAAAACTACTTTTCTGTCTTCGGTAATTGGAATTATATTCACCCATTTCGGAGAATCGATAAAATAGAACTCGCCCTCTTTACCGCTAACGGGATTAATCCGCCGTGCAGAGTTGAGAGTGAAAATTCTAAAATCGCCGATTTGAGATATTTTATTTGTTTTCCAATTACTTATCATTTATTTCAATACAAAAATATTATATAAAATCGTTTTAGGTAAAATATGAAAATCATAAATATATGATTTTATTTCCGAATTTCAAAATTAAGAAATTTATTGCTTCTATTAAACTCATATTTTCAATTGTGGAATAATAATTTATTAGAATTTCAAAAATCGAATATTTACTAACTTTTCGTTCAAGCTGTTAAATAATAGATTAAATTGTAAAAATTCATACTGTATAATATCATAGCATAGTTGAAATATATTTTTTTCATCAAATCGAGGCTATAGGTGCAGAACTGATATTTCATATTTCATATAGAAAATGATATAATTGCAATGTACGATAAGTATTTACAAACTATTGGCAATAATCGGCTTATTCAAATTCAGCTTCATTTTCTGGACAGCTTACTCATTATTTCTTTCATGGGTTTAGTGTAGCTACTTGATATACCGTACTTCTCGCGTAGGGGATTGACAATCTCGGAGTACAGCCTATCTTTATATAATTTGTCCGCAGCACCTTTTTTATATAAATTAATTAATGGCTCATACTTTTCAGGAAATGTTTGCTTAATAAAGTCAAAGAAAACCTTCCTCGTTGCCCCACGCAGATACAATGTACCCGGTAGCATATAATGAACGTTAGCATTTTTTGATTCGGCACATAGCTGTTCGATATTCGAATAGCTATCAGTCAAATAGGGAATTATTGGCATTGTGTGCAAACCTACCGAAGCATTTGTCTTGCGAAATTCCTTAAGCATTGCAAATCTTGCTAAACTGGAGCTACAATTCGGTTCTATTTTCGACCGTATTTCTTCATCCATAGTCGTAATAGTTGACGCTACATTAATATAAGCTATTTGCGACAATTCCGATATCAATTCATAATCTCTAAGTATTAAATCAGATTTAGTCGAGATAATTGCCGGTGTTTTGTATTTAATCAAGATTTTTAAAATATCAGGCATTATTTTTAGGTCAGCTTCTGCTTGTTGGTAACTATCGGTTACCCCTCCGATATTAATAATTTCTCTTTTCCACGACGGGCTGCTTAATTCTTTGTCTAATTGCTCTGCGATATTTGTTTTGGCAAATACATTAAGAAAATCATCTTCTCCTAAATATTAATGTGAATAAATAGCATAGCAATACTTGCAGTCGTGCTGACAGCCACGATATATATTTAAGTCCCAGCCATAAGGGATTTTTCTTTTGAGTTGATTTAATGCTGCTGAACAAGTTATTTTCTCGATATTATTGACCATATTACCCAATTCTTCTATTATTTGTAATGATATTGTTTTCCATTAGTCTAAAATATAATTTGTATGTAAAGAATTCTCATCTAAGAAGAATCAAAATTACAGAATTAATTTAATACCTGCAAATATTTCTAAATTAGTAGCCTTTTGAAAATCAAAAATATTGTAATTAAATTATTCTTCACTTCATCTGGAATGACTATTTGAAAAAACAAAATATTAGACAGCCTTATAACTCAGAATAACAATTTTTACTCTGAATGAAATTTTTAAAACTAATTGAGCATGCTTTTAATCTAAAAAGCCCCGAAGTACAGGGCTTTTTTAATTTTATATCTAATAATATATCTCTATAATATTATATCGTACATATTATATCATAAATAATATATCTACCATAATACTAATTCATATTTTCGTCGATAGCAATAATTTCTTCTTGCTCGGACTTCCCGAATAATGCATCTACAAAATCTTCAGGGATAAAGACTTGAAGGTCGTCAATTTTCTCTCCAACTCCGATGTACCTAACCGGAATTTGAAGTTCGCAAGCGATAGGAATCACAACCCCACCCTTGGCAGTTCCGTCAAGTTTAGTCAATACAATACCTGTAATTTCCGAAACTTTCATAAATTCTTTAGCCTGCATAATTGCATTTTGTCCGGTAGTTGCATCGAGAACCAAATATACCTCGTTCGGTGCGGTATCGCGGATTTTTTTCATAACGCGGCTAATTTTCTCCAATTCCTGCATCAGATTACCTTTATTGTGAAGTCTGCCGGCAGTATCAATTATCACGCAGTCAGCATTTTTGGCAATTGCTGAATTTAGAGTATCAAAAGCAACTGCGGCGGGGTCTGCACCTTGCTTCTGCTGAACAATAGGTACTCCGGCACGGTCTGCCCAAATTTCTAATTGCTCATTGGCGGCAGCTCGGAAAGTATCGGCAGCACCGATGATTACTTGTTTTCCGGCTTGCTTATAATTATAAGCTAACTTGCCGATAGTAGTAGTTTTGCCAACGCCATTAACGCCAACAACCATAATTACATGAGGTTTAGTAGCGTCGTCTATTCTATATTCCGCATCATTTTTAGCAGATGGTGAAGTAATTAAAATATTCTTGATTTCTTCTCTGATTAATTCAAATACTTCTTCGCCTTTATCTTTTTTCTCTTTACGAACTCTCTCTTTAACTGCGTTGATAATTTTCTCGGTAGTATCGACCCCAATGTCGGCAGTGATAAGTATCTCTTCTATTTCATCTAAAAGCTCGGCATCTATTTTCCTGCCCACCCCGAGCACCACTTGAATTTTATCGACAAAAGAATCACGAGTCTTGGTCAGACCCTCTTTTAATTTATCGAATTTCAAAGCTTCGGTAGTTTTTTCAACAGCAGTATTTACAGCTGAAGTTACAGCATTGGTAACGGTTGAGGTTACCGAACTGACTTTCTCTTTTAATTTGTCAAAAAATCCCATATTTTCTTCAAATAATTTATAATAATTCTAATTACTACAAAAATATGAAACTTATTTGAATAAACAATATGTAAATTTTGAAATATTATAAGATTAGCTTTATTTTTAAGTTATTTAGGTGAATATATTTTAGTTCTACGCTGTTTTAAGTGTGTAAAAAGTTAAATACCGGTGAGACTTATTATATAACAATTACAAATTATTGAGTTTGGGGGGTTTGGGGTTCGGGATTGGGAATTAGATATGGCATATCTAAGAGAGTATATTCCACTTTCATTCTACCAATATTCAACAGCTAACGCTGTTGGAAGAAAAGAAAGGAAAAGGGAGTACCAGTTTCATGTTACCAATGTTCAACAGCTAACGCTGTTGGAAGAAAGGAACCACTTCCTAATTCCCAACCACAGCCACCAGCCTTACTACGCAGAGCGTAGTTAGGAGACGAGCACTTCCTAATTCCCACTTCCTAATTCCTATTTCCTACTTTCCACTTTATAACTTCCAACTTTATAACTTCCATTCTACCAATATTCAATAGCTAACGCTGGTGGAAGAAATGTGTGTGGATGAGTAATTGGGAATAGAGGTTGTCTAAAATTAATAATATAGCCAAATCGTCATTCTGAGTGCAACGAAGAATCCAGAATTATCAATAAGTTAGCTTTATCTGGATTCTTCACTTCGTTCAGAATGACAACTTTTTATACAGTCTTATGGGGTCTATTTTAACTTTCAACTTTCATTCTACCAATATTCAACATCTGACGCTATTGGAAGAAAGGAACCACTTCCTAATTCCTATTTCCTACTTTCAACTTTATAACTTTACGAACTTTATAACTTCCATTCTACCAATATTCAACAGCTAACGTTGTTGGAAGAAATGTGTGTGGTTGAGTAATTGGGAATAGAGGTTGTCTAAAATTAATAATATAGCCAAATCGTCATTCTGAGTGCAACGAAGAATCCAGAATTATCAATAAGTTAGCTTTATCTGGATTCTTCACTTCGTTCAGAATGACAACTTTTTATACAGTCTTATGGGGTCTATTTTAACTTTCAACTTCCATTCTACCAATATTCAACAGCTAAAGATGTTGGAAGAAATGTGTGTGGTTGAGTAATTGGGAATAGAGGTTGTCTAAAATTAATAATATAGCCAAATCGTTATTCTGAGTGCAACGAAGAATCCAGAATTATCAATAAGTTAGCTTTATCTGGATTCTTCACTTCGTTCAGAATGACAACTTTTTATACAGTCTTATGGGGTCTATTTTAACTTTTAACTTTCAACTTTCATTCTACCAATATTCAACAGCTAAAGATGTTGGAAGACCAAACGGACTACGCAGAGCATAGTAACGGAAGCGAAAGGGAGTGCCCACTTCCATTCTACCAATATTCAACAGCTAACGCTGTTGGAAGAATAGAATCGTTCTTACCTTTCACCTTTCACCTTTCAACTTTATAACTTCCTAATTCCTACTTTCAACTTTACGAACTTTATAAACTTTATAACTTTATAACTTTATAACTTTATAACTCAAACCCAGCCCCAACTATTAACAATATTCAACAGCTGAGGCTGATGGAAGAAACTCTACTTACATATCGGAATACAAGCCGATATTATTCCCCTGATTATCGACAATAACGCCAAAGTAACCCATACCCTCGACTTCGATTTTCGTTTTGGGTCGCAGGGTTTTAGCTCCGTTTGCCTCTGCTCTTTTGATAAGTTCATTTACGTCAATTCCTACATTAAAGCTTATAATCGGTCCGCAATTGCCCGGTTTGAATTGCTTATTAGTAAATATCGAACCTTTAACTTCAAATTCTGGGTGCGATAAGCAAGCCATTGTTTCGGTTTCGCATTCGATAATCTCGGCATTAAATCCGAAAACATTTTTGTAAAATTCAACTACCGAATTAATATCATCAGCAGGAATATCAAACCAACATACTACATTTTTCATGTTGTCTCCATTTGTATTAGTAAAACAAAAATTACGAATGCAAAATTATAGTATTTAATATCCTCATAATTGTAAAAATGCGACATTGTTTACAAATATTGATTTTTAAAAGGATGCTTATTAAAGAAATCCATCGCTAATTGTCTGAAAAGCGGTTTTTGGGTTATCATCAGCGGATGTTTGCCTATGCTCGAATAGAAAGTTTCGCAATTAGAAAGCTTCTGAGCAAGATTATTCATACGGAATTCAATATTTGGTATTAGCTCGTCTTCTGTACTGGCTGTCAGTAAGACATAGGAATCAATAAGGCTTAGGTCTCCTTCGATAGGGTTATAATAATTATATGCGGTTTTAAGCATTAGCTCAATGTCCATATCAACTATTCGGCTCCAGTCGTCGCCATGCATTTTTTTCCAGAAGGCAATTGATAATAACTGTGATTTTGCGGCAGTTCGTCCGTTTTTGATTTTTTCAGCTTCATCGATTGAAAGATATTCCCCAAAGAAACTATCGGCAACAATCGCATTTATCAGCTCCGGAGCGATAGTTGCAAGGTTCATTCCTGTCAATGCACCTCCACTCGTACCGATGATGTTAATTTTGTCGAACTTTAATAATTTCAACAGAGTAAAAGCACATTGTGCATTATAATGCCAGAAGTCATTTCGGAATTCAGATAGGCGTTCGGACTGTCCCAACCCAGGATAATCAAAATAAATTAATTTAAAATACTTGGAATAATAATCTATTTCAGTAGTAAACATTTTTGAAGAAACGCAATTACCGTGTAAAAGCAATAATGGTAAGCCTTTACCAACTATATTGTAGTAAATATATTTCCTATCAAAATCAAAATATGCCATATATTTGTATTCTTTTTGATTGATTTCACAATAATTTTACAATAATATTACAATATTTACAATAAATATTGTGTAAATTTGATATAAAAAATCAAAAATCAAAAATATAGTCGAAAAAAACTAAAATAAATTTTGACTATTTTAAGAAAAATTTTTATATTTGTAGTTCTATAAAGTTTAAATTTATAAAATAGATAATGAATATTGATAATTTTATATATAAAGTGAGGAAAAATGAACTATAACGGACCGAAAGTTAAACTTTCAAGAAAGTTAGGTCTCGAGCTTACTCCAAAGGCACATAAAATCGTTGCTAAAAAACCGTACCCACCGGGACAACACGGTGCATCAAAAAGACGTGGCAAACAATCAGACTACGGCAAGCAATTAATGGAGAAGCAAAGATTGCGTATGCAATTTAACGTAAGCGAAAGCCAGATGAGAAACTATTACAAAAAGGCAACTCGCTTAGTTGGTAACACAGCAGACCTTTTAGTTCAATTATTAGAAACCAGACTTGATGCAGTAGTAATGCGTGCGGGATTTGCTCGTACTATATACGCATCACGTCAATATGTATCACACGGTCACGTATTAGTTAATGGTAATAGAGTAAATGTACCATCATTCCACGTTAGACCAAATGATGTAATTACAATTAAAGAGAAGAGTAGAAAAATCGAATGCTTCCAAGAAGCTATTCGTAGCTCTGCCGCTCCGCAATATTTGGAAGTTAGCAAAGCAGATTTCTCTGCTAAGCTAATCAACTCCCCTGCAAGAGAAGATATTCCAGTAATTTGCGAAGTAGCTCTTGTAGTAGAATACTACTCACGTTAATTGATAATTATTTTTAATTATGTCGCTGTCCGGATTTACTTCGGACAGCTTTTTTAATTTGTAATAATGTATAGAGAAAATAATGACTGCTCATTTACAAGCTACTAAAGAAAAAAAGGCTGTCGCTTTAGGTTCGATTTTTGCAGCTATATTTTTAACTATTTCAAAATTCACAGTTGGTATTCTTACCGGTTCACTTGGCATTTTGTCTGAAGCTATGCACTCCGGTTTAGACTTGGTTGCCGCAGTGGTTACATATTTTGCAGTCAAATTCGGAGACCGCCCAGCCGACGAATATCATAATTACGGGCACGGAAAAATAGAAAACCTTTCGGCTCTGTTCGAGACATTACTTCTTCTATTTACTTGCATTTGGATAATTTATGAAGCTTATCAGCGTATTATAAATAATCAACATACAGTGGAAGTTACTTTCTGGAGTTTTGCAGTAATTATAGTTTCGATTATTATTGATATTACTCGCTCAAGAGCATTGATGAAAGCCGCAAAAAAGTATAATAGTCAAGCTCTCGAGGCTGATGCTATACATTTCTCGTCTGATATATTAAGTTCTGCAGTCGTTATTATTGGGCTTATCGGCTCTTTAATTGGTTATCCTGAAGCTGATGCCATCTCTGCATTGATGGTAGCCGGTATTGTAATTTATATTTCTGCTAAATTAGGTAAAAAATCAATTGATGCCCTTATTGACCGTCGCCCTGATATATCTACCGAAGAAATTACGAAATTTATGAATGATAGCCCAGAAATCGTATTTATTCATAACTTGAAATTAAGAAGCTCCGGCTCAGACATTTTCATTGATTTGAATATTCACGTGGACGGAAATAAAACTCTAAACGAAGCTCATACCATTTCTCATAATTTAGAAAAGAAAATCAAACTCCAATACGAAAAAGCAGTTGTTCACATTCATATAGAACCGGATAATGAAGAAGATGAATAGAATAATCTCATTTCCTGTATGAAATAAAATATAACAATTCTTGCCTAAAGTTATGTATTGATGTCAAATATTTGTTTCAAGTAGTAGATGATATAATAAGGCATTTTGATACAAAAGGAAAAAATAATATGAAGACATTTAATAGTGATATTTCTAATACGGAATTCCCGATTTCCGAAAGAATTTCGGCAAGGACTATCAGACATTCTATCTTGAAATTAATCCAAAAAGATAACCCGAAATTTACACACGACAGCCACCTTTCGATAAGCGAGCTAAACAAATACAGAGAAAAAGCTATCTCGGAGTATATGGTTAAAGAAATAGGTGAACTCTCGAATTTGGAAAATACAGTACTACAATCAGTTACTAATAACAGCACCTTAGCTGATAAATTAGACGGAGATGATAAACAAACCTTAACTTTAGGGCAAAAACTTGCCGATAAAGTGGCTTCGTTCGGCGGTAGCTGGACATTTATTATCTCCTTTGCCGTGTTTATTATGATTTGGATATCTATCAATATGTATTGGCTATTAAATAAAGGATTCGACCCATATCCATTCATATTACTTAATCTTATTCTATCCTGCTTGGCTGCATTACAAGCCCCTGTTATTATGATGAGCCAGAACCGTCAGGAAGAAAAAGACCGCGATAGAGCCAAAAATGACTATATGATAAATCTTAAATCCGAATTGGAAATCAGAACTCTGCATGAGAAAATAGACCATTTTATCTTAAACCAACAACAAGAAATATTAGAGTCTCAGAAAGACCAGTTGGAAATTATGAATAATATTTTAAAACAGTTAGTAGTACAAAAAAACTAAATTACAATTAGAAAATTCTTTTTTTGAGGCTGTTAAAAGTAATAGTATTGCCAATTCGTCATTCTGAGTGTAGCGAAGAATACTGATTTATCAATAAGTTAGCTTTGTCTGAATTCTTCACTTCGCTTCTAATGACAAATTTTAGACAGTCTGATGGGAGTATTTTTTTAGCTTTCATTCTACCAATATTCAACAGCTAACGATGGTGGAAGACTAACCGCACTACGCAGAGCATAGTGCGGAGAGGTGCAAATTCCCATTTCCTAATTTTAGATACAGTTAGCATTGGAAGAGAAGAAAGAAAAAGGGGGCGACACTTTCTTTCTACCAATATTCAACAGCTAACGCTGTTGGAAGAAAAGAACCAATTCCACCCAAACTTTCTAATTCCTATTTCCTAATTCCTACTTTCAACTTTACGAACTTTATGAACTTTATACTTCCCGATGCAAAGTGAATTGGAAGAGATGGGAAAAAGGGTGTACCAACTTTTTTACTACCAATATTCAACAGCTAACGCTGTTGGAAGAAACTAACCAATTCCTATTTCCAAATTCCTAATTCCCTATTCTCAATTTCCATATATAATCTTTAAGCCCTCCCTTTTGGAAGGGTTTGGGTGGGGGTGAAAGATTTTCAGCCACCAACCACACTACGCAGAGCGTAGTGTGGAGACGAGCATATTCCTATTTCCCAATTTCCACTTTGCAACTTCTAATATCTAAACAATATTTTATTTTTAATCATGTTGAAACTAATTACATAAGGAAACCGTATATACCTATCTTAGTTTCTGTAGTTTATATTAGGGAAATCACATTGGATATAAAGGAAAGAATAAAGCAGTCAGCCAGAGGGCAATTCTATGTTTACGGATTTAAAAACGTTAAAACGGAAGATATTGCAAAAGACATAAAAATCAGCAAGAAAACAATCTATGAGCATTTTAAATCTAAAGAAGAATTATTCGAAACTGTGTATAATGAAGACTTGGAATTCGAACTAAAAAGAATCCGTGAAATTGTTAATAATATTAAAAATTCTACGGATTTTGATTTTCTAAAAGAATTAGAATATTTATTCAATGTTAGTTCAAAGTCAAAATGTAATTATTCAAAGGACTTTTTCCGCGATTTAAAGATTTACTTTCCATTATTATGGGATAAACTAATATTTTTGCGTGAAGAAGAATTTAAAAAGAGCTTTAGTATAATTTGGGATATAGGAATTGAAAAGGGTTTTATCAGAAAAGAAATCAAAAAACAAATAGCATATTTGATGTACTTAGAATCAATAAATAATATTTTACAACCAGAAAAAATGCAATTAATATCCGCTTCATCGGGCGAAATAATGAAATCAATATTTGATATATTACTGGGTGGGGTGCTTACTCCTGAAGCAGTAAAAAATTATGAAAATCAAAAAGAAAACAATTTATAAATCAATTTAAGGAATAACAAATGGTAAAGCATAAATCAAAGATATTGAGCTCCTGGGTTGGAATCTCACTATTTTTCATATTTGCCGTTTCTAATTCATTCGGACAATCAAAGCAGATGACTCTTGATGATGCAATCAAGTATTCGCTTGAAAAAAATCATGATACTAAGTCGGCACTTTTAGAAATACGTAAAGCACAAGCGGCTGTAAAGGAAGCATTTGGATATGCACTCCCCAGCTTTACGGTATCTGCTAATTTCTCACATTTTTTACAAAAGCCAAAGACTTTGTTCCCAGACTTTGAGCAGATGCTTACCAGTGCAGCATTTGGGATATTAGAATCAGAAGGAGTAAAAGACGGAGACGGGAATGCAATAACTAATCCTTATGCAGGCAAGGGGATAGATAATAAATTGCAGTCTTTTGCCCAATCAAATAATTATGAAGCAAAAGCACAAATTTCTCAAATACTTTTTAACTCGGCAGTATTTACCGGTATCGGTGCTTCCGAGATATATGCTCGTGTCTCGCAGGAGCAATTACGCAGCTCGGTTTTAAACAATGTAACAAGCATAAAAAAAGCATTTTATGGAGTAATATTATCAAAAGAAATGCTAAAAATATTACAAGAGAGTTTAATCAATGCCGAAGAAAATTTAAAAAACTTACAAGCTATGAATAATCAAGGTTTGGTATCGGATTATCAACTTATGCAGGTTGAAGTCCAGGTAGAGAATATTAAACCGTCCATCAGACAGCTTGAAAATATATTAGATAATGCAAAAAACGGAATTAAAGTATTAATTGGTGCAGACCCTAAAGAAGATATTGATTTTATCGGCGAGTTAAATCTTAACGATTATAATGTACCCGACCAAAATGAATTGATTAATAGAACTTATGAAGCTAATTATGATATTAAAACTTTAAATTTAAAAAAAGAAGTTGACCAAGCATATATTGACTTGAATAAATCAGATTATTATCCGTCTATCGCCGCATTCGGTTCGTATTCTTACAACGGTTCCTCTGATGATTTCAAGTTTAACAATTATGGGCAAGCTCTTGTAGGATTGTCTTTAGAAGTAAATCTATTTAACGGATTTAGAACCGATAGAAAAGTTGAACAGTCTCAAGTTGATAAATTAAAAACAGAAGAGATTATAATTCAACTTAAACAAGCTCTCAATATGCAAGTTCAAACTCAGATACTTGAGATGAAAAGGGTAAAAACTACCTTAGAGGCTCAAGAGAGAAATGTCAAATTAGCAGAAAAAACTTATGATATTGCTACTAAAAGATTTCAAGAAGGCACTGGCACACAGCTTGAGATTAAAAATGCAGATATGGAATTAAGAACTGCAAAGACTAATAAATTGCAATCAGTATATGATTTTATTTCTGCTAAAGTTGAATTGCAAAAATTAATAGGAGACTTAGAGCCTGAATACCTATCTTATGTTAATAGTAAAATAGATGAAATAATAAAAACTAAATAAATAATAAAATCGGAGACAAAAAATGAGTATAGCGGTAAAATTTAAAAAAGCAATTTTTCTTATAGCAGGATTAGTTTTGACTTTTGGCGTATATTCCTGTTCAGAAAAAAAAGAAGCTCAGAAAAGCATTGAGCAGATTAGAAAAGAAGAAGGTGTTTCGGTTAAAGTTCATTCAGTAGAGAAATCTTCTTTTGTTAAAGAACTTTCCTTTTTCTCTACTTTAAGAGGTTACGAAGAGTCAACTAAAGGCTCTGCCGTCGGCGATAGGGTACTAAGTATCAGAGGTAAAGTAGGCAGTTCCGTTAGTCAGGGGCAAGTGATTGTAACATTTCCTTCAAATAATCCGGCTATTGGCTACACCCAAGCTAAAATCGCACTTGAAAATTCCAAAAAGACTTATGAGAGAATGAGTAAATTAATCCTTTCCGGTGAAACTTCACAACAGAATGTAGATAATATACGTACTCAATATGAAGTGGATAAGAGAAATCTTGAATCATTAGAGCAAATGATTAATATAGAGGCTCCGATAAGTGGAATAATCACAGAAATTCATGTTAAAGAAGGCGACCATGTAGTCTCAGGAGACCCATTATTTACAGTAGCTAAATTAAATAAAATGATAGCTAAGGTATGGGCAAGTGAAAAAGAAGCGATGCTTATCAAAAACGGCATGACTTCAACCGTGATTATGGGTGGCAAAGAGTTTAAAGGTACTGTTAACTTAATTCCGCTTGCTATGGACTCTAAAACTCGTGCTTTCGGTGTAGAGATTATGCTTGATAACGGCAAGAGAGAGCTTAAAAGTGGAGTTACTGTAGAGGCAAAAATCAAAGTATATGAAAATCCTGATGCAATAGTTATACCACGAAAATTAGTATTTAGTGAAAGCGGAAAATCTTTTGTTTATATAGATAATAACGGACAAGCTACCAGACGCGATGTTACATTAGGAATTGAAAGCGGTATAAATATTGAAATTAAAAGTGGGCTTAATGTAGGTGATAAATTGATTACCGAGGGTCAGTCTCTTTTAAGTGAAGGCACAAAAATTAAAGTAATTCAATAAAGAGGAATCAAGATATGTTTCTTGTAAAAATGTCAATTAATAAACCGATTATGACAACAATGATTTTAGCGACTTTGTTGCTGTTCGGTTTCATTGCTTATAATTCTATGAATTTGAACGAGATGCCGGACGTTGAGATACCTTATGTTACTATCTCGACTATTTATCCCGGAGCAGGTCCTAAGGAAATTGAAGGGCAAATAACTAAAAAAATCGAAGATGCGGTAGCTACTGTTTCTGAAGTTGAAAAAATTGAATCATACTCACTCGACGGAGTATCGATAATTGTAATAGAATTCAAATTAACTAAAAATGTCGATGTTGCCAATCAAGAGGTTAAAAGTAAAGTTGATGAAGTAATCAATTTACTGCCTGATGACGCAGAAGAGCCTATTGTTCAAAAAGTCGATTTAAAAGCATTTCCTGTAATAGATTTAGTATTGAGCGGTAATGCTTCTCCGAAAGAACTATATGAATTAGCGGATAAAAAGCTTAAAGACAGATTATCACAAATTCAGGGTGTAGCAAAAGTAAATATAACAGGCGGTCAAAAGCGTGAAATACAAATATCTATGGATAATAAAGTTGCTTTTGAAAATTCAATTTCGCTACCTATGATGCTACAAGTATTAAAAGCACAAAACATGGATATACCGGGTGGGTATTTCCAAGATAAAGATCAAGAATTGACTGTTCGTTTCCAAGGTAAATTTAAAGATATTGAGACAATTAAAAATTTACAAATCAATACTCCATTCGGTGCTAAAAAAATCGGTCAGTTTGCTCAGGTAGAAGATGCCGGAAAAACAATCAGAGAGAAAGCCATCTATTATAATGGTGAAAAAAAGGTACGTGATGAAAACGTAGTTCGTTTGGCAATTGTTAAAAGTAGCGACGGTAACGTAGTAAATGTAGCTAAATCAATCATAGAAGCTCTGCCGGATATTCAAGCAACACTGCCGGCAGGTATAAAAATTGATTTGGTTAACGATGCCTCGGTATTTACAAAAGCATCACTTGACGACTTAATAGGTAATATCATTCTTGGTATTATAATGACTGCTTTTGTAATATTTTTATTCCTTTTTGAATGGCGTTCGACTTTTATTATTGCTTTGTCGATGCCAACTTCTATTATTATCACCTTCTTGCTGATGCAGATGGCAGGGATGTCTCTCAATATGATGTCTCTTATGGGACTTTCAGTCTCGGTTGGAGTATTAGTGGCTAACTCGGTAGTAGTAATTGAAAATATATTTAGGCATAAAAGCTTAGGCGAGAATGCGACTAATTCAGCTTATAAAGGTACTGTAGAAGTTGTGGTTGCGGTATTAGCTTCTACTCTGACCAATATAGTGGTATTTATGCCGATAGCGGGTATGTCTTCAATGGTTGGTATGTTTATGAGAGAGTTGGCACTGTCGGCTGTATTTGCGTCGATATTGTCAATTGTGATGTCTTTTACTCTTACACCTATGCTTGCAAAATTGATTATTCCCGAAAAAATGAAAAAATCAAAAATGCTTGATTTATCTGAAAAATTTGAGCAATTATGGATTAATGTTTACAAAGGGATGTTGAATTTTATTCTTAAAAATAGGTTTTGGAGTTTTGCTACGGTAGCTGCATCATTTGTTATGTTTTTAGCAGTTACATTTGTTTTTGGTCCTAAGCTCGGTTTTGAATTTATGCCAGCTATGGATGATAGTAAAATAGCTGTGGTTGTTGAGTTGCCTACCGGGTTTAACTTAGACCAAACCGGCTCTGTAATAAACGAGATTGAAAGAAGAATCAACAAATATCCGGAAGTAAAACAAATCCTTACAAATCTTGGTAAAAAATCGGATATCGACATAGGAACTAATATGGCACGTATGGACGTGAAATTAGTTGATGTAAATGAGAGGACTGCCAGTATTGAAAAGATGATGGGTAGCTTTATCAAAGACTTAGCGGATATTCCTAATGCTAAAATAAGCGTTGACCGTGGCGGTCAAACCGAAGGTCCGGGGCAATATCCTATTGACTTCTTTTTAGTAGGGCAGGACATAGACAAGTTAGAAGAGTATAAAAGCCAAGTTATTAACAAATGTATAAATATCCCCGGCTTAATTAACTTTGATAATTCTTCGCGTGCCGGAAAACCCGAAATAACTATTTCGCCTCGTCGCGAAGTACTAACTGAAACCGGGCTGACAGCTATGGATTTGGCTTTGACCCTCAGGGCTTCTATGGAAGGTATGGAAGCTACTAAATATTCCGAATTCGGTAACGACTACGATATAATAGTAAAGTTAGAAGACCAAGCTACCAATACCCCTGAGAAAGTAGGCAATATTACTGTAGTCTCTCCTAACGGTGGCTCTTTCAGAATGAGTCAGCTGGCTGATATTAAATTTACTAACGGATTTACTAAAATTTTACATAGAGATAAATTCACAGCAATTCAATTTACCGGCTCAAACTCTCCTGATGTACCGGTTGGAAATATTACAGGCGAGATTGAAAAGAAAATTGCCGAAATTAAGTTTGAAAACGGATACTCATTCAAATGGGGCGGTAATACAAAAATGATGAACGACATGGTTGCAGACATGTCTTTTGCATTCTTGCTCGCAATTGTACTAACTTATATTTTACTCGCCGCTATATTGGAGTCTTTTTTGCAACCTGTGTATATCTTATTAACTATTCCGCTTGGTTTAATCGGTGTAATACTATCATTATATATGACTAATATATCGCTTGGTATTACCGCACTATTGGCAATTATTATGCTAATCGGTATTGTAGTAAATAATGCGATATTAATTCTTGATTATACTAATCAGTTAGTTCGTGAAGAAGGTATCGGGGTTAAAGATGCTCTTATAAAAGCTTGTACTATCAAACTAAAACCAATTATTATGTCAACTATGGCATTGATTCTCGGTATGTTGCCTATGGCAATGGGTATAGGTGATGCCGGTAAAGAAATGCGTACTCCGCTTGGAGTAGTTTCTATCGGTGGTTTGATTTCTTCTACTATATTGACATTATTTGTAATTCCGGCTTTCTATAACTTCTTTGCACATAAGAAAAAAGCAAAAGAAGATACTAAAGTAATGGAAGCTTAGATTATACAATAGTATTTATATTATGCCGCTCTTGATTATAATAAGGGCGGCATTTTTTTTATAATAAATAATATCTTTTGAGTTCATTTATTGATACAAAACAAACTAAATGCTTATCAAGAGTTTGTCTAATAAGCTATAATTTTGTCAAATCGGCATTCTGAGTGCAACGAAGAATCCATATTTATCAATATTTAGCTTTTTCCGGATTCTTCAATCGTTCAGAATGAAAAATTTGGGACAGTCTTATGGAAGCATATTTAAACTTTCATTTTCCAATATTCAACATCTAACGATGTTGGAAGAAGAGCCGCACTACGCAGAGCATAGTGCGGAGACGAATAAAAAGGGATTACCAACTTTATTCTACCAATATTCAACAGCTAACGATGTTGGAAGAAAAGAATAGGAAAAGGAACTACCACTTTCATTTTACCAATATTCAACATCTAACGATGTTGGAAGAAGAGAACTTATACCTCCCAAACTTTTAACTTTATAACTTTCAACTTTACCGATGTTCAACATCTAACGATGTTGAAAGAAAGGGGCTTATTTCACTCTGTACTCCCTACTTCCGAAAACCTATCCCCCCCAAAAAATACACCCCGAAGTTGTCTAATATGTTATATTTTTGTTATATCGTCATTAGGAGTGCAACGAAGAATCCATAATTACCAATATTTAGCTTTATCCGAATTCTTCTATTCGTTCAAAATGACAAATTTGGGACAGTTTCTTGTATGAAGTGTAAATCAAATATTGATTTGTTTCAAGAGCCTAATACAGTTCATATTCTACATTTGAAATATCAATTGAGATTAAAATCAACTGTTTTCCATTTCTCTTTTTTTCTTTTCTCGGATTACCGAATAATTAAGTAATAAAAAGAATAGCAATGAAAATGCGAATATAGAAGTTGAAAATGAGTATAATAACGAAGAATCGAGCATACTTTTACCGCTGCTTATAACCGGACCGCTACCGGTATCTCCGGCAGAACCAGGGTGCAGCCCTTCGGTAATTCTCGGCAGTACAAATACGAAAAACGGCATGCTAATGCCTGCAATTATCGAATATACAGCCGAAAGTTTTGCTTTGTTTTCAGAATTATCAATTGAAGCTCTTAAAATAAAATATGCAAAATAAATCAATAATAATACAAATATCGAGGTTTCGCGGGGGTCCCAATTCCAGTAGCTCCCCCAGCTTGCTTTTGCCCAAATCATTCCGGTAATAGTAGCAAATATGCAAAATCCAACACCCATCTGAGCAGATGTATAGGCAATTATATCGTCTATTGGCTCGCTTTTAATTAAGAATTTAATAGAGAATATCAAAGAAAATAAAAATGCTAAAACCGCTACCCAAGCCGAAGGTACGTGAATGCCGAACATTTTAACCATCGAGCCGAGTGCCGGAATATATGGATAATATATCATTTGATGATTATCCTCGATTTTAGAAATATTGATTTCATTTTTATTAGGTGAACTTTTTGCAAACAAGACAGTATTGTTGAAATTATTTGCTTCAGTATTAAGCTTTAAATGCAAAGTATCTTTACCGAAATAGATTTCAAG
Organism: uncultured bacterium; assembly: GCA_942493235.1. Taxonomy (GTDB): domain Bacteria; phylum Bacteroidota; class Ignavibacteria; order Kapaibacteriales; family UBA2268; genus ENR-C587. The sequence goes on along the minus strand of OW818676.1, from coordinate 1,194,919 downwards.
CGATTGCTTATGCTTATCAAAATAATGATTATATTTATCAATGCTTTCAATGGCGATCTGCCCCTCGGTGAAAAGATTAGTTTTACGCAGTATATATGCAGAATCCATATCATAATAAATATTCGGGCAAACAGCTAATAAAATAGCAAATACAAAAACAATCCCGGTAAATGCTTTTAATAGTAATGGTCTTGGTTTATAAATTGATTTATACAGCCCAAAAAGCGTTGAGAGCAGAACAGCGAGGGAAATAAATAATAACTTCATAATTAATTAGTTTTATACTTAGTTAGCATTAACGTATTTGTAGTATCATTATCCATAGCCGGCAGATAAGAAATTTCATCCATTACGGATTTTATGATATGAATGCCCAGACCGCCTTTTTTAAGCTTTTTCAAATATTCAATCATATCGGGAGTATCATAGTCTAAAGGATTGAATGATAATCCTTTATCCAATATATTTATTGTGAATTTATCTTTTGATTCCTCTATCGCTATACAAATTTCTTTTGTAGTGTCAAATTTAAAGGAATGCCTGATTAAATTGGAGCATGCTTCGTCCACTGCAAGGCAGATTTTATAGGCTTGCTCCTCGGAAAATCCGAATAATAAGGCATTTTCAATTACGAAGTCCCTAATTCTGTTAAGTTCGTTCGTATCGCCTAATACGCATATTTTTTTATATGTTTTATTAGAATTAAGCATCTGATTTCATTAAATCTTTAAATTTTGAATATGCTGAAACTTCATCTTTTTCAATATCAAAAATTACCGGGAAACCGAGCAAATCAAAAACGGAATAAACTTTGGGCTTCATTGAGCACATTTTAATATCGCCACCTTTTTCTCTAATGTCTTCAATAAAAGCCATAAAGACACCAAGCCCGGCACTACTTATATAGTCCAAATTATTGAAATTAACCAAAATATATTTCTTGCCATCATCAATCAGCGTATTAATTTCTTGTTCTAATTTGGGAGCAGTATGAGCATCTAAATACCCATTGAGCTTTAGACTATTTACTCCTTCATAGATATGATGAATAATATCAAATGTGTTGTGTTCCACTATAAGTACCCTAAGTAATTTATATTATTAATATAACTTTTAAAAATAGACAATTTTTTATATCTATAATCATTATAAATATAATTTTAAAAATAGACAATTAAGTATTTTTATTATAAACAATTGTCAACATAGTGATGTCATCTAATTGATGACTGTCGCCGCTAAATCTGACAATTTCTTCTTTTAGATTATTCATTAGACTTCCGGCATTATCATATACGGCTAAATTAAGTATTTGTTTCAAAGAGTCATAGCCGAAATCTTCTTCTTTTTCGTTTCTGAGTTCATTAACGCCATCAGTAAAGAGAAAGCAAATATCGTTAGGATTTAGTTTTGCTTTTACTTCTTCTATCGCGGGATTAAATAATTTCTCGGATACTAATCCCACGCCGAATCCTTTAGGTGTATTAAATGATATACCTGTAGCAGTTTTTAAAATCGTAGGCATGTGTCCGGCACGAGCAAAAGATATATTTCCGTCTTCGTCATCGATAACGACAGCACTCAATGTAATATACATCTGCTTGTCCATTTTCCCGTGTAGTGTCGAATTGATACGCTTTAATATGTCTGACGCAGTATTGCTTTCTTTAGCTTGTGAGAGCACTACGCCCTTTAATTGAGCCATATAGAAAGCGGCAGAAATACCTTTGCCGGATACATCTCCGATTAGCAGGCATAATTTTCCGTTTTTTAAATATACGTAATCGTAATAATCACCGCCGACCACTTCGGCTGATTTAGTATATGCAGAAATCGAATAATTTTTAATTTGTGGTAAATCTCGAGGCAGTAGTTTGTCCTGCATGCCTTTGGCAAGTGTAATCTCTTGTTTGTATTTTTCTTTTTCGATAGAATCGGCTAATAGTTTTGCATTTTCGATTGCTATGCTTACATTATCGCTGAAAGCTGTAAGTACGTTAATGTCATCATTGTCTAATCCGTATTCTTCTCTGCTTAAAACGACCAAATTACCGATTTTATTTGATTTGTGGTATAGTGGTACTATTATCATCGCACCGGCAAACTTTACATTTGCAAATATTGGATAAATCTTTGATTCATCAGTAATTGACTGAATCAAAAATGGTTTGTTGATTTCTTTCATTGCCCCTGCAAATTCAGGAATGTCGTGAAGCAAAAATACATCATCGCTTAGTAAATTCTCGGCAAATACTTGGTCAATCTTTTGATGATTGTTATAGACCTCTACCCACGCAAAATGAGCAGAAGACGAACTGATAGCAAGCTGAGTAACTGTCCTAAGTAAATTTTCAAAATCTATTGTTTCGGCAATTATCTTATTTAGATATGCTAAAGATTTAATTTCATAAGTTTTACGCTCTACTATCTCACTTGTTGGCAAAGCCCCAATCGTAGAAAAGAATACTTTTAAAAAATAAACTATTGCACAGAAGAATGGAAAACCTGTAATTACAGATGTACCACCCATAAAATATGCCAATGAAGAATGCAGGTTAGTCTCGTCATTTAAGATATAAGATGTAAGAATAATCGACATTATTGTTATAGAAAGGCTTATCCATAGCAAATTGAGCTTTCTTGATTTGGGAAGAAGTGCTATCCATGAGTTATTATAAAGCATATAAATAGCAACTGACGAAAATATTAGGCATATCACTCTGACTATTGAGAAAATCGCCGCATCAACAAATGAATCAAGAAAATCACTGAGAAATAGAGCTGAATAGGTAAATATTAGTGATTTAATTAAAAATTTTGTTTTCTTATGCATTCGCATATATGCCCATTTGTAAAGGAAATAGAAGATATAAGCACCCGTGAAAATAAATAGCATAGTAACTAAGTCTATCCAAACTAAATGCAAAATGCTATTTTCTAATAAATAGGCTGATACAGTCTCCGGAAGGAATAGTTTAACTAAGATGAGAGTTCCGGCAAAAATGATGATTCTAACAATATCTTTGAAATATTCTTCAGAAGTTACTTTGTCAGAAAACTTACCGGTTTTTAAATAATTAATAAATAAATATATAATAACAGAAAATATAATCGATAAAGTGCTGACTGTCTTCCAGATAAATATTGAATCGGTATCTAATTTTTGTGTAATAAATAAAAGTGAATCACCAAGAACTCTGGTTCCGGCAAATAATAATAAAGATGTTAAAACAACAGAACGATTAAAAGTAGCTGTAATTGACATATTTAAACTTATTTTTTATAAAATATAAAAGACAACTAAATAGGAATATTATTTTTAGATATTTAATAATTTGAAATTTCTAAATATAATTCGTCTAAATATTTCAATAATTCATCTACGTTAATCGGTTTCATAAATAGCTTTCTTACTCCGTAAGAATTCAATTGTTCATCAAAAATATCTTTTACATAAGCAGTTGTAAACAGAATAATTATTTGCTTGTCAAATTCCCTGATTTTTTTAATCAAATTAAGCCCATTCATTCCGGGCATCATATAGTCCGAGAGCAATACATCAAATTGCTCATTTTTCATCAGCTCTATAGCTTCTTTAGGGTTTTTTACTTTCTTAGGTAAATAATCATTGAACTCCAATAATGTCTCCATCATTTCTAAAGACAACTCATCGTCGTCAACAATCATAACTTTTAATTTTGGCATAATATATTTCCAAACTTGTTTTTCTAATTTTAACTAGTATTTTCTAATAATTATCTATATTTTCTAATTTAAACCATATTTAAGATATTAATATAGATATTAGTTTCAAAAAAGGATAATAATAAATTCTGATTTCTTTTTCTCTTCAAACTTACGAATTTTCTTCAAATAATGCTAATAATTTATTGCTAATTTAAACCTTCTTTTTTTTAATCCCTAAAATATCGTAATTTTGAAATCTATTTTATTTAAACATCAATATTGTTAGATGTTAATGCGTCTATTTATTCTTTTAAATTGATATTATATTAAGGAAGATATTTATATATGAGCAGCAACGAAAAAAATCCAAACTCTCAATCCGATATTCAGGCGATTGAACGATTGGCAAGCTCGATGAAAACAGTTAAAAATGAAATCGGTAAGGTAATAATCGGGCAGGAAAAAATTATCGATGAACTTATTATCTCACTTTTTGCTCGTGGGCATTGCCTTCTAATTGGCGTACCCGGGCTGGCAAAGACATTATTAATCAAGACATTGGCTCGCTCGATTGACTTATCATATAATCGTATTCAATTTACACCGGACTTAATGCCCGGCGACATTACTGGAAATGAAGTAATTGAGAATAACGTAACTACCGGCGAAAAGCAATTCCGCTTTATTAAAGGTCCGATATTTGCCAATATTATCTTAGCCGATGAGATTAATAGAACACCTCCTAAAACTCAGTCAGCTCTATTAGAAGCAATGGAAGAGCATTCCGTTACTGCTGCCGGCAGAACTTATCATTTAGAAGAGCCATTCTTTGTGTTGGCTACTCAGAACCCGATTGAGCAAGAAGGTACTTATCCGCTTCCCGAAGCCCAATTAGATAGGTTTATGTTTAATATATGGCTTGATTATCCGTCAGCGGCTGAAGAGATTAAAATCGTAAAATCGACTACTGCTGATTTCGCTCCGCAAATAAATAAAATATTGACTGCTCAAGAAATTATTGAATTCCAGAAATTAGTACGTAGAGTGCCGGTAGCCGATAATGTAGTTGATTTCGCTGTTAAATTGGTTAGAGCCACTCGCCCTAACGAGTCAGATAAAAAGTTTATCAAAGATTACGTTAACTATGGAGCCGGACCTCGTGCCTCTCAGTATTTAATTCTCGGAGCTAAGTCCAGAGCAGCAATAATGGGTAGATATACTCCAGATATTGACGATGTTAAAGCTGTTGCTGTGCCGGTAATGCGTCACAGATTAGTTTCTAATTTCTCGGCAGAAGCAGATGGAGTTTCTCAAAATCAAATTATTGAAATGTTACTTAAAGATTTATAATTGTAATAATAATTATTATCATAATCTTAATTATAAGTATTATAATTATAAATCGGTAAAATAATCAATATTTATTAAGTTATTGTTTTAATAATTTTTTTAAGTAGAAAATAATATAATACTTTGGGAACAAAATTAATTGTTCCGGTCGTTTTTAATCTTTCTTATTATCGAAAGATAAGAAAGAGCGTTTATTGAGAGTTAAATATATTACAGAGTTTGCTATCAAAAGATGAGCTGGGAAATATTTGTTTTCTGTAAATATTAATTTAACTATGATATTTTAAATTAGATAATTACTTAAAGAATTATATATAATAATATATGTGATTAATTATGCCCGAGTTCGAATATTCTTACGTATTATATTTTCTGCTGTTAGTGCCGGCATTTGCATTGATATTTATACTATCAAGATTGTGGCGACGTAAATTGCTTTCCAAATTTGGAAATCGTGATTTGCTTAATTCTCATATCAAGTCTGAATCAGGATTTAAAGCATATCTGAAATTTATATTAGCAATGCTCGGATTGATATTTTTAATTATTACTTTGGCTAACCCCAGAGTAGGTACCAAGCTAAATGAAGCAAAACGCGAAGGGATTGATATAGTTATCGGATTAGATATATCTAAGTCTATGACTGCTGAAGACGTTAAGCCTAATCGCTTGGAGCGTGCAAAGCAGTCGATTAGTAATTTACTCGATAAATTAGAGACTGACCGCATCGGTATGATTATTTTTGCCGGAAGTGCAAATGTACTCTTTCCTCTAACTAATGATTATTCAGCTGCAAAATTATTTCTTAGTACTATAGACCCCGAATTTATTAGCGAGCAGGGGACTGCTATCGGTGAAGCTATTAGCATAGCCAGCGAAAAATTCAAAACCAATGAAAAGCAAAAAAAAGCTCTCATATTAATTACAGACGGTGAAAATCACGAAGATTTTGCTATGACTGCTGCTTCGGAAGCCGCCGATAAAGGATTTGTTATTTTTACAGTTGGCATCGGCTCATTAGAAGGTGCCCCTATTCCTATCTATACTAATTCTAATATTAGCGGTTATTTAAAAGATGATGACGGCAAAACAGTAATCTCTAAACTTAACGGAGACGTGTTAAGAGAGTTAGCTGAAAAAGGCGGTGGTAAATTTATTCGATCATTCAGAACCGAACCCGATTTGCAAGACCTAATCAATCAAATCGACAAAATGGAAAAGAAGCAATTCGAATCAAAGAAATTCGCTCAGTATGACAGTAAATATCAATATTTCCTTTTGGTATCGCTATTTTTCTTTGTTTTAGACGCATTAATTATGTTCAGAAAAGGTAGAATTCTTAAAGCATTAAACTTCTTCGGAGAAAACGAGAAATGAAATATATTTTTGCTCTATTAAGCTTATTACTGATGATTTCTTGCAATGATAGTGCCGATTCTATTATCAATAACGGTAATTCTCAATACAATAATAAAGAATATTCTAATGCAGTGAAAAATTATAAAAGTGCAATCGACCTTGAACCAAAAAACTATAAAGCACTTTTTAATTTGGGCAATTCGTATTACAAACAGAAAAAATATGCCGAAGCTATTAGAGAATATACTCCATTGACCGAATATAATCAAGACCCGTCTGTTCAGGCGAATGCTTATTTTAATATTGCTAATTCAATTTTTAAAAATGCAAAAGATTCGGCTCTTAATCCGCTTTATCAATTTGAAAATTATCAGCTATCACTCAATAATTATCAAAAGTCAATGCTTAAAGCACCGAATGATTTCTCTGTCAAAAAGAATTATTTATTTGTTGCTGAACAACTCCACAAATTGAGTAATCGCGATGATGTTCAACAATACAAAGATTTATTGAATAAAGAAAAAGAACTTAATCAGCAAAAAGAACAATTGGATAAGCAAAAAGATTCTATAAATCAGAAAAAAGAAGAGCAAAAAAAGAAAGAAAATGAACAACAGAAAAAGCAAGATTCGCTCAAAAAACAAGAACAAAATCTAAAAAATAAATTAGACTCTTTGAATAATCAAAAAGAGCAAGAGAAAAATAAACAAGAACAGCAGAAAAATCAATCTCAACAAAATAAAGATAATCAGAAGCAAGAACAACAACAAGAAAAGCAGAAACAAGATTTGCAGAATAAATTAGACCAAAATAAAAAACAACAGGAACAGCAGCAGCAACAACAGCAGAAAAGTCAAGAACAAAAAGACCAATTAGAGCAAAAGAAAAATGAAATCGAACAAAAGAAAAAAGAAATAGAACAGCAGAAAAAGGATTTAGAACAGCAAAAAAAAGATATGCAGGATAAAAGCAGAGAGAAAGAAAAACAAGAGAAACAAAAGCAGGAACAGCAAAATAAACAAGAGCAAGACTCTCAGCAGCAACAAGCTGAGCAGAACCAGCAAAATAAGCAAGAAAATAGTCAGGACAAACAGCAATCCGGACAGGGACTCAATAACCAAAATTCTGATACGAAAAATAGCGAACAGAGTAAATCCCAAGCTGATAATCAGCAGAAACAAAAAGATTTAGAAAATAAACTCTCTCAAGAAAAGCAAAAATATAATCAGGAAAATAAGAAATTAGATAAAGAGCAGGATAAGCTCTCTCAAGAGCAAAAAGAACTGAAAAAAGAACAAGAGAATTTGAATAAACAGAAATCTGCTCTGCAGAAGCAGGCTCAACAAAAAAATGTTGATCAGCAAAAGCAAGATGTTAATAAGCAGGAACATACTACCAAACAGCAAGAGCAAAAAGTAGAGCAGATTAAGAAAAATATTCAAAATTTAGAAAAGCAATTATCCGATGCTCAAGACCAACAATCTCAAAATCAGCAGAAGCAAGAGAAAAATACGTCTGATATGCAATTACAAAAAGCGGATAAACAGAAAATAAACAAACAAGAAGCAAAGCAAATTCTTCAGACTTTGATCATGGACGAGAAAGAATTGCAGAAAAAATTGAAACGCCAATCCCCCGAAGGCAAAGGAAAAAGTAAAAAGAAATGGTAGCGATATATTTCAGGACACTCATTTAGAAAACTCGACATCTACCCTCAGTTAGTACATCGGGCAGATGTCGAGCAATATGTTAAATAAGTAATTGATAATTGATTTTTTTATTTTACTATCTGCAATTGTCTTGTAGCAGACTCTTTCCCATTAATCATCAATCGATATATGTAAGTACCATTGGATAAATCCGATGTATTTATTGAAACCGAACTAATACCCGAAAAATTGCTTGATTCAAATATTGTATTTATTTTATTTCCGTTTATATCATACAATTCTAATTTTACAGCCGATTGTTTTTCTGTTCCGAATTCAATCTTAGTAATGCCCGAGCTCGGATTCGGATAGTTTTGCTTTAGCACTATCATCGAAGTCAAATCATCTACAGCTAAAACATCAAAATCAACATTGATTTTCAACTGACCGCTATTTGAATCAAAAGTAGTTGTATATTTAGTTAAATTTGCATTAGCAACCCCACTGATGAATTGCCCTGTAACATCAAAGATAGATCCATGAATATCACATTGAAAATTATGAGTAGTGGAATTAACGCCCAGCATATTACCGCCTTGATGTGGGCAATGATTCTTTACCGCTGCATAATCAGTACCGAAAGTTCCAATCGGCACTTTAGTGATGATTACATTTACATCTTTGTTTTCATTTACTGAAAATATATTGATTCTAACACTTTTCCACAAGATGGATAAGTCAGGATAATCTCCGATATTTAACGAATATTCCCCCATTAGCTTATCGCCCTTTTTAAATATTACAGGTTCTAATTGGGCTAATAGCTTAGGTGCTGCTGTAGCAAATACAGAAATTGTAAAAAGTTTCTGCATAAATGCTCTTCTGGTATTTTCATTTGAATTCATCATCACTCCAAATAATTATAGTACAAACAAAATATATTTTTAGTAACACCTAAACATTGAATTTGTTTCAATATATTTACTATTTTCAAAAATATAAAATAAAACATTTGATTAATGATACAAATTTTATATATTTGCCAAATAATAGTTTTAAATATTTTTAAAAGTATTGAGGAGGTTTTATGGATTCTTCCGGAATTATGGAAATAATTGTTACTATATTAGTAGTAATAGCACTTTTATCTTTCCCTACATTGATGATATTTTCTGCATTTCGTAAAGGAAAGAAAAAACAATATAAAAAGCCCATAAAGCCAGCTGTGAGTGGCAAAAGAAAATAGTTTACAATAATTAGCAAGCTTATAAAAAAAGTTTTACATAAGTGTAAAACTTTTTTTTAAGGTATCATTTCGTTTCGCTTGGGTTCTGCCTTCTCACTTTTATAGGTCTTGCTGCTCTGATCGCATTAGAATTAACGGTAAAAGTTAAATCTTTAGGATACTTGCTTTTTACTTCGTTAATTTTACGCTCGGCAATAAAACCAATCATTGCGGCATTGTCCATGCAGTATCCCATTTTGGGTGCTGCGAATCTAATTTTATGTTTATCGGCTACTTCAGCCATTTTATTTCTTAGACCGGTATTGGAGCTAACTCCCCCCGCAATTATAACTGCTTTGGCATTCATGTCTTTAGATGCACGAATAGTCTTGGCAACTAATACATCGACAATTGCCGACTGCACGGATGCGGCTAAGTCCGGTTTTATGTCTTCAGGAATGTCTGCCCCGTACTCTTTAGCTAAAAAGTATCGAACAGAAGTCTTCAGCCCACTGAAGCTGAAATTATAATCTTTTGAATGTAACATAGAACGCGGAAAATCAAAAGCTTTCGGATTACCGATTTTCGCTAATTTATCAATCTGCGGTCCACCCGGATATGGAAGCCCCATCAGAGTAGCAATTTTATCAAATGCCTCACCGGCAGCATCGTCGATAGTAGCCCCAACCACTGAATATTTATTATAAGATTCAACGAAAAATATAGCTGTGTGCCCACCACTAACTACCAAGCATATCAAAGGAAATTCTATAGTGTCGTCTTCCATACAGCCTGAAAATATATGCCCCTCTATATGATTTACAGGGATTATCGGTATATCGTATCTGATAGATAATCCTTTTGCGAAATTAGAGCCTACAATCAGAGAGCCAATAAGCCCGGGTTCAGAAGTTACCGCAATTGCTCCAATATCGGTAATTGACGTAGAACTTGATTTTAATGCTTCATCAACTATTTGCGAAATACTCTTAATATGAGCTCTCGAGGCAAGCTCCGGGACTACTCCACCGAAATTTGAATGAAACAGTTGCGATGATATTATGTTGCTTTTGATTACGGTGCCGTCCATTACAGCGGCAGATGTTTCGTCGCAAGAAGATTCTATAGCTAATATTTTCATTTTTTTTCACATATTATTATTCATACTTTTAAAATATTTGCTTTGATATATGCAAATATTCAGAATACAAAAATAATTAATTTCACAATACTACACTACTAATAATAATTTTGTGAGAAAAAACATTAGCTTCTACCTGCATGGGCTCCACCTCGGTTGAGAAATCTTTCTACTGAAATTTATAAACATTTTATAGATAAGGAATTATTTGATTATTTCTTTGTAATTTATCAAAATATTAATACATTATTGTTCCGTAGATATACTTTGGAGAATCCATTCTTTGTTAATATTAATTGCTTAGCAGCTCATGAGCTTCACAAGATTCTCTTTACGCTTTTTCCGGTGCTAAAAGAAAGTATAAACCATTGATTAACCAATTAAGATAATAAATATTATTAAGATTATTAGAATCAAAATTATAGGTATTGAAAGTGAAAAAATATTTCTCTCGTCAATCAGAGCTAAATAATGAAAGATACCGAATTTAATGATTTAATATAGCAATACAATACTTAATTTTGAAACTGTGCACAAATATAATTATCATATTAATATTAAAGTTATACGAACTGTTCAAATATTTTTTTAAATTGTTCGTGTTACAAAAACATGACAATGCTAGAACATATAGAATATTGGATTAAATCTTCAAACGATGATTTTGAAGTATTTAAAGTTTTGTTAAAATCAAAACATTTCATGCATTCATTGTTTATTGCACATTTATCTTTAGAAAAGCTGATAAAAGCACATTGGGTTAAAAATAACAACAATTTAATTCCTCCGAAAACTCATAATTTGACAAATTTAGTCAAACAAACAACAATTGAGTTTACTAATGAGCAAATGGTATTTTTAACTTTAATGAATAATTTTCAAATTCAAGGTAGGTATCCAGACTATAAATTTAAAATAAATCAGTTGCTTACTGAAGAATATGTTAACTCAATTGTTCAAAATTACTATGAGATAAGACAATGCTTACAAGAGAAAATTGTATAAACTATACTCAAGAATTTGTTAAAAGAATAAAGAATAAAGGTATTGATGTGAAAATAGCAAAAATATTTGGTTCATATTCTAAAAATCAACAAAACGAGTATTCGGATATTGATGTTTTATTAGTGTCAGAAAATTTTCTTGGAGTAGGATTAATTGATAATTTACTTATTGCAAATGAATTAGTTGATTTTGATTTGATACAAGTTAGAACATATTCAATAGCCGATTATGAAGAAGGCGATCCTTTTATCGATGAAATTAATAAATCAGCTATTTTGATAAATTAGTTTTGTCTAATATGTCAATATTATTTATTAGAAGTTCAATAGCATAGTATGGTTGATTCTCCGCTTAGTAGTATTATATTTTCTTAATAATACATGCTTACAGCACATTGTTGAATTACATTATCTAAATATGCCCTTATTTTATGCAGCCAAAAATAAATCAATTTGCTCCAGATGGTCTCTATCTCAGTGGCAGAGCCCATCTCCTAAAAAAGCTCTCATTGCTTACTATTTCAGCGGAATTATCTAAAGCACCTACAATTTTCCAAAAGTTGTTTATAGATTAATCAGTAATTGTGACCAATAAATATTGATTACAATCATTAAAATTATATTAGCCTCAATTCCATCTGGTACTGCTCTGAAGAGCATTGGGTTGATTATGTAAATTTTAGTATCAAACCCATTGATTTGTTAGATTATTCCAGCTGACAAACCACTAATACCTGCAACGATAATTATTATTCTTTGTTTCGAATTCAATAAATCTCTTTTAGTTGAATATAATATCTATTATACTATTAATATATTTCTTTAATACTTCTTCGTTCTCAATTTGAGTATTTAAAAATATATTTAAATCATCTATTGTGCAAGAAATATTTACTAAAGACGCATATACAAGGCTGACTTTTATTTTTAGTTCATCAGTGTCAGTACCAATATATATGCTTTTAGCAATTTTATATATCATTTCAAATATTTTAATATTCAGATTGTTAGTTGATTTTGCATTTAAAAGATTTATAATTCTAGTTCGTGATAGACTTGGATTTTGAATAGTTGATAAATGGAGAAATAATACAAAAGAACTAAGGTCAGATTTTTTGATATTGCAAAAATCAATATTTAAAAAAAACCATTGATTTATCCCTGTTGTCATACTATATTCTATTGCATTTTCGAAAAGTAAATCTTTTGATTTAAAGTAATAATTGATAGAGGCTGTATTAACTTTTGCCAATGAAGCTATTTCTCTTATAGAAATTAAATCAATTGACTTAATTTTAAGCAGTTCGATAGTCGTCTTTAAAATGTTTTCTTTTTTTGTCTCGAAATCACTATTTTTCATTTGTTTTTCCAATTTATTTTAATAATTACGAATTGCGAATTTAACTAATATTTTCAATATATTAATCATTGTTTTAATTAGTGTTCTATTTATTTCAAAATATTTGTAGCTTTTCATTAATGTTCTCCACAATTACAGCCTTATAAATAGTATAGTATTTGTATTTCTCAAACATTCAAGCTACAAATATAATAAAATTTTTTACAATACCAAACATTGTTTTAAACATTGTTTTATTTTATCTAAAAATACTTTATCTATTTCGTTTAATGTTAATACAGTATCTAATTCAAATTTAAGTTCTGCATTAACTTGTGGGTTTATAAGCGAAAATTGACTATATAATATCATTTGTTACATGTAATGAGACATTTGCAAAAGACATTAGTATCTACACAGCCTATGAAGTTCCAGATAACAATCAATATTTGATTTAAAGCTTGAATATGTGGTTCATATCAAAAAAAACAAATTACAAGTAGTAAATAGTAAAATTTGGAATAACCTTTTAGTTATTTTATAAAAAAAAGAGTTCCGAAAGGAACTCTTTTTCAAAAAATCATATAATCGACAAATTACTTTTTCTTTGTCCAAGTAATGTCGAGATTACGAGCCGCAAGAGCATCATTTAATCTCTTCAGAGGTGCATTAATAGGAGCATTAAGCACTAATTCGGGAGTTTCCTTAGCTTCTTTGGCAATAGTAAGCATAGCATTTGCAAATTGGTCTAAGCTCTCTTTGGTTTCTGTTTCGGTCGGCTCAACTAAGATTGCTTCGTGAACTATTAACGGGAAGTAAATAGTAGGAGCATGATAGCCGTAATCTAAAAGTCTCTTCGCCATATCTTTGGTAGTAATGCCATTGAATTTCTTTTGTTTATCGCCACTTAATACGAATTCGTGCATACAGCTTTCGTTATGAGGCACTTCAAAATCGTCTTTTAAAAAGCTAAATAAGTAATTTGCATTTAGTATAGCCGATTCACTTATATTACGTAAGCCTTTGGCACCGTGCATTCTGATATAAGTATAAGCACGAACCATTACACCGAAATTGCCAAAAAATGAGTGAACCTTACCGATAGATGTAGGAATTACTTCAACAAATTCGTAATTGTCGCCATTTTTAATTACTTGAGGAACAGGTAAAAATGGAATTAATTTTTCGCTAACGCATACAGGACCTGCACCCGGACCGCCACCACCATGAGGAGTGGCAAAAGTCTTGTGTAAATTGATGTGAACTGCGTCAAATCCCATATCGCCAGGGCGAACTATGCCAAGAAGTGCGTTAAGATTTGCTCCGTCCATGTACATCAATCCGCCGCAACCGTGGATTAATTTTTCGATTTCTACTATTTGGTTTTCAAATAAACCTAAAGTATTAGGATTAGTAAGCATAAATCCGGCAACTTCGTCGTTGCATTTGCTTGCCAAATCTGCGATGTCAAGCCTGCCGTTTTCTAATGATTTGATGCTTTCAATTTTGAAACCGGCAATAGAAGCAGAAGCCGGATTAGTTCCATGAGCAGAGTCAGGAATTAAAATTTTAGTTCTTTTAGTATCTTTGCGGTGCAAGTGATAAGCTCTAAACATCATTATACCGGTGAATTCACCGTGAGCACCGGCACAAGGCTGTAAAGTAACACCTTGCAAACCAACGATTTCTTTCAAGTCTTCGCCAAGCTCATACATTAACTGCAATGCACCTTGAGCATATTTAGGGTTAGTGCAAGGGTGAAGTTCGTTCAGTCCCGGCATAGAAGCAGTTTTTTCGTTTACTTTTGGGTTATACTTCATAGTACAAGAGCCAAGAGGATATAAACCTTCTTCAATATTGAAGTTAAGCTTTGATAATCTGATGAAATGTCTGGAAATTTCATTTTCGCTGATTTCCGGAAGCATAGGCTCGTCTTTGCGGACGAATTCAGGAGATACTATATCGCTTAGATTTATTTTTGGAACGTCTAATTCAGGCAAAGTATAGCCTTTTCTGCCTGAAACACTTTTTTCAATTAGTAACTTTTCCATATTCTTTCCAATTATATCACAATTTTATGTTAAATTTACAAAAAACTAAATTACGAAATAAAAAGCTAATAATCAATAATCTGCTGATTTTATTTGTAATTTTTTTTCTACTATATACTGAATTGGTAATTGAATCTTCGCAAATTATGCGGGTAGTAAGGGGGATTAGTGGCTGGTGGCTGGGAATTAAAAAATTAGGAATTGGAAATTAGGAATTGCACTCCTCCGTACTTCAGTCTGAGTATTGTGGCTAAAAATCATTCAACCCCACCCAAAGAAGCTGTCGAAAATTTGTCATTAGGAACAAAGTGTAGAATCCAGATTAAGCTGACTTATTTATAATTCTGGATTCTTCATTACACTAAAAGTGATGACGAGGTGGGTCTTTCTTTCGGGGTTCGGAGTTCTGAGTTGGAAAGAGAAAACACATTCCTTTAGATATGCAATATCCGGCAGAATTTGAAGTCAAATAGGTATCTTTTTTTTACTTTATTATTTTAGCTATTGAAACAGCGAAGAACAAAATATTTTTATTTAGTATCAATTTCCATTTTTTCGAGGTACGAAAATGCAAATTCGTTATCAGCACCGCACATTTCATCAGATGGCTTAAAACTTGAACATACGGCAGGATAATCTTTAGCTCTGTGAATAGTGCAGTTATTATTGAGGTCTAAGTTCAGGCATCTAATACCGGCAGGTTTACCCTCAGGCATTTTCGGCAATGGCGATGAAATCGAAATCACGATACAGCAGGCTGCACATCCGGCTCTGCATTCGGCTTTATCGGGGAGTTTATTCTCCAATGTAGTCCAAATCTTCCATTTGTTCGTTTAGAGACTTTTTCAATTTGTTATACTCGGATTTAGAAGCAAGCTTCAATACAGCATCGACGTAGTCATTACTATTATTATAGTGAAATACCGCTGCACGTTTATTAGAGTCCGCCGGTCCCCATCCGTTAGTCTTTAGATAATTAGCAATACTGAAAATGGCATCTTCTTTATTAAACAAATCAATTGTCCCATCTGAATTGCCATCAACAGCCCAGCTGATATAGCTGGAAGGAAGAAATTGAGATAATCCGAAAGCTCCTGCCCATGAACCAAAAATATTTGTAATTCTAAGCTTTCTCTGCTTACTAATTTTCTCGAGAGCTAATATTTCTTTAATCGCCCAATCGGCTTTTTTCTGCGATCTTTGCTCTATTTTTTTGTCGTATTCCGCATACTCTGTTTCGGCAATATCGGGATTATCCCTGATTGCTTTTTTATTCATCAATACAAAGTCTTCTCTATCTACCATTGCGGTACTTAAAAATACACTAACAATATTATTTTTGCCAAGGAATTTACCATGCCGGGTTTCTACCCACAGGATTGAGGCAATTACTTCTTTAGGAACCGAATATTTAAGCTCGGCTGCTTGAAGTAATTCCAAATTTTCATTTATAAATGAACGGTTTTCTTTAATCGAATTATAATTATAGAAGTTAGAATAATCCGGTTTGTTCAAATATCCACTAACGTTTACTTTACAAAACTTTTCGTCAAATCTTGTATTATTATCAACAATCAATGAAAAAACAAAGCTTGAATCAGCACCGGAGCGTATCAGCTTTGCCATAAGTGGCTTAAAAAAAGCAATTTTCGAATCTATACTGTCTTGATAATAAGAAGAAAATGAAATAGACATAGTCGATAGCAGTAGTATCGCAAATGATGCTACTATATATTTTAAGTAACTATGTTTATCTAAAAAGTTCATAACTATTCTCTTCATATCTTCATTCATAATATAACACGTAAATAATAAAAATTTCGTTTTTTAAATAATAGAAAGATTTCAAAAATAGCGAATTATTTTTAAATTTTCTAATTAGTACCTTTATAAAGCTATATTAGATGCATGTTTAATTATGATAAACGAAAGATATAAGCACTTGGTCTGTCTATTTAAGTCTATTGCTAAACTATTTAATTTTGATTTTCAGGTCAATCTATAGTCTATTCCAAAAGTTATAATTCTGAACGCAGTGAAGAATCCAGATAAAGTTAAATTATTGATAATTATGGTTTTTCGTTGCACTCAGAATGGTGATTCGGCAAAATTATAACATATTAGACAACTTATAGAAAGGCATTTAGCATTTTTATGATTTATCATTAAACTCACTAAAAAAATTATTTAGACTTTTGTATCAGACAAATACTGTTATTAGTCCACAAATATTAATCCACTAAAAAACAGGTAAAACCCATATAGTGGTTCAAAATATTAAAATTTATAATCAGGAATTATTTATATTTGTAATTTTTGAATCTTTAAAATATGAACGAAACAAAGAATTTACATATAATTATTTTCTTTTTTCTTGGAATAATGTTATTCATTAATGCCGGAAAAGGAGAGATGCAGCCTTGGGACGAAGGTCTATACGCTTACCGAGCGGTTAGTATTACTCAATCGAACAATTACATAGACCAAACCAATGAATCTCTGGCAGGACTCTATTCCTCTACCCCACCCCCATTTACTCACTGGGTGATTAATGCTTCTACTCGTATTTTAGGCGAGACTCTATTAGCTATAAGGCTATTTGCAATTATTTGCTCAATTTGCTCTTTAGTTTTAGTATTTTATATTTGCAGATATTTTATTTCCATAAAATATTCATTATTAGCCTCTGTATTTTTAAGTACATCGCTATTATGGAATTCCTATTCTCGGCAAGCTATGACAGATGTTCCGCTTATTACAATGTTTTTATTACTGCTATTTATTATGATTAAATTCTATAGTAGCGGGAAAAACTATCAAATCCTTATTTATTCGGTTCTATTTGCATTAGTCTTTGCAATTGCTATACTTACTAAAATTGTTATTTCACTCTTCCCAATTATATTTGTAATTATTTACTTTTTCACAAAGCAGAAATTATCTAAAAAAATCATAATTGCATTATCTTCTATCATCGGCATAGCTCTTGCCAGCCCTTGGTATATTTATATGGGCACTGTTTACGGAGCCGAATTCTATAATGCTCTTTTCTTACCTCATATTACAACGGCGGTAGAGAACAACACAAGAGAATCCGGAGCATTCTATTACTTAAACGGACTAATAGTTTCCTGCCCCTTGATAATATTTAGTTTTTTGCAGCAAGAGAAAAAAATCAAACTAATTGATTTTTTTCGTATTAAATCCAGAAGCAGATTTATTTATTTCTGCATAATGGCATGGTTCTGCATAATATTTTTAATGTTGACCCTATCAACAACTAAGATGCCTCACTATACAAATTATATATTGGTACCGGCAATTATTCTTGCTATTTGTAATTTAGATAGAGCCAAGAACACATTTATCAATAGCAGGAGGTTTTATTTCTGGGCATTATTCACATTTATTGCAATTTACTGGTCATTCTCGTTTGACTTCAGGCAGGATATAAAACTTCTGACAAAATTTAGATTTTCAGAAAGTATAATTATATTTTTAGCTATATTAATTGTTTCAATTTTTGCTTATAAATTAACTCCTAAAGATAAAATATTGAAATTTGGCAGGCGATTTTTCTCCGAAGGAATCATTATTTTGGCTGTATTTCTAATCTCACGAATTTTTTTCCTTAATTTGACTACTCCGACCGGTATGTCTTTCGGGGCAGAGCGGACTATAAAAAAGGTAAAGGGGATGGGCATGGACACCTTAGTCTATGTATTCCATAACTATGCTAATTCCGACTCACTTAATCCGCAATTGGAATGGTACATATATAAGAACTACAAATCAGCTCAAAAGCCTATCATTATAAAATATCCTATATCTAAAAACGAGTTTGAGCTGAAAAGAATTATCGCTCTTGATAGCTTGAGAAATTACCCGTTAATTTATAACATTCCTAATATAAGCCCACAAGTCAAGGCTAATTCTATGGAGATATTCAAAACTCGCGAATTAATCAGCGGAACAGGTAATTATTTTCTATTTACCAGAAAAGTTAGAAATAGATATAATGGTGTTCAATTATAAGAGATTCAACATCTCTGCTTTTGTTAGCAGCATGATTATCGCAATTAATCCAATATTTATCTTTGAAATGTTAAATTAATTTATTATATTTATAAGGTTAATTTTTGAAAAAACTGAAGACAATAAAGCATGGAAAGAACATTAGCTATTATCAAACCCGATGCGATAGAAAAAGGGTACGAGGGAGAAATTATCGCAGCAATTCTTAGTGCAGGATTCAAAATTCTGGCTATGAAACTATCAAATATCAGTATTGAGCAAGCAGGTAAATTCTATGAAGTCCACAAAGGCAAACCATTTTATGATGATTTATTAGTTTATATGCACCGTTCTCCTATTTTCCCTATTGCATTAGAAAAAGAAAATGCAGTTGCCGATTTTAGAGAATTAATTGGAAATACTGACCCAAACATTGCAGCAGAGGGCACTTTACGTAAAAGATTCGCCGAATCAAAATCAATAAATGCTGTTCATGGGTCGGACTCGGTAGAAAATGCTAAAAAAGAAATATATTTTTTCTTTAGTGAGTCAGAAATTGTTGCTAATTTGCATTCCTAAAAGAAGTGCATTTTTTGATAGAGTATAAGTGATTGCTTTCGAGAATATAAGTAAAAACATAATTCAAGCTAATCCCTACTGGGAATATTGGCTTGATAAATATAGACTTCCGGACGGAAACGTCGGGGATTATCATTATGTAAAATCTAATGGCTCTACTATGATAGTGCCTGTTGATGAATTTGGTAATCTTTATTTAGTCGAGCAGTTCAGATATTTAAATCATAAGCTTAGCATAGAATTCCCCGGTGGAGGAATTAAAAAAGGGCTTTCGCCGGAGCAAAATGCTAAAGAAGAATTAAAAGAAGAAATTGGCTATTTCGCTGGAAAAATGACGTTATTAGGTGAATTTAATCCATTTAACGGAGTTACTGACGAAATTTGTTACGTTTATTTAGCAGAAGATTTGCATTTTATCGGTTCAAATCCCGAAGCAACTGAGTCTGTTAACACAATTAAACTTACTAAAGAATTATTGATTGAACATATAATAAATAATAAAATTTGGGATGGTATGACCTTAGCCGCTTGGTCTTTATATAATTATCAGGAGAAAATATGATTAAGAAAATTTCTATATACGCTGTAATATTATTATTTGCGTCATCAGTCGCTTTTTCGCAGGAATCCAAAATAGATACTATTCCAAAAGCAAAAGACCAGACTCCTAAATATAACTTACTGCTTAAGTACCCATTAAATACTTTTGTTATATATGAATTCAGCGAGCAGTCAAGCGTTAGAAGAATGAAAGATGAAAAAGCAGAAATATTAAGCTATGATAGAGATGTAAGCTATTTCTTTAAGCATAGAATGAATGAATTTGTGAAAGATGGCTTCTCATATTTGAAATTAGGAATTGATTCCTTAAAATATTCATTCAAAAAAAATGATAAAACTACTACATTCAGCTCTACGATTCCTGATGATATTTACAAATGGAATGAAGATATTGAACAGTATTTCATACCATTAAGCAGAAATTTCGAACTTGTTATAAATCCTTATTATGAAATTTCTGATTTAAAAGGCGATAATATAAAAAAAGACCTTAAATATTTGCAAGACAACAAAGATATTACTAATGAAGAAGATTATATATTAAACTCTAATGCTTTGAGCAACAATAGATTGTTGCAAATATGCGACCCGAAAAAAATAGATTTTATTTCAGGTGAAATTAAAGTGGATACTACATGGAAAAGCGTAATCACATATCAAATTGAAGGATTTACTTTTAATGATACTATTAATGTTAAATTGACTGACCAACGAAGCGGATATTTATTCATTGAGTCTGAGTTCAAACCTAAAACTTTTGAAAACTCGCCTTCGATTATCTATGCCAAAAGGAAATCACCATGTTACTTGGATTCTACCGATTTAACAGCTAAAATTGTTATTACTATGTCGCCTTACGGGTTAGTTGACGAAACTGTTATGAGCATTAGGGGGAAAATTATGCTTCACGACAGTAAAGAATCATTTATCGAATTGATAGATGTAAAATACAAATGGAAACAATTAGGACAATGGCGGTACTAATTTTTTAATTTAATTTTTTTGCAGGGTAAAGAGATGAAGAAACCAAGTGTTAATTTGAAAAATTTAATAGCACCGACCGATAGTATTGCTGTTGTAGTAATAATAATTGGGCTATTAATTGCAATATTTATTCAACAAATCGAAGTCAGGCTAATTGGTGTGTCCATTGCTATTTTGGGTACTGTTGCCTTTTTTATGTTAATTTCTCAGAGATTAAAAGATTTCCTTGATACCCGTATTTTTTCTTCAAAATCATCTACTCCTCCGCCTGATATTAAAATCACAGAGATTCAAGACTCTAAAGCTAAGCGACAGGTAATCGAAGATTTAGAAGAATCTTTAGACCAAGACTTTGACAAAGTTAAAAAGAAAGATACAGCTAAACCTAATGTAAAACATAGTCCGGAAATCAAATCATATTCAGACGGTGATGAAGGATTTAAAGTAGTTGCCAAAGGCAAAGCTACCACCAAAGAGAATAATTATCAGCCTGAAAAGAAAATATCAATTGATATAGGCGGAGCAACTACTTATGGCGGTGATGAGCTTTCAGGAATGCGTATTATCGGTAAAAAATCCGAAATTCAAAGCGATGAAGCTAAACCAAACCAAACCGAAAACAAATCAGAACTAACTCCCACTACTAAAATGGGAATAGAACAAAAACCAATTGAGAATCCTTCGGTTCAGCCTGATTTATTCAATATCCCCGATTTCGAAAATACTATTAATACTACATATAAAGAACTCGGCGAGCAAGTTAATACATACTATGGTGTTAAAACCTCCGATATTAGCGATAATCCCGAAAAAGTAAAAAAAGAAAGAATTAACAATTGCAAAAAAAATAGAATTGATGTGCCGCTCTCTATATTGATGGAAGAAGTGGATATGAGCGAGCAGGAACCCCGTAAGGAATTTGCTTCATTTGTTTCTCGTGCATTGATGGTTATCCGCTCTATGGCAAGCACTACAACGGCTTCATTTCTAATAGTTAATTTAGAAAAAGATGAGTTAATTTTAGAGACATTTGTTACTGATTTGCCGGACTCCATCACCGACCAACCTAAAATTAAAATCGGTGCCGATATTATCAGCCAAATTGTGCTATCCGGAAAACCGGAAATATTGACTGAAATCAATCCTTCGGCAGAACTCGACTTGATTCCGTATTATAAAAAATCTGTTGGCGTAGCTTCGTTTATCGGTCTGCCGGTATTCTATAAGAATTCCGTTATCGGAGTACTTTGTGCCGATACTGATATTCCTGACGCTTACGATAGCGTTACAGTCGGATTTTTGGGACACTTTACTAAATTGATCGGCTCACTTGTAATGAGCTATACCGAAAAGCATGAATTATTACAAGCCTCCAGAGTATTGGAAGCCGTTAATTCATTAAGAAAAAATATATCGAATAGTGCTTTTACTATCGACGATATTGCAAAATCATTTACGGAATCGGCTGCTAATATTTTCGATTTTATTGAGTTGGGCATAGTCTGCTTTGACTATATGGACGGCAAATGGAAAGTCTTCTCGTCAATAGACAGAAATTTTGAAAACACTCCTATTACTGACCAGCAAATTGACATAGGCAGGTGTATGATAGGCGAAACTATTACCAGAGCAATGACCATTACTTCCTCAATAAATAATCAGTCCCCTATAAGAGTCCATTCCAAAGAGAATAAACTTCAGCAAGCTTACTTTGTCTCTGTACCGCTTTTGTCTCTTAATAAAATTTATGGCTCGATTTATATTTTATCGAAAAGTAAATCAAATATTACAAATTATGATATTAGAATATTTGAAGCTCTTGGCGAACAAATTGGTTCTGCTCTCGAGCAGCTTCACACAAATGTAATGCTGAAGTCTTCAGCTTTAGAAGACCCCGAAACCGGACTTTTGAACTATCCTGCATTCTTCAAGAGGTTGGCAGAAGAAACATTAAAAACATCAGAATTCGGTCTGCCACTTTCTGTATGCACTATACAATTGGATAATTATGCCTCGTTTAATCCCGAACAGCACAGAGAGAGATATGTACTTGTTATTCAGCATATTATCGCTCACATAAAGCAAGACTTGAAGCTCTATGACGTATTCGGAAAATTAGACGATTCGGTATTTTCAATTGCATTAATCGGTCTGCCACTCAGTGAAGCTCAACTCTGGGCTGAACGTATCAGAGCTGAAATCGCACGTTCGGTAATCAATCTCAATAAAAAGAAATTTTCCGTTACTATCAGTGCCGGAGTTGCAGAACCTTCTAAAGGCGATACTGCCGAGTTACTATTAGAGAAGTCGCGAAAGGCTTTAGCTTTAGCAGTTAAAAAGACAAATAATGTAACGATATTTGCATAAGATAAGGCTGTTGCCAAACTATCGAATTTTGATTTTATCATCATCTAAAAGGCTGTCTAAAATTAATAATTTTACCAAATCGTCAACCTGAGTGTAACGAAGAATCTGGATTTATCAATAAATTATCTTTATCTGGATTCTTCATTTCGTTCCTAATGACAAGCTTTAGACAACCTCTTGATAAGTATTTAACATTTTATCAATTTATCTATAAATGAGCTTTCAATAAATATTTTTGACTATTGCAACGGACTGATTACATTATTTTTTAAAATATTTATAATATTTATCCGCCCGAAACTTCTTTATTTTTTTTTAAATCAAATTTTGATATTTTTGTTTTTTATTTAAATATTGATAGATAAGAAATTGCTAAAATCTTTATATATTAAAAATTTCGCATTGATAGACGAACTCTTTGTCGAATTCGCAAGTGGGCTAAATATATTAACCGGCGAAACAGGAGCGGGCAAATCCATTTTAATTGATGCCTTTATGATGGCTCTCGGCGAAAGAGCTTCTACCCAGTCTGTGCGTAGCGGAGAAAAGAAATCCATAATTGAAGCAATTTTCAAAGTAAATGACAAAGCATATATAAATGAATTTTTAGCTCGAAACGAAATAGAGAATACCGATGATTTAATTCTAAGACGCGAAATTAATTCGTCGGGCAATACGCGCTGCTTCATCAATGATTCTCCATATTCGCTATCTATGCTCAAAGAATTAGGCGATTTGCTCGTCGATTTTCACGGTCAGCATGAGCATCAATTATTACTTAATAGTAGCTATCACCTTGATATACTCGACTCAATAACTGATTTCCAAGATAGCAAAATATTATACTCTGTGATTTTCAATAAATTAAAAAGCAAGGTTCAAGAGCTCGACCAGCTTAATACTTCCGCTAATGAGTCCGGAATCAGATTTGATAATTATCAATTTGAGCTTGGCGAAATTGATAAAATCGCACCTAAAGAAAATGAAATTGATGAATTGGAAGAAAAGTTAAAAATTATCGAAAACTCCGAACAGATTTTCGCGCTATGCAATGAATTGTATAATTCAATATACGACAATTCTAATTCGGCTAGAGATCTGATGTTGACTGCCCGTAAGAATTTAGAGCAGTTAAGCAAAATCGATAAAGAATTTGAACCCTTCCTAAACGACTGCAAGTCCGCAATTATTTCTATAGAAGAAATTGCCAAATATGCCTGCGATTATGGTAACTCATATACTTATGATTTATCGGCAATCGAAGAATTTCGCGAGAGGCTATCAAGCCTGAACCGATTACGTCGTAAATACGGCACTTACGAAGAAGTGTTTATTCGTAAAGAATTTTTAGAAAATGAAATATCTAAAATTACAAATTTCGATTTTTTAATTTCAGAGCTTAAAGCAGAAATTCAGGATTTGAAGCAGAAATTAGGTGAATACGCTCAAAGCATTTCTAATAAACGCAAGATTAAAGCCGATGAATTCAGTAAAAAATTAGTCGAAAAATTGAAATATCTCGGTATGGAGAATTCGGAATTTGAAGTTAGATTTTCTGTTTCCGAATCGCAAAATGATTTATCCGCAATAATTGATAACAAAGCATATAACGCTTATATTAACGGAATTGATAAAGTAGAATTCTATATAGCCACTAACTTAGGCGAAGACTTTAAGCCACTTAAAGACACAGCTTCCGGTGGCGAAATTTCCAGAATAATGCTTTCTCTAAAGAGTATTGTTGCCGAAAGCAATCAGATGCCAATGCTTGTTTTTGATGAGATAGATACCGGCATCAGTGGCAAAATTGGTCAGAAAACCGGTTATGTAATGAAAGAATTATCCCTGCATCATCAGATACTTGCAATTACTCATTTACCGCAGATTGCCGCTCTTGGCGACAGAAATTTCTATGTAAGTAAATTTGAAACGGATTCCCGCACTATTACCAAAATTCAGATATTAGACGAAGATGAAAAAATTAAATCCATTGCTCAAATGCTAAGTGGCGAAAATATAAGCCAAGCTGCCCTACAAAGTGCCAAAGAATTGATATTGTAATTCTTACTCTGACTAATTGCAAGATATTGAATTGTAATTATTATTCTTTTTCTGACTAATTGAAAGATATTGAATACTAATTCTTTTTCTGACAAATTGCAATCAATTTCCACGCATTATAAAATATTATTTGCTCAAAATATTCTATATGAAATTATAAATTATAATAAGACAAATTGATGCTGGAAAACAACTATATTTGGGGAAGAAACTCTGTAATAGAGGCTTTGACTTCCGATAAAAAGATCGAAAAAATTTATGTACAGTTCGGAACTCAGGGCGATGCCATTGATAGAATTTTCAGGCTTGCAAAAAAGTCGGGAGTTCAAATTGCAAATTTTGATAAATCAAAATTTCAGAAATTAGAAAAAGAAGTTCTTGCTGATGCAGAATTTTCGACTTCTCAGGGTATAATTGCTCTGTTACGTCCATTTGATATTTTGAGTATAGAAGACTTTTTGAACCAAGAAATTGATATGGAATCAAACCCATTCCTTGTTATACTTGATGAAATTACTGACCCTCATAATCTCGGAGCAATTGCCCGAACTGCTGAATGTGCCGGTGCTATGGCTTTAATAATTACAGAGAAGAATTCCGCACCGCTTACTCCGGCGGCTATTAAAGCTTCTTCAGGTGCTTTGGAGCATATCCCTGTTATTAAAGCTAATAGTCTGCCATTTACTCTAAAAGTACTCAAAGATGCAGGGTTTTGGATAATCGGCACAGATGCTACTGCTGAAAGGGATTATACGGATAATATTTATAATTCGCCTGTCGCTTTAATAATTGGTAGCGAGGGCAAAGGTGTTCGACCTTCAATTATTAAGCAATGCGACTTCTTGGTAAAAATTCCTCTCCAAGGCAAGGTTAATTCGCTCAATGCTTCCGTTTCTGCCGCTATTGTGATGTATGAAGTAGTAAGACAAAAGCAGGAATCTCGGAGTGAATAAGAAGCTTGATATTATAATATTCAATTTATTATGCGGTCTGCTGTTGCTTCCGCTACTGCATTTCCCGTTATCACCAGACTTGGGAGTATTTCTCTCGTCTGTCAGAGCGATGGATAGCGGCGGAGTACCCTATATTAATATATTTGACATTAAGCCGCCTATTGTATTTTATTTTTTTCAATTTCTGACAAAGATTTTCGGTTCGCAGGAGTGGAGCATCAGACTATTCGATTTTATAGTTCAGCTTGCGACTGTAAATTTCGCATATTACATAACAATGAAGTTGGCTAATTCAAAATTGAGGGCATATACAACAGGAATAATTTATATATTGACGTATTTAATTTTGAATTTTAATAACACCAGCCAGATAGAGAGTTTTTCGGCATTAGTGTTTATGTTCGCTATATATATTCATCTTATTAACAAGAAAAAGTATTTATATGTGCTTTTCGGTATATCAGTCGGCTTATTAACCGGTATGAAATATACAATGGGAATGATGCTGGCGGTTTTGCTTTTTGATGATTTATTCGCTAATAAATATATATTAAAAGGACTAAAATTAAAAGAGTTAACATCAAAGTATCTGTTAATCGGTGCCGGATTTATTGTCAGCTTCAGTGCGGGATTAATTCCATATTTAGATCCCCAAGTATTTAGCGGTTTCCGCGAGATGTCAGCTTATTTTAATTATTATACATCGCTACCACACATTGATTCAAACTCTATTAAATTTTCGCTTAAAGCAATGGCGGAATTCTTCGGAGATAATAACTCAATTGCTGTTTGGAGTATGTTTATCATCGGGCTAATAAGCTATATCAGGAATAGAAAAACTAATTCCTTAGGCGATAATCGGTTTATATTTGTCAGCTTTTTATTATTCATAGGGTATTTATTAACCGTAGTTATTGAGCGTAAATTTTTCTTATATCATCTGTCGAGATTAGATATTTTCATTTCTATTATTGCAGCCGGCGGGCTTTCTTCAATTATTAATATTATAAAAGATAATCGACCGTTTGACTTTACTACCAAAACCATATTAGTGTGCATTTGTGCTGTTTTGTTCTTACTAAGCCCGATACCACGCTATACACAAATGGGGAAAATGGTATATTACTTTTATTACGATAAAACAGCTTATTTGGAAAGATTTCAGATAGACGGTAATCAATCACACATTCGACAAAACCATAATAAAGTAGCCGATTACATTAATCAACGAATAAAACCAAACGATTTAGTAATTAATGCTTCGACAGGCTCAAATGTATTAACGTATTTAATTAAAACAAATAATATGTCAAAATTCTGTCAGTCATCTTTCTATATATTCCCAAATGCAATTGATAAGCATATTAATGACTTTGCCAATGAAATAAAAATTGCCAAGTATCTGATTATCCAAAAAACTGATAATCATTTATTTATAAATGGTTATAACGAATCAACTTACAGCAGAATCAATAAAATGCCTAAGCTCAAGAATGCAATCGAAACTTATATGACCAAAGACACTTTAATTAATCCATTCATTATTTATAAGCATAAAACAAATGATAGCATTAGATAAATTAAGCTCAAGCTCGGAATTATTTAAAAGATATTTGAATTCCCAAGATTTTATTGATGAATTCTTTCCGGCAAATAATCAGGTTTTTAATAATCCCGATTATTTGAATAGTATTGCTGATAATCAATACAGACATTCTACTATCAAGAGCATAGCAGAGACAATGAATGTACTTGAATTAAGCTCTGAGCAGAAAAAAAACTTGGAATTATTAGCTAAACCTAATTCCTTAGCTGTTATTACCGGTCAGCAAATTGGATTTCTGGGCGGTCCGCTTTATACTTTTTACAAAATCGCAAGTTGCATTAATTGGGCAGAGAAATTCAAAACTATTTACAAGCAATTTGAGTTTATTCCGATTTTCTGGGTCGAGGATAATGATCACGATTTAGTAGAAGCCAGTATTGCTAATATCTATGATAAGAACAATACTATTAGCGAAGTAAATTGTTTTACCGATATTAATAGAGGCAGCCGCAAGATTGTTGGTAGCATAAAGTTTGATGAAAGTATAGTTGCTATTATCGACAATATAATTGAGCTACTCCCCCATAGCCGTTATAAGGATAATGCTGAAAGCATTCTTAAAGAAATTTATTATACAGGCGAAAGCCTTACCAATGCTTTTATAAAATTACTTAATAAGTATTATTCCGATAGCGGGCTATTATTTATTTCGGCAAATAAAGCAGTCGAAAATGGATTGTTCAAATCAACCGCTATATTTGAAATCGAAAATTGCGGATTATCTGCTATTAAAATTGATTATATGAATGAAAAATTGAGTAATCAAAATCTTCATATCCAAGCAAAGCATACCGATGTAAATTTATTCTATCATATTGATAATGAAAGACATAAAATCAATTATAATAAATCAACCAAAGAGTTTTCAATTCTCGACTACACTTATTCAAAAAACCAATTATTAGATTTGGTCAATAAAGAACCGGAAAATTTTTCTCCGGGAGCATTACTAAGACCTATATTTCAAGATACTATTCTGCCGACATCGGCATATATTGCCGGAGCCGGAGAAATTGCTTATAGTTCGCAAATTCGTGAACTTTATCCTTTATTTGGTATTAGGCAAGGGGCAGTAATTAACCGTCACCATTTTGTATTATTATCTCCTAAAATCAATAGAATTCTTAACAAATATTCCAAAGCTCCAGACTATTTCTTTAGACCTTTTACTGAAATCGAAAAAGAATTATTAGAAGATATAAAGGCTAAAGATGAGAATAATGTATTGGAATCTGCAAAAGTTTCTTTCGCTCATACTATGGAAAATGTTAAAAAATATGCTGTTACTATTGATACTAATTTAGAAAATACAGCAACTGCCACTCTGCATAATATATTAAAGCAATTTGAAAATGTAGAGAAAAAGGTTAATTCTGCTATTAAAAAGTCTAATGAAGATACTATTAATAAATACAAAGAAGCTTCAAGTTGGCTCTTTCCCAATGGGGTTTATCAAGAAAGAGTATTTTCATTGATTACTCTCATATTGTTAGAATCCGAGCATATGAATTTAATTCACAAACATTTATCTTTCTACAATCACAAGGATTTATCAGTTTTTAACATAAATATTGCTCTATAAGAATTTTGTTATAAGCTATTTTTTTGTTATATTGATAGTTGGTTAATAACACAATAGAAAAGAATAATGATTTTTAGGAACATTTCGTTAAGGTATAAATTAGTTACATTAATGATGGGAATTTCTCTTTTTCTTTCCATTATTGTAACTGTCTTTTTCTCATATAACGAATATCAAAACCAACGAAATTTCTTAAAAAATGAACTCTCGCTACAGACCAAACTTCTTTCGGATTTCTTAGTCTCTCCAATGACATTCAATGATAAAACAGAGATAAATAAAGTAATTTCTAATATGAAGCAAATATCAGAAATATCTGAAGTTTCTGTTTATGACAGCAATTTTATTTTAATTACATCATTTGTACGAACAGAATCTAAAGCGGTAATCCATAAACTGACACAAAAGAACAAATATGATATAATTGACGACGGTAAGCATTACGCTATTACACGACCAATTTATTTCGAATCTGTTATTTTAGGATATATACATATATCAATTACCAAAAATGCTTATTATAATAATTTACGTAATTACGCATATAACACCGCTGCTATATTAAGTTTGGCTCTATGCTTAGTATATTTTACATCATTCTTTTTGCAAAGAATAATTTCAAAGCCTATAGAGACTTTAACCAAACATTTTCAAAAATCTGAGTTTAACGATGTAAACTCTCTACAGCCAATTAAGGAATTGGATTCTAAAGATGAATTCAGCATACTTTATAAATCATATAATCAAATGCTTGCCAAATTGGTTCAAGACTATAATGAAATTGAAAATGCCAAAAACGAATTAATTATAGCAAATGAAGTAAAAACTAAGATTCTACAGAATATGAGCCACGAGTTAAGGACTCCTCTTAATGGAATAATTGGTAATGCGGCATTCCTAATGATGTCCGAATTAGAAGCTGACGATTCCATGATGGTTAATATGATTTATCGTTCCGGCAAAAGATTACTAATTACTTTCGAATCACTGATTTCTCTTTCTCAATTTGAAAATAATGAAGTAGATCTGGCTCTAAGCAGATATAATTTATCAGAATATATTCAAGAATATTATTCAAAATTAGATATTTTAAGCAATAAACCCAATTTATCATTAAAATATACCATATTAGATCAAGCCGCATATTCATATATTGACCCTGAGTATTTCTCGCAGGCTCTTTTTCAATTAGTTGATAATGCAGTGAAGTTTACTACTGAAGGTAATATTGATATTCAGGTTGATTCAAGAATCGAGAATGATAATAAATATTCAACAATAAGTATTATAGATACCGGCATCGGCATCAGCTCGGATAAAATCGAATCTATGTTTGAGATTTTTAAACAAGGCAGCGAAGGGCTTAGCCGAAAATATGAAGGCATCGGGATAGGGCTTACATTAGCTCGTAAGATTGTTAAGATGCACTCGGGCGATATTGAGGTAGTTTCAGAACAAGGTAAAGGTTCAATTTTCAGAATTATATTACCTTTTATTGAAAAGAAAGCAAATAATTAATTCACTCCATTCTCAATATTGAGAAATCACTTAAAGTGGATTATTAACTCGGCTCTTGTAATTGCTTATATATCATAATATTATAAGATGAATAAAATAGTTTGAACACTTTCGGATTTTTTTGCTTAATTTTGCTGTTTGATTTTCTGTAAATATAAAAATCTAAAGAAAATCAAAAAGGAAAAAAGATTTCTAATTATAGGAGGGCAAACAGCTCTATATGGAAAGTTTAATACTTATTTCTTACTTTTTCTCACTTTGCGTACTTTTCGCATTTGGTATTCACGGTTTAGTGATGTTATATTACTTCCGTAAGACAAAAGACGTACAGCATAATGACGAAGTATTACCGGCAGAATTACCGGTGGTAACTATCCAATTGCCGTTTTATAACGAACTATACGTTGTCGAAAGGCTAATAGACTCTGTGTGCAGGATTAAATATCCGAAAGACAAACTTGAAATCCAAGTCTTAGACGACTCAACAGACGAAACAGTAGATATTGCAAAGAACTTAGTAAAAAAATATACCGAAGAAGGATTTGACATTAAATACGTGCATAGAACTAATCGCGAAGGTTATAAAGCCGGTGCTTTAAAATTCGGGCTTAATACTATTCGTGGCGAATTTGTTGCTATCTTTGATGCCGATTTCATTCCGAACGAAGACTTTTTACTAAAAACTATACCTTATTTCAAAAATGATAATGTAGGTATGGTTCAAACTCGCTGGGAACACTTAAATGAAGAATACTCTTTTTTAACTCGTACTCAGGCTTTGTCTCTTGACGGGCACTTCGTCATTGAGCAACAAGTACGTAATAAAGCGGGCTTCTTTATTAACTTTAACGGTACTGCCGGCATTTGGCGTAAAGCTACCATCTTTGATGCTGGTAACTGGCAAGCCGATACTTTAACCGAAGACTTAGACCTTAGCTATAGAGCACAACTTAAAGGTTGGAAATTTATTTACTTAAACGATGTTACTTCTCCGGCTGAATTACCGGCAGACATCAATTCACTTAAAACTCAGCAATTCCGCTGGACCAAAGGTGCCGTTGAAACTGCAAAGAAAATTCTTCCTATGGTATTCAAATCCGATTTGCCTCTAAAAGTCAAATTAGAGAGCTTAGTGCATTTAACAAGTAATATAGTATTTCCGTTTATCGTATTAGTTGCTTTATTAAATATTCCAATAGTGATTATCAAAAACAAATTCCAAGGTCTTGATGATTATTATTCGATTATGTCCATTTTTGTTGTAGCTTCTATTTCTACATTTTTATTCTATACTTTCGCTCAAAAAGAGATTAATATGGACTGGCGTAAGAGATTGCTCTTATTTCCGGTTTATCTCGCCGGAAGTATGGGGTTGGCTATCAATAACTCATTGGCAGTTATCGAAGCTCTATTCAACAAGAAATCAGGCTTTGTCCGTACTCCAAAATTCAAACTTGATGCTACCGGTGGCGATTGGAAAGCAAAGAAATATGTTTCTAAGAAAATCGGTGGCGTAGTATTTATTGAATTATTCTTAGCTTTATATTATTTGGTTGGAATCGGTATCTCTATCTATTTCCTTGAAATAGCTGCTATTCCTTTCCAATTATTATTCTTAATGGGATTCGGCACAGTCGGATATATGTCACTAAAACACTCGTTAAGCAAATAATTTCTTTTAAATAAAATATCTTCAACCTAACAGGTACAAATCCTGTTAGGTTTTTTTGTTTTTAAGAAGAATTAGTTACTTAATCAATTTCTAATCGATATTATTGCCAGACAGCCTTTTCGTCGTGAGCATAGACGATATTTATAATGTGCAATTTGAATTAGATATTGATAAATTTCTCCGGCACGAATATTTTTCTATATACAACAACAATTTCTTTTGTAATTCTGAAAAGAAATTTATATATTTGTATTGTAGTATCGAGCGAATAATATTGATAATCATAGAATTTTAAAATAATATATTTATTCACTTATAAGGTGCATTTTTATATAATAGTATAATAATACTATATAATACATATTTGTAAGCGTAGTCTTGCTTTCGTTCTTCTGATAAATTCGCCAAATTTAAGGAATGAGAACGGTAGAGAGGCAACGCCCGAGATTCGGGCGTTTTCCTTTTTGCTTTCATTCCGGGTGTTTGGCGATACCTATCAGAAGGGCAAATTGTGGAAATGCCCTTTTTTTATTTGTAGGAGGTTCAAATGTATAAAAAGCTTTTTGTAATTGCAATATTTTTTATTTTTATTTACAACCCTGTCGTTTCTCAATTTGTAAATAATGAAGATAGAATCAAAGAACTTGAAGAAAAGGTAACTAAGTTGGAAAGTGCAATTTTTAACCAAGCTGGTTTTAACGTCTATATGAATGATTTGATGGTAATCAATACATATAGAGCTGTACTAGCATTATCAATACCTAAAAATGATATAGATAGAGGCTATCTTGTAATGGACCCTGAAATCAAGACAAGTGATGGTAAATCCCAAAAAGCATATAGTTTTTTTGGTTACAGATCATCGTTTCAAGATTATGATTTAGATATGAAAACAAATAAAAACCTTCAAATAACGATAATCAGGTCGCAAATGAAAATAATTAGAGATGTTGTAGTTGATTTTGACTATTTCTATTATGAAGGTAAGCTTAAAAACCAGCTAAAAATTGAATTTCGTGAGCTAAGTAATGCAAATTCACTATATATAATTGCAGATATTAATGCCAATTCCCTAAAAGTCAGAATAAATGGAGAAATGACTGAAGTTGGCTGGGAATAATTATTATAAAATTACTGGTTTATTATTTTTAAATATTTTGAGGTTATGATGAAAAATATTACAATGTCTTTCCTATTTTGTTGTTTTTTAATTTTCATTAGTTGTTCTAATGCTAACGTTTCCCAAAAAGAGAATATGCCCAAAGAATGGCCGACAATTGATGTTAATGAAGGAACAGCAAGGGCATACTATAATAACAACATTGATAAATTAGATCCAATTGAGGGGATTTACTCAGTTAAAATACAAGTATTGGGTTCAACTCGAGTGTTTTCTTCAGAGATTAATTATAGAATTGCTATAATTAAATCTTCTGTTTTTCCAAATATTGCAGACCCTGTTTATGAATATGTCGCTATTGTTTTAGAAACAAATTTGCAAAATTGGTTAGCTGGTCGAGTTAAGGGATATATAAGAAATACTGCATACAAGGGGCTATATGAATTCAAGTGGTTTAAACAAAATTATTCAAATAAAACCCTGCAGTTCAGTACTGAACAAAACGGAATTTTGAGTTGCCAAGAAAAGGATACTGAGAATTTTTCTAACTTAACTGTTCAAACAGATTTGATAAGAGCTTATCCTTTATTCAAATAAGGTATCATTTATGGTAAATATTGTGAAATTCAGAGCGTACTTCTTTGAAGAAGAAAGGTTAGGCAAGATTTGTTTTGCCTATAGTGATAATATCAATACTAATTGTGAATTAGTTGGTTTGGATATTGGAAATAAAAAATTAAAGCAACTATCTATAGAAGCTTTAAAGTACTTTAATACAAAAGAAATTGTACTGAAAAATAACTTTTACATAAATAGTTTAGAAAGTGTTGATATTAAAATTGAAAGAGATAATATAGAAAGCTTATACACCTTATCTTACTTAGACAATATACATAATAATATTGGTGTTGTCGATCACTATAAAAAACATAGACTTGGTTTGGATAAAATTGTATCTTATGAAATGTAATGATCATAATGTTGAAAGTATTAACTTCCCCAACCAAGCCCTTACCGGCTTGGTTGGCAATTATTACAGTGCTATATGTTTAATATACTTTGATATAAAATTTAGTTTTCTGATAATTAGCTTTTTATCAGTGTCATTTTGAATATCATTTTTTAATCTCTCCATATATATTTCCAATTTAACTTTCTCTCTCGCAAATGCATAATTAACCCTAAATTCCGGGTCAAGCATTTGCTTCTCCATATACTCTTGATAGTTATTCATAAGCTAACCCTTTAACATATATTTTTTTGTATTTAATTGCTTTTTCAATTTCTTCATTTCGAGTTTTTTCAGTCTTTTTGATAAAACCATTAGTAAAGACAATTTGTTTACCTTGCAAAAAGAAATATAACGAACGAGTATTACGTGTTTGATGC
The DNA here is from genome assembly GCA_942493235.1 of uncultured bacterium. GTDB lineage: Bacteria > Bacteroidota > Ignavibacteria > Kapaibacteriales > UBA2268 > ENR-C587. Next base: position 1,159,708 of record OW818676.1, on the reverse strand, counting down.
CTCGCTCTTAATTCAAAAATGCCATCTCTTAGATAACGCGACATGCTAAGTGGCATTTGTTCATTATTTGTTTTGATTAATCTAAATTCTTCTATCAAAGCTAATATTTCATATTTTTCAATATTAGTCAATGAATCTAAAAACTGTATAAATGGTATATTACCACTTTCCAATTTTACAAAATCAACTATAAATTCATCTTGCTGGTTTTTCATATTATAATAATACTATTTCATAGTTCAGTTTTATACGTATTTACAGTAATTTAATTGTTTATTGTTTTTTCTTAAAGTGAGATACAACAGTAAATACCAACTTGTATTTATTACTTTATCAATTACTAATCGAAATTATTGCCCACCTACCTTTTCGTGAGCATAGACGTAATTTATAATATTCGATTTGAATTAGATATTGATAAATATTATTTGCAGACTTATTTTATCTTACTGTATCAAGGCTCGTTCGGTACTTCCAACACATAAATAAAAACGTGTATGACGGTCAACCTTCAGCTTGTATTACCGTTAAATGAATTGATTCGTGTACTGCAACATTTATATTTTATTATTTATTGTATTATATCCTACTATATAAGCATATAAAGCCGATGGATGAAATCTTATTTCAATTCCGTTAATATTTTTTACTCCTTCGCTATCAATTGTGGTAACTAAAGCATTTTGTAAGTTGTTCTTTCTGCAAAAGTATAATAAGCTCTTTAACTGATTTGGATTGTCAAAATATCGGTTGCTCCATTTTATTTCTACAGCCCAAACAGGTTTTAAAGTAGATATACTAAGACCAACCATATCTACTTCTCCACTGCTATTACCTCTATCCCAACGAGCATAATTCGGCAACAGCGACTCTCGCTGAAGCCTCTGAGAGTAAATAGCATTTTCTACCATATTACCCATTTCTTTATCCATACCCTCAAGTGGTGAAAATAAGGCACTTCTTATACTTGGATTTGTTAAATAAACTTTAAAGAAATTAAGTCTCTGAAATTTCTTGGCTGTATCATCTACTCTATGAATCACTTTAACTAAATATGCTGCTTCTAAATATTCCAAATACTTTTTTAAAATGGTTTTGGCTACTCCACTACTCCCCGATAGCGAATCAATCGATACTTCATTCCCACTGTAATAGGCTAATGTAGTAAAAAATGAATTTAATTCCTGAACATCGCTAATACCATATAAACTTGGTAAATCTCTTAGTAATACTTTGTCTATTATATCGCTTTTGATGAATAGTCCGAGGTCTGACTGCATTTTCTCTGAAAATATCAGCTCGGGATAACCTCCGAAATTTATATAATCTACAAAATGTTTATTTAATGACTTTATATCATTTGTTGTAAATAAATCTAATTCTTTCCCGCTCCAATCACTCTTAATCGGTTTGATCAGTGTTTCCAAATTCTTTAAATGTATGTATTCGTAAAATGTCAACGGTGGCAATAAATATTCAGTAAACCTACCTGCTCCACTCTCTATACTTTTATATTTTAATGCGGCGGCAGCAGAGCCGGAAACTATGAATTTACAATACGGATATTTATCGACTAATACTTTTAAATGTACTTCCCAGCTCTTTAAATACTGAATTTCGTCAAAATATATATAGCATTGCTTTGCTTGATTTTCTCCCGATGCTTCTAATGCCAGATTGAAAAGCTCATCTAAACCTCTATTGAGATAAAGCGGGTTGTCTATACTAATAAATAATATTTTCGTAGGTAGCACCCCGTTTCTTAATAGCTTTTCAATGCTATGATGCATCATAACAGTTTTCCCGACTCTACGAGGACCCATCAATACTATTGCACGCCTAATTTTAATATCTTCTATTAGAGGGAAAAAATCATTAAAATAAAGTCTTCGCTTCATAAGGTCATAATATTCATTGATTTTCCCTGTTTTCCACCATGGATTATCAACTCTCATATTATCGAAAACTGATTCTTTACTTATTGGCATTAATTTCATAAATATTTCCTTATTTGTACTATTATGTATATATAACGTCTTTTATTATCAGTTATTTTAACATTATTGTACTAATATGGAATTTTTGTATAATTTATTTTGTTATTTTAACTGTATTAGACCGAGTCTGTATAATCACTCTTCATAATCTAAGCTTTTCAAAATAGTAATTTTTTAGGTTGATTTAATAATCAAAGAAGATATGGTTGTTGGCTATTTTGTGTGGGTAAGCAAATAAAGAAATCTTTCTTACAAGGGTATTAGCTGTTGAACATTGGTAATAAACATTGCTTAGTCCTCACACTCTTTCTTCTCTTTTTGTTGTTAAAACAAGAGAACGGTACCGGAGTATCTCATTATATTACTGATGTTTAACTCCTACCGGAGTTAAAATTTAAAATCAAAGATGTTTATCCAATAAAATATTATAAATCAATATTTGATATATATGGATTTTCTTTAAATTAATACCAATTCTTTGCTAACCCACTTAAAATAGAGAAGACCCGAAGATATCAACCGTCAGCTTGTATAGCCGTTAAATGAATTGATTCGTGTATTGCAACAGTCTTAATTTGAAAAAGAAGATTAAAGACAAAAAAATAAAAATAAATGTAACTAAAATGTCTCTATAATTGTCTATACATTATCTAATAAGTAATATAGAAAAAATATCTGATATTATAAATTTACGGAGTTCTTATGAAAATGTTCAGAATGCTATTCGTTATGTTAATTTTGTCGGTCAATCTGCTTTCAGTCAGTCTTTTTTCGCTTGAAAATATCAATATAAAAGCAAATCTTGAAGAAGTAAAGGTCTATCTTCAGGGAGCTGAAATGTTGCATAAAGCCAAAGTAAATTTAGAGAAAGGAACAAGCGATATAATTATTAGCGGTATTAGCGAAAGCATAGACCAGATGAGTGTTCAAGCCGGATTTGAGTCTCAAGATGTAAATATATTGTCCATTACATCAAAAAGAAATTATTTAGATAATAAAGCAATTGAATCTAAAATACAAAAATTAAAAGATTCGCTTGAAATATTAGAGAATAAAACCGGTGAAATAAATATAGAAGTGGAATCACTAAGCGAAGAGCTTAATCTGATTTTATCAAATAATAAAATGAGTGGCAAGGACCGAGCTATAACAACAAAAGAGCTAAAAGAAATGGCGGACTACTATGCCGATAGGATACCGAAATTAAAGAAAAGAATATTTGATTATAATAAGCAAAAAAAAGAAATTGATGAACGAATTGTGAGAATTAAAAATCAATTGCAGGCAAATTCATGGAAAACCGAATATCAATTCCAATATGTGATTTCTGCAAAGACAGAAAAGAAAGTTAGTACTGAATTATTCTTCAAATACTTTACTCAAAATGCTTATTGGACTCCATATTATGATATCAGGGCAAAGTCAAATTCGAATACTTTGAACATTTCTGCAAAGGGATTTGTATCTCAAAATACATCTTTAGACTGGAATGATGTTAAATTAACACTCTCGACTAAGAAAATCAAATCTAATACTATTCCGAATAATAATAAGATTACAATTAACTTTGATGAGCGTTCTTCATATCGGTCTATGGTTAATAATACTTCTGATTTTATGGATTCTCCATTGCAGCCCGACACTAAGAGTAAAAGCAGGAAGTCAGGCAGTACAGAAATTATAATGGCTGGGGCATACATTGATAGCCCATTAGAAAGTAGTGTAGGTTACGGAGGCAAAGAATTAATGATAAACACAAATATGGTAGAAACTGAATACATAGCAGAAGACTTATATACAATTCCATCGGACGGGAAAGAATATTCTGTTTTCTTAACTGCAATAAATATTGAATCCGAAAAGGAATACTATGCAGTTCCTAAAAAATCATTGTCTGCATTCAGAGTTGCAAAAATCAAGAATAATTCAGATTTCAAACTATTAAATTCATCCTCAAATATTTATTATGACGGTACATATTTGGGCAAAACAAATATTAAAGCCGATAATGTAAAAGATGATATTAAAATTTCGCTTGGCACAGATGAATCCATAGTTATAGATAGAGAATTACTAAAAGAGTATCAGGAAGAAAAGTTTTTAAGCTCAGACGTAGAGAGAATTTTCGCATATAAAAATGTAATAAGAAATAATAAAAAAGAAGATTTGAAAATCACGATTGATGACTTTATACCAATTTCTCAAAATGAGGATATCAAAGTTAAAATAATTGATATAGACGGTTCAAAATATGATGAATTCAATGGAATTGCAAAATGGGAATTAGTGATTAAGCCCGGAGAATCGGCAGAATTAAAAACAATTTATTCAATCAGGTATCCGAACAATAAAAATATTATAATGAAGTAGATTTAAGTTCAATTACTTCTCAAATCTATAGTTAGGAATTACACAGTGGCTAAAGTTGCGGTGTAATTCCTAAAATCTATTTAAACAGTCTTATTTCGTTTTTTTTTGAAGACAACTGAGTCCGGTATTATTGGAATAAATACCATAAATTTCGTGAAAATATGAGACTTTTTGTGCTTTAAAGTGTTATTAGCATTACAACAAGGCTGTTTCAGTTGTGCAATATTTTAATATTTTGTACATTAAACCCATTGCTTTAGCGTTTGATGACGAGTACTTAGGCAGTTTAATATTTGTCGTTAAGCTGGAATCATAGGCTTAGTAAGGTACTTACATTGAATAAATATTTTTAAATTTTGATATAATCCAATAATTATTTATATTAGTATAACTAATGATGTCATTTATTATTAAAGAACGCAAATAATTGATAACAATTTAAATTATTAAAAAACATGAGGGAGTTATGAAAAAAATTATTTTTACATTTTTATTGGTATTATTACCTGTAGTATTAAGTGCAAAATGGGAATGGCAGAATCCCTACCCCACCGGCACTCAAATCAATGATATTGATGCGGTTAATGTAACTACCGGATGGATGGTCGGTAATAACGGAGAGATTAAAAAATCAACTGACGGTGGAGAAAATTGGTTTTCGCAATATTCTATAGTTAATACTGATTTTACTTCCGTGTATTTTATAAATCAGACTACCGGCTGGATTTGCGGTTCTGATGGTAACATAATCGGTACTCAAGACGGTGGAAATCATTGGACATCTTTAACTACCAATACAAACAAAGACCTCACATCAGTATATTTTGCCGATAATATGAACGGCTGGGCAGCCGGTGAAGCCGGTACAATTTTAAAAACAATTAATGGCGGAAATATTTGGACAGCACTGACACCACCGACTACAAAGAAAATTACCGAGTGCTATTTCATTTCAGACCAGATAGGTGTAATAGTCGGCGAAGAAGGCTATGCTGCAAAAACTAATGATGGCGGTGCTACTTGGACTGAATTCGTATTGCAATGGATAAACCCATTATACCCCGGTCAAGGTTTAATAACTTTTACCGGTAATGTAAATGATATGTTTTTTGCTGACGATATGAATGGCTGGTTAGCTTGTGATAAAGCTGTAATATTTAAGACTACCGATGGCGGTACATCTTGGACTGAACAGAAGCAAACTGTCGTTTTCGGAATTCTGCATTCCTTGAAATTTTATAATTCAATGAAGGGCTGGATGGTCGGCGATGATTGTAATATTATTTATACTGTTGACGGCGGAGCTAATTGGATTAAACAGCCTACAATGGAATTTAGTGCTTTAAAATCAATTGGTTTGTTTGATGAATCCAAGCTTGTAGCTGCCGGTGATTACGGCACATTAGTAAGAACAGATAACTCCGGTCAAGATTGGGCAAGCATTAGAACAAATAAAGCATCTGTTTATCTAAGAAGTATATCCATGTATGATAATAACTTCGGCTGGGCTGCAGGAGAAAGTGGCAACGTATTATATACTACAAATGGTGGTATTAACTGGACTTCTCAGACTGTAGCAACTAAAAAATTCAACTCTATTGCCTCTCGTTCCGCTACTAAAGCGGTTTTAGTAGCCGATGAAGGGAAAATATATGTTACTAATAATTCTGGAGTTAATTGGTATAGTATTAATACAGGCGATGCTAAAAATTTGAATTCGGTATGCTTTGCCGATGAAGATTACGGTTGGACATGCGGTGCCAATGGTAGAGTTTTGCAGACAATCAATGGTGGCGGTGCTTGGGAGATATTATTTACTGAAACTCCAAACGAATTATTTTCTGTTCAGTGCATTAATGAGAAAAATGTTTGGGCTAGCGGTATAGGCGGAACTATCATTTATACAAAAAATGGCGGTAATAACTGGACAAAAGGAGTAACCGGTACAATAAGTAACTTATATAGTGTATATTTTGTAAATGAATCTATGGGTTGGGCTTGCGGTGATAATGGTACGATTATTAAATCTACTGATGGCGGAGCAAATTGGACAGCTCAAATTGTACCAAGCACAGCAGACTTAAAAGGTATTGCTTTTGTTGATGAAGATGAAGGCTGGGCAGTCGGCATGAATGGTATAATACTTTATACAAATAATGGCGGAGCAAATTGGACAGTTCAGAAATCCTGCAATATAACATCATTATTATCATTAGATTTTAACAATAATAATTCAGGATGGGCAGTTGGTGAAATCGGTACAATTATAAAATTCAATAGAAATTACGTACTTGCTGTTGAAGAAGAATATTCCTCGACTAACAACCCTGCACTAATATATCCAAATCCTACAGATAATATGATAAATGTTAAAATCGAGTCTAAAGATGCAAATATTATTGATGCTAATGTTAGAATCATTGATTTACTTGGTAATGAAGTATTTAATTCAAATATTTCAAACATTAATAATAATACTTTTGAATTAAATGGCTCTATACTTAATTCCGGTTATTACATGATTTATATAAATACCGATAATAAGCAGTTCAGACAATCATTTATCAAAAAATAAATCTTAAAACGTATTTTTACATAAAAAGAGTTCGTTACTAATGTGGCGGACTCTTTTTGGTTTTTAAAATAAAACAGATAATTAATTCATCAGGTCGGGTCTTCGCTCTTTAGTTTTTTTAAGAGATTGCTCTATTCTCCAGTCGCGAATTTTAGCATGATTACCACTTAGCAGTACTTCCGGCACATTCACGCCTCTGTATTCAGCAGGCTTAGTATATTGAGGTGCTTCGAGCAGTCCGTCTTGATATGAATCATCTAATCCTGATTCGGCAGAACCTAAAACGCCGGGAATAAGTCTGGCTATGGAATCAATCAATATCAATGCCGGCAGCTCGCCTCCGCTTAATACATAATCACCGATTGATATTTCTTTTGTAACAAGTATATCTCTGATTCGCTGGTCAATGCCTTTGTAATGCCCGCATAATATGATAATATTGCTTAATAACGAAAGACCGTTTGCAGTTGACTGGTTTAAAGTTACACCATCGGCAGACATATAAACAATTTCGTCATAGGTTCTCTCTGATTTTAATTTCTCGATGCACTTAAAGACCGGTTCGCATTTGATTAGCATACCGGCACCGCCGCCAAAAGGAGTGTCGTCAATGTGTTTATATTTATCATCGGCATAGTCGTGCAGGTTGTGAAGTACGAATTCGGCAGCACCCTTTTCTTGAGCGATTCTAAGCATGCTTGAATTAAGCACCGAATCGAACATTTCAGGAACAGCGGTTACTATATCAATTCTGATGCTATAGCTCATCGCCGGCTCCGTTTAAATTTTCCAGACCTTCTATTAGCTTAACCTTGATAGTACGTTTTTTATCATTGTATTCCTTGATAAACTCATCTACAGCAGGAATCGGGTATTGCTTATGCTCGGCACTGACTACCCACACTTCATTTTGTGGCAATTCCCAGACATCTGTAATTTCGCCTATTAGTTCGCCTGTTTCGAAATCATAAGCTTTAAAGCCGATTAGCTCATCGTCTATTCTATTTGATTTATTTTTTTTGATGTCGGATTTATCAATAAATACGCCTTGCTCTTTATAAGTATCGGCTTGCTCCGGAGAAGTGATTTCTTTTAGATGTATAAGTGCGTTTTTGTCAATTTTCTTAAAACTTAATAAAGTAAACTGTTGCCCGAATTTCTCGGTATAGCCAATAAATATTTTTATATCGGCGGGCAAAGTCTTAATTCCTTTTAATGTATCCGAAAGTAGCATTGCTCCGTTAAGACCCTTTGATGCGGTGATAGTGCCTATGTATGTTAATTCCATTGCTTTCAAATCAATATATTACAAAGTACAAAATTAAGACTATTAAGCTAAAGAAAAAAGGAATATTTCGGATGTATAAAATCAGAAAAAAAACAAAAAAGCCACAAACTTAAATTAGCTGTGGCTTTTTCATTTTTGAAATATCTATTAACAAAGAAATCTATTTACCTCTGTATTCGATACCTTTCAGTATCCATTCAGGAGCTGGTTTTTTCTTCAGATATGTATCGTAATATTCCTTCATTCTGATAGCATAATCCATACGGTTAAAATATTTACGCGGATGATGCGGTTCATTGCGATATTCAAGCATAATTGCGTCCTTTTGTGCTCTGCGTAATGCTAAGAACAATTCCATTCCTTGTGTCCATGGCACAGCGTCGTCTAAGTTACCAAACTCAATTAATATCGGGGTATTAACTTTGTTAGCAAAGAATACCGGAGAGTTGTCAATATAGGCTTGTAATGAATCCCATAAGCTACCTCCGATTCTGCTTTGCTCATACTCATACTGGAACTGACGAGTAAGCCCTGAGCCAAGTCTGATTCCACTGTAAGCACTTGTCATATTGCCGACCGGAGCTCCAGCGATAGCACAAGCGAAAAAGTCAGTCTGTGTAATAATATATGAAGCTTGATAGCCGCTCCAAGAGTGTCCCCATAATCCGATTGCGTTGGTATCGGCTATTCCGACTTCTGCGAGCTTACGGCAAGCAGGAATTAAGCAATTGATAGATGATTGCCCCGGCTGCCCTGTTTTAAATGTTACGTCAGGGTAAAACATCACATAGTCTTCGCCTGAATATAAAGGAGCTGAAGGCAGATGATTATTCCAAGGATTAGAATATTTATATGCGTCGTTGCTCATTATTTCATAGAAGAAAATTACAACCGGATAACGTTTATTTGGGTCGTAGTTTTCAGGTTTTATATAATAACCCATCAGAGAATCACCATAAGTACTGGTATAGCTGATTAATTCCATTTTGCCCCAATAGTAATCGTTTAGCTGTGGGTTTACATCAGTTATTTTTTTCATACGCGAAAAGCTAGTATCTGTGCATACCCATAAATCAGGGAATACATTATAAGCTTCTTTAGAGAATAGATATGTATTTGTTTTTTTTGCTTTTTGAATAAATCTAATGAGTCTGTCTTCCATAGTAAGTTTACTTGCACCCATCAGACTAATGTCTAAATTAGCCAAATTTGTTGTTTTTAGCTTATTATCAAATGCAGATAGTAGTAAAGTCTCATTTTTCTCAAAATATTTTTTTTCAGTATCGGTTTTGATAATTCTATATGTAGTCTTTGTTCGGCGACCTTGAGCATCAGTTAAGCAGAATGGCTCTAAAGAACTTGACGGATAGAATATCCAGAGGTCGTAACGGTCGTACAAGATTACTGCTTCATCATTTTTGAGCCAGCCGGCAATACCATAGCTTGACGGTTCGCGTGGTACGTCATTTTCTTCGTCATAAAAAGGTGCTTTAACATTTGCAGTTAAATTATATGTAGAGTCGCTAATGCAATTATGTAGCCACCAATTTTTGTTTTTAAAGTACATAATATATTTACCATCGGGAGAAAGTCTGCCTTCTTCCAAAAGCTCTTTTTGTACTAATTTCCTTTCACCTGTATTAAGATTTACTTTGTATAAGTCATGCACCTCTAATTGCCACGTAGAGCGGTATAGATAAGGTGAATCGTCGGTAGCCAAGGTAAATCTGCTGTTTTCGGCAACCTTAACGTCTATGCCGGTAGAGTCGCCTAATTGAACATATTGCAAGTCTTCGATGTCGTAATATGCAGTATATGAATCGTTAGAATGCTCATCCCACCATTTTTTCTGATGCGGTTTAATACGTGGGTCTTTAGTGTGCCACATATCAAGCGTAGTTTGCTTACGTATAGTATCTAAATTGCAGAAATTAGAATCATTATAAGTAATTTTCTCAAAAGTTTCGTTAGTGTCGGAGTATGCTTTTATTCCGAAGAACAATCTATTGCCGTCTTTAGTCCAGTATAAATTATTCTCGGTAGGGATTTTTAGATTATAGGCTAATTTGGTTTTATCTACTAATTCTTGGATTTCTTTTTTAATCGGGTTCCATAATTTAAGTGAGCATGTATCCGGTCTGCCGTCAAATCTTTCTTTACCTTTAATATAAGCCAAAAGATTTTTAGTGTTGTTCCATTTTAAATTTGAAATATGAGTGTTTTCATCGCCGTCGATTTTAATAGGTAAAGAGAATTTACCATTCAAATCAATATAATATAGTCCGTTTCGCTTAGTGTCTTTCTCCGAGCGTACAAATACAAAGTAATTTGAAGTTGAGTCTATGCGGAATTCGGAAACATCAGAGAATGCAAGTTCCGACTCATTTTCCAAATATCGGAGAACAATATTTTTACCCATCGGGCGATTTTTCTTTTTATCGTCTGGTTTATTTTCGGACTTATCATCTAATTGATAGACAAGCCATCTGCCATCGTTAGAGCAGATATAGCTACTTACGTTTTTGATATTTTGAACTTTACCATTTAGAGTATTGACTATGGCAATTCCGCTTTTAGGTTTGTCTTTGTCTGCATTTTCGGTTTCTATAGCTGTCGGTCTGACAGTAAAGAACGCCCACTGAGCTGATTGATTGAACTGCGGATTAATACCGTTAGATATCCTAATTAATGAGTCAGTCTCAAGTGATTTTACATATCCCTCGAAGTCGCCTCTATCAGGATAAGTATAAAATGCTACGTACTTACCGTCCTCTGAAATTATTTGTCCACGCATAGTTTTGAACTTTACTGCATCGTCAAAAGTAAGAGGCTTTTTGGAGTAAGCCGACGAATAAAGCACTAAGAATGAACATGCAAAAAGAAGTAGTTTAAAAAGAAATTTTTGCATTTGAGCTCCTGTATATTTAAAATGTTATTTTTCTAAGTATATAAAAATAAGAAAATTTCCACTAATTACGAAATAATATCGGTTAATGATTATATTTAGAATATATTGAGCATTTAGCAAATTAGCATGTGTTTGGTTATGAATGGTCATAGAGTGAACTATAGTGAAACAGAAACCTGCAAAAGTACTTATATGCGAGATAGTATCGTAATTCAGATTTATTTAGTTGAAAAATAGTTACCTTTCAGTTATTGGAATATGGTTTAAGTGCATCAATTATCGCAATGGCACTATCGAAACCTTCTTCTATTGCACCTATTTTTAATTGACCTTCGTAATAACCTCCCAAATGAAGTAAACCATAGACAGCATTTAACTCTTTTAATAGTCTTTTATCAATCTTAGAGAGATTAACTTTGTAAAACTCAATTGATTTTCTACCACGTTTTTTAGGGATATTTTTAAAATCAAATAGAAAATCGAGTGCTTTAAGCACACCTGAATAAGCTATACCACTGGCTGATTTTACATATTTTCCGTCAACATAAAATTTGCCGTCTTTTCCGGCAAGTTTTAAAGCTTCATTAGCATTATCAATATAACGCATTGCTTCATAGTATGGGGTAAGTTCATTCATAATATACTATTTGAAATATTTTAACTATTAATAGTTAAACGAATAAGGAAATTGCTTATTGTTAGAATAAATAATATTATCTTAATCAATGTGATTTTTGGATTATCTGTGGACTTTATAGCCTTTTTTAATTCGAATCGCACATTAGTAATATCGTCTATGCTTATAGAAAAAGGCTGGTTGGCAATAATTTCGATTAGTAATTGATAAAGTAATAGACTATGTTAATATCATCTTTGATTTTTAAATTATATTAAAAATAATACTGCTTTAGAAAAGCATTGATGATAATGCATGATTATATAGACTTGATATAGTACAGTTAAAATAACAATATCAAGCTAATAAATAATAATTGGTATTTAATTATAAACGTAATTTGTAAATTTTAGTGATTTTCTGTATTCAAGCTTAGAATCAACATTGTACAGTGCCATTATGTCGTTTCTCATGGCAGTATCCTTTATTAATCTGAAATTTTTTCAGAATTGATGGCAGAAGAACTGAATATATTTCAGTTACTAATGACATTATTACATATAATTTGCTTTGGCACGGAAATCGTATTATGTAAGACAAGTTTGAAAGAAATCAAACTTAAAATTTGAAATAATATAAAAATAAATATGTATAACAATTATTGAATGAAGGAGAGTCGCTATGACATTCGTAAGAGTAAACCCTTGGAAGAGCTTTGAAAAAGCTACAAACAAAATGAACCAGATAGCAAGTGATTTCGAAAAAGGCTTTGCTATTGAAACCGGCGGATTCAATCCCAGAGTTGATTTGATTGAAGACGAGCAAAAATATTATATTATAGTTGAGTTACCGGGTGTCTCTAAAGAAGATGTAAAAATCTCTGTTAACGAAGAAAGAATTCTTACTATCAAAGGAGAAAAGAAGTCCTTAAGCAATGAAAACAGCTCATATTTAAGAACTGAAAGATTGTTTGGTTCATTTGCAAGAAATTTCGCATTACCTGAAAATCTTGATAGCGAAAAGATTTCAGCTAAATATAATAATGGCATCTTAGAGATTTCTTTGCCAAAAGTTGAACCGCCTATGCCAAAAGAAATAGAAATCAATATCGACTAATGTCAATCAAATGCTTGATTGGCAATAAAAAATAAAAATTAAATTTCAAAATATAAGGAGATATATCATGGCAATTATGAGATTTGACCCTGTTAAGGGTTTTGAAACAATCAGCAAACGAATGAATGAATTTGTAAATGAATTTGAAAAAGGAATTTCATTCGAATATGGCGGGTTTGCTCCTCGTATTGATATTTTAGAAGATGAAAAATATCTATATGTGCAAGCAGAATTAGCCGGATTAAAAAAAGAAGATGTAAAGGTTAAAATCAACGATGAAGGCGTTCTCTGCATCAGTGGTGAAAAGAAAAGAGATAATACCTGCTGCAATGAGTCAACCAATGTTATCAGGGTAGAAAGAGCCTACGGTGCCTTTAATCGCTCATTTATGCTTCCTGAAAACATAAATAAAGATAGTATCAAAGCAAAATTTGAAAATGGTATTCTTGAAGTTTCACTCGAGAAAAAAGAACCCGAAAAACCAAAAGAAGTTCAAGTAGAAATACAATAGTTTTTATATTAACTATTTCCCCAAATATTTAAAGGCTGTCTCTAAAGGGCAGCCTTTCTTGTTATATATTTTTTTCCTATCCCCTATCCCCAATCCCCTATCACCTATGCTTGTAATTATTAGATAATTTATCAGCCCGGGGGCCAATTCAGTGGTCTTCCGCCGATTAAATGGCAATGAATATGGAATACAGTCTGTCCTGCTTCTTCATTACAATTAAATACTAATCTATAGCCTTTTTCGCTAATTCCATAATCTTTAGCTAATTTCTTAGCTACTAAAAACATTTTTCCCATCAATTCACAATCCTCAATTTCTAAGTTATTGATTGTTGGTATCTGCTTTTTGGGAATGATTAAAGTATGGAACGGAGCTTTAGGGTCTATATCTTTAAAAGCGATAATATCATCATCTTCATATTCAATTTTTGCAGGAATCTCCCGCTTAATAATTTTTGTAAATATTGAATCACTCATAATTATTTCCTCTTTTTTAATAAAAGCCCCTCGCCTTTGGGTAAAAGCGAAGGGCATATTTTAGAACTCAAATAAAATTGATAATTAACGAACTAATGTCATTTTACCAATTTTAACTTCATTGCCTACAGTTAATCTGTAAACATAAGTACCGGCAGGAGCAAATGCACCTGATTCAGTATCGCCTGACCAAACTACTTCGTGTAGTTGTGCAGGAAGAACACCGTTGGCTAAAGTTCTGATTGTATTACCAAATATGTCAACGATTTCTAATTTAACATCAGACTGTTTAACTAATCTGAAGTAAATCTTTGTTGATTCAGTGAATGGGTTAGGAGCATTTTGCTCAAGAACTACATCACCATTGTAATTGAATGAAATTTCAATTGCTTCTGTGATTGAACCGCAAGACTGTGAACCATCGTTGTCAATTTGACGTAAGCGATATAAATAAGTAGTATTATTCTGTACTGATTTATCTGTGTAATTATAGTGCTGAATTGAATTTGAGTTACCTGCTCCGTCAACAAAAGCTATTGAAGACCAGTCAGGAGCATTTTCATTTGAAACAGCTCTATCTACATAGAATCCTTTATTATCTTTTTCTGTTGCAGTTTCCCAGAATAATTCAATACCGTTGCTGCGTGCTTGACCGTCGAATGATAATAATTCGATAGGAATTGAATCACAGTCAACAGAATCAACAGTTGCTACGTTTTTCATACCTAAGTATGGGCGAAGCATTGGGATCCAAGTACCGCGAGTTAATGTATATGTCATGTCATCTTCGATTGTTCTGCCAAAATGGTCTAAGTGACCAAATGCAGGATTACCAACAGTAGGCATAAATGGTTCCCAGTTACCTGAGCCCTTTGAGTTCTCGAAAGCAAAGTAGTTTTCGTTAACTAAGTTGTTATTAGCATCAAGCCTTCTGAAGTTTTTATCAACCAATAATGATACACCGGCTGCACCTAATGGACGGTTAGCACCGGTTACAGGAGGTTGAATATAAACGTTAGTAGTTCTCATACCAACTCTTGATTTAGAAGCACCAAGCTCTAAGTTATAAGCACCGAGCTGAGCAATAGAAACCCAGTAAGTACCGGCATTTAATAATTTAGGACTATCTAATTTATAAGTAACGAATTGATTATAGAAATAATTATTTCTTTCATCGTCTAAACCGCGTTCTCTTCTAATTGTAGTTCCGGCAATAGAATCAGATGGTAAACCGCTTCTGTCTTTGTAAACTACAAAAGTAATATTATCACTATTTTGGCTTAAGCTTGAGAAATATGCTTTATAACCATAGATAGTGTCTGCCTGAGCTAATTTAAATTTAACTGCAATTTGACCTGAACCACTACCGCCGATAGCACCGGCAATTGCTATGTTATTATCATAATTACTTGTATAACCAGATGCTTGATTGCCATTACCGCCGCTATTATAAGCGAACATGTTTAAGCCGCGTCCGGTAATTTTAGTAAATTCAGGAACGTCATTAATAACTACAGTTGGATTTTTCTCATAAGCAAATACATCTGAGAATTTAACATTAAACTGTTTATAGTTTTTATCGTTAGTTGAGTCAATATCTTTTAAGTCATCGGAATTGCCTACATAGTACATTTGAGCTTTAACTACATAGTCGCCGGCTCCGGAATATTTAGCTGCATTCCAATAGTCCATGTCTAAATCAAAAGTAGCACCTTTTCTTAATAAATTTAAGAATTTTTGGTTACAATATACTGTATCGCCCGGCACTTCAGCAAAAGCTGATTTTTCAATTACAACGCGTACTAAAAATGATTTCGAATCTAAAGAAGTATTATTAGCAAGTCTTACAGATACAGGTACCTGTAATGCTTGAGAAGCAGGCACTGCAGTGTAAGGCCAAGTAATACGAACTGATGAGATTTCAATATCAGCTTCTTCTTTAGTAGAAATAATAGCTACGTTATCAACAAAGAACGGATCATCATCATCAGGAATACAATTCATACATTGTGTAATTGCTTTGTAGTCTGTTGCATAGCATCTGATTCTAAAACGGAAGTTACGTGCAGCATTATTAGGTGCATTTAAAATGTAGCTCGGAATAGGAAGATAAATTTTCTTATAATCCCAGTCAAAACCGTCATCATAAATATCGGAAACTAAACCTTGAGCAGTAGTTAAAGCAGAGTCTTTATCTGCTAATAAGAAACCTAAAGTATGGCCACCTGCTCCGCATAATGTAAATGCAGAAACGTTATTCAAAGTACTACCGGATTTAGTTTTGTGAGTAGTCCATTTAGCGTCAGGAATATTTGTAATATATTGAATACCATCCGGTGAAGGATAAGCAAATTCAACTTTCAAATAATCAGTCCATCTTGAAGCTGAAAGAGTTTGGTTTGTCCATTCGGTAGTCGGGCTAAAGTTAACAATTACTCTAGGCTCTGGACCGATTAATTTTTGGTCAGAGAAACCACGTACCCAGTCTTCATCAGGTCTTTGAATTGATCTTTGTACTGATAAAGTTAATACAGGGTTTGCTTTGTCTGCTAAATTAATAGGGAATGAACGTAATTGGTCGCCACCCGGCATTGGGTCAGGATTATTACCTGCTTCGTCTAATCTGTCAACTCTAATTACAGGTGATTTCACTGTTGAATATGGTTTATTGTCGTCAAGTGGATCAAGATTAGCTGAGCTAAATTCACCTCTTGGAGGCAATGGATATACTGAATGTTCATCACCGCTGAATACTTCTGTTCCGACAGATACCCATTTAAGAACCGAAGGAATATTCTTTTGGTCAACGTAATGGAATTCGGTAACATCATCTTTAAATCCATTTAATCTTGTCATAACAAAGATATTTACTTTAGTAGTATCATCGAAAGGCCATTCATCGCCTAAACCTTCTTTAGTAATAGGATTGTAAGGTTCAGCAATAATAAAGCATCTAAGTCTTCCGTGATTTCTCTTTTCAATTTCTGATGGTTCAAATGGTCTAAAGAATATTTGAACGAAACTGTATGGAGGGATACCTTCGTAATTGTTAGTGCTTGGATAAGTGATTGGCCAGCCGTGATAACCCGAAGCATCTTGAGAAACACCTGATAAGCGAACTTTTTCAATTTGACCGGCTACATTATATTTCAAAGTAGAGTCAGTGATTGGAATAATTGAGCTATATACTGTTTCTTTTGAAGCTTGGTTAACAATTCTGAAACGAGCTTGGAAATTAAGCTCTTGAGGAGTATAATTAACTCCGGAAGGACCTTGTATGTCGTTAGTTAAATTTTGCATAATAACTACAGGCTGCAATGCACCGATTCTCTCTTCGCCGGCTAATAACTCATAGTTATTTGCGTTTTTAGAAGTAATTGAATCGCTGAATGATAAATCAGCAGTAGGGTCTTGTTTTCTAACTCTATATTGAATATCAACAACTCTTAAAGTGTTTTTCCACTGTTTAAACCTAACTGCTAAGTTTTCTTGTAAAATTGTTCTTGATACGTTAGTAATTCTATTATTATATAGAGTAACTTGTCCATATTCATTAGCCCAAGGGTATTGCTCACCGGCTCTGTTATAATTAACGTGGCGAGCAAAGCCTTTTACACCGGTTGTAGTTGAATGTTGGAATACAGTTTGAGAATATGCACTTCTACCGTTATCTAATACTGCATTTCCAACAAAATCTTTATAATGTATGGTTATACTGGAATCTAATCTGTTTAAAACTATTTGAGCACAAGCAGAAATATGATTTTGGATACCTATTCTCGCGTCTTTAGTAGCATTATAACCACTTCCGGCAACTTGAATATATCCAAGTGGTTGAACATTAACAAAATAAATAGTTAATTTATCAGCTGCATTCGAACGTTTGAAATATACTCTGCCATGGTTTTCAACTATATTAACGCTAGGGTTCCATTGTGATAAATGCGAAGAACCCCAGAAAGGAGCAATTACAGCTGCTTTTTGGTCATCGGATAAAGCAGCTAAGCCATTTGGACTACCATTCATTCTAATACCTGCAGTTGCAGAAGTAGGAGCATTACCTAATACTGAATACTGATAACCGAAATCATCGGGTAATCTGTCAGGTTCTAGTCCGGTGCCTGTTCTGGTTCTAGCAAACCAGTCCATAGACATTGGGTCGTAAGCATTATCTGAGCCCGGAGGAATAGTAACTTCGCCAGCTGAATTATAGAAATATCTTCTATTAGTCAAGGCAACAATACCATTAGTAGATACGTAAAATGAGTCGTATCTTAAACCGTTAAAATAGAAACCGCCGGCTAAACCTAAAGGAATAGGACCTGCGATTGCGTTATCTGTAGAATCTGTTCCAAATTCAATACCGTGCTTAAAGTAGCTTTTGCCACTACCGGGTATAGCAGGATTTCTGAAGAAAGCTAAACCTTCATCAGGATTCTCTGTCCAATAAGTAGAATCTTTTTGTCTAGGACCGGTTGTGATTTGTTTCCACAAGTGTCTGTCAAGATTTGTGTCAGCTATATCGTATATAGGCTTCCAAAAATCTGGAGTGTTTCTTTCAGCTTTGTCATTATCTACAAAGTAATAACCTGTAGTAATGGCTGCTTGTGAAGCAGGATTATTGAGTTCTGAAAAAGCAGTAGGATAAGCTGAATTAGTCGGTGCCATATCCTGGTCAACTAATACACTTTTGAACTGCAATTTCTCTGATTTTTTACTGTCTTTTGCGTTTACGACAGTTAACCCTATTAGGCAAAATACGCCGAATAGCAGTAGTAATCGTTTCATAGAGTTCCTCTAAATTGAGTATAACAAATGTAAATTAATTATTTATAAAATTATCTTTTAAATCTCCAACCTTTATCTTCATGCTCAAATACCCATCCAACGATTTTGCCTTCATCAATTGAGTCAAAATCATCCCAGTATTCAGAATCATAATGATATCTTGAACTTGTATCCCCTTTTTCATTTGTCTCTATTTGCTGCTTAATATTAGCCAAACGCTCTTGCCATTGAACGAAATTAGCCGCTCTTAGATCCACCCAAGCTTCATAAGACCATTTATCAATCTGAGCTTCGTTGATATTCAATATATCTTTCCCGGCTTTGACAGGTATCTTAACTTCTTTACCTCTAAGGTATTTCTTGCCATCAGGCAATAATACGACTAAACCTATAGAAAGCATCTGAGAACGAAGCTTAGTATCTTCTGTAAGCAAATTGAATGCCTTTTCTGAAATTTCTTTTGCATCGGCATTAATTACAATATTTGCTGATTTATATAATCTCTTTAATATATATGCTTCAAACAATAATTTCGATAATCTCGGTGGACCTAATAATTCAAAAGCAATACTTGCTGTACCGGTTTCTTTTTCTAATTTATCTAATTTTTTCAATGCGTTATGACGCAATGAACCGCCTCTATATGTAGGGCCCATAGTAAAGGCATCTAATCCTTGAATTACATCATGACCGGTATTTCCGCCGGTGATTTCATATACAATTGAGCTTACGATTTCTTCAGGAGTAATTATCTCCATTTGACCCAATGAACTGATTGCTTGGAATTCTGCTTTAGAGAAAATTCCGTTCTCACCGGTATCTATAAATACTGATTCAAAGAATCCGTCTGTCTCTTTTACACCCTTATCATCACTAAACTTGAACTCATTGGTTACAGCATGAGCATTTGCAGGATCCATATCAACTAAAGGAATTGGTTGACCTTTTCTGCGAACTTTATCATAAGCTATGCGTTTCCAAGCTATAGTTGCTGTTGGTTTGATTTCTTTAATTATTGCACCACCCGGTGTACGAGCCATTAAAAATAGAAGTAATGTCATCGCACCGGCTACTGCAGATTTAGCGAGAAGTACTCTGGAAGGGCGTTCTTCGGAGTGAGTGTAAGGGATATTTAATCCCATTCCGCCGGTTCCGGAAGTTCCTACTTTAACATACATAGATGTTTTTGCTTTTAACAGACCTGAATATAATATCTGAATATGGCGAGTTAATTGAGGCACATACATAGAAGCTATCATTTTTTCAATATCTTCTGTGCTTGCACTGCCTGAAGCCATATTTCTGAGAACAGTATTGGTAGTAGTATAAACATCCTGATAAGCAATTGCTGTTGCTGTGTTAATGCAGTCAATTATAATGTCAGGACTATGGTCTGCCATTAACTTATATAATGCTGAACTATTTAAAATCTCATCATTCAATTCTTGAAAAATATCATTAACAATTTGCTTACGAGTATCTGCATCTGCTAATACATCTCCCCAGAATTTGTCTTTTAGCTCCGTGCGAGTAAATATGTTGCCCCATTCAGGAACAAACATGTTAGGGTCGCTATTCGGATATTGCTTTCTTAATTCAGCTACTGCATCATCTGCTTCAGATTTTTTTAATGAAGTAACAATCAATTTCGCAGGAGAGTGCTCCATGATTTTATGACATAGTGCTGAACCTACTAAGCCCCAGCCCCCTAATATTAATACTTTTTTGCCTGTAATTTGCATAATCTTTTACCAAAATATAGTTTTTTAAAATTACAACTTCAAATTTATATAAAAATAGCAAATTTCTTTCAGCTACCCAATAAAAATCTTTATTTCTTTTACTTTTTTTTGATTATTTTGCGTTCAATCATACCAATACTAATACTATCTATATATATTTGAATTACTTACTCAATTCTATCTTTTTTTGTAACTTTTTGCCTTGTCAACTGTTATTTAAATTTATACTTTTGCCACTTCTCCAAACACAATATACAAACTTTTTTGAAAAATTGTTCTATTTATTTTCAAAAAAAGTGTAACTTTTTGCTATTTCCTATAAATGTAATTCTTTTTTTATCTACAATTCATCTATTTCCTGTTTTATTTATTAATTTCTGTGTTTTTAATGTAACTTTTTACTTTTTTATATATTTTATGTAAATTGGACACATTAATTTTTATGATTACTTCAAACTTATTTTGTACAATTATCTAAATTTTTAAAGTGTTGATCGGAGCGAAGTGAAAAATGACAATTTGGGTAATCCAGCTTGTTGTTAAAACTTTTATTTCAAGTAGTAAATGATATTACGCAAAAAAGGACTGAAATATTATCAGCCCTTTTATATTTATACTTATATTATTATTGATATATTGCTTTAATCTATGTTATATCAATTAATACTTTGAGATTCTTGTTAGCATCAACCCACGACTTAGTACAGGAATAGCATATGCGTAATTAGTACAATTTCAAAAAAAAAGATTTTAATCAATTACAGGGAATTTTTTCAATCTTTGCTTCAGCACAGCTTTTATAAAATCAATAAATAATGGGTGCCCTTCGACCGCTCTAGATTTTAGTTCCGGATGGAATTGGCATCCGACAAACCATGGATGCTCTTTCAATTCAATCATCTCTACAAGTTCACCGTCAGGAGACATACCACTCAATATCATGCCATTATCAATTAGCATTTGTCTAAATTTATTATTAACTTCATATCTATGTCTGTGCCTTTCGCTAATATTTTCGGATTTATAGGCATTATACGCATTAGTACCTTTTTTTAATATACAAGGGTACGCTCCGAGCCTCATAGTACCACCCTTATTCTTGATATTTCTTTGGTCTTCCATAATATCAACAACCAGATTCTCTGGAATTTTATCAAATTCACCAGAATTAGCTAATGGCAGTCCACAAATATTTCGTGAATATTCAATTACCGCAACTTGCATACCAAGGCATATTCCGAAAAACGGGATATTATTTTCACGGACATAACGGATAGCTTCAATTTTGCCTTCTATACCCCGTGAACCGAACCCGGGACCAACTAATACGCCGTCTAATCCGGCTAATTTCTCTTCTACATTCTCGGCAGTGATTTCTTCAGAGTTGCGTAATTCGACATTTACACGTGTATTATTAATTGAACCGGCATGAACGAAAGCTTCTAAAATTGATTTATACGAATCTCTATATTTAGTGTATTTACCGACTAATCCTACAGTAACTTCGGATTTAGGTGTCTTAATTCTCTGGACAAAATTCTTCCAAGTCTGAATCTCCAAATTATTTAAAGGTAAATCTAACTTTCTAAGTATAATCTCGTCAAACTTTGCCTTTGCATATAATAGAGGTACTTCGTAGATAGTATGGTCAACGTCGAGCCCTTCAATTACCGACTCTTCTTCAACATTACAGAATAAGGCTATTTTAGCCCTTTCCTCTTTGGGAATTTTTTTATCAGAGCGGCATATCAGCATATCAGGACGAATACCAAACTCCATCAATGTCTTAACGGAATGCTGAGTAGGCTTTGTTTTTAATTCGCCTGCAGCTTTAAGGTAAGGCACATAAGTCAAGAGGATGTTGAGCACATTAACTGACCCAAGAGAATAACGCACTTGGCGAGCAGCTTCTAAAAATGGCAGAGATTCTATATCGCCGACAGTTCCGCCTAATTCCAATAGAACTATGTCGCACTGCCCGTCATAGGATAGCATTCGTTTTTTTATTTCGTCTGTTATATGAGGAATTACCTGAACAGTTTTGCCTAAATACTGACCGTTTCTTTCTTTAGTAATTACTTCAAAATAAACCTGTCCGGTAGTAGTATTATTGCGTCTGCTTAATGATTTGCCTAAGAACCTCTCGTAATGCCCTAAGTCCAAATCGGTTTCGGCACCGTCGTCAGTTACATATACTTCTCCATGCTGAAAAGGATTCATAGTTCCAGGGTCAACGTTAATATATGGGTCCATCTTCATAATCGTAACGCTATAACCTCTCTGCTTAAGCAGTAAACCAATCGAAGCACAAGATATCCCTTTACCCAGCGACGACACTACGCCACCGGTAATAAATATATACTTAGTACGTCTCTCAGATTGTAATTCTTCACTCATAATTATCCACAACTCTTTATATTTTTAATAATTATACTTATTTTTCAGATGATTCTTAAAATCTTAACACATAAAATACAAACTTCAAAACTATATAATTTTTCTTACAAATAAAAATCTTAATAGCATTGATTCATATTTATTTTATTTGTATGATTAATTTACAATTTCAATTTATCTATCTATAATTCAAGGATTTTTGTTTCTATTGCTTTGTAGCTTGAAATATTCTTTATCAAAATTCTTTTTTTTTATTTTTCTGATTGATATTATTCCATTTGCTATTAATAAGAAGCATATTAGTTCTTACCGTACTTGTGATAGAACTATATCTTGATTTCGTTATCTTTGTTTTAAGAAGTAAATGCAATTTCTACCAATATTCAACATCTAACGATGCTGGAAGAATGGAACCGATTCCACCCAAACTTTCTACTATTTCACTTAAACAATCTCAAAGCCCTCCCCTTGGGGAGGGTTTGGGTGGGGTTGATAGATCCCAGTCACAGCCATACTACGCAGAGCGTAGTATGGAGGCGAGCATATTCCTATTTTCCAATTCCAACTTTATAACTTTATAACTTTCAACTTTTCTTCTACCAATATTCAACAGCTAAAGCTGTTGGAAGAATGGAACCGATTCCACCCAAACTTTCTACTATTTCACTTAAACAATCTCAAAGCCCTCCCCTTGGGGAGGGTTTGGGTGGGGTTGATAGATCCTAGTCCCAGCCTTGCTACGCAGAGCGTAGTAAGGAAGCGTGCATATTCCTATTTTCCACTTCTAACTTTCAACTTTATAACTTTCTTACCAAAGCACAATTATTTGTAACTCAAAATAAATCTTTTGAATAGCATTATAATAATTTAGCTCTTATTAAAATATTTATTTTGGAATACTAAATTAGAATTGTTAAATTTACATGCAATTTAATTACAAATTAGAGAAAAAATAGATGTTAAGCCAAGCTGTGCAGGATTATCTTAAAATAATCTATAAATTACAAGAGAATAAGGGTCCGGTTCCAACTACTAATATAGCGAAGGAGCTTAATGTAAGTGGTGCTTCCGTTACAGGCATGCTAAAACGCTTAGACTTAATGGGATTTGTTGAGTATAACTCATATAAAGGTGTAAAGCTCTCTCAGTCCGGTGAAAAGATAGCATTGGAAATTCTACGTCATCACAGATTGATAGAATTATATCTTAAAGAAATGATGAGTTATCCTTTAGATAAAATCCATGATGAAGCCTGTAGATTAGAGCATCATGTATCAGATGATTTTATAAATAAAGTAGAAGAGATATTGGGTAATCCAAAATTTGACCCGCATGGACATCCTATCCCTACTAAAGATGGCGAACTTCCTATAATTCGCGAGTATAAACTTTCTGATATCGAACCCGATAGTATAGTAACAATTACTCGTATCGCTGACCATGATAATAAGTTATTGGCTTATTTGGAAGAGATTAACCTTATCCCCAATATTATCATTAATGTATTAGAAAAGGAACCTTTTAACGGACCAATAAAAATTATTTATGCAGGCAAAGAAAAAATTATTGGTAATGAAATAGCAAAAAATATTTTCGTTATCAAATAATTATTTTCATTTTCAATAAAACCGCCTAAAATACTACAATCATATCTTTAAATAAAAGCTCCAATTATTTTGGGGCTTTTTTAAAATAAAGCCAAATTCGTTTCGTTATAGGAACATTTATATATGGGGATTTGATGAAGTACATATATTGTATAGCTTTATGTATATTTTTTTCTTTTATTGATATACATGCTCAAGATACATTAAGGCTTGATGCGTTTGTCGAACTTGTTAGCACTTATAATTACAGAGCAATTGATTATGGCAATTCTCCAGCCATTCAGCCCAGAGTATCAGCTTATTATAAAAACTTTGAAATATCTGCTTGGGGTTCTCAAGCTCTGATTTCTCGCGTTAAGATTAATACTGAAGATACTGAATTAGTTCCCTTTACCGAGCTTGATATGTGGATAAAGTATTATTTCCATACTCCTTTCGGTACTTTTGCACCGGCAATTATGGACTATTTTTATCCTTACAAAAATAAAAGATTTTTTGATTATTCGGGGTTGAAAGATAGACAATCAACAGGTAGCCACTATGCTAATATAAGTTTAGAGTATATTTTATCGCAGAAATATCCCTTAAAACTTACTTTTGATTATTGCTTCCACAACGACCCTCAACGCCCCTTATATATAGAAGCATTATATTCATTCTATAAAAATAACTACATAATTGAGCCATATATTGGAATTGCAAAAGGTATGGGTTATAGTGGAATTACTGACCAATACAAAATCGATAAAAATCAATTCGGGGTATGTAACCTTGGCATTAACATAACAAGGTTCATTGAAATAAGCGATAAATTCAAAATGCCGATTACCGTTTCTCTTTCTATGCAACCATATTCAGAAATGACTTGGTTAGTATTTAAAGCAAAGATATAATATCTTTTGTTATTTTAATTTTTACATTAGATTTCTTGTCTATTGCCTTTACGAAAGCCTGCACCCATCGGTCAAGTCGGTGGTTAGTTATTGGTGGCTGGTGGAATAACATGCTTTTTGTAATCATCACTATTCATTTACAGTTGGGGTTAGGGGACTGCTGTCCTATTGGTTCCTAATTCCCTATTCCTAATTCCCACTTATTTTATATACGGCAGTACCTCTAAATTCCTGATAATCTATAATTGAAATATTTTTTCTTTTTAAATCATTAACTATATAATTCTCTTCGTTGTTATCAGTATTAAATGGATATACATGCGAAAATAAAAGCCAATAATCCCCCGGTATTGTTAGGATTTCTTCTATATACTTATTCCAATTCTCTCTGTAAGATTCCCCTACCTTAATTGCTGTTTTTATTAATACAGGATATTTACGGCTATAATAATCGTAAGATGAAATTGAAGCATAATAAATATATATTTTATCATCCGGTTTGATATTTTCAGCTATATACTTTATCGACCGGGCAGTCTCTTCCTTTTGCTTTGGGAAGTTCTGAGTATATGGAAAATACATCAATAGAGCAGGAACTAATACCGCTATAATTGGGAATTTAACGAATTTCTCTTTAATTATTTCATATAATAAAAATATCCCCGAACTGTACATTATTATCGTGAATGGTAAAAGATATAGTACTAATCTACCGTTAAACGGATATAATTTAAATGCCGAAATAAGCAAATGAACTGTTAATGCGGAACAGAGTATATATAACACATTGTATTGCTTCTTGATTAATGCCATTATCACGTAAAATATGGATACTATCAAAGGAATAAACCAAATAGCTCCGTAAGCCATATTATAAAAATAAAATACTCTCGAAGTAGAATATATAAACTTATAAAACTCAGCAGTAAACGGATTGAGTGGCATAAAGCAGTCCGCCCAATATTCCTTCATTATTTCAGCAGAAGGATGCCCTTTGATAAAAAACAAATAGTAAATAGCAAAAGAAAGAAACCAAAATACAATCGGAATAATAATTTTATTATTTCTATTTTTTAATGCAATATAATAAATAGTATATAGCCCACAAGTAAATAATATTATTATGGATATATTTGAGAACCAGACGGCAACTATACCGATTATTGAATACCAAATCAGCGATTTAATATTTGTATTCTCTATTAGCAACAATGAATAATAGACAATCAATAATGTAAATAACAAATCAGATGAATACTGCTTCACTTCGCTCGAATAACCAAATATCATATAATTCAATGTGAAAAATACTGTAGAGAGTAGTGTGATATTTTCTGACTTAGTGATTTTAAAAGTAAGTCTATACATTAGCGGAACAGATAGCAAATAGCAGAAAAACGGGAATAGACGCAATACAAATTCCGAATCACCGAATAAAGTAATCATTAGCTTCTCAATATAGAGAAAGGCTATCGGGGCTACTTGGTTTCTGTCTAATGGAGATAGCAGTTCAGTAAATGATTTGCTGATTAAATTCATAGTGAGCATTGCTTCGTCAAGCCATAAACTTCGATTAAAAAACAATTGGCAAATAGCAAGCAATAATCCGGAAATAATCATTGATAAGCAAATATTTTTAAATACTTTGGAATTTGCAAGCATAATTACCTTTTGAATAGTCCGTACTTTAATATGCAGTATAATGCCCTAACACCGTCTTTCCAAGATATTTTTTTTCCGTCCTGATAAGTTCTGCCATAATATGATATTCCAACTTCATAGATTCTAATATTTGGAATTCGTGCTATTTTTGCAGTTACTTCCGGTTCAAATCCGAATCGTTTTTCTTGCAGGCTAATGCTTTTTATGGTTTCGGCTCTGAATATTTTGTAGCAAGTTTCCATATCGGTTAGGTTTAGATTAGTAAACATATTTGATGAAAATGTTAAGAATTTATTGCCGATAGTATGCCAGAAAAATAGTATTCTGTGGGGTTTTCCGCCCATAAATCTCGAACCATAAACCACATCGGCATATCCGTTAATAATTGGCTTTAGTAATACATTGAATTCGGCGGGTTCATATTCTAAGTCGGCATCTTGGATAATCACATAGTCGCCGCTCGACTGAAGTATGCCCAAATGAATAGCCGCTCCCTTACCGGAATTAACTTCAAACTTAGAATATTTAATATCAATCTGTGGATTTGAAATCACAAAATCAAGAATAATCTTCTCTGTATTATCAGTAGAGCAGTCATTTACTATTATTATTTCTTTTTTGATATTATCAAGCAATTTGACATTGCACACTTTTGTTAAAATTTTATATATTGTAGCTTCTTCGTTATAAGCTGGAATAATAATAGTAAGCTTAGCTGTATTCATTTGGCAATCCGGAAATAATTAAGTATTATGAGAGATATTTTTACAATATTTATAATATATTACAAATAAGACAAATATCTCAAAAAACAAAAATACCATTAATTATAGAAACAATCAACAATAATGTTTACATAGTCAAAAATAATGATTAACTTAAAACAATGTAAAGGCAAAGATTTGTTCTTTTCTAAATACAGAACACAGTTGGAGCTGTCTTCGATCCTTATTTATAAGAGAAAATCGTTTTAATAGAAAAGCTATTTTTGTTTTTTCACTTTTCTAACTTATCTAATCTATTTTCCTTTATTATGATAATTAAAGAGAAATTTGATACTCACTGTTATTTTGAATAATTTTAACTTTAATCATTTAAGTTTTTCTTATTCTTTGCAGATAATTCATTACAATATTTTCTATATATTCAGTTATATATTGATATTATGCAATTTAGAGGTTTTCTATATAAAACAAATATATTATTTCTTAAACACAAATAGTATTTGCATTTAATTATTATATTTTGTAAATTGTAAATATAAATATTTTGATTAATCATTATGCTTTTAAAACAGAAACACTTATGGCAATTAGATTGCCTTATTTAATCATTCATTCATTTTTAAAGGATTTTTCTATGAAACAATCAAAAACAAACAATCAAAAACAAACAATCAAAAACAAAATGATATTTTTGTTTGTTTTGATGGCAATTATTTCTTGTTTTCAACCTGTGAAGGCAAGCTATGAACCACCAACTGATTCGTTAGATATTTTTAATATCGGACAAAACGGATGGGATTATACCTCCGACTGCTCAAGTAGTACTTTGGACGACAGAGGCTGGTATGATAAATTCTATACACAATACGATACAAATGGAATTGGGATTAATTTTGATTACTTACATACAACAATTAGGTATGATGATATAGGACACATGAAAGTATATTTCAGATTTAAGAGAGTGGAGACTTCTTATGGAGATTTTGCCAATCCATTAGAAAATCAACCCGAGCCAAATCTTTTAAATTATTTTATATTAATCGATGTATGGAAGATAAGCTATCTTCCAACTAATCCTAACGATTTGCCATCAACATTTCCAAATGTGCAGTATATGATAAAAAGTTTCAAAAAAGAAATTATGCAAAATATGAAATATTATTTTCATGTATTTTCGCAAGACCCTTCTACTTCATACTGGTGGGAAAAAGAAATAATGGGCGGATGGAAGAAATTACAAGATTTGATTGGGTTTAGATTTGTGTTCCCATGTTCATTTCAGGAATTAATAATTCCGAATCAGGCAAATACCGGTATATATAGTGTAAACTATGAAACATGCAATGGAATTGGAATTGGCTACTGCTGCCGCTATGATTACTTGTTTAAAACTCTTAAAGCTGGAAATGCTGACTTTACTTGCCCTAATCATATGATTTGTGTTGATCGTGAACATTACGAATGCAATAGCAATAGTAGTCTCTATAGTACTTGCTTGGACTTTTGTTATGATTCCTTATTGGTTTTTGATGGCATGGGACCCTACTTTACCGGAGGAACTGTAGTTATTAAGGATTATCGTAGTATGAAAGATTGGTGTAACAGATGCACAACTGCCATTTATTACCCTAAGCAAAATCTTTTAATAAATGAAATTCCTAAATACTGTTCTATAATCAAAGTTTACGATATATTAGGCAACTTATTAAACGAGTTAAATTGTTTAAAATCTGATTGTGAAATTATTAATCAATATTTGAATACCGGAATTTATATTATTCAGTATTTAGATGATCAAGGTATGATTATATCAACTAAAACTAAATACGTTGAATAATGTATTAAAAGAATTACTAAAATGATAATAACCGGCAGAAATAATTTGCTGCCGGTAGGTTTATTAAATCAATCGAGGTGTTTATGAAATCTGTACTAATTTTCTTATTTTTCTTATTTTTTTCAATAATAATCAAAGCAAGTGAACCCGACACTTTGTGGTCAACAAAAATACCGGCGAAGTTAGGATCTTTAGTTGTCTCTGATGATATGAAATATATGTACGAAAATAGTATCAGCTCTTTGCTGTTTTTTAGATCTGATACTGTTTATCTAAATAAATCAATTCCTTATATGGGCGAATATTGCAAAATTAAAGACTCGAAAGTAATTGGCATTGATTCTGCAAATAAAAAGTATAATCTCTATCATATCGAAAACAGCTCATTCAAAAGTGTAGATATGACTTTTGTTGATTTTGAATACGGTTCTGTTGCATTTTTTGGAGAGAAATATTTAGGACTCCATAACTCATATTACGGTACATGCAAAGTCTATGATTTAATAACTAAAACCGAGTATATGGTGTTCGACTATTCAAACGAAGCTGCATGCGATAATGTTGTTATTACTGATAGTGAAGACTATATAATAGGCAGAGGTAGCTTAAAATTATTTAAGTATGACTTAAATAACAAAGCTTTTATTAATAGGTACGAAATTCCCGACCTAATTACAGGCATTCTTCGAATATTTGTTCCTAACGACAGCCTTGTTATTCTATATAGTGAGTCTATAGTTAAGATTGTTAATATTAATTCTAATCAGGAATTATTTTCAACCACATCTTATGATTATCCAAATACATGGAGAAGTATTCCGGGTAATGACAGTTTAGTATTATTTAGAATTTCTTTAGGTAATGCAAATAACTATATTTTCAACCTATATACTTACAAAATTGAAAAACTTACTAATCCAGCATTTTATAATTTCTCGGCATTTTCATTTGTGAATTCAGATAGTATAGTAGTAGGGACTGCTTTATTATATGATGAAATATATGAAAAATATGATATCGAATTTGTTTATAAAAACAATCTAACAACTAATGTAATAGATACATTGTATAAGCATTTTGTTTCCGACACTATTATTGGTAGAGGCCAATATTTTGTTTTTCTTGAAGGAATTAATAAATTTGTCATTGACTATAAAAGTATTAATAATATAGAAACAGGCGAGTCTGTCGCTGATATTATAAACTATCATAATGCATACGATCATTTTTATAAATACAATGAGCAGAGCTATTTTGGAGTCAAAAATTATGGCGACACAGTATGCTATATAATAGAGCCACTTACAAATACAATTATGGACAGTATTATTGTGTATCCGTTTATGTCAGAAATCTATCCTAATTTTAACTTTACTAATAGGTTTGTTTATACCAATGATGGTTTCTATGATTGTATTAATAATAAATATCATTATAAAATTGCTAATTATGAAAATATTGAATTTATTATTACTAAAAACGGCGGTCTTATAAAAACGGACAAATACTTAGATGCATTACAAAACACACAATACAAAACATCATTTATTTCGGAACAAGACACAAGCTTTATTTTTAGTTTTATAAACACTAAATTCAGAAAATATAACCCGTCAGTCTGTGATATTACTCGTAAAAGAGACAAAATAGTTTATTATTCTTATGATATTAATAAGATAATATGTTATGATTTAATAAAACAAAAATATGATTCAATAGATATTGATTATGTACCTAACTTGCAATTTTCATATAACGGAGCATATTTCTCCGCTTGCGATTCTTATCATATAAAGATTTTCAATACTAATGATTTTAGTTTGGAGTCGGGTGTTACTTTTGATAAAGGATATAATATATTTCAGAGCGGTTCACTTAATTATGCCATAATTAAAGAAACTGATGGCATTGCTTTTATGTTAAAATTCAAATTAGATGTTACATCTGTTGAAAGTGAAAATACTAAGAAAGAATCAAGTTTAACAATATACCCTAATCCGGCAACTAACATAATAAATATTGAATTATACGAACAGCAAATAATCGAACAAATAGCTATTACTTCTAATAACGGTAGTAATCTTAAAGAATATAATAATATTGATGCGTCGAAATATCAAATTATTTTAAACGAACTTCCAACTGGAGTGTATTACTTGCGTGTAACAACAGAAAACATGGTTCTTACCAAGAAATTCATTAAGCTATAGTAAGAAACCGTCGCAAAAGTATATAAGTTTTAAGGCTGTTGCAAAAGTCCAAAATATTTATTTGCTGTTAATTTATCAAAGATTTTCAAACTTCTAAGTGCTTATCAACCCTACGCTTTAGCGTAGGGTTATATAAATTGGAATTGAAAACAATATAGTTTTGCAACAGACTTGTTCTATTCAACTGATAATGCCGGCTTGTGTAAATACTTATATCCCAAAGCTAAAGATTATTTAGAATTTTTTTGTGATAAATAAACAAAAAAGGCTGCTTTACTCATTAATAAAGTAAAGCAGTCTTTAGATAAATTCGGATAATACTAATTATCTATTAAGCCTCGTCCGGTCTTACGAATCAGTTTATCTTCATTCAATTTTGTAATTACAGCTTCCATCATACCATTGATAAACACCCCACTTTTTTCAGTAGAATATTTTTTAGCAATATCAATAGCCTCGTTAATACTAACTTTGGTTGGAATATCAGGGCACTTAGCCATTTCGGTGGCTGCCATATAAATCAAAATTCGGTCAATTAAAGCAATTCGCTCTAAGTCCCAATTTTTCGCATGAACTTCAAGAATTTCATTATAATAATCTTTAAGTTCAATCACTCCGGTTATTAGGGTACGGGCGAAATCTAATTCGTCCTGCTCCCATATAATAGGAATATCTGCTTCTAATTCATAAATTTCGTCAGGCTTTAGCATTTTAGTAGATTTTTCAGCATCGGGAGGTATTTCATCACCGAAATTGAATCTTCTATTAAAGATATGCGGGAATAGCTTAGTCCAAGGGTCGCCGGATACTTCGTAAGCGGTTAATATCTGCAAGGTTTTCTCTCGGGCTAATCTTCTTGAGCCTTTGACAGTTCTAATTTTACTTAAAGGAAAATTATCCTCTATTTCTATCTTCATATTTACAATGTACATTAATAAAAAAAGTTTTTCAAAAATAAGATAATAAAATCTAATAATACAATTATTTTTTATTTACAAAAAAACCGCTTCAAAAGAAGCGGTTTTCTATAAATTCTATAATAGTATTAAGCTTCGTCAGCAGTAGCAACTTTACCAACTCTTGGCTGAGCTACCTGAACGATAGTTGTATCAGGTGGTAATAAATATTCCATTACATCAGTAGATAAATCTCTGATATGTAGTGCTTTGCCAACTTTATAGTCAGTAACGTCAATTTCAATTGATGTAGGCAAATCAGTCGGATTGCAGCGGATATTCATTTTGTGAATATTCTGCTGTAAAATTCCGCCCTCTTTAACACCGATAGAAGAACCTTTAACTTTAACCGGTATTTCAAAAATCATTTTTGCATTACGGTTAATACCCATTAAGTCAATGTGTGTTAATTTATCTGTTACAGGGTCGAAAGTCAAATCTTTGATAAAGCATTCTTTTGACTCTTTGATTCCATCAATTTGCAAGTTTATAAACTTAGTTTCGGCTGTATAAACTAAAGATTTCAAACTCTTTGGGTCTGCAGAGATTGAAATAGGCTCTTCACCATTCATATAGAATATGCCGGGTACTAATCCACTGTTTCTTACCGTTTTAACAGCTTTTTTGCCAGTTTCGCGGCGGCTAACTTTTAGATCGACCTTATTCATAGCATTTATTCCTTAAAAAAGCATTTATAATATTTATCTTATTCAATATTTATCTATTTTATTCGATAATTATCTTATTTAATAATTCCTCAAATCTATTTTTCAATAATTCAATTTTCAATTTATACTAACATAATATAACTATTAACACTTATACTATTAAATCATATACAATTAAATTTCAAATTAAATCAGCACTATCTTTCTATTTCAAACAGCGAGCTAATAGAGCGACTGTCGTGAGTACGAATAATTGCTTCTGCTAATAAATCGGCAACAGTAACTACTCTAATTTTTTCGCATTCCCTCCTAAGAGGAATAGTATCAGTTACATACATAGCTTTAACTGCAGGGCTTGCTTCGATTCTATCAAGAGCAGAGCCGGAAAATACCGGATGAACGCATACTCCGATAATATCGTTTGCACCTTTGCTTTTCAAAGCTTCGGCACATTGAACAAATGTATTGCCGGTATCAATCATATCATCTACAATTACTATGTTTCTATCTTTAACATCGCCGATAATGTGCATAATTTCAGCTACATTATGCTGTGGTCTTCGTTTATCAACCATTATTAAGTCCGCACCCATTTTCTTAGCATAAGAGCGTGCAGTTTTAATACCTCCTACATCAGGAGAAGCAATAGTTAATTCCGGTATATTTAATTTATTCAAATTCTTAATTAATACCGGAGAAGCATAAAGATGGTCAAATGGAATATCAAAAAAGCCTTGAATTTGCGATGAATGCAAATCGACAGTAATAATTCTGTCTGCACCGGCTCTAACTAATAAGTTAGAAATCAGCTTTGCAGTTATCGCAACCCTTGGTTGGTCTTTTCTATCTTGACGGGCATAACCAAAATAAGGAATAACAGCAGTTACCCTTTTTGCAGAAGCACGTTTTGCGGCATCTATTAATATTAAAAGCTCCATCAAATTATCTGAAGGAGCGAACGTAGATTGAATAATAAACAAATCTACACCGCGAACGTTTTCCTCGTACTTAGCCCATAATTCACCGTCGCTGAAATTCCTAATACTGACTTCTGAAAGTCTTATTCCAAGACTATCAGCTACTTTCTGAGAGAGCTTAGGATTGGAGCGCCCGGAAGCTATTTTGAAATCAGGCATTTTATTATCCTATTTAAGCCTATATGTAAAAAAATAGCTGGGATGGCAGGACTCGAACCTGCGAATGTCGCCTCCAAAGGGCGATGCCTTACCGCTTGGCTACATCCCATTAAAAAGGAATTCAAATTTACGACGTTTTTTTATTCTATCCAAATTTTTTTTTCTTATTTTTCCATTTATTTTAAATTATGGCTTATTCTGATTCGTTAAGGAAACACTACTCTGCGTACTGTCTTCTCAATTGACGGATACTGATAGCTCTCTATCTGCAAGTAAAGCTTTGTTTTTAAGTATTGTTTGTCTGCGGTTAAGTCATAGCTGAAATTCATGTAGTCTTTATTTATTTCATAAGCTGTATCTCTGATATAATTATTCATTGAATTGCTAATTACATAAATATCTTGAATAGCCCCCATTGTATTTTGCAATTTTCTCAACCTTTTAATTTCTTCTTTATTATCCGGAAAAATCCGGCATATTATTTCAAGGTAATATCTGTATTTTTTGAATGACAATCTTAGGTTATGAATCGATTCATCGCTGTCTTTGCTCATTTCTTTGATGGAATTTGCAAGCCGTTCCTTCAGAATAGAATACTGAATTAGAAAATCATCATCACTGATTGTTAATTCCCTGAATATTTCCTTTAGCTTAACTTTTAACCAAATTAAATTGCCCTCTACCAATACATTTCCCGATTCAATTATCTTGTATTGGGTTTGCTGAATCAAATCTTTCTCTCTCCTAATCAGATAGAAGTAGAAATCCTGTAAGTCATGATACTTGTTTTCAAAAGCACTAATTCGGAGCAGCTGCACCTGTACATCTCTTATTGGGCTTAGTAGTTTCATTTTTGATTTCAAATGCTTTAATAAGTTTGTAGAATATACATTCGGCACTAAGCTGTTGATAAATTTCAATAATGATACCATCCGGCGAATACTAACACGATAATCATGAATGTGCTTTTCTGAAAAAGACAAATTGCACTGATTAAGAGTTTTGAAATATACCTCGGTATAATCTTCCAATTTGTCCAAAATCAGTTTATTATAGTCTCTTCCCATATTTTCGCTTTTGGTTATTTAACAGTTTACAAAAATAAGATTTTATATTGAATTATTGATAAACAAAATGTGAAGATTTAATTTAATCAGTACTTATCAAACCTTAGATAAATGTAATATCAATACAAAACTCAATATGAATGTTATTCATTATCAATATTTTCCATACAATACAATTTTATTTATTACGTATTTTAATATTTATAATTATTTAGAAAGGTATTACAATGGAAGTAAAACACAACATAGTAGGTTGGTTCGAAATCCCTACTATTGATATAGATAGAGCTGCAAAGTTCTACGAAATTCTTTTCGATATCAAATTAACTCGTTTGCAAATGGGCGATACCGATATGGCAATGTTTCCATACATTAGCGACAGTATAGGAGCTGCCGGTTCTTTAGTCCGCCACAGTCATTACAAACCGTCAGCCGATGGAGTAGTTATTTATTTCACCGCTATCTCCGGCGATATAAATATTGAATTATCACGAGTAGAGCCAAATGGCGGCAAGGTAATTATGCCCAAAACACTCATAAGTGAAGAAATCGGATATATAGCAATGATTATTGATACCGAAGGCAATAAAATAGCACTTCACACTCATTAATGATTACTATGTAATATTATTATGTAATATTTTTTTAAGCCTAACAGGTGCAAATCAGTTAGGCTTTTTTTTATTACCATATTTGGGGATTTGTGCTTGGTGAGTTGTGCTTAGTACATAGCGAAATAATTTATTAGACTGTTGCAAAACTCGAATTAATCCATTTATCAGGTTATACAACCTAAGGGGTAGCCTTCAGGTTGATTAGTACATTTTGATTTTTCAATCTTCCAAAAATTGCATATTTTAGAATTTTTCATCAGTCTATAATCACTTGAACAATCTGACGAATTGGAAATTATATAATAACTAATTTTCTTTTTTCTTGAAAAACTTAAAATTATCGGATTGAGGCATATTTTTATAATTGATGATAAGCAAAATCACACCAATAGTAACGCATGCATCGGCTATATTGAATACAGGCCAGTGAGTATAGTGTAGCCCCAAAATATTTATGTCCGGTATATCGACAATAATAAAATCAATCACATTGCCATAGAATAAACTTCCGTTGCCGAAAATTACTCCATAAAATACTCTATCTATCAAATTCCCTGCTGCTCCTGCTAAAATAATCGCAAAAGCAAGCCTAACCCATTTGGAAAAATTTTCTATTCTAAATAATAAATATACTAACCCCACAGAGGCAATAATCGAGAACAGACTAAGAAATATTTTTCCTGCTCCGAAAGTAATTCCGAATGCCATACCGGCATTTTCTACATACGTTAATTGCACGAAATCACCAATAACCGAAATATACTCGCCCGGTCTAATACCTGATGTCTGCACTCCGAATATTGGAATGCCCATAGCAATAAGCTTTGTGAGTTGGTCAGCAAGTATTAGTAAAAACGCTGTCAGCAGTATATACACTGTAAATTTTCGTTCTTTAGTCATTTACACTCCAAAATATTAAAGGCTCTTACAGAGCCTGTAAAAGCCTTTATCACGTAATTATTTAATTATTATTTCTTTAGTGGTTCGATTCTATCTATTCCGTCTTCCGGGCATCTCTTATGGATTTTATGAGAAGCGGAAAGAGTAGTAATCGGCACAGCCATCAATCTTTCTTTTGCAATTAAGCATTTGCAAACTCTACAGATGCCGTAAGATTTATCTTTAATACGGATTAGTGCATCATCTAATTTTTTGATATATTCACTAATTCTCTGTACTTGAGCATAAGTCTTTTCTTGCTCTAAAGCTTCCGGTCCCTGCTCTGCCATGTGCATAGAATAAATCATGCTTTCTTCGGCAAAGTCATAATTAGTATAGTCTTCAAGTCTTTCTCTTAGCATACGTAATTCATCCATTGACTCTTGGCGAACTTCCATAATTCTAATTCTGAACTCTTCTAATACTTCATCGGAATACATTGGACCGGTATAATCAGCGTCTCCGGGCTGTGGTTCTTTTACCAATGGTTTTATTTCTTCAGTTACTTCTGTTACTTTAGCTTCTGCTTTAGCTGCAGGCTCATCTTTCTCAGTTTTAACATCATCTTTTTTAGTTGCTTTTTTAGTAGCCGGTTTTGCTTCTACTTTTGCTTCTGCTTTAGCTTCTGCTTTAGTTGCAGGCTCATCTTTCTCGGTTTTCACATCATCTTTTTTAGTTGCTTTTTTTGTAGCCGGTTTTGCTTCTGCTTTAGGTTCTGCTTTAGTTGCAGTTTCAACTTTCTCAGCTTTAACATCAACATTTTTTGTTGCTTTTTTTTCAGCCGATTTTGCTTCTACAATTACGGGAGCAACTTCATCAGCAACTTTTTTTGTAGCTTTTTTGACTTTTTCAGTTTCCGCTACTACTTCAATTACAGTATCAGCTTTAGTTGCGGTTTTCTTTGAGTTTTCCGATTTAGCTTTTGCCTTAGGCTTATCATCGATAGCATTAGTTTTTTTAATAGGGGCAGCTACGGTCTCGGCTACTTTTTTAGTAGTCTTTTTAGGAGCTTTTTCCTCTTTAACATCTTGCTGAACGATGATATCTTCAGTTTTCTTCTTAGCCATAATTAATCTCCTCAATTTATATGTTTGTTTATTCAATATTCTTTAGGAACCTGAGGCAAATATAACTCTGATTTATCTCAAGGTATATTACAGATTTTATAATCCGTAAATTAAAATCTGTTTCATTTTCGTCAATTAATATCTCAATAATTCGACAACTTAATTATTTGTAATAACGCAAAATTAGTTTCAATTACTTAAGTAAACGAATTTTTACAATATAAATAATAAATTAGCAAAAACAAAAACATATTTTTCCAAACTGTAATAAAATGTCGTTTATTTGCTATATTATTGTTATTTTTTGCAATATATCTTAGGATTTAGAGATTATACTCAATTTTATCTCTTAAAATATATAAGTATAGCCGGAATAAGAGCCGACTATACTTAATTACAATACTATTTAATATTCAAAGCAATAATTATACTTTAGAAATAATAACGATGATTTTTTCATCGTCAATATCAATTTCAGTACCATTAACATTTTCGTCGAATGTTAAAGAATCAGCCAAAGTCTCATTTTTAATATATACAGTCTGCTTTGTTACAGCTTTAGTAAATATTTCGCTGGCATTATAAGTAATATTGATTCTATCGGTTACTTCGAGCCCCGAACTCTTGCGTAAATTTTGAATTCTATTAACAAATTCACGAGCTAAACCTTCTGAGATTAATTCTTCGTCTAAGCCGGTATCAATTGCTACGGTAACGCCGTCTTCGGAAGCTACTAACCACCCCTCTATGTCTTCACTCATTATTTCAAGATCTTCGGGAATTAATTCTACTTCGACATCTGCAACACTGATACGAAGCATTAGCTTAGTTTCTAATTCTTTGATTTGATTATTATTTAATTCTTTAATTGCATTAGCTACTGCCTGAGTATTTTTACCGAATTTCTTACCGATTACTTTAAAATTGCCTTTAGCCGATTTGCGGACTATGTCCGTATCACCGCTAACAAATTCAATACCTTTTACATTTAATTCTTCTAAGATAATACTTTCAAAGTGCTGAATATCTCTACGGTTTTGAGGATTCAAAACAGGAATTAATATTCTACGCAATGGCTGGCGAACTCTAAGTTTAGCTCTTTCTCTAAGTGAACGAGCTAAATTAACAATTTTCTCTGCTAAGTCCATTTGCACTTCAAGCTCTTTCTGAATCAAACTTTCATTAGGCATTGGGAAGTCGATTAAATGAATAGATTCAGCATCTTTGTTTGTTTTTAATCTCTGATATAAATCTTCCGAAATAAAAGGAGCAAGAGGAGCTATCATAGCCAATACATCAAGCAATACTTCTTTTAAAGTCTGATATGCAGCGATTTTCTCTTTATCTTTTTCGCCTTTCCAGAATCTGCGTCTATTGCGGCGAATGTACCAGTTAGATAATTCGTTAATTGCAAAGTTCTGAACTGCTCTGAATGCTTTAGTTAATTCATAATCGTCAAGTAATTCAGTATATTCTTTTAGTAATGAATTTACTCTTGAAATTATCCAGCGGTCTATTTCAGGACGTTCGCTTACCGGGACAGTCTCTTCATTACCGGTAAACCCATCAATATTTGCATATAGAGCAAAGAAAGCATAAGTATTGGTTAATGAACGTAAAAAGTCGGAAATTACTGTTTTAGCCAAATCCTTTTCGCTGAATAAAGTTGCTTTCCATGGCGGATTATTAACAAATAAGTACCAGCGGACAGCATCGGCTCCATATTTATCCATTATCACAAACGGGTCTATTACATTACCCTTAGACTTAGACATTTTGATGCCATGCTCGTCAAGGATTAATTCATTGACAACTATATTTTTAAATGCCGGTTTATTAAATAATGCGGAAGCAATATTATGCAATGTATAGAACCATCCACGTGTCTGGTCTATCCCTTCGGCAATAAAATCACCTGGAAATATTTTATCAAATAATTCTTTATTCTCAAAAGGATAATGCAATTGTGCAAATGGCATAGAACCGGAGTCGAACCATACATCGACGATTTCGTGAATTCGTTTATATGTTTTGCCGTTTCTCTCGAAATAAACATTATCTACAAATGGTCTATGCAAATCTATTTCAATTTCTAAATCTTTAACTAAAGTCTTTTTACCGGTTTCATCTAAATAATAGCCTTCTTTTAATTCTTCAATTGACCCGATAGCAAATTTATCAATTCCATCTTCTGATACCCAAATCGGAATCGGGCTACCCCAGAACCTATCTCTCGATAATGACCACTCTTTAACGTCTTCAAGCCAATTACCGAAACGACCGGTGCCAATTTCGGCAGGCTGCCATTTTATAGTTTTGTTTAAAGCTACCATCTCGTCTTTATACTCGGGAGATTTGATAAACCAAGAATCACGAGCATAATACATAATTGGGTTGTCAGTACGCCAGCAGTGCGGATAAGAGTGCGAATAGTCATTTGTAGAACGATAAATTTTATCAGCAATTTTCAAATCGATTACTATATATTTATCCTGTCCCTCTTCTTTATGGTCGGCATAGGTAAAGTTCATAATTGCTTTACCGGTGTATTTACCTGTTCCCTCTACATAATGCCCGTTAGGAGTAACCGGCTGTAAGAACGGAATTTGATTTTTACGTGATAGAGCATAATCGTCCACACCGAATGCGGGAGCTATATGAACTATACCCGAACCATCTTCGGTAGAGACGAAATCACCTGCAATCACGGTTAGTGCTTGCGGAGATTCTTCAAAGTCAATTTTATTTGAGTCGAAAGGTAATATTTGGTCGTATTTAGTACCAAGCAAATCAGAACCTTTGAACTTGGCAAGAATTTCATATTCACCGTCAAGTACCGATAGTCTTGACTCGGCAAGTACTAATTTATCAGTTAATTCGCCATCTTTCGTAGTTCGCTTATTAACTACCAATACATAATCAATTTTTTCGCCAATTGCTAAAGCTACATTTGCAATTAATGTCCAAGGGGTAGTTGTCCAAACCATTAATTGAGCATCTTTGATTGCATCGATTTTGGAATCAGTAACCTTTAACTTTAAATAGCAGTTTGGTCCTTTCACATCTTTATAACCCAATGAAAGCTCATGCGAGCTTAATGGAGTTTCGATGGTCGGAGACTGAGGTACTACTTTAAAGCCTTTATAAATTAGACCTTTGTCAAAATATGTTTTTAAAGCCCACCAGA
This sequence comes from uncultured bacterium, assembly GCA_942493235.1. Lineage (GTDB taxonomy): Bacteria > Bacteroidota > Ignavibacteria > Kapaibacteriales > UBA2268 > ENR-C587. Next base: position 1,118,353 of record OW818676.1, on the reverse strand, counting down.
CGGACTCTACATAATTATTAGTACAAGTAATATAAGCATTATCCATATTAACCCAATAGCCCATTCTCTGAGTTAAATACTTCCAGCCAAGATCCATTTCAATATTCTTATAAACGAAATCTTTACAAACAGCATTAAATTTTTCTAAGCCGTATTTTTCTATATCGGCTTTGTCAGTTAAACCAAGCTGCTTCTCTACTGCGATTTCTACAGGAAGACCGTGAGTATCCCAGCCGGCTTGACGGCGGACAAAGTAACCACGCATAGTTTTATAGCGACAAATAGTATCTTTTATAGTACGTGCCATCATGTGATGAATACCGGGCTTACCGTTTACTGTGGGCGGTCCTTCAAAAAAGCTAAAATATTCGGCTTCTTTTCTGAGTTCAAGGGATTTATCAAATATGCTTTTATCTTCCCAAAATTTCAATATGTCTTTTTCAAGCTCTGAATATGAGAGCTTTTCCGGTAATTGCTTATACATTTTAATATTTCAAATTATATTTAACATAAATTCTAAAAAAATCAAACAACAATAATAATCATTTTTATCTTATTTTTCTCTATTATTTAAAAAAAAAGAATAAAAAAATGGGTTTAACGAAAACATAGCTAAATTATTGTATATTATAATTGTATAATACCATCGTATAATATAATCGTTAATTCCATTTGCTAATCAAATAAATTGAAAGCAGTCTGATAGGCTGCAACAGAGACTTCCGTCAAGGAAATTTGACTCTTCATTTGTATGATTTTAATTTGAAAATGCCTTATGATATTTCTTAATAACAATTATTTTTTTAGATTTTAAATATTGCTTATTTTTGCAATTTTTATAAGTTAAAATAATTATGATATTTATTAAACCAATTGATGGTCTAAGAGCAATCGCTGTAGTTTTAGTAATGCTATTTCATTTCGCCGGCTTAGGTTCAGGTTGGTTAGGTGTACAATTATTTTTTGTGTTATCCGGCTTTTTAATTACTAATATTTTAATATCATCTAAAAAAGAAAACTTTTCAATTTTAGCAGAGCTAAAGAAATTTTATATAAGACGTACTTTAAGAATATTCCCTATCTATTATTTATATTTATCAATAATATTATTGTCGTATTTTATATTAAACTTTCCAAATTATTTTCCTACTTTTTCAACATATTTATTTACATATACATTTAATTTTACCAGATTGAGTTCATCGTGGCGAGATAGTATGTTTTTTACTCATTTGTGGTCACTTAGTCTCGAAGAACAGATTTACCTGTTTTGGCCATTATTCACTCTAATAATTAAAACCAAAAATTTAAAATTTTTCTATGGTGCTTTACTTATTCTTTCTCCATTATTCAGATACTTTTTTGCTGAGTATCTATTCTCGGTTAATATCTATAATAATTTCACAATTGGTGATAGTATCTATTGGATGACTTTTAGCCATTTAGATGCTTTTGCTACAGGTGCATTATTAACTCTGATTAAAATTGATAAAGTTAAAAAATCATTACCAAAATTCTTATTAATCGGAACTGCATTTGCATTTCTGATTTATGGAGCAATAAACTATCTATTGACTCCTATAACGGTTAACGGATATTCCTATTTGAATTCTTTCGGATATGAACTTTCAATAACAACCAATTACCAATATGTTTTCTCATATACGTTAGCAAATATATTTTTCGCTTCATTGATTTTCTATGTTTATTATATGTTTTCAAACAATTACAAATGTATTCTCAATTCGATACTTAACTGTAAAATTTTATTATCCATAGGAAATGTCTCTTACGGTATGTATTTATATCATTTAGCAATCGGAGGTTTTTATTTCAAATATACCCCAATTGATATACCGATAATTGACATAGTTATTTATATTTCTTTAGTTTATTCTGTATCGCTAATCAGCTTTAATTTTGTAGAAAGGTATTTTATTCGATTGAAATCAAAATTCCAATAAATATAGTTTCAAAATTTCTTGTATATTACCAAATTATTTCTTTGAAAATTACTCTTAATACTATATCATTCTCGGCATATTTTTTGCTTAGCTAAATATGATTATTTTTATTAAGGAATGTTATGGTAAGGAAATTTAAAGATATTAGCCAAAATGACGACTATCAGCCCAAGGACTACTATAAAGAACTTGCTGAATACGGTCTTCTTGATGATTTCATTAGAGACAGGATGAAAGGCAGATACGAGCTAAGCGAAGAATTCAGAGCAGAAATCATAGCGGACATAATCAAATACTCCGAAGTTAATATCCCTCAAATAGATAAGTTATATTTAGAAAAACTGACAGGGCATCTTGAAACATTTATTGAGAAAGCAAATCAATGTTAGAAACTAAAGCCCTAAGCCCTGAAGTTAAAGAATTATTTCAATTAATAACTTCTCAAGCCGACGACTATTCTAAGGCATTTGAAAATTTAAATCAGAAGATTTCCGAATTTAATAACACTATAGAAAGCCTGAATAATTACAAGGATTATTTTACCAAAGAATTTACTCAATTATCTAAAGATACTAAATTAGATGTTAATGCTATTTTAAAAGAATTAGAATACAAATTAGACCGTGTAACCTTAATTCATGATAATCTCGAAAATATTTATGCTTTCAAATATTCATTATTTCAACTAAGTGAAAAATTAAAGAAGCAGTATAATAGTGCCGATACTATTATTGAAGCTTTTAAGAGTAAATCAGAGGCAGATCTGGAATCTACTCTAACTTATCTTAAATTTAAGCTTGAAAAAGAAATTGAATATGTGAGCCATCGGTATGAGGCTCGAATTGATTTAAAAGTAAAAAGATTAGAATCTCAACTGCTTAATTACGATCAGAAATTTATTTCTATAGTCGATTATCAGAATAAAGAATTCAAATCTATTAAAGACGATGTTGACAGCTTGCGCTACAAAGTTAATAAACTATTTCATAGTGAAGATGCCAAGGAAACAAAGCATGAGCTGAAAAATATTCAGTTTCTCCAACTCCAAGAACAATTTGATGAGAAAATTGAAAATTTAAATAAGGTTATTAAACAATCAAGGGATGAAAGTATGAAAGGAATCACAGATTCTATTCCAATCGACAAATTTAATGCCGAGCTCAGTAGTTTAAAAGCTATCAGCATTAATACCCATAGTGAAATTGAAATTGCACTCAAAAAATTGGGAATTGCCCAAGGTATAGCAATTGGCTCTCTAATTGTATCAATAATTGCAATTACTGTCGGTTTTGCTATGTAATTTCATATCCTATAAGGAATAATTTGTTTGACTCAACCGGAGGCTTTAGCCACTGTGACGTCAGGATATAATTATTGCAAATCCATATAGGAAATTATATAATACGATTTAATATAATACTTGGTGTAAATTTTCAACATCAACCCGCGACTTTAACCACGGAAGTTATGATATTTGATATGCCCTATTTATTATGAAATGATATAATATTTCGTTTGGCGGACTATTCTAAAAGAAATCAAAAAACCCGTTCTTTTACAGAAACGGGTTTTTTATATATATTCTATTACTTATTAATTCTAAAACAGATTACTAATTAGCACTTTTAGCTAATTCATCAATTTTGATTGATTTCAGTGCTTCAAGCTTTTTTATATTCATAGCCGGCAAATTTTCACCTCTCATTATCATATTGAGCTCTTCACCTTCTAATACTTCACGCTCTAACAATATCTTAGAAGTTTTATGTAATAATTCAATATTTTCGCTAAGCATTTCTTCTGCTTTCGCGTTAGCAGTAAGTAAAATCCTACGAACTTCATCATCTATTTTCTGAGCAGTAGATTCGCTATGGTCGCGTGGCTGAGATATTTCTCTACCCAAAAATACTTCTTCTTGATTATTAGCAAATCTGACAGGACCGATAGCATCACTCATTCCCCATTCGCAAACCATTTTCTTAGCAAGTTTGGTTGCCCTTTCCAAGTCATTAGACGCACCGGTTGACAGTTGATTAAAAACTAACTTCTCGGCAGCTCTACCGGAAAGAAGAATTACTATCTGAGTTTCGATATAATCTCTAGACCAAGAATGAGTATCTTCAAGGGGCAGATAAGAAGTAACGCCCAAAGCTCTACCGCGAGGTATGATTGTAATTTTATGAACAGGGTCGCCCTCCGGCATAAGTACGCCGACTAATGCATGCCCCATCTCATGATAAGAAGTCATTTCTTTCTCTTTATCGGATATTACCATACTCTTACGCTCCACTCCCATCATTACTTTGTCTTTAGCCTGCTCTATGTCGTACATAGTTACGGCATCACTGTTACGACGGGCGGCAAGCAATGCTGCTTCGTTAACTAAGTTAGCTAAATCTGCTCCGGAGAAGCCCGGAGTACCGCGAGCAATAATTTCTATATCTACATCAGCACTAAGTGGAATTTTGCTTGTATGAACTTTTAGTACGCCTTCACGACCTTTTACATCCGGTCTATCTACTACAATTTGTCTGTCGAATCTCCCCGGACGCAATAATGCAGGGTCTAATACATCAGGTCTGTTGGTAGCGGCAATCAAAATTACTCCGCTATTTTGCTCAAAACCGTCCATCTCAACAAGCAATTGATTTAATGTCTGCTCTCTCTCGTCATGACCACCGCCGAGACCGGCACCTCTGTGCCTGCCGACAGCATCTATTTCATCTATAAAAATAATACATGGGTGATTCTTCTTTGCTTGTTCAAATAAATCGCGTACACGGCTGGCACCGACACCAACGAACATCTCAACAAAGTCCGCACCAGATATACTAAAAAACGGAACATTGGCTTCGCCGGCAACCGCTCGAGCAAGTAAAGTCTTACCTGTACCCGGAGGTCCCAGCAGTAAAGCACCACGTGGAATTTTGCCACCTAATTTTTGGAATCTGGCAGGCTCTTTTAGAAATTCAATAATTTCTTGTAATTCGTATTTTGCTTCATCAGCTCCGGCTACATCTGCAAATGTAATTTTATTCTGCGAATCGGTTAAGAGCTTAGCCCTTGATTTACCGAAAGAGAATAATCCGCCTTTGCCACCACCGCCACCATTTTGCATTCTACGAATAAAAAATATGTATAAACCAATTAAAATTATCCAAGGTAAAAATGATAAAATAGCTCCCCACCAGCTGTTATCACCGTCTTCATAAGTCCAGACTATGCCCTGCTCCGCCCATTTTTTTTCAGTTTCATTATCAACTATTCCGAGCTTGGTATAAAAGGCTCTAACGTCGCGGGATTTACCTTCAATATATATTTTTATAGGCTCTTTAAGCTCACCGTGAAATTCGAAATCATTAAGTTGCGATTTAAGTACCTTAGCTTTATATATCTTACCTGTGCTCATCAGCTCATTATACTCGGTAAAAGATATGGGCCATTCCGGATTATTTCGTTCCTGCATCATCATAAATAGAAATATAGCAGAAGTTATCATAATTAACCAAATCAACAGATTCTTGAAAAATTTTACTTGAGGATTCTGATTATTCGGATTTTGCTTATCACCACCAAAAGGATTAAATTTGTTTTTATCTTTATTTTCAGCCATAAAGTCTCCGGGTGTTCTCTCTCAATTTATTTTAAACATCATTAGATTGTTTATGACGTAATAACTTGTTATAAAATTGCTGATTTTTTTAAAAATACTCAAATTAGATTTTTTATTCCAAATATTTTCATAATTTAATATTTTTTCTACGTCTTTATAATATTATACTAGTAATTTATATTTTTATTGTATAAATTCAATGAAGTTTATCTTGTTATTTTAAGAAATTGCAAAACAATTAAGAAAGACAGAGTAATGAATCCGAGAATACTTTTTAATTCCATTATTTCAATAGTTATATTATTAAATACAATGTCAGCAACCGCTCAATATAATTCATATATTATAAAATTTAAGGATAATTCCAAAAGCGAGAAATTGCAGACCGAGCTGTCTGGAAAATTAAAAGAAATATTCAATACAAAATCGAAAAAAAAATTAAATACTTTGCAATCCATTAAATCAAAAAGTTTAAATACACTTGGCAATTATTTTCTGGTAGAGAATAATTCAGAAATGATGTCTAAAATTTTCAATCATGAAGACATAGAATTTATTGAGCCTAATTATATATATAAAATCGAACAGGATAACCTAAAACCAAATGATTCGTTCTATGAGCAGCAATGGGGGATGAAAACCGTTAATGCGGAAAAAGCATGGTCAATTGCCTCGGGCAATGGTATTATCGTTGCAATAATAGATACCGGTATTGACTATCTTCATAAAGATTTAGTAAATAATTTATATATTAATCCAATCGAAGATATAAACCATAACGGCAAATACGAGCCTTGGCAAAGCACCGAAACTATTGATGGTGTTAGCGGTGATTTTGACGGAATTGATAACGACGGCAACGGGCTTGCCGACGACATAATCGGTTATGACTTTATAAATCAAGCAATTCAAAATCTGGGAGATTGGAATAATATCGACCCGCTGCCTTTTGACGAGCATGGTCACGGCACTGTGGTTAGCGGTGTGATTGCCGCCGAGAGAAACAATGAAAGAGGTATTGCCGGCTTAGCTTATAATTCCAAAATCATGATGCTTAGAGCTTTTGATGCTTCTGGCAACGGTGAATCGGACGATATAGCCAATTGCATTTTGTATGCGGCATTAAACGGAGCAAAAGTAATAAACTGCAGCTTCGGTGAGCAGCAGTATTCGAAATTAATCCATGCCGCTGTTAAAATTGCTGTTGAAATGGGCGTTACCGTAGTAGCATCGTCTGGAAATAATGGATGGAATAAAAGCCATTTCCCATCTGATTTACAAGAAGTAATCTCGGTCGGTGCTATCAACGAAGACGGTACTCGATATTACAGAAGTAATTACAGTTCGAATTTGGCTCTCGTAGCTCCGGGAGTAAGTATATTAACTACCAAACCAGATGACAGTTTTGGCACAGCTTCGGGTACTTCGCTATCCTGCCCCTTTGTTACTGCAACCGTAGCAATGCTTTTAGAAAAGGACACTACTCTAAGCCCCGAATCTATTGCTGGAATATTAGAAAATTCCGCAGTTCCATTTCTAATAGAAGGGAGAACCGAAACCGAAGGAGCAGGTACTTTAGATGCTTATGCAGCACTTAGTAGCATTGGCAGTACAGACTTTACTATTACTCAGCCAAAGCAATTCCAAATAATAAATAAAAATATAATACAAGAAATCGCTCTTATCGGCAATGTAATCACTCCGCTATTAGACACATTCTCCGTAAATATCGGTAAAGGTTTTAATCCTACTGAATTTACGGAATTATCAAGCAATTATACTAAGCAAGTAATTAATGATACTTTGGAACTAATTGATATTAGTAGCTTACTTGATACAGTATATACTATTCAAATTAAAGTTAAGCTGAAAAATAATAAATATTTGGAAAAAAGAACCGCTATAGAATTAGTTAGCAATGCGTCTCCTTTGAAAATGGAGTACTATGAATCTATACCCGTCTATAAAGGTCCATTAAAAAAATATGTAATTAATATAAAAACAAATCAGAATTCTTTTGTATATTTAAAATATAGAATTAAAAATTCAAATCAAGAATATAAAATCATTTCTGATAATAACAGTTATTCAAATTACCATACATTGCTACTTGATGATTTGCTCGACGGGGTTCAATACGAAATTTCTGCCTTTGCAATGCGTGATGACAATACTATCGTCAGCGGTCAGATTGCTCTTACTCCTAAAATTGATAATTTTATTAAAGCTTCATTCAGTAAAAAAGATTATAATCTCCCCCCCGCTTATTTGCTAAATCAAGTTAAAGATATTGATAATGATAATAGTCCGGAGATAATAATCAATAATTATACAAACGCTTCATGGAATAAAACTTTTCTTTATACATTTAAAGATAATAAATTCACAGCCACAGACTCAATAAATGACGTTATTTATCCTTTAGCCTTTGGCAATACTAACGCCGATAATAATATAGATATTCTATTTAAAGAAGTGGGAGATGCAAAAATATATCAAGCCAATAGCGGCAAAGTATTTAACGATAAAATTTGGGATAATCAATATTTCGCTACCGGAGCGGCTCTCTATGATATTAACAAAGACGGCATTGATGAAATATTCAGTTACTCGGATACTCAATTTATCATTACTCAATTTACTAATAATTCATATAATACTTTGCTTAGCTTTACTCCTCCCGAACCTTTCGATAATCTGGGGTCATTACCCGGATTTCTAATTGATGACTTCGATAATGACGGCAATCCCGAAATAGTTCATTCTAATAATAAAGGCAATGTATTAATTTATAAATATAGAAATGAAGAATTAACGGTTGAAATGATTGATAGCACTTTCACCGGCGAGAATTCACGCTTTCTTGAAAAAGGCGATATTGACGGCGACGGAATAAATGAGATTATTTTCTTATCAGCTGCTCCGTTTAATGTGTATGATAGTCAAGTACAATTTTCGGAAGATGTTTGGGAAATGAAAATTTATAAAGCCAATAGCAGTTCACAATTTGAAAAAATTGCAGACGAGTTCTTCTTTGGTACCCGCATAGGCGACGGCGGGATTGCGTATTACAAAAACGGCGTTACTTGTGGAAATATCGATGATAAGTCCGGCGATGAAATCTGCATTTCGGCTTATCCGAATATCTATATCCTAAAATGGGACTCTCAGAGCAAAGGGATAAAGCCATTCGGGCTATTCGAAGATGTATTTGCTAACGCTTGCCTAATCTATGATTTTGATAAAAACGGAACTAAAGAAATTGCATTTTCGGATTTGGACTCTACCCGATTCTATGAATATAACTTAAATTCCGAAACATATACTCCACCTGCTCAGATTTGGGGCTGGGCAATAGATAAAGATAATTATCATTTAAACTGGATTAAGCCAAGCGGTTCTACCGAAACTCAAGTATGGCTTTATAATCCTTTGAGCGGAGTTCAGACTTTATATACTCAGACAGATAAAGACAGCTTAATTATCAATAATCTAAGCAGTGATTACGGCGTAATATTTTTCAAATCGGTATATCCTAATAATAATATATCTTACTCATCTAAAAAGTTTTTCTTCATTTTATATGATAATATAGAGCCAATAAGTGCCGAATACAAATCAAATGCCTTGTTTGTCAAATATAACGGAATGATACCATCTAATGTATCACCTATGTATTTTATCATAAAGCAGATTGATGGCATTTATTCAAGTTATGCAAAGTCTGCAATTATCGCACCGGACAGTAGTATAGCTCTTGAATTTTATGAAGATTTGGCTAATGGAGACTATACCCTAACTGCCTCAAGTTTTTTTGACTACTACACAAATCCTACTAAATCAAAAGAATTGACTTTTAAAGTGGCAAATACTCCAGAAGCCGAATATATGTATCTTACATCACTAAATATTGTTTCGACTGCTCCGCCGGTATTCGATTTATCATTTTCAGAAGATATAAATGATGCCGCTACTATTATAAATAATTATGATTTAAGTCCGGTCGGCAAAATAACCGATATTGTCAAATCAGACAATAATACCGTAAGAATATCTCTCGACGATAATAACGGTATCGGTGCCTTAGGCAAAGAATATACCATTACAGCAAAACGTCCTATCAGCTCGGTTGACGGAATGGAAATTACTTTGTCAACAGGTAAATCTATGTCTTTCGTATTCTTCTATAAAAATGCAAATAATGCATTTATTTATCCGAATCCGATAAAAGCAAGCCAGGTTACTTCAGCTACATTTGCTAATCTTCCGGCAAGAGCAAAAGTAATAATTGCTACAATTGAGGGTGAATTAATCAATGAGCTTTACGAATACGATTCAAATGGCGGTGTTGAGTGGAATTTGCGTGATAGTAATAATAATGAATTAAATTCCGGAGTGTATCTATTCAAAGTAATTGATATGACTAATGCGGATATGCCCGAATCCGAATACAAAAAATTTGCTATTATAAGGTAATGTATTTCTTTTACAACAGCTTTTTAATTTGAACGTCAATATTTTATGCACATTTCCTTTTATATAATAATCAATGTGCATATTAAACAATTAATTAAGTATTTAATTAGATATAATAATATATTATGATAAACTACCCAATTGATGCCGATAATTCAAGACTTCAAAAAGTATTGAATCAAACCGAATTTTCTATTGAAGACATAACTTATCTTCTGTCTCTGACAGATGCTGAACAGGTTGAAAAATTACGCAAAAAAGCTTACTCTGTAATGCTTGATAATTGCGGAGACAAAGTGTATATGCGTGGTCTGGTGGAATTCTCTAACTACTGTATTAACGACTGCTATTACTGTGGGATTCGTAAGTCTAATACTAATATCAGCCGTTATACACTTAAAAGAGAAGAAATAATTGAGTCCGCAATGTGGAGCATTAAACAGGGTTACGGTTCAGTAGTATTACAGTCCGGTGAACGTAACGACCAAGCTTTTGTTGATTTCGTCTGCGATGTAGTCAGCGAAATCAAAGAGAAATCGAAATCTGAAACATTGCCTAATGGTGCCGGCATTACTCTGTGTATTGGTGAACAGACATTAGATAATTATAGAAAGCTATTTGCTGCCGGTGCACATCGCTATTTGCTAAGGATAGAGTCAACTAATCCCGAAATATTTGCTAAAATTCATCCGCCCGAGCAGTCATTGGAAAATCGCAAGAAATGCTTGAATTATCTACACACAGCCGGCTTCCAAGTGGGAACCGGAGTAATGATAGGAATTCCCGGGCAAACTCTTGAGGATTTAGCTCGTGATATTATGTTTATTAAGCAATATGATATTGATATGATAGGAATGGGACCATTTATCCCACATAATCAAACCCCTATGAGTGAAAATGATTTCCCTTGGGATAAAGAACGTAATTACAAGCTCGCTCTAAATATGATTGCCGTAGTTCGCTTAGTGCTGAAAGATGTAAATATTGCTTCGACTACAGCCCTTCAAGCAATTAATGATGAAGGTAGAGAAGCCGGGCTTCTATTCGGGGCAAATATTATTATGCCACAGAATACCCCTGTTGCTGTTCGCAAAGAATACCAATTATATGACGGCAAACCCTGCCTCGACGATGAAATTGAGCATTGTACTAATTGCATTAATTTCCGAATTCTGTCCACCGGCAGAGAAATTGCTCTCAATGAATATGGCGATTCAAAGCACTTTATAAAAAAGAAATAGTAAGTGGGAAGTTGAAAAGTTTGTAAAGTTATAAAGTTCGTAAAGTAGGAAGTTAGGAAGCTATAAAGTTCGTAAAGTAGGAAGTAGGAATTTGCACCCCTCCGCACTATGCTCTGCGTAGTGCGATTAGTCTTCCAACATCGTTAGATGTTGAATATTGGTAATTAAGGAGTTATTTGCTATTTCTTCAATTTCCCACATTGAGGCATTGTATCACGAAGTGATGACGTGGTGATTCTTATTTGGAGATAGGGATTTGGAGGCAAGTATTCTCCCAATCCCCTATCCCTTATCCCCTATCCCAATTCCCAATCCCCAAGTTTTTATATTCTACACTTTTTAGTATAAAAACAAGATATTATGAATCTCATTCATTTTTGTAATTTAAAACCATAGAAATTCCGAAAAAATTCCAAACAAATCCACCTAAGTATTTATATTTAAATAAAATAAAATAAAACTTTTTTATATTTTTAGTTTTGCGTAATTTTGCACTTTGAATATTGCCAATTTCAAAACAAATGTTTTTATTTTTTTATTTAAGGAACAGTAATGGCTACTCGCAATTTATATGCATTGATACTTGGTTCTTCAAGCGGATTTGGAGAAGCAACAGCATTGGAATTAGCAAAAGAGGGATACAATATATACGGTGTGCATCTTGATACAGGTGCAGGAAAAAAAAGAGTAGAGGAACAGAAGAAAATTTTAGAAGCATTAGATGTAAAAGTTAGATTTTTCAATGCTAATGCCGCCGACGACGATAAAAGAAGAGAAATACTTGAAGCCATTAAAGAAGATTTTAAACATGAAGAAAATCCGGAGCTTAGAGTATTACTTCATTCACTTGCTTTTGGCTCAATGAATGCGTTTTTTAGCCAGAACAGCGAAGAAATGATTTCAAAAAAACAAATTGAAATGACAATGGACGTTATGGCAAACAGCCTTGTATATTGGACTCAGGATTTATTTAAAGAGAAATTATTAGCTGAGAATTCAAGAATATTTGCTCTAACTTCTATAGGTTCTTCAAGAGTAATGGTTCACTATGGAGCTGTTTCTGCAGCCAAAGCCGCTCTTGAATCTTATATTAGACAAATGGCAGTCGAGCTTGCTCCATACAGAATTACCGCTAATTGCATTTTAGCCGGTATTACCGATACTCCTGCAGCTCGTAAAATTCCAGGTTTCGACTCGATGCTCGCTCATGCGAAACAGCATAATCCGTTTGACCGTAATACACGTCCTCAAGATGTTGCTCAAGCAATTTCTTTATTGGTTGACGAGAAATTCTATTGGATTACCGGTCAAACTTTGGGCGTTGACGGCGGCGAAGGAATTTTAAATTATATAGGGTAAATTTTATTTTTATAGTATAAAATAAGGATGGGAAATGTTTGACTTTACTTTAAATGAAGAATTACAAATGCTTCGCGACATGGTTAAAGATTTTGTAAATAATGAATTAAAACCTATCGCAGCTAAAATTGACGAAGAAGAAACTATACCTGATGATATTATTAAAAAAATCGGCGAGCTTGGTCTATTGGGTGCTGCCTTCCCTGTTGAATACGGCGGAAGCGGATTCGGCGAAGTTGGTTACTGCCTAATCCAAGAAGAAATCGGTAGAGCTTGCTTATCAACTGCTACTTTTATCGGTGCTCACGTCTCTATCGGTACTAACGCCATTTATGTAGGCGGCAGTGAAGAGCTAAAGCAGAAATATGTTGTCCCTTGTGCTAAAGGCGAGAAAATCGCTGCTTTTGCATTAACTGAACAAGGTGCCGGCTCTGATGCTTTCAACTTGAAAACCAGAGCGGAATGGGACGGCAAAGACTGGGTTATCAACGGCGAAAAATTATGGATTACCAATGGTCCATTTGCTGATGTATTCTCCGTATTTGCAAGAACTCAAAAAGGTATCTCTGCTTTCGTTGTCGAGAGAGGTACTCCGGGCTTTACTCCGGGTGCAGCTGAAAAGAAAATGGGTATCAAAGGCAGTAGAACTTCTACTCTTACTTTTGATAACGTTAGAGTTCCTAAAGAAAATATGATTGGTCAAGACGGTCGCGGATTCTTAACTGCAATGAAAACTCTTGATACAGGCAGATTAGGGCTTGGAGCTGCTTGCTTGGGCGGAATGAAAGAATTACTTGAAATTGCTACCAAATATGCAAAAGAAAGAATTCAATTTGATGAACCAATCGCTAATTTCCAAGGCGTTCAATTTATGCTTTCAGAAATGGCAATCATGATTTATCAAACCGAAAGTGTTCTCTACCGCGTTGCTCGCGAATATGATAACAAAACTATGAACCCACGCGATGCCGCTATCAGCAAATATATTGCTTCTGAATACTTGAACCAAGTTGCAGATAAAGCAATGCAGGTACTTGGCGGAATGGGCTTCTCTAAAGAAATGCCTGTAGAAAGATTCTATCGTGATGCTCGTATCAATAGAATATTCGAAGGTACTAATGAAATTCAAAAATTAATCATCGGTCGCGATATTATTAAGAAAAACGGCAGAATGTAATTTTTTTTGTTTTCAATATAATTTATATGAAAGCGGCTCTTTGGGGTCGCTTTTTTTATGCTGGACTTCTTTCATATCTCAACTAACTAAAACTAATATATAATTTCCTACATGAAATTGGACATATCAATACTCAATTACTCATAGTTAAAGAGGCTGTGTAAATTATATTTTTTTGCTACAAAAGACATAAATATTTTTTCCCGGTTCTTCGCTATTACGTGTGGGTAAGCAAATAAAGAAATCTTTCTTCCAACAGCGTTAGATGTTGAATATTGGTAAATAATGTATTTAGAGGCTAATCTTCAAATTCCCATCCAATGGAGGGGAGCATCGCGAAGCGATGACGGGGTGGGTTCTTTCTTCGGAATTGGGAAGTAGGAAATAGGAATTGGATAGTGGCGTTTGGAAAATCGATTCTTTTCTTCCAACATCGTTAGCTGTTGAATATTGGTAGAAAGAAAGTAGCACTCCCTTTTTCTTTCTTCTCTTTCAATACTATCTGTATTTGAAAGTAAGAAGTAGGAATATGCACGTCTCTGCACTATGCTCTGCGTAGTGCGGCAGGGTACCGAAAATCTTTCAACCCCTCCCAAACCCTCCCCAAAGAGAGGGCTTGAAGATTATATATTGAAGATATGGGTAACACTTTAGAGGCTAATCTTCAAATTCACCTCCAAAAGGAAGGGTGGCATCGCGAAGCGATGACGGGGTGAGTTCTTGGTGGCTGATGTTTGAAAATCTATCAACCTCACCCCAAAAGACTGTCTAAAAATTTGTCTTTCTGAATGATTGAAGAATCCAGACAAAGCTCAATGCAGATAATTATGGATTCTTCGTTGCACTCAGAAAGACGAATTGGCAATATTATTAATTTCAGATAGCCTCATCAGTAACTTTGAGTAATTGATATTAGTCGAAAAAATGTAATAATCAAAGTTTTTCCCACTTCCTCTTCATCATTGTGAAACACACACTTAGGACAATTAGAATTAAAAGCAGCAAAATACAAACAATATGTTTATGCAAACGTCTTAGCACATTATTCGAGATGATTAATTTGAATATGATAAAAATTATTATTATATTTGATTTGTAGAATTATGAGATACTAAGGAATTGAAGTGAAAAATATAAATTTGCTAATGTATATGCTATTTATCCTGTTTTTGAATGCATGTGTTGATATTAAGGATAATTATACGGCACCTTCGTGGGATACGGATCTTAATATACCTCTGACTAATAGAGAATATTCAGTTGATGAGCTGGCTAAGCAAAGCCATTATATTACAGTTGACTCCACTACTGATAATTATTTCCTATTGATTCAGACAGACACTCTGCAAGAGCGGTACGGGCTGAATAAATTTACTGATGACAGACTAAATTTTAATATCGATGAAATAGAAGTGCCCCTATCTATGTCTGAAATAGACATACCGATTTCTTATCCGCAGGGTGTAGAAGTTGATTCCGCTCAGTTCTTTTCCGGTGGTATTAATATTAAAATAGTCAATACCAGTTCTAATATCGTTACCGGTACTTTGCTTTTCCCTAATTACATAGTCAATGGCTCTCCGCTATCGATAAATATAAATATTGCCCCTAATGCTACATATACAAACATATTAAATCTGGGCGATATATATTACACTTCTGCCCCTTCTCCTGATAAAAGCAAGTTTCTGGTAAAGATAGTAAGCGGCAATATAGCCGGCGAAATAATTAGATTCTCTATGAGTATTAAAAATACAAAGTTTAGTTATATTTCGGGGCTTATTCCTTCAAGACAGTTAGATGATATTAGCTCTCAGATGACTATTCAGATAAATGATAAAGTAAAAGCACTTCGCGATAAGCTATCATTATACAACACCGAACTAATATTTACTGCTAAATATTTATCCGATATTTCCGATTTGTTTGACATATTAATCCAAAATACAAATATTAAAGGAATTTCAAGAGATAATCAGGTACGATATTTTACCAAAAACGGACAGTCAAATCTTGGCAATTATCTGATAGAAAAAGGAAATTTCTACCAGAAATATGACAATTCCAATTCTAATGTGTCGGAGTTTATAAGCTTTTTGCCCGATACTATCAAAATGAATTCTCAAGTATATATGAATCCTTATAATAAAAGAGGCTCCGCTCGAATGACAGATTCTTTTGATATTAAAGTAATATTCAACGCTTTGGGTATGATTTCTGCCGAAGATGTAGAATATTCCGATACTGTGAATTTAGAACTCAGTAATGAAAATCGAGATAGAATTATCGATGCAAAACAGGCTAAAATTACTATAGAGACCGAAAATGAAATTCCTGTAGGCACTAATTTAACAGCTTATTTCTGTAATAATGACTATATATCGCTATTCGAAAAGAAGGCATATATCGACCCCGCTACTGCAAATAGCGAAGGAATCAGCATCAGCCCTTCAAAAAACAAAATAGTAATTGACCTTAATGATGCCGAGATTAAGCAGCTTTCTGAAACATTCGTGATAATTATTAAGCTAAAGCTTAGTACATTCGATTCAAAAAGTGTTGCACTGCGTGCTTTTGATAAAATAAAAATCAAAGCTTATTGCTCATTGAAATTTACTATTAACAATTAAGATTTTCAAATATGAATAGAATTAATACATCATTTTATTATATAGTAATACTGATATTAGTATTTGGAATAAATGCTAATATCAATGCACAAGTCGGTTCGGTTGCTAATATAATGAGCAATTTCGGTCTCTTCACCGGTAATTTATCTACCAATGTTAATCCAGCACTTCAATATACTGATTCAAGCAAAATAATAATTTCTTTACCATCAGTATTTGCACAATTGTCTAATAACAGTCTAAGTATAAATGACATAAATTACTATTTCGGCAATGATAATTCCAGATATTTAACTAATATTGACAAGCAGAATTTACTATCTTCCTTTTCTAACGACGGGAAGATATTTACTAAAGTAAATTTCAGTCTGTTTAAAATCTATTATTCATTAGGCAATAGATACGGAACGCTTGGAATAGAGGTAAATGACAATATAGCGGGCAATGTCTCTATTCCAAATCAATTAATTGAATTGGGGCTTGTCGGCAATCAGATAAATAGGACTTATACATTTAATGATTTGAATGCTAAATCATGGTGGCTAAGGGCTTATTCTCTTACTTATGCCAATAGGATACTTCAACGAGAAAATAATTCCGGTTCCGTATTCGAGGCAATTGATATTGGAGTTAAATTAAAGGTAATCAAGGGCTTTGCTTATGCCGGAACTGAGTCGGTCAGCTCTTATTTCTATACCAGCCAAGTTGATAATTCTCTGATTGGTAATTATAGCATAATTGCTAACACTGCATTTTCTGAAAATTTAGGAATTGATTATGACTTTGATTCTACTTACAGCCCTAAGGGAAATTTTAATATATTTCCAAAATCAGTTGGAAGTGGATTCGGTGTTGATATAGGTATGAATTTTATATTCCGTAATAAGATAAATTTATCCATAGCATTAAATGATATGGGCTCTGTAACTTGGGATAAACACGCAGCTCAGCATAATATATACGGTTCGTTTTTTGTTAACGACATTTTCGACGAAGAGCAGTTAGATTCTTTGGAAGAGATGAGCCACAGCGACAGTAAATACATAAGCGAATTTTCTACTACGCTACCATTAAATTTGCAAATCGGAGCAATGGTTGATATATCAAAGTATATTGAGCCATTAAAGTATTTTTCGATTTTTGTAAATTACTCACAGGGATTTAATAATGCTCCGGGTAATTCGACAAAACCAATAATGGAAGCAGGTACATTCGTTGACTTTGGGGACTATCTGCCGAATGCAATGTTTGCGATTCGTTATGACGAAACTCAATCTATGCGAATTCCGTTTATGTTCGGGTATTCGTTTCCATGCTTTGCGGCAAGCTTTTACGGATTAGATGTGATTTCGCTTTTTAATGCCAATACTTCTAAGGCAAATATTTCTTTCGGATTGAATATGGTATTTAAAATTTTATAAGATTATAAGAATTGTTGAGAAAATATTATGAAAACCAAGGTAAAAATTTGTTGCATTAGTTCAATAGAAGAGGCGAATACTGCCATTGAATATGGTGCTTCCGCATTAGGATTGGTTGGCGAGATGCCAAGCGGTCCGGGCGTAATTTCTGATGAATTAATAGCTGAAATTGCAGCACAGACAGCTCCGCCAATAGCTACTTTTTTACTAACAAGTAAAATAAAGTCTAATGAAATAATTGCACACGCCAAAAGAACAAATACCAATACTATTCAATTGGTTGACGAAATTATCGAAGGCTCGCTTTCTGAAGTGAAATTTGCATTACCATCTGTTAAATTAGTACAAGTTATTCATATAATTGATTACTCAAGCATTGAAGAAGCGCTGAGCTATCAAGGCAAGGTTTCTGCTTTGCTTTTAGACAGCGGTAATCCGAACCTAATAGTTAAAGAATTAGGAGGTACCGGCAAAGTTCATAATTGGGACATTAGCCGAGAAATATGTCGTGAGGCAAAAATGCCTGTATTTCTAGCCGGAGGGTTAAGCCCCGAAAATGTTAGAGAAGCTATCGATTATGTCCAGCCTTGGGGAGTGGATATATGCTCGGGTGTCAGAACAAATTTCAAGCTTGACCGTAATAAATTAGACGCATTTTTTAAGCAGCTTGATTGATATACTGCTAATATCCCGAAAATATTTTCATCTTTAAGCGTTCGATTGAGAAATTGTTTATGTACTTCCATTTAGTGCGATTGAATTTATATGCAGTTTTAGTATATGATTTATAAATACTGCTGACCAAATATGAACTTTTAAATAGTGGAGAGTTAGCAGATACAGGATTAATCTCTGCCTCTACAGACGAAAATAAAAATGCTTTTACATTATCTCGTTTCACATATTGATTGATTTCATTATTGTGAAAGTAGGGTTCTCTAATATATTCGGCATATTTATCTGGATTAGTATCTAACTCAATGATTTTATCAATCAGTTCTTCATCTGAATCATAATCATAGTAATTCAGATACGAAGCAGGATTAAAATCAAGATGAACAAGTGGATTGCCCCAATAAATAGGTAAACTGTTGACTATCATCGGTTCGAATATTTTCTCGGTAGTATAGCCGATGAATTCACTGTTTTCAAATGCAAAAGTAAATTTGTAATCGCGAATAAATTCAAGTTTATTATCGACAGGCTTACCCAAATTATTATTAAATCGACCGGCAGAATCTACTTGTTTATACTTAGACAATTTCTTAAAAAAGTCGTTTCTGATTTTACATCTCGGATTAGAATATATAAAATTGCAGAATTTAGTTTTCTCTGCCAGAATTTTATCAATGTCTTTGGGTTTTAGCAGTTCGTTTACATCCCCGAATAAAGTATAAAGTGGTAATCTGAAATGACGTTTATTATCATCTATATGGTCGAAAGTCATTGCAAAGTCGCATTCATCGAAATTTGGGCGTACATTTTCGCCGGTAAAAAATATTCGCTTGCAGTTATAATTAATGAAGCTATTGCCAAATACCGAATATATCAATAGATCGGGATTTATTTCATCAAGGACTATCTCATACTCGTCATTGAGTATATCCGTAAAATAATTATTCTTTTTATCAAAAGTTGCCCAGAAATCCGCAAAGTAAATTTTAAGTTTTTTCTTCATTTTAATAATATTATTATTTAGATAATTCAATAATTTTAAGATATTCAGCATGACTTAACGGCATAACGGACAGTCTGGCCTGTTTTATCAGAGCCATGTTTTTCAGTTCTTCAGTGTTTTTTATTAATTCCAAGCTGACCGGATTTTCTAATTCTTTAAACGGAGCTATCCCAACGGCTACCCAAGAATCATCTTTGGCATCAGGGAAATACTCTTTAGTAATTTTCGCAATTCCAATTACTATTTTTTCGTCAACTGAGTGATAAATCAAAGCTAAATCATCGCCTTTCATCAATTTGAGATTGTTTCGGGCTTGATAATTACGTACACCGTCCCAGTCGGTATATCCATCTTTAACTAAATCATACCAACCGTAGCTTTTAGGGTCGGATTTTAAAAGCCAGTAATTCATATTTTATTTTTATAGTTATATAATACTAAGTTGAAATAGTTAAAATTAAGACTATTGATACATATTTATAGCATCAAGCACTATCTGTTCAAATGAACGCCCATTAGGATTTAGCTGCATTGTATCATTAATAGAATACACAGGAATTCCGTTGATTTTCAAAAATATTGACGGCATTCTCTTTAACGTGATTATTTCTTTATAGGGATGGTCTTTTGTTTCATTTTCCATAACATAGAACTCATAGTTTAGAGAATCAACACCGATTTGGTCTAATACTCTCATAATATATGGAGACGCTAACTGCAAAGAATCGCACGAACATGAAGGAGATGCAAAAAATATAAAATGATGTTTATCTTTATTATATCCTGATTTCAATTGAACTAATATATCAGGTTCGCAATTATAGGATTCAACTTTTGCTTGAAACCAAGTAAGACCGGGAGTCAAATTCAAGTCTTCTCTTTCAACTAAACGAGTTACATACTCCGGCTCATCTTCATAGCATGATATTAAAAATGCGGATACTAAAAGTATAATTGCAATAATATATTTATTCATATAACATCTTTCATTTTAAAAAAACAAATTTACAAAACTTATCCGAATTTACATAATTGAAATTTATATAGGCAGTTTTTTATATTATATCATTTCCTATTTGAAATAATTTATTTGACATTAACACAAGGCTTTATCCACGGGGTATTGAGATTTAATATGTACGAATCGTATAGATAATTGTATAATTCACTTTTGTAAAAGCCTTTATCTGTAAAATATCGGGTATCTTAAAAAAATGGTTGCCATCTTAGGCAACCATTTTTAAAACAAAAGAATTATAGCATTAATTCTATATTCTCATAGTAAGATTTAATCCGATATTTGTCGGTTTAATATTGACAGTATAACGAGAGCTGATATCCGAACCGTAATTAGTACGGAATTCAGTGTAATCGCCAAACATCATTACGAAGTCTAATCGTACACCCTTTGAAATGCTATATCCGGCACCAAGAGCCAATGTAGTTTTATTCGCTCCGCTTACATCTAATGCGTAAGGTGATGTAGTCGAAGTATAACTTGCTCTTACGGCTAATGGAAGAAGCGGTAAATTATATTCGGCACCGAAACCCCATGTTACCTGACCTACAATTTCAGAAGTAATTAATTGATTAAGATTATCTCTGTAAGTAGTAGCCGTATTATTACTTGTAGCATCATCACCAAGAGATACATCTGTATATTCCAATTGAGATGCGTCTTTGTATTCTAAACCGGCAGAGAATGTCAAGCCATTAGCATAGAAGGATATACCACCGTTATAGACAAACGGAGTACGTATTTTATATGATATATTAATATCAGGGCTGATATAGTCATTTGGTTTATAACCATCATCAAATTTAGTACCGACTTGCAATTTTGAAGTTTCATCTATTTCGAAATATGTAGGAAATTTAACAGCAATACTTAACCTTATATTATTGCCAATCTTGCCAAGTAAGCCAACTGAGCCGCTGATGCCATGAATTTTCTGAGTTAGACTTTCCTTTGCAGTTAATTCATTTAGGTCAGTAGTTGCATAATTGGCATCGTCTCTAATTGATTGAGCATTGTAAGTATCTGTTTCGGTTATTTCTCTCGTATAGTCATAAGTACCCCATTTTCCAACAATTGAAAAGCCAAGTGATACATTTTTATTTATATCGAAAGCAACAGCACCGGTAAAATTGTGCATTCCGCCACTCTGATATATTTCGTTATGCTGCTGCATACTGTCTATTGGGTTAGTTTTAGATATACTATTTCTTGACAGCCAAACGTGGTAAGCGACAGCCGGATCTAATGAAGCTGCATAGCTACTATTCGGATTAAACCAGTCGCTTTTAATATCTTGAGTATAGTTACTTTCTTTAAAATAACCAATTGCAATGGCTCCGCGTTTATCTTGATTATCTCCGAATGAAAATGGAGATACAATACCAAGATTGTTTAGATTTTCATCGTTAGAGCGGAATTTTGTATTTATATTAAAATCTTTGCTAACAGTACTATTTACTAAAAAATCTAATCCGGCTGTGATTTCTGTTTTAGGGATTAGAGCCAGCCCGGCGGGATTATAATAAATTGCTCCGAAATCATCAACTAAACCAATATATGATATACCAAGCCCCGCAGTTCTGGCTGTAGGATAGCCGTTGGAATTTGAAAATCTAACGGCATCTTCTATATATTGAGCTTTCGCACTTGGCACTATTGCTATCACAGCCAAACCAATAAATAGACTTTTTATTTTATTCGATACTTTCATAATTTACTCGCTTTATTATCAATATACTCATACTAATATCTAATATTACTATTTGCCGCCTCTGTTACTTCTCTCGTTAGTCGAAGGCTTCGATTCGCTCTTTGGAGCAGGTTTAGACTCTGCTTTTGGTGCAGGTTTAGACTCCGCTTTTGGTGCTGGAGACGTATTCTGCGGTTTTGACTCAACAGTTCTGCTCGGAGTGTTTTCTCTTGGTCTTGATTCAATACTTCTATTTGGCACATTTGAGCTGGAATTTGGTTTAGACTCAACACTTCTATTCGGTGCTTGTTCATTTTTAGAATTGCCAAATGCACCGGTTCTGATTGTATTTGATTCAGAGCTGCTTTTGCCCGAATTACCGATGGCTTTGCTCTCAACCTTTGTATCATTAGCTTTAAATATGTTACTATTTTTAGAATTAGAAGAGTTGTTGGAATTAGTAACTTTAATTTCGGAGTTTGAAGTACCGGATACCGGAACATTTGATTTCTTTGTACCTGTAAAAATGGAACTTGGGCTCGAAGAATTATTGTTCTTATTAAGTTTAGTATCGTCGGCTTTTATAGCACCATTATCAACCTTTTTACCGGTAGTGATAGGAGAATTATTTCCTACTTTAATTGTAGAATTATTCTGTTTATTTTTAAGATCATCAGTTGCTTTGATGTTTATTTCCGAATCCTTATTAGCTTTACCGCCCTTACCTATTACATTTGTATTAGTAGATGTTCCTACTTTAATTGTAGAATTATTCTGTTTATTTTTAAGATCATCAGTTGCTTTGATGTTTATTTCTGAATCCTTATTAGCTTTACCACCCTTACCTATTACATTAGTATTAGTAGATGTTCCTACTTTAATTGTAGAATTATTATCATCAAAATTATTATGAGTATCTGATTTATTATCTATCGCTCTTGAGCTTCTGCCTGTACCGGTATTCGAGCCTGTACCGGAGTTATCGTTAGGTCTGTCAGACCTTGAAGTAGTAGAAGCAGGAGCTGAAGAGCCGGAGCCTTCTTTCCAACCTCGATTTGTACCGAAAGGTCGTTCGCCGAAACCGCTACTATTGTGATTATTATCATCATTTGAATAGTCATCATAGTTATTATAATTATCTCTGGTATTATGACCATGGTGATGTCCCCAGCTTGAGCCATAATAAGGATTATTATGATACCAAGGGCAGTACCACTGGTCATGCCAATCTCGGGGATAATATTGCGGGTGATAATAAGAATAGTGATTATAAGGTCTGTAATGACGGCTCCCCCATGACCAAGAAATATGGAATCCTGAATAATAGTAAACCGGCTCATAATAATAGTAATTATAAGCTGAGTACCAAGGTACTACTACGGGTACGTATCTAATTTCCGGTGCAACGGTGTTATACGACGAATAAGAAGAATAAAAATCGCCCTCCCGCTCTAAATTGTTCTGCCATTCGGGCTGAACCTCAGTATTGGCGTTGGAATATTCCGAAGAATACTCAATATCTCTATCCGGCGGTTCAGGATTATTATTCCACCCGAAACTGTCGTCATTGCCACCATTATTCATCGATGTGCATGCTGACATCAATAATAAGGCTGCTACACCGGCTAAATATTTATTAAATTTTCTCATAACAATTACTCCTGTCAATTAATTCCTACTTTTTATAATAAGACGGACATCTTTATAATATGTTACAAATATACCAATCAAATTTATTAAAGACCGTAAATATTTTTTTGAATTTTTGCTACATTATTAGGGCACCCAGCTACTTTGTGTGTGCAATTAACTATCATTTACTAAATGAAATAATTAATTTGGCATCAACTTTGGGTTTTAGAGACTGCGTAAAAACGTTTGATATCTGTTTTTACTCTAATTAGATTTTCTAACAATGCTTGTATCCCCACTCTTCAGAGGCTGTAGAAAAAGTAGGATTTGACTTTTGCCATGCACGAATTAATTCACCTCATCATCAACCCGACGGCGATTAACCGTCGGGTTTTAATATCCAATCAATAGTTTATTTTATCTTTTCAGATATAATGTCCTTGATTTTCTCGGCAAGAGTATCATATGTATGAGTTTCTTCCGGATAGACAGGCTTGAAATACTCAATTGTTACTTTCTTGAATGGACGCGGGAATACGCTACCCCTTGGGAGTGCATTGATTGAGCCGTCAATAGCTATTGGTACTATCGGCACATTCAATTCTCTGCTTAATATTGCAAAAGTCTTTTTAAAATCGCCTAATGCCCCTGTATATGAACGCGTACCTTCGGGAAATATAATAATATTCTTGCCGCGTTTCAGTACTTCAGCCATTTTCTGTAATGATAATTTCAAATCTTTATTCATGTCCATTACTATTACATTATTTGTATTCGCCATAAATTTCAAAAAAAAATTTTTAACATGCTTCTGTTTTGCATAGAAATAAGTTTTACGTAAGGTAGAGTCTTTCATAAATGCTGTTACAAACAGCCCGTCTAAATAGCTCTGATGGTTCGGAGCTAATATCATCGGTCCGGCAGGCAGATTCTCTACTCCTTTAGCTTTAGTTCTGAAATACAGGCTTAAAAATATTCTTGCCGAGTGCTTTAATAATAATTGAGTAAGCCATGCTTTGGGCAATTTCATGTTCATCTTCTGCTTAAAAATATCTCCCCAATTGATTTGCTCAATCTCAGCTTTTGTTTTATTTTCAGCTATATAATTCATTAAATCATTTATTGTAGGGTAATTTAGTAGCTCTTCTTCACGTAGTTTAACGCCGAAAGATGTATTAACAAAGACACAGAGAGTAATTTTCTCAAGCGAATCTAACCCTAAATCCATTTCTAAATTGTCTAATATAGAGATTTCTTTATTGATTCTGGATTTGAAATAATCCTTCATTATAGCAAATTCTTCGGTTTGTGGCTCTTCTGTTTTTGCTTTTAAATTATTATCAAGTACTAAATCATTAAGCATATAGCGTTTTATTTTACTCATACGGGTTTTAGGCAGTTCTGTATCAGTAAAGAATACCGAGCTGATTTTTTTATACGATTGAGCCGCATGATTATATTTAGCAATTATATTATCTCTGATGTAATTATTTATATTATTAATATCATTAATATTTAGTTCTTTTGCTTTTTTATAATCGGGTACAATTACAATACTCAGTAAATTATTTCTTTCAAACACAGCAAATTCTTGCAGCAGCCCCTCTGAATATGCAGATATTTTCTGTTCGATTTCTACAGGATTTACATTTTTACCATTGGATAATATTATTAGCTCTTTAAACCTTCCGGTGATAAATAAATGCCCTTTCTCATCGGCATAGCCTTTATCGCCGGTTCGCAGCCAGCCATCAACCAATACTTCTTTTGTCTCTTCGGGTTTATTATAATAGCCCTGCATCACATTCGGACCCTGCACACGGATTTCTTCTTCTACTACTTTGACTATATTGCACGGCAGGGGCAGACCGGGAGAGCCGACTATTACGTCACCCGGACGTGTAAAACTAATCATCGGGGCGGCTTCGGTCATTCCATAGCCCTCAAGAATTTCAAAACCTAATACATTCATATCAGTTCCGGTAATGGGGTCTAATGCTGCACCACCACTTACTAAGTATTTCAAATTACCGCCAAACTTTTTATGCACGGAGCTGAATACTATTCGGGAAAATTTAAGCGAATTGACTGATTTTGCAATTTTATATAATAATCTTGCTACAGCCTTTTTATTCAATTGGTCCATAATAGCTTTGCGGATTAAATCGTACAGTCTTGGCACACCTATCATAATGCTGATATGATGGTTTTTAAGAGTTTTCACCATATCTTCGCCGGACATACTTGGCGAAAACACAATAGCTCCACCGGAATATAGTACTAAAATTATTGTACCCATAAGCGGTAAAATATGATGAAACGGCAGTAGTGCCATCACTTTGTCTTCCGATTTGAATATCTGCACATCGTCCACTACGGCAACAATGTTAGACATTAAATTCTCAAACGATAGCATTACTCCCTTTGATGAACCGGTAGTTCCGGAAGTATAAATAATCAAAGCAGTTTTTTTAAGGTCTTGACCAATATTGCTAAACTTATTAATATTAGAATCTGTTCTTTTATTGTCAGTTATTAGTTCGTCTAAATTGATTCCGATAATTTTATAGTTTATGTTCTCTTTGGCACTTTTATAATTCTCGGCAGTCTTGTTTGTATATACAATCAGCTCGGGAGTACAGTCATTTAGTATATATTCGATTTCTTCGGCATTAGAGGAATGGTCTATCGGCACCATTATAGAACCCAGAGCCCATCCTGCATAAAATGCGTAAATCCATTCGGTGCGATTTTCGGCTAAAATTGCAATTTTATCATAGCTATTATTGCCGAGCACTTCTATATAATCATTGATATACGAAATCACTTCTTTATAACTGATTTCAATATCATTATATATGATTGCTGTCTTATTATAGTCCTTAATAAACAATTTTACTCCATCATTATTTAAAATTATAATTAAACATAGACGATTAACTTTAAAAATAGTATTAATGCAGATTGTAATAAAATTTTCTATTTGAAGGAATTAATTTGACAACAACACATGGCTTTAAAGATGTAACTAAGTGTACTGAAATGCAAGAATTCTATCAGGAAATGAGATTATTTATTTGATAAGTAACCTTTATAACAAAAAACCTCGAGCATACGCACGAGGTCTTTTAAATAAAACTTTATTTAGGATTTATTTTTCTTCTTTAGTATCGACAACTTCGGCAGTATCAGCGTCAATTTCGGCAACGTCTTTGGAAATATTATTATCGACGTTGGCAATTTGTTTAAGCCTTAATTCTTCAATATATTCGTTATAATCAATAGCTTCGGTTGAGGCAAAATCCATTAACAGGTCGATAAGTTTCTTTCTGTAAACATCTTCTTTTACCTTATCATTTTCTTTTAGCATAGTGCGAATCTGAGGATTGTCAAATGTAGGATTTTGAGCTACGAACATATCGATAAATTCATCTACATCTTGGTCTTCAACCTCAATTTTCTCTTTAGTAGAAATCTTTTCGCTAATAAATGACCATTTAACTATTTTGCTGACCGGCTCATAGAATGATTTATTGAAGAATTCATAGTTTTCAGTAAACATCTGGTCGGTAACATCTAATTTACTATTTTGTTTATAGAAGTCAACAGTATATTTATGTAATGAAGTCTGATAGAATTCATTAGGAATTTCAACATTGTGCATAGCTACTAATTGGTCGATTAAAGATTCTTCCATCATTTCGCGACTTTTGTTATCATACACTTCTTGAATTTTGAAGCCGATTTCTTGCCTAAAGTCATCTAAATTATCTAATTTATCTTTAGTTAGAAGTTTAATATTTTCTGCGGTGAATTCATAAGGTATCATTTCACTGATTTCTTTAACTAAGTAGGTAATTTCAGGCAATTCGGGAGCTTCTTTATATTTAACCATATCGCCAACTTTCGTATTAAGGAAAGTGCCGGCGAAATCTTTTGGCAAATGATGGTCGTGCAAGAATACTTTCTGTACACTTGGGTTTTTATCTTCGTCTTTAGTTAACTCCGGTGCAGGAGCATTTTCGTTACCAAGGTATTGTAAAGTTACATAGAAATTATCGCCGGTAACTGTATCGGCGGGTTTTTCTTTACCGCTATTATAACTGATGTGCATTAATTCATGCTCGATATCTTCATCTTTAACTTTATATATAGGCTCTTTTATTGTAATAGACCTATAATCGCCGAGTTCAAACTCGGGCATAGTCTCAAAAGATATAACAAATGTATAAATATCGTTTTCATTTTTTACATCAGAAATTGCCGGACGGCTAAGAACTAATATTTTCTCATTTTTTGTAATTTGATTAAAAAACTCGTTTGCACAATTTAATTCTGCATCTTGCTGAATTTGTTGACCAAACATTTGATTAATCATCTTTGAGGGGACTTTACCTTTTCTAAAACCTTTAATTTCAATTTTAGGAGCGGCTTCTGAATAAGCTTTTTGGTAAAAAGGTTGAAATTCTTGCTTTTCAACTGTTATTTCAATTTCTTTTGTACAACTTGTTATGGCTTTTATTGCGTGTTCCAATTTTTCCTCGAAAGATGTTATTAAACTGATATATTGTGCGGACGGGGAGACTCGAACTCCCACGTCTCTCAACACTAGATCCTAAGTCTAGCGCGTCTACCAATTTCGCCACGTCCGCAAGTTTTCAATACCTATAAATGCTCACTTCAATTATAGAATTACAAAATTACATAATTTTCCAATTATATAAAAATTTTTTTTTGCTTTAATAGAATATTTTTGTTAAATATGAAAATCGATTTCAAATCAACATAGATTTTACGGTAATACTACCCCCGTTCATTAAATTCAGCAAATCACTCTGTGAATTGCTGTTATATTCTTATATATCAATAAATAACTATCACGAATTTGCATACATTTCTACTTCGTATTACGTATATATTGCCATTATGGCAAATCAGTATAATTGCTATAATAAATTTATTATTTTGATATAGTTCCTTTTATTGGCTCTTCGCTATTTAAAGTGGGTATAAATTTTAAAAAAAAAGATACCCCAGTATCACTTCAAATATTGATGATTTATATATTCTTTGATTTTACCATGTAACTCGTTTAGGTGCTAAACATCGATAATAGTGAGGATACAGGGTTGGGGACAGTAAGTGGAGTAATTGGGAATTCGAAATACCATATGTAAAGGAGTATATTTCTACTTCCCGAACCCCGAACCCCAAACCCCGAAGATTGAAGAACCACCCCGTCATCGCTTCGCGGTGCCACCCCTCAAAGATGTAAATTTTAAGAATAACAACTAAATAGTGATTAGTGGCGGGTATAGGAAGTAAATTATCATCAGACCGCACAATACTATGCGTAATGAGGAGACGTTTTTTCCAAATTCCCGTTTCCTGATCCCCAGTCACCAGCCTCCAGTCAACTTTGCTACTGACACAATTTAGCGAAGAGCATCGTCTTCTCTGTTTTTTTTACTTTTTATTTTCTACCCACTTTAAATATAGCGAAGAGCCGTTTTTTTCTCAAAAATTGAATACTGAAATTGACTTATATATTTATTAGCATTTTTACTCTAATCCCAATTTTTGAACCAATTACCTTATTACTCTTATCAAAAATATCATAACGATACCTTCTTTTTTAACTTTATCATTTTATAAATTTCAAACCAAATTATTGAGCTTATCCCTACTAAACAGCAAATTGCAATCTTTAATAATGAAGGCTGTCGAAACTGAAATAAATTTAAAAAGAATTGAATATTTAAAATCAGAGTAAGAAAAATAACGGCTCCAGATACAACCCATAGCACAGCGGTATTTGGAGTAAATATGATTTTAAAGATATTATTAGTCCATGACCGATTAGTCAATATTACCGCAATATTAGAGACAATTAGAGTTATAAATGTCATTGCTCGAACTTCTTGACCTTCATAACCAACATTCAACGCTATTAAATAAACTGAAAGAGTAACTAACAGAATTGACACACCTTGCAGACAACTGAATATTATTTTTTTAATACCAAAGAATGGCTCATTTATACCCTTTGGTGGTCTATCCATAATATTTAATTCTTCTTTTTCTGCTTCAAATATTATTGAGCAAGCCGGGTCAATTATTAATTCGAGAAAGACAATATGTACCGGAAATAATATCAAAGGGAAATCACCTAGTAAAATTGGGATTAAAGACAATCCTGCAATCGGCACGTGAATGGCAAAAGTATATCCGAAAGCTTTTTGCAAATTATCGAATATCCGCCTTCCCATTTTTATCCCACCTACTATTGATAAAAAATTATCATCCATAAGTACTAAAGACGAAGCTTCTCTGGCAACATCGGTTCCCTTTTCTCCCATAGCAATACCTATATTTGCTGATTTTAGAGCTGGAGCATCATTGACTCCGTCTCCAGTCATAGCAACTATTTCACCGTTTCTCTTTAGGGCATTTACGATTTTTAGTTTTTGGTCAGGTACTACTCTTGCAAAAACGCTTATTCCCTTGATTTGTTTGCACAATTCTTCATCGGACATTGCTTGTAATTCATTCCCGCTAATGCATATATCGGGATTATCAAGACCGATTTCCAAAGCAATATGTTTGGCTGTTACCGGATAATCTCCAGTTATCATAATAACTCTAATTCCGGCTTTATGACAATGTTCAACAGCCTGTTTCACATTTTTCCGAATTGGGTCAGACAAACCAATTAGCCCGATAAAATCAAAAGTGAAATTATGCTGAATATCAGGAAAATCATTATCATTGATTGTAGCTTTTGCTACGCCCAATACTCTTAACCCGCTTGAAGCCAATTCTTCAACAGCTAAGGAAAGTCGCTTTTTATTTTGTTCATCTATATGGCATAGGTCAAAAATCGCTTCGGGAGCTCCTTTGCTTGCTATGATATTCAATTGATTTTCTTTAGATGAGAATACATGCGACATAGCAAGCATTTCCTTTGATAAGGGATACTCTTTTATCATTTCCCAGTCATCATGAATATGTTCGGTATCTTTTAAGAATAAATCACCAAGCTTAATAATAGCTTTTTCCATTGGGTCAAATGGTTTGATTTGGCTGGATAGGATACCGTATTCAATAATTTCGTGAAATTCA
The DNA here is from genome assembly GCA_942493235.1 of uncultured bacterium. Classification (GTDB taxonomy): domain Bacteria; phylum Bacteroidota; class Ignavibacteria; order Kapaibacteriales; family UBA2268; genus ENR-C587. The sequence goes on along the minus strand of OW818676.1, from coordinate 1,087,332 downwards.
GCATTAACTTGTTTTGAATTTTCGATTGTAAAATAGTCTCTTCCATTATAAAGCTTTGTAACAGTCATTTTGTTTTCGGTTAATGTGCCGGTTTTATCGGTACATAGCACAGTTGCCGAGCCAAGTGTCTCAATTGCTGATGGCTTACGAGTTAAAACATTTTTCCTTGACATTCGCCATGCACCAAGAGCCATAAATACTGTTAGGATAACAGGGAATTCCTCAGGTAATACCGCCATAGCTAAAGTTATTCCGGCAAGAATACCATTTGCCAAGTTTCCTCGAGTAATCGTATAGGCAATAATTAACAAAAGACACAGTACACCAGCAGAAATTGTAAGCTTTTTAACTAATGAACCCATTTCTAATTTAAGTCTCGTAGGTTCTTCTATTACATCTTCAAGTTGTTTCCCGATTTTACCAATTTCTGTATTTTGTCCCGTTCCACTTACTATTGCAATACCGGTGCCTTGAATAATCATAGACCCCGAATAAACAAATGGCAAATCATCACCACCGGGTTGAACCATTTTTTCTTTTCCGTCCCAATTGGTTTTTCTAACGGGAACAGATTCTCCTGTAAGTAAAGATTCATCAGCAAGCAAATTAATTGAATTCAAGATAGTAGCATCGGCAGGAACTCTATCGCCCTCTTGTAGAATAATTATGTCTTGAGTTACTATCTCAAATCCTGCAATTCTTTTCTCTTTACTATCTCTAATAACTAATGCTCTTGGACTTGCTAAATCTTTTAAAGCGTCGAGTGCTTTTTCTGTTTTCTTTTCCTGATAGATTTCTATACCCATTATCACGAAAACAAAGCCAAGGAGCATTAGCCCTTCGTTAATATTGCCCATAAACATATATAATGTGCCACATGCAACTAAAAGTATAAACATAGGTTCTTTGACAACACTTATAGCTATGTAAATGAAATTTTTAGGCTTTGAAGATCGAAGACTGTTATGCCCTTCTTTTTTTAGCTTTTCCTTCGCTTGCTCATCTGTTAAACCTGTATATTTTTCAGTTGAAAAATCTAATTTCAAATTATTTATCCTTTTAATATTTTGCGTAATTTTTCAAGACGGAACTAGTTTATTAATGAATTACTTCATCGAGTTTTTTTTCTTCTGTCTTTCTTTTAATTGTTCTTCTCTTTTCTCTTTAAGAGCTTTAGCTTTTTCTTTTTTTAATTCTTCATTTTTAGCTTTTTTCTCTTTAAGCTCTTTAATTTTCTTTTCTTTTAATTCTTGTTTCAATTCTTTTGCATCTTCAGCTTTTGTATTTCCTCCAAAAAATCCACCTAGTAGCCAACTGTCTTGAGCTGCATCCATTGTTTGCTTAAAGCCTTTAGAACCATCTTTGACATTTATTAATGTTTTATCAATATTTTCAGCAAATATGGTATCCATAAATAATTTGCCTATAGTACCGTTTCCTGAGCTTATATTACCGATAATTCCCGCCATATCGGTTGTGATTATTGCTGAATTATCTACTGTAGTTTTTAATTTAACTAATATATCTTCTATACTAATTGGAATGCTTGTTCCTATAATATCATTATTTTCAACTTCAGCTTTTCCACTTGTACCGGGAGAAATTATCATAATTTTATTACCCATTAACCCATCTGTCCCAATAATAGCTTTTGAATCTTTTTTTATAAATTTCTGAGTTTTATCATCAATTATCATATCAACTTTTACAGTAGTATCGGTAATTATTTCTATGCCATCAATAGAGCCTACGTTAATACCTGCAAAGCGAACATTATTGCCAACCTGAAGACCATTTACATCTCTAAATAAAGCACTAACTCTGAAAGTGCTACTGAATAATTTTTTTGTCTGCCCGATAAAGTAAATTCCTGTTATAAAAATAAGAACTCCTATTGAAACAAATATTCCAAGCTTGATTTTATTTATTGATTCCTTTTTCATGATTTTTACCATTAAATTTATTCAAAAAAAGAGCGTACCCATTCATCTTCTGATTTTTCTAATTCTTCAATTATACCTTCGGCATATACCAACCCATCTTTCAATATTAATACTCTATTAGATGTGATTTTAGCACAAGTTATATCATGAGTTATGATTAGAGAAGAAGTATTATATCTTTTCTGTACATCTAAAATAAGCTCACTGATTTCCTTAGATGTAATTGGGTCAAGTCCTGTTGTCGGCTCATCATAAAGCATAATTTCGGGTTTTAAAATTAAAGTTCGAGCCAGAGCCAATCGTTTTTGCATGCCCCCGGAAAGCTCTGATGACATTTTGTCTATTATCCCATTTAGACCAACATTAGACAATCCCGTTTCAATTATCTTATCTTTTTCTTCTTTCGTAATATCTTTAGTATCGCGAAGCGGAAACGCTAAGTTTTCACCAACTGTCATTGAGTCATACAAAGCTCCGCTTTGAAACAGGAAGCCGATTTTTTTTCTGATTTTATTTAGCTCATTGGTATTCAACTCATTAATATTTTGCCCCTGCACTATCAGCTTACCGAAATCAGGTTCAATTAAGCCAACCAGACATTTTATTAAAACTGATTTTCCGGTTCCTGATTTGCCAATAACTACTAAATTTTCTCCTTTCCGTAGTTCAATATTAATGTCTTTCAATACATGATTCTTTCCAAATGACTTTTTCAGATGCTTTATCTCTATAACAATTTCATTTTGTTTAATTGCTTTAGAATCAATAATATTTGTATTTTTTGTATCCATAAATTAATCTATAAATAAGTTAGTAATTTGAACTGCAATCACATCAATAACAAAAACCATAAGGGAGCCGAGAACAACCGACGAGTTTGCGGCTTGACCTACTCCCTGAGTACCTTTATTGGAGTTATAGCCCTTATAAGTAGCAATAAGACCGATTGCAAAGCCGAAGAAAATTGTTTTGATTATTGATGGGAATACATCGGTAAAACTCATCTGAGCCATAGCTTGAGTTATAAATAAATGAAAGCTTACTTCACCTTTTATATTAACACCCACAAAAGAGCCAATTATAGAGATTAAGTCACTGAATAATGTTAATATCGGAAGCATAATAGTAGTAGAAAGTATTCTTGTTACAATTAAATACTTAAAAGGATTTGTTCCCGATACCTCCATAGCGTCAATTTGCTCTGTTACTTTCATAGATGCTAATTCTGCACCAATACCCGAACCAACTTTTCCGGCACAAATTAGTGCAGTAAGAACAGGTGCAATTTCCCGAACCAATGAAATTGCAATCATTGCCGGTAGCCAAGATTCTGCTCCGAATTCCGCAAGAGTGGGACGAGTTTGAACTGTCAAAACAAACCCCAAAATAAATGCGGTGATTCCTACTAATGGAAGCGATTTATAGCCGATAAGGAAAGATTGCCTTGTATTTTCGCTAAATTCAAAAGGCATTTTAAATAATTCTTTAAAAAACCGAGCTGTAAATATTGAAAAATCCGAGATATTTAAAAAAAATACGGCAAAAATATTATTTTTGGATTTTCTCTTTAAATTAAAATTTTCGATGGCTTCTCTTAATTGAGATACTCTTGCTAAAAATCTCGAGAATATTTTTTTCATTTTATTATTTTGAATATACTCAAACAAATCTAATACAAAGGTAAGCACATCTACAACAGAAATCGTTATATAATTTAAATGAAGAGTAACATAATTCACATATTGAGTCAGGGAGGATATTTCGTTTCTTTACCAAACTTAGCGATAATTCCTAACGTAATTTTTCATGTCTAATTCACGCAAATCCAAACCGATAAAAAGCAGTGGGGCATTTAGCTACTGAAATCAAACTACTCCCCATTCTTAATATATCGAATAAAAATAGTATTATGACGAAACTGTTTTTGCTTCTTTTGTTAGTAATTATTTTTTCTACAAACCTAAGGATTTTTTCACCCTAATCAATAGTTCTTTTTTGGGAAGTATTATAATATCTTAGAACGGATTGCCCAATCCGATATGGAACTGGAATTGGTCTAATGAAGCGGTTTTAGAATAAAGTTCAGGGTCAATTATACTATTTGGGTCGTATAGCTTCCAGCCGAAATCCACACGTAAAATTCCGATGGGGGTCTCATATCTGACACCTACTCCGTATGCTACGGCAATACCTTTCAAGTAGTCGCTTAGTTTCGGTTTTACGATATATGAACCTTTATCAGTAAGATATGTCCATTGGAAAGCATTGCCAAAATCTAAAAATGCAGCTACTCCAATACTTTCTAATATTTGGTCTATTCGATTTGTACTTCCTTTAGGGGCAAGCTTATATCTAATCTCTAAAGTACTTTCAAATAGGCTTGAACTACCGATAAAATCCTGTGCAAAGTCATTATAAGCATTATTTTGTTTATCTTTCATAGAAATGCCATAATATCTAAGTCTTCTGGAAGGCCAGCCTCTTACGGAATTTGCACCACCACAGAAGAACTGTCGTTCATAAGGGATAATCGAATTCTCTCTATCAAACCAAAAAATATGCCCGCCTTTTACTTTAAATGCAAATACTGTCTGATCACTAACAGAAATATAATTTGAGTAATTTATCTGGATTCTTGCATAGTTGGACATACCTGTATAAATATTAACCGGTATTGGTGAGCCGTCTATTGAGATGGAAGTATAGTAGCCTTTAGTCGGAGAGAACATATCATTCCTGGAGTCGCCGGTAATAGAAGCTCCGATTAATGTAGATGTAAGTATAGGATTTCTACCGGTTACAAATTTGTCCAAACTGTAGAATTGCTCAAATTTTTTATATATATCGATTGAATCGCGAGCCGAGCCTGCTGCTTTAAATGCATTATTTATTGCATTGTCATAATTTTCGGGTACCTGCCGCTCTAGCGAAATCTCGAATACTGCCCCGTTAAAATAAGTCCATGGCGGTAAGCTAACAAGTAACTTTACAGGAAAAGAAAATGTACTAAGTCTTAAATCTTCGTAAATTGTTCTTTTTGAAAAAAGTAATTGACTGCTTACTCCAACCCTGGCACTTCCGAATACCCACAATAATGGTTGTGAAATATTACAACCGACTTGAAATTCAAACTCAGCATTATTCATATCATAGATAGCCCTACTTACATCTAATATAGCCCATCTTAAAAAAGGGCTTACATTCTGAGCAGCTCCGAAAGCGTTTTTATGGGTATATGAGAACTCAAATCCGGCATTTAATGCTTTATCAATGTAAGTACGGTTAAAAAACGCACTAAAGCCATAATCTTCTTGCTTTTTATATTTCAGGAATACTCGAAAATTCAGCACTGAGTCGTTCGGCTGTATATTGAATGTATCAATTTTTACATAGTCAAAATTATTTAACATTCTAAAATTTGATTCGGAGTTGATTATATCGTCGAAATTATAATAATCAGAAGACTCGAATGTAAGCTGCCGGCGAGCCATAGACGACGATAAAGCTTTCTGCCCCATCAAGCTGTCAACAATAGTGATTTCACCTATCCTCTGCCTTATACCGGTATTAAAAGTAATAATTACATAGTTGGCTCTGATGTCTTTATTAATAATAACTTCAGGCTGCATAATTGCCGAAAAAAAGTATCCGTTATTTTTTAATTTATAAATAATGGCATTTATTTCGGATAGTATTTGAGATTCTGAAAAATAATCGCCAGCTTGAATTTTTCTAACACTTAGAATTTCTTGCTTAATTTTTGCCGCCATCGAATCAAAACCATTATATTCTATTTTGTTGATTTTATATCGCTCTCCTTCGATAATATAAAATTTCAAAATATTTATTTGATTATCAGGTGAACAGAAAAATCTATAATCGACTTCTGCTTCGTGAAAACCATACTGTGAATATAATTGCTTAATAATGGTAATATCAATTTCTGCAGCTTCTTCAGAGAAAAAGTGAATATCGTTTTCTAAATATTCAAGATTCGACTCAATGTTTCGCTTGACAAATAAAGGCACTAATTTATTATTTTTTGATTGATGATAAGTAAACTCAAAAAGACCGTAGGCAACACTTCTATCGGTTCGCTTCGAATTTAATATACTTCGTAATAAGTCTTCTTTAAAAAAAGAGTTACCTTTGAAATTGATTTCACCGATTTCAAATTGCTCTTTACCGTTTACTGACTTAAATAATTTATTATAATCAACTTTATCTTGAGATAATAGAGGCACCCCGAAAATCAATATTGCGGTTATAATTGTTAATAAGTACTTATTTGACACGATATTAATCATTTCTTTGAAATCTAATAATCAGCTAAAAAAAAAGAGGCTGCTTATTATTCTAAAATAAAAGAATGATATTAAAGTCAGCCTCAAACTAATAAAATTATTATACGTATTGTTCTTCTTCGTCGTCGTTATAAAAATATTCTTCGTTAGCTAAATCTTCGTATTCGGGCCAAAGGTCTTCCATACCTTCAATCAACTCATCATTGTCTTCAAGCTCTACTATGTTTTCAATAACTTGCAGGGGACTGCCATTGCGATTAGTATAGTCCAAAAGCTCTTCTTTTGTTGCCGGAAATGGTGCATCCTCTAAGTATTTTGCAAGTTCGGGAGTCCAGAACATAGCATTCCTTTCTTTATTTATTTACTCGTTTTTACAATTTTACACTTTTCAAACCGCAAAAATATAAATAAGAGCGAAGTTTCCAAAGGTTTTTTTTCACTCTTGTAATAATAACGTTGAAATTTAATATTATTTTAAAATATTATCAATTATTTTCGATAAATTTGATAAAATTGACAAAATTGATAAAATTGACAAAATAAGATAAATATTGATTTATATTGATAAATCCGATTTTATTAGCAATTATTATGAGCTATAAAATATTTACATATAAATTATATTCATCTGCAGAAATTATTTCGGCTGTATAGAAATTTCCAAGCTCTAATTCTTTTTCAGATGACTCGATAATTACTAAGTTATCAACTTCCGGAGCATCAGCCATAGTTCTGCCTACTACTCTCTCGTCTTCATCAATGTCATCAAGTAATACTTTTACTTTTTTGCCGAGCATTGCATTATTTTTCTTTAGTGAAATCTCCTGCTGAGCAAGCATTAATGCTTCTAATCTTTTATTTTTAATATTAGGTTTTACATTGTCTTTTAGTTTAAAAGCATCGGTATCTTCCTCAGGAGAGTATGTGAAGCAGCCGACTCTTTCTAATTCATATTCTTTTATAAAGCTCAATAAATCATTGAATTGTGCATTCGTTTCTCCGGGATAGCCGACTATAAATGTGCTTCTTAAAGTAATATCCGGTACTTTCTTACGAATAGTCTCGACTAATTCAATTGTTCCGGCTCTATCTATTACCCTATTCATTGATTTTAGCATATCGTCTGCAATATGCTGTAGCGGAATATCCAAATACTTACATATATTATCTCGCTCTGCCATTAAGTCTAATACTTCAAGCGGGAAACCGGTCGGATAGGCATACATCAAGCGAATCCATTCGAATTTCTTTAAGTCGGATAGCTTCTCTAACAGCTTTGGTAATTCTCGTTTACCGTAAATATCCATACCATAAAAAGTAGTATCCTGAGCAATTACAACTAATTCCTTAACACCTTTTTCGGCAAGATAATTCGCTTCATCTAACAGTACTTCCATTTCAACCGATTTATGCTTACCTCTAATTATAGGAATAGAGCAGAATGAACATTTCCTTGAGCAGCCTTCGGATATTTTTAGATAAGCATAATGCTCCGGAGTCAGTAAATGCCTTGATACACTTAATTTACTATTAGATGTTTTATTCAAATAGTTAACTACCGATTCCAAATCATTAGCTCCGAAAATTGCATCAATACCATTAATCTGAGATTTGATTTCTTTCCCGTATCTTTCGGTTAAGCAACCGAATACAATAAGCTTTTTTAATTCTTTGGACTGCTTTAAATACGCAGCATTAACTATCTCTTGAACATTTTCTTCTTTAGCAGATTGAATAAATCCGCAGGTATTTATAGCTAATATCTCGGTATCTTCCGAATATTCCACATATTCATAATTATCATTTAATGATGCGATAAGCCTTTCGGAATCAACTAAGTTTTTACTGCATCCGAGAGTTAGAATTGATATTTTTTGCTTCTTTGCCATTTCTTTAAATTTTGTTTTTATATATTAAAATATTTTTCTCTTATTTTTAGGCTTTAAATTCAAGTATATTATTTACAGTATGTTACATGATTTCCTATATAAAATTGGGAATATTACTTCATTTTGTCCCAATACTTCAGAGCCTGTGTAAATACATAAGTTTAGATTTTTGCAATGCTCGAAAAAATTCATGTACAAAATTATACAAGAATTTGTCTAAAAAGTAATAATATAGCCAAATCGTCATTCTGAGTGTAACGAAGAATCAAGAATTATCAACATTTAGCTTTATCTGGATTCTTCACTTTGTTCAGAATGACAACTTTTTAGATAGCTTCTTGATATGTACTTAATAGCTGTTTCAATTATCAGTACCCATCTATTCAACTCCAAGCTTCAGCGTGAGGATACAAGCATTGTGAGATATTATAATCACTAATCTTATGGTTTTTACACAGATTTTTAAAGTCATGTGTTTATGCCAAATGTCTCATTATAAGTAGGAAATGATATTATACCCTCAATTTTCAAGATTAACTATCATACGTCTTTATAATACTAACCACACTCGTGCTGTGTGGTCAATCAGAAAATATATTTTTATAAAATAATAGTAAGGAATTATCCCCACCATTCTTGATTTGATTTCCGAGTCATCAAATTCCTGACACCTTCGTTAAGGTCTAAATCTTCAAATAATACTTTATACATATTTTGTATAATAGGCATTTCAACATCATGCTTTTGAGTAAGCATATATGCAGAGCTACAAGTCTGAACGCCCTCGGCTACCATTTTCATTTCGCCGATAATATCGTTAAGCTTTCTGCCCTTGCCAATTTGCTCGCCTACCCAGCGGTTACGGCTGAGCTTGCTGGCACAGGTTACATATAAATCGCCCAGACCGGAGAGTCCGAAAAATGTCATCTGCATAGCCCCGAGAGTAACCCCGAGACGAGCCATTTCGGCAAGCCCGCGAGTGATTAAAGCAGCTTTAGTATTATCCCCTAATTTCAAACCGTCTATTACACCGGCAGCGAGAGCAATTACATTTTTAAGTGCTCCGCCCAGTTCGCAACCAATCACATCGACAGAGCTGTAAATTCTAAAGCTTTCGGTTGAAAATGCTTTCTGGACATCAATTGCTAATTGATGATTATTTGAAGCTGCCACAATTGTAGTAGGAGTAAATTTAACTACTTCCTCTGCATGGCTGGGACCGGTTAATACTACGTAGTTGTCTGGGTCTAAACCGATTTCCGATTCTAATATCTGAGAAACTCTTAGCAATGTGTTTCTTTCGATTCCTTTTGCCAAGTTAATTACTTTCTTACCTTCAAATAGAGCTTTTTGACCACTTATAGCCCCACGAATGAACTGAGTAGGAGTAGCAATAACTATATAGTCCGAATCAGATAACTCTTCCATATCTGTAGTTGCCGATACATTTTCACTGATAGTTATATTAGGTAGGAAAGTCGAGTTTTTTCTATTGATATTTATATCGTCTGCAGTTTCTTTTTCATAAGACCACAGAACGGAGCTATGCCCGTTCTGTGTAAATATATTGCTTATCGCCGTTCCCCATCCGCCGGCACCAATAATTCCAATTTTCAATTTATAGGTCCTTAAAATTACTTTTTCTTAGAAAATCTAATTAATTGTAATTTGGCAAATTTACTTTCAGTACCCTTTAAAAGTCTGCCAATATTTTTTCTATGAGTATAAATCAGTAATGTACTTAATAATAGAGAGAACACTATCATCACATTATATCCGGGTATAGTATCGTGCAAAATATTATATCTAAAGGCAATTGATGAAGGCAAAGCAACTGCACCCATAATAGAACCTAAAGATACATATCCTGAAAATATTAATGCCAAAATAAATATTCCAACGGCTATACTGACATCAATCGGAGCTATACCGATTAGCATTCCGGCAGCTGTACTGATTCCTTTACCACCCTTAAAATTAACGAATACAGACCAAATATGACCTGCAACCGCACTGACTCCGGCTATTAATCGAACTAATGTTATGTCTTGAAACCAAGTGTGACTACCTAAATCTATTCCATTACCGATAGTGTTTGCTACTAATACAACAGCTAATATACCTTTTAAAGTATCAATTAACTGAACAGCAAGTCCCCATTTCCAGCCGAGTATTCTAAAGGCGTTCGTGGCTCCCATGTTGCCACTACCCTTTTCTCGGATGTCAAATCCAAAGAATTTCTTGCTAATTATAATCGCTGTAGGGAATGAACCCAATATATAGCTTAATACTATAACAGCTACAATTTTAAATGTCTCTTCCATTATATCTCACAATATTAATACATATCCCAAATCATCGAATAACAAAAATATCTCAAGTTTTTTAACTTTCCAAGATATATTTGCCTTGTTATTAATTGCATTTCTTTAGTAAATATCCTTTGTGCTTATCAAATGCTTATATTTTATGTACTTTCGTAACTAATACCCTTTGAAAATATTTTATTAATTATTATAATAAATAATTTTCAAATCAAACTTAGAGACGTTATTGGCAAGTTTTATTTTAAAACTCAAGGTAAACCGATAAATGATGAGCTACTTTGCTTTGGGATAAATAGTCAGCTCCGACTGAATAGTCTATGTGTGTAAAGAATGGTAGGTCCGGTATTTCCGGACGAAGTGATACTCCTGCTCCCCATACTGTCATCGGGAATAATTTATTTTGTCCATAATCATTGCCCCATAGAGCTATACCGCCTCTGAAACCAATAATTTCATGCGGAATTATTTCTACTCCGAATGTTATTGTAGGAGTATTCTCATATTGGGTAAACTTTGTATCTAAATCTAAAATAATGTATCTGGTAGCCGGCAGAGACAAAGTCTCTTCCTCTCCGGTTACTGTAGAGCGAGTCTGATATTCGTTTTCATTAAGTGCAAACTCCATTGCTATACCCGATCGAATAGTAAAAGGCAGATAATTACTTTCACCGACAGCAGTATTCCAGTGTGAATACCCGCCTACATTTTGAATAGCCAAACCAAAACTAAACAAATCCAATATATTGAATTTTGAACCGAAATCAATTGCTATTCCATTGGAATTGGTGCCGGTTCCCTGAAGTGTATTTGACATATATTTTACAGCCATTCCCATCGATGCAAACTCCATCGAGTATGATACTCCGGCAGTTAGCGAATAGTCCAATGCTGAAACATGCTTAATATGTGTTCCTTTTATATCTCTGGCGATAAATGAACCCGATGTGAAACTGTTAATGCCGAAACCGACTCCTATATTATCTGTAACAGTTTGCCCCCAGCATAATACCGAGTGAGTACGCATATTATCTAAAATTGAAAACATCGAATTAATCACAGGTGCATCTGTCAGGTCGGATAATCCGGCTGGATTATAATATAGAGTCGATGGGTCATTGGATATTGCAGTATAAGCTCCTCCCAGACCAATGGCTCTGGCTCCTACATCTCTGAGCATATACGAATCAGTATATCCACCACCAATAGATTGGCTAAATGCCCTATTGTTTAATCCAAAAAATATAATCAACAGAAATGCGAATAATCTCAGATTTACCACTCTTCTGACTATATGATTTGAATTATTTAACATATTATTTACCTTGATATTATAAATTTCGAGTCTAATCTGACTTTTTCGCCTTGAACAATTATCAGGTAAACTCCTTTGGGCAAGTTATTCGAATTTTTAATGATGTGTTCGGATTCAAGATTCTTATACTCTCCGTCAAAGTCGTCAATTACATTTTTGCCGAGCATATTCCATACGGAAATTTTTATGCGTTGGTTAGGCTCTTTTAATTTCAAACTTATTACTACATCATTACTGCTGTTTTCCCAAACTTTAACTAAATTCTTTGCCTCGTTTGAGTCAGCTTCAATTTTTTTCGTCTTCTTGCCAAAATTTACCTTCCTTTCCATTTTATCAAATTCTGTGCCATTATTAGCCAGAATCGACTTCATATTGTCGAAAATAGTTTGATTAGCCTGAACTAAAGGAAGATTAGATTTCAAATATTGATGGGATTGAGTTAATACGTTAGAATATATGGCACATAGTAACATAATAAATAGTGAAAATATTTTTATACTTTTTTTCATACATTCTTTTTTAAATTTTCATACGATTATATATACGTTTTAATCCAAGAAAAGTTGTTAAAACTTGATAAATATTTTAAAATATTATCATATTAGAATATAATTGGTGATTATCGGTCATAAATACAGACAATTGCAAAACTTGACAAAATCAGGTCTTTCACCATTCAAACTGGTGCTATACAACAGGATTTTATATAGCAGCAAAGAAAATAATATTACTTCTTAGTTGCCTTGAATTTACTTGCCAGACCGTCTAATTTGTCTTTATCTTCTTCCAGATTGCTTAAATTCTTTTTAGTGCTGAGACTTGCTTTCTCAATACCAAGCTTTTTAGCTATATCATCTAATTGATTTTCGTCAGCCGGTATTTCGTTGTTTTTCAGTTGCGATATATTTTTATTTTTCTGCTTCATTTGCTCTTGATGCATGTGCAGAGCTAATTCTAATTTAGGAGATTTTGAATAACCGGACTTTTTACCGCTACGTTCAAGCTCTTCTTTTTCAGTTTTAAATGATTTACTTTCAAGGATATGGCGAGCTAAATCACGTACTTTATTATCTTCTTCTTTTTTCTCTACTTTAAGGTCTTTTTCAGGACCATTGCTTTGAGGTTTATATCTGTCCATATTACTATCAGTACGATTTTCATTTTGCTTATATGTATTGGCTGCTTTAGTCGGCACAGAGAGCTGTTTCTCGGCTTGTTTCAAATCTTTACTGAATTTTGATTTTTTTTGCTGTGTATTAGCCTGAGAGTTTATAATTTCTATCTGTCGTTTTCTCCATTTAAAGAAAGAAGAAATCAACATAAGTAAAATAAGTAAGGTACCGAATATTATGTAGAATACTGTAGGAGACAGCCATTGGGGCAGTATCCCTTCATTAGTTTCAGGTGGAGCGACAGCCACTTTCGATTTATTAGTATCTTGAACATTAGTATCTGAATTATTTGAATCTATAGTTTGATTATCTCCGGTTTGTGCCCAATTATTTAAAAATGAGAGCGAATCTGAAGCGGACAAACTGTCTAATTTTAGACTTCCCATTTCCAATTGTTGATAATTAGCCAAACCTGTCATTTTAGTAAATGTAGCTTTGTAGTAAACTGACTTTTGAGCATCGGCTTTCATATTGTAAATTTGAGATAGCGCCGAATATGCATCTGCAATATTAGTTTTATTGTCAACAGCGGTCATCAATGCTCTATGAGCCTGTTCAACTTTCCCTTCTCTTAACAGAATAACACCGAGCAAAGCCGAAGCATTGGGATTTTCTTTATTTGCTGCTTTCTGAAAATAATCTTTGGCTGCACTTATTATCCCATCTTCTAATGCGAGCATACCGCTGCGATAGTTATCTTCGGATTGAGTCAATTTTGCCCAATCAAATACCTCAAGCATTATTGATTTGCTCATGGGAAGATAAATTGCACTATAGCCACGTTTGTCCGTTAGTTTTGCGTTTATAGATACTTGATTAGCATTTTTAACTACACCGAGAGAATTAATAATACCGTTAGAACTAATAGGCGTTGTTAAAGAGCTTTTTGCATCCCTGATGCTAATAATTACTTCGGTTTTCTGAATATCAAGAGATGTAGAAAATCCATCGGGCTGAGCCGATAAATATATCAAAGCCCTATTTAAAGGATTGATTTCCAATTTATTGATTGTAACTCCTTGGCTATATACCAAGTTGACAAACATAAAAAATATAAAAACAGATAAAATATATTTTCTCATAGTGCTTGCAATTATTTGTTATTATACTTTGGTAAAGAAATTTTATATGTAATGCCTTTTCTTAATTCCGATATAATTTCAATTTTGCCTTTATGCTGGCTGATAATATTTTTAGCCAGATATAGGCCGGTTCTTGATTTATTTTGATCTGAAACTAAGGGCTCAAAAACATCTTTTAATTCATCGGGGCTAAGCCCAATGCTGGAATCACTAATTATCAAATTTAATTTTTCGGCACGACTTCTGTATAGACCGATTTTAATTTTCCCGCCTTCGTCCAGATTATCTCTTGAGAATAAGAGGATATTCAGAATTGCCTGCTCTAATTGAGCTTTAGAGCCAAATATTTTGAATTCACCCTCTTCGATTTCTTTTTGTAAAATAATTCCGTCTCTTTGAAATTGTGTATTCGAAAATAGCAAAATATCATCAATCACTGAAATTAAATTTACAGAACTGCCTTTAGACTCAGTACTGGTAGAAGATAAATTTATAAGTCTTTTATTAATCACATTGATTGATTCTATCTGCTGCTTAATTATTTTGAATCTATTCTCGGGAGAACCTACCCCGCTTTCAATTAGGTCGATGTTTGCTTGTATAATCTTGATAGAATTACTTATTTCACCGCTTATGGAGCTTGCAATTTCGCCAAATGAAGCCATTTTAGAGGACTCAATCATCTGCTTATTGATAGAGCTAAGCTTACGATTCATATTGACAATTTCTTCTTTACTGATTAAATTATCAACAGCAACAGTTGCCGGAACAGCCTGTTCAAACAAAAATTTTAATTCAAGTTCGCTAAAATCAGTTGGCAATTTCGAAGTACCTGCTATAATCACTCCAATAGCTAAATCTCTTAATACTAAAGGAATTAATAAAAACGAAGTATTAGTTGATTCACCAGATAAATCATCAAAATTCGGCACTGCTGATGCAGATGATTTGGAGCATACCCAATCAATAATACCATTTTCTTCAAAATTATTTTTATATTTATTTAATGCGTCGGAGGCTGAACTGTCTGCCGCCGAATATAATTTTCTAAAGGTATCGAATAAATATAAATCAGTCTCGGAAATCGGGTATTGCTTAAGAATTGTATCGATAAAAAGCTTCATAATCTCTTGTATATTATTACAATTAAGAAAATTATTAACCGGTGCTTGAGCCTCATTTTTTTTTGATTTATTCTTTTTGTTGGCAGGCTTTTCTTTGCTGCGTAGATGCTCAATTTCCCTTTTTAGCAATTCAACGGACATTTCAAGATGTCTGATATAGTTTTCTTCAGAATTCTCAAATTCATAATCATCTTCTATTTTAGCTACTTCACTCATATTATAACTATATTATTATCTGTATTAAGCATTAAACAATTTAAATTTTGTATCAATTATAAGCATCTCGAAAATTTCTGCAATTTAGTAAATATATTTGATATTTACTAAATACAAGTTGCAAAATAAGCAAAATCGAGTAATTTATACACAATTTTTTCAATATTTTCAAATATTTTTAAAAAAAGTTTTACATTATTGAATATTTTAAATATATTGCAATTCTTTCAATAGCAAATTAGTTAAATAATATATTTATTTTATTGTGGAGTTACGATGAAAATTTACGAACCAAAGAACATTAGAAATTTAGCTTTAATTGGGCATGCAGGGAGTGGTAAAACAACTTTAGCAGAAGCATTCTTATTTGAGGGTGGCACAATTAACAGACGTGGCACTGTAGAAGAAAGAAATACTTCATCAGATTACAATGAATTCGAACACGAGAGAACCTGTTCGGTTTATTCCACTCCCTTATTCACTGAATGGAAAGACACTAAATTCAATATTATAGATACTCCGGGCTATGATGATTATATTGGCGATATGTGTGCAGCTATTACAGTTGCAGATATGGGATTAATGACTATCAATGCTCAATCCGGTATTGAAGTAGGCACTGAAAATGGCTGGACTTATGCAGAAAAGAATAACAAACCTGTTATCTTTGTTGTAAACAAAATGGATAATGACCAAGCTAATTTTGAAAAAATTTCAAATGATTTAAAAGAAAGATTCGGTAATTCATTAGTATTTATCCAATATCCGGTCGGAAAAGGTGCCGGATTTAATAAAATTGTTGACGTGTTACAGGGTAAAACTTTAGAATTCCCTGCCGGAGGGGGAGCTCCATCTCTTACAGATGCCCCTGCGGACAGTGATTATGAAAATTTTCATAACCAATTAGTAGAAGCCGTAGCCGAAACAGACGAAGATTTAATGAATAAATACTTCGAAGAAGGTGAATTAAACTCAGATGAAATTAAATTAGGTCTTAAAAAAGGTATTATCAACAGACAAATTTTCCCGGTATTGATTGCCGCCGGCAAAAGCAATATCGGAGCTAATTCCATTATGCAGTTCATCATGGATTATTGCCCTTCACCTGCCGAAGCAGTTCCTACTAAAACTGTCGATGGTACTGATGTACCTGTTGACCCCAAAGCAGCAGCCTCTTTGTTCGTTTACAAGCTTACATCAGAAGCTCATTTGGGCGATATGACATTCTTTAAAGTAATTAGTGGTACAGTTAAACCGGGCTTAGACCTATTGAACGACCAAAAGAATTTGATAGAAAGATTTAATCAGCTATTCTTAATGAACGGCAAAAAAAGAGTTGAAATCGAATCAATTTGTGCCGGCGATATTGGTGCTACCGTAAAATTGAAAGGCACACAAATTGGTCATACTCTTCATGAAAAAAATAAAAATGTAGTATTCCCTCAGATTATGTATCCGAATCCGAAAGTCAGAATAGCGATCGTACCTAAGACAAAAGGTGAAGAAGAAAAGGTTGGAATGGCTATGAACCAAATGCACCAGGAAGACCCAACTATTATTATTGAGCATTCACAAGAATTGCGTCAGGCTATCGTATCTTCTCAAGGTGAATTGCATCTATCATCAATCAAATGGAAATTATTAAATAGATATAAAGTTGAAGTTGAATTTAACGAACCTCGAGTTCCATATAGAGAAACTATTCAGAAACAGGTTCGAGGCAGCTATAGACACAAAAAGCAAACCGGCGGTGCAGGTCAATTTGCAGAAGTTCACATGCTAATAGAACCATGGCACGAAGGCATGCCTAATCCCGATGGCATTACTGTCCGTGGCAAAGAACTTATTAAACTTGACTGGGGCGGTTGCCTTGAATATATGAACTGTATAGTCGGCGGTGTAATTGACCAAAGATTTATGCCTGCTATTCTAAAAGGGGTTATGGATAAAATGCAGTTCGGTCCTTTAACCGGTTCTTACGTTCGAGACATCAGAGTTGCCATCTACGACGGTAAAATGCACCCTGTTGATTCCAATGAGGCTGCTTTCAAAACTGCCGGTATGAATGTATTTAAAGATAACTTTACTCAAGCTTCACCAAAATTGTTAGAGCCAATTTATAATGTAGAAATTAAAGTTCCCGAAGAATTCGTAGGCGATATTATGAGCGATTTACCAAGCCGCCGCGGTGTAATTCTCGGTATCGATACCGAAGGCAGATATCAGAAAATCAAAGCTCGTATGCCACTTGCCGAATTAGATAAATATGCTACTGCATTACGCTCTATGACTCAAGCTAAAGGTACTTATCAGTCTGAATATGCCGAATACCAAGCTGTTCCGCCTAATATTCAGCAAGAATTAATCGATACTTACAAGAAATCACAACAAGACGAAGATTAATTCCGAGCTTATTGATACAAAATATTATTTGTTAAAAAAACTTCTGAAGCTAACCATTCTTCGGAAGTTTTTTTATATAGAGCATGTACCATTGGGGTTTGGGGTTCGGGATTCGGGGTTTGGGATTCGGTGATGGTGTCTGGTGGCTGGAAAGAGCGAAAAAGATATTGAAGAAGCAAAAGTCAAACACGCTTCAGCTTTGGGATAATCATTATTCACTCTCTATTCAATACCAAGCTAAAGAGACTTTATAAAAACTCAAGTTTTATTTTACTATAATGCAAGAGGTTGTCTAAAAAGTTGTCATTAGGAACGAAGTAAAGAATACGGACAAAGCTAAATGTTGATAATTCTGGATTCTTCGTTACATTCAGAATGACGATTTGGTAATATTGTTAATTTTTAGACAACCACTTGATAAGTACTTATTCTATTTTCCCATCTTGTGTAAATTACAAATCTCCCGTTTTTATACAATTTGTTCAGCATAGAGCTATAATCACAGAGAGAAATTGAATTTTTTTAAATCATAATCAAATAATTTACACAGCACTGAATTCTCAGGTTGATCTCAAAAAAATAATTCAAGTAAAAATAGTATAATTATAGTTAGAAATATTATCATTTTAAAAACCGGAACTAATCCACATAGCTGTCCAGAAGCACAGTGCGGCGACTATAGCCGAGAAAGGAATAGTAACAAACCAAGCCATAACTATTCTGCCGGCAACTTTCCATTTAATACCTGATAAATTAGTGGTAGCTCCTACTCCGACTATTGCTCCGGCAATTGTATGAGTAGTCGAGACAGGAATTCCCATATTAGTAGCTAAAAATATGGTTGCGGCTCCGGCAGTTTCTGCACAGAATCCATGAACCGGTTTAAGCTTAGTCAGCTTCATCCCCATGGTTTTTACAATTTTCCATCCACCGAGAGCTGTACCTATACCCATTGCCAAGTGGCAGGAAAGAATTATCCAAGATGTATTCCAATGAGTAAGGGATAACTTAACATCGGGAGACATTACACCACCTGCGACCAATGTAGCAACTATAATACCCATTGTTTTCTGAGCATCGTTACCACCATGACCGAGTGAATATAGAGCCGCAGAAATTAATTGACCTTTTCTGAATAACTTATCCACTTTACGCGGATACCATTTCCTGAATATCCAATAGACTGCTACCATTAGAATAAATGCCATTAATAAACCCAAAATTGGGGCAAGCGGAATAAATGACACAGTCTCTACTAACTTATGCCAGCGAATAATATCTAACCCCTTGTATGCCAAGCCGGCACCGGCAAAACCACCGATTAATGCATGAGAGCTACTGGTAGGAAGCCCCCACCACCAGGTAATCAAATCCCATACTATTGCTCCGACCAGTCCGGTCAATACTACCCAGAGGAATGCAGGGTCTCCGGCATTAATTACGACTATTTTTGAAACTGTATCAGCAACTTTAGGAGCAAAAATAAACATAGCTATAAAATTAAAAAATGCTGCCCAGAAAACAGCCATTTTTGGGGTTAATACGCGAGTAGAAACAACTGTAGCAATTGAGTTCGCCGAATCGTGGAATCCGTTAATCACATCAAAAGCTAATGCAATTATTATAGTAAAGATAATTAAGAACCAATTTATTTCCATTTTAAAACTTTTTATATATGATACATTATATTGTTAAAATTAGATATTAATTATGCCGACTCTATCAAAATCTCTTCGATTAGATTTGCGGTATCTTCACATCTATTGATAGACTTCTCTAATTTCTCATATATTTCTTTCCATTTGATAATCGCAATTGCATCGCCTTCTTTAAATACTTTTGCTATTGCTTTTTTGAATATATCATCGCCTTGAGATTCTAAAGCTCTGATTGATTGGCATTTGGCTCTGATAGTATCAACATCTTTCATGTCTTTTAATAATTTAAGTGCTATCTGCAATTCTTGTATTGATTTGACTAAAATTTCAGCTATTTCTTTAATATCAGGTCTCATTTCCAATTCGTAGATTTTCATTCTGGAAATAGCTCTGTAAGCTGAGTCTGCAATAGAATCCATTCTTTTGATTAGTTTTAAGATGTCTGTTCTTTCAATCGGAGTGATAAATGTTTTGTGCAGAGCTTCAGTGCATTGAAGCGTAATTTGATCCATTTGTTTTTCTAAACTTTTGAGACTTATCTCGGTATCGTCAATTGAACCTACGCCATTGGACAGAGTGTGGATTTCTTGACTTAGCTTTAAGCATAAAGCTATATGATCATCAAAAAAGTCAAAAAATGCATATTCTTTTGGCAAAATGCTTCTAAACATTATAACCTCTTTAAATTTATAATAATAACCTTTTATCAATATTAACGATTTATTTACATAAAACAAACCGAATACAATATTATTAAGATTATTGCTAAATATCAAAGGAAATTGAAACTTAACACAATATTAACAATTCCTTTGCGGAATATTTGTAAATAAATCTTTCTTACAACAGCGTTAGCTGTTGAACATCGGTAGAAAAGCCATGTAGCAACTACTCTTCAAATTCCCCTCCAAAAGGAGGGGTGGCATCGCATAGCGATGACGGGGTGGGTTCTTTCTTCTGGAATAAGAAATAGTAATCGGCTCTTCTCTTACAACATCGTTAGATGTTGAATATTGATAGAAAAGCCATGTAGCAACTATTCTTTAAATTCCCCTCCAAAAGGATGGGTGGCATCGCGAAGCGATGACGGGGTGGGTTCTTTCTTCGGGGTTTGGGGTTCGGGGATAGGAATTAGGAATTTGTTCTTTTCTTCCAACAACGTTAGCTGTTGAATATAGGTAGAATATGTGGCTGGTGGCGGGTGTTTGGGAAAAGTTAATTAGAAATTTAAAAAGCAAAAATCAGCCCCACGCTTCAGCGTGTGGAGCAATTAATACATCTCAAACATCAAGAGACTGACTAAAATATTGTCATAAGGAACGAAGTGAAGAATCCGGATAAAGCTAAATGTTGATAATTCTGAATTCTTCGTTATACTCAGAATAATGATTTGGCAATATTGTTAATTTTAGAAAACCATATCAGAGGCTTTGGGTAATTGTTTTTATCGAAAATATGGTAGTAATAAAAGGCTTTTGCACAACCTCTCAAGCCATGCATCGATGTCATTTGATATTAACTCCATCCTCTATCCCCTAACCCTATCCCCTAACCCCAATCCCCTATCCTCCAAACCCTCTGCTTTCAAAATAAAATATTTTAATATTTATTTATAAAGCTTTTTCTTATTTTTGTTTTTCTAAAACTGATAAAAAAATAATGATATAGGTAAATATAATGATAACAAAAGAATTATTAAATCCGAACAGTATCGTGGTAGTCGGTGGCTCTAATGATGTTGAAAAACCGGGCGGTAAAGTACTTAAAAATCTGTTAGACGGCAAATATGACGGCACTCTGTATGTAGTGAATCCTAAGGAAACTTCGGTTCAGGGTATTAAATGCCATAATAATGTCAATAGCTTAGCTCAAGTGGATTTAGCAATTTTAGCAATTGCTTCAAAATATATTCCTGATACAATGCGAGTTTTAACTAAAGATAAAGGTACAAAAGCATTTATTATCTTATCAGCCGGTTTTAGCGAAATCGGTGCAGAAGGCAAAAAACTCGAAGACGAAATCGTAGAAATTGCTAATCAAGCAGGAGCAAGTATTATTGGTCCAAATTGTATCGGTATGCTTACTCCGAGATATAACGGGGTATTTGCCGGACCTATTCCTAAGCTCGAAACTGATGGTATAGATTTCGTTACCGGTTCGGGAGCTACTGCGGTTTTTATCTTAGAATCCGCTATCCCTATGGGTTTAACTTTTGCTTCCTTATATTCGGTCGGCAATAGTGCCCAAATCGGTGTAGAAGACGTATTGAAATATTGGGACGATACTTTTGACCCGCTTAGTAGCTCAAAAGTTAAAATGATATATATCGAGAAAGTTGATAAGCCTGACCTGTTACTGAAGCATTCTCGCTCTTTAATCAATAAAGGTTGCCGAATAGTAGCGATTAAGTCCGGCACAACAGATGCCGGCTCAAGAGCAGTATCATCTCATACAGGAGCTCTTGCCGGTTCAGACTCTGCTGTTGACGCACTATTTAAAAAAGCCGGCATCGTCCGCTGCTACGGTCGTCAGGAATTAGTATATACTGCAGCCGTATTCTGTCATAAAGAATTACAAGGCAAAAATTTAGCTGTTATTACTCATGCGGGTGGTCCCGGAGTTATGGCTACTGATGCTTTATCCAAAGGTAAAATGAATGTACCCCATATAGAGGGTGAAGCTGCTGAAGAATTAATGACCAATTTATTCCACGGCTCGTCGGTAGCTAATCCGATTGATTTTATTGCTACCGGAACTGCCGAGCAGCTGGGTATAATTTTAGATTTCGTCGATAATAAATTTGATAATATAGATGGCTCAATCGTGATTTTCGGTACTACCGGTTTATTCGATGTTACTGAAGTGTATAAGACTTTGAGCGAGAAAATGAAGACTTGTAAGAAACCGATTTTTCCGGTGCTGCCTTCACCGATTCAAGCCAGAGTTGAAAGCGATTACTTTATGTCGTTAGGTAGAATATTATTCCCTGATGAAGTAAACTTGGCAAATACTATTTCAAAGGTCTATCATGCTTCAAAACCTATTGAAAATGTAGTACTTCCCACTATTGATACTGCAAAAGTAAGAGAAGTAATTAATAGAGAATCTAACGGATATATTTCTCCATCAGCTATTCAAGAATTATTAGATGCAGCCGGTATTAACAGAGCGAAAGAAGCCGAAGTGGACTCAATTCAAACGGCTATCGAATTTGTTAATTCAATTGGCTTCCCCTTGGTAATGAAAGTAGTTGGTCCACTGCATAAATCGGACGTTGGTGGCGTAACTCTTAACGTTAATTCAATAGAACAGGTAAAATCAGAATTCACTCGCTTAATGCAAATCAAAGATGCAAGTAAAGTCCTAATTCAGAATATGCTCAGTGGCAGAGAATTATTCATTGGTGCTAAGTACGAGCCTAAGTTTGGGCATATCATCTTATGCGGGCTCGGAGGAATATTTATTGAAGTACTCAAAGACGTTAATAATGCACTATCTCCGGTTTCTAATACTGAAGCTCATGAGATGATTCAAAACTTAAAATCATATAAATTAATTCAAGGTGTCCGCGGTCAAGAAGGCGTTAATGAAGATATGTTCGCAGAAATCATCTGTAGAGTCTCCGCTTTGCTAAACGCAGCTCCGGAAATTATAGAAATGGACTTGAATCCCCTATTGGGAAAAGCAGACTCTATTACAGCCGTTGATGCAAGAATTAGAATTGAGAAATAAGATTTCAAGCCTTATATTCTTTTTTCAGTCTGTATATAATAAATAGTTCTATACCTCACCTATTTTTAGTGGGATATAGAACTATATTTCTCTTATTCTCTACTTAGAAAATAAAATATATGATAATTTGAGCAAGAATATCTTTCTAAATCGAAATTTTGAGGGGAATGAAGAAATATTACATAATAATAATACTTTTGTAAAATGTAGGGTTTAGTTTTCACTCAATTCAAGATATTGTCTAAAATTTGTCATTCTAAACGATTGAAGAATCTGGATAAAGCTAAATATTGATAATTCAGGATTTTTCGTTGCATTCAGAATGAGGATTTGGCAATATTATTAATTTTAGATAGCCGAATACATACACTTAGGTATATTTACATTAGTAGCTTGATAGAAATCATAGGCTTTTGCAATAGTTTTACTATACTAATAAACATTATCGTGAGTGCCAATATTTAAAAGTATTAATAACTCATCTTCTATCATAAACTCAAGTTGAAATATTATTCTATGAGAATGAGTAATTGAAGCCGAATAGCAATCCGAGAGTTTACCTTTTAGTTTATGAGTTCTCAGCGAATTGGCAAAAGGGTCTTTTTCTAATTGGGCAATTTTTTCTTTAAATATTGGGATTAGTTCAGGATATTTCTTTATAAACTTTTTTGCAGATTTCGCAAATTGTGCAGTCCAAATTAATCTTCTCATATTTCCAACTCTTGGAATAATTTTTCTGGGCTTCCTTCAATAAATTCACCTGATATGTATTCTTTTTGGGATACAAGAGTTTCCTCAAGAAATAACTTTTTTTTCCTATAATTTAATTTTTCAACTGCAATCTCAACAAACTTTTCTTGCATATCAATTGGCATATTGTCAACGTTTTCCAAAAGCTCGGCAAATGTATTCATATTAAATAATCCTTTTATAAATACAACAATATTAAAAGATTTTAGAAGATTATATTTATATAATATTGTAAATTATCTATGCACTTATGTAATTTACTAATTGAAGCTTTTTTGCAAACATCATCCCAATGCTTCAGCATTGGAATACATACACTTACGTATATTTACATTAGTAGCTTGATAGAAATCATAGGCTTTTGCAATAGTTTGAATTTCTGCATTAATCAGTAAATATCAAATTTGTCGCCCGATAGCAAAAACCAAAGTTTGCTACCTCATAAATTCTTGCTATCCCCTATCCCCAAATCCCTATCCCCAAATCCCTATCCCCAAATCCCTATCCTCTATCCCCTATCCCCAAATCCCTATCCCCAAATCCCTATCCCCAATTCCCAATTTCTATTACTCAAATACACTCGTAAATTCAAATTTTTCACCATCGAATAATCCTTTGTCGCCAAGCTTTAGTTTGGGAATTACTAATAAAGCCATAAAAGACATAGTCATAAAAGGAGAGTTCAGCTCAGAACCTAAAGCCTTAGCTTTATTTTCGATTTCTCTATATTTATAAGCAACAGTATCGGCAGGTAAATTACTCATTATTCCGGCTATTGGCAAAGGCAGTATTTCGGTTTGAGCTCCATCGAATACAGCCATCCCGCCTTGATTACTAATTACACTGTTAATTGCAATAGCAAGGGCTTGGTCGTCTGTACCGACTGCAATCAAATTGTGAGAGTCATGCCCGACACTGGTAGCAATTGCTCCCTTTTTAATACCGATATTTTTAATAAATCCGATAGCCGGTTTAGAATTATCATAGCGATTAATAACCGCCATTTTTAGCACATCATTATCTATATCGGCAATCACGTTGTTATTTAAAATTTTCGCATCACAGATTATTTTATTTGTAATTAATTGACCATCTATCACTTCAATTACTTTGATTTTCTCTGATTTCGGTACTAATCGGAAATCATCTGGTTTTACATAGTCTAAATTAAAATTATTGATAATTTCAGGCTCCACTCGATTAATCAAGCTTCTCGAGCCATCGGCTACTAATTGCCCGTCTATATATGTCTGGATAATATTAAAATCTTTCGGATTATCAATTATTATCATATCTGCTGCATCGCCCAATTGTAGAAGCCCTACATCCAGATTATAATGCCGTTGAGGATTTAATACAGCTGTTTTCAATACTTTAAATATATCATAGCCTTTACTAAGTGCTCGCTTAACTAAATCATTAATATGACTGCTAACTAAGTCGTCAGGGTGTTTATCGTCGCTACATAGCATTACCATTTCGGTATGTGAATCAATGAGCGGAGCCAGTGCTTCAAAATTTTTAGCAGCGGAGCCTTCGCGAATTAATATCTTCATTCCCAAACAGATTTTCTCTATTGCTTCCTCAATTGTAAAGCATTCATGGTCAGTTGTAATTCCGGACTGAACATATTTATTCAGCCATTCACCGCTTACTCCCGGTATATGCCCGTCTATTGGCTTATGAACATCTTTTGCATGCTGGACTTTGCTCAATACGTCCGGCATACCGAATACAATTCCCGGATAATTCATCATCTCGCTCAAATATTTAATTTCAGGCATGTTAATAAGCTCTTTTACTCCTTCAGAATCAATTACTCCCCCGGAAGATTCGAAATCGGTAGCCGGAACGCACGAGGGTGCTCCGAAATAAAATTTAAACGGAACTTTTTTCCCGTTATTAATCATGTATTTTACTCCGCTAATACCAAGTACATTAGCTATTTCATGCGGGTCAGATACAGTTGCTACTGTACCATGAATCACAGCCTTTGATGCAAATTCGGAAGGTGGCATCATCGAGCTTTCTATATGTATATGCGAATCTATAAGACCCGGAAGTATATACTGATTATATGTATCTGAAGTCTCTGAAATGCCATCAATTATACCGTTATCAATCGTAATTGTACCGGGGAAAATTCTCTCTGCTATAATATCTACTATATTGCCTGACACCTTGTATGGTTTCATTTTAACTCCCAAAATTTAAATATTTATTAGAGATTAAGAAGGATAAACTAAAAAAATATTGCGGTTATATTTTGCGGATGGATAAGGGAAAAATGTTGTTTGAATCCCATATACTATATGGACTGTATAAATACAAAAATCTACTACATATTTTGGAATTATAATATCTCACCATTCTATTCAACCCCACGCTTCAGCGGCTGTGTAAAAAACTATCACAAGACGACAAATATTATTCCAGCACCATTTACGAGGCTTTCTAAAAGTTGTAATTCGGAACGAAGTGAAGAATCTGGATAAAGCTAAATATTGATATTTCTGGATGCTTCGCTACGCTCAGCATGACTGACTTTCAAATTACTAACTTTGGGTGCAGCCTCGACTACAATATTTGATCTGTTTATTTCACATACAAATCATATTATATACTCCTCTTCATTACGGTGCAGAGCATCGTAATGAAGGGAGCAGGTTAAAATATTAAAAGTATAAATCTCTTTCACCGTTGTGAATTTTTTCTAAAAATTGAACAGTTTTTTCTCTTCTGGATTCATTCGGAATATTGGCTAATTCTTTTTGAATTAATGCTTCACCCATTTGCTTAGTTTCTTCGTCGGCATAATCCTCTAAATATTCTTTCAGAGTAGTGAGTGCATTCGGCAGGCAGTGCAGTTTGATTAATCCGGGCTTAGCTAAGTCCATAAAATCAGCTCCTACTCTGCCCAGTCTGTAACAACCAGTGCAGAATGATGGCACAAATCCCATCTGTATTACATCTTTTATCACTTCGCCACTGGTACGGCAGTCGTTTAATTCAAATTGACCGATTTCTCCTTCGCCGTTTAAAGCCTGTTTATATCCGCCGATATTTGTTTTAGAGCCTGCACTAATCTGAGAAATCCCCATATTGAATAATTCGGTACGCATCTTTATAGATTCGCGAGTTGACAAAATCATACCTGTATATGGAACTGCAAGCCTGATAACAGCAACTAATTTCTTAAAATCTTCGTCGCTTACTAAATATTTTGTATCATGAGAAGCCGGTGCATTTCCCGCCGGTTGAATTCTCGGAATCGAAATAGTGTGTGGTCCTACCCCATACTCTCTGTCTAAATGCTTAGCATGCTCAATTAATCCCAATACTTCAAATTTATAATCATAAAGCCCGAATAGAGCCCCGATTCCTACGTCATGCATTCCGTTTTGAAGAGCTCTATCCATTACAAATAGTCTCCATTCGTAATCGGACTTCTTGCCGGACAAGTGCATTTTCTGATAAGTCTCTTTGTGATAAGTTTCCTGAAATACTGTATAAGTACCGATTTGGACTTTATTTAATTTCTGAAATTCTTCTTCGCTAAGAGGTGCTATCTCTACATTTATTCTTCGAATATTATTACCCTTTTCGTCGCGAACAGAATAAACTGCTTCGATAGCTTCGATGAAATAATCAAGGGAACAATTTTTATGATTTTCACCCATAAGCATAAGTGTACGCTTATGCCCTTGTGCTAAAATCAATTTGGTCTCTTCTATTATTTGGTCAATTGTTAATGTATGGCGGTGCAATTCTGTGTTGTTAACTCTGAAACCGCAATATAAACAATTATTTGAGCAGAAATTAGAAATATATAAAGGGGCAAAAAGCACTAATCTATTGCCGTATATATCTTCTTTAATCTGGAGTGCGGTATGATAAAGTTTGTCTAATGTACCTTTATCTTTAATATTTAGTAAGGCAGCTACGTCTTCGAGGTCTAAGCCTTTCATCTCAAGTGCCTTTGCAAAAATAGCATCAATTTGCTCATCTGTAGCAGAGCCGGTATCTTCCAATAGCTTATGTAGCTTCGCCTCATCTATAAATTGCTTATATTCCAATTTTCTACCCCATTTATTTTAATAATTTAAAGTATTTTTTGATTCTATAACGTTTTAAGAAAAAAAATATTAGTAAATTTATTTTTATTTATTATATTTGTTCTTTTTAAGCTAACATATTTGATTACAAAAGAAAAGTACAAAGTGAGATTATTCCTTTATTCCTTTTTAACGATATTATTATCATACTTAGCAGTAGCTCAAGACACGACATATCAAACCGGTCTTTATAAATTATTCGGCGGATATTCGATATATCAGCATAATCCGGATTTTAAAAGAATTCCCGGAGTGCCGAACTGTTGTCCGCAATTTAATAAAGAAGAATCCGGCAAAGGCTATTATTTTGGAATTGCTTACGAATTACCGATGTCTTTTGGATTTAATATTGGAATTAGAGCCAGCTATGATTACTTCGAAGCAGACTTGCAAGTGGACGAACCCACTATTGTCCGTATCGGCAATCTAGCAGTTACCGGCTTTTTTACTCATTATTTGAGTACTGAATTTACAATGATTAATTTTGAGCCCTATTTAAAGTATAATTTATGGAAGGGTTTGAATATAATCGGAGGTGGATTTATCGCTCCTTATATTAGTAAAAAATATTCGCAATACGAGAAAATCAAATCACCTAAAACCGGTATATTTACTGAAACCGGTAAAAATGTACGCAATGAAAAAAGTGGAGATATTAAAACTTCTTTCTCGGCTGTATATGGGGGATTGAATATCGGAATCAGCTACGATTTACCGTTGAACTCGGATAATTCTTTGATTCTTGCTCCTGAAATATATTACAATTACGGATTGACAGATTTAATTGATTCGTCAACTTGGAAAGCTAATAATATTAAGCTTGGATTGTCGATAGCTTACTCTCCGAAACCAAAACTAATAATTCCGGTTGAAAATATTACTACATTCAAAATTGATACAATTACAATTGATAAATCAGAATATCAATACGATACCTTTGTTAATGGCAGACAAGATACAATAACTACTCGTGAAGATTTACAAATAAAAATTGTAAATAATACCGTAATTTCCAGATCAGATACCCTCTTCCGTAAAAAAGTATATTATGTTAATATTCAACCGTCCGTTCCGAAAATTAATATAAAGACCAAATTAGTTACTCAGGCTTTCCAGAATTTAGATGTAGTATTTTTTGATAATAATTCAGATAAATTTCAACCAAATTATAACCAGATTAAGTCTAACTCTGAATTTGATATTGAAAAATTAGAACCTATCCCTATGAACTTGCATAATGATATATTGAATATAATCGGGTATAAACTTAATAAGTATCTGGATTCTAAAATTACACTTAAAGGATTTATTGACTCCGTTACCGAGAATTCCAATACCGAATTAGCTTATTCAAGAGCTAAAAAAGTACGCAGATATTTGAATGAAATTTGGAACATTGATACCGGTAGAATTTCCATTATTTACGATAAATACTGTTATCCTCCACTAAAAACAATTACTCGAAACGACAGTGGATATGCCGAAAACCGTAGAGTACAGATTATGTCGTCTAATCCGGAGATTCTATCCCCGCTCAAACGCGAAAATTTTGAAGAAATTGTTGATATTAATCCGAGAGATTTCAAAGTAAGTACCAAAGGAACAGACAAAAAAGGTATCAAAGAATGGCATATTATCGGCAAGCAGGGCTCAACTGAAGTATTTAGTTTCTCGGGCTCTGAATTGCCTGATGAGCTAAAAAACAGCATTAGCGACAGTCTCGCTCGAAAACTCAACTCAAATATTCCTATCGATGTTCAATTCTCAGTTATTGCCAAAAATGGTTCGCGTGCTATTGCTCAAGACACTATAAGCATAGTTAAAGATACCTCAGATATAAAAGTTTCAAGATTAGCTTTGATTTTATTTGATATTGCAAGTGATCAGATTCCATCAACTTCACACAATGAAATAAAAAATTTCCTTAAAGAACTAAAACCAAGTTCCGAACTGAAGATTACCGGTTACTCAGATGTCTTGGGCACTGACGAGTTTAATAAAAATTTGTCAACTAATAGAGCAAATAAAACTGCCTTACTGATTAACAAATTAGCTCCTAATGCTAAGATTATCAGCATAGAGGGCGTAGGCTCCGATAGATTTGCACCCGGTATAAATTCATATAATACTGCTGCTGAGAGATTTTTCTCTCGTACGGTTTTAATTGAGATCATTGATATCATCAAATAGTGATTTGCATTTTTTGTTCTTCGCTGTCTATAATTAGGGGTCTTCGCTATTTCAAGTAAGTTAGCAAATAATTGTTATTAGTATAAAGAATATACTAATATATCAAATATTGATTTTTGATATATTATTGGATAAACATCTTTGATTTTAAATTTCAACTCCGGCAGGTGTTAAACAGCGGTAATATAATGAGATACCCAACTACTACTCTCTTGTTTTAACAACAAAAAGTGAAGAAAGAGTGGGGAACTAAATAATGATTATTAGCGATGTTCAACAGCTAAGCCCTTGTAAGAAAGATTTATTTATTTGCTTACCCACATAATAATAGCAAAGAAACAAAATAATTGAAACAAATTCAATTTTGCAGTTATATTATAGTGTTATTTTAGTTTTTTTATTTAAAAGGGGTTCATTATGAAGAAAACAATTTACATAAGTATTGCTTTAATTGCAATATTTTTCTCAATTGATTTAAATGCGGATAACACTTGGGAGTCAATATACTCTGTTAGTCCGAATATTACTAATTGCACAGCAGGCTCATTAACTGCTACCGAAAAATCGAAACTGCTAAATAAAATAAATCAAATTCGTAAAATTCACAATCTAAGTCTGCTTACTTGGGAGGATATAGGCGACAATGAAGCAAATCAAGCTGCCTTGATTTGTGCTTCAAACGGTGAATTAAATCACGAGCCTCCGGCAACTTATGCTTGCTACTCTCAGCCCGGTTATAATGGTGCATCTACTTCAAATCTTCATCTCGGATTTGTTTCCGAAGAGTATTTAGCCGACTCCGAAAAAGCCGTCGTCGGTTGGCTAATTGATGACAAGTCTGCTTCAGGAGACGAATTGGGGCATAGAAGAGCTGTAATCAATCCATTTTTAGAAAAAGTATCATTTGGTAGGGCAGACGGCTACCCGAAAGCCGGTGATGCTACACAATGGTTTGCCACCGCGATGTCTATGAAATATCAAGACTATGTAGCAAATAATTCAACAAATGTAACAGTGGACTATGTAGCCTGCCCATTTCAAAATTATCCGATTGATTTTTTTAACAAAGAATTCTATTTATCATTCCACGCAATACCAAATAAAACAAGCCTGTGGAGTAATGCCGGAGTTGACTATTCAAATGCACAAATCACGATGCAAACTGAAGCCGGAATACCCATTACTGTTTCAGCTCAAAAATACGATATTTTAGGCTGGGGAAGCTTGCCTAATTGCTTGCAGTGGAAAGCTGCCGGACTTCAAAATGATGTTAAATATTTAGTAACTATTAATAATGTAAAATATAATGCCCAGACTTTAAACTATTCTTACTGGTTTAAATTAACTGACGAAGTATTAGTTGAAGAGCTTGCTACTCCTACTCTTTTAGCTCCTGCTAATAGTTCAACGGATTTGGTTATTCCGCCATCCCTTACTTGGAACTCTGTCCAAAATGCAAGCAAATATAATGTAAAAATCGCTAAAGATGCTAATTTTACTGATATAGCAGTAGATTTGACAAATATCACATTAACTAATGCAGACTTTGCAAATGCTGAAAAAGGAACTACTTATTACTGGAAAGTTCAAGCATTAAATGAAACTACAAGTAGCCAATGGTCAGAGGCGTGGAGCTTCACTACTAAAGCTGAAGATGTAGTTATTGCTCCGGTATTAGTATTTCCACAAAATAATCAAGGCGATATAAGACCAAATGATAACCTTCAATGGGGAGCCGTCGCAGGAGCTAACATTAAATACAGACTACAAATTTCTGAGTCAGTTAACTTCGACGCAAACTGGGTACTAAATCAAAATGGTATTGTCGAGCCTACTTATTCGCTTTCGGCACTTACTCTTTTAACTAACAAACCCTATTATTGGAGAGTTAGAGCTTATACTCCTGATGTAGCCAGCAATTGGTCTTCTATCTTTAGTTTCAATACTTACAATCCTGCTTCTGTACAAGATTCAGAAACATTATTGTCTATAGCACCTAATCCGACTAAAGATAATATTTTAAATCTATATCTTAGTAGTTTTGATTCTGATAATTTAAACATTAAAATTTATTCTATAGATGGTCAGTTATTAATATCCGATTTTATGAGCATTAGCAGTAATACAAACATTTTACCGATTGATATTAGCCGTTTATCTTATGGTACCTATTTAATTAATATATCCTATAATGCTAAATCAATAAACAAAATATTTACGGTTATCAAATAAAATCTAATTTGTATGATATTTCATTTTCAGAATAAAAATATGACCTGTTTTTCGATAATTCAACCCGGCGGTTAACCGTCGGGTTGATATGTATTTATTTGATTTTCAAATTTCACACAAATTTTATAAAAGTGTATTGTATCGGAAGTTCCGGAAATAAACAAGGCAAGAACAGCATCTAAGTATATGTAATATAAATTAGTTAAAATGATATTACTTTAATTTTCTACTGACTACATTTATTTTGATATGTGGTAATGTAGTTGGCAATTTAACATTAATTGCCTCCAGTAGTTGTTTCATCTTATTATTTGGCTCCGGTATTACATAAATCTTTTCTCCAGTCTTGTAAGTTTCTTCGATAATTGATAGATTATTAAATGAGTCAATAGCCTCAGCCACGGGAATTCCAAATATTTTCCAGTTATTTCTCAAATACTTAATTACTAAATATGCAAGCATGACAACAAACGCGTGTCCGCGAGTGCTCGCTTCTGTCTGAACGAACCAAGGTCTTAATTCAAGAACTTCTGTCTTCATATTCTTAAATGCTGTTTCTACTTTTGATAAGTCCTTGTATCTGCTGTGAATAATTTCTTTATCAACTGTAGTCGGTAAATTTGTCTTAATTATATAGCATCCGTCGAGTAAAGATAATTCTGCAAGTAACTGCTCATCGATAAAGACTGCTAATTTACGATTATTATCTTTTGATACATCTACAGATAAATAGCTATCTAATTTTAGCTTCTTTATTTTTTCATCTACGTTTTTTTTAGCTACATCGACACAGGCTTTAGAGTGCATTTCTAAATAATCATTTTTTTCTTTTAAAAAACTTTCTAATTTTTCTCTCTTTTGCTTTCTTGACCTACGTATTTCTAAAGTACGTTGCGGATTACGTCTTAATACATAACGAACGCCATTATTTTCTACTTCTTTTAATTCAGTATCAAAAAGGCTCATTTCTATTATACCGGAATTTAACAGTGTTTGAATCTGCGGTTTGGTTATTGCAGTTATATAATAAAAATCATTTTCAGTAATTTCATCTACTTGCTTTGATTTAATCATACCTCTGTCTCCGACAAAGGTTACATATTCGCATTTAAACTTCTCGACTACTTTTTTAATCTGATTACCAAATGTTTGATAATCAAGTGTGTTGCCTTCAAACAGCTCTATTGATAACGGATATCCGTCTTCATCACACAATAATCCCGCAACTACTTGCTTTTTACCTTTCTTTTTGTCTCGATTATAGCCCCATTCTGCCAAATCATTATGTTCACCTTCGAAGTAACTGCTTGTTACATCATATAAAAATAATGTTGGCTTAGAACCTTTAAATCGCTCGTTAAATAATTTGACTTCGATTTTCGATTGATTTGATGATAGCCATGAAAGATTGTCATATAAACTGTCTTCACTGATTTTTTCTTGAATGTTGAGCACTTCGCATAATGCTTGATTTGATGTATAGCGGATTGTTGACAAACAAGAACCTTGATTAATAACTCTTGATATTATTTGCATTAGAGCAAGCTTGCCTTCTAATTTAGAGCCTAAAGCTTTATGCACACCAAATTTCTTTAATATTTCATAAATTAGCTGAACTGCTCCGACGCTTTTATAGACTTGGCTTGATTCTTTGACTTTTAAATATTTTGAGACATCGCCTCTGTTTTTCAAGGCAAATTCAATAGCTAAAATTTCATCTTCGGGTAGATGCGATATATTACAAATAACTCTTGTCTTAACTTTCCCATTCTCCCTGTAAGATTCTCTTATCAGGCTTGTATATTTAGTTTTCTCAGATTTATTATTGTTAGCAATTCTAGAAACGTACATAATAATCTCCAAATAAAATACAATGCTTACAAATATAAGCATAAATATTTTATATACAAATTATTTATCATTAATAAAAATGCCTACGTATATTTAAACAAAAATACACTTATCTGTTGGTAGATTAGTTACTTATTGCAATATGACGAGCGGAAGTTCCGTTGTATCACACGATATAGCATCAGCTCCTAATTTCAATTTTCTATCTCCTGTCACAATAGCAATAGTCCCTATCTGCATCTGCACTATTGAGAGCGTAGTATGGAGACATCATTTTTCAAATTCATATTTTCCAATTCCCCAGCCAACTGTTACCAGTCAACAGCCACCCTTACTACTAATACAAAATAGCGAAGAGCCTTAAATATTTATCGTTCGGGTCTTTTCTCAATTATACCCATCCACTTTTCGGGATTTTTAAGCACTTCAAAGCCTAAATTTTCATATACACCGTGAGCATCTTTAGTAACTAAAAGCCATTGATAAATATCTTGCAACTCATCATGCTTTAAAATGCTTTCGACAATTAGGCTGCCGATTCCTTGTTTTCTATAGGCATCATCAATTACTACATCGGTCAAATATGCAAATCGGGTCTTATCGGAAATCACACGAGCAAATCCAACTTGACTACCGTCGATGAATGCTCCGGCAACTAATGCCGAATTTAATGCCCCCTTCTTAACTTCTGCTTCACTAATTCCAATACTCCAATATACTTGTGAAAGCATTTCGGTTACTTTAGTAAAATCCATATTTTCATAGCCGAAAATTATTTGATATTCACTCATTTTTGTTTTCACTTTTTTAATTTAATTCCTAATACTTCATGCCATGCTTTTTGAGGTCTTGTATCTGGATAACCGTTTTCAAGTCTGTATTTTTTACGTTCTTCGGTAAAATCCCACCACTTTTTACTATTGTCTTTAGTTTCGGCATAATAAACTACTAATCTGAATTGGTCTTCAACACAAGGGTCTATCCAATAACCCTTTAATAATTCAAATTCATTGGTTAGTGTAGCTCCGTTTTTGCCTTTTAATTGACCTACCGAATAGTATCCCATTGAAATTAAATCTTCAGCGAATTTGATTCCGACAGAGGGTATAGTTTGAAATTCAGCTAATGCATAAATTTCTCTTGCTCGTTCATAAGTAACAGCTAATAATACCTCTAATTCATCAATTGTAAAATTTGGTATATCAAATATTTTGATTTTATTAGCCCGCAATTTGTTTTTTTCGCTAATAGTGAGCTGCAACTTGATATTGGATTTGGTCATAATATTAATCTAATAATGTTTTATAAATCAGATAGCAATTTACAATATTTTGAAACAATTCCAAACAAAAAAATCGCCACTCACTTTTACAGTAAATGGCGATTTACAATAAATTCAATCAATCCTTACTTCTTCTGCATCTTTGCCCAAGTGTCTTTTAATCCGACTGTACGATTAAACACCGGATTATTCGGAGAGGAATCTTTTATATCAGCTACAAAATATCCTACTCTCTCGAATTGGAAAGCTTGACCCGGATTTGCATTTTTAATCATCGGTTCGACCATAGCAGTTACAACTTTTAGAGATTCCGGATTCAAATTATCTAAAAATGTTTTGCCTTCGGGAGCGTTGTCCGGAGCTTCGCTTAAAAATAGATTATCATATAATCTAAGCTCTGCCTGCTCACCGAATTTTGCCGAAACCCAATGAATTGTGCCTTGCACTTTTCTGCCATCAGGAGAATTACCGCCACGAGAAGCAGGATCGTAAGTACAGATTAATTCCTTTATTTCACCGGCTTCGTCTTTAATAACTTCTTTGCAAGTAATGAAATAGGCATACCTTAATCTAACTTCTTTACCCGGAGCTAAGCGAAAGAATTTTTTAGGAGGCTCTTCCATAAAGTCATCGCGTTCAATATATATTTCTTTAGAAAACTTAATTTTACGTGTTCCTGCTTCGGGATTTTCAGGATTATTGACAGCGTCTAATTCATCATTATCCCTATCTTCGGGATAATTCTCAATAATAACTTTTAAAGGATTGACTACCGCCATAGCTCTTTGTGCGTGCTTATTTAAATTTT
Source organism: uncultured bacterium (assembly GCA_942493235.1). GTDB lineage: Bacteria > Bacteroidota > Ignavibacteria > Kapaibacteriales > UBA2268 > ENR-C587. The sequence goes on along the minus strand of OW818676.1, from coordinate 1,050,942 downwards.
CACGAATACAGAATTCCAATACACTATAGTCAACAATGCTTTCAGCTTTGGTAACACCGATTCTCTCGGCAAAATCTCTGATGGCTTCTGGAGTATAACCTCGGCGACGATAACCGGAAATAGTCGGCATACGTGGGTCGTCCCAGCCGCTAACAAATCCCTCTTGTACAAGCTGCAAAAGCTTTCTCTTACTTAGCACAAGGTAATTGATATTTAGTCTGGCGAATTCAATTTGTTGCGGGTGGCAAGGAGTTTTAAGTACGTCCAAATACCAGTCATAGAGAGGTCTGTGGTCTTCAAATTCTAAAGTACAAATCGAGTGCGTTATTCCCTCGAGCATATCAGAGAGGCAATGAGTAAAGTCATACATAGGATAGATGCACCATTTATCGCCGGTACGGTGATGGCTTGCTTTTTTTATTCTATAAACTACAGGGTCACGCATATTTATATTCGGTGAATTCATATCGATTTTTGCTCTTAAAGTACGGCTGCCGTCCGGGAATTCTCCGTTTTTCATTTTCTCGAATAGCTCTAAATTCTCTTCGATAGTTCTGTCTCTAAATGGGCTTGGTCTGCCGGGTTCGGTAAGTGTACCGCGAGAGATACGCATTTCTTCGGGTGTCTGCTCACATACATAAGCTAAACCCATTTTAATTAATTGAATGGCATATTCATAAATTTTATCAAAATAATCAGAAGCATAATACATCCTGTCGTCCCAGTCAAAACCGAGCCATTTAACATCTTCGATAATTGAGTCAACATATTCAACATCCTCTTTGACAGGATTAGTATCGTCGAATCTCAAATTTGTCAAACCATTGAATTCTTTGCCAAGCCCAAAATTAAGGCATATTGATTTGGCGTGCCCTATATGTAAATACCCGTTAGGTTCAGGAGGAAATCGTGTATGGACTTTTGAGTCATTTTTATTGTTTTTTAAATCTTCGATTATTATACTCTTAATAAAATTATTAGGAGCCGTAGTTTCTGTTGCTGTCATTGTAACCTCTATTTTAATAAGTTTTTATTATCATTTTGCAAATAACAAAAATACGAAATTTATTTATATTGACGATATATAAAAATTAGGGGTCTTCACTAATTTAAGTGGGTTAGCAAATAATTGTTATTAGTATAAAGAAAATCCTTATATATCAAATATTGATTTTTGATATCTTATTGGATACACATCTTTGATTTTAAATTTTAACTCCGATAGGAGTTAAACATCTGTAACATAATGAGATACTCCACCACCACACTCTTGTTTTAACAACAAAAAGAGAAGATAGAGTGTGAGGACTTAACAATGTTTATTAGCAATGTTCAACAACTAACACCCTTATAAGAAAGATTTCTTTATTAGCTTACCCACACATAAATGACAGCAATATTAATCCCACCCATACATTCAACCCCATGCTGAAGAGGCTGTGTAAAAACTGCCACAAGACGGCAAATATTATTCCCAGCACCATTCAAGTGGCTGACTAAAAAATTGTCATTCTGAACGAAGTGAAGAATCCAGATAATGCTAACTTGTTGATAACTCTGGATTCTTCGTTACACTGTTAATGACATCTTTTCTTGAGTGTCCTTGTAAACGCTATATTCACAATGATTTATCCGATATTTTAAAAGTGTTATACGAAAATATATCCCAATAAGTGTTTTGATTAACACTCAAAATTTAAGACACTTTAACGAGAATGCACCCAAGTCTTTTTGCCTTCTTTTCTAAGTTTTTCAATTGAATTTCGTCGTATTTTTTTTCATATTCCTCCGAACCAAATTCTTTGTATTCTTGCTTATATTTTAGTAAATTGTATATTTGTATTGCCAATTTTCTTGCCGTTGCTGTTACTGCAGTTGGGGCATCTTTTGTTCTACTTATCCTTCTATAAAATGCACCTAATGCTGTGCCGCTTCTTCCTACTGTTCTTGCCGCTAATTGAAGTATATGAGCAGCTTTGTTCTTATGCCTCTTTGTGCGTCCTTTATTACGGCTTTTCCCGCTTTGATGTGTTTGCTGGGCTGCTCCCAACCACGATGTGAATTTTTTAGAGTTTGACCAAAAGCTCATATCCGTCCCTATCTCTGCTAGTAGTTGCAAACTATTGTACGCAGACATACCGGGGAGAACTGACAAATTAACACCACCCGTCATATTAATCAACATACTCTCTAAATCGTAACTTGTTGCGTGTCGGCGTACTTTTTTAAAACCTACTTTTTTTTACGTCAATTTCAAACCCATCATTTTCATTTGAAGAATTAAATTTATTGAGTAACTTTTCTATCTCATCGTCACAGTCAATAATTTGCTTCTGATAAAATTCGTATCCTTCTACTGCTTGTTTTAGAGCAAATATATGCTCGGTGCGAAAATTACCTTCAAGCGAATTTATTACCTCTTGCCTCTTCTTATTTATTATCCTTGTATCGCACAACGAAAGCAATATTTCGGGAGATCGTTCACCTGAGATTATAGCTTTTAATATTTTCATCCCGCTTACTCCGGCTGTTTCCGAAATTACATTATGTATTTTAATATTCATTTGGTCCAACGCTTTTTGCATATGCTGTATATGTGAGGCGGCACTCCTTACATGATCGCTTTTTAGTCTGACATACGAGCGAATACGGCGGATATCTTCGCTTGGAATGAATGAATCGCGCAGTAGTCCAAAACTATATATCTTTTGGAGCCATTGGCAGTCTATCACATCGCTTTTTCTGCCAGGAACATTCTTGACATGGGCGGCATTGACAAGTGCTACTTTAAAACCGGCACTTTCCAAAACTTCATATACAGGAATCCAATAACTGCCGGTTGATTCCATTACAACCGTTGTTATACCGTTTTCCTTAAACCACAAAGACATTGACTGCAAGTCTTTGGTGAAACTGGTAAATGAGCGTACTGCCCCGTTTCCCTGACCTACTGCTGCGAAATGTTTCTCCGAACCTATATCGATGCCTGCAGTGTTTGTAAACACTATCTTTAATTCTTCAATTGGAGTTTTCATTCTATTTCCAATGATTATTTGATATTGTTTAATTATTATTTAGTTTTTGGGAAGCATATTAAGGTGACAGCCTGTTAAGCGGGTATTATAACACCAATTATTCTATCTAAATGCTTCCTGCCCAAACTCAAAATCGGAATCTTTATTACCAATGTTGTACCGGGCAATTTCAAAAACTTTCAATATACACGTTCTTTTTTTGTTGTCATTGTATTGTTTTACCAGCCGCGTAGCGGGTGGTCAGTAACTCAGAATGACGATTTTGAAATGCTTTTACTTTTTAGACAACCTCATCAGAGACTTTGAGTACTTTGTTTTTGTTGAAAAAACGGTAGCAATCAAAGGTTTTTTACACAGCCTCTAAAGAGTGGGGAATGGCACTAATTACTTGTATCCCCACGCTGTATAAAAGCTACTAATCTATTGTATATGTATGCAAATATTATTCCGAACTCCATTCAACCCCACGCTTCAGCGTGGGGACGGCATGAATTGATATGGCTATTTGGTTATGAAAATCATATAATTTGTTACTTTTCCTTTTGATTGCTATTTATAATTTCTCACTATGCCCGTTTCCCCACGCTTCAGCACGGGGAATGGCGCTAATTACTTGCAACCCCACGCTGAAGCGTGGGGTTGATTAGGGAAGAAGATAAATACTGCGGAAATTTGCAGTAGAACAATTGTATTTACACAGCCACTTCAGCATGTGATTTAATTTATGTGGCGGTCAGGTCATTTGGAATACATCTGAATATGTACAACAATTAAAACCCAGAATGCAATAGACTGGAACACCAGAAACACAATGCACCGACTAAAGCAGCAAAAGGTATTGTTACAAACCAAGCCATAACTATTCTTGCGGCGACCTTCCATTTAATACCTGATAAATTAGTTGTAGCTCCTACCCCGACTATCGAACCGGCAATCGTATGAGTAGTTGAAACAGGGATTCCCCAGTGAGTAGCTAAAAATATCGTGGCTGCCCCCGCTGTTTCGGCACAAAAACCGTGAACCGGTTTAAGCTTTGTAAGTTTCATTCCCATAGTTTTAACTATTTTCCAGCCACCGAGTGCTGTCCCAACCCCCATAGCTGTCTGGCAAGAGATAATTATCCAAGCAGTATTCCAATGTGTTAAAGATAGCTGAGTATCAGGAGACATTACACCACCGGCAACTAATGCGGCAACTATAATTCCCATTGTTTTTTGAGCATCATTACCACCATGACCGAGTGAATACAATGCAGCGGATACTAATTGCCCTTTGCGAAAAAGCTTATCTACTTTACGCGGATGCCATTTTCTGAAAATCCAATAAATCGCAACCATAAATGCAAATGCAACTGCTAATCCGAGTATCGGAGCAAGAGGGATAAATGAAACTGTTTCGACTAATTTATGCCAGCGAATAATATCTATGCCTTTGTAAGCTAATCCTGCACCGGCAAATCCGCCGATTAATGCATGAGAGCTACTTGTGGGAAGTCCCCACCACCAAGTTATTATATCCCAGACCACCGCACCAATCAAGCCGGACAATATTACCCAGAGGAATGCCGGGTCTCCGACATTGATTATTACAATCTTGGAAATTGTGTCAGCTACTTTCGGAGCAAAAATAAACATAGCAATAAAATTAAAGAATGCCGCCCAAAGTACAGCTATTTTAGGGGATAATACACGGGTTGATACTACTGTGGCAATTGAGTTAGCAGAATCATGAAATCCATTTATTAAATCAAATGCTAATGCAATTATAATAGTAAAAATTATTAAGAACCAATTTATTTCCATTGTAAGGCTTTTATTATATGAGACATCATTTGTTTAAAATTAGAAATTATTTATGCCGACTCAATCAATATCTCTTCGATGAGATTCGCTGTATCTTCTGTGCGATTGATGGCTTTTTCTAATTTTTCATATATTTCTTTCCATTTAATAATGGCAATAGCATCGCCCTCTTTAAATACTAATGAGATTGCTTTTTTGAAAATATCATCTCCCTGCGATTCTAATGCACGAATAGATTGGCATTTTGCTCTGATAGTATCAACGTCTTTCATATCTTTTAGTAATTTGAGTGCTATTTGGAGTTCTTCAATTGCTTTAACTAATATAGCTGCTATATCTTTAATATCTGGTCTGATTTCTAATTCATAGATTTTAATTCTTGATATTGCTCTGTAAGCTGAATCTGCTATAGAATCCATTCTTTTAATCAACTTTAATATATCGGTTCTTTCTATCGGAGTAATAAATGTTTTGTGGAGTGCTTCGGTGCATTGTAAGGTAATCTGATCCATTTGCTTTTCAAGGCTTTTTAAACTTTTCTCTGTTTCGTCAATTGAACCTACACCATTAGAAAGAGATAGGATTTCTTTACTTAGTTTTAGGCATAAAGCTATATGCTCATCAAAAAAGTCAAAGAAGGCATACTCTTTTGGTAAAATGCTTCTAAACATCATAACCTCTTATAATTTATAATAACTATCGTATATATATCAAATCTTAACAATATCTTTACTATCTTTACACAATATTAACAGAATGCAATATTATGAAGAAAATGCGAGATAATCAAAATCATTAATAACTTAACACTGAATTTGCATTTTATTTGCATAATATATTTTCTAACAAAAAAACACCCTTGCAAAAGGGCAATTTTAAGAATAGCCACTATTCACCAGCCACTATTATATAATTAATTTGTAATTCTTAATTATTTTTATTAATTTACACTTTATTCAAAAGTAACTACACTTAATTTAAATTGGAACGGATTTTTATGAAAAAAGTATTTATACTAATATTATTATTTTTAACGGTATTGCCGACATACTCAGCATGCTGGGAATTTGCCAAACTGATATATACAACAGACTTTACAGAAGATTGGGGTGCTGGCGGTTCTTATGGTGACAGTACTTACTATTTTGTAGAGAAAATGCTATATAATTGGAGCGACGAGGGAGTTGATGGCGGAGCAATATTGTGGAAGACCACAGACCAAGGTAAAACATTTGAGTGCAAATACGGCTATTTACCTGACCATCCGACAATAAAGGTAGATACAATACCCGGAGTAAGTTGGACAATAATGAAAAGCAGAAAAATAGAAATACTAAACAAAGATACAATATATATAGGAACAGATATACAGTATGTAATAAGGACTTATAATGGCGGACAAACATGGGAACGAGTATCTGTATTAGCAAATGATTCAATATATCTTGAAGACCGTGAATATAAGGATTTTTCAATGCACAAGAGCGGATTGGGAATATATTGTTATTTAGGTATAGCATTGGGAGATTCTAATGAACGATTAAACATACAGGATTCAATAGTACTCACAACCGATGATTGGAAAACCACCAAATGGGTCAATATAAACAAGATGGACAATAAAAAGTTGATGCCTTGGCGTTGTCAGATAGTAGATTCCAATACAATATATGTAATCTGCCGAATAGATGAAGAAGCCTGTATGATATTAGCAAAATCAACAGATAGGGGCGATAATTGGACTAATATAAGATTACCGAATAATCCACTGTTATTAGGGATTAATTTTATAAATAAACAAATAGGCTGGGTTGGGGGAGTATATTACCACCAATTAGAAAGAAAATATTACAACAATGTGATATTTAAAACCATCGACGGCGGCTTATCATGGGAAAAACAATTGGATGATTCACTTTTTACCTTAGGAGTTAAAAGGATTAAATTTATAAATGAACAAGAAGGATTCGCACTTTCAGGAAGCAAGAAAAGCTTAGGCGTTGAAAAGAGTGACATGGTAGTTTACCACACGAAGAACGCTGGAGAGAGTTGGGAGCGAGAATATCCTGATACATTGGGAATACGTTTAGGGACAGCATTTGATCTTTCGGCATCATCTCCGAATAATGCATACATAGCAATAGGCAAGTGCATATTCCGCTACAGAGCGAATTGCAATTTAAATGTAGATGGTAATGAACTGCCTCCAATGCCTGAAGAACTAAGTGTATATCCAAATCCTTCGCACAAAGGCGCTTTTATAACGATAGAATCCGGCAATACTAACGGTGAACAATTAGAGAACTTATACATATATGACATGAGCGGCAATGAATTAACCAAACAAATAGAATATACGAAAAATGACAGCGGACAATTAAGTATAAAACTAAGCAATGACTTATCAAGTGGTGCCTACATGATTGTACTTCAGTATGGAATTAACAGAATTAAGTATTGTAAAGTAGTGATAGAGTAAGTACAGTTATAAAGTTGAAAGTTTGTAAAGTTTATAAAGTTATAAAGTTATAAAGTTATAAAGTAGAAATTAGAAATTAGAAAGTTTTGGATGAAATAAGTTTCTTTCTTCCAACATCGTTAGATGTTGAATATTGGTAGAATGAAAGTTATAAAGTTCATAAAGTTGAAAGTAGGAATTGGGAAATAGGAATTAGGAAGTAGGAAGTGGGAAGTTTAGTTTGAAAAAGTTTCTTTCTTGCAACATCGTTAGATGTTGAACATCGGTAACATGAGAGGGGACTCCATTTCGTCTCCGCACTACGCTCTGCGTAGTGTGGCTGGGCACCGAAAATCTTTTAAACCTCAACCAAACCCTCTCCGAAGGAGAGGGCTTAAAGATTATATATTGAAGATATGGGTAACAATTTAGAGGCTAATCTTAAAATTCCCATCCAATGGAGGGGTGGCATCGCGAAGCGATGACGGGGTGGTTCTTTTTTCGGGGTTCTGGGTTCTGGGTTCGGGGTTCGGGAAATAGGAATATACTCGTCTCAGCACTATGCTCTTCGTACTGTGGCTGGGGACCGAAAATCTTTTAAACCTCAACCAAACCCTCTCCGAAGGAGAGGGCTTAAAGATTATATATTGAAGATATGGGTAACAATTTAGAGGCTAATCTTAAAATTCCCATCCAATGGAGGGGTGGCATCGCGAAGCGATGACGGGGTGGTTCTTTTTTCGGGGTTCGGGGTTCGGGGTTCGGGAAATAGGAATATACTCGTCTCAGCACTATGCTCTTCGTACTGTGGCTGGGGACCGAAAATCTTTCACCCCCAAACTCCAAGCCCCCAGAGAATTAAGAACCATATAAATTATTTCTCCATAATTTTAAAACATAATATTACACATTTCATATACTATTTTATATTAATTTTCGTTTTCTCTGATATTATTTTTGTAATTGAGAAATATAATGATATTCAATAAAATACTAGTATTCGGAGCCGGCACTATGGGCAATGGTATTGCTCACTCGCTTGCTCAGTTTGGTTATAGCGTTTATTTATACGACATTTCTTCAACTCAATTGGATTTTGCAAAAAAAACAATTGAAGCAAATCTTGAGAGACAACTGAAAAAGCTGATAATCACTGAGGAAATATTTACTAATACCTTGAAAAATATAAATTTTATAGATAATTATTCTGCTCATTGCGATTCCGATTTAGTAATTGAAGCCACAACAGAAAACAAAGAGCTGAAATTCCAAATTTATAGAGAATTAGATAAAAAGATAAATCCTGATGCTATATTTGCAAGCAATACTTCGACTATATCAATTACGGAAATTGCTGCTCAGACTAATCGAGCAGAGCAAGTAATCGGAATGCACTTTATGAATCCGGTTCCAATGATGAAGTTAGTCGAAATTATTAGGGGCTTGAATACCTCGGTTCACACTTTATCGAAAATCAGGGATTTAGCTATTAGTATTGAAAAACAAGCAATTGAGTCGGCTGATTATCCCGGATTTATCGCAAATCGGCTTCTACTTCCGTTTATCAATGAAGCTATTTTTGCTCTGATGGAGCATATTGGCAGTGTCGAAGATATTGACAATACTTGCAAACTTGGTTTTTCGCACCCTATGGGACCCCTTGCCCTTGCCGATTTAATCGGATTAGACACTTGCTTGTATATTTTACAGGTTCTGCATTATGATATTGGTGACCCAAAATATAGACCGGCTCCTCTGCTCAAAAAAATGGTAGCTGCCGGAAATTTGGGTAGGAAGTCTGGCAAAGGTTTTTATGATTATAATAAGTAAAAATAATATAGAGAAATTATGAATACCCAAAACATTTACAACGAAATAGTTGACTACTGTATCAGAAATGCTAATCCCGAATTAGTTGCCAAATACTCGCGATACTTCAAAGAAGGCTATGATGCTTACGGTTTATCTCACGAGCTATTTGAATCTAAGGTCAATGAAATAATGCAGCTCACTGATTTTAATATAGACCGCTGCTATCAATTAGCAAATATTTTGTTACCTTCGACTAAATATGAATATACTAGTTTTGCTTATTTATTAATCAATAAATTCAAAAAGCAATTCAATAAAGATACTTTTAATAATATCTCAAATTGGTTTGATATAGGAATTTACAATTGGGGGCATACCGATGTTATTTCCGGAGAAATACTAAGCCCCATGCTAATTAATAAAACTATTGATTTTAATGATTTCAAGTCGTGGACTTTATCTGATAGAAAATTTAAAAGACGTGCAGTTGCGGTATCTCTAATTAAATATATTAAAGATAAAAATCCGATAGACCCCTTACTTAAATTGCTTGAACCCTATATGAGTGACACCGAAAGAGTAGTCCATCAGGGAATGGGCTGGTTTCTGCGAGAAGCTTGGAAAATCAATCCAGAGCTAATTGAAAAATTCCTACTTAAATGGAAAGAAACTGCTCCAAGATTAATATTTCAATATGCTTGTGAAAAGATGACAAAAGAACAAAAAGCAGATTTTGCAAAAACTAAGAATAAACATTAGATTTAATTTGTTATTTTTGAAATCAATTAATATGTAAATTACGTTTCTACTCTTTATTATGAAACGGTAAAATTGAGAGATACGAATTTATTTTTTTTGATATATTATATCATTTTCTATTATTTGGAATTAACTCGTATTTGATATTAACTCGTGGCTTCAGAGGCAGTGTAAGTACTATTAAGCAATTGCAAGAGTTCGTAATATATATTCACGAGATCTATTCAACCCCACGCTTTAGCGTGGGGATACAGGCATTGAGAGAAATTGTAATTTTAGTAAAAACACTTATCTTATAGTATTTACACAGCCTCTTTAGCTATAGAGACTACATGATATTATATGTCCTATTTCAAATTGGAAATGATATTATCGGATATTTAAATTTTTAAAATTATTGATTTTTTAATTTGAAGTAAACAGACTCATTTGGTAAAATAATGCAAAATAAATATAAAAAGGTAATATATGGCTATTAATACTATTATTATTGAAGATGAAGAGCCTGCTCGTAATTTAATAAGAAACTATTTATCTGAAATAGAAGAAATTAATCTACTATGCGAATGCTCTGACGGATTTGAGGGGGTAAAGGCAGTCAATGAATTAAAACCTAATTTGATAATTACTGATATTCAAATGCCTAAACTTACCGGATTTGAATTAGTTGAGCTGTTAGACCATAAACCGGAAATTATATTTTCGACAGCTTTTGACCAATATGCTATAAAAGCATTTGAATCTAATGCTATTGACTATTTACTCAAGCCATATACAAAAGACAGATTTCGTCAGGCAATTAGTAAGGCAATAAACGCTATAAATGCTAAAGACGATTCATCGATAAAAAAAATTGATTCCTTAGTTAATTCAGAAGATAATAATATTGAGTTTCTACATCGTATCGCAATTAAAACCGGTATTAAAATTATCGTTATCCCCACTACAAGCATTCAATATATTGAGGCAGACGGCGATTATGTAAAGATTCACACTAAAGAATCCGCTTACCTGAAAGAAAAGACAATGAAGTATTTCGAGACTCATTTATCTCCGAGCGAATTTATCAGAATTCACCGCTCATATATAGTTAATTTAAATGAAATCGCTCGTATCGAACAGTTCGACAAAGAAAACCATGTAGTGATACTCAAAAAAGGAGACACCCTGAAGACAAGTACCGGTGGCTATAAATTATTAAAGCAGGCATTAAGTCTGTAATTTTATAGTCGAATGGGGAATTTTTTTCTCACCTTAGGAAGGTTTCTTAACCCTTCCTAAGGTTTAAGATTGCTTAGAATATTTAAAATGTCCTAAGTATTTTCTTCAAACCACTTGGAGAGTAAACCATCGGATAGAAAACCCTCCGACAAGAAAGATACTGTCGCTTGGCGGAGCGGATTATTCTATCACTTGCTCTACTCTGATTATAGCTTTACGATTTTTCTCGCTATTAGTATCTGATGTTTCCAATTTACCTTTGCCTATGGCAATAATTTGATTAGAGCTAAAGCCGAGGCTAACTAAATATTCTTTAACTTTATTAGCACGATTATTGGAAAGCCGAAGGTTATAACTGTCGCTCCCGTTTTCGTCTGTATAAGCGGTTATATAAATGTTGCTCACAGGTGTATTATTGGATTTGGCAAGAATTTTTAACTTTTCTTTGTCCTCTGTTTTGATATCGTATTTATCATAATCGAAATATATTTCCAAATCACCGTTCTGAAATGTTTCTACGCGTTTCTTGCTTAATATCAGGTTCTCATTAATTACAATTGGCTCTGAGATTTTGTCTGTATTAAAATGAATCGTATTAGAAGTATATTCATTATCTTCTATCTGAATTTTCAAATCGGCACCAGTAACCGGAATAATAAACCGGTGATCAATATTAGTATAATAATAAGAAATCTCTTTACCATTACTCACACTGATTTTCAGTATTTTATTAGGGAATATTTTTGCATTGCTTTTAACAAATACTTCACCACTGATAATAGCATAATTTTTGGGCTGAAGTTCTTTAGGAATAAGCACCTTATAAATCCCCTTTCGTTTCTCGGTAGAATCATAAGAAGCGATATATGCGGTTTTGCCAAGCGGATTAAGCCAGAAACTGTTTTCATCGAATTTCGAATTAATATATTTACCAAGATTAACCGGAGCTGACCAATTAGTCCAGCTGTCATCGAGCCGCTCAGTCATGAATAAATCATAATCTCCAAAGGAATTATGCCCAAGCGAAGCAAAATACAAAGTCTTATTATTATAAGCCAAAAATGGTGCTGTTTCAGATAGTTCAGTATTTATTTTAGTACCGAGATTTTTAGGTTCTGAGTATTGATTTGTCTGCGAATCATAAAACGAGATATACAAATCCAATTCACCTTTAGAATCTCTTCTTTCAAGTGATAGTAATAAAATATTTTCGTCGGGAGTCAGGTAGCCGTAGAATGTCTCGCCGGTATTGTAGTAATTTTTGATATTTAGTGGAATCGGTTCGTTCCAATTATTGTTTCTAATTACCGAGAAACCGTCGGTCTTAGCACTATCATTATAAATCCCGTAAATTAAAGCGGAATTAGACGAGGGTGATAATGAAAATAGTACATCGGAATTTACAGTGTTTAGTTTGCTGTCAAGCCTCTTAGGTTCAGACCAGAACTTTTCATTTATTCTCTGGCAATACCAAATATCATCTTTATCATTTAAGCCTCCGGTATTATCTGGAAATAATTTCCTATCGAAATAAAGAATGGTCTCGTCGAAATTTGTAACCGGAACTATTGCCGGCTGGAAGCTGTTAATTGCACCCGGAAGTCTGCTTTTAATAGAGTCTAAATCAATATAGCTATACAGACTTTGAAAAATATTTATAAACAACACAAAAATCAAAAATATTCTCTTCATAGAATTTCGCTTAGTTTAGAAAATATATAAGACGTTATTAGAAATTTTTAAGTGCTTTATGCAGAGAGCTTAGTTTAAAATTGAATTTAAATATTGCTTTCAATCTAAATATTTGCTTTCAATCTATTTATTTATAATATTAAGCAGAAAAATATTATCTTTGTAAATACAGAATTTGTATTTAACTATTTTAAAATATAAAGGAATAATTTATGCTTAGATTATTTACACTTATACTAATTTCTATTGTGGGGATAGTATCTATGGCAAAATCTGCTCAAATAATTGACGCACAGTCTATTAAAAATCTTCAGCATGAAATCCGTACTGCCGGAGCTTTAGAAAGTTCTGTTATCGGTGTGGAGCAAGCTGCATTTTTCTGGACAGAGAAAGACGGCACTAAAGATGATTTTATCAAATTCTGTAAAGAGAATTTTTTGAAATCTAATGACGAATTAGAAAATACATTCTTTAAGATTTCTTATTATCTTGAAGTATTAAGAGGGCATGCAAATAAAGTCTCTTTGGACTTAAAAGAAACTTTGCACTTGAACAAAGGCAACATTATGCCGATAGACATGATGTTCGGTTCTTATGAATCTTCAGCTCATTTGACTGACGATTTATTCGAAAATAAAATTGCATTCTATATACTATTGAACTTCCCCTTTAATTCATTAGAGACTAAAACTGCAAATGCCGATAAAATGAGCCGTAAGCAGTGGGCTATTGCCAGACTTGGCGAAATGTTTACCTCAAGAGTGCCGGCTAATTTGAATCAAAATCTCGGTACATTATTAACTGAAGCAGATACTTATATTGCCGAATACAATATTTATATGGGTAATTTGGTAGATGATAAATTCAATTCATTTTTCCCAAAGGATATGAAATTAATCAGTCATTGGAATTTACGCGATGAACTTAAATCTCAATATGCTAATAAAGAAGGACTCCATAACCAGAAGATGATTTATTCAGTTATGAAACATATTATCAGCCAAGACATACCTCAACAAGTCATAAATAAAAATGATTATCAATGGAACCCTAATACAAATAAAATATATAAAGATAAAAAGGAAGTTACTTCTACTGCCGAGCCTTGCACACGCTATGAATATATATTAAAATTATATAAGTCACTAAAAGCAATGGATGAATATTGTCCGTTCTATAAAACTTTTATTGACAGAAAATTCAACGAAGAAATGGAAATACCACAAGCAGAAGTAGAAGAGCTTTTTGTTAAATTTATTAGTTCACCGACTATTGCAAAAGCTGCAAAATTAATAGAGAAAAGATTAGGCAGAAAGCTCGAACCATTCGATATATGGTACAATGGTTTTAAATCACGCGGTGGAATCAGCGAAGAAGAATTGAACAAAATTACACGTGCTAAATATCCGAATCCGCAAGCATTGCAAGATGATATACCTAACATATTAGTTAAGCTGGGCTTTGCCGCTGCTAAAGCCAAAGAAATAGCATCAAAAATCCAAGTTGACGGAGCTCGCGGTGCCGGTCATGCTTGGGGAGCAGATATGAAATCCGAAAAAGCTCACTTGCGTACCAGAATTTCTGAAACCGGAATGGACTACAAAGGTTACAATATAGCAATTCACGAATTAGGGCATAATGTAGAGCAAACATTAACAATTCAAGATGTTGACTACTGGATGCTTCGTAGCGTTCCTAACACAGCATTTACCGAAGCTTGGGCATTCGTATTTCAAAAACGCGACTTAATGCTTTTAGGAATTAATGACAATAACCCAAATAAAGAACATATTGCAGCACTTGAAAATCTATGGTCAGCTTATGAAATTATGGGCGTATCATTAGTTGATATGTATGTATGGAAATGGCTTTATGCTAATCCGAATGCGAGCAAAGAACAATTAAAAGACCAAGTAAGCAAAATTGCAATAGATGTATGGAATAAATATTTTGCTCCGGTATTCGGCATTAAAGACCAGCCTATACTTGCTATATATTCGCACATGATAGATAATCCATTGTATTTATCGGCATATCCGATAGGTCATTTAATTGAATTCCAGATGGAAAATGAAATTAAAGGTAAAAACATTGGCGACGAAATGTTTAGAATTTGCACACAGGGCAGAGTAATCCCTCAGTTCTGGATGCAGAAAGCTGTCGGTAGCAAATTGTCCGGCGAGCCAACTTTAAAAGCTGCCGAAGAAGCATTAAAGGTAATCAAAGACTAATTAGTCAGCTAATGTAAGGATTTATATATAAGCCCTGAGTATTTTCTCGGGGCTTTTTGTGTGAAGGGTTGTTTGCTTCTTTATAATCTGTATAAAATGGGGGCATTCTGAGTTACTGACCATCCGCTACGCGGCTGGTAAAACAATACAATGACCAATTTTGCTTAGCTTTTTTGATAGATTTATTTAATTTTTCTATTACTATAATTACATTTTTCCCGATTTTTCATAGCCTCTTCATCCACGTATTGTAGTTAACATAATTATTTCAAATAGTAAATTATATTAATTATATTCTTCGCCGATTACTTGTATTTTAATTATATTATCGGTAAATACTTTTTCAGAAGATAATCCGGCAACAAAGACCACATAATCGCCGTTTTGCAAATAATCATACTCATTTAATTTATTAATTATTTTATTATAAATATCGGTAGTCTGCTGATATTCTTCGATTAGATGAGGAGTTACTCCCTTAACAAAGGATAATTTATTCAGTGCAAAATCATTATGAGTAAATGCAATTATCGGCATATTTGGTCTATATTTTGCGATATTGAGTACTGTAGAACCGGTCGAAGTCAAGCAAACAATTGCTTTTGCATTAATTTGTTCTGCAATTACATAAGAGGCTTTACCCAAAGCGTCGCAAGTATCAATTCTATTATTAGAATCGTTGTGTTCGATTTTAATGTGATTTACTTTAAATTTATTCTCGACAGTCATAATAATTCTGTGCATATATCCGACAGCATCAAAGGGATATCTGCCGATACTGGTTTCACCGCTGAGCATTACGCAGTCTGTCTGGTCAAGCACAGCATTAGCAACATCAGATGCTTCGGCTCTTGTAGGTCTCGGATTCAATATCATAGACTCAAGCATCTGGGTAGCGATTATAACAGGTTTACCTTTTGCATTGCATTTTGAAATGATTTCTTTTTGAAGCATGGGCACATTCTCTGCCGGCATTTCTAAGCCAAGGTCTCCGCGTGCCACCATAATTCCGTCGGCTTCATCAATTATATCATCAATATCTTCGTAACCTTCGTAACGTTCGATTTTTGCGATTATCGGAACTATTCTGCCGAAAATTTTCATAGTGGTTTTAAGCTCTAATATATCTCTTTCGGAACGTACAAATGAAAGTGCAACTGCGTCAACACCTGATTCAAGCCCAAACTTCAAATCCTTTAAATCTTTTTCACTAAGTGATGGAGCCGTACTTGATGAACCCGGAGCAATAATTCCCTTATTATCTTTTAAGTTACCGCCTTTAATTACTCTGGTAATTATGTCATTTTTCCTGATAGATTCTATGTATAGAATTATATAACCGTCGTCTAATAAAATCGTATATCCGGTTTTTACTTCTTTAATAAGATTTTTATAGCTTGTATTTACTTTCTGTGAGTTTCCGAATTCCATTTCGTCAACAGTAATTATAAATTCATCGCCATCATTGAGCAATACCGAACCATTTTCAACTTTACCTGTACGAATTTTGGGTCCCTGTAAGTCTTGTAATATCACTATATGCTTACCGGTTATCTTAGAAGCTGCTCTGACCTGTGCAATAGTTTCCAAATGAATTTCGTGAGTGCCGTGCGAAAAGTTAAGTCGTGCCGCATCCATTCCGCTTTCAATTAATTTCACAAGATTATCAACTCCGGAGCTTGCCGGACCTATAGTGCAGATAATTTTTGTTTGCCTCGGTATCATAGCAGATTCCTATATTAATTTATATAAAAATTCTAATCGCAAAAATACGCAAATCAAGCATCTTTATCAAATGAAAATATTGTTTTGATTCTGTGAAGAAGCTTTGTTCACGCCTTGGGAACAGTATGGGCTTATTTATTGAAATTGAAAATATTAATCGATTTTTCATATTCTGATTTATTCAAAGTAAAAGTCTTTACATTGATTAGTAAACTTTATATTTGTTTTATTTGATTAAACAATAATTTTATAAATTTACCTCTAACGGTCTGGATACTGCTATTAAGATTTTCTGAATTCAAAAATAAGTCGTCTAATGGTAATGAACCGGAATATTTCTTAATTTCTTCTATTTCCTGACTGTAAGCAAATAGAACGGCTTGGATATATGAAGAACCGCTACACCATTTTTCTAACCATAATTTAGCGGAGAACATGGTCAAATAATTTACTCCTGAACTTCCGTTACAGCAGTAAACACCGCCTCTTTCAAAGTCATCTACGGTTGAAGCCCCGTAGCAGCAAGTTTGGTATAATGCTCTGATATTAATTGATTTAGATATTAAATCATTTACTAATTCGTTTGAACTTACCGAATAATTACCAAACACAATTGACTCTTCGCCCCCGTGTGCGTTGAGTATCATATCTACTGCAGAATAATTGCTATTCAAATATTTAAGTGAATCGAGTAAAGTATTGTAGTTTGCTGTTTGATCCGTTAATACGATTACTCTATCATAATATTTATCTGCAACAGAACGGATTTGTTTTATCTGCCAGTCCTCGCCATAAGTCTCGATTATCTCATTTAAAGATTTATCTGCTAATTGATTTTTATCAATTTCAAATACTTGAGCCAATACCGAATCGGCTGTGGTTTTAATTGTCGGGTAAATTGCACCCAAATCAGGAGATATTAAATATGAATTTTCGACTAATATAAGTAATGCTTTGGTGCCATCTGTACTAAAATTAGGCTCTACCGGACTTTCAGTGTCATCGCTACATGAATTAATAAAAGGAATAATCAATAGTATTAATAAATATTTCAAGCAATAAATTAACCTGTTTTCCATAAATATACCCATATATATAAAGAGAATATAAACGATTGTTTTATATAATAATTTTTTATTTATTGAATTATTGTAAAATAGTGGTTCTTCGCTATTTTAAGTGGGTAAGCAAATAATTGTTATTTGTATAAAGAAAATCCTTATATATCAAATATTGATTTTTGATATCTTATTGGATAAACATCTTTGATTTTAAGTTTTAACTCCGTTAGGAGTTAAACATCGGTAACATAATGAGAAACTCAACCACCACTCTCTTGTTTTAACAACACAAAGAGAAGAAAGAGTGTGGGGACTAAACAACACTTATTACCGATGTTCGAAAGCTAACGCCGTTGTAAGAAAGATTTCTTTATTTGCTTACCCACACATAATAGCGAAGAAACTAAATAAATTATACTTTTGCAACAGACTTAATATTTTTTCAACTCAATTCTAAGTTTAGGAGACATGTTCAAATAACAAAGAGTCTTTTGGAAGCTAAATAATTCATATTAAAAAATACTTAAATGATATAAATATATAGCTTATATGAATTATATTCAGGAAATCAACAAATCAGAAAATACTATATATCTCATTATACATCAGCTAATTAGAAAATATATTAATATATGTATATTATATGGCTTGATTACTTTGTTTAAAAATTATTTTAATTATACTTTATATAGATACAATATTATTTGTATATTATTTTTAAAATAGTTAATTTTGTTTCAATAAGAATCTGCAAATATAATATTTAATATACAGAATTTTCTTAACCCCATAGATACTATGGGCTAATATGTATATAATATTTCACTACGATTATTATAAATTACAAATTATTTAATGGAGTTTTTATGAAAAGAATGATTTTTTTAATTTTCTTGTTATTTACTGTAAGATTATATTCGACAACTATTTATGTTGATTATGTGGCTATCGGTTCAGACAACGGCACCAGCTGGGCAGATGCCTATACATCTTTTCAATCAGCACTTGATGCTGCACAGATCGGCGACCAAATTTGGGTTGCCTCCGGTACTTATACACCAAGCTATGATTACGGTTTAGGAATTGGTTCCCGTGGAAATCATTTCCGAATGATTGAAGACATCGAAATCTATGGCGGTTTTGCCGGTACAGAAACTGCACTAAACCAAAGGACAAATTTTGGGGCAGGAGAAACAAACGAAACTATACTAAGCGGGGATATTAATGGCGACGATGTTGTCAGCGGTTCGGGTGAGACACTTAGCATTACCAACAACACAGAGAATTGTTATCATGTGTTTTATCACCCTGATGGATTAGGATTAACTTCATCTTCAGTTTTAGACGGTTTTACAATTTCCGGAGGGAATGCGGATGATACTGAGAATTATCAACATAATTATGGCGGAGGAATTTACAATTATAATAATTCACCTACAATTAGAAATTGTACAATTAGTGGTAATTATGCAGCTGATGGTGCTGGCGTGTATAATGAATTCAATTCGAGTCCGAGTATTATTAATTGTACAATTAGCGATAATCGTGCTTATTATTCTGGCGGTGGCTTATGTAATTATTTATATTCGAGTCCGACATTTAGCAACTGTTCAATTACCACTAATAGAGCAGATTATGGCGGTGGCTTGTGTAATTATGAATTTTCGAGTCCGACAATTACTAATTGTACAATTAGTGGTAATACTGCATCTGAAGATGGCGGTGGCTTTACTAATTATTATAATTCGAGTCCGGTAATTACTAACTGCACTATAAGTGGTAATAGTGCCTCTTTAGGTGGGGGCGTGCATAATATTGAATATTCGAGCCCGACAATTACTAACTGTACTATTAGCGAAAATATTTCTACAGATGGTGGGGGCGTGTATAATATCGGATATTCGAGCCCGACAATTACAAATTCCATAATTAGCGATAATATGGCAAGTGATGATGGTGGTGGCTTGTATAATATAGATTATTCGAGCCCGACAATTATTAGCAGTACAATTAGCAATAATAGTGCAAGCAATGGTGGAGGCGTGTTTAATCTTAGATATTCTATCCCGACAATTACTAACTGTACTATGAGCAGTAATAGTGCAACCAATGGTGGAAGTTTGTATAATGAGTTGGAATCGAGTCCGATAATAACGGAATGTATAATTAGTAACAATAATGCAAGCAATGGTGCCGGTGTTTTTAACAAACTTCATTCGATTCCTGAAATTACTAATTGCACCATTAGCGAAAATCATGCTACAAATGGTGGTGGCTTGTATAATATAGATTATTCGAGCCCGATAATCTCTAATTGTACGATAAGTAGCAATAACGCATCTGAAAATGGCGGTGGCTTGAGTAATTATGACAATTCGAATCCAACTATAACGGACTGTTCATTTATAAATAATACGGCATCTGAAAATGGCGGTGGCTTGTATAATTATTCTTATTCGAATCCGATATTAAGCAATTGTACAATTAGCGGTAATAATGCAAATTATGGCGGTGGCTTATGTAATGAGTTAAATTCAAGTCCGATAATCAGAAACTGTACAATTAGCGTTAATAGTACATCTTCGGAAGGTGCCGGTGCTGGCTTGTGTAATTTTAACAATTCAAGTCCGATAATTACGGACTGTATAATTAGCGGTAATAATACATCTTTTCGTGGTACCGGTGGTGGCTTATTCAATGTTAATTATTCAAGTCCTATAATTACGAACTGTACAATTAGTAATAATTCAGTAATTGCAGAAGGTGGTGGCTTGTGTAATTATCATTATGCGAGCCCAACAATCACGAACTGTATAATTATAGGTAATAATGCATCTTCAGGTGCTGGATTATGTAATGCCGGAAATTCGAGCCCGACTATTATCAACTGTACAATTAGCGGTAATAATGCAACCGAGGGCGGTGGCTTATATAATTATGTTAATTCGAGTCCGACTATTAGCAATTCTATCATTTGGGACAATATTGCTACTACAGGAAAACAAGTTTATAACAATACAGGAACTACTACTTTAAATTATTCATGCTACTCAAATGATGTCGATGATTTATATGTTAATGAAGCTATTATCGATACTGCAAATAATAATAATATCACTGAAAACCCCAAATTTGTAAACCCGGCTGTTGGTGATTATCGTATTTATGGTAATTCACCATGCGTAGATACAGGAGATAATGATTCATGCGATGCTACTTATGATATAAGAGGAATCGGATTTAGCAGAAAATTAGATAAAACAAACGGAGCTGATGGCACTATTGATATGGGTGCTTATGAATATAAATATAGTACAGACCCTGCCGTAAAAATTATTTACGTTAAGCATAATGCAAGTGGAGCAAATAACGGCTACAGCTGGGCAGATGCTTATACATCTTTTCAATCAGCACTTAATGTGGCTCAAAGCACCGACCAAATCTGGGTAGCTTCCGGCACATATAAACCAAGCTCTTCCTACGATTTGACTAATTCTTCACGTTATTATCATTTCAGAATGAAACCCGGAGTAGCTATTTATGGTGGCTTTGCCGGTACAGAAACAGAAATCAGCCAAAGAACAAATTTTGGAGCAGGTGAAGCAAATGAAACTATACTAAGTGGGGATATAGGAAGCATTGGTGATAATTCCGACAATTGTTATCATGTATTTTATCATCCCGATGGATTAGGATTAACTAACACTGCTGTATTAGATGGCTTTACTATTACCGGAGGAAATGCTGAGGATACTGAGAATTATACACATAATAACGGTGGTGGAATTTACAACTATAGTAACTCACCGACAATTACTAACTGTACTATTAGTGATAATACCGCATTTGAAGGTGGCGGTGGCTTGTTTAATTATTTTTATTCGAGTCCGACTATTAGCAACTGTACTATTAGTGATAATACCGCATTTGAAGGTGGCGGTGGCTTGTGTAATCATTTTTATTCGAGTCCGACTATTAGCAACTGTACTATTAGTGATAATACCGCATCTAAAGGCGGGGGCTTGTGTAATTATCGTGATTCGAGTCCGACTATTAGCAACTGTACTATTAGTGATAATACCGCATCTGAAGGCGGGGGCTTGTGTAATTATCGTGATTCGAGTCCGACTATTAGCAACTGTACTATTAGTGATAATACCGCATCTGAAGGCGGGGGCTTGTGTAATTATCGTGATTCGAGTCCGACTATTAGCAACTGTACTATTAACGGAAATAGTGCAGATTATGGCGGTGGCTTGTTTAATTATTTTTATTCGAGTCCGACTATTAGCAACTGTACTATTAGTGATAATACCGCATCTGAAGGCGGTGGCTTGAGAAATTTTGATAATTCGAGTCCGACTATTAGCAACTGTACTATTAGTGATAATACGGCAAATCGTGGTGGAGGTTTGAGTAATTATGAATTTTCGAGTCCGACAATTAGCAACTGTACAATTAGTGGTAATAGTGCAAATTATGGCGGTGGCTTGAGTAATTATTATTTTTCAAGTCCGAGTATTATTAATTGTACTATTAGCAATAATAGAGCAACCAATGGCGGAGGTATATGTAATTATGATTTTTCGAATCCGACAATTACTAATTGTACTATAATCCGTAACAATGCGTCAGACCTTGGTGGTGGTTTGTGTAATATACCAGATTCGAGTCCAATAATAAACAATTCGATTATTTGGGAAAATACTGCTACAACCGGTAAACAAATTTACCATTCTTACGGCACAATAACTTTTAACTATTCCTGTTATTCTAATGGAGAAGGTGATTTAACAATTTTGAATGGTTTCAATACCAATTCTACTAACCATTCAAATAACCCGCAATTTGTAGATGCCGACAATAATGATTATAGAATAAAAAGGTCTTCTCCGTGTATTAATACCGGAAACAATACATACAATTCAGTTACTAACGATATACGCGGATATGCTCGTATTCAGGGTGGAAATATTGATATGGGAGCTTATGAATGGACAGAAGGAATAGATATAGACATTACTCCAACTATTCAAGCATCAAATCTTCAATTCTCCAATTTAACAAGAACCGGGATGACTGTCCGCTGGACTCGCGGAAACGGCGAAGCTTGCTTGTTGCTCGGCAGACAGCAGTATAAAATTCCCGCGACTCCACTAACTGATGGTGCAACATATTCTTCTAACTCAAGCTCTTATACTGATATTGCTAACACTGCTATTGGAGATGCAAAAGTATTATATAACGGGACTGATGCTAATCCATCAGTAAACATAAGCGGGCTTACAAAGTATATATTATACTATTTCAGAGTATTTGAGTATAATGTAAATCCTGGAAAAGAAGCATACTTACAAACTACATCTACTAACAATCCACGCTCCCGCTGGACACTACGCCGTGATGGTTTGGCAGATGAGGATTTATCTATAGATTCTGAATATCCATATCCGAATCCTGTATCTAATTCAATTAATACAAAATTAGATGTATTTGAAGCCGGTAATATCACCGCATATCTATTTGATAATAGTGGCAAACAGATAGCCGAATTATATAATAAATATCACGAATTCGGTACTTACGATTTGCAGTTCGATTTATCACAAATCGCTCAAGGCACATATCAATTAGTGATAAATAAAGGTAGCGAAGCAGTTGTTTATCCGATTTCTGTGATAAGATAAATATCCTTACTGTCTGACACCTTCGAGGTGTCGGACAGTTAAAAGTTACGTGTAAACTCAAAATGGGTAGTCTATAAAGTAGTCATTCTGAACGAAGTGAAGAATCCAGAATTATCAGCAAGTTCGCTTTATATGGATACTTCGCTTGGCTCAGTATGACAAATCACCTTCTTTCAAACTTTTTTGGCAGCCCAACTTAAAAAGATATAAAAAAATTATTGAATATTTATATGGAAAAACATCGTGAAAAAAATGGTAAAACTCTTATTAATTAGTGCATTAATAATATGCAATAGCAGTTTATTTGCCGGTACTTACTCCGGCGGCTCTGGCACATCCGGCTCGCCATATCAGATAGAGACACTTGCTGATTTGATTGAGCTTTCTACTACTTCAGCCGATTGGGCAAGCGGTATATACTTTATCCAAACAGCTGATATTGATGCCGCTTTAACAAGCACCATGAATGAGGGGGCAGGTTTCTCACCCTTTGGAAACGAAGCAACAAGATTTCGAGGCAACTACGACGGACAAAATCACACTATCTCGAATCTTTATATTTACCGGAATATTACTGATTACGTTGGATTGTTTGGATACTCTTCAGGCAGTACCATATCAAATTTGGGATTAAGTAATATAAATATATCCGGAGATGAATATATCGGTGGCTTGGTGGGATGTAATCAAAATTCTACAATCAGCAACTGCTACAGCTCCGGTAGTGTATCAGGTAATTATCATGTCGGTGGATTTTGTGGATGGAATTTTGCCAATATCAGCAACTGCTACAGCAGCGGTAGTGTATCCGGTGCTGGTTATGCCGGCGGATTTTGTGGATGGAATTATGCTTATTCAACTATCAGCAATTGCTACAGCTCCGGTAGTGTATCAGGTAACTTTGATGTCGGCGGATTTTGTGGATGGAATTATTTTGAAGCAACAATCAGTAATTGCTACAGCACCGGTAGCGTATCCTGTACTGATGAGGTAGGAGGATTTTGTGGAAGGAATTCTTCTTCTTCAACTATAAGCAACTGCTACAGCACCGGTAGCGTATCCGGTTCTAGGTATGTCGGAGGATTTTGTGGAGAGAATGAAGAATCCAATATCAGCAATTGCTACTTCGACTCACAAACAAGTGGTCAGTCATCCAGTTCAGGAGGTACAGCAAAAACCACTGCGGAAATGAAGACACAAGCTACATTTAGCGGCTGGGATTTTGAAACAACCCCAATTTGGAATATACTTAGAAATGAATACATAACATACCCTTATATTCAAGGATTTACTTATGACACACCCGCTGCAAGCAATGCCATTACCCCATTGCCCGGATTACAAAAATTTATTCCAACTGTACAAGCCTCAAACATACAGTTTTCAAACATTACACGTACTTCTATGACTGTCCGCTGGACACGCGGCAATGGCGATGCCTGCCTGCTACTCGGTAGAGAACAGTTCAAAATTCCTGCTTCTCCACTGACTGAGGGGGTGAATTACACCTGCACATCAAGTTCTTATACTAACTCGGCAAATGCAACTGTCGCAGGAGGGAAGGTACTATATAAGGGAACAGATGCAAATCCGATTGTAAACGTAAGCGGACTAACAAAGTATAAATTGTATTATTTTAGAGTAATAGAATATAACAATTCGCCATTTCCATATTATAATCAGACTACATCTATAAATAATCCTCGCTCCCGCTGGACATTACGCCGCGACGGCATGGCAGAAGAAGATTTATCTATAGATTCTGAATATCCATATCCTAATCCGGTATCTTACACAATCAATACAAAATTAGATGTATTTGATGCAGGCAATATCACTGCTTATTTATTTGATAATAGTGGCAGGCAGATAGCCGAATTATACAATCAATATCATGAATTCGGTACTTACGATTTGCAATTCGATTTATCACAAATCGCTCAAGGCACATATCAATTAGTTATAAATAAAGGCAGTGAAGCTGTTGTTTATCCGATTTCTGTAATAAGATAAATATCCTTAACTGTCTGACACCTTCGAGGTGTCGGACAGTTAAAAGGTACTTGTAATACTCAGAATGGCTTGTCTATAAAGTAGTCATTCTGAACGAAGTGAAGAATCCAGAATTATCAGCAAGTTCGCTTTATATGGATACTTCGCTTGGCTCAGTATGACAAATCATTTTCTTTCAAACTTTTTTGGCAGCCCAACTTAAAAAGATATAAAAAAATTATTGAATATTTATATGGAAAACATCATGAAAAAAATGGTAAAAATCTTATTAATTAGTGCATTAATAATATGCAGTAGCAGTTTGTTTGCCGGTACATACTCCGGCGGCTCGGGCACATCCGGCTCGCCATATCAGATAGAAACACTTGCTGATTTGATAGAGCTTTCTACTACTTCTGCCGATTGGGCAAGCGGTAAATACTTTATCCAGACAGCTGATATTGATGCCGCTTCTACAAGCACAATGAATTCAGGTGCCGGCTTCTCTCCAATTGGAAACATCTCAACTTACTTTCAAGGCAATTACAACGGGCAAAATCACACTATTTCCAATCTATATATTAATCGGAATACTACTGATGATGTTGGATTGTTTGGATACACTAATGTCAGTACTGTTTCAAGCTTGGGATTGATAGAATTGAATATAATAGGACATGATTATGTCGGTGGCTTGGTTGGGAATAATTATAATTCCAATATCAGCAACTGTTACAGCACAGGGAACGTTTCTGGTAATAATTGTATCGGAGGATTTTGCGGATTTAATAGTTATTCAACTATCAGCAATTGCTACAGCACAGGTAGTGTATCCGGTAATAATTCTGTGGGTGGATTTTGTGGAAAGAATTATGAATCCATTATCGGCAACTGCTACAGCACAGGGAACGTTTCTGGTACTTATTATATCGGAGGATTTTGTGGATGGAATCGTTATTCTTTAACAATCAGTAACTGCTACAGCACAGGGAACGTTTCTGGTACTAATTATGTCGGAGGTTTTTTTGGATTGAATTATAGTTCCAATATCAGCAATTGCTTTTTCAACTCTGAAACAAGCGGACAGGCAAGTGGAAATGGAGCAACAGCTAAAACCACAGAAGAAATGAAAACTCAAGGAACATTTACCGGCTGGGATTTTGAAACAACCCCAATTTGGAATATACAAAGCGTCTCTACTGTTTCTTATCCATATTTGCAAGGAATTTCTTACGACCCGCTTTGGGCAAGAATTGCCATTAATCCAATACCGGGCTTAGTAAACTATACTCCAACTGCTCAAGCCTCTAACCTGCAATTCTCGAATATTACGCGTACAAGTATGACTATCAGCTGGACACGCGGAACAGGCTCTTCTTGCTTGCTCCTCGGCAGAGAGCAGTTTAAAATTCCAACTACTCCGTTAACTGACGGAATACCATATACATCTAATTCAAGTTCTTATACTGATATAACTAATTCGACCGTCGGCGGTGCAAAAGTATTATATAACGGCAGCGGCTCTTCAGTTAGTATCAGCGGACTTACTAAATATAAATTATATTATTTCAGAGTGTTTGAATATACAAGTAATGTCGGGAACGAAAAATACTTGCAGACGACATCTATAAACAATCCTCGCTCTCGCTGGACTCTCCGCCGCGACGGTATGGCAGAAGAAGATTTATCTATAGATTCTGAATATCCATATCCGAATCCTGTATCTTACACAATTAATACAAAATTAGATGTATTTGAAGCCGGTAATATCACCGCATACTTATTTGATAATAGTGGCAGGCAGATAGCCGAATTATATAATAAATATCACGAATTCGGTACTTACGATTTGCAGTTCGATTTATCACAAATTGCTCAAGGTACATATCAATTAGTTATAAATAAAGGTAGCGAAGCAATTGTTTATCCGATAAGTGTGATAAGATAAATATCCTTACTGTCCGACTCCTTCGAGGTGTCGGACAGTTAAAAGATACATGTAATACTCAGAATGGGTAGTCTATAAAGTAGTCATTCTGAACGAAGAGAAGAATCCACTGTTTCGTATCGCACTTGAATATATGGATACTTCGCTTCGCTCAGTATGACAAATCATCTTCTTTCAAACTTTTTTGGCAGCCCAACTTAAAAAGATATAAAAAATATTATTGAATATTTATATGGAAAAACATCGTGAAAAAAATGGTAAAACTCTTATTAATTAGTGCATTAATAATATGCAATAGCAGTTTATTTGCAGGTAATTACTCCGGCGGCTCTGGTACATCCGGCTCGCCTTATCAGATAGAAACACTTGCTGATTTGATAGAGCTTTCTACTACTTCCGCCGATTGGGCAAGCGGTAAATACTTTATCCAGACAGCGGATATTGATGCCACTACTACAAGTACAATGAATTCAGGTGCAGGCTTCTCACCCATTGGTAATGTTTCAATATGGTTTAGTGGCAACTACGACGGGCAAAATCACACTATTTCCTATCTTTATATTAACCGGAATACTACAGAATTTGTTGGATTGTTCGGATTCACTTTTGGCAGTGCAATCTCAAATTTGGGATTACAAAGTATAAATATAATTGGAAAACACTATGTTGGCGGATTAGCTGGGTATATTAATGATTCAAACATCAGCGATTGCTACTTTACAGGCACTATTTCAGGTAACCAACATGTCGGAGGATTGGCGGGGGTGAATAATAATTCTACCATCAACAATTGTTATATTACCGCAATTATATCGGGCGACATGTTTATCGGTGGATTAGTAGGGACTAATTTTAATTTTTCATCAATAAATAACAGCTATACTACCGGTAGTATATCCGGTCTTCAGGGTATGGGTGGGTTTGTAGGTTATAATATTGATAATGCATCAATAAACAACTGTTATAGTACTGCAAATGTAATCTGTACTTCCGGAAGTTTTGATAATGTCGGTGGATTTTGTGCATGTAGTTATGACAATTCGACTATCAGCAATTGCTACAGTGTTGGGAATGTGGTCAATGGAGGAGCTACAGACAATGGATTTATTGGCTTTAATGATGCAACTGCTACAAACAACTATTTCAATTCCGAAACAAGCGGGCAGACAAGCGGTATTGGTGCTACCCCACTAACTACAGCCGAAATGAAAACACAATCAACATTTACAACAAATCTTTCTGATTGGGACTTCGGCAACGATGAAAATGACTGGGTAATGTCTTCAAATATTTCTTTTAGTGGCTATCCTACTTTTCGTTGGACTGAAGCTTATGCAGTTGAGCCAACCGGCTCGCCGCTTGAAATATCAAGTGTTCAGAATCTTGTTTGGTTAGCAGAAAACAGCTCAAGATGGACTGACTCTTACATCCAAACAGCAGATATTAATATGCGGACTGTTCAAAGCTGGGACGGCAATAAAGGCTTCTCGCCTATTGGAAGTTTTAGTGGCAGCTATGACGGTCAAAATCACACAATTTCCTATCTTTATATTAACCGGAATACTACAGGTTGTGTTGGATTGTTTGGATTCACTTCTGGTTGTACAATATCAAATTTGGGATTAAAAAGTATAAATATAAATGGACGGGATTATGTCGGTGGATTAGTGGGTTATAATTATAATTCCAATATCAGCAACTGCTACAGCACAGGGAAAGTTTCTGGTACTGATTATGTCGGTGGATTTTGTGGATGGAATTATGATTCTTCAACAATCAGCAACTGCTACAGCACAGGGAACGTTTCTGGTACTGATTATGTCGGTGGATTTTGCGGACATAATTATGATAATTCAACAATCAGCAACTGCTACAGCACAGGGAACGTTTCTGGTACTGATTATATCGGAGGATTTTGTGGATGGAATCGTTATTCTTCAACAATCAGTAACTGCTACAGCACAGGGAACGTTTCTGGTACTAATTATGTCGGAGGATTTTGTGGATTGAATTTTGATTCTTCAATAATCAACAACTGCTACAGCACAGGTAATGTAGCCCGTTCTTCCGGTACCAATACTAACTTTGGTGGATTTTGCGGAAGGAATTATTATAATTCTACTATAAACTATAGTTACTGTATTGGCAGCGTAAGCTGTGGTGGCTCTACAGAAAAGGGCTTTATCGGAAGTAATGGCGCAACAGCAACAAATAACTACTTCAACTCTGAAGCAAGCGGGCAGGAAAGTGGTTATGGTGCTAGCCCACTAACAACCACAGAAATGAAAATACAAAATAATTTTACCGGCTGGGATTTCATAACCCCAATTTGGAATATACAAAGTGGTTCTTTTATCTCTTATCCATATTTACAAGGAATTTCTTACGACCCGCTTTGGGCAAGAATTGCTGTAAATCCTATACCGGGCTTAGTAAACTATACTCCAACTGCTCAAGCATCAAATCTGCAATTCTCGAATATTACGCGTACAAGTATGACTATCAGCTGGACTCGCGGAACAGGCTCTTCTTGCTTGCTCCTCGGCAGAGAGCAATTTAAAATACTTTCTTCGCCACTAACCGACGGAATACCATATACATCTAATTCAAGCTCTTATAATGATGTAACTAATTCTACTGTCGGCGGTGCAAAAGTATTATATAACGGCAGCGGCTCTTCAGTTAGTATCAGCGAACTTACTAAATATAAGCTATACTATTTCAGAGTCTTCGAATATACAAGTAATATTGGCAACGAAAAATACTTACAAACTACAACTACCAATAATCCTCGCTCACGCTGGACTCTCCGTCGCGACGGAATGGCAGAAGAAGATTTATCTATAGATTCTGAATACCCATATCCGAATCCTGTATCTAATTCAATTAATACAAAATTAGATGTATTTGAAGCCGGTAATATCACCGCATACTTATTCGATAATAGCGGCAGACAGATAGCCGAATTATACAATCAATATCATGATTTCGGAACTTACGATTTACAATTCGATTTATCACAAATCGCTCAAGGCGCTTATCAATTAGTGATAAACAAAGGTAGCGAAGCAGTTGTTTATCCGATTTCTGTGATAAGATAAATATCCTTAACTGTCCGACACCTTCGAGGTGTCGGACAGTTAAAAGTTACGTGTAAACTCAGAATAGGTAGTCTATAAAGTAGTCATTCTGAACGAAGTGAAGAATCCAGAATTATCAGCAAGTTAGCTTTATATGGATACTTCGCTTGGCTCAGTATGACAAATCACCTTCTTTCAAACTTTTTTGGCAGCCCATATCTCAATAAATCGAGTAGTAGGGGTGCGATTGCTTTTCCACGCCTACTTCTCACACTCTAATTGTCTAATGGCAGAATTTCATATATGAACTTTGGCTATTATCAAGGCTCTTTTGGGACTACCACTCTATAGATAATCTACATATCCTCAAAAAAAAATCCTGCCATAGCTGACAGGATTTTTTTACTAACTTTATTTTTTGCTTCTCGGTTTCTTTTTTGGGTTAGCTTGTTGAGACTTATTAGAGCTTGGCAGATTATATTTTCCACTGCCGGGTGGCACTTTACCTTGCGATTGAGCAATTTCTTGAGCTTCACGCATTTTCTTTTGTAGCCAGCCTTCTTTTTTCGGAGCTTTCTTTAAGTCTTCGAGAGTGAATTTTTTCTTTGAGTAATTATTTATCCAGTACTGCTGAATTATTCCAAGTATATTAAATGTAAAATAGTACAAGTTTAATCCGGCTGGGAAATATGCAAACATTAAAGTAAACATAAGTGGCATCATATATACCATTGCTTTTTGGCGTGGGTCTGTTACTGTCATTTTCTGCTGAATAAACATAGTAACACCCATCAGCAATGATAATCCGGACAAGTGAGTGATTCCCAAAATAGAGAATGGAAATTGAACTATATAGTCCGGTAATGATAGATCGGTTATCCACCATATAAAATCAGCTTGACGTAGGTCTATGGCATTTTTCATTACCGACCATAGTGCATATAATATAGGCATTTGCAATAATAGAGGCAGACACCCTCCGGCAGGGTTAACCCCATACTGAGAGTATAATTTCATTGTCTCCTGCTGTTGTTGCTTTTGGTCATCTTTATATTTTTCTCTTATGGCTGTCATTTCTGGAGCTATCAATTTCATTTTTTGAGCTGAACGCATCTGAGTAACTGAAAACGGATAGAGTAAGAATTTCATAATAAGAGAAAATATTAATATAGAAATACCGAAATTCGGTACAAAAGTGTGAATCATTTTAAAGAACGGAAGCATAAAGAATTCACCAATCGGGCGAACAATTAGTTTCCACCCAAAATTAATCAATGACTCAATTCCATATTCACTTGTAATATCATAATCCAAAGGACCGATAAAGACTCTGAAACTATTAGTCTGGACTCCACCCTCATAAGGGACTTTGAAAGTCAGATCATATTTCTCAATTTGTCCATTATCTTTTGTATTTTGGTGATTACCCTTTGCAACTACACTCAAGCTTGAAGAGCGGAAAGGTTGAGGAATAATTGCCGCGGCGAAATATTTGGTTTTAATTGCCGCAAAGTCAACCGTGCCTATCGGGCTGATAGGTTGCTGCTCATTATCTTTACAGTCTAACTCAGTCTGCTCCCCATTATTAACAATAAGTGCATGAGCATCAGCTGACTCATCAACGGAGTTTATCTCTTGATAGCGTATCCCATTTTTCCATTCAAAGTCATACCTTTTAAGCCTAAGATATTTATCCATATTCTGCATAGTAACGCTTGCGTCAACATGATATTTACCATTAAAAAACGTAAAGGTCTTAACTATTGCAGCATTTGAATCAACGCCCAGTACAGCAGTTAAAGTAAGTGAATCGTTCTGCTTTAATTTATAATTATACTTACCCTTGGTATCTAATTTAAAATATAGATTTCGAGTATCTATCGCATCTACACCGGCCTCTCTGGAGCTAAGGGTTACTCCAAGCTCTCCCTGTTTATCCCAAATTAATTGAGTAGGCTCTTTATCCCATTTTTTGTAATTTTTAAGAGTCCAGTTGCGAATTACCGCACCTTTGGAACTGATAATTGCAGTATAGAGGTCAGTCTCTATTGTTATGAATTCTTCATTACCGGTTGAAAGCGGAGCAAAATACTGTCCGAATTTTCTAGCAGTAACTAAAGAGTCAGTATTGGCATTTGCTTTAGAGGAATCAGCAAATTCAGCATTAGGGTCTAATGCTTTTTTTGCTTCGACTTGTTGGGTAACGTTAGTCTTTTTGGGCTGAACGGGTTCTTTCTTTGTATTCAAGGAATTCCAGAACATCCAGCCGGTAATTACAAGTGTAATCAAGACTAAACCAAGAATAGATTTTTTATCCATATTATCAATACATTATTAATGAAAAATTTTCTTAATTTTATCGGGTACATAGTCGAAGCCCCCCGGATTAAAGGGATTGCATCTGATAATCCTTTTAATCGATAGAATCACTCCGTAGAATATACCGTGCTTTTCTATTGCATCTATTGCATAATTCGAGCAAGTAGGATAGAACCTACAAGAATTAGGAAACATAGGAGAGATAGTCTTCTGATAAAGTTTAATCAGCAATTTTAATATTCTCTTCAACATCGCTCACCTTAATCTTATTTTCAAAATAGTTCTCTACTTTTTCGAGCAATTGAGCAATAGCTATTTCAACATCTTGGTATCTAAGTAATTTCGGCGACATCATGGGCTTTGCCCAGTATATCACTAAGTATTTAATTGCTTTATAGTAACGCTTGCTTTCCATTTCGGGTAATGCTTTTCTCAATACTTCACGCATCAGTCTTTTAGCTCTATTCCTGCAGACAGCTTTTTTAGCAGTTTTCTTTTTAACAATAACCGCATAATTCAAACAATTCTCTTGCTCCGGTTCATTATTATAGTTTTTATTAAAAAGAACAAAACAATAAGCGTTATCGGCATATATTTTCTTAGAACTGGTTGTAAAGACTTCCCTAAATTTATTTTTTCCTTTAATTGATCTAAGCATTGCTATATCCATAACTATATAAATCTAAATTCTACCCCAAAACTCACTTCACTGACCGGCTTATCAAATACTCTATGTTACTAAAACCACTTTTACAAAATAAAACAAAACTTCTGAACTATCTGCCCTTTATCTAAAGGCATCAAGAAGCAGAAGTTTTATATTTCATCACTTAAAGAGATTAATATTTTTTACGTTCGTCGCTTACAGTCAATTTATATCTACCTTTTTTACGGCGTGCAGCCAGTACTCTTCTGCCGTTTTTGGTAGACATTCTCTCCCTAAACCCATGAACGTGCAATCTCTTGCGTCTGCTCGGTTGGAATGTTCTTTTCATTTCTCTTTACCTCAATAAATATCTTATAAATAATTATTCTTTTTTATTCTAAAATTTCAAGAACTACAAATTTAAAAAGAAAATTTGTATTTACCGAACTATTTTTTTTATTTTTTACAAAACTGTTTGATATTTTTGCATTTATCCTTAAATTAAGGTTCTTTTTAATAACAAGTGTCAAATATGGCTCATTTATCAGCCAATAATTTAATAAATATGGATACTAATAATACATTGCCATTATCTATTTCTCTAATTACAAAAAATGAAGAGAAAAGATTAGCTCGTACTTTAAGCTCAATTGCAGATATAGCAGCTGAAATAATTATAGTTGATTCCGGCTCAACTGATAATACCGAGCTTATAGCCAAGCAATTTAATGCTAATTTCACTTTTAATCTATGGCAGGGATTCACTGAGCAGAAAAACTGCTCGCTTAGCAAATGTACCCAAAAGTGGATTCTCTGCCTCGATGCAGACGAAGTAGTAACTGAAGAACTCAAGCAAAGTATTATCAAAGTGATCAAAGAAGATAAAGACTATTGCTGGATGTTTAACCGAAAAACTTATTACGCCGGCAAACTTCTCAATCATTCATGGCAGCCTGATAAAAAGCTCCGATTAGTTAAAAAAGAACATTCGCCTCTATGGACCGGTGGACTTATTCATGAGGAATTAAAAGCCAACTCTGATGTTAGATTATTATTCGGTGATGTGATTCATTACTCTTATTCAGATGTATTCCATCATTTTTCTAAGACAATCGAATACTCCAAATTATCAGCTCAAAATTCTTATATCAAAGGGAATCATTTCAAAGTGTCTAAATTGATATTCAATCCCTTGATTGCTTTCGTAAAAAGTTATTTTGCCCGACGAGGCTTTTTAGACGGAGTCAGAGGTCTATCAGTTTCGTTTAGCTATATGACAAATACATTTTTAAAATATCTGTTTCTTTGGGAAATAGAAAATAAGAATAAATAATTCAATTATTTGCTTGTATTTTTTTATACAATGGTACGGTAAACGAAAAGTTCGTTCCTTTGCCGGCTTCGCTCTCTACCCAAATTTCTCCGTCATTTAATCTGACAAAATCTCGGCATAGGACTAAGCCTAATCCGCTTCCCTTTTCCTGATTTGTTCCATAAGTTGATTTATTAATGGACACTTCAAAAAGCTCGTCAAGTTTATCCGGACTAATCCCTACCCCACTGTCTTTAATTGATATTTTAAGATTGTCTTCCGAAATTTCAGACGAAAATAGAATTTCTGAATTCGGATTAGAAAACTTAATGGCGTTAGACAAAAGGTTTCTAATCACAGTCATCAACATGTTTTTATCGACAAAAACAACACAGTTATCAGTAGAATCAATAATAGTAATATTTTTCTGCTTAGCATTATAACTAAATAACTCAAGGATTGTCTTGATTAAGTCTTGAATATCAATTTCCTGCTTGCAAACTTCATTTCTATTAGATGTAGCACTTGCCCATAATAGTAAGTTTTCAAGCAGATTATTAAGATGTGAAGTGCCGGCTTTAATCGAATTAGATAAAGATTTAATATCATCTTCGTTTAGTTCTTCTTTATAATTAGCAATTAAATCAGCTAATCCGTAAATACCTGTAAGAGGATTTTTAATATCGTGAGCGATAATTGATATTATTGTGTCTTTTGATTCGTTAGACCTGATAAGCTCACTGTTTAATTGATTTATTTCACTAAGTCGCAATCTATTATCATCATTTTTTGTAAGTATCTCCGAATTTTGAAAAGAAATTACTTGATTTGTATGAATTAAAGATTTAGATAGCTTTTTATTTTTTGCCAAGAGAATCAAATTTAATATCAATGCACATAGTAGTATTATAATACCAATTACTAAATATGTAAGATATTTTGATTTGACAATATTTATATTAGTCAGGTTTTCAATTTCAAGATTTGTTTTATCTAAATAATTTTTCGTATTGGTTCTAATTGCTTTTAGAGCAGTGCTTTCATTGTATAATATCTGTTGTAATTCATTGATTTTTTTGTAATAAACTAATGCGGAATCCTTGCTGTTCAAAGCATTAAATATATCTGCTTTATTAGATAATATTTGCAACATCATCTGATTAACTCTTGTGTTTTTACAATTCTCCTCTGCTATACAAATAGCTTCATATGCCTCAGGTAATTTTTTTAATTTATACTTATATTTAGACAGTACCCAATATACATTACTAATATTATATTTGCTATTCTCACGTTTTGCAAAGGATAAAGCTGTGTCTAAATTTGATTCTACCTTATCATATTGATTTATATCTAAATATAAATCCGCAAGATTTGAATAAGCGAGTGTTGGCAGAATCTTAGTATTGCGAAGTAAGTCCAACGATTTATTGTAATAATAAAATGAAGAATCCAAGATATTCAAGTTGCGAAAGGCTTCGGCTATATTGGTATATCCGATACCTACTCCCTCTATTCTTTTGTCCATTAAATTATACTTTACCGCAAGTCTGAAAAATTTAATACTATAATCGTAAAGCTTTAAATCAAAATAAATACCACCCAGATTATTATACATAGCTCCGATGCCGGAATTAGACCCAATTTCTTCATATTTTTTGATACTTTTAAAGAAATATTTTATTGCATTCTCAAAATCACCAAGATAATAATAATTAAATCCATAATATCTGTAACTGCGTGCTATCCCGCTTGCATAGTTATATTTGACACTAAGGCTCATTGCAGTATCTATCATCTTCTTGGCAGTATAATTGTCAATACTGTTATATTTATCAATCAACAAATAATATATTTTAATTTTATTCGAGTCCGACGGTGAGTCTAAATAAATATTTCTTAATGAATCTATTTGCGAACTTTCAATTTTAGTTTGTCCATATAATGAACTATAACCTTGGAGAATAATCTGTAAAGCAATTGAACAGATTATAATAATTTTTTGTGTTATTTTCATCAATTTTTCAAATTAAAATCAATAATTTACAAAATTAATACAAAATATTGAAATAATAAACTTGTTTTTTGATAAATGATCTGCTAAATTGTATTGACAATTAACATATTTATTGATACAAATAGCAAATATAGGATCAAAATCACAGTTAAGCTACTTTCTTTAATAGTAAGCTATTGCCAATCGCCGCAATCCACCATAAAAGTAGAGTTCCATACTACAATTTTCAAAGTAGAATCAGATAAATCAAATGAATTGCAAATTATTTTTACCGGATTTGTAACTGTAGCCCCACTCATATCGTGATTGCCGTATTCGAATATTGCTCCGTTGCTCATGTCGAAACTAACTTTATCGCTACTGTCTGACTTCATAATCTCGAAAGTACAGTAGTCGGCATTGACTACCGAATCTTTACTAACTAATGTATCTATCGGTGCACTACTATAAAATTTTATTGAAATCAGTTTCAATTTATAGCCACTAAATATAGATACAGATTCGCCGATTTTGAAAGTATAATCGCGGAGGTCAGTAAATTTTGTAATTGTCTTACATTCTTCACTGCAAGAATTAATTAGTATCAGCAATATCGTAGATAAAAATAAGTAAAATATGGTTTTAAAATGTTTCATGCTTGCCTCTTAATAGTAATTTATATAATTACTTGTTTTCTATATTTATCAATTAAAACTGCCATTTTAATTGCATTTAATGTACTTTCCGGAGCTGCTACTCCTTTACCTGCAATAGCAAAAGCCGTACCATGGTCCGGTGATGTTCTTATTATCGGTAATCCGGCTGTAAAATTAACCCCTGCCCCACCGGCAAGCATTTTCAATGGAATTAAACCTTGGTCATGATACATAGCAAGAATTCCGTCATAATTTTTATAATCTCCGTGAGCAAAAAATCCATCGGCAGGAAATGGTCCATAAGCATATTCGAATTTAGAAATTGAACCGTTAATAATATCTTTTTCTTCAGTACCGATTTTCCCATTTTCTCCGGCATGGGGATTCAGCCCCAGCACAGCAATTCGCGGTTTGCAAATCCCAAAATCATTGATTAGCGAATTACTAAATTGCAAAAGTCGGTTTAATATGAGCGTTTCGGTAATTAAATCGGGAACTAAAGATAAAGGCTCATGAATCGTTACTAAAGCTACCCTAACATTATCTGTGCAAAGTATCATTAGCGGAGTATCTACTGCATAATGCTTGCCAATCATCTCTGTATGACCGGGGAAATCATATCCGGCGGACTTAATAGCTTCTTTAGAAATCGGCAAAGTCAGTAGAGCCGAGTAATTACCCGTGTCATATTCATTCAGAGCGAGCTCTATTGATTCACCGGCGAGCTTACCACTGTCCGATTTAACCAAACCAAAATTAATATCGGCATAAGTATTGCATTCGATTATTTCTATATTTCGATTGTCAATATAAAATGAATTGAGATCGAAATTATTCGATTTGTCAATTCCTTTTAGATACTTCCATAATGTAATTGGGTTAGTGCATATCGTAAAATCAATATTATCATAAGTGTTGTCGTTATTTAACAATTTGACAGCCTTAACAAAAGCCTCAATGCCGATTCCGTTGCAGTCGCCCTGAGTAACTATAATTCTCATTTTAAAAATATTCCTTATATTTAACATTACAAAAATAATCAGCAATGCAGTTAATTGCAATATATTTTATTAAATTCCTAAGAATTACTAACAAAGCTAAAAATAAAATACAAAATTAAAAATATTTTTCGTATTTTGTGTTAACTTATTACTGAATATCTTATTGTTAATTCAATAATTATGTACTATTTGCTGCCAAATATTACCGAATCATAAGGCAAATATTTAATGTAATTTATTAGGGGATAAATATGAAAATACTTTACTATGTGTTGATATTTTTTGTATTAAGCAATTTCTCATCAGCTATTGAACCAGTAGCAAAATGGACTTTTACTAATTCTACAAATCCTGAAAAAGCAGACATTGGGCAAGACTTAATTTTAGTAGGTAGCCGAACAGTCTCATATTCTGAAGAGTTATCAAAGCAATATGTAACTATTCCAGTAGGCTCTTATTACAAGTGCCTGCATAATTTGCTTCCAAGCGAAGGAGAGAAAGTTAACGAATATTCTATGCTATTTGATTTTAGGATTAGCACAAACGGCAAATGGTACACGTTCTATCAGACTGACTTAACCAATTCAAATGATGCAGAATTATTTATTAATCCGAGTATGGCTATAGGGCTTTCATCAACCGGCTATACATCATCGATTAGAACTAATGAGTGGTATCGTTTAGTAATACGCGTCAGGAACTCAGAGATGTTTGATTTCTATATTGACTCCGATCTCTCTTTCATAGGAAATGCTCAAGAAATAGACGGTAGGTACGCATTTGAGAAAGACACGGTTATTCTATTTGGAGATGATAACGCCGAAGATTATGATATTGACATTTCACAGGTTCAGATTTTCGACAGACCACTTACAAAAAACGAAATTGAAGAGTTAGGCGGCTTTAGCCATAATTATTTAAAAAAGATTTATCCTTATCTTCAAACTCCTACCGACAGCACATTAATTGTGTCTTGGTGCTATCCCCGAAATGATTCTTCTAAAATCGTATATTATGAAGATGGCTCTACTTCCAAAACTACTATAAAAGCTACAGTTACTCAAATCAGCGAAAACGAGTATTTGTATTCGTGTCAATTTAGCAATTTGAAACCCGAAACCGAATATCATTATAAATGCTATGCTGATAAAGACAGTACAGACGAATTTTCTTTTTTCTCTTTCCCGAAAATCACCAAGAAGCATGGTCATTTCAGGATGATACTAATCGGCGATTCGGAGAATAATCCTATTATGACCGAGCAGACTACATCTGCAATAAAATCCAAACTGAAGGAACTATACGGAGATGAATATTATAAAGATGTTAATTTGATATTTCACCTCGGAGATGTTCAAGGTGGTGGTTCTTTAGAAAGCTATTATTTCGAGTTCTTTGAACCTTTTGCCAAGCTCTCATGCAATATTCCGATTATGATATGCACAGGCAATCACGAATATAATTCGGGACTTTTTGCAAATTTAACAAGATATAAACTATTTGCAGAACATCACAACGAGAGTTATTATAAATTTAACTACGGTCCGGTCAGTATTTTTTCATTAAATTCAAATATGAGAGACCTTAATCAATTAAATTGGTTCAAAGAGCAGGCACTCAAAGAGCAAGCAAATGACTCGACACTATTTATGTTTACTTTTACGCATCACCCGGGACACAGCGAAATCTGGCCCGACGGAAATACATACTGGGTTAGCGGGTACGTAAATTGGCTACTTGGCACTCTAAGCAAGTCAGTGCTTACTGCTAACGGGCATTCACACTGTTACGAGCGTGGAGCTTTAGAAGCAGGAAATACTTATACTGTGATATCAGGTGGTGGCGGTAGCGGGCTCGACAGATGGAGAGCATATCCAAATCAAACCGATAATGGGATAATTCAGAAATCTTTGGACATTTATAATTGGGTCTTAATTGATGTTGACTTACAAGATTCGAGCTTTATAGCAACTGCTTATTCGCTTGGTAATCTGGATAAAACTGCCGACAATGTAATAGTGGATACTTTTAGTTATAAAGTAAACCATAACAAGCATCCGCAAGCTAATTGTATTTCTCCTATCGAATACAGTTCAAATCCGATAATTGTAAAAACTCAATTCCCAATTAATTATGACTCTATATATTGCGTTAATGTTCAAGTCTCACAATTCGAGAACTTTAATAAATTATTAATCGACACAATTATCTGCAAAGATAATTATTATGATGACACAAATACTCCGGAATTTCAACCAATTAACTTATCCGAAAATTTAAAATTAGACAATATAAATATTGCAGACTCTCTGATGCCAAATGTTAATTTCTATTATAAACTCAGATATAGGGACTTCTATTTGAATTGGTCTGAGTATTCCCCAGTAAACTCTTTTTTAATTGAAATATTATCAATCAAGGACAATAATGATACTTTCCTGCTCAAAAACGGTATATCTTCGACTTGTAGCTTAGAGATAAATACAAATGACTATGGCAATATTGAGATAAATATATTTGATGCTCTCGGTAGGAATTATTTCAGCCAAAGTACTAAAGTAATCCCCGGTACAAATATTATCCCAATTAACACAAATATAAACGGAATGCTATTTCTGAAAGTAAGCGGAGATATAAATATTAGTTCTTCCATAATTAGGGAGTAATTAATAACTATTTGAATATGTTATAAAAAAAAGAAAGCTTTGTAAAATAACACTTACAAAGCTTTCTTTTTGTGATCCCGGTTGGATTCGAACCAACGACCCTTTGATTAAAAGTCAAATGCTCTGCCAACTGAGCTACGAGATCATTATCTGTTTCAAAGAAGAATTCAAAATTACGGAAATTATTTAATATCTCCAAATCTTTTTTTTATATTTATCGTACTTTTTTGATAAATATGATTGTCAATATTTGCAACTGATTTTTTTTCAAAATAATTAGAACAAATAAAAATATTTGATTATTAACATAATTTGAACTTATTTATTTTGATTTTGCTCTTCTTCTAAAAATCATCGGGAATATTTCAGAAATAAACACACCGGAAATCAATATAGCTCCGCCTATAGTTTCATTTCCTTTCAGTGGAGTTCCAAAGTATAATATCGCTATGATAGTAGCGACAACCGGCTCAAGCGAAAATATTAAAGCTGCTTTGACAGGATTAGTAAATTTCTGAACTCCCGTATGGATAAACGTTACCAATACCGAAGCTAAAAGTGCATTAAACGCTAAGGATATTAGCAAAGTATTAGTCCAGAGAACAGTAAAATTGCCCATATCGAAAAACAGCATAGAAATGACCGCTATTGGTGTAGCGGCAAAATACTGCATAATAACTAATTGTATAGTATTTTTAAAGCCTGACTTATCGCGTGTGAACACATCCATATATGTAATGTAGTATGCCCAGAAGATTGTAGAAATCAGAGTAACCAAATCGCCCGGATTAATATTTTCAATATCCGGCTGTGTAAACAAGTACAGCCCGCCTGTAGCAACAATTACCCCGACGATTTGCCATAAATTAATTGATTTACGCTCGACTAACCAATACACAAACGGCACGATTGTAACTACTACTCCGGTGATAAATGACGACTTAGGTACGCTTGTATATTTTAAGCCAAAAGTCTGAAGTAGAAAGCCACCACCGAATATCGAACCTAATATCAACCC
Organism: uncultured bacterium; assembly: GCA_942493235.1. GTDB lineage: Bacteria > Bacteroidota > Ignavibacteria > Kapaibacteriales > UBA2268 > ENR-C587. The sequence continues at coordinate 1,008,825 of OW818676.1, read as the reverse complement.
GTGAATAACATTCTGCTTTGATATTCCTTTTAAATGCTTTCCGAAAAATATCAATAAAATCGCCAAAGCCAAAGTAAATCTAATTACCAAATATATCGAAGGCGATGCGAATGCCAATCCCAACTGGGTAAAAACAAAGGTAGCTCCCCAAATCAGAGTAATTATCATCAGAGTCAGTTCTGCCTGCCATTCTTTCATTTTTTGCCTTAATCTTTTGTTCGTCTAATAATACCCTATTATACCATACCTAATCGCTTGCGTATAAACCATTCTACGGCTAATAAGCCGATAGCAAGAGCAAGTATCCAAGCAATATTCCAAAGCCCGTATTCTCGTTTGATAGTGATTGAATGCTCTTTAAATCCCTTATGATTTTTAATATCATTTATTAGCGAAACGCAATTATCTGGAAGATAGAATTTGCCACCGCTGCGTTCAGCCATTTCTCTTAATAGCGGAGCATTCATACTGAGATTCTGATATTCGAGAGCAATTTCGCCAACACTGAATCTGCCCTTATCGTTACCGATAATTTGTCCGTTATTAATCACATTGCCGGAAAAATAATAATCACCCTCGGCTAAACCTTCAACTGCACAATGATAGCGACCATTTCCAAGTGAATTCAATATTAGATCACGTTTGCCACCGGAACCTGCAATTTTAACTTCTACTTTTGCATTTTCTATCGGGGAATAAGCAGCATCATAGACTTGAGCTATAAACTCAACTTTTTCGCTATTAGTATATAATTTCTTTGTAGTTTTAATTGTTACATTTTTATTTTCTCTATCTATAGAAAGCCATCTAAGAGAATTTTGAATAAAGAGAGTATATAAATCCATAGCAGATTGATTGCCCTTAGTCAATTCTTCGGCATAACCGATTAATTTCCAGCGATATAGTCCATAGCCAAGTACGGCAACCGACTTCTTATTCTGGAATACTCTGCTTAAAATCAGAGGTTCTTTGACCGGTGTATTATTAATTTTGAATCCGGCAATTTTCTCGCTTTCGGGTTTTACGCTTACATATAATTCCGTTTTGAAAATGGTAGGCAATTGATTCCATAATTCCATATCTTTCTCTGAACCATAAATTCTAAGTAGCGGGTGGGAATTCGCTTGAGAAACAAAATCAGGTACTACAAAAAATTCTGACGTATTAGCGCTTAATGTTTTAAAAGGTAAAAACTCATCAAGCATAGTCAATTTTTGGTAGCTGATATTTTGAGATGCCATAAAGAAAACAGGTTTGCCGCCAGCAAGCTCATTTTTAATCAAGTTTATTGAATTATCCGACGAATTAGCTACCGGAAATCCGATTAAAAAGAACATCTCCACATCTTTTAAATCTTGAGCATTTGGTTCATTATCATAATATTGGCTACCTTTTTTCTGAATATACTGCTTAATTTCAACACCTTTTTCTTTATTTAGTACATTATATAGAAATGATAAATCAGAAGACGGTGCACCTGCAAATATTGCGAACTTCCTTTTATTTTTCAATATGTTAATATATTCGGAATAGGAATTATTCTTTTTAGTTATTTCTCCGGCTATCGGCTCTGCTTTAGCAGTTAATTTCTGAATTCCTTCTGTTTTTGGATTATACTCAAATACCAAAGAAAATGATTTTTGATTTTCGTTTATATTTACTTTTTGTTCAGCGATTTGATTTCCATTTTCAAGTAATTTTACGGAAACTTCTCCAGAGCTGTATCCGCTTGCTTTTAAATTCACATTGACGGGGATAGGATTGTCAATATAACCTAATTCATTAGTAATAATGGAGCTTACAGAAACATCCTTCGGTTCGGACGAATCACCGATGCCGATAACATAGAGTGGCTTATCCAATACATTAATGTCATACAGAGGATTATTGCCTGAATTAAAAGCACCGTCAGTAATTAATATTCCGGCTCTATAATTCTTATTATTATCTTTACCGATTAATTGCCTGATAGCCTTGGAAATATCTGTAGTCTGCCCACGGAATTTAAGGCTGTCATATTTAAAATTAGGAATTTCATATACATCAGTGTCGAATAATCGAATATTTAGAAAGTTATTAGATTCCTTTAAAATACCAGAATTATCAATAGCCATTTGAACTAATTTCTTGCGATCATATTTAGCATCGGTTTCTCCCGAAGAAATCGAATTATCAATAAACACAGCTATTCTCGGCGGCTCTAAAGCACTACTGATACGAGTAAATACCGGTTCAAATAATATAAATAGAAATATCGCAAGGGCTATACTTCTAAGAGTTATTAAAATCGACTTATATGTTGTTGATATTGGAGGAACAGTATGCCGATATGAATATATTGAGTAAACGACAGCTATAATTATCATTAATATCGGGAAAATCCAATTTCCAGTTATTCCGAGAGCATAAGAATTCATTATTATCCTATTTTTATTTTATATCTCATTAAATTTTAATTTATACTATTTATTTCTTCTTCACACAGTCCGGTTATACTTTTAATTACCTCAATTGATAACCCACTTTTTTTTGAGTTTAATACAATTTGCTTTAGACTTTCTCTTTTGCCTTCTTCCTTACCAACTTTTATTCCTTCTTCCTTACCAACTTTTATTCCTTCTTCTTTGCCTTTATCAAGTCCTTTATCGTACCCAATAGCAATACCGTCTTCGATACCGGCAGCAATTGTATCTCGTTCATCACGCTGTCTGTCCATTTCCTTAATGAATGCCGACCTTTCTTGTTCATTCATTTCGTCTAATCGCATTCTATCTGCTACTTTTTCTAAGCCTTGAGCACTTGAGCCTTCTTTGATTTTACTGTTTTTTAGATAATATATCCATTCGTCTAATGAGTCTTTGGCATAATCATCAAATTGATTTACTTTAAGAACATAATATTCGGGATATATACTGCTGATTTCTCTATTCAGCATAGTATCTTTTTGCTTTGATGATAATTGCAGTACGTCATTATTATGTATTCCCTTGAATTCTGTTTTCCCATGATATACATAATCGGTGCCTTGACCTAAATCAAAATATACTATATTTACCGAATAAACTTTTTTAATTCTCTGGTAATCGTCTCCAAGACTGATATTTTCAACTATTGCTTTTGATACTCCGTAAAGCATTCTTTCAAAATAATGCACTTGTCTATTATATTGAATTTCTACAATTATCAACTCTTGATTTGAGTTCTCGGCTAATATATCTAATCGATTATATTTATCAAACTTATCATCTTGATTTGATTCACTTTCTAAGATACGTTCGATTTTTATATCATCTTTTAGCAATACGCTTATAAAGCCTTCGAGTATATCATAATTTGCTTTGTTACGTAATAGTCGCTTCATTGCCCAGTCAAAACTTATTAATGTTCGATATTGTATCATTTCTGCTCCCGTATAATTACTTAGTAATTTATACTATTTATTTCTTCTTCACTCAGTCCGGTTATACTTTTAATTACTTCAATTGATAACCCGCTTTTTTTTGAGTTTAATACAACTTTTTTTATACCTTCTTTTATTCCTTCTTCTTTGCCTTTATCAAGTCCTTTATCGTACCCAATAGCAATTCCGTCTTCGATACCGGCAGCGATTGTATCTCGTTCATCGCGCTGTCTGTCCATTTCCTTAATGAATGCCGACCTTTCCTGTTCATTCATTTCGTCTAATCGCATTCTATCTGCTACTTTTTCTAAGCCTTGGGCACTTGAGCCTTCTTTGATTTTACTGTTTTTTAGATAATATATCCATTCGTCTAATGAGTCTTTGGCATAGTCATCAAATTGATTTACTTTAAGAACATAATATTCGGGATATATACTGCTGATTTCTCTATTCAGCATGGTATCTTTTTGCTTTGATGATAATTGCAGTACGTCATTATTATGTATTCCCTTGAATTCTGTTTTCCCGTGATATACATAATCGGTGCCTTGACCTAAATCAAAATATACTATATTTACCGAATATACTTTTTTAATTCTCTGGTAATCATCTCCAAGACTGATATTTTCAACTATTGCTTTTGATACTCCGTAAAGCATTCTTTCAAAATAATGCACTTGTCTATTATATTGAATTTCTACAATTATCAACTCTTGATTTGAGTTCTCGGCTAATATATCTAATCGATTATATTTATCAAACTTATCATCTTGATTTGATTCACTTTCTAAGATACGTTCGATTTTTATATCATCTTTTAGCAATACGCTTATAAAGCCTTCGAGTATATCATAATTTGCTTTGTTACGTAATAGTCGCTTCATTGCCCAGTCAAAACTTATTAATGTTCGATATTGTATCATTTCTGCTCCCGTATAATTACTTAGTAATTTATAAACGAAAATGTACTCAATTTATTAAATCTACCTACTTATTTTTTATATAAGTTAGTAATAGCTTTTAGTATTTCTATACTACACAAATCTTTACTCATCGGCAGATAATCTTGATGCTTTCCGCTACGGGTTAAAATCGATATTGTATTATTATCTCCTGAAAATCCACTATCGGGTTTATTTGCAGAATTTACTACTATCATATCGCAATTTTTAATCTGCATTTTCTTAAATCCGTTCTCAATCTCGTTTTCCGATTCTAAAGCAAATCCTATTAATAGCTGCTCAGGTTTCTTGATTTTTCCAACCTCAAGCAATATATCTTTTGTTTTAATAAGTTCTAAAGTCATACTACCCGGCATAGTTTCCTTTTTGATTTTCCCACTTACTTTTTCTTTTGGAGTAAAGTCGGCTACAGCTGCAGATAGGATAATAATATCGCTTTTTGTACATTGGTTAATCACTTCATCGTACATTTGCTGAGCAGAAACAACATTAATAATGTTTATTCCGTCAGGTGCCGGAATAGAAACCGGTCCCGAAATCAAGGTAACATCAGCTCCAAGAATTTTTGCATTTCTTGCTATTGCATAACCCATTTTCCCGCTGGAGAAATTACCTATAAATCGTACGTCATCAATTTTCTCGTAGGTGGGTCCGGCATTAATCAATATTTTTTTGCCTTTAAGATATGATATCGAATTATCTTCTAATCCCATTTTTTGCTTTAGTTGAGTCAAATCAAGCTCTGTATTAAATTGAACTTTATCGACTGAATCCTGCAAAGTATTGATTATAATTTCATCTGCTTTTTTTTCTTTAATTTCTCGATTTTGATATATTTCTTCGATTTTATTATCAAATCGTTTATATGTAAATTCAACTTTTATCTCGTCTGAATTTGCTTTTTTATATTCAATGATTTTATCTTTCTCGATAAATGCTTGCTTAGCATAATCAACGAGAATGCTGATTTCAGGAAGCCTGCCGGGACCAACCAAACCGGATGCCAATTCACCTTCAGCTGGTGGTATAATTACAGCTCCGTCTTCAGATAATCTTTTTACATTTCTTTGAGTTGCAGGATGAAGCCACATGTTAGTGTCCATAGCAGGAGCTATAAGCAGTATCGCTTGGTCGTGCAGGGCTAAAGTAACCGTTGTGAGGGCATTGTCGCAGATACCATTTGCAATTTTACCCATTGTAGAAGCCGAGCATGGAGCGAGTAACAACATATCACACCAGTGAGCTAAATGAATATGCCAAGCACCCTGAGTTGAAACCGACTCATCGAACATCTCGATTACAACAGGATTAAGTGAGAGATTGGACAGTATCATAGGCGATACAAAATTCACTGCCGACGGAGTCATTATTATTTTTATTTGAGCTCCTAACTTTATAAATTCTCGCACTATCATCGGAGCTTTATAAGCAGCAATCGAAGCTGTTATTCCCAAAACTATTTTTTTATCTTTAAAAATATTAGACATATCAATTCCTTATATAACTCAAATAAGTATTCAAATTTACGAATTATTTGGAATATTATCAGCTATTAGAATAAAAGTAAATTATGATTTATTTGTTTTGGAAATTATAGATTAGAAATTTTACCAATATGATGGTTATTCCCCAACTCTGCTATCTATGGTAAAAATATTTTAGCTGAATATAATATAAATAAAATATTGAGTTTTTAGGGAGTAATAAGGTGTATGCAAATAGTTCAAAAGTATAATAGATAGCACTTATTTATAGTATAATTTCATTAGTTACTTTCCACCTACTCCCAATACCATAATAGCAGCGGCATTTTCGGGAAGCATTGCCTCTAATATTTTTCCGGCTTTCTTTTTATTCATTTTTTTGAGTATAAAAGCAGCATCACGTTCGTCGAGCTGTTCTAATATTTTTGCAACTTCGCGAGGATTGGAATTATTATAAATCTTAGCAAATTCTTCGAAGTTTTTGATTGATAATGAATCATATTTTTTCTCGAATGATTTTGCATTTTCTTTCATTAGATTTTTTGTATTCTCATTTTCTTTAATCAAGGTATTATATCTGTCGGAAATCTTTGCAATTGAGTCATTTAATGATTTTGCATAATAGATACCTCTGCTTACGCTATCTTGATATTTCTTAATAGAATCTCGGACTATTGCCATACTTTTAGTTACTTTAGCTAAGGAATCCGCCATTTTCTGCCTCTGGGCAAGAGCATCTACCTGCTGATATTTTAGAATAGCATTCTTTATTTGAGCCGATTGAAATACATCATATTCAGTTACGGGAACTTCAATTTTAGGCTCCACATATACAGTATCAATAATTTCGGGTTCTATATATTCCACTACTTTTAAAGTATCTTGGGGATTAGGCGGTAAGCCCAAATATGTCGGGTAATACTTATAAACAGCAACAATACCGCCTATTATAAGCAGGAAACCTATCACTATAGTTAAAGTAATTGCTATGATTAGTTTTTGATTCATTAGATTTAGGCACCAATAGTCATACTGTCGTTATTAATTTTACTAATATTAAATCTGTTATTTGCAATTTCATCCATAAATTTATTTTCTTCCTGCTTCTGCTCTTCAAGATAGTACTCACGTTTTTTTTCTTTTAATTTCAGTAATATTTTTTCTTCTTTCATAGCTTCAGCAAGTAATTTTCTTCTATGGTTTTCAATTTCTACAAGTCTTTCTTTTTCGTTATTTAATTTTTCTATTTCATTTTTTAAAAAATCCTGTCGATAAAAATTTGCTTGTAATTCAACTACAGGTATTGTTCCATTTTTTCTGGTGTATAATGAGTTCATATCATCTATGCATGCTTGTATCTCATTATCTTTTCTTATTCTCTTTGCTTGAATCTGTAAAAACACTTCCTTAGCCTCATTTACTTTATGAGAGCGTAAACTTAATACAGGTTCTAATCTAAAAGAGAATTTTTTTGACATTTACTTTATCCTTAGTTAACTTAACATTTTCCCTTTTTAACCACATTTTTTACTTTTTTAAAAAATTCAAAGCTCAAATATTTCTGTTTTATCCTCAGCTTATTCCAAGTATTAAAAAATAATGCTTAATTCAAAATATAATCCATAATTCAAAATATTATTGCCAATTCAAATAATACAAATAATTGTTAAAAATCAGAGTTTAGAAATTTCAATCATTTTTGTAATTGTTTCATCGAAATCCGCAGCATCGGTAACCTTTTGCATTAGAAATTCATTTATTATATCATTTAAGGCAATGGCTTTATCAATTTTAGGATTTGTCCCTTTTTGATAAGCTCCCACACTGATTAAATCTTCAGCAGCTCTATAAACAGCTAATAACTCTTGAATTTTAAATGCTGCCTGATTATGCTCATCAGAGCTTACATCCTTTCGCACCCTGCTTATGCTTTCTAAAATATCAATTGCAGGATAATGCCCCATAGAAGCAATTTTTCTTGATAATATAATATGTCCGTCCAGAATGCCTCGAGCAGTATCTGAAATTGGCTCATTAAAATCATCACCCTCGACAAGTACCGTATAAAGACCTGTAATTGAGCCTACATCACTTGTACCGGCTCGCTCCATAGTCTTCTGCATTAAAGAAAATACCGATGGAGTATAACCTTTTGATGTAGGAGGTTCACCAATAGTTAATCCGACCTCTCTCTGAGCCATTGCAAGCCTTGTTACAGAGTCCATCATCAGCATTACATCTAACCCTCTATCTCTAAAATACTCTGCTATGGTGGTAGCCGTAAGTGCAGCTTTGATTCTAACTAATGAAGGTGCGTCGCTGGTAGCTACTACAACTATTGAGCGAGCTAATCCTTCTTCACCCAAATCTTTCTCAATAAATTCTCTAACCTCCCTACCACGCTCTCCGATTAATGCTATTACATTTATGTCGGCTGTAGTATTACGGGCTATCATCCCGAGTAATGTAGATTTACCCACACCTGAACCGGCAAAAATACCGACTCTCTGACCTTTACCCAAAGTCAGTAATCCGTCAATCGCCCTAATACCAGTAGGGATAGGTTCTTCAATTCTTTTTCTTAATAAAGGATTTGGCGGAATCGCATTTACAGATCTACGATTTACTGATTGAACCGGAGGCTTCCCGTCCATAGGCTCACCAAGTCCGTTTAATATTCTGCCCATTAGTCTTTCATCAACGGCAACTGATAAAGATTCTCCGCTGGCAAATATTTCCATTCCCGGAGAAATATCAGATAATTCGCCAAGCACCATTGATAAAATATTATTATTTCTAAAGCCAACTACTTCAGAGCTTGTAATAATTTCACCTGCCCTATTTTTCAAAACGCATAGTTCACCAATCGGGGCTTTGGGTCCTGAACTTTCAAGAACTAAACCGATTACCTTGGTAATCCTTCCGCTTCTCTGCAATGGCTTTATATTTCCCAGTGCTTTCGAGTATTTGCTTTTTAGTTCTTGTGTGTTAATCATATTTAATTACTTATCTATTTTATACTATTTTATACTATTATGAAAATTATGAAAATTATGAAAATTCGTTAGTATCAAAGCCATAATCTTCGGGATTAGTATCAATTAGGGCAGATTTAGGAATTGATTCTAATTTTGCTTTTATCACACTTAGCTGTGTAGTGATTTTAGCATCAATTATTCCGGCAGAAGTATCAAGCACACATCCTCCGGCTTCAACCAATGAATCTGCGACAATTTCAATTCGCGAAGAGCCTGAATTTAAAAGACTGCTTTTCACATTTTCGAGAATTTCAATATTTTCCGGATTTATCATTATCTTGAATATTGTATCGTTTTCTGCTTCGTAAATTGCTTTTCTGACTTGACCAATTACTATATCAGAGTTATGAGTTACCTCTGCTTCTAAAATATGCTTTGCAGCCATCATTCCCAAGGTAATTATCAAATCCTCAACTTTTTTCAACTCATTTGTATAGCTTGCTCTAAGTTTATTAGATAACTCATCGAAACGTTTGACCCAGCCTTGATGGCGTAAAAATTCATCGGAAAACAAATCACGAGTAACTTCCTGTCCGTCTTTAAATCCTTTCTCGTATGCCTGCTGTACTTGAATCTGCACTTCTTCTAAAGGAAGCGATTCAATAGGCAGTTTATCTAATAATAATGAAACCGGTTTTAACTGCTCAGAAAATGTAATATCATGAAGATATTGATGAATTATCGGAATATCTTCATTAATAAACATCTCAAGTTCATTATCTTGATTTCGTAAATCAGCAACTTCTGCGTCAAATATAACATTTATATCTTGTTCGATTGGGATTTTATCTAATGGTATAAAGGAAAAATAATCAGTGGGTTTTAAATCCTTTCCCCTAATTATTTCAACTCTACTGAGTTTTTGCGGCATTTTTAATGTTAGCCTTGGCATTTTCCTCTTCCCTTATATTCAATTTAGAGACTTCCTCTACCCGGTTTATAAATTGGGTAAGATGATTTACTTCTCTTGCTAATTTTTTAATTATATTTTATCAATTATTATAATATCATTTCCTTCAAGAATTTGTGTATATCAAATCTTGTTGCCCACGGCTAAAACCATGTATTGGTATCAAATAAATTATTTCAAAAATGATACGATATACGACTTCGGTTTATTCCCGCTACATGTTTATCGCAACATTTAATTATCCTATACGAATACGTCCTCTTTACCACGTCCGCCGATAACAATTTCTTCTTGCTCTTCAAGCATTTTAATTACATCGACTATACGCATCTGGGCACCTTCTACTTCTTTTAGTTTGACCGGTCCCATAAATTCTAATTCTTCTTTTACTACCGCTGCCGCACGTTCTGACATGTTTTTAAATATTTTCTGCCTAATTTTATCGTCTGATACTTTAAGAGCAAGTGCCAGGTCGCGCTTATCCACATCGCGTAAAATTCTCTGAATACCTTTATCATCTATAAGTACTATGTCCTCGAATAAGAACATCAGTCTTTTGATTTCTGTAGCTAATCCCATATCTTTTTCTTCGATTGCTTCAATAATCTGTTTAGCAGAAGCATTATTACTCTTGTTCAATATATTTGCTACCATTTGAGCACCACCGGTAGTTGCCAAATTCTGAGAGAATGTTGACTCGGCTATTTGGTCAACCACGTTTTCTATCTGAGTAACCATAGCCGGCGACACTTTGCCGATAGTTGCAATACGAATTACGGTTTCACCCCGCAAAGTATCATTAAACTCATTTAAGACTTCCGCTGATTGGTCCGGAGGCAGATGTGATAAAATCAAAGCTATAATCTGGGGATGCTCTTTTGCTAAAAATGCTGCAAGCTGAGTAGGGTCAGCTTTTTTCAGAACGTTAAAACCGCGAACTGTAGTTAATATTCTGATTTTTTCAATAATTTCTCTTGCTCGGTCTAATCCGTAGCTTTTCTCTAATAATACTTGAGCATATTCTAAACCACCCTCTACCATATAATTTTGGGCAGTCATCAATTGATAAAATTCTTCGATTACATCTTCTACTACATTAGGAGAGACATCTTTTAAATTTGTTATTTCTACGGCAATTTGCTCTACTTCTTTCATCTCCAATTCTTTAAAAACTTTAGCAGCAATATCTACATCTAAAGACATAAGCAATACTGCGGCTTTCTGTTTTCCGCTCAGGTCATCTAATCTTATTGATTTTGCTTTCATTAATTCTTATCTGCCGTAAATTACACATTACATATTAATGTTATGACGAACAATATTACAAATTCACTTTGTATTTTTTATGTTATGACGAACTATATTACAAATTCACTTTGTATTTTATTTTATATTATGACGAACAAAATTACAAATTCACTTTGTATTTTTTCAATTTCTACAATTTAAAATCTAAGTCTTGAGACAAAAGGATTCTTACTAACCGTACAGCCTCTTGTGTCTGGTCTCCGATATAGCCTTCAACTTTATTTTTTAATTCTAATTTCATTAAAGCATCTTCTGTTAATTCCCCTGCTCCATCTAATGAAGCTGAAGCATTTCCGGCTAAATCAAATTCAGAATCAGCCGAATCTTCGTCAAATTCTTCCATATCCGAATCTAATCTTTCTCCCTCGAGCAGCAATTGTTCAGGAAGCTCTGCCGGTAATAGCAGCAAATCATCATCATCGAATTCAATTTCTTCAAGCTCTTCCTCTTCTACGTCTTCTTCCTCTTCTTCATCAAGCTTAATATGCTCCGGTAATGCAAATGCGATTCTAAATCTGTCTTTAATTACTTTAGATTGTAAAATTCTATAAATCAAGAATATGGTCGCAAGCATAATAACAATTAACGCAAAAAGCTTTATATTTTCAGGGTCTTCATACCATACCGGTTTATTTACTTGTTGCAAACTTTCATCTACCATTTGAGTTTCAAAAGGCACGTTGATTACAGATACTTGGTCATTTCTTGTAATGTCAAATCCGACAGAATTACGGACGATTTCTTCGAGTTTTTTCATTTCATCGTCTTTGCGGGGAACGTATTGAACAGATTTTACTCCGTTATTTTCGATTACTTTCTGAGTACCATTAATCATAGCCGCAATTGATAATCTTTTTATAGTACCTACACCTTCGATTATTCTCTGTACACTTTTGGAAATTTCATAATTTGCTATTTGATTAGACTGGTCTTTCTGCATATTTACAGCAGGATAAGAAAGCGAATCAGATGATTTTGAATTCTCTAATATATTCTGCTCACTACGAACTACTTGCTTTTCGGGGTCAAAATCAGTAATTGTTTTATCCACTTGAGTAAAGTCTAATTCGACATTTACTCTTACTTCAGAATTACCATAGCCAAGCACACCATCTAAAAGTGATTGTACTTTGCCACTAAGGTTATCCTCTACATTTTTCTGTTGTTCGTATTGTTTAGAAGTCATTCCGGCAATTGATTTCTCATCTAAAGCTTCAGCCGAAAGAACTTTACCACGGTGGTCAACTACTGTTACAGAGCCAGGATTCATTCCTTCTACTGATTTGCCCACTAAATTCTGGATACCTGCTATTGATACATCGGCAGACGTTTTACCCGGATTAAAATGCAATGATACGGAAGCAGTTGGCTGTTTCTGGTCTTTTTCAAACAATGCAGTTTCCGGAACTACCAAATGCACTCTTGCACTTTTCACCGCATCGTAGGAATTAATCGTCCTCGAAAGTTCACCCTCTAAGGCTCTGCGTGCATTCAACTTTTGAACAAATTCACTCATACCGAGATTTGTTTTATCAAAAATTTCATAGCCTACTCCGCCCTGCTCGGGCAATCCGTCCTTAGCCAAATCTAACCGCGTATCATAGACTACACCTTTTTCGATAAGAATGGTTTTGCCTTGGTCGCTAAGTTCATAGTCTATTTTTTTAGCCTTAAGCGATTCAACAATTTTTCCGGCATCATTTGGTTCTAAGTCGCTGAATAATACTGCATATTCTTTCTTATCTCCACTGGAAAATATAATAGCCATTATCCCAACTATTACAATACCTACAGCACTAAAGATAATTATTTTCTGCATCTTATTCAGTTTAGAATAAAATTGTTTTGCTTGCTCTATGATTTCAGTTTTTGCCATCTTTATCTTTTATCTTTTTTTCTATATATCTTAAATAATTAGTATTAAACTCTAAACAACTTTATACATAGTTGTTGGCAGACCGATTATACTTGCATTCTTATTGTTTCTTTATAAAGATCTAAGAATTTGTTCCTTAGCTCCAGCATAAGAGTAAAAGTGGTTTTTGCTTTTTCAGCAGAAATCATTACATCGTGTAATTCTACAGGCTCGCCTTTTATCATTTTCTCGGTCATTTCGGTAGATTCTTTTTGAGACGAATCCACGTCCTTAATAAAGGTACGCAGTGAGTCAACAAAACTTGAATCTTTGGTCTGAATATCCATACCTTCGGTTTTCTGCTGAACCAAGGGCTGATACATTCTCGAAGGGTTTAGTTCACTAATAACCATTTTGCGAATCCTTTCGTAACAATTGTCTAATATTAAGCATCCTGCTTTATTAAAGTATTATATTAGTAAATATCTTTTACTAAATTTCAAATTCAAATAATAATTTGTAGATTTTTTATTATTCAAAGTCGAATAATAATTTGTAGAAATCTTTTTTAAAATATCAAATTCAGAAAATAATAGTAATTTTCAGATACAAATCATACTCTCCAGTCAAGAATAGTTCCTTTTGAAATGCTTGTTTTAGTTACTTTCCCGTTCCTATTAAACAATTCATATTGCTCAATTTGAGCGGAATTCTCCGGGAACAATTTCATAAAAAAGTTTCTTTCTTTTTTTGTCAATATCGAATTTTCATTACTATTTGAATTTTTATCAAGCTTGGTTTCTGAAGAATCTGTTTTCAGCTTAGCAATAGATGAATCCTTGCTGACTCCGCTTGTAGCAGAAGCATTAATCGGTTCATTATAAGCTTTTATCGCAGATATATTCATAGTTACCCCTATATCTCATAAATCATTTATTATCATTTATTTACTATGTATCAAACTAACAATTGCAATATTTAGAATATTTCAATTATAGAATTAGATGTCCAGCGAATCTCGTGCCACATTTTTGGCTGATTCGATTACACCGGTATTTGCCTCGAATGCTCTCTGAGCAGAAATCATCTCGACCATTTCCGTAACTACATTTATATTAGGCATTTCGACATATCCGCTCTCGTTAGCATCAGGGTGAGAAGGGTCATAAACTATTCTCGGCGGAGTATTATCAGTAGCGGTTTTTGCTTTTAATACACTCCAGTCCGGCGGATATGATGTCGGATTTGCAGTAGGAGCATGGCTTGAGTCAGTCCTGTCGAGTGAGATTTGAGTCTCCAACTCATCATCAAAAGGACTGCCGGGTATTGCTCTTACTACTACTACCTCTCTCTGGTATGGATTACCATCAGGACCCTTAGTAGTATTGGCATTAGCTATATTTTTAGCTACAGAACTAAGCCTCATTCTCTGAACGCTCATCCCCTGCCCGCTTATTGCAAATGATGCAAATATGTTTTCTGCCATTTCTATTCTCTAATTATTTTATTCAATACAAATTAACGACATTTTAAGCTCATTCTGAATAGGTAGAAATACCTAATCTCTATATATAAAAAGTAATTATTGTTTATAACCCGTGATAGAGGTCATCATGCCTTGGAAATATTTTTGCACCATTTTAGAAGCAAATTTAAATCTTATCTGATTCTGAGCAAGGTTTGACATTTCTTTATCAATATTTACATGGGTCTCGCCGGAGAAATATACTTCCGGACCCGGAACTGGTGCATTTTCCTTTTCACCCTCTACAGTTCCTTCGTCAACTTTACCCAAGGGAATATGAACTTCCTCGGTAGTAGTGCCGACGGCAACCGATTCGGGGTCATGGAAAAATTCCTCAAATTTTACTTGTTCAGGTCTATAATGTGGCGAAGTAGCATTGGCAATATTCTTTGATATTGTTGCCTGCCTCAAAGAATAAGTATCTAATGCCCTGTTCATTATGGGCAGTTTGTCTTTAAATAAAAATTGTTTATAAATCACCTCTACAACCTCCTGTCGCTCAATTATTCGTCCTGTAAAGTACAAGACTTCAAATATAGTGCCAATCAATTATTTGTTTTCTAATGATCATAATATAAAGGATTTAGATATTAACTTATAATTCTATTCCAAAATATAATATGGCTATATTTCTACTTTGAATAATTATAGCCAATATCAGGAATTTTGGATATGGATTAAGATTTTACACCTCAGCTACGCCAATCTCACCTTTTAGAATAGAGTATTGGAAAGGGCTGCTATCCCAATGCTTTAGCATAGTTTTGATGTCTAACAAAAGATTAGTTTTAGCTATTGATAATACACTACTACTTGCTTAATCTATATGCCGAATCTTTGATATGAAATGCCGTCTGTTCGGCAGCTTTAATGTTTGAGGCAAAAGTAATTCTAAAGAATGAAACCAAATCAAATATTGAACCTATGAATAAAAACCCCAAGGTAAAAAAATATAATATTCCCATAATGTAATCCCTTGAATAGAATCGCTGAATACCGGCAAACCCGACAAATCCAAACAAAGTCAATATTGAAAACAAGTATGGATTGCGACGCTTGACCTTATATTCAATCAGAAACCTATGTTTTTCTTCGTCGTCAAAGTCGTTTATTAAATTTTCTAAGTATAGCCCCTCACTTTTCGAAAATCCTTTTGCGAATTTTAATATGTCCATTCTATTTTTTTTCTTGTTTGTTTTTAACATTTAAAATTAACATAATTTTTTGAATAGTCAAAAGAAAATATATAAAATTATTTCAACTAAATATTTCATAAATATAAGCGTCAAAATGTTCTTATAATAAAAATCAGCTTTTTATTATTTTTTTGAATCAAATTTACTTTGAATAAAAAATATTTAGAAAAATATTATTTAGAAAAATAATTATTTAGGATATATTGAAAGAAATGAAATGGCACAATTGGATACTTTTCCGAATCCGGCTCCAAACAATGATTATATAGTCTCGCATGTAAACGAGGAATTTACTTCGGTCTGCCCAATTACCGGACTTCCTGATTTTGCAAAAATCACGGTAAACTATGTTCCTGACCAAAACTGCGTTGAGCTTAAATCTTTAAAGTATTACTTCCTTGAATTCAGAAATAAAGGCATATTCTACGAAGCTATTACTAATATGATATTAGATGATTTAGTTGCGGCATGCTCTCCAAAGAAAATGGAAATCGTCAGTCAATGGACTGTACGCGGCGGAATGCACACTACGGTAACAGCCAAATTCGAGAAGAAATAGTATTATTATTTATAATGAAAGTGATTATCAATGCTGACTAAAATATCAAAAGAATTCAAGTGGGAGATGAGCCACAGACTGCCTTTTCACAAAGGGCTATGCAAGAATATTCATGGTCATACTTACAAATTAAGAATTGATATTGAAGGACGTTTAGATGAGAACGGAATGCTAATCGATTTCTTTGATTTAGATATTATTATGCGTCCCTTGCTAAGTGAATTCGATCACGCATTTTTAGTAGATGACAAAGATAACATAATGCTTGACTTCCTAAAAACTAATCAATTTAAGCATTTAGTGATGCCGTTTACTTCTACATCTGAAAATATTATTCAATATATTGCTGATAGAATTATCCCTGAATTCAAGAAAATCGAATTAGTAAATTCAATCTATATCAGATTATACGAAACAGAGGATGTTTTTGCCGAGATATGTGAGAAAATACGTTAGAATAAATTTCATCTTAGCAAATTATTTCATTTTATACTAATAACGAGACATTTGCCCTATTTTATGTAGAAAATGATATTACATAAATTTATGAAACAGGCGACTCTTTTTGGGAGCCGCCTGTACTTTATCAATATGATTTATTAAGTTCTTGATGGGAGATGCTTTTGTTTATTATGCTGTATGCCGTGCAGTTGAGCACCGCGAGAACCAAAAACTTGGACATCATCATCAACTTTGAATTTATTAACTAAATCTTTCAGATTGTCAGTTAATTTAGATAATTCTTCGGAAGATTTTGCTATATCTTGAATTCGTTTTGCCGAATCATTAGTTACGTGAGAAATTGAGTTTACATTCTTAGCAATTTCTTCGGATGTAGAAGACTGCTCTTCAGAAGCTGCAGCAATTTTGCTGATTTGCATTTGTACATCTTGAGTACTCTCAAGTATTTGGTTAAGAGCTTGTCCTGCTTTATCGGCAAGAGCAATACCGCTTGTTACTTCTTCATTACCGCGTTTCATAGCTACTACTGCTTCTTGAGTTTCATTTTGAATACCTTTAATCATAATTGCAATTTGCTTAGTAGCTTCGGTAGTTCTTTCAGCTAATTTACGAACTTCGTCGGCAACTACGGCGAAACCTCTTCCTTGTTCACCCGCTCTTGCTGCTTCTATCGCAGCATTTAGTGCAAGCAAATTAGTTTGGTCGGCAATGTCATCAATTACAGATATTATTTCACCAATTTGCTTACTTGATTCACCAAGCTTTTCGATATTTTCAGCAGACTGCTTTACTACTACAGCAATATCTTTCATTTTATTAACTGTTTGAGCAACTACATATCCACCCTCTTTAGCTACTATGCCATTCTTTTCTGCTTCTTGGGCTGTTCTTTGTGCCGCCATTGCGTTCTCGGTTATCGTACGCGACATAACTTCAACAGCACCGGCTACTTCATCAGCTTGTGAACTTTGCTCTTCAGAAGCTGCCGCCATAGTTTCAGCAGTACTTGATATTTCAAGTGAGGCATCTGCTACATGGTCAACTGATTCGGTAATCTGTTTAATCAAATCATTTAACGAATCAACTAATGTATTTATATTGTCTTTTAGTATTTGATAATCACCTTTATACTCGCCATTCATTAATGCCGTTAAATCACCCGTAGCAAGTATAGATAATACATTGCCGGCTTCATTCATAGGGTCAGTAATCGCATCTAAAGTTTGGTTTACACCTTGAATAATTTTTTGGAAATCCCCGTTATGCTTAACAGCATCGGCTCTATTTGCTAAATCACCATTAACGGCAGACTCAGCCAAATTACTTGAGTCAACAATTAATAACTTCACCGCATCAATACATTGATTCAAGTTAATCTTAATTTCGTTAAAATCTCCATTGTATTCCTGAACAATTTTCTGAGGCATATCGCCTTTCGAAATTCTATCAATATATTCTGCTGCTACATTTAAAGGACCGACTACAGAATCCAATGTTTCATTAACACCTTGAACTATTCTACGGAAATCTCCTTGGTGCTTAGTTGCATCTGCTCGTATATCTAATTTACCTGATATAGCTGCTTTTGATAATAAATTAGAATCAGAAACAAGCAAATTAATAGCATCAATACATTGATTTAAATTATTCTTAATCTCATTAAAATCACCGTTATATACATCAGAAATCTTAGGAGGTATGTCGCCCTTAGATACTCTGTCAACATATTCGGCGGCTACATTTAATGGACCAATTACCGCATCTAAAGTGTCATTGACTCCTTTAACTAATACATTCCAAGCATTACTGTATTTGCTTAAATCTGCTCTAACGTCTAATTTACCGGCAACCGCTGCCTCAGCAAGCATTGATGTATCCCCGAGAATATTATAAAGTACTTTAATACAAGTATTTATATTGTTTTTAATTATATTGAAATCACCCTTAAAATCATCATTTATACTATTTAGTTGCTCACCATTAGCAACTTCACTAATAAAATTAGCCATTAGATTGATTGGAGCTACTAACTCGTCAATTATGTGGTTAATACCTTGAACTAACTTTCTCCAATCACCTGTAAATAAGGAATCATTACCTTTATCTTTTAGATTGCCATCGCTTACGCTAATAACTATTCTATCAATACCGTGCAAAATCATGCTTACATTATCAATTAATTGATTGATATTATTCTTAATTTCATTAAAATCGCCTTTGTATTCATCGGTAATTTTCGGTGGTATGTCACCTTTTGAAATTCTGTCAACATATTCGGCAGCTACATTTAGCGGACCGATAACAGAATCTAAGGTATTATTTACACCTTGTACTATTACTCGGAAATCACCCAAATGCTTTGTTGCGTCGGCACGTGTATCAAGCTTGCCATCTACTGCTGCTTTTGCAAGATTATTTGCATCGGCTACCAATGAATCAATAGCATCTATACATTGATTTAAATTATTCTTTATTTCATTAAAATCGCCTTTGTATTCATCGGTAATTTTCGGAGGTATGTCACCTTTTGAAATTCTGTCAACATATTCGGCAGCTACATTTAGTGGACCAATTACTGAATCCAAAGTATTATTTACGCCTTGTACTATAGCTCTGAATTCACCCAAATGCTTTGTTGCATCTGCTCGAGTATCAAGTTTGCCATCTATTGCAGCTTTTGCAAGTTTATTTGCATCGGCTACCAATGAATCAACCGCATCTATACATTGATTAAGATTATTCTTTATCTCATTAAAATCGCCTTTATATTCATCGGTTATTTTCGGTGGTATATCACCTTTTGAAATTCTGTCAACATATTCGGCAGCTACATTTAGCGGACCTATTACTGAATCTAAAGTATTATTTACGCCTTGTACTATAGCTCTGAATTCACCCAAATGCTTAGTGGCATCTGCACGAGTATCAAGCTTGCCATCTATTGCAGCTTTTGCAAGTTTATTTGCATCGGCTACCAATGAATCAACCGCATCTATACATTGATTTAAATTGTTCTTTATCTCATTAAAATCGCCTTTATATTCATCGGTTATTTTCGGTGGTATGTCACCTTTTGAAATTCTGTCAACATATTCGGCAGCTACATTTAGCGGACCTATTACCGAATCTAAAGTTCCATTTACACCGACTATAATATCTTTAAAAGCACCTTTATGCTTAGAACCGTCGGCTCTGGTATCTAACTTTCCTGCTTCAGCGGCTGTGGTCAGCATCTTAGTGTCTTCAATAAGGACAGAAAGTGATTTCGCCATTTTCTTCATCGCATTAAGCAATATTCCTGTTTCGTCTTTTGCATTTGTTTCAAGATTAACATTAATATTACCGTCAGATATACTATTAGCTGCTTCCACTGCTTGATTAAGAGGCTTGGTTATACTACGAGTAATATAAATTGAAAGGAAAACCACTAATAATATTGCAATACCTGAAATTACAAATAGTGTAATCTTAATGCTCTGGTAAGATTCTTCGGCAGCTTTGCCTTCCTCAATTGTTTGGGTAGTCAGTAAGGCTATTAAGTCCTTTATACCATCAAAGAGGTCAGTTTGTACAGCTCTAAAATTTGTAAACAGTTGATTGACAGCTTCTACCTTATTATTACTTTCAATAAAGGCAATTAATATTTTACGTTCTTCATAATATTTAGGTCTAATGGAATTGATTTTATCCATTATTACTTTACCGTCTTTAGAAATCACTCTTGCGTTAAGAGAATCGTATAAGACCTTGCTATCTACCGAAGTCTGTAAAGTTCTATCAATTTGCTTTTTCTTTTCTGCAGGGTCTTCGCTAAGAAGTGCATTTCTTAAAGCACGAGCCCCCTCGTCAGCATTATTAATAAGTTGATTTGCCCATATCATTTTGGGTACTCTGTCATTTGCGACAGTATTGACGCCGTTATTAAGATCTGATAAGCCGTTTAGTGATAGTACAATCACGACAATCAGAGCAAGCATAATTCCTGCGTAACTCAGTCCGAGCTTTAATCCGATTTTCATACTTTCCTCCGGAACATAATATTTTCTAATAATTACTTGTTTACTGTATTTTCAATATTCTGAAATTCTTCTTTACTGAGGATTTTGTCCAAATCCAATAGAATAAGAAGTCTATCTTGAAGTTTTCCTACTGCGGTAATAAATTCGGATTTCACTCCTGTTACCATTTGTGGTGGTGGCTCAATTATTTCTTTCCCGATTCGTAGTACTTCGTTTACACTATCGACAATAAATCCAATAACTTTACTGCCCAGTTCTACAACAATAAAACGCGTACTCCTATCTGAAACTATAGTAGGTAGCCCTAATCGCTTTCTTAAATTAACTAAGGGAATTACTTTTCCTCTTAAATTTATTATTCCCTCTAAAAATTCAGGAGAATTTGGCACTTTTGTTACTTCTATCATGCGGTTAATTCCTTGAATATTAAGAATATCAACTGCAAATTCTTCATTGCCGATGAAAAAAGTAACTAACTGCAATATTTCTGTCCCAAATTTATTACCGGATTTCATATCAGCACTCTCATTCATATATCCTCAATCTAATTTATTTACAATAAGATTTTAGTTCAAAATAACATAAAATATGATTATTTCCAAATAATATTTATTTTATTATCAATATTATTCTTTGCATAATGAAGAATAAACGAATAAGACTTTATAAATAATAAATATTGTACCATAAGCACAATATTTCCGGGTCTTCGCTATTTTAAGTGGGTTAGCAAATAATTGTTATTAGTATAAAGAAATCCTTATATATCAAATATTGATTTTTGTTATCTTATTGGATAAACATCTTTGAATTTTGAATTTATAATTTTAACTCCGATAGGAGTTATACATTGGTAACATAATGAGATACACCATCACCACTCGCTTGTTTTAACAACAAAAAGAGAAGAAAGAGTGTGGGGACTAAACAATGTTTATTATCGATGTTCAACAGCTACGCCGTTGTAAGAAAGATTGCTTTATTAGCTTGCTTATAAATTAGAAAAACCGGAGCGGTATATTGCTCCGGTTATCTGTTTTGCGGGGTTCCTATGAAAAGGAAATTTATTTAACTACATTTAGTAAAGTTTGATAATTTGCACCGTTACCGGTTACTTTTACTAAATATACTCCATTAGAAAACTGATTAACATTAAAGTTAACAGTGTTGATTCCGGTAATTGTAGCTGATTCTAATTTCAATATTTCATTACCTTGAACATCTGAAATTGTAATTAATACATTACCGTCAGTACCGTTGAATGCGATATTTGCAATTGCTTGAGCAGGGTTAGGATATACTTTAATTGAATTAAGCTCTGATAAATCATTTACATCAAGATTATCGTTAAGAGCTTCCATATAAAGTGTCTCATTTAGCTCGAAAGTGTCTTTAGTTATTTTAAGAGTTGATTGAGAAGAAGTATAACCAACTTTAGAAGCAACTACTTTGTAATCGCCAAAAGCAATATTCTTAATATCAAATTCGCCTTTGCTATCTGATTCAAAATAGCTTACAGGGACGTTATTTTTATTAAAGATAGATATAATAGCTCCATCAACAACATCTTCACTGCAAATTGTGCCATCTTGACCAAATACTAAACCACCGCTATGATGTTTGTTGATTTTTCCGCGAATTCTACCTGGACCCGGTACGCCTTCAATATTTGGTAATATAATATCGTGCTGAACTGTCAATACTATATCATTAAGAGCAATAACAGTTGCAGACTGCCAATTCCAAGTAGCGGTGTCACCCATTACGTAGAAGCCCGGCAATACTCTACCATTGAATGCCATAGCAAACAATATATAGTTACCTACTGGGAGATTCTCGAAATAGTAATTACCTTCTGAGTCTGATGGTGCATTGAAAAATGCGTAGTCAACATTTTCATTTTCACCGGGGATTCTTATAGCTGTTACCATAGCTCTTAGAGCTGTACCTTCAGGATTGCTAACTGAACCGCCAAAACCGTTAAGTGGAGTCGGATTAGTCCAAGGAGTTAAACCAAAGTTAATATCATTTCTGTCGCCGGTTAAAGTTACTAATTCGGCTTCATCTTGAATCATAGTATTATTAAAATATTCAGGGAAGTATTCTCTTGTAGAATAAGCTCTTGCAACGAATGTATAGTCTTCCGGAATTTGAATTGAATAATAACCTGATTCATCAGTTGATGTTTCAAACCATTTGCAATAATTAGGGAAGTTAATGCCACCATTAGTGCTATCGGTTACTGCGTAGAAGAATTCTACAACACCGGATAAACCTTCGCCTGTAGTTTCATCAGTAATTCTACCGCTTACAGTATATATATTTGGTAGTTCATAAGCTGCAAGCTCTGCATTTAATGTTAATGTATCATAGCAATCTACTGTATATTGAGTAGCTGCGAAATAATCACTTGTATTGTCAAAATATTCCATTACATAATTATTTGCTTCAACTACTAATGTATAGGTTCCGGCAGGTACTGCCATAACATAAAAACCATTGCCACTTGTGTTATCTCTAAACATATAATCTGTTTCATAATTTATACCAGTAGAATCAGTTCTAATAGCATAAACAGATGCATTTCTGATAGCTTCGCCTTGCTCGTCAGTGATATAGCCCATGAATACCGCACATCTTTCTTGAGATGGGACTTCATTTTCACGAACATAAATATACCACTGTAAGTGATTAAATACACTTGAGTCGTTAGTAGTATATGCTTTAACAATTAGTTGCTGATAGCCCGCACTTGTAGGTATCCAAGTGAATTGTCCTGTAACAGGGTCTAAAGTAGCTCCCTCTGGACCTGTAATTAGAGTATAATTAATAGGATTATTCTTAGTGGACACTGCTTCAACTACAAAAGAAATCGTATCATTCAGATCGTAAATTGGGCTTTGTGGTATGTCATTAAAAAGAACCAAGTCAGGTAAATCGTCATAAGTAATTGTTTGCTCTATGTTCAAAATATCATCGCAAACGATTGTATAAGGATTATTAGCACCAATTGCTATTAAGTCATTTTGCTGAGCGTTCCCGTTAACATCTAAATATACATTATATTCACCGGCAGGCACTTGAATAGTGTATATATTTGCACTGCTCGGATTAGCCTTATTGGCGAAGTATATGTTAGATGAACCTAATTCTTCACCGACAGGTAAAGCAAAAATATTGAAATAATAGTAAGAAGTATCAAGAGTTTCCGGTGCAGTTAGATTTATATTTATTGTTGCACATGGTGGTGTCCATGGTCTTTCAATATAAATATAATTATTGCAATAAGTATAAATCGAAGAATCATTTTCCATGTAGGCTTTTACTCTAAAGAAATAAGCACCTTCTTCTTCCGGAGTCCAAGTAAGTATCCCTGATTCTGCATCTATTTCGATGCCTTCGGGAATTTGGTATTGAGTACCTTGTGGTGAATTAAAGTCTAACTCAAATCTGATATTTCCTTCCAGATTTGTAGCTGCCTCATACTGGTATGCAAATTCCTCACCAAGTGTAATCGTAAAACTTCTGTATGGATTCGTAAACCAAATTTGGTCATTGGTCGAATCCTGTTGGGCATTTGCAAGCCCTGCCGAAAATAGGAACATAATTGCTAATAGAGGTAATAATAGTCCTCTTTTTACGTAATTTGTTCTCATAGTACACCTCAACTAATTAGTAAAAAATATTAAATTAAATCTTCTCTTTTTTTAGAGAATTATTGTCTTATTGAAATCATATAATCGTAAATAACTCTCTTCTCATAGACCTCGTTATCAACAGATTCGTCTTGATAAATTATTCCGACTGTGGGGCAAAATATTTCAGTCCCGATTTTCACAGTATCAATTCTGCCCTGTGAATGATATATCCAATTCCGTGAAGTTAGATAGCAATTTCTAAACTTTATATTGTTAAATGTAGTATCAAGCTTTGCTTCTACTTTTCTTAATTCTACTATTGCTGGTAAACCTTGCATATCTTTATATAAAGTATCAACCCAAATCAACCCATTAAACATAGTATCTTGAATTATTCTTACAAACTGGGGTTTGTTTGTTGTCAGTCTGTTATTCTGAGTTATATATATATTATTTTTGTAATTAAATATCCTTCCATTATACTGCTCTTGATGAGACACACTATTAGTAGAATATTTCTCGGTAAATAAATACTCATATAATGTAGTATCAAATATATTTTTAGTATTTTTTGATTTAATTGATACTAAAAAAGTATCTATTGTGTTCTCGCCCGGATAGCTAACAGTATATTTCCAATAATTACCGATTTCTAATGGATAATCGTTTAATATTATAGGTTTAGATATCGGCTGTTCGTAAGGGCTTATAGTAGCATCTTGACAAGAGCTGAATATAAGTAGTGAAATCACAGCTAAGTTTATCACCAATAATATTTTGATTATTCTTTTCATTTTTGTTCTAATTAAAAGTTATAGGACAATTTATAAACTATACCACTTTTATGAGTAGCTTTAATTGAGTTTAATTCGGAATATACTAAAGTAGTCCATTCAAAACCCAAACTTAAATTAAAGTTAGAAAACATATTGTAAGATACTCCGAGTACACCCTTTGAGACAGGTCCATATTTAGTACCGCCAAAAGTAATCTCTGAATAAGGCTGCACATAGTATAATGATTCGATTTTATCTAAACTATATTTGTAATTTATACCTGCCCAGAGAATACTTGTCTCTTTATTGAAAATATATTTTTTCTTATTCTTTTCAATCTCATACATTTGCAATGATTCTTTACCGCCGACCAGACCTAATGAATGATTATTATTGAAATTGTATTTGATAGCAATATTCATATTGTTTAGCCCTGCTCCGCTTTCGTCAACAGTTCTATTCGGATAATAATTCAAAGCACTAACTCCACCAAGCTCAATAGATAAATTCAAATTTTCCGTGTTATCAAACTCCATAGAAAGCGGATTTATAGAAAATCCTCCGAAAGTTTGCATACTATTGAGCTTATTGTCAATATTGCTATTTACCTTAGAATGCTCAATTCTCATTGTCTCGAATTGTGAAATCTTATTATCTTGCAGAGCGGATTCTGTTTCCAAATTATTTGATGCAAGAGTATTTGAAGTAAGCCTATTATCTAAAGCATCTTCATTTGCATTCAAATCATTATTGTTATTTAATGCCCCTGATTGCTTAGTTGAATTACTCTTTGTAGTATTGAGTGAATTTACAAACTCGTTGTTATCATTATTATTAAATATATTATTATTAAATACATTATTTGATTTTTTAGTTTTGGCTACAGCTTTTGTTTGACTTTCAATTGAACTTGAAACAGGATAATTGTTTTGTTTATAAGTGTTTGTATTACTTGATACAATGCTGTTTACAATTGTATTATCTTCATTTTTATCTGTTTTATTTAATCCGGTTTCTACAATATTATATACCGAGAAAATAATTGATGCTGATACCAAAGCGGCGGCTGTACCAGTGGCATAGCGATTAATAAGACTTGACACTCGGCTTAAAAACATAGCTGTCCAAGTTGCTGCAATCGGCTCTATAGGAGCAGAGACCGTAGCTCCGCCAACACTAAACCCGACTTTCTTAAACAAATTATCAGTTAAGGCAGCAGATGGAGCAAGATTCATTTTATCAAAGCTAAGAGCATTATTAAGCTCGACAGCCTGATTAAACTCGCTCTGCAGTTCTTCATCCTCAGCCAGAGAGTCAAATAAGACTTTTTGCTGAGCAACATCTGCCTCTCCATCTAAGAAGTGGTAGATTAAGTCTCGAGTTTCATTATTTAAGTATTCAGCCATAATACTATCTATTCTTCTATTTGTAAATTTCTTATTCTTTAATTATTATCTTATATTTCAATTATCATCTTGATTTTTCAATTGTCATCTTGATTTTTCAATTATCTATCTTGATTTTTCAATTATCATTTTAAATTTTGCGGAATCTCAAAATATGGTTCTAAAATTTCTTTTAACTTTCTTTTGCCCCGAGCTATCCAGTTGCGAACAGTAGTCATCGGCACGTTGCAAAATTCTGCTATTTCATTGTAAGACATTCCGTTATAAGTCTGAAGCACAATAGCTTCTCTAAATTCATCAGGTAATAAATCCATCGCCCTTGCTATAAGTTCAGAAATCTCTTTGTTTTCAAATACATTATCATTATAACCTAAATCAATATCATCAATCGAAATATGATATTTCCTTTTTTCTCTTTTTTTATTTAGGCATAAATTGCGAGCTATTCTAAGTAAAAATGCAGGCACGTTTGTCATTTCTCTGTCCTGCTCGGCAGATTTCAGAAAACTTAAAAAAGTATCTTGAAATATATCCTCTGCCGCCTCTTGGTCTGATAGAATTCGCTTACAATATGCGAAAACTCTTGCTGAATGCCTGGAGTATAGTTCTTTAAAAGCCGCTTCTTTTTCAGTTTCCTGTTTCAGCAGTTGATAAACTTCTAAATCATCCATTTGTTGTAACTTAATCGGCATTCAGCCTTCTCTATTTAGTTTTCAATTCTTTACATATCTAATATAACTATTATTTCTATTTTGTTTCAGACTTTTTTTTAACCCTTCCGAAACTTTTTTTGTTCCGGAAGGTTTTAAAAATATATTATTCCACAGTACATTTGATTTTTCTAAGCACCATCACTTTGTGCTTACATAAACAATATAATAATAGATTTCCTTTTGTTTCACTTAATTGAATACTTTTTTTTTATTATTGTCAGACCTGCTATATGAGAGCGTTTAGAGAGATTTTTATTTAATAACTGAAGATTTGAATATAAAGTATTTCCACTCACGTTTTTTATTTTTAAGCTAAAATAAGAATTTAATTATTGATTAGTATCATATATCATTTCCTACTTGGATTAGTAGATATAGCATCGCTCCGACTCTGCGTCTATAGAGACTGTGTAAATAATCAAAATTATTTATTTATCTTCGATGCAAGAGGTAGTCTAAAATTTGTCATTCTGAACAAAGTGAAGAATCCAGACAAAGCTAAATGACGATAATTCTGGATTCTTCGTTACACTCAGAATGAAGATTTAGCAATATTATTACTTTTAAACAGCCTCTTCAGCGTGCGAAACTTGCACTTTTAGAAATTCTAATATCACTAAAACAGTAATCTTATAGTTTTTAAACTACCACTAAAGCTACAGTTTAATATTAAAGATTTTCTTTTAAGTAAGAAATGATATTATTATTCATCTATAGGTTTCCATTGTACTTCACTTGGTTGATAGTTAGGGTCATCAAGATTCTTCTTTTTACGCGAGCCTCTGTATAATTCATATTTTTGGAATCTGCACTCCAAAGAGCCATTAAATAGTACGATTTTTTTATTTGTTGATAAGCCGATAGACTTCATTGCAGACCTATTGCTGGATATTATCCAAGCTGTCCAGCCGTTGAAATTCAGCTTCAAGCAATTGCCGATTTCTTTATATAATACTTCAATATCATCTTGCACTAATCTCTCACCATAAGGAGGATTAATCATTATTATACCTTCGCCGGACACGTTCATAGCTTGCAAGTAATCAGGAGAAAGAGATTGGAGTTTCTTGACTTTAATTAAAACTTTCCACCCGAGTTCCGCATTTTTAATATTGTCTTTTGCTATTTTTACTGCCTTTGGCGATTCATCGAAACCAATAATCAGATGATTAAACTCACGCTCATTTGCTTTAGCATTATCATATATTTTTTTCCACAGAGACTCATCGAAATCTCCCCAGTTCATAAATCCGAATTTATTATTTAGAATTCCCGGAGCAATATTGTGAGCTATTGTCGCGGCTTCCATAAGCATTGTTCCTGAACCACACATCGGATCAACAAAATCGCATTGACCGTCCCAACCTGCAAGCATAAGCATTCCGGCGGCAAGCACTTCGTTAATCGGAGCTAAGCCCTGCCCAATTCTATAGCCACGTTTATGCAATGAGTTCCCTGAGCTGTCAAGAGAGACTACACAGTGGTCTTGATTTATGTAAAAGTGCATTCGCAAATCAGGGTCGTCTAATTCAACATTCGGACGTTTGCCATAGACTGTACGTAATTGGTCAACTACTGCATCTTTTGCTTTCATCGCTAAATAATTCGAGTTGGTAAAATTTTCAGAATGCATAGCTACGTTTATTGCAAATGTGGTCTCCGGTGTGAGCATTTTGTCCCATTCTATTGCAAATGTGTTTTTGTATAAATCAATTTCATTACGAATACTAAACGAAGCTATGGGTTTTAATATTCTTAGGGCAGTTCTAATTTCTAAATTTGCACGATACATAGTCTCTTTAGTTCCTTTGAAACCAACTGCTCTATACATAATTTCAATATCTTCGGCACCAATTTTCTTTAATTCTCCGGCTAATATTTCCTCAAGCCCAAAATTAGTGGTAGCCGTCATTTGGTATTTATTTTCCATATTTTCAATTGTAAATTTATAAAGTGTGCTTAATTCTATTTGAATGAACTTCGAAAGTATTTGAATATTATTCGAATTAACTGCTTAAATAGAATTAAAGTTGAGACGAATTATTAAAGATTATATTTAAAAAATGTCCCTTGTGCCCGTTATATTTCTTCTATAAGTAATAACCCCAACACATAGCATTGAGTTAGATACGTACAACATCAAAATATCTCGCTTATACTGCTACTTTATTATAACTCTTTCTAATTCATTTTTTATTTACTCAATTCTCTATCTTTTAAATCAACAAAAAACTATTTTAATAACAAGTTTTTTGTTATATTTACTTTTTTATAAATGTTTATTATAATTTCAAAGCCGGGAATTAAATGAAAAAAGTTGGACTATTTGAAAATTCTACAAAACCCGAAGCATATAAATATGCTGAGATTTCTGCGAGAATTTTATTAAATAACGGAGCCGAATGCTGTGCTTCAGAAGAATTGCTTTCTCATTTTCCTGATGAGTTATCTTCAAAAATCAAACAATTGAACGCATTTGAATTTGATAAATTTGCTGATATAGTAATTTCTTTCGGTGGAGACGGCACTATGCTTTCTGCTGCCAGACAGCTAATCACTAAAGATATTCCAATTATGGGAATGAATGTCGGTAAGCTTGGATTTTTAGCTGAATTTTCTATTCATGAAATAGAAGAAAATATTAAAAATATTTTACAGGGACATTATCGAGTAGTTGATAGAGCTGTACTTGAGACTTCATTAAATAACGAAACCCTATATGCTCTAAATGATTTTGTTATTGAAAAAAAGGGGTCTTCTCGTATGCTGACAGTTTCTGCCTTCGCTAATGAGCATTTAGTAGCTAATTACAGGGCTGATGGACTGATAGTGGCTACACCTACCGGCTCTACTGCTTATTCGCTATCCTGCGGGGGACCGGTTATTGTACCATCTACTGAAGTAATGTGCCTCACTCCTATATCACCGCATTCAATGACATTACGTCCGCTTGTTTTGCCGGATACTATCGAATTAGCAATCAAAGTAACCTCTCATACCGGTATAGCAAATCTTGCAGTTGACGGACAAATTAATTATACTTTGAAAAATGGCGATTTTATAGTTATTAGAAAATCTAAAGAAAGTGTAAAAATGATTAAGCCTCTCGGCAGTTCATACTATGATTTATTGAGAGCGAAATTGCTTTGGTCAGCAAATGCAATTGACCACGAAATTAAAAAAATCAGACCTTTGGAAGAAACCGAATAATTTTATAAATATAAATTGACAGCTTTACGAAAAACCCAAAGCAATCGCTTTGGGTTTTTCATAATATATCGGAAGTTCCTCTCGCTAATGAAAGTATTCAAATACAAAGTGCATCGGAAGTGAAAAAGAAAAAGGGAGAACCAACTTATATTCTACCAATATTCAACAGCTAACACTATTTAAAAAAAAAGAACCGATTACACTCAAACTTTCTACTTCTTACTTTCAACTTTATAACTTTATAACTTCCCATATACCAGCCCCTTTTTACACAAAAAAAGCGACGGGGTATTAACCTCGCCGCTTTTATTTTAGATACTAAATGTATCAGCAAATAGATTATTTAACTATTTGAACATTTGAAACAAATGATTGAGTACCATCAGTGATTACTAATTTGTAAGCTCCTGAAGATAAACCAATTGAATTTAAGTCAAATTTATAAGTACCTGCTTTTACGTTAGCATTAACAAATCGAGTAACTTCTTTACCTGTAGCGTCATACAAACTAATATTTATATTAGATTCTTTTGCTACGCTATAAGTAACAACAGATGTTGCGGTAACCGGATTAGGAACTACGCTTGTAATTGCTAATTGGCTATCATAGTTATAAGTTACTTCTACTTCGTCGCTATAATTGTATTGACCGTCGTTGTCAATCATTTTTAAGCGATAGATGTAAGTTTCGCCATTAAACACGTTTCTATCAACTACCGGACCGTAATTAGTACGAACCGAGCTGATACCTTGTGCAGGAACTTCATCTATTACAGTAAATGATGATTTACCTGACTGAAGCATTGTTGCTTTTTCTACTTCGAATTTACTTGAATTTAATTCTGAAGCAGTAGCCCAATTTAACTCAACTCTGTTTGAATATTTAGTTGCGTCAAATTCCACTATTTCTATTGGAATAATAGGTTCGCCATTTTTAATAAAGAAATCTAATACACTTTGGTGTAAACGCAAACTGTTAGACCAATGTCTCCAGTCAACTGATAGATAAACTATATTTCTTACTTGGTTAATAATGCCAACACCCATAGTGGAGTCGCTTGCATTAGCTACATGATTTCTAAAGAAATATGCAGGATATGCTACGGCATCTTCATAAAGAACTACTTTTAAGTTACCAGGATATGGTTCAGCATCGCCTTCGTAACCAGTTCTACTAATATTTTCTACATAAGTAGTACCGATATTAGTACCGATTACGCTATTGCCATGATAGGATACGTTAGCACCTAATGGGCTGTTAGGATCAGCGGAATTTGCTCTTAATACATTGTAAGCAAATAGTGAATCATATTCTACCAACGCAGGATTTGTAATTTCGCGAATCATTTCTTGGCTACCGATACATAAGTTTTTCTTATTATCGGAAGTACCATTTGTTAAGAATTTGCGTATGTCTTTTACTTCTAGTTTAGTCAATGGTTTATCGTTGCCTTCAGACCAATATAAAGTCTTGTATAGTGGATAGTTAACAGCTCTTGGCTCCCAACCATTTCTATCAAATACATCATAGAAATACTGAGTATTGGATTCATAGTACCAACCTAATCTTGCAATACCGGCTTTTAAGCTGTCAAAGTTTAATTTACCGGCGATTTGGTCTATAGTACTTGTCGGAGTTAATACAGTACCTGGATTTTCAGCACTAACCAACAATCCAAAATTGGATTTAGGAATAAAGAATCTCATTGTTTTTTCGAATGTGTTGTTTGTATTATTAGTTTCTGAAACTAAAAGCTGTATTTTTACTCTATATCTTGGAGTTACGTTTCTTGCCATTGCTACGAAACGAGCAGGAACAGTATAATTATATCCTGCTGCTATTAACTCGGTATAAGTTAATGGGAATTGAACTGTTGGGTCAGATGGTAATACATAAGTTACATTCAAAGCGTCGTTCGGAGCAATTTGAATTTCTTGTCTCATTGTGTCAATCGGAGCGAAAGTTCCATCCGGTTGCTCTAAAAATAGAACTAAAACTGCGGGAACGTTAGCTCTTGACTGCATGCCATTGTTTTTAACAAGTGCTGTAACATTGTACGGAGGTAACTGCATAATGTATTCTGCATCTGAATAATCTCCATAACCTTTTTGATAGTTACGTGGCTCAATTATGTTTTCTATTGATAAATCTTCTTGGTAAGATTGACCCTGGAACTCACATGCTCCAATATCAAATCTTTGACCACCCTGACCGCGGACATTGCCGTCTATGTCAGTCGGAACTTCTTCAAATAATAATTGACCATGATTATTTAAAAATGAACCAATAGGCAATGGGCTCAAATTAACTCTGTAAACTTGGTAATTTTCAACCGGATTAAGTACCATGTTAGTAGTAAAGCTACCTACATAAGAATTCCAGTCTTGACTTACCCAGTTTTGCCACTGGTAAATAGTTTTATAATCTGTTCTGAAGTCAGAATAAAAATCAATTTTTTGTGAACGTTCATTAGTTTCTAAAAATGACGCTACTGCACCAAATTGAACTCCATTATCTACTTCAAAAACGTTTCTGTCTGAAATCAAAGCACCATCGCCCGGCATTACACCTTGGTAGTGTAAACATGATTTCATAATTACAAAGTTGCTGTTGCTTGCAGCAGAAGCATCTTTAATAGCAATTGCATTGTTATATAAAACAGTATTATTGACACTTGACAATGAAATACCACTTATAACAGTTGCATTAGCTTCGTCTAATTTGATAGTATTGTTAGCTATAAATGTATTTTGAACTCGGTAGCTTTCATTTCTCGGATGATAATAAATCGAAGAAGTAGCTGCACCGTTTGTAGCTTCAGTATGCAAGTTAGTTTGGAATACTCTTATACCATTCTTTATTGAAGTAGTATTAGCTCCGGCTGTACTGTTTACATTAATATCCCAAATCATATTATTTGTAATTTTAATATTATCGTCAACATTCGGGAAGTCAATCAAGAAATCACCTAATGGATATTGACAGAAATATTGTTCTACTTTAATACCATAAGAATTGTTAAGATTTGATACTTGAGATATTTCGTTATTAGTAATTTGAATACCAATATTATTATAACCGGTGTATTCGTTATTACTTTCTCCACCGAGAATAATACCTGCAGCATCAGCACCGCAAGAACCTGTTACATTAAATATTCTGTTATTTAATATTTTTGAATTTTCTTCAAATCCGAAATATACACCAGCTCTTTTAACATTATAAATAGTGTTATTTTGGATTAGGTTGTTATAGTTGTAGAATCTTTTATGAACTCCGGCATATTGGTCAATAAGCGGACCTACACCCATAGAAACAATACCGTAAGAGAAACCTGAAATTGTATTGTTGATAAATTTATTATATGAATTAGAAGTTGTATCTACACTATAATAGTTAGACTGTGTTTTAACATCTATCGGAGTCATACTGTGCATAGATATTGCTGCAGAATAACCATCGCCATTAGAGCGTAAATCTGTTTCAAATTCAAATCTACTTTGTGATGTAGCATAACGTGTCAATGGTAATGAACATGTTGATGAAGGATTAGCTGTATTTGCATCGACAAATGCACAATTCTTTATAGTAATATTAGATGCACCATTGCTTAATAGCATAGGAACTCTTAAATTACTATTTGTGTTCATATTAAATCTGATTGATTTATTTGTTCCACCGTCAAAAGTTATATAACCTGCGGAATTTGCGAACTCTTTAATTCTGCTTTTACGAACTTTATAAACAGGTGCACCAGGATTACTTGGTGCATAGCTTTGCCCGAAAAAGAATCCTATTCCACTACCGGGAGTCAAATTAATGTTAATACTATTAGTATTCATTCCTCTATCTATGTCCGGTTTGAATTTTATAACATTAGTTTCGTCAACACCCATTATTTTTGAGCTTAAATCAATTGCAGGGTCAGTTAAGTTTAGTGGATTACCTTCGGTATAAGAAGCATCGGTAAACTCAAAAGTCACAGGACCTCTAACTCCTTTTAGGAATAAAGAATTAACGGCATCATGAATAGTCGGGAAATTTTTGGCATTGCCGAGGTATCTACTACCGATAGTATAAGTGCCGTTTAATGCACCAACTACCGAAAATGTACCGCATACAGTATCATCATTTCTGTTAGGGTCAGTTGGTAATACTAACCAAGCACAAATTTTGTAATCGCCTTCGTCCATTGGCGTAAAATCAGGGAATGATGCTACACCATAAGAACCGTAAGGTATATCTTTTACTAATGTGGTTACATCTATCCAGCCTGCATAATCTCTCCAAATTCCACCTTGGTCTAATTTCTGTATTTTCATGTGAACAGTTACATCACTGGTATCGGTTGTTCCTTTATTACCAAATGTAACATAAGGAAGGATAGGAACATTTGTATAGTTCATAGTTCCGGTAGGTGCTAATACTTTGTCAGCATATAATTCTACGGCATGAGCTACTGCAAATGTGTATTCAGTAGAACCTGCACGTGGATAAACGTTATTAAGCAAATCAAGATCAGTGGCAGCGGTTAAATTAGCTTTGAAAATCACTTTATAATCGCCGGCACCTCTGAATTCAAAATCTTCAAATGTAATATTAGTAAATTCCGCGGTTAGTAATGTTCCACCATTCCAAGTAGTAGATTTAAAGTCAATTGAGTCCCAAGTTCCGCCTGCATTTTTTTTATAGAAAGTAGCTGTTACTCCAAAAGTACTAACTGGATTAAAACCTACATTAGTAACTTTACAGCCAACATTGCAAACTCCCAAACCTAAAGCATAACGCTTATCTAATTTAGGGTGATATACTTCAGTCAATGCTATGTCGTTTTGCAAAGCAATATTGAAAGTATGCGAATACCCTTGAGAGTAATTTACGGTCGGCAAGATTAAAGTTGCAGTAACGGTATATTCACCGCCGGAAATTTGAGTTGCATTAGTAACTAAGTCTAAAGCACCGTTGTTTTGGGGACTTGTTTTAGCAGCAATGCCTTTGGCATTAGTAAATATATATTGACCGTTTCCGGACAATTGTACTAATTCATCGTTTAAGTTGTTTTCGACAGTTGCCGTATATATAGTTTGATATCCGGGTGTAGTCGGATTACCGGGACCGGATATTGAATAATTAACGTAAGTAGGTATTGCAGCCTGATAATTTCCAATTGCAACACTCGGATGCAAAACGTTAGGGCTTTCATAAACTTGCCCAAGCATTAAAACAGAATTTTTCGCAGGTGTTGCTTCAGTAAGCTGCGGATAACCGACAAATGTATATGTTTTGCCGGAAGCTAATATACCTCTATTATCGGTAGTTACGCATGCATCGTAATTAATAGCAGTACCGTAAGCCATTATTGAAGGATTGCCGGGCTGAACTCTGATATAAGTAGGGTAAGCAGCACCGACATATATATATTCACTTCTATCAATCAACGAAATATTAGGTCCGTAAATATATTCGATTTTGCCGTTTTCATACATACGCACTTGCATGCTTGCATTGATAATAGCTCCTGAGTAACCACGGAAACCGTTCCATTGAACTATACACACTCTGTTCGGAGCAGAACCCTGAACTTCGTAAACTATATTACCATCTGTAACATAGTTATCGCTGTTCATAATCGCAAGCAAATCACTTGTGTATGCTCCTGAACCGGGGGCACCAGCGTAAGATTGCTCAACTCTATCTAATGAAACATAACCGTTAGTAGAAGCCGAGAATGTTGTAAATGTACGATTATCAAACGGGAAAGTAAACCCGATACTAGTCAAATCTGACTCTTCATCATCACCGGATCCCTCTATCTGAGTACCGGAAATAGGAGACCAAGTACCCATAGACTCCGAAGCTACATATTGTATCAAAGCTTGTGCATTAGCTTGATACAAGCCAAATATTGTAAAAAGACTAAATATCAATAGTCCTTTTAGTAATTTAGTATTCATAAATACCTCAATTGTTAGTAAAATAATTTATAAACTATAAAATTATAAGCATAATAACCACAAAAATACAAGTTTTTCAAAACTTGCACTAATTCAAACTATAATATAATTATATATTTCCATAAATCAAAACTAATTTTTACTTTTTTTGATTTTTTAACTATATTATCACCAAACTAATTAAGACAAATTTTATCAAACTTTTTCAATTAATTTATATTTCAAATAATAAGTAAATAAATACATTTATTTTTCGATTTTTTTTGCTAAACAACACATTTTCGATTTTAATTCCATTACTCGCAATTTTTTTATGGCAAATGAATATTAAAATTAGGATCTTACTTCACATTTTAGTTATAAGGCGTTTTGCCGGCATAATAAAATCCGAGTAATTCTCCGAAACCATATTCGCTCATAGCGTCTTTATTAATATTCTTTTTTGAGCCGTATTCTTTGATATATTCAAGCATGCCCTGCTGCTGCCAGAGAAAGTTCTGGGTTAATTCAGGGAATTTCCTATTTAAAACTCCATAACTATTCAGGGCAGGTGTGGACCAATACCACAAGAAAAGATTAATCCTAGCCTGCTCTTCGGCAAATGCCAATGCTAATGGTAATATGCAATTAAGGACTATCTCCCTTCGCAAATGTGCACCCTCTATCGAAAACTTTTCTTTTAACATCTTAATCAAAATATCCGGAATATATATATGCTCTATATCGGTCAATTCCGATAAAAAGTCGAAAGCTTTTGAATTAGCTACTGATTCGGCAATTTCTATCAATTCTTCTTTTGTATATACCGGACGCTTTCTACCGGAAAAATACTTATTCAGATAATTTCTGACTTGAATAATCAGTGCATTTTTCAATTCATTTTCGTTAAGAATTTTCTTTGCTTCACCGGTTTTTCGTAATATCCTAACTAAGGCAAATTGCTGTAAATCTTCTAAGGTATTTGCCGAATCTTCGGTATTCTGTTCAAGCTTATGATTTTTAATAAGCAGTTCTAATTCAACTGCATCAATTAATAATACTTCAAATGCTGAACCGCTAATCTGCGAATTATTATTGAGTACTATATGAAGCACTACGTTTTTATACCTATCATCAACTTGATGATTATGGGCAGTCCAGTCCGAGCTTTTCTTATGAAATTCGGCATCTCCGACTACAATAGCTCCGTCAATCATCATTGCAATTTCAAGAAAATCCGGACCTTCATTATGGTTAATCCTGCCGGGAGATAATATTTGCAATCTTCTGCCACTTGCCGTATTTCTGATTACAGCAGGGTCTGACAAAGATTTATGCACATATCTTTGTAATATCCGTTCAGGAATATTTTCTACCAAAACTCAACCTTTCAAGCTATTAAAGTAATTATTAAATAAGTCTTTATATTGTTTTGCTTTATGAGCAGATTTCTCGGCGAAATCATAGTCATTAGAGCAGTATAAAATATCACGAGATACATTTATCATAAACGGTGCTTTACCGTTAGACCGGATTACATCTTCTGCATTACCGCCCTGAGTGCCGACTCCGGGGATTAAAAGCATCCTGTCAGGAATTATCATTCGAATATCAGCTAATTCCTTTGGGTGAGTAGCTCCGACTACAAAGCCGAGATTTTCTTTACTTGCCCAAGTGATGGATTTTTCGATTACATGCTTATATACTTCCTTAGTACCGGAAATGAGCCTTTGGAAATCATTAGAGCCGGGATTAGAAGTCAATGCAAGGATAAAAATAAATTTTTCTTTATTTTCTAAAAATGGCTCTATCGAATCATACCCCATATATGGGTTAACCGTCATAGCATCAGCCTTCAAATCTTCAAAACAAGCTTTAGCATAAGCTTTTGATGTATTACCTATATCTCCTCGTTTTGCATCAGAAATTATAAAGATATTTTCCGGTATCAATTTGATTGTGTCTCTTACTAATGAAAACCCATCAGAACCAAACTGCTCATAAAATGCAAGGTTTATTTTAAATGAGCATACTAAGTCTTTAGTGCTTTCAATTATTTCACGATTGAATTCTAGAATACCGTCTAATCCTTTTTCTCGTAGATGATTTGGTATTTTCTCCAATACCGTGTCTAATCCGATACAAAGAAAAGATGAATTTGTCTTAACTGCAAAAGAGTATTTATTATATGCTCTCATTTTAATTTCCGTTTATTTTTTATTTGAAAAATGCTTATTTTTAAACTGTTGATATTTTTTATAGTACAAATTATCTTCTGTCGGTGGCATAATATCATTGCTTTTCAATAAATTAATTACTTTGTCTATTCTGTCTTTAGGCAGTGGATGAGTTGCTAACAATTGCTCAAACCTATTTCCGCCGGCACTGTACGAACTAATAATTTTATCAAAAAACAGCTTAATACCGCCACTGTACCATTGGGTAGATTTCAGATAATTAAATGAATTCTCATCTGCTTCGTATTCGTCATCTCTTGAATTATTAAGTAGAGTAAGGGTCTGAGTAATATTGGTTAAAGTTTTTGTTGTTTCATTATTATTCTTTTTTTGATATTCTTTAGCTAAAGAGTTTAGCATATTACTTTGAGACATCCGGCGAGTACTATGCCTGCATTCCGAATGTGCAACTTCATGAGCCAATATAGCGGCGAGTGTAGCCTCATTATCGACAAATTTTAATAATCCTGTGTAAACATATATGTATCCGGCAGGAGTGCAGAACGCATTAATAACGGCATCGTCATTAATAATTTCTACTTTATAAAAAAATTCCCCTTTAAACTTAACACTCGGCGATTGTATTATCCGGTTAACAATTTCCTGAACATAATTCTTTATCTCCGAATTATTTAATATTGGGAAATTTGCTTTATCGGCACTAATTTGCTCTTTTACTTGATTACCCAACTTAATATCTTCATCAGGTTGATACAAATTAATACTTTTAATTGCTTTACATCCGCCAAAAAGAATAATCGTAGCAAGCAATATGTAAACATATTTTTTCATAAGCTACCTATAGTTTGTTTTTTACATTTTGCACATAGTCATTATAAAACATATTTGCTTCACTTTTAGCAGATAAATTATTATCAGTAACCATTTTTTTAACAGCATTTACACGGTCTTCACCAAGAGGGTGCGTAGAGAGCAATACTTCAAGCTCAGAAGCTTTAGCTGTACCGTCAGTATCTATTCTGGTAAAAAAGTCAGTCATAGCACCGGCATAATATGGGGTAGAGAGTAAGTATTTAAATGCGTACTCATCGGCATCGTATTCATCATCACGGCTATTTTTCAATAACCCGAGAGAAGTAAATAAATTAGCAGCCATTGATTCAAGCTGAGACGGATTATCACCTAAAAGCATAGTAAGTAACATTTCAATTCCATACTGCTTGGTCATTCTGGTTGTAGCATGTCGCCTCTCAGCGTGTGCAACTTCATGAGCGATAATAGAAGCGATTTCGGCTTTACTCTCGGCGAATTTTAATAATCCGGTATAAACATAAAGATAGCCGCCCGGAGTAGCGAAAGCGTTAATTACATCATCTCGATTAATTATTTGAATGTTATAATTAAATTGAGATTTATATTTTATTTCAGGTGAATTTAACACCTGTGCTAATATTTGTTCAAGATACGCATCAATTGTAGAATTTTTAGTATAAAGCGGATATTGCTGAATATCTTTCTTAATCTCGGTATCTAATTGAGTACCCAGCTGAATATCTTTAGAAACAGGGAATATATTAAAATTCGAGATACTGCTCGAATCGTCGCAAGAGATAAATAATAATGGAATTATAAAAATATAGAAAAAATACTTTTTCATAGTGTCCCTAAATAAATATGAAACAAAGATAAAACATATACTAAAATAATAAATTTAATAAATATTATAAAGTAAAAGATTATAATCATTTTTTATTGTAGTCTTTTTTGATATTATTTGATATAAATTGATATTATTTGATATAAATTGATTTTTTTTGATAAATCTTGGTTTAAATTGATAAATATTGATTTTCCCCCGACAATATCCCCATTATTTTTCAAAAATAAGACTTTTGACTTCGCAGAATCAATATCAACAATTTTAACAATAGCTTATGCTTTGTGTTTCCTGTTATTTCCGATTGTCATAAGCTTAATATCACAATGCTAAAGCATTATCTAGAATGAAACATAAATATTTAAATAGTGTTTCGGCAAAATGGAGAATATTTTTTTTCTGCAAATAATAATGCTTTGAACTTATAAATAATTTCTTTAATTTATGTTTTTTGAAATATTGATATTTTAAATTTCTATTTGAATATCATAGCTTTAGAATCAAAAGGCAATTGTAGCCATTTACTAATAGAGCAAAATATTCAATTTTTATTTGGTTTATTATTTCAAAAAACATAAAAGTATTATTATGAACGCAAAAATCAAGTTAATAATATCTCAGAATATCGGCAAATTATTTCACGAAAAGCCGATGAAATGTACTCTTAATTATTTTTGCAATAAAGAAATATTTATTAATTGTAACAAAAGTTGTTTTAAATTGTTATTAAATAACTGAATGGATAAAGATTTAAGAAATCTTAGCGATAAAGAGCTTTATGAATTGCTTATTGAAGAAAAAAGCATTAGCGAGAAAGCTTTTTCTGTACTCTACGACAGATATTCTGCCAGAGTATGGGCTTATTGCTTGAGGTTTCTGGGGGATAAGGATATTGCAAAAGATATTTATCAGGATACTTTTATGCAGTTTTACAGAACTGCCGGTACGGGTAAATTGATGACTAATGTCCCGGCTTTTTTATTAAGGATAGCCAGAAACAAATGCCTTAATTTAAAAGCCAAAGAAAAGAATATGATTGAATATTCCGAGACAGAGCATTTCAGCATAGACGGAGGAACTGATAATAGTGAATTGCTTGATTTGATAAAAAAAGCAATTAAAAAATTGCCGGAGGATTATAAAGAGGCATTTATTCTTAGAGAATATAAATGTTGCTCCTATCAAGAAATTGCAGAGTTAACTGACTCTACTCTTCCGACGGTAAAAATTAGAATTTTCAGGGCGAAACAGAAAATCAGAGAGTTGCTATCTGAATATATTAACGAAATGTCTGATAACTAAATAAATTATGATTATGGCACAAAACAACGATTTCATGGATTTGTACGACGGATTAAACTCAAATAGTTTATCTAAAGCTGAATTCGATAAGCTAAACGATA
This sequence comes from uncultured bacterium, assembly GCA_942493235.1. Lineage (GTDB taxonomy): Bacteria > Bacteroidota > Ignavibacteria > Kapaibacteriales > UBA2268 > ENR-C587. The sequence continues at coordinate 967,172 of OW818676.1, read as the reverse complement.
TTATTAGAGCTAATCCTGAAATTGAAAATCAATATAAGGATTTCCAATTAATCGACAAAGGAATTGCCGAAGACTTTGAAGCTTTCAACCCGTCTCCGGAATTGAAAGAATCTGTCTTTAAGGGATTAGGGCTTAGCGTACCTCAAAGTTTTGTAGTTAACGTTGCTACTAAATCTCCTTTTATTGGATTTGTTAAAAAAGCAGTAATTCCTGTTGCTGCCGCTATAGTTGTTGGACTGTTTACATTTAATAGTTTTCAGCACTCCGATTATAATAATAATTATGCCGATTCTTCAATTCAATCTACTGGAATCAATGCTAATTCCCTTCAAAGTGATAATAGTAAAGATAATAGTAAGAATAAGAATGAAATTACTAAATCCGAAAATCCTAAATATCCGGTATCAAAAAATTCAAATGTAAGCTCTAATCATAAAGCAAAAATAAATAATGCTTTTTCTGATTCTGATGGCTTAGCTGATGGCTCGCGGTCTAATCCCGAGATTAATCCTGCTGATAATAAGGATTTTGGAATACAACAATCGAATAATAGCAATTTAGATGCTCAGCAAGTTAGTCAATCGTTTTCTGCTTTAAGCTATTCAAATTCTCGTCCGGCAAGTACACCGGATATGAATCCTCCATCAAACAACGGAGCCGGATTTACAAACAGCTTTAGTATATTTTCTGGAGGATTTGAACTAAAAAATAGTTTCGTTACTCTTAGAGGTATCGCCGGAACTACTTTTTCGAGTGGATATAATTTTACAAATTCACTTTATAATTCTGTTTCAATCGGCGTTTATACTAATATGTTAAGTTCAGATAATTTTGCTGTCGGTATAGAGGGTGGATTTGAACCATTCGAAAAAAAATATTTTGATAAATGGGAGACAGCTAAATTAGTAAGTATTGACAACCCGAGTATGTTCTGGGGAGCATTAGGTCTTAGATATAGTTCAAACACTTATATTATTCCGAGTATCAAAGCTGCTCCATTCGGTACATTTTTAATCGGTGCAAGTGAATTGGGACCTTTGTCTAAACTCTTAGTGGGATTAGACTATGATGTATCTAAAACTTTCACCTTTTATACTGCTTTAGAAGGCACTATGGTATTTTATCAAAATAAAGTAGAGTGGTTAGCAAGTAAAAAGCTGTCATTTACCGCAGGGATTTCTTATCATTTCTAAGCAGAAATCAAATTTTATAAAAAAGGCTGTTATTTTTTAACAGCTTTTTTTTTGGGGTTAGGTGGTCGGTTCTTGGGGTTCGCTACCGGTGAATAGTGCCAATTCATATATTATAATCATTTCCTATATGAAGTAGAACATATCACATCTCTGCTCCTGCCTCTAAAGAGACTGTGTAAACGCCTTTTATTACTAGCGTTTTTTCCACAAAAACAATTACTCAAAGTCTCTGATGAGGTTATCTAAAATTAATAATATAGCCAAATCGTTATTCTGAATGCAACGATGAATCCAGTATTATCAATAAGTTAACTTTGTCTGAATTCTCCAATCGTTCAAAATGACAAATTTGGGACAGCCTCTTGATGAGGACATATTTGATATTTCGCTATTATGTGTGGGTAAGCAAATATAAAAATCTTTCTTACAACGGCGTTAGCTGTTGAACATCGGTAATAAACATTGTTTAGTCTCCACACTTTTTCTTCTCTTTTTGTTGTTAAAACAAGAAAACGGTGCCGGGGTATCTCATTATATTACCGATGTTTAACTCCTACCGGAGTTAAAATTTAAAATCAAAGATGTTTATCCAATAAAATATTATAAATCAATATTTAATATATATGGATTTTCTTTATATTAATACCAATTATTTTAAAATAGCGAAGACCAAAATATTAATTTGTTATATTGAATAAAAATATATAAATTTACCTTTTACAAATTCTTCAAGTTATTCATTAATTCAAATTATGCTAAAAGGTAATCTAAAATGGGGCTTTTTAAAATCGCTAAAAATATCTCCGATTCAAAATGGTTTGATAATTTTATAACAATTATAATTCTTTTAGCCGGTATAGTTGTCGGCTTGCAAACATCGGATTATCTATCAACTCAATACGAGAAAACACTATTATTTATCGACCAGACAATTTTATTTATTTTTGTAATAGAAATATTAGTAAAAGTGCTTGCTGAAGCAAAACGCCCTTGGCGCTACTTCTATGACTCATGGCATATATTTGATTTTGTAATTGTCGCATTATGCTTTCTGCCGATGCTATACCCGAATTCAAATACCGAATTTTTTGCAGTTTTTCGATTAGCTCGCATCTTGCGACTTGCTAAAATATTCGAAAAAATTCAAAATCTTAAAATATTGCTCTTATCACTTGTAAAAAGCTTACCGAAAATGTCTTATGTACTGATTTTACTCAGTTTGTTATTCTATATTTATGGAGTAATTGGAACTGATATTTTCGGCAAATATGCGGTCGATGATTTCGGAACTATTTGGAGTACTATGAAGTCATTGTTTATTATTACATTCGAGGGCTGGTCATGGATTCAAGATATTACTGTTAAAATAAATGGCGTTGACATCAGCGTTTGGGAAAATAGCGGCTATCAAGACTGGGTATTTGTACTTTACTTCGGCTCATTTCTTTTCATGTCTGCTATGATATTTTTAAATTTATTTATCGGTATTATTACTTCAGATATGGAATCGGCTAAAGCTGAAGAGCGTCGCGGTAAAGCTCAGATTTTCAAAAAATCTCACACGCTTATTTTAGGCTGGTCACTACATGTATTCAAAATAATTGAAGAATTAATCGAAGCCAACGACAGCAAAGAAAGAGCTTATATTGTGATTCTTGCCGATAGAGATAAAGAAGAAATGGATTTTGAAATTGAGGAACATTTCCGTAATACCGGAACTACTAAAATTATTTGTCGCACCGGTTCAAAGTCTGATTTAAGCAATTTAAAAATGGTAAATGCGTGGAATTCAAGAAGTATTATCCTGCTAAACGAAGCAGACAAAAATGAAACCGATTTACTAATTCTTAAATCAATTATTGCATTAATCAATCATACCGATGAAAAAGCTGATAATGATTTCCATATTATTGCCGAAATGCAGAATTCAAATATGATAAAAGTTGCTAAATCAATTTCTAATGGGAAAACTATATTTTTTGAAAGCCAAGATTTCGTCGCCCGACTTATTGCTCAGACTTCTCTTCAGGCACATTTATCTCAAGTATATACCGAAATTATTGGTTTCGACGGCAGTGAATTTTATATTAACTCCGTGCCTGAGCCATTAGTCGGTAAATCATATAAAAATATATTGCTTGCTTATGATAAATGTTGCCCGATAGGTGTAATCAATAATAATGAAGTAATTATCAATCCGGTACCGGATTATAAAATAAATCAAAATGATAAATTGATAGTATTATCTCAAGATGATTCGACTATTAAATTGACAAATCTGAATTATCATATCAAAAATGATAGCATAATTCAAGGGTTTTCGAGAGCAGTAGCATCACAGAATATTTTGATTCTGGGAGCAAATTCTAAATTGGCGAAAATTGTAAAAGAAATTAATGACTATCTACAAATCAAAAGCTATATCACGGTAATTACTAATTTAGACAGTGAAATTGAATATTTCGACACTGTCATGAACAATTTCAAAAGTGAAATCCCTAACTTTTACTATAAACACTCTGATAATACTTTTGAACTATCTAATCTCGAAATTAAATTTTTATCGGGCGATATTGAAGACTATGATACCTTATTTGAAGTAACAGAAAACATTTCTCATGTTACGGTTTTAAGTTATTATGATTATTTACAAGATGCCGAAGCCGCTGACTCTGTTACATTAGTTTCGCTAATTCATCTTAGAAATATTACGAAAGCAAAGCAGAGACATTTTACTATAACAGCAGAAATTATTAATGATAATAACCGAGAACTAATTAATAATCCGGATGTAAGTGATTTTATAGTCAGTACAAACATTATAAGCTCCATATTAGCTCAGCTTTCTGAAGAAAAAAAGCTTGAGCAAGTATTCTCGACTCTTTTTAATGCAGACGGCTCAGAGATTTACCTACGCCCGGCAAATAAATATTGCACTATGGGCAGCAGTGTTAATTTCGCCACATTAGTAGAGTCCGCAATTGATAAAAATGAAACAGCTATCGGCTATGTAATTGCCGAGCAGAATACGAAATTTATAATTAATCCGAATAAGAACTATTCGTTTACTATCTCTGAAGATGATTTGCTGATTGTACTGGCAGAGGATTAGAATAGATTTATTTCGGGTCTGCACTATTTTAAGTGGGTTAGCAAATATTTGTTATTAGTATAAAGAAAATCCTTATTTATCAAACATTGATTTTTGATATCTTATTGGATAAACATCTTTGATTAGAAAATTTAACTCCGTAGGAGTTAAACATCAGTAACATAATGAGATACACCAACACTCTCTTGTTTTAACAACAAAAAGAGAAGAAAGAGTGTAGGGACTAATCAATGTTTATTACCGATGTTCAACAGCTAACGCAGTTGTGAGAAAGATTTATTTATTTGCTTACCCACACATAATAGGGGACTGTCTAAAAGTTATCATTTTATAGAAAAATACATTAATTCAAGTTTTTAAACAGTCTTGTGAAACAAAATCTCAATTATATTGATATTAATTATTGAATATTTTAAAAAATATTGATTCAAAGCTATAAAAGTTCAATAAATATTGCTATTTTTGCAATTGGTTATAATTAAAGGGAACTAAGCTTGAAGAAAGTCTTATACATATTATTGATGCTTTATGGTACAGCCCTATTCTCTCAACAATTAAGCAGATTAGTTGATGAGCATGCTTGTGGCTTAGATTTTATCTATAGATATACGAAAATTACTAACAGAGATTCAAGTTTATTCGCTGCTAATCCCGGACCCAAAGGTACTCCATTACCGATTGAATATGAAATTACCGAGTTGCCGGAATCTTCATGCTCCAGCATTATGGACTCATATATTTGGTTTGTTATTGCTGAAACTAAGTACAACAACAGTACCGGTATATACGGTTACTGTTAAAAACCCAAAAGGTGTACAAAAATCGTATATTGCCGAGATAACAGGAATAGATAACGGAACTGGCTGGAGTGGTGACCGTTCGTTTTCGTATAGAATCAATATTCAGGATATAATTGACGGAAACGGAAAATATACTATAAATATTAACGCCCTTGAATATTGGATTAACGGTATAGCTTTAATGATTGTCTATAAAGACTATTCAAAAACTTTTCAAGGGCATTTGGTAATTGATGACGGCGTTAATACATATTGTGAAGATTCCGAATATATTATGCAAGGATTAAATGTATGCCAAGCTACTGACGATGCTAAAGGTTTTCTTTTGGCTTCGGATATACAGAGAAATGTCCCATTAAAAAACAGTGTAAATGTAAATGTCGATGTTGAATTTATCGAAGGAACTATAAACAATGAAACATTTATTGTTTATAGGAATTTTTGGAATTTTGAAATTCGTGATATTAGCCTTACACAAAATCAAAACTCGGTGAATTTTATTCTTAAACCATGCGAGGGTATTTATGAAGAGTTATACTCTTGGAATCTAACTGGCATATATTACCGCACAGAAAATTGCTTTGAATGCACTAATAATTTCGATTTGCAGTATCAAATTACTTCAAATGAAATATGCCCTAACGAGACAGCGGAAATTTCATTATCTGTACCGGAAGAATATCAAAATGAAATTGTTAGTGTTACTTGGACTTCTATTCCGCCCGGGTTTACTTCAAATGAAATGACTATAACAGTACAGCCCTTACAAAATACTACTTATATTGTTGACGGTGCTATCGGGAATGGCTGTCTAATAGCACACAAAGAAATAGTAGTAATCGTAAATGATGCTCCTAAAGCCGATGCCGGACCGGAGAGAAATTATTGTATTGGGCAGGAAACTATTCAAATAGGCGGTACCAGTACCGGAGGAAACCCACCTTACACTTTTGAATGGACTCCCGCTACGGGGCTATCTTCGGCATCTATCGAGAATCCAATTGTGGATATTACCAATGATACTCAATATCAACTAAAAGTAACTGATAGCAAAGGATGCATCGGTTATGATATAGTAAATGTTATAGCAAAGTTGCCTCCGAAACCTGTAATACAAGTAATTGGCAATCCTGATATTTGTATTTGCGATACGGCTGAAATAGAGACAATAGGTACTTATGCCGCCTATTTGTGGTCTAACGGCGAAACTACAAAAAATATAAAAGTAACGAGTCCCGGTACTTACACAGTAACTGTTACAGATTTTAATAATTGCATCAATACATCAGATCCTGTAACTATCACCAATTACTCACCGGCAACTACCCTTGCCCTAAATGATACATTGCTGATAGTGCAATTAGGCGATAGAGTAACTATACCACTGAAAATTCGAGCCGAGCAACATTTAGATGATTGTTCGCTATATGATTATACAGCAGTTATAAAATTTAATAAAACGGTATTAGTTCCGGTTGACGGAACTCCTGCCGGAGTAATGGACGATATGAACCGTTATATTACTTTAAGTGGCAAGAGAATAGCCGGGGATACTTTACTAAGCAGTATGATACTTCAAGCGGTGCTTGGCAATACGGATAGTGCCACTGTTTCCATAGAATCTTTTGAATGGACAGACTGCCAAAGTACCAATACTTATATTGATTCGGCAGTGAAAATTATCGGCTTATGCTATCAGGGCGGTACACGACTATTCGACCCTACAAATACAAATTATTTTTTAAAGCAGAATTACCCTAATCCTTACTCTGAATTTACTAATATTGAATTTGGAATATTGGAGCGTGGCAATGCTGCTATAATTATCTCTGATGTATATGGCAGAGTAGTTAAAAATGTTACTTTGGGAAATGTATTTCCGGGTAAATATACAATAGAAATGAAGTCCGATGATTTAGCTCCCGGGACTTATATCTATTCTTTACGAATAAACGGACAAATAATTAATCGTTTAATGAGTGTTTCAAAATAGAATCGGGAATTAATATTGAATATTATAAGACTTTTTAGGTTTATTCTGATTGGATGCTTGATAATATTAATTGGTAGTCAGCCACTTACTGCCGATGATATTTATGCCCGTTTTCAATACGGACTATTTGGAAATATAGTAATTATCAATCAAAAATCCGACTTTAAAAATATTCCCGGATATTTCAGTTGTAGCCCCAAATTTGACGGGGGCAAAGGTAATGGTTATGAATTCGGAGCATTAGCTGAATACCCTATATTTAAGTACTTTATAATCGGTTCGAGATTAGGCTTTGAAAAATATACTAACCAATTACTTACCGACCAAGATTTTCAATATCAGAATGGAGATAAAGTTGGTAACGGACTAATTACTCACAGCTTAGAGACGGAATTCAGTAATCTGTTCGCCGATTTTTATGTAGGAGTCAGACCACTACCGCCTCTGTTAATGACCCTTGGTTTTAGAGCTGGCTATTGCCTTGATGCTAGTTTCTCTCAAAAAGAAACCATAAAATTCCCTTCAGAGTTCGGAACTTTTGAAAATGGCAAAAGAGAAAGAAATGTAATCATCAATCAAAATTTACCTTCGGTTCCCAAGCCATTTTACGCAATTAAAGGGGGCTTGTCTTATGAATTCATTCTCAATAAAAAGGGTACTATTAAATTATGCCCTGAATTATCATATATGGTACCTCTATCTCCGGTCATCAAAAATTATGATTGGTATAATTATTCAACCAGAATAGGGGCTTCTTTGAAGTTTTCACATCCCGAAGTCTTGCCTTTAAATGCTGATATAACAACTACCGATGTACTTGAAATCAGAAAATTTAATTCCTGTAATACAAATATTCTGAAGTTTCAACCGGAGGAATTAGTATTTACTCCTACAGTTGAAGCTCCTGCCGGAATTAATAATTGGGAATTCAAGCTGTTCAGAGCCGATGAAGTAATAATCTCGAAAAAGGGTAAAGGCAATCTACCGGACAAAATGATTTTACAATTGAAAAATGACTCCTTACTATTTGCTAATCTTGACGGAGAATATACATATTCACTTAATGTAATCGATGAGCAGGAAAAAGAAGTTAATATTGAGAAATCATTTATTGTGGGCGAAAGGCAGTTCAACCTTAAAACTGATTTAATTGCTTATGGTGTAGATATTAAAGATAATAAGAAATATACAAAAAAAACCATACAACTACTTCGCAAAATCACTACGAATGTAAGACCTCTGCTTAGCTATATATTTTATAAAACAGGTTCGGACGAGATACCGGACAGATATAAATCAATGAGCCGCACATCGACTTTTGGTTTTGACTTGAGAGAAATGCACAAGCTTAATGCTATTGAGATATATCATGATTTGCTAAATATTCTCGGGTGCCGAATGAGAGAATTCCCCGAAACTACAATCGATTTAGTCGGCTGCCTCTCTGAACTGCCTGAAGAAATAAGCAATTTTGAATTAGCCACAGCCAGAGCAAATAATATAAAGCAATATCTGATGAGTATTTGGGACATAGACAGCTCAAGAATTAATATCAAGTATAATGAAATTACCAAGGGTTTGCCGATGAAGCCTTCGACTGCAGGCTTTGAAAACCATTTTCAAGAATCTGCAGAAGAAAACCAAAGAGTGGAGATTCAGACTACTCCGGAGAATGCTTTCTTGCTCGACCCGGTAATTACTACCGATACTTTAAATCAAGTATTCCCTTTGCAATTCGTATTTTTACCGGAAATACAAATTAATGACCAGAAATATCATTGGCAGTTAAATATAGCTCAAAACGGAAAACAATTTGCAAAATACGAAGGCGAAAACAATCTGCCGGAAATAATTGAAATGAGCCTTAAAGACCGTGAAGCCGAAATGATTGATAAAGGAGGAAATTTATATTATGATTTCACTGTTATTGATGAGTTCGGTCAGAAATGTACTAAAGACGGTCAAATAGAAGTAGAACTGCTTAAATTGGATTCTTCTTTTTATAAATATAGCTTAATTCTTTTTGAATACGAAAGCTTTAGAATTGAATCAAAAAATAAACAGATTGTTGATTTAGTCCAGAATTCACTATCTGAGGGTGCTAATTTGAATATTATAGGTTTTTCGGATATGCTCGGAGATTCTTTGACTAATAGAGTATTATCGAAAAACAGAGCTTTGTTTGCCACTAAGAAAATATTCGATACCGAAGGCATATTGCCGGACTTGGATAAACCAATAAACGCTTACGATTCATTGCTACTGATAGACAATAGAATATTCGAAGGATTTACTAACGGCGACAAAGTATTTGATGTGAAATATTCAGTAACCGGCAATGGCGAGCAAGAGCCTTTATTATATGACAATTCTACACCGGAGGGCAGGTTCTACTCGAGAACAGTAACTGTGTCAGTAGTTAACGAAAAGAATGTATCCGAATAAATATTTTGTATTATGCAGGCATAGCGGTTTGTCCCTATGCTAATGATTTTTTCTCAAAGTATTTGTAAGAGGCTGTCTTATAAGTTGTCATTCTGAAGTACCTTTACAGCAGTGCTGTAATTGTAGAGGTAATGACATAACGTAAAAAAGTCATTAGAAACGCAGTGAAAAATCCAGAAAAATCCAATCATTTATTTAAAACTGGATGTTTCGCTACTCTGTTAATGACAACTTTTTTCGAGTGTTCTTGTAAACGCTATATTTCCAATGCTTTAGTTGATTTACTGAAGTTTCAAAGTTGTCATTGTATTGTTTTACCAGCCGAGTAGCGGGTGGTCAGTAACTCAACATGACTCTTTTTTTGAAATTAATAGTTGGAACTATGTCATTAGGAACGGAATGAAGAATCCAGATAAAGCTAAATATTGAAAATTCTGGATTCTTCGTTACACTCAGAATGACGATTTGGCAACTTTATAACTTTTTAGAAAACCTCTTGAATGGATGTAGAATTAATAATTGGGGACAATTTCTTTGCAGAAGATGTGGAGGATTTACACAGCCGTTAAAGCGTGGGACAAGCGAGAATTGATATGTCCTGTTTCATTAAGGAAATAATATTATTTGTCAAATATTAATAAGATAAATACAAAATGAAAAATTTAGCAATACTTTTAGAATATGATGGTACTCAATTCGGTGGCTGGCAGATTCAGCCGAATGCTCCTACAGTGCAGGAATCAATACAACGTGCTTTTTATGAGCTAACGCCCAACCCGTATATTTTGATTGGTGCCGGTAGGACAGACTCAGGAGTGCATTCATCGGGGCAGGTAGCCAATATATTATTAGATTATGATTTCCCTATCCCCGAGCATAAAATAGCTATTGCACTCAATACTAAGCTGCCCAGAGACATACGCATAATAAAAGCTAAATTTGTTAATCAGGATTTTCATGCCCGTTACGATGCAATAGCAAGAGAATATGAATATTTTATCCATACCAAAGAAACTGTTTTCTTAAATAGATTTTCTACTTATTACAAGTATCCTTTAGATACCGATGAGCTGATTACTTCCGCTAAAGTTTTTATCGGAGAGAATGACTATACATCGTTTTCAAAATTGAATACTTCGACCAAATCTTATGTCTGCAATGTTGAAAAATGCAAATGGAAAATAATAGAACCCGGCAGATTCAAATTAACTATCAGAGCAGACAGATTTGTCTATGGAATGGTTCGGGCATTAGTTGGCTCTATGCTTGATACAGCAAGCGGGCGACTATTTATTAGCGATTTGATTTTCGGATTGAATAATCCAAATCGCGAAAACTTTGCCCGATTAGCTCCACCTCAAGGCTTAACACTTAAAAAAGTGTTTTATCCCGAAGATATTTTTGTATAATAGTATTTCCTAATTGAATAGGACTTATCAATTAGATACTCTATATTAGATGTCTCGCTATGGTATAATTGACGATATTTCCGACTTATTTCAGCATCTCTTAAGAGGTGGAATCCTTACTATACAAATATCATTATGAAATTGATAAAATTTTTTGTAATTTAATCTTACTAAATATTTTAGAATTGTATGGAGTTTTTATGGATTATTCAATTTATATCGTAATTGCTTTTTTTGTAATAGTTATTATTTTCTCTTCGATTAAAATACTTAGAGAATATGAAAGAGCTGTGATTTTTAGGCTTGGCAGAATGATAGGCTGTAAAGGTCCCGGTCTGATAATTCTTATACCATTTGTCGATAAAATGGTTAAAGTATCGCTCAGAACTCTTGCTATCGACGTACAGAGGCAGGACATCATTACTCGTGATAATATTTCCGTTAAAATTGATGCTGTTTTATTTTTTAAAGTTAAAGACCCGATAAGAGCTATTCTTGAAGTAGAAAACTATATGTATGCTACTAATCAGATTGCTCAGACTACTTTCCGTAGTATTATCGGTCAGTCAGACTTAGACCAATTGCTTGCCGAGCAGGAACAAATCAATGATAAGCTCAGAATTGTAATCGATAAGCATACCGAGCCTTGGGGGATAGAAGTTTCTTCAGTAGAAGTTAAACAAATCGATTTGCCGATTGAAATGCAGCGAGCTATGGCTAAGCAGGCTGAAGCCGAACGTGAACGACGTGCTAAGGTAATTAATGCGGAAGGCGAACTTCAGGCATCTTATAAATTGACCGAAGCCGCTCAGAAGATGGAAGCCAGCCCAGTCTCTGTCCAGCTTAGATTTTTACAGACACTTACCGATATTGCAACAGAGAAAAATTCAACTATACTCTTTCCATTTCCTATCGATTTGCTAAGTCCGTTTGTAAATAAAAAATAAAGGCTCTACTTTGCCCCTTCGGAAGCATTCTTCTGCTTCCGAAGGTTTCAAATTATTAATTTCAATTTATTAATTTCAAATTACTAAAAGGCATAATCTATGAAAACGCTATGTTCAATATTTTTACTCCTTACTCTGACCTGCTCAAGCAAAGCAGAATAACCATTCTGGCAACTGATGAGTCAACCTCTGGGTGTTTGGTGTTTGGGACTGTAAGTGGAGAAATTGGAAGAGGAGTGAAGAAAGAAAAAGGGAGCCCCAAATTCATTCTACCAATATTCAACATCTAACGATGTTGTAAGAAATGTGAGGGGTTGGGTAATTGGGAATTGAGGTTGTCTAAAATTAATAATATAGCAAAATCGTCATTCTGAGTGTAACGAAGAATCCAGAATTAACAATAAGTTAGCTTTATCTATATTCTTCACTTCGTTCAGAATGACTACTTTATAGACAAGCTCAACAGTGGCATAGAGTAATTGTAATTTATATAAAACGGAACTATCCAAAGATTTTTACACAAACTCTAAAGGCATCAGTTAATGTCAAAAAATATGTTTAATTAGCAAAAAATATCATACGTTAATCAAAAGGAAATAAAATGAATATAGAGCAGATATTAATTTTTGAAGATGAAGCTTCTCAGTTTCTTTACCCATTTTCGATACTTCATCCGGCATGGGAATTGAGATGTGGAGCATTGCGAATATTCGAAAAGTATCAAAAAGCATTCCCTGATGCAAATATAATTTTCCAAGGAGACACCAAGAAATTGGAATATTTCTTAAAAAAAGAAAATATTTGTGACCAGCCACTTACTAAAAAGAATACATTAATAGTAAGTGCAGCTTTTTTAGCAGACTTCACTTCCATTGAAGAGATGAAAATGGCTTATGATAATTTTTCTAAGGACTCTGAAAGTAAATCATTGATATTCCGTTCAAATTCAGTTCCTTACGCTATCTATTTAGTAAAAGAAGATATAATCAATCCGGGCGAAATCGACAAAATCTTTTTACAAAAAATGCTTAAAGATTTCCAAAATATATTCCGATCGGTAAAAATCGAAACAGCCGAACTGATAAGTTATCTATGGGATGCTATTTATTTGAACGGAAAATCTATAGAGCAGGACAGAAATTATTTTCTCAATTATAAAAGCTTTAAATCTATCAGCTATTATGGAGTTTATTGCTCGGATTCGTCAAATGTATTTATTGGAGAGAATGTTAAAATTGAGCCCGGTGTATTTTTAAATTCTACGGAAGGCACTATTATCATTGATGATAATGCAGTAATTATGGCTAATTCTGTAATAGTCGGTCCCTGCTATATCGGCAACAATTCAATTCTAAAAATCGGAACTAAACTTTATGAAAAATCTACAATCGGGGAGTATTGTAAAATTGGCGGTGAAATAGAAAACACAATATTTCAGAATTTCTCTAATAAGCAGCACGATGGCTTTCTCGGGCATTCTTTTATCTCTGAGTGGGTCAATCTCGGTGCCGGCACAAATAATTCCGATTTGAAAAATACTTACAGCGAAATTTCAGTTCAAATCGAGTATAATAAAATCAATACCCGTAAGAAATTCCTCGGATTGCTCTGTGGCGACCACACCAAATCCGCTATAAATACTATGTTTACTACCGGTACAGTTATTGGTATATGCTCAAGTATTGTCTGCGACGGATTCCCGCCGAAATTTGTTCCTTCATTTTCATTTGGCGGACAGCCCAATGCGGCAATTTATGATATTGAGAAATCAATTCAAGTAGCTGAAATTGTTAAGCAGCGTAGAAATAAAGAACTACTAACCGAAGAAACGGAATTAATGAGAGATGAATTCAAAAAGTCGAAAAAGTTCTTTTAGTAGCAGAATGATATTTAACAACCGGTTGAATAAGTTCGAAATTTTGTTATTTTGAGCGAAGCGAAAAATCCAGTCTTCTGTAACTATATAATGGATTATTCACTGCATTCAGAATGACTTTTTTCATTTTTTTAATTCTTCTATTGTTAGATTATTTATCATAGGATTTTTAAATTTTCAAATAATTTGAAATTTCTTCATCAAAACTATTCAATATTAATTAATTAGATATGCAATTTACAATTTTTTTTCTTATAAAAAAACTTCCTTATTTAGCTCGGAAATCAATAATAATTTCTGATTAAATATAAGGAAGTTTTGCGAACAATTTCAAAATATTATATTACGCCTTCTTCTTTTAATTGTTTAAGTTCATCTTCGGTATAACCGATTTGGCTTAAAATTTCAGAAGTATGTTGAGACAAAGTCGGGGGCGGAGTATCGACTACGCCGGGAGTCTTCTCAAATTTTGCAGTCATATTGAATAATTTCATATCGCCTATGCCTTCAACGTTTACAGTATTAAATGTATTGCGGTATTCAACTTGAGGAGCTTTCAAGGCATCTTCGAGAGTTAATATTTCGCCCGAAGGTACTCCTGCTTTATTTAATATTTCTGACCAATACGAAGTTTCTTTTTGTGATAATTTCGCTTCTAAAATTGGCGTTAGTTCAAATCTATTTGCCTTACGTGTGTCGCGTTCTTTAAATCTTGAATCTTCTTTTAGTTCGGGAATTCCGAGAGCATCGCAGACAGCTTCCCATTGCTCTTGTTTATTTGCGGCAATATTGATATGGCCATTTTTAGTTTTAAATGTACCCGACGGAGCAGCGGTAAAATTATCGTTACCAAGCAATTGAGGCTGCTGCCCGCCAATCATTAAATTTGCGGCTACCCAACCCATAAGCGGCATAATCGAATCTAATAGCGAAATATCAATAAACTGACCTTCGCCGGATTTCTCTCTATAATATAGGGCAGACATAATTGCAAAAGCCGCATTGAGACCACCTACTGTGTCGCATAGCGGAAAACCGGCTCTTAATGGATTTAATCTTTCATCTCCATTGATTGCCATTACTCCGCTTAATCCTTGAATTATTTGGTCATAAGCAGGCTTGAATGCATCAGGTCCGGTCTGACCAAATCCCGAAATTGCACAATATACGATTTTGGGATTAATAGCTTTTAGAGCATCATATCCCAATTTCAATCTGTCCATTACTCCGGGACGGAAATTCTCTACTATTACATCAGCCGTAGCAACCAATTTTCTAAATACTTCTTTCGCTTTTTCATCTTTCAAATTTAACGTAACGGATTTCTTATTTGCATTCTGAGCAAGAAAACTTGTACCCATCAGCTTTTTGTTATACTCAGGAACGCATCCTAATTTACGCGCTAAATCGCCATCTTTGGGATTCTCTATTTTAATTACTTCTGCTCCCAGCCATGCCAAGTGCAAAGTAGAAAAGGGACCGGATAATACATTTGTAAGGTCTAAAACTCTAATACCATCTAATAATTTCATTTTTATATATATCTCCATAATATTAACTAATTACAAACTTTAAAATTAAGAATATTTTTTTTAAAAGCATAATATATTTTAGATTTTTTTTTAGCTTAGCAGTATCAATGCTATCACAATTTCTAATATCAATTACTCTGTGGATTAGTACATATCAAATATCTTCGTCTGGGCAACTAAACAGACTGTATAAATATCAAAATCAATTGTAAATATCGCACACATATTCAAAATCATGCTTTAAAGGCAGTGTAAAAATCATTAGATAAGTGTTTTACTAATAATTACAATTTCTCTCGGCACTTGTTTTATGTTGTCTAAAATTAATAGTATTGCCAAATCCTCATTCTGAGTGTAACGAAGAATCCAGAATTATCAACAAGTTATCTTTATCTGGATTCTTCACTTCGTTCAGAATGACAAATTTTAGACAGCCTCTTGAATGTAGTGAAATAATTCATTTTTCGGTAATACTGGCTGACGCTTATCCGTATGTTAGGCAACAATTTATTTGATATTAATACTCTCGAAAAAGCTTATTTCATTAGCATTATAAGAATGTGATACCTTGAATTGAACGAAATTCTAATCAATTAATTAATAATTCCGGTTTAATCAAATGCTTGGTACGATTTTTTCTGTATATAATACTTTATTTCGTATTACGTTTTAAATATTTTGGAAAGAACTTGAGAGAACTATGAATATATTATTGGCAGCAGCAGAAGTTACTCCATTAGCAAAAGCAGGCGGATTAGCCGATGTAGCGGCAGTATTGCCTATGGAATGGAAAAAAAGCGGACATAATCCTATTATTATTATGCCGAAATATTCAACTATTGATGTTGAGAAATATAAATTTGTTCCGACCGATTTAGTTCTTTATGTGCCGATTTCTCACTGGACTGAATATGCCAGACTTTGGAAAGGCAGTCTTCCCGGAACTGATATACCTGTGTATCTGATTGAAAACAATGATTATTTTTATAGAGATGGGATATATGGCTATCCGAATGAATATTTGGATAATGACCGCCGTTTTATTTTTTTCTCTCGTGCGATTTTTGAGGCAGCTAAAGCTATTGACTTCTATCCGGATATTATCCATGCTCATGATTTCCATACTGCTTTTGCTATGCCATTTCTGAAAACCCATTATCATGATGACCCACGTTTTAGCCGCACAGCCGGAGTCTATACTATCCATAATCTTGCTTATCAGGGCTGGTTCAATCCCGAACGAGCTTTGGAATTCGCCGGTTACGGAATGGGTGCATTTTTCAAAGGCTCTTGGTTTGAGAAAAATGACTCGGTTAATGCTATGAAAGCCGGTATTATGTTCGCAGATAAAATCACAACCGTCAGCCAGACATATTCCAAAGAAATTAGATGGGACTATTACGGCGAAGGTATGCAGGAAATTTTAACGCAAAAAGGCGGAGACTTAATCGGAATTCTAAACGGTGTGCATTATGACGAATGGAACCCTTCAACCGATGAACTGATTTATCAGAAATATGACTCCGATAATTTGAATCTCAAAACAATAAATAAATTAAAATTCCTCAAAGAAGCAGGTATTAACGGCGAAGAAAATACTGAAATGCCTCTAATTGGAATGGTCTCGCGTTTGGCAGAGCAGAAAGGTATTGATTTATTGATGAATAAATTAGAATATCATCTGTTTAATTCGGAATTCAGATTTGCATTAGTTGGCTCAGGCGAGCAGAGATATGTCGAATACTTTAATTATTTGGCTTGGAAATACCCGAATAGGATTTCTGTATATATCGGCTATGACAACGTTCTGGCTCATAAACTAATTGCTGCATCAGACTTTCTGATGCTACCGTCTCGTTTCGAGCCTTGCGGACTTACTCAGATGTATGCCCTTAAATACGGCACTATTCCGATAGTGCGTTCTACAGGAGGGCTTGCCGATACTGTCTATGAATTTGTACCAAGATATAAAAAAGGTAACGGATTTCTGTTTATCAATTATAATTCTGAAGATATGGAGTTCGCCCTTACTCGTGCATTACAAATCTATAACAGCAAGCAACACTGGGACTTAGTCCGTAAAAATGCAATGAGTTATGAATTTTCATCTACCGTTACGGCTGATAAATATCTTCAAGTATTTGATTGGGCATTAGAAAAAGTAAGATAAGGGATTGGATTAGATTAAATATGTAAAATAGCTAAATGAATGTTCTTTATCTTAGTAAGGTTTTAAATCATTGTTAATTAGTTGCTGTTTTTCAACTTTCGGAAGACTGCAAGGTAAGATTTGCCAAATATTTGTAGTATCTGAGTTGAAATATTTTACTTTGTCTTGAAGATTGGCTTTTTTAATTACATTAAAAAGAGTAATATTATTATAATCATTTTCATTTCCATATATACTAATAAATATCTTATCAATTTTTTTGTTAACTTTAATAGCATTAACTATATGCATATCATGTTCACTCATTGAAAATCCGAAAATTGTCAAGGTTCCTTCAATTTGTTGAAAAGTTTGGTAACAATGATTCAGATAAAAATTGTTTTTTATTTGAACAAGTTTTTTTTCCCAATTTCCTTCAGTAATAATCATAGGATATTTTCGACAATTGATTGAATTTCTTATTTCCTGTAAAATTGTTCCATTTTTTGCTTTTCGTTGTTTATAAACTTCATCTTCATAATGAAATAAATGTAGTGCTCCATGCAAATAATAATAGTTATTTTTTTGATAGTTACCAGTAAAACCAAGTCCAATTTTCCAAATACCGAATCCATCACAGAACTTATCAAAATCATCCTCAATGCTATCAATCAACACCCAATAAAGCAAAAGATCATAATTCAATGTAAATATACTTCGGAAATTTGATAGAAAATTGTAAGTATTAATTTTCGCATTTCCTATGAAACAATTCTTATCAGATAAATGATTTTCTGAAATCACTTCAATTAATACTTCCTTAATCCTTTCATTATCTTTGGTAAGCTCATCAATTTCTTCAATTCCATATACTTCGTTAACCCATTGAGTATCGTCTAATAATTTCAAACAAGCCTCAAAATTTGTAGTGCCAATTTTTTCGAAAAGTTTCAGAACTCTTTCTGAATCATTGGAAAGCTTTTCTTTGGCTTTTTCAAAAAGAGAATTATAATTAAATATAGGATTAAATGCAATACTAAAGCCATTTCCTAATAAAAGACTACTATTTCCGCTTTCTTCAAGAAGGCTAATAATATTTTCAAAGTTTAGTATATCCATAATAAAACTACCTATTGATTAATCAAAAAATAAAACCGGTCTGATTGTTCTTCATTATCAGATAATGACCATTTCATAAATTCATAAAACCAGAAATATTTATTATATATTTTTTTTGTTTCTTCTAATTCTTCTTCATTCATATTTGTTGTTAATTTTAACTTATACTGTTGAATTAATTTTTCAATATATTTAGAAATTAACTCGTTAGTAGTGATTGTGTCAGTAAAAAGTTGATTATTCATAAAAGGCGAGTCTAAAGACAAAAGCAATTGTGAATACTGTGGTATTTTAGAAACACACTTAATATATTCTAATATAGGATTTAATTCAGATAATTTAATATCAATATGCTCATATAATGGTTCAATGTTATCTACGATTTTTGATAGATTCATTTTTATGGCTTTCTCTAGACCAAATGGATTAATAAATGCAAAATCATCTAACTTAGGGTCTTGAACAATACTATTAGTCAAACCAAGCAGATCATAAATGATTGGATTGTTATTTCTGATTTTTGAAAGAAGTTCTTTGTCAATTATTATTCTTGGCATTTTAGCAAATTTAGCTTCAAGTTTATACGCTTGCACTAATCCCCCAGAAAATAACATATTTGCGTCGGAATAATAAGAGCCAAAAGAAATTCCTCCTCTTATCATAAATCCGTGTTTGAGCATAAGATATTGAAATATTCTCAGTACGATAGCTATAGATGCGAATTGAACAGTTATATCATTCTGAGTATCAAAATAAGGTAGTGCAAAACAAAAACAATCAGAGAACATACGGTATTCAAGCAAGTTAATCGTTTCCTTTAAAAAACTATTGCCCCAATTTTTCAATTTGATATCACTATAAAGCTCATATATTTTGATGGTTGCATAGGATATAGAATCTTCAAGTGCTTTTTTGAGTTCTTTTAACTTGTTAGAATTAATATTCGAATCGTATTCTTTAATTATTTCAGAAAATCCCAAAATATCAACAAATGCCACTATGTAATTCTGAGTATCTAGTAGTTCATTATGAAATAACTTTTTGGGATTATCAGTTATTGTTATGAAAATTCCGCCACTATCACTTTTTGATATTTTAATAAAACACAATTCTAGCAAATTATTTATTGTTTCAATAAATCCATTATTTACAACTAAATCCTCAACATTGATAAAGTTCTTTAATGCTTGAACCCAAAATATCATATTATAAATAATAGTTTTAAAACTCTTGGCTTCATTAAAATCACATCCACAATAAAATGATTCAAAGCATCTTCTTATAAATTCTTCAAGAGCATACAAAACCTTTTGATTTATTATTGCCAAGTTATTATCGATTTGGTATTCAAGATGAATTTTCTTTATTTTCCTTTGAAAGGCTTCAACATAAATATCAGTATTGCCTGGAATAAAGTAATTTAATTCTTGTTTATTCATAAAATCCCATTTAAAAACTAATTCTAATGATATTCGCTTTAAATACCCATAAAATCCATCATATTCTGTAATATTGAATTCTTTATTTTCAATTAAAGATTTAGGTAAATAAATCTCTTCTTTTAACGTCAATAAATGATGTAAAATATATTTATCTATATTTTCTAATGGAGCTTTTAAGCAATCAATAATCATTTTATGTTGAATGCCATTTTGTGGATTAGTAAGCATCTTAGCTACAGAGGAATACTCCTTTTCAACGGTCATTGAATATGTTAAGTTCCATAAATCCGAGTATTCTTTAACATCCTGACAATAACATTCTGTTACAAGAATATCAATTTCTTCAGTGTCAAGAAATTCTAATGTATTAAATTGTTCAATTAATTGATTAAATTTATTGTAAAATTCAATATTTTCTTCATCACTACAACTTGGCATTTTAACAATAAGATTTAACATGATTTTTTTTATTTAACAGTTAAAATATATTCAATTTTCCAAATTTAATTATTTTGAAAATGATTAATGAAATACAATACTAATTTACAAAATAAAACAATTCAAACCAAATAAATGTAATTACAAAATTCTGATAATTTATTTCTTTATGGAGACAGAAATCATCTCCCATTCCCCCTCCCCCCATTTTTATTTGCAATTCTGAACTATATTAATTAAATTGAATGGTTTGATTAATATTCCATATTAAGGGTATTTTATGAATTTTTTGTTTACTTGATTATTTCCAAGACAATCATTCTCTACTGAATACCGGCATAATAAATCGCAATATATAAAGAATTTCGCTAATAATCTTTGATTTTTACTCCAAACTATCCTGTCTTTGGTAGTTGAAAGAAAATCATAGAGTTTTGCTATGGACTTCATATACCTGCCAATACAAAATAGCGAAAAACCAATAAAATATTAAGATTCTAAAGCAGAAATAACTCATAAAATAAATGTTTTATCTATTTTTCAATAAAAATAGCAAATAATTTAGTTTAATAGCAAATTTTTTCAGATTTTTGTAGTCTGTAATTTGTGTCAAATTATTTTAAAATTGGAAATTATAAATGTCAAATATAAATCGATTTTTAAAAAGAACAAATACTTCATTAGTGGGAGAATTTATGCATCAGGGTAGGAAATTCAGCTTTCTGTTTATGATTTTTATATCTGTCTTTTGCTTTTCTTATCTTATTTCGCAAGAGCAGGGCAGACCCAGATATTCATCAGAAAAAATTAAGAGCATAGTCAACTCTAATACCAGGCTAATTAACGAGCTTTCAGGTAGTTGGGAGAAGAGTTTCAACGAAACTGATTGGGAGCCGGCTGTAGTTCCGAATACTGACTATAATAAAGAAAGAGTTGTTTACCGTAAAAATTTGCATTTTGATAATTCCATAGTTAAAAATTATACTTGGTCTTTATACTTCTTGGGCTTAGACGATAATGTAGAAGTATATCTTAATGACCAGTTGATAGGTAAATACTTCGGAGGAATGACCCCGTTTAGTGTGAAAATTCCACAGAATTTGATATATAATAAAACCAATATTTTGAAATTAGTAGTTGCTACTGCCGATGATTTCTCTTCAAAAATCAGAGAAATGAATATATATTCTCAAAAATTAAGTATCGGATTAGTAAGAGAAGTGTTCCTAATCGCGACTCCTCATATTTGGGTTAAAGATATTAATTTTAAAACAAAATTAAGTAATGACCTTAGCTCTGCACAAATATATTCTAAAGTTAATATCGCTTCGGGCGAAATAAATAGTCTTCTATCTCAATCTTTTTTAAGAGATAGCTTGGGTGTAAAAATGAACGGCAAAGCAAATGTCGAAATTTCTGCTGTATTAAAAAACAAAGCAAGTGGCGAAACTGTTGCTGATGCCGGCACTCAACAAGTGGAATTTGAGAATGAAAGAGCTGTTACTTTAAATTATAATTTCACTTTAGCATCACCTCAATTGTGGTCTCCGGCTAATCCTAATCTATACGAAGTATATATTAAAGTGTCTAAAGCCGGAAAATTAATCGATGAGCTATCTCAGTCTCTCGGTTTGTATAATTTACATATTGCTCAAGGCGACAAAGCAGGATTTTACTTAAATGGTAATCCATTTTTTATTAAAGGTATTGATTATGTAGAAGATCATATTGCTACCGGTCAATCGCTTAGCCCATATCGAATGGAGCAAGATGTAATATTGATGAAGACCCTCGGAGCTAATTTGATTAGATTTAAGCAGAACGCACCGCATCCGTATTTTGCATTTTTATGCGATAAATATGGTATGATGATTAGTGTCGAGACTCCTCTGTATAATGTACCCGAGCAACTTCTTAATTTATTTGAAGTCCGTAGCAGAATGAAAAATATTGCCGAGAGAATAGCTATTAATTATGATTATCACCCTTCACTTTTTGCTTATTGTATCGGCGAAGGTATTATAGAATCCAACCCTAAGACAAAAGAATATTTCAATACAATCATCTCTACAATTAGAAGTATCTCCTCTAAGCCGATATTCAAAAATGTGCTACTCGGTACTAAAGAATTCAGCACCGAAGGCTTTGACTTTATCGGTATTAAAGATAATAGACAATTTATGTCATATCCTAACCTGAATTTAAAGATAATGAAAATAAAAGCATTGGCAAACAAACTGCCAATACTATTTAATTATGGCTTCCCAATTCAGCCATTAAATTCAAACGGATATACTGACCCATTAACTGTTGAAGCTCAGAGATTTTACATCCTTTCGGTAAATAATATAGTAAAAAATAATGGGCTTGCCGGAAGTATTTTCTGGTCATTTAATGATTACGAACTGAATAATCCGCTAATTACTACCAATAATGATGATGCTTACTTATGCTCAAGCGGTCTCTTTGACCGCAATAGAAGGCAAAGACTAAGCTATTCTACATTACAAACAATTTACACAGACCAAGCTGAGCAGCCAATTTTATCTGCCGGCTCATATTCGGAAAGCACACCGTATATTTTCTTAATAGCCGGATTAATATTAGCATTATCTCTCGGACTATTTATCCGTCGATTTAAACGATTCAGAGAGTATCTATTTAGAGCAATTCTTAGACCCTATAACTTCTATGCAGACATTCGAGACCAAAGAATTATTTCAATCGGGCAGACTTTATGGCTGGCAGTAGTTAACTCAATTACCGTCGGATTGTTCTTCTCGGCTATTATGTATTATTTCAGAACATCTGATGTAGCTCAAGCTTTTTATAATTTAATATTTCCTTTTAAATGGCTTCAGATTTCATTATATAAATTAATCTGGCAGCCTGAATTATTATCATTTATAATAGCAGCGATTAGTTTATTAACAGTATTTTTTATAGCCGGAATTATCAGAGTATTTGCTCTGTTTGTTAAATCAAGGATATATTATACGGACACTATTGCAATTACTGTATGGGCATCTACTCCGTTGATTTTATTATTGCCGATAGCTATAGTATTAATTAAAGTATTGGTATTCCTTCCGATATTCGCAATTTTAGTGCTTATTCTTTCTTTAGTTTTATACGCTTGGATTATCTTCAGAATATTGAAAGCTACAGCCGTAGTATTTGATATTCGTAGTTTCTGGGCATATTTGATCGGTGGCGGTTTTGTCGGAGTAATTATCTTTGCTAAATTATTATATTTGAATTATACTACTTCTCTATTTAATTATTTGGATTATTTAGTAAAATATTTATTTAATACTTAATGGAAGTATGAAATTTGAAAAAAGCAATAGTCAATATTTATAAAAATTTTAATATAAAATATATGGGAATGTAAGTTCATGGAACTATTATATAAAAGCAATTTTGAAGACCTAAAGCTGATAGCTTGTGGCAAAGTTCGTGAAATATACGAAGTAGAAGATAAATTACTTTTCGTTACTTCTGACAGAATTTCCGCTTTTGATGTTATTATGAGAGAACCCGTTAAATTTAAAGGGGCTATCCTTTCTAAAATATCTGCCTTTTGGTTTGAACGCACCAAGCATATAGTAAAAAATCATTTTATTTCTAATGACATTAATGAGTACCCCGAAATGCTAAAAAAGCATTCTACCGAATTAGAGGGTAGGTCTATGATAGTCAAGAAATGTAAAACTATACCGATAGAATGTATTGTTCGCGGATATATTGCCGGTTCGGGATGGAAAGATTATCAGAAAATCGGGAAAATATGCGGAATAGAAATTCCGTCGGGACTATTACAATTTGAGAAATTACCGGAGCCAATTTTCACTCCCTCAACAAAAGCTGACGAAGGACATGACCAAAACATCAGTTTTGAGCAGGCAGTTAAAATTATCGGTGCAGAGCAGGCTGAAAAAATAAAGTCTTACTCTATCGCACTCTATAAATTTGCAAGTGAGTATTTATTATCTAAAGGATTAGTCCTTGCCGACACTAAATTTGAATTTGGAATTGACGATTCCGGCGAAGTTATTTTAATAGACGAAGCTCTGACTCCAGACTCTTCAAGGTTCTGGTTATTGGAAGATTATGCACCGGGCAAAGACCAAATCAATTTCGATAAGCAAGTGCTTCGTGATTATTTAGAATCTTGCGACTGGAATAAAACTCCACCTCCACCCCCTTTACCCCAAGAAATATTAGACAAAACCAGCGAAAAATATATTACCGCCTATAACAGGATAGTTGGTGATTTCGAATATTAATAGTGTTAATTTTAATTACAAAAGTCCTTTATCGTCTTGATTAGGGGCTTTTTTTTTTATTATAATATCATTTTCTGCTTGTAATAAGACATTTGACATCAAACCTTGTCTTTAGAGGCTGTGTAAATATTACTTATCTAATGCAAATGTCCAAAAAAATGTATTCACCCAATCCATTCAACCGGACTGGCTAAAATTTAATATTTTGTAGAATCATCATTCTGAGTGTAACGAAGAATTCGGAATTGTCAACATTTAGCTTTATCTGGATTCTTCACTTCGTTCAGAATGACAATATTTTGGACACCCCATATACAAACACTTTAAGAAATTATACTTAGCAATAAATAATTATCAAAGGTTTTTACACAGGCTCTTTAGCCTCGGGGACGGCAATATTATTTATATCCTATTTCATGTAGTAAATGATATTATTTCGTACCCAAAATCTTTATTTTTACTTCATTGATGGTAGTTTTATTAAGCATTTTGCAAATATACTCAAATCTGAAAAAGAGAGCTATAGCAGCAAATATAAGCCCGAATAAGAAACCGATCCATATCCCAAGAACGCCCCAATTTAACATTACACTTAATATGTACGAACAGGGTAACAGTATTAACCAATAAGCTGCAAATGTGATAATTGTCGGGAATTTCACATCATGTAGACCTCTCAATGCCCCGAGACCCAGAGCCTGCGAACCGTCAAATATCTGAAACAATCCCGTGATGATCAACAATGTACCGGCAAGATTTATTACATCCGCATCTTGAACGTAGAAACCTGCCAATTCTTTACCAAAGAAAACAAAGCATAGTGCCATTAGGGACATAAATGCGATTACCATCACATAAGTCGAATACCCGATACTTCTTAGCATGTCTTTCTTATTTTCGCCGAGAGCATTGCTTAGCCGGATTGTAGAGGCAGAAGCTAAGCCGGTAGCTGCCATAAAAGACAACGAAGCTAATGAAAGTGCTATCTGATGTGCGGCAAGTGCAGTTACTCCGAACCAGCCCGCCATAATTCCGCCAATTGCAAAAGTCCATACTTCCAATAAATGCTGAATAGATACCGGCAAACCCATTTTAAATATCTTTCTGATTATATCTATTGAAAATATTTTATGCTTTTTTGCTCGGAAATACATTGAATACTTGGGAGAAAATAATATATAAGCACAGATTAATACAGCCATAGTCGCTCTGGCTATACTTGTAGAAAGCCCGGCTCCGAATAAATCCCACTTGGGAAAAAACCAAATACCGAAAATTAGAAAATAATTACCGATAATATTCTGAATATTACATATTAAACTTATTACCATGCCGGGTTTGGTGTCGGCTATACCTTCTAAAAACTGTTTTCCACTAAGAAACAGCATGTATGGCATTAGACTTGCACAAACAATATCATAATAAGGCAAAGCTAATTCTACTACTTTAGTCGGTTGATTAATATGCGGGATAATTATTCTAAATAATAAAGCTATAACTGTTAGAACTATG
The DNA here is from genome assembly GCA_942493235.1 of uncultured bacterium. Lineage (GTDB taxonomy): Bacteria > Bacteroidota > Ignavibacteria > Kapaibacteriales > UBA2268 > ENR-C587. Next base: position 940,916 of record OW818676.1, on the reverse strand, counting down.
CCAACGGAAACATTTACTATGATACTATTTTTAAATATATCTCCTGATTTTAAATAATCCTTTTGACCGAATGCCATCCCGACCAAAGGAGTAAGAGCATTGACAAATCCGATACCGATTATAAAGACAAGAATAAAGACAGAATTAGCAAGCGAGACAGCTGCAAGCTCATTAGTTCCTAATTGCCCAACCATTATGCTGTCAGCAATTCCCGCAACCATGTGTCCGGCTTGACCAAGCATTATAGGATAAGCCAGCTTTATGTTAATTTTATAATTATTTAAATATCCTCTGCTGAACATCGGTATTATGTTTCTGATAATTAGTAAATATATATACAAAAAAAGGAAATCAATTTAATGATCTCCTTTTTTTTGCTGCCCCGACAGGGGTCGAACCTGTACTCTTCTGATCCAGAGTCAGATGTGTTGCCAGTTACACCACAGGGCAGTGTTTCAAATTTTTATGCCGCATTTTCAATTTTACTGTCATCTTAATACTAAGTTCTTTTAGCATTACCCCCTTCAAAAAGGTTTTCAAATTTAACACTTTTCCTTGAAACTACAAAATTTATTTTCGATTTTTTTTTGATTTTTATTTAGTTATTTATTTGCATATTTGTATTTTGAATTATATCAATGAATTATACCGAGTAAAAAATATGCAAAATATCAAATATATTTCAGATTATCTATCAATAGAGAGGAATGCAAAGCAATATATACAAATCGGAGACTCGAAAAACATTGCGGAAGGCAAAAGCATCCAATTAATATTTGCCGATGATATTGATTTGCAGGTTGCGATTTTTAGAATTAACAGCATTCTCTATGCTGTTTCTAATATTTGCCCCCATAGGCATGCTCGAGAAATATATAAAGGAATAATTGACGGGCTAAATGTGGTCTGTCCATTGCACGGCTGGACTTATAATATTCAAACAGGTATGAATACTAATCCGAAACAAGGGCAACGAAATCTCATTAAATATGATATTTTTGAAGAGAACACCAAAGTATATTTGCAAAAGCCCGAACTAATAATTCCGAAATGGAGAGATGCAATTGAATTATAGTTTCTACCAATATTCAACATCTAAAGATGTTGGAAAGATGAAACCACTTCCTAATTCCTATTTCTAACTTTCAACTTTATAACTTTTCAACTTTATAACTTTCAACTTTATAACTTTCAACTTTATAACTTTTCAACTTTATAACTTTACAAACTTTACAAACTTTATAACTTCCATTCTACCAATATTCAACATCTAACGATGTTGGAAGACCAGCCGCACTACGCAGAGCATAGTGCGGAGATGTGCTAATTTCTACTTCCCACTTTCAACTTTATAACTTTATAACTTTACAAACTTTATAACTTCCCACATTAAAAATCCAAATCAATAAAATCATTTTCGTTAAAATTATGATTCTTTGCCGGCAAACTTCTTGAATTCCTCTTATCACCCTTTATACTTTTAGCTTTATAACTTTCGACTTTATAACTTTCTACTAATCTGAATCTGCCGACTAATTCACGAAGCATGTTGGCTTGACCGGACAATTCTTCGGAAGCAGAAGCCGACTCCTCGGCACTGGCAGTATTGGTTTGAGTTACTTTATCTATCTGGCTTAGTCCTTCATTAATTTGAGAAATACCCTGTGCCTGCTCATTAGAAGAAGTGTTAATTTCTGCAATTATGTCTGCCACTTTAATTGATGATGTTTTTATTTCTTCAAGTGATTCTGCGGTTTTGATAGCAATTTCAGCACCTTTACCTACGGTTTTAATACTGTTTTCAATTAGTTCAGCAGTTTCTTTAGCGGCTGTGGCACTGCGTGCTGCCAGATTACGAACTTCTTCAGCTACTACGGCAAAACCTTTACCATGGCGACCTGCTCTGGCGGCTTCTACTGCTGCGTTTAATGCTAATAGATTAGTTTGGAATGCGATTTCATCAATTACTTTAATAATCTTAGAAATGTTTTTGCTAGATTCATTGATTTCATTCATTGAATTATTAAGAATTCCCATTTCTGAATTGCCTTTATCGGCAGAATCTTTTGCCTGCCTTGATATTGAATTTGCCATTGAAGCATTTTCAGCATTATGGCGTGTCTGAGAGCCGATTTCCGACATAGACGATGTAATCTCCTCAAGCGAAGCCGCTTGCTCTGTAGCACCTTGCGACAGGGCTGTGCTGGCATCTGCTACTTGTAATGCCCCGCGAGTTACTTCGTCAACGGTATTAGCTACCTGATGAAGTATATCGTTGAGTGCATCTAATGTAGTATTAATTGATTCTTTCAATTTTAGGCTGTCGCCTTTGTAGTCTCCAGCCATTTTCACTGTCAAATCACCCACTGCCATTTTATCCATTACTTGCATTGTTTCATTTAATGGTAACATATCAAGTGTTTGGTTAAGTATATTCTTTAATACTGCATGATCGCCTTTATAGTCACCTTTTACTCTCTGAGACAAGTCGCCTTGGCTCATACCGGTCAATACCTCAACGGCTTCATTAATCGGATTAAGCATTAAATCTAAAGTCTCATTAATTCCTTGGATAATTAATCGATAATCACCATCATGAAGCTCGGAATTGGCTCTGGTCTTGACCTGTCCATCAAGAGCGGATTGAGTTAACAATTTAGTATCTTTAACTAAATTATTAATTGCGGAAATGCACTTATTCAAACTAATTTTTATAAGATTGAAATCACCTTTGTAATTTTCTGTGATTTGCTCCGGTATGTCGCCTTTGCTTAATCTATCCATAAAATCTGAAGACATTTTAAGTGGCTGAATTAGATTATCCATAGACTCATTAATACCGATAATAATATTTCTGTAGCTACCCTCGAATTCGTCAGGATTGGCTCTATAGTCTAAATTTCCTTCTTTTGCCGATTGAGACAATTTATTAGTTTCGCTAATCACATCTGAAATCTTTGTTTTCATTAGATTAAATGCTTCAGCTAAATGTAGTGTTTCGTCTTTTGTATTTATTACAATATTGTCAATTAAATTACCTTTTGATAATTCTTTTGATGCATTAGTTATTATTGTAATTGGGTGGGCAATCTTTTTCCCAAACCAAATTGAACATATAACTACTATTACTATAACAATCAACATAATAATTAATACGTTAAAAGTAATTGAAGATTGCTCTTGAGAAAACTGTTGCTTTTGCTTAGTAATTAAATTGTCAATATCGTCAACATAGTTACCTGTACCGATTACCCACTGATACGGTTCAAAAGCTTTGCTGAAAGCTCTTTTAGGCATAGCAATATCGCTTCCCGGTTTTGGAAACCAATAATTGGTATATCCTCCGCCTTTTCTTCCATTATCAATAATATTTTTAATAAAATAATTGCCTTTTTTATCTACGGAATTTATACGATTCTTCCCTTCCGCATCTTTACCTAAATAAACTACATTAGTCCCGTCATAAGTATCAATCCAAAAATACCCTTCTACATCGTATTTAAGTTCTCTTGCAATTTTTATAGCTAATGCTTTCGCGGCTTCAGCAGATAAATCGCCGGTTTTTCCCATATCATATACTTTTTTAATTGCACTCAACGCTGTCTCTACCTCTAAACGAGCAATTCTGTCAAAATTGTCGTTTAATATCTTTGATGAGGATTGTATATTACTCTCAAAGATTCCATTGATAATATAAATCAATGATATACCCACCAAAACACCTGTAACAAGAGTTGCACCTGCGGCAATCAGAACAATTTTGTACATTATTTTTTTCATAAAAACTCTTAAGATTTTGTTTATAATATTTGTTGTTTATTTATTTTTTTCACTACAACGAGCTTTTTAATATGAGCATTGGATAACTCTACGATTTCTGTTTATTTACTATTGCCCATTATCTACATTAATTTCAAACTAACGCTAAAGTGCTAATACACTATGTTTATCTTTGCTTAAAAGATTTTATACTTTTCAATAATCTACCATGATAGAAGTCTAAAGAATCAAGAACCTCCCCGACATCAATTTGCACTGCCAGCCCTCAATGAGGGTAATTTTTAGAATAGCCACTAAATAGCTTCTCTACCAATATGCAACATCTAACGATGTTGGAAGAAAAGAACTTTTTCACATTATACTTCCTAATTCCCATTTCCCAATTCCGAAGAAAGAACCCACCCCGTCATCGCTTCGCGATGACACCCCTCCTTTTGGAGGGGAATTTAATGAATAGTTGCTACATAGCTTTTCTACCAATATTCAACATCTAACGATGTTGGAAGAAAAGAACTTATTTTATCCAAAGCTTTCTAATTTCTACTTCCCAATTCCTAATTCCTATTTCCCACTTTCAACTTTCAACTTTCAACTTTATAACTTTATAACTTCCTATTATCTACAAAATATTTCAATTGTTTGGAGTATTGAACGGACTTATTTTCTCCGTTAATTGAGATAGCGTATCAATTATTGATTTATTTTATCGATTATTTTTTATTATTTAATTAGTTATAAATATATTAATATATATCGGTATTTTGATGAAAACCAGTTTGATTTGAAATGAAAACAAATTTGAAATAATTGTATATTTTGATATTTGAACCGTTACAAGCGTAGATATGTCTATTACTAATGCTAAAGCATTGAGTCGATATCGGAAAAAATTAAAGAATCTATTAAATTAATTACTTGGAATAGAAATATAGATTCCTTCCTACGCAAGGCGTAGGAAGGAATCTTATTGATTAAAAATCTAAGTCAATAAAGTCATCTTCGGTATAATTATGATTTTTCACATTATGAGCCGGTAAACTTCTTTTTTGTGAGCCCGATTTTAAGCTTTTCATTTGGTTATGCGAGCCATTCTGACCGGTTAATTTGAATCTGCCGACTAATTCACGAAGCATGTTTGCCTGACCGGACAATTCTTCGGAAGCAGAAGCTGACTCCTCGGCACTGGCAGTATTGGTCTGAGTTACTTTATCTATCTGGCTTAATCCTTCATTAATTTGAGAAATCCCTTGTGCTTGCTCATTAGAAGAAGTGTTGATTTCTGCAATTATATCTGCTACTTTTATTGAATTTGTTTTTATTTCTTCAAGTGATTCTGCTGTTTTGATAGCAATTTCAGCACCTTTACCTACGGTTTTAATACTGTTTTCGATTAATTCAGCAGTTTCTTTAGCGGCAGTGGCACTACGTGCTGCCAGATTACGAACTTCTTCGGCTACTACGGCAAAACCTTTACCATGGCGACCGGCTCTGGCGGCTTCTACTGCTGCGTTTAATGCTAATAGATTTGTTTGGAATGCGATTTCATCAATTACTTTTATAATCTTAGAAATGTTTTTGCTAGATTCATTGATTTCATTCATTGCATTATTGAGAGCACCCATTTCAGAGTTACCTTTTTCAGCAGCATCTCTTGCTTGATGTGAAATTGAATTTGCAATCGATGCGTTTTCAGCATTAAGTCGTGTTTGAGAACCGATTTGAGACATAGACGAGGTGATTTCTTCTAGCGATGCCGCTTGCTCGGTAGCCCCTTGAGATAATGCCGTACTGGCATCTGATACTTGCAAAGCGCCACGAGTAACTTCATCGACAGTATTTGTTACTTGATGAAGTATATCGTTTAGCGAGCTCAAAGTTGAATTAATTGAATTACTTAATTTTAAGCTGTCCCCTTTGTAGTTACCGGTCATTGTCAAAGTTAAATCGCCTTCAGACATTTTATCCATTACTTGCATAGTCTCATTCAATGGTAACATATCAAGTGTTTGGTTAAGTACATTCTTTAATACTGCATGGTCGCCTTTATAGTCGCCCTTAACTCGTTCGGATAGATTACCTTCGCTCATAGCTGATAATACTTTAGCAGTCTCTGCAACAGGATGAAGCATTAAATCTAATGTCTCATTAATTCCTTCGATTATTCTACGGTAATCGCCTTCATGATTTTCAGCTTTTGCCCTTGTGTCAACTTGTCCGTCTATTGCCGCTTGAGTTAGCATTTGGGTATCTTTAATAAGATTATTAATTGATACTATGCACTTATTCAAGCTGATTTTGATATTATTATAGTCGCCTTTTAATTCAGCATTTATTTGGTGTGGAATCTGCCCGATTGAAATTTTCTCAATATTCTCTACTGCCATATTAAATGGCTCGTCTATTGCATCGAGTGTATTATTAAGCTCTTTAATAATTTTGGCATATTCACCATTGTGCTTCGAAGCATCTGCACGAACTTTGATATTACCAACTACGGCATTGCTGGCTATATTTTCCACATCTTCAACCATAGATTTAATTGCAGCATGCATAGTTTTCATAGAATTGTTCAAGTCTCCAAATTCATCACTTCTGTCTTTATCATATTTTACATTCAAGTTACCAAGAGCGATTGAATTGGCGGTTTCTACGTTAATTTTAATTGGTATTACTATCATTCGTTTAATTATAATATATTGAACTATTGTAAAAATCACTAACATGATCAAAGAAATTAATGTAGAAATATATATTAAACTACTACTTTGCTCGTTTGCAGACTCCATCGAAATTCCGGCAAATAGCAAGCCTATAATTTTATCATTAGGACCTTTTAGAGGCTCGTAGTAAGTAATATGCGGCTTATTTAGTATTTCGGCTTCACCGGCAAAAGTTTTGCCTGCTTTTAACACTACTTCTGCAATATCCGCTTTTAGCTTGGTGCCGACAGCTCTTTTACCGTCATCTTTAATAATAGTAGTATTTACTCTTTCATCATCTTTAAATATAGTCAATTCTGTACCGGTAACCTTTTTTATATCATCTAATATTTCAAAATGGTCTAATTTAAATCCTGTAGAAACTACTCCTATTATTTTTTTGTTTTCGTCAAAAATCGGAGCTCCGCATCTTGCTGACAATTTAACTGCTGTACCCGGCTCAATAGCAACCGCTACTTTACCTTTCATAGCTTCGCTTATGTTATATTGATTCTTTAAGTAATCACCAGCTTTTTGTGGCTCATGAACTCTGGCAAGTACTTTTCCTCCGCCATCTAAAATCGTTATAAAGTCAATTAAATTCTCTCCCGAGATTTTTTTAACAGTACTGATTATCAAGTCTTTATTTTGAGTTTTAACCGCATTAGCTAACTCAATATTTTTAGACAATGTAACTGTAACTAATCTGGAGTTTTCCTTATAATTATTTAGAATATGATGTAATGTAGCAACAGCATTTTTAGCTTTAGATGTGTTTTCATCAGCTATAAATCTTGTTATCTCAAAATTAGAAAATACTGTAATAATAATTACTAAAATCGCAGTTAATGAAATAGTTGCTGCTATAATTTTAGTTCCAATTTTTAAATTTTTAGTAAATGCCATAAAAATCCCCTTTTGTGAAGTTAATCCTATATTTTTAAATTTAGCAATATTATCTCATAAAACAAAATTAAATAAAATTATTCTATCAAATTAAGAAATTTCTTATATTTGAATTCTTGTATAAATATATATCGGTAATAATTATGAAAATATTAGTTAGTGGCGGAGCCGGATTTATTGGCTCCAATATTGTTGATGAATACGTTGTGTTAGATCATGAAGTTGTCATTTTAGATAATCTATCAACAGGCTTAAAAAAGAATATTAATCCAAAAGCAGAATTTATTTTAGAAGATATTAATTCTGATAATATTATCAATATTTTTGAAAAACATAAATTTGATATTGTCTGCCATCATGCCGCACAGATGAATGTTAGAGTAAGTGTAAGCGACCCCCGCTTTGATGCTACTAATAATATACTCGGCAGCTTGAATATATTTGAAGCCTGTAAAAACACAGGCGTTAAAAAGGTTATTTTTGCTTCTTCCGGTGGCACTATTTACGGTGAGCAGGATTATTTCCCTGCTGATGAAGAGCACCCTACCCGACCATGCTCTCCTTATGGAATAGCAAAATTATCAGTTGAAAAATATTTATTTTATTATAAGGAAGTCTATGGTCTTGATTACGTAGCATTCCGCTATGGCAACGTCTATGGTGCCCGTCAGAATCCACATGGCGAAGCCGGAGTAGTAGCTATTTTCCTTGGGAAAATGCTTGCCGGCGAACAGCCTGTAATAAATGGAGACGGATTAATTACCCGCGATTATATTTATATTGATGATGTAGTACGTGCAAATGTACTTGCCCTTAATAATAATTTTAGCGGTATTTATAATATTACTACTGGAGTCGAAAATGATGTGAATACTATATTTAATAATTTGAAATTATTAACCGATTCTAATGCTCAGCAATTCCATGGTCCCGCTAAAGCAGGAGAACAACGCAGATCTGTTTGCTCCTATAACAAGATTCAATCTATGCACGGTTGGTTACCAAAATTCGACTTTCAGACCGGTCTTGAATTAACCGTTAAGCATGCTATCAAAGAGCTCGCACCTGACAAATAAAACAAATGGGCGAATAGAAAATATATTTCTTTGTGATGAGTATATATATAGCTGAAAATGAGAGTGGAGTAAAATATCTTATTACCGATGTTCAACAGTTGACGCTGTTTTTTGATTATATTATTTCCTATCAACTCCGTTTGGTGTTGAACATCGGTTGTAAATATTAGTTTTCCGGCTACCAATCAGTAACTAAAAAGCCCCACTCAGACGAGCAGGGCTTTTGATATAAAATCATAAAAGATAATGAAAACTAACCGTTCATTGATGGACCGGCAGCTTCATTTGGGTCGCCTGCTTTTTTAAGAGGAATTTGAACCAATACCCAAGCAATGATACAGAGAACTACACAGCTTATGATAAACGGTGAGTTCGGAATCAATGCAGGTGGGAATATGTCAAATACCGCAAATCCCGCAAATACTAATCCCATTAAAGCTTCACCGGCGATTAAGCCCGAAGCTAATAGGACACCTGTATTTTCGATTCTTGCTTTTTGATTATCGTTATGGCTTCGGCGTTTATTAAACATCTCAACTATACCTTTTACTACACCACCTAAGAATATGGCAAATGTAGTTTCTAATGGTAAATACATACCTACTGAAACAAGCATAGGGCTGGTTACTTGCATTAGGATAAGACCAACTCCCATTAACATACCAACGATAATTAGGGGCCAAGCCATCTGACCACCAACTATACCTTGGGATAAAATCGCCATTAAGCTGGCTTGAGGAGCTGATAATTTCGGACTACCAAAACCGCCGTTATAGCCTTCTCTTACACCCATTGCTATATCGCCGTCATTTAAAAATGATAATACTAAAAACATAACAGAACCGGCTAATATTACGCCAAGTATATCGCCGAACTGCATTTTCCAAGGGGTACCGCCTAATATGTGCCCTACCTTTAAATCTTGAAGCATTTCGCCGGCAACTGCCGCTGCTACGCAAACAATTGCAGCTACTCCAAGTACTGTTGCAACGCCTTCTTGACCGGATACACCCATAATAACCATTATTAATGCAGTTACTACAAGTGCTGTCAGGGTAAGTCCGCTGATAGGGTTATTACTTGAACCCATTATTCCAACTAAATAGCCTGATACGGCAGCAAAGAAAAATGCTAATACAATAAGTACAGTTGCAGCAACTAAAGAAACAATAAATGCCGCTTGGAAAATAAAATAAGTAATACAGAATGTAGCAATAGCAACTACAATTATACCGCCAATTACAGTATAGAAACTTAAATCTTTATCTGTACGAGCAGTAGTAACTGATTCGCCTTTTGCCGCTTTTTTAACGTCATTTACCGAACGTGCAATACCAGTAAATAGACTTTTACGCATTTTGTATAGAGTAAAGCTTGCACCAACTAACATGCCGCCGATAGCTATCGGGCGAACAATATATTTCCACACTTGGAAAGCTGTATCAACCCATGCTTTTGAATATGCCTGATCTTGAGTTAGTGTTGCATTTTCTTTCATAATAGAAGCAGTGATTGCACCAAAATCTAAATAAGGAGCAATAAAGTATAAAATAATCGGAGTTAATAATCCCCAAGCAATCATACCACCGCTGAAGTTTAATGCAGCAAGCCTTGGACCAATTATATAGCCAACACCCATGTAAGCAGGACTAATGCCCGGAGAGCTAAGCAAAACGCCACCCTGACCGACAAATTTAGTTCCTGTTATTGTTTGTTTAGCAAAGAAAATGAATTTTTCAACTACTTCAGGGAATACTTTAAAAGCACCTAATGCTTTAATAATAGCTCCCATTGCCATAGCACCGAATAAGAATTTTGAACCGCCGCCACCGCTATTGCGACCTGTCTTGTGAATTTCTGAAGCGGCTACTGATTCCGGATATGGTAAGTCGGCATCTTCGACCATTACTCTACGGAGCAATGCAACGAACATAATACCCAGAATACCACCAAAAATCAAAATTAAGGAAGCGGTAATATAATTACCTGTGGTTAAAAACGGATTCCAAATACCGGCAATGAAAAAAGCCGGTATAGTGAAAATTGCTCCTGCGGCTACTGATTCGCCGATAGAACCTACGGTACGTGCCATATTTTCTTCTAAAATGGAGCCTTTCATAACTTTTAATATTGCCATGCCGATTACGGCAGCAGGATATGTAGCGGCGATAGTCATACCGGCTTTTAAACCCAGATATGCGTTAGCTGCACCCAATACCACTGCAAGAACTAATCCGATAATAAGCGAACGGACTGTAAATTCTGCCATATTCGATTCGGCAGGTACAAATGGTACGAATGGTTTTTGTTCAGCCATTGACCTCTCCGATAATTAATTTATAAAAATACTGAATTTGTTATATTCTAAATAGCTAATTTACTAAAACTTATTGAAATTTCAGCATATTTTTTTTTGTTTCTGTCATTTTTGTAACGATTTGTGTTTTAGTTCTTATAATATCATTTACTATTTGAAATATTATTTTTGAAAAATCCCCAGACAGAAGATGCTGTGTAAAAACCTTTTATTACTTCCGTTTTTCATCTAATAACAATTACCAAAGCCTCTGATCCCCACGTTGAAGTAACTGTGTAAAAAACCTTTGATTGCTACCGTTTTTTCAACAAAAACAAGTACTCAAAGTCTCTGATGAGGTTGTCTAAAAAGTAAAAACATTTCAAAATCGTCATTCTGTGTGTAACGAAGAATCCAGAGTTATCAACAAGTTAGCATTATCTGGATTCTTCACTTCGTTCAGAATGACAATTTTTTAGTCAGCTACTTGAATGGTGCTGGGAATAATATTTGCCGTCTTGTGGCGGTATTTTCACAGCCTCTAACGCATGTGGTTGATGATGATTTAAAATATAAATAAGCATCAGTCGCCAATTCCTAATTTCCAATTCCTATCACCTATCCCCAAACCCCTATCCACCCATACAATATAGCGAATAACCAAATATTATTACATGAATACTAAAAATCAATATTACTTTTTAATATCTAAATTCTGCTTGCAACCCTATAAACCGTGTAGGTGCTAAATTGCCCAATATTTCCGTGTAATAATAATCAAATATATTTTTGCAGTTTAAAGTTAATTTAATAGGTAAATCTAATGCTTTATGCAAGTCAAATACCAAGCGAGCATCAACTACATGAATATCAACTCTCGCATCAACATCTTTAATGAAACCACTTTTTACCAATATTTCGTCAATATTGACTACTTTCTTACTATAGCGGTAGTCAATAAAAAACTCAAATATACCCAATGGAATAAACGCACCGGCAATAAAAGAAAATTTCGATCTGTATTTTAATGTAGTATTAGAATCTTTATCCATTGGGTCTATAATCATTGCAGATAGATCCAATCCTATTTTATTAAAAAGGAGAGTCTTAACGCTAAAGTCCAAACCGTCGATTCTTGCTCTTGAAATATTTCGGAATTGAATATACGGGGAGTTTGAATTAATTATATATGTCGGTTCGATAAAGTCTTTATATTCACTATGGAAAACGGAAAAATCAATATAGATTGGGAAGTTCGGTAAATTGAAATTATAGTTAAAGCCTATCTCATAAGTACGACTGACCTCAGGCTTTAATGCCAAATTCTCAATTACATTAAACCCGTTGTATTCGATGGAAGCAAAACGTTCGGCTATTGCCGGAGAACGGAATCCCATACCGAATGAAGAGCGTATATTCAAGTCGTCAGTTGGTTTATAGGTTAAAGCAAATTTCGGAGATAATTGGAATTTCCCTTCTATACTTTCGGTTTTTTCAAGGTCAGTTCTAAGCCCCGTTTGAATAATTAATTCCTTTAGTGGAGTTAATTCTCCCTGAAAATAACCCGAATATATCTGCTGATTTCTTTTGCCAAATGAATACGCATCAACCGAATTTAACTGATGGACTGCACCAATAGTCAAATAGAATATCGGCAATATGCTTGTGTTATACTGCAATTCATTATTAAATGTTCTGCCATTTGATTCTCTATATTGAGTTGAATTTTTAATTTCTGTATTTTCAATCAATGTATTATAAAAACCGCTCCTGAATAACATATATGATTTACTGTTAAAAATATGCCTGAATTCTCCGGCTATAGTATATTTGTCTGAAATCATACGTATATTTTTATTTGTCGTGGACGGTGGGAAAGTGGCAGAATCCAGACTGTTCCAATAGACCCAATCCGAATGATTATCACCGCTATATGATAATATTATTGATGCTTTAGTATATTCGGTAAAATTATAATTCACTTTAGAAAATAAATTTTTGCGATGCGAATCTCCGTAGTTTTTGTAGCCCTCATCATTGATAATTGTTGACGAGACCATAAGCCCGAAATCTCCGAAACTTTGAGAATAATATCCATTAACATTCGTATTAAAATGCAAATTATCACTATAGTGCCACTGCTCATATCTGGGCTTGGTATAAACTCCGCTGGCAATATTTAGCCTGAGGTCTTCATCTTTTGTAGGATCTTTGGTTATAGTATTAATCACACCGGCTAATGCTCCCGTACCGTACAGAGCTGAACCGGCTCCCTTAATAATTTCGATTTTGTCTATAGCATTAATCGGTAGCATGTCAAATTTTATATCACCGTTATCTGCCGAGAGCATGCTAATTCCATCAACAGAAAAGGCAACTCTAGAGCCTACACCGAAAGCTACTCCAGACGAACCCCGAATGCTAATTTGGTCGTTATTCATAGTTACGCCCGGTACATATCGCAATGCTTCGTCAATTCGATTAGCTCCCAAATTGGCAAGTCGCTCGCTCCTGATTTGAGAGACAGACAAAGCAACTTCCTGAGGAGCTGTGGCATGCCGATTAACCGAGACTATTACTTCACCAATATTAATTGCTTGCTCTTTAAGAGTTATTTCTATGTTATTAACATCAGATTTGCCAACTTCCACACTATAAGATTCCGTTTTATAACCAATGAAGCTAATTAATAACTTATATGAACCGGATTTGACTTTCCGAATTTCAAATTCCCCGTTTTTATCAGATATATCGCCCATTCCAGAGCTTTCAATTTTTATTGTGGCACCGGCAATCGGAGCGTGTTCAGTATCTTTTATTTTACCTGAAATTGCAAATTGAGCATTTAGAGTAATAGCACTAACTAAGCTTAGTATGAATATGCAGAAAATTGATTTCATAAACTGACATTATAATTTTTAATACTTACAAAATCCATTTACGATTTAGAAATATTATTGTTTTAATTCTCGAATCCTTGAACTTTAATTTAGCAATATATTTGGTATATATATATTTTAGAGTTTTGGAACAAGTCTATGTGATATAATTTCCAATTCCCAATTCCCAATTCCTATTTCCTATTTCCTATTTCCAAACCCAATACCCCAGCCCCGAACCCCAATTCCCAATTCCCAATTCCAAACCCAATACCCCAGCCCCGAACCCCTATTCCCAAGCTATTGGCACAAAACTGAGAAGAGCCATTAATATCATTTTTTGTGCTGCAATTTATCTGTTTCGGCTTTTTTAATTTTGTCATACATCTGATAAGAATATACCGAAAGCGATACAATTAGAGCTCCAAGAGCAACATACAGCCCGTAGTCAACACACCAGCGAATATTAATAATCACTCCGCCCATTACCAAGGCAAGTATGATAACTGTGATTTTCCCAACATAATTTGACGGAATTACTATCTCGACTTTGCCTTTGGCATAAATTCCGCCAATCAATATTAATAAGTCTCTTAGCAGTACCGCTATCACAAACCATAAAGGAATCATTCCGTTTATAAGCAGGCAAATAGCAACAGTTCCGACAAATATTTTGTCTGCCAGTGGGTCGATAATCTTACCATATTCACTAACTTGATTAAGCTTTCTGGCTAAATATCCGTCAAGCAAATCGGTTCCTACTGCTACTAATCCGAGTATTAGTGCAGAAATATTTTGTCCGCTCATTAGTAAAGCAGCCATTGGAATAGCTAATACTATTCTTGATAAGCTAATAAAATTTGATATTGTCCACATATTTTTTACTCTTTTTGTATATAAAAATGATAAGAATAAGATAACATTTTTTTGGAAATTATTTTCAACATTAATTATAATTTTACTCTTTTTGTAAACATTATTCCCAGAAGCAAAGATAATAAAATTCCGGGAATCATAGGCTCAATATTTATAAATATTTCGCTAATAAAAAAATTAATATGGATATTCTGCCATTTCATTACTGTCCAAACAAGTGAAACCGTAGTAGCGGAAAGCATAATTATTAAGGCATTGTTAGGGCTTAGTCTGAATTTCTTAAAATATGTAATAACAAGTGGATAAAATAATCCCGGCAATGCTATTGATGCGGTTTTATATATTAAATCAACTGCCGATGGTAGAGAAATTGCCATAATTATACTGATTATACCGGCGATTACTATCCCGTATTTAGTCAATAGTTTTGATTCAATATGTGAAAATTTCTTGGTCTGCTTTAGAATATCATTGCCAATTGTAGCTCCGCTAATAAATGCATAACTGTCTAATGTGGACATCACCGCAGCCAATACTGACACTACATAAATTCCTTTCCAGAATGTAGGCAGAACTGTATTACTTAATACCGGATAGCTCATAATTCCGGTAGTCGTTATCGGCATAAATGCTTTGGCATAGAGAGCTGTAGTCATAGTCATAAAGTCAAACAACATCCAGAATAATATAGATACCAATATCCCGTTTCTGGCAACCGATGGCTTAGTTACTGCAGCACATCGCTGGTGGAATCCCGGGTCAACAAAAGTCTGAAATGCAATTATAAACCAAACGATGACAAATTGAATTCCATAATTGCCGGTAAAAGTAAGATGCGACTCTGGCAGTCTGCCCAACATTGCAATCGGCGAACCGTATTCTGAAATACAAAAAAATAACAATACAGCAAAGCCAAGATACATCAATATAAATTGTGCTGTATTGGTGGCTACGTCGGCTTTAAATCCACCCTTTATAATATAAGCAAAAGATATTGCGGTTGAAATTATTATTGATACCGATAAATCCCAGCCTGTAAACATCTGAACAATTACCCCAAGTATCAATACATATACAGCCGGTATAGTAATTATCAGCACAATAAAAGATGAAATTAGAGCCGCGGTCTTACCATATTTACTTTCTATCTGCTCGGGAATAGTGCTGATATTTAAGTCTCGAATTTTATGCGAAATAAATATTGCAAATAAAAATGCCGATACATAATATGTAAGCGAGAAGCATACCCAACCGACCAATCCGTCATTAAAAATAAATTCGCCGACTCCGAGAATATTTCCGTACCAAGTAGCTACCAATGTAGAAACAAAAATCGGCAGAGTAAGTTTTCTGCCGGCAAGTAGAAAATCTTCTTTAGTATCGCTTACTCCCCTTTGAGCTTTTGAATATTTGAATCCGATAAATATTATCGCAACAAAGTATAATAATATCACAGAATAATCCGCTATTGAAAAACTAAAAGAAAACCCCTGACCATAATTCATATCTTTTTCTATCCCTATGCTATTTCTTCTACACCAAATTGTACCAAATTGTACCAAATCAAAAAATAAAATTACATAAAATATAATTATTACAAAAGTATTTTCTTTGATAAGCTACATTTTAAAGCTCTTTGGTATATTGTTTGGGTAGTTAAAATTGCTGAGACTGGGAATTGGGAAATAGGAAGTGGGAAGTAGGAATATGCTCGCCTCCACACTACGCTCTGCGTAGTGTGGCTGGTCTTTCAACATCGTTAGATGTTGAATAATGGTAGAAGGAAAGTTTAAAAATACACCCAAAGAGACTCGCTAAAATGTTGTCATTCTGAACGAAGTGAAGAATCCAGATAAAGCTAAATGTTGATAATTCTGGATTCTTCGTTACACACAGAATGACGATTTGGCAATATTATTACTTTTTAGACAAACTCGTTTAAGATTATGAATGGAAAATGGTGGCTGGTGCTTGGGAATTGTGAAGAGTGAATTAAAAATTGAAAAAGCAAACATCAATATCACGCTTCAGCGTGGTGTGGCTGGTAACTGGTGGCTGGGAAATGGGAATATGCTCGCCTCCACACTACGCACTGCGTAGTGTGGCTGGTGCTTGGGAATCTTTCAACCCCACCCAAACCCTCCCCAAGGGGAGGGCTTAAAGATTATGTATCGATGATTGAGAGTTGGGATTAGTAAGATAGAAGATTAATCAATACCAGGCTTCAGCGTGGAACCGGAAAATAATATACTTCTTACACTAACCACTCAGCCACTCAGCCACTCAGCCACTAACCACTAATAAATGCTTTACAATATTAAATAATCCAATACGTTCATTGTAACCGTATTGGTTACACATATAGAATATCAATGAAAATAAGTAACAGATTTACAATGGCGGTACATATAATTGCAATGACTTACATACTCAAAGACAGCAAGAATTATGTCTGTACTTCAGACTTTTTGGCAAAGAGTGTAAATACTAATCCGGTTGTAATTCGCAGAATTATCGGCAAGCTCAAATCTGCAGCTATGCTCGGAGTGCATACCGGAGCCGGTGGTACTTATTTGGTTAAAGATATTAATACAATTTCTTTACTTGATGTATATAATGCAGTCGAAGTAGTAGAAGAGAATCATCTATTTAATTGCCATATAAAGGAAGAGTGTAAATGCGAAATTGGAGCAAATATCCATGTAGTTTTAAAAGATATTCTTACAGATGCACAATCAGCAATGGAGGACGTACTGAAAAACATCAGCCTGATTGATATTGTCGAGCAAATCAAAAAGAATTTAAAATGTAATAAATCATAAATATCTTTAACTCAATTTTTTAAACTATACTGTAACCATTTCGGTTACAATCGAAAGGAAAATGTATGAAAAACGAAGTAATTAACGCAATTATGAGTCGCAGAAGTGTAAGAGCATATACCGAGCAACAAATTAGCGATAGCGATTTGGAGTTAATCATTCAAGCCGGTCTATATGCTCCCAGCTCAATGAATTCACAGAATTGGCATTTCACGGTTATCCAAGACCAAGAACTACTAAATGAAATGAGTGCTAAAGCTAAAATCTCAGGTATGGGAACCGGCAATGAGCATATCGAAAATATGATGTCTAATCCTAATCTACAGCTTTTCTATAATGCCCCCACAGTAATTTTTGTTTCGGGAGAGAACGGCACAATGTCGCCGGATGTCAACTGTGCGGCTGCAATTGAAAATATTATTTTAGCGGCACATTCTTTAGGTATATCATCTTGCTGGATTGGTCTATCAAGATATTTATTCTTGGGTAAATACAAAGATGAGTATCTAAAAAAGCTCGCTATACCGGATAATTTCCAACCGGGGTATGCAATTTCTTTAGGCTATTATAAAGGTGTCGGCACAATAGAAGCTAAACCAAGAAGAGAGAATACTGTAAATTATATAAAATAGTGGTAAATACTAATAAATAATGTTGCGAAAGAGTTCAAATTTAATTACTCATTTATTCAACTCTTCACTTCAGAGGCTGAGTAAAAACCTTTATTAAACTTGAATTTTTTATAAAAAAAGCCTCTCGAATCGAGAGGCTTTTTATAAAATTCAAATATCGAAATTAAATATTTAAATGAACATTCCAATTAAATTTATCTTCAATTTCGCCGTATTGAATACCTGTGATAGTATCATATAATTTCTGAGCTATTGGTCCAATCTGACCATTATTGATAAGCATATCATTAGCTTTGAAAGTTAAATGACCGACCGGAGAGATTACAGCAGCGGTACCTGTGCCGAAAACTTCCTGTAATTTACCGGTTTGATAAGATTCAATTACTTCATCCATCGATACTTTTCTTTCACTAACTTTCAAGCCCCATTCTCTTGCTAAAGTAAGTACAGTATCACGAGTTACGCCTGCAAGGATGGTTCCTTGCTCAAGAGAAGGCGTGAGAATTTCATCATTAATTACAAAGAAAATATTCATAGCACCTACTTCATCAACGAAATCACGAGTTACAGCATCAAGCCATAATACTTGTGAATATCCGTCTTTTTGAGCTCTTGTACCGGCATATAATGAAGCAGCATAATTAGCTGCGGTTTTTGCCGAACCAAGCCCACCGCGTACGGCACGTGTATATTCATCGGCTACTAAAATACGGGTAGGATTGAGACCTTCCTTGTAATACGAAGCCACCGGTGAAGTCATAACAATCATTCTGTAAATACTTGAAGCATGAACGCCTAAGAAATTACCACTGCCATAAGCTAATGGACGAATATATAAGGATTGACCTCTTTTTGTAGGAATGAATTTCTCATCTACCTTAACTAATTCACAAATATCCTGAACCAATTTATCACAATCGTAAGCAGGAATACATACTCTTTCGCTTGAATGAGCCATCCTGCGAGCATTCATTATTGGTCTGAATAGATTTACTCCGCCATTAACCGTACGGTATGCTTTCAGTCCTTCAAATACTGTTTGTCCATAGTGAAGAGTACACATAGTTGGTTCAACGGGCATTGGTCCGTAAGGTAATATTTCGCCTTCGTTCCATTTACCGTCGGCATAATCGCTTATAAATATATGGTCTGAAAAGTACATCCCAAATCTCAAATCGTCCCAATTAATGGCGCCGATTCTTGATGTTTCTGTTTTTGTAATTTTATACTGTGCCATAAATCACCTATATTTTTACTGTTATTTAAAAAACGAAAATATAAATTATTAAATGTATTTCCGCTCAAATGCAAATATATGACAAATCTTTGATAAGAAAAAAATATTAAAACTTCAAGTTTGTTGTAAATTGCATTATTATTATTTTTCAATTATTCTATCCAATACTTTAGAGCCTGTGTGAAAACCAATTATTCTTCTGCAAATTTTCGTAGTTTTTTATCGCCCTCTTTATTCAGGAGGCTGTCTAAAATTAATAATATTGCCAATTCGTCATTCTGAGTGTAACGAAGAATCCAGAATTATCAACAATTTAGCTTTGTCTGGATTCTTCACTTCGTTCAGAATGACAAATTTTAGACAGCCTCTATCAATATATATTTCAAACTGTAATTTTTAAGAAAAAGCGAAGCGACAAATTTGATTTTCGTTTTTGTGAGTATGTCGATTCGCTTTTTTCACTCGATTTATTGTATCTAATTTCTAAGCAAAGCAAGAATAAGAAAGAAAGTAATTGAGTAAATTCTCTATACTAACTTTGAAATTCATTATATTACTTTTAATACTTTACGCATCACTTCAAATCCCTCTTGCATATCATCTAATTTTAGATTAAGAGCAGGACGGAATCTGATAGATTTCGCACCGCAAGAAAGGATAATTAAACCCGCATCCCAGCATTTAGAAATCAATTCATTACGTTTTTCGGGGCTAACCATATCAAATGCCGAGAAGAAACCTTTACCGCGCGGGTTAGAAATCAAGCTCGGGAATTCTTGAGATAATTTTTCGATTTCACCATTAAATGGAGTTGCTAATTCTTGTACATTTTGAATTAAATTATCTTCTTCGATAATTTCCAAGAATCGAGTCGAGCGAATCATATCAATATAGTTACCGCCCCAAGTAGAATTAATTCTGCTTGATACTTTGAATACGTTATCTTCGATATCGTCAATTCTGTCTGTAGCTAAGATACCGCATACTTGCATTTTCTTGCCGAAAGACATGATATCAGGTTTAATACCATAATTTTGGTGAGCCCAGAATTGACCGGTTAGTCCTCCGCCAGACTGTACTTCGTCAAATATTAAAAGAGCTTCTTTAGTATCGGCTATGTCTCTTAATTTTTGCAAGAATTCTTTACGGAAATGGTTATCGCCACCTTCAGCCTGAATCGGCTCAATTATAATTGCAGCTATATCATCTTTATACATGTCGAATGCTTTGTTAATTTCTTCGATTGCAATTGTTTCGTTTTCAATAGTTTTATTAACCGACTCTTCGGTTAACGGGAAATGTAACATTGGATTAGTGATGCGGGGCCAATCAAATTTAGGGAAATAGTTCACTTTGTTCGGGTCAGTATTGGTTAAGCTCATTGTATAACCACTTCTACCGTGGAATGCTTGCTTAAAGTGAATTACTTTTGAACCTTTTTCTTCTTTGTATCCTTTTAGGAAGTTTTTACGAACTTTCCAGTCGAATGCAGTTTTTAAAGCATTCTCGACGGCTAACGCACCACCACCGACAAAGAATGAATATTTAAAATAACTTGGAACGGCTATTTTAAAAAATGTATTTACAAATGAAGCCATACCCTCTGTATAAATATCGGAATTCGAAGGTTTATTCAGTGCTGAATAACCCATATATTTAATAAATTCTTCGTCAAGCATTTTAGGGTGATTCATTCCCAACGGCATCGAAGCAAAGAATGTAAAGAAGTCAATATATCTTTTACCGTTGCGAGCATCATAGAGGTTAGCTCCTTGGCTTTTTTTCATATCAAGAACTAAATCATAGCCGTCAACTAACATGTGTTGACCGAGGTCTTTCATTGCGTCTTCGGCAGAAACGAAATATTTGGGTTTATATGCACTATTAGACATAAAATCTCCATAAATTAATGTGATAATATATTATTTAAAATTGTAATCTTTTATAAAGTAATTTTTTATAAGTAGTATTATATAAAGTAATATAATATGGCGGTTATATAGCCGGTTCAGGATAGTTGGTTCGAATCATTTTACGCAATGCCTCAAAGTAGGCAATTATCGAAAGAAATGAATTGCCTCTTATAGTTCCCTTAATGCTAAGGGAATTGCCTGCTTTTAATGTTTTGCTTCTCATACAATCATTAAATTACAAAATAAATATGAGAAAAACAAGAAGTGAATATTTTTAGCAAAATATCCTTTAAATAAGTAGGCTCTTTACCATTATGTGTGGTAACTGGGAGTGAAAAGTTATAAAGTTGAAAGTGGGAATTAGGAATTAGGAAATGGAAAATAGAAAATAGAAATTTGTAATTGGAAGAATACTTGCCTCTGTGATAGACTCTGAGCTGTGTAGCTTTCATACACCAGCCACCCAGCCACTAGTTACTAATCACCGGCACTGTTACCGACGAATAACTCATATCGGGGTTACTTGATAAAACTATCATTCGTTCAATTCAAACGGGTAGCTCTGTTTTTTTAACTTGTTTTTGCCTATTTAAAACATCAAAAAAACCAACATTTAAATTATAGCATTTGTTTCTTGTATAGCAAGCTAAGTTCGTACTCATCATCTTTTTCATTTGAGTAGTATTCGATTGATTTAGCAAGTAACAAATTATTTGTATTGAATACATCAAATATCTCTTGCTCGTTAAATCTAACTTCAAGAATATCGACAGAGTATATTTCTTTTTTATTGAAATGTGTAGGACGTTTCTTGCAAATAGGCAAGCGGTGAAATATTATATAATTACCGGATACTCTAACTGCTGAAGCTATCTGCTCCGAATATTTAGTGCTGTGCTGAATTACTCCTGATGAAATTACAATATCAACCGAATTATCATCAAGTGGAATATCTTCGGCATTAGCAGTTATAAAACTACTTTTAGGATAAAGTTCCTTGGCGGAATTAATAAATGCTTCGGAATAATCTAATCCGGTATAGTTGATTTTTTTACCTAATATATATTCTATAATTTCGCTATAGTATCCGCTTGAGCATCCTATTTCCAGAATATCGCTATTATTGTTTATTATCGGACTGAGAAGCTTAGCCAACACATCAAACAGGATTGGAGTATTGCACTTATACATCTGCTCTAATTCTGACTGAACAATTTCACGTTGAAGCATCGGTATAGTCGGCGATTTCCATGCATCGAGAAGCAAATTATTGATATCGATTTTCTCAATTCTTTGAATCTTATCATTAATATTGATTGAGGGTGATTTCTGAGTGCTCAATTTTAACATTTTATATCTCAAATGGCGAATTAATATTTCGGAAATAAATGCCATAGTTCTTGTATAGGAATACTCATTTAGTGTTCTGTTCTGTCCCGCCTTAGCAACCATATTAGCATCTTCCGGATTCTCAATGTAGAATTTAATAAGTGCAATTGCTTCTTCGGTATTACTATAGGCTACGCATTCAGTTCCGATTTGATAAACTGAATTAAGATTCTCGTTGTAATTAGTTAGCAATAAGGCACCACAACCGCAAATATCATACATTTTCTGCGGATTAGTAAATTTGTTCTCAAATTCATTAATACATAAAGCTATCTTTGAATTGCTATATATATCATATACTTTTTGACCAAAAGCATTAGATTTATAATTTGCTAATAATTTTGAATTTTCATCTAATCCGACTATTTCTCCCCATAGAGTGATTTCGCTTTTTTCGTTAAGAGCTTCTATTATATTCAAATCGTCTGTTAGAAGATCATCTTTATGTTTTATATAAGAGGTATTATATTTTCTTTCTTTTATTGATTTTGAAGAGTTCAGCACTCTTGAGTCAAATGAATGTGGTAGATAATATGTAGTTACACCCATTGCTCTGAATTTGCTCACATATTCAATTACGGAAGTAAATATTATATCTAAAGCATAGACTGCAGGATTAAGATTATCGATATTGTCTATCTGGGCGACTAATAGATTGCAATTACGCTTGATTTCTTTTGATAAATCCGGTGTAAGTATTGATACATCAAGTAAATATACTATCTCCGGCTTAATTTCTTTTAGTTGGTCTATAAGTATTCCATATCCGGTATTGACAGATATTTTCTCTTTAGCCCAAGCTGATTGCACATGCTCACAGTTTACAATCACGTCGCCAGTTAACCAGTCATAATTCCGGAGATTATAAGAATAGAAGTCGCTTACACCGTAATACTGAGAAATAATATATTCCTTCTGCTCAGTATAAGTCATATTCATTAATTCGCCATTAGAATATATTTCTTCTAAATAGTTTTCGGGATAAGTATGAACGAACAGGCATTTATTTTTTTTGTTCAATAAATCCGAAGGGTCTATTGGTATCTGGTCAAATATATTCCGAAAATTCTGTTCAAAGACAGTTTTTTTCGGAAGAATAATCGATAACTTCAGATGCAAATTAGTAAGTAAATCTTTATTTTTTGATATAAATAGAAGTCTATTGTCTTTTTCTTTAATATCGGGATTAGAAATAGTTAGAGTGTAAGCATGCTTTTTAATAGTGCAAATGTTTTCTGATTTCGGCGAGTCGATAATAACCACTATTCCGATACTCGAAAGTAAATTCCAAGAGTATTTAAAGCAATCGGTTTTTGCTCTCCCGTTTATAATAATAAAATCGAATTTATTACCAATTTTTGCCGGAAACAGAATATAATTTTTAAACTGCTTATAGCTCCCGTCACTTATGCCTTCCAGATATGGCTCATCTGTAGGGATATATTGAATATGAATCGACTTTGAAGTATCATCGGTAATTAGTAATTTAAATTCGTTAACAAGGCTCTCTTGATGCTCCACACAGTAGTACTTAGAGTCTGCAGCTAAATAATCGTAAATTTTCAGAATATCGCTGAATAATCCCCACTGCATAATGTCTATTGAATTTTTAAAAAAGTCCAATGCAGTATTTATACTTATTATCTCGTATTCTTTCAGACAATTAATTTGTTCCGGCACTCGTTTATTCCCATTAATAAATACTCTTTACCGGTATTCAATTTACAAAAAATATATCATCATTAAAAATATTTTTTTAGAATATTAAAAACAGTAACTATCGGCAATCTGTGAGCTGATGGATTGATGTCTATCAATAGATTTGTTGTATTTACATAACGCACTATTTCAACCCTAAGCTTCGGAGGCAGTGTAAAAACCTTTGATTACTTTCGTTTTACAAAAAATATAATTACTCTAAGCCACTGATCTCGACTCTGAAGAGGCTGTCCAAAAATTTGTCATTCTGAACGAAGTGAAGAATCCAGACAAAGCTAAATAAGGCTGTTGCAAAACTATGTAATTTCCAATTCCTATTTATTCAACCCTACGGTTAACCGTAGGGTTGATAAGCACTTAGAAATATGAAAATCTTTGAAAAATTAACAGTAAATAAATATTTTGGACTTTTGCAATAGTCTTAAATTTATTATAACATACTTTTTCAACCCTAAGCTTCTGAGGCAGTGTAAAAACCTTTGATTACTGTTTATAATTTCTCAAAGTGTTTGTATTTGGAGTGTCCAAAAATTTGTCATTCTGAACGAAGTGAAGAATCCGGATAAAGCTAACTTATTGATAATTCTGGATTCTTCGTTACACTCCTAATGACGATTTGGCAATACTATTAATTTTAGGCAGCCTCTGAACCGTGTAGTTAATATGATTGATTTCCCATTTTCCAACTTCTAAGTTCCTGTTACCAGCCACCGTCCACCAGCCCTCAGTCAACAACATGGAGCATAATATCGAAAATGTTATTTCAAATATAATATATTACATCTTATTGTCTTTTATATTTTTGTATAGGATAGAGTTTTTCAAGCAGTGCTAAGGCATCATCAAGAGTAATAATTTTTCTTTTTAATTGATACACATATATTGATTTCAATATTTCACCCAAGAGTTTTCCTTCCGGATAGCCTTTTTCGATTAGTATATTCCCATTAAGCAAAGATTTTGGTTTATATTCTTTGTTGTATAATTTATCATACATATTCTTTAGCCACAGAGCGGCGGGGAATTCTTTATTTATTGCGTCGTCGGTAGTCCTGCCGAAGTGGTCAGCTTCTGCAACTAAGAGCAGCATATTTATATCAACTCGGTAAGATAATCTTTTGATAGCTGCCGGAGATACATAAGGTTTGGCTTTAAACAATGTAGCAGGACGCAAGTGCTCTTTAACTAAGCGTACTATTTTATCAATAATTTCATCAGAAATCTCGAATTTACGTAAAAATAATTCTGTTGGTTCGGCACCTTTTGCTTCATGATTAGGGCTAATAATTCTGCCGTCTTTTTCTACGGTAGTAACCGGTTTGCCAAAGTCGTGGCATAATGCGGCAAACATAAGAATAATTCTGTCCTGTCGGCTTTCTAATTTATTTTTGATAATAGCAGCCTGGTCAATAACGAGCATTGTATGAGTAAAGACATCACCCTCCGGATGCCAAATCGAATCCTGCGGCGTATTAATTAATAATTCTAATTCGGGGAATAAATACATCAAATTATCATCAATAAGTCTATAAATATATGAAGATGGTTTCTCCTCATATATTAAATTATTGTAAAAATCTAAAATAATTCCACTAATCATAAAATATTTATTCCAATTTAAAATAAATTTCCTTATATTTAGGGAACTAATATAAAAAAAAATAATATCAATCAAAAGAATTATTTGAAATAACAATTTAAATTGCTAATTTTCGTTTTTTTGAAGTAATATAGATAATATAAATAAAGAAACAATCATGAACAAACTTAAAAAGATATTGGTAGCGGAAGACGAATTGACAAATTCTATTCTTCTTAAAAGATTACTGACGAAGGCAGGTTATTCGGTAGTTGTTGCCAATAATGGTGTTGATGCCTATAAACATATAGAAAAAGAATCATTTGATGCTCTATTAACTGACTGGATGATGCCAAATATGGACGGCATCGAATTAATCAGAAAAGTACGCGAATCCATTAGCGAAGTACCTTTAATCATAATGATAACTGCTTTAGTATCAGAGGGGGCAAGAGCTTATGCTTTAGAGTCAGGAGCTGACGATTATATAGCAAAGCCAATTGATGTAGAAGAATTACTTACCCGTGTCAAAGACGGCTTAGATAAAAAAGAGCAAAAAGCTCCGGCAAATTCAGCCGGCATAGTTAGTAGAAGTACCGAATCTTTACCACCTTTTGTGGGTGTCGGAATTGCTACTTCAACCGGTGGACCTCCCACTTTAATAGAATTGTTCAGGCAAATTCCCGATGATATACGTGCTGCTTTCTTTATTGTCCAGCATGGTCCATCTTGGATGTTAGATACATTTTCTCAAAGATTACAAAAAGAGACAAAGCTTAAAGTAAGCTTAGCTTCAAACGGATTATTGGCAGAAAGCGGGAATATATATATTGCTCCGGGCGATAAGCATCTTAGAATAGAGCATAACACTTTTAAAATTATCTTAGATGACGGACCAAAAGAGAATTTCGTACGTCCTGCCGCTGACCCCTTATTGAGAAGTATAGCATCTACTTTCGGCAAATATTCCATCGCAGTTATTCTTACCGGCTTAGGTCGAGATGGTGCCCAGGGAGCTGCCCAAATTGCTTCTGTACAAGGCGTAGTATTGGTTCAAGACCCCGAGACAGCTGTAGCTCCTTCAATGCCAAAGACTGTAATTGAAGGCGGAGTACCGGCTAAAATAGTTCCGATTTCCGAAATGGGGAAAACAATTGCTCAGACAGTCTTTCCATTAGCATCAAAAATAAAAGTAACCGCTAACATCGAATAAAGATGAACTGTCAATATTTATTTTAAAAAAGCATCATTATTATATCTTGATGCTTTTTTATTATTCTTAAAACTAATTTTGTTTTTTTTAATCAAATTTTTTGTTATATTTGTTATATTTGATAGCATGGTAATTTAATGTCTGAGGAACTATGAAAAAAATCTTGGTAATAGATGATGCGGAATTTATTTTAGAAAGTACCTCTACTCTTCTAAGATTTGAGGGGTATGACGTAGAAACTGCCTGTGACGGTGAAGAGGGTGTCAAGCAGGCATTAGAAACTAAACCCGACCTAATACTTTGTGATATCTCAATGCCAAAAATGGATGGATACGGTGTATTAGAAAATATTCGTAAAAACAGCATCACTGCCACTACTCCCTTTATTTTCTTGACAGCATTTACCGAGAAATCGAACATGAGAGCCGGTATGGAAAAGGGTGCCGATGACTTTTTAGTTAAACCATATACCCGCGACGAATTAATTGCGGCTATAGATGCTCAATGGAATAAGCACCAATTGATAGAAAAACAAGTTCAAGAGAAAGTAGAAGAAGTTGGCAGGTCTGTTACTTATGCACTTCCTCACGAGTTTAGGACAGTGCTTAATGAAGTAATCGGTTCAGCTAAGTATTTGCATACTTCCGCCGAAGATGTTAATCCGGAAGAGATAAAAGAGCTTTCTAACGACATAGTATCTTCTGCTAATAGATTAATGAAAATAACCGAGAATTTCTTGACTTATGTACGCATAGAATCATTTTTTTCCAATCCTCAGAAACGTTCCCAGCTTCGTAACTTGCTAACTTATGAACCTTCGGCTATGTTCCAAGATATTGCTTCTAATATTTCACAAAAGTATAATAGAACAAGCGATTTAGCCATCAACGACCTTATTGATAATGTTTTAGTGGAGATTTCAACCGAGAGCTTCCATAAAATGGTTGACGAATTAATAGACAACGCATTTAGATTCTCTGCTCCAGGTAAGATGGTTACTATTTCTACTGGTGTTGACGGTGATTTATTGTTCTTTATCATTTCCGATTTCGGTAGAGGTATGTCTCGCGAACAAATTTCAGGAATAGCCGCTCTAGCACAGTTTGAACGAACAATTTATGAACAGCAAGGAGTCGGCTTAGGTTTGGTAATTGCAAAAAGACTGACAGAGCTTCATGACGGATATTTCGATATTAAAAGCGAAGAAGGAGTCGGGACGAGTATTACTATCGGTTTACATTATAAAAAAAGCAACTAAAATTGTTTGTTAAAGTAAATATTATGATTAGATTCCGCCATTTTCTAAAGGAACGGAATCTTTGTTTTTTGATATTATATCAATAATTTGAGCAAAATAGTAAGATTTTTTACACACTATTTAACTATATTTTTGAAAATTCGGTATTTTTTTTTAGAAATATATATTAAAGTTAAATTTCTTATTGGAATTGAGCGAAAACATAGATAAATTTGTGTTTTTTTAACTCGGCGTAAACTGAGTTTTTTTATCATTTTGAAAATTGAGAATAAATTGTATCATTAATATATTTGGAGCAAAAAGTCAAATGGGAACCTTAGAAAGGATTCGACAAACCTCGCCCTATTTATTAGCGGCTTTCGCTATTATTTTTATAGCATTTTTCGTTATTTCGGACATGGATCCGAGCACTTTAAGAAGCGGTAATATGTTCGCCGAAGAAATCGCAATAGTTAATGGTGAACCTATCCCCTATAAAGATTTTGAAGCAAAAGCCAGGCAGCAGGAAGAAACTCAGCGTGACCAAGCAAGAAATAATCCTCAAGCTCAACAGCCCGACGGGAATCAAATCAGAATGAACTTGTTTGGAACTATGCTTGACGAAACTTTAATGCGTCAAGAAGCTGAAAAAGCCGGCTGTGCCGTAGCAGAAGGGCAAATGCTTGATATTATGCTTGAGAACCCTCCGCAAGAAGTAAAGCAAATGTTTACTGATTCAACTGGACAGTTCGATAAAATTTTATATCAGAGATATTTAACTCGTCCTGAAGAAATGTATAAAAACTTACAGCCTCAAGAAAGAAATGAAAGACTGAAAATATTCCGTGATTATTTCACTCAAGTTCAGGAACAACTTGGTTTACAAGTTTTATATCAAAATATACAAACTTTAGTTTCTACTTCAGGTGCAGTTATTTCTCCATTATTTGCTAAAGAAGTTATCAAAACAGAGCTTGATTCCGCCAGTGTTGATTTCTTAGCTCTTGATGTTGCTACAATCAAAGATGAAGAAGTAAAAGTAACTGACCAAGATTTGAAAAACTATTACGAAGCAAACAAGCAGTTCTATCAACAAAGAGAACAAAGAAGAATAAAATATGCTATTTTCCCTATCGTTGCCTCAAAAGCCGATAGTGATGTAGCTGCTAAAAAAGTAAATAGAATTTATGAATCATTAAATATAGCTCGCGAATCCGGCACTGTAGATAGTGTTTTCAAAATTAGAGTTCGCGAAAATCCAAGTGAAGTTCACGACTTTACCGATACTAAAACATTGAATCCTACTATAGCATCAATTCTATCTACTGCTCCTGACGGCGATTTCGTCGGTCCAATTCCGGCACCACAAGGGTTCAGTTTCTATTATGTTGACGGTAAAAGAAATTCGATTAACGAAGAAGTTAAAGCAAGCCATATTCTTATTAAATTTGGCTCTGACAGCTTAGCTGCTGAAAAGCAAATCAATGAAATTAATGCTAAAATTAAAGCCGGTGAAGATTTCGCTGAGCTTGCAAAACAGTTTTCTCAAGATGGTTCTGCCCAAAATGGTGGTGATTTAGGATTTTTCAAAAAAGGGCAAATGGTTAAAGAATTTGAAGAAGCTGCTTTCGCTGGCGATATTGATAAAGTACTTGGACCAGTTAAAACTATGTTTGGCTACCATTTAATTAAAGTAACCGAGAAAAAATCCGAACCATTAGACGAAATAGCTTATAGCGAAATTATTATCAAACCTCAAATTTCAAAATTAGCTAAAAAACAAATCGTTCGCTCAATGAATGAAGTAGTTACTTGGGTAGAAGGCGGAATGGCTTTCGACACTGCTATTACTAAGCACCAAAAACGTCCTATGATGACTCCTTTCTATACTAAAGACAGACAGCTACCCGGATTTTCATCTCCTTATGTAGTTCTTTCGTCTTTCGAGAAAAACAAAGGGGCATTTATCGGTCCTTGGGAAGATAAACAATTAGGTTATGTAATTGCTTATGTTAGCGACGAACGTAAAGCAGGTATGGCTACTTTTGAAGATAAAAAAGATGATATTAAACCGGCAGTTATTAAAATCAAAAAATTAGATTTGCTTAAAGTTAAAGCTGAACAATTGCTCGCTATGATTCAATCAAAAGGCGGGAATTTAAGTGAATTAAAAGCTGACTCTACTCTTGGTATTAAAACTCTTGATAATATCAAAAACAACGGCTCTATGCAGGCTCTCGGCAGGGATAATGTATTTACTCAAAAAGCATATATGCTACCTTTGAATCAGCTATCTCCGGCTATTCGCGGCGAAAAAGCTTATTACATTATGCAAGTAACTGCTCGCACTGAAACTAAAGCTCCTGAATTTAATCAAATTCCTTTAGCACAAATGGCAGAACTGATGAAATCTGCTTCTCAATCGGTATATTATTCATGGTATGCTAAAATTAAAGAAGAAGCTACAATTGAAGATAACAGACTTCAAGTGTGGGGCGAAAATATGTAATCACTACATATTTTAATATTTAAAAAGGGTTGCCTATTATGGGCAGCCCTTTTTTTGTTAGTCACACCGGCAGAGTTGAATTACTAAAGATGTTGGAAGACCCCGCACTACGCAGAGCATTTTAAGGAGGCGAATGAGAGTGCCAAATTCATTCTACCAATGTTCAACAGCTAACGCTGTTGGATGAAAAGAATTGATTTCACCCAAGCTTCCTACGTCCTACTTCCTAATTTCCACTTTCCACTTTCCACTTTCCACTTTCCACTTTATAACTTTATAACTTTACGAACTTTATAACTTTCCACTTTCAGCTACACAAAATAGCGAAAAGCCGTTATTTATTATGAAACCGTGGAATTACTAAATGATAATGTGGTTTTTGCACAAACGCTTAACATCACCAATGTCGGTGCATTCGCTAATTAATTGTTTAATAGGTTTGTTTGTTATCGGATGAACTGTCTCGGGAGCAATTTCATTGATAGGAATCAATACAAAATTTCTTTTTTCAAGCTCAATATGAGGAATTCGGATTTTCTCTTTATTTATTACTTTATCCGAATAGAAAATTATATCTATATCGATTTCTCTAGAGTGCCAGCGAGAGCGTATCTTGCGGTCTAAGGAGTATTCAATTGTTTTGCATATCTGAAGCAAGGATAATGGATTTAGCTCGGTACAAGCCTTTAAAGCAACATTTAGAAACTTATTTTGCTCCTTGAAACCATAAGGCTCTGTTTCGTAATAAGAGGATATTTTCGGATTAGTAATTGATTTACTATCAATAAGCAAATTTATTGCATTATCGATACTTTGTTTTCTGTCGCCGACATTAGAGCCGAGCGACAGAATAACAAATTCGGAATGATTTATCATATACGATTTCTTTGCATTGTTTGCTCTGCTTCTATATAGCTGACAACGCTTCTAATCGGTGCATTCATCTTGCGGACTCTAACGGTAGCTTTTTCTAAAATCGCGAATTTATCAAATAGCATATTTATTATCTCGTTGGCAATTGTCTCAATCAAGTTGTATTGCCCACCAATTACTTCCTCTACACAGAACATAGCTTCATCATAATTTAGAGCTAAAGCTACATCGTCATTAATCACTGCTTTGGTTGAGTTATAGTATAACTCCAAATCTACTTGATATTTTCCACCAAGTACCTGCTCTTCGGATTTTACACCGTGATAAGCATAAAATTCCGCACTTCTTACCGTAATCTTTGTTAAAAGAGCTTCTTTCATAATATTTCTATTTCAAATTTGTAAATACAAGCACTACAAATCTAAGTAATTTTTTCAGTTTTCCAAGTTATTTTTATTAATATGTTTTTAAGTGATTTGTATATTCTTGAAATATATTCGGTTCTTCGCTATTATGTGTGGGTAAGCAGATAAAGAAATCTTTCTTACTACAGCGTTAGCTGTTGAACATCGGTAATAAATATTGTTTAGTACCCACACTCTTTCTCCCCTTTTTGTTGTTAAAACAAGAGAGTGGTATTGGTGTATCTCATTATGTTACCGATGTTTAACTCCTGACGGAGTTAAAATTTAAAATCAAAGATGTGTATCCAATAAAATATCAAAAATCAATGTTTGATATATATGGATTTTCTTTATACTAATAACAAATATTTGCTAACCCACTTAAAATAGCGAAGCTCCATATATTCTATTATTAGTCTGTTGTAAAAATATATAATATACAATTCCAATTTATTCAACCCTACGGTTAACCGTATGCCAATTTGCTACAGTCTTATACTACTGATTTAGTAATATATTCTGTGGTATTATTAGTCTTATTTTGAATATACTATCTTCTTTTTTAATATTGATTAAGTTATCCTCGCCATAAATAAGTTTAAGGCGTTCTTTAATATTTTTCAGTCCGAGCCCGGTACCTTTTATAGAAATATAATTAGAATCGAAATTGTTTTCTATATCAATCAGAAGTACATCATTTTTTATTCGTGCAGTAGTTTTTATAATTATAGGCTCGATACTTTCATATACGCCGTGCTTAACCGCATTCTCGTATAAGGGTTGGAGAATCATCACTGGGATGATGGCATTTAAGCAGTCATTACTTATATTATTTACATATTGTAGTTTTGAACCGAACCTGACTTTTTCAATTTCCAAATATCTTTCAATATTTATAAGTTCATTGTTAAATTCTTGAAGCTTATTTTCGGGATTTGTTATAGAATATCGTAGATAGTCAGATAGTCGAATTACCATGTCTTGAGCTTTTTCGGGCGAAGTAATGGTAAGTGAAGAGACTGAATTCAAACTGTTAAAGAGGAAGTGAGGATTGATTTGGCTTTTAAGCATATTTAATTCTGCCTCTTTAACTTTTTTGATAAGGGTAGTTTCTTGAATCTGTTTTACTTTTAGGTTTTCATAGAATATAAATAGCAAATATATTAAAGCAGTAATTGCGAATATAAAGAAAGAAATTAAAAACCTAAACGGCAAAGATTCTTTAAGTTTGTATAAATATGTTGGGTTGTTACTAAAAATATCATTACAAAGATAATATCCGGAAGCAGTCCAAAGTAATGCAAACATCCATACCAAAAACACCATACTAAATATTGACTCTAAAGCAAATCTTTTGGTAAATTTACTATATCGTACCGTGTACCACAATGCAAATACCATAATAGCAAATATACTTGTAAATACAAATGAGTCTGTTGCCGACGTTAGCCAGTCTAATTTTAATGCCCAAACAAGTGTAAAAGTATGCTTAATAGTAAGTAATACCATTATCACAAAAAAACTAACTGCATTTTTCTTTGACCTGAATATTGGGTTTATCATATTATATTTTTCATTTAATTATCTGGACTTCAGCTCGCCGCCGCCAAATATTACACTGCCGGTAATTATTAATTCTCTGTCGAATTGTTTTTCAATATCATAATCGATAAAATATCGCTTGTCTTCAAAAGCACCTAAAATGGCATTTACTTGAATGGTTACTTTCCAGTCCGAAGGTACTATAATATTAGTTCCTCCAAACACACAAGTAACGTCGAGTACATTTTTCCCTTCAGCCAATTGAGTGCGAGTAAAGTCTATCTCGTTACCACCGAATATATTAGTGATGGTACCGCCACGAAAAACCGGTTCAATAAATCTATATTCATTTCCGCTGAAAATATTTACTTCATCAATGTATCCACTTCCCGGTTCATAAACTTTATAATCAAACCCACAGAAAGTATTAACATCATCAATGTCTATGTTAGCTTTAGAGCTGTTCCTGCTTTTATGTTTACAACTTCTCAATGGTCTATGAAAAAACTTTTTCGTAAGGACTAATATTCCTATTCCAATTAATACAAGGGGCCAGAAAAGCATTGAAAAATCATAATGAATATCCATGATTTTCGGCAATAAAGTCATAACGCCGATTATGGTCAATATAAGACCGAAAAATAAGCTCTTACGGTCAAATATGTTCATAACGCCTATTGCAATCAGTAAAGTAGGAAATGAAAAAACAATATGGAAATGCTCTTGAGGGAAGTATCCGAAGTTAAATCCGAATAGTGTTAGACCGGCGGCTAAAAGCATCAGCCCGAAAGCTACTTTTTTGAATCCGCTTGGACCTTTTCTACAATCAATATCTTTCATAATATATATCCTAATTTTATATAATCTTAATTAACGAAAGCAAAAATAAAAATATTTAGCAAATAATATTCCTATTTTTCTATAAATCAAGGATTTTTACCGATAAATATTTCAAAAAGACGATAAAATGCTCTGATTTAGCTTTAAACACATATCTAAAGCTAAATATCAATCATTCTCGGGATATGAATTTACATAATTAATAAAGCTATTAAGCATAGTATCAGCATCGATAGTCGGGAGAATTAGTCGGCAGGTGTGATTGCCTACAGCACCTTTGATTGAGTACTGCCCCCTTATAATTACTTTATAAAACGGCTTACCACTGCCCTCGAAATATATTAATTTGCCGAGAGCAGCTAAATAATCAACAAATGCCTTGTCAACATAATCGCTTAGCAGTACATCTTTTACATTAGTTCCGTCGAGGCATCCTTCGATTTTTTTAATTTTTTCAACTTTCATTTTTAATCGTTAAATTTTAAAAACATAAACACGATTTTTAGGGAAATGTATTGAAAAATATTTGGGGTTTGGGGTTTGGGGTTTGGGGTTTGGGGTTTGGAAATAGACGAAGTAACATTCAACTCACACTCCAGAGCCAGTATAAATACAAAAATCTATTGCAAATGTCCGTAGCCATCCATTCAACCCCACGCTTCAGCGTGGGGAAATTAGCACTGTGAGGAACTGTAAACGGTAATCAAAGTTTTTTTCACATCCGCTTCGGTGCGTAGAATTGGAAGCAGCTTCTTATACCAGACACTAATATCACTAATCATTAGATGTTCTTATTTCTGAATTGAGCAGATAAATATTCGATTAACTATCTCTTTATCCTTACTCTTATTTTATCTGAACTAAGTTCTTTAATTGCATCTTTTGCTATCCACTGGGCAGATTTACTTTCGGGTAACTTAATTAGTAATTTTTCGGATAGTTCAATAGCCTTATCATTTAGATAAAAGCTTCGTTTTCCGATTTGTCTTAAAGCCCAGTTAACGGCTTTCTTAACAAAATTTCTATTATCAGTCGAATATTTGAATATTAGGTCGAAATACGGGAGGAACTCATTATCGTTTACCTTTTTCCAATGTATAGCCATTCCGGCAAGCAATGCAAAAGCAGCACGGCGGGTAAACTCCATTTCAGACACTGCCCATTGAAATACTTTTTCTTTTGCAAATGGAGTCTTATCAAAAATATTGAAGCATGCTTGGTCGCATACGTCCCAAGAATCAATTTCAGAAACCCATTTGTCCATTGTTTCGCTTGTCATTTCTGATGGACTGGCAATCAATGCGGCTAAGATTCTGCATTCGTGGATTTCGCTGTCCCATAATTGCAAAGCTAATGTATGATTTTTTTTTACATGTTTTGCTATATCTCTGATATCCGGCATTGAAACGCCGAGTGTATTGACGGAGCTAATCCCAAAACGTGCCATTCCGTTTATATTATTTTCATTTCGCAATGTTTTAAGATGCTCGATGATTTCAGTCGAAGTAATATTCATTTTTAAATCCGTATTTAATAATTTCTAAAGTCTTACAAATATAAAAAAAAGCCCGTAATGGCTTACAGACTTTTTTTTATTTAATCATAGAAATTACTATTTTATAACTACCAGTTTTGAATGTAAGTTTTTAGCACCGTCTATCAAAACTACATTATATACACCGCTATTAAATTTACTTAAATCAATATTGAATTTATTAATTGAATTAACTTGAGCATTGAACGAATTCATAAAAATCAAATTTGCTTGAGAGTCATATATGCTAATAGTAATCTTGTTAGAATTTTCCGCATAGTAACTAATCATAGTATTATTAATCGCCGGAATAGGATTAATGCTAATGGCTTTAGCAGCCGAAGTTTCAATACCCAGCTCGCCAATTACGCCGTCAGCTTTGTAAATTGCATCAGATTTATAAACTAAAGATTTAATTAGTTCAGAGCTGATACAATCTAAGATATTGGTAGCTATAACATCTGCCGATTTACTATATACTGGTTTATACAGTTTTAAGTAAATTGCTTCGCCTTCTTTAGCTCCATCTATTTCTTCAGTTAAATAGTCATCTCCCCAAATAGTTAAGCCTATATTGTCTGACTCATAAATACCTGAACCGACTAATTTCCCTGATTGAGTAAACACACCGACTTCATCTCCGCTGTCCGCACCTTTGATTTTAATGGAAAGAACAGCACTTGAGCCTGTATTAGAGCATTCGCCGATAAAATATTGATTGTTTAATTCCTGAATACTCAATATGGCATCAGCAGAAAGTTTACCGAAAATTGCAAAATTTGATGGATAAGTAAGTGTATCAGTTGCAGTCATATAAATCATATAGCCTTTTCCGGGTTCCATATTAGTTAAAGTAAATGTATTGCCGGGCCAATAAGTTTTACCGTCTATAGATTTGATTAATATATAGTTGCCACTGATACTTGTCAGAGCAAGTGCCGGAGATAGAGGATTATCTCTATAATATGGTATCCATTTCCATCCACTACCCTGTAAATATGTTTTAGTAGTATCCGGCAATAACTTTCTACCTCTCATGGACAAAGTGCATACGGCATTTGTTTTTGTAATATATGCTTCTTTATAATTCCAATTATTCAGATTTTCCATATATGGTTTCCAGTAGCTCTCTCCGGAAAAGTTTTTAATTAAAGTAATCTGTGAATCAATATCGTCTAATATTTCTGGCATTGTGTCATTAGTTGGGATAATATAGCTTGAAATCATATTCCAACCATTAATTAAGGCAATATCTTGAGAAGTATTCATATTAGCGGTAATACTTTTTATAACGGTTATTCCGTTATAAGTAAAACTTGTATTTCCGGATTCAATCTCGAAATCTGCGGGATAAGATTTATATTCAAGTGCGTCCCAAATTCTGAAAGTGAAATTTTCATTTAGTGAAAATCCTTCTTTAATTGAAGATGTTATGTTGTCGTCTCCCCAGACTACAAAGCCTCTATTGACATCATCCCAGACGAAGTATCCGGCACATTTCTTTTCATCACCATCGGAATAGAATGCTCCGATAGCATCGCCGGCTTGAATTGCTCTATCGCCAATTTCAAATGTACCTCCGGATTTTAATCCGATATTTGCCGAATAGCCTGTATTCGGAGTGAAGCTCCAGTAATCAGCTAATTCAACCGGTATAGTAATAAAATATCTGATTTCACTCCAAGCACTCGAATCAGTACCTGTACCGGCACAAACTCTCCAATAATAAGTACTTGAATTATTGAGTCCACTAATTGTAATAAATGTATCTGCTATGATTGAAGTATTTACAAAAAAAGAACTAAAGCTCGGGTCTGTAGATACCTGAAGTCTATATTGAGAAGCGTCTATAATTTGGTGCCATATTAATGTAGGGCTCTTTGATATTTGAGCTACACCATTAACTGGAAATACCAAAGTAGGCTCGGCAAGCGAGCTCCATTTTTTAAGTGCTAATGTATGATAAGTTCCTCCGGCAATCTTTGCCCAATTAGAATATAAGCCTATTTGAACAGGACTAAGCCTGGTGCTCTGAGTACCGTCGCCAATCTGCCCGCATACATTTCTGCCGACAGCCCAAAGTGTGCTGTCTGATTTTAGAAGCAATGTATGGTCGGCTCCGCAGGCAAAATTAATCCAATTTGAACTTGTAACAATTTGAATCGGGCTATTACTGTTCTGAGTAGTTCCACTGCCGATTTGTCCGTAGGCATTATAACCCCAACCCCATAGAGAATTGTCAGTTCGCAATGCCATGCTGTGCCCGGTTCCGGAACTAACTTTACTCCAAGTAGAAGAAGAGCCAACTTGTGTCGGTGTTTTATACTCAGTATTATTGCTTGTGCCTAATTGACCATAGCTGTTATTTCCCCAAGAAAATAGCAAACCCTGTGATTGAATTGCTAAACTGTGCCTGCTGCCGGCAGCAATATCTGTCCAGTTACTTGCAATTCCAATTTGAATAGGAGATGAACTGTTAATATTGGAATTATTACCTAATTGAGCATAAGCATTGTCTCCCCAAGCATATAATAAACCTCCGCTGCTGATAGCCAAAGTATGGTTA
Organism: uncultured bacterium; assembly: GCA_942493235.1. Lineage (GTDB taxonomy): Bacteria > Bacteroidota > Ignavibacteria > Kapaibacteriales > UBA2268 > ENR-C587. Next base: position 902,395 of record OW818676.1, on the reverse strand, counting down.
TTCCCACAGGCAATTTTAGCCCAAGTAATCAGGGGTGCAATTTGAACAGGAGATAATCGGTTAATATTTGTACCATCGCCCAATTGACCGTAGGTATTCAATCCCCAAGCCCACAGTGAGCCATCGCTTCTCATAGCTATCGTAAAATTAAGACCACAGGAAATTTTTGTCCAAGTAGTCAGAGGTCCAATTTGTACAGGACTAGTACGTGTTTCAGTAGTACCGTCTCCAAGCTGACCATAAGTATTCAATCCCCAAGCCCATAAAGTGCCGTCAGTTCTAATTGCTATTGAGTACCTTTCGCCACAAGCAATCTCTTTCCAATTCGATGCGGTTCCTACTTGTATCGGGGTAGTCCTATAAGATACTACCGATGTATTTCCTAATTGACCATTAGTATTGACTCCCCAAGAATACAGCTGAGATTGGCAATATAAGCTGCTATATCCTATAATAGCCATAATAAATATCAGTATTGATTTCCTCATAAAAACATACTCCAATAAATAATGTTAATGTATTTTTTATGTGATATTTTTCGGCATTTATTGTCAAATCTTTAATAAATTGGATAATATCCCATTTGAAATAATTTATTTGACATTTTATTATTGCTTTAGAGGCTATCTGGTGAGTTTTGATTTGTATAATTTCATTTCTAATAAGTTTATTCAAGAGGCTGTCTAAAATTTGTCATTCTGAACGAAGTGAAGAATCCAGATAAAGCTAACTAATTGATAATTATGGATTCTTCGTTACACTCAGAATGACGATTTTACAGAATGAAAACTTTTCAGGCAGTCTTTTGACAACTGCTTTACAGCACTTTAAAATTATATTTCAATTCATGTTTTGCCATTGTGTGGCGAGATTTGATTTCTGTGATTTCAATATGAAATTAAATCACAAGAAATCGAAAATATTAGTCTAAATAAATTCCGCAATTAAGCATTAGTTCCATTTTCGAGTTATTTGGTTTACCATTTTCATCAAAAAATATTTTATAATCATCATTCATATTATATAGCGAACCTTCAATTCTGATATAAGACGCTGAACTTGGTTTATACTCAAGCCCGAGAGTCAAGGCATTCCCTTCCAAAGCATCAGGATAAAGCCCATCGGAATTATCAATAACGGCGAATCTGAAGCATGCGGATAAATCTTTAATAATGATGTATCTTAACTGAGCCGAAATTCCCATATATCCGGCACTGCTCTCTTTGCCTTTAATAATAACTTTTTCCTTGTTAGCATAATCAAATTGTAGTTTTGCACTTAAATTTTCACTGAAGTCGTATTGAGAGCATATATTATGTAATATATGTGTTTTCCCTTTATTAGGGCTTCCGGCTTCTTCGTTGCCAATTACGTTTGCATAAGAAATATTAAAATTATCCATAAATTTATAGCCGATAAATAGCCCGAATGTTTTGTTATGGTTATTTTCCTCAATTATTCCGTTTCCATTTAGAATATGCAACTGTGCATTAAGTTTTTCTCCTTCATAAGAGGCACGAATTCCGGCTTGATAGAATGGCTCATAATAAGTTACCAATGAATGAGAAGACAACCAATTATCTTTTGGCATTAATGCTTCAGCTCCGATATGAGTAAGAAAATATCCGGCATCTATCCAGAATTTATCATAGATATTCATTCCGATATTTGCCTGCTGAATCATCGGACTATTAGTAGTGCCCGGAGTTTCATAAGCAGTTTGAACCAAATCGCCGTGCTGAATTCCGAAATTTGCTCTCAGATTTTTATAATCGGCAACAATATTAAATAATGCGATATTAAGCCCTAATTGATTTTTTTTAGAATTAACATAAGTCAAATTCCTTGAGAAATCAATAATGTTATCATCTTGTGCTTTGTTATCATTCTCTATTGCTATATAGGTATCGACATAGCCGGAATACTTAATATTAACTTTATCCTGAGAATATACATTAACTGCAAATGCAGTAAAAATTGCCATTATAAATAGATATTTTATTTTCATATTTTGCCTTTCTGTTTTATTAAAAAAAGCTGTATTAAGAGTTCTGTTTTTTTATGAGATTCAAATAAATAATACTTCGGAAATAGTACGCTCTTAATACAGCATAAAATAATTTTTACAGGCTTTGAATAATTAATTCGCAGCCTGTGATATGAATTTATATCATCTCTTCGTAAGCGGTTTCGCCATGTAAATTCGCATCAATTGATGATTCTTCTTCTGCTGATAATTTAACTGGAACAAATCTGTCGATTAGCCAGAGCATGCCGTAAGTAAAGCCAAAAGCATATACAGCGGCGATAGCAACTGCTTTAAGTTGGGTAATCAGAAAATCGGCATTGCCTTCGAGCAATCCGACAGGCCAAGCAGAAGCCGGATTAAATTGGACTGCTTTTGTTGCAAATACTCCAAGAAGTATTGTACCCAAAACTCCGCCTACACCGTGAACTCCCCATACGTCTAATGCGTCGTCCCAGCCCATCTTGTTTTTTAAAGAAACAGCGAAATAGCATACTATACCTGAGGTAATACCGATAATAACGGCACTACCGATAGTTACATATCCAGCTGCAGGAGTAATTGTTGCCAATCCTGCTACTGCACCGGTAAGCAGACCTATAATTTTAGGTTTTTTCTCTAAAAACCATGCTAATAATAACCAAGTAATACCAGCAAAAGAAGCAGATATATCAGTATTAAGGAACGCATTGACCGTAACCGGATCAACAGCGAATTCACTGCCGGCATTAAAGCCATACCAGCCGAACCAAAGCAAACCTGTTCCTAAAGCAACTAAAGGGATACTGTGAGGTCCTGCTTCTGCAATTCTTCGTTTTCCAACATAGAAAACCGAAGCTAATGCTGCAAAACCGGCGGTAGCGTGGACTGTGATTCCACCCGCAAAATCGAATACTCCCCATTGAGCCAATAGCCCGCCACCCCAGACCATGTGAACAAACGGATAATATACGCATATCTGCCATACTGTCAGAAATATCATATATGCCGAAAATCTAACTCGATTAGTAAATGCTCCTGTTATCAGAGCAGGGGTAATAATTGCAAACATCATCTGATATGCAATGAATACAAAAAGTGGAATTGAATTATTAATTGGCGAAGGATCAGTAAATTTTAATCCCCATAGAAACGCATGGTCTAAATTGCCGATTACTCCGCCTTGCCCACCACTAAAACATAAAGTATAGCCAAGTACATACCATAAGACAGTAGTCCAGCCCATTGAAACAAAGCTCTGAATCATTATTCCTAAAACATTTTTTCTGCCGACTAATCCGCCATAGAAAAATGCCAGACCGGGAGTCATAAGCATTACTAAACTTGTCGCTATCAACATAAATCCGGTATTACCGGTATCAAATTGAGGCATAATAACCCTCTGAATATATAGTTAAACAAATCATATTTATAGTATTTAAAAATATGATTTGTTTGCCTGAATTTCAATTCGGGATTCACTGAATTCTACTAAGTGTTTCACTTAAAAATTAAAGAAAGACCAATTATCAGCTTTGCTATTTATGGAGTCAGCTACAAAGTCAGAAGAAATGTAATTCAACTAATCACTTCAAATAATAGTTTGATAAGTAGAATTACACTTCAAGCTCTACAGCTCGGCTATACCTTCTTTAATTGCAAATTTGATTAATTCAACTTGATTTTTCAATTCTAACTTTACCATAATATGATTTTTATGAGATTCGACTGTTCTTACGGAAATAAATAACTCATCGGCAATGACTTTGTTTGACTTCCCTTCGACAATTAATTTAAGTAATTCGATTTCTCTCTTTGTTAAAATATCGAATTTTAATTTCCGAGCATTGGCTTGAGACATCATAGAGCGAATAACAATTTTTTGTATTTCTTCGGCGAAATATTCTTCGCCAAGAGAGACTTTTTCGACGGCAGTCAGTAATTCTTTTTTTGAAATATTTTTTGGTAAATATCCTTCAACGCCTGCATTAATAGCTCTTGTTACGAATTCCACACTATTATACATACTCAATACTATTATTTTTGCTTTAGGGAAAGATACTTTTAGTAATTTAGCAGCATCAATTCCATTTAAGTCCGGCATAGAAATATCGATAATAAATATGTCGGGAACGAGAGCAAAGTTAGTACTTGAATAATCAGAATAGCTTTCGTATTCGCCGATTATTTTATTATTGTCTGCCGACTCCAATATCATTCTGATTCCGTTGCGAACTATTTTATGGTCGTCTATTAATATTATATTTGGCATTAAATCTTCCTTTTCACGATTTTAATTTCAGTACCGGTATCTTTCGTGGATTTAATCTCAATATTAGCATTAATTAAACCGGCTCTTTCATTTATATTGTACAATCCATTGCCATAAATGGTTTTGTCTGTATATTCGAAACCGATACCGTTGTCTCGAACTATAAAAGTATATTCTTCATCGGCTTCTTTAAGTATAATTTTTATATTTGTTGCTAAAGAATGACTAATAGCATTTTTAATAGATTCTTGAATTATCCTGTAAATATGGACACTATCTTTTTCGTTAATTTCAAAATCATTAATTACTTGATTATCCAATTCAATATTTAGATTCTGAATATTTGAGCAATAGCTAATTACTTGCTTAATAGCTTCCAAAAGCCCCAGTTCGGACAGTACATTAGGCAATAAGTCATTAGACATATTTCTTAACTCATTGATAGTATCATTTAGTAAGTTTTTAGATTCGTTTAGTATTTTATTATTTGATGAAATATTATCAGTGTCTAAGCATTCCAATTGCAACTTTAATGCAATTAGCGACTGCCCAAGCCCATCATGAAGTTCTGATGATAAGCGTTTTCTCTCTAATTCGGTAGCCAGAATATAGGCATTTAATCTGTCTTTTCTTTCTTGTTCTAACTCAATAGCTTGATTATGAATTTTATCAATCATTTCGTTGAAATTATTTGTTAATATCCCGATTTCATCGTTGGATATGATAGGAAGCATATCGGGATAATTTCCGTCATACATAGTTTTTGAAGCATTTGTAAGGTTAATTATCGGAGTAGTAATTTTAACTGCAAAGAAATAAGCGAGAAATGAAATACCAATATTTATCAGCAATATTACAAATAAAGTATTTCTCCACATTATAGTGAATGGAGCGTTTACCTCTTGCTCGTCTATTTCAACAAGTATAGTCCAATTCAAATCACCGATTTGTAGCCTATTTGATGTTCTAAGTACTGTAATCCCTCTATAATCATAATTTACACTTGTGGAATTATTGAGCGATTGCTTAAACTCTTTCATTGAATTTTCGGAATATCTGCTTTTCATTTTAGCATCAGGAATAAAGATAGATGAAGTACGTAAATAGCCGTCATCGGCAACTAAATAGGATTCTATAGATTTATCGATCAAGCTGTCGCTATAGTCATGAGCAAGAATATTATCTAATTCTAAGGAATTTATTTCCGCAATCAGATAACTGCTTGAGTCGATGATTTGACTGATGTAAATATGATTCCTACTTAACTGGTAATTTATTGTCTCAAATATACTTGGTATCTCTTTATAGACACTTAACTGTTTACTTAGCATCCACTGGTCAATATCATAATTATTGGGTTTGAGATAAGGAGTTAGACTATCGTAATTCTTGTAGTAAATATATAATCTTGAAAATGGCAACATCTCATTGATATTTTGTTCAGTAGAAGCCTTATAATTTGCTGCAACTGAATTTAAAGCAAATTCTGCATTTTTAAAAAAACTGTTTAATTGGTCAGCTTTGTTTTTCTTTACTTGAGAGAGCTGTATAAATGCTCGGTTATATAATGCGTCTTTTGATTGTAAATAATAAAATAGAGTTACTATGCTCATCGATACTATATCAATAAGAATCATTGAAGTAACGATTTTTAGGACTAAAGACCTTATTCTCATCATTATCTATTCCATTTTTCAATCAATTGCAAAACCATATATTAACTTACAATCAGCAAATTACGATATTGCAAGTTAATATCCAAAATGAAAATCAGCCATATCAGATTAAAACTAACAATTGCTGTTAAGTGGATTATATAATTGAAATATTTCTGACTTAATCGGCTTAAAGCTTAGTTCCCTTATTTTTTTTATAGAATTGAATTAATCCGTTAGTCGAGCTGTCGTGAGATAGAATAGTATCTGGAGATTCTAATTCGGGCATAATTCTATTTGCTAATTGTTTTCCGAGCTCGACTCCCCATTGGTCAAATGAATTCAAATTCCATATCGCCCCCTGAACGAACACTTTCTGCTCATATAGTGCAATTAGTATTCCTAATGTTTTTGGGGTTAATTTCTTATATAATATAGTATTAGTTGGTTTGTTACCTGCAAATACTTTATGCTGGGCTAACAAATCAATTTGTTCATCATTAAAACCGGAATTTTGTAATTCTTTAATTGCTTCTAATTTAGTTTTACCCCTCATCAAAGCTTCAGTCTGAGCAAAGAAATTAGACATTAGCATATCCTGATGATTAGCAATATTGTTATGATTGATTATAGGTGCAAGAAAGTCAACCGGAATTAATCTGGTGCCTTGATGAATTAATTGAAAAAACGAATGCTGTGCATTTGTCCCTACCTGTCCCCAGATAATGGGTCCTGTTGGGTATTTGATTTTGCCACCTTCACGGTCAACCGATTTACCATTGCTCTCCATGTCTAACTGCTGCAGAAAAGCCGGAAATTTCTCAAGATATGAATCATAAGGTATAACAGCATGGCTTTCCGCATCCATAAAATTATTATACCATATACCGAGCAGTGCCATTTGTACGGGAATATTCCTACTGAATTCGGTATTTTGGAAATGCAAATCCAATAAGTAACCGCCCATTAGTAGCTCTTCAAAATTTTCAATACCGATATACAATGCAATAGATAAGCCGATAGCTGACCAAAGAGAATATCGTCCACCGACCCAATTCCAGAATTCAAACATATTATTAGGGGCTATGCCGAATTTTGTAACAGCCTCTTCATTTGTTGAAAGAGCCACAAAGTGCTTGGCTATATCCTTTTCGTTTCTTGCTCCGTATTTGATAAACCACTCTTTTGCACTGTTTGCATTCCTGATAGTTTCTTGAGTGGTAAACGTTTTTGATGCAATTATAAAAAGAGTTGATTCGGGGTCAATCCCTTTTAAAGTCTCGCTAATATCTGACGAATCGACATTCGAAACGAAATGTACGTTAATCCCTTTTACTGAATATGGTTTAAGTGCACAGCAGACCATTGCAGGTCCAAGGTCAGAGCCACCAATACCAATATTGACAATATCAGAAATTTTTTTGTCGGTACATCCTCGAAATTTACCCGAATGGACAGAATCGACAAATCCTCTAATATGAGCAAGAACAGCTTTAATTTGCGGCATTACGTCTTTACCTTCTATTCGTACCGGTTCGGTGCCTCGATTTCTTAATGCAGTGTGCATTACCGCACGTTTCTCTGTGTTATTGATTTTCTCTCCGCCAAATAAAGCCGATATTTTTTTGCTAAGTAGCGACTCTTCTGCTAATTTAATAAGGAGTTTATGAGTATCATCATTTATTATATTCTTTGAAAAATCAAATAGTATATCTTCATACTCAAATGAAAATTTGTGAAATCTATCGGGGTTATTTTCAAACAATGCCCTCATCGTTATTTGCTTCATTATTTCAGAATGCTTTTGCAATTGTTTATAAGCAGATAAATCCGTAAAGTTTTTCATAGTTAACTCCGATTTGATTATGATACATATAAATAATTTGACGAATATATAACACATTATTTTATGAATATTCGGTTTTTGTTATAATTGATGCTTTTAATTTGAGGGATGGTGACGGTGAAGTTGAAAGTTCATAAAGTTTGTAAAGTGAGAAGTTGGAAATGGGCAGTGGTGCCTGGTGACTGGTGACGGGTGGCTGGTGTCTGGGAAGAGTGAATTAGAAATTGGAAAGCAGACATCAACCCCACGCATTAGAGGTTGTGTAAATATTACAAAATATTGCAAATGTCCATTCCTCTACATTCAAGAGGTAGTTTAAAATTAATAATATTGCCAAATCGTCATTCTGAGTTACTGACCACCCGCTACTCGGCTGGTAAAACAATACAATGACAACTTTGAAACTTCAGCAAATCAACTAATGCATTGAAAATATAGCGTTTACAAGAACACTCGAAAAAAGTTGTCATTAACAGAGGTAGTTTAAAATTAATAATATTGCCAAATCGTCATTCTGAGTTACTGACCACCCGCTACTCGGCTGGTAAAACAATACAATGACAACTTTGAAACTTCAGCAAATCAACTAAAGCATTGAAAATATAGCGTTTACAAGAACACTCGAAAAAAGTTGTCATTAACAGTGTAACGAAGAATCCAGAGTTATCAATAAGTTAGCTTTATCTGGATTCTTCACTTTGTTCAGAATGACAAATTTTAGTCAGTCTCAAACAAGCACTTTTAGGGATTCTAATTTTAGTAAAATCACTAACCTTATGTTTTTACACCGCCTCTTCAATTTAAAAAATAATAATACTTCACAGACACCAAACCAACGCAAACACTCTCCAAGCCAGTACCTTAAGATAATATATTGATAATGTGGTCTGAGGATTTTCTTTCTATACCAGACACCAATTTGGAATTTGGATACAAGTGATGCTAATCAAAATCTTCAAATATTCTCTCACATAATACTACTTTTTTTTAAATAATAAAAGTGTTTTATATTGAATAAATATATTAGTTTAGTTTTTGGTTTTATTAGAATTTTATTGGTTGTGGCAAATGTTGTTTTTTAGTACTAAAACTATTCTCTATACTGTGATATTTTTTGGAGTAATGAATATTCACTTATTCTCTAAAGATATAACAAAAGATACTACTTTAATTAAGGAAATAATTATATCGGCTACAAAGAATCCGACTATTTATTCAGAATCTGCTCGGAAAATTGAAGTTATCGGTAGAGAGCAAATTTCCGAAAAGCCGGTACAAAATATTACCGATATTTTAAAATTGAGCTCAAATATTGATATTAGACGGCGTGGGTCTGCCGGTAGTCAAGCCGATATCGGCATTCGAGGTGGCACCTTTGACCAGACATTAATTCTGTTAAATGGAATTAAAATGAATGACCCTCAGACCGGTCATCATAATTTTAATCTGCCGATTGACCCCGAGTCAATTACAAAAGTAGAAATTTTGGGTGGTGGTGCTTCACGTGTATTTGGTCCAAATGCGTTTTCCGGTGCAGTGAATTTCATTACCTCATCTTCCGGTTCAAATACTGTTAAGTTCTCAATTGATGGCGGCAATTATGCTTATAATAAAATCGGATTATCAGTGAATAATTCCTTCAGTGGTATTGAAAATCTATTAAGTTTCAATCGCGAAAGTTCTGACGGATATATAAATAATACAGATTTTAAATTTTATAATTTTTACGATTTGTTGACATTAAAAACTGATTTTGGGAAATTCTATCTTGATTTCGGTTATAACAATAAAGCCTATGGAGCAAATAGTTTTTATTCTGCCAAATATCCTGAACAATTCGAAAAGACTAAAACTACTTTTACAAGTTTGAAATTTACTTCTGGCGAGACATTCCAATATTTGCATACTTTCAGTTATAGAAGGCATCAAGATAGATTCGAGCTTTTTAGAAATCAATGGGCATCATGGTATAATGGGCATAACTATCATTTAACCGATGTATTATCAGCAGAAAACAGAGTAAATTATATATATGAAGATGGCAGTAGTTCTATCGGTCTCGAATATAGGTATGAACATATTTATAGCAATGTACTGGGCGAGCAAATGCCGTCTCCGATAGAAGTACCCGGTGAAAGCGGAAATTATTTTACTAAATCATCGGTCAGAAATTCGCTTAATGTTTATTTCGAGCAAATTTTGAATATTGACGATTTAATATTTACTGGCGGATTATTATATAATTATACTGATAAATTTTCTAATACATTATATCCGGGAATTGATTTAGCTTATTTATTTAACGACAATTTAACTGTCTTCGCATCTTATAACAGATCACTGCGATTTCCTACATTTACAGATTTGTTTTATTCAAGTGCGACTAATAAGGGCAATATTGATTTAAAGCCGGAGACAGCCGATAATTATGAAATAGGTTTAAAAATGAATTTTGATAATGAATTCAGCTCTAATATTTCAGCTTTTTATCGCAATGGCTCTAATATGATTGATTGGATTAAAAAGCCCGGTCAGGATATTTGGAACGCAATGAACCTAACTAAAGTTAATTCTTATGGTTTAGAGCTTAATTTTACAATTAATACTAATCATATTTTAGGCAGCGAATTGCTAAAATATATTTCAGTTTCTTATTCTGTTATGGATATGAATAGTAAATCAATCCAAACTGAGTTTATCTCTGCCTATATACTCGACTATTTAAAACATAAATTAAATTTTTCTATAGCTCAGGATTTTGGCGACGATTTAAAAGTATTTTGGGCTTTATCTCTCGAAGACAGAGCCGGTTCGTTTATTGAATATCCGTCAAATAACAAACAAAAATTCCAGCCAAATGTATTTTTTGATATTAAATTATCTAAGATTTACCAAGGATTTAATTTCTATATAAATGCAAAAAATATAACTAATACTCGATATTTTGATATTAGTAATGTTCCTCAACCGGGCAGAGAGTTCTATTTTGGAATATCATACAAATTAGATTTCGACAAGTTGTAATTTTTAGAAACAATACGAATTCGTAAATTCTTATCCCGTATATAAGCACCGGATAAAGTAATTATGCAAAACCTAAGACTAATGCAAATTGTGGCAATTTTCAATTTTTCTCCTCCATTCAACTCAGTGCTTTAAATATTGGGATACAATGGCTTATACCATTTTCAATTTAATTGCCGATTAATCTTATCTTCTAAAAATTAAAAACTCAGCTTCAGATGAGGAGAAGCTTTTCGCATTTTGGAAATTTTATCTTGGGTATCATCAAGCAGGAATTGCTGAATACTGAATTCTTTTTCTCCCTCTTTCAATTCCGGGCGTACATAAGTACCGTCGCTCTGAAGTATCCAAGATTTTTTGTTATCTTTATCATACAAATCAAAAATATTCTTTAATTCTTTCTGTATTGTAGGTTCAAATATCGGATACATCAGCTCCACCCTTTTGTGAAGATTACGTGTCATCCAGTCGGCACTGGTCAGATAGTATTCAGGATTACCACTATTACGGAAATATATTATCCTGCTATGTTCCAAAAATCTCCCGATAATACTTTTTACTTCAATATTCTCGCTTAATCCTTTTATGCCGGGTCTCAGGCAGCAGACACCACGAATAAAGAGTTTAATTTTCACACCCTTCTGTGATGCTTTGTAGAGAGCAGTTATCACTTCTTCGTGTGCCAATGCGTTCATCTTAACAATTATTTCGCCGGGATTATTTGCCGAATGACTTTCAGCTTCGCGTTCTATTAATCTAATTATACTCTGCCTAAGTGTGGTCGGAGCAACTATAAATTTATTCCATGCTTTATGGTTTGAGTATCCTGTCAGATAATTAAATAAATTAATTGCGTCGCTTGCAAATTCCTCATTTGCGGTAAATAGACCAATATCTGTATATATCCTCGAAGTAATATGATTATAATTGCCGGTACTTAGATGCAAATATGTTCTTAGTTTATTACCTTCTTTACGAACTACCATTGTAATTTTGCAATGAGTCTTTAAGCCAAGTACGCCGTAAACTACGTGAACTCCGACATTTTCTAATTCTTTTGCCCAGAGAATATTATTCTCTTCATCAAATCGAGCTTTTAATTCGACAAAAGCAGTAACTTCTTTGCCTTTGGCAACAGCTTTTTTCAATGCTTCTACAATTGGAGAATTCATACCCACTCTGTAAAGCGTAATTTTTATAGCCAAGACATCATCATCAGAAACAGCGGTATTTATAAATTTCAGAACGTTATTAGTAAATGAATCATAAGGATGATGAACTATATAATCTTTTTTACGAATCACATCAAATATATTGCCTTCATCAACTATAAATTCAGCTAATGGTCTGGTCATAAACGGAGTATCTTTTAGGTGAGGGATATCCAATTTTAGTAGCCCCATCAAATCACCAAGATTAAATGGTCTATTATGAGTAAATACATCACCCGGTTCAAGCTCTAATGTTTCCATTAGGTACTCTACAAGGAATTTTGGCATTTTCTCACTTACTTCAAGCTTAACCGGTGCAGTTCCCCACTTACGGTGTTTAATCTGCTCTGCAATTTCACTCATTAAATCTTCAGCTTCATCTTCTGCAATTTCAATATCTGCATCACGAGTAACCCTGAAATTGTTTCTCGCTTCTATAATTAATCCGGGAAATAAGATTTCAGCATTTTCTTTTATTATTTGGTCTAAAAGAACAAAATGGTAACCGTCATTACGTTCAATTCTAATCAAGCGAGGTAGAAAAAGCGGTATCTGCAAAAATGCTATACGCTTATCTTCATCTGATTTTTCCGGATTTGTTAGTACAAATGCTACATTTAGTGAACGGTTAATAATTCTCGGAAACGGATGAGCCGGGTCTAAAGTCATCGGAGTAAGTATTGGTAATACCGAATCACAAAAATAATTTTTGAGGAATTTAATTTCGGAATCAAATAATTCTTCATATCTATGCAGATATACACCTTCTCGCTCGAGTGCCGGCAATATTTCTTGCATTAAAATATGCTCTTGTCTGTTGTATATTTCGCTTAATCTCTTCAGTGCTACATCTAATTGTTGCTGAGCTGTCATTCCGTCAGATGTTTTTTCTATAAAGCCGGCTGCTATCTGTCTTTTTAACCCGGCTATACGAATCATAAAAAACTCATCTAAATTTGAGCTGAGAATTGTTATAAACTTTAGTCTTTCCAGCAAAGGATGCTTACTGTCTTCGGCTTCGTCAAGTACCCGACTATTAAATTCAATCAAACTTAATTCGCGATTAAAATAATTGTCGGGATTTTCTATGTTTATAACATTTTTCCTCATTGCAATTCTCTATTTATTAATATTCAAAATAATCGAATCAAAAAAAGTGCCAAAACACCCCTATCACATTAAACGTATATGTACCGAGCAAATTATAACATTTTCGATTGAAATAGGACATATAACTTCTTGCCATTCACATAATTTAAGCCACCAATTAATGATAAATTCCTTATTACAAGTGTAATATTATATAAGATATTGCATAAGACTGAACTCCTACATTCAACCACACACTTCAGAGGCTGTCTAAATACTATAATCTTTTGTATTATTTTTATCTCCCCATTCCATTCAACCCCACGCTTCAGCGTGGGGACGGAATGAATTGATATGGCTTTTTGGTTATGAAAATTATATAATTTGTTACTTTTTCCTTTTGATTGCTATTTATAATTTCTCACTGTGCCAGTTTCCCCACGCTAAAGCGTGGGGTTGATTAGGAGGGATATAAAATAATCAATAGCTTTAAGTTTTTACACAGCCTCTGAAGCGTATAAATACAAATACTTCTAAACATTTATAATAATAGTTCAACAGAAATCATTGAGTTTTGCAACGCTCTTATAACAATTATTATTATTATGCGTCTAATGATTTTGGTAAATCATTCAATTTGTTAGAATTTAAAAATGAAAAGATACTTATTATTACTTTGTCTATTACCTATGCTTTTAATCGCTCAGCCGACTAACAATCCTCAGCATAAGGTAAAAGTAGGGGATGTCGCTCCGAATTTCACTATGAGCTATGTAAAAGGTAATACTGTCCAATTAAATGAATTGAAAGGCAAAGTAATTATGCTACAATTTACCGCAAGCTGGTGTCCGGTATGCATAAAAGAAATGCCTCATATAGAAAAAGAAATTTGGCAAAAATATAAAAATGATACGAATTTCGTGCTGGTGGCTGTTGATTTCAAAGAAGACATTTCTTTAATAAACAAATTAATCAAAGCTTCGAGAATTACTTATCCTGTGATTTATGATAGAGACGGAACAATATTCGAGCTTTATGCAGAGAAAGATGCCGGAGTTACGCGCAATGTTTTAATTGATAAAGATGGAAAAATTGTTTACCTTACTCGCTTATTTGTTCAGGAACAATTCGACGGTTTAGTTAAAAAAATTGAAAATTTATTAAGTACGAAGTAAAATATCATTTCCTATTTGAAATATTATTTTTGCTATCAGCCTAATGCTTTAAAGGCGTGTAAAAATGCGAAATTTGCAATTTACCTAAGATGGGATCATAGAATAAGTACTTTTTAACCCTATGGTTGATAAGCGTAAAATGAGTTAATTAGAGTATTTACAAAGCCTGTTTAGCTCTTGTCTGTAAGCATTTAATATAGTTGGCATTCTAATTGAACAAAAATTATATTGTTTATATAAAGAATTGAAAATAAAATACGTATTGTTTTAATAGCAGGAGATTATTATGCTGAATATTGCCCTATTCGGACCTCCGGGAGCCGGCAAAGGCACCCAGAGCGAACAGTTAATCGATAAGTATAATTTATTTTACATATCGACCGGCGACCTTCTCCGTAAAGAAATCGCAAATAAAACCAAATTAGGATTAGAAGCTCAGTCCATAATCTCTACCGGTGGTTTAGTCTCTGACGAGATTATTGTTCAAATCATCGAAAAGACTATTACAGATAATCCCGATTCTAACGGGTTTCTATTTGACGGTTTCCCGAGAACTTATATTCAGGCTTATATTCTCGAAGGGTTAATGTTGAAATTAAATACTTCGCTTAACTGCCTTATCAGCTTAAATGTTCCGGAAGAAGAATCTGTAACCAGACTACTGAATCGTGGTAAGACTTCCGGTCGTTCCGACGATAACGAAGTAGTAATTAGAAATCGACTTAAAGAATATTATGAAAAGACTTTGCCTGTTCTGAATTTCTATAAAGACAAAGGCATTTACAAAGAAGTGATAGGCACTCAAACCATCGATCAAGTAAATATTCAAATTACCGATATTATCAAAGTCGAATTGAGTAAAAGCCTTCTCAATATAGTGTTATTTGGTTTTCCGGGTTCCGGCAGAGGTTCGCTCGGTATTGCTATTGCAAAAAAATACGGTTTGGAGTATGTAGCTACCGGCTCAATGCTCGACAAAGAAATTAAATCTAATAGTGAGACCGGCAAGAAAATAAAAAATTTATATGAAAATGGGCAGTTAGTACCTGACGAAATAGTTGTGCAATTGATTGAGAAAAAGCTCGAAGATAGCAAAGATATAAAGGGATTTATTTTTAAAGGATTTCCTCGTACTTTAGTGCAGTCTTATATATTGGACGGGCTACTCAAAAAATATGGCTCTTCTATATCAAAAATAATAGAAATTGAAGTTCCAATGCTTGAGCTTATTAAACGTCTTGACGAAAGAAGTAAAACCGATAGATGTATGCCTTACGATACAAGTACGGCGAAAATTGTGCAGAGGCTTCAGGAGCATGAGACAAAGACAGTACCTGTAATTGAGAAATATAATCAATTGCATGGTGTAACAAAGATTGACGGTCTCGGCAATTTCGAAGAAGTCTTGGCTCGAGTTGCAGACGAAATTGAGCACGGTTTTAAAAATTTAAGATAGCTGAATATTTAGTTTTTACATATAATCAAATAAAATAATATGTTATTGGGGTAGCAAATGAAATTGTTTTATAGTGCTTTAATTATATTTATAGCGGTAACTAATCTATATTCTTTACCGATAGATACATTGAATTTCGGTAATTACTTTATCGGAGCTTCTCCCAAATTAGTATTTAATAAATATAGCGATACAAATAATTTCAAGATTGTATCAGTTAAATTGAGCAATAATTTAAAAGCAGTTGCTTATGATGTCGGAGAAACATTATCGCTTGGTTTTGAATTAAACCCTATTAATAACCTTGATTTTTCCGGATATGCTTTTATAAATGTAATAGATAAATTTAATAACTGTTTTTCTTTCCCAATTTTTATTAAAGCAGAACCGCACTATAATGATAGCTACGACTTAATAACATATAATAAAAAAGATACTCAATTAATCAATGCTCTTAGAGCCGATATGAATTCAAAATACGTATCATTTACTTATAAAGTGGCTCGGGAGAAAATGTTCGGAAGTATTGATAATTACAACGGATTTGTCGAGTGCATTTATACAGGTAGAAAGCTCGAGACATCTACTATTCCCGATGTAAACACAACTCATTTTAATACCGAGCATACTTGGGCTCAAGTTTACGGAGCAAAAACCGAACCCGAAAAAAGTGATTTGTTCCATTTGCGTCCTACTTATGAAGCACCTAATTCAGCGAGAGCAAGCTATCCTTTCGGAAATGTTACAGATTTAGTTTTATACTCTGATAGCGGTAGCACTAAGGGGACTAATGCCAAAGGTGATACCATATTTGAACCAAGAGATAAAGTCAAAGGTGATATAGCCCGCGGTATGTTCTATTTCGCTTTGAGATACGGTAATAAATCCAATGTAGAAATGGACTTTTTAGAAAAGCAATACACTGAGCTTTATCAATGGAATAGTTTGGACACCGTTGACCAAACCGAAATGGAAAGAAATTCCGGAATTGAACAGCATCAAATGATAAGAAATCCGTTTATTGACCATCCGGAATTTATTGATAGATTTAATCTGATAGGTACATATACTGAAAATTCAAACATTGCCAGAGCTGATTCAATTCTTAAATTTAGTTTTATAGGCAGTTTAAATACTTATTTCTTTTCAAATATTAGCACTAAGCTTGCTTATGCGGAAATAACGGGTAGCGGAGCGGCAAAATTCAAAGTTGAAATAGGAGATTCTATTATGCCGGCAAACTCCATTTATTTTATACCGGTTACAAATTATTATTCTGATGATATTTCATCTGCGATATTAAAAGTAAAATTCGTTGATTCAGAGGAGTTTGTTATTATGTTAAGTTCGGCAATACCTTCTTCGGTTGACGAATCAGTAAATAATTCTGTGATTAGCATTTATCCTAATCCTGTTACTGGTAATAAACTAAATATTAGGATTAATAAAAAAGAATTTACAAATAGTGCTTACCAACTGACTATCTATGATATTAATGCCAAAGTAATATATAATAGTCAAAGTATTTTGGATTCAAATATAATAACAGTGCCTATAAATATGATTAATAATAATGGCAGAGAATTCCTAATAGCAATTAAAATAAATGGAAATACATATACTGAAAAATTTATTATCAAATAAGACGGAACAATATTTATGAAAATACCAATTGGACCTAAACCGCTAATGTATCCTCTACCAGCTCTATTGGTAGGTACTTATGACCAAAATGACAATCCTAACCTAATGACAGCGTCTTGGGCAGGGATAGTCAGCTCCAATCCGCCATGTATCAATGTAAGTATTCGTAAAGATAGATATACTCACACTGCAATTACTAAAAACAAAGAATATAGTATCTCTATACCCTCAGAGAAAAATATCGAAGTAGTTGATTACTGTGGCATATACTCCGGAGCCGATGTAAACAAATTCGAAGTGCTGAACATCAAACACACGAAAAGTGATATTATTAGAGCTCCGATATTAACTGATTTCCCAATCACAATGCTTTGTAGATTAAAAAGGACTCTTGCTATGGGTAGCCATACAATGTTTATCGGAGAAATCTTGGATATCTACGCCGAAAGCGAAGTAACTGGTTTGAAAAATATATTGTTAATGGACAGAATCAAGCCTATTCTATACGATACTGTTTCTAAAACTTACTATTCGGTAGGCGAACCATTAATGAAGGCTTATACGACAAAGAAAGGTTAATTTCAAGATTTGTTTTGAAGTCTTATACTTGAACGTAATTTTTTGAAGTAATTATTTTTGGTTACTAATGGAATATCAATTATATCATTTCATATATGAAATAAGACATATCACATCTCTTGGTCCCCTTGGTTAAAGAGGCTGAATAAAAAATCGAATTATTCATTTATCTTCAATTCAACCTGACGGTTAACTGTCAGGTTGATAATGATATATTTGATTTTTCAATATTATATAATTTGAATTTATCTAAATTCTACGTTCTGCGTAAGATTGTTTTTTCTTAATATTCTTATTAGTCATAATGCTTTTTTCCCACGCTGGAGCCTGGGGTTGAATGGAGTGTACGAATAAATATTACAAACTTCTACAATAGATTTTAGTATTTACACAGGCTCTTCAGCTTGAAGCTCAGCAACTTTGAGTAATTGGAATATCAATTGGGATATTTAGAATTTTTATAAAACGTAAATCTTTGGTATTATAGCAGTCTATTTGATAAAGTAAATAAAAAATAAAGGTCATACAAATACAAAAAGCTCTTATGAAAATAAGAGCTTTTTGTATTAAATATTTTTATTATTTTTTAGGAGCCGGAGCTTGACCAGGCATTTGCGGAGGTGCATTTAAATTAATATTTTGCCCCTCTGTGATAACTTTTTTAACCGGTTCGCCTGAGCCGGCATTTGTCAAAAAGAATTTATTTGTAGCTAAAATGAGTACTAAAATAATTCCGGCTGTTACTTTTGTAATAGTTGCCAAAATATTTGCAGATTTCTGCATTCCAAATACTGAACCCATTTGGCTACTAAAACCGCCCATTGCAGCACTCATATCGCCTTTGCCCGGCTGTAATAACACCAATAAAATCAAAAACAAAGCCGCAAATATCGATAAAATCATTAATAAAGTAATCATAATTTCTATCCGCTTAAATTTCTTTACAAATTTTAGAACTTCAAATATACAAATATATAATATTTTAAACAAATATTTTTTTCAATCAAACTATTTTATTTCTAATTTGATAACATTTGAATTAGCACTTTTTGACTCGTTTGTAACTGCTCTAAGTCTGTAATAATAAGTACCGGCAGCCAATTCAACTAATTCGATACTGTCTATAGTACCGACATCAGCTGATTTATATAAATCTACAAAAGTCTCGAATTTAGGATCTGTAGATAAATCGAACTCAAAATATTTTACATTTTTCATTTCTTTCCAGTGAGCCAGAAAACCGTCTTTAGTAATATTGGTAGCATCTAAAGCCACCGGAGCAGGAAAGAGAGTATGCTTAACTCTCGGATTATTTTTCTCATTTTCAGTATTATAATTTATAGTTTCGTCTTTACCGTTATATTCAAATATTTGAATAGTATATTTTCCGTATTCCAAATTTTTGATAAGGAATTGATTCTTTGATTTAGCTTCAGCAGAATTATATACTACATAAGTATTTGAATTATCAATTTTGCAGGCGGCATCACCGAATTTTCCACTTTTATATATTTTCCCGTCAACCGGTTTTGCCGGAACAGATCCATCAGCACTAACGCAAATTATTTTCTCTTTACCGTCCCCATTTACCCATAATACTTCGATTTGCGAATCTGTAATATTTTTAAAAGCTAATCCGGAAGTTTGTTTCTTAGGCTCAGTAGCTAAAGTATATACATCGGTATTTTTTGAATTTTTAGCACCAACTTCAAAAATACTTATTAGGTATTTGGTTTCAGCTTTAAGTGATGTAATTTTAATATCTTCACTTTTGTTTGCATCATAAATTATATAATTATTTTTATATTTTTCTGATTTACTAATATCAATATCAGGTAAATATTTATATGTTTTTGCAAAATCTGGAGTAAAAGCAGGCTCTGCCGAAGTTCTGATTGTTATAATCGAGCGTGATTTGTTATCTCCTTTGATTGATAGCTCAATTGTGTTTTCTGTCCTTGATTTAATCGTTAATTCCGCAGAATATGCGTTCGCATAAAAGAACAAAATCAATAAAGAAAAAAATAATTTTGATGTTTTCATAGTTTCTATTGTCAATTGTTTTACATTTATAATTATAAAACGACGAAACATATATTATTTATTGCATCTACTGAAAACCACTTACAATAGACCTTGCTGTAAAACCTACTAAATAATTTCAACCTACATTATTTCAAAAACTACTTCATTACTTTAGTTTGAGTCCTTCATTTAGGCTTTAGCCAAGAGCTGTTATCAAATAAATCTTTTATGCAGTAAAAGATATTATTCATAATACCCTTAAAACCATCATAACTTTTGTCTAACTACTAATACTATCATATATATATTGCTGTTTCCCAACGCTGAATGGGCTGTGTAAATACTACTAATCTACTGCAAATTTCCGCAGTTTTTATCTTCTTCTCTAATCAACCCCACGCTTCAGAGGCTGTGTAAATACTGCCACAAGACGGCAAATATTATTCCCAGCACCATTCAAGTGGCTGACTAAAAAATTGTCATTCTGAACGAAGTGAAGAATCCAGATAATGCTAACTTGTTGATAACTCTGGATTCTTCGTTACACTGTTAATGACATCATTTCTTGAGTGTCCTTGTAAACGCAATATTCACAATGATTTATCCGATATTTAAAAGTGTTATCCGAAAATATATCCCAATAAGTGTTTTCATTAACACTCGAATTTTAAGACACATTAATGAGAATGCACCCAAGTCTTTTTACCTTCTTTTCAATACGTTCCCAGGCAATTTCAAAAATTTTCAATATACACGTTTTTTTTGTTGTCATTGTATTGTTTTACCAGTCGCGTAGCTGGTGGTCAGTAACTCAGAATGACGATTTTGAAATGTTTTTACTTTTTAGACAACCTTATCTTAGACTTTGAGTAATTATTATTAGTCGAAAAACGGTTTAATCAAAGGTTTTTACACAGGCTCTTCAGCGTGGGGTTGAATGGAGTTCGTGAATATATATTACGAAAATTTGCAATTGCTTAATAGTTTTCATACAATCTCTGAAGCGTAGAGTTGAATTGAGAAAAAATTGGAATCACACTTTGAAAACAATTTTATATTTTAGTTTATTTTGAAATATTTAAATTTATTACAAATATATATGTATATCTAATTTGTTTTTTTCTTAATTTTGAAGTCTTTAGTTTTATGTTTATTTAAGAATGAGATGATGAGTAAAAATAACCCCAAAGAAAAAGCCGAAAGCAAGGGAAAGCTTAAATTTATTCTTCCTATTACTATAATATTAGCGTTTGTTGCTTGGGCTTCTTTCTCGATTATGATGCCCGGAGTTGGGCATAATGAAGCGATGTCAGCTAATAATACTTTAAGCGTTGATACAGCTCAAAGCAAAGACCCCGCTTATTTGAAAGCTATTGCAGCTGATTCAGGCGATACATCAGTGTATGTAATCAAAATGAGTGTTCCCTATAATTCAGATATTCCCTGTGGAACAGATGAATTTGCAGGCAAAAATGTAAAACGTGTCTATGATGGGCGAAGAATAAATATTGCTATTACCGGATTAGATGCCAGAGTAGGAACTGTATCCAAGCATGCTGATGCTAATCATATATTATCAATTATGCCCGACAGCGGAATAATTGAAATCACTTCTATCCCGAGAGATACTCCGGCTGACGCAGGTATGCCGGATACCAGTAACCAAAATAAATTAACCATAGTTAGAGCTATAAAAGGCAGAGAAGCCTATTTGAGAGAAGCCGCAAGAATTGCCGGACTTGATAAAATACATTATTACGTAGAAGTGGGATTTTCTCAAGTAATGGGTATTTTGGAATTATTCGGTTATTCCGATGCCAAATCCGCACTTCAGGTATTGCGTTCACGCAAAGGTCTTGGCGGAGATGATTATCAAAGGTGTTATAATCAAGGACAATTTATACGCCAGATGATGCTTAGACATTTTGGTAAGGTTAATTCCACATTCGGTGAACTGATTGTCCGGGGGGGCTTAGCTTTGGTAGAATCAAATCTTTCGGCAAATACTATTAATTCACTTATTGAACAATTAAGTAAAAAGGGTTTTCCAAATCCTAATAGAGCTATAATCAAAGTGCGTCCCGCTATGGGTATGCAGTTTAAAGTATATGATTTTACCGATAAGTCAGTTGTTCAAAATTTGAAAACAAAAATCGAAAGATTCAACGTTACTAATGAACATCAAGATAGTATCAAAAAATTCGTTAACGTCGCAAGCAGACTTAGAAAAGTTCTTAATAAAGCTGTTGCTGACTCAGCAAGAAATCCGAAAGCTGTAATTTCTAATCTTGAAATTTATTTTGAACAAAGAGCTTGGTTCCAAGTTGAGAATAAACAAGAAAGACAATTAATCAGAGAACAATTCGAGAATTTACTTTATAACGCATATATGAAGCGTAAACAGCCCGATAAAGCTAAAAAAGTAAAAGAATTAATGTATAACGAAAAGCAATTATTCGATAAGAATCTTTTCAATTAATTCATTCGTATTAATCAATATCACATAAATCAATGCAACCTGGCACTTACCCGTCAGGTTGCATTGCATATAAATGGATTAATTCGAGTTATGCAACAGTTTAATAGTACTAAAGTACCACCATATCAACCCTATAGCAGAGTACGAAACCAACAATTTCTGTTTTGATTGCTAAATAAAAATCCTACATATTCGTAAGTATGATAATAATTTATGCCAATGGTATAGAGTCAATATTCACAATTTACGGTTATGCTATGCAGTATTTGTTCCTTTTTGATATAGATGGTACAATTTTAAGGCTTAAACAATATAAATCCAGAAAAGTATTTCAAAGTGCGATGAAAGACATGCATTCTGTGGATGTGCCTTTAGAATTGATGCCCGATTTCTCCGGCATGACCGACCTGCAAATATTGCATGATATTTGCGATGCCGTTAATTACCCCTTCGAGAAAGTAAAATCTAACATTGGCACTATGTGGGATTATTTAATCAATGAATTCAAAACGGAAGCTACCGCTGAAAGCATTATCTTAATGCCGGCTATCAAAGATACCCTTGACTACCTAAGCTCGATTGATAATGCTAAAATCGCATTGGTAACCGGGAATTTCCGTTCTAATGCGTATTTGAAATTACAAACTCATAATTTGGAAAGCTATTTCCCGGTCGGAGCTTTTGGCTGTGATTACGAAAATCGGGACTTACTCCCTCCGCTTGCTATTAATCGAGCAAGTGAGTATTGGACTAGAAATAAATTTTCTAATCAAAAAACTATTATCATCGGTGATTCGTATAGAGATATTCTTTGTGCAAAAGCAAATAACATATTATCAGTTGCTGTAATGACCGGTTTCTCGAGCTATGAGGAGCTGAAATCATTTAATCCGGATTTAATTTATCCCGATTTGACTGACTATAAAGGAATAATTTCTAAAATATTTAATTTAATATGAACATGAAAAATATTATTATCGCAATCGACGGACCGGCCGGCTCCGGTAAAACTACTACTGCCAAAATAGTTGCCGAAAAGCTCGGATATATCTACATAGACACCGGTGCTATGTATAGAGCTGTATCACTTGCATGGATACATCAAAATTTAGAATACGACGAGAAAGCCGTCTGTGAACTTTGCGATAGAATTAAAATTGAACTAAAAACCGGAACTCAGGGGCAGCGTACTTTAATTGACGGCGTGGATTACAGCGACGATATCCGATTGCCCGAAGTTACAAAAATGGTTAGCCCTGTTAGTGCTATTGGTTATGTACGCGATGCGATGGTAGCCCAGCAGAGAGAGCTCGGCAAAAGTGGCGGTGTAGTGATGGACGGCAGAGACATCGGTACGGTAGTCTTTCCTAATGCCGAACTGAAAATATTCCTTGTCGCATCAATTGAGGCTCGAGCCAAAAGAAGGACTATGGAGCTCAAGCAAAAAGGAATTGAAGCCGACGAAAAAGAAATTCGTGAACAGATTATATACAGAGATAATTACGACAGCACACGGGCTCATAGCCCACTTTATAAAGCCTTAGACGCAATTGAAATAGATACTTCTGAATTATCAATTTTAGAGCAGGCAGAGTTGATATTAAATTATGCGAAAAATATTATTGAGCAGGATTAAAATGCCGGAAAATCAAATATCTCTGAATTTAGAAAGTTTATTAAAACTAAGTAACAGCCTTAATTCATCTACAGATGAAATATTTATCCTTAATTCTGCTCTTCTCTCTCTAATGGGTAAATTGCGTATGATTAGAGGAGCTGTTTTTATTCCAGATACCGAAAATTTGAAATTTACGGCTTTAATTAACAAAAGTAAAATCATTAATAATGAAATTGCTTTTTTTGATATTAATGATTTGCAAAACGAATTAATAGAAACAGATAATCCTAAATATTCAAAGCTAATTGAGAACGGCTATAAATATATATTCCCAATTACTTATAATGAAAGTCCTTTAGCATTTATCTGCTTAGGTCAAAGAATGCAATTGATAGAGCTCGTTGAAGAAGAAATCAAATATGCAAAATTAATTTCTCAAATTTCTGCCGGTGCCTTAGTTAATGCTAAAACCTTTAAGTCATTATCAGAAACTAAAACCCACCTTGAACAGCATAACCAATTACTTACTTCTATGTTTGAAATGAGCCGTGAATTTAGTTTCTTTTTAAGCAAAGACCATATTATCAGATTGATGTCCTATAGATTAATGGGGCAGCTTATGGTTTCACGCTATTGCATATACTTGCTCGGCGGAGATAATAAGCTGCACTTAGTGGTTAATAGATTTGATAAAAGTATTCCTGAAGCATATTTACAAGAAATCTTGACAATTGATAAAACTGATAAGATTAAAAATATCAAATTCTCTGATGATGTATTTAAATTTTTTGATATGATAAAGGCAAAGGTTTTTTCGCCTATGATAGTTCAGGGCAAAATCAAAGGATTTCTAATAGTAGGTAAAAAATTAAATAATGAAGACTTTAGCTCCGCAAATATAGAGTTTATAGAAGCATTGGGCAATGGAGGAATTGTCGCCATCGAAAACGACAGACTTTTCAAAGAAGAGCTTGAAAAGAAAAAGATGGAAAGCGAGATGAATCTCGGCTTAGAAATTCAACAGAATCTTATGCCTAAGCAAATTCCACAAATTAATGGTTATACTTTAGCCGGTAAAAGTATCCCATCTCGAGCTGTCGGCGGTGATTATTTCGATTTTGTTAAATTATCCGATTCTGAAACATTGATTATTATTGCCGATGTCTCAGGCAAAGGATTGCCTGCGGCTCTTCTTATGGCAAATGTACAGGCTGCTATCAGAGTGCTTGCACCATTAAAATTATCGCTAAAAGAAATTGTTAAAAGAATTAATTATTTGGTTTTTCAGAATACCAGTGCCGATAAATTTATCACATTTTTCGGTGGTATATTAAACCACAGCACTAATACTTTTACTTATATAAATGCCGGGCATAATCCTCCAATACTTGTTAATTCTAATAATGAAGTCAATATGCTTACTAATGGCGGGCTTATTCTCGGATTTATGGAAGAAAGTCCCGAATATTTTATAGGCGAAGTATCGCTTAGTTCCGGCGACTTGATTTGCATGTTTACAGATGGCGTTACCGAAGCTCAAGATAAACATAATAACGAATTCAGCGAAGAACGCTTATTAGCTTTTGTACTTCAAAATCACAATCTTGATTCGGTCGAGTTTCTTAATTTATTAATTGAGGAAGTACTTAGTTTTTCAGGTAATTCCACTTTATATGACGATGTTACTTCTGTTATTTTAAAAAGGAATTAAACTGTTTATAATTGCTTATTTGTAAGATTATAGTATATTTGTACTCCATGTTTTTTTATTATAGAACAAAAATGAAATATACAAATACTTTACTGCTTATTCTGGTAATATCTATCATTTCTTCTTGCGTTAAAGACCCGACAGAACCGGAATACAATATTTCAAAAGTCGGTACCGACGGAGCTTATATTTTATGCGAAGGACTATGGCATTATGATAATTCCTCGCTTTGCAGATTCGACTTCTCGTCTTCTTTAATGCTTAATAATTATTATAGTTCGGTAAACCAAAACAACAAATTAGGCGATTTAGCTAATGGTGTAGCTATGCATAATAACTGTCTCTATATTGTAGTTACCTCTGCCGGATACATAGAGAAAATTGATGTTATTACTGGTGTTTCTCTGACTAAATTATTTATGCCGCTTGGATATCAGCCTCGTAAGATTTATATTGCTAACGATTCTACAGCATTTGTTACTCAGCTTAAAGGATTCTGTATTACTCAGTTTAATCCCTCAACTATGGCTATAACAAAAGAGAAAATTGATGTAGGTCCTGCTCCCGAGCAGATATGCGGATATGAAAATTATGTCTTCGTCGCTAATTCAGGCTATGGTGATTATCTGGCTTCAGAACCCAAAGCAGGTACTATTTCGGTAATTGATATAAATAATCAACGTGAAGTAAAAGCATTATACTGCGGACCAAACCCAATCGAAGTAAAGGTTAATTATAAACATAAAAAATTGTATGCAGTCTATTACCATTTGCCTTCTAAAAAAGACTCGGTCGGCGGAATTGTCGAATATGATTTGACTACCCTTAAAGAAACAAACAGATGCAAAATTCAAGCAAATGCCCTAAATTTTTCATTGTCAGCTGACAGCTTAGTATTTGCTTCAAAATATGGAATTTCAATAATTGACTTAAATAAGAACGATTTTCTGGCAGAGGATTATATTCAAAATCCTAATACTAATGAGAAATGGTATTGCCTATCAATTTCAAATGATAATCAATTATGGGTCGGCAATGCAAAAACTTATCAAGTCGAAGGAGAAATACTTATATTTCCGTTTATTAAGAACTCGAGTTATATAAACAAATATCCTGTAGGTGTTAACCCTAATACCATTTTATTTTTTTAGTTTACTGATTGCATTTTTAACTATACCTTTATTCTTTTTTAATACATCAATAGCGGAATCATAATCCGTGCTTGCTATTTCCATTACTAATGCACTTTTTACGTTTCCCTTTGTTATTTTCAATAGCTCACTCGCTCTATTATAATCGCATCCGCTAATATCTATTAATATTTGTTTCGCTCGCTCTTTAAGCTTCGCATTGGTCAATTGTAGATCAACCATTATATTACCGTAAGTCTTCCCTATTTTAATCATAGAAGCCGTTGTAAGCATATTTAGGACTAATTTCTGTGCCGTGCCGGACTTCATTCTGGTAGAACCCGCAATTACTTCCGGTCCAACGTATGGACAAATCAATACATCTGCTATATCTATCAATTTTGTAGCATTTTTTCTAGAATTAGTAGTAATCATTATAGTCTTGATATTTCTCTCTTTCGCTATTTTTAACGCCCCGATTACATAAGGAGTTCTTCCGGATGCCGCTATTCCGCAGACTATATCATTAGTATTAATATTATAATTTTCAAATTCAATTTCTGCACCATTCTGATTGTCTTCGGCACCTTCTTGAGCTTTAAACATAGCTTTCTCGCCACCGGCTATTATCCCAATAACCATTTCAGGATTAGTTCCGAAGGTCGGTGGGCACTCCGAAGCATCTACCACTCCAAGCCGCCCACTGGTTCCTGCACCGAAATAGAATAATCTGCCGCCATTAATAAACGCATTACTGATTAATTCGACTGCATTAGCTATGTATGGTATTTCTTCCTTTACTGCTATAGCTACTTTTTGGTCTTCCGAATTTATAATATTTAGAATTGTTTCAGTATCAGCCATATCAATATTCTTTGACAAGGCATTATTTTTCTCGGTATCAAGATTTGCAATTTCTTTAAATAAGTCAGTCATATATTTGCCTTCTACTTTAACAAGATAACAATTTTTATTATAATAATATCAATTTTTAATCCAAAAAAAAACTGAGACGATTATTGTTTACTTTGCGTTCTCAGTTTTTTAAAATATTTTTTATTATTTTGATTTTTATTTCGCAATAATTACTATTTCGGTTCGCCGATTTAATCTTCTTCCGAAATCGGTATCATTGCTGGCAATCGGCTTTCTTTTACCGTAACCGACTGTTTTAATTCTATTATTTGCTATTCCCTTTTTAATTAAGTAGTTTTTAACACTTTCGGCTCTCAGCATAGAGAGTTTATCATTTACCTGATTAGAGCCGACTGCGTCTGTATGCCCTTCAACCAATATAGCAACAGCTACCTTATTCTTCATATATTCTAATACTACATCAAGCTCCGGCACACTATCGGCAAGCTCCGAACTGCCTGTTTTATATAACAAATTATCAATAATCATTTTTCTGCCTAACTCAACTATCGGCACTGTTTTTTTAACTAATTCTTCTCTATTTTCATTTAATATAGAAATATTTAAAGAGTCAGGAATTGCAGGCTCTGCCGTTTTATATCTCAGTGCATATAGATTTGTTAATTGAGTAGAAAAGTTATTTAATATAGTTGAAAACGGATAATCGATATCAAAAAGTTTTCCAGAGGTTTTATCCGATATATAACTATATTCATCGAGCTTAGGGGGAGCTATAGCAAATAATCTTATATTTTTGTCAACAAGTAATTTTGTAATTGATTTTGTAGTTTGATCGGTTACTCCGTCGCCATTTTCACCTTTTTGATGATACTGTGCA
This sequence comes from uncultured bacterium, assembly GCA_942493235.1. Classification (GTDB taxonomy): domain Bacteria; phylum Bacteroidota; class Ignavibacteria; order Kapaibacteriales; family UBA2268; genus ENR-C587. Next base: position 873,723 of record OW818676.1, on the reverse strand, counting down.
TCTGTAATCAGAACAGCGACTCTATTTGCAGCGGGTCTGAAATTCATCTTTGTAGAAAATTTCAAAGCTTCAAGAGTATTTTCTTTATCATCATTTCCGCCACCTGCTTTTACGGAATTAATCCAATTTATAAATGAATATACATTATCATTAGGCTGGAATATTTGCTCGACTACATCTGAATATAACACCAAACCAAGTCTAAAATCAATACCTCTTGACATCAAAGAATTTGTAAACTTAATTATGTTATCCCTTACTGCATCCATATATTTCTGCATTGTACCGGTTTTATCAAGTACAAAAACAAAATCAACTGCTACCCTTTCTTTTACGGATATTTTCTCTATTGAAATAATTTTTTTCTCTACTCCGGCTTCCAGTACGTGCAATTGCGATGGTAATAAAGTGTCAAGCGGTTCGCCCAATATATTATATGCTTCGAGAATAAGTGTTACTTCGGGATATTTAGAAATATCTACATTGCGGATAGTCAGATCAAGCTCTTTTTGATTAGCACTTACCTTCATTTTTTCACGAATTTCAGACTGCTCAACCGATTTAGTCTGTCTATTCTCTCTATTGCTGCTTTGAGAATTTGCATTCTTGACTACTAACATTAATATCAACAAGATAAATAATATCTTTTTTAAATACATTTTATTACCTAATTTATTTTATATCAATAATAATATACAAAATTACGAATATTTGTTTCAATTAACTAATTTAGTTTCAGTTAATCCCCCCGAAACAATCTAAGCTGAAATTTAAATATTTGTACTTTAATTATATCACTTACTAATTGAAATTTTGCTTTTTAACTTCAAGCCATGCCTTTAGCCACTGCGAAGGCAAGAATTGTTATGTTCTATTTCAAATAGTAAATTATATTATACATAAACCCCACGCTATTCACATGAGGTTTATGTAATTAATAATAGATAGAATCTTCCTGTTTACAGAGTAATTCTAATAACAGGAGAAATCATAAAGAAATTACCGTTTTCGTAAGGTCTTGCACCACGCAATGGAGTTGAATATTTACCCTCTACATATAACCAGCTGACTATAGGCAAGTAGATTCTGCCTAATAATATTTGGTTAGAGTATTGCAAGCTTAAACCGAAAGGATAATTCGCTTGGTTTCTATATTCTACTTTTGCGAAAACCCAGTCGCCTAATTCCGAAGGTTTATAAGTTTTCAAACCGTCAACGCCGGTAGTAGTAACAAATGTCTCTTGCTTATTATTATCGCGGTATAGAAGCATTTCTCTAACTTCACTGTAAGAAAGACCTAAGTCAAAGCGGAAGAAGTTTTCATTTCTGCCGTTTGAATTAATCCATAGATTATAGAAAAATGATAATTGACCGGAAGCTCTAAGCATAGGAGCTTTTCCTTTTAATAGGATATTTGCGTCGCCTGCTCTTGGGTCATCAAAGGTAAATCCTGTCTCTCCCAATCCGTCTGGTGACAATGCGAAATCAGGCTCATTAACAGAGATTTCCTTAACTTTTTCAAGTGGTAATTCAAGATTCATCTGAATACCGGCTTCAGGGTGGAAAGGCATATAGAAATCTAATCCTGCTACTAATTTTCCACTTGGACCGCTATTAAGATATCTTTTAGAAATCCAGCTTAATGCACTGTTATCGTTATTTATACCGGAGCTAATTCTATAGCCTCCGCCTAAGTATGCGTTGATTAAGTTTGGTATTCTTTCAGATGTTCTTTCGTCTTCATTGATATAAAGAGGACGTTTCAATACAATTTTACCTTCGCCGGCAGTCCAGAAAGGATAGCCGATTTGGTCATTACCAATAGATGATTTCAGCCAGAAACTGGTTGAACCGATTTTTAATGATTGCTCAAATAAAGACAATGAAATTGAGTGATCAACATCTGATGGCTCAAGATAGCTCAAGATAGCTTTTTCTTGACTTTCAGTAGGTGGAGTTTCCGGAGCTATATCAGAATAGCAATAGTCTCTTTTTGCCGGAATCATTTCCAAATCCGAAACAAAAGAATACATACCGGTTAAATATTCCGAAAGTCTTGATATGTTATTTGATATCTGATTTGCATTCATTGTTGCTTTACCGCAAGTAATTAGTAATAATTCAAACGGTAAATCTTTATTAGTTCTTGGAGCGGCTAAAACTTCAATTTTACCCATGTCCAAATTATTTTTATCATACCCCATGATAATAAAAGCTTGATGAATCTGTATCTTCATCTCTGCTTCGCATACTCTCCAACGAGGAAAATATTTTCTAATATTCGGATCAGGCGAAGTCAAAGAGTCAATTAATGTCTCTTGTGCTGTAGAAAAATTAGAGCAGAGTCCAAAAATAAAGATTCCGAGTAATGCTATTAGTATATTCTTTCTCATAATTCTATTCATTTTGTTTTCAATACTTAACTAATTATATAATATTTAGAAATTAACTATAAAACGAGCCATTGGGATAAACACTGATTTGTCGCTTTCCCATTCTCTCGGTTCATTTGCAAATGCTTTGAAGTATCCTTTTGCGTCAAGACGCAAAGCCAATGTATTCTCTACAATCGGGAACTGCAACCAAGCATTAATGCCAATTCCTTCATCAAAATATTGAACCGTTGCTCCAAAAGGAGTAGTAATATTTTTACTCATAAACTCAACTTTACCTGAGATACCGCCAATTGTCTCTGCATTTAATTTTCTGAATTGAATCTCATTACCTTCTGCATCTGGATTACCACTATTATCGATTAATTGGTTGTACCATCTTTCTACTGAATATACAGTACCGCCAATACCAAATCTAAATAAGTAATCGTTATCAACACTCATTGCAAATGTGTAATGAAACTGAGCATTTAATCTTACTAAATAGTCGTTATCAAGAATATTAGTCTGATAATTATCAGGGTCTAAATTTCTATTTTTATAGCTGCTTTCTTTTGCATCACCGAATACATAGCCGAAACCTATGTGGAATATACCACTTTTCGGAATTACTTTAATAGGGAAGTCCATCTCTCCGGCAACGCCAAAACCGCCATGAGTAAAACGTCTTTCAATATTAAATAAATCTTTTGTAAGCGAAGACCAGCCATTTGTAGGAAGAATAAAACCTAATTTCACTCTGTCCCATAATGCAGAGAAAGTTAATCTCTCGCTCCACATACTTGGAAAATTAATTTCATCGATACCGTATTTAAGCTCTAATCCTAATTTTGGTAATCTTTGATTATTAATTAAAAAGCTATCTAATACTATTTCGCCTGCTTCGTTTCTATATTTTGTTGCTTCGTAATATCTCCAACTAATTAAGTCAGGGCTTATTAAAAGCTCGTTCTCTTTAATTCTTAAGTCAATCGGCTGAATGTCTGAAATTCTCTTTACATTTTGAATATCATTTTCATTGACATTAGCTTCATTAGAGACAAGGGATTGAACTCTACCGAAAGTAATATCGCCAAACATTCCTCTATAGCCAATTCCTTGTGCTTCAACGTTTTTGTTCTCTAAGTTACCTTGTGATAATCTACGCTCACTTAATTCGAACAAATTAGTTAAATATGGCTCTTCTAAATCTGTCATAGTTACTAATTTGAGCTCTTCGGGTACATAAATGTCAGTTGCCGAAGGACCTGATATATCTAAAGCGATAGATTCGTCGTCGGTAGATACAATCATAGCAATGATTGTTCCGCGGTAATCCTTATTACCGCGGGTAGTAACCAAATATGCACTTGAAACTTTATTAGTAACCGGTCCGGAATTACACAATGCGTCGTATAATTTTTGGAACTCGGCAAAGCTTCCTACTTTTAATCCTTTTTCATCTGCATCATCATAGCAGACTTCATCATTTGTACCGCCTAAGCAGCATCCTTTAATATGCTCAACTAACTTAGCATCGGCTTTATCAACTAACTCATCAGTAGCAGTTGTTTCTCCGCTACCCATTGAGGTATATTCCTTAATAGCAAGACTTATCTTATCGCGGTCAATATTTTTAAACTTCCAAATCGAAACGGTTCCATAGCGGTAGTTAGTAAACTTACTTAACACACTCTCAATTTCCGTCTTTGATACTGTATTATCAGTCGGAGTTTGAGAATAAGAATTCGAAGTAAATACCAAGCTAAGAATCGCTAATAATATTGATATTTTAATCTGTTTTTTCATATTTATAATGCCCTATATTTTGTCGGTCATAAATTTCAATTATTAATAAAAATTATCTTGTTCTTCCGCCTGACTGTTTTGGCTGTTGGGTCGGTTGATTTGTTCTGGTTCCGCCGGTATTACCTGTCGGAGCTCCGGTTCTTCCACCGCGACCTTCTTTATTACAATATATTTCAACAGGTAAAGATACATTTGATTTTGAAGATTTATCTTTAGCTGTAGCTATTGCAGTCAACGGAATAGTCAATGTTCCTTTTAATTTCTGTTTATCAGCAGGGAACTTAAAGTTAGCTTCGATTTCGACTTCCCAAGTGCCTTCGCTGACTTTTCTCGGTTGAGATATATCATAAGAAACTTGATTATTATCAAGACCTTCAATTGAGCCTCTGTCTGCTTTTAATAAAACATTAGCTTTTGTATTTTCATCTAATGTCGGAGAATCAACAGTAATATTTCTTATTGTCATCTTTACTTTAGTACCGTTTTGAGAACGGTCTTCGGTCTTCTTAGTTATGTTAATGCTCGGTCTTTTAAGCTCGACTTTAGCAACCATTTCCGGTAATAAGTCAATTTCTTTACCCGAAATCGGCTGTTTCCAAGTTACTTTTAGCGATACTTGATTTGTTTTTCCACTTAAATAAGGGGACATATTTGGAGGTATAGAAATACCTGCAATAGGAGCTACTTGAGACTGATCATCTGTTTTTAGATAAATTCTAAATTGATCAGCTTCGATAGTACCGCCGGACTGCGGAGTAACACTTTGATTAGCTAAGTGATAATTTCCATAATATGCTCTTTCAAATCTCTTCTTAATATTGTCTTCACTCTCAGTAGTTAGTCTGGTTTCAAATACTGCTAAATCGGTTTCAGCAATTGCATTCTTTGAAAATACTGAGTGAGAAAGAACTATTTTATATTTGCCGGGAGCCAGGTTCTTATTAATTGTACCTACATAGTCTCTAGATCCGCCAATTGCTACAGTAGCAGTGGTTTGTGCGGGTGTGCAAGTAATAGTAGCTACTTCGCTACCGTTAATATCTTTAACTACAGCACTGATTCTATTTTGTCCTTCACCCTGCCAAGGGCTAATATTAAAGTTAAACATACCCGGTAATTTATCAAATGTAAATACGGGACCAACTTTTACAACTGGCGTTGCTTGTGGAGGTTCCGGAGTTAGCACGTGAACGTTAAACTCTATACTGGCTTGGTTCTGGTCAAAGTAAATTGACTGACCGGGAGTTAATAGCTTAAGAATATAGCCATATAATTGAATCTTGCCGACTATTTCACGAGCATTTTCTTCTTTATGAGCTACTCTTTCAGCATCTTTAAGCATCGATTCGAATTTATCTATATCTTTTTCTTTAGTTAGTACATCTTCTGTAGGAAGATTATATTTCTCTAATCTCGATATTAATTCTTTCTTTACTTTCTGCAAATCGCCAACTGTTAATTGTACAGTACCGATATTAACTTTTGCTTCATCATTAAGCTCGTCAACCTTTTGGTCTTTTCTTACTCCAAGGATTCTATTGGTTCTGGAAGCAAATCTTAATTTATACCAACCGGCTTGTCTTGGCGGTTCAAAGTTAACCATAAAAGTTCTTTTCTTTAATCCTCTATCTAAATTAGTTTTTTCTACCGAGTAGAAGAAAGAACTATCTTCAGGAAGTTTAGATGGTACAAAAGAAGGACCAATTGATAAGGCTTTATTATAGATAGGAGAGGTTGATTCTAACTGAACATTGTTTAAATCAATTTTATTGTATGTCTGAGCCTGGTCTAAAACTAATTTCTTTATACCTTTAAATTCCCAGCTTCCACCATCAGGACCCTGAATAGTTTGACCAGGTGTAAAAGTTGTAAAGTCTAATTTTTGTTTTTTTAACTCTTGCTCTGATAGAAACATAGGAGCATTAAAAACGTCTTGGCTTGAGCTATAGAAAATCTGATATTCGAGCTCTTCTACATTGCCCAATTCAACTAATTTTTTTATTCTCTTAGAATAATCTACTTCGCCTTCGCCATCACGCCTTGTAAGCTCTTCACTAATGTCTGTTACACCGACCTCGACCAAGTACTGTCTGTCAGTTCTTAGTTCTGTACCAAGTATGTCTTTCGCATTTAATCCAGGAGCTATCAAAGTAATTTCATCCTGAGGTTTCGTATTGATACCTTCGGAGCCACTACCAGCTTGTAATTGCGAAAGGATACTCTCAACGATTTGCATCGTTTCTTTCTGCTTTTTGTGCAAGTTCTCTTCTGCTTCGTCTCTTTCAACGATAATGATCAAAAGCTCGAGCACTACCGCCAAATAAAGCACGAAATACACTTTACCTGCACCGCCGCCTTTTGACATAATTATTATCCCCTATTATTTAAAATCAACAATTTTATTTTTGTTTCAATTTTTTCGTTCAGCTAATATTTTACATTAACCAAACAATTTCTTTAATTTTTCTACTCAAAATTCAGAAATATTTACAAGTTTCTTGTTAATTTTCCTAAATATGTAAACCGTACTATTTACATCATTACAATTTATCGTAAGTTTGTCAATTTTGCAAATAAAAATTTTGGATTTTTACCCTTTTTAGCAAAAAAATCAGCTTTTCTTCAATATAAATCCCAATTTTTAATACCATATAGGACAAATTCTTATATCAGTCTTAGGATTTGTCTTAAAATATTTCAAATTTATCTGCCTATTTATTTCTTTTTCTCGGTTCATTTTCCTATTATCCCATGTTCATTATACTGTAATTTAATTCGCCTTTCTTATAAGACATTTATTTCAATCATAAATTGTGCCAAATATCTGGATAGTTCTCTTTTTTCATTTCAATTCTTCATATAAACTATCATGAAAACTAACTTAAAAACTTCTCCACACAAAAATATCAAACTTGTGGAAAACTATTATCCGCTTTTTGATATTTTTGTATTCTGATAATTGTATAGATTGATATAAATTGACAATTTCAGTAACTACTAAAATAGCTATTAAATAATTAAAAACATGAAGAAAATTGGGAAATGTATAAATTAAAATTACCAAATTTCGAAGGACCGTTTGACCTACTGCTCTACTTTATTAAAAGAGATGAGCTTAATATATATGATATACCGATAGCTCGCATTACCGTAGAATTTCTAAAATATATCAGAGTAATGAAATATTTCGATTTAGAGCTCGCCGGAGAGTTTATTGTCATGGCTGCTACATTAATGTATATTAAAACGCAGATGCTACTGCCCAGAGATGAAGCCGACGAAGCAAGCGAGGCAGAAGATCCGAGGACTCAATTAGTTCAAAGACTTTTGGAATATAAAAAATTCAAGGAAGCGGCTTATAATCTTCAAGAGTTTGAAGACAGCCAAAAGTATATTCATTATAGAAAAATGTTTGATAGCGACCAAAAAATGGTTGAGGATAATTCCCAAAATACTTATGCTAATGCAAATCTATTTGATTTGCTGAAAGCTTTCCGTAAAGTAATGGATAAAAAAGATATAATTGAAGAACCTCAGCACATTGTAAACTTATTCCCTGTAACTGTAGAAGAAAAATCTAAAGAAATGTTGGACTTCTTAAATAAGAAAAAGAGAATTGTTTTCTCCCAATATATAGCCAATTCTTCAAAGCCGATTATAGTAATTACTTTTCTGACTATACTCGATTTAATTCGTAAAAAATTGATTTTTTGCCAGCAAGAAGAGGCTTTTGATGATATAGTAATTTCTCAAATGCCAGATTACAACTTAAATTAGTAGGAGAATTAAAGTGAACTATAATATTATAATGTTGTAATTTCGCAAATATTGGAATACAAATAATTTTTAGGAACTTAATATGAAATATAATATTGAAATACCATTTTTAAAATTAGATGCAAATAAACAAAAAGCTGCTCTTGAAGCTTTGATTTTTTCAAGTAATGAGCCTCTGACTGTTGATGCGTTGCAGAAAATATTTATTGAAAATTATCAAAAGCATGAGAAAATTTCTGACCCAAACGGCGAACATGAATCTGATTCGGATAATCCGCAAATTGAAATTAGCTCCAATTATTTCGATTCGCTAATTGATGAAATAAATTCTGATTTATTTAATACCGGCAGACCCTTCCAAATTGCCAAAATAGCAGGAGGGTACATATATTCAACACGAAGTGAGTATGGTCAGCTATTGCAAAGTCTTACTCGATATAAAATCAAACGCAGGCTTTCTCAAGCTGCATTGGAATCGCTTGCTATTATTGCTTATAAACAACCGATTACAAAGCCCGAAATTGAGCAAATCAGAGGAGTTAATTCTAATGAAGTAGTTAATGCACTGATAGACAAAAACTTGGTTCATATAGTCGGCAGAAAAGAAGTAATGGGTAAACCACTTTTGTATGGCACTAGCCCTGATTTTCTAAAAGCATTCGGCTTAAATTCTCTCGACGAAATGCCACGACTTAGAGAAATTGATGAGATTCTTGGTGATGATGCGGCAAGTACGAACTCAATCACAATTAATATAGAAGCTGAGCTAAAAGAAGAATCCACTGAACTGATAGAAAATAATTCCCTGATTCTCGAAGCAGAAAAAGCTTTTGAAATCGACGATATTGATGCAGTATTAAATTAATTCTTATATTATTTTTTATATTAATATTTCGTTTCATATAATTCCTTTTCCTATTTGAATTGATACATTTCAATTCTCGCAGTTCTATGTGGTAAAAGTGGCTGTATAAAAACTAAAATCAATAGTTAATATCGGCTCCCTTAAATTCAACCCCACGCTGAAGTGGCTGTGTGAAAAGTCGAAATAATTCAATAATAAGAAATCCAAGAAGCTGTCCCAAAAGCTGTCATTCTGAACGAAGTGAAGAATCCAGATAAAGCTAACTTGTTGATAATTCTGTATTCTTCGTTGCACTCAGAATGACGATTTGGTAAATTTATAACTTTTTAAACAACCCCTTGATAGGCATTTATTTGATTTATGATTTAACATTAATTACATTTTTTTTTGAATTTACACAGCCTCTCAAGCGTGGGGTTACAAGCAATGTGAATAATTACAAACTGTAATCAAAGGTTTTTACACAGCCATACCACCCAACAGTTACCAGCCACCAATTATTTTAATAGACTTCTACATTTTTTATAATATTTTTATTAAATAGCGTCTTTTCATTTCGTAGCTTGAAATTTATTCTTATGAAAAAGAAAAATCAACTGCTGAAGTTTCTATTTTTTAAAAATAGCTCTGGAGATAATTATGATGAATAGCTTCGACATAAATAAAATTAGAGAAGATTTCCCGATATTAAGAACTCAAATATATAATAAGCCTTTGGTTTATTTTGATAATGCAGCTACCACACAGAAACCTCAAATAGTAATTGACACTATAAAAAACTATTATGAGACCCTGAACAGCAATATTCATAGAGGTGTGCATTACCTTAGCGAAGCCGCTACTCAGAAATATGAGCAGACCCGCAAAATAGTGCAGAAATTTATCAATGCCGAAAAAGTAGAAGAGATAATATTTACTCGCGGAACTACCGAATCTTTGAATTTATTTGCATGCTCTTTCGGGAAAGCATTTATTAACGAAGGCGATGAAATTATTATTTCGACTATGGAGCATCACTCAAATATAGTTCCTTGGCAGATGCTTTGTCAAGACAGAAAATGTAAGCTTCGAGTAATTCCGATAAATGAAGAAGGCGAAATAATTTATGAAGAATTTGAAAAACTGATAAATGAAAAAACCAAAATTGTATCAATAGTACATGTATCTAATTCACTCGGCACAATTAATCCAATCGAAGAAATAATCAAAAAAGCACATAGTCATAATATTCCTGTTATGATAGATATGGCTCAATCCATTCAGCATTTCAAAGTTGACGTTAGAGCATTGGATTGTGATTTTATAGCCTTTTCCGGTCATAAACTTTACGGACCTACCGGAATAGGTATTCTATACGGCAAGAAAAAATATTTAGACCTTATGCCACCATATCAGGGCGGTGGCGATATGATTCTATCAGTTAGTTTCGAGAAAACAATATATAATAATTTGCCATATAAATTTGAAGCCGGTACTCCGAATATTGCAGGTGCAATTGGTTTGGGTGAGGCTATTAGATATATTGATAATGTCGGATTAGACAGTATAGCCAAATATGAAGCAGAATTGCTTGATTATGCAACAGCTCAAGCTAATGATCTAAAGGAACTGACTATTATCGGCAGAGCTAAAAGAAAAGCATCTGTTTTATCATTTGTACTTGATAATATTCATCCTCATGATATTGGTACTTTAATCGACAGAGAGGGTGTCGCAATTCGTACAGGGCATCACTGCACCGAGCCGGTCATGAGGCGTTATAATTTGCCGGCTACTTCGAGGGCTTCATTTTCGTTTTATAATACCAAACAAGAGATAGATGTCTTGTTTATAGCAATTAGAAAAGTTATTAAAATGTTCAGTTAATTAGAGAAATATATGAATAGTGAACTTAGCGACTTATATCAGGAAGTAATTTTAGACCACAATAAAAATCCGAGAAATTTCGGCAAAATAGATAGCCCGACTAATTCCGCAATTGGGCATAACCCCCTATGCGGCGACCATATAGATGTCGAATTAGTAGTTGAAAACGATATAATCAAAGAAATAAAATTTAATGGCTCGGGCTGTGCTATATCAAAAGCATCTGCTTCGATTATGACTACCTTGCTAAAAGGAAAGTCATTAGAAGAAGCAAAAGTGCATTTTGATAATTTTATCGAAATCGTAACCGGAGAATTTGACCAAGAAGTCGATTTAGACTCAATGGGCAAGCTTGCCGTATTTGCTGGCGTTAGGGAATATCCTTCGCGTATTAAATGTGCGGGACTTGCTTGGCACACTATGAACAATGCAATTCATAATAAAGAAGAAGCAGTATCAACCGAATAGGCACAGTTTTTGATTATTTTATATTTTTTTTCCTAAGGAGTTATTTTGTCCGATAAGCTATACGATATTGTAGTTATGGGTACTTCTGCCGGTGGCATGAATGCACTAAGCAAAATATTTACGGGATTACATAAGGATTTCCCTTTGCCGATTGTTGTAGTTCAGCATCTACACCCTAACCAGAATCAATTCTTTGTAGAATTTTACGGGCAGAACTCCAAATTACCTATCTCTGAAGCAATAGATAAAGAGCCTATTAAATCCGGACATATATATTTCGCTCCTCCAGACTATCATCTGCTAATCGAAGATAAAAATACATTTTCACTATCAGACAATCAAAAAATTAATTATTCCAGACCCTCGATTGATGTGCTCTTTGAGTCAGCAGGAGAAGTATTTGAAGAAAGAGTCATATCGGTAATACTTACCGGAGCCAATAATGACGGAGCCGTAGGTAGCAAATTAATTAAATATAACGGTGGATTTACCATCGCTCAAGACCCCGCAGATGCCGAACACAGCTTTATGCCCAATTCAGCAATTCAATTGGGAGTAATCGATTCAATCCTTAAAGCCGAAGATATACCTAAAATATTAATGCAATTGGTGGGGTAATACTTTTCAATATTTTTACGGTATAAACTATAAAAAATCAAATATTATTGTAGTAAATTCAATTATATTCATGGAATTAATAAATATTTTTATATATTTGTATTTACTATATAAAATATAATACAAATTCTTCGAAATAATCAAAAGAACTGTTATGAAAAACATATCATACCTACCAATTCTATTTATATTAACAATTATTTTAATTGCTTGCAATTCAGCCCCTCCAATTATTTATTATCAAAATAACTTTGGTGATATTAAAGAAATTGAAAAATTTATAAAATCAAATGCACCTTCTGAAGAAGCTTTTGTTGGGGTACAAAGATTAGCCGGATTGTATTTAAGTTCTTCATTAAATTCAGATGCTGTCAACGCATATAAAAATTACAAAAGCTATTTTCCGAATATGACCCAAAGATTTGATAAAATTATTAGCCTTCTTACTCAAAAAAAAGACAGCTTAAAAATCACTTTATTAACTCCTAATATTAATACTTCCGATGATGAATATCTGCCGGTTATATCAGCAGACAATCAGACATTATATTTTACAGGATATTCCGCAATTACCAATCCCCGAAGAGGTAAAAAAGGTGCTGAGTTAATATTTATGTCGAAATATGAAAATGGAATTTGGAATGAAGACGAGCAATTGTATTTAGGGATTACCTTTAAAAATGCAATTATGGATGTATCTGCAGACGGAAATCAAATAATAATTTTTATAAACGGAGACTTATTTGTTACAAATAAGTCAATTTCAGGTTGGACAGCACCAAAAATGTTTCCATATCCAATAAATACGGTATATTACGATGCTGATGCAAAATTAACAAGCGACGGTAAAGCCATAATTTTTACAAGTGATAGACCCGGAGCTATTGATACTTTTGTAAATTATGGCAAACAGTATCATGGAGCTTTTTGGGGTAATCCTGATATTTATGTAACAATTAAAACTGATTCAGGATATTCGGAGCCTATTAATCTTGGGCGTACCATTAACACCGCTTATGCAGAACGTTATCCTTTTTTACATCCTGACGGTAAGACACTTTATTTCTGTTCAGAGGGGCACTATGGGCTTGGTTGTATGGATATATTCAAATCAACAAGACTTTCGGACACTTCATGGACTCAGTGGTCAGAGCCAGTAAATCTCGGGAAATCAATTAATTCTCCAGAAGATGACTTGGGATATGTAATCTCAACTGACGGCAGTTTAGCTTATTTTTCATCTATTAAGTCAGGTAAAAGTTTTGGAGGGCAAGACATTTATACTATTAAAATGCCACAAGAATTTAAACCAAATCCTGTAGCTACTATAAATGGTATAGTTAGGGATATTGACGGCAATTACATTTCTGCAGATATAGTCTGGCATGACCTTAAATCGGGTAAAGAAATGGGAAGACTAAAAAGCGACCCGAATAACGGCAATTATTTTATAGTACTTCCGCTCGGTACAAATTACAGTTATTATGCAGAAAAAGATGGCTATTATCCGATTTCAAACAATCTTGATTTAACCAATGAAAATCAAGCAGTTTCAAAAAATGTAAATGTAAATTTATATAAAAAAGATAAATTAGAAAATAAACCAATAATTTTAAATAACATATTCTTTGATTATGACCAAAGTATTCTAAAACCTGAATCTTATTATGAATTAGATAGATTAGTCGCTTTATTAAAAGAGCTTTCAAATACAAGTATTGAAATCTCGGGGCATACAGATAATAAAGGACTTTCTAATCATAATACGTTATTATCTGAGCAAAGGGCTAAATCAGTAGTAGATTATTTAGTAAAAATGGGTATTAATCCCAATAGACTGATTACAATCGGATATGGAAAAGACAATCCTATCGCAGATAATAATACTGATGAAGGCAGAGCCAAAAATAGAAGAGTAGAGTTTAAAATTTTAAAATAAGCGTTGAGATAATTATTTATTTAGTATTCAAATTATTTTTTGTATTTTACAATCTTTAAGATAGTAATTTTCAAATAAACATAATTTATGTACCAATTACGAATAATTTTAATACTAATATAGGTAAATGTATGGAGAAAAAAGGTACCAGATACGTATTTATAGATGCACTTAGGGGATTAGCAGTTTTTGCTATGCTCGAATGCCATGTGGTCAATGCGATAATGCACAATGACTATGAATACGGAACAATTTTTCATTTATTAAATGTACTAAACGGATTTATTTCTGTCGGATTTTTGTTTTTTGCCGGCTCCGGTTTCTGGATAGCTGCCACAAGAAAGCATGACGATTATAAACATTTCCGTAAACCGCTATGGGACTACTTACGCAGACTTGGATTAATACTTACTTTGGCATATTTTATTCATTTACCGGTTCTATCAATTTTCAATCTATTTACTTTAGACCATCAACAGGTATTGATATTAGCGGAATGTGACGTATTGCAGACTATAGTTATGTCGTCAGTATTGGCATTAATTCTGCTTCTATTAACTCCTAATCTAAAGATTTTGAAATACTTATCAATTGCAATTGCATTAGGATTTTTCTTCTTTACGCCTATGATTTGGAATTGGGACCCATTTACTATATTTCCGACTATGGTCGGCTCTTATCTTGCTGAGTCTCCGGTTTCCAAATTCCCATTATTCCCTTGGAGCGGATACTTTTTTGCGGGTGTAGCCTTTACTGCAATATTTTTTGATGCAAAAAATAAAGAGAAGTTTGCTAAAATCGGAATAATTACTGCTCTTGTGCTTGGATTTATACTTTTACAAACCGGCGACTACTTAATCGGAGTAATCGGATGGAAAGACTGGTGGCAGGGCTTCCCTACTCACTCGCTATTTAGGACTTGCGGTATAATATTAATTTTCTGCATTTCTTATTTATTCGAAGAGAAGCTCAAAAATCTAAGTATAGGCAGAGCTTTTGCTATTGCCGGGCAAGAATCGCTATTGGTCTATATCGGTCATTTGATGTTAGTATATGGCTCGGTAATTAACTACGGATATATATATCTGTTAGGTCCGAGAGCCCACCCGATAAGTGTAGCTCTAATTACAGTGATTATGTGCGTATTTTTCTATTACTCATCTTTATGCTGGAATACAATAAAGAAAGAAAAACCGATGATGGCTCGCAAAATGTTGATTGCCATTTTCGCATTAGTATTTAGTATAATGTTTATGTTCTAATATCAAATAAAGGCTGTTGCAAAAGTCTAAAATATTTAATTACTGTTAATTATATAAAGATTTTCATACTTCTAAGTACTGTTCAACCTTATGGTTAACCGTAGGGTAAAATAAATTTGAATTGAAAATTATATAGTATTGCAACAGACTTAAATAATTAATTGATTACTACCTTTAATATAAAAAAATCCCTTCAAAGCATAAAGCTCAGAAGGGATTTTTATATTTCTATTAAATCTATTTTTTTGCTGGCACAGCGGACTTAGCTGCTGCATAAAGTGAGTCAACAAATGCTTTATATTTAATAGCATTAGCACCTGAGAATTTCGCTCTTTGTAGTAATTGAATAGTCGCATTTGCTATATTCAATGGAATAGAAATAGTAGCCGTATCGGTCGGAGTTTTCTTTTCCTGAGCTAATTTTTTGATTTCGCCATCAATGTGATTTTTACATAGTAAAAATCCATCTACTTCTGCACCACTTATTTCTATAGTATTCAGTGCAGTAGAAACAAATACCAAATTATCTATTACCATAGTCGGCTTTAATATTGCTTGCGGCTGAGTAGTCGCAGCCGGCTGAGTAGTCTGTTGAGCATAAGACTCGGAATTAATTACTAAAGCAATTAAAAAAATAAATACTACTAAGATTAACTTTTTCATTTTTCCCCTTAATTTTTATTATATTTTTATTCTTATTTTTCTTATTACTAATAATATTATTAGTATCAAAATTATTATATATCTAAACTAATACCCATTCTGTGCAGATATGCCGATAGCCCTATCTGCGAAACGGAATAATCTAAATTAAATCTATCGAATTTTAAGCCCAATCCGCCTGAAAATCCGGCTAAACCTTTATCAGCAGCCGGAGCGGTCAATCTATGAATCTGATTGTCATATCCTAAACGAGCCATTATGTATTGCCCTAAATAAATCTCGCCCCCAATTGAGAAATTAGCAAATCTATCAAAGAAAGAGTCTTCACTATCTGCCAAATGATGGAATGAGAAATTGAGTAGCAAGGGGAGCCCCTCGAGCCTGTGATTGATTCCCAGCCTTATGTCTAAAGGAACAGATTCGGAATAATTATAAAATTTAGAAAGCTGAAATCCCGAATTCAAAATTGATAAACCGATATTGGTCTTTTTGTCCGACAGCCTGTATAATAAACCGGCATCAAGAGCTAAAGCTGATGAATTACCATCTTCAAGCCCTACATAAATATATTTTATAGCTACGCCATAGTATAAGTTCGTGTCTAAAATATTGCTGTATCCTACTGATAAAGCAAAATCATTTGCTCCAAAAGTTCCCGATTTGTTGCCGAGATTATCAGCTCTGTCAAATGAACCGTAGTCTGTAAATACCATACCGGCAGAGAATACACCGTAATCCTTTATTCTTGTAATATATGATGCATTACCGGAATTAATATCAAGTGCGTGTTTTAAAAATGTCAAGTTAAGAGCTTTGCTCTCTACTGTATAAACTGAAGCAGGATTGTAAAACATCATAGTACCGTCTTCGGGCATAGATACTGTAGCACCGGCTAAAGCAGCGGCTCTTGCTCCCGAGTTAAATCGTAAAAATTGATATGGGCTAGTATTATCAGCAGAAAACAAAGAACCTGTAAAAACTATCAACATCAAGCCTAACAAAGGGATTTTACGCATATTAGTTCCGTTATAATTACAATTTTTGTTTATTACGCTATTAAAGTAATATAGACTAAATTATCAAAAAAAAATTTTATTAGATAATCTTTTTATTGTATTTATATAGAATTATCAGTAGTATCCGGTATTCCTGCCTAAGTTTGGGATTATAAACTCGGTAACCGCTCCGCTTTAGAATGGATTTTAGACCAGTACAAAGAAAAGAAACCCAAAGACCCGACAATTGCAGAGAAGTTCAACACATACAAATTCATCGACTATAAAGACAAAGTAATAGATTTACTTATGAGAGTTACCACCGTAAGTATTGAAACAGTTAGGATAGTGAAAGAGATGGAAAGCGAAAATAATGATTAATTCTCGAGACTGCCTAATATTTGTCATTCTAAACGATTGAAGAATCCAGAAAAAGCTAAATATTGATAATTCCGGATTCTTCGTTACACCCAAAATGACGATTTGGCTATCTTATTACTTTTTTAGACAAGCTCGTAATTTTAATTTAAAACTAACATTTGAGCGATTTGTTGATTATAATTTTATATTTTTTGACAATATAAATTCATAATATAATATCTTAATGCTGAGCCATTAGCCATCTTTCAGCATCAATTGCAGCCGAACATCCGCTACCGGCGGCAGTAATTGCCTGACGGTAGGTGCTGTCCTGCACATCGCCGCAAGCAAAAACACCCTCGATATTTGTATAAGTTGATTTGCCTTTGGTAATTAAATAACTTTCTTCGTTCATGTCTAATACACCTTCAAATATTTTAGTATTCGGCTGATGACCAATAGCTACAAATACTCCATGCCCGGTGTGAACACTCATCTCGCCCGTAATTACATTTTTGACTCTGATAGAAGTAAGTGAATCGAAACCGTTAACTTTCTCACCTAAATATTCGTCTATGACGCTATCTAATAAGAAATGAATTTTTGGATTAGCCTTGCATCTGTCTATCATAATTTTCGATGCTCTAAATCCTTGACGTCTGTGAACTAAAGTTACTGAATTACACATATTTGTAAGATAATTTGCTTCTTCCATAGCCGTATCTCCACCACCAACCACAAACACATCTTTACCGCGATAGAAAAATCCGTCGCAAGTAGCACAAGCCGAGATTCCCCTGCCCCAATATGTAGCTTCGCTCGGAATGTCTAATAATTTCGCCTTAGCACCTGTTGCAATTATTACCGCATCGGCTGTATATTCTTTTCCGGTGTCGTTAAATAACTTGAATGGTCTTTGCGAAAAATCAACTTTATCAATAAACTCATAAATTGATTTTGCTCCGAATTTGTTAGCCTGTTTACGGAAAATGTCCATCATAGCAGGACCCTCTATTCCATTTTCAAAACCGGGAAAATTCTCTACATCGGTAGTTATCATTAATTGACCACCGGGCTGCATACCCTCAAATATTACTGTTTCTAAATTTGCCCTTGAAGTGTATAATCCTGCCGTAAAACCTGCCGGACCCGACCCGATTACTATTACTTGATGATGTTCAGCCATTGCACTGACCTCTCTATTATATATAAAAATAAATAATTATTATTTTGATAATTAAAAGTCGAAGATATGCAATTTTTATTTGAAAGTTCGGAAGTTTACTAAGTTATAAAGTTGAAAGTTTATAAAGTTATAAAGTGGGAATTAGGAATTGGGAAGTAGGAAATAGGAATTGGATAGTGGCGTTTGGAAAATCATTTTTTTTCTTCTAACATCGTTAGATGTTCAACATCGGTAACATGATAGTGGCACTCCATTTCGCCTCCTTACTACGCTCTGCGTAGTAAGGCTGACAGCTAAAAATCTTTCAACCCCTCCCAAACCTTCCCCAAAGGGAGGGCTTGAAGATCATGTATTGATGTAAAAGGCAACTGTTTAACAGCTATTTCTTAAAATTCCCCTCCAATTGGAGGGGTGGCATCGCCAAGCGATGACGGGGTGGTCCTTTTTTCGGGGTTCGGGGAATTAGATAAGACATATCTTATGTAAATCGTAATTGGTTATTTGAAATTCGTAATTGAATCAACCCCTTCCAAACCCTCCCCAAAGGTAGGGCTTGAAGATCATGTACGGATACTTTTCTTCCAACATCGTTAGCTGTTGAACATCGGTAAAATGAAAGTGGCTCTCCCTTTATCATTCTTCTCTTCCAATACTATTTGTGTATAGAAATAATCTGTCCCTCTATTGTCTCATTATTTTACTAAGCAACAATATTTAGAAGATTTTCTAAATAAATAATATTTTCATTTTATTTATTGATAACTTTAAGAAAAATATTTGACTTGATAATATTTTATCCTTATATTTGTATAGGCAAAAGAGGTAAATCTAAAAATTAATTTCAGAGTTAATCTATATGAGCAATATTTATATTTAGCTAAGGATTTTATACCCTAGAATTATCTTATGCATGCTCGTGAATTGAAATATTGTTTAAATTTAGCAAACAATGCAAATTTGCAATATTGTTCATTTTTGTTTTCAGTTTTGAATAATTACTCAATTATGAAGTTTTTATAAAGATTGTAAAGATATTGATAAGTATATGAATTATATTGTATTACAATTTTTGTTTACTTAACAATAAAGTTTGGCACAACGATTGCAAGATATTAAATGAACTTGAAAATTAGGGATTGTAGAATGAAAATTTTAGTAATTGATGATGATGAAATCACCCTAAAAATGTTCAAGAATGCATTAGAACTAAACGGTTATAATTGTAAATCTTGTAGCAGTTCAAAAGATGGAATAAAGGAATATGAAAGTTCGGCTTACGATGTGATATTTACTGATTATGGATTGCCGGACATGAATGGAATTGAATTAATAAAGATTATAAGAAAATTTGACAGCAGTGCTTTTATCGTACTTTGCACAGGAAATATTGAAAAAGAAATAATTAGTAAAGCTTTCAGTTGTGGTGCCAATGATTATTTCGAGAAACCTGTCAGTTGGAAAAGAGTTAACGATTTGCTCTGTGATATAAAAGAAAAATTTCAGGTAGTAGCGGTTTGATGTCATTAGAGAGGCGGGGAATACCTACCCGCCTCAAATTTAAAAAGATTGTACTTTGATTCATATTAACTCCTAACAAATAAACTTAGGGCTCTTCGTCTCCTTTTCGGTTTTCATAAATTGGTGGATGATATTAGTAGTGAGTTTTTCATAAAAACAGAAGAGTCCTTTTTAGAATATAACTTATATATATAGATTACAAGCCGTGAGAATTAAACAACTTACGGCTTTTTTTATTTATATTTATGACTGATTATTCTGGCTAATATTCGCAATATTCTGCATTTCTGTGCATTTTTAACTTTATTTCTGCACACTTTCTGCACACTGTTTGACCCGATATTTATATTTGGAAATCCTTCTGGAACTTACCCAATTCGCCTAATAATTTGCTTTGCTGATTTTACTTGCCGTCCATTCAGATTTATCCCAACTTTATTCAGTAACAGTGAACACTATAAGTCTTTATAATTCCGTTTGTCGAATTTGTAAGTTACATATAAATATAGAATAAAAAAACGATACGTACTAACAAACATCATATCTTTGATATTGTACTTTATTCAAATCAAGAGAGCTGCACTTATGAGTATTTACAACAGCATTTAAATAAGTACGTCGTTATAAAGTCTTATGTTTAGTTTCGATGCTAATAGTTTGCTTGTTACATTATTTTTGTTGCATTATTAATAATACCGGAATTCCGATGAAGCATTATTTATATCCCTTGCTAATATCTTTTTTATTTACATTAAATTTATATTCGCAAGAAATCCGCTGGGCAGACAAATTAATTGATTATACTTCAGAGCTATCAAGAAAAGAATGCTCGGCAAAAGAGATATTGGGGAAACCCAGCGTAATGCCCGAATTTGGCTTTAGTGAATGCTCGTGGTGCCCCCATCCGGTGTTTGGAAGGGACTACGAATCAATTACTGTCGGGTTTGATAATCCGATATTTGTTGAGCAAATCATAATAAATGAAAATTATTATTCAGGGCTGATTTATCAAATTATTCTCTTTGATTCATTGAATATTCAAAATATAGTATATGAAAATAAGTATCCGAAATTAAATTCAAATTCTAATTTATTCCGTACATTGATTCAAAAGACTCAATACAGAGTATATAAACTTCAGTTAAAAGTTCTGGCTTCTCTTGCGTATAAAGGATGTGGATATGATGCTATCGGGATTTCGGATGCTGCCACACCGATAAATATTCAAATAAATTCAGCTATAAGCAAGGATATTAATTATTTGCCGGAAAATTTGGGACCCAATATTAATTCTGAATCTCCGGAATTAGCTCCTATTATTACCCAAGACGGACAAAAAATATATTTTACTCGTTCAGATCATCCATTAAATATAGGCATAAAGAAAGCTCAAGATATATGGTATTCTAATCTTAATTCCAAAAATGAATTTATGCCCGCAATTAATATCGGATATCCACTTAATAATGAATATTCTAATTACGCAATATCTGTTTCGGCTGACGGCAATTCTATGATTGTCGGCAATAAATATAATTCCGCTATAGGGAAAGCATCGCCGGGCATTTCAATTTCTTATTTAAAAGGAACTGATTGGAGCTATCCGCAAGGATTAGAAATTCTTGAATTAAATCCGATGCAAAGCTCATCTTCTTATAATTTAGCAAGCAACGGAAAAGTATTAATTCTTTCAGTTGAAAGAGAGGACTCGTTCGGGAAAAATGACATGTATGTGTCTTTTAAAATAAATGACAGCACATGGAGCGAACCTCAAAATTTAGGATTAGACATTAATTCGGCTACAGATGATGTAGCTCCGTTTATTGCTGCCGATATGACTACTCTCTTTTTCTCAAGCTCTGGAAGACCCGGCTATGGCGATAAAGACATTTTTATCAGCCGTAGGTTAGACGATACTTGGAAGCATTGGAGCGAACCCCTGAATATCGGTTCTCCAATTAATACATCTGAATGGGACGCTTATTTTACTATTCCGGCTTCCGGTGAATACGGCTATTTCGTATCTTCTAATAATTCAATCGGTAGAGAAGATATCTTCCGAATTAAACTTCCCGAAGCACTTAAACCACAGATTGTAACTTTAGTCAGCGGTAGAGTGTTAAATGCAAAGGATAACACTCCGGTAGATGCCAAAATTATTTATGAATTCTTAAATAGTGGGCAAGAAGCCGGCTTAGCACGTTCAAACGCAAATGATGGTTCATATCAGATAGTTCTACCGGCGGGCAATAAGTATGGTTTTCTTGCCGAAGCTAATGGATTTATAGCTATTAATGAAAATCTTGACTTAAAAAATATTACTTATTATCAAGAGATAAATAAGGATTTATATTTAGTACCTGTCAAAAAGGGGGCTACCATCAGGCTCAATAATATATTCTTTGAATTTGCAAAATTTGAACTATTGACCGATTCATATTCGGAATTAAATAGAATTATTACATTTCTTAATGAAAATAATGAGTATAATATTGAAATCAGTGGTCATACAGATAATGTAGGCTCAGATGCAAACAATAAACAGCTTTCAAAAAACCGAGCTAATGCAGTAGCTCAATATTTGATTTCAAAAGGGATTGTCAAAAATCGTATTAAAATCGTTGGTTATGGCAAAAGCAAACCTGTAGCACCCAATGACACTGACGAGAACAGGCAGATAAACCGACGCGTTGAATTTAAATTATTATAATTCATCTTTTTAGCTTAATTAGCAATAATTGGTATATTTATTGTAGTTATAAAAAGGGTATTTATTAAAGGAAACAAAATGAGCAGAATTTCGACAAAATCAATTTTAACAATGCTATTAATAGCAGTTTTTACCTTTAATCTTCCATCTGTGGAAATTAAAAATATTGACTTAAAAAGCAAAGCAGAATATTATAAAAATAAGTATAAAGCTAAAACTGTAAACGAGAAAATTACTGATAATCAAGGCAATGGATTTGACGAACTATACGGCACCCGCAATATGCGCACTATTCTCTATGGGGTGGCTTACCGCGGCGGAGCTAATAATTTCTATCATAAAGACGAAAAAGTAAAAAGGAATAATAGCAATCCTCTGCCAAATGACGGATTACAGCATTTAGCAAATGAAGGATTTTCAACCGCTGTCTATCTCTATGGTACTAATTTCAGTACAGCTCCTAAATTAGTAATCAGCGAAAATAAGAAAGATACTTTAAGATATTATCAGAATTCACTTTCTAATAGAACTCAAATCAAACAAATATTGTTGATTGTAAAAGAAATTATTGAGAATCCGAATAAAGGCCCGATATACCTTCATTGCTGGAACGGTTGGCATCAGTCCGGTTACATCTCTTCAATTATTTTAATGCAATTCTGCGGATATACAAACCAAAAGGCTGTCGAATACTGGATTGCAAATACCGATGGTAACAGTAAAGGCTATGATAAAATTAAAAACAAGATACTCGAATTTGAACCATTCGACGATATTAAAATTGATAATGACCTAATTAATAATATATGCCCCTGTTCAAAATAGTTTTTACAAATATAATATCCTCGAGAGCTAACTCGAGGATATTATATTTCAAGTTACAAATAGTGTATATCTATTATATTTCTATCGTATTAATAAGGATATCGATGTAGTACAAAGTGAAACAATTACTATAAACATAGTAATTTGCAAGTAATAATTATATACATGTATTCCGGCAAAAACTGCTAAGTCGTCGTCTATATCAGATACGATTTTTCCGCTATTAGTTTTAGCAGTGTAGTGAATTTGGCTTCCTTCTCTATTTGTCAGACTGAATTTTCTACCAATAAAACCTTCATACTTCATAAAATACTTTTTACCGAATATTTCGATATTAGCATTAGTGCCCCAAGTATTAAATTTGATTTGACCAATAACATTGTTGTCTGCAGTTCTAATTTCACAGACAGGCTTAAAAAAACCTATCGTATTAAACGTATATCTAATACCGTTGATCTCTATTTCAGATATTTGTTTCCAAGTTGAGGGTTTGATACTGCCAATAAACTTGTCATCTCTAAATATTTCATACTTAGAGCCGAAAAACCCCTTATGCCACCTTAGTATTGTTTTCATATTGAATCATTTTATAAGAGAATAAAAAACTAAATTAACTAATAATTGGTAATCTATTGATAAATATTATATTTCACATCAATTTCTACATTCCCTTTTAGCATAGCATAGACAGGGCAATAAGAATCTGATAATTTTATCACTTTATCTAAATCTTCGGGCTTAATATCCGCAGACTTCAAATTCATTTCAATATATATATTTTTAAAGCCGGTGGGGTGTTCTTCTCTTCTGATACCTTTGGAATTAATATCAAGTGCTATGATATTTTTCTGCATCTTTCTTAGTAAAGTAAGCACTGAACTCCCCATACAAGTGGATAGACTGATTAGTAATAACTCTAGAGAGGAATATCCTAAGCCATCGCCTATTGGAGGAAAATAATCAATTGAAATTGGGACATTACTGTCAACTACAGCTTCGAAATGAAGCTTGTCATTGACTAATTTAATTGAAGCATTAAGTTCTTTTGATTTATCAAGCATAAATATATCCTTAAATATTTTATCTCAAGAAAGTCTAATTATTTCTTTTTCAATTTGTTGAATCACATTTTCATTTTGAATTTTTTCATCAATACTAAATATAATAAATACTTTACCACCATATTTATTAGAAAATTCATCAAAACTTGCTTTCATTCTTTCAGTTACAGAGTAATTGCCAAAATTAGCTTTAGCTGTTACCGGTTTGATTTGTATTCCAAAGGCTTTGTTACCAATAAATCCTAAGTAATCAATATCACCGGCGTGGTCTAATTCGGGGTCACTTTGTTCAAACCTTACATCAGGAAACATTTTAACTAAATTATCTTCAACAACAGATTTTTCTCGTATATAGCCATCATAAGTTCTATTCAAGGTTAGATTAAAAATATAATCTACGCAGTCTTGAATTGTCAACTGATTAAAAGCATCTGTCCATTCGGGTATGACAATTTCTTTAATTTTGACATAAAGTCTTTCACCCAATTCTTCTAAATTCGATTTTGAAATTTTAATTTGATTTTTACCATCAGTAATTGCGTTTTCAAAGTACCATTTTTCCCAATCGCAAAATGTTTTAGGTTGGCATTGGCGAATAAGTAACATAACGGCACCCACCTTGTTTGGTCTTGATAGTTGATAAGTTTGAGTAGCGTAATTCAAAACCTTTTCTTTTTTCCCAAATTCTTTAGAATATTTATTTGTTAAAGGCTTAGCCATTTAATTCTCCCCAAATGCTATTAAATTTATCTTTGTACTTGAATTCAATGTCATTATCGACGGTTACTAATCCGTTTTTAAGCAAATGAGCATTAATAAAAGTCTTGTTTTCTAAATATAGATAGCATTGCAAATTATCGTTAACATCATATTTGATACTATCAAATCTTAAAAATACTTTTTTCCCTTTAGTCTTTTCCATTAAAAAATCAATGGCTTTTTTACTATCAGTAGAATTTTCTTTGATTCCTAATAGTTTAACAATCAAATTATTACTTAAAAGAATTCTCTCAGGACTTATAATTTCTTTAACAGAGAAAAATTCTTCTCTTTTACTTGAACTATCTTTATCTATCTTTGAACCGAATTGCAATTTCTTAATATCAATTTTTTTATCTAATATATGAGGGTCTTTAAAAATATATGGTAACTTTTCAATGTCTTTATTAAAATCAATATTTAAATCAGTTTGTTTGATAAATTCATAATCAGTTGAATCCAAGTCAGTTTGATTAATATTAAGTTTTTCTTTGATTATTGGAATAAATTCAGGGTTTATCTCATATCCAATTGAATTTCGTGAAAGAATTTTTGCCATTAACGAAGTAGTGCCACTGCCGGCAAACGGGTCTAATACGTTTTCACCAACAAAAGAAAACATTTTTATTAATCTAGTTGGTAATTCATCGGGAAACATTGCAATATGCTTATTTTGTTTAGTACCGGGAAAATTCCAATGCCCTGCGAAATAAGTATTCCATTGCTCGGGAGTCATTTTTGAAAGTTCTTTTTGCTCTTTTGTAGGTTTGGGAGCTTCACCTAATTTTTTAAATATAAGGATAAATTCATAATCTAATTTAAGAATTCCATTTCTTGGATAGGGATACGATCCCATTTGTACTCCTCCTCCGGTTGTATTTGATGTAGTAACTTTCTGCCAAATAACAGCTCCCATATAATCAAAACCGAAACTTTCGCAAAATTTTATTATTTCTTGACGAATCGGAATTACTTTGTATCGACCATAGTAAACAGAACGGGCAAATTGGTCTCCGATATTTATACATAAGCGGCATCCATTATGCAATACACGGTAACATTCTTTCCAAACTAAATTCAAATTATTAATATAATTTTCGTAACTATCGTTATATCCAATCTGATTTTCAGAGCCGTAATCCTTCAATTGCCAGTAAGGTGGTGAAGTAACTACCAAATGAACTGAATTATCATCTAATTCAATCATGCTTCTACTGTCACCATTTATTATTTTATGATATGTTTTCATTTTATCCGTTTTGAAAATAATATTTTAATCTATTTTTGCAAAATTACAAAATTATCTATCGTTTTACAATTTATATTGATTTTCAATTATAAAGCTCACTAAAAAAGATTTAAATTTAATATATCATTTCCTACTTGAAATAAGTATTTCATATAGGAAATGATGTTATTCTAATCCATAATACAATCAAAAATATAATGTTTTTATCGTGTTATGTTAATCCAGAATATTTAATCCATAATATACTGTTTGAATTTAAATCGAAAGATTTCGCCTTTGTCTTTATTAATTTTTAATTTTAATAAAATTCCGTCATCACGATCTTCTCGCTCGCGAACTTCGGAATAAGTATAAATATCTGCGATTTTATTCATAGCAGAATATGGCAATAGCAAATCGGCATATTTCTGATTTGAGTCATATTTTACTTCCATCAGGTCAAGTAAACTAGTTATATTGTGTGCTCTTTTAGCCGATATTAATATACTATCGGGGAATTCTGCTTCAATTGACCTTAGTAATTCAATATCTTTAACCAAGTCAATTTTGTTTAGTGCCAGAATAATCGGTTTATCGACTATATTGAGACTCTCTAAAGTTTCGTTAACTACTCTGATTTGGTCACGAAATAATTTATGATTTGCATCTACTACGTGAACTATAACATCTGCATCGGCAACCTCTGCCAATGTGCTTCTAAATGATGCCACCAAATGGTGAGGCAATTTACGGATAAATCCTACTGTATCAGAGAGAACAGATTTATGCCCGCCGGGTAGCTCGAATGAACGGATAGTAGTATCCAATGTAGCAAATAATTTATTCTCTACATATACTCCGGAATTAGTCATTGTGTTCATCAATGTTGACTTACCGGAATTGGTATATCCGACCAAAGCGAACTTAGGAATGTCTATTCTATTTTTTCTCTGTTGCTCTTTCTGATTAGATATTTCTTTAAGATCTTCTTTTAATTTCTGTATCCTAATTCTAACTAAACGCCTATCAGTTTCAATTTGAGTTTCGCCCGGTCCTTTGGTTCCTACTCCGCTAAATTGCTTAGACAAGTGAGTCCAAAGTCTCGTCAATCTTGGCAATAGATATTGCAATTGAGCAAGCTCTACCTGCGTTTTTGCTTCGAGAGTTTTTGCATGCTGAGCAAATATATCAAGTATTAATCCGCTACGGTCCATTACTTTGACACTTAATGCTTTCTCAAGATTTCTAACCTGAGCAGGAGTTAAGTCATCATCAAAAATCACCAAATGTATATCATTATCTATTAAGTTCTGCTTTAATTCTTCGACTTTGCCGGAGCCAATAGCAGTGGCTGGGTTTGGCTTGACTAATTCCTGATAAGTCTTCTCAATAATTTCCACACCAGCTGTTTTAGCCAAATCTTCTAATTCATCAAGATAATCAAAAACTAATTCGCGGTCGCCACCTTTGCGAGCAACAGCTACTGCAATAGCCGGCTCAATCTTTACTGATAAATCATGTAAATTGCCTTTGCCAGTAAGCTTGATTTCATTTTCCATTTATATTTCCTATATATTATTCTATGAATTTTAATTCTCTGAGTATGCTTAGAGTCAGCTCTACTCTTTCTTTAGTAAATAACAAATCACCCTCTTCCCTATGCTCAATATTTAGGGCGAAAAAGTAAACCTTAGTATTAACTTCTAAATATCCGATATACCAGCCGACGACATTTTTATTTCGTATATCGGTACCGGTCTTACCGCTTAATTTATATTGAGCATTATTATCATATATAATTATACTTTTAACTATATCCGTAACTCTATCGCTTACTCCGAGAGATCCGAAATAGAACTTTCTCAGAAAATTGATTTGCTCGACTTGAGATATTTTCAATTTGTTATTGAGCCAGAATTCATCGATTTTATTGCCGATTTTTTTATTGCCGTAATTAAATTTATTCAACCATTTCTGCATAGTTGCTTTGCCGACTTTGCGGGCTAATTCTTGATAGCAGGGGACGCAAGAGTATTTCATTGCCTCTTTAAGGGTTAAGTCCTGCCTCCAGAGTTCATTCCATCTGTCTTCACCATTATACTTAAATACGGAATTCTCGTCGCTTATAATATTGTTTTCTAAGCTGATAAGAGTATTTGGTATTTTAAAAGTAGAAGCAGGAGAAAATCTCTTCTCACATCTTTTCTGGTTATAATAAACAAATTCATTTGCAGAGTTATCTAAAACTACAAAAGAACCTGTGAATCCATATTTGTTAAATAAAGAATCAAGATTTATATCCCGTGCGGTTGCCGGTCTGATGGACGAACCGATAACAATAATACCGAGTATAAATTTCCATATAAAGGAATTGAACAGCGATTTCATATTGAACTCAAATATTTGATAAATCAATTATTCTAATTAACGATAGATAAGCAGATAAATTGATTTGTTAACCAATTTATTTATTCGGGTATTATTCTTATATTTTCATCGTAGGACTTTGTAACAAAATTAATATAACAATTGTTTATTATCCAAAAACAAGTATTGCAAAAATAAATAAATTTATTTACTATTTAAAGAAAAAGTTTATGGTTAATGCAAATGTGCCTTGTTTTAATTATCTCGACTAATATATCTTAGCATTAGCTAAGTTTATATATTATTTTGAATTGGATAGTAATTTTATTTGGTTTTCTCATCTACTTTTTATATATTGTGAAATCCTAAGGATTAAAAGAGAAAAGATATGACTATGAAAAAATATATATTATATATCCTTTTGCTAATTATACCCGCTGTTAGCTCTTTTTCTGCGTATTGGAAACAATTTGAAAATCTACTACAACCATATAAAAGTAATTATTGGCTTGATGTTTACTTCTTGCCATCTAATCCTCAATATGGTTGGATATGTGGTTTTAACGGATTAGTCCTCCGAACTACTGATGCCGGCAATTCATGGGCGGGCTCACAAGTGCCGGGAGCAAATCACTTGGAAAGCATTCACTTCCCAACTATAGGCACCGGTTATACTTCTGGAATAGACGGAGTTTTCAAATCTACCGATGGCGGAGCAAGCTGGGCAGATGTTTCTGATTCTGCAATGTCTTTTAAGGTCTGGGGATGCTATTTTGTAACAGCAAATGACGGCATGGCTGTCGGCGGTGGTTGTGGCGATTCCACTCAATATTTCTGGAGAACTACGGACGGAGGCACTTCTTGGACTACATATATTGGTAATGAACCTAATTCCGGATTGACTGATGCGATTATTTATCAGCCCAATGGTTTGGGATATGCCGTTAGCAGTGGCAAGATATGGATAACAAATAACGGAGGTTCAAGCTGGTCAGTATTTGCAAATACAGAGTTATCTAATGAGACTAATCGCTGGCAGGAAGAAATTACAAAAATGGGCAGTTCGTTTTTACTGCCTTATTCGGGCTGGCAATGTGCCGGTGGCGGAAACGAAGGGGGAATGCTTTTCACAACTAATAACGGTGCAAGCTGGAACAGAGCTGCTACCGGAGACCAAATGTTCGGTACTTTTCTAATAAGTGAGACTTCGGGATGGGCTTGCGGCTATAATGGTGCTATTTACTATACAAGTAATACAGGAATTTCTTGGGTAAAAAAGAACTGCGGAGTCAAAGAGGGGAATTTAGATGATATTTGGTTTGTAAACCCAACTACAGGATGGGTGGTTGGTCAGGGTATATACAAATTTGTACCCGATACTTGCAAATTTAATTCGGACTCTTTGATATTTGAACTAACTTGCTACCCTGCTACTAACTTAGACACTACTTATTTGGTTAATCATTCGTTTGATGATGCCTCTGCGTTACTTAATATTAGCGGACCTTCGGCAAATGAATTCACCTTGATATCTCCTAAACCTAATCAGCTTATTAATATTAATCCCTGCGACAGCTTAGAAGTAATTGTAAGCATGGTTCCTCTTCGCGAAGGTCTTAAATTAGCATATTTAAATGCAAATATAAATAATAGTTATATGGCAATTTCTAATCTGTATGCACTTTCGGCAAAATCTACTGCCGCTCCTGACAACTACACTTTAATCATTGATACCGCCTTTTGTAATACCAATACTTCAAAAAACATGCTCTGGACAGCTCAATTTGAAGGTGAATATATTGATACTATCAAAAAACAAAACTATAATCCTGATATAAAAACAAATCTTAATACAAGGCTGAAAATATGGTCTTTTAGCACGCCTGTTTCGTTTGTTGCCAATCCTAAAGATACCGGCTGGGCAGAAGAAATATTTGAAGTGCAATTGTCTCCCTGCGGTCGTGATACTACTATCAAAGTTCGTGCTTACGGAGTCTCGCCAATTATTACTGCCAGAGATACAAGTATCAATGTTCAATGCTATTCAGAATTGACTGAACGGATAAGCTTACCGATTTATAATTCAGGAAATTTCGATCTAAAAATTGAAAATATAACTAATTCAAATTCAAAGGTTAAGCTCGTCGGATTTAAATCAACTAATACATTGCAAGCCAACATTAGACCAAAGAAGTTGGATACTTTGATTCTGGAATTTGTACCTAAAGACATAATTAATAACGAATTAGTTACTCTCTCTATTACAAATAATGACTCAACTAAAGTACGTGGTAATAAAAATCCTTTTTTGCTCAATATTAATGTAATTAATAACTATTCGATATTAACTGCTAATAAGAAAATATTTTTAGCCGATACAATTTGCTATACTGATTCAAGTGCTGTGCAATTCACTATTACTAATAGCTCTATTAGTGTAGGCAAATACGATGTTACTACTAAAACTGTAAACTGTTCATATAAGCTAACTCCATTATTAAGTAATAAAGTTGTTTTTAATGCTAATGAAATTAAAATTTTAGATTTTATTCTATACCCGATAGCAGAAGGTGATTACTCTTTAGAAATGAATTTCTATAATGAAAAGTGTAATGATTCTTTAAAAATAAATATTTCCGGTTCTGCCGTTAAAAATGAATATGATTTCTCTATTACAGAAATTAATAGAATTGTTCAGACTGATACCACAAGCAATATTGACCTTTTGATAAAATCTCTTTCAAATGGCGGGGCTATGCTCGACACCGCATTTTTGAAAAATGAAACTGCGGATTTAAAATTCGAGTATTCCCCAATGGAAACGTATATCCCCCCAATGAAAGAATTGAATATGAAATTCAAGATTACTACCGATAAAGACAAGACATTTATCGATACAATTGTAGTTGTGCTGGACGGGTATTGCGATAATATTTATTTAATACCCGTTAAAATTGTCAGTGTATCTTCTAAATTAGAACTATCTGACTATCAGCTCAGATTTGACTCGGTCTTATGCAAGATATACGAACAGTCCAAATCATTTAATATCAAAAATACCGGTTCTGCCGAAGATATAATTACCGATATACAGTTAGACGACATAACAAATTTCTCAATTGTTTATCCGTCTCCGCTACCTATTACTGTAGAAAAGAATACTCAAGAAGTATTCCTTATAAAATATCATCCGATTGATACAGGTTTTACAAAAACAAAAATCAGAATATTCACCGAGAAAATGAAAGAAGAATATTTCGAAATCGAAGTTATCGGATTTTATGGTTATTCAAATTCAAAATTATCTATAACAAATAAAGATTTCGGAAAATTTCAGTTTTGCGATAATACTTATAAATTCATGTTTAATATAGAGAACACAGGGAATATTGCTGATACTATTGAATTATTAAGGGAAAATCCTATTAGCGGAGTCAGTATAAATAATCATGTGATAATAATTCAAGCACAACAAAAAGCCGATTATGAAATATCAATTTCTCCAAAAGATATTGAATTATTCGGAGATATAAGCGAAGAACTGATATTTACTTGCAGTCCATGCTCGGGCACACTAATGTTTAATTATAATATGTATATGATAAATATGAGTGCTTCAGCTAATCCAATACTCATTAATTTTAATGATTTATGGATAGATAAGCCTGTAACAAAACAAATAACTTTTACTAACAACTCGAATGATATTTTGATTATAGATAGCATAAAGCTATCTTTAGCAAATCCTGATTTAGTATTAAGCGATGTTCCGGCAAACGGATATAAGCTACCTCCTTTGGGATTTATCAATTTTAACTTAACTTGTACTCCGACACTAATAGGGAACATTGATAATTCGATAAAAATTGATTTCAAGATTCACTGCCCCGATAGCATAATTATTCCGCTTAGTGGCTATGTACCGGACGAAGTTTATTTTGTTAATTTCCATATAGACCAATATATTCATTCCCCAAACGATATATTTACTATATCCTTGATTTTAGATTCGGTTCTTGCAGACATACCCGTTGACAGCGTTGAAATTACTTTAGATTATGATCTTTATCTGCTTGATTTTAGTAAAGTAACTTATAAGGGTAAAACAATCAATTTCAAAAATGAAAATGATTTATTTAGTGCGACAATAGCAGTGCCTCTCAGTAATGACTTTCTAAAAACGGAAGGTTCGATTTTGGACATCGAAGCTCTATCTTTATTGTCGTTGCCCGATACCACGAGTATTTGCATAAAGGAAATAAAAGTGTATTCAAAGAAAAAAATCATTTCTACATATCAAGATGGATTCTACCGATTAACAAATTACTGCCTCCCCGAAGCGGAGATGAATAAATTCAAATATCAAAATTTAAATATAGAATTAGACTCAAAATTGATAACTAATAATTTCACTACTCTAAGGTATAATTCAGATATAGAATCGCCATTAGATATACACATTTATAATTATACAGGCGAAATTGTTGCCCGACATAAGATTTATATCAAAGGTATCGGTCAATATGAGCTTAACTTAAATGATCTTAGTAGCGGAGTATATTATATTAATTGTTCGCGATGGGGAAAATCCTATTTAAACTCGGAAATATTAATATTTAAATAAAGTAGTTTGATTAAGTATTTTTCTATCTATAGTAATATCAGTCTATTGTGTGCATAATTGAAATATATATTGTGATAATTCAGTGAAAATATAAATAGCAATGAACTGCATAATATAAGTAAATAATTTCAATAATAAAATGATTTTTATCTTTGCAAATAGATATAAATTTGCAATTTTTTAAAAGGGAAATTGTTTGTTTAATAAACTAAAAACACTGATATTAGGTAAGAAAATCGACCCTAATGAAAATTCGGTAATCCACAAATTAGCACTTGTTGCATTTCTGGCATGGGTGGGATTAGGTTCAGACGGGCTTTCCTCATCTTGCTATGGACCATCTGAAGTTTTACAAACATTGAGCGGTCATACGGCATTAGCATTATTTGTTGCAATTGCTTCTATAATAACAATTTTCGTAATCAGCTCAAGCTATTCTCAAATTATTGAACTTTTCCCAACCGGTGGAGGCGGCTATTTAGTAGCTACCAAATTACTATCTCCAAAATGGGGAATGGTCTCCGGTTCTGCCTTATTGATAGACTACATATTAACTATAACAGTTTCAATAGCTTCCGGTGCAGATGCGTTTTTCAGTTTATTGCCACACCAGTATTTATATCTGAAAATGCCGTTTGCAATTGGAATATTGCTTTTATTAGTATTAATTAACATGCGTGGTGTTAAGGAATCGGTTACTTTATTAGTTCCGATTTTTATGGTATTTGTATTGACCCATGCCTTTGTGATTGTATATGCTATTGTTACTCATTCATTTGATTTGCCCTCCGTAGTTAGTAATACTCAAGCCGATTTAAATAACTCTGTTAGCACGCTTGGTGTATTCGGTACTTTTATGCTTTTAATTAAAGCATACAGTATGGGAGCAGGAACTTATACCGGTATAGAAGCCGTAAGTAACGGAATCCCGATACTTAAAGAGCCCAAAGTAAAAACAGCAAAAAGAACTATGATGCTTATGTCTGTGTCTTTATCTGTTACTGTTTTCGGCTTATTATTGGCTTATCTTCTATATGATGTGAATGTTGAATTTGGGAAAACAGCCAATGCCGTACTATTTAACAAAATGACTACAGGCTGGAATTCAATTATCAGCAGTAGCTTTATAATTATTATTTTACTCTCTGAAGCTTTTATATTATTTGTTGCCGCACAAACCGGATTTTTAGATGGTCCGAGAGTGCTTGCTAATATGGCTGTCGATAAATGGGTGCCGACAAAGTTTTCTAACCTAAACGACAGATTAGTTACAAAAAATGGTATTCTGCTGATGGGGCTTTCTGCAATTATTATAATGATTCTATCTAATGGCGATGTTTCATTTCTTGTTGTCTTATATTCAATCAATGTATTTATTACATTTGTGTTATCTCAATTGGGAATGGTTAAGCACTGGCTGAAAGTACGCAAAGAAGAAAAGCATTGGCTTAAGCGTCTAATTGTTAATGGATTAGGATTATTCCTCTGCTTATCGATTTTGCTTTTTGTTATAATTGTTAAATTTAATGAAGGCGGCTGGATAACAATTATTATCACTCTATGTTTAGTCTTCTTATTATCTAAAGTTAAAAAGCATTATTCCGAAACAGAAGCACAATTAAAGAAATTCAATAGCCTGATTGATCCTGAATTATTGATAATGGATAAAAAAGATAATGAATCAAAACAACTTGTCTTTAATAAATACGGTAAAACAGCCGTGCTTTTTGTAAGTAGTTATTCCGGAATTGGAATTCACTCCCTGCTGAGTATTATTAAACTATTCGGTACAAGCATCGAAAACATTGTTTTTATTTCTGTCGGGCATTTAAATGTAAATATTTATAAACATAGTAACCAAGTTGAAGATGTGAATTCCAAAATTAGGGAAGATATTCACAAATATGTAGAATTTGCCAATAAATTAGGTTATTATTCCGAAGCATATAGCGACATATCTATCAATATGATTCAAAAAATGAATGAATTAGTAGATATAGTTTACTCAAGATTCCCTGATTCCATATTCTTTGGGGGGCAATTAGTACCAAAACAAGAAACATTTTTTACAAAATATTTGCATAACTATTCGGTATTTAAAATTCAAAAAGAACTCTATCATCGTGGCATTCAATTCATGATTTTACCTATAAAATTGAATTGACCCATAGACTTAATTGAAATATAGAAAATATTTCTCCTGCTTACTATGCTCTGCGAAGTAAGTTAACAGACGTTTGATAATTCAAATTCTACACAGAATGTAGGATTCAGAGAAGCATGCAGGTACACTTCAATTCATCGTATAAATTGAAGTAAAAATAAAATATTCAGTTGCACTGAAAAATAATTTTAACCGTTATTACGTTCATTACATATTGAATTATTAAAACAACGGAGAAATGTCGATTTATGGCACTAATAGTTATAGATGGTAAACACATAAATGCACCTGAAGGCTCTACGGTTATCGAAGCCGCATATAATAACGGTATAGATATTCCTCATTTCTGCTGGCACCCCGAGCTATCGGTTTCCGGTAACTGCAGGATGTGCTTAGTTGAAATCGGTAGTGCAAAGAAAGCTCCCGACGGTACTTTTGAAAGAGATGCAGACGGCGAACCGATAATTGCTTATATGCCGAAATTACAAATCGCTTGCTCAACCAAAATCAGCGAAGGAATGCATGTACGCACTAATTCTGACGCGGTAATTAAATCACAAGAAGCCGTTATGGAATTTTTCTTGATTAATCATCCTCTGGACTGCCCGATTTGTGATGAAGCCGGTCAGTGCAAACTTCAGGACTACGCTTTCAATAATTCTAATGCCGAAAGCCGATTTATGGAAGAGAAAAACCATAAACCTAAACGTGTATCATGGGGACCAAATGTAATCTATGATGCCGAAAGATGTATCTCTTGCTCCCGCTGTATCCGCTTTGCAAAGGAATATGCCGAGCAGGACGTATTGACTTTCGTCAATCGTGGCGACAAAGTAACTATAAAAGTAGAAAATGATAAAGAATTCGACAACGCCTATTCAATGAATGTAATAGATATTTGCCCTGTTGGAGCATTGACCAGTAAAGACTTCAGATTTAAATCTCGGGTCTGGGACATGAGCTTTAATGATTCGATATGTACCGGCTGCTCACGTGCTTGTAATATTAAGATTGGCGTTCGTAATAACGAAATCCTGCGAATCGAGCCGGCAACGAATATGAACGTAAATAAGCACTGGATGTGCGACTATGGCAGATTAAACTACGAGCATATTAATAATAACAGATTAACTACTCCTATGCTTAAAGAAAATGAGAAATTAATTGAAACCGATTGGAATAATGCTTTCCGAAAATCTGCTCAGTTGCTCAAAAAATATAAACCGAATCAAGTAATGTTTATCTCGTCAGCTAAGGCAACAAATGAAGATAATTATTTATTTGCCAAATTTGTAAAAACTATATATAAATCTCATAACATTGAATTTTTAAATTATAAAGATGAAAGCTTTGCCGACTCTAAACTAAAAACTTATGATAAAACTCCAAATTCAACAGGAGCTATGGAATTAGGAGCAGGCGTGGGCGGATTGAATATTGCAGACCTTGCTCATAAAGTCAATCTCGGCGAGATAAAAGCTATTTATATCCTTGATAATACTTTAGAGGATAATTCATCTTTATATGATATAATTGAAAAGTCCGAATGCGTTATAGCTCACAGTATTAATAAGGGTAAAATATTGAAATATGCCGATCTAATTTTCGCTGATTCGGCAATTGCAGAATCTGAAGGCACATTTATCAATATTAATAAACGAGTTCAGCACTTTACTCCGGCTTTGGTAACAAACGAAAACATACGCAATATGGGAATGAAGATGAGCCGTCTCGATAAATTCGGTGCTCAAAATGACAGCTGGACACAGCATGAAGCTCGTGATACACGTCAGGCTTGGAGAACTATTCTCAATATAGCCAATGCTTTCGGAGCAGACTGGAAATATAATAATTCAAGCGAAGTGTTTGATGAAATTGTTGCCAAAGTAGAAGGTTTTAAAGGAATGAATTATAGAAATTTGAATAAGTATAAAGGCTTAGTATTATTCAAAGCAGATAAGCCCGAAGAACAATCAAGAGACTATGTATCTCATTATTTTAAACCGGAATGATTTATATAATTTCCTGCTGGAAGGAAATATTTTGACATCAATCTGTGAATTTTGTCGCGATGTAAAAATCTTTGATTACTTTTAATTTGCTCATGAAAATTTCTCGAACTATTTGTATCCCCACGCTGAAGCGTGGGGTTGATTAGAAAAGAGGAGAAAAACTGTGGAAATTTGTAATTAATGTAAGATTGAAAAATAGAATAAGTACCTATCAACCTGACGATTAACCGTCAGGTTGCATTAGAGTAAAAAGAATTAATTCGAGTATTTACACAGGCTCTGAAGCCTGGGGTTGAATAGATAGGGCTATAAAATGTGGCTTTTGTAGTAAATAATGGTATTTATACAGCCACATTTGTCGCGTCGAATATAATAATTGATGTCCCTATTTCATTTAGGGAATGAAATTATTAGAGGGGATTTATTAGAGAGATTTTATTTAGTTGAGATATTGAATTGATAATAGAATGTAATACAAATAAAATATAAACATGGAAAATTTAGGATATATTATAGCGGAAGTCGGAGTAAAATTAGTTATTATCATCAGCTTGGTACTTACTGCCGCTGCCGTTTTAGTTTATTTGGAGCGTAAAGTATCGGCTTTTATTCAAAATCGAATAGGACCAAACAGAGTCGGACCATTCGGAATCTTACAACCATTTGCCGATGTAATCAAGCTGTTTATGAAGGAAGATATTATACCGGCGGCGGCAGACAAGAAATTCCACAGGATTGCTCCGATTATCACTCTCGGAATAGCTGTTGCCGTTTATGCGGTTATTCCTTTCGGAGATTTTATATTATTAAATGGTCAGAAGATATATATGGGGGTTGCTACATCGCCCAATATTAATATTGGTATTCTCTTTATTTTAGCTATGACCAGTGTCGGCGTTTACGGAATCACTCTTGCCGGCTGGAGTTCAAATAATAAATACTCTCTGATGGGTGGTCTCCGGTCATCAGCTCAAATGATATCTTATGAAATTTCAATGGGTTTATCCTTAGTCGGCATATTAATGCTTTCCGGTTCATTCGGTCTGGCAGATATAGTGCATGCGCAAGAAGGCTGGCAATGGAATATAATATTACAACCGCTTGGATTTATTATCTTTTTAGTAGCATCTTTTGCCGAGATGAACAGGGCTCCTTTTGATTTGCCGGAAGCCGAACCCGAATTAGTAGGTGGATTTAATACCGAATATACAGGTATGAAGTTCGGTATGTTCTTCCTTGCCGAATATGCCAATATGGCGACTTCGTCGGCAATCATTTCTTTAGTATATTTGGGTGGGTGGAATATACCATTTGTAACTCCCGACATGCTTGGCTTAGATGCGGGCTCAATAGGTCTTGCATTAGTCCAATTTAGCGTATTAATGGCAAAAATAATATTTATGACTTTATTTATTATCTGGGTTCGTTGGTCTATTCCGCGTTTCAGATACGACCAATTAATGAATCTCGGCTGGAAAGTTTTATTACCTTTGTCAATATTGAATATAGTATTGACAGGTATTGGTATATATATATTTAAGTAATTTACGATAAGAGTTGTTTTCACTTAGATAATCAATATTATAGTATTATTAATTTGAAATTCGCAATTGATTTAAGGAAATATAGATGAATAATAGACAAAATACCGAAGCAGAAAGACTTAACTTCTGGGAAAAATTATATCTTCCGGAAATTGCACGCGGAATGGGTATTACATTTAAGCAGATGTTTAAGCCTAAGTTTACACGTCAATATCCCGAAGAACGTTGGGAACCAACCGGTTCTTACCGTGGCAGACCCGTTTTGGTTGAAGAAGATGGAAGCGAAAGATGCGTTGCCTGCGGGCTGTGTGCAAGAGTATGTCCGGCATTAGCTATTGATATTCAAGCCTCTGAAACTGAAAATGATAAAGAGCGCTACCCTATCAAGTTTGAAATCAATATGCTTCGCTGTATTTATTGTGGATTTTGCGAAGAAGTATGCCCTGAGGAAGCTATAGTAATGAGTAAAGATTACGAGCTTACTTTTACAAGCCAGAAAGCTGCCATCTATGGAAAAGATAAATTGTTGGTTCCGATTGAAAAACTTCAGGATAGATTGGAATTTTTAAGAGCATATAGAAACGTATAATTATGAAAGTACTTACGGCAATAATTTCTCTTATACTATTAAATGCTTTAGTAATAATATTAAGTACTTCAGTGCATGCTCTGGATTTGGAAGTTAAAAATAAAATTATCGGGTCTGCTTATACAGAGAACCAATCTTATAAACTACTTCAAAAAATTTGTGATAATGCCGGCGGTCGAATCGCCGGCTCAGCAAATAACGAAAAAGCAAAAAATATAATTATCTCGGAATTATCTAAAATCGGAATTAATGCTATAGAAGAGAAATTCACTATGCCCTGCTGGGAGCGTGGCGACGACCGAATTCAACTTATCGAACCGTTTAATAAGGAAATCCGTACCGCTGCTCTGGGCTATGTAGATAAAACTCCCGAATTCATCGGCGAGATAATTTATGCTGCAAGCGGATATGAAGATGAATACGCTAATCTTGATGCGACTGGAAAAATCGTTATTATTGAAACTGAAGCCGCAAAAGGCAGAGAGTCTCTATTACGTATGACGGCTATAGAAATCGCTGCCAAAAAGGGTGCTAAAGCCGTAATTTTCGGCAATGCTAAAGATGGCGGACTGCTTCAACTCTCGGTCGCAAATTTTCAAGGCATTAAATGCCCGATACCTGCTCTGATTATAACTAAAGAAGATATCAAAATGCTACTAAGGCAATTAGACGCAAAAATATTGGTTAAAGCTAAATTAGTCATTAATTCATTCTGCACCGGCAATAAAGATGTTTCTAATATAATTGCTACATTCCCCGGCAAAAGCTCTAAGAAAGTAGTTCTCGGTGCTCATTTCGATTCTTGGGATTTGTCCACCGGTGCTATTGATAATGGCTCGGGTTCCGTTGTGTTATTCGATATAGCAAGACTAATCAATACATATTCCAAAACTAATTATTATACTATAGAATTAGTGTGGTTCAATGCCGAAGAAACAGGACTTTGGGGAGCTAACAATTATGCCGATAGACATAATTCGGAACTTATAGCTATGGTCAATATGGACATGCCCGGTAGCCCAACAGGTATTAATCTGATGGGATATGATGAATTTACAGATTTTTCCAAAAATTTTCTAAATAGTTTCCCCGGATTCAAATTTGAAAAAGGAGCCAGCTCCGAGCCTTGGATAAATAGCGACCATGCCCCAATGATGATGTATGGTGTGCCTGTATTTACATTCTTCGGATATTTGGATAAAGATATGTATTGGTACTATCATGATTTTGCAGATACTTTCGAGAAAGTTAATCCGCGATTTTTGTCCGATGCCGCTGTTATACAAGGATTATTCGGATTAGAACTTGCCAATGCTAAAGACTTTAAATTCAAAAGATATACAGCAGACGAAACTGCCGAATTACTCAAAAAATATAAGCTTGATATAAAGTTAAAAAAGCAAGGCACTTGGAAATTCGGAGAATAGGTAGTTTAACTTTGTTAAACATGATTTTCAGCTATCTTTTTTTCTTATTATTTCATTCCCACACTCAGCATGGAGGAGAAGCAAAAGTAATATGCTTAAAATGTGAATAATTTATTTTCAATAATTTCTAACTCTGGATTTTCAATATCTTTCTGAAATATATAATTAATACATATAATATTA
Organism: uncultured bacterium; assembly: GCA_942493235.1. Lineage (GTDB taxonomy): Bacteria > Bacteroidota > Ignavibacteria > Kapaibacteriales > UBA2268 > ENR-C587. The sequence continues at coordinate 832,532 of OW818676.1, read as the reverse complement.
TTTATTTGGACAATTATTTAAATTTTATTATATTTGAATATAGTTTATTTTTTAAAATAATGAGGCAATTATGAAACTCAAAACTCAAAACTCAAAACTCAAAACTCAAAACTCAAAACTCAAAACTCAATGAAATTTAGAACATTACTTATAATGTTATTTATCGGAATTGGGATAATTTCTTCTTGTAATGAATCTACTAACACCAACGAGCTAAAGTTTAAGAAAAACATGTATCTTACTAATTTTCAAGACTCACTCTCTTTTCTCAATCACAAAGGAGCAGTACGGACATATCTATATGAGGATAATTCGCATATAATAAAAGATATAAGAATTAATTTACAGGCTATTGACATAAATAATTATATTCAAAATATTTTAAATATCTCGCCAATAGGTGAACCTGTATCTTTAATATTCTTCGGTTATTCTGATACATTGAGCTATGATACTAATTCAACGCAAGCAATTGGATATTATTATAAGATAGACAGTGTAATGTATCACAAGTTATTTAAAAAAATCAATGGACAGTATCAATCTGTTGATAAATACTCTTGTGTTACAAATTCTATAACATTCAATGTAATACACCATTTTATTGAAACCGAAACTAACCTTTTGAATAATAACGAAATCACTTTAACAGTTATTAAAAACGGAAATTTAAATAACACTGGTTTATCCTCTTATTACGATGAATTATTTTTTCGATATTTGATTGATAAAAACAATTCTTTTAGGCAATCTTTACTTGGCAACCCTATTTCAATTTGCGAATGCAAAAAGCATTGCCCCCGCCCCTGCGAGAGTCAGGAAGGTAATTACAAATGCGAATATTGGGGAGCTACTGGTTATACAGTGTGTGTTCCACGCGATGGAGGCTCATCTTCTGAAGATCAAACATGCGTAATACCCACATTGTATAATAATTTTTCAAATGATACAAATAAATTAGGACAAATACAAACTAATTTGTATTATAATTTCAGAGACAACATTCTAGCAAAATCATCAATTGCAAGATATACCTTTTTCTATTATTATATGAGTTACAAGATACGTAATCATAATAATATAAGTATTGATAATCAATTTGTTGACGTTTTATCAGAATTAAATCCTATATTAATTAAGCTGTCAGATATACATACTTATAAAAATGACATGCTATTTACAACTACTGCAAAAAATAAAATAACTAACTTATTAAATAATTTAAAAGTTTTGGATAATGATGTTTATTTTAAAAACTTGATTGAAGAAGTAAAAGCTGATGTTAATGTTTATAGTAATTTAACAATAGGTGATTTTGCTAATGCAATAGATTTAAGTTATTAATAATTAAAATCAGCAGGGCGATTTTAAAATTGCTCTGCTGATTATTAGAGGTAATATATGAAAATAATTAGTTGCTTGCTATCAATAATCTTTTTATTTCAATTTTCTTGCAATATTGAAAAGCGACATTTCGAAGACAAAAATTTAGAATTCAATTATTCTAAAAAAGTATTTATTGCCAATAAGGACACTTTGAATTTCAATATATTAGAAATTAGGAATAAAATAGTTAAAAATAAATCCAATTATATCCTTGGTAAAGAAAATTTTAAAATTTTCGATTCCTTGATTTCGAAGTACTCTTCTTATCGAAATAATAATTTAATTACATATCATTTAGTTTATAATTTAGCAAACTATAACAATAACGATACTATCGACTTGCTTTTAGCAAAATCATTTTCAACTTATTCTTTATTACCGGATAAAAAAGTATGGTTTAATTATTTCAATAATATAAATAATTACTTTATAAATGAAGAGTGGATTTCTTGTGAGTCTGTTTTAATGATGTGCAATGCTGAGGAAATCCTTTTTAAACATTACTTTGGCGAAGGAATACCATTTGTTATTGGAATTTATCCTGATACTTGTTCTACAATTGAGAAAAATCCAAATGCAGTCGACTCTTTGTTTTACAAATTGGATAATTTGAAATGAAAATCTCCCAATTTTTAATTTTCATAATTTTATTTTTGGTTCAGTACAATTCCTGATTCCTTAGAATACAAATTAGACAGGATTTATAAATGAGAAATAAATTAAGCATAAGTTTGTTTGGGTTATTATTTATTTTTTTAGTTAGTTGTTGTAAAGTAGATAAATCTCAAAACAACAATTATATTTTCAATTTTATGACTTATTCTAAATTTCAAGATTTAGTAATTGATTATACAAATTCAACAGATTCGATTTTAAATATTAAAAATATTAACTTTTCTTGTGGATGTATGAATGGAAAAATTGATAAAAAGATTTTGCATCCTAACGAAACAACACAAATTCATATACGACTACAAATATCAAATAACGACACACTTCTAAAAAAGCACGTAACCTTATTGATTAATTCAGGGATAGAAATTAAGCTTAATATAGAAGTTCATATTTATCATCCTATTCGAATATTACCAAGCAATGGTTCTTTAGTATTTATTACGAATACTTTGAATCGTTGTACTACGAAAGTGCTAAATCTTGATAATATATATAATGATTCAATAAGAATTGATAGTATAAAATTAACTGATTCGGAAAATTTTAATTTAATATCAAATTTACCTATAATTATTAAATCTAAACAATCAACAACTTTACTTTTTAGATTTAATCCTACAAAATTTGGGATTTATACTTCAAAGTTAAAATTATATACTTCTTTGAATGAGATTAATCCCATACAATTAGATTTATTCGGGAATTACGAAATGAAATAATATTTCAATATTTACGATAGCAATAACTTGTACCTTGTTATTTAGTGTGGTTAATGAATATTTCAGTTAACCCCATATCTCAAGGAGAGAAGGATGATATTTCCTTTTCTTATCCCAAACCCCAATTCCCTAACCTGATTTTTTTATAATTCATTTCTACCTGCTTTATACTGAGCAGTGCTAATATTGTATAAAAATAGCTTTAAAAATATTTTGCAAAATAAATTATTAATTGTATATTAGAGTATTGTTTTTTCAATTGTTTGATTGTAAATTGAGAGATAATATTCTTTTACAATACTGATGTTAATTGCGTTGCCGTCGCTGTCATATTAAACGTACTTTAGCACCTGAGCTTTTTATTCTCCAGTTTTCTAATGATAATATATTGTTATTGAGCATGCTTCTGGCGTTATAAAAATCAAAAATGAAATTACAAAGAATATAGAACTATCAAAAAACCTTAAGCTGCTTTTGTAATAACAGTAGAAAAATTATATCAAAGGGATTATTATGATATTTAATGTGTTAGGGCAAATAATAGCAGGTTTAGGTTTATTTCTTGTCGGTATAAAACTATTATCTACAAGTATGCAGCAAATAGCAGGACCAAAGCTTAGACAATTAATAGCGAAAACCGTATCAAAACCGCTAATTGCAAGCTTGCTGGGTTTGAGTGGCGGATTTATTATGCAAAAGCCTCCGGGAGTAATAGCAATTCTTACAAGTATGCAGTCCAGCGGACTAATTAATTTACGCCAAGCTATGCCGGTAATTGCTTGGTGTAATATCGGATTGGCTATCCTTGCATTTTTTGTAGTAATTCCGATTTCGGTATTCGTCTGCTATATTATCGGTATTAGCGGTTTTCTAATGATGTTCTCAAAGAAAAAGAAAAATGTAATTATTATGTCTGCACTATTCGGGGCTGCTTTATTATTCTTCGGATTAGAACAGATGAAAGCCGGAACTGCTATTTTAAATGGCTTTGACTGGTTCAAGCAGATGATACTTTTTTCAAATCAATCTACAGTAATCGCCTTTTTAATCGGCGTTTTTGTAGCTGCAATTACTCAATCTTTTATTGCCATTGCAATAATGGCAGTATCTTTAGTCAGTGTAGGTACAATTGGCGAACTTCAGGCAATGATGCTGATTTATGGTGCAAACGTTGGTGTAGGATTTTTTAGAAGACTTATTACATCATCAATGACCGGTGAATCCAAACAGTTGTTTCTATATCAGAATTTCTTTCGATATATTGGTACTGCCGGCTCGGTACTACTATTCTATCTTGTTCGTATAGACGGCATTCCATTTGCATTATATATTTCAAAGCTAATTACCGGCGATTTGGGTACTCAGATGGCAATTGTATTTCTCTTTTGTAATTTACCGGCAGTGATATTTGCCTCTTTGTTTCAAGAAAGATTCGCTTTGTTTTTGGAAAAAAAATCTCCGCCAACTACCGCCGATGAATTGATAAAATTAAAACATTTGTCTCTTGCTAATCAAGATGATAATTCAGATATGCTTGACAAAATCGACTCCGAACTCGCTGTTAGAGCTAAACTAATGAGTGATTATTTGGACTCAGCCCGAGCTGATATTAGACCTAAAAACACACCGGAGTCTATTCATCAATCAACAGAAATAGTTTTTAACGAAATTTCTGCTTTCGAGAGCTTATTAGCAGGTAGAAAGCTTGCAAAAGAAGAAACTGAACGGCTTAGCGTTACTATGAATATACAAACACTTTTACAAATGCTTGATGATAACCTCTTCAAAATGGTTATACTTGTTCGTGATAAAGTCAATAAATCATTAGTAACAGAACTTAAAAAGTCAATTGAATCACTCGTTGAAGTTTCGGATTCTTTAGTCCTATCTTTGACCGATGCCTTAATGACAAACGATGAATTTGATATTGTAGCTTTAGATACAATCACAGCCGATAAATATATATTTATGAAAAATTTCCGAATGAAACATTTGGAATTATCTGAATCTGACAATTCATTATTACTGGGTGTAACTAACTATTTTGAGCATATTGCATGGATAGTAAATCGCTTGGCTAATTTGATTCAAAAGAGAGCTTCATGATTTGAGAACTTAATATTTATATATTCCAAGGCTGTTGCAAAACTATAAAATTTTCAATTTCCATTTGTTCAAGAGGCTGACTAAAAAGTTGTCATTCTGAACGAAGTGAAGAATCCAAATAAAGCTAACTTGTAGATAATTCTGGATTCTTCGTTTCACTCAGAATGACGATTTAGAAACATTATTACTTTTTTGATAACCTCTTGGTAAGCAATTAGACGTTTGAAAGCTTTGAAAAATTAACAGTAAATAAATATTTTGGACTTTTGCAATAGCCTTATTCCGTTAATAATTAAAAAACCCTCCGAAGCTTATCAAACTAACGGAAGGTTTTAGTAATTATGCAAATCAAAATTATAATTCGTATTTAGTATCCAAATCTCTTGGAACAGATTTTAACTTATCAATAGCTTGTTTAATTTCGCTTGTTTCTTTACCATATTTTTCAATTATAGCTTTAGCTGCATTATAATCACCTTCAGCTTGGGCTGTAATAATTATATTTGCTAATTGGCTTACTATTTCAAAGAATTTACCTTCGTTGATTTTAAATTTCCCGTTAGCTAACTCGATAGCACCATTGTTTCTTAAATAGTTGAATTGAATATAATTAGCTCCGCCATGAGCTTCTCCGGCACCAAATCTCATAGAGCGGAATAATCCTGCTAAATATGTAGCCATAGCTTTTTTCATATAATCTTTAGGATATACTCCGATTTCAATTAGATATTGATGGCAGTACATACTTAATATATCCGCTTTTGCTTCTTCTATAGTAGAATATAGCTCTTTCATTGCTTGGCGTGTACTTAATTTATCATTAGCAAATACAAAGCCTCTGCCCAATGTATGAGAAATCTCGTGCAAAGTAACAAAACTGGTAAATGCCTTTTTATCAACAAAGCTTACATCTGCGGCAGACATTAATGCCTGAGCTATCGGCATTACGATTTTATCAAATTTTGCTTCCATCATATTTTTGAACATTAGCTTTTTAGCACCTTTTTTCTCGTGTACTATCGGGTCGTTCGGCAGTGAGGTGGCTATCGTTTTAACAGCTTCTTGGAAATCACCTGCAAAAGATACTACGTTAACTATATTGAGTACATTGCTCATGCCACCGGCACTTTTGCGAATATATTTTGCATTTTCTTTGCTGTAAGGTAGATTTTTCTCTAATTGGTCAATATGAGATTTCAATACCTGTAATTCTTTTGTGGCTTCAATATCTTTTACGAATACGCCACATTCCCAAGCGGTTTTATAATTAAATAGCCCGTCTAAATAATTTTCGATAGGTCCAATTACTACTTCAATATCGCTATCTGTCATATCCATCCATGCCATATCGCTTTCAAAATAATTATCTGTGCGGAATGCTTTAGCTCTTAACAATAAATACTTTTTAAGTGCAGGGTCGTCGGCAAATTCTGCAGCTTCTTCGAGTAATTTAGCAATTTTTTCTACTTCAGGGTACGCTTTATAATAAGGCTCTCCGTATATCTTGCTCCCATCACGCTTTACAACCGTATATTGGCTCTGTAACTCGTCTTTTTGCTCAGGGTGAGCTTTAATATAGTCATCAAGCTCTTTCTGTGTCATATCCTGCGGATATAAATTGGCTACTTCAGGTTTAACTTTAGGTCCATTACCCATAAACCTGACATTATCAAATATTATATCATAAGCACCGTAATTAATCATCACATATTCTAAAAGATTCTTGGAATATGGGTCGTTTAATTTTTTTAAAGAATCACGTAGTTTTATACCGTCAATTGATGACTGCTTCCAAAATATTTCATCGGCATATTTAGATGCTTCAAATAACTTTGCTACTACTTTACGTTGTCTATCTGTCAATTTTGATAAATCAGCTTTAATTTGTGTTGCCGAATATGCAGAAAGCTTTTCTTTTAATTCTTTAACTTTGCCAGGGTCTTCTGTCTGCATATTTTTCTCCTTATTACAAGAAATGATAAAAAATGTCAGAGCAAATATCAAGAATACGGACTGTAATCTTTTCATCTGTTTCTATCCTTAAATTTATTTGTAAAAATTTCTTATTATTTAGACTCAAAACTAACAAAAATCAAATAATATAAAAAGGAATTTATTTTGTTTATATATAATTTGAACAAAAATCGAATTTTAAACAATATAAAAAGACAATTTTAAAAGTAGCTGATTCTCTTCAACTAGAATTCAAAACTGATTAAGTAATTGCATCTAACCGATTAAGTTTTATGTTGAATAGATTGGAAATCAAAATATTGAACTTTTGCAGTCGGCTTGCTTTATTTTTTAGAATAATCCCTAAAACCAAAAATTGCTGTACCGATGCGAACTATTGTAGCTCCCTCTTCAATAGCAATTAAATAGTCATTAGTCATGCCCATAGATAAATGCTTGAGATTCATATCTGGATATTTTACAGATAACTGCTCTTTTAAATTCCTAAGTAGAGAAAACTCTATACGGCTAATTCTTTCGTCATTAGAGAAAGATCCGATAGTCATAAGTCCACAAATATTGATATTTGGTAATTTAGCAACGGCTACCGCTAACTCTTCTATTTCGTTTGGTTCGCACCCGGATTTGGAATCCTCGCCCGAACTGTTCACCTGTAGTAAAATATCAATATTACGATTGTATTTGATAGCTTGTTTAGAAATTTCCTGAGCTAAACTAAATGAATCAACTGAATGAATCATTTCGACAAACGGAGCTATATACTTAACTTTATTTGTCTGCAAATGACCGATAAAGTGCCATAAGGGTTGTTTAAAGCCAAGGTTATCCATCTCTATATATTTATCTTTCAATTCCTGAGCATAGTTTTCTCCGAAATTGTTCATGCCGGCTGTCATTGCACAAATCACAGCATTAAGCGGATGTGTTTTAGAAACCGCCAGTATAGTAATATCATCTATTTTCCGATTGATATTTGTGCATAAGTTTTGAATATTAATATTAATTTCAGTCCAAACCTGCCTAAGCTCTTCTGTATTTGTCATTTTAATTTTTCTCTCTAAGGCTTGCTATTTACTTTGATTTAATTAAGCGAATACCATCGTCCTCAAATATTACCATTTTGCGTTTATAGAGATTGCCAATGGTTTTCTTAAATGTCTTTTTACTCTCGGAGAATAGAGAATAAATCAACTCAGGAGAACTGTTATCGTTTACTTTAAGGAAATTATTATGCTGCTCTAATATATCTATAAATTTGTAAGTTATATCATCGATTTTTGAATAACCCGATTTATAAATACTCAAGTCAATTTTTCCGTCATCGCGTACTTTTTTAATATATCCGGTAATAGCCTGACCAATTTCTATATCTTGGAATACTTCATTTTGGTAGATTACTCCTGCACAGTCATTATCGATAATTGCATTAAAGCCGAGATCGGTTTTTTCAGCTATAAGCAATTGCACTTCATCAGCTTCTCTAAAATCATCGCGTTGATTTGGTAAATACTTGTTATAGCGAGTAGAGCCAATAATGCGATATGATTTATCATCAAAGCAAACCCTAACTAAAGCATTTTGATTTTTTTTGAGGGGTTTCTTTTGTTCTCTGTATGGTATAAGCAAGTCTTTAATGAGTCCCCAGTCAGCAAATGCACCGAAATCAGTAACATCTAATATTCTCAAAACAGCAAATTCACCGACTACCGCTATAGGTTCCTCTGTAGTAGCTATAATCCTATCTTCGGAATCCATATAAATAAAGACTTTTAAAAATTCGCCTAAGGAATATTTCTGTGGTACATATCTTTTGGGAAGTAAAATTTCTCCGTAGGGCTCTCCGCCATCTAAATATAATCCGAAATCAACTTCTTTGACTATTTCTAAAGTATTATAATTACCGATTTGTACCATTTTTATCTTTTAGTGTATTTAAAAGCGTTTTGACGATTAAGCCGGCAGTTTGTTTTTATTTCTGATAAAAGCGAGTCTGCTTATTGGATTTAATTAAAGTCTGTGCTAATAGTCTAAAATATTTATTTATAGTTGATTTATCGATGTATTAATAAATTAGTAAGCACTTATTAAGAGGTTGTCTAAAAAGATGTCATTAATAGTTACCTTTACAGATTCGCTGTAATTGTAGAGCTATTGACACAAAGTAAAAAAGTCATTCTGAACTCAGTGAAGAATCCAGAAAAAGCTAAATATTGATAATTCTGGATTCTTCGTTACACTCAGAATGAGGATTTGGCAATATTATTAATTTCAGACAGCCTCTTGAAAACGTTGATTTAAAAATTCTATAGTTTTGCGTATGTAAAAGTATATTTTCTTACTTATAAAATATTTATGTATTTGAAGTAAACACATTCAAACATTAAGCTTCTATCCCTGCTTCTGCCTTTGTATATTTTGCAACCAGCATTTCGGTTAATAGACATAATAAAGTAAGAACTACAAATATCTGCCATAACTCAGTACCAATTCTTGCTCTAAGAACTTCATTTTTAATAGTAGAAATATTATCAATAAAATGCACATTTACATTTTTATTTAATATTTTTTCTAAGTTAGATTCAATATCAGATTTGCCTAATATATTCAAGTCAGATTCGCTTTTATCGGTATTAACAGCGACAACTGCAACCGGATCGTTCTCATTAGAATATATCTTATAGCAGCCGGGGGTCTGCAAATTATTCAATGCAATAGTTGTGCCGGCTGGCATTTGAACTGCCTGAATAAAGTATTCGGTATTATTTGGGTCTATTACTTTGAAATTACTTTGTGCGGAATACTTGCGGGGAACTACTATGTTAATTGAAGAACCTACCTTAGTAAATTTAGCTGATTGCTCTTTAGAAGAAAGATAAATTGAAGAGCGAAAAGCAAATGTCGGGAATAGTCCGGTAAATGGGAAATTGCTCCAAGTCTGGTCGGCGGTTACTGCACAATATAATACTTTGCCGTCGCCGATTCTACTTTCACTTAGGAAGGCTCCGCCCGGTATTTCAATTATCTGCTGCCCGGCAAGTGTAGTAAATGCTTTATAAATTTTCGGTGATTCTACAATTTCTTTTGATTCGGTAGTGCCTTTGAATACCCCGGAGAACAGTGGGTGAAGTCTATCTACTTTAGTAAAGCTTGCCGGCTGCTCTTCAGAGAATACACGGTCTGATATACCTCCAAATCCCAATAGAGAAATCCCGAGATTAAATATATCGCGAGGGGTATCTTTGTCTGCAAATATCATAATATTGCCACCACCACGAGCATATTGCTCTAATCGCTGGAAGTCTGTTTCTCTATAAGGTCCTCCGGCACAGACAATAATATCGAATTTATTCATGTCGATTCGTGCTAAGTCCGAAGCATTGAAACGTGCCAAATCAATTAATGACTCATTATTAAATTTTGCTCCGAGTGCTAAACTAAGGAAATGAGTTTGTGCAGGAGTCCCGACTAAAGCTATTTTAGGTTTTTCCGGTATTAGAAATCCGAAATATCTTTTGTTATCTCCGTCTAAAGCATCACTTTCAATTTCAATATATGCGGAGTTTAGTCCGATTTGAGAAGCATTTGCCGAGATAAATATGTTTTTCTTTTCGTCAGGCTGTAAGTCTAATGTTCGTTGTCCGGAACGAATTCCATTATACATCACTGAAGCACTCAGTGCATCAATCTTAGTTTTAGAATGATTCTGAACAAAAAATTCAGTTTCTACAGGTTTATCTTTTCTAAATATTTGAGAAATTAACGCAACAGAATCAATTGAAATGTTATTGATTATATTTTTTGATTCATTCCCTATCTGCATAAAAAATAGATTATTTACATTTTTCAATGCTATGGAAGAATCTTTGTATTCACGTTCAAAAATGTTTGGCTGAGCATCACTTAATACAAATACTTCACGGCTCAAATTAAGAGAATTTTCTAAAACAGCTTCTGCTGTGCGGAGCCCTTTTTCTAAATTTGCAGTAGCATAAGAAGGTTTTACATTGTTTAGTTCATTTTTAATATAGTCTAAATTTCTCGAAAGCAGATACTCACTCTCAATTTGAAGATTGGACATCGGAATAATCGCTACCTCGTCGCCCTCTTTGAGTAGGTCGATAATTGTACGTGCCGAATTCTTTGCTTGATTGAATCTATTACCGTATTCGTCAGACACATCCATGCTCATAGAATTATCAAGTAGAATTACAGTCCCGGTGTTAGCATAATTACCGAGTAATGGCAGATTAGAGTTTATAGTAGGTCTGGCAAAAGCCAATACTGCAAAGATAATTGCTAATGTTCTAAGTATTAAAAGTAGAATTTTTTTGAGTTTTAATCTGCGAATTTTTGTTTTCTGCAATTCTTTAAGAAATTTGAGCGATGAAAATTCGATTTTCTTCATTTTTCTCAAATTAAGCAAATGAAGTATCAGCGGAACGCTTGCGGCTGCTAAGCCGAATAATACCATAGGATTAAAAAATGTCATTATCTATATCTCTTGATTATTATTTCTGTCAATTTTAAATATTTAGTTTCTAAAAGCTAAATTATTTAATTATATAAAGAAGAAATTGAATATTATATATTGCACAGTCAATAAAATAATTACTTATTTGAAAAAGAAAAGTATTCTGAATATTTATAATATGCTTTTTTTTTATTATATTTGAATCTTTGGTAAATGCAATTTTTATTATTATATATTTGGAGTTTAAAATGGAATTTCCAGTTGATTTGAAGTACACAAACGATCACGAATGGATAAGAATTGAAGGCAATATCGGTACTATCGGAGTAACTGCTCACGCTGCCGGCGAACTTGGCGACGTAGTTTATGTTGATATAGCTGATGATTTAGCTGAATTGACTTCAGGCGAAACTTTCGGTACTATCGAAGCAGTTAAAACTGTTGCTGATTTATATGCTCCCGTTACCGGTAAAGTAGTCGAAGTTAACAGAGCTCTTAATGATGCACCTGAAACAGTAAATAACGAACCATACAGCGGCGGTTGGATGGTTAAAGTTGAATTATCTAATCCTGCTGAACTTGATGCTTTATTAGACGTTAACGCTTATAAAGTATTAGTTGGTGCTTAATAATAATTCGATTCAAAAAAAAACAACCTAAATTTTCTTTAGGTTGTTTTTTTTATATATCCACTTCTTAAAAAACACCCGATTTCTTTAATATTGTCAATAATTATTTCAATATTAATCATAAATTATATTATTATTAGGTATATGGTCTATATTATTTAAAATCAAATTTTATTATTAGATATAAATATATCCGTATAAATTTATCTTATATAATACTAAGTAATTGCTATATTAACTTGTTCAAAAATATAGACTAATCAATCGGGGAAAATGTATTTTGTTTTCAGAAAACAGTTCTACGAAAATATCAACAAGTATTAGCGTTAGCTAATAACTTTATTAGTGTATTAAAATCATAAATTTAGCGTGGACGATTTATTGTAAATATTTAATTTTTGACTTATATTGCATATTATAAAATAGAAAATTAGTATTTGTTTTAAAAACAGATATAGAAGGATAAATATGCACGAAACGCATAAGGTTGAGAATCTCAAGCAGAGCTTAAAAGAGAGGGTACAGATAGCGACCGGAGTAAGAATTAATGATTGCTATCAGTGCGGCAAATGTACTGCGGGATGTCCTTTAGCTGAGGATATGGACTTAAAACCGAGCCAGGTGTTAAGATTACTTCAGTTAGACAGAGAGCAGGACGAAGAGCGAATACTGCGTTCGCTTGGTATATGGTTATGTCTTACTTGTGAGACATGCTATACTCGTTGCCCTAAGGAAGTCGAATTTCCTATAGTGATGGATTATCTAAGGGCTGAATCGATTCGTAAAGATATGGTTCATAAAGGTGCTCGTAAAATATTAGCATTCCATAAGACATTTCTTGATAGCATTCGCCTAACCGGCAGATTACAAGAAGTGGGCTTAGTTGCCGGATATAAAATGCGTACCTTAGATTTATTAAAGGATGTAGAAAAGGCTCCCGATATGTTTTTTAAGGGCAAGCTAAATATATTTCCTCATAGAATAAAGGGAATTGAACATATCGCGAAAATATTTGAAAATATTCAAAAAGAAGAGGAGGCAGGCAAATGAGAATAGGATTTTATCCCGGATGTTCTTTAGAGGGTACTGCTGTTGATTATAATGAGTCATTAAACGAGGTATGTAAAGCAGTCGGAATTGAATTAGCTGAAATTGAAGACTGGAACTGTTGCGGTGCTACTGCCGCCCACTCATTAAATAAGTTATTATCTGTTGCCCTTCCCGCCCGAGTATTAGCATTAGCAGAACAGCAAGGTTTTGATGAAATAGTTGTCCCCTGTGCAGCTTGTTATTCAAGATTATTATCTGCTTACCATGAAATTAAAACAGATGAGAAATTGAGAATAAAAATTCCGGAAATATTAGAGATGCAATACAAAGGCACTACCAGACCTATTGGTATGCTCGAGTTTTTAGAAAAATATTTATTTAAATTAGTAGAAGAGAAATTAATTAACAAAATAAATTTAAAAGCCGCTTGTTACTATGGCTGTTTATTGACACGTCCTCCAAAATTAACAAATGCAGAGAGATACGAAGACCCATTAATGATGGAAAACGTACTTAAAAAAATGGGTACCGAGTCAATAGATTGGTCATACAAAACAGAGTGTTGTGGAGCCGGTCTATCTGTTACCAGAACTGATGTAGTTGCAAGGCTTTCCGGCGATGTTATTAAAGATGCTACTGATCGTGGAGCTGAAGTAATAGTTGTCGCCTGCCCTATGTGTCAATCTAATTTAGATCTAAGACGCAAAGAAATAAATGAGTATTTAGACACAGATACTAATATACCTGTGATTTTTATTACTCAAATATTAGGTTTGGCGATGGGAATAGACGAGAAAAAGCTCGGACTTCACAGATTATTTGTACCATTTAAATTGATGAATAAAGTTGTATCAATAGCTCAGGAGCAAGTGTAATATGTCAAGAATTGGAGTATTTGTATGCCATTGTGGCGAGAATATAAGCTCTACTGTTGACTGTACAAAAGTTGCAGAAATGAGCTCAGAATTAAACGGTGTAGTTTTTAGCACAGATTATAAATATATGTGTTCAGACCCCGGGCAGACTATTATTCGTCAAGCAATTGCGGAGCATAAATTAGATGGAGTAGTTGTAGCGGCATGTTCGCCCCGAATGCACGAACCAACATTTAGAAAAGTATGTAATGAAGCCGGACTAAATCCGTATTTGTGCGAAATGGCTAATTTACGCGAGCATTGCTCTTGGGTGCATCTAAAAGAAGAAAGCACTACAGAGAAAGCCGCCGATTTAGTAAAAATATTAGTTGAAAAAGTAAAAAGAAATAAACCACTTGATGCTATTAAAGTACCGATTACACCAACCGCTTTAGTTTTGGGTGGAGGTATAGCGGGCATTCAAGCGGCTCTTGATATAGCTAATGCCGGACAAAAAGTAATCATGGTAGAGAAAAGCCCGTCAATTGGCGGTCACATGGCTCAACTGTCAGAGACTTTCCCTACTTTAGACTGTTCTCAATGTATATTAACTCCGAGAATGGTAGAGGTAGCCCAGCATCCGAATATCACATTATATACTTATGCAGAATTAGAAAGCTTAGACGGATTCATCGGTAACTTTAAAGCTAAGATTCGCCTAAAAGCAAAAAGTGTTAATGCGAAATTATGTACAGGTTGCGGAATATGTATAGAGAAATGTCCGATTAAAAAGATACCTGATGAATTTAACGCAGGTCTTGGCAATCGTCCGGCTATATATGTACCGTTCCCTCAAGCAGTACCGAACAAACCGGTGATTGATAGAGAAAGGTGTACATATTTTAAATCAAAAGGTAAATGCGGTTTCTGCCAAAAGCAATGCCCTGCCGGAGCGATTGATTATACTCAGGAAGATGAGATTATCAGTGTAGATGTAGGAGCAATTGTCGCCGCAACCGGATTTGACATAAAAGGAACAGATTTCTTCCCTGAATATGGTTACGGAAGATATAAAGATGTAATTACAGGTCTTCAGTTTGAGCGTTTGGCTTCGGCTTCCGGTCCTACTCTTGGTCTAATTAAAAGACCTTCTGACGGTCAAGAACCTCAAAATATAGTCTTTATAGCTTGTGCCGGTTCACGTGATAATTCTAAAGGTATAGATTATTGCTCAAAAATATGCTGTATGTACACTGCTAAGCATGCTATGTTATACAAACATAAAGTTCATCACGGCAATGCGTATATATTCTATATGGACATTCGTGCCGGTGGTAAGAATTATGATGAATTTGTTCGCCGAGCAATTGAAGAAGATGATGTGAATTATATTCGTGGCAGAGTATCAAAAATATTTGAGAAAAATGGAAAGCTATATGTAAAAGGCGTTGATACACTTATGAATTCCGAACCAATTGAGATAGAAGCCGATATGGTAGTGCTTGCTACAGCAATGGTTGCCAATTCCGATAGTGAATCATTAGCTCAGAAATTGCATATCAGCTATGACAGATATAAATTCTTTGCAGAGGCTCACCCTAAGCTTAAACCGGTGGAAACTAATACAGCCGGTATATTCTTAGCCGGAACTTGTCAGGCTCCACGAGATATTCCCGAAACAGTATCTCAAGCTTCGGGAGCCGCCGCTAAGGTAATCGGACTATTTTCGCAATCGGAACTTCACAGAGAGCCATTGGTGGCTGTAGTTAATCGAATAGCACCACCGGACTTTACTACTTGTGTGGGCTGTTTCTTATGCGAATCAGTATGTCCGTATCTGGCAATTGAAAAAGAAGAAATTAAAGCACGCGACTGCAGCGTAATTAAAACTGTAGCAAAGATTAATCCCGGATTATGCCAGGGTTGCGGTACTTGCGTTGCTCTATGTCGCTCGAAATCAATAGATTTACATGGTTATACAAATCAGCAGGTTTATGCGGAAGTAATGGCTTTATTTAACAGGAGGGAAGAATATGCAGGAGTTTGAACCTAAAATCATAGCTTTTGTATGCAATTGGTGTACTTATGCCGGAGCAGATTTAGCCGGAACAAGCAGAATAAAATACGCGAATAATGTTAGAATCGTCAGGTTCCCATGCACGGGAAGAATTGATTTTATGTTATTAATGAAAGCATTCCAAAATGGTGCAGACGGAGTAATTGTATCCGGTTGTCATCCTAATGATTGTCATTATACTTCGGGTAATTTTCATGCACGCCGCAGATGGATGACTTTTAATGCATTGCTCGATGTGCTTGGATTTGATAAACGCAGAATTACCTTCTCTTGGGTATCTGCCGCAGAAGGTGCTCGTTGGGCTGAATTGGTAAACGGCGTAGTTAGTGATGTTCGCAAACTCGGACCATATCAGGACTATGTAGCACTTGCAAAATTCGGTGTCGGTTCTATCGCGGAGGAAACTTATGTCTAATTTAACAAATGCAGTAGCAAAATTACTAAGCGATAAAACAGTTGATTTAGTAATCGGATATGCTAAGGGCAGACCAGATAGAGCAATTGCAGTATTTTTAACTTCAGAAGCAGGAACAGAAAAGCTTATTTTTGATGAGAGCTGTACCCAGAATTTAATTGTTTATATACATAAACCTGAAGTTAAAAAGTATAAAAAAATAGCAATTGTAGTTAATGATCCCGCAATGAGGGCATTTCTGCAATTAGCTTCCGAAAATCAAATAAAATCCGAGAAATATATTCTGTTAAAACAGGAAGCAGACTCAAGTGTATTATTGTTTGAAAATTTTAAAGATATAGAGCAATATATAAGCACAAAACCGGGAGCATTACCACCTTATGCCGCAAAAAAACTTGATGAAATATTGGCTTTGGATAATGACAACAAATGGAAATTCTGGGTCAATGAATTATCGAGCTGTATAAAGTGCTATGCTTGCAGGTCAGCATGCCCAATGTGCTATTGTACTCAATGTACTGTTGAATGCAATCAGCCACAATGGATTCAGACTTTTGCAAATGGCAGTGGCAATATGGACTGGCATATACTAAGAGCTATGCACATGGCGGGCAGATGTATCTCCTGCGGTGAATGTACTCGTGCCTGTCCGGTAGAAATCCCTATCGGTTTATTATCCGGTCATTTGAATCGTGAATTGAAAGCTATGTTCGGGGATAATCCGGGTATGAAAGCAGATGCTGACTATACTCTTTCTACTTTCAAAACAGAAGATAAAGAAGATTTCTTCCAGTAAACCCCATGGGGAATATGGATAGAATTAGAAAAGAGACACCTCCCCCTTTAGTAAGATGAGGGAGAATGAGAAAAGAGACCCCTCCCCCTGCCCCTCCCCGTTGGGGAGGGGGAGGAAGATGGGAGAAGAAATTTGCTTGTTCTTTGAAAAGAAGAAAATCTCCCTTATCCCCCTTTTTTACTAAGAGGGAGAAGATAGAGAAAAAATTCTTAAAGCCCTCCCCTTGGGGAGGGTTTGGGTGGGGTTGAAGAAATTCAAACTCCTTCCCCAGTGTTGGAGAATGAGAAAAGAGACCCCTCCCCCTGCCCCTCCCCGTTGGGGAGGGGAGGAAGATATGGAAATATATTCTTAACCCCCTTGGGGAGGATTTGGGTAGGGTTGAAATCTATGTGAAGTAACTTGAAAAAAAATTATAAGATATAAGGATAATTATGGCTCAATTCAAAAAAATAAGTAGGGATAGTCTATCGGCTTTGTTTGAGAAAATCAGACAAAGTGGTAAAATTATCGTTGCTCCGAAACAGAAAGCCAATAAAATTTTCTTTTCGGTAGTCAAAAGCTTTGATGAGGTCAGTATGGAATATATTCAGACTGCGATGTCCGGCAAATCCATAGTATTTCCTAAATGCGAAGAATTATTCAGTTTTATGTATGAATCAAAAGATATTAAAGTAATCGAAGCGGTAATACCGGAGGCAGAAGTAGTCGTGTTCGGACTTCATCCCTGCGATGCCGCAAGCTTTGATTATCTAAGCACATTCTTTTTGAAAGAAAATCCGGATAAATTATTTGCAGAGAGAATGAATAAAACTATTTTAATGTCGTTATCCTGCAAAAATTGTGATTCGGCATGTTTCTGTACATCAGTTGGATTATCTCCTTATGCTACCAAAGGCTCGGATATATTACTTACTGATACTGCTGACGGTTCATTATTTGCAGAAGTATTGACAGAAAAAGGGCAGAAATTGATTTCTCAGGTGCAGGAATTATTCACGGATACTCAAGAAATTGATAAAACTAAATATACGGCGGAAGTACCTGTCAAATTCGATTTAGCAAAATTACAAGAAAAAGCAAAAGCCGATTTGTCGTTTGATAGCCCATATTGGGAGCAAATGTCACTTGCTTGCTTGGGATGTGGTGCTTGTGCGTTTTCATGCCCGAGCTGTACATGTTTCGATATTCAAGAGGATTCTAATCCTTATGGCGGAGCAAGACTTCGCACATGGGACACTTGTGCTCTGGGAATATTCACAAAGCATGCCTCGGGGCATAACCCTCGACAAGTACAAAGCCAGAGATGGCGACAGCGAATACTGCATAAATTTAATTACACCGTTGAACAATTCGGAGTGATCTCATGCTTCGGTTGTGGCAGATGCTTGCGAGTATGCCCGGCACAAATGAATATTTTAGAGCAAATTAATACGATAGTGGAGGCTTAGCAATGGATAATATGTATCTACCTTACAAAATGAGAATTGAAAAAATTACCGAGGAAGCTCCTTTTGTAAAAACATTCAAATTGGTATTTGATAATCCCGAAGAGGCAGAAAAATTTGACTTCAAAACCGGTCAGTTCGGTGAATATTCCGTGTTTGGCGAGGGCGAATCAACTTTCTGTATAGCTTCTTCTCCAACTCGTAAAGGATATATTGAGTGTACTTTCCGCGAGGCTGGTCGAGTAACTCAAGCTCTGTCCCTAAAAGAAGAAGGCGATATTATTGGTTTTCGCGGTCCTTACGGCAATATATTCCCAATTGAGCAATGGTACGGCAAAAGCATAGTATTTATAGCCGGTGGTATAGCACTTCCGCCTATGCGTAGTGTGATTTGGAATGTACTTGATTTACGCGATAAATTCAAAGATGTTACTATAGTCTATGGTGCTCGCTCTGTTCAAGATTTGGTATATAAACATGAGCTTGCCGAATGGGAAGCTCGTCCCGATGTTAAGCTATTGGTAACTGTTGACCCGGGCGGAGATACTCCTGACTGGAAAGGTAAAGTAGGATTTGTACCAACTGTATTAAAAGAAGCAAATCCAACCAGTGAAAATTCAATCGCCGTAGTCTGCGGTCCTCCGATAATGATTAAATTAACATTGCCGGTACTAAAAGAGCTGGGCTTTGCTCCGTCTGAAATCTTTACTACATTAGAAAATCGTATGAAGTGCGGATTCGGTAAATGCGGACATTGCACAGTCGGACCATACTATGTATGCAAAGACGGACCAGTATTAACTTATAAACAATTACTAAAACTACCTCAAGAGTTTTAAGCTTTTTATTTTAGTTGAATTATAAATACCCGCTTAACTTAATTATGGTTAGGCGGGGAGTTGATTTCGAGAAAGACTATGCTAAAATATTCTAAAATAAATTTCGTATATATTATATAAAGTGATGATTAAAATGGAAATTCTTGATTATAAATGAAGTATTTAAAGGGAATGTACTTCTGTTTCAATTACTGATTTGTTTTGTCTTATATTTTATATTAGAAATTACCATAAGAATTGCTTAAACTGAAATATACAAATAATTACCCCGTCTATAATTTTGAATGTAACTAAACAAAAAAGAGTAAATATATGCAAGTAGCTATGCTAAATAGTGAATCAAAATCAGATATGAGTCTTCTTTTGCAATTGGCAAAAAAACTTAATATTAAATCTAAAATTTTAAGTGAAGAGGAAATCGAAGATATTGGTTTAATCAATGCAATGATAGAAGGCGAAACAGGCGAAACAGTGGATTTACAAAGTTATTTGGAAAGCTTAGCACAATGAAAATAAGCATTGACAAATCATTTGAGAAAGATACTAAACTTATTGATGATAAGGCAATTAAAAAAAGTATTCTCAATTGTATTTTAAATGTTCAATCTGCTGATAGTCTTACTGAAATAAATAATTTGAAAAAGTTAAAAGGATTTAGAAACAAATATAGAATAAAAATAAGTAATCTTAGACTAGGTCTTACAATAGAAGATGGCAGTGTTTTTTTTATCAGATGTTTGCATAGAAAAGATATTTATCGCTATTTTCCTAAATAATTATTACTCTCAAGAATTACTCTAAATAAAGAAACACCATGGCAATGCAAATGATTCAAAATGATATTATGGAATTTAGCCAAATAATTCCTCATTTACTTAAAATGACTACCCAAAATATTTGCTTAGATTATGATAAAGAAGTTGACGTACTTTATGTCAATTATAAAAAGCCTCAAAAAGCAACCGACTCCGAGATGTTGAATAATGGTGTTATTATCCGCTATTGCAATGAAGAAATTGTTGGACTGACCATATTAGATGCTTCGAAAAGAAATAATTAGATATTTTATTTAGATTTATAAATACCCGCTTAGCTTATTTATGGTTAGGTGGGGAGTTGATTTAGAGAAAGACTATGCTAAAATATTCTAAAACAAATTTCGTATATATTATATAAAGTGATGATTAAAATGGAGTTTAATAATGACTGATGAAGCTTTATATACTAAAATTGCTACATTACCTCATCCGATAAAAGATGAATTAATAGACTATATGGATTTTCTTCTTCAGAAATATATTCGTAAAGAGAAGAAAGTTAATAGAGTAGCTGGTTGCATGAAAGGCACCTTTATTATGTCTGATGATTTCAATGAGCCTTTGGACTGCTTTAAAGAGTATATGCAAAGCTAAATATACCCAAAAACAAAAAATCGATAATTACGTCAAATATATAAGCAATTTGGATAAAAAATAATTATCTGAATTGATTAGTGCTTATTTTATTGAGTACCCAATAAATTTCTATCTGTAATTAATATTATAAGGGATATAAATATGCAAGAAAATTTAGCAATTAATGCTGTGTATTCGGCAATAAATTCATTACCAAAAAAAATGCAAATAAGCCTAATCGAAAAGTTTATTTTTGAGAATGATTTGGTTAATGACCTGATTGATATTAATATAGCAAAACAAAGAATTTCTGAGCAAGGAACTGATTATGAAGAATTCTGCAAAAATAGAAAAACCAGTTAAGATTTATTCTATAGTTATCAAAAAATCAGCTCAGAGATTTCTTGAGAATATTGAGAACAAATATTTTGATAAAATTGACGCAAAAATCAGAAGTTTGAAATCTGACCCTTACCCCAGAAATTCAAAAAAAATATTAATGTTTGATTGTTATAGGGTTAGAGTAGGAGACATAAGGATATTATACACAGTAGATAGCAAAGAAAGCATTATAACTATTTTAGATATTGACAAAAGAAAAGATATATATAAAAAAGGATAAATATTTATTATTCAATTGAGTTCTTTGCTTTTAAATTATTCAAAACATTTTGTCGGTTTAAAGCAAAATATTGAGCATTAAATAACAAGTTTATCTGAAGATAACAAATTTGAAGATTATTAAGTAAACCCTAACAGCCTTCGTACTCCCTTAAAGAGTATATGCATCGATAATTATTCAAGATACTTATTTGCATAGTCAGAAAATATTTATAATTTTGTATGCTTTAATAATTATAGATGAAAATAAAATGGCTCATATAATCAATGACATCTCCCGTACATTTAACGAATATCTGTTAATCCCCGGATTGACTACTAAGGATTGCTTCCCAGATAAAGTAATTTTAAAAACTCCTTTGGTTAAATATCATAAAGGGCATTGCTCCGATATAGAGCTTAATGTTCCCTTTGTATCGGCAATTATGCAATCGGTTTCAGATAATAGTATGGCTATAGCATTAGCAAAAAACGGCGGATTATCATTTATATACGGTTCGCAGACTATTGAGCAGCAAGCCGAAATGGTAAAAAAAGTGAAAAAATTTAAAGCCGGATTTGTAGTCAGCAATGCCAATTTAACTCCGGAACATACATTAAAAGAAGTGCTCGAGCTAAAAGAAAAAACCGGATTTTCAACTGTCGGCATTACAGACGACGGCACATCAAACGGGAAATTACTTGGTATAGTCTCCAGCCGTGACTACCGACTCTATAAAGACGGTTTAGATAAAAAAGTAAAAGATTTCATGACTCCGTTTTCTAAGCTGATTACCGGCAAATTCGGCATTAGTTTAAACGATGCCAATGATGTAATTTGGGATAATAAACTTAATTCCTTGCCTATCATAGATGAAGAACAAAAATTGAAATACTTTGTTTTTAGAAAAGATTATGATAATCATAAAGAAAATCCCAATGAACTATTAGACTCTCATAAAAGACTCATTGTAGGTGCCGGTATTAATACAAGAGATTATACAGAGCGAATCCCTATGCTGGTTGATGCCGGTGTGGACGTTTTGTGTATTGACTCTTCGGACGGATTTTCGGAATGGCAAAAAGAGACCATTGCTTATGTAAGAGTGAAGTACGGCGAAACTGTTAAAATCGGTGCCGGAAACGTTGTCGATAAAGAAGGGTTTCTATATCTGGCAGAAGCCGGAGCAGACTTTGTAAAAATAGGAATTGGCGGCGGTTCTATTTGTATTACTAGAGAGCAAAAAGGTATAGGCAGAGGGCAAGCTACCGCAATAATCGAAGTAGCTCAGGCTCGCGATGAATACTTTAATAAAACCGGTATTTATATTCCGATTTGCTCTGATGGCGGAATAGTTCATGATTATCACATGGTACTTGCTTTAGCAATGGGAGCTGATTTTATTATGATGGGTAGATATTTTGCTCGCTTTGACGAAAGCCCAACTAAAAAGCTTATGGTTGGTGGTAATTATGTTAAGGAATATTGGGGTGAGGGCTCTAACCGTGCTCGTAACTGGGAAAGATATGATATGGGAGGAACAAACAGCCTGAAATTTGAAGAAGGAGTAGATAGCTATGTTCCCTATGCCGGTAAACTAAAGGATAATCTGGAAATCACTATTGGTAAAATAAAATCAACTATGTGCAGTTGTGGTGCTACATCTTTGTCTGAATTGAAATCAAAAGCACGAATTACTTTAGTCTCATCTACAAGTATTATTGAAGGTGGTGCCCACGATGTGATTTTAAAAGATACTAATAATTAAGCATATTAAGTGGTCTTCGCTATTTTGAATGGGTTAACAAATAATTGTTATTAGTATAAAGGTAATCCTTATATATCAAATATTGATTTTTGATATCTCATTGGATAAACATCTTTGATTATAAATTTTAACTCCGGTAGGAGTTAAACATCGGTAACATAATGAGATGCTCCAGCACCACTCTCTTGTAATAACAACAAAAAGAGAAGATAGAGTCTGGGGACTAAACAATGTTTATTACCGATGTTCAACAGCTAACGCTGTTGTAAGAAAAGAATAGATTTTCTTTATTCTTTCTACTTTCAAGCCTCCAGACCCAGCCTTACTACGCAGAGCGTAGTAAGGAGGTGAGCATATTCCTACTTTCCGATACAAAGCGTATTAGAAGAGGAGAAAGAAAAAAGGAGTCCAAATTCATTCTACCAATGTTCAACAGCTAACGCTGTTGTAAGCATTGGGTAATTGAATTGAGCTTGTCTAAAATTAATAATATTGCCAAATCGTCATACTGAATATAACGAAGAATCCAGAATTATCAGCATTTAGCTTGATCTGGATTCTTCAATCGTTCATAATGACAAATTTTAGACAGTCTCTTATAATATAAATAAATAAATTAATACGCCTAATATTAAATATTATAGCATTTTCAATTCTTTACCTACTTTGATGAATGCTGCAATTGCAGTATCAATTTGCTCTGTTGTGTGCCCGGCTGAAATCTGAACGCGGATACGGTCTTTTCCTCTTGGAACAACAGGGAATGAGAATGCAGTTACATAAACGCCTTCTTCGAGCATACGGTCAGCAAATTTTACTGCTAATTCAGAGCAATTGTCATATTTGCCGAACATAATCGGAGTAATCGGGTGAATACCGGGGATAATGTCAAATCCGGCTTCTGTCATTGCTGCACGGAATTTCTTTGTATTATCCTCAAGTTTATCGCGTAACGATGTATTTGAAGATAATATATCAAGGCATTTGATAGTAGCACCGACAACTGCCGGAGCCAATGTATTTGAAAACAAATAAGGGCGAGCTTTATTACGCATCCAGTCGATTACTTCTTTTGGTCCGGAAATACATCCGCCTGAAGCTCCACCCAAAGCTTTACCGAATGTAGTTGTAATGATGTCAACCCTGCCCATTACATTATGATGTTCGTGAGTTCCACGACCGGTTTTACCCATAAACCCTGATGAATGGCTATCGTCAACCATTACTAATGCTCCGTATTTCTCGGATAAGTCGCATATTTCAGGTAATTTGGCAATATCGCCGTCCATAGAGAATACACCATCCGTAGCTACCATTATAAAACGGCAACCGGCTGCTTTAGCTTCTTTTAAACAGCGTTCGAGACCTTTGCCTGATTTACCGGTTGCAGAGTCGAGTTCTTCTACATCTCTCATGTCGCCGTGGTTATATATCCAGCGTTGAGCTTTGCATAATCTGATACCGTCGATAATTGATGCATGATTAAGTGCATCGGTTATGATTGCATCGTCAGGACCTAAAAGTGGCTCAAATACCGCACCGTTTGCATCGAAGCAAGAGCAAAATAAAATTGAGTCTTCCATTCCGAGGAATTTTGATACTTTTTGCTCTAATATTTTATGGCTATCTTGTGTGCCACAGATAAAACGAACCGAAGAAAGTCCATAACCGCGATGGTCGATTTCTTCGTGTGCTGCTTTAATTAATTCCGGGTTGGAGGATAGACCTAAGTAGTTATTAGCACAGAAGTTTAATACTTTTTTCCCTTTAACTGTGATTTCAGATGACTGCGGACTCTCAATGATTCTCTCTGCTTTATATAATTTTTGCTCGTGAAGTTTTTGGATTTCTTCAGACAAATAATTCTTTAAATTACCGTACATTTTTTATTATCCTTTTGTAAATCAATAAACTTTTTATCGCTACAAAATTATGAAAAATAAAGGATAAAAAAAAGTAAGCAGACTTAGAATTTAATATTATTATGAAAATAGCACTTTTGTTTACAGCTTTCATAATTCAAATATTTGACAGATTTCTATTCTTATTCCAAAATCAGGATTTAGAAATCTCTTTTCTTTTGTTCTTTATAGCTCAATCAGTATTTTATAAATTTAATTGGTTTGGTATTATCTATAAGCAAGAAATATACTCCGGTTGATAAATACGAAATATCAATATCAATTCCTTCATTTGCTATAGTATATTCAGCATTGTAAATATTACCATAAATATCAATTAGTCTGATTTTACTATTTAAATTTTGACTGTAATTCATTTTCAATAAATTGCCATCATTATAAATAATTGTATCTGAAATATTTTCTCTAACATCTAATTGCTGAGGTTCATATCTTAAATCAATTGATCTCACATTTGCTGAACTATCTATAATATCTAAGCTTAGGGAACCTAAAGAAATATAATTTTCAAACTCAATTATAAAATCTTTCATTATATTATGAGCATAAACTGACTCAGTCTCTCGGGTAATAGTAAAAGTACCATATTTATTGCTTATGTACTGAAGTTTATCTCTCAATAAAGGAAGGCTTGTATCAATATCATGCCAATATTTGTTTATATTTAGTGGAATCGGCTCTTCAATAAATGGATAATCAAAAAACTGAATACTAATTCCTTTTTTTGCATACCATTGTCCATAAGTGGGTGAATCTGTACATATATCTACCATCACTGAATCTATATTTTCAGAAGTATAACCATCATTATCCATAACCATCTGCAAGCACTCGGGGTCAATAGCATAGCTCTTTTCAAAGCTAAGGAATGCTAAAGTTATAAGCAGTGTCGTGAAAAAGCATACACGTTTCATAAGGTTTTCCCCTTAGTATTTTATAAATTTAATTGGTTTGATATTGTCTATAAGCAAGAAATATACACCGGTTGATAAATGCGAAATATCAATATCAATTCCTTCATTTGCTATAGTATATTCAGTATTAAAATAATTACCATAAGCACTTACTATTTTTATATTATGCGGAATATTCAAATTATTTGTATTGAACTCAAGAGAATTTCCGTGATTGACTATTTGAGTGAAATTATCAGCTTCTTTAACATCTAAACCAATTGGTGGGATTATCGCGACGCCATTTAAATAGTCATTATTAGTTTTTATATCTTTTTTCAAAGAATCCCAGCATACATAATTATCAAATTCAATAAAAATTATTTTTGAAATCAAGTGCTCTTCTTCATCACTTTCAACCCGATGAAATGTAAAATCTCCATATTTTAATTCAACATTTTGAAATATTTCTCTTAATGCAAGATAATTAGTATCAATATCTTGCCACCCTTTAAATTCGTTTATTTGAATTGGAATTTCGTTAAATGGATATATTTTGAAACCAATTTTAATATTCTTTTTTACATACCATTGTCCATAAGTTGGTGAATCTGTACATATATCTACCATCACCGAATCTGGGTTTGAGGCAGTTTCCCCATCATTACCCCAAACTATCTGCAGACAATCGGGGTCTATAGCATAACTCTTATTTATATTAAATGTTATTCCTATTATTAATAATAGTGATAGTATAATGTAATTTTTCATTCCAATTTTTCCTTAGTATTTTATAAATTTAATTGGTTTGATGTTATCTATAAGCAAGAAATATACACCGGTTGATAAATGTGAAATATCAATTACCATATTATTATTGCTAATAGAAAATACAGGCTTAATTATTGTTCCTATTATATCAGCGATTTTGATATCATTATTTATATGATTTGTAATGAATTCAAGTTTTAACTGATTTCCATTGGTTGATATTATTATATCATTACTATTTATTTCTTCCTTAACACCCATAACATAAGGCGGATGAACCAACACTAATGCAAGGATATAACTATTGTCGATATCTACATCATGACTCAAAGAATCTATGCACACATAATTGTCAAATTCAATTAAAAATGATTTAGATGTTAAATGCTCAACTTCATTACTATCTTCTCTCAGTAAAATAAAATTACCGTATTTAGATTCTACATTTTGAAATATTTGTCTTAATACCGGATAATTTGTATCAATATCTTGCCATGCTTTATATTCTCCAATTGAAATGGGAATTTCTTGAAAAGGATACACATTAAAACTAACACTAATTTTCTTTTTTGCATACCATTGTCCATAAGACGGTGAATCTGTACATATATCTACCATCACCGAATCTGGGTTTGAGACAGTTGCCCCATCATTATCCATAACCATCTGCAGACAATCGGGGTCTATAGCATAGCTCATATTTGCATTAAATGTTATTCCTATTATTAATAGTATTGGTAGTATAATGTATTTTTTCATTCCAATATCCCCTTAGTATTTTATAAATTTAATTGGTTTGGTATTATCTATAAGCAAGAAATATACACCGATTGATAAATACGAAATAGGAATATCAATTACTTCATTTGCTATAGTATATTCAGTAGTAAAATAATTGCTGTAAGCACTTACTATTTTTATATTATGCGGAATAATCCAATTATTAGTATTGAACTCAAGAGAATTCCCGTGATTGACTATTTGAGTATAATTATCTTTTTCCTTGACATCCATTTCTGTAGGCGGATTGAAATATAGGCTTTTTACTGAATTTGCAGAGCTATAAATCACATCAATATATAAATTAGCCCAGCTGATATAACTATCGAATTCTAAAACAAAATCTTTTTGCTCTAAATGAGCTTGTTCATTGGTCATTTTTCTAACAATTGAAAAATTGCCATATTTATTACTAATATATTCGAGTTTTTCTCTCAGTATATCCAAATTAGTATCTATATCATACCAATACTTTTTAATATTTAAAGGAATAGGACTTTCTACAAAAGGATAATTATTGAATCTTATCTGTATTCCCTTTTTTAAATAATAAAATCCATAAGTTGGCGAATTAATGCAAGTATCTACCATAATTGAATCAGGATTTAAGCCATACTCACAATCACACATAACCATCTCTATACAGTCTGGGTCAACAGAATAGATCTTTTCAAAGCTAAGGAATGCTACAGTTATAAGCAGTGCCGTGAAAATACATAATCTTTTCATAAGGTTTTCCACCTAATATTTTATAAATTTAATTGGTTTGGTATTATCTATAAGCAAGAAATATACACCGGTTGATAAATACGAAATATCAATATCAATTACTTCATTTGCTATAGTATATTCAGTATTGTAAATATTACCATAAGCACTTACTATTTTTATATTATGCGGAATATTCAAATTATTAGTATTGAACTCAAGAAAATTTCCGTGATTGACTAACTGAGTAAAATTATCAGCTTCGTTTACATATAAACCATATGGTTCTCTTTCTGGAACGATTTCTCTAATTTGAAAACTTGTATCAGCATTTTCAACTAAAGAATCCAAACAAACATAGTTATCAAATTCGAGATAAAAATCTAAACTAATTAAATGATAATTTGAAGCGTTTTGTCTTGTAATAGAGAAACTTCCATATTTATTAAATATACCTAATAATCTATTTCTAAGTAAAGGTAAATTTGTATCAATATCATACCAAAACTTTTTAATATTTACTTGAATCGGTTCTTCTTCAAAAGGATATGTAGTAAATAAAATTAAAATCCCTTTCTTTACATACCATTGTCCATAAGTTGGCGAATCTGTACATATATCAACCATTATTGAATCTGGATTTGAGGCATACTCACAATCACACATAACCATCTGCAGACAATCGGGGTCTATAGCATAGCTCTTATGTATGCTAAATGTTATTCCTATTATTAATAATATTGAAAGTATAATGTATTTTTTCATTCCAATATTCCCTTAGTATTTTATAAATTTGATTGGTTTGATATTATCTATAAGCAAGAAATATACACCGGTTGATAAATACGAAATAGGAATATCAATAAAATTACCGGATAATAGATATTCCGAATCTATAATATCGCCAAATATATTTGATATTTTAATATTATTTATATTTAAACCATTGCAGCTGATTTTAATATGATTTAAATCATAACTAATTATTTTGTATTCAACATCTTCTTTAACGTCAAGATTTATTGGAGGATCAAACCATAAGTCCTTTATAAGATTTGTTGTACTATCAATCAAATCAGGATAAATATTAGCCCAATTAGTATAATTCTCAAATTCTATAACAAAATCTTTTTGTTCTATATGAACTTGTTCGTTACTCATTTTTCTTACTATTGAAAAATCACCATATTTATTATTTATATATTGCATTTTTTCTCTCAATAAAGGTAAATTAGTATCAATATTATACCAGTACTTTTTAATATTAACTTGAATTGGACTTTCCGCAAAAGGATAATTGCTGAACATTATATATATTCCTTTTTTTACATACCATTGTCCAAAACTCGGCGAATTTATGCAAGTATCTACCATAACTGAATCAGGGTTTGAGACAGTTGCCCCATCATTACCCATAAGCATCTGCAGACAATCGGGGTCTATAGCATAGCTCTTATTAATATTAAATATTATTCCTATTATTAATAATATTGATAGTATAATGTATTTTTTCATCCCAATATTCCCTTAGTATTTTATAAATTTAATTGGTTTGGTATTATCTATTAGCAAGAAATATACACCTGTTGATAAATAAGAAATATTAATATCAATTACTTCATTTGCTATAGTATATTCAGTATTGTAAATATTACCATAAATATCAATTAGTCTGATTTTGCTATTTAAATTAAGACTGTAATTCATTTTCAACAAATTGCCATCATTATAAATAATTGTATCTGAATTTTTTTCTCTTACATCTAATTGCTGTGGTTCGTATCTTAAACCAATTGATCTTACATTTGCTGAACTGTCTATAATATCTAAGCTTAAGGAATCTAAAGAAATATAATTTTCAAACTCCATTATAAAATCTTTAATTATTTTATGAAAATAGTCAGAGCCATTCTCCCTTATAATAGTAAAAGCACCGTATTTATTGCTAATGTACTGAAGTTTTTCTCTCAATAAAGGAAGGTTTGTATCAATATCATACCAATATTTGGTTGTATTTAGTGGAATCGGTTCTTCTATAAATGGATAATTATAAAATTTAATTCTAATTCCTTTTTTAGCATACCATTGACCAAAACTGGACGAATTACTACAAGTATCTACCATTACTGAATCTATATTTTCAGAAGAATAACCATCATTATCCATAAGCATCTGCAGACAATCGGGGTCTATAGCATAGCTCTTTTCAAAGCTAAGAAATGCTACAGTTATAAGCAGTGCCGTGAAAAAACATAATCTTTTCATAAGGTTTTCCACCTAATATTTTATAAATTTGATTGGTTTGATATTGTCTATAAGCAAGAAATATATACCGGTTGATAAATACGAAATATCAATATCAATTCCTTCATTTGCTATAGTATATTCAGCATTGTAAATATTACCATAAGCACTTACTATTTTTATATTATGCGGAATATTCAAATTATTAGTATTGAACTCAAGAGAATTTCCGTGATTGACAATTTGAGTATAATTATCTTTTTCTTTAACATATAAAGCATATGGTTCTCTTTCTGGAATGATTGCTCTAATTTGAAAATTTGTATCAGCATTTTTTTCTAATGAATCCAAACAAACATAGTTGTCAAATTCGAGAATAAAATCTAAACTAATTAAATGAGAATTTGAAGGGTTTTGTCTTGTAATAGAGAAGCTTCCGTATTTATTATAAATACCTAATAATCTATTTCTTAGTAAGGGTAAATTTGTATCAATATCATACCAATACTTTTTAATATTAACTTGAATTGGTTCTTCTTCAAAAGGATATGTAGTAAATGAAATTAAAATCCCTTTCTTTACATACCATTGTCCGTAAGTCGGCGAATTAAAACAAGTATCTACCATAATTGAATCAGGGTTTGAGGCATACTCACAATCACACTTAACCATCTGCAGACAATCGGGGTCTATAGCATAGCTCTTTTCAAAGCTAAGGAATACTACAGTTATAAGCAGTGTCGTGAAAAAGCATAATCTTTTCATAAGGTTTTCCACCTAATATTTTATAAATTTAATTGGTTTGGTATTATCTATAAGCAAGAAATATACTCCGGTTGATAAATACGAAATATCAATATCAATTCCTTCATTTGCTATAGTATATTCAGTATTGTAAATATTACCATAAATATCAATTAGTCTGATTTTGCTATTTATATTTAGACTGTAATTCATTTTCAATAAATTGCCATCATTATATATAATCGTATCTGAATTTTTTTCTCTAACATCTAATTGCTGAGGTTCATATCTTAAATCAATTGATCTTACATTTGCTGAACTATCTATAATATCTAAGCTTAAGGAATCTAAAGAAATATAATTTTCAAACTCCATTACAAAATCTTTCATTATATTATGAGCATAAACTGACTCAGTCTCTCGGATAATAGTAAAAGTACCGTATTTATTGCTTATGTACTGAAGTTTATTTCTCAATAAAGGAAGGCTTGTATCAATATCATACCAATATTTAGTTATATTTAGTGGAATCGGTTCTTCAATAAATGGATAATCAAAAAACTGAATACTAATTCCTTTTTTTACATACCATTGTCCAAAACTGGATGAATTGCTACAGGTATCTACCATTACTGAATCTATATTTTCAGAAGAATAACCATCATTATCCATAAGCATCTGCAGACAATCGGGGTCTATAGCATAGCTCTTTTCAAAGCTAAGAAATGCTACTGCTATTAGTAGTGCAGTGAAAATACATAATCTTTTCATAAGGTTTTCCACCTAATATTTTATAAATTTAATTGGTTTGGTATTATCTATAAGCAAGAAATATACACCGATTGATAAATACGAAATAGGAATATCAATTACTTCATTTGCTATAGTATATTCAGTAGTAAAATAATTGCTGTAAGCACTTACTATTTTTATATTATGCGGAATAATCCAATTATTAGTATTGAACTCAAGAGAATTCCCGTGATTGACTATTTGAGTATAATTATCTTTTTCCTTGACATCCATTTCTGTAGGCGGATTGAAATATAGGCTTTTTACTGAATTTGCAGAGCTATAAATCACATCAATATATAAATTAGCCCAGCTGATATAACTATCGAATTCTAAAACAAAATCTTTTTGCTCTAAATGAGCTTGTTCATTGGTCATTTTTCTAACAATTGAAAAATTGCCATATTTATTACTAATATATTCGAGTTTTTCTCTCAGTATATCCAAATTAGTATCTATATCATACCAATACTTTTTAATATTTAAAGGAATAGGGCTTTCTACAAAAGGATAATTATTGAATCTTATCTGTATTCCCTTTTTTAAATAATAAAATCCATAAGTTGGCGAATTAATGCAAGTATCTACCATAATTGAATCAGGATTTAAGCCATACTCACAATCACACATAACCATCTCTATACAGTCTGGGTCAACAGAATAGATCTTTTCAAAGCTAAGGAATGCTACAGTTATAAGCAGTGCCGTGAAAATACATAATCTTTTCATATTTTCTCCTATTATCATTTATCAGATATTTTTAAAAATTGCATTTATCTGTACTCGTTTTTATCCGAGACTTTCTCTATTCTATTTTATACTAAACAACACATGATTATTAAATATTAGACACCACAAATACAAGTTACCAAATACTTTATTCATAAACAAGATATATTTTCATTATTTGTCATTTTTCTTCATTTTCATATTTATGATAGACACATCTAACAGATAAAAGGTTACGCATAAATTGAATAAATTTTCCATCAATAAAATTTTCTATTATAAACTTATCTTTAGTTCCATGGAATTTGTAAGAATACTCAATAAAAAAAATGCTACTGCGTTATAATAATTTGAAATGTAAATATATAATATTCTATCTCGAATACTTGAAAATCACCTTTTAATATATTAAGGAAATCTCTATGAGCATACTTGTAAATAAAAGAACAAAAGTCGTAGTACAGGGTATTACAGGCAGCGAAGGCAGTTTCCACAGCAGTCAAATGCTCGAATACGGAACTAAAGTAGTTGCCGGAGTTACTCCCGGCAAGGGCGGAACAGACTTTAGCGGCAAGGGCGATATTAAGTTTATCAAGCCTGTACCAATCTTCAATTCCGTTAAAGAAGCCGTTACGGCAACTAAGGCAAATACTTCTATAATTTTTGTACCGCCGGCTTACGCCGCAGATGCAATATTAGAAGCAATTGATGCAGGTATTAAGCTGATAGTAGCAATTACCGAAGGTGTACCGATCAATGATATGATAAAGGTTAATGCTGCTTTGAAAAATTCGGGCAGTCGATTAATCGGTCCGAACTGTCCGGGTGTGATTACTCCCGATGAATGTAAATTGGGAATTATGCCGGGCTTTATTCACTTAAAAGGCAATGTGGGAGTAGTCTCCCGTAGTGGCACTCTGACTTATGAAGCAGTTAAGCAATTAAGCGATTTAAATATCGGGCAGAGCACTTGTATAGGAATTGGCGGAGACCCGATTATCGGGACTCAATTTATTGATGCCATAAAATTATTTAATGATGATAAGGATACCGAAGCGATTCTGATGATTGGCGAAATCGGAGGTAATGCCGAAGAAACTGCTGCCGAATATATTAAAAACAATGTAAAGAAACCTGTTATTGGATTTATAGCCGGTAAAACTGCTCCCGAAGGCAGAAGAATGGGGCACGCCGGTGCGATTATTAGTGGAGGCAAAGGTACTGCCGTTGATAAAATCAAAGCCCTGAAAGCCGCTGGGATAATGGTAGCCGATTCACCTGCTAAAATCGGCGAAACAGTTAAGCTTGCAATAGAGAAGCATAATAAGAAGAAGAAATAGTATATTTAAGCAAAACCTTCCTCTACTAATAAATGCAGAGGAAGGTCGATTGATAAGCTAATATTAATACCTAAATAGTGTTTACTTTTTCCCCGTGGCTATCAGCGTTACTGTTTCGCTAATTGTTTTGCATTCGTTAAAAGTAATATTAAATTCTTTAACTTCATAGCCTGCTTTATAAATTCTTATACTATAAGTTTTCGGAGCACATAGTTCTTCAAAGTTAACCCAGCCCTCTCCATTAGAATTAGTAATGCGGATTTGCTCGCCATTAAGCCTAACTTTAACCTCGGCACTGTCTATATTGATAGATTCCGCGTTTTTGATTCTCAATTTTAGCTTTGCAGTGCAGCAGGTATCAATTTCTTGAGGGAATAATTTGACTAATTTCTCAATATTATTATCGCAGTCAAATTCAATATTAAATTCCATCGCTTTGTAGCCGTCTCTTTTAACAGAGACAGAGTAATTACCCTTGCAGATATTTTCAAAAACAACTGAACCCAAGCTTTCAGTTATTTTAGTGGCTACTACGCTTGAGCCATGCCATAATTTTACAGTTGCTGAACCGAGTGCATCAGAGCTAAGCGAATCCCTAACTGTAACTTGAAGTCTATTATTGCAGCAATCTTGCTGGGGAATATTTTTAATTAATTCCTTAACTTCATTACAAGCAATTACTACTTGAAATTCTATTGATTTATGACCATCGCTGATAATATCCACGCCATAAGTACCCGGGCATAGTCCGTCAAATCCGACTTTGCCGTCAGCACTTATATGAGTTCTAAAATGACTACCATTTTTCCAAAGCTTAACTGTTGCACCGTTTATTGACGCACCGGTAGCCGAATCTTTAGGGAAAACCCAAATTATACCATGGCAGCAAGTGTCTTCTACTTCTTGTTTAAGATTCATATAGAAGGTATAGTTAGAGGAATCATTCTGCTGAACGAGTATATTCTGCTCGATTACAGAATAGTGGTCGTTATAAATCCTTAGGTTATACTCACCCGGGCATACATTTAGGAAGCTTAATTCACCGGCTTCGTTAGTTTTTGAAACTCTGACGGTTGCATTTCCGCGTCGGACTTTAACTTCGCATTTATTGATAACGGTTGAATCTTTAGCCGAATATACTTTAATATATATTTTGCCAAAGCAGGTATCATTATTTTGGAACTTCATTTTAAGCTTCTTTTTATCTTTTCCGCTTTGATTATAAAGTTCATTAAAGCTCATTTTGATTGGTTCGAAATTGCTGTGCAATGCTTTAATATTTAGATTTGAAACATCTGCCGGAATATTTTTAAGTATAAATACACCCAGTGCATCAGTAGTGTCTGACTCAATTGCTTGCTCTTCATCAGTTGTATATGTCGAGATAATAGCTCCGGCAATAGGACTGTCCGCATTATCGGTAAGTAATCCGATATATTCCGAATTATCTGTTGTATCCGTAGATTCACTACATGAAATCAATACAAAAAACAAAGATAATAATATGATTAAAGTAATTCTTTGCATAGTACCCCCAAATATATTTTTAAAAATTCAATATAGTAAATATTTTCCTAAACAAAGTGAATTATATTCATAATAAACATAATATAATTAAAAGCAGACTTCTACTTAGAATATTCGATAAATTCGACTAATATATAAAGCATGCCTGTATCAGTTCTAAGAGAATGCTCATCATAGAAGCCAAGTTCTTGCGGTATCCAGAGTTCTCTTTTAGCACCTTTTTTCATATTGAGCACACCTTCGTCAATTCCTCTGATAGTCTCGCCATTGCCAATTTTAAAAGTCATCGGTCTGCCACTTGTCCAAGTGTTTTCTATTTCTGTAGAGTCCGTATTTTTAACTAAATAATTGATTTTAATATTATCCCCGATTTTGCATGCTTTCCCGCTGCCTAATACTAAGTCTCTATATTTTAAACCGGAATATAATGTAAATATTTCCGGGCTTGGCAGCTCTGTAGCACAAGAGATTAATAATACCAATAGAATTAAAAAGTAAATATGTTTAGCCATGATTTCACCATAATTATAGAATAATTTTACCATAATATATTTTTAAAATACAAAAATAATAATTTTTCTATTTAGTTTAGTTTTTTTAAATTTGTAAGCATGAAATTTATAATAAAAGAACGCTATTATACAGATAATATTTACAAAAATAATATTTTTTACAATAATATTATTTTTATCTTGCATACAATAAAATTCTTTATTATATTTGATTTGAAAAATTTTTGAATTAAGGTTTTTTACAAAAATTGAGCTTAATATTCAATATATAGAGCTATATTATAAGTCTCCTTTTAAACGTTTATTAACACTTATAATATTCGATTCATATTTTTCTCTTCATTCCTTTGGGCTAAAACAACACTAAAGCCATTAAGTGTCTCAAACTTAATGGCTTTATCTATTTATTAATCAGCTCATCTGCTTTTGTCTTATAATATCAAGATACCAAGACCTTTACAAAAACTTACGAGTGCTACTTTGCTAAATAGTCCAATTACCCTAAGTGCTTGTTACCCCACGCTGAAGAGTCTGTGTAAAAAACCTTTGATTGCTACCGTTTTTTCAACAAAAACAAAGTACTCAAAGTCTCTGATGAGGTTGTCTAAAAAGTAAAAACATTTCAAAATCGTCATTCTGAGTTACTGACCACCCGCTACGCGGCTGGTAAAACAATACAATGACAACAAAAAAAGAACGTGTATATTGAAAGTTTTTGAAATTGCCCGGTACAACATTGGTAATAAAGATTCCGATTTTGAGTTTGGGCAGGAAGCATTTAGATAGAATAATTGGTGTTATAATACCCGCTTAACAGGCTGTCACCTTAATATGCTTCCCAAAAACTAAATAATAATTAAACAATATCAAATAATCATTGGAAATAGAATGAAAACTCCAATTGAAGAATTAAAGATAGTGTTTACAAACACTGCAGGCATCGATATAGGTTCGGAGAAACATTTCGCAGCAGTAGGTCAGGGAAACGGGGCAGTACGCTCATTTACCAGTTTCACCAAAGACTTGCAGTCAATGTCTTTGTGGTTTAAGGAAAACGGTATAACAACGGTTGTAATGGAATCAACCGGCAGTTATTGGATTCCTGTATATGAAGTTTTGGAAAGTGCCGGTTTTAAAGTAGCACTTGTCAATGCCGCCCATGTCAAGAATGTTCCTGGCAGAAAAAGCGATGTGATAGACTGCCAATGGCTCCAAAAGATATATAGTTTTGGACTACTGCGCGATTCATTCATTCCAAGCGAAGATATCCGCCGTATTCGCTCGTATGTCAGACTAAAAAGCGATCATGTAAGGAGTGCCGCCTCACATATACAGCATATGCAAAAAGCGTTGGACCAAATGAATATTAAAATACATAATGTAATTTCGGAAACAGCCGGAGTAAGCGGGATGAAAATATTAAAAGCTATAATCTCAGGTGAACGATCTCCCGAAATATTGCTTTCGTTGTGCGATACAAGGATAATAAATAAGAAGAGGCAAGAGGTAATAAATTCGCTTGAAGGTAATTTTCGCACCGAGCATATATTTGCTCTAAAACAAGCAGTAGAAGGATACGAATTTTATCAGAAGCAAATTATTGACTGTGACGATGAGATAGAAAAGTTACTCAATAAATTTAATTCTTCAAATGAAAATGATGGGTTTGAAATTGACGTAAAAAAAAGTAGGTTTTAAAAAAGTACGCCGACACGCAACAAGTTACGATTTAGAGAGTATGTTGATTAATATGACGGGTGGTGTTAATTTGTCAGTTCTCCCCGGTATGTCTGCGTACAATAGTTTGCAACTACTAGCAGAGATAGGGACGGATATGAGCTTTTGGTCAAACTCTAAAAAATTCACATCGTGGTTGGGAGCAGCCCCGCAAACACATCAAAGCGGGAAAAGCCGTAATAAAGGACGCACAAAGAGGCATAAGAACAAAGCTGCTCATATACTTCAATTAGCGGCAAGAACAGTAGGAAGAAGCGGCACAGCATTAGGAGCATTTTATAGAAGGATAAGTAGAACAAAAGATGCCCCAACTGCAGTAACAGCAACGGCAAGAAAATTGGCAATACAAATATACAATTTACTAAAATATAAGCAAGAATACAAAGAATTTGGTTCGGAGGAATATGAAAAAAAATACGACGAAATTCAATTGAAAAACTTAGAAAAGAAGGCAAAAAGACTTGGGTGCATTCTCGTTAAAGTGTCTTAAATTTTGAGTGTTAATCAAAACACTTATTGGGATATATTTTCGTATAACACTTTTAAAATATCGGATAAATCATTGTGAATATAGCGTTTACAAGGACACTCAAGAAAAGATGTCATTAACAGTGTAACGAAGAATCCAGAGTTATCAACAAGTTAGCATTATCTGGATTCTTCACTTCGTTCAGAATGACAATTTTTTAGTCAGCCACTTGAATGGTGCTGGGAATAATATTTGCCGTCTTGTGGCAATTTTTACACAGCCTTTGAAGCACGGGGTTGAATTGATGAAAAAAATAGAACATTGCACACTTTTGTATCAGCATGATGGATTTCTCATTTATTATCATTGCTTGACAAATACGGAACTCATCGATTTATATCTTATAATATATACGCCTGTAAATAAGTCTGAAATATTTATTTCCGTGCCGTTATTAGCGTTGATATAGCAGCTTAGCATTTTTTCTCCTAAGCTATTGTATATTTCTAATAATTGATTTTCAACGTAGTCGTTATTATTGATATTAATAGTGATTACATCATTAGCCGGATTAGGACAAACAGAAAAACTATTATTAGATAATATCGGCTCTGTAACGTCTAACACCATATCCTTTATTTTTGCTCTATAAATACCGTCGCCATTAGTAGCGGCAAACACAAATTCATCATTATTATTAAAAGCATGAACGTAACTATATTTAAGCTCATCGGCAGCAGGATATACCCAATTAAGTCCGTAATCGGTAGTAGTGCAGGCACCGTCCAATGTACCGACAAAAATAGTATTCCCTATTTTCTTTAAAGTCATAACCCAAGCGTCTTTCAAGCCTTCTTTTCTCTGAGTCCAAGAATTACCTTGGTCAGAAGAAATAAAGATTCCTTGACTGCCAGTGCCGGCAATTATTAGAGTATCGTCAATTATGATTGAATATATGGAGGCGTTATTACCAAGTGATTTTTGTCTCCAAGACTCCCCATAATCAGTTGAGATAAATACGCCGTTTCCGTTTGCGGTACCGGTACAGAAGAAGCTGCCTTTATGGTCTAAAGATAGAAATCCTTCATTATTTAATCCGTAAGATTTAGAAATCCAAGTGTCTCCGTTATCTGTTGATAAATAAATTCCGTCCCAAGTGCCGGCATAGATACTATCGCCTAAATCCATGAAGCAGTTTACTGTACTATCGGCAAGTCCCTTGGATATTTCTGCCCAAGTGTCTCCGTTATTACTCGACCTATATAAATTTCTTAAACAGCCTGCAAAAAGAAAAGAATTTTTTACAAATAATGACATTACATGCTTGTTGTCCATACCATTATTTTTCAAATTCCAACTTTCTCCATTATCAGTTGATTGAAAAACTCCTTCAAAGGCATCACCGGCAAAGATATTGTTCCAATCAACAGCTAAAGAGTTAATATTTAATTCTTTAAGACCTGATAAATGAGAAGTCCAAGTCTGAAAATTATCATCAGAAAGATATATTCCGGTATAACTTTTCCCAAGGAATAGCAAGTTGTTAATTACTGATAAACAAGTCAAATCTTCGGATTCGTTTGTATAATATAATTGTGTCCAGCTGATACCGTTATCAGTTGACATATACAAGTATTCCTGAACTAAAGCATATATTGTGTTATTTATAAATGCTATATCTTTTACGTTAATAATATTTGGGGCTTGTGTGAATTTCTGCCAACTATTGCCGTAATCGGCAGATGTATATAAACCACTGAAAGTACCGGCATAAATTACATCGTTTCTATATACCAATACATTTATTTGATTTGCATTAATTCCGCTAATTCCAGAATTCTTCTGTACCCATGTATAACCATAATTGGTAGAGGCTAATATACCATGGTCATAAGTAGCAATATAAATAATACTACCTACAATAAGTATATTTAGATTATACGTAGGAGTAAACCCGGTATTAGAAACTGTCCAATTATTCCCATGATCGGTAGATATAATTATAGTTGAAGAACTCCAAACTCCTATAACAATCATATTGAGATCTTTATCAATAGAGCTAATGGAAACGTTATCAAAAATATCCGAATGCAGTTTTTCCCAAGTTTTTGCATAATCGTAAGAAACATATACCCCGTCTGACCAAGTACCTGCATAGATAACAGATTTTTCAACAGTTAAGCAAGATACACTTTTATTAGGAAAAGAAGTGTGAGTCCAGCTTATTCCATTATCGTAAGATGCGAACATACCACCATAAGCGGTACCTGCGTAAATTATATTGTTGTCAACGGCAGTACAGCTTATATGACCACTGAATTCTCCACCATTACATTGCTCCCATTGGGAATACAAATTAAAGCTACAGAGAATTGAAACCAAAATCAAAATAAACAAGTTTTTCATAGTACACCTCAAGAAATATTATTATTGCGATATTATAAATATTTATCTTTATATAATATCGTTACTTATATTCTAAATTAAGAAAATAATATCAAAAAAGCAAAAAATATCAATTATTCTATCAATTATTGCTAAAAACAAGAATTTAAATTTGTAAAAAAACCTTTTTATGTTAATTAGAAAATTCCTATCTTTGTGTTATTCAATGAATGTATAAGGAAAATGTATGAACGTAGAAGCATTTTTTAAAATATCTTATGGGCTATATGTAGTCTGCTCTAAATATGGGGATAAATTAAACGGCTATATTGCCAATACAATGTTTCAAGTAACTGCGGAACCGGCAAAATTTGCAATATCTTGTAATAAAAATAATTTCAGCTATGAGATTATCAAAAATAGTGGGTTTTTCTCTGCTTCGGTTCTTAACGTTAATGCCAAGTCAGAGCTAATAGGAGCTTTCGGATATAAATCCGGTAAAGATACGGATAAATTTGACGGATTTCAATACATTAGCGGGCAGAGCGGATGCCCGATTTTAACAGAAGACTGCATGGCTTGGTTTGAATGCAAAGTAGCAGATTCATTTGACGTAGGCTCTCACGTGATATTTATTGGCGAATTGATTGATAATGCAATGCTTGACGAGAATACCGAACCTATGACTTACGATTACTATAGAAATGTTAAAAAAGGTAAAGCACCCAAAAATGCACCTACTTATATTAAAGTTGAAGAAAAGCAAGCTATACCTACAAATACAAAAATATATTATTGTCCGGCTTGCGGATATGAATACATTCCTGAAATCGGCGACCCTGATTCCGGAATAGTTCCGGGAACTCAATTTGAAGACCTCCCGGATAACTGGGAATGCCCAATATGCGGGTTAAGTAAATCGGATTTTGTTTTAAAATAATATTTTCCAATTTTAAAAAATAAATAAAGGATTATGGCATGGAAAAGAGTTTAAAAGGTACTCAGACAGAGAAAAACTTACTGAAAGCATTTGCCGGCGAGAGCCAAGCAAGAAATCGTTATGAGTTTTTCGTAAAAGTTGCTAAAAATGAAGGCTATGAGCAGATAGCTGCAATATTTCAATTGACAGCAGATCAAGAAAAACAGCATGCAAAAAGATTTTTTAAATTTCTAGAGGGTGGGGACTTAGAAATTACAGCCGCATATCCAGCAGGTAAAATCGGAACAACTGCTGAAAATTTAAAAGCTGCTGCTATGGGCGAAAATGAAGAATGGACTATTCTATATCCTAAATTTGCCGAAATAGCAAAAGAAGAAGGCTTCAACGAAGTATCTGTAGCATTTAAGATGATTGCTAAAGTAGAAGCCGAGCATGAAAAAAGATATTTGAAATTTTTGAAGAATTTAGAAGATGGTAAAGTATTTATAAAAGATGAAAAAGTAAAATGGGTTTGCCGTAACTGTGGTTATGTTCACGAAGGCGAAAAAGCATTAGAGAATTGTCCGGCATGCCAGCATCCAAAAGCTTACTTTGAATTATTCTCAGAGAATTATTAGTATTTACTTAGTTGCTATATATTGCCGGATATGAACATATTTGTCAGTATATAGCATTTTAATTTAGAAATTAAGACTGTAGCAAAACTCGGAATAAACTATATATCGGCAATACAGACTCAGTGTTAACCGCCGAGATTATAAGCACTTATTTTATTTTTTAAATAGGAATTAGTATTATACAATTATAATATAGAAGAATTAAGATTGCCAAAATGTTTAAAATTGATTTATAAGGTTATGTATTACATATATTTATATTAGTTATTGGTATTGTTTTGTATTAAAAAGCAAACTAATTATAGAGAAATAAATAAAGAAACAAAATAAAAGCAACAAAAATATAATATTGAGTATAAATATTATTTCAAATAAGCCGATAATTATATTTGGTAATTTGAGCGAGCTAAGAAGAAAGATATTTTGAAATTATTTTTGAAATATACTAAAGTTTAAAGAAAAATTGCCGAAAATGAAAGACAGATAGGAAATAAATAAAATATTGGCAGGAAGCCCGAAAGAGTAAACTTTTATTACATGGAGGTTGATTATGCCAGTAGCAATTTCGGGTGGCTCCCGTATAAGAACGAACACAGCTGCAGAGAATGCTTATAATGCGTTGAATTCAAGCAATAATGATATTGCTTTACGTCAATTAAGACTTTCAACAGGTAAGCGAATTAATGCGGCTTCAGACGATGTTGCAGGTTACATAACCGCACGTTCATTGACAGCTAGAAACGGCTCTTTAAAGTCAGCATTGAATTCAGTAGGAGATGCTAAAAATGTTACAGCCATCACACAAGATGCCTTAGATAACATCAACTCATTACTTACAACTATTAAAGACTCCGCTGCCACAGCATCATCTGCAGCATTAGGCACAGATGAAAAAGTAGCTCTCGCTAAGAGTGCTTACAGAATGGCTCAGCAGATTCAAACAGTTGTAGATTCTACAGTATTCGGTGGAAAACAATTACTTGACGGAAGTTTCTCCGGTGATTGGTCAATCGGTTTTATGTCAAATAATACCATTTTAACCATCGGAATCGACTTAACAACAAGTAACACTGACTTTAATACATCGTTCTATGATGCTTCCGGAGTATTCCAGGGTACAAATACATTTGATATTAAATCTATCAGAGACGTTGGTGCCTCAAACTTTGCCGGTGTATCAGGTCTTAACTTGAAAGATCTTAACTCTGTAACAGCAGAGAGCTTAGGTGTCTTTTCTACAGATCAAGTTAAAACAACGATTCAGAGCTTGACTTTTGCTCTTAACAATATTAACAAAGTAGCTTCTTACATTGGTGGTATTGACAATAGGCTTGGTTCGCAAAATGATTTATTGACTTCGCAAATCACAAATTATAATGCGGCAATATCAAGAATTGAAGATACAGATGTAGCAACTGAACAGTTATCATTAGTTAAGGCACAGTTTTTGCAACAGTCATCATTGGTGTCGTTGACTCAAGCGAACAACAATCCATCTGCCTTTATGCAATTATTCAGTTAATTGATAAAGACATAAGATAGAAATTTGTACGGGTTAGCGATATAAGATTAAAAATCCTATTTAGATGGGGGCGAGCAGTCGCCCCTATACTAAATTAAAATATAGAAAGGAAATTATATGGCAACTACAGCCCGTCAAATGGCCGCTAAAAAAGCGTATGGAATTAATCGTGATTCGCAAGTTCCAACGTATTTTGAACAAGAAGTATATTCTTGGAGCAAAGAAAAAATTATACTCAAAATGTATGATTTATTTTTGGTTAGCAATAAAAGAGGCGATATCCAGAAAATGGGTAGAGTTTTGATTGAGCTTATGGGAGCTTTAAACTTCGAATATGAAGAAACGGCTACCCGGCTTTATCGTTTATATGAATATTGCCAACGCTGTATATTCCAAAAAAAATATGATGAAGCATATAAAATAATTCAAGAGTTAAGAATAGCATGGGCTAATGCTTTTGGTCTTGAATAATTAAAGAGGTGGGTCAATGGCAGATTTATCAAGTTTATTATCATCGACATCAGGCTCCAGCTCCAGCTCGAGCTCTAATTCTCAATTAGACCAGTTAGTAAATTCATATTTGCAAACTCGTCAAGTTGAATTAGATGCCCTAACTACTAAAAAAACCACTTTAGAATCTAAATCTACTTATATTAATAGTCTTAGAAGTAAATTTAATTCCATAATGTCGCAAGTAGATAA
This sequence comes from uncultured bacterium, assembly GCA_942493235.1. Classification (GTDB taxonomy): domain Bacteria; phylum Bacteroidota; class Ignavibacteria; order Kapaibacteriales; family UBA2268; genus ENR-C587. Next base: position 787,999 of record OW818676.1, on the reverse strand, counting down.
CTTCTATAGTGTTGATAATGATGGGGTTATGGATACTGATTACTTAGACGATGCTGTCGAGAAATTTAAAGCTAAGACAGTTACTTCTTCCGATTCGGAGTACATAACAGCAACAGCAGATGCAGACGCTGTACTAAGCCCTAATAATATTAAAATAAATAGATTAGCTACTAACGACACACTTGTTACAAAGCAAGTAAATTTAAAAGAAAGTGCAAATGTAACCGCAGGTAAATATACATTTTCTCTTCAAGTAATTGATGATGATGCTGATTCGGACGCAACAGGTGATGATAAATATGATACTATTGACCTTAATATAAGTTTCTCGGATGGCGAAACCAAAGAGTCTGCACTTAAAAAAATTGCTGATGCGATAAATGCAAATTCTGATATGGATATAACCGCATCTTATCTTAAAGATACTACGTCAACCGGAAGATTAGTGTTTACATCAAAAACGCCCGGTAAAGATAACCAAATAGATTTCTCATTTTTAAAGTCAGACACTGCCCAAAGTGCCGGAATTACCTCTTTACTTGGTTTAGATAATATTAATGCCGACCGAAGCTCAGTAGCTACCGATACAAACTCTGCACGTTTTAGAAAATCCGATGCTGCTTCCCTTGACAGCGACTTGGAGGTTAACGGAGTGAAAGTTACTCGAAGCTCCAACGAAATTGATGATTTACTGCCCGGAGTAACTATCAATCTATTAAAAGTTCAAGAAGCTGATGATACCGAATTAACAATAAAAACTGAACTAAATACAAAAAAAATCGTTGATACTATTCAGCCGCTTATTGATGCGTATAACGAAGCGATTACTTTTTTGAAAAGTGATAACACAATGCTCCGAGGTGATTCGGCAGTTAGTGGTCTTTTATCTCAGCTCAGATCTTTGGTTTCTCAATCTATTGAGCCGGCTACTCCTGATGCTGCCAACGCAACTGATGAAGAAATAGCCCCAAGATATTTAACTGATATGGGAATGAAAATTAAATCGGACGGTACAATTTCATGGTCAGACCAAAGTGTACTTACTGATATGCTTTCTGCTGACGGCGGACAAAATAGAGTAGCATACTTTTTTACCAGTACTGACGGATTTTCGGCAAGATTGCATAATATCATAAGTAAAGTTACCGAAGATGACGGTTTGTTAGAATTAAGAACCAGTTCATATTCTAAACAAATAGATGGAATCGATGATAGATATGACCAATTACAAACAAGAATAGATAAGCAGTCGGCTTCATTAAGAAAACAATATACAAGCTATCTTGAGTCATACTATGAATCACAGAATCAATATTCTACAATGAGTAGTTTATTTTCTTAATAATTACTTTTGAGAGGCAATTATGATAGCACCAATAAATAGTATTACGAGTAATGTTTCGGCTGATGTATTAGCTAAATCACAAGATAAGCTTAATGCAAACACTAAGTTACTCCGCGATTTACTTAGAGCTGAAACTGATACAAATAAAGCAGAACAAAATAAGGCTAAAGATGTTAAGGATAATTCCGAAACACCCAAAACAGCAAATTTTGATGCTTTGTCTGAGAAATTAAAAGAAATATTAAGTGATGAAACCGTTGATATAAAATTTGATAAAGATGAGTCAACTAAGCAAATGATTATGCGTTTAGTTGATAAGGAAACTAAAGAGACAATCAAGCAGTTTCCGCCTGAAATTACTATCAAAATAGCAAAAATGGTTTCTGACTTTTTTGAGCATGGAGCGATTGCTGATGCAACAGCCTAAGCTTAATATAGTATTAGATTATCTGATGAATATATATGAAATATCAGAGAAAATTTATAATATTACTATCAGATATAATGATACCGATAAAAACAACGGCTATAATATTAAGTCTTTATATGCCGAGAGGGCTAAATTTGTTAATAAATTATGTGAACTGAAATCAACCCCAGGATATGAAGAGTTGTTTTTACAATATAAATTAATATTAGGTAAAGAATATAAAAAAATTGCCGATATAGAATCCATAACGATGAGTTATTTGGAAAATAAGACCAAAGAGTTGGCACAAGAATTGATAAAAGTTAAAAACAAAAAAGCTTTACTTGTATATAAGAAAGTATAGAAATGAAAGTAGAAAACAATTATAAAAATGCTGCTACCGTATATAGCACAAACTCCGGTAAGATTACTCAACAGACTAACGGGGCTATAGCATCTTCGGTAAGCACAAGCAAGAAATCTGACAGATTAGAATTGTCTGAGAAAGCTAAAAGCTACCAGCAAATCTACGAGAAGATTAAAAACGGAGACTACGATAAGCCCGAAGTCATTAATGCTGTTGCTAAAAAATTGGCACAAGTAATATAATAAGATTTTATATTGTTTGTGCCGGTTAATTAGCTTTTAACTCGTATTATGATAGTTCTATCTTGGCTCTGCATAATAATCAATAGGTTGGAATAAGTGATAGATAGCGTAAGGATGTTTTGAATAATTGCTTCATAAATCTCAAAAATAATCACCCTGCAAAACTTTCCTTTTGCATTTCTCAAAATATTTATATAACTTGCTCTTTATAAAAAGGTAATATTTGAAAATTACATTTTATGATTTGAATAAAAGTTTATGTTTAGGAGGTAAAATATGTCGAGATCATTGAATAAGGTAATGCTGATTGGTAATGTAGGTAAAGACCCTGATATGAAATATACTCCCACAGGAATTCCGGTTAGCTCGTTTAGATTAGCTACATCGGAGTCTTGGAAAGATAGAGAGGGTTCAGTTCAGGAGCATACTGATTGGCATACTGTTGTTGCTTGGAGAGGGCTTGCCGAAATTATTAAAAAAATAGTAAAAAAAGGAACGAGAGTATATATAGAAGGTAAGCTGCAGACACGTACATTTGAAGATAAAAATGGTGCAAAAAGACATGTAGTTGAAGTATTAGCCGACAATATGCTTTTATTAGATACCAGAAGGTCAAAAGATATGATCGGTGGCGAGTATGTTGATTCAATCGGGCTGAATGAAGAAGATTATGATTTGGCTGATTTTTCTGATGATTCTCCATATTTAGGTAGAATGCCATCTGATTTAGGTTCCGATGATCTGAACTTTAATCTTTAGTATTGTTTTTTATTTGAAATATTCATATTTTTGAATTCATAGAAGCCCTTTGTTAACATAGGGCTTTTGTGATATAAAATATTGTTTAGATTAACTATAAGATAAAAATGAAAAAAAAGACTGAACTAACCGTTGGAATTGTTTCCTTAATTGCTATATTAATTCTGATTCTCGGAATTAGCTTTGGTAAAGGCATAGGAGCCAGCAATATTGAAATAAAATTTCGCTTTCCGAATTCCGGCGGAATTCAGCTTACTTCACCGGTATTAGTTAATGGAGTTAAAAGAGGCTCTGTTACCTCTATCGAAAATAATAAAGGTTCTGTACTGATTACAGCCGATATTGATAATACTAATGATATTTATACAGATGCCAAAGCCAGAATTACTATTCTGGAAATTACCGGTGGAAAAAAAATAGAAATATTTCCCGGTGCTTCCGGAAGCAAATTCAATATTAACGGAGAAATTATCGGCGAAACACCGGCAGATTTAGCTGATTTGGTTGCTATAGGCGGCTTAATGGTAAATGATGTTTCTGTATTAGTGAAAAGAATAGATTCTATTGCTTATTCGGTTAATTCGTTGCTTGCTGATGGTAAGACAATAGAGGCAATAAAGAATACTTTTTATAAGACTGATTTATTGACGACAAATTTAAATGATTTGCTAAATAAAAATATGGCTGATATAAGCGTATCAGTAAAAAATCTCAGATCAATCTCTAATGATGTAAAATCTCTGATTCAAAAAAATGACCCTAAAGTATCTAAACTGATGGACGAACTCCAGCAAACACTTGATAATACAAAAACTTTAATCTCTAAAACCGAAAATACAATTTCCGGAGCAGATTTGCTAATCACTGATATTAATGACATTACTAAAGAAATTAAATCAGGCAAGGGAAGTATCGGTAAATTGATTTATGACCCCGCATTAGCCGGCAAAATTGATTCTGCAATGGTCTCCTTAGAGCAATTGCTAAGAATCATAAATCAATATGGAATTAACGTAAACGTACGATTAGGCACAAAACCATAGTTTTACTTAGCTTTAAAAAGATAATACTATAAAAATAAAACACTATACTGTAGTGATCAATTAAATCTGAATACGCTTTGCTAAGAAAAGCATTAGCGTAACAAAAATATATCATAATTTACTTATCCTAACTACACATAGTTTACTACGTTTAATGACATGCGAGAAATAATACAAATATAGAAAAGATATTTCGGCATATTTATTGTTATATAATTATTCGGATAATAAACTAATAAGAAGATTTGGCAATGAATGCTTTAAAAAGAATACATTGGTTAATATTGGTTATGATAGTGGCTTATAGTAGCCTAAATGCTCAGACTTTAAAGATAGTACGAACAGATGTGGACTCTACCCGCAGTAACTTTGTAACTGCTACATGTTTATTCGGATTTGACGTATATATCGATGATATAGATAGCTGTACAGGTGTATCTTTTGCCCTTAGTTATTCATATCCTGATTATATTAAATTTTCAGAAGCAAAAACACTTGAATTTGGTTATGGCGGCAAGCAACCGGTTTTAATAACCAGAACTAATACTTCTGAGAATACAGGCTATGTATATTGCGGTGTATTAACCGGAGACACCGTAGGCTCACGTGGCTTTGATAATCCGAAAGTAATACATCTCGAATTTGCAGTATCTCAAAATGCTACTCATGGGCTGGGTACAGTATTCAGTTTTTCAGATGTTAAAGCGGTAATAAGTACAGGTTCAAGCGGAAGAATCATTGATTTAGCAGCAGACCCTATTACGTTTAGCATTCATGGATTTATTGACGTTTGGCCCGGTGATGCAAATAATGACGGACTTGTTGACCAAGATGACGTATCGGTATTAGGAAGATTTATTGGCTATGGCTCAAGTAATAAAACATCAATGCGTTCATATAAAAGAGCTAATTCGAGCACTCTATGGGCTGGTCAGCCTGTATTGGCTTGGGACACTTTAGACGTGGCTTATGCTGACTGTGATGGCAATGGCGACGTTACAGTAATGGATCAATTGATTATTGGTTTAAATTTTTACAAAACTCATACTATTTCAAATATTAATGGTAAGATAGGTAATTACGAACCAAATAGCGACAATCAAGGGATAATATTAGATAACTATAAAAAAATTCCGATTTATATAAGCTCAAATACGCCAATTATCGGTTCGGCTTGTAGATTGAATTTTGAAAATCTACCAACTACTACCAAAATTATAGCCGTAGAAAAAGGAAATTTGTTTCATGATAAATCGGAATTTTTTACTAATTATGAAGCTAATAAGACTTATGCGGATGTATCAGAAATAAGTTCCGAATTTAATCGCGAAGAAGTCAAAAGCGGCACTCTATGCTATATCTATTATGAGGGAGAAGATATATCTTCAACTAATATAAAAGTAGAATCACTGTACGGTGCTATTAAGAATTCGTATATTATTCCATTGAGCAGTACTCTTGAAGTTGAAAAAACTGATAATAATTCTCTAAATATTTATTATAATAATAATAGTATTGAATTATATAATGCTTCGGGCTATATTAACGACATAAAAGTATTTAATTATACCGGCAATGAAATAATCAACACAAAAATCGAATCAAAGCAATCTTATACTTTGAATTTGCCGACCGGAATTTATATAGTTCGGGCTGTGTCTAACAATAATGTATTGAATTATAAAATAATTTCAAAATAATCTTTTATATTTCACTGATTATAGCTTTCCTTATTCTTTGCATAATTATCTATTTGCATAGATAATATACCAAATTGCAAACTCTTTGGTCGATAGATTATTCGTATAATTAAAAATAAGTTTATTAATGGAGTTAATTTTGAAAAAGATTCTGTTTCTAATAATTATCCTATCTTGCATAATAACTAATCAATTAAAATCACAAGTTGAAATTGCCGATAAATACGGGAATAAATATTTAGGTTTTGTTAAGACTGATGAGCCAAACTATTATACAATAATTGATATTAACACAATAGAACAGGCTGTCGACAAAAGCCAAATCATAAATAATCAACCTTTGTATTTATCAATTATTATAAAAAACGGAAAAACATATAAAGTCCGAATCGGTGAAATACATGCTTCCAGAGTACAATTTATTGACTCAAGCTTAAACAGTTTAAATATCAGTATCGATAATATAGTTACTATTATGCTAAATGGACAGACTATATCCAAAAGCAACTTTGTTTCTATATTAAATCAATTATCTTTTAACAAAGGCTATTCTGCAGCAGGGCTTACAATCTTCAGTCCGGGCGGAATCAATGCACTCTACAGCTATGATTTTGAAAACAATATGGGAATTAGGTTATCGATAGGGTATTTACCTACATATTTAAAAGGTTTACAAATTGATGGATTATATAATATTTTAAAAACCAAGACAGTTGATTCGCATTTATCTTTAGGATTAGGCTATAGTATAAAAGTAGAAAATGACAATGTAGAGAATCCAGAGACAATTGACGGAGTTGAGATAGAAAAGAAATGGGCTTATTTAGCTCCGGCGATTGATGTAAATTTTGGGGGATTTTTTATTTCTGCGGGAATATCAATTGGGCAGGGTGATTTTACAAATCCTCAATTTATTCTATGTTTAGGTTTTGTAAGTCGATTTTGCAATTAGTATTATTTCCAATTTTAATTCTTATATAACAAATCTCATTGCCACAAAGATAATATTACAGTTTGAAGTTGATTTTTTGTCTCAAGTAGCATAACGAGATATACAAATACGACTCTTTTCTTTTATTGACAAAAAGAGAAGAAGAGTGTGGGAAATGAACAATGTTTATTAGCGATGTTCAACAGCTATCGCCATTGAAAAAAAGACTACTTTATTTTCTTACCCATGCCAAATAGAGAAAAACAATAACAAAGAAGAATTATTATAGTATTATAAAATAGAATCAACTTAAAAATATCATAAAAAGAAAAATAAATCAAATATTTTATAAAATAAAACTAAAGTTCCAGGAAAATATGCCGATACTATAATAGGATAAATTTACTTGATTTAGAAAATAATAAATTATGATAGCATTTGCTGAAAATATAAGATTAATATCTAACACTTTTAATGCAGTTAAAAGTACGGATAGCAGTGCTAAAACCGAGACTACCGAAAATATTACCGCTGCCGATGCAAAAAAATATACTATTGTTGATTCATTAACACTATCCGAAGATTATTATAAAATAGCAAGTGAAAATTCCGATAAACGTTCTAAAGATACCAAGATTGAAGCTTCTAATAATTCCGATAAAGATACAAAAAGCATACCCGCTGAAATCGGTAAAGATGCAAATAAGGTAGAGAGTAATTCCATAAGCGATGCAACAGAGAAATCTGACGAAAATAATAAAGAAGATAAAATAATTGAAAAATATAAAAAACGCGAGCAAGAAGTAAAAACTCACGAGCAAGCCCACCAAATGGCTGGAGGCAGTTTAGTAAAAGGCGGAACAAGTTACCAATACACAACTGCTCCAGACGGCAAAAAATATATTAGTGGTGGAGAAGTCCAAATTGATATGTCAGAAATACCGGGAGACCCTGCCGCTACAATCAGTAAGATGCAGCAGGTAAAAGGTGCCGCTTTAGCTCCGAGCGACCCATCAGCTCAAGACAGAGCCGTTGCTGCTGATGCCTCAGCTAAAGAGTCTCAGGCAAGAGTTGAAATCATCAAAGAGAGTACTGCTAAAATTTCATCGAAATCTAATTCTAATGATTTTTATGAAGTTTATAAAGCTCAGATATTAATTGACTCTTCTGCAAAAACAAATGTAAGCTCTTTAGACAAACAAGAAGTTAATGTATAAGACTTTGCTTTAATTTAATAGTCAATCAAAATATCCCGTATCATATCCTATTTGTAATCATTATATTTGACATCAACCTTAGAATAATCATCGCTGAGAAGAGAATAGATAAATTCTTATAGCATTTAATATTTTATTAGAAATATGGAATAAGTTTTGAATTAATTCGTTAATTATGTTTTGAAAAATCATATTAGATATTAAGGCATAAATGATGAAGAAATCGAAATACAATGTTGCAGTAGTCGGAGTTACAGGATTAGTCGGCAGAGAAATGCTTAAAGTACTTGAAGAGTATAATTTCCCAATTGATAATTTCTATCCTTTTGCATCGGCACGCTCCGCCGGAGCAGCTATTTCATTTAATGGTAAAGAGCATAAAGTAATTGAATTAACCAAAGATATTCCTGATAATATTGATATTGCTTTGTTTTCAGCAGGCAAATCCATTTCTATGGAATTTGCACAGTTATTTGCGTCAAAGGGAACTGTAGTAATTGATAATTCGAGTTGCTGGAGGATGCATCCCGATGTTCCTTTAGTCGTGCCTGAGGTTAATCCCGAAGACATAGGCGATAATAAAATCATAGCAAACCCGAACTGCTCTACTATTCAAATGATGCTTCCACTAAAAGTGCTTTCGGATAGATATGGCATCAAACGTGTGATTGTCTCGACATATCAATCAATTACCGGAGCAGGACAAAAAGGACTCGATAAATTAATGGGTGAATTAAATGGCGAGAAAAATAACGTATTGACTAATCATCCTGTTGCGTTTAATACAGTATTTCATAGCTTTAATCCTGGTGATGATTCTACAGAAGAAGAAATAAAAATGGTAAATGAAAGCCGAAAAATACTTCATTTGCCTGAACTATCGTTATCTGTTACTTGTGTTCGCCTACCTATAATCGGTGGACATGCCGAAGCAGTAAATGTAGAATTAAATACTCCTTTTGAAATTGATGAAATAATTGAATTATTTAGTAATAGTGAAAACCTAATTGTAATGAATGGAACTGACGACGACAACTACCCGACAGTTAAAGTATCCGAAGGGAGAAATGAAGTATTTGTAGGTAGAATCCGAAAAGATCTTACCCGTGCCAATACCTTGAACATGTGGGTAGTAGCCGACAATGTTCGTAAGGGAGCAGCTACTAATGCCGTTCAAATTGCACTGAAGCTTATTGGGAGATAATAAACGGTGATTAATAAAGATAGGAATATCTCAAGCAGGCTTAGTAAGGAAATTATTTCATAAATATTAACTTGATAATACTTTTGTATTTTCAGTACTAAACAAATCAAGTTGATTGTCAGAAGGTAGTTCTTCGAGGTAATTAGAAATAAATAGTTCTTTACCGATTTGATTTGAATTACCCGTAATATTCCTCATTCCGTATGTTAAATCCCAAGCCATAATATTAGCAAATGAAAATAGCTCTCTGATATATGGGGAATCATCATAAGTAATCAACCAATTATGTTGGCAATTTTTCATAATATCGGCAAAACGAATGTGGTCAAATGATTTGTGCATATTGCCATTTTTACCATAAAGTGCAGATTTAGTTGCAGAATAATACGGTGGGTCTAAAAAGATAAATACATTAGAACCATTGGTCTCGATAATTGATTGATAATCAAGATTAGTAATCGTCGTTCCTAAAAGAATTTTATCAAAATTAATCAGTCTGTGAATACTTGACTCTGTAAACCTACCTTTGAAAGCTTGCTCACTATAGCCTCCGCTTAATGAAGTTCCCGAAAAAGTAATTCTGTTAATTATAAAAAACGCGGATGCTAATTCAATATCATTAAAATTATTCAAATTATCAAGAATATATCTATATAGTTCTTTACCAACAGGGAAATTATTTTTTAATACGTTGATTTGATATATTACCGCTTGAGTGTCTTTCTGAAGCATTTCCCAAAACTTGAAGAGCTCCGGATATAAATCATTAACCCAATATTTTTTATAAGGAAATTTTTGCTTTAAATGAACAAAGACTGAAGCACCCCCAAGAAATGGCTCTCTGTATTCATTAAAATCGGGTATTAAAGTAGAAATCAATTCAACAGCTCTACTTTTACCACCCGGATATCTAAGCGGACTTTTTATCATATTAGTTTTTTTAATATTAGATTAAAATTATTGTGTTTTGACTCTTGAATCAAGTTTGTAATAATATTTGATTTAGTATTATTGAGTGAGTTATTGCTTATAAATTCTTTTATTTCTTCTTCATTAGAATTAGTATTGATTTCACTTTCTAAGTTTGAAGAAGATAATACAAGCGTAGGCAAAACACTATATTCTTTATTTTCAATAATAACGCTCTTTAGATTGCTATATAAAATCATTTTTAATAACCCATCTTTAATATCACTTTTTGATGGAATTATTGAATTTTTACTATGTTTGCTTTCAATTAGACAAACATTATCTTTTTCAATTTTCACTTCGTCAACAGTAAAGTAATACTGTCCTCCAAGATAATTAGTAATTGTGAGACTTGCTTTAGTGAGTGTTGAAAGATATTCTTTAGGTTGGACAGTTTTGATTTCTCGTGATTGAGCTTTTTCGGCTTTTTCTCTTGAGAATTTCATAAAACTCGAAACATCATTTTCGATTTTATTACAGAAATTAATTATCCCTTTGTAACTGTGAAGTTTAACTCCTGTAGAGCTTTCAATATTTTTATAGCTATTTTGAACAATGGATAGTATAGACTGAATATTTTGTATTTCATTCAGATTCCAGTGCAATGCAGAACTGTGGTATTGCTCGATTTCCTTAATTTTATTCATTATAAATGTATTATCAAACTTTTGCTTAGTTATCTTGTTACCTTTCTTTAAAGCTTTATCGTAATAAGCAAGAATCACATATACATCTAATAATGACATCAGTGAAATAGTATCCCACTGAATGAAATCTCTATCACCGCTTTCACCTTCATCCTTAACAACCGGTATGATAGTGATTTTCTTTGTAATGCTCAAAGAATTATATACTCTCTCGTAAGGATATGAACGTGTACGTTTAGGCGATACCCACTTAGAAACAGCGAAATTCGACTCATCATCATTCAATAAAAATACGGTCGGACTATTGTTAATATCAAGATCTTTTATGCTGATTTTTTTTAGTTCTTCAGTTAAAAAGGGCTTGTATTGGATACCTGTAATTTTGCCGAGTATATTCATAAAATTCAATTCAACAATATTAAAAAAAGATATGCAAATTTAAGGATTTTTCACCTTATTCAATTATTCTTTTTTCTTTGAGTATTATTGTCTAAGATCCATGGTATTTCCCTACGTTTGAATGTAGTTTTTTTATAAACATCTTATTCTGGAACTTCCCTTGTATTTTACTTCTGAGAGCTACACTAATATAATCTTATGCAAAATAGATTTTTTATATATAAAAGACGGCTCCTCCTAAAAAGAGCCGTCTAATAAATCTAACTATTCTAGTTATTATTTAAGTTTAATAACTTCTTTAGTCATATTGAAAGGACCTGCATTAATTACTATATAGTAAGTTCCTGAAGGTATATTATCGCCTGCGATATTAATTGAATGATCGCCGGCTGAGAATTCTTGACCGCTGATAATTGTAGCTACTCGTTCACCGATTGAGTTAAAGAGAACTACATTTACGTTTAAGTCGTAAGGTAAAGTAAAGTCAACTTTAGTACCTGTAAAGAATGGGTTTGGAGCAGGAGTTGATACAACGAATATCTGATTATCGTCGTCAACGCCAACTGTACCTTCAATCTTGAACGCTTCAGTTCTGCTGTATTCCATGCTTTCGTCACCATTGTAGATAGCACGGATAATAGCATTCTTAGAGTTCACATTAGGAACTAACCAGTTGAATTTCTTGTTCATTGCAGTAACGTCAGTTGCTATAAAGGACCAAGTAGCACCGTTATCAATAGATAATTGTAAATCAAATCTGTTTACATTCTCATATTTCCAAGCGATGTCATGTTTTTGACCAATATTAACAACTGTTTTTGAATTAGGATAAGTTAAATCAACAGTACCTGCTAAAATCTTGAAAGTAGAAGATTGAGCAAGAACTTCGTTTGTAGTTACATTAACCATTCTGACGACAGCATTTTTAGTATTAACTGCCGGCAAATTCCATGCAACTTGTGCGTCGTTAGCATTTACATTACCAGTAACCGCTGTCCAAGTGTTTCCATTTTCGCTAAATTCGAAGCGAACAGTAGCACTATTGTCGAATGACCATTTAATAAAGTCATTAGCACCACCGATATAAACAGGGTCAGCTGAAGATGGACGAGTAATTTCTGCTGTAGCAGGGATAATTGAGAATGGAGCGTTTGAACGATCGATTTCAATACCATTTTCAGCATTAACTATTCTAACTAAAGCTTGAGTTGTTTTAACTCTTAGAGTTACCCAGTTATATCTTAAATCTGCACTGTTTACAGGGTTATTAGTAATTCTATGCCAAGTATTTGCGTTATCGATAGAATAATCTAAGTAGAATAATCCTTTTTGAGTCGGAGCAGTCCAAGTAATTTGGTATAATTTACCTGCATCCCAAGTTTCTCCGCCATCAGGTGAAGTCAATTGAGCAACTTTTGCTACTACTATAGCAGGTATAGGTTCGAATGTACCTTGACCTGTTACGTTTAAGCCTTTAGTTGTATGAACTACTGTGATTGGATGCCAGTTTAAGAAGATACCTTCATTTAAGTTATTAACTTTAAATTTCAAAGTACCTAAATAAGTAGCAGAATAAGGAACATTCATACCCGGTTTTTGATCATCGCTATAAATATCATAATCAACGTCAATTGTTCTTAGGTTAGTAATAGGGTCTTTTGTTTTTGCAAATGGAGCTGAGAAGGTTTCAAAGTAACCTAAATCATTTCTTGTATTGAAAATAACATCGTTATCACGAGTCATTTCGACAAAAGATAATTGTGCAGGGTCAAATTGTAAACCGAAAGTAGCATTACCGATAGCGAATTCGCCACCTACATTAGTAATATACATAGGAACTAATAAATAACCGTTATCTAATTGAGGAGCAGCATTAACTCTGTAGTTAAGTCCTGCTTGTAAAGTCGGATCTTTCATTTTCAAAGTACCGGATTTTACAACTGTACCACGGTTTTTAATTGCTTCATTTTCAGTTACAATAAATCTACGTGATAATTCAGGAGCATCAATAAATATTGAATTTTCTTCAATATCGAACGGAGCTTTATTAGTAGCAGGTAAATCAATGATAGATGAAGTTTTACCACTGTTTCTGTAAACAATAGTTCTATCAGTTGCGTTTACCATACCGTCGCCTGTTACGTCTGCACTAACATTAGAACCACCGTCGTATAATACGACTTTAGCTCTGTCTGCCGCGTCAATGATACCATTTTTAAGTACGTCGCCACCAACCATTGCAGCTAATAGATTGCTACCGGTTGTTACGCCTAATTGACCACTGTTATATACTAAGCCGGTAGCAGCATAATCTGATTGATTAGGATCAGTTTGTGCATAGCCGTGAGCAGTATATTTTGTTCCAATTGTTGAAGTAGAAGCTTCAGCTTCAGTAATAATATTATTAACTGTACCGTCCCAGCCTTGGAAATCCCAACCTGATTCAATAGCCCAAGTTGTATTGGCATCACCGGCAAATGCAAACGGTGCCGCATAAGCTGATAAAATAGGTAAGTGGTTAATTTGGTCAACTTTTACAAAGTATCTACCATCTTCAATATCAGTAAATACGAATGGTACATTTGCATATTCTGAACCATCAGTGCCTCTTATTGGTGCTACGGTCGGGTCAAATGCTGTATTTGAACTTGCGTATCCGAAGTCTGATTCAGATGAATCAACTCTTGCACCGGGCTGTCCTGAATTGTTTTTGAATAATGTAATTTTGAATCCGCCCTCTGCATAAGAAGTACCAACATCATTACTCATTGCTAAGTTATTGTGATGACCTTCAAGCATTACTCTTACTGTAAAGTTAGATGGAGGAGTTATGTTGAATAATTCTGATTCTGTTCTTAAAGAAGGAACTAAACCATAAGCAGCATTATCATATTCTAATATTGTACCATTTATAGTAGATCTGCCTTTTAGTCTTAATTTACCGTTAGTTTTAGCGGCTCCTAAAGCACCTTGATCATTGTATAAAAAGTTATTATTTAAGTCAGGATCTGCTTTAGATACGTCTAACTGTGATGAATACTGTGATTTACTATTTGTTCCTAAGAATTCATAAGAATTATTAGTTGTAGGTAAAGTCATTGAATTTGTATAACCGGCAGACCAAGTTTGGCTTGCTACATATTGCCAGTCTTGAATAGTTATACCGCCGCCACCTTTTATTGAATATTCAAGGTCTGCGTGGTCTGTACCATTATTACCGCTGCTAAATGTAGTAGTGTTATTTCTGTTATAATCAAAACCAATCCAACGAACTCTAAGGTCAGTTTGTGTATTCGGAACTTTTTGTTCTAATCTTGGTTCAACTAATTTAACAGTTGGTCTGGTAGCTGCATAAGCATAACCATTACCGCTCATGTGAACTAACCATTCGCTTGAAGTAGGATAACCATTTGCAGTTTTTACATAACCTGTTGGTACGAAGTTACCACCATTGAATGAGAATGCGGCAACCAAGTTAGCAGCGTAATCAACACCACCAAAGCTAGCTAATTCGTTTGCACGGATTGTAGCAGCACCTTGGATAAATTTTGTTAAAGCTGAAGGCTCAACTGATGATGGAGCTTGGTTACCGGGATTTCCGCCCCAGAAACGTACTTCTCTCATCTCACCAACAAAGTAATTACCTTGACCGGCTGTAGTAGTTGGTTCATAACCAAAGAATACAGGATAAGTATTGTCTGAAACTACTTTTATGCTTTCGCCTAATTGAGTAGAGATTGAATCAACATATTGCGGATTACCATCAATAAAGAATCTTACTGATGAATTTGTTCCACCGTTTGCTAAATTAACCCATACGCCTACGTGAGTCCATGATGAATCAGCTACCTGAACATTAGGAGCGATAATTGGTAATGCTGCAGCACTTCTTGCAGTACGAGTTGCTTCGCCTGTAGTTGAAGTTAATGCAAATTCCAATTGACCAGTAGGTAATAGTCTTAAAGCATAGTGCATATTGTTTGATCCGTCATCTAATTTCTTAGAAATGATTGGGAAGAAACCTTCTTCTGCTGTTGGGAATCTGTAAGGTTTAATCCAAGCTTCAAAATAATTAGTTGCATTATTTAGATTTAAGCTTTCAGTACCTGTTTTCACTTGTAATTTTGCAGTACCATTATTTTTCATTGAGAAAAACGGAGCTACTGTAAATTCACCTGAAATATCATATACATCATTTTGGTTTCTTGCTTCTGTACCGCTAATTTTTAGGATACAATTTTTAGAGTAATTGCCTTCTATATCCAATACACCCTGTAAGTCATCATCTTGACCTGTAGTAGTGATGTTGTTATAAGGCGACCATTTAGCTTGATAATCTTCTATTTCTACTCTATCTAATGGATATGCAGGAGTTTGATTATCAATAGCATCAAACCAAGTCAAACCGCCGTCACGGCTAATCATTATTTGAATGTCAGATGTGTTAGGTTGAGTTTTACCTAAACCGTATGCTACCCAACGAACGTTAAATTCGTTATTTTGTAGGTTGCTAATACCTTCGCCGCCGATAGGTGCAGTCAATTTAATATGAGAGCGGTCGGGACGGTAATTAATAGCACTATTGTCAGCAGTAGTGCCGGCACAAGTGTACCAATTTATAGGATTAGCACTGTTCTGGTAGTAATACTCATCTGCTATATCTAAGCGTGCACCTTGTAGGGTGTAATATAATTCTAATGTAGTTCTTTCATCAACACTTGTTGCACTTGAGCCAAGAGCTACTACATCACCGTTTGCATCATAAACGCCAGACATGCGGCTTCTTAAGATGTTTTGGTCTAATGCAGTTCTCCAAACTTTAACTTCTTTAATACCGGCGTTTAGATAATCACCAGCATCAATGCTAATATTTGGATTAATACCAATCCATACCGGATGGTTAGTATTCCATAATCTTGGATTCACTGAATAAGTATTAATGTATTGGTCAACAATTTCACCATTTACATATAGTGTTACTGCACCGTCTTTAACTGATGCTGCTATATGTGTCCAATTGCTTGCATGAGCATTTGTAATAGGTGAAACCGAAGATGTTACTGTTAATGCGTCAGGAGAAACTACTTCGCCTAAGTAACCGTTAGGTCCGCGTTCCATTAATTCTCTTGCTCTGAATGCAGGATATTTACCGTCTTTCAAGTAAAGCATCCATGCACCTTCTTCAGGAGAAGCAGTACCAGCTGATGATACTACGATACCCGGTTCAGCATTTTCAGTAGCGTTAATTGCATTTAAGTTAACCCAAGCTTCTACTGTTAATTGAGTAGGTGTGCTTACGTTATTTTGTGTCTTTAAGTATGAGCATGTACCGTCTAATTGTACAAAGAATAATCTGCCAAGTACGAAAGTCGCATCACTAATGTCTTTTCTGCCGTTAACTGTATAAGGTGTACGAGCAGTTACAACACTTGATGATGTTGCAGTGTCAACTTGTGCAATTCTTAATTTAGCTTGTTCTGAACGTGAAAAAAAGTTTTCGTTAGCTTTCCAAATTAATCTAATTACGCCTTCATAGCCGTCGCCGGATAGTGCAGGTAATGCAGTTCCGTCGCCTTGTGCTATAAAGTAATTATTAGTTGCATTTAAACTGTCAATTTCTCCGCTGCGATATAAATCTTTGTTAGCACCCATTGTAGTAGCATTTAAATCTGTTTCTGCTACCCTGCCGGATTCTGACCAATTTGAACCGCCATCTAAAGAATAATCAACTGTATAAGCATATTTTGGAGTTCCATAGCCTGCTGTTCCACCAATTACGCCGCCTAATCCACTTCTTTCGAAGTAAATCGGATAGCCTTTGTTTGGTGATAATGAAGCTAATGCAGGTTCAGGATATCTGTTTACTGCTTGATTTCCGTTTGGATTTAATATTCTAATACCACGAATGTTAAAGTCGCCTTCGTTTACAAATGCTACTTCACCTTCAACGTCTTCACCATTATAGTTATATACTACTTGGTCGCCGACAAATGTTGCGGTATTGAATTGTATTAATGATTTTGTTAAATCTGTCAAATTAGCATGGTCTTTTATAGTGAATTTTAACATTCCTACAAATGTGCCACGACCTATTGTTGAAGGTTTGTAGCCAAGACCTGATAATGATTTATTGATGTTTAGCATGTGTACATATACACGTGTGCCACCATTTGATTGGTCTGCCGGTCCGCCTGTTAATGACGAGTAACCGTTTGATGCCAATGAAAATGGTGATATTATCTCTAAATAAGGTTCTGCTATATCCATATCATAATCTATTGAATCGGTTATAGCATAAGCATTTGCTCCATCCGGAACTAAGAAGTCAGTGTTATAGTTTACTGCGAAAGTCGCTTGACCTAAGGCTGCTGCATTGCCGCCTGCACTGATGTCTTTTACCCAGAACTCTACGCCTATCTTATTACCTAAGCGTCTTTGATTCATTGTTACTTGGTATGATTGTCCCCAAGTTTCTCCGGTTATTAATAGTAACCCCACAACGAACCAGAAGATATTCATCCATGAAAGTCGGATTCTTTCAGGTTTGTTTAGATAAGTATTCATAATTTCGTCCTTTTTATTTTTTTTAAAATACTTTTCAATTATATTCCACCGGTTTTTATTTTTCGGGTATCCGGCACTTATTCTATTATCGAACATTTTAGTCAATTCTTAAATTTATTTGCCGAATTATTTCGGTTGGCGGGCACTTTGAGAGAAAGCACCCGTTACCCGAATCCCGTAACCAATTATGGAGTTACACTGAATATTTCACTTGATTTAGTACCAACTTTTAATGTGTATGTATTTGTAGTACTATATGAACCGTCCGCTGAATAAATTCTTACTGTATATGTGCCTGCCGGTAAGTCATTTACTACCGGGCTTTCAGTACCTGTAGCTGTACGAATACCTCTACGAATTCTTCTACCACTTGCATCATATACTTCTATGTTATAATTATTTGTTAAGCCGTATAATTGTGTTCTTACATTCGGAGTTGCATTAGTTACCGAGAAGTTGAACCAATCTTCATCTGTTGAAGATGCTAAAGTACCTGTTACAGGTGTATTAGTTCCGATTGTCTTTGAATTTACTCTTGTATCATTTGATCCTAAAGCAGCATCATCGTCAATTGAACCGGTTGTGTTCAATATCTTTGGATTATTAGCAGCTACACTTATTCTGTAATTTTCTGTTCCGTTTGTGCCATTATAAGCAAATGCATATACATAATATTTTGTATTCGGTGATAAGCCTTTTACTGTAAATGGAGCAGCTGAACTAGCATTATTTACTACAACTGCATCTCCTAATGGAGAACCGGCACCAAATAAATCATTAGCAGAGTATGAAGTCCCACTTACAGGGAACTCTTGTCCTTCTATTAATAATGTATCGGCTTTAAGAACTATAATAGTACCAGCACTACCAGCACCAATAGTCCAATTTATTGTAGCAGTTGTATTAGTAATGTTTGATAATAATATATTGCTTGCTTGAATACCTGGCAAAGCTGACAATACATTAAATGATTCACTTACTTGTGATTGCCAATTTTCACTTGAACCAGTTGTATCGGCTCTTAGTTGTTTGTTAGCTTCAGCAGCAGTATATAATCCATTTAGTTCTACCATTGAATTACCAGCTGTAATTACTCCGGTTAAGTCTTGTGTTCCTGTACCTACTTCTTCATTAACTGATACATAAAATGGAGCAGTTACTGTAATGGGTTGTCCATACTGATCTTGTAATTGTACTGTTACTTTGAACGGTTTGTTCAACAGTACAGGACTTGGTTCAATATTAGTAATTACCACTTTATTTGATGTTTTTGAAATTGCTTTATCTTTGGCAACATCTGTGTCTTCAGTTGCATTAAAAATAGCCCATTCGCCTTTTAATGCAGCAGGATTAGCAACAGGGAAATTACTCATTGTTAATACTCTTGGATTAGATGAAGCAAATGGCATTAATTCACTTCTATAATCTGTCCATGCATTATTTTCCCATTTTGCAGGGAATGAACCATTAATAATTGTAGCAGCAATTCCATCACCTTCTAATGTAGGAGTCCACTGGAATTTAACTTTCATTGAATCCAAGGCATTTGTTCCTACAGGAGTAAATGTATATAACAAATCAACCGCATTGTCAGGACATCCAGCTCTACCATAAGTAGGCTCTTGATTTTTAGCTAATACTGTGATTTCTTGAGTATTACCGGCTGTTGCAAAGTTTAACTCTACCGGTCTGTATGTAGTTACTGTCCCGCTACCTATATCAAAACGAGTAGCAGTTGCTGATACTGTTCTTCTTAAATTTCCTATTACGTGTGCAGCATTTGTAAATGCAGGCAATACAGCGGAAGGACCATAAGTCAATATATTATCGCCTGTTGTTATATTTTGCAATGTTCCGGCCATAGTACCTTCTACTCTTAAATCACCAGCTAAAGTTCTACCTGTACCACCTGTGAAATTAACATTAAAACAAGTGTTATTTACAAATAAATTACTTGGAATAGTAGTTACACCGGTACCAAAATCAACCATTGAGTTTGTTCCTGCATTGATTGAACCGGATACTCTATTTATTGTTGAATTAACTAGAGTAGTAAGCTTGTAAATACTTAAATCGAAATTATTAATACCTGTATTAATTGTTAATGCTTTTGGGGAATTAATATCCAAATTACCGGATAATACTTCGGCACGAGCAATTTCAAGATTTATATCACAATTTGTACCGGCACCAAAGAAATTATTAGATAATGCTGTAGTTGAGCCAGTACCTGCTAAAAGTAAATTACCGGATGCGGTAGCAAATGTGCCGGTAGTTCTGGTTAAATTACCTAATTGAGTTAATGTATTTGTACCGATTGCCATATCACTTGCACCACCGTTTAATGCTAATGTGCCATTGATAGTTAAATCACCATCTAATACTATTTGTGCTGCTTCAGTTAAATTATATAATGTTGGTTCATTATCAACTGTAAACAGTTCGTCTCTGAATAATACATTAGCGTCTTGAATAGCTACATTATAGAATGTACCTGTTGCACCGTTTATAGCACCTAAGTGACTATAAATAATATCACCTAAACCATTGGTCAATTTCTTGCTACCTAAGTTTAAGTAACCAGAGTTTAATTGAAGTAATGAAGCAGCATCATTAAATAATGTAAAATCCAAACCTAATACAACTGATTTATCAGATGTAGCTCCGGATGTTTTATTTATTTCCATTCTTGTAATTATTACAGGTACAGCTTGTGTAGATGTACCATTAATATTTTGCTGTACCGAACCGTTAAATTTAATTAAACCGGCTGGTGTTGTGTTATTAGTAGTAAATATACCACTTGCACCGTTAACAGTTAAATTACCTATAATATTAATAAAATCATCCTCAGCTAAAGTCAAGGTAATATTATTAACTAATAAATTATTAAATGCAGTAGCATTTGCTAAAGCTGATGCAATAACAGCTCCAGTACCGCTAAATGTTATAGTGCCTGCTGTTGCTGTAAATATTCCACCTAAACCGGCGTTATTATTTACAAAAGCATTTGCAGTACCTATAATTTCAAAGTCAGAAGCAGTAGTTACAGCATTATTTACTGATGTAGCGATTGCTAATTGGTAAAATTTCAATGTACCACTTGTTGATTTTGAAATTGTTTTTGTATAACCTACTCCAGGGTCTGAAGCTGTTGTAAAAGTAACAGTTCCTGCAGATGCAGAGAAGCTACCGGTACCCAAAACTTCAATACCTGCTCCATTTGGATTAGTAGTGTTATTTTCAATATTAAAACCAACTGCTGTTGTGATTATTGATTGGTCAGCTATTGATAATTTATAAAAGTTTATAGTACCGGCACCGCTAATTGTTTTTACAACATCATTATCAAATGTTATTGTACCCTTATCAGCAGTTAAAGTACCTGTTACAGCTAAATTACCAACTATTTTCCAATTGTCCGAAGTTAATACTTGGTCTGCTATTGCTAAATTATTAAATACTAAAGTATGATCTGAAGCATTTTTAATTAAGCTTGGCGTAGGAGCTTGTCCAGGAAATGTAATTGTTCCGTTATCAGCTACTAAGCTTGCGTTAGTTTGAACGTCTATATCACCATTAATACTGAAACTTGAAGATGTTGCTACCGAAGCTCCGGGAGCTACTGCTAAATTGTAAAATTGTAGATTAGCAGGATCTGCAGTATTAATTAAATTCTTTTGGTTTGCACCGGAGAATGTAATTGTTCCATCATCAGGAATCAATGTGCCTGCTGTATTAGAAAATGTAAAATCACCTTGTATCTGTGCATCTCCATTTGGAGTATAAGCATCAACACCGATAAAATCTACATTCCATAATTTTAATATACCACCGGGGAATACATTCCATCCATCAACCGGAGAGGCATTTTGGAAACTAATTGCTCCGCCGGTAGCAGTAAACATATCACTTGGTCCGTCAATTTTAATGTTCTCTCTAACAATGAAGTTAGATGTAGTTGAAACATTAGCATTGTTTTCTAATTCTAAATTTTGTAAATCTAAAGATGCTATAGAAGCAACCGATATTGTTTGAGTTCCGCTACCACCGTACATTACTAATGTACCACCGGCAACTTGGCTAAACACACTTGTACCTTCTACAGACAAATTCTTAGATACACGGATTTTGTGAGCAGTAGTTTGAGAAACTGCCGCATTATTAATTGTTAAATTATATGTACTGAATCCGTTACCACCTGCTAAAGGAGAATAATCTTGAGAAGGAGTAATATCGCAAGTTACAGGAGTAACGCCGTCACCTACTTGGAAGTTAATACGACCATAATTATTAGCTCCGTCGATATTTGCACCAACGAAATTAATATTAATGTTACCCATTACAATCAAATTAACAGTATCACCGGAAGATACTGCGGAGTAAGGCTGTAATGATGATGAAGGGCTCTCTAATGAAATGCTCTTACAATAGTAAGTAATACCATTTCCGCCAATTGTTACCGAATAAGGTCCGATAGCAACATCATCATTAATAGTTGGTACGCCTGATGGATTCCAGTTCGAAGCTGTTTCCCATTTGCCGTTGCCACTTGTGTTGTTGAATATTCTTACTACGCCTGTTGAACCTGATGCTGATGCTAAAGCAAAGAACATATTAGCTGCAATATTTGCAGAGAATGATGTACCTTTTACCTTGCCATAAGCATCGCCCGGTGTATTTGAAGTAACTGTAGAAGAATCTATGTCACTCAAATTTAAGAAATTATCTGTTGCTGTTACATAATATAGTTTTAAACTTCCGGCAGAATTTGTTCCTAATTCAGTATTGTCATATTTAAATTCTACCTCTGTTAATGGACCAACACCAGCATCCACTAAATTATAATATCTTGCAACTGAAGTATTAACCCCGGCAACTGTTCTTGCTTTTGGATAACGAGCAACCTGAAAGGCAGCGTCATTACCTGCAATAGCAGTCAGACCAATACCACTAGCAATATTTTGAGCTTGGGTACTAGCAGCATCAGTAATTATATATGCTCCATCTGAGCCTGTATTTGTTATAGTAGAACCGCCTACAGGATTTTCACTTAATCTGGCAGTAGCGGCACCTAAAGTAATATCATTTCCGTTTAAGTCTAAATCACCGTTTGTTAAAGTAATTGCATTACCTGCAACGCCTGCACCAATTGTAGTAGCAATGTTTATTCTTGCACCATTAGCTCTATTTACAGTAATTGTATTTAATGCGGTAACACCGGCAGGAATACTTAATTGGTCACCTGTACCATATACAAATAAATTAGTAAGGTTAGGTGTTGTCCAAGTACCATCACCGGTATATGCACCGTATAATATTAAGTTTGTACCTGCGGCTTCTGTAAATGTACCGGAATTAGAAAATGTACCATACACTGTTAAAGTGTAGCCTGCTGTTAGTAACGTTCCATTATCTCCAATTTCAACATTACCATTCGCTATTAAGCTTTCTAATAAAGTAATGTTTTGAGCAGCACCCGGATTTATAATCAAATTATTTAATTCAGGTAATTGACCAACAGCTGGCATTACGACAGCACCATTCATTAATAATTCAATATTAGTAGCATTGTTAGCCACTAAAGTAATATTAGTAAATGTGACTCCATTTGCACCTCTGAAAATCAATGTACCATTATTAGCATTGATTGTACCGGAAGCAGGAGCAAAAGCAGCACCGGCTGTGCTTATATCAATGGTATTTGCACCGGTTACTATTGTACCGTCAGTCAGAGTTACGCTATTGTCAATAGTAATATTACCTGATAATGTTAAAGTTGCAGTTCTTGTAAATATCAAATCGTCAACTAATGCAGCACTTGCTTGTAATAAAACATCAGTACCAGCAGTAGCAAATTCTATATCAGTAGAAGCATCTGTAATTAATTCGCCGGTAAAATTATAATTACCATCGAACACAACATCTGCAGTTTCAATATTTATTGTTCCAGGACCAGATATTGAACCGGTAAATGTCAACTCTTGTGTTTGATTATTTCGGTCTAATATACCACCTGAAGATACAACAGTATTACCGGTTACTTCATAAGTTTGAGCACTTGGTAACGAAACAGTACCGTTAGTTATAGTTAGATTGTCTATAGTAGCAGCACCAGTAGCTGTGTATGGGAATACAGCACCGGGTCTGTTCATTGTCAATGTACCTAAAACTGTATTTGAAAATACAGGTACCATTGAAATAGAACCAGTCCCACCAATTGTTAAATCACAAGTATTTGTACTTAATGCTAAATTTGCAGCATGTCCTATGCTGATAGGACCATTTAATATAATTTCGGCACCATCTTCAGTTAATACAGCATTTGCTGATGACATTGTAAATGCACCGTTTACAGTTAATGTAAAAGCACCTGGGACATAAGTACCACTAGTAATGGTCAGTGCTCCAGCTAATGTTAGATTTGCTCCATTAGTAAAAGTCTGAGCGGCTGTAGTATTAACTGTTAAATTATTTAAATTAGTAATCCCTGTAGGAAATGTCAAAGCACCTGCTTGACTAGTATTGTATGTCATACTGGTTGAGCTATTTGTAGTAATTGTTCCCAAAACTGTCGGGTGGAAAGCTCCATTATAATATATTTGACTACCAGAAATGTCTAAAGTACCGGATGCGGCTATACTTGAAGCAGTAGTAGCACCTCCCAATCTTAAACTGTTTAATCCGACAATTAATTTACCTGATGTAATTACATAATTGTCAGCTATATTTAACGAGTCTGTACCAAGAGTAACAGATGATGTAGTTGCTCTATTAATTGTTAATCTGTATAAATCAGTCATTGTACTTGGCAATGTAAAATCAGAAGTAACCGTTGCAGCACTTCCAAGAGTTAATGCTAAACCAGCATTAGTCGTAAAAATTGCACTTGCACCTGATGAAAATACGTTACCGATTACTAATGCGGAATTAGCAGCACCAGCTTCTAAAGTTGCATCATTAGCAATATATAAATAGTCATTAGCAGTTAATATATTAGCTAAAGCATTATTTAATATCAATTTACCTGAATTTACCATTGCAGAATCAACGGCACAAGCAGCACCCGGAGCTGTTACTGTTGCAACACCTGTTTTTTCGATAACAAGCTTGTTTAATGCTGTAACAGTTGCTGGTAATATTACTGAAGATGAACCTGTTAAAGTAAGGTTAACATTAGCACCTGTTGTTAATAAATTTAATCCTGAAGATGAAGTGGTAACAGAAGCTGTTGTTCCAGTCAAATCCAAAGTTGAAGTCGCTGTTAAACTGACTTCTCCGGTGAATGTCTTTACACCACCGGTAGATGTTAAACTAGCTCCGGCAGCAATAGTTGTTGTACCGGTAACAGATAAAATATTGCCAGCTGTTACAACGGAACCGGCGGTTACAATTAAATCACCTGTAATAGCTAAACTTGTTCCTACCGTAGTAGTACCTAATGTATTAGTTAAACCTGCACCCATCGTTGCCGTTGAGCCAGTTAACGTTAGTGTTCCAGAATTATCTACTAAATCGGTAAATGTCTTTACACCACCGGTAGATGTTAAACTAGCTCCGGCAGCAATAGTTGTTGTACCACCAACAGATAATGCATTTCCTGCCATAGCTAAAACGTCAGCCGATATGGTTAAATCACCTGTAATTGTCAATGCACCAGCAGGAGTAATAGTTACCCCACCACTTGTCATTGTCAAGCTACTTATTGTTGTGCTTGCAGGAATTGCTGTAATCTGAGTACCTGCCAAAACAATAATGACATCATCGCCGGCAGCTGGTCCACCAACTGGTGCAGCGGGAGTCCAGTTAGCAGGGGTAGCCCACAATGCACTCCCAGAACCATTCCAAGTATATACCGCCGCCCAAGCATCATGCCCGAGCCCAAATGAAACTAAGAAAGCCATAATAAAGGCAAATCTTAGCAATCGGTTTTTCTTTTTCATAACTAAAACCTTTTAAAAGTTTATAAATATAATTAAATTGATTTTCAATTTTTTCTTAAAGTTCGTTTCCTTACGCGTCTGCTTTTCTTGGGGGCTGGGGGTTAGTAAGATACTATCTTAACATCACCATTCACCATTCACCATTTTTCAAAGCAGTATCCATCATCAGATATAAATATCTCAATCTTAACTTCCGGCAGATTTGCCCGGTGAGCGATTAGCGGGTTTAGGCTCTCTCTGTATCATAAATCCTCCATAATTGTTAGGAAAATAAACCCATCCGTTGGGTATTTTTTTTATATTTTTATTATATTTTGTAATATATTTTGTCAAATTCTATCTATTCTTACTTATTATTAAAATCATTTATTCTTACTTTTTTGAGCATTTCTTGCCCATTTTTTTACTAATTACACCTATTTCAAATAAAATTTATATTATACAATGTTCAATTATCGGAAATAACCGCCCAAACTTTAATTTCTGACCTATTATTTTTTTTCCGGCATATTATTTTTTTTAAATGCTGTTACTATTAGCCTCGAAATGCAGAACCTGCATAATATTCTCCATAATTACCCCAAAAAATCTGAATTTCGCTTCAGTACAAGTATGTTTTCAATGATTGTGCCACTAATTTTTTTTTACAGAATAAAAAAAACAAGATTGTGCATTTCAAATTAAAATGCAAACCTTAATTTCCCTTTTTTTTCATTCCAAACTTCCATTTGCTGCTTTTCTAAGTTCAATATCGGCAATTATTTTATATTCTTTAGTGCTCTATATAAATAGATTTAGAGAATTGGCTCTATCGGTAGGTTCTGATTTGACCCCATAAATAGAACAGCTCCAATCTATACGAAAGGAGCTGTTCAAAAATAACAATAATAAACATTATCTAATTTCGCTACCCGCTAATATTTCACATTTTGCAGGTGTAATTACCGACAGTCTGCCTTCGGCATCAGTTGCGGCAAGTATCATCCCCTGAGATTCAATTCCCATCAGTTTTGCCGGTTTTAAATTAGCAACTATTACCACTGATTTATCAATTAATTCTTCCGGTGTATAGTGTTCGGCAATTCCGGCGACTATCTGCCTCTGCTCAAAACCTAAATCAACGGTTAGTTTCAATAATTTTTTCGATTTTTTAACTTTCTCGCAAGTTAGTACTTTAGCGGTCATGAATTTTACTTTTGCAAAGTCATTATATTCTATCAGCTCAAAAGTAGGCTTCTCTTTGTTTGCTTCTTTTTTGGCACCGAGCTTTGCTACTTGTGCTTCTACGGTTTCATCTTCGACTCTGGTGAATAACAAAGCCGGCTGGTTGAGTTGCCTGCCACTTTCGATTGATAATTCGATAGCTTTAGCCCAGTAATTAACTTCACTTTTAAATCCATAATTTGCCTGCCCCAGAATCACTGGTTCATTGAGCATTTCGTATATTCTCTTACTCATAAATGGCATTAGCGGAGCAAACACTACTGCCAATGCTTTGGTAATCTGAATACATAAGAATAAGGTCTTGGCAGTGCACTTTGGTTCGGTCTTGATTGATTTCCATGGCTCTTCGTCATTGAAATATTTATTAGCAGCACGAGCGATAGACATTGATTCGCTAATTGCATCGCGAAATCTGTATTTCAGATAATTAGCTGTTACTTCTTTTAATCCCGTATGAAGTGCCTTCAACATAATAATATCGTTTTGATTCAGAGATGTATATTCAGCAGATATTTCGGTACCTTTCTCTAAGTCTGCATATAATTTATTTGCCTCATCTAAAAACGAAATATGTTTTCCGCTCAATTGAGGCACCTTGCCTTCAAAATTCTTGAACAAAAATTGCATAGAGCGATTGACAAAATTACCAAGAATTGCAGATAGCTCATTATTATTTCTGGATTGGAAATCTTTCCAAGTGAAATCCGCATCTTTTGTTTCGGGAAAATTCATTGCCAAAGTATAACGTAATGCAGAAATTAAATTATCCTCAGGGAATTCATCTTCAAAATCTTTTAGGTCTATGCTCCAGTTTCTTGATTTTGATATTTTCTGTCCCTCGAGATTCAAAAATTCGTTAGCAGGTACATTTTCGGGCAGATTATACCCGTCAGCTCTTGCGCTAAGCATAGCCGGAAAAATAATCGTATGGAACACTATATTATCTTTACCGATGAAAGCAATATATCGCGAGTCTTCGGCTTTCCACCATTTAGCCCACCCGTCAACAGTAGCTTTGCCCTGAGCCGATAATTCGTCATATAGTTCTTTCGTTGCCGAGATATAGCCCAATACGGCTTCAAACCACACGTATAAGGCTTTGCCTGCTGATTTCTCTTTGGGAATTTCCGGTATATCATCGATTTTTACTCCCCAGTCAAGGTCGCGAGTAATTGCTCTCTCGGTTAATCCCTGCTTTAGCCAACTGCGTGCCTGCTGAAGTACATTATCCTTCCAGTCATCACTATGGCTCTCTATATATTCCTCCAGAAATGTTTGGAATTTGTCTAATTGCAAATACCAATGAGTAGTTTTTTTAACTATCGGTGTCTCGCCCGAAACCAAACTCTTGGGATTTTTCAAACTCAACTGCTCATAATATGCACCGCAGGAATCACATTGGTCTCCGCGAGCATGGTCATGACCACAATTCGGACATTCCCCCTCTACGTACCTATCCGGCAGAAACATATTTGCTTTAGGGTCGTAGAATTGGTTTTCTTCTTTTTCATGAAGTAAGCCTTTATTTAAGAAATCTCTAAAGAACTCTTTAGCTGTTTCGTGATTTTTTATATTTGATGTACGAGAATATATATCGAAACTCATTCCGAACTTTTCAAAAGCCGCTTTATTGGCAAAGTGATATTTATCGATTATATCTCTCGGTGTTACTTTCTCTTTTTCAGCAGCAATAGTGATGGCTACTCCGTGCTCATCAGAACCGCATACATAGAGAACTTCTTCGGCTTTCATTCTTAAAAATCTGGCATATATGTCCGCTGTCAAGTACGCTCCGGCACAATGTCCCAAATGTATGTACCCATTTGAATACGGCAAAGCTGAAGTTATAAGTGTACGTTTCATTTTTTTCCTTAATCAAAAATTATATATAGACTTGCAAAAATAATAATTCTTTGCGTTAATGACAATTTTTAATTTTATAATCGGAATTATTATATCAGCTCTTAGCTGTTTTGAAAGAGGGTGAAATGGGGTTCGGGGTTCGGGGTTCGGGGTTCGGGGTTCGGGGCTTGGAATTGGGAATTATAACCAATAGTCCGGTAGATAATATACTTCTTATACCAACCACCAGCCACCAGCCACCAATCACTCAAAATAGTGAATAGTTAAAAATTATAGCATTATCCGATTTTTTTATATTCTTGACCATTATACTTAACAATTGTGAAGCTGAAGCAAGTGCCTTCGTTTAATTTGCTTTCAACGCAGATAGTCCCACCCGATTTCTCTATATATTCTTTGCATAGAAGTAAGCCAAGCCCTGTGCCTTTTTCTTTTTGTGTGCCGAGATTAGTGAATTTAACATCTAATCTGAATAACTTCAACAAGTCTTCTTCGCTCATACCGGTACCGAAATCCTGAATGGATATTAGTAAATAATCAGTACTATAATCGGCGAGTTTGACAATTATTTTACTTTCGGGGAATGAAAATTTAATTGCATTAGAGAGCAAATTTCTAATCACCATATTAATTGAATAAGAATCTGCAAATCCATGAAATTCCGTATCAAACTCTTTAATTATTTCTATGCGTTTCTGAATGCAATTGTCTTTAAATAGTTTAACAATGTTATTAATCATATATTTCAAATCAATTTGCAAAGGATTTAAATCCATTAGTTCGGTTTTTATTCTCGACCATTCTAATAGATTCTCAAGCAGGTTGAATAATTGTTTCGCACCGGAATTTAAAGTCATAGAAATTCTCATTATTTCGTCGTTCGGCAGCTCTTGACTTTCTTCGGCAAGAAACGAAGAGAGACCTAAAAAACCGGTAAAAGGATTTTTTAAATCATGTGCTAAAATTGAAAAGAATTTGTCTTTTTCTACTAATTGGATTTCTAATTCAGATTTGATTTTTTCTAATTCTTCAACTAAAATATTTTTTTGATATAAATTTTCTTCAATAATCTGCTTTTGATGTTTTTCAAGCTTTAAAGATTGTTTTTGAATAGCATATAAAGTATTTAATTCTTTTTCGATTTTTACTCTTTCGGTTATGTCTCGCGTAATACCCGTAATTTCAATAGGCTTTCCCTTATCATCATAGATAAATGTAGCTATCATCTCTATATCAATAATTTTACCGTTTTTGCAATATTGTTGATATTGCCTGCTAATACTTATATTTTTATCATCTTCTGCTTTCTTAATGCTCTCATTAATATCTTTAAGTGCTCTATTATATGAGTCAGGAATTAATGACTCCTCAATGGATTGTTTAATTGCTTCTTCTACTGTAAAACCTCTCATAGCAAATACAGAAGGGCTAATATAACTAAATCTAAAAGTACTCAAATTAATTTTCCAGATATTATCTTTAGTATTTTCAGCAATTATCCTATATTTTTCTTCGCTTTCTTTAAGAGCTTGCTCAGATTTTTTTAAGTGCGTTATGTCTTGAACTATTCCGATTATTCCTATTACATTGCCTTCGTCGTCTAAATATGGGACTTTTGAAGTAGAAGCCCAAAATTCTATTCCGTTTTTGTCTTTATAAATTGATTCAAGATTTAATAGCGGTTTTTTTGTTTCAACTACTTGTTTGTCAAATTCAGCATAGATTTCAGCTTCTTCATGAGCAAGCTCAATGTCTGTTTTTCCGATTAAGTCAGAAACCGGCGAGCCGAATACATTAGCAAATGTAGAGTTAACTAATTGGTATCTGAATGAAGAGTCTTTGAAATATATAAAAACCGGTAAATTGTTTATAAGAATTTGTAATTTTTTATTTTGCTCAGATATGATTTTTTCAGCCTTTTTTGATGTACTTATATCTCTAACTATACCTATCCTGCCGATTATGTTATTGCTATCGTCAAAATCATTTGTTATAGTTACGCTAACCCACTTTTTATTTGATTTGGCACTTGTAATTTCAACTTCGTAAGATCGTATAGATTCAGCACTAATCTCTTTTGCATTTGCCAATAGTTTATCGATTGTATTCTCTGGGTAGAAATAACTCATTTTTTTTCCAATTAATCCTCCGGGCTCAACCTCAAATATTCTCTCTAAAGACTGATTATTGAAAGTATATATATTATTATTATCGACTATGCCGAAGCCTTCACCCATATTTTGTATTATTGTCGATAATCTCTTCTCCTTTTCATCTATAATATTTTTCTGTTGCATTATGCTATCATTTAATGTAACCAGCTCTTCATTTCTGTCTTCTAATTCAACTAATTGAATTTCAATAGTGTTATTAAGAATAATAATCTTATTATATACGATCTTGCCGACCAAATATGCAACCATCGAGATTACGAAAGGAGCCATATCAATAATATAATTCAAGGGATTAACAGCATGGATAAATAGGATATTTGACAAAGTAAAAGATAAGCTTTTTATATTTAAATCAATTAGTATTGCGACAATCGGGAAAAGTAATCCAAAAGCAAAACCTAAGATAACAAATTGTATTATTATAGACATTTTCTTCATAGTATATCTTCCGTGTTTAAATTCGATTCGAATAATAAAAAAGTATTAAGACCGTAGCAAAACTCGAATTTATTTATTTATAGTCAATGCAAGAGGTTGTCTAAAAAAATAATATTGCCAAATCGTCATTCTGAGTGTAACTAAGAATCCAGAATTATCAGCATTTAGCTTTATCTATATTCTTCGCTTCGTCAGAATGACAAATTTTAGACAGCCACTTGATAAGTACTTATTTGATTTTTCAATTTTCCTTAAATTGTATTTTTTAGAGTTTTGCAATCGTCTTGTATTGTCTTAACTTAAAATATTTTCAAAAAAACAAAAGAAATTGGATTTATATCAAAAAACAGGATAATTCTACTTCAATATAAAGAATTCTATCAATTGCTAATCAAATTCAAAACTAATGCAAAAATCTTATTTATTGTCAGCCATCTGCCCAACGCTTTAACATTGGGAATATAAGAGACTTAATTTGTACGACATTAAATAGCATAATGATATTACTCATTAATGCAATTTACAAAATAAATTTTTATTTGCAATATATTTTTTAGATAATAGGTTTTATTTATAAATATTGATATTATGCTACTAAATTTCTCTCAAATAGACTTTAATATCTAATTTCAGCCATTCGCCTTTCCAAGATTTATAATCGATTTTACCGAAAATCAATTTTCCGGCATCAAGCAGTCTTGCCAAAACTTCGTTCTTTGTTTGGGGTATATAGCCAAGCTTTTGTCCGTCTTTTGTTAGAAGCATAATTGCCAACTCGTCATATTTATTATTAGACTCTCGCTGCATTACAAGTAAATCGCCAATTATTAATTCGGGTTCGACCGCCTCTAAGTCTAAATGTGATGTACCGGCAATATGAGTTTCAAGTAGGAATATTTCTTGCAGAAAAGGCATCGGCATTCCGCTTTCGGTAAAAGAGGATTTCATCAGACCGATTAGAACGGGGTCAATTAAGGTTAAGGACGACATGAATAGTACCTTTCATTCCATTTAATATACTGTCGTAGTGCTTTCGATTTTCTTTGAGAATATCAATTAGCTCTTGGATTTTGGATTTTTCGGACTCTATATATTCCGGATTGTCCAGCTTATTAGCAAGATTATAAGGATGAGAATTCTTTGTGATTTCTATCTGTTCTAAATATTTAATAACATTTGAATTTAGTTCTGTTTTGATTTTGTCTAAATCTTCTATCCTGCTATACTCCGAATAAACTATTGACTCGGCTTTGAACATAAGCTCGATGGTTTTCAGTTCAGATATATTCCCATTAATATAGCAGTCTTGAACTCTTTGCCACAATAGCTTTTGCTCAGCAGTAAGATTTGGATTAATATCAGGATGCAATTTCTTGACAAGCTCTCTGTATAATGTCTTGATTTCGGCAGAGTCTCGGAAATTATCCATTGCAAAAACATTTAATTCAGCCTGCCTAACTGAATTTATATAAGATTTGAGTTCTTCTGCCCATTGGTTTAATTCATTATTTACCTGAACAATAATATCATCATAATTCACAATTTCATTTCGATTTATCTTTGATTGAATTAGGGATATTATACGCTTCATTTTTTTTACATCAAGCTCTAATTCCATTTGTTCAATTTTCAGGTAACCGATTAGCGAAACATATTTACTCAAAATGTTTTTATTTATGGTAAACCTAATTAAGTCATACTCGTAAATCAGATTAGATAATTCTTCAGTTAGAACTTCTATCTCCGAAATAATGGCTTTTATACGGGGGTGAATTTCAATTGACATATTAATTATTACTTTTTTTACTTATTACTCTTTTTTTACTTATTACTATTATTCAAATTATTTATATAATAAACTATTGTTATCTTTGTTTGCCACATGCTCGCTTAGCCAATCCATTAAATATTTCAATAAATTGTTGTACTCGTATAGTAATATCGTAGAAAGGTATGTTTTATTGGATTCCGATTTAAGAAATTTGTTTTATAAATTCAATTGAAGGCTTGCCCTAAGCGTACGCTCCGGCATAGGATAGTTTTTGACAATAGCATATTGCTCAGATAGCAAATTCAGGCAGTCTATTCTCAATTTAGTTTCAATATCAAAAACCTCAAAAGTATAAGCTAAATATATATTTAAAATAAAATATCTGCCCATCATTGATTTATAAGAATTGTCCGGCTGTGAAAATCTATGTCCGGCATAATCTCCGGACAGTCCGAGTGTTAATTTTGAATAATTAAAATCCGTTGCTAATGCAAATATTTCGGTAGGAGTATAAACTATTTGCTTATTATATGTAGTTGAATTATTGCTCATGTCTTTGGCAGATTGCAATGTATAAGAAAGAGAATAATTAATGCCATAGTTCTGACTAACGTCAAATAAAGTGCCGGTAAATGCAAACTCAAGCCCTTTGGTAACTACCTTACCAATATTTTCCGCACTCCAACGAATTGGGGACTGAGGCACACTTACTATTTGATTATTTGTCGAAATAATAAAAGCAGATAATTCGATATTTATATTATTAAATAGTGCACTTGACACAGAACTATTAAATGATAAAGAGTTTTCCGGTTTTAGGCTTTTAGTACCGTAATTGAAATAATACATTTCGTTAAAAGATGGCAATCTAAAATTTTTGGAAATATTGTTTTTAAACTGAAATCCGGTATTCAAATTCTTGAATAATACACCGAATAGATATGAATAATTCGGCGTATTGTCTGAAAAAATATCTACCCTAACTGAAGGCGAGATACTAATAATATTATTTTTTTTAATTATATATGTCTTTTCACAAAACAGAGAGATATTCGCATTTGCTCTTTTTACATAATTGCCTACCGAATAGTCAAGCATATCCCCTTTTAAATCGGCAAACCCTATCTCAGAATTTATATTGAAATTGATTTCACCTATATCGAAGTTGGATTTGGCAGTAAGTCTGAATTCCCTATTGATAAAATTGCTTCTGCTTAGTTTATCGAAAGTAAGTGTATCGCCATCATTGTAATTGCTCTCGTTAAATTTGCAAAAAGTACTGAATTTGATATAGTCATTATTCAGTAAATAATTGTTAAAAGATAAAATAAGGATCGCATTCTTCTCTTTTAATTTAGCTTGCGAAGCTGCATAAACTCCTTGCACAACGGCATCGGGAATGCCCCTTTCGGTAGTAGAAAGTATAGCTTTTAAGCTTATGGTATTCGAATCCGTAAATTTATACTTACCTGATAGATTAATAGCGAAATTTTCGAAATTTGAATTAGCTCTTTTACTCTCGGTTTCTACTCCGAAATTATTATAGTGGTATGTATAATCTCCGAGTGAGTTCATATATTCACTTCCGAAACTAAGGCTGTAATTAGCATCGGAATTTTTATAATCAGCGTTGATTCTATGCTCATTATAGTCAGCTATCGAATACCCGAGATGATAATTTTCTCCTTTCGAGAAATCATCAAATATCAAGTTGACTGCCCCACCGACCGAGGAACTACCGTAAATATTTGAAGCTCCTCCACGCGAAATTTCTACCTCTTTGATAAATGAAGCCGGTATAGTACTTATATCAATCGAGGCATTCTGAGCGGAATTAATCGGTATGCCGTCTATCATAATCAGTGCTTGTGTGGAATTAGTCCCCCTGATAGATACGGTTTTCATTCCGCCTGCACCACCATAATTTTTGATATAAAATCCCGGAGCTTTACTTAGTAATTCATTTGTTTGAAATGCGTTTATTTTTTTCACTTCGCTTGGAGTAATTCTAAAAATAGATAAGTAATTTTCTGCTTTTTGGTTTTCTATTCTGTCGGCAGTTATTCTTATTTCGGGAGTAGTTTTATAGAGAGTGTCATTTATTTGTTTTGCATTTATTTTAACAAAAGTTATTGAAATAGCAATCATAAAAATAAAAAATGCAAAAGCGGTATTAAACAGTATGGATAAGGTACTGTATTCCCGCTTTTGCAATATTTGTTTGGGCTGAATCAAATCATATCCTTCGAAAATTTATTTGCTTACGAGCAATTTTGAAATATATACTTTATTATTTATACTTGTATTGATAATATATGTACCGGTAGATAAATTCAAATCCGATAAGTTGAATTGAATTTTCCCGTCATTGATTTGTTTAGTACTTTTATATACATTTACACCCTTTGAATTTACAATACTTATATTTGCTATATTACCATCATCGGCATATAGATTAATATTGAAATTATCAATTGCGGGGTTCGGATATATATTTACGTGATTATTACTTTGTTTGTCTTCTACTGCCATAGATTCGGAAAATAATGTAACAACTGTATCAGATGAGTAGCCTACGGTCTGATTACAATTGGTAACAGCCATAATATTTCCGTTATATTTATCCGGCATTATTATAGATTCGGTCTTGCCATGAGTAGTTACCGAGTCATAAACCACCCCATTTCTAATCTCGTATAAATATCCATTATAAGAAGTGGTGAATATTTGGTTTTGCCGAAAGTCATCACTATTACCAAAAATTGCAGTCTCGCGCGGACCATTATAGCCGCTTGTAGGCAATTTTATAGAATCGGTTACTACTCTGGTATTCAAATCGATAATTTTAATTTCATTGGAGCCGTTCATCGTAACGTATAGATTATTACCTTTAATAGCAATATGATTAGCTACATCGCCGACATTGATTTCTTTAAATTCCAGAAATTCTTCTCCGCTTACATCATACAAATGTATTTTTGAATAATTAGTTCCGAAGTTGTTCTCTTCCAAAACTGCCAATGAACCATTCCAGTATGGAAGGGTTTGCCTGGGATAAGTTAAATTAGTTATTGTATCTATCGGTGTTTTAGTTATATAATTATATTTAATTACCATGCCTTCATTTGAATATGGGGTAACAGTCAAATACAAATAATCACCATCTTTTGAAATTGCGGAAGCGTTTATATTGGCTATGGCATTATCTACTAATTCATAAGTGCTGATTCTATATGATGCTACTTGATAATTTTCGTTAACGAACATCAAATCATTATCATAATCAAAGCATGCTCTGACCGGAAATCCTAATGAAACAAATGCGAAATCTTTTACTTTTTGGAAACCGGAGATAAATGCTGCACCGTTAGATAGGGGGAACTTTAAACCGTCAGAAACCCACCAAGAGGGAGCTTCATCGCCGTCATCAAATGCACCGTTATAATTCAAATCAAGACCTAAACAAAGCACATGAATCTGTCCATAATCATCAATACTTATGTACATTGGTTGAGTACCTACAGTGTAATTGTTGATATTGGGGAACTTGAATTCTGAATGTGCACTGACAACTAAAATAAAAAAAAGGAAAATTGTAAAAATCCGTTTCATTTTTTACTCCGATATTTATATATTAAAAAGCATAGTTACTCACAGTGAGCAACAATAATTTATTCAAAATATAAATGAAGAAATAACGGCGGTTAGAAATAAGTGAAGTGAAGCCGGATTTCCTCATTGCATTCGTATGCGCGAATGTTTTACGTATCAGCTTGATAGTCCGTCAATGAGCTATATATAGGCAGGTATTCTGACTTCGGGGTCAATCTACGCTCTTCGCCTTCCCACAAATATTGCAGTGGCTGATGTATTATTATAATAATAAACATCTCGAAGAGTTTCGTCACCCGTTACAGCGGCGCAACCGTACAGGTATTTCACCTGTTTCCCTTTCTCGGCAGATTATGATAGTCATATTCTGCACCTATATCAGTATCAATGTACAATCAATTAAGAGTTCAAAACTAATACAAATAATTCTAAATACAAAATATTTTTATTTATTGATGAAAGATAAAAGCTGATTACATCCTATTTTATTTTTATAATCCCCACTTGAGCGATGACAGAGTGGTTGAAGTTATAAAGTTGAAAGTTTTAAAGTTATAAAGTTCGTAAAGTGGGAAGTAGGAATATACTCGCCTCCACACTATGCTCTGCGTAGTGCGGCTGGTCTTCCAACAGCGGTAGCTGTTGAATATTGGTAGTAAAAAGTTATAAAGTTCGTAAAGTGAAAAGTTATAAAGTGGGAAGTAGGAAGTAGGAATATGTTCCCCTCCGCACCATGCTCTGCGTAGTGCGGCTGGTCTTCCAACAGCGTTTGCTGTTGAATATTTGTAGAATGAAGTTGGCACTCCCTTTTTCTTTCTTTTCTTCCAACAGCATTCCACCAGCCACCAGCCACTTATATTTTTTTACACTGTTGAAAAATAAATCAAAAATGTTGATAATATAAATCTATGTTTTGCTATTTTTGCAATCCTAAGAAGTAAAAGATGTAAAATTAAATACCGATACTAAATTGACAGAAGCAATAGTTAAGAAGAAACCAAAAATAAAAAATATAAATGAAGTGCTTGGCTCACGTGTGCCGCCACATTCAAATGAAGCAGAAATGTCCGTTATCGGAGCTATGCTCTTGGACAGAACAGCTATCTCTAAGGTTGCCGGTGTATTAGAGCCAGAGAGCTTTTACGGCGAAGCAAATCGTAAGATATACGATACTATTTTGACCATGTATGATAATCAAATCAGTATTGATATAGTTACACTTGTCGATGAACTCCAAAAAAGAAGCCAGTTAGACCTTGTCGGTGGCACGTATTATATTGCCGAGATAATGAACCAAACCCCAACTGCGGCAAATATCGACACTCATGCACGTATAGTTCAGGAGCGATATTTGAAGCGTTCACTTATTCGTTCGGCAGGAGAAATATTAGAAAATTGCTACGACGAAACTGTTGATGCTTTAGAAGAAATCGACCGTGCCGAAGCGGAAATATTTAAAATAGCCGAGAAGCGGTTTGTTAAGTCTTATTATTCAATTAATAAATTGGCTCACGACGCTCTCGATATGATTCATAAACTTGCCGAAAGAGAAGGCAGCGGATTAACCGGCGTACCTACCTCTTATATGGAATTAGATAAATACTTAGGCGGTTTCCAAAAATCAGATTTAATCATTATTGCGGCTCGCCCGTCTATGGGTAAAACTGCACTTTCGCTCTCTATTGCTCGTAATGTGGCTATGATTAGTAAAAAGCCAGTAGCATATTTCTCTATTGAGATGGCGGCTGTCCAATTAGTTGTTCGTCTGCTAAGCTCAGAGTCCCAGATTAATCAGCAACTTATCAGAAGTGGCGACATAAAACAACGCGACATGAGCAAAATTGTTTCTACACTCGGCAGATTAGCAGAGGCACCGATTTTTATTGATGACAGCCCCTCACTAAGCTTAATGGAGCTAAAAGCTAAGTGCCGCCGATTAAAGGCAGAGCATAAAATCGAATTAGTGATGATTGATTACCTTCAGCTGATTCATCCTCCTAAATCAGAAAGCCGTGAGCGTGAAATTTCTATTATCTCTCGTTCACTTAAACAGATGGCTAAGGAATTAGATTTACCCGTCGTTGCTATGGCTCAGCTTAATCGTACTGTAGAGTCGCGTGCAGATAAACGCCCTATGCTATCCGACCTTCGCGAATCAGGTTCGATAGAGCAAGATGCTGACGTTGTTCTATTTATCAATCGTCCTGAAGTTTATAAGCAGGCTACTTATCCCGAAGATAATATGCCTACCGAAGGCACTGCCGAAATTATCATCGGCAAACAGAGAAACGGTCCTATCGGCACTTTACGTTTAGCCTACATGAAAGACTATGCACGATTTGAGAATCTATCTCTACGTGAGGATGAACCTCCTCACCATTTGGTAACAAGTAATAATGTAGCCGGATATATAGACAACGAACCTTTCTAAATTTATATTTAATTTTAAATGGCTCTCCCGATTTGTTAATTTGGAGAGCTTTTTTTTATTCATATTACTGATTATACTATTTTCTACATGAAACAGGACTTATCAAATCTCGCTTTCTCTGCCTCTTCAGCATTTAGCTGATGATGTTATTTTTCTGAGGCAGTACGAGTAAATTGAAATAATTACTTTTTACCGATGTTTAAGCATTAAATCGATTAGAAATCATTTTTTTTGTTTAGCATTTTATCAACTTTTTATCAACTTTCTTAATAAAATAACGAATTATAAGTATCGTCAATTATATAGATTTGAAATATTTAGGACAAAATCAATGGACAAAATCAACCCTTACAAAGAAGCAATGCGTTATATAGAGAATGCTCAAGAGACTTTGAAAAAAGCCGGAGTTGACGATAGATTCTATATTGACGAGAAATATGTTCATACTGCCTGCGGAACGGCGTATATCGGTATGCTAAAAGCATTAGACTTTTTGTTTAATTATAAAGGCGTTCCAAAGCGAAAAGGCAGAAAGTCTATTGAATATTATCAAGATATATTGTCAAATTTAGATAAAAAATTGCTTAAAAATTTAAATAGTGCTTATAGGCTATTGCACCTCGATGGGTATTATGGTGGCGAAACAAGCATTAAAGCAATTGAGTCAGGCTTTGACTCAGCAATTTCTATTATTGATGTTCTTAAACCATATTCAAGTAATGGGAAAGACTAAATTCTACTTATAGACATTATAAAAATATTTATTGATGTTCTTAAACTATATTCAAGTAATGGGAAAGACTAAATTCTACTTATAGACATTATAAAAATATTTATTGATGTTCTTAAACCATATTCAAGTAATGGGAAAGACTAAATTCAACTTATAGACATTGTAAAAATATTTATTGATGTGCTTAAACCATATTCAAGTAATGGTAAAGACTAAATTCAGCTTATAGACATTATAGTACTTATCGACAATGTAATAACATTTACAGCTTCAAATCATATATATCAAATCTTGCTGTCCACTCAACTAAAGCATCTTATTATTATTAAATAAATTATTTAGTTAATTTTTGCACTGCTGAAATACTATTTGAATATTTATACTATCTGTTTTATATCTCTATTTCCAATAATTCTAACATATTACGAAAATAATTAGAATACCTCAAATCCTGTAAATGCTGATAAATGCGACATGTAAATAATCTTCTGCAAAAATATCTCAAATAATAAAGAAAAAAAATAAAATATTATTTTGATAATTAGGATAAAAATCATAATTTTGTAGTTCTTGAAAATTATTATTAACAAAATTTGCGGTTTAAATATCGTATATAGGAGCTTGGTATGAGTTTACGTCGTATGTATGAAACGACCGTTATCGTAAATGCAGCACTAGAAGATTCGGATATTGATGCAGTAGTCAATAAAGTAATCGGATATATAGAAAACCACGGCGGGCAAATACTTGAAATTAACAAGTGGGGCCGCAGACGTTTGGCATACCCGATTAATAAAAAATACAATGGGTACTATGTACACCTTGTATATGATACCGCGCCAAGCACAATCCCGATCCTAGAACGATTCCTCGTCCTTGAAGACACTGTACTTCGTCATCTTTCTTTGGTTCTACCAAAGAAACTATACGACTACAGAGCTAAAAGAGCAATTGAGGAAGGTGTAGCATATAGTGCTATTAATCCTGAAGCACAAAAAATCAAAAAAGATGCTCAAGGTGCTGAAAACAGAGCAGCCGAAAATAAAGCTGCCGAGAACAGAGCTGCTGAAAACAGAGCTGCCGAAAGCAAAGCTGCTGAAAGCAAGGTTAACGCCGAAAAAGTTGAAACGGCTGAAAAAACTAATTAATTAACTAAACGGAAATTCCTTCAAAAAATTTTGATATAGAGGGATAAAGGAAATGAAAGTAATTTTAAGAAAAAATGTTGAACATCTCGGTCAAATGGGTGATATCGTAACTGTTAAAGATGGTTATGCCAGAAACTACCTTATCCCGAGAAGCTTTGCATATCTTGCTACTCCCGGAGCTATGAAAGCTTTAGAGTTTGAGAAAAAACAGTATGTTAAAAAAATTGCTACTGAAAAAGCTGAAGCTGAAGCTATGGCTGCTAAATTCTCCGAAATTCAAGTTAGTATAACTATGA
The DNA here is from genome assembly GCA_942493235.1 of uncultured bacterium. GTDB lineage: Bacteria > Bacteroidota > Ignavibacteria > Kapaibacteriales > UBA2268 > ENR-C587. The sequence goes on along the minus strand of OW818676.1, from coordinate 746,570 downwards.
AAGTCGGCGAAGAAGGCAAGCTTTATGGTTCGGTTACTGCTCAAATGATCGGCGAGCAATTAATGAAGCAAGGCTACGACATTGACAAACGTAACATTATCATCGAAGATCCAATTAAAACTTTGGGCGTATTTGATGTTAAGGTTAAGCTTTATACAGATGTTTTCGCTACCATTAAAGTATGGGTTATTAACGAAGAAGAAAACAAAGCTGAGTAATTAAAGCTACAAATATAAAAAAACTCTTTAGGTAAACCTGAAGAGTTTTTTTTTACTTATTTTTTACTTAATGGTATTATAAATATATTTAATTCCTAAATATAAAATACACGGCAGCGAGCAGGCAGAGCCCTGCCCAGATATAATCCATTTTAAAGGGTTGCTTCATGTATAGAATCGAAAAAGGTATAAATACTGATAGCGTAATCACTTCCTGTATTATTTTCAATTTATCTATAGATAGTTCGGTAAAACCTATCCGATTAGCCGGTACTTGCAGTAAATATTCGAATAGTGCTATGCCCCAGCTAAATAACGCGGCTATATACCATTTCTGATTTTGTAAATTTTTAAGATGTCCATACCATGCGAAAGTCATAAACAAATTCGATGCTACTAATAATAATACTGTTGTTAGAATTACAGGCATTTACCCCTCAATTAATTATCTAATATTTCAAATTCCACATCAACTACCCCATCTTCCAGCATATCAAGTTCTTCGGCAGCGGCAGCAGAAAGGTCAAGTATTCGGCTTCCTTTAAACGGTCCACGGTCATTGATTACTACTATAACTATCTTATTGTTTTTTAGATTACGTACTTTGATTTTAGTACCAAAAGGCAAATCTCTATTTGCTGCACTTAGCTTATTCCTATCGTAAATCTCGCCAGAAGCTGTTTTCCTGCCATGGAATTCCTCTCCGTAATAAGAAGCTTTACCTGAAAACACATCTCCGCCCTGAACTCGGTAATCAGTTTTATCGCCATCAGATGATAACGAACTTGATTTCCCTGATTTGCTTACAGATGATGCCCCAATTGATTTCTCCGAACTAAAGCGTACTGACGAAGTACAACTACTAATTAGAATAGCTGCAATTAATAGGGCTATATATATACGAATATTTTCCATAGACTACAAATTTATACTAAATATAGAATATAGACAAACAATAAAAAAACAAATTAAACTTATTTATTGTTTGGTGCTTAAGATTGCGTATTTTTGCAATACCTAATTTGAAATAATAATAATCCGTTTGCTTACTTTGCAGCAGTCAGCAATTTAAATTATATTTCGTCGGATTATAATAGAAATGGAGGGAAACCAAAATGCTCAATAGAATTATATTGCTCATTATGTTTATGCTAAATACTATCAGTTTATTCCCGCAGGGCACTGCAGGTAATAACGCTACGTATGAAACACGAAACATTGTAGATATGCCTACAGCCGGCATCCTTCGTCCTAAGGTGTATAATATAAATTGTACGGCGTTTCACTCCGGCGGTATAACTATGGACTTCAATGCAGGCATTTTCGACTGGTTAAACATGGGTATTGCTTATAGTGCAGTCGGACTAATCGGTGATGATGATATCGATTTCCAAAATATACCCGGGTTTAATATCAAAATTCGTCCTTTTAAAGAAACTCTGCAGATACCGGCAATTGTAATCGGTTTTTCTACTCAAGGTAGAGGTATGTGGCTTAGTGGTGCCGATAGATTTGAAACTATTTCGCCGGGATTCTTCCTTGCTCTAAGTAAAAATTATATTTGGGATTTGGGTAGCCTTGCTCTTCATTGCGGTATTAATTATTCCATTGAACCGATTCCAGAAAAGCGACGTGCAAACTTATATCTTGGTGCAGAGCAATCAATTACTTCTAATTTTGCAGTAAATTTTGAATATAACTTTACTTTTGATGAGAAGGATTATAATTATACGGATAATTTAGGATTATTAAATACTTCATTTAGATTTTCTGTTAGTTCGGGCGTAACTATTGAGCTACAAATTCGGGATTTATTACAATCAAGAACAAATTCTCAATATGAACGCAGATTCGGCATTGATATAGTAAAATCATTTTAATACTATTATGTAAAATAAAGATAAAAAAAGCGATTTAATGAAATACCTATTCAAAATATGTGTAAATTTATTGACACTTTTTGAAATATTTTACTCGATATTAACACAATATGAAGGTGATATTAATTTTACACAAAATAAATATAAAAAATCAAAAAAAATACTTGTTTTTAACAAGAAAGAATATTAGATTTGAAGTAAGGAATTCATCAAAGCAGCATTAAGGTGAATTTCTTTCCTAAATATTATTAAATGCTTGATTATTAGGCGGTTTACTAAGTATTTTCCTTTAAAGATTTTAGGAAATTCACTTTATGTAATTTTTACACTTAGTTAACTCGTTGAATTATAACAGTCAAGCTATATTTGTAACATAAGAGGAAGGGAGAATTTGAGGGGGAAGCTTCTCATAATAAACTTCACGTTAGTTATACTTGCAATAGTTGCAATTACAATATTTGCTATCAACTGGTCGAAAGAGCAGAAGATTGAAAACGTGTCTGTATCGGGTAATGAACTTTTATCCGAAACGTCGCTTATTGAAAGCTTAGATGATACCCTAATTAATCATAAAAGAAGTATTATCAAAGTGCAAAATATTGAGAAATTGCTCAAGCAGAATCCTTATATTCAAGAAACTTATGTAACAAATAAGAATTTGAATGAATTAAAAGTAGAAGTCAAAGAGCGTGTACCTGTGGCAATATTGGTATTAGAAAACGGAGAGCTCGCAGTAATCGATAAAGAATTAAATATACTGCCTTACCAATTGTTCAATAACTTTCCGGATATTCCTCTGATAAAAGGAGTATTTCTAAACGGGAAAATAGACAGCACAGGGATAAACGGAGCGATTTGTATTTTAAATCAAATTGCTACAAATATTGATACTACTTTATATTCCTATATTTCAGAAATTAAATACAATCGAAATAATAAATGTTTCGATTTATTCACGTCTGACACCGGATTGAAGGTTATGCTGGGCAAAAACGAAGAAATAAATTTAAAAATAGATAAACTTGAGTGTTTTTTAAAAAGCAGTTATTTGAGTAAGAGTATAGCTCCTAAGTATTTAGACCTTAGATGGTCTAATCATATAATTGCCGGTAATGGTTAATAAGAATATATATAGAGGTAATAATGGCTAACCCTAACATAAACAAAGCAGTAACGGAAACGGAAACTAAACCCGAAATTACCGTAGGCTTGGATATTGGAACTTCAAAAGTTTGTGCATTGGTAGCTTCACGAGATGAAGCTCCTAATTCATTAAAAATTCTCGGTATCGGTATTGCCGAAAGTGAAGGGCTGAACCGTGGGGTAGTCGTTAATATCGAAAAGACGGTTAAAACAATTGAGAAAGTAATTGACCAAGCTCAGCAGCAGTCAGGAATTAAAATCAATGATGTAGTAGTTGGTATTGCCGGAGACCATATTCAGTCGCTTACTACTCGTGGATTAGTCGGCATTTCAAGTCCGAACCATGAAATTACTGCCAACGATGTAGAGCGGGTAATCGAAGAAAGTAGAAATATCAAGTTGCCGAGCGAAAGGAAAATTATTCACGTGATTCCTCAGGATTTCATTATTGATGGTCAAGATGGAATCTTGGACCCAATCGGCATGAGCGGGGTCAGAATGGAAGCTAACGTCCATATAGTAACCGGATTAGATACTGCTATACAAAATATATACAGATGTGTAGAGAAATTGAAGCTTGGCGTTAGAGATATTATTTTAGAACCACTTGCCAGCTCTTATGCCGTATTAGATGATGAAGAAAAAGAAGTAGGCGTGGCTTTGGTAGATATTGGTGGTGGCACTACAGATATAGCAATTTTTGAAGAAAATATTATTAGATTTACTTCAGTATTCGGAATTGCAGGCAAGCAAGTAACTGATGACATCCGTAAAGGGCTTGGAATTATAGCTACGCAGGCAGAAAGAATTAAGCGTGAATACGGTCATGCACATCGCAATTCGATAATGCAGGACGAAGTATTTATGATTCCCGGCATCGGTGGCAGAAAGCCTTTAGAAACTACTAAAAGCTTTTTATCACAGATTATTCAGCCGAGGATGGAAGAAATTTTTGAATTTGCACTTGCTGAAATCAGACGCTCCGGTTTCAGTGGTAAATTAGGTGCGGGAGTTGTTATTACCGGCGGTTCGGCTTTATTAAAAGGAACAGAAGAATTAGCTCAGGAAATATTCGGAATGCCTGTCAAAATCGGAATGCCGTCCAGCATTACCTATACAGGGCTTGCCCCTGAGATTAAAACTCCACTCTATTCAACAGTTGTGGGTTTGGCAATGTTCGGACTAAAAGAACCGGAAGATAATATGAGTTTTGACAATGAGTATAAAACAGATTCCGAAAGTATAAATAATAAAAACACGGAGAAAATCAACATTTTCTCTAAATTAAAAAAAGTATTACAGCAATTATAAACAAATTAAATATAAATTTTTTAGGGGGGCTTCTTTATGATAGAACTTGATAATACTTACTCTTCCGGAGCAAAGATTCGAGCAATCGGTATTGGCGGTGCCGGTTGTAATGCTATCGATAATATGATAATCGGCGGCTTAGAAGGCGTTGATTTTATAGCAGCTAATAGCGATACTCAAGCTTTAGAGAAGAACAAGGCAAATATTAAAATTCAAGTCGGTAAAAAAATTGCACGCGGGCTTGGCGTTGGTGGTAATCCGGAAGTTGGCAAAAAGTGCATCGAAGAAGACGTTGATGAAGTACATTCTATACTTGCCGGCAGCGATATGGTTTTCATATCAGCTGGTATGGGCGGCGGTACCGGTACAGGAGGCTCACCGCAAATTGCAAAAATTGCAAAAGAATTAGGTGCTTTGGTTGTTGCCATTGTTACTACCCCATTTAATATGGAAGGTTCTAAAAAAAGAATTTATGCAGAAAAAGGTATCGAAGAATTAAGAAAAAATGTTGACTCACTTATAGTTGTTTCAAACCAAAAATTATTAGAAGTAATAGATAAAAATACTCCTTTTAATCAAGCTACTAAAAAAGTTGATGAAGTATTAAGTAATGCTACTAAAGGTATAGTGGACATTATTTACAAATGCGGCTATATGAATGTTGACTTTGCCGATATACGTAATATTATGGAAGGCAGTGGAGACGCTTTAATCGGTATCGGTATGGCAAAAGGAACGGACAGAGCTTTATTGGCAGTTCAGAATGCTTTAAGCTCTCCATTATTAGAAGGTGTTTCTATTAGCGGTGCAAAAGGTATATTATTAAATATCACTTGTGATGAATCGCTTACAATGAATGAGATAGAAACTATTACTACTACTATTCAAGAAGCTGCAGGAGAAGATGCTTATTTGAAATTCGGAATTGTTACTCAAACCGAGAAAACCGAAGATTTAATTGTTACTGTTATCGCTACCGGATTTGAAAGAGTTGAAGATGTTGCTACCGAACCTGTGGCTCAAGTCAAACCTCAACCCAAGCAAGTAGAAAGAAAAACTACAAGAACAGTTAGAGAACAGCCTTTATTTGAAAATTCCGAACCGGAATCGCTAATGGAAGTTAATAGACCTGCTCAAAGACCAGTCTATAAAACACCTGAGCCGTTTAATATAAATCAAAATGACTATATGAATAATTATCCTCAAGTTGCCGCAGGTGCTATGGCTCCAAAAGGAGCAAATGCTCTTAAAGTTTATGATAGCCCGGCTTTCGAACGTAAAATCTCTACAGATTTACCGGGTAAAATTGAAAAAATTCAAGATTATAAAGCTCCGGAAGAACCTGCTCGCAGAGTTCAAGAGCGTCCCGCTTTCTTGAGAAAGATAATGGACTAAATTTTTTAATAAAATTTTTCTTTATAATTATTAGCTAAATTCGCGATTACTCTCGAAATTAAAAATAGAGAGTAATCGCATATTTATATCTATTATTTAGCAAGTACTATGCCAATATTTCGCTATAACTATAGTAAGTCTGTTGCAAGACTATATAGTTCTCAATATACATTTATATAACCCTACGCTAAAGAGGCTGTGTAAAAAACCTTTGATTGCTACCGTTTTTTCAACAAAAACAAGTACACAAAGTCTCTGATGAGGTTGTCTAAAAAGTAAAAACATTTCAAAATCGTCATTCTGAGTGTAACGAAGAATCCAGAGTTATCAACAAGTTAGCATTATCTGGATTCTTCACTTCGTTCAGAATGACAATTTTTTAGTCAGCCACTTGAATGGTGCTGGGAATAATATTTGCCGTCTTGTGGCAGTTTTTACACAGCCTCTAAAGCGTAGGGTTGATAAGCACTTAGAAGTTTAAAAATCTTTGGAAAATCAATATCAAATAAATATTTTGGACTTTTGCAACAGCCTTTAGTGATATTTGAAAATAATAATAGAACTTGTTCCAAATAAAAAATGCCCCTGCAAATATATGCGGAGGCATTTTTATTGAATGGATTTTTTATTTTATAATAATAAATTTCTGAGTTTTAGAAATATTTCCGTTTGTATATTTTACAAAATAAGTTCCGGAATTGAAATCATTATCAATAGTTAGGGTATAAAGCCCACTATTAGATTTTATATTTTTATTAAACACTTTATTACCGGACATATCGTAAATCAATAGTTCGGAATCTTCATTGGTAATAATTCCGTATTGTACAGAAATTGTCGATTCTTCTACATTGATTTTTAAAATCGGAGTACCGTCAATTCCGATAAGACTATTGTCGTATCCGCAAGAATTAATGATACTAACTGTAGCCGTATCATCGTCAACTACTAATTTTGATTTGGCATATATCTTAATATCTTCAATTTTAATTCCGGTATAGCTTGCGTCTCCCCATAGTGCTTTAGAGCGTATAGTAAACAATTTACCATCGGTCATATTAGCTCCGGCAGGGGTATTCATTGTGATTTTAACTTTGCCCGGACCTCTATCATCTATGTAAACATCACTAAGATCTATTCTCTGTTCTGCATAGATACTTACCGGTAGATATACAGTCGGGTTATAGCTCATTTCAAAGCTTAGTCCGTTAACCTCTACATCATAATAATCAGCTCCGTGCAAATCAATATAAACAGGTAAAATAAAGTTACCCAGATCGGTATTTATATTCCTAACATCAAGAGTAGCTCTAAGTGCGGAATCATCTTGTATAATTGCTTTAAGAGTGATAATCGAATCAAACTCACAACCTTGAATTCTGAAACGGATAGTTACATCACTTAGATAAGTACCATAATTGCTTACATTAATGTTAAATATTGTGTTCAGTTCGCCGGCATTAGTTATAATTTGTGGCAGTGCAATGCTCTCCATCGCAAAAGGAGAATTAGGTGTACTAATACTTACTACTTCAACCGGCATACCTGTATTATTAAGTATTTGCAGTGTAGAGTTGCTTAAAGTATTCAGCGTAACGGAATTAAATAGCAGTGTATCGGGAACTACTATTTTCGGCTCAACTAAATTAATAGAAAGAAATACTTTTTTAGTAATATTATTCGGCATAATAGTAATGCTTAATTCGCCTTTATATTCTTTAATTTCATTACCGATAAAAGTAACAATTATATTTGTCGAGTCAGCTAAAGCATCGCCATTCGATTTATTAATGATAAATCCCTCGGGAACACTAATGTTAGTAATCGAAGGATTAATCGGATTGCCATTTACTTTAATATAGAAACTGCTATCTCTGATTACATTATTCGGGCATTTAATAATAGAGCCAAAGTCAATTGTGTCAGCACTTACATAATATTCAGACGAATTATATTTGCATTCTATGGAATAATTGCCGTTTATCAAGCAAGGAGATGCAATTAGACTTAAATTAAATATTTTTGAAGAGTTTGGAGTTACCGTTATCGATAGTGTTTCTGACATATTAGGCATTATTGTAAGAGGTATATTGTTATAATGTATTTCGGATTGTGCCGGTTGCTCACTGAAAATTATAGGCGTTACCCCGTTATTATTAATAATCAAGACTGTATCTCTTGATTGCACAGCATCAGAAAATTCAGGCATAACAATATCCGAATACGTAAAATCAAATTCAGGCAAAACTTGAGCCCCAGTTAATTGAACTACCAAATTCTTAGTAACAGAATTAACCGTATATGGAATAATTAGATCTTGTGAATAATTACCTTCAGAACTGTGGCTGAAACGCACTGTTAAATCAGTAGTTCCGTTCTGCCCCAATACTTTCGGAAAAGTGCCACTTACTTCATAAGGCTGGTCAACAATCGGCTGATTAATAGTAACCTCGTCTGTACCCAAATTTGTAATCGTGATTAATGAGTCGTAGTAAACCCCGTCTTCGCAATTCAATATGTAAGGGTAAAGGATATGAGTTTTATTAATAGTAACCGTCGAAGGGTCTTTTTTCCCGGTTAATGCAATTGTTACAGCATCGCAAGGCGTATTCAGCACTATCGACTCTCCAAGGAAATCTCCGGAAAATGCAGGATTAAATCTTATAGTTAATACTAATTGCCCATTAGCGGGAACCGTATATGGAGGAGCAGGAGCTACTACCATGAAATTTGTAGAATTATCAATACTTTCGAAAGTAAATTCTTCGCTTGAATTATTAGTAACAGTTATATTTTGCTCTCCATAAGCCTCACTTGAGCTTAAATTGAAATTTAAACTTAAAGGAGATACGTCATAATCAGGTTTATTGATTTTTATAGTAATTTTAAAAGTAGTATCGGCACACAAATTAGCATTTTTTGCTATTGCGTAATAAACTCCGTTTTCGTATAATGCAAAAGTTTTTCCTTCGGCTACAGGCTCTTTATAGACAAGGTCATTTTTGAACCATTGTATAGAGGAGGCACCATTTACTTTTACATTTGCAGATACCGCATCACAAAAAGTAATTGTCATGTTGTCTTTTACTTCTTTGAATTCGGCAGGCGTACCGGGCATATCCAGAGTTAATTTTAACTTAGGATATGCATAGAAAACTATGCTTAATTCATTTGAAAAAGCTTCGCATCCGCTACTTGCATCATATATTCTAACACGATAATTCCCTGATACGGCAGTAGTATAAATGATTGATGTAGCCCCATCAATTTTGTAATTATCAACATACCATTGATATTGATAATTACCGCTTGCAATTGCTGTTAAGTTAAGAGCATCGCCTTCGCATAGAGCAGTTACACCGTTTTCAGAACTAATGCCGGGTTTATCTATTCCGTTTTTCGAAAGTTCTTTCGAAGCATAATTAAGCTCATTGTATGAACGCCCGCGACCATTTCTCGGGTTTGCAGCTTGATTTTGGTCATCGCTTGAATATTTATAAGCATATACTCTGTAAACAAAGGTTAGACCACATGCGAAATTTGAGTAATCTGTATATGAGTTTTTATCGGAACCATTAAGACTTGCTAATACAACAGAAGAACCGTATTTTGCTCCCGCACTGTAATTAACTCCGTCAACCGGAGTTGTCGCCGAAGCTAACTCATCTTTTGGTATTCTGACAACTAAATATCCGGTTGCTGTATCAGCAGGATATGAGTCTGTACATTTGTTCCAACTTAATTGAACGGCATTAGGAATAATGCTCGCAGTTAATGATGGCGACGACCATTCGGGCTGTCTGAGTTCTCTCCAGAAAGACTGATTATCATCTTGCCCGGAACTACCTTTATTTGGTTTCCCTTTAGTGTCGATTGAGCCTACTAATGCCTCTGTAGTAGTATTACCTGACCTATATTTTTCTATACTAGTCCCGGGATATACACTCACTGACCTTGCAGCTGCAACAGTAACATTGGCTCTGTTTATTTTAAAACCGGTAATTGCTTTATAATCATCAACATCACTTGCATTATGACTAAGTGAATGCACGTGGTTGTTAGAATTATCTAAAAGTTGAATTATATCATTTTTTTGAGAAATACTCAATGCTAATGAGTTCCAAGTATATTCTGGTCCGGAATAATAACTAATAGAGTCAAAAACACTTCTATCGTCTGCTGATACCTCGATATAGCCGTCATATTTGTTTTTATCAATATTGCTTGAGTAATCTCTATGATTAACTACAATAATAGTTCCCTTGCGAATATTTCTCCATAGAGGGACATCTTTGAATATTACACCACCCTGCCAGCCATTTTCTTCAGAGTTATCTCTTAATTTCCAGCCAACCATACTAATATTGTCATTAACTACCAATAGCTCTGTCCATTCACCTTCGGGAGTAGCAGAAATATTCCAGTATTCACTGACTACTACCTGCTGAGCAAACACAGGAGCCGATATTATAAATAACGCTATAATTAGTTTGATAAGTCTCATATATATATCCTAATTTTCTATAAAATCAAAAGGATACTATATTAAGAAAAATTTTTGAATTTTATACCATATATTTTTTGAATTTTCAAAGAATTATTGAATTTTTACATTAAAGGAGGTTCTAAATTATTGAGGCTATGTAAAAACTGCTAATCTATTGTATATGTCTGCAAATAATATTCCGAACTCCATTCAAGAGGTTGTCTAAAATTAATAATATTGCCAAATCGTCGTTCTGAGGTACCCTTTACAGCAAAGCTGTAATTGTAGAGGTAATGACACAAAGTAAAGTATTGCCTTTAACCTTCCGAAGGGTTAAGAAACCTTCGGAAGGTGTAACAAAACTTTTAGATTAATTTATTTCTACACATAAATTGAAGTATTTAGAAAGGTTTCGTCAGGTCGTTGCTACCCAACTTCAGAATCAACTTTATTATTTTTTATAAATAGTCAACAACGAGTTTGTTATAATTCCCTAAAAATATTTCTCTTTACCTTCCGAATGTTTCTTTACCATTCGGAAGGTTTAAGGAATTAGTCAATCCACTTAAAAATAGAAATTATGACGATATAAAGTTGCAAACGCATAGTAAATACTTATAATAAACAGTCTTGCTTAAGTTAAGAGCGGAAGTGTGTAATTAGGAACGAAGTGAAGAATCCAGATTAAGCTAACTTGTTGATAACTCTGGATTCTTCGTTGCACTCAGAATGACGATTTGGTGAATTTATAACTTCTTTGACAGCCCCTTGATAGGCATTTATTTGATTTATGATCTAACAATAATTACATTTTTTTTCGTATTTACACAGCCTCTAAAGCGTTGGGTTGATTAGTGGGGATATAAAATAATCAATTGCTTTAAGTTTTTACACAGCCTATATTATGTGTGGGTAAGCAAATTAAGAAATCTTTCTTCCAACAGCGGTAGCTGTTGAACATCGGTAATAAACATAGTTTAGTCCCCACACTCTTTCTTCTCTTTTTGTAGTTAAAGCATGAGAGTGATGGTGGTGTATCTCATTATGTTACTGATGTATAACTCCTGACGGAGTTAAAATTTAAAATCATAGATGTTTATCCAATTATATATCAAAAATCAAAATTTGATATATAAGGGTTTTCGTTATACTAATATCAATTATTTGCTATCCTACTTAAAATAGCGAAGTCCCTTAAAGAAGACTATAATTAGAAATTGGGAATTGGGAATCAATTGTAAATTTTCAATAATTTCTCTTTGTAATTGACTTAGAATTAATATCAATAAACCTCAATAATAAATCTTCGGATTTTGTGATTCCTATTCGTTTGGTAGTTATAATATTACTATCCGGAATTTCATCTTCTTCTATAATATATAAATCATCAGATAGTAACGAATGATAATTATCAGCTTTAGTAAATGCAAAAGCTTTGGCAATATTTCCAGGACCGCTTAATAATTTTTCCCGTTTTACATTTTCGCCTCTTCTACTTTTAAATATTTCTGTTCCTTCTATTACTTCCATAGCTCTGATTAATACAGCCGCTCCTATGTCCTGTGCTTGGCTAACAATATTAATGCAGTGGTGAACCCCGTATATCTGATAAACATAGAGAATACCTCCACAATCAAACATTGGAGCATTCCTCTTGGTCTGCCCGACAGCAGAATGAGATGATAAATCATTTTCTGATAAGTAAGCTTCGGTCTCTACTATCCTGGCGGACAATATTTGCTCGGCTTCTTTTTTGACAAATATTTTTCCGATTAACTGCTTGGCTACTCTTTCGGTACCCTGCTGATAGAATTCTTTATTTAAAATATTTTGTTTCATAATACCTGTTACTGATTGTTTAACTATAATAGTTACTTGTAAACTCTTATATTTACAAAATTGATTAATAAGAATCAAAATTAAAAGAAAAAAAATACGTCTTATAATACTTATAAATTTAAGATATACTCTTATATGATTGTAAAACATTGGAATTATTTAAGTTATGGAAGATAAACAGCAGAGTCCGAATAAACCTTTAAGAACTGCTTCTAATAAAATAAAAGATATATATAATACCTATATTAAGCAGGACGAGGGTAGAACAATACCAATTACATCAAGTGAAGATATGCAAAAGGAAGAAAAAGAACAAGACGAATATACCGGTGTTGAATTAGACGATACTTTTTCAGAAGAGGAAGTAGCAGATTTCTTTGTTAAAATCGAAGAATTAACCAAAGAAAAAGAAGAACTTAAAGAGCAAATGCTTCGCAATGCAGCAGAATTAGAAAATTTCCGCCGTCGAACTATGCGTGAAAAACAAGAAATTGTCGAATACGCTAACGAAAGATTACTCTTTAAACTATTGGAAATTCCCGACACTTTATCGGCAGCTATTGATTCTGCTAAAAAAGGCAAAGATTTTGATTCTTTACTCACAGGTATTGAATTAACTTTGCAAAAAACAATAAAACTATTTGAAGAGTCAGGTGTCAAACAAATGCAAGATTTAGTCGGCAAAGAGTTCAATGTTGACCTGATGGACGCACTAATGCTTATACCATCGGATATTCCTGAAGGACATATTGCTCAAATTGTATCTCCGGGCTATATGATTAACGAGAAGGTATTACGTCACGCTAAAGTAGTTACTTCAAGCGGTCCTGCTAAATCGGCAGCTCAAGAATAAATTGTATGTTAAAGAAATGATATAATATAGAAATGGCAAAAAGAGACTATTACGAAATACTCGGCATCAATAAATCTGCCGATGAAAAAGAAGTTAAATCAGCATATAGAAAATTAGCACTACAATATCACCCTGATAGAAATCCCGATGCTGAAGCTGAAGATAAATTTAAAGAAGCAACTGAAGCTTATGAAATACTAAGCGATACTCAAAAACGTGAGAAATACGACAGATTTGGGCATGAAGGACTCCACATGGGTCAAGATTTCGGCGGTTATTCAAATGTAAATGATATTTTCTCTCATTTTAGTGATATATTCAGTGGTGGCATTTTCGGCGGTATGGACGATTTATTCGGCGGGTCTTCACGCCGTTCTTCCGGTAGGAGAAGCAATAACGAGAGAGGTAGTGATTTAAAAATCAAGCTTCCCCTTTCTCTGGAAGAAATTGCTCTGGGTGCAGACAAAACTATTAAAATCAAAAAATGGATTCATTGCCAAGAGTGCGACGGCAAAGGTGCTAAGAGTTCTAACAGCTTTTCACGTTGCCATGTTTGTAACGGCTCCGGTGAAATCAGACAGGTTAGCCGCTCTATGTTCGGGCAGTTTGTTAATATTTCTGCCTGCCATAAGTGTAACGGTTCCGGTCAGATAATCTCTGACCCATGCCCTAAATGTAATGGCGACGGTAGAGTTCAAGCAGAAGATACAGTTAAAGTATCTATCCCCGCCGGCGTAGAAGCCGGAAATTATTTGCCATTACGTGGCAAAGGCAATGCCGGTAGGCATGGTGGCGACCCCGGTGATTTAATTGTAGTAATTGATGAAATTCAACATAAAGTGTTTAAACGCAATAATGACGATGTAATTTATCAACTCAATATTAGCTTCCCGGAGGCTGCTCTCGGAACAGAGATTGAAGTGCCTACTCTATATGGTGAGCAAAAAATTAAAATTGAAGCCGGAACTCAACCCGGAACCAATATCAGAATGAAAGATATGGGTATTCCCCGCCTGAACTCCTACAATAAAGGCGTTCAAGTTGTAATTGTTAACGTTTACGTACCGAGTACACTTAATTCTAAAGAAAAACAAGTTGTTAAAGAAATGCTGACTATGCCGAATATTAATCCCGAGAAAAAAGAACCTCAAAAATCCAAAGATTTTTTTGATAAAGTTAAAGATGTTTTCTTTTAAATTTCAAATAGCTTACATTTAACAAGTAATATTATTTACTATTTGAAATATTTAACATTTGCCTTCCACCCGTGGCTTTAACCGCGGGTGGAAAACAAAAATCTATTAATTTGAGCTCTACATCGCCAATAATGTAATCATGTCCGTCGGTACGAAAATGTTCCCGTTTGTTTTACCATTGGAATTGCTTGCCGAAAAAGCCGAAAGAATACCAGCTTGGTACTTTAATAAAATCAATTCGTTTCTGTACTTATTAAATGAAACTCCGAAATGAGAATCTTTGTTAACTAATACCGGACCGGGAGTAGTTTTAGTATTAAATAAAAACAGACCTTCGTTAGTAGTAATAAAAGCAATATCTTTATCAGAAATGGCTAAACCGTTTGGAATCTGATTTTCAGATTTCAAAACCGAATATTTAAGCTCGCCAGAATATTTTACTGTTTTAGTGTTCATATCTATTTCGTATATATATGCGGCTGTCTTTGCTTGGTTAGTATCTATTTTGCCATTGCCAAGGCAAACTGCAGTTATATTGCCCAGAGAATTTACATCCAAATAATACGGATAATCAGTTACCGGGAAATCCATTAGCTTTGAATTATTTCTGCTGTCGATGATAGTAAGATTTTTCGATTTTGAGTTCGCAGTAACTACATAATACCCACTTGCAACTATTTTGACAGGAGCAGTGCCGACATTTAATTGTCTGGCAGGAACAAAATATTTAATATCTACGAGTGATATTTTATTTGCATTAGTATGCACTACATAGGCATTAGTTGCATTGACAAAGCAAATATCATTCGGTTCTAAAGCTAATTCGGTAAAATCAATTACACCTGTTTCTTGATAAGTCCATCTATTAATGACAATAATTTTGTAAACTGATGGAATTAAAAAGTAAATATCGTCGCCAAAGACAGCGATTTTTTCTACTTTACCGGGTAAGGTTTTATTATTTACCTGCTGATAGATGTCATCATAAATAATCGAACCATCGGTCTGCTTATATAAACTTACCTTATAAGTTCCGTCGTAACGTGAGACAAAAGCTTTCCAAGTATTATCCGAATTATCATAAAGCGGTTCATCACTTGAGCAAGACATAATAATTATGCTCAATATTGCCGATAAAAAATAAATATACCTTTTCATATTATAGCTTTTTCAATAGTTCTTTGAAAATAATAGTCATCTGAGGTTCGGCAATATTTGCCGCATTAATAATTTCGTTTAGTGAAACCGCAACCAAAGAGTCGGGATAGCATTCATCAGTGATAATGGAGATTCCCAAGACTTCCATACCGGCATGCCTGGCAGCAATACATTCAGGAATTGTGCTCATACCGATTGCATCTGCTCCCATGGTTCTTACCATTCTGTATTCGGCTCGAGTCTCAAGGTTTGGACCGGTCATTGCCGCATAAACGCCTTTATATAGTTTAATCTTATTGTCTAAAGCTACTTGCTCTGCTAAGCCCATTAAACGCTTCGAATACGGTTCACTCATATCAGGGAAGCGAACTCCGAGCCAATCTTCGTTTTTACCGATTAATGGATTGTCTCCAAATAAATTTATATGGTCATCTATCAGCATTAAAGAGCATTTTGGCAGATAGGGATTAACTGAACCGCAAGCATTGGAGACTAACAGTGTATTAACTCCCAACATTTTCATCACTCTAACCGGATAGACTATTTGCTGCATAGTGTAGCCTTCATAATAGTGAAATCTCCCCTGCATAGCTATTACTTTTTTTCCTGATAATTCGCCAATTAGCAATTTACCATTATGACTTTCGACCGTGGAAATTGGGAAATGAGGCATATTTTCATAAGGTATAGATGCTTCTATTTTAATTTCTTTAGCTAATCCGCCAAGACCTGTCCCGAGAATTATTCCTATCTCCGGCTGAATCGAAGTCTGTTTTTTGATTTCTAAAATAGATTCTTCAATTTTTAATATTAATTCGGATTTGTTTTCCATTTTATTCCTTTAGTCTAATATTTTTAATATTGATTTTTATAATAATTCTATTATAGTCTCCAATATAGTAATTAATATAACTTTATCCAAAATATAATTTCATAGCATTTCTGAAATTATTCGTTTTTTTTCTATTTTAGTCTGTACCTATCAGACTGTAAAATTTCTCTTATAAATAGTCATTTTAACTAATTTTCTGTAATCAATTGATATATAACGTTTTCATAGCTTTATTCATTATGGCTAAATTCATAATTTCTATTTCCCAGATTCTGCTAAGCAATTGATAAGAAGCATTAAGCTAAAATTTATTATAATATTTTTTTCAATCGATAATTATTTCAATCTAATTATTTTTTTGGTTCTTCGCTATTTTGTGTGGGTAAGCAAATAAAGAAATCTTTCTTACAACAGCGTTAGCTGTTGAACATCGGTAATAAACATTGTTTAGTCCCTACACTCTTTTTCTATTTTTGTCGCTAAAAGAAGAGAGCGATGGTGGTGTATCTCATTATGTTACGGATGTTTAACTCCTAACGGAGTTAAGATATAAAATCATTGATGTTTATCAAATAATATATCCAAAATCAATATTTGATATATTAAGATTTTGATTATACTAATAACAAATATTTGCTAACCCACTTAAAATAGCGAAGTCCCATTTTTTTTCAATCGATAATCTTTCTTAATCTATTATAATTGTGGAGTATTACTCTTTCCTACTACCTTAATTGAATAATAAATTATTATAAGCGAGATTAGAATAATAAATCCTCCCCAGAACCAATAGGGCAGAAATAAATTTTCCTGAATATGAGATGTATCCGAATAATAAGTATTTACCCCTATAGTTCCTCCGGCTGAAAACAAATAGTCAATGCTTAAATATAAACTTAGAAATGCCTGCATTGCTAAAAACTGTAAAGAATACTTGCAGAATAAATTGCCCGCTCTTAGAGCTATAAACATAATCAATACTGCTAATAAAATGATAATTCCAGCTCCTACCCAAGTACGTACCCAAATAATAATTGATGCTATCATAAATAACGATAATAGAAGTAGAATCAGCTTAGTATATTTTGGATATTTTGATGATATTAACAACAAAGAACCTGCAATAGTGGGTGCGATGGGACCGCCACCGGCAACTAATGCCGAGCCAAGACTTCCACCAAATACTGCTCCACTCCAATAAGCAATTCCCGAACCATCGGCAAATAATTCGAGCTTATGGAAACTGCCTCCAAGAATTAGTGCAGTCATTCCATGACCCATTTCATGAAACCAAGTCCCCAAAATTGTAAACGGATAGAGAATTAATTTACCATAAGGTAACTGCCATATAATAAAAGTTATTAGAGCAAGTATCAAAATTATTTTCAAATCTTTTTGATTAATTGATTGACTAATTGTTTTTTTCATTATATTTTTGTATTCCGTTTGTTAGTTCAATAGTTTTTTAATTATATACAAATATAATAATTATGTACAAATATATATTAATACTTTTAGGTTTTTTTACATTTTCTGTTCAGGCATTCAGCCAGACGACAGTTCAGGCAACTGCCGATTCTATCAATACATACATAGGTAGCCGCATTATTGTAGAATTGTCAATTACTGCCGAAAGCGGAACGAAGTATATTTTCCCCGAAATCAAAGATACAATCAATAAACTAATTGTGATAAACCGCTCTCTGGTGGATACTATTATAAACGAGAATAATACTAAATTAATCCAAAAAATATATATTACTGCTTTCGATTCCGGAGCATATTGTTTTCCGTCGTTAACTTTCTTTGCTCAGCATAAGGGCGGGATGCACATCCCATTATACTCGAATATGCTCGATTTGCATTTCAAAAATGTTGACATAAGTACAATGAAAGATATAAGCGATATTAAGCCGATTTACGAAGTTGAAAATCATTGGTATGATAATTTCCTGTATTATGTAATTGGGTTAATTTGTATCATAGTCGCTATAATTTTATATTTAATTTATAAGAAACGTAAAAAACCCATAGTTGAAATTGATAATAGAATTAAACATTTCCCGAATATTAATCCCGCCGAGTTTGCATATTCCGAGCTTAATGATTTAAAAGCAAAACAATATTGGGCAATTAAAGAATATAAAACTCATTTCACACTATTGACAGACTGCCTTCGCCGATATATAGAACTAAAATATAGAATTCCGGCTATGGAATCAGTTTCTTTTGAATTGCTTAACGATTATATTCGGAGAACAGAGAAGGAAGATGCTCATAAACTGTTGGCAGACTTGTTTGCAATTGCTGATATAGTAAAATTTGCAAAGTATTCACCGACTGATGAGCAAAGTATAGACTGTTTAAATTTGGCTTTCGAATTTATTAAGTTAAATGAATCTGATTGATTTATAGATTCTCTATCTCATCAATACTAAAATTTTGAACCGGGTTAATAAAGATAATTTTCGGAAATATCCAAAAATGGTTTGCGAAATATTTCTTATATTTGCTTTTTTAGCATTTTAGTTAGTATATAGTGCATATAAATAAAATATATATCAATAATCTTAGAAATCATGAACTTAGTGAAATTGAACCTAACCGCTCGGTAAACATATTTTACGGTAATAACGGAGCCGGCAAAACCACAATATTGGAATCCGTATCGCTTGGTGGATTTTCTAAAAGCTTTCTGCACTGTGCGGATAATTCCCTTGTTAGCAGAGGCACCGACTCCTTTAATGTTAGAATAGACGCATTAAATGATTTGGAACTGCCCTATTTCGTCAAAGTAAATTATAATAAAAATACCAGAAAAAACTTAACTTCGTCTGCCGGTGATAATTTATACCCCAAAGATATAATCGGCGAAATGCCTTTAGTAATTCTATCGCCTGATTTCAAAAGCATTACTTCCGGCTCGCCTCAAGACAGGCGTGAGTTTATTGACAGAATATTATCTCAATCATATAAGTTATATTTCGAGGATTTATTAAAGCATAGAAAAGTGCTAAAGCAAAGAAATTCATTGCTTACTCATTACTTAAAAACCGCTGAGATAGATAAGGTAATGCTTGAAGTCTGGACGGAAGCACTTGTCGGACTATCAGCTTCTATAATATACAGACGTGTTCAGTTTATTAGAGATTTCTCTATAATATTTCATGAGACTTTTGCAGAAATTTCTCAAAAGAAAGAAACTGCCGAGATTCAATACTGCCCCCAAGATATTGAATATAATGAAGATACTTTTGATATGGAGTATATAATATCAGAGCTTACAAATAAAGCCAATAAAGTCAAAGACTCGGAGTTAAGAAGAGGCCTGACACTGTTCGGCTCTCATCGAGACGACTTCAGAATCTTGCTTGATAATTCTATAGCAAAGGAATTTGCCTCTCAGGGGCAACATAAATCATTACTGATTAGTCTGAAATTTGCAGAGTTCAATTTTCTAAATGAAACAAAAAAAGAAACTCCGATAATATTATTAGATGATATATTTTCTGAGTTAGATAATCTTCGTATTAAGCAAGTACTTGAATTAGTCGAAAGAAATAATGCACAAACATTTATTACTATTAATAATGCTGACTTTTTAAAACAAGTAGTCAAATCCGGCAAAAATTCAATATTTAATGTTAGAGACGGTGAAGTCTTTCTTGATAATTAAGATTTAATTTTAACGAGCTTACAATATTGGCAATTAACTATAGATAAAGTAAGCCTACTGCAAAAGTGCAATAATTTAATTATCACTTAATTCAGTCCAGAACTTTAGTATTGAGACTGATTCACTTAACTAAGTTGGTATTTGTAATTAAATGTGAGCAGAGACTTTTTCGACTGTCTTATCAGTTTCTAACCCATAGTTTACCAACAATTTTATCTGTCGAGCCCATATTAGATAATTTCTCAATAGTGTCTTTGCCTAAAAATCCGCCTGCACCAATTAGTTTCAGCCCTGACTCTGTATAAATGCCACGAGTAAGGAAAAGCCCTTCTTTAATATCTTTCAGTTCAATTGCTTTTTCTTTTCCGTAAGAGCATCCTATGCCTTTATAAGCCATATATTGGTCTAAGAGAATTACTATTCTCAAGTCATAAACTCGCTTTGTTTCTTTTTCAATTTGTTCATAGACTTTAGCCGGAGCAGAATTACTTTTATCTATTGTTTCAAAGAAATCAAGTAGCACTCTAAGAATTCTGGAGCCCAGAGGTATTTCCCAGCCTTTTAAGCCTTTTGGAATTCCTGACCCGTCATAATTCTCATAAATATGCCCTAATATCTCGGCTACTTCTTTATAACCTCTTAGCTTAGAAACAATTTCTTCGGCAATAGCCGGCACTTGCTCTAATACCTCATTTTTTACTTGACCATTTGGCATAATATATTCTTTGAGCAAAGCATCATTAAGAGACAATCTTCCGATATAAGCAAGCTTAGAAGCTATAACAATACTCTCGAAACTTGTAGGCTGAGTTTCACCCATTTCTTTAGCAAGCCATACAGAAGCTTCGGCAATTTTCATAAGGAAATCAGTGGATTTTGGTATCCTTTGCTCTTGCATACGAATAAATACATCACGAATTTTGTGAGATTCTTCAGTAAGCTCAATGAACAAGTTTTGAAGTGAGTCTTTTTCAATTTGGAGCTGCTCCTGCAGTGCTAAAATTCTTGTTGCATTTCTGAGTTTAGCAATTATTTGGTCTATAGCAAATGGCTTTGTAATAAAGTCATCAGCTCCCGCCTGAATAGTTTTAAGGTTAAGCTCTGTATCTTGACTTGAAGACATCATAATAAAATAATGCTTTTTCAAGTTTTCGGTGGCTTTCATTTTCTTTAATAGCTGAAGTCCATTAAATTCCGGCATATAAACATCACAAAGTACAATCGAAGTTAAAGGTTGCTTCTCTATCATCTCTAATCCTTCTAGCCCATTAAAAGCTGTCATGATTCTGGATTTAGGAAATACTTTAGTTAGTAAAGTCTTTAAAGTTAGTACTAAACTGTCTTCGTCGTCGATTATATAAAATATTGTTTGATTTTCCATATACTTGCTTTAATTATTGTAAATCCGTTTATTGATTATTCCTATATAATATTTCCTATTTCAAAATTCTATTATTCACTAATTTTGCAAAAAATTCATAAGTGCGATTGTAAGTACTTTCGCTGTGGTTGTCGAAAAAGCAAGCCGGCAATTCCCTAAGATTTCTGTGATATTCAACACATTGGCAGCATAATCCTTTCCGTGAACATTGCTGATAGCTGCAATTGCAGTTAATTGTATTTTTATCTTTCTGGCATTCCATTATCAGACTTAGCTTAGTTTTTATATTTGTAATTATAAACGAAACCTAATATAAATAAAATTTATTTAAAAATAAAAAAAAATATAGTTATTTTGTAAAAAATTCGTATATTTAGGAAAAGTGTGAATAAAAAAAGGTGGTCTATGAAATATGAAAGAAACATAAAAGAACTTAGAAAATTTTTTGCACCGGAATTTATTTTTGGCGAGAATTCTTTGCACATGGTAGGCAACTATTTGAAAAAATTTGGAATTAATAGAGGATTAGTAGTTACTGACTCCGGTGTTATCAATGCCGGGTGGACAGAGCTGGTAATTAACAGTATTGAAAATTCCGGTATTGACTATGTATTGTTTTCTGATATTTCACCAAACCCCAGAGATAAAGAAGTTAGCGACGGAGCAGCTTTATATATGAATAAATTTTGCGACGGAATAATTGCTATTGGTGGTGGTAGTGTTATGGATGCGGCTAAAGGTATAGGAATCGAAGCTGTAAATCAGAGGAATATTCTCGAATTTGAAGGTGTAAACAAAGTAATTTTGCCTATGCCTCCGCTAATTTGTTTGCCTACTACCGGTGGGACAGCATCTGAAGTTACACAATTTGCTATAATAAA
Organism: uncultured bacterium; assembly: GCA_942493235.1. Taxonomy (GTDB): domain Bacteria; phylum Bacteroidota; class Ignavibacteria; order Kapaibacteriales; family UBA2268; genus ENR-C587. The sequence goes on along the minus strand of OW818676.1, from coordinate 724,321 downwards.
CAATGTGAATGAAAAATATAAAATTGCTATAATTAGCAAATCAGTTGTGCCTGATTTAGCCATTATCGACCCGATTACATTGACCACTATGGATAGTTATTTGACAGCTTGCACCGGTGTCGATGCAATTGTTCATGCAGTTGAAGCTTATTGCTCTACAGGAGGCTCGCGAATAACCGATAATTATGCTATTGATGCGTTAAGCTTATTAGGAGCATATTTAAAGAAATCAATTGAACAGCCTGACAATTTGGAATATAGAAGTTCTGTTATGTTAGCAAGCTTAGAAGCCGGATTAGCGTTTTCTAATGCAGGGCTCGGCATAGTGCATTCAATGGCTCATAGCCTCGGTGGTTATTTGGATTTGCCTCATGGCGAATGTAATGCAATGCTACTAAATACTTCAATTGATTTTAATTATGAATCTGATATGCAGCGTAGATATTCCGAAATTGTGATTTCTTTAGGTATGAGTAATAAAAACGAACATATTTATTCTAAAGCTGACATCATGAAATTCATTGAAGACTTAAAGCTCAGCGTCGGAATTAATAACAGATTAAGCAATAAAGGCGTTAGAAGCCAAGATATTGAAATACTAAGTATTAAGGCATTTAATGATCCATGCTTGGCGACTAATCCACGCATTCCTAATTTAGCAGATATTCAATCACTTTATAAAGAAGCAATGTAATGCAGTCCAGTAATTTAGAAAAACTGCGGAATGGAATTATGGGCTTTGGTGAAGAGCATTCTTCGCACAAAATGTATTATCCGGAATTGCAAAAAAAGCTTTCTGAGCTTAATAGATTTAAAATATTGATTGATAATATTTCCGATATAATTATTCAGGTTGACCTAAATAAAGATATAATAATTGAATTTAACAATACCGCAATTAAAATGCTGGGTTATGAAAAATCCGAATTTATTAATCTTAGTATTGATAGTATTATTAAACATAATATTTATGCTAAAATAAAATCTTACTCCTTATCCGGTACTATTAAAGGCAAAAGTGATTTACTACTTACAGAGCTAATTTCTAAAAGCGGGAAAATTATTCCTGTAGAATTAAATTATCAATATCAAGAATTCAATAATACTTATTTTGCAATAATAATTGCAAGAAGTATTGAAGAAAAAGTAAGCTCAGAGAAAAAACTAATTATATCAGAGACCAGCCTTAGAGCTGTATTCGATAATACCTACGATGCGATTATGATTCATGATTATGAAGGAAATTTGATAGAAGCTAATCAGCAGATGTTTAATATGTTCGGTGTTAATTATGCTAATTTTAAAGATTTTTCTATTAATGAATATTCTGCTAATTTAAATATGTTGGCTGATATTCCGACAATAATTGATAAATCAAAAGATAGCGATTTCTTTGTTTTTGAATGGACCAGCCGCAGGCCCATTGATAACTCAACATTTGATTCTGAAATTGCTCTAAGAAAAATAAATTGGTACGGTAAAGAATTGATGCTGGCAATTATTAGAGATATTACCGAAAGGAAAAATTTAGAATTAACACTAAAAAGTATTAATTTTGAACTAGAAGACAGAGTTAAAGCCAGGACTATTGAATTAGAAAATGCCTTGGCTGATTACCGTAAAGAAATTCAAATCAGGAAAGGTATCGAAACCCATTTGGTAAAAGCTAAAGAAGAGCTTTCTATTGCTTTAGAAAAAGAAAAAGAACTTAATATATTAAAATCTCAGTTCGTCTCTATGGTATCTCACGAATACAGAACTCCGCTTACTGTTATATTGTCTTCTACTTATTTACTTGAAATTTATTTCAAGCATAATAAAGAAGAAGATTTTTTAAAGCATTTGAATCAAATTCAAGGTGCTGTTCATGATATGACTAAGATGCTTGACGACGTAATTAAAATCGGGAAAATTTCTGCCGGAGATAGCCAATTGGAGTTGAGCGAGTTTAACCTTAACGATGCCATTAACGAGGTGGTTAATATTGTCTCTTCTAACGATTCCAATAGTCATAAATTTGATTTGAAATTTAATAGCTCAAATAACCCAATTCTAACCGATTACAAAGTTTTACATCATATTATAATTAATGTATTAGTTAATGCTTTGAAATTTTCAAAAAAAGAGAGCATTGTTAAAGTTATTGTTGAATCTGAAGATAATTATTATAATATCACAATTGCAGACCAAGGAATTGGTATCAGAAATGAAGATATACGAAATATATTTGAACCTTTCTTTAGGTCTAATAATATCGGAAACGTACCCGGTACTGGGCTTGGGCTGTCAATAGTAAAAAACAGCGTCGATATGCTGGGCGGTAATATTAGAATTGATAGCCAATTGAGTGTCGGCACCATAGTATATATTAATATACCAAGATGCAATTCTGTAGCACTTGTTAATGAAGATGACTTGACAGCATATAATCAATAATATGAATAACAAATGTTTTCATAAGTGTTTGGAATAAAAGCTCAAATACGGCAATCAATGCTAAAAAATATCCAATTGTATATTATTTAAAAAATTAGATTGTCATAATCTTAAGACAGCAAATAGAGAAAAATACTTATACAAATATAATAATAGAAAATAAACTAAAATATAAATCGTCCCAATTAATCAAGCAAAATTTGTCGAAATTATTGAGAATAATTATAAGTAAATTGCTTACATCTTTTTAAATAGTCTATGAAAATATGGAAAATAATTGAATAAAGTCATAATTTATGCTCAATATTTAAAAAAAATTCCTTAATTTCATAGTTTGAGCAAATTCATTTTTGGGGAATTTGTTATAGATGTAGTTTACTTAATTGGAATTATCCATAATTAAACAAAAGAATTAGATGTTTAAAAAAATTAGCTCAAGAGCGAAAGCTATTTTAGTAGCACTGATAGGATTAGTGTATCTTGCGTCAAATACTGAATTGCAAGCACAAAGCGACAATTCAGCCTCTGCACCAAATAAATATCATAATTATAAGTATTTTGATTTTAATCGATTACAGTTTTATAATTTGTATAGCCAATTACCATTATTTTATATGATGATGTTTGGAAGCCCAGATTTAGAAATCGATATGGATACGACTAAAACTGAAATATTCGAACCTGTATTTATGCGTCCTGCACCAATTCGTAGGTTTGGCTTTGACAACCCAAAATACAATCCACTGAATCAGTCGATGCCGGAAAACTACAATCAAGATTATCAAATTGATTCGTCATTAAATAAATTAACTACAAATTACTATGTTGATTCGACTTTGATTAATGAGCCTTATGAAATTTCTATAGATGAATATTTAAATATACGAAAAAAGAATTTGCAAACTCAGCTATGGGATTCAATTAGTTCAAATTATGATTTAAAAAAGGCATTGACCGACGGCGACCTTACAAAAATGATAAATGCTTCGACCGGTCTAACTATTCCGCTGCCGCCTAATCCCGTATTAAACTTATTTGGAAAACCAACAATAAATATAAATGTACAGGGTGAACTGAATTTAAGGTTAGGCTGGAGATGGGATTCGCAGAACTTAGGTTCTGTATCGCAGTTTGGTCAGACACAGTCCAGCCCAGTATTTTCACAAGACATTAAGCTAATAATAAGTGGCGGTATCGGTGATAAATTAAAACTATCGACTGACTGGAACACGAGAAGAACTTCGGAGTTTGAAAATAAATTTAAAATCGGATATGAAGGCGAAGACGATGATATTATCAAATTGATTGAGGTTGGAAATGTAACATTGCCGACTCAATCATCATTGATAAGCGGCAGTCAATCACTTTTCGGAGTAAGAGCGGACTTTCAATTTGGACCATTATTTTTAAAAACGATTGCTTCTCAAAAAAGGGGTGAAAAAAAGACAGTTGATGTAAAAGGCGGTTCAAGCAAGCAACCGTTTTCAATTCATGCTTATGACTATACAAAATATAATTTCTTTGTCGATACTGTGTATTTTGCCATATATGATGATTATTTCAAGTCGGTAACCCCTACATACCCAAATACCAGAAATGCTTCTTATTATAGAATAAAGGGAGATTTTGAAGTTTGGGAAGCATCGGCAGATCCGTTAAATAATCCAATATCGGCAAAATCTATAGCTTACGCAAATCTGCCCGGTAAGATGTTAATGAATGGAGAAAGATATGACGAAAATATTAAGCGTGCATATTCGATTGCCGGAGAAATTGAGCGTGGAAATTTCATGAAGTTAGATTCCTCAAGATATAAAGTAGATAGGAATCTCGGTACTGTATCCATATATAGTATGCGTAACGATAGGTATTATGCTGTCGGGTATAGAATAGAAGGTGAAACTACTTCTCCTGACGACGATATTTATTATGGTACGCTTTCAGCAGATTCAAAAACCGGAACTGATACTTTAGTTTTAAAATTAATCTATAGACCTAATATGCAGCCTGGTTTTAAAACCCTATGGAACAGGCAGATGAAGAATATATATTCAATAAACGCATCTAATGTAAATACGACTGACACAAAAATCGGGCTATGGTATTACAATCAAACAAATGATTCGGTTGATGTATTAACCGACGCAAAAGATAAATTAGTTACTATTTTCAGTGTTGACCAGACAAACAATGCCGGACAAACTCCAAGCGACGGACAGTTTGACATGGTACCTCCATTTTTTAATGCTCAAAGGGGCGAAATTGTTTTTCCGAGCAGGAAACCATTTGTAGATGGAATAATAAAATATTTTGACAAAATGGGAACTCCTCAATTAGCAGATAAATATATATATAAAGATGTTTATGACACTACTTATGATGTGGCAAAATTAAACACAGCAAGAGATAGGTTTGTAATTTCCGGAGAAGTTACCGGCAAAGCAACCAATAGAATAGCATTGGGCTATTTTAATCTTGCTCAAAACTCAGTAAAAGTGTATTTAGATGGTTCTGAACTTAAAGAATATCAGGATTTTTTGGTAGATACATATTCGGGTATAGTAACTTTGTTAAATCCGCGTGCGTCGCTACCCAATGCAAATTTAAGAATTGAATTCGAGCAACAGGATATATTTAATATCTCTACAAAGACTTTACTTGGACTACGGGCGGACTATCAGCTATTTAAGACTCGGGAATTAAATACGAGCTTAGGGTTTACAATAATGAATTATGACCAGTCTTCTCCGCAAGAAAGAGCAAGGCTTGGAGAAGAACCATTATCAAACACAATGATTGGTTTTGATATGAAAACTAATCTTGAGACACCATGGCTAACAAAAGCATTAGATTATTTACCGTTTTATGATACCAAGGCTCAATCGTCATTTTCGATTCGCGGCGAGTGGGCGATGACAATTCCAACTCCGAATAAAAGATTATCCGATGTAAGTTCCGATAATAATCAGCCTGTAGTGTATATAGATGATTTTGAAGGGTCGCAGAGATATATACCCCTTGGTATGTCTGCATTACAATGGACTCATGCTTCACCCCCCAAAGACCCGTCAATAAGTACGGACTCTTCGTTAATTACAAATTACAAAGCAAAGACTTCATGGTATCAATACGCTTATCCGCGAATATCGGTTAAAGACCCGTATCCTGACAGAGAAACAACGAGCGGAAATTCAAATATATCAGGTTTTTATATTAAATTTGACCCGGATGTAAGAGGTATATATAATAAAAATCCTGAATTTATTGATTCATTAAATCCCCAGTTTGACCCTAATAATCAATTTAGCCGTAATCCTGATAATCGTAAAAGAATTTGGGGTGGTTTCCAAAGATTATTATCTGCATTCAATACAAATTTTGATACTGATAATATCGAATTTATTGATATAATGATGAAAATAAACCAATGGGAACCCGGAAAAACAAAGATGTATATTGATTTGGGTCAAATTAGCGAAGATGTGATATTTAATGGAGCTTTAGATACTGAAGATGGCATTACAGAGGCTAATAAAATACCTAATAATATTATTGATGCAGGCGAAGACCTTGGTATTGATGCTATGGACAATACAGCTGAAAAAGAAAGAGGATATCCATACCCATTGAATTTAGAAAATGACCCTGCTAAAGATGACTATTATTTTGATTTTAATAAAAATGATGACAATAGAGATGAAGACGATTTTGGCGGGTATAACAATTATCAAGGGAATTCTACTTTATCCGAAGCCGGTCAATTCCCTGATACAGAAATTTTAAATAAAAATAATGGTCAGTCAGTTTCTACCGCAGACGACTATTTTACTTATGAAGTAAATTTAGAGCCTGACCCGACAAAGAACCCGCAGATAGTCGGTGGTAACGAAGATAAAGGCTGGTATTTATATAGAGTGCCAATTCGTAAACCTGTTAATAAGGTTGGTAATCCGTTGTTCTCGAATATACAATATGTAAGAGTAAGATTCCAAGGTGGTATATTCAAAGGCGAAGTTGCGGAATGGAAATTATTAGGTTCATACTGGCAAAGAATTAATAATATTCAGTCAGGAATAAATAGTGATGATTCGACTATGTCCGTGTCTTTTGTGAATGTAGAAGAAAACAGCGGCTCACCGGTTTACTATTCTATGCCTCCGGGAGTAAAAGCACCTACTAAATATAATAGTGACCCAAATAAAGAATTAAAAGTAAACGAGCAATCTTTATCATTATCGGTAAAGAATTTAAAGTATAGTGAAGAAAGACTTGCAGTCAGATATTTTCGTCAAATGGACATGTTCTACTATAAATATTTGAAGTTCTTTGTTCACGGTGATGGCTCGATGCCAATAGAAGGCGAAAAACCAAAAGCATATTCCTTTGTTCGTTTTGGTATTGACTCAATGAACTATTACGAATACAGAGTTCCTCTATATAGAGGTTGGCAAAATATCGAAATTGACAGAGACCAATTGACAGCAATCAAGCAATTAAGAGATTCGCTTGGCACTCTAAGAAGAATGGAATATCCGGTAACCGGTAATCCGAATGCTATATATGCAGTACGTGGCAATCCGGTACTTACAAAAGTTCAATTTGTCGGATTTGGTATTCATAATTCAGCAAATCAGTATCCCAATGAATTAACTACTACGATGTGGATAGATGAGCTTAGGCTGCTTAGCCCTGAAGATAAAGCAGACTGGGCGGCAGTTGCCAATGCTGATTTAAAACTAGCCGACTTAGCGACAGTAAATGCGAGCATTTCGCACAGTACTCCTAATTTCCATAAATTAGAAGAACGATTTGGAGATAGAACTAATTCTACAAATTGGTCGGTGTCTGTTACCGGTAATGGAGAGAAGTTCGCACCAGCATCATTTAAAGAGATGAAAATTCCAATATCATATACCCACGCAGAAGTTGCTGAAAAACCGGAGTTTGTTTCAAATAGTGATATCAGTGTTAAAGCTGCCGAACAGTCAACATACAGAAATGCAATATTAAATGGTTTAAGTGAGGAAGATGCCCGTGCATTAGCTGACGGCATTCGTAAGCGTTCGGAAACAATTAGAGTAAGCGACAGTTGGGCAATACAAGGTTTTAAATTCGGAATACCGGTTAATTCATGGCTAATAAAAGAAACTGTAAATAGGGTAGTGCTTAGCTATGCCTATAGCCAAGAGTGGGAAAGAAATCCTAATGTAGAAGAGAAATTTAACTGGCAGTGGCGTTTCAATGCTCAATATTCTGTCAATATTCCGGCAGTAGCGACCATCAGCCCGCTAAATGGTATAAGCAAGGACGCGTTTATAATCGGTACATATAGTGATTGGAAATTAAACTTTTTACCAACTACATTTTCATCGACACTATCGATGAATCGTTCAAGAATTACAGAGAAATCCAGATATTTATCTGTTCCAAGCCCGGTAATCAGAAATTTTGCAGTAGAAAGACAATCAGAGTTTTCATGGAAAATCAGTGAGGGTGCATTTATCAACCCTATGATTGATTATAAAACCAATACATCTTCTACTTTAGTGCCTTGGGAATTAGATAATAATGGAGTGCAGAGATCTGGTAGCGAACTAACTAAGCAGATACTGTTTAATGATGGTAAACTTCTTAATCTGGGTGATGACAATATGCACAATCAGACTTTTACTTTGAAAATCACTCCGAGACTCCCATTCGGCAATACTTTTAGTAAATTTGTTGATATGAGCGGTAGTTTTATGACTAATTATAACTGGACTAATCCTATTAATCCTGACCCCGAGTATTCGGATAAAGCAAAAACCGCAAGCTTCAATAATACAATAAATTTCAAATTAGGATTCAAACTTAAACAAATCGGCGAATCATTGCTTGGAGTAGGTGCACCCCCGCCTCCTATTAAGGGCAAAGGCGGTAAGGATTCGATTCTTTCTGCCAGCCCGGGAGTATTGGCTATGGTAGGCGATGTATTTAGAGAGATATTCTTTGATTTTGAAAAGTTAGATATTACATTTAATCAGACAAACGCATCATCTAATCCCGGCGTATTCGGTGGCTCCGGCTATACTAATTTCTGGCGTGGAGCAGTCGGCATGAATAATGAGAACATGTGGGGACCAAATGCACTATATCAATTAGGTTTAATTTCAAATCCACACGGTGGAGCTAATTTTGTCAGTTCAGATAAATTTCCATACTTCGGGTTTGATACTCATGCAGGATTAAGACCTGCTAACGGAGTATTTCAAGATAATTTTAATCAAAAAAGCACATTAGAAGCTCGGACATCTCGTAAGCTATGGCCCGGGGCTACTTTAGATTTGAACTGGGGTACAGACCTCGGCTATAACAGGAATCAGACCGTAATTACAGACAGTATGGGTATTCCATCGTTTACAAATGTACTTGCTATGGAATCATTTACCAGAACATATTTATCTATGCCTTCTTTCTTTGGCTTAAATTTATTTAATAACAATATTGAAAATGTTATTAAAATATATAGAGAGGAAGAAAAGAAAATAGATGCTAATGTTCAGGATACAATTCTTAGCAATAGAAAGAAATTAAATGCCCTTGCCGATGCATTCCATAATGGATTAGAAGCATTTTCAATTTTCGGCGGTAAAATAGGTAAATTTTTGCCGGCTTTAAATTGGAAACTTACTTGGGAGGGAATTGAAAAATGGGGTCTATGGGGCGATTGGGTTAAAAAAGCTACGATAGAGCACAGCTATCAATCAAAATATACTGAAGCAGTTCAAATTACCGATAATGGAAGATCTGTTCAGAGCCAGCAAGTGCAGACCGGATTTACACCACTTATTGGCATTAATATTACCTTAAATGAGAAAAAGACAGACGGGATAATTAATGCTCAATTTAAATGGAATTCCACCGATGCCTATTCGGTAACAGCTTCTAATAGAGCTACTATTTCAAGGCAGTCAACCGAAGAAATTCAACTGCAAGCCGGCTATACTATGAAAGGATTTGAATTCCCATTATTCGGATTAATATTGAAAAATGATTTCGAGGTAAGTATGTTAACCTCATTTAAAATGAATAAGAGAGCTACTTACGACGTTATGAGTGATGAAAACTCTAAAGACGGAAGCACTTTAGACGGCAATAAGCAAGTAGTAATTGAGCCAAGAGCCACATATTCAATCAGTAACAAAGTTCGAGCCTCCGCATTCTTCCGTTACGAAGGTACTTTTAATGAAGGAGCAGGTTCGCCCGGTTTTACTACTACTCAAGTAGGCTTTGACTTGCGTGTTTCACTTTCCGGCGGCAGGTAATAAAATGGAGAAATGGGCATTAAATATATTAATCTCTCCGGACTCTAAAAATAAATTGACATTTCAAGATAATAAATTATTTGACGAAATTAGGGGGGACAGCTTCGAACTTGTAGAAAATGTCCCTGTATTAATTGCCAAATCTAAACAATTTATCGAGCAAACCGATTTACATAAGTACCATAATACAGATTTTAATTACCTAGAGCATTATCAGACCGATGCGGAGCTATTTGATTATTTTACAGAGTATGAATGCGGTGCGTCGGTATTTGCAAACAATAATCTACGAGAAACAATTATCCGTAAAGTACCTGCCAATAGCGAATTACTGCTTGATGTAGGCTGTGGCAAGGGTTGGGTAGCAAATTACTTTATTCCGAAAAATAAAAAAATAATTTCTTTAGATATATCATCAGTTAATCCTGTTAAAATTGACAAAATGATTCATTCAATAAATCACTTAGGACTAACCGCTGACGCTTTCAATCTACCTCTAATTGACAATAGTATTGACTGTATAATTGCTTCCGAAATTATCGAGCATGTAGCCGACCCGAAATTGTTTATCAGCTCGCTTTATAAAGCTTTGAAAAGCGGGGGTAAGCTTATAATTACTACGCCGTATAATGAAAAGCTCCAATATTATCTATGCGTGCATTGCAACAAACCTACTCCCAGAAATGCACATATCCACTCGTTTAACGAGCAGAATTTCCTGAAATATATTCCCGATAGTGCAGACTATCAATTCACTAAGACTAATAATTTCTATCTCGAGAAATTAAGAATGCACATCTTTTTAAAATATCTTCCATTTCCTTTATGGAAAATCATAGATTTACTTGCCAATAAAATCACTAAAAGACCGGATAAATTAGTTGTAGAAATAGTGAAAAGATAATAAATATCAATAATATATTTTTATAGATATGAATATTTTAGACTTGTAATTTGGAACTTTTTATATTGGGATCAATATAATTTTTCATTAAATACAAGACAATATATATTGGCATCTACCTGAGGATTTAAAGACTGAGTAAATACCTTTTTATATAACAGTTATACCACTAATAAATATTTATGTAAATAGTTACTAAGGATATTACAAAAGTCAATAATATTTATTTACAGTTTTGTATTCAAAGTTTTCAAACTTCTAAGTGCTTATCAATTTCTTGTCAAAATAAGTAATAATACTTCCAAATAGCTATTCTGAGTGTAGTGAAGAATCTGGAATTTTCAACATTTAGCTTTATATGGATTTACTACTTGGTTCTGAATAGCAAATTTTAGTCAGCTTCTTGAACAAATGGAAATTGAAATTTCTATAGTTTTGTAGCTAACTTTTACTTGCTATAGAAAGTATTTTTAATACAGCCTTTTTTTGTCAATTTGATGGCAATAATTAGTTAGCCCTTTTTCTAATGAAAATGAAATTTAATATTTTATAATCCTGTAATTTTCTTAAAATATTTCATTGTGGCTTTGTCAAATTTGATAGATAGATAAATATATGGAATTAAAAAAACTAAAAACCAATAGCTTTCATATATCACAAAACCAAAATTATAAATAAGCAGACTTGGTATGAAAGCAGAAAACGTAAATGTTTGAAAATTTGAATAATTGCTCACACAGCGTTTCTTATATTTTTCTTTTTTGTATTTTCTATAAAGTTGCAAGTATAAAATTGATACAATTAATGCAAATAATGGCATCATTATCCCTACAAAAAGTATAATATTCGGTTTAGTATAGACCTCCTCAATTATTTTTAATATATCCATAGTTTGCTATTCAATCATATTCATTTTTCATTACTTGCTTATTTTTTTTATATTCTGATTTTTTGAGTTTTTAAGAGTAGCCTTATTTTATTTCAGTTAATTTGTATGTTTCAAAGCTAATTTCACTTTTATTTCTTCTGGTAACTGTATCAGTTGACCAAGATAATTTGCGATAAATCAAGTATTCATTTAGTTTATCCTTGTGAGTTTCAGCACCTGTAATTATTCCATCGCTAATTTTCTGGTCAATATATGTTTCGGCATAATTGACAAATTGATTGGCATATTGAGCAGTATATATTACTTTCCCATTTTTTGTTTTTTGGTCTAGTGTAAATTTATCGGCTGTGATTTTATTATTTCCGGGATTATCTCCGACAATAAAATTAAATATTTTCCCATTTCCGGCATCAACAGATTTTCTAAATATTTTGGAATATGTAAAATGGCGTTCTCCTTTATTAGGACTTCCATTGTAGGTAAAACCATTGTTGGCATAATAAATAAATGTCTGACTGGCAACCCATTGCTCGGAATATTTTTTCTCATATTTTACATAATTATTATCCATAGTACCAAAAATACTAAATAATGCTAAAACTAATAAAAAGTTGATTGATAACAGTTTCATAATAAATCCTTTTCATAATATTAACAATTCTTGTATCTATTTTTTACTTCATTAGATTCCAAGAATACAATGTCATTGTTTAAATAAATATCGACACTTGTATATTTTGTTTAATTTTTTGTACTCAATAACAATTCGCTGTAAAACACAAATTTAACAATTTTTATATATAATAACAAATAATTATTTGCTAATATGTATATTATTTTATAGTAACGAAATATTTAAACTAATTAAATCGCAAACAGCCCGTCATAATAATGACGGGCTGAATGATTATAGATAGCTTGGCAATGACCTACTCTCCCACACGGGAAAAAAAATTTTTAAATTCATTGCTTTACTTAATATTTTATATGATACGTATTTATTTTATAAATTGTATCATATCAATAACGGTATTTTCAAGTATTACTACTAATCCGTAATTACCATTTGATAAATCATGTATGTCGATATCAATCATTATATCAGGTACTGTATAAATAATTTCGTCACTAACCCATGATCCAGTTTGTATGTTTACAATTCTAAATTTAACTGACTCTTTTGCTACTACCTGTATTATAGATGGGTTTATTGTTGAAATATTAGCAATTACATTTTCTATAGAGATAGAAGTATTTCCCGGGTAGGAAATTCTAAAATCTTTACTCCAAGGGTTACCATCGCAGTCAATTCCGGCTCCAGTTACAGGCTGCCCTTTTTGATTATATGTCCATGTAGCTGACCACCTGTCGTTTACACTACCTGTTGGGCATGTGCCTGAGGTGGTATGCGTTCTTAATTTCTCAGCAAAAACATTGTTTAATGACAACAACATAGCAAATGATATTATTAATAATTTCATTTTCATATTATTACCTTTCCTTTTTGTTAATATTTGTAATTGTTAATTATTAAAGCAATTGCCTCAATAATTATCTATTAATGAGCATTGTCTTTTATTTTTTGAGACTATAATAATCGATTGTGCTATTTTAGTATAATTAAATTGCTTTAGAATTAGATTTTAATAATTCAATACGAATATAAACAAATATGCAAATATATTTTTCAATATTACAAATTATTTTTATAATTTATATAAAATTAATATTAAGATTGGCAATAAATATAGGTATATGAAGTATAAATACGGTATGGGTATAAACGCAAACAGCCCGTCAAAGAATGACGGGCTGAATGATTATAGATAGCTTGGCAGTGACCTACTCTCCCACACGGGACCCCGAGCAGTACCATCGGCTCAGTAGGGCTTAACTTCTCTGTTCGGAATGGGAAGAGGTGTACCCCCTACGAAATAACCACCAAGCAAAAGCTTTAATTGTAGTTAATAGGGACGGAATGAAAACAAGATTTAAAGATATAATATGATGATGAGTATTACAATAGATTTACCGGGCTATGAAGAAGGTGCCGTGACAAATTATAATGTCTATGAAAGCCTAAAAAATTAATAAGTAAGCCCTCGAATTATTAGTACTTCTCCGCTATACATCACTGTTGTACACGTGAAGCCTATCAACCACGTAGTCTTCATGGATTCTTACCTCCATATAGGAGTGGGATATCTAATCTTGGAGTAGGTTTCGTGCTTGAGATGCTTTCAGCACTTATCCTTTCCGGACGTGGCTACTCTGCAATGCTACTGGCGTAACAACAGATTCACCGTAGGTCCGGGCAATACGGTCCTCTCGTACTAGTATCGGGGCTCCTCAAATATCCTGCGCCCACACCGGATAGGGACCGAACTGTCTCACGACGTTCTGAACCCAGCTCACGTACCGCTTTAATTGGCGAACAGCCAAACCCTTGGGACCTTCTCCAGCCCCAGGATGCGATGAGCCGACATCGAGGTGCCAAACCTTGCCGTCGATGTGAACTCTTGGGCAAGATCAGCCTGTTATCCCCAGCGTACCTTTTATCCTTTGAGCGACGACCCTTCCACTCAGAGTCGCCGGATCACTAAGACCTGCTTTCGCATCTGCTCGACTTGTTTGTCTCACAGTTAAGCTACCTTATGCCTTTGCACTCTACGCACGATTACCAACCGTGCTGAGGTAACCTTTGTAAGCCTCCGTTACCATTTGGGAGGCGACCGCCCCAGTCAAACTCCCCATCTACCACTGTCCCCGAGGATCCACTCCTCCGGGTTAGTAATCAATTGCAACAAGAGTGGTATTTCACCGTTGGCTCCACAGAGCCCGCAAGCCCCGCTTCAAAGCCTCCCACTTATCCTACGCATGCTACAACCAATTACAATAGTAAACTAGAGTAAAGGTGCATGGGGTCTTTCCGTCCCGGTGCGGGTATCCGGCGTCTTCACCGGAACCACAAGTTCACCGAGCTCGCGGTTGAGACAGTGCCCAGATCGTTACACCATTCGTGCAGGTCGGAACTTACCCGACAAGGAATTTCGCTACCTTAGGACCGTTATAGTTACGGCCGCCGTTTACCGGGGCTTCAATTCAAAGCTTCGCTTGCGCTGACCTCTCCTCTTAACCTTCCGGCACCGGGCAGGTGTCACTCTCTATACATCCTCTTTACGAGTTAGCAGGGAGATGTGTTTTTGTTAAACAGTCGCCTGGGCCATTTCTCTGCGGCTGGATTGCTCCAGCACCCCTTCTCCCGAAGTTACGGGGTTATTTTGCCGAGTTCCTTAACCGCGACTCACTCGAGCGCCTTAGTATACTCAACCTATCTACCTGTGTCGGTTTGCGGTACGGTCACCTCAGATATACGCACAGCTTTTCTCGGCAGTGTACTTTTCTGTACGGTGATAGCCATTAACACCGTACAAATACGTTCCTGCGTCCCTGTGTTTAAATCTTTTGGTGGTTCTGGAATATTTTTATTTGCCAGATTCCCATCGGTCTACGCCGTTTGGCTCGCCTTAGGGGCCCGACTAACCCTGAGTTGACGAACAGAGCTCAAGGAAAACTTAGATTTTCGGCGACGAAGATTCTCACTTCGTTTATCGTTACTTATGCCAACATGTGCTCTTCTATAAACTCCAGCATACCTCACACTACACCTTCGATGTCGATAGAATGCTCCCCTACCACTTGAATAAATTCAAGTCCTTAGCTTCGGTGGACCGCTTAGTCCCGGGTATTGTCGGCGCTGTGTCGCTTCGACCAGTGAGCTATTACGCACTCTTTAAACGGATGGCTGCTTCTAAGCCAACATCCTGGCTGTCTGTGCAACACAACCTCCTTTCTCTGTTAGCGGTTACTTGGGGACCTTAGCTGAAGGTCTGGGTTCTTTCCCTCTCGGCGCAGAAGCTTATCCCTCTACGCCTCACTCCCATACATCATGTGTCCGGAATTTGTAGTTTATCTGGGGTCGGTACCGTTGTGACAGCCCTAGCCCAATCAGCGCCCTACCTCCGGCACATTAATATGAGGCTGTTCCTAAAAACATTTCGGGGAGTACGAGCTATCACCGAGTTTGATTGGCCTTTCACCCCTATCCACAACTCATCCAAATGGTTTTCAACCCATACTGGTTCGGACCTCCACGTAGTGTTACCTACGCTTCATCCTGGTCATGGATAGATCACACGGTTTCGCGTCTGCCGCTGCATACTGCACGCCCTATTCAGACTCGCTTTCGCTACGGGTGCGGATCTTAAATCCTTACCCTTGCATGCAACGAGCAACTCGTTGGCTCATTAAGCAAAAGGCACGCGGTCACTCTTTCGAGCTCCCACCGTTTGTAGGCATATGGTTTCAGATTCTTTTCACTCCCTTCTGAAGGGTTCTTTTCACCTTTCCCTCACGGTACTGGTTCACTATCGGTCACTAAGGAGTATTTAGCCTTACCCGGTGGTCCGGGCAGATTCCCGCAGAATTCCTCTTGCTCCGCGGTACTCAGGATACACTCCACTCATTAAACAATTTCGCTTACGGGACTATCACCCTCTATGGTTGAACTTTCCAGATCATTGTACTATCGTTCCATGATGATTATGAGTGTCCTACAACCCCGAAGTGCATGCACCTCGGTTTGGGCTCTTCCCATTTCGCTCGCCGCTACTTAGGGAATCTCTTTCGATTTCTTTTCCTTCGGGTACTGAGATGTTTCACTTCCCCGAGTTCGCCTTGCTTTCGCAATCCCTAGTCTTCTACTAGGGGGGTTACCCCATTCGGATATTTCCGGATCAAAGCATGCTTCCTGCTCCCCGAAACGTTTCGTTGGTAGCCACGTCCTTCTTCGCCTCTTAGTGCCAAGGCATCCACCATATGCCCTTAATATCTTACCAAAAATATTTTAGGTTTTCATATACTAATTTGCCACGTCTTTCTTCATGGCTCGGTAAATCTTTATAATTTACGCATCATATTA
The DNA here is from genome assembly GCA_942493235.1 of uncultured bacterium. Lineage (GTDB taxonomy): Bacteria > Bacteroidota > Ignavibacteria > Kapaibacteriales > UBA2268 > ENR-C587. The sequence continues at coordinate 707,807 of OW818676.1, read as the reverse complement.
TTTTGTGATCTTGTTTTCCGTCTGATTTTTCTCAATCAGACCATACCTATTGTCAATGTACTTGATTTATGCCTTATCAGCTTTTCATAATCTACTATTATATATTTCTATTTATAGTCCATTACTGCCGATTTTTTATAAATCCCTGTATCTTACGATACTATTTCAAATTTTTATCATTTAGACTTTAATCTATTGAAGATTATCTATTTGATATTATTAATTAATTACTTACTTACCATAATTTATACTTTTCATATATTTCATAGTCAGCAATATTAATTCTCTAATAATTTCAAACTTTTAATTTCTTGTCTCTTTTAATTTCAAATTTTATTTAAAATTTAAATTTTCAAATTAGTTTTCCTGTGGATCCAAGGAGGATCGAACTCCTAACCTCCGGCTTGCAAAGCCGGCGCTCTCCCAGTTGAGCTATGGACCCTATTATAGTTTCCGTGCAGCCTACCGGTGGGCCTGAGTTGACTTGAACAACCGACCTCACGCTTATCAGGCGTGCGCTCTAACCAAGCTGAGCTACAGGCCCATTCTTTCGAATGTCAAAACGCATTCTCTAAAAATAGGGAACATTAAGAATTAGGATACAATTTTCTTGAGCTTGTCATCATTATTATTACATTTACACTGTAACTTATCAACTCTCCTTTGTATCTCTAGAAAGGAGGTGATCCAGCCGCACCTTCCGGTACGGCTACCTTGTTACGACTTAGCCCCAGTCACTAAGTTCGCCTTCGACGGTATCTCTACCGGCTTCGGGCGCCCCCAGCTTCCATGGCTTGACGGGCGGTGTGTACAAGGCCCGGGAACGTATTCACCGTAGCGTGCTGATCTACGATTACTAGCGATTCCAACTTCATGTAGTCGAGTTGCAGACTACAATCCGAACTGAGATCGGCTTTGGGGATTTCCTCCACCTCGCGGCTTCGCCCATTGTACCGATCATTGTATCACGTGTGTAGCCCTGGACATAAGGGCCATGATGACTTGACGTCATCCCCGCCTTCCTCTCTACTTGCGTAGGCAGTCTCTTTAGAGTGCCCAGCTTAACCTGATGGCAACTAAAGATAGGGGTTGCGCTCGTTGCGGGACTTAACCCAACATCTCACGACACGAGCTGACGACAGCCATGCAGCACCTCTACAGGTTACTGACTCAACAGTTCCGTTGACTTTCATCTCTGTACTTCCTGCAGTTCAAGCCCAGGTAAGGTTCTTCGCGTTGCATCGAATTAAACCACATGATCCACCGCTTGTGCGGGCCCCCCGTCAATTCCTTTGAGTTTCAACCTTGCGATCGTACTCCCCAGGTGGTATGCTTAACGGGTTTCCTTCGGCACTGAGAGTAACCTCCCAACACCAAGCATACATCGTTTAGGGTGTGGACTACCAGGGTATCTAATCCTGTTCGCTACCCACACTTTCGTGCCTAAGCGTCAGTTACGAGCCAGATGACCGCCTTCGCCACTGGTATTCCTCCTGATATCTACGCATTTCACCGCTACACCAGGAATTCTATCATCCTCTCTCGTACTCAAGATAGACCGTATCAAAGGCATTTTTTCGGTTGAGCCGAAATATTTAACCTCTGACGCATCTACCCGCCTGCGCACCCTTTACACCCAGTAATTCCGGACAACGTTTGCACCCTACGTATTACCGCGGCTGCTGGCACGTAGTTAGCCGGTGCTTCCTCCAGTGGTACAATCCCGGATCCCAAAAGGACCCATTTTTCCCACTCGACAGAGGTTTACAGGGCAAAGCCCCTTCATCCCTCACGCGGCGTCGCTGGTTCAGGCTTGCGCCCATTGACCAATATTCCTCACTGCTGCCTCCCGTAGGAGTCTGGACCGTGTCTCAGTTCCAGTGTGGCTGATCGTCCTCTCAGACCAGCTACTGATCGTCGCCTTGGTGGTCCATTACACCACCAACTAGCTAATCAGACGCGGGCTCATCCATATCCGCCGAAGCTTTGACGATTTCTCGCCTCATCAGATATTAGCACCGATTTCTCGATGTTGTGTCTGTGATATGGGCAGATTACCCACGCGTTACTCACCCGTGCGCCAGTGTATTGCTACCCTTGACTTGCATGTGTTAGGCACGCCGCCAACGTTCGTCCTGAGCCAGGATCAAACTCTCCGTTGTATATATTCTTATTTTTATTTCAAATTAATACAGAGTTGACCCAATGACTTTTTTTATCTCTAAAATTACTCTCGAAAATTGACAGGTTTGTCGTTGTATCTTTATTTTCTTATATGCTCCCTGTTTTCAAAGAACTATCCCAGTTCCGATTTCGCTACTTAAGCGAACTTCCTATTCTATTCAATTCTTTCAATCAATTCAAGCTTTTGTATTTTCAGTTTGCTTCTTTTAATTTCTTGAAATTAATTTCTTAAACCTATCTTCTTTTTGCTTGCCCTTGCCGTTAAACAAGGAATTCAAATCTAATACTTTTTTTTGTTCTGTGCAAGAACTTTTTTTTATTTTTTGAAGTTTTTTTAAATTTCTTTATCTTTTCTTCATATCTTATTTTTGCTCTTGCTCCGCTCCGTAGCGGGTTACAAACTTAATTCTTTTTTTCAACTTGTGCAAGTGTTTTTTTTGATTCTTTGAAGTTTTTTTAAATCTCTTTAAATTCTCTCCCGTCCTCGCTTACTCTTGCCCCACTTCGTAGCGGGTTACAAACTTAATCATTTTTTCAATTCCCTGCAAGTCTTTTTTTTAGGTTTTTAAAAAAAAGATTTTTTTCTTTTTTCCCCTATCCGCTTGTTTGCTATCTTCGCAGGTTTCAATCTCTCTTCTTCTCTTAACGTTTCCGCTCTCAAAAGAGAATTCAAACTTAATCCTTTTTTTTCGTTTTTCCAAATCTTTTTTTTCTTTTCTCTTCCTTTTTTTTTCTGACGGGGGGAGAACAAAACTATTATAATTATCCTAACTCTCTAACAACATTATATTTACATAATGACTATTATATTTCGATTATGCTTCGATTTTTCATAAAAAAAACCGAATTAGATTACTAATCGGTTCCTTTTATGTATGTTCATTTCAAATATTATGGTGTAATAAATCCGCTTATTCCATATTCGTGAACTAATCTTGCTCCCATGCTTGCTACATTAAACAGCCCTATACAGCATATTAAATACAAAACTAAAAAGCATAAATTAACAATTCTATTTAATTGTACGCTTAACGTCTTCTTCACTAACACCGGCACCATCTGTATTAAAACGTATAGCAAAGTCAATCCCGCAAATACATTACGAACAGTTACTGATGTAGTTTTGTGTTTTTCTACTATATCAGAAGCGGCTTTTGGAATTATCGTTAAGTCTGCAGATGCTTCACCACTTGCTATAGCCAGTATTATCGATAATAAGCCAATTATCATTAGTGCCGATGCCGAATAAAACCAATATTTGGAATTTTTCTTTAGAATTATACCAATTGTAATTATTATAGGCACAACTAATAAAATAGCTATCGGGAAATGCACTAAAAACGGATGCATTGATGACCAGTTGGGTATATTGGGAATTTCTAACATACTAATACATTCAATTTAATTTTACAATCTTCTATTTACTGTTTACTATTTCTGCTAATTCTTTAAGCAATTTCGGATGCAGACACTGTCCTGCATCGCTCATTGCCAGCTCGGGATTACAATGAGTCTCTATCGTTAATCCATCGGCTCCCAGCTCTAACGCAGATTTAGCTATCTGAATCACATATTCTGAATCTCCGGCAGAGTGCGATGGGTCAAAAAATACAGGGTAGTCACATTTCTTCTTTAATTCTAAAATGGAAGCTAAATCCGGAGTAAATCGGAAATCGGAATCTATCTGCTCAAATGTACGAATACCACGCAAACATAAAATCACACTGTCATTACCGTAAGATTTCAAATACTCCGCTGCTTTTAAAAACTCATTTATTGTCGATGAATAGCCCCTTTTAAGCAATATTGGTTTTTTATCTTCCGATGAAATCGAAGCTATACTTTTCAATAGTTCAAAATTAGTCATATTCCTGCTTCCGATTTGAATTATATCAATTTTATCGTAATTAGAATATAATTGAACTTCTGAAGTAATCTCTATTACTGTCTTCATTTTGAATTTCTCTGCTGCTTGGCTCATATATCCTACCGCAGGGTCTCCTAAACCTTGAAATGAATTAGGAGATGTTCTTGGCTTAAATGCTCCGCCACGTAAATATCGAATTCCTAAATTTGCAAGCTCTTCAGCTATTTCAAAAATCTGTTCCTGAGATTCAACAGCACAAGGACCCGATATAATGGTCTTACCCTTTTTGATTTCATCGTATAATTGGCTAGATTTTTTCCAATTTTCAATAAACTGAGATTTTGAATTTTTAAATATCAGCCTATATATATTAGATATAAATTCAGCTTGTAGGTAATTATTCGAATTGGCTTGTAGCTTACTAATTATCTCGTTCTCTCTGTTTAAATCTTCAATAGGCAGGCTTACTTGTTTTTTTAATTTTATCAATCTCTCCGATGTACGCTTTCTCTCCGATAAAAGCTCGATAATTGCATTATCTATTTTATCTATTTTATCTCTTAATAAATATATTTCCTCATTCATTATTTGTTCGTTTCTATATAGATTGTACATATTGGCATATCAATATTAACATATTTGCTATTTATAACAAAAATAACTCAATAATCTCATTTTCATTCATCTTTTTATCTTAAAATTAGTAAATTTCCTAATTCAGCATTTGTTCGTTTTTAAACATATTGTACATATTTGCATATCAAAATTAACACATTTGCTATTTTTAACAATTATTGTGCGTTTTTGAACATTAAGTTGTTATCTTATTATAATGAATTTAAGAAGGTTTTCAACTAAATAAATCAATGGCACAAACTTTGTATAAAGTAAAATCGAAGGAATTAAAAGTTTCATATTTATTTGATTCGCTCAGTAAATACGAAGCATTCTTCACCCATTTAGAATTAGGCGCCACAACCTATGTTCAAGCCGGGCTAAACCCCGGCTTTCTTTTTATCAATGTACTAATTAAACAGCAATTTCAAGTGTATGTTTAGTATTTCTTTTACTGTGAACTATATTTTTAGGAATTAATACATTTGCAGGAGCAACTCTTTTCTCAAATTCGTCTCGGAATTTATTTATAAATCCTCTTACAGGCCAAGCGGCGGCATCGCCCAAAGCACATACAGTTCTGGCTTCGATATTATTTGCAACGGAAACTAATAAATCCAAATCTTTTGGCGTTCCCTGCCCATCAACGATTCGCTTAAGAGTCTTCTCCATCCATCCTGTACCTTCTCGGCATGGAGTGCATTGACCGCAGGATTCATGATGATAGAAATGAGCGATTCTTAAAGTTATTTTTACTATATCAGTATCTTCGTCCATCACCATTATCCCACCGGTTCCTATGTGTGTACCTAATAGCTTAAGTGATTCTTCATCCATTCGGGCATCATCAACCTCATCACCTCGTATAGGAGGCATTGATGAGCCCCCGGGAATTACAGCTTTGATTTTTTTATTATTGATTACACCGGCACATATCTCATAAATAATTTCTTTCAGCGGAGTACCGGTCGGCAATTCATAAATTCCCGGCTTATTTACATGCCCACTTACACCGAAGAGCATTGTTCCGGGCTGTTTCGGAGCACCGATTTTGGAATACTCATCAGCACCAATATTAATAATAGCAGGAATAGTAGCAATTGTTTCAACATTGTTGACTGTAGTAGGCTTTGCCCAAAGCCCGCTCTGAGCAGGGAATGGCGGCTTTACTCTCGGGTAAGGTCTGTCTCCCTCAATAGATGTCATCAGCGAAGTTTCCTCTCCGCAGATATAGGCTCCTGCTCCTTTATGCACATAGATATCAATAGAATAATTATTAGCAAAAGTATCTTTCATTTTTCTGCCTATAAAGCCATTTTCATAGGCGGTACGTACTGCTTGCTCAACTAATTCTACCCATTTATGATATTCGCCACGAATATAGATGTATGCTGCAGTCAGCTGCATAGCATATCCGGCTATCATTATCCCTTCTATTAGCTGGAATGGATTTTTCTCAAAAATCTGCCTGTCTTTAAATGAGCCGGGCTCTGATTCATCACCATTTACGGCAAGATAGCGCGTTATGCCTTCGCCCTTGGGCATAAATGACCATTTAAGACCTGTTGGAAACCCCGCTCCGCCTCTACCTTTTAATCCGGATTTCTTTACTTCATTGGTTACTTCTTCCGGACTCATAGAAATAGCCTTTTTATATGCCGAAAATCCACCATTGGCTATATAAACATCTATCTTTTCTAAATTAGGAATATCTTTTAAAATAAGCTTGGGTGATTGCATTTTACTCTCACGTATCATTATTAATATTAACTGATAAGCTCCATTTAAAATGGAATTTAACTTCCATTATAAATGTAATATATCGAAATTTATTTTAAAATATTTCGTATTATTTTGCAAATTATAGAAATTTTGTCTTTATTTTTTTAACTGCTAATTATTTAAATAGGATCTTCGTTGTTTTGTAAGGGTTGTATGGGTAGCTGATGACTTGGAATTAGGAAGTTTAGTTAGAATTGATTCTTTCGCCTCCTTACTATGCTCTGCGTAGTAAGGCTGGTGGCTGGGAAGTAGGAAATGGGAAATGGGAATTAGAATGTAGAAAGTTTGGGTGAAAATGGTTCTATTCTTACAACAGCGTTAGCTGTTGAATATTGGTAGAATGAAAGTGCCACTCCATTTCACCTCCTTACTACGCTCTGCGTAGTGCGACTAGGGGTTGGGGATTGGGAGCTGGGGGCTGGGGACTGGGGGCTGGGGGCTGAAATTCCCCTCCAAAAGGAGGGGTGGCATCGCGAAGCGATGACGGGGTGGGTCTTTTATCGGGGTTCGGGGATAGCGGTTCGGGAAGTAGGAATTTGTTCGTCTCCGAACTACGCTCTGCGTAGTGTGGCGGGTGGTTTGATAATCTGTCAACCCCACCCATATCAGGTCTTTAAGAATATAACTGGATGTGGTGACTGCTGAGAAAGTTTTTCTAAAAATAATTTGTGTCTAAAATAAAGATAAAATGTAATAGCAAATATGGCAAGATTACATTTGTATTTGAACAGGAATTATTGAGGATTACTTCGTTCTTTGTATTTAATTTTTTTGTATATTTGAATGTATCAAACATGTATTAGTAAAGGAGTTTAATATGAACAGAGTAGCTTTTTTAATTCTATTATTTTTTGCTATATCAAATAGTTCCAATGCACAGATAAAAATTTACGGAAAAATCACCGGTTACGACGGCAAGCCGACAGCTTTAGCAATTGTAGTAGAAGAAAAAGAAAGAGGCGAATTTTCACAAAAAGCTATTTGCGATAAAGATGGTAATTATTCTTTTGATGTCGAGAAGTCGGGAATTTATACTTATTTCTTCGCCGGTACTTATCATTTTGATAGAGAAGTTAAATTCTATGTCCCCGAAAATACTAAGGAATTCAATATCGATGTACAACTGTCTCCGATAGTAATAGCTGACCCTTCCAAACTTCAAATTGTAGGTGACTTCAACAAATTCGATTTTCAAAATGGTATCCTACCTTTGGAATTGAAAGATGGCAGGTACTCAATTACTTTAGATAACAATTCAGACACATTAAAGTATCAACTTGCTTATGATTTCCCAAATAGGCAAGGTCTCAGAAGCTTTAACGGTTCAAATGCCGATTATTTCATTAAAGATGGCGGCGTGGACTTTATCTCATGTATCATTACAAAAGATAAAAAAGTAAAAATCGAATTCGACTCGAGTGCATATTCAAAAGAACAAACAAAATCAAAATTAAACTCAAATAATCCGGAGACGAAAAAATTTATCAACATCTTTGTCGAAAATGAGCGTCTTCATAATAATTTCCTTTATTACAGTCAGCAACAGATGATGAAAAGTAATTGGGACTCTATGGATATCATCAAAAACCAATATGTAGATAAAGCAATTGCTGCAATTGATACAGAATCGAACAAATATATCAGAGCTTTTAAAATCATCAATCTGTTCGATATTGCTTCTTATGGTCAAACTATGGATAAAGTAAATACTAAGAAACTAAAAAAATATGCAAAAGAAGTTGTTAAAGTGTTTGATGCTCGTAGTGATTGGGGAAGTTTTTACTGTGCCTTTTTCATTGCCGAAGCTATAGAAAATCCTTTTAAAAGTAAATTCTTGCAGGACATGGCAGCAAATAATCCTTCAGAATCTACTCGCGAACGCACTTTATATTCCTTATTATCAGCAACAAGAAGTGATAAATATAAAAAGTATCAGAAAGAGTACTTTGAAAAATTTAAAAAATTATACCCTAACGGCAAAAATATAAAAAGTGTATTAAGAGAGTTCAACCCTGAAAAAAACATAGAAATCGGTAAAACTATTCCTGATTTCAGTTTGGCAAAATTAGAAAATCTCAATGACACTATTAGTGCTACTGATTTAAAAGGCAAATATTATCTGCTTGATGTATGGGGCACTTGGTGCGGTCCCTGCCGTTTGGAAATGCCACATTTAGACTCAGCTTATGCAATGTTTAAAGATAAGAACTTTGGTATATTATCCATTGCTTTCGACTTATCACCGGCGGATGTTATCGAATTCCGTAAAGGCAAATGGAAAATGCCTTGGCTTCATGCTTTCGCAACCGGACTATACAAAAACCCTATTGCCGATATTTTTCAAATCACAGGCGTTCCATTTATTTTTCTAATTGACCCAAATGGCAAGATAATTGAAGACGCAAGGTCGTTAAGAGGCGAGAGATTAATCCCTACATTGCAGAAATATCTGAAATAATTTTTCATGATGTGCTCCACTTTTCGGAGTGGAGTACATCTTTTCTATAAACCCTCCGGAAGAATGAAACTAAAAGTAGTGCCTTTGTCTATTTCAGATTCTACCCATATTTCCCCATGATTTATATCAACAAATTCTCTAACTAATACCAATCCGAGCCCTGTACCCTTTTCATTTTCAGTTCCCTGTGTTGATATATTATTTCCCATTTGGAATAGCTGTCTGATTTTTTCCGCATTAATGCCTACTCCATTGTCTTTAATACTGATTTTCTTATATTTATATTGCTCATTATCAATTGAATTATCAATTACATAATCTTCGGCACTGATTTCTACTAATCCGCCTATTTTTGAAAACTTGATAGCATTTGATATTAAATTCCGAATAATCGTATTTAGCATATTTAGGTCTGCAAATACGGAAAAGTCATTTTTTATCATATTTGTAATTGAGATATTTTTCTTTTCAATGCTCATTTTATATATTGAGATTGAATCTTCAACTATATCGGTTAGTTTTATCTTATTCGGATTATAATTTATTGTTCCATTCTGAGTTTTTGCCCAATGAAGTAAATTTTCTAACAAATCATTGAGCTGTTTTGCTGACTGCATCATGTCAAAATATGTCTTTTTAAGCTTTTCAGAAGTAAATCTTTCGCTAAAATTTATTAAAGTATCCATAGTAAAATAAATTGCATGCAAAGGATTTTTTATGTCATGACCAATTATCGATAATAGCCTGTTTTGAGTTGCATTTAATTCGCTTAATCGATGATTCTGTTCTTGCAATCGGTTATTGGCATCTTCGATAATGTTATTCTTCTCTACTAATATTTTATTAAATTTTTTATCTTTATTAGACTTATGCCAGTAAGAAACGGCAACAAGCATAATTATAATTATTAATAAAAAAGCGATATTTAATTTATTTGATTCCTTTTTCTTTTCTCCCTCTAATTGGAATATTTGAGCTTGCTTTTTCGCACTTTCGTATTTTGCATTCATTTTAACTAATGAGCCTGAAGTCTGCTCATTTAATATATTGTCTTTATGGGTCATAGATATTTTAAAATATTCAAGAGCTTTTTTATAATCGCCGGTAATTGCATATAAATTCGCCAAATATTCATAACCATTCTGCAGAGTGTATTTTGAACCAATTTTTTCTGCAATATTAATTCCCTCGTTTAAATATTCAAAAGCTTGATTGTAATCCTTAATATGAGTGCAAATATCACCTATATTAACTAATGAATTTGCTAAGAAGTACTTCTCTGCACTTGTTCGGTCAAGTGCTAATGCCTTCTTATAGTATTTTAGGGATTCGTATAATTCTCCTTTATTACGGTAAATTTTTGCAATAGAATTATAATTTATAGCTATTCCCTTATTGTTGTTTAAAAGTATATTTTTATTTAATGAAATATTATAATATTCCAATGCCTTTTCGTATTCATCTGTTTTTTCATATACTTCGCCTAAATTATTATAGTTAATCGCTTCGCCGAGAGTATCATTTAATTGCTTCTGAATTTCCAGAGACTTCTCTAAATATATTTTGGCAGTCAAATAATTTCTCATTGTGATATTTATATTGCCTATGCTGTTAGAAGCAATAGCAATCGTCTTTATATCTTTTATTTTCTCTGCTAAATAAAGTGCAGTCGAATGACAGTCTAAAGCGTGTTGCATTTCATCTGTGCGCCTATAAATCACTCCGAGACTATTTAATGCTGAAATCAAAGACAATGTATCGTTTTCTGCTTTTGCTAATTCATAAGCTAAATTACAATAATACAATGCAGAATCATACATACCGATTTTCCTATATTTCTCACCTAAACAGTTATTTAGTGTGATTATACCCCACTTATAACTGATTATTTGAGAAATATTCAATCCCTCTTTAATAAATTCTATATTGTCATATTTATTGTTACTATTTGAGCTTTTTATCAGTTGAATATAGTAATTTACTTTTTTGGTTTCATCTTTAGAATTCCTGAGCCAATCGTAAATGCTGTCAGAGCCTGCTTTAACATAATGCAAACCAATACCTGTTAAACATAATATTACTATTATGGATAATTTAAGTATTTGTTTAGTTATTATCATAGCAGTTATTCATTTTCTTTGTCATTCATAATTCTATATAATTTACAAATATTTTACTAATTTTCAAAAACAAATTCTACTCTTTACTATTTTGGTGGACGGAGACCGAGGTTCGGAAGTTGAAAGTTATAAAGTTGAAAGTAGGAATTAGGAATTAGGAAATGGAAATATGCACGTCTCCGCACTATGCTCTGCGTAGTGAGGCTGGGTCTGAAAATCTATCAACCCCTCCCAAACCCTTCGCAAAGGGAGGGCTTGAAGATCATGTATGGATTTTTCTTCCAACAGCGTTAGCTGTTGAATAATGGTAGCATGAAAGTGGGACTCCCTTTCGTCTCCGCACTATGCTCTGCGTAGTGCGGCTGGTTGCTGGAAATTAGAAATTGGAAAGTTTGGGAGGTATCGATTCTTTTCTTCCAACAGCGTTAGCTGTTGAATAATGGTAGCATGAAAGGGGGACTCCCTTTCGTCTCCGCACTATGCTCTGCGTAGTGAGGCTGGGTCTGAAAATCTATCAACCCCTCCCAAACCCTCCCCAAAGGGAGGGCTTGAAGATCATGTATGGATTTTTCTTCCAACATCTTTAGGTGTTGAATAATGGTAGCATGAAAGTGGGACTCCCTTTCCCCTCCTTACTACGCTCTGCGTAGTGTGGCTGGGTCTGAAAATCTATCAACCCCACCCAAACCCTCACCAAAGGAAGGGCTTGAAGATCATGTATGGATTTTTCTTCCAACATCGTTAGCTGTTGAATATTAGAGGAATCATACTTCCCCAGCCACTAATCCCTAACTCCTAATCCCTAACCCCTAACCCCAAACGCACTATATTCAATTTCTAATGGAACCAAGCTATTAAATCAATATAAAATATTTCCAATATGCTAATTTTCTAAATTATAATATTTTATGGCAATATAGTCGATTATTTTAGCTATATTGAGCTTTTTAATGTTTAAATGCAAAACTAAGTAAAATACTCTTGATTGAGCAATAAAAGTATTAAATATCAAGTTACAATTTATCAAATAACCAACAGCCGTAATTATGAAACTTGCTTATATAGGTACGTATCCGCCTCGTGTATGCGGTATCGGAACTTTTACCATGAACCTTTATAAATCCATGCTAACGCAAAATGACCCTTCAAAAGAACCTATTGAAGGTCTTGTTGTAGCAATGAACGATCCGGAACAAATCTATAATTATCCAGAAGAGGTTAAGCTTATCATCAGGCAAGAGCATCAACGCGATTATCTGGAAGCTGTAAAATTTATTAATCTAAGTGGTGCCGATGCTTGTATTCTTGAACATGAATTCGGAATATTCGGTGGTGAAAACGGAATTTATATTCTTCCTTTATTGCATAGACTTGAAATCCCGCTTATAGTAACACTCCACACAATTGTTAAATCACCGTCATACAACGAAAAAGCTGTACTGCAACAAATCTGCAAAATGGCTCAAAAAGTGGTTGTAATGAGCCATAAAGCTATTGAATTTCTTACAGATATCTATAATGTAGATATTGACAAAATTGAATTTATTGAGCACGGTGTGCCGGATATTCAATTTAATCAGGAGCAATCAAAAAAGGAATTTAAACTTGAAAATAAGAAATTATTGCTTACTTTTGGAATTCTAAGCCGTAACAAAGGAATAGAAACTGTAATCAAGGCATTGCCAAAGGTAATTGAAAAACATCCTGATGTTCTCTATATGGTTCTCGGCAAAACTCATCCGAACGTACTTCGGCATTCAGGCGAAGAATATAGAAATTATCTTCAGCGTTTGATAAAAAGTCTTAAACTCGGCGACCACGTATTTTTTATAAATGAATACATTAACCAAAAAGAATTATTCAAATATTTAGCGGCTTCTGATATTTACATTACTCCCTACCAGAATGAAGCACAGATTACCAGTGGCACTCTTTCTTATGCTGTTGGTGTCGGTTCAGCAGTCGTCTCTACCCCATACTGGCACGCTTCGGAATTGCTGGCAGAGGGAAGAGGTAAACTTTTTAACTTCAATGATTCTGAAGAGCTTTCATCTATTTTCTTGGATTTATTAGACAATCCCGAAGTATTAAAGGAATATAGAGAGAAAGCATATAATTACGGCAGAACAATTACTTGGCCCAAATCCGGCATCAAATATATTGCACTCGCCGAGCAAATTCTCGATTCAAAACCCGAAACATTGGTCGAATTAGAAACTACTATCGACCCGCTCCTGCTTCCGCCATTCTCTTTAGAGCATATTAAACGTTTAACTGATGACACAGGTATTATTCAGCATGCTAAATTCGGAATTCCGAATTTAAAAGAAGGTTATTGCCTCGACGATAATGCAAGAGCATTGCTTATGGTACTTATGGCTTACAGGCAAAAGAAAGACAAACAGGCTCTTAATTTAGCTCCTATTTATCTAAGCTATATCCATTATATGCAGAATAAAGACGGCACATTCAGAAATTTCCTAAGTTTTAATAGGAACTTTCTTGACGAAGTTGGCTCCGAAGATTCATTCGGAAGAACTATCTGGGCTCTTGGCTATTTATTAGGTAATGCCCCAAATGATGCATATTTCCAAACCGGAAAATCTGTTTTCTTTAATGCTGTGCCTAACTTTGATAAACTTCAATCTATCAGAGGAATTGCAAATTCAATGATTGGTATCAGTCATTATCTCAGAAGTAGCCCTTCCGATGAATCAATGACCGAGCAATTAAGAAATCTTGCTGCTAAATTAGTCAAACATTATAATGAATACAGCTCAGCCGATTGGCAATGGTATGAACCATTATTGGCTTATGATAACGGTATGCTACCACTGGCTCTCCTACACGCCGCAGAAATACTTAATGATGACAAAATAAAAGAAATCGCTATTTCAACTATGGACTTCTTGACTACTAATACACTTAAAGATGGGTATTTATCCATCATCGGTAATGAACAATGGTATAAAAAAGGCGAGCAACGCTCTATGTTTGCTCAACAACCCGTTGATGCTTTTTCGATGGTTCTAATGTATCATCAAGCTTTTCATTTAACTAAAGATAAAGAATACCTTACTAAATTATTTTCCTGCTTTATGTGGTTTTTGGGAGAAAATGACCTGAGAATGAGCCTTTTCGATTTTGAAACTAACGGCTGTTGCGATGGTTTTGAAAGGTATGGAATTAATCGTAATCAAGGTGCCGAAAGCTCTTTAGCTTATTTGATGTCTCACTTAATTGTCCTTCAAGCATTTGAAGAATTTGAGCAAAAAGACTTATTACACTAACTTTACAACTTTATAACTTTCAACTTTATAACTTTACAAACTTTACAAACTTTCGACTCATATTTCGGCTACCCGAGGCTAAAGCCAGGGGTTGATATAAAACAAATTATTCAAATACGTATATATTACATCTTTACGAATTTTATAACTTTCAACTTTATAACTTTACGAACTTTATAACTTTACAAACTTAATAATAGGAAAGCCATGCTAATTAAAAGATATGAAAACAATCCAATCCTAACAAAGGATGATGTCCCCTATCCTGTAGCTACCGTTCATAATGCAGGAGTAATAAAATTTGAGGATAGGTATATAATGATTTTCCGCTCTCATAAACTCAATGGAAGAAGTATTTTGGGCAAAGCAGAAAGTAAAGACGGGTATAACTTTATTGTAGATAAAACCCCTTTTATGCTTCCTGCAACCGAGGGCATGTTCAAAGAATATGAGGAGTACGGTGTCGAAGACCCACGTATTATCTGCCTCGACGGTGAATACTTGATAACATACAGTGCATATTCTCGAAACGGAGTAAGGATTGGTCTTGCTAAAACAAAGGATTTTCAATCAATTGAGCGTATCTCACTAATTACCGAAGCTGATTATCGCAATGTAGTTATATTTCCGGAAAAGTTTAATGGGCTATATGCTCGACTTGACCGTCCTCACTCCGAAATATCACCGTGGTCAATATGGATTTCATATTCACCCGACTTAAAGTATTGGGGTGAATCTAAGTTAATTATGAGACCATTACAATACCATTGGGATGAAATGAAGATAGGTCCCGGGGCACCTCCGATAAAAACATCTCGGGGCTGGCTCAGCATTTATCACGGAGTATTCCCGACTATGGACGGATGTATCTACAGATTAGGTTTAGCTTTGCACGACCTGTTAGACCCATCGAAAATTATTGCCGTTGGTGATGACTGGATTTTACAACCGGAAGCACCTTATGAGGTTACAGGCTATGTCCACAATGTAGTATTCTGTTGTGCCGCCATTCCCGAAGATGACGGGAGTATTAAAATTTATTGGGGAGGAGCAGATTCGGTAATATGCGTCGGTACCGCTAATATAGAAGAACTTGTTGACCACTGCTTAAATAACTCAAGAAATGCTCTTTAGTTGAAAGTTTGTAAAGTTGTAAAGTTTGTAAAGTGAAGAATAAGATGTTGGCGTGTTGAAAGTTGTAAAGTTTTAATGTGAAGATAAATAGTTGAAAGTTTGTAAAGTTTTAAAGTAAAGAATAAGATGCTGGCGTGTTGAAAGTTGTAAAGTTTTAATGTGAAGATAAGATGTTGGCGTGTTGAAAGTTGTAAAGTTTTAATGTGAAGATAAATAGTTGGAAGTTTATAAAGTTTGTAAGTAAGACTAAGAAGATGAAAATAGTTTGTTTTGAGGATATTTTATCATGGCAAAAGTCGAGAGAATTATGTATTGCAATATATGAATTGTTTGAAAATTGCAATGATTTTGGTTTCCGTAATCAGATAGAAAGAGCTTCAGTTTCTATCATGAATAATATAGCTGAAGGTTTTGAACGAAAGACAAACAATGAATTTAAACAATTTTTATATATTGCAAAAGGTTCTTGCAGCGAAGTGCACTCAATGCTCTATCTTGCAAAAGATATAAAAAAAATATCAGACAATGATTTTAATATTCTTCAAGCCTTAGCTTTAGAAATTTCAAAACTATTATCTGGACTTATAAAAACATTATAATATTACATTAGCAAAAATAGTTGAAAGTTGTAAAGTTTGTAAAGTGAGGAAAATAGTTGAAAGCTGATAAAGTTTGTAAGCAGGACTAAGAAGATGAAAATAGTTTGTTTTGAGGATATTTTATCATGGCAAAAGTCGAGAGAATATTTCAACTTTCAACTTTCAACTTTATAACTTTCAACTTTATTACTTTATAACTTTCAACTTTATAACTAAAGATAAGGGAAAAATGAGAATAGCAATATTATCTCCTATTGCATGGAGAACGCCACCGTTAAAGTACGGACCTTGGGAGCAGGTAGCTTCAAACATAGCCGAAGGCTTAATTGAAAAAGGTATTGATGTTACCCTATTTGCAACCGGAAACTCAATAACAAAAGGTAAACTTCAATTTGTATCGGAAACTGCATACTGTGAAAATTCGGATGTTGACCCAAAGGTATGGGAATGCCTACATATCAGCAATCTGATGGAGCAGGCAGATAAATTTGATTTGATTCATAATCATTTTGATTTTCTGCCGCTTACTTATTCCGGACTTATCAAAACGCCGATGCTCACTACTATTCATGGTTTTTCATCACCGAAAATCATTCCGGTCTATAAAAAATATAATAAAACTAATTACTATGTTTCTATCAGTAATTCAGACCGTTGTTCGGAACTTGAGTATTTTGAAACAGTATATAATGGTATTGATACTAATGGATTTACTTTCGTAGAATCATCAAAAGATTATTTATTGTTTTTTGGCAGGATTCATCCCGAAAAAGGTACCTATGAATCTATTGAGATAGCAAAGCAATCCGGACGAAAATTAATAATTTCCGGGTTAATTCAAGACCAAGAATATTTTGATAACAAGGTTAAACCTTTCATTAATGACAATGATATAGTTTATGTCGGTAATTCCGGACCCGATGAAAGAGATAAATTATTAGGTCAAGCTTATGCACTTTTGCACCCCATCAGCTTTAAAGAGCCTTTCGGATTAAGCGTTGCAGAAGCAATGCTCTGCGGAACACCAGTCGTAGCATTTAATTTAGGTTCGATGCCGGAACTGATTGTAAACGGTGAAAGTGGCTTTTTAGTAAATAATATTGATGAAGCTGTAGTAGCTGTAAACAGTATTAAATCGATTGATAGAAAGCTATGTAAGCAGTGGGCACTTTCTAAATTCAGTAAAGATAAAATGACAGATGCTTATATTGACGTTTATAATCGTATATTGCATCTTAAATGAGATTTGAATAAGCAATATTTATATAGTCAGCACTCTATATAAAAATACGAAGCAGGAATTCAAAGACTTTTCATAAACCGATGTTTTAATTTCATTCTTAAAATATCAACAATACGGAATATTACATGTACGATAAATCGATAAAAAGCCCTTTAGTAAAAAGAGAAAAAACAAAAATTATACGCGATACTTCGCGAGTAATTACCCGAGCACATATTCCGGATATTTCACGCATTCCGAACATACTCAATAGAATTATGGATTTGAGCGAAGTGCAATCTGAAAGAATTTTGGAGAAAATATATTTAGACTTTTCAAATAGACACAAAAATATTGAAGATGTATTTATTAGTAATTTCAACAAAATCTCCGAATATTTAATCACAAAAGAAAATATTAGTGATACAAGAAAACTGCTGATAGGAGCATATTTCACTATGGAATATTCGATTGAATCAGCGGCTCTTTTCAATCCTTCTATTGTCCGACATCCTGACCAAACTAACGTTGCCGCCGGTAGTCTTCGTTTTATTATGAGCCTTAGGGCTACCGGAGAAGGTCATATCTCTTCAATTGTGTTTCGTACCGGTATAATTAAAAAAAATGGTTCATTGTTATTTGAACCAATCAGTAAATACGTCGAAACTCCTAAAATTCGCCATGACCAGTTTTACGACCTTCATCTATTTAAGCTCAAACTGATAGATATCAATGCTTGGGATGAGACTAGTGAAAAAGTTTTTGAGCAATTGCCCGAGTTATTCACTTTCGAAGAATTAAAGGTAAGCATTTCAGTGCTTTACTTGAACCCTCATACTGCCTTTAACGAAGAAACAATTAGAAACATTTATTGGCTTGCCGATTCAAATTATTTTATTAAATTTGAATCAAAAAATGAAATCTCCGAACGTGTCATATTTCCTGTTTCTAAAAATGAAAGCAGAGGAATTGAAGATGCACGTTTTGTCAGATTTTTAGATGATAACGGTGAAGCGACCTATTATGCAACATATACCGCTTATAACGGTGTTTCAATACTTCCTCATTTGTTAGTAACACCTGATTTTAGAAATTTCGACATTATGACTTTAAACGGCAAAGCTGTTCAAAATAAGGGGATGGCTCTTTTCCCCCGTAAAATCAATGGTAAATATGCTATGCTTTCCCGCTTAGATGGCGAAAATAATTATATTATGTTTTCCGAACATCTTCATTTTTGGGAGAAAGCTCAAATAATTCAAGAGCCGATTTTACCATGGGAACTGCTTCAAATTGGTAATTGCGGTTCGCCGCTTGAGACAAGCGAAGGCTGGATAGTGCTTACTCATGGCGTTGGTGCAATGAGGCAGTACTGCATAGGTGCTATTTTGCTTGACCTCGAAAACCCGTCAAAAATTATTGCTAAACTCGAAGAACCGCTTATTTCACCTAACGCTGATGAAAGAGAAGGGTATGTACCAAATGTAGTATATTCTTGCGGTTCTCTGATTCACAACGATATGTTAATTATTCCCTATGCTATGTCCGATATTACTTCCGGTATAGCTAAGGTTGGAATCAAAGATTTGATTGCTTGTATGAAACCATGCTGATAATTGCAATTATTAGTAATACATGCTACTTATATGCTTTTATAACTGTCTTGTATTATTAATATTAACCAACGGCTTTAGAGGCTGAAAAAAAAAGCTACTTCAAAAATCTGCAATTTTTTATCTCCCTACACATCCATACCCACGCTTTTGCATGAGTATGGATGTATGTAAGGGAATAAGAATTGCGACTATTTGTAAAAACGGGAAAAATGCAATTAATGTAAGATTATAAATCAAATAAATCCCTATCAAGCTGACGGTTAACCGTCAGCTTGCATTGCCAATTAATTAATTGATTCAATAAATTAATCGATTCGAGTTTTTACACAGCCTCTTTTGCCGTGGTTATATACGAGTCATAATTTGAGTGATTTTATCTACTAAATTATAGCTGAATCAGATTGATACCAAATGTAAGCTGTACCCAAGTGTTTTTATAGCGAGGAGTGGTAGTAGTACCATCACCGTTATTATTAAACAAGTCCCAGCCTACTCTTGCTCCGATTACAAAATTATTCAAATTTAGGTCAAATCCACCCAAAAAGCATAATGTATTTTCTCTAATATTATCATTGTCAAATTCTTTTTCTATATCAAAGTTAGAAATCGGATTGTCAAAATTGTCATTTTGTTTGATTAAATAAGAATATTGAGGTCCGGCAAGAATTGTAATATATGGGCTTGGTTTGAGTGCAAATAGAATCGGTATATCTAAATGGTACGTAGTACGAGTTAAATCATAGTTAAAGCCAAGAACTTTACCGGTAGAGCTAAACCCCTTTTGAGTAAATAGCAATTCCGGCTGAATGCCTATATATTCACCGATTGGGATAGAAACAAATCCTCCGATAACCAAACCAATTTTAGCATCGGCATCAAATTCTTCGCCTTCTGTGTCATAGACATTAGAGTAATTAAACCCTACTTTAGCACCGATTTTAAGTTTTTTACGGTCGTCGTTGTCGCTGTCTTGAGCGTAGATGTTATTTGCAATCAATAATATAACTGCAAAAATTAGAATCATAGATTTTTTCATAATAGAAGTTTCCAAATTGTTTAAAATATTTTATTAAATTGTCGATTGATAATAACCTGAGAATTTTTCTCATCGCCTTTTTTTTCTTTTATTAAACACAGTTGTGTTGTGCATAATATGTCGTTCTGAATGTGCCTTAATAGTTGCAAATCAATATCTTTGAGTTTAGCAAAATTAGCTTTAATCTTATTTTTAATTTTGCAGTATAGCTCTTGAAATTCATTTAGCTTTTTGATAATATCACCTTAGAATAATGCAATTGTTTTATAAATATAGCGTTTGTTTAGAAAATAATAAATTTATTTAGCGTAAGTATTTTGATTTTTTAGAAAAGCCAATAGTTTACGAATACTTCCGGTAGCAAGAGCAATGCATGTATCTGCTGCTCCGTAATATAAATTAATAGTATCTCCGTCTTTACCGATAGTATATCCACCCGGAAATATTACTTTGTCCACATCTCCGTTTTCTTCATAAGGTTCTCTTGGACCAAATATCCATTCGTTGCTACGATTAAGGCAAAGTTCGGGTTTATGAAGGTCAAACAATGCCAGACCAAGCCTGTAAATACATCCGGCACCATTTTGCTTAACGCCGTGATAAATCATCAGCCAGCCCTCTTCTGTCTCTATTAGCGGTGGCGATATTCCGATTTTATTTGCATCCCACCATCCGCCACGTCGAGATTCCATAATCAATTTATGACTTCCCCAGTGGTGTAAATCAGGGGAGTAAGATATCCAAATATGAGCTCTCGGTGAGCTTACCGGTCTATGAATTAAAGCCCAATAATCACCGATTCGATGTGGAAGTAGTGTAGCATCTTTATCTTCAGGCGACATTATAATTCCATATCTGGTAAAACTATGAAAATCTTCCGTAAATGCTAAAGACACTCCGGGCCCGTCGCGGGTATAGGCAGTATAAACGACTGCATATTTTTTTAATTCAGGGATATATGTAATTCGTGGGTCTTCGATTCCCCATACTTCTTCGGGATAGTTTTCCGGGTCAGGCATTAAAGTTGGTTTTGGGTCTATTATCCAGTTATCAACTCCATTAGCTGAACGGGCGGCACAGAAGTGCGACTGTCCGTTTCTATCTTCTACTCTACATAATAATAAAGTAGTTCCATCTTTGAGAAGTGTAGCCCCCGGATTAAAAACGCTATTAATCGGATATGTCCAATTATCTGCAGTAAGTATCGGATTTAATTTGCTTCGCTTAAATAGTTCCGGGAATTTGTTATTTAGTATCATTTTGTCTCCATTGTAATAACTGAATTTTCTGATAATCTAAGCTCTAATAATGATTGAAGAAAAGCGAGTGTTGATTCGGCACCTTGATTTTCATTTAATCTGTCGGAATGTAAACCATCTCGGCATCCTCCCGATATTTGGTCATATAAAGACAGATTTAAATCATTGCGACCAAGAAACCATTCAAAGGCTCTTTGTGCTTCTTTTCTCCACTTTTTATCTCCCGTTATTCGATATGCTTCAAGACAGGCAGATACCATAGCTTCCGATTCGACCGGTTGTTGGTCAAATCTGGCTCGCTCTTGTCCTTTTGTGTAGAAACCGTTAGAACCAATTGGGACAAAATGTCCACCGTCCGAATCTGCTCTTTGTAAGTCTGCTAACCATGACAGTGATTCAAGACCGGCTTCTAACATTTCCGAATTTGATATAGAATCCCCACTAATTAGCAATGCGTGAGCTAATATTGCGTTGCAATAGCTCAATGAGTTTTCGAACCATCTCCAGTCGTCTGTGCGACTATTTTTATATAGAGTAAGTAGTTTTTCTGACAAATTTAATCGCGTATGGCTGACTTTGCTATCACCGTCAAAACGTTGAGAATATTCAAATATACCCATCAGAGCAAAAGACCAAGCCCTGGGACTTGTCATATTTGAGATAGCAGGCAATGCCTGTTCAAACAATCTTCCGGCGACATTTATCAGAGTTGTAGTTTTTGATTTGCCAAGTACGGTGCCCAGAGCCCATATAGTTCTACCATTACTGTCGTCAGAGCCCTCAGTTTCTATCCATTGACGCTGATAATTTAAAAAATTCCTAAATTTTCCGTTTTCAGCATTATAAGCATATAGAATAAAACCCAGATAGCGTGTAGCTAATTTTACTGATTCTCCATTAATGGTTGCTTCCATCAATACACTTACTATCAAAGCTCTTGCATTGTCGTCGATTGAATATCCTTCTTCATAATTTGGTACTGTGAAAATTGCATGCTGAAGCATACCTGTGTCGTCAGTCATTCTTAATAAGTGGTCTAACTTTAGAACTGGTAACTCATCACGGCTTTCTTTCAAAGGTTTTACAATCAGCACAGGATGCTTTGTAGAGTACATTCTTTCGATTTTAGCTTTTATAAAGCTCTGCATATAGTGCTGAGCCGCTTTTGTCCAAATCATTTCTCTGCCGAAAATATAAGCCCTTTTACGCATTGCATGACGCTCTTGCTCGTCGTCTAATAATCTAATCACTTGTTCGGCAATTGCTATTGGGTTATGAAATGGGACAAATAGTCCGCGTTCATCGGCTAACATTTCTTCTGCATACCAATAGGGAGTCGAAATTACTGCTTTACCGGCTCCTAAAGTGTAAGCTAATGTGCCGGAGGTTATTTGAGCCTCATTCAAATATGGAGTTATATATATGTCCGCAGCACCGATGAATTCGTTTAATTCTTCTTTATTTACAAACCTGTTATAAAAAATAACTTGGCTCTCTACCTTATTTTCTTGTGCTAACCATTGCAAAGACAAGCGGTAAGCTTCGCCGGCTTCTTTTTTTACATGAGGATGCGTTTCTCCTAAAATAATATATACTACATTAGGATAATGCTCTAAAATCTGTGGCATTGCCAATATTACATTCTCAAATCCTTTACTCGGCGACAGAAGTCCAAAGCTTAAAATTACGGTTTTACCTTCTACACCGAATAAATCTTTATGAAAGCTTGGGTCAACAAATGGGACATCAGGAATACCATGATGAATCATATCGATTTTTTCTGCCGGAATATCATATATTTCACGTAAAAACTTAGCTCCTATTTCGCTCATTACTACTAATCTATCAGATAGTTCCGCTACCTTGCCAAGTACAAATCTTTGCTCCGGGCTTGGGTCTTCTAAAATTGTATGCAATGTTGTAATTATCGGCATTCTCAATTCACGCAGTAAAGCAATAATATGGCTACCGGTTCTGCCTCCGAATATCCCATATTCAAATTGAAGACAGACTATATCAACATTATTGATATTTAGAAAATCAGATGCTCGGCGATAAGACTCGATATCCTTTTCAGTCAATTCAAATCTGACTCTCGATGGGTAGTCATAGCCTTCCGGTGTGTCGTTTACAGGCATCGCAATACATGATATTTCAGGAAATTCCGTAGCTATTGCTTCGCTTAGGTCTGTTGTAAATGTTGCGATACCACACTGTCGCGGCAAATAATTACCAATGAATGCTATTCGGTTTATATTTGAATTTATTATTCGATTTTTAACTTCTATGTTTTCCATTTATTTTAACTTTCTTATTGTATATATTTTTCACATACTATTCTAAAATGATAGCCATAAATAGCAAATGTGATAGACTTGCTCATCATACTCGGCTTTCGTACTAATGTCCATATAAATAATTTCCAGTAATGAACTCTTTCTTTATCAATTATTCCTAATATGTATATTGAGCGTATAAAAGCAAGTATGTCTTTATATATATTCTTAAATCCCGGTTTTGTTTTGCTTGGTGGAGATTTATATTCTTTAAAAAAAGTTTTTATTCTTTTGTTATAAAGCTTCGAAGAGTATAGCTGGCTTAATACTTGTTTGTAACCTGTTAATAAAGTTTCTATATTCATTAGCGGAATTATATTTGTAGTTCCGTCAACATTGTCTCCGGTCATATTGTCAATTATACGCCCTTCTTTTTTTAGCCTTTTGTAGAGCAAAGTGTCAGCAGGGGCTTGTAATAAGCCCACCATAGAAGTAACTATTCCGCTTTTTTGAATAAAATCAACTAATCTTTGGAATGTTGATTGTGTGTCATTATCAAAGCCGATGATAAATCCGGCTTGTACTTGAAGCCCTGATCTTTGAATTTGCTGCACGCTACCGATTAAGTCGCGGTTCATGTTTTGCTTTTTATTACATTCGGCAAGGCTTATTTCGTCCGGTGTTTCAATTC
Organism: uncultured bacterium; assembly: GCA_942493235.1. GTDB lineage: Bacteria > Bacteroidota > Ignavibacteria > Kapaibacteriales > UBA2268 > ENR-C587. Next base: position 683,658 of record OW818676.1, on the reverse strand, counting down.
CGATAAACACCATATCAAATCCGGCATCAACCATCATCATCATTAATTCCTTATCATCTGCCAAATTAATCGAGGCTTCGGTATAGAAGGATATTCCTTTTTTTCCTTTAATCCATTGTATTAGTGCAGGCAGAAGTTCTTTTTTTAGTATTTGCTTATTACCAATAAAATTATCATCTACAAAAAATACATTTTTCCGCCATCCTAATTCGTATAGCGAGTCTAGCTCTTTAATTACTTGTACAGCACTTTTTGTGCGAGACTTATGCCCCAGAAATGTTGTTATATTACAAAAATCACAATTAAAAGGGCAACCCCTGGAATATTGAATATTAATAGAAGCATAGCTTTTTAAATCCACTAATTCCCACATCGGAGTTGGAGATTCTTTTATATCGGCAAATTCCTTTGTAGTATATAATCGTTTAGCTATTCCTTGAGCTAAATCTTCTAAAAATAGTTTTAGTGTGATTTCACCTTCGTTTAATACCAGATGGTCAACTGTATCAAATTGTTCGTATTCTGCTGTAAATAGCGGACCACCGGCTACGATTTTAATACCCGAATCTTTACATAGTTTGATTATTTCCAATACTGATTTTTTCTGAATGCTCATAGCACTAATAAATACGTAATCCGCCCACTCTATATCGGTCTGAGTTAATTTTTTAGTATTTAAGTCAATTAATTTCTTCTCCCATTTTTCAGGGAGTAAAGCCGCTATTGTTAATAGCCCGAGAGGCTGAGATGATGCTTTCTTACGAATAAATCTAAGTGCATTCTTAAAACTCCAGAACGTATCAGGAACCTCCGGGTAAACTAATAATATATTCATAAAGGTTCTCTTTAAATAATTTTTAAAAATGTAATTTAAATTCTATGATATAGCCATTAAAATCGTATAAAAACAAAGGCTGTCGAATTAGTTCTTAATATAGTCATGTTGAGCGAAGCGAAAGATCTAATCTTCTGTATCTAATTGTTATGTAATCGATTCTTCGCTTCGCCCGTATTGACAAAGTCTTTCTAAACAAACACTCTTTTAAAATATTCCGTATCTGCCGGACTTTGAATATCTTGCTACCTTCATAGTTGCTTCAAATTTATTCAATATTAATACCGCTTATATGTCGTTACCTATACAATTAAAGCATAACTGTAAAGGTATCTCAGAATATCTTTTTATATATTATTTCAAACAAAATGTATCGCTTCTTGCCGTTCCTATTGCTAAAGAGAAACTGTAAATATTTCTAAGCTATTGCATATATCTGCAATTATAATGTCCTCTATATTCAACTCCACGCTTTAGAGGCTGTGTAAATACTATTATTCTACTGCAAATTCCCGCAGTTTTTTACCGCCACATCTATTCAATATTCTTTTGCCCAATTCCCCCACGCTGAAGCGTGGGGTTGATAATGATACGTTGATGGATTCCTATTCCCAAGGCTTTAGAGGCTGTGTAAATACTATTATTCTACTGCAAATTCCCGCAGTTTTTATCTTCTTCTCTAATCAACCCCACGCTTCAGCGTGGGGATACAAACTCTCGTAGGAATTCTAATTTTACGATTTTCACACAGCCACTTCAGCGTGGGCATATAATCAATGCGAAAAATTATTAACAGTAATCAAAGAACTTCACACAGCTTTTTTAGCCACAAGTTGATATCAAATATTATATTTCAAGCAGTAAATGATATTATACTATTTATTGCTAATGCCATGCCAGAACGGAAGCCCGTACCAATCACGTAATTTTAGCACTTCCGTATCCCGACGGAGTTCAATTGATATAATAGTTGGTTTGCCATTATAAATAACGAAAGAACCAATTACTTCAATTTTTTCTTTTGAATCAATTTTAAAATTTTGATTTTCCAAATACCAAGTCGGACCCAAATGAGCGGAAATAACCCCTTTATCTGTCTTTAACATTAGGTGAACACCGAGAGTCATTCCCTTTAATGGTATAAAAGTATTTATACTGATTACTTCGCCGATAATAGACTGTATCGTCCTTCTATTAAATATTTTGAAATACTTGTTTCTCGTTGCCCAGCCTCCGCTCTCTACTGAATTTTTTTTATGCTGAGCAATTGCAGTACCGATGATTACAGCACCAAAACTTAAAATTGACATAAGAACTGATTTAGTTGAATTTTTCATTGGAATTCTCATTTTAATTGATTTTCAATTATATAGCAAATAATATCAAAAATCACCTGCTATTATTAATATTTAATTGTTAGATACGCCGGTCTGTGCCATTTCTAATCTCGCACTTTCAATTGCCGACTGAACATTTCTAATCGTATATTTAAGATTATCGCCGTCGTTAACTACTTTCCTTGAAATTCCGGTAATAGCTTCAATTCCGCCTGTAGTCAAATCGTTGGATAAATATATTTGAATTTCTTTAATATCGGATATATAAGTTTTAAATGCTTCTTTCATGCCTCGGCTACTTTCGGAAATTTTACCGTAAGTATCGCCTAATGCAGAACGGCGTTGTTCGCTAAGCTCCTGAATTCGGGGATTTTTATATTTAGCACCTTCTTTTTGCCATTCTGAAAAATAATCTTTTCCATTTGCTTTCATTTCGTCAGCATGTTTACTAAAGTCTTTTTCCATTTTTTCCATTTTTAATGTATTTGCTGAAAATAGGTCAAAAGCCTTTTTAACGTCCGATTGCCCCGGTTTCATAAGTTCATCTAACGATGCTCCGGTAGCATCTAATTGCACGACAACTAATTTGATATCGCTGTCAACGGTTTCCATAGTAGTAGTTGCTGATTTTGAACGTTCAATACCTGTTGAGCTGCAGCCCGCAATATTGATTATTGTCAACATTAGTAATGATAATACTAACGCCATCGGATATTTGATAAGTTCCATTATTCTTTCCTTTTAAATTATTTGATTTGTTATTATTTTATTAATAAGCAAAAGCTTTTATATAAATCTAAATATTCTTTTTTGAGAAGAGGGACATTCCCGTTAAAATACTAAGTGTTAAACTAAGGAATGCAGGTACCCACATCCAGCTGATTGCACTTTCCCATCCGCTTTCTATAAACTTCGTATTGCCGGCTGTAACTATTATAGCACCTCCTACAAAAAGAATAAATAGAATTATCAATACTATAAACGCTATTAATAGTGGTTTTTTACTATACGAAAACAAATTGCTAATTTTGGTTTTGTATATTTTGTCTTCTTGATTTCTCATAATTTTTTACTTCCTTGTATTAATCTGACTAATACCATAATGAGGGCTATTACTAAAAGCACATGAATAAATCCACTCAAAGTATAAGAAGTTAACAATCCAAGTAGCCATAAGATTATAAAAACGACTGCTATTAAATACAACATGATATTTTCCCTTTCTGTATTTCTTTAATGATTATCCCCGTTTTCAAAAACGGGGATATATTTCACTATCAAATAAAATTATTTAATTACTTCAACAAAAATATTTCTGTTATACATTCTTCCCTCAGGGTACTGATTGTTAAACGTATATGGATTAATAGTTTGCCCGATACCAAGAGCTTCTACAGGTACTGTTTTGTTTTCTTTTTCTAATTGGTCTTCAATTATTCTTTTGGCTTGGTCAGCTCTTTCTTGAGCTAATATTCTATTTCCTTCGGCTGTGCCGATTACATCGGTATGCCCGTGAATTACTACATTGTCTGTAGGTAATATACCCGGTACAATTTCATTTCTTATTTTAGTTTCATAAGAGGCAATAGCATCTGATTGGTTATATTCAAATATCATCAGGTATCTGGAAGCATTTTTTACTTCTTTTTCTTTTGATAATTTAAATGGGATAATTTCTTCAGTTATCTTACCATCAATATCAGTAACCACTACTTTAGCTTTATACTTGCCTGATTCTAAATTGCTCATTATTTCGGCAGGATTAATCCTTTCAGAATAGCTGTAGAACGGTCCATAATACATTTCTCTATCTTCGCCGGTTATAGTCAAGTCCCAGCTTTTCAATGCTTCGGTTTTTGCTATTGAGAATATTATATCATTATTGATTGAAGATTCATCTCTAATAGTATAAGGTAATGGTTTGGTCATCTTTGCATCATTGAATACGAATGTTACTCTTCTATTTTCGTCATCAATTAATTTTTTTGAAACCGGTTCGGTATATGCTGTGCCGGAAGGAGTTTTCGGAGCCGATATTGAAATCTTGATTCTATTGGAATCTATTCCAAAACTGTTTACCAAATAATCTTTAATAACTAAAGCACTGGCATCTGCATTATTAGCGTCAGGGTCGCTGGCTACTAATGTAAGATTTTCATTTGGATTTTTCCTCATCCTATCGCCATAGATATTTATATTGTTATAATAAGTAGTCATCAACTGATTTACATTAGTTTCTTTAACAGTCATCTCACCTTTTTTGAAGTTTTCAAGTTCAGCTTCGTTAAAGGTCTGCACTTCTTCTTTAGTTAACAGTATATATCTCGGTGGTATATTTTGGCTTCCTTTGTCAAAAAATACATAAGGATGAATCGGGAAATATCCTGTTACTTGTTTGGTTAATATTGTATTATCAGGTGGCATAATCATATATACCCTTTGATTTGAATCTATTAGGCTGCCGTTTTCATGCTCATAAGACAGTCTAACGCCTAATCTATAGCTTAATGTTGACCATACGTCATTAACTGAATTCTGGTCTGTAGCATTAACACTTTTTTTCTGATTTGCAAGCCATGAGCAGTCAAAGAATGGAGAAACATATAATGATGTTCTGTAATCAAAATCATAGAACTTTATGTCATAAGCAAATCCACCCATTAATCCATAAGTAAGATTATTTACATCTTTTACATCAATATCCGATATAGTTTCGGATTTGTTTTCATCGATTTTATAATCAAATGTTGAAGTTAGATTTATTGCTATTACCGGACCGGCATAGAAATTCAGATTAGGAATTACATGTTGGTCAATTCTGAATAATGGCTCAATAGTCAAATAGCTCATTTTTGTATCAAAAGAAGGGATTGGCAATCGTGTATCGTCAATTACAAGTGCATTTCTTGAATCATAAGAAATACGTACTTGAATGCCCCACCAACTCTCTGAAAAATATTCTCCGAATATGCCTATATATGGTCCCCATCCGGTACCATCAACCAAATCAATATCATCCTGTGGAGAATGAAAATTAAAATCGGACTGGTAAAGCTGTTGCCATCCCAAACAACCGGAATTGGACTGTATGGCTAAATTTAATCCGAATCGCCAAGCTTGTTCACGAAATTTCGTATCCTGGGCTGTTGCAGGATTAAATATCGATAGTGCGGCAAACATAGCAAATAATATACTAATAGTTGATTTTTTTATAAATTTTTTCATTTTATTACCTTGTTCATAGTGATTGTCTTCTTAACTGCTTTCTTGTTGAAAGTTCAGTTGCTTACGATATTTCAAAAGTATTATTCATATTAGCTTTTAAATATATTTAGGTATAAACTAAGCCTATCGTGATATTTAATAATACAATTATTTTGTTTCGATATACTCTATTTCTTTAGTATATCAGTAATTTACTCGTTTTTAATATTAGTTTTATATATTATAATTAATATTATCAATTATATTTTATAATTCATATCCGCTTTTAATTACAGTTAGTATCATTTTGAATCTTTCATTGGCACTGATTTTATTTGCCTTATGTGCCGGAATTATTATTGACTGACCTGTATTTAATAAGTAAGATTTTCCGTCAATTGTAATTTCTGCTTTCCCGTCAATAATCTGAGCAAACGAATCAAATGGTGAAATTCTTTCTACTAATTCTTCTCCGACATCAAGAGAAAGTACGCTTACATTACCGGTTGTTTTTTTTATCAGAGTCTTAATAACTACAGAATTAGATTCATATTCAATTATTTCAACTAATATAAGTGGTTCGGATTTTGCAATTTTACTGTTTTTCATAATCAATTCCAGTCATTTATTTTCTTTCAGATTTACCTGAATATTAAATTCTCGTTGTATTTATTTTTTATCTTTAAAGAAATTAGAAATTGAATCATTTATATTATCTAATTTATTATTGATTCTAATTTTATAAACATTCCACTCATCTTTTATCTCATTTTTGTATGACTCTAAGTCTCTTTTTAACTCTTCATTTTTAAGTTGCAATGCTATCAATGATTTTTGATATTTGATTTGATCGTCCTTTTTCTCTTTGCTTATCTGATTTTTAATTTCCGATATGTTCTTTTCATAATTATATACTTTATTTAGAGATTCCATTTTGAACTTTTTGAAGTCATTGATGGAGTCTTGAATAGCTATATTTAAATTATTCTGGGCAATTTGAGCACCTGCTCTTGCTTCTTCGGTTTTTTTAGAAGAAGGTCCACAGCTTACAATTAATACTCCCGCAGTAATTACGAGCAACATAATAATATTATTTATTTTTTTCATTTGAATTATCCTTTAATTTTATTTTGAATTTCTAATTCTCATCAGTTTTTCCGACAGAATTATTCTTATTCATACCGTATTGTTGAAGCTATATTGATTAAAAATCAGATAGATTCAATAAATTTATGTAGTCCTTCTTTACTTTTACCAAGTACTTTCCCAATCTTAATATGGAGTTTGTTTATCATTTCTTCCATTTTGCCATCTTCAAAATGCAAATCAGTATCTGATAAATGAGGGAATTGCAATTTTAATTTCGTTTTTTTATCTTGCCAATTGCTTTTGTTTATAGAGGAGGCAAGTACCTGTTTTGATAATTTTGATGACATTATATTTCTTTCAATAGTTGAGTTACATAATTAATTATTTTATCAAAGACAGTTCAAATTATTCGATATTAAAATCTGATTTTTCTATTCTATTCAAGTTCTGTACTTTTGAAATACTCTTACCGAATAATTTGACTGTCATATTAAATAAGCTATATTCTGATTTCTAATTAGTAATAACTTTATATTTTATTATTTATTAAATCTACTTTGTAAATATCATTTGCTTTGTTGATACTTGCGACCCAACAACTAATCGGTAATAGTAAACACTTGTACCTAAAGATATGACATCGCTTTCAGGGATAAATATTTCAGTATAAGTACCGATTTCTTTATATTCGTTCACAAGAGTTTTTACTTCTTGCCCAAGCATATTGAATACTTTTAATGTTACATAATTAGGGCTATTAATATTATATTTAATAGCAGTAGAAGCATTAAACGGATTCGGGTAGTTGTCAGAAAGCGAATATAAATCTGATTCGTTATCTAAGCTTGATAATGATAAATGCAAATCAATCGGAAGTACAGGAGTTAATAGATAGCCCGTATTTGATAAGTTTGTACTGGTCTGGCTTAGGACACCTTCGAAAGTTACAGATTTTTCAATGAATGGCATTCCGCACATTCCAGAATTTTCAAGCTTACCAATTCGGATAGATACTGCATTAGTTATGTCTGATTCATCTTTTGTCATATATGTACTTGAAGGTTCAAAGTAAATACCCCAGTCATTTCTTATAGTAAGTCCTTCGAGAGTTATTAACCTGCTTTCGAAAGCTTCTCCATTAGAAGCCAGTTCAGCAAGAGTTACTTTAACCGGAACAGGCATCGCATTAAATCTAGAAAGTCGTTGGTACGCCGTTAAGTTAGCACCCTGTATTACTTTTAGATGGTCAAGCTCTGATATACGCCCTTGAATACGGACTAAATCGGTCATTTGAATGTCGTTGTCTCTGACTTCTCTATAGAACATACTGGTATCTTGAATAATTGTAAGTGCTCCGGTATTGTCTTGGATACGTGTATAGCTTCCTAAAGCTCGTGTAATAATACCTTCGATTACAAATTCAGTGCCTAACGGAAGCCCGCGTGCTTCTTCGATTGTTATTAACGGTAGATTTGCCATTCCTATGCCGACTGCATTGATTGTATCAATTCCTGCATTATGATAGAAAATGATTTTTGAATTCGTCTGCCCAACAGTTAAAGGGGCAAAAGTTATAAAGAATTCAAAAGTAGAGCCGGGAGCAATTGTGGCAATAATTGGAGTAATTGAGTATTGATAGTCAATTACATTAACATCGGTAATTTTTAAATCAGAAGTACCCATGTTTGTTACATAGACACTTTTCTGTTTGGTTTTGTCGATAAATACCGTACCGAAATCAATTGTAGTCGGGCAGCATGAGAATAATGGTGAAAGGTCTTGCCCAACACTCTTGCCAGTTACATATACTTTGTCATTACCGATAGCGGCATTATGATAGAAAGTAATAATACCATTTTGAGTTCCTAATGCAAGCGGTAAGAAAGTAATATAGAATTTCTTTGATTCGCCCGGTATCATTATGGCATTCTGCGGAGATACAGTATAGAATACATTGCTTGAATTTATACTGTATATAGTCAGATTGCCGGTACCTGTATTTTGTACTGTTACTGAGTCTATTTTTGAAAATCCGCTATTAAGCTCACCATAATTCAAACTTGTCGGAGTTACAGTAAATATAGGAGCCACATCAACGCCAATGCCTGTACCGCTAACAAAGATTGAATCTTTTGCATTTGAAGCATTAAAATTAAATCTTATATAAGCACTATAGAAACCCGATGTCAAAGGTGTAAATGCAATATAGAATTTCTTAGAAGAACCCGGAGCAATCAAAGCACTTTGCGATATAATCGTAAAATGAGTATTACTTGACGATAAGCTCGTTATTATCAAGTCTGATGTTCCTGAGTTAGTTACTATCACACTATCGATTTTAGTTTTGTCGTTATTAACATTGCCATAATTAATACTTTTCGGATTTATAGTAAATAATGGTGATACTCCGCTTCCTCTTACATTTATAGTAGTGCTTGCATTATTTGCATTATGATTAAATATAATCGTACCAGTCTGAAGCCCATTTTCAATTGGAGCAAAAGTAATATAGTATTTACTGTTTCTACCCGGAGCAATTGTAGTGCTATTTATCGGTGTAAATGTAAATAAAGGATTTGTACTTGTTATGCTACTTATTATTAAGCTTGTAGTTCCGTAATTAGTTACCGTTATAGAATCACGCTTTGTAGTACCGGTTCTTACATTGCCAAAATTCAAATTGGATTGATTAGATACAAATAAAGGCGACACTCCAAAGCCTGTAACTATGATTGAGTCTTTTAAATTGTCAGCATTGTGAGTAAAAATAACATAAGCTGCTTTTTGTCCATCAATTTCAGGAGCAAAAGTAATATAGAATTTACTATTAGTACCCGGAGCGATTGTTACACCAACTGTCGGAGTAAAAGTAAATACTTGATTTGTACTATTTATATTATTTATTATTAGATTAGATGTTCCGTTATTAGTAATTATTACAGAATCTCGTTTTATTGTGCCCGTTCTAACTTCACCAAAATCAATATTTGATTTATTAGAAGCAAACAAAGGCGATATACCAATGCCACTAACAAAAACGGAGTCTTTTAAATTATTCGCATTATGATTAAATATTATATATCCTGTTCTTAACCCCTCTATTACAGGAGCATAAGTAATATAATATTTTTTGTTTGCTCCCGGAGCAATTGTCGTATTGCCGGTCGGTGCAAAAGTAAATGTTGGATTTGTACTTGACAAACTGCTAATTATCAAGGTTGCTGTTCCGAAATTTGTAATTATAACAGAATCACGCTTTGTAGTGCCGGTTCGTACATTACCGAAATTTATAATTGTTTTATTCATGGTAAATAGTGTAGAGACTCCTATCCCGCTGACTGTAATCGAATCACTTAAATTATCAGCATTATGATTAAAAATAATGTTACCAAATTGCGGTCCATCGGTTACCGGAGCAAAGCTAATATAGAATTTGCTATTTGTACCCGGAGCTAATGTAGTAATGTCTGTCGGAGAAAATGTAAATAGTGGGTTTGTACTGGACATACTATAAATTATTAGATTTTCTGTTCCGTTATTTGCTATTAATACAGAATCTCGTTTTATTGTTCCAATTCCTACATTACCAAAATTAATATTTTGTTTTGTGATTGCAAATAGAGTTGAAGAACCCATTCCATTAATATCTACTGTATCCATTAATTTATCGGTATTGTGATGATATATAATATATCCTACTTGATAACCATCATCAATCGGAGAAAATGTAAAATAATATTTATGATTTTCACCGGGTGCGATAGTAGTAGCAGCAGTCGGAGCAAAAGTAAATAAAGGATTTGTACTTGTTACATTACTTATTTCAAGATTTGAAGTTCCGGTATTTGTTATAGAAATCGAATCAAGTTTTGTAGTGCCTAATCTGACATTTCCAAATATAACATATAGCTGGCTTGCCGTAAATATTGGCGATACACCTATTCCGCTTACATTTACCGTGTCTTTTAATTCATTTGTATTGTTATTAAATATAATTGATCCTGTTATTAGCCCATTTTCAGTCGGAGCAAAAGTTATATAGAATTTACTAATTCCGTCCGGAGCTATTGTTGTATTGCCCATAGGGTTTATTGTAAATATTGGGTTAGAGCTCGTCATACTACTTATTATTAGAGGCGAAGTACCAATATTTGTTATGGTAACAGAATCACGCTTTGTAGTGCCGGTTCGCACATTGCCGAAATTAATACTGGACTGATTAGAAGTAAATAGTGGCGAAATACCTGTTCCGCTTACATTTACAGTATCTTTTAATTCATTCGTATTGTTATTAAATATAATTAAACCTGTTCTTAGTCCATCTACTGTAGGAGCAAAAGTTATATAGAATTTACTGTTTCCGCCCGGAGCTATTGTTGTAATTCCCGTTGGTAAAAATGTAAATACTGTATTTGAACTACTTACACTACTTATTATAAGAGGAGCTGTTCCGTTATTTGTTACGGTAACAGAATCTCGCTTTGTAGTGCCGGTTCGTACATTACCGAAATTAATACTGGACTGATTAGAAGTAAATAAAGGCGAAATACCTGTTCCGCTTACATTTACAGTATCTTTTAATTCACTTGTATTGTTATTAAATATAATTAAACCTGTTCTTAGTCCATCTACTGTAGGAGCAAAAGTTATATAGAATTTACTGTTTCCGCCCGGAGCTATTGTTGTAATTCCCGTTGGTAAAGTTGTAAATACTATATTTGAACTACTTACACTACTTATAATTAGCGGAGCTGTTCCGTTATTTGTTACGGTAACAGAATCACGCTTTGTAGTGCCGGTTCGCACATTGCCGAAATTAATACTGGACTGATTAGAAGTAAATAGTGGCGAAATACCTGTTCCGCTTACATTTACAGTATCTTTTAGTCCGTCTGCATTATGATTAAATATTATATATGCTGTTCTTAGTCCATCTACTGTAGGAGCATAAGTAATATAGAATTTACTGTTTCCGCCCGGAGCTATTGTTGTAATTCCCGTTGGTAAAGTTGTAAACACTATATTTGAACTACTTACACTGCTTATTATTAGCGGAGCTGTTCCGTTATTTGTTACGGTAACAGAATCTCGCTTTGTAGTGCCGGTTCGTACATTGCCGAAGTTTATAATTGACGGATTAGAAGTAAATTGTGGCGAAATACCTGTTCCGCTTACATTTACAGTATCTTTTAATCCGTCTGCATTATGGTTAAATATTATATATGCTGTTCTTAGTCCATCTACTGTAGGAGCAAAAGTTATATAGAATTTACTGTTTCCGCCCGGAGCTATTGTTGTAATTCCCGTTGGTAAAGTTGTAAACACTATATTTGAACTACTTACACTACTTATTATAAGAGGAGCTGTTCCGTTATTTGTTACGATAACAGAATCTCGCTTTGTTGTGCCGGTTAGTACATTGCCGAAGTTTATAATTGACGGATTAGATGCAAATTGTGGCGAAATACCTGTTCCGCTTACATTTACAGTATCTTTTAGTCCGTCTGTATTATGATTAAATATTATATATGCTGTTCTTAGTCCATCTACTGTAGGAGCATAAGTTATATAGAATTTACTGTTTCCGCCCGGAGCTATTGTTGTAATTCCCGTTGGTAAAGTTGTAAACACTATATTTGAACTACTTACACTGCTTATAATTAGCGGAGCTGTTCCGTTATTTGTTACGGTAATAGAATCACGCTTAGTAGTGCCGGTTAGTACATTGCCGAAGTTTATAATTGACGGATTAGATGCAAATTGTGGCGAAATACCTGTTCCGCTTACATTTACAGTATCTTTTAGTCCGTCTGCATTATGGTTAAATATTATATATGCTGTTCTTAGTCCATCTACTGTAGGAGCATAAGTAATATAGAATTTACTGTTTCCGCCCGGAGCTATTGTTGTAATTCCCGTTGGTAAAGTTGTAAACACTATATTTGAACTACTTACACTGCTTATTATTAGCGGAGCTGTTCCGTTATTTGTTACGGTAACAGAATCTCGCTTTGTAGTGCCGGTTAGTACATTGCCGAAGTTTATAATTGACGGATTAGATGCAAATTGTGGCGAAATACCTATTCCGCTTACATTTACAGTATCTTTTAGTCCGTCTGCATTATGATTAAATATTATATATGCTGTTCTTAGTCCATCTACTGTAGGAGCATAAGTTATATAGAATTTACTGTTTCCGCCCGGAGCTATTGTTGTAATTCCCGTTGGTAAAGTTGTAAACACTATATTTGAACTACTTACACTACTTATAATTAGCGGTGCTGTTCCGTTATTTGTTACGGTAACAGAATCACGCTTTGTAGTGCCGGTTAGTACATTGCCGAAGTTTATGCTTGACGGATTAGATGCAAATTGTGGCGAAATACCTGTTCCGCTTACATTTACAGTATCTTTTAGTCCGTCTGCATTATGATTAAATATTATATATGCTGTTCTTAGTCCATCTACTGTAGGAGCAAATGTAATATAGAATTTACTATTTCCGCCCGGAGCTATTGTTGTAATTCCTGTTGGTAAAGTTGTAAACACTATATTTGAACTACTTACACTACTTATAATTAGCGGTGCTGTTCCGTTATTTGTTACGGTAACAGAATCTCGCTTTGTAGTGCCGGTTAGTACATTGCCAAAGTTTATAATTGACGGATTAGAAGCAAATAGAGGATATACCAAAACTGGTTTGTTAGTGGTAACGCCTGAAGCCATAGTTACCGCACCGCTAAAAGCCAATGTTCTACCTTCTATAGTAGCACCGGTACCTAATGATATAGACTGATCTGCTAATATTGTTCCTTTAAAAACCGAATAAGTTCCTAATGTAGCTGATGAACCCACTTGCCAAAATATATTGGAAGCACGAGCACCGCCGGCCAAAATTATATTTATACCGCTACCTACATTAAGTGAAGTACCGATTTGAAAAATCCATACATCTGTTGCACTACCGGTAAGTGTAAGATTCGAGCCGGTAATAGCTGCAGCGGAAGTAAATTTATAAAGCCCGGGAACTAAGTTTAATCCACCCATATTGCCCGAACCCGGATTTAAAAACGGACCTGTTGGCACCGGAGTTCTTCCTGCTGCATCATTATATGCAATAGTTAAATCACCTTTCGCGGTAGTAAGTAGTACTGAGTTTTGCACAGCCCCTGCCGGACCTGTTGCATCTACTACATACAATATACCGTTAACATCTACACCGCTAAATCCGATAATAAAACTTCCAGCGGCAGGACTTAGCCCCACATTGCCAACCATCGAAATCGGTGGTACTCCTGTAATTGTTGAGCCGGCAATTGCTACAAAGTTTTCTAAAGACCAAAGATTTAAAGCCGGAATAGCTTTTGCATACGATGTTGCTATTAAAGCCACTATAAATATAGCTCCGAAAAAGCGAATGTAGCGTTTATACATTTCTTCAATTTTCTTTGAAGTTCTTATCATGAAATCACCTGTTAATTTATATTAGAGTTTAAACTGCTTTCCTTCCGAAAGTTCAGTTTGTTTGAGAAAGGTATGGTCTGTTTGATTTGTTAATTTTATTCTTTTTTTCTTGCTATTTTTTGATTTCTAGCAATCGCTTTTTAATGATAAAATATTATCTATGTATCTTTTAATCTTTCAATTACTGTGTTAAAAACTACGAAGCGAATTTACTACAATTTTAATCGGATTGTATTACACAACAAAATAAATAAGTTACATAATTCACTTATTGCTACTTAAATTAATTATTTCCAATATGTTACGAAATTTAGGCTGTAATCTTTTAAATCGTGCTGAATTATTTGAAGTAAGCTATTATATTATTCGACAATTCCTTGACGCCTTTTGTTGCTAATATTTTTGAAGAAAGAAGGTGTTAATCCTGTTACTTTTTTAAATTGATTTGAAAGGTGCTGGACACTGCTGTAATGAAGTTTCCATGCTATTTCCGAGAGGGTTAGCTCATTATAAACTAACAATTCTTTGACGCGTTCGATTTTTTGATGAATTATGAAATGTTCGATTGTAGTGCCGTGGACTTCCGAAAATAAATTAGATAAATAGGTATAGTCATAATTTAGCTTTTCACTAAGGAATACCGAGAAATTTACTACTAATTCCTCTTCGGAATAGTGAATCAATTCAATAATTGTATTCTTAATCTTTTCTATTAGTTGAGCACGCTTGTCAACTATCAGCTCTAATCCGTATGTTCTAAGACCAATGTCTAAATTATTTAATTGCTCTTGAGTGCATGGCTGAAACAGTTCTACTTCGCCTAATACTAAGTTCCTATGGTTAATTCCAAGCTTTTCTAACTCAGCTTTTAAAACCATTTTGCAACGAATGCAAACCATATTTTTGATATAAAGTTTCATTTAATAACTACAGGTAAACTTAATCTTACATAATTATTCACTATCTATACAATATAGTAACGTACAAGAGACTAAACTATTATATTAAATGTAGTTTCATAAGTTTAAAATTTTAATATACCCACCTTTCAACCCAACAACTATTGAAAACCATTTTTTGAAAACTCATTAACAGACTCCAGCGGACATTGTTTAATCTACGCAACATAATATTTTAAGTTCTTAGTTAAATTGAGAGGGATGTTAGGGTGGTCGGTGGCTGGGAATCTTTCAACCCCATCCAAACCCTGCCACAAGGGGAGGGCTTTATGATTATATATTGATGATAGAGGTAACTGTTTAGTGGCTATTCTTCAAATTCCCCTCCAAAAGGAGGGGTGGCATCGCGAAGCGATGACGGGGTGGGTTCTTTTTTGGGGTTTGGGGATAGGGGATAGGAATTAGGGGAGTAATCAACCCCACGCTTCAGAGTGGGGGAAAGTAATACATCTCAAACATCAAGAGGCTATGAAAAAATTTGTCATTCTGAACGAAGTGAAGAATCCAGATAAAGCTAACTTGTAGATAATTCTGGATTCTTCGTTTCACTCAGAATGACGATTTAGAAACATTATTACTTTTTTGATAACCTCTTGGTAAGCAATTAGACGTTTGAAAGCTTTGAAAAATTAACAGTAAATAAATATTTTGGACTTTTGCAATAGCCTTATTTTGTGATATCAATATGGGTTTCTGTCGTTGTCAGCGAGATTTGATATTTAGCAATTAATGTAGTAAATCATATTATTCACACTTATTATTACAAAGCATCTCTTTTCTTACTTTATTTTTTAAAATGTTAAAAACAAATTTTTATAAAATAAAGATTATACGTAATTTTGAATACTGTAAATTTTAAGCATAAAGATAAAACAATGGCAGACAAAAACGTATTGGTAGTAGCATATTATTTCCCACCGATGGGACTTAGCGGCGTTCAGAGGACTTTGAAATTTGTAAAATATCTTTCTGATTTTGGTTGGAACCCTATCGTACTTACTTCTACGCCTCGCTCCTTTTATGCTTATGACGAACAATTGCTCGATGAATTAGAAGGCTTAGACATTAAAATTTACAGAACCGAGCCCGGCTCTACCGGCAGTGAAGCAAAAAAAGCTCCTAAGCTGACCAAATTCCCGAATTACGCAATTCAGAAAATCGGTAGAGCATTACTTCAGACTATTTATCAGCCGGATAGTAAAGTAAGATGGAAATCGCCTGCTATAGAATTAGCACGTAAAATCATTGCAGAAAATCATATTGATACTATTTTTGCAACGGCTCCGCCATTTACTGACTTTCTGATAGCTAAAGAATTGTCTAAAGAATTTAATATTCCTTTTGTTGTCGATTATCGCGACGTATGGATAGATAATCCGTTTCATTTTTACGCTACTCCATTCCATAAGCTCTATAGCATTCAGCTTGAGACAGATATTTTGACTTATGCTAAAAAAGCAATAGTAACTAACAGATTTGCTAAAGAGTTGCTTTTGAAAAGATATGGTTTTATCAAGCATGATGATGTAGTGATTATCCCGCACGGCTATGATAACGAAGATTTCTCTCAATATAAAAATATTAAACCTGATAGAAATACATTTACTATCACTCATTCCGGTCTCTTCCAAGATAACCGTACACCAAAATATTTCTTTAGAGCCTTATCTCAATTCATTGCGGATAATCCGAATGTAGCAAATAAAATCAAAGCAAACTTCTTGGGCTTAATGCGTCCGGGACATGAGCGAATGATTAAAAAGTATAAATTGCAAAGTGTTGTCGATTGCAAAGGCTATCTGTCTCATTCCGACGCAATTGCAGAGCTTAAAAAATCTGATGTATTGTGGCTAATGCTCGACGATACCGTACGCTCTCCCGGTAAACTTTACGAATATTTCGGTGCTGAAAAACCTATATTAGCCTGCCTGCCGGACGGAGCAATGAAAAAACTTGCCTTAGACACCAAAGCCACCATAGTAACCGAACCCAAAGATGTAAAAGCAATCAAAAGTGCAATTGCCAGATTTTACGAATTATGGCAGAATAATTTATTACCTACTCCGGATTTGGACTATGTGCATTCTTTTGATAGACGATTACTTACTAAACAGCTCTCAAGAGAATTATCTAATTCGATGGATATATAGGCTTTATATTTGTTATAATTGAAATTAGACAAATAAAGTAACGTTTGTTCCCTCTGTATAAGAGCCTATATAAATAATGCTTATCATTTGTAAAAGTCCCCAGCTCTATATTCTACCCCACACTTCTGAGCATGGGGATACAATCACTTTGAGATATTTTCATTAGCAATATAAATATAATCAATTATTTTATACAGCCATAAAATGTCCGAGTAGATATAAAATATTTTCTATTTATATATTTGCTGCATTTTAATCAATTTAAAGATAAAGATAAATTTATTTTGATATTTCAAAATCTTTTCTTGCATTTTAACATTTTTCTTTATAATTTGCAGATGTATTAATATTCAGTATTTAAAATTCAATAATTTATACTTAGAAATTTTTATCCGGCTTTATATATTCACATTTATCCAATTTATTAAAAATCAAAAAGGAATATTTATGATTAACAAATGGTTTTTAAAAAATGCAAAATGCAAAATGCAAAATGCAAAATGCAAATAGTTATTTTTATTGGAATAGCAATGCTATTATGTTCAATAAATAGTTCATTTGCATATACTCCAAGCAGACTACAATCAACGAGTATTGACACACTATTTATAACAGGTGGGAGCAATATTGGTGATACAATAAATGTAACTACCAGAATCAAATCTTTAATTTCGACTAATATTAAATACGGATTCATTTTTAGCTGTGGTGTAAAACCTGTTTCTTTGCCAGACTCTATTCACTCAATTTCATTTTCTCAGTTCCTTGATTCAGGAAATACAGTACAAAAAACTATTTCTCTAATAATAACAGATACTTTAGCAAATATCGCTGTAAACACTAACCTTAAACCATTAGCTAAGTTATTAGATTTTGAACCAATGAATTTAATACAAGGTAAAATTCTTACTTTGTTTGGTAACACTACATTAAACTTAGAAAACCCAAATTCTGATGATGATTTGACAATTTGTACAGATGGCGAAGCACTATCTCTACCGGCATTAATTGATGGAGAACAAACAGTCAATTTAGAAATCAGTGGAAAGGTATTATTTGTTGACCCTACGGATAATAGAACTAAAGGAGCAATAACTAAATTAAGACTTTATTTAAAACCAAAATTTAATCCTGAACTACCTGTATATAGCTTACTAAGGTTGCCTCAGCCACTTCTTAACAATGAGTACATTAAGGGAGTGCATTGGACCGAAACAGATAGTATAGGTAATTATTCTTTCTTTGTTAAAGCCAGTGCCGAAGCAATTAAAGATTTAGTTTACATCGTTGTCGTTGAAAAAGAGAACTTTGCTATAAAACTAATTAGTCCTTCAAATCACATTTCTATCAACCCATTGAGAACAAATACTCCAAATTTCAGAGTATTTGATTCTTATAGAATGAGAGAAGCAAGACTAACTAATCCGATTACTGGCGAGACCTCTTATAGACATGAGAATATAGATATATTTATTAATCCGGCAGATGGATTCATTTTCCGCTATGCATCATTAAGTAAATATTTCTTAAAACGCAGATTTGATGTACAAAATTATTCTCAGCTACCATTTAATACCAACACAACCGGTGATAAGATACCTCAAATTATAACAAATAGGTTCAATACTCTTAAAACTCCAGGCGGCTCTTTTAATACAGATTTAAATTATCATACATTTCAATTAAACAATAACTACATAGCTCACGAATATGGACACTATTTTAATTGGATTTTAATGAATGCTCTAGCTGATCCGAGTTGTGAAAATTACGAAGGATTCCCCATTTTTTTTTCACAAGCATTTCGTGCTTGGAATAATGGAACATTTTGTGAAATATATCACAATTTAGATGAGAAAGATTCTTTTGGTAATACAATTTTTAATAAAGGCGAAGAGATTTATTTATCTTATAATACCGAAGTTGCACCATCATATAAACAATGGGATATTTACAATCCTTTCCCAAATGGTTATCAAAAAAGAGGTCTTCTTTTCTCTTCAAATAGAAGCTGGCTTGAAACTACTGATGGTGGTTATTCGGGAGGTGCTTTTTCTTGTTTTCTTTGGGGATTATATGATATGAAGTGTGAACCTGACCATAAGTTTACTGCGGATTGTATTTTATCTTATGCCCCTTATGAAGATTCCCAAACAATCCTTTATTATTCAAAAGGACGTGATAACGAAGATATTGAATTAGGCAAAGCAGTATTTGAATTATGGGTACAAAACCCATTTTTGAATATGGAGCAATTTAAAAATATTATTATTAATCAACCAAATATAAATATTGATGCTGTTAATAATTATTATAATTATTTGAATACTATGGAACAAGAAAACTTAGTAAAACCAAATCCCCCATCTCCTAATTCCATTTATGTTAATACTATTAGCAGAACAATTAATATCTTTAGCGGTAGCTATTTAGATGCTAATGCTAAACAATATTATGAGTATTTTAAGAATAGTGTTAAATATGCAAGTCATGAATGGGATTTCGGAAATCAAGAAAAACAGTGTTTAATTTATAATAACAATTCGCTTATAAGCACTTTAAATATAAGTGCCAATGATTATAACAACGGTGTTGTATCTGTACCGTATTCCTCAATTGGTGCTTATAATACATCTCTTGATGTAAAAGCAAATAGGTATTATCCGATTCAAAATGTAAATAGAACATCATCAACAGCTAAAACATTTTTTATGCCGATGTTAAAGCATATTGAATTTGAGAGTTCGGATTTAAATTTTTCTGCATTCCTTTATCCTAATCCTTGTGAAAGCAACACTACTTTAAACATAAACAGTAGTTTTGTTTCGGATTTTAATTTGAAAATAATTGATGTTTTAGGTAATCAAGTATATTATCAAAATAATACTTTTTTTAAAGGAAACAATTCAATTAACATTAATGTAAACAATCTAACAAGTGGACAATATACAATAATAATTGATTTCAATGATTTGGATAACATTAAGCACATATTAGAGTTGAACTTTATAAAGTATTAATGTTTTTATTTGCGAGCAGTTTCTAAAGGAAACTGCTCTAATATTTTTAAGGTGAATTATGAAATTACTAAATATTTGCGTGTTATTTATGTTTTATTCTCTCTATCCAGTATTAAGCGAAGATTATTACACTTGTTTTTATCCAATAGTCAAAAATAACATAATTTACGTAACCGGGTACTATGGTACTGGTGGTAGCCAACCTCCTAAAGGTAGTTTTATCAAAGAATTTGATGAAATTACTCATGATAGTCTTCGTTATATTGAATTCCCTGATTATTATATAAATAATATTGACGTTGACTCTAAAGGAAATAAATATATATTTTCCCAAGCTCTCAATAAAAATGCGAATGTAGATTTTTTAGAAACTGATTTTATTCGTGTAATAGACCATAAAATGATAGTGTCAAAAATATCTCCCGATAATGATACTGTTTTTTATAATACTGTTATACCCGCAACCTCTTCTACTTTTACCAAAATGAAAGTAACTACAGATGATAAATTGGTTTTTATTAGCTCAACTTTACCACAAGACCAATATTATCAAAATGGTAATTATTATTTTACTCCAGATTCCATTTATGTAATTAGCGATAATGCAATTCAGAAAAAAAGATCTGTATCCTATCAATGGCATTTGGGTGTAGATTTTTACATAGGAATTCTTTCTGATGACGGGAAAAATATTGATTATGGCACATTCTGGGGCGGAATAGGAGATGATATTATTGGAATGATGGATATTGCAGATAATGGAGATATTGCAATATTAGGTTTGATGTATCCTTCTGACTTTATAGGTAGCCATGAGGGTTATCCAATTAATGGGAAATTCCCTTGTACTAAAGGTGCAATTCAATCAACTTTGTCAGCTTATGACTCTTTACACGCAGGTTTAAATACTTTAGTCGATTTACCTATATCGACAATTAGTGTTATTAACCCGATAGAGCAAAAAATCAAATATGCTTCTTATTATACTTTTGGAAGACCAAGAGACATAAAATTTGATAAAAACAATAAGTTATATTTGAGTGGTTGGAATAGAAAAAATGAGATTGGTTTGCCGCTCGGAAGTTTCATAGCAAAAGTTGATTATGACAATCCTGATAATTGTCAATTTAAAATTCTTTCTCCTAATGACTACTTAGATACAGTCTTTGTTCAGACTAATATAGAAGATGGCAATTATTTCATTACGCACACAAGAGATGTATTTATGCAAATTGATAAAAATAACAGTTTTTATTTGGTTGCAAACACAATGGATAAAACTCATCCTGTAACTGCCGATGCTAAGCAAAAATCTTTTTCAGACTCTTTGGATATGATTATTTACAAATTGGATAAAGATTTTAGTGTTAAATATTGCTCTTATTATGGTTCTCAAGGTTATGACGATATATGGAATTTTCAATTGGGTAACATTAATAATACTATATATATGTTGGCTAAATCTCAGGATACAAGTTATTTAGAAAATGTAGTAACGCATAATACAAATTATGGTCTATACATTACTTCATATTCTTGGGAGGAACTTTCGGTAAATGAAACAAATTCTACTCTCTCGATTTTTCCTAATCCTGCAACGGATTTTATAAATATTGATGAGGGATTGATAGCTGGTGAAATTGAGATTTATAATTCTATGGGCATTTTAATTGATAAATTAAAAGCCGAATCTCGAATTAATATTTCAAATTATCCGAGCGGTGTTTATACAATTCGCTCAAATAATCGAACACAAAGATTTGTCAAGATATAATCCCAAACCATCAGACAGAATAGAAAATGTCCGGTGCTATAACAAATATCCTTCAACTATCAACCTATTGCAATACTATCGGAATTCAATTTTATCAACATTCAACCCCACGCTGAACCGTGGGGTTGATTAGCAGTTAACATTTTATTTATTTTTCGCCAAATGAACTGTAAATAAATAATTTGGGCTTTTGCAAGCCGCTTTTCATAAAATACCCAATTTTTTACAAATATACTTGTATTTCAATTCGAAATATTTTAAATTTGTTTTTTCTATATTATATAAAAAAGAATTAAGATGAAAATAAACCATATAGAATGCTCAAACTTTAAGAGCTTTAAAGAACTTACTGTTGATTTGACTGATTTCAATGTAGTTATTGGTACTAATGGCTCAGGAAAATCAAACTTCCTGATGCTATTCAAATTTATTCGTGATATGATGGCTTCAGATGTTACTACCGCTATCGCTAATCAAGGCGGTGCTACATATATTAAAAACATATTTTCTATGCCCGATGAGCAGTTCTTTACTCTCAAATTCTCTCTTCAGACAATTCATAATGTTTCTTTTGATTCTATAATTGATAAAAAAAATATTAAACTAAATATTAAAGAAATCTCCTTTGATCTATGTATTAAGCTTGGTAAAACAGATACCGATTTCACTGTAATTAAAGACATTATCAAAATCAACTTCGAATATTTCGATGATAAAATTAAAATCGGTAATTCCGACTTATTAGCTTCTGTCACGGATAATAAATTTACGGTCGAACTTATTAATTACGATAGTACTGATTATGATATCAAGCAAATATTTCCGAATATTCAGGACTTCAGAAATACTGTTCCGGATAATAAGGATATTTTGTTTAATTCTATTTTAGAAGCACTTTTTAAAATTGATAAAACAAATAATACACTACAGCATATATCTATTTATGAGTTCGAGCAAGATTTGCTGTCTTCTATCAAGTCTCAATCAAATGCTTTAGATGAAAACGATAGCCGTGAAGTATTCTTTGCTCTGCTATCTACTGTACTTAAAGATGACGATAAACGCCGTACTTTCTTTAATCTCTTGAATTATGTACTTCCCGATATTGATGATATCAAGTTTGAAACTGAAGATACACTCTCTAATATCTTTTTAGTAAAAGAAAGGTATAATGGTAGATATATTCCGGCTTCACTACTTTCGGACGGAACTGTCTTTATGATTGTTATTATCTTAGCTTTGTATTTTGATAACAAATACTTGACAATTTTTGACGAACCCGAGCGCAGGATTCATCCGCACATAATTTCAAAATTAATTGACATGATGAAAGATGTATCTCATAATAAGCAAATAATCCTCAGTACTCATAATGCCGAAATTGTTAAATACTCGGGTATAGACTCTATTATTCTTATTCATCGAGATAATGAAGGTAATTCCATTCTTTCCAGACCAAATGAAAAGGAAGAAATCAATATATTTATGATGAATGAAATCGGACTCGATGAATTGTTTGTTCAGAATATGCTGCTTATATAATGGATACAAAAAGATTATTTATAGGTACTTTTATTGATAAAGATATTTTCAAATATTCTTACGACGATATAAAAGACGATTTCCAAAATGCTGTTTTCGGCAAATGGGTAGAAATCGAGAATCTGCATTTCACTTTCAAATTTCTTGGCGATGTTAAGATTAATGAAATTCCGGCTATCAAAGAAAAACTTTCTGACCTTACAGTAACTTATGATGATAATCTTCTTTTTAACGGACTCGGTGGATTTCCGACTTTGGCAAATCCGAGAGTGCTATTTGCTAATATTATTGACTCAAATCAGTTACTTCAAACTATAAATAATAGAATAGACAAACGTCTTTTTCAATTGGGCTATCCGACTGAGGACAAACCCTTTAAACCGCATCTGACATTAATCAGACTAAAAGAACATAATAAACCGGAATTCAAAAAAGCCATAGACAAATACAAAGACTATGAATTTGGCGAGATGGATTCATTCAAAGTAGTAATCATAGAAAGCAAATTGACACCGAGGGGACCAATATACAAGGTTGTATAATTATATAAATATTTTCAAATAAATCATATTTTCAATTTGTATTTTGTAAATACTTTTAGTAAATTGTGTTATTATTTGCAGATAATTCGTAAATAATATTCAACCATTATTTATTAAATAACTATATCATTAACTAAAACGAACCGATCTCTCGGCTTACTCTAAATAATTACGGTACATTCTTAGAAAACATATTTGGTCGTAGTGTCCTTCATACTTAATATAAACAAACTAATACCGACTCAAAACATATCCAATTATACTATCTACAATTTATATAATTATATATATATTAATATAAGTATTTTATAAATATAATATTAAGTGAATATCATGAAAGATAATGGAATGATGATGCAGTATTTTCACTGGTACTATGGGAATTCTGCAAACGAGCCCGAACTATGGGTAAAAATCAAGATAGAAGCTAATTCATTAGCTAATTTGGGAGTAACTGCATTATGGTTGCCTCCTGCATTTAAAAATAGCTCTTTCAATCCAAATGGCAAAAATGCACATGAAAAATATTGTGTTGGCTACAGCATATACGATTTATACGACTTGGGAGAATTCAACCAAAAAGGTGATACCCGCACGAAATATGGAACAAAAGACCAATATATTTCAGCAATTGAAGCAGCTCATGAGAATGGTATAAATATTTATGCGGATATAGTTTTCAACCATAAAGCCGGTGCCGACGAAACTGAATGGGTCAAAACTGCAAAAGTTGCACGAAATGATACAAAATTTGTTTACGAGGCGGATCTGTGGATTGAAGCTTGGACTAAGTTTAATTTTGAAGGACGAAAGAATAAATATTCGGATTTTAAGTGGTGCTATCGTCATTTCAGCGGTGTTGACTTTGCCAATAATTTAAAAGGTGATGATGCCAAAGCAATATTTAAATTCTTAGGTCCGGGTAAAGATTGGGCAAAAATGGTTGACGATGAAAATGGGAATTTCGATTATTTAATGTATTCGGATATTGATATGGATAATCCGGAAGTTAGAACCGAATTATCCCGTTGGGGTAAATGGTTTTTAAAAACAACGGGAATAAACGGATTTCGTCTTGATGCTGTCAAACATATTCAGTTTAGTTTTTTCAGGGATTGGATTCAATTTCTAAAGAATGAATATCCTGATTTTTTCGTTGTCGGCGAATATTGGTCTGCTGACTTGATGCACCTAAACTATTACATTCAAGCAACTAAAGGCTGCATGTCATTATTTGATGTACCTTTACAAAATAACTTTTATGAAGCATCAAAAAATTCCGATTATGACATCAGAAATATATTCAATAAAACATTAGTGCAAGAAAATCCCTTATTAGCTGTTACTATAGTCGATAACCATGACACACAACCTTGCCAATCATTAGAGCGTTGGGTAGATTGGTGGTTCAAACCATTAGCTTATGCAATGATTTTGTTAAGAAACCAAGGGTATCCATGCGTATTCTATCCTGATTTGTATGGAGCAAAATACACTGATAAAGACCGCAACGGTAATATGTGCATGATTGATTTAGTGCCGGTTGAACACATTAAAGAGCTGATGACTGCTCGGAAATTATTTGCTTATGGAGTTCAACATGACTTCTTTTATGATAATCATACTATTGGCTGGACACGTGAAGGTGATGATACTCATACCGGTTCCGGTCTCGCAGTGCTAATATCTAATGGTACGGATTCTAAGAAATGGATGAAAATCGGACAGCAACATGCCGGCAAGCAAATGTATGACTATTTGGACAACAATAAACCCTCAACAAAAGTAAATGATGATGGATGGGCAGAATTTCATGTAAATGCTAAATCGGTTTCGGTATGGGTCTTTAAGGATTAAGCATCAAATACTAAAACTCTATTAAAATATTGAATTAATAAGCATGCAAGTTACAAAACGACTTGCATGCTGGAACAATATTATCACTTGAAAATAAATTATTTAAGAGATGAGCTTCAGTAATAAAATATTTGTCGCTATTCTGTATTCTTTTAAAATTCTCTTTTGCACTTTAACAATCTTTTCGTAATTTAGATTTCTCTTACTATAAAATAGTAAGTAAGTGATTTTTAAATATTTTCAAACAAATTGATGGTATTAAAATGACGAAGCTTTTCAAACTATCCATTTTTATAATTACTGCAATTATGCTTTATAGCTGTTCAAATGATAATCCTACAGAACCGAATACAAATAAAAGTAATTATAGAATACAAATACAAAATGCTTATACTCCAGATGGTACATTATTATATTATTGGGTTTATAATTATTCTTCGGGTGGTAAATTATTAAATGTAGATACTTATGATTCGACAAATTTTATGTTTAACATTTTATACTATTATGATTCAAATAACGTACTATATAAAACCGCCACTATAAGTGCTGATTCAATATATTCTTACGCTGAATATTATAAATATGACTCAGCCGGTTTTCTATCTGAAAGCTCTTTGTCATATTCTCCGGATACTATCTCATCAATCGCGAAATTTATTTTTGATACTATAACATCTAATAAATTGAAATGTAGCTATTACTCAAACGACAATCAACTACAAAGCTATCTTCTATTCGATTATTCGAACCAAGGTGTTAGAGTTAAATCTTGGGAATATTCGGCTCAAGACAGCTTGATAGGCTATACCATTTATGAATACAGGGACGAGCTACTTTCTAAAACATCATTCTATTCAGCAACGGATTCTTTAGTTGGTTATAGAACATTTATTTCCGAAAACAAACCAAGTTCATTTAATCAATTTACTTATGGGGATTGGTAATTAATAAGCCTATATTTGTATAATACTGAATATATTTCTTAAATCAATAAAGCATTTGTTTATATAGACTTATGATAATATTAAAATTCTTTTTTGCTTTTCAACTTAGTTTTCGTAATTTAGATTTCTCTTACTATAAAATAGTAAGTAAGTGATTTTTAAATATTTTCAAACAAATTGATGGTATTAAAATGACGAAGCTTTTCAAACTATCCATTTTTATAATTACTGCAATTATGCTTTATAGCTGTTCAAATGATAATCCTACAGAACCGAATACAAATAAAAGTAATTATAGAATACAAATACAAAATGCTTATACTCCAGATGGTACATTATTATATTATTGGGTTTATAATTATTCTTCCGGTGGTATATTATTAAATGTAGATACTTATGATTCGACAAATTTTATGTTTAACATTTTATACTATTATGATTCAAATAACGTACTATATAAAACCGCCACTATAAGTGCTGATTCAATATATTCTTACGCTGAATATTATAAATATGACTCAGCCGGTTTTCTATCTGAAAGCTCTTTGTCATATTCTCCAGATACTATCTCATCAATCGCGAAATTTATTTTTGATACTATAACATCTAATAAATTGAAATGTAGCTATTACTCAAACAACAATCAACTACAAAGCTATCTTCTATTCGATTATTCGAACCAAGGTGTTAGAGTTAAATCTTGGGAATATTCGGCTCAAGACAGCTTGATAGGCTATACCATTTATGAATACAGGGACGAGCTACTTTCTAAAACATCATTCTATTCAGCAACGGATTCTTTAGTTGGTTATAGAACATTTATTTCCGAAAACAAACCAAGTTCATTTAATCAATTTACTTATGGGGATTGGTAATTAATAAGCAAATTTTAGCATTCGATATAATCCAACATAATCTATTGAAAGTGTATGACCCAACTAAATACCGAATATATATATAGAATTAATAAAGCATTTGATTATATTGAGTCAAATTTCAACAAATCAATGACATTAGTGGAGTTAGCCGATGTGGCAAATTTCTCTAAGTTTCATTTTAATAGGATATTTCATTCTATAGTGGGGGAGAGTCCCTTTCAATTTATTATACGTATTCGTTTAGAGAAAGCCGCATCTTTAATCATATCAAACAAAAATGAACCCATCGCCGAAATCGCTTTTCAATGCGGATTTTCGGATACTGCTATGTTTTCAAGATATTTCAAGAATTATTTCCAAATCTCGGCATCTCAATATAGGAAAGCTTATCTTCACAATAGCAATATAATCCAACAAAATAGCAATATCGTACAAAAAGATGATAATTCTCTTCACTATTTTTGTATCGGTTTAAGTGCTATTAATTGGAGAAAAGAAATGGATTTAATCAAAAATGTGGAAGTCAAAGTACTTCCTGCAATGACTCTGGCTTATATTAGAAATATCGGTCCCTACAACGGAGACCAAGCATTATTCCAAAAACTAAGGAATAAACTCTTTGCTTGGGCTGGGGCGAGAGGATTGTTTGGTTCTGAAAGTACTAATTTCTTGGTATTATATCACGATGATCCGAATGTAGCTCTTAGTGATAATCTTAGAATGAGTTTGTGTCTTACTGTTGACCCTGAAACAAAAGTAGAAGGTGAAATCGGTAAAATGCAGATAGAGCAAGCAAAGTATGCCATAGCACATTTTGAATTAAGTGGTGATGAATTTCAAACTGCTTGGAATTGGCTTTACGGTCAGTGGTTACCCAATAGCGGGTATCAACCAGACACAAAACCTTACTTTGAAATGTATCACAGTGAGCCACAAGACGGGAAATATAATATTGACTTCTGTATTCCTATCAAACCAATCTAATTTTTTTTACTATACCTACTGCTCACCCCAAGTTAATAACTTAGGGTGAGCTTTTAGTATTTTTATATGCTTATATCTTTTATTTTTAAATATATTAAGGCTATTGCAAAAGTCCAATATATTTATTTACTGTTAATTTTTCAAACCTTTCAAACTACTAAGTGCTTATTAAGAGGTTGTCAAAAAAGTAATAATATTTCTAAATCGTCATTCTGAGTGTAACGAAATAACCAGAATTATCAATAAGTTAGCTTTATCTGGATTCTTCACTTCGTTCAGAATGACAACTTTTTAGTCAGCCTCTTGAACAAATGGAAATTGAAAATTATATAGTTTTGCA
This sequence comes from uncultured bacterium, assembly GCA_942493235.1. GTDB lineage: Bacteria > Bacteroidota > Ignavibacteria > Kapaibacteriales > UBA2268 > ENR-C587. The sequence continues at coordinate 654,736 of OW818676.1, read as the reverse complement.
ACAGACTTGTATTAATATTCCTATTGAAAACTCTTGATCAGAAGGATTGTTCAGAATATTGAAATAATTAATATCAAAATATATTACAATATACTTTTGTCTGAACCTTTGATTACGCTGATTTGTAGATTTGCTATGATTAAATGCAATTATTTTGATTTAGTTGAAATTTCTGAACTAAATGATCCATTCTATTCAGATGAAATAATGGTTCAATTTTTTACTGTCTTTTCTATGTTCAAATTAAATTTTGATCTATTTTTTTTCTAGACTTTTTAAAGTCTTCAACTATTATAAATTCGGTTATAAATTTTAAAATATATTTTATATTATTTCGAATATAATTCTTCTAATTCTTTTGAATTATAGGTGCTTCTATGATAAAAAATGAATATAAATATTCAGATATCACTGCAAATATAATTGGTTGTGCAATAGAAGTGCATAAAACCTTGGGTAATGGTTTTCAAGAGATTATTTATCAAAGAGCTTTAGCAAAAGAAATGACTTTCAATGGTCTCTCTTTTGCTAGAGAATTTGAAATGCCCATTATTTACAAAGATGAACAAATCGGAACAAGAAGAGTCGATTTTTTAGTTGAAGGTATAATATCAATTGAATTAAAAGCTTTAACAAAGTTGGAGAACGTACACCTTTCTCAAGCAATAAATTATTTAGAAGCTTATAACTTAGAAATTGGAATGCTATTAAATTTTGGTGCAAGGAGTTTAGAATTTAGACGATTAATAAATCCAAAATTTAATCATAATAAGGAATAATAAAGTCTGAACTATTGATTTAGCTTATTTATCAGCGGCAACGCTTAATCAGCTTTAGCAATAGTTCAGACTCTCATAAAATAATCATCTTCATCATCTCAATCTGCTTAATCAATGGTTCGGACTGTGATTACTTCCTCTTGCCTACTTCAAGTAAATCTAAAGAATCAATTTGCTGCTGAGCAAGGAATTCATTTATATCGCCCGGATATTCTTTGATTTTACCTTTTTTGAACTCAATAGTTTTATGGGTTAAGCCCTGAAGGAATTCTCTATCATGGGATACAATTATCAAGGCACCTTTATAATCGATTAGTGCATCTTTTAATGTATCTTTAGAAACCATGTCAAAGTGATTTGTAGGCTCATCAAGTATCATTACATTTATAGGTTGAAGGAGCATTCGGCATATACTTAGACGTGATTTCTCACCACCGGAGAGCACACGGATTTTTTTCTCTACAGTTGAACCGCTAAACAGAAAGGCACCAAGTAACGAGCGGATACGTTTTCTCATCTCGCCGGTAGCAGCTTGGTCAATTATATCAAATACTGTTGCGTCGGGGTCAAGCAATTCGGCTTGATGCTGAGCATAATATCCCAAACTGAGATTCGTACCCATCTTTAGATTTCCGCCTGTATGATTTTCGATTCCAGCCAATATTTTAGATAGCGTAGATTTACCTTCCCCGTTTTTACCTACAAAGCAAATCTTTTCGCCTCTTTCGATAGCAAAGTCAATATCGTGCAGTACTTGTTTTTCATCATATTTTTTGCATAGATTGTGAGTTTCAAATACCAATCTTGACGAACGCGGCGGTTCCGGAAAACTGAATCGCATTCTTGAAGTATCTTCTTCCTCTACTTCGACCAAATCCATTTTCTCTAATGCTCTAACCTTCGACTGAGCACGCGATGCAAATGATGCCTTTGCCTTAAATCTTTCAATAAAACGTTCTTGCTGTGCAATTTGTTTCTGTTGATTATTATATGCTGCAAGCTGTAATTCCTTTTGACCGGCTCTCTCACTTACAAAGCGTGAGTAAGGATAGGGCATATCGTATATTTTCCCGAGTGAAAATTCAATAGTTCTATTGGTTATATTGTCAAGAAATCGTCTATCATGCGAGACTACTAGAATGGAACCTTTGTAAGATTTAAGGAATACTTCGAGCCAACGAATAGATTCTATATCAAGATGGTTTGTAGGCTCATCAAGCAGTATGCAGTCATTCTGACGCAGAAGAATTTTAGCAAGCTCAACTCGCATTTGCCAACCACCGCTGAATTCATTCATTCCGCGAGAGAAATCAGTTCTTTCAAAACCCAGACCTATAAGTACTTTTTCGATTTCCGCTTCCATAGACTGTCCACCCAAATGGTGATAGACTTCGCTTGCCTCGGTTAGCCTTTCTATAATTTTCATATATTCATCTGACTCGTAGTCAGTACGTTCTTCGAGTTCTTTTGAATAACCGTCAATCTCGGCTTCCAATTTTTTTAAATCATCTAAAGCACTTTCGGTTTCTTCATAGACCGATTTTGTAGAATTTGTTTGTATTTCCTGTGGTAAATAACCAATTTTATAACCATTAGGCATCGAAATTTTGCCTTGTTCGGGTGATTCGAGCCCGATAATTAGTTTCAAGAGAGTTGATTTACCTGTACCATTTCGCCCAATCAATCCGATGCGGTCATTTTCGCCAACCGCAACAGAGATATTATCAAAGAGATATCGCCCACCAAAATGTATCGAAATATTAGTTAGATTCAGCATAATTCAAATTTTGTCTTTCGTCAAATTACAAAGTTACAAAATTAGGCAATTATTTTTAGATGGAAAATTAATATTTTAGAATAGCTTGATAAATATGAAAATAATAACCTTTTGTTTAGTTTTTTAAAAATATTTATTGGCATTTGCCAATAATAGCTTATATTTGTATTTTAAAACGTTATAAGAACAATTATTAGTTAAAATGAAAAGAACAGTTTTTAAATCAAGAGTAAAAGTAGAATATAGCCATACAGACAAGATGAGCTATGTCCATCATTCTCAATATTTGAAATATTACGAGTATGCCCGTTGGGAACTTTTCAGAAATTTAGGTCTATCTTATAAAGATATAGAAAGTAGCGGTTTAATTATGCCGGTAATTTCTTCAAGATTGAATTACTGCAAGCCTGCATTTTATGACGAAATTCTATTAATAAAAACGCAAGTAAAGATAGAAGGAGCGAGGATAGTATTCAATCATAAAATTTTAAACAGAGAAAAAGAACTTATTAATTATGCTCAAATTCAAGTAGTTTGTGTAAACGAAAAAACTAGAAAATTACAAAGGCTATCAAAAAGCATAGTTGATAGAATTTCGAATGTATATCGGAGACCAAATGCCAAGACCAAATAAATGTAGAAAAGTATTTTCAACACCAAATACAATTTATTTTAAGCCGGCAGGAATTCCTAAGCAAGATTTGGAAGAAGTTATACTAAGCATTGACGAATATGAAGCTATTAGACTTGCTGACTTCGAAGGCTTATATCAAGAAAAGGCAGCAGAACAGATGAATGTTTCGCGGCAAACATTTGGCAATATTGTTAATTCGGCTCATAAAAAGATTGCAGATTTCTTGATTAGTGGTAAATCATTACAAATAAGCGGTGGAACTATAGAGATCGAAAATGATTTATTTATAGTATGTAGGAGATGTAAGCACAAATTAGAATCACATGATAAAAAGGAATGTCCGAAATGCAGAAACAATATTTAAGTTTTGTAAGAAAGAAATATATTCTAATTCAGAAATTTTAAGAAAGTCATTATGAAACAAAATAGCCATATTAATGGAGTAGGTGGATATTGTATTTGCCCTAAATGCAAAACAAAACTTCCTCATACCTCTGGAGTTCCTTGCCAAGAAACAAGATGTCCACAATGCGACGCAAAAATGATACGTGAAGGTTCGGAACATCATCAATTATTACAAAAGAAAAATAAAGACAAATAGGAATTTTAAAAATAAATAGGAAAAAGAAAATGAATACAAGCAACTTAGCATTTAACACAAAATTAATTCACGCTGGTGAATTTGAAGACCAATTCGGAAGTGCAGCAGTGCCAATTTATCAAACTTCTACATTCAGATTTAAAAGTGCACAGCATGGTGCTGATTGCTTCTCCGGTGCAAGTGAAGGATATATTTATACTCGCATTGCTAATCCAACAATTCGTGCATTAGAAAAAAATATTGCTGAACTTGAAAATGGATTTGATGGTATAGCTACATCTTCCGGAATGTCTGCTATAACGACAGTATATATGGCATTATTAGGAGCAGGCAGCCATATAGTCAGTACCGCTTCTGTGTATGGTCCTGCCAGGGGTGTTTTAGAACAAGATTTTTCTAGATTCGGAGTTGAAGCCAGCTTCGTAAATACCTCAAACTTAGATGAAATTTCATCAGCTATTAAATCAAATACAAAAATGCTTTATGTTGAAACCCCTGCTAATCCTACAATGGAACTTACAGACATTAGTGAATGTGCAAAAATTGCGAAAAAGCATAATTTATTGTTAGTTGTAGATAATACTTTTTCTACTCCATATCTACAAAAACCTTTAGATTTAGGAGCTGATGTAGTACTTCATTCGGTTACAAAATTTATTAATGGGCATGCGGATATAGTTGGAGGGATAGTAATTGCAAAAGATCCTGAGGTATATAAAATTTTACGTCATTCAATGGTATATATGGGTTGCAATATGGACCCACATCAAGCATATTTAGTATTTCGCGGTGTTAAAACATTAGCATTAAGAGTAGAACGGAATCAATCAAATGCTATGAAAGTTGCTCAGTACTTGGAAAATCACCCCAAAATTGCTTGGATAAAATATCCTGGATTAGAATCTTTTCCTCAATATGAATTAGCTAAAAAGCAAATGAGTGGTCCGGGATCTATGATTAGCTTTGGATTGAAAGGCGGATTAGAAGCCGGTAAAAAACTTATGGACAATGTTCATTTAGCTGTGTTGGCTGTATCTTTAGGAGGGGTTGAAACTTTAATTCAGCACCCCGCATCTATGACTCATGCTGCTGTTAGTAAAGAAAACAAACTAAAAGCAGGCATTACTGATGATTTAGTTAGATTCTCAGTAGGTGTCGAAGACGTAAATGATATAATAAATGATTTAAAACATGCTTTAGAAACTGTATAAAAGGATTGATTATGAACAATACATTTGAAAAAACAAAATTTCCGGAAATAAAGAAAATTATTGCTGTTGCCTCTGGAAAGGGTGGAGTTGGCAAATCAACTGTCAGTGCTAATTTAGCTTACTCATTATCTGAAAAAGGCTATAAAGTTGGAATCTATGATGCAGATATTTATGGTCCATCTGTACCCATTATTTTCGGACTTGAAGCATTTCAACCTGAAATCATAGAATTGGGTGAGCAGGAAATGATAAAGCCGGCAATTAAAGACAATATACAAATTATGTCAATCGGATTTTTTATTAATCCTTCGCAACCTGCAATTTGGCGTGGACCAGCGGCTTCAGCATATCTGAAAAAGTTTTTATTAGACACTTTATGGAAAGATTTAGATTATCTAATTATAGATTTACCTCCCGGCACTGGAGATATAGTATTAACTTTATGCCAAGAAATACCTCTCGACGGAGCATTAATTGTTAGTACTCCACAAAAGCTATCGTTGGCTGATGTTCAAAAATCTGTAAATATGTTTAAACATAATGATATTGATGTCCCTATACTTGGAATTGTAGAAAACATGTCTTGGTTTACTCCTTCTATACATCAAGATGAAAAATACTATTTGTTTGGTCAAGGTGGTGGCAAATACTTAGCAGACAAATTTGAAACTAAATTATTGGCACAAATTCCACTAATTGACGGTTTATGTTCAGCTACTGATGCTGGAAATATGAATAGTTACTTGGATAATCAAATTATTAAAAATGAATTCAACAGTATTGTTGATTCAATAGTACCAACATTAAATACTCCACGAAAGGATAAATCAATGAAAATTTGTATTCCAACAGAAGTACCAATGGGACTCGATTCTATTGCGTATGGTCATTTCGGCAGTGCACCCTATTTCTTAATTTTTGATACCGAAACTAAAGAAATTGAAGTATTAAATAACAACGAAGCAGAGCATGAGCACGGGCAGTGCAATCCTATTACTCCACTACGTGATAAGGGAGTAAAAGCCATAGTAGTTGCAGGAATGGGAGCGAGAGCTTTGCAAAATTTACAATCTATGGGAATAAAAGCATACAGAATTCAAGATGGCACAAGTGTTCGTAGTATTGTTGATAATTTAGATTTCAATAAAATGGAAGAACTAATTGTTGAAAATTGTTGTCAAAACCACAGTTGCCATTAGTGATAGACTCCCTCTGATTTTTTAGTTGGAGGGAGTTTCTTTCATTTTTTAAAATATTATGGAATACTTCTTTTATTGGTTTTGACATTTGCAATAATTCGTTATTTTTCTACAGATGTGTGTATTTATTCTTACTTTATTTAAGGTTTTATTTTAAGATTTACGTTGGTTCAAAATATTGATTAATTTTTACAGATATTTCTTCAGAGCTTGGCAAGAAATTCTGATATTGGCTCGGTAAATAATCTGAAGTACTGTATGTAGCCACTCCGATAGGCATATTACTTGATTTCAGTGAATATTCTACTATTGTTCTATCTTTACTTTTGCAGATTATTATTCCTATAGCTTCATTTTCATGTGGCAATTTTACTGTACTGTTTAGTACTGACAAATAAAATTCCATTTTACCTTTATATTCCGGCAGAAATTCTCCAATTTTTAATTCAATGGCTATTAGACACTGTAATTGGCGATGGTAGAGCAATAAATCTATGAAATATTCTTTATCGCTTACACAGACTTTATATTGATTTCCAATAAATGTGAAGCTGTCTCCCATTTCTAATAAAAAATTCCTTATGTTTAGAACTAATGCCTTTTCCAATTGGCTTTCTCCATGCTCTTCTGCTAAATTCAGAAAATCGAAAGTATATTCGTCCTTGACCGCTAAATAAGCCTGTTTCCGTATATTTTCCGACAATGTATTGTTAAAATTAGTTTGATTTAGCAAATATTTTTGGTATGTTTTGTTTTCAATTTGATGAATTGGTACATTTTTTGTCCAACCGAATTTTTTAGTTGAAAGGATGTAAAATACTCTCTCTAAGCTATCATTACACTTATTAAGAATCAAAATGTGTTTTGTCCAACTAATTTCTCCAACCAGTGGCTGGAGATTTTCATCGGCGTTATATTCGATATAAAATTGAGCCATCTGCCAAAGATTTGTAGTAGAAAATCCTCCGATTCCGGGAAATTCCTGTTGTAGTTCTTTAGATAATGTCGGTACAATTGCTTTCCCTCAATTCTCGTATTGCTTTTCGGCAATAGACCTGCCTATATCCCAATACAAATTAATTAATTGCGTATTAACTGCCTTTAAAGCTTCGTATTGGGCTTCGCGTACTTTTAGTTTAATTTCCGCTATGAAATTTTGTTGAACTAATTCATTATCCATAATATTTATTCACTTTGAATACTTATCATTTTGTAAATACTTATTTTTCATAACGAGTGAACAATAGAATTATTTCTTGTACTAAATAGTATTTTCTATATTTTTATTTTTATTAAATATATTATATTTCAATTTAGTAGTACTTATAAGCGGGAGGCAAATAATGAGCTAAAAAAGAAATACTATTTATTTTCTTAGTTATTTTGTGTGTGATGTATTAGGGGATTGTGTCTTGTGATTAGGAATATCGAATTTCAAACAAATAACACTAATTTTACATTTATACTTCCCCAGTCTCTTACCAGCAGCCACCAACCTCCAGCCAATAATCCCTATTTCTGTTAATTTATTTAGAATTTTTTCTATATAGGCCAAATTATTTCGTTATTGTTTATTTTTCTCTTTCATTTCTAATATAATTTGTTTGTAGATGGCAAATATTTTTGTATATTGCATTGCATTGTAGAATTATTTGATGCAATGCAATTTTATATTTATATACAAATCAAGGAACTATATCTTATGAAATTAATGAAGAATTTATTTATTTTAGCCTCATTAGCCGGATTTCTATGTTTATTTAACGGATGCTCCGATGACGATGATAATGTTACTAACAACTACCCTGAGCTTGCAATCGGTAAGTGGGTAGTTACTAATATTGATGGGATTACGCCTCTTACAGATTCGTTATTTTGTATGGAGCTAAGATCTGATAAAGCAGAAATCTATTCAATCGGTACTAGAATAGATGCTAATAATAGCAAATGGGTAGAAGGGGATAATTATATTTATACTATAAATAATGATATAATAACTATTAACGGTATCGACCAGTTAAATAAAACTGTAACTGTTGAATTGAAGATACAAGAACTGACTTCAACTACTTTTACTTATTCTGTAAAATCATACGTTTACGACGGTATTTCTACTCCGGACTCTCATGTTTATACTTGTAAAAAAGCATCAGTTGACTACGCTACACAAATAATTGGCGTTTGGTACGGTAAATGCACGTCAGATAATACTGCTGACACTAATTATCACTATTGGGAGTATTTAGCTAATGGTAATTACAATTATTATTATCAAGATGATGCTAATAATTGGATTAAAAAATCTGATAACGAAGGTAAATATTTCTTATATGGCAATTTATTTGTTTCAAATTATTTGAATGATTTGCAAAGTGGTACTACTGGTATGAACTATGAGTGCTGGAATATCTCTATCAATAATACAAAAATGAATTGGACTGCTTTACGCACTAATAATAAAACCGTTACTTATGAAATGGACAAAGTAGAAGCGGCTCCACCTACAAATAAGTAAACTCTTTTTATACTGAGGTTGTCTAAAATTAATAGTATTGCAAATTCGTCATTCTGAATGTAACGAAGAATCCATAAATATCGACATGTTAGCTTTATCTGGATTCTTCACTTCGTTTCTAATGACAAATTTTAGACAGCCTCGTGTTTTATATAGTCAATTCCACACCTAAATTTCGCAACTTGAAATCAATTATATAATTAACCCCTTTTACTAAAATATATTGTTTGAATTTCCTACTATTTACCTATTATTTTCATTTGAGAGCATGCAATTATATTTTAGCAAATCGTTTTAGTAATCTATAGTTTATTAACTTAAAAAAGTATGAGACTATGTCAAAACCAAATAAGCAATCACAATTACCTAATGATAGCATTATCAAAACAAATATGCCCATAATTGATTTCTCGGATTCATTTATGATTAGAACAACAATCAATAATTCAATTGATGAGATTTATACAAAATTATTTACTCTTCCAAAGTGGATTCAATTTATGTTAAAGGCAAGATATTATCTTTTTGTAAAGCCATTTGGTCTAAGCACAGGCAGGAAAACGATACCAATTATTTTCAAAAATGAAAAGGAAATAGTAATTGGTGAAGATGACAAACATTTATACTTCAGGATTTCAATTTTAAAATATGATACTATTATAGGCACAGAGATATATTTGACAACAGTTGTAAAATTCAATAATCAGTGGGGGAGACTATATTTTGCTTTTATAAAACTATTTCATAAATTAGTATGTAAGTCTATGTTAAAGAGTATATAGTAATATTTATCAAGCCCATATTCGATTTATACAATAACAAATAATGAGGATTGAAATATCAACCTCATTATTTATTATTATTGTCTAACGTGCAATATTAAGCTTTTGCTTCTTCGCCTTCAGTTGGAGTATCTGTCGCTGGAGCTTCTTCTACTACCGGAGCAGTAACTTTAGCAACAACTTCTTCTACTACCGGTGTTTCTTCAGCAATCGGAGCAACTTCTTTTTCAATCGGAGCAGCCTTAGCAGCAACAATAGCAGGTTTTACATCTGCAGTTTTAGTAGCTTTTTTAGCGGCTGGTTTAGTAGCAGTCTTTTTTCTGCGTAATGAAACTTGTCCGTCTTGAGCAGCAGCGAAGTCAACTAATTCAATAATGGCTTCTCTACCGGCATCACCTCTTCTGAAACCTAATTTAATTACTCTGGTATATCCACCATCTCTGGTCTCTACAGCAGGAGCAATTGTATCAAAAAGTTCTTGAAGAACGGCTTTATTTCTAATAAATCTACCAACTATTCTTCTATTATGAATGTCAACAGTTTGACCTTCTGGAAGTAGTCCTAATTTTTCGCGTTTCATCGCGAGTCTTGCCCTTGTAATCAACTTCTCAGCATACGGTCTAAGTTCTTTAGCTTTAGCTTCAGTTGTTTTGATACTTTTATGTTCAAAAAGCGAAGTAGCAAGATTTTTCAGCAACGCTCTACGGTGGCTGTCAGTGCGGCCTAATTTACGGCCTCTTACCTGATGTCTCATATATCTCTCTGTTAATTATAATTATGAAAATATTGCTTAGTCTTAGTAAGCATCATTCAAATCAGTATTTTTATGTGGCTCATCTTTGATAAATCTATCGATATTCATACCAAATTCAAGCCCATATTGATGAACCACTTCTGTAAGTTCAACTAACGATTTTCTGCCAAAGTTACGGAATTTCAATAATTCGGACTCTTGCAAAGTAACTAATTCCGATAAGGATTTTATATTAGCAGCTTTTAAGCAATTATGAGCACGAACCGAAAGTTCAAGTTCATCAACCGGTGTAAGTAATATCTTACGAAGTCTATTTCTTTCAGCTTCTTTAACTTCATCTTCAGGAGACTCGTGATGAGATTTCTCTTCTTCGAGGTCTTCAAAGCTTATGAAATATTTAACATGGTCGAGCAAGACCTTAGCAGAGAAATGAACTGCTTCTTGCGGACCAATTGTTCCATCTGTATTAACATCAAGAACTAATTTTTCATAGTCAGTTTTATGACCTACACGATATGGCTCTACATTATAGATTACATTTTTAATTGGAGTAAAAATTGCATCAATAGGAAGCATACCGATAGGATAATCTACTATCTGTTGTTCTTCGGCAGGCACATAGCCTTTGCCTCTTCCAATTCTTAATTCTACTTCAAACTCGGCATCTTCTGCCAAAGTTGCTATTAAATGGTCAGGATTCATCACCTCAATCTGAGGGCATACATCCTGTATCTCTTTAGCAGTCCAAGTATATGGACCTTTCAGCTTAAAGTTAATTTTCTGAAGTTTTTTATCCAAAACCTTCATTCTAACTTCTTTAAGATTTAAAATTATCTCGGTAACGTCTTCAATAACGCCGGGTATTGTCTGGAATTCATGAAGGACGTCAGTAATTTTAACGCCAACTATAGCTGACCCGGGTACAGTTGACAGTAGAATTCTACGCAAGGAATTGCCGAGCGTTGCTCCGTAACCCTTTTCTAAAGGTTGTAAAGTAAATCTACCGTGAAGTTGATTCTCGGTTTCTTCTATTTGAACCTTTTCGGGCATCTGTAATTGAATATTCATATAATTCTTTTTATTTTTAATACAAAAATTCCACAACTAAATACAAATCCGAAGATAGCCATAAAGTATAACTAAACTCTTCTGCGTTTAGGCGGTCTGCACCCGTTATGCGGAATCGGAGTCTTATCAACTACGCTATGAATCTCTAAGCCCGCTTGAGTTAATGCACGAATAGCAGCTTCTCTTCCGGAACCCGGACCTTTTACTACAACGTCCACTTTTCTTAAACCCATGTCAAAAGCTTCTTTAGCAGTTTTCTCGGCAGAAACTTGTGCCGCATATGGTGTGTTCTTTTTTGAACCGCGGAACCCGTTTTTGCCGGCTGAAGACCAACACAAAGCATTACCGTACATATCAGTAATTGTAACCATTACGTTATTAAATGTAGCTCTAATGAATGCTTTTCCGTGTGCATCAGCAACTATTTTTCTTTTAGTTTTTTTCTTTGCTGCAGCCATTTATTTTTTTACACTGTAGTTTATTAATAATATTTTTTAATTAGCATTATTCTCAAAAGAAATATTAGCAATATGCTATTATTTCTTAGCTGCCTTTTTCTTTCCGGCAACTGTTTTTCTCTTACCTTTACGAGTACGAGAATTTGTTCTTGTTCTCTGTCCACGGCAAGGTAATCCTCTTCTATGACGTAAGCCACGGTAGCAGCCGATGTCCATAAGTCTCTTAATATTCATCTGGACTTCACTGCGTAGCTGACCTTCTACTTTGTATTCTGCCAAAATCTGGCGAATTTGAGCTACTTCTTCATCTGTCCAATCGTTCACTTTTTTCTCCGGATCAAGTCCGGCTTTAGTTAGAATCTCTAATGAGGAAGATCTGCCAATACCGAATATGTATGTTAAGCCTACATATCCTTTCTTATTTTTGGGTAAATCGATACCAGCTATACGTGCCACTATAATACCTTTCTATTTATTAGCCTTGTTTTTGCTTAAATCTTGGATTTTTCTTATTAATTATATAAACCTTACCCTTGCGGCGAACAATTTTATCGTCGGGATTTCTTTTTTTAACTGATGCTGTTACTTTCATTTCTGAACTCTTTGATATATTATTAATTCTTATTTATATCTGTAAATTATCCTGCCTTTAGTCAGGTCGTATGGCGAAAGTTCTACTTTAACTTTATCACCTTGTAGAATTTTAATAAAGTTCATTCGCATTTTGCCGGATATATGAGCGAGCACTTTATGTCCATTCTCAAATTTTACTATAAATTGAGTATTTGGTAAAGTCTCTTCTATTATACCGTCTAATTGTATTAGTTCCTGCTTTGGCATTTTACTATTAATCTCTTAATGTTAATATTTTTGGTTTATCTTTATCCACAATTATTGTATGTTCAAAATGTGCCGCCGGTAATCCATCTGCTGTTACAAATGTCCACCCGTTACCTAACGTTTTAGTATATTGTCTGCCCATGTGAATCATTGGCTCTATTGCTAAAGCCATGTTTCTCTTTAGAGTTACATTAGGATATTTCTTCCTATGCAGTAGCGGAGGCACAAAATTCGGTATCGGGGGCTCTTCATGAAGCTTTTTCCCGATTCCGTGACCAACTAATTCGCGTGTAACGCTGAAACCGTTTTTCTCGGCATATTCCTGAACAGCCTTCGAAATGTCATATAGCTTATTATTTTCAATAGCTGCTTCTATTCCAAAAAACAATGCTTGCTCGGTTACTAATAAAAGCTTTTTTTGCTCTTCACTAATTTCGCCGATTGGATATGTAACTGCACTGTCGCCATAGTATCCGAATATTTCAGCACCGCAATCTACAGATACTATATCTCCGTTTTTAAGTTTTCTTTCGCTTGGGATACCATGTACTATCTCTTCGTTAATAGATATACACAAAGTATTCGGAAATGTTAATCCGTCAACTTTGTACCCCTTAAAAGCAGGCTTAGCATTTTTTGATCTTATATAATCTTCAGCTATCCTATCTATTTCAAGCGTAGAGACACCCGGTTTCATATATTTCTCAACCGCAAGAAATGTTTCTGCAACTATTCTGCAAGCTTTTTCAAGTAGTGCAACTTCACTATCTTGTTTAATAAATGGAACCGGTTGTCTTAGCTTATAATCCATATTAATATCCGCCTACTCCACCGCCGACTCTACCTTTGATTTTTCCGCTTTTCATAAAGCCGTCGTAGTGTCGCATTAATAAGTAAGATTCGATTTGAGACAATGTATCAAGAGCAACTCCCACCATAATTAATAGTGATGTACCCCCGAAAAATGACGCAAATGAACCTGTTACTCCAAGAATATTTATAGCAAATGTTGGCAATATAGCAACTAACGCTAAAAATAACGAACCCGGTAGAGTGATTTTTGTTAATATATTATCTATATATTCCGATGTTGGACTGCCAGGACGAATGCCCGGTATAAATCCACCTTGTTTCTTCATGTTTTCTGCAATTTCTCTCGGATTAAATATTATGGCTGTATAGAAGTACGTAAATAGTACTACCATTATTCCATATATTGCGGCATATACCATGTTTCTTTCGTTAAATAACATAGCTATGTTATTTAAAAAATTACTTTCCGGGAAGAAACTTGCAATCGTGCTTGGGATAAATAATAATGACTGTGCAAAGATAATTGGCATTACACCCGCTGTATTTACCCTTAAAGGGATATAAGTAGTTGTTCCGCCATATACTTTACGACCGACTTGTCTTTTTGCATATTGTACCGGTATTTTTCTTGAGCCTTGGGTCATAAAGACCACCGCTGCAATTATAAATATCAGGAATGCAAAAATGATTATTTCTATCATCCAAGGTCTTTCGCCTAATAGAACTACCGAATTAAATTCTTGATATACAGCACCGGGAAATCTGGCTACTATACCAATCATGATAATCAATGATATACCATTACCTATTCCGCGCTCAGTAATTTGTTCACCAAGCCACATTAAGAATATGGTACCGGCTGCAAGAAGAAATACTGTTGCTAATTGGAATAATATTCCGCCTTCGGCAACATTAATTCCGTTAGTTTGCATATTTATCAACCTAACGCTCACGCCCCACCCTTGTAAAGCGGCAACTGCAACAGTTGCCATACGAGTCCATTGATTAAGTTTACGTCTGCCCTCTTCGCCTTCTTTTTGCATCTTCTGAATTTCAGGAATCACTACGCCGGCTAATTGAAAAATAATCGATGTAGTGATATATGGCATAATACCAAGAGCAAAAATAGCGGCGTTAGAGAAAGCGCCTCCTACAAATAAGTCGAATAAGCCGAATAAGTTGTTTGCATCTGCACTTTTACCTGCTTCAAGCAACTCAACGTTTATACCCGGCAGGGTTATGAAAGAGCCTATTCTTACAACTATTAAGATAAGAACTGTGGTAATAATTTTATTCCGCAGTTCTTCAATCTTAAACATATTTTGAAAAGTTTGAATGAATTTATTCATTGACTACTACAGTGCCTCCAACAGATTCAATCTTTTGTTTAGCTGTCTCAGAGAAGCGATGAGCCTCGAAAGCCAATTTTGACTTCAGCTCTCCGAACCCTAATATTTTAAGTGGCATGTCTTTCTGATTAATCGCTCCTAAATCGAATAAAATTTCGAAGTTGACTTTATCAGTAATGAGACCTTGCTCTACTAATTCTTGTATTCTACCAAGATTCATTATCTGGTATTCTACTCTAAATCTGTTCATGAATCCGAATTTGGGCAAACGTCTATGCAAAGGCATTTGTCCGCCTTCAAAACCGCGTTTTGTCTTATAATTGCGTCTTGACTGAGCGCCTTTATGACCGCGGGTTGCTGTACCGCCGTGTCCGGAGCCTGGTCCGCGACCAATTCTTTTATCTTTGTGTTTAGCTCCGTCAGCGTAGCTAAGATTACCAATATGTTTCATCAGTATTTTCTTGCTATAATGTTCAATACTTTAATTAATTATTTTACTTCCTCTACTTGGACAAGGTGTCTTACTTTCGTAATCATCCCTCTCGTCTGAGGATTATCAGGCAAAACAGTTTCATAATTTGGTCTGCCTAACCCTAAAGCTTCTATTGTAAGCTTTTGATTCTTATTAGTCTTAATAATACTTTTAATTTGTTTTATTTTAAGCTTACTCATTTTTTAACTCTGAAATACAAAATTACAAAATTATTTTTTAACCTAATATTACTTTTTCTACAGAAATTCCTCTGCGTGCCGAAACGGACTGAGCATCTTCAAGTTGTAATAACCCATTCATAGCTGCTTTAATAGAGTTATGAGGATTAGACGAACCTAAACTTTTTGTCAATACATTTTGAACACCTGCTAATTCTAAGATAGCTCTGACGCCACCGGCAGCAATAACACCGGTACCTGCGGTTGCAGGTTTGATTAAAACTTTAGCAGCGCCATATCTGCCTACAACTTCATGTGGTAATGTTGTTCCTTGAAGTCTAACTTTGAAGATGTTTTTCTTAGCAGCATCTGTTGCTTTAGACACTGCATCGACAACTTCACTAGCTTTACCTAAGCCATAACCGACATGTCCGTTACCGTCTCCGACAACAACCATTGCAGAGAAGCTGAATCTTCTACCGCCCTTTACTACTTTTGCTGTACGACCGACGTAGACGAGCTTATCTTTTAATTCTAATTCTGAGGCTTTTACTTTACTCATTTTTTTTCCTTATTCAGATAATTATTAGAATTCTAAACCGCCTTTACGACATCCGTCTGCAAGGGCTTTTACTCTGCCATGATATAGATAGCCATTTCTATCGAAGGCTACCATTTTCACATTCTTTTGTATAGCACGTTTAGCGAGAATCTCGCCAACTATTTGGCTTTGTGCCACTTTAGGCATATCGGGCTTTATCAACCCTCGAACCTCTTTATCAATCGTAGAAGCTGACGCAATTGTAACTTTACTTACGTCGTCTATCACTTGAGCATATATTTGATTTATACTCTTGAAGACAGTAAGTCTCGGGCGCAATTCAGTGCCGTCCACTTTTTTACGTATTCCGTGTTTCCTGCGGGTTCTACGTTCTTTTTTTAACTCTAAAGCCTTCATCTGATTTTTCTATTTATTCTTATTACGAATTATCTAATTATTATTTAGAAGTTGTTTTGCCTGCTTTACGTCTTACATATTCGCCTTCATAACGAATTCCTTTACCTTTATATGGTTCAGGTGGACGCAATTTTCTAACTCTTGCTGACACTTCACCAACTAATTGTTTATCAATTCCTGATACAATAATTGTTGTTGGTTGCGGTACTTGGATTTCGATACCTTGCGGCGGCACTACCATAATTTGATGAGAATAGCCTAATGACAGCATTAAATTAACGCCTCTCATTTCAGCTTTGTAGCCGACACCTTCGATTTTCAATGTTTTTGAAAATCCGGTTGTTACGCCTTGAATCATGTTTGCGGTAAGTGCGCGTGTCAGCCCGTGGAGTGCGCGTACGTGTTTCTCGTTATCCGTACGAGAGAAACTTAATACGTTATTATCTAATGTATATTCGATTGATTCAGGTATTTGATGCTCTAAAGCACCTTTGGGACCTTTGACCGCAATGTGTTTGTCCTTTATGTTAACCTGAACTTTATCGGGTATTTGCAGTGGTTTTAAACCAATTCTTGACACAGCTTTTACTCCTGATTATTAAATTTAATTACCATATTGTGCAAAGCACTTCACCGCCAACATTTAATTTGCGAGCTTGCTTATCGCTAAGCACGCCTCTGGAGGTTGAAATTATCGAAATACCTAAACCGTTTCTAACTCTTGGTAATTTATCAGCCGGGGCATAAAATCTTCTGCCCGGAGTACTAATTCTGATTAATTCCTTTATTGCGTGGTCGCGGCGATAGTATCTTAATGTCAATCTGATAGTACCTTGAACGCTATCGTCTATTTTCTCGTAGTCTGCGATATATCCGTTGTCTTTTAGAATTTTTGCCAATTCTATTTTTAACTTAGAGCAAGGGATATCAACAGTCTTGTGTTTTGCGGCTCCCGCATTTCGAATTCTTGTCAAGAAATCCGATATTTTATCTGTTACTGGCATAGCTTATAATTCTTATGATTATTTTTATTACTATAATTAATATTACCAACTTGCTTTTCTCATGCCTGGAATTTTGCCTTCCAGTGCTAACTGACGAAATACGTTTCTGCATACTCCGTATTTGCGATAGCAGCCTTTTCCTCTTCCGGTCTGAGTGCATCTAACTCTGATGCGGACGGGGGAGCTATTGCGAGGTAATTTTTGCAGACCTTCGCTGTCGCCTAGTGCTTTCAGTTCTTCGCGTTTAGCCGCATATTTTTCGGCTAATACTTTTCTTTTTTCGTTACGAGCAATTACTGCTTTTGTTGACATAGTTATTCTCTACTCTTTTTTACGAAATGGGAAACCAAATTCTGTTAAAAGTGCATGTGATTCTTCATCTGATTTTGAATGTACAACGAAAGTAATGTCTAATCCTGTGATTTTATTTACTTTATCAACATCAATTTCTGCGAAGATTATCTGCTCTTTAATGCCGACGGTAAAGTTGCCTCTTCCGTCGAAGCTTTTATCACTAAAGCCTCTAAAGTCTCTGATACGTGGAGAAGTAATGTTTATAAATCTATCTAAAAATTCATACATTCTTGCTCTTCTCAACGTTACCATACAGCCTATTGGCATACCGGCACGTAGTTTAAAGTTAGAAATTGCTTTCTTAGCTTTTCTGATTGCCGGTCTTTGTCCGGAGATTAATTCGAGCTCGTTTACAGCGAAGTTTAGCGTCTTAGTATCCTGAGTCGCTGACCCTACACCCATATTAAGACAAATCTTTTCAAGCTTTGGCACCTGCATTACTGACTTATAGTTGAACTTTTTCATCATAGCAGGCACAACTTGTTCGTAATACATTTGCTGAAGCCTTGGCATAGGATAACTATTGTCTTTAACTTCTTCAAGCCTTTTACCTTCGGGCTTAATGTCTAACTTTTTCAGAGTGCCCGGTTTTTGAGCTCCTTGTTTACCTTGTGTCTTTGCCATTTTATTTTCTTAATATAATTAATTTCAAATATCTTTCTTATCAGTTTTGGCGTATCTAATTGAGATACGTTTGCCATTTGAATCATCAAATCTAATGCCTACTTTGGTTGGTTTCTTCTGTGAATCAACTAACATTATATTTGAATAATGGACCGGCATTTCCTTGCTGATAATCCCGCCTTTGGGGTTGATTTGAGTTGGGCGTGAGTGTTTTTTTCTAACATTTACGCCTTCTACCAAGACTCTCATTTTGTCAGGATATACAGCTAATACGCGTCTAACAGTCTCGCCTTTGTCATTACCGGCGATTACTCTTACTTGATCGCCTTTTTTAATTTTTAATTTCATTTCTTTCGATCCTTAAATTACTTCAGGCGCTAATGATATAATTTTCATATAATTCTTTTCACGCAACTCTCTGGCAACCGGTCCGAATATACGAGTGCCTCTTGGCTCTCCGTTGTTATTCAAGATTACAGCGGCATTATCATCAAAACGAATAAAAGAACCGTCTTTTCTTTTTGTTTCTTTTGATGTTCTTACAATTACCGCCTTGCAGACTTCGCCTTTTTTTACGTTTGCATTAGGTATTGCGGCTTTCACTGAAACTACGACTACGTCTCCAATACGAGCATATCGTTTGCCGTGTCCGCCGAGCACTCTGATACAACGAACTTTCTTTGCACCGGAATTATCTGCAACGACTAAATTGGTTTCTTCATGTACCATTGTTACTTTCCTTATTTAGCTTTGGACACTACTTCGATTAAAACCCATCTTTTATTTTTACTTATGGGTTTGTGCTCTTTTACTTTTACAACATCACCAATTGTACATTGGTTTGATTCGTCGTGAGCCATCACTTTTTTTGTTCTTTTATAATACTTCTTGTAGAGAGGGTGAGCTACTTGAGTCGATATCTCTACACTTATTGTTTTTTCTGCTTTATTAGACGTTACTTTTCCTTGGAAAACGCGTTTCTTGGATTTTGTAACGGCGCTAACATCCGTATTTGCCGGCATATTCTCTTTTTTTGTTATTTCAACATTTTCCATTTTATTTTGCCTGCTTGCGTTCATGTAAAATTGTTTTAATTCTTGCTATATCTTTTTTCAATATATTAAGATACGCAGTGTCATGAAGCTGACCCAGAGCTTGTTGGAATCGTTGCTTAGAATAAGTTTCCTTTGCTTCATTAAGCTGACCAATTAACTCTTCGTCGATTAATTCTCTTAAATTTACTGCTTTACGTGCTTTCATTTCTTATACCAAATCAATACGTTTAACAAATTTTGTCTTTATTGGTAGTTTGTTTGAAGCTAAACGTAAAGCTTCTTGAGCTAATTGCTCGGACACACCATCTACTTCAAACATAATTCTTCCGGGTTTTACAACTGCTACCCAACCTTCCGGAGCACCTTTACCGGAACCCATACGTACCTCGAGAGGTTTTTTTGTGTACGGTTTGTCGGGGAAGATTCTAATCCAGATTTTACCATCGCGTTTTAGATAGCGGTTAATAGCAATACGGGAAGCTTCTATTTGTCTATTTGTTATCCAAGCATGTTCCATAGCTTTAAGCCCGAAGGAACCAAAGGCTACAGTAGAGCCTCTCTGAGCCTTACCGCGGTTTCTTCCGCGCTGGGTTTTACGATATTTTACTCTTTTAGGTGATAACATTATATCTACTCTTTATTATAATTCTTATTGCTGTTTACCGATTATTTCGCCTTTACAAATCCATACTTTTACACCGATTGAGCCATAGATAGTCTGTGCTGTTGATGTAGCATAGTCTATATCTGCTCTGAGTGTATGTAGAGGGATTCGACCTTCTTTGTACTGCTCTGTGCGTGCCATTTCTGCTCCGCCTAATCTGCCTCCGCACATTACACGGATTCCAAAAGCACCCATTCGCATTGCCGATGATACAGACTGTTTCATCGCTCTTCGGAAGGATATTCTGCCCTCGAGCTGTTGTGCAATATTATCTGCTACAAGCATTGCATCCAGTTCGGGTCTCTTTATTTCGGTTATTAAGATTTTAACATCTTTTGATGTTAATTTCTTTAATTCTTCTTCCAATTGGGTAATGTCCTTACCGGAGCGACCGATAATAACGCCCGGACGGGAAGTATGTATAGTAATTCTAAGCTGTTTGGCTGTACGCTCAACAACTATACGTGATACGCCTGCTTTTTTGAGTCTGTTACGAATGTAATTTCTTACTTTCATATCTTCAGCAAGCTTATCGGATAAATTTCTATTATCGAACCAATTTGCATCCCATGGTCGGATAATTCCTAAACGTAGCCCAATTGGATTTGTCTTTTGTCCCAAAGTTATCTCACTCCAAATTTGTAAGAGCTAATTAATTAATTAATTATTTATAGTTTCTACAACTATTGTCAAATGATTTGAGCGTTTTTTCACTCTATATGCTCTACCCATTGGGGCAGGCAATATTCTTTTCATAGCAGGACCTTGGTTTACCCAAGCACCTTTTATTACTACCTGATCAGGATCAAATGTTTTGCCGTCAGCAAAATTTGATAGATTTGCAACAGCACTTCTTAGAACCATTTCTGCGTCGCGAGCTGCTAATTTCGTATTAAATCTCAAAATTGCAATAGCCTCTGCCGCATTTTTGCCGCGAATCAAATCGATTACTAATCTCATCTTTCTCGGCGATGATCTAATATATTTCTTTAATGCTCTGGCTTCCATTTATACTTTTTCCTTTAATATTCTATTAGGATTATTTCTTGCCTTTAGAGTCTTTTCTATTTCCGGCATGCCCGCGATAAACTCTTGTCGGTGAAAATTCGCCAAGTTTGTGCCCTACCATATTTTCTGATACATAGACCGGAATAAATTTATTCCCGTTATGTACAGCTATTGTATGACCTACGTAGTCAGGGGTGATAGTAGAAGCTCTCGACCAAGTTTTCACAACCACTTTTTTATTTGCTTCATTTAATATATCTATTTTTCGCTGAAGCTTATAGGCTACAAAGTACCCTTTTTTTAATGAGCGAGACATAATAACACCCTCTATTTACCTTTTCTTGAACGAACTATGTATTTATCATTTAAATTACGTTTTTTGCGTGTATTCAGACCCTTTGTATATTTACCCCATGGTGTCATAGGATGTTTACGTCCACCACCTGATTTTGATGTACCTTCACCGCCACCCATCGGGTGATCGATTGGGTTCATCGCCATTCCGCGTGTCTGTGGTCTGATTCCAAGCCATCTTGTTCTCCCGGCTTTGCCGAGAACTACTTTTTCGTGGTCTGTATTACTTACTACACCTAATGTAGCATAGCATCTGGCTAGTATTAAACGAATTTCTCCGCTTGGCATTTTAATTTGAGCATATTTTGCATCGCAACCGAGCAATTGTGCTGAAACTCCTGCGCTTCTTACTAACTGTCCACCTTTTCCGGGCTTCAATTCAATATTATGAATGAATAAACCGGCTGGTATTTTGCTCAATGGTAATGTATTACCATCTTTGTATTCTGCATCCGGACTTGTAATAATTTTCTGTCCTACTTTCAAACCGTTTGGAGCTAAGATATATCTTTTTTCTCCATCTGCATATTCTACTAAAGCAATACGTGCAGAACGATTAGGATCATATTCGACAGTCAATACATTTGCCGGTATATTGATTTTATTTCTTTTAAAATCAATAATCCTATAATTTTGTTTATGTCCACCGCCGCGATGACGAGAGGTGATTCTACCGGTATTATTTCTACCGCCTGATTTCTTTTTTGGTAATAGCAACGGCTTATAAGGTGTATCCGTTGTTATCTCCTTAAAATCACTTACGGAGTAATGTCTTGTTCCCGGAGTTATCGGTTTTAATATTCTAAGTCCCATCTTTATAATATCTTTATAATATTCTTTAATATTCTAAAAATTACTCACTAGCGGCACCGGAGACAATATCAATTGTCTGACCTTTTTTCAAAGTTATGTAAGCTTTTTTGCGTAAAGGCTTTCTGCCTCTCATTAGACCTTTGCGGGTCATACGAGATTTTTCTTTTCCTTTTGTGCGAACAGTTCTTACACTTTCTACGCTAACTTCGAATAAATGTTCAATTGCCTTTTTAATTTCTATTTTATTAGCAGTTGGCACAACTTCAAAAACATAAATGCCTTGGTCATTGTGTTTCATTGCTTTTTCCGTAAGTAAAGGCCGCTTAATTATCTCTATCATTTTAATTCTATCCGAATTAATTGTTAAAAGTATTTACTATCTTTTCTATTGACCCCTTAAAAACTAATAGTTTTTTATGTGATAAGATATCATAAGTTGATATTTTATCTGCGGAGAATAGTTTCACATTAGGAATATTTCTTGAAGATAACAATAAAGTCTCGTTATACTCAGGAATTAGAACCAATGTCTTTTGATCTTGGATTTGTAGCTTTTTCAATACTTCCACCAGATTTCTAGTTTTTATGTCGTTGAACATAAAATCTTCAACTACTACTATATTATTCTCTGTAGTACGTAATGAGAAAGCAGATTTTCTTGCAAGACGATTTAATTTTTTAGTAATTTTTAAATCGAATGTACTTGGTTTTGGACCATGAACAGTTCCGCCACCAACCCAAACCGGTGATCTTGACGAGCCGGATCTTGCTGTACCTCTACCTTTTTGTCTCCAAGGCTTTTTACCACCACCACTTACTTCAGCGCGGGTCTTTGTCTTGCGTGTTCCTTGTCTTTGATGAGCAAGATAAACTACTACAGACTGGTGCATTGCGTTTTCATTCGGTTCGATAGCGAATACATCATCAGGTAATTCTACCTTACCAGTAATTTGCCCGTCTTTTGTATATAAATCTACTTGCATTTTTATTTTGCCTTGTTAATTTTTGCCAATTTGATTTATAATTTAATAATTTCTAACAATGAATTTACCGGACCGGGCAAACCACCCTTAATCAAGATTACATTTTTTTCCGGTAAAACATCAACTACTTCTAAGTTCCTTACGGCTACTTGTTTTCCACCCATACGTCCGGCCATTTTCATTCCTTTAAAAACTCTTGAAGGATATGATGATGAACCGATTGAACCGGGATGACGTTGGCGATCGGATTGTCCGTGAGTAGCCATTCCTACGCCGCCGAAATGATGACGTTTTACAACGCCTTGGAATCCACGACCTTTACTTGTTCCTACTACTTTAACCTTATCTCCGGCTACGAATTGCTCAACTGTCAATTCTTCGCCTACTTTAAATTCTTTAGTAAAGCCTCTAAACTCTTTTAAAGTTCTTTGAGGAGCAACCCCAGCTTTTTTAAAGTGTCCTAATTCAGGTCTATTTAGTTTTTTTTCTTCTTTAGGCTCAAATCCTAATTGGATAGCTTCGTATCCATCATTCTCTACAGTTTTAACTTGTACTACAGGGCAAGGTCCGGCTAATATTACTGTGCAGGGAATTTGTTCACCTGTTTCAGTAAAAATGCTCGTCATTCCTAATTTTTTCCCAAGTATTGCTGCGTTCATTTTCGTTTACTCCTTCTTAGACTTTTACTTCTACATCAACGCCGGCTGGTAACTCTAATCTCATCAGAGCGTCAATAGTCTTTTGTGATGAACTAAATATATCTATCAATCTTTTGTGTACTCTTGCCTCAAATTGTTCTCTCGATTTTTTATCAACGTGAGGTGAACGCAATACTGTGTACACACTTCTCTTTGTGGGCAAGGGAATAGGACCCGATACTACTGCCCCGGTTTGTTTCACTGTGCGCACAATGCGCTCAGATGATTTATCTATCAGATTATGGTCGTATGATTTAAGCTTTATTCTTATTCTTTGTGTTGCCACGTTACATTACTCCATTTTTTTTCAATAGAGGGCAAGAGATTTTCTCCTGCCCTTTTTAGAGCAAAAATTTTTAATTATTCAATAATTTTTGTTACAACGCCGGCGCCTACTGTTCTGCCGCCTTCGCGAATTGCGAAGCGAAGTCCTTCTTCCATAGCTACCGGAGTAATCATTTCTACTTCCAAGTTGTCCATGTTATCACCAGGCATAACCATTTCTACGCCACTTGGTAAATTAAGTACACCTGTTACGTCTGTTGTTCTAAAATAGAACTGAGGTCTGTAACCTGTGAATAAAGGAGTATGACGTCCACCTTCTTCTTTTGTCAAGAATAATACTTGAGCATTGAATCTATGGTGTGGAGTTATCGAACCCGGTTTAGCTATTACCATACCGCGTTCAATTTCTTTTTTATCAACACCGCGTAACAATAAACCTACGTTATCGCCGGCTCTGCCTTCATCTAATAATTTACGGAACATTTCAACACCGGTACATATAGTCTTCTTTTGTAAGCCGAAACCTACTAATTCAACTTCTTCGTTTACTTTTACAATACCACGGTCAATTTTGCCTGTAGCAACTGTACCGCGACCTGTAATTGAGAAAACGTCTTCAACCGGCATCAAAAATGGTTTATCTGTATCTCTTTTTGGAGTTGGAATATATTCATCAACTGCATCCATTAATTTATAGATACATTGTAGTCTTGGATCATCAGGAGTAGAGTCAGGCTCTGAACCTGCATCTAATGCATGAAGTGCTGAGCCGTAAATTATCGGAATTTCGTCGCCAGGGAATTCATAAGAACTTAATAGCTCTCTTAATTCCATTTCAACTAATTCTAATAATTCTGGATCTGCGATATCTACTTTGTTTAAGAATACAACTAATTTAGGTACACCAACTTGGCGTGATAGTAAGATGTGTTCTCTTGTTTGAGGCATAGGACCGTCTGTAGCAGCACATACGATTATAGCTCCGTCCATTTGTGCAGCACCGGTAATCATATTTTTGATATAATCGGCGTGACCAGGACAGTCAACGTGTGCATAGTGGCGATTTGCTGTTTCATATTCTACGTGAGCCGTAGCAATTGTTATCCCGCGTGCTTTTTCTTCGGGTGCATTATCGATAGAGTCGAATGAGCGTATTGCTCCTCCGCCTTGTTTCTTTGCTAACGCCATTGTAATAGCGGCAGTTAAAGTTGTTTTACCGTGGTCAACGTGGCCTATTGTTCCAATGTTAACGTGCGGTTTCGAACGATCAAATTTTTCTTTTGCCATTTGAAAAGCTCCAAAAAAAATTTTAAAAACACTTATTTATTTATTCAAAACTATATTTCAATAATTTAATTCTTTATTATTGCAGGTTCGTAGTGGGAGAAAACCATAGTAAATACGGCTCTACCCTGACTTGCTGATCTCAATTTCGTTACATACCCAAACATCTCTGAAAGCGGCGCTGTACCTTTTATTGCTTGCATCATTCCGCGAGATTCAATGCCTTCGATTTTCCCTCTTCGTGATGACAAATCAGCAATAACATCTCCTACATATTCTTCTGGAGACACTATTTCGACCTCAAAGAATGGTTCTAATAAAATCGGATTAGCTTTTCTAATTCCGTCTTTAACTGCAATGGAAGCAGCAATTTTAAATGCTGTCTCTGAGGATGTGGCTTCATCTATATCTATCTCTTTTACAGTTACTTTTATATCTGCAATCGGATAGCCTGATGGGCCGACACTCAGTGCTTCCCTTATACCTATTTCAATGGGTTGCTTATACAGAGCCGGGATTTTTCCATTCATTACGTCGTTTATTACTACTATTCCTTCACCAGACTTTCCTGGTTCTATAAATAGAACAAGGTGCCCGTATTGATTCTTTCCGCTAATCTGTCTGTCAAATGTTCCTTCCTGTGTTACAGCTGTCGAAATCGTTTCTCTATATGATACTTGTGGTCTGCCAAGTTTTACCGGTACTTTAAACTCTCTATTTAATCTGTCTGCAATTATTTCTAAGTGCAATTCTCCAACTCCGCTTATTATTATTTGACCGCTTTCTTCTTCATATTTAAATTTAAATGTCGGATCTTCATCTTCCATTTTCTTTAAAGAATCTATAAGCTTTTCTTGGTCTGCGAGAGTCTTTGTTTCAATAGACTGGTTTATCACCGGCTCGGCAAAACTAATTTTTTCATAGATCAACTGATGTTTCTCGTCGCATAGTGTATCGCCTGTTCTGGTTATTCTCAGGTCAGGGATTGCTACTATTTCTCCTGCGTAAGCGGCATCTACTTCTTCGCGTTTTTTAGCTGACATTTTCATAATCTTTGATATTCGTTCTCTTTTACCTGAAATTGAGTTCATTACTGCTTGCCCAACTTTCAGTGTTCCCGAATATATCCTTATGAAAATCAGCTTTTTAACGTGAGGGTCGATAATCACTTTAAAAGCTAAAGCGGAAAAGTATTCATCATCTTGAGGTTTGCGACTTATCATCTTTTCTTCGTCGTTTACATCATATCCATCAAAATATGTTACCTCAAGCGGTGAGGGTAAATAGTCAAGTACAGCGTTTAAAAGCGGCTGCACTCCAATATTTTTTAAGGAAGAGCCAGTCAGAACCGGAATTAGCTTTTGAGTCAATGCCCCAAGTCTTAATCCTTTTTTTAGTTCTTCGATTGTCAGCTCTTCACCCTCTAAATACTTATTAAGTAGGTAGTCGTCGGTCTCGGCAATTTTCTCTACCATGATAGAACGCATTTCCTCGGCTTTATCTATATATTCCGAAGGAATTTCTTCTTCGGTTATTGATGCCCCTTCGGAATCAGCAGTAAAGTATAAGGCTTTCATAGTAAGTAAATCAATTACTCCTTTGAAAGTATCTTCTGCCCCCATTGGAATTTGAATTGCTACAGGATTAGTTTTGAGCCTAGTAACCATCATTTCTAAAACGTGGTCAAAGTTTGCTCCAAGCCTATCCATTTTATTGATATAAGCAATTCGGGGTACATGATACATATCTGCTTGGTGCCAGACCATTTCTGACTGCGGTTCTACTCCGCCTACTCCGCAGAAGATTGCTATAGCTCCATCAAGCACTCTTAAAGAGCGCTGTACTTCGGCTGTAAAATCTACATGCCCGGGTGTGTCGATAATGTTAATCTGATGATCATGCCATGAGCAAGTTACCGCCGCAGACATTATTGTTATTCCTCTTTCTTTTTCCTGATCCATATAATCAGTATAAGCAGTGCCTTCATCTACAGAGCCAAGTCTGTGAATATTTCCTGTGTAGAAAAGTATTCTCTCGGTTGTCGTAGTTTTACCGGCATCTATATGAGCCATAATTCCAATATTGCGTAGCTTGGATATTTCTATATTTCTTGACATAATCTTTTCAGCAAATCAATTGACAAAGAACGAACCGTTATAATGATATTTATCATTGCTAACTTTATTATTAATTTCAAAATGGAATTACCATTTAAAATGAGCAAATGCTTTGTTTGCTTCTGCCATTCTATGAGTATCTTCACGTTTTTTAACTGAAGAACCTTCATTGTTTGAAGCGGCGATTAGCTCTGCAGCTAATTTACCAGCCATTGATTTATCACGACGGCTCGATGCATAATTTTTTATCCATCTAATTGCCAATGCGATTCTTCTATCTTCTCTTACATCGACAGGAACTTGGTAAGTGGCACCACCAACTCTTCTTGAACGAACTTCAAGCGAAGGAGCTACATTCTGCAATGCTTTTCTGAACACTTCTAATGGCTCTTTACCGGTCTTTTCACCGATGAGTGCGAACGCATCATATACTAATGTTCTTGCAGTGCTTTTCTTACCCTCATACATGATATTATTGATAAATTTTGATACAATAACATCACCGAATTTCGGGTCTGGTGCTACGCGTCTTTTTTCTGCTCTTTTCTTTCTCATTGTCTATTCTTTTTATTTTTTACTATAATTAACAAACAAATTATTTTTTACCGGCTGGTTTTGCTGCAGCACCGGCTTTTGGTCTCTTAGCTCCATATTTGGATCTGCCTTGACGACGACCATCTACACCTTGTGTATCTGCTGTCCCACGGATGATATGATATCTTACACCCGGTAAATCTTTAACTCTGCCACCGCGAATAAATACTATTGAGTGTTCCTGCAAGTTATGACCTTCACCTGGAATATATGAAGTTACTTCAAATCCTGATGTCAAACGTACACGAGCTACTTTTCTTAAAGCGGAATTCGGCTTTTTAGGAGTAGTTGTATATACTCTCGTACACACGCCTCTTCTTTGAGGGCATGAATTCAAAGCCGCAGATTTACTTTTTAGTCTTATCTGTTTTCTTGGCTTTCTTATTAACTGACTTATTGTCGGCACTCGACTTCTCCATCAAAATATCTAAAAATATATTAGTTTAGAGCTTACAAAAATAACATAATTATTTTTATTAAGCAAGAAATAAATTAAAAAAACGAAAAATAATTCTGTTTTTTATATTTCAGCACGATTCCGCTTATTAAAAGCAAGCTTCGATAATTATTTATCTCTTCTTTAGCTTAGGCTTTACCCTAATTAAATAAGTTTACAAAAGTACGAAAAAAGTTTTCCACAACCAAACTTTTTTTTTGATTATTTTATTTTTTTGTATTATTTTTATGATTCTATTCTTTTGAGTCGCTTTTTATACTTAAATTCTTTAGCCATTCCTTTTCGTTTTCATTCAAATCATTGATATAGACTATGTACCTTTTGTCCGGTATGTACCAGTCAATACCCTCATAATAGCTTTGTATGCTTTTATCTTTGAATACATATCCCCTGCGAGCATACGGTAAATTTCTTATAATTTTTAACGATAAAGAGTCCATACACTTGCTTGTAAATTCTATCTGTTCAAAGCAATATGGTAATTTATACTTTTTTGCATCAAATACAAATTCACCGTAACTATTTAAATATCCTTCATCTACATTGTCAATTTGATTATTAAACCATCGCTCTTGGCTTTGCATAGAAATACTTAACTCTTGACTTGGAATAAAGTTCTTCTTGCTATAGACTAAATAACCTTGACGAATATTAACAAAAAGTGCAGAATCGATTCTATTGGCATCAATTTTATTCAATACGCCCATTTTCATATTTCCGAATCCATTTATTACCCAATTGCTTTCATCTTTGAAATTATCATTTACTGAATAGAATGATTGAAATTCTCCCATATCAATAATCAAAGTAAAATCATCAATCTGCTTATTTGCCCATCTGCTTGCTGCTGTTAGTATATAGTCTAATGTATAAAGCTCTTCTACACTACTCGACATTTCAAATTTGTAACTATGGCGGAGTACGTTTTTTCCTTTATTAAACTTTGATATAAAATTATAAACATGATTGTATGATGCAGGCTCATTTTCTAATAGACTTCTGTATGATTGGCTTTTAGTTGACATCAAAGTATCTAACTCAATAAATTTTTCGTTTTGATAGTAGTTTTCAATTTCTACTAAATTCACTTTATAATCTAAATATTCTCCGTTTAGCATTACTTTAAAATCATGAATATTAGGTTGCTCATTATTAACTAAATTTTCAATTGCTATCTGAGTACTCGGGGCTTCAAACCCGACTAATATACTTTTCTCCTCTTTGGGATTATATAGTTCGTAATACACATTGACCTGCACATAAGTAGGTGAAATTCTTTTTATAGATAGCAATTCCTTTGTTAAGTAAATATCTGTCTCCATTATCGGAATTAACTGGCTGCCTTGAGCATTAAATGCTCCGTCATTTCCTTTAACATTTATAAAGCTGACAATAAATACTATAACAATTATTTTAAATAGATTTTTCATAGCTGTACCTAACTTATACTAAATATTTTCAAAAATAATAAAATAATTCAATTTGCAATACTTCTTTCTTTTTTTATATTGAAATGATGATGAGCAAAGTTAAGTTATTAATATTATTACTTTTGTCGATTAACATAATCTCCGATGTTCAATCCAAAGAGTTAAAAGACAATCCTTTAGTACATTATACCGGAATAAATATCGGTACAACTACTATTTTTACTAATTATACTACTATGCACATTGGCTTAAATTACGAATTAAAAAAATTTAAAGGCAAATACGGTATCGGTTTTTTCTCTGATTTTCAGTTCGGTCCGCATTTTGAAACTTTGATTGGCTTTCCCCTATATTTTCATAAACTTTTCAATACAGATTTCTATTTGATGGGTGCTCCCGGCATCGGGTTTATCAGCTCTCTAAATTATGCCAGATATAATCAATATGAAGATGATGATTTCAAAGGTGTTTCTAATCGTGCTAATTTATTGATTAGGTTCGGCACCGGTTACGATATTCCCATTTTTAGCAATACTACGGAGATAATGCGAATAGTACCCTATCTTAATTTCGATATTATCGCACAGTATAAGACATATATGACTTTCGGCATTACCGCACAGTATTATATTTTTTGATATTTTATTATTTTTTTAGTAACTAATTGTCAACCCTGTCAATTCATCTAATATTTTTACTGAATCTATTATGCACTTTTCGCATACCTTTTTAACTAAATCATTCTCAATTTGATAAAGTTGACCATCTTCGGTATTTAAATCACATCCGAGCAATTCTGAACAGTCCGAAGTATTATTTAATTCGACAAATCTCTTATGAAATTGCTGAACCATTTTATATGTCTCGGTTTTTCGCTCTGGAATTGTCTTATATTTCTGAGCATTATATAAACTAATCACCATAAAAGCACCGCTAACTGCTCCACAAGTTTTCTGTAGCCTACCCATTCCGCCACCGAATCCGGTAGAAATACTAAGGGCGAATTTCTCGTCAAAATCAAAATCTTCTTGATATGAATTCAATACTGCTTGTGTGCAATTAAATCCCGAGTTGAATATCTCTGATGCAATTCTTTGTCTATCTTCCATAATTTTTCTCTATATCTATAATAATTGTTATCCGCAACCAAACTGTTTGTTTTCTTATCATACGACTTAAACAACAACCGTCATATTGTACGTTTATTGTTCGTAATTTGTTTCGGATATTTCAAGTAAGGTGTAGAATGGGGGCGATTCGTCTTATGGCATAAATCTCTAAATAAACAAACCTTCTCAAAATCAAACAAAGATTGGATTTAATTTATTCTTTATCTAATACTTTGATTGCCGGAATATCAGTATAAATCTGCAATAAAAACAATAGTTCTAAAGTTTGAAAAAGTGAATTCTCAATATCTTCATTCCAATATTTGTGTATTACCCCTTCGCGTACATAATTAGAACCGTTAATATCTATAGCCTCGCTAACTAATTCTTCTTTTTTGTCGGAATTAGTCAATTCTTCTACAATTCGAGCTATATTCTCGGGATAATCTACGGCTTTGCATACCCACATAGCAATTGGCAAAGGGAACTCATAAGTGTCAAACCACTGCTCGGTAAGGTCTAAAGCGAATTCATCGCCGGTACTTCTCTCCCACAAAACAGCCGTATCGCATTTAGAAAGCATCTTCACTTTATCGGCTTTCATCTCAATAATTTCAGGAAAAGAATTATAACGCTCTGCCATTACAATACGCGATGCAATTGTCAGAAAACTATTCTCGCTCTCTGCCGCTAATGTTTTAAATTGATTTGAATTTCTGTTAAAATATATCGAAGCAAATCCTGTGTAATTTTCTAATGCTAAGCAATGAGAAGGAATTATTCTGAAGTCTGAGTCTGGCATCCCCTTTCCGTAACTTAAAGGAGATAACAAAACTGCGTCTAAAAGATTACCTTTAAACATTTGTAAAATTTTATCTTCACTATCTCTGATTAGGCTCAGAGAATATTGAGCTTTCAATTGTGCGAAATTTTCTAATAGAAAATCGTATTGTATATTATTAGGAACACCTATTCTAATCGGCATAATATCTCATTCTGAAACTATAATAAATCTTTTTCGTATGCAAAAATATCGTAATTTTTTTACTATTACAATTTGTATTTTTGTATTTTGATATTTTCTTATTATTGACATTAACAAAAGGATTGTGCACAATGAAAAAAGCTTTATTAACATTATTTGTGGCTGCAACTATGACTACACAAGTATTTTCGCAGAGTGATTTACCCAAACGCTCCGATGTTCCCGATAAATATAAATGGAATCTTAGTGATTTCTATAAAAATGATTCCGAATTCAAAAAAGACTTTGAGAAACTCAAAGCAGTTATTCCTCTGTATAAAAAATATGAAGGCAAAATGGCTAATTCAGCAAATGATTTGCTAAATTCTATTAAATTTCATTTGGATAATATGAAATTATATTCCAAACTTGCTGTTTATGCTTCACTTGCTAAAGACCTTGATTTAAATGATGGTGCTGCTCAAACTCAGAACGACAGAATTAATAAACTCGGGGCTGACGTTTTCGCTGCGGCTTCATTTATCAGTCCGGAGCTAATGGCTATACCCGATACCAAAATGAAAGCATTCTTAGCTAATAAAGATTTTGCTCCCTATAAGCACTTTATTGAGTCAATGCTTAGAATGAAGCCATTCACTCTTAATCCCGAAGCAGAAAAACTACTTGCTATGACTGCTCCTATCGGAGATATAGCAGAAGAAACATATACTATACTTAATGATGCGGAATTACCTTTCCCCACTACCAAAGACGAAAACGGTAATGATGTAAATATTTCTCACGGCAGATATAGATCAGCTCTATTTTCAAATAATAGAGAATACCGTAAAAACGTTTATAAAGGCACTTATGTACCCTATAATCAATTAAAATCTACTTTTTCTACTCTTTATAACGGAAGAGTAAATACCAGAGTAATTGAATCTAAAGTTCGTAATTTCAAAGGCGTTTTAGAGACCTATTTATATCCGAATAATATTCCTGTGTCTGTCTATGAAAACTTAGTTAAAGTAGCTAATGATAATATTAAATCCTTACATCGCTGGGCAGGTCTCAAGAAAAAGTATCTGAAACTTGATGAACTTCACCCTTATGATACTTATGTAACATTGATGCCGGGAACTAACAAAGAGTATTCTTTCGACGAAGCAAAAGATTTAGTTTTAGAAGCTCTTGCCCCACTCGGACAGAAATATATTGATGCCGTAAAATATTCTTTCGATAATCGCTGGATTGACGTTGTCGAAACAGCAGGCAAAAGAAGCGGTGCATATTCAAACGGTTGTGGTTGCGGAGTTCACCCATGGATACTTCTAAATTGGAATAATACTTTAGACGACGTTTTTACATTGATTCACGAGGTTGGTCATAATATGCACTCATATTTCACTGAAGCTACTCAGCCATATCAATACAGCGATTATGCTACATTCGTTGCCGAAGTTGCTTCTACTACCAATGAAGCATTATTATTAGATTACCTAATCGCAAATGCAAAAACTCCTGAAGAAGAAGCTTCATTAATCGAAAAATTCCTTGGTAACGCTCAGCAAACTTTCTTCCGTCAGACTCGTTTTGCAGAGTTTGAGAAAATTACTCACGAAAAAGCTGAAAAAGGTGAATTCCTTAATGCAGACCAATTGACAGAATTATTTGCAAGCCTATACCAGAAATATTGGGGTCCTGAAATGGTAACCGATTATGAAGAAGGTCTATCTTGGGAACGTATTCCGCACTTATATCATTATAATTTATATGTATTCCAATATGCTACCGGATTCTCTGCTGCTCAGGCATTTGCAGAATTACTAAAAACCGGCGGTCAACCGGCAATAGATAAATACCTAAATAATTTCATCTGTGTCGGTAGCTCTGTCTATCCGATTGAAGCTTTGAAAAATGCCGGTGTAGATATGAGTACCTCAGCTCCTATTGAGAAAATGATTACTAAATTCAATAAATATCTTGATAGATTAGAGAAAATATTAGAGAAGAAATAATTTTTTATTTGATTATCACCAAAAGACCTAACATCTTAATTGCTTGTTAGGTCTTTTGCATTAGCAGTCTAAAACTCCTGCAAAAATACAATATGGATTTTTTAAACAATTCTACCCAATTCTTTAGGACATGTGTAAATACTACTAATCTATTGCAAATGCCCTCAGTTTTTATTTATCAACTCCATTGAATCGGCTATCTAAAATTAATAATATTGCCAAAGTGTCATTGTAAGTGTAACGAAGACATCAGTATTATCAACATTTAGCTTTGTCCTGATTCTTCACTTCGTTCAGAAAAACAAATTTTAGACAGTTTTAAACAAGTATTGTGTGAAATTATAATAAGCAACATAAAGTTTTTTTACAGCCTCTTTAACTATAGATACAAACGAATTTTGATTTGTGCATTCCCGATAGACAAAAATTTGGATTAAACTAATTTCGGGTTTAACGTGTCATTAAAAGTGAGAAATCTGGCATTCAAAGAAGAATACGGTCTTCTCATATTATTTTTGAAACAAATTAAAATTTTACGGTATATATTAGTATTCAGAAGAGTGTTTAGCAATAAAGAGTGATAGATTTTGAATAAAATATTGAACATATTATCTATTAAATTTTGCAAAATTATTTGTGCTTTTTTACTATTCATTTTTGCTACTACTAATATTATTAATGCAGAAAACTTAAAAGTCCCCCTGAATATTCAATCGGCAATGATTTCAAAGTTAATTAAATACAATTCCAAGCTTAGTTCAAAAAGCAGAGTCAAGATGCTAATTGTATATAACAGCAAAACTGCTGACCAAAAAAATCTTATGCAGTCTCAATTACAGGAAGCAATGGATATAAAATGTTACCCTGACAATGAAGTAAGCAATATAAATAAATCTTATGATTTAGTTTATTTTATGCCGGGCAGCGAGGGATTGTCTTATATCTGTAAAAACAATAAAATGCTTTCAGTCTCCGGCGTAGCTAAATATGTTCAGAATGGCAATATATCAATAGCAATTGCGACAGAAAACGATAAGCCGAAAATATTTGTAAATCTAAGTTCGCTTAAAGCTGAGGAGCAGTCTATGTCAACAGATATTTTAAGAATTTCTAAAGTATATAAATAAGAAGTAAATGTAACAAATGAAAATCAAAGCCAATATATGGATTATTTTATTACTTGCTATCAATATTAGTGCTTTTGCAGCATTGCAAGACAATAATATTTACAATGATATGTCGCTTGAGGAAATGTCTCAAATTGACGTAGCCATATCTGCTTCCAAACGTTCCGAAGATTTATTTGAAACTCCACTATCGGTTACTATTATCAAAAAAGAAGAAATTATACGCTCAGGAGCAACATCTATCCCCGAAGCCTTAAGGCTTGCTCCCGGAGTAATTGTGCGAGAGATTACCCCCGGCAATTTCGATGTTCATATACGAGGTTTTGATGATGTTACGCGTTCTTATATTTTACCTTTACCAATGAATACAATTACTTTAGTAATGATAGATAACCGTCAGTCATATAGTTATTATACTGGCGGCACATTTTGGGAAACATTACCCGTAAGTATTAACGACATCGAAAGAATTGAAGTAGTCAGCGGTCCGGCTTCCGCTCTATACGGTCCTAATGCAGTGGCAGGTGTAATTAATATAATTACCACTCATGCTAAAGAAGAGGGAATGAATGCCAGCTTCACTATTACTCGAGGTACTAACAATGCTGGTATAATAAATGCTAACCTTGGCTATAATTACGAAGAAAGAATAAAAGCCTCAATATCTTTTAATGCAAATACTTATGATAGAACTAACGAAGATTATTTTTCTTGGGATAAGCAAAGCTATATTTCGGCAGATTCTATGCGGCATGCTAATCACGGTATGGATGATGGTTCCGGCATTGGTGGAGTTAGTATTCTTGACGACCCTAAGAAATCTCTGAGAAGCTTCGGTATTAATGGATTTTTAACCTACAATTATAACGATGACCTTAAAATTGATACTAAATTCGGTACTCAAGGTTCACAAGCACAAAAAGTATATATTAACAACTTTGAGACCCCGCTTACTTACTGCGAATCTCAAAGTTCGTATTATGATATAAAGCTTGATTTTTATGGCTTCAAGTTCCAGTCGTTCGGAGAAAGTGGCGATTACAATACTAATTATTTTTACAGCTCTCACAGTTATAAAAATGAATATTTAAGTTTAGACTATATGCTTGATATTGGTGGATTTATCATTCGACCCGGGATAGGACTGACATCCTCGGAGTATTCTTCTCCGGTTCTTCAAGGTGCAAGATTAGGCTTATCTAAAGACTCTCTTGGCGATAAGGAATATAAAAAAATCGCTAATTATAACGGCTCACTGTTTGTCGAGTGGATGCCACTTTCTCAATTAAGATTTGTAGCCGGTTTACGAAATGATTATTATGAATTTAACAAAAAATCAGCATTATCTTATGAATTAGCCGGCACCTACCGCTTCGATAAAAATAATATGTTAAGGGGTGTTTATTCGCTTGCTTACCGCTCCCCGTTTATGCTGGATTCTTACTTTGATGCCGTCTCTTTCGGTAGAGTTCCTTCATACTCGAAAGATACTTTTAAATTAATTCCTTCATATACTTATATCAAAGGGAACGAAGACCTTGACCTGATTAAACAAAGTAGTATTGAAATCGGATTCAGACATAAATTCAGTGATATGCTAAGCTTCGATTGGACAGCATTTTACTCAAATATATCAAATAATATAATTATGACCGGGAGTTCCGAATTATATATTAATGAACAAACTCAGCAAGAGGATTCATTAGTATCATCTGCGTATTTTGTCAATACTGACGATATAGATGCTTATCAATTAGGAACAAGTATTAGCTTCAAATATAAACCCAATGGACCTATTTCTTATTATGTATATGGTATGTACCAATATACGAATTTGGACATTAAAAATCCGAATATTAGCGATATAGCCCTAATCAGATTTGAAAACAAATCCACTCCCGAATTTACTCTCGGCTGTTCAATTGATTACTCTCCTTTTGACCGTTTCAATATTAATGCAAGCTACTACTTTATGTCGTCTATGACCTATTCCGGACTGTACGGCGAAGAAGTTCGTAATGGTAGCGAAATCAATCAAATATTTTATGATAATGAAATATCATCAGTCAATAATTTGAACTTGAGCATTTCTGCAAATGTATGGGATAATATTTCCATAGTTGTTACAGGCAAAAATTTAATTGGCAAACAAACGCAATACGGTTTTGCTGATGAAATTGACAGAACATTTCTAATATCTCTACAAATTAAATAATATAATATGTACATATTATTAGATAATTTTTTAATTTAGTGTTTTTTGAAAGTTACGAATTATTATGTTTATAGTATCATTGCATTATAACGGAACTTCCGCTCGTCATATTGCAATAAGTAACTAATCTACCAACAGATAAGTGTATTTTTGTTTAAATATACGTAGGCATTTTTATTAATGATAAATAATTTGTATATAAAATATTTATGCTTATATTTGTAAGCATTGTATTTTATTTGGAGATTATTATGTACGTTTCTAGAATTGCTAACAATAATAAATCTGAGAAAACTAAATATACAAGCCTGATAAGAGAATCTTACAGGGAGAATGGGAAAGTTAAGACAAGAGTTATTTGTAATATATCGCATCTACCCGAAGATGAAATTTTAGCTATTGAATTTGCCTTGAAAAACAGAGGCGATGTCTCAAAATATTTAAAAGTCAAAGAATCAAGCCAAGTCTATAAAAGCGTCGGAGCAGTTCAGCTAATTTATGAAATATTAAAGAAATTTGGTGTGCATAAAGCTTTAGGCTCTAAATTAGAAGGCAAGCTTGCTCTAATGCAAATAATATCAAGAGTTATTAATCAAGGTTCTTGTTTGTCAACAATCCGCTATACATCAAATCAAGCATTATGCGAAGTGCTCAACATTCAAGAAAAAATCAGTGAAGACAGTTTATATGACAATCTTTCATGGCTATCATCAAATCAATCGAAAATCGAAGTCAAATTATTTAACGAGCGATTTAAAGGTTCTAAGCCAACATTATTTTTATATGATGTAACAAGCAGTTACTTCGAAGGTGAACATAATGATTTGGCAGAATGGGGCTATAATCGAGACAAAAAGAAAGGTAAAAAGCAAGTAGTTGCGGGATTATTGTGTGATGAAGACGGATATCCGTTATCAATAGAGCTGTTTGAAGGCAACACACTTGATTATCAAACATTTGGTAATCAGATTAAAAAAGTAGTCGAGAAGTTTAAATGCGAATATGTAACCTTTGTCGGAGACAGAGGTATGATTAAATCAAAGCAAGTAGATGAAATTACTGAAAATGATTTTTATTATATAACTGCAATAACCAAACCGCAGATTCAAACACTGTTAAATTCCGGTATAATAGAAATGAGCCTTTTTGATACTGAATTAAAAGAAGTAGAAAATAATGGCGTTCGTTATGTATTAAGACGTAATCCGCAACGTACTTTAGAAATACGTAGGTCAAGAAAGCAAAAGAGAGAAAAATTAGAAAGTTTTTTAAAAGAAAAAAATGATTATTTAGAAATGCACTCTAAAGCCTGTGTCGATGTAGCTAAAAAAAACGTAGATGAAAAAATAAAGAAGCTAAAATTAGATAGCTATTTATCTGTAGATGTATCAAAAGATAATAATCGTAAATTAGCAGTCTTTATCGATGAGCAGTTACTTGCAGAATTATCTTTACTCGACGGATGCTATATAATTAAGACAAATTTACCGACTACAGTTGATAAAGAAATTATTCACAGCAGATACAAGGACTTATCAAAAGTAGAAACAGCATTTAAGAATATGAAGACAGAAGTTCTTGAATTAAGACCTTGGTTCGTTCAGACAGAAGCGAGCACTCGCGGACACGCGTTTGTTGTCATGCTTGCATATTTAGTAATTAAGTATTTGAGAAATAACTGGAAAATATTTGGAATTCCCGTGGCTGAGGCTATTGACTCATTTAATAATCTATCAATTATCGAAGAAACTTACAAGACTGGAGAAAAGATTTATGTAATACCGGAGCCAAATAATAAGATGAAACAACTACTGGAGGCAATTAATGTTAAATTGCCAACTACATTACCACATATCAAAATAAATGTAGTCAGTAGAAAATTAAAGTAATATCATTTTAACTAATTTATATTACATATACTTAGATGCTGTTCTTGCCTTGTTTATTTCCGGAACTTCCGTTATAAAGTAGAAATTGAAAAGATACAAGAGTATCTTGAAATGCACAATGAATTTCTTGAAAATAATTACAATGCAGGTAATTTTTTCATGTCCGGTAGAAAAATCCCTCGTACCGGCGGAATGATTTTTACAACTATTAATGATAAAGATAAATTGCTACAAGTATTGGCTGAAGACCCATTTAATATTAATGGCTTAGCTGATTATGAAATAATTGAATTCTTGCCGACCAAGACTAGTAAAGAATTATCATTTTTGATGGAGCATTAATTATCCATCTCAAGTATAAAAATAAATAAAAAGTATTTTCTTCAGGGCAGGGCGGAAGTCCCTACCGGCGGTGATAGTCCGCAACTCCTTTATTGGACTGGTTTGGTGAAATTCCAAAACCGACGGTTAAAGTCCGGATAAGAGAAGAAAACACTATTCAGCAACTTATTAATTTGTTGAGTAAACTGCCCTGTTGACATTTTTCATATAAATTTAGGGCAATAATGGAGACAATCGAAATCTTCGGCAATAATCACAAAGAACGCATAATAAATGCAATTAATAAGCTTCAGTCCGGCTCGGGAATTTTATTAGTTGATGATGAAAATCGTGAAAATGAGGGCGATATTATCTTTCCGGCTTCTACTATGACTACTCAAGACATGGCTCTGATGATCAGAGAATGTAGCGGAATAGTCTGCCTCTGCCTTACTCCAAGCAAATGTAAAAAATTAGAACTAAGACCTATGGTAGAAGATAATACCAGTAAGAATCAAACTGCATTTACTATTTCTATCGAAGCTAAGCATGGAGTTACAACCGGTGTTTCGGCAGCAGACAGGATTCAAACAATCCGTTCGGCAATTTCCGAAACAGCAGTGCCTAATGACCTTGCTCACCCGGGTCATATTTTCCCATTAATGGCAAGAGAAAACGGAGTATTCGACAGACGCGGTCATACCGAAGGCAGTATTGATTTAGTCCGATTAGCCGGTCTCGGCGATACAGCCGTCCTTTGTGAACTTACAAACGAAGATGGCTCAATGGCAAGGCTACCGCAAGTAATTGATT
Source organism: uncultured bacterium (assembly GCA_942493235.1). Taxonomy (GTDB): domain Bacteria; phylum Bacteroidota; class Ignavibacteria; order Kapaibacteriales; family UBA2268; genus ENR-C587. The sequence continues at coordinate 614,164 of OW818676.1, read as the reverse complement.
TTGCTGTAACCCACAATATGTGCGTAGTCTCTGTAGATGATATTTACAAGTATAGATCTGAGCTGTAAATTCTTTATAAGAATTAAAAACATCAATTATATAAATCAATAAATAAAATACTAATTCGTTAAAATAGATACCATTAAATTGGCAATGTCCGTATATTATTTGAATAAATTTTAAAGACAAAATATTACAAATCATGAAACCACAGGTATTAGTTTTATTATTTAGCTGTATGTTATTCACAAATATAATTGCCAAATCCCAGTACTTAGCAATTATTCCCTATACCCCGCTTGAACTTACGCAAAAAGTATTTTCAGATAGAGGGTTTATTGATATTGGTAAATATTCTGTCGGCGAGTATAATGGGACTCCAAAAGCTAAGGATTTCGCTAATAATCTGAAATTAAAATTTAAACTGCTCTCTGAAAATGATTCTGCCGCTTATGTAAATATGACTATCAGCGATTCAACTGAAAATACCGGTACCGATACTTATATTTTTTTAGTTAAAGACAGTATCTGGAAAATTACTGCTTTCAGAGCTTTAGCTCAAACTACTCTGCTCCAAACTATGCTTGAGCAATATTCAGTACTCAATGATAGACAAATCGACAGCTTAGTAGAAACCGAAAAGCAGGCAATGCACCCGAACATCTCTTCAAAGGCGGATTTCAAATTGATGATTGATAATATCAAGCTTACTTGCGACCTTGATGATAATATTATTAAGCATTTTATTTGTAATCAATCTAAATTCGTTATTTTAAATAATAAAGCTCTCGATTATATTAGCAATCATAAACTCAAAACTGATGAAATTGAAAATTCTGTCTTTGGATTAGAGAATATTTTCCGACCTTTACTAATTACATCTATTTATTATACTGCTGATTATATAAAATACTCAATCGGCGGAATTATGGACAATACTGTCGGATATATTTATTGTGCGGATAAAAGCAAGCTACCTCAATTATCAGCTAACAAATTTATTTTGCTCAGAGAAATAGTAAAAGGTTGGTATTTATATAAGACTACTTGATATTTATCATAGCCTTAATTTGTCTCGACTTCGTTGGGGACAAGGTATTCCATATTCACAAGATATGAAATATGTATTGGATATAGTCGTTTTGAAATACTTTTCCATCTGGAGCAAAGCGAAAATTCTTATTCTCTAATAATAGAATTTATAAATGTAGTAGAAAATAATTATATTTGTAATACAATTATTGAGATAAGATGTAAATATTTTGTTAACTAATATGAAATGATGCTCAGGTTTTTAATTTGATTAATAATTAATATGGAATATTCTCAAGACATAATTGATAGCATAGCCGATACAAACTACGATAATACCGAGTGGGTAGAATTAGTTCTCAATGACGAAAGGCTATTAGCAATAGTAGTAGATAATCTTGAACATAAGCACATTATGGTCTATTATCACTGTTATGAAATAGCCGATAATGCTTCTAAGCTTAACCCTCTGATATTTTATAAGTATTGGGATAGATTCGTCAATATGCTCTATCATAAAAACTCGTATCATCGAAATATTGGTCTTACTATGATTTCGCATTTAGTAACAATTGATACCGAAAATAAATTTAATAATATTATCAATGTTTACTTTCAGCTTCTTTATGATAAAAAATATCTAACCTCACTGTATTGTATTAGATGTATGAAATACATAGTTACAAGTACAAATTTGTATAGCGAGAAAATCGAACTAGCGATTCTTGATTTTAAATGCCCAGTATATTTTAATAAAAAACAATATGCACTAATGTTATACGATATTATAGATCTACTATACACTCTATTTCCGAGTAGTAAAAACAAAAATAAAATATTTGAAATAATTAGTAAGCAAAAAGATTCTATAAGTCCGAAAACAAGAAAATATGCTTCTACGCTTTTAAAAACATTTAAATAAACAATATTTTAAGAACAATAAATAAAATTCTATGAAAACATATCTTTATATTTTAGACACACTTGCTGATTGGGAGATTGCCCAAATAACAGCAGAATTCAATACCGGCAGATATTTCAAAAAGGGTAAATTGCCAATTAAGATTATCAAAATAGCCGACACAATGAGACCTATTACTACGATGGGTGGCATTAAAATAATGCCCGATACTACTATCGATTTAGTAAAATTTGAAGAAGGAGACTTGCTGATTTTGCCCGGTGCAGATACTTGGATGCAAAAAGAAAGGGACATGATACTTGATATAGTCAAATTATTAATTCCCAATAATGTATATATTGCAGCAATTTGCGGAGCTACTATAGCTCTTGCCGAATTCGGGCTATTAAATAATATTAAACATACTTCTAATGATATTCAAGTTCTGAAAATGTATTGCCGTAATTACAAGGGCGAAGATAATTATGTTGACAAACCCGCTGTCTGCCATAATAATATAATTACTGCTTCCAGTACAGCTCCTTTGGAATTTGCTTACGAAATATTTAAAGCGTTGGAATTGATGAATCCCAATACTCTCAATGCTTGGTATAAATTGTTTAAAACTCAAGACGGCAAATATTACAATCTCTTGATAGACTCGGTAAATTAGTTATTCAGTAAGTATATAAACATTTAGGTTAATTGATGAAAAAGCTTATTTTGTTTTTTGTTTTATTTTCTCAAATTGCATTTTCTGCAGAAGTAATCAATAAAGATAGTATTGCCAATCTAATCTTGAAAGAAGGCAAATTACTATATCATTTGGAAAAAGCATCTTGGAACGGGTCTGATTTATTCCTAAATATTTATACCGAAAAGATTGATTCTATCGGTGGGTATGTATCTTATTTCACAGACAATAACAAGATTATTAATCTTTTCTACAGCAAATATGATACGTCTCAAATACTGATAAGAATGTATTTTGACTCAATACCTAAAGATGTTCCATTTAAAACCGAATCGGTAACTTCAAAAGCTACTAAATTCGAGAATGATTTAATTACAATGAGAATGAAGGTCTTTAGACAAATATATGAAGCGAGAGACACTTCCTTCAAACATTATGAAAATGCAAATTTCAATATTATCCCAGTTATCAGAAATAATAAAAAAGAAGTATTTGTTCTGACCGCTCCGATTGGAGACAGCACTATACTGATTGGTAACGACTATCTAATTAATTTTTCTCAAAATAATGAAATATTAAAAAAAGAGAGCTTGCATAATAGTATGATTAGTCTGCCAATTAAAGGAACTAATAAGATAGAATCTACTCTTCATAGTCATATTTTATCCGATTTTATTAATTCGACCGATATATGCACACTTCTATTAAATAAAGAGTTTGTCCAATGGAAGTCTCACATTGTTATGAGTAAGGATTACTTTTCGGTTTTCAATTTGAAAGATGAGACATTGTCAATATTTACAAAAGAAGAATTTAATGCTTTAAAGAAAACTGAAAATAAATAATATAACATTTCTAAAAGTGTACAATTTAAATTCGCCCATCTATTCAATTCCACGATTTAGAAGCGGGCTAAATATTCTTATTAACATATAATTGCAACTATTTGCTTAGATTTGTAAATACAACACCTTCAGAATTAACTATATGGTATTTAACTTCTTTAGACAATTGCAGCGTTAGAAATTTATCAGCTCCGATTAGGAAAATATATTTTGCTAATGCTGTTGCCGACTCCGTATTATCAGCTATTACTGTTACCGATTGAGATTTATTCTCGCAATATCCGGTAAATGGATTTAATATGTGGTGATATCTAACCCCATCTATAATTTTATACCTTTCGTAATCTCCGGAGCTTGCTACACAGGTTTTAGAACTTGAAGCCGAGAATACCGCTATGCTGGTATCATTTTCTCTTGGGTGCTTTATCCCTACAACCCAATTTTCTCCCATTTTATTTTTTCCTTTTGCAGTTAAATCACCTCCGGTATTAACTATATAATTATCAATTTTATAACTATCTAATATTTTTGCAGCTTGATCAACGGCATATCCTTTAGCTATTCCTCCAAGGTCAATTTTCAAATCCGGTTTAGTAAAGTGGCAAGTTAAGTTTAACGAATCAAGTATAATATTTTTACTACCTACCGATTTGAGTAATCTGTCTATCTGATACTTTGAGGGTAGGATAATTTCAGCTTCTTTTGAAAATCCCCATAAATCAGTTAATGCTCCAAGGCTTACATCAAATTGTCCTTCATAAGCTATCGAATAATTCATAGCTCTTTTCAGCAAACAAAATGTTTCGCTGTCTAATTTAATTGATTGAGTATATGCGTTTTGATTTATTATGTAGATTATTGAATTTGGGTTGGAATAATCATAAAGAGAGTCTATTCTTTCAATTTCTTTAAAGGCATAGTATAAAGCTCTTTTAGAATTTTGTATATCATCAGAAATTACTTTAGCACTAACTACAGTACCAAGAAGAGATTTCTCAACATTAATTTCATAAAGCAAAGAATCCTGTGCATTAATTGGCAATTTGAATAATATTATTACTATAATCCAAATTATGTAGCTTTTGATATATCTCAATAGTTCTATCATTTTTATCTCGTATTCTTTTGTAAAAATTTACCAAAACCTGATAATGCTTCCTAAATTATTTGATTTATTTTAAGTAACATCATTTCCTTTTTTAAATTATTACATTTGAAATCAATCGGTGGCTTCAGAGGCTGTGCAAAAGCCAAAACCAATTGCAAATGATCGAAGAATTTCAATCACACACTCCAATCAAGTGGGCTGGCTAAAATTTTATATTTCGTCAAATCGTCATTCTGAGTTACTGACCACCCGCTACTCGGCTGGTAAAACAATACAATGACAACTTTGATACTTCAGTAAATCAACTAAAGCATTGGGAATATAGCGTTTACAAGAACACTCGAAAAAGTTGTCATTAACAGTGTAACAAAGAATCCAGAAATACCAACAAGTCAGCTTTGTCTGGATTCTTCACTTCGTTCAGAAAGACAAAATTTTGCCCACCCGATACAAACACTTTGAGAAATTATACTTAGCAATAAAAATGTAATCCAAGATTTTTTCACAGCCTCTTTAGCCACAGCGATAGCAAGATTTAATAAATACAAACTCAAAAATGAAATGATATAGCATATTTTAGAACTTTATATAAGACAATGAATTATGTTTATTGCTAATTATAATTATCCTAAATGATTGTGTCTCAATGCTAAAGCATTAGTTTGAATTATAAAATAACTTTGCGCAATTTTGCATCTGCTTTATCTTTATTTCTTGCCTTCGTTTTTAACAAATTCAATTTCAAATATCATGCCTGCATTCGGCGGTATAGTAGGGAACTGCCCTTCGGTACCGAAAGCCAAATCACTTGGTGCATAGATAATATATCTCGAGCCGGGCTTCATCATCATCAGGGCTTCACGCCAAGCCGGCATAATAGATTTGTCAACTCTGACCGGAGCAGCTTGCTTGCCGAAAGTATCTTCAAATACAGTACCGTCGAGCATAGTGCCTTTTAGATAAATATAGCAAACATCATTCATATTTGCAGTAGAGCCTGTGCCCTCTTTAATTACTTTATATTGCAAGCCTGACGGAGTAGTTTTTACATCCGGCATAGTTTTATTTTTCTTAAAAAACGCATCTTCTTCTTTTTTATATTTTACCCCGAGAGCAGCAAATTCTTTTTTCTTTTTTTCTATCATTACATTCATTTTATTTTTATAGATTTTGCCAACTTCATCAGCCATTGTCTTCATTTCGGTTTTAGATAGGAATTTATCATTCCCTTCAAATCCGTGAGCAATTCCCAAAGCAAAAAAGTCCGGATTTGGTTTGATTTGAGCCATTTTCAATTGAGCACCGGTTTCCAAGCCCTGCAGATAACTGAATTTGTCATTAAACGTAGTTGGTTTTGGTATTTCTACGTTACCACTTAGGTCGATTTCTGTAATCTTCTGATTACTTAAAGCAGTGTCTGTTATTTGGGTGCTTAACGTTTTGCTATTAGCCGAAGAATTACTTTTTTTTCCTTCTTTCGGTGATTCTTTAGAACAGGAACCAAATAGCAATATTCCAGATAAAGCTATGATTTTTAGATATTTCATAAATAACTTTCATAAGTGTAATTTTACAAAACATAAATTTAATAAAATTTTGATTTATAAAGCATGATAATTTTTGATTAACCCTGAAAAATCAAATTCACTTGGTTGTAGCAGTTTTATGATTATTCCATTTCATCAAATCCATTTTGAATAGATTTCTCGCGGGTTTTCTTATAATCATTAAATTTATAACTAAATCCGATAGACATATATTGAGTAATACGCATTGTCTGGTCATTAATCATAAATGACTTTGTACGATATTTATCAGTAAAATTCAAAGTATTAAATATATCGCTCATACTTAAATTTAAGGAAGCATCATTATCAAACAATTTAAATTCTGTGCGTGCCCCCAACGAAACAGAAAACTGCTCTTTGGATTCGTATTGACCATAAATAGTCGGGCTCTCATATTTGGCACTGATTTGTAAAGACATCAATGCCAATACTTTAATATCTGTATTTAAATTAGCTTCCCAGCCATGAGTAGATTCATTTATATCAATATTAGTATTAGACAAATCATATTTATAATTAAAATAGTTATAGGTCGCATCAAGCCTCCACCACTTGAATAATTGATAAGATGCAAAAAGTTCTACTCCCATATTCTGCTGGCTTGCCAAATTCTCATAAGTTTCCATAGTTACTCCTCCGGGCAGTACTTGTAATAATTCTTCTACTACATCGGTAGTTTGATTATAATATAATGATACTGTCAGCATGGATTTCGCTGTTATCCAATTGTTGGATAATTGAAAATTATTAGTATATGACGGCTTTAGTGCCGGATTGCCCGATTCTAAATTCAATGGGTCTGAATAATCAATAAATGGGTTTACTTGCCTGTGCCATGGTCTATTAATACGTCTTGAATAGCTTAGCCCGATTTCATCTAACTCGCTAACATTGTATTTCAAGTGTACTGATGGGAATAAGCTGAAATACTCACTTTTATTTATGATATTTAGAGTTTTCTGATTTCCTTTTGTATATGTATATTCGGCTCTTAGTCCGAATTGGAAATCAACCCCCAATATTTGATTAGTATATGTACTGTATAGTGAGTGAATTGATTCATCGTATATAAAATCATTTGATTTTAAAATATCAAGTTCCCATTGGCTTATAGCAGAATTAAATTCATTAAATTTAAAATCTTGGGCAGAATGCCTGAAAAATGTTTTATAGCCAATTTCAATTTTTGATTTTTCGCTGTACTTATTGAAATAATCTGTTCCGAGCGAAAAATAACTACTTTTACTATCTCTTACTTGATTATTTAATTCGACATCGCCGAGCTGTGAATAATCATTTGTATTGAAATTAGTTCTTCTAATCTCCGTGTATGGTTCATAGTGAGATGGAGTAAAAAATAATTCCACACCAAGCTCTTGTTTGCTCTTCTCGAAAATTGATTTGTAAGCAAGGGAATAATCGAAATTGTTAAACTTCATATTATTCGTTGATTTGATGGAATAGAAGTCTTTAGGTAGAGAGTCTCTGCCAAATATTCTATAGAAATTCGTATCTTTTGGTATTCTTTCACCTCGATTATAGCTAACAAAGAAAGTTAACGCATTCAGGTCATTTATATAGTAATCAGCTCCAAATTTAAATGTATGCCCTTGAAATCTTCTATCAAATTCGCCTTCTTGATAATTATAAGGTGCAGAATTAGCTGTATCAAAAAATGTACGGCTAATTTTTGAATTTCCTTCTCGGCTGTGCATTCTTAAATTATATGACCCGAACAAATTAAATTTCTCGGTACGATAATTCAAATTCATTGAACCAGAGTTTCGATTATAATTGCCGACATTTGCCGAAACCATGCCATTAATTCCGCCTGTTTTTTGCTTTTTCATTAGTATATTTATTATTCCGGCATTGCCCTCTGAATCGAATTTAGAAGAGGGATTAGTAATCACTTCAATTTTATCAATCAATTCTGCCGGAGTCTGGTCTAATAATTCGGCAGTGCTTAATCCTGACGGCTTGCCGTCAATCAATACTTTAATATTAGAATTTCCGCGAAGGCTGACATTATTCTCTATATCGACTTTTACTGATGGTACATTTTTAAGTACATCTACAGCGGAACCACCTGAGGCAGCAAGCAATTTATCTACATTAACTACTACCTTATCCACTTCTGATTTTATCATATCCTTTGCAGCATAGACTTCGACTGCATCAGTTATAGTTTCGTCAGTAATCATGAGCAATTTGCTTAACTCAATGTTATTTGATTTATATTCAGATAAATCAACACGAAGTTCGGAATAACCAACCATAGTAGCTTTTAGAATTGCATTTTCATTTTTATTGATTACTATATCAAATGAACCATTTTTTGTGGTTTTTGCTCCGGCTATAAGAGTAGAATCTAACTTATTAATAATTTTTACAGTTACTCCCTGTAATGACTTATTAGTTTCCTTGTCGTAAATTTGTCCTCCGATATTGATAGCAAATACCCACAGGGCAGAGCCAAAATAAGCTATTAAAGTTAAGATAATATATCTCTTCATTTTTTACCTTTGACGTTTTTGTAATTTAATAAAAACATAAGAATATTATTCTAAGGTAGGCAAAATTTAGCAAAGGTAATTATTACCTTACTAATTAATATAAACCAATACCCCACATAATACAGTCCCTTTAGGCATAAATATAATTATGCATCTTGTATTACGCATATCTACTGAAATTGTTTCATAGGCAGAGCCTAATGCAAAATGAGTGATTTATATTTTAAAAGTCTTGCTTTGAACTATAACTTCACCAAATAATATCCGCAAAATGGGATACATATATAAAAAGGTTTAATATTAACTAATTGAAAAGCATTTTTCTCGGCAGATATTTGCCTGTCTATTTCTTTTGCTGCTTCAATTTCTTTACTTGCTAAATAGGAATTCTTAAGTAATCTTCTGATTTCCTGTCTTAGCTTATCGCGTTCTGCTCCCGACGATACCTGTAGCCAAGCCTTTTGCTCGTAGGGCTGAATTAATATATTTTTAATTGCCGCGGGATTTGATTTCTCTATGCTTTTTGCTTTATTAATCAGTTCATTTAGTCGTCTGCTCATTTTTTGCGACATTTGATTTATAGTCTTCTCTTGAGTAAATGTACTGTCGTGCGGAGAACGTTTGACAATATAATTATGAAGTGTATCGAGTGATTTTTTATCGGCAAAATTAAAATCTACAATATGCGAATAAGCCGGCTTCAATCTAACCATTACATCTGATTTTGAGATTGGGAATTTTGAACCTGATAATGCCTTCACTATCATTTTTGCGGTATCAAAAGGTAAATCAGTATCTACCAAATTTAATGCACCGTACAATAATATATCTCCGGCACTACTCTCTAATGATTTAAAATGTTTCAATATCATCTGCCGTATAAACTGACCTTGATTATAACATCGCTGGTAATCACCTGTAGCAAATGACTTTCGAGAACGCAACACTCTAAGCGTGCTTACCGCATTATTACCAAAACCGAGAAGTTCGATTAATCCGACCGCTTGAGAAAAACCGAATTCTACATAATAATCAATTTTACTAACTCCTGATATTCGCTTTACTTCCTCTAAATATCTATCTCTGCCACGGCATGCTCGTACATTGGCAAGATAATTCTGCCCGGTCGAGTCAACCTGTCCTGCTTCGGCGAAAGTGCCTCGCGGAATAGAAATAATGTCAATAAACCCCGAATCAAGACTGACCGTCAATAAATGGTTTGCATCTGCATGCAGACATGTACTGCCAAGACGTGCATCTACACCGGTTATCATTATGCTGATTTTCCTACCTGCGAGCCTGGTTGATTCCTTCAGATTAGATAGCGAATCAATCTCTCCCTTGCCTGTTTCAGTACTGTCGTTAATAGATAGTATCTCGTTTTTATCAAATTTAAAATAGCTTGTTTTAAGACCGCTTTTTATATAAAATAAGAACCCACCTATAATCAGTAAAAGAGATACTAATACAATTCCACTGATAATTATTACTTTTTTGGACATTTCTCAACTTATAATTATTTAATTTCCATCTGCAAAAATAAGAAATTATTTGATTAAACGCTATTTTGTGTAGTCAATAAAGTAAATAATAACCTATATCTTTCAACAGCTTTTCCTGAAGAATATCAATAATAAACAGTACATTTAAACTACACTCATTTGAATCAGCTACAATATTTGGTTATTGTAATTCATCTAATGCAATGCATTAGCTTATGCTCTAAAATATAGTAAAAGATTAATTATCAAGATAGCCGGCTTCAATCCATTTCTGCAATTGTAAAATATTACAAGAGGATAATTTAATATTCGCTGTGGGCATCGGTACAAATCCTTGAGCATGATTAATAGAGCCCATAAACGAGCCGTTCATTATGTATTTCTTGATATTGCTATAAGAGTCTAAATTCACCTGCCCTTGAGGCTGAGATGTACTGTGGCATCCTATACAGTTCAATTTAACAATCGATAGTACTGTCTTTGAATATGTTACATTAATTGTATCGCATCCACCGACCGGTGTATCGCTACAGTCGGAATCAAGAGCTCCCTCTAAAATCCATCTGTATATCAAGCTCTTTTGCTCGGCTGTCAACTGTTTCATTGGTGGAGGTGGCATTACTTCTTCGTCATCAAACAGTGATTTATAGATTTTACTACCTGTGGGGTTTCCCGGTTTAATTCCTTTTTTTACAATATTAGCATAGCTGTCTAATATATAGCCTTCTTTGTGAGTGATTGCATCGTGACACTTCGCCAAAGCACAATTTGAAAAAATCAAGGGGAATATGTCTCTCGAAAAGCAAATTCCGGTATCGGCTTCCTGATATACCGTAATAGAAGCAACTCTGGCATGGCGAACGTCCATCCATGGCACAGCTTGAACAGAAACCTGCATTTCAGGTTCGCTTAGTCTTGTCGGGGCAGTGTAAGTAATTGAACTTCCGTTAGTAGAAGAAATTGTTCCGCCACCAATTAATTGCCAGACAACGGATCTGTCCGGCATAGCTTCGGAATTGATTCCAGCTAAAGTAGTATCAATAAGCATAGCTGAAAGCTCAACTGTTTCGCCGGCTTTAATTCGAGAGCTTGAAGGAGTGATTCTAAACGACGCTATATGAATATCGTTATTTAAATCGCCCTGCTCGTTTTCGCAACTTAAAAAGCTAAAACTTATTGCCATTATCAGTATATATATTATCTTTTTCATCGCTTATCTCTTTCAGTAAATATATTTCTCTTAAATATAAAAAGTGGTTCTTCGTTGTTTTGTATGGGTAAGCAAATAAAGAAATATTTCTTACAACAGCGTTAGCTGTTGAACATCGGTAATAAGCATTGATTAGCCCCATACTCTTTCTTCTCTTTTTGTTGTTTAAACAAGAGAGTGGTGGTGGAGTTTCTCATTATGTTACCGATGTTTAACTCCTAACGGAGTTGAAATTTAAAATCAAAGATGTTTATCCTATAAAATATCAAAAATCAATGTTTGATATATAAGGATTTTCTTTATACTAATATCAATTATTTGCTAATCCACTTAAAATAGCAAAGACCCTAAAAAGTCTTGTAAATTTAAGAAATATTTTTATATATTTGAGTAATAAATAATGTTAAATGTGGAACTATAATAGAAATGAAATATATATTAAGGATAATAACAGTTTTCGTTTTATTAATGACCACTTCTTGCGAAGATGGATTTCCTACGCAAGATAAGCCTAATTTATTAAGCGACCATAATGATAAAAAAGGAATTGCCTTCCATAAATCAGGAGCGGAATATCCTTATTCTTATGATAACACATGGCAGTCAAGCTGTGCCGGTGCCAGCTGCCATCAGTCCGGTTTAGTGGGAGGTCTGGTACTTTTAGACAATAAACGCCATAAAGCTCCATCATGCTATCAATGTCATGGTAAATTATGGCACGAAATAGACAGTTCATTTACTAAATAATTGAGGAAATAATCATGAAATATAGAATATTTGCAAGCTTAATAATGTTTCTTGCCATATTTAATTTATCGGCAAACGAAGTAGATGCCCCTGCTCCGGATTTTACTCTGAAAAATTTAGACGGAGTAGATGTATCCCTTTCTGATTTTAAAGGCAAAGTAGTAGTGCTTGACTTTTGGGCAAGCTGGTGCGGACCCTGCAGAGAGGAATTCCCGTTTTTAATCGAATTAGCTAAAGAAAATATAGATAAAGATTTTACAATTCTTGCTGTAAATATTGATACAAAAATTGAGAATTGCAAAAAGTTTATTGATAAGCAAAAAGAAAAGCCCTTATTCCCGATTTTAAGTGATACCAAGGGGAAGATTCCAGAATTATATAAGGTAGAGAATATGCCTACTACTTATATTATTGATAGAAGCGGTCAAGTTCGTTTTATTCACAAGGGCTTTGCTGAAAGCTATAAAGAAGAATACCGTAAGCAGATTGAATATTTACTTAGCGAAAAATAAATTTATTAAAATGAATAAGCACAAAGACATATTGCTAAATGCCAAAAACATAGCCATTATCCGTACGGATAAATTGGGCGATATGGTTTTGACTTTACCGATGCTCAATGCAGTTAGGCAAGCCTGCCCAAATGCTAATGTTTACGTAATTGCAAGCTCATATACCGAGCTTTTGCTAAAAAATCAACCTTTGATATATAAATATCTGCTAATTGAGCAGAACGATAACTCTTGCGACTCAATTTTTAAAAATAATCAATTTGATGTAGTATTTTTTCCACGCCCGAGATTTAGCGAAATATTTACTGCTTTCAAATATAGAATTCCATTAAGAGTCGGCTCTGGCTATAGGTGGTATTCGATTTTCTTAAATCACAAAATATATGAGCATAGGAAATACGGCGATAAATCCGAGGCTCAGTTTAATGTTGACTTAGTAAATTCGGTAACTGGAAATAGCCATAAAGCTGTTTTATTAAAGCCATTTATTGATGATAAAGCTATAAGTGAAGTGTCTGATTTATTCACTACTTCAAAAAAAACAGTCATTATTCATCCGGGCGGAGGAGGTTCTGCTCCGAAATGGTCAGCCGAAAATTTTGGTGCATTAGCTGCTTTGATTAGTAAAACAGGACAATATCAAATTCTAATTAGCGGAACTACATCTGAATCGGTAGCAGCGAGCGTAGTTAAGGAAATTTGTCCTGAGGCAATTAATATCTGCTCTAAGTATAATTTAGAACAATTATTTGCAATTATTTCAAAAAGCGAATGCTTAATTTCTAATTCTACCGGTATATTGCATATTGCCGCAGCTTTGGGAATCAGTGTAATGGGATTCTATCCGAATACTCCCTCTATGAGCAGTAAACGCTGGGGAGCATTGGCAGATAAATCTGTATTTTTATCTCCTGAAAAAATATTGAATAAACCGCTTGAGAATGACAATTTGAATAGGATTAGTCCTGATGTGGCTCTCAAAGCATTTTTAAAATTGATGAGTTAAGTATTTATCTCCTAATTGGTTTTTTTACCTTTTGGAAATTCTTAGAAAAGCATATTTATAAAAATAAATCAGAATTGACAATCACTATCTTATTGTATTGTTAATTACTTATAAGATAAAAGAACAAAAATAGTATTAATTAAATAGAGAGTTAAGAATGAAGAAATACAACAAAATGATTTTATTGGGTTTGATAGGTATAGGCTTAACTTCTTGCGTTACGGTTCAACCTTGGGAGAGAGAACAGCTCTCAAAGCCGATTATGATTATGGATAAAAACCCTATTGAAAAGGGTATTCAGATTCATCATATCGAATATAGAGAGGGTTCTGCCGGAGCAACCGGTGCCCAGAGTGGAGGTTGCGGATGCGGATAAAATCAATTTATATACTATTTATTATATCATTTATTGTACTATTTATCGGCAGTATAAAAGTAATGGCACAGGAATTAGCACCGGACGAAGTACAAGTGAATTTCAATACTTACTTCGATAATTTCGATGTTAAAATTGTCTATCCTGACTTATATATTAATAAGAAAATCGGAGAAAAGACTACTATTAATGGCAGGTATTTGGTTGATGTAATTTCGTCTGCATCTATGAAAAGTCATTTTAAAAATGTCTATTCTTTTGAAAATCACAATCGAGGGATTGATGCTTACACTTCCGCTACTTCTAAAACTTATGGAGGTGGCGACGATACTCCTGACGAGCTCAGGCATGAAATTAGTTTTGGCATCACTCATTTCTTTGGTGAGACTTCAGTATCTCTGAATAATATATACAGCACCGAGCATGACTATAATTCCGAAACTATCGCCGCTACTATATCTATGCCGTTTGCAAAAAAGAATACTACGGTCAGCTTGGGTATAGTCAAAAGCTTTGATAAAGTAAAGCCGGAGATTCGCTCTTGGAATAATGATAAGGATGTATTAACTGTAAACCTTGGTATTTCTCAGATATTTTCGCTTAAATTTATCGGACAGATGGAACTGTATTATAGTAATATGTCCGGTTACTTATCAGACCCTTATGCCGTAGTTAAAGTAGTTGATACTAATTATTTTACAATGAGCCTATATGAACCGCTTTCTCCGGACAAACGAAATCGTTACGCCGTCGGTATTAAAGGTTTATATAGGGTTAGTGAAAACACTTCTGCCGAACTTGGCTACAGATACTATACCGACGATTGGGAAATCAAATCGCATACGATTAATACAAAATATAAAATCATGATGAAAGAAGAAAAAATCGTATTGGCTCTGGGCTATAGGTTTTATTCTCAATCAGCCTGTGAATTCTATCAGCCGGAATATTATTTCAATACTCAGCAGCAATTGTCAAATCAATATATGACTGTTGACCCGAAAATGGACAAAATGCTCACAAACGAATTCTCTTTAAATTGGACATTTAACGGTTCAATCGTACCAATGATTAATGACGACGATATTGAATTACGTACGCAAATTCAATATTTCGTGCGTACTACCGAAAATCCGGATTGGCACTCGGGATATAAAACATTATATGCTTATTTATTCAGTATTGGTTTTAGATATTTATTTTAAAAGGATATAGATGATGAATAGAAGACAGTTTATTACAAACTCAATTATGTTAACCGCAGGAGTTAAGCTATTTGCCGGACAATCATTTACCAGACAGAAACAAACAATTACAAACCCTGCATTTTCGATAGAAGTAGTCAGCAATAATCCGGAATTAGTATATAGTGAAATTAATGTTCTGCTCCGTAATACACATAAGGGCTTAATCAATGTTAGCGAAAGCATTATGAGCGGTAATTATATATCGGATATAGTTTATACTAATGGTGACAATCTAATAAATTTCTACGATAATAATTCGGAATTCTCTCGGAAATTAAGGAATGTAGCAAAAATAATTTCAACAAAACAGATAGTAGCTAATCCGACACTGATTTCTTTTAGTTCGGCTGATAATAGTCAGGCAAAATATTTTGAAGTATTTATCAATAATGCACTATATGAAAGAATCCCTGTAAGCGAGACTCATAAAGAATTAAAGTTTAATACTAAAAAGGGAGAGCTTTATATATCTACTAAGCAAGGATTTGCAACAGTAAACGAAAGCTCTTGCAAGCACAAGACCTGCGTGGAGCATAAGTCAATTTCTAAGCCGGGAGCATCTATTGTCTGCATTCCGAATAAATTCAGAGTTGCTGTAAGCGGAAGTTCAAATTCAGTGATTGATACAATTACTTTTTAATTTTGTTAATTATATCAACAAAGAAGTTCTAAATCTTTTATAGCATTGGAACTTCTGATTCTTATAATTGGAAATTTGTTTACTTGATAATATCAATTTCTAAATATATTGAGGCTTTGTCATCGACTCATGGAATAGAGGTGGGTACTGAGAGTTTTGATATATCCTATTTATAGGAAATGATATTAGCCCATTGAAAAACACATAATTTAGGTTCTATTAGCTATTCAATACTACCTAATTGCTTGTATCTCAGTACTTAAGCGTGATATTTATAAATAGCTTTAGAGCTTCAAAATATAAAAACCCCTTCCCAAATCAAATTTAGAGAAGAGGCAAATCTTAGTTCCAAAAATCTAATAAATTCTTTATTGCTTCTTTAAATAACCCTGGTGCTTTAATACCTAATATTAATTCCCCATTTTCATTAAGTAAAAAGCCAACTTCAATTTCGATAATTTCTTTCTCTTTACTTCCATAAAGAACAACAGTCCTAATAATATCAAATTTTGGATAGTATTTTTTTATATAGTGATTCTCTATATAATCATAGTTGTTAAGTTCATTTATTCCATTTTTACGAAATTTGAATTTTTTACCTTCTATATTGATAACTTGACTTCTACTAAAATCTATTAATATCAAATCTGGGATTTGAATTATTTGGTTCTTGTCTCCATTTTTATACTTTTCTTTATCTCTGTATTTTGCTAAGGCTAAAGTATCACCTTCTTTAGTAACAAAGTATCCTTTTTCACATCCGGCATGATTTTCAAATATGGAATAACCTTGCGTAAAACTTTCAACTACAATGTGTATAAAAATAGTACCTAATTTTTCTCCATCAGTATCATATCGCCAATAATTCTCCGCTAAATTCGATTTAGGTAATTCTAATCCTTTTAGTTTAATGCTAAGTTTGTTTGCAATTTGTATAAATTTATTTGTATTACCAATATTATCAGAAGCCAAACCATGTTCAGTAATTACAATCTTTTTATCCCAACCTAATTTGCGTAAAACAGCACAAATAATACTTAATGCCCCTATATTAGGGTCGTGAGATAAACTTCCATTTTTCCAAAGTCTTCCAGATACTTCTATTTTATTTAAGTACTTTTTTAATAATATTGGTACATTATTAGAAGGAGCTTTTCTCATATTTGATTTAAATTCTATTATCTCATCGATATTATTAAATTGTTTAATTAATTTATCATCTAACTTTTTACCTAATATTTCAACACCAAATGTTATTAATAATCTTGTCCCAAAAATATAAGTGTCTGTTGGCTTAATTTTTTGCTTGATTTGAAGATTATAAAGCATAATCATTTTCACATTAGGATAATAGTATTTGATATAAACAAATTTAGAACAACGTTGATAAACCCCAGTATTACGACTTTCTTTATCATCTGTTTTTGTTTCTTCGATAGCATAAATCGGTTGATCAGTTTTTTTTGGTTCCGAATTTTGATAAAAAACTAAAAAGTCAGTAAAACTCGAGTTTCCAGAAATAGTTTTAATATATACTTGATTAACTTTATTACATCTAAAACCTGTAACTTCGTAAGTGAATATGAATTTGTCTTGCTCAAGCAGAGGCAGAATCCGAATATTATCAATAAAACATACAAAACTATTATCTATAGCAAACTTTTTTAAAATTGCAACTAATACTTCGTTTTTGGGTCGTTCTTCTGTCAATAGCCAAAGATTCTTTTTCATTTTTTCATTATATATAATTGTTCAAAAACATACTTTTTATCTTTGCCGTCTCCATTATTATGGCTTTTAAATCTCAAATATTCTAGTTCATATAAGCTAACTTCGCCATATTTCTTTAATATTGAAATAATATTTTCTTGAGTCATTATGCCTTCTGTATTATAACTAAGAATTAAATATTTAAATTTTCCTTTTCTTGCTATCAAATCTAATTCTTTCAATGCTAAATCGGGATTACAGAATTTTGATTTCTGATTCTCATACCCTCTTAATCCGGTAATACCTTTAATTATTGGATCATCATATTTAGCAATTGTTTCTAATATATGATAATTAGGAGCATATTGCCTTTGATTGTACGGGGGGTCTAAATAAAATATGTCGGTT
Source organism: uncultured bacterium (assembly GCA_942493235.1). Lineage (GTDB taxonomy): Bacteria > Bacteroidota > Ignavibacteria > Kapaibacteriales > UBA2268 > ENR-C587. The sequence goes on along the minus strand of OW818676.1, from coordinate 596,142 downwards.
TCAATATTGCTTAATAGATTTAAAGAATCCATATTGTAAGAATAATTCGTACTTGTATTAACTACGTATTTAATAGGTCGTAAAATGAGCTTTTTTATTGCTCTCGGGTCCCATTTCTTTTGAAATGCCGCAAATACTCCCGCTACATTAGCATAAAATGGAACTGTTTCAATTAAACAAGCTAATAAAACATAATACTCGTTTTCATCTATCAACCGATTGCTTTTCCATAGTTCAATTTGTTGTCTTATTGCATCAATAATTTTACCATTTTCATCAATAAAATACATTCTTGGTTGGTCAAAATATTGAGTTCCACTTGGAGTGTAATTTTTATAAATAAATCCTTCAATAGGAGGTATATTGTTCAAATAATTAACAACTAAATCAATAGGATTTGAAAAAAGCAAATTTGTTGATGAGTGAATACTATCTAAAAGCTTTTCAAATTTTGATTCTTGATTATTAACAATATAAGCTTTTTGTAAGACATATGAAAAATATAGCAAATCGGAAGAATAAACTTGATAGCCTGATTTCTTAAAATATTTTGCAACGTTTGCTGTTCCAGAAAAACAATCAAATAAGGAATTACCATAAACCCCTGCTTTTTGCGTTATATAATGAATAGTCTCAACTAAATTCTGTTTATTACCTATAAATCTCATAAATATTTCGCGTCTAATGAATCAAAAAGCGAAAGTTCTTTAATCGGGGGTATTGGCTTGTAATTAGTAATTAAAACTTCAACACTTGAATTTTTATCTTTTACTATTGTTTGATAATTTGAATTTGAATAATCATAATCAACATAATTAATAACATATTTGCTATTCTCTTTCAACCAATCTTTTAAAATCTCATTTGATTTTCCTTTATGCTCGATTACATTTGATAAAGCAAATTTTATACCTTTTCTATCAAGGTAATCTAATTGCATTAATAACAATTTTTCTTCTTTATTAGACCATCCTTTAAAGCCCCTTTTTCCATCATTATATGTACCTGTAGTAATTAAATAGGGCGGGTCGCAATATACAAAATCGTTATTATTTAAGTTAGAAAAATCAAATTCAGTAAAACAATTATTATAAAATTCCACATCACTTTCTTTTAGTCTGCAAATAAACTGCTCTAAATTTAACTCCATTGTTTTATTAAAACAGCTACGTTCTTTACCAAAGGGGTTATTAAACTCATGATTATTATTAAAACGTATTTGATGATTGAATGAATATGCAATCAACACAAATAAATCTAAGGGCTGTTTGTGCTTGTTATATTCAAATCTTAATTGTTTATAAGCATCTTCATTAGTCAAAGATAAACCATATTCATTAATTCGATTTTTTATAAATAGTAAAGTTTCATCTAAACTTTTCTCTTTAAAACATTTATACATATCAACTAAATAAGTAAGATTATCATTTAATATCACTTTGTTTGCATTTACATTTATTCCAACATTAAAGCCACCAGCAAATAAATCAACAAATGTGCTAATATTTTTGGGTAATAATGGTAATATTTGGTCCAATATTTTACTTTTACCACCAATATAATTCAAAGGAGATTTTATTATTTTTCTATTTGTATTAGTTCCTATTATCATTATCTTTTTGCTCCTTCCTATTTCAATAGAGATTTAAACAGAAAGATTTATCTAAATCATTATTTTTATTTATACTTTTTCTATCTTAGTAACAGCAATTGCTAATTCTTCTAATTGCTTTGCATCAACCGCTGTCGGGCAACCGTCCATCAGTGATAGTCCGCTGGTAGTCTTAGGGAATGCAATCACATCGCGAATATTATCCGTATGGCAGAGAGTCATTACTAATCTGTCTAAACCAAGAGCTATACCGCCGTGAGGAGGAGCTCCGTATTTCAACGACTTAGTGAAGAATCCGAATTTACTCTCTATGTCTTCTTCGGTCATATTCATTAATTCAAATATTTTCTGCTGAACCTTATTATCGTGGATTCTGATACTTCCGCCACCTACTTCCGCTCCGTTAATTACCAAGTCATAAGCTTTTGCTCTTGCTTTTTCAGGTGAACTTGAAAGCAATTCAATATCTTCATCCATCGGAGAAGTGAAAGCATGGTGCATCGCTACATGCCTGTCTTCGGCTTCGTCATATTCAAATAATGGGAATTCTGTTACCCAGCTAAAATTGAAATTATTTTTGATTTTGTCAAATATTCCGCTTTGCTTAGCAATTTCAATTCTTAAAGCACCGAGTACAGTATAAGTGCGTGTCCATTTATCACTTACAAATAATAACAAATCGCCGTTTTCGGCATTTGCAGCTTTTAATATATTCTCTATTTCAGTCGGATTTAAGAATTTAGCTATCGGTGAATTTACTTCGCCGTTGTCATACTTGAGCCAAGCTAAACCTTTAGCTCCGTACTTTTTAGCTAAATCGGTAAGTGCGTCAATATTTTTACGTGAGAAACTTGAGCAACCTTTTGCATTAATAACTGCAACTACTCCACCATTTTTGATATTATCTGTAAATACTCCAAAGCCACAGTCTTTAACAAAGTCAGTAATAGTATTAATTTTTAAATCATAACGCAAGTCCGGTTTGTCGCTACCGTAATTAAGCATAGCATCATTATAGGTCATTCTTAGAAAGTTTCTTTCAATATCCATTCCGAGAACTTCTTTCCATACTCTTTGGATTACTCCCTCGGTCATTTCTAATATATCATCAATATCGACAAATGACATTTCAACATCGACTTGAGTAAATTCCGGCTGACGGTCAGAGCGTAAATCTTCATCTCTGAAGCATTTAACTATTTGCATATATCTATCGAAACCGGAGACCATCAATATTTGTTTATATAATTGGGGACTCTGCGGAAGTGCATAAAATCTTCCTTTATTGATACGGCTCGGTACTAAGAAATCTCTGGCTCCCTCTGGAGTGGACTTCATCAGTACCGGAGTCTCAACCTCCAAAAACTCATTCTCGAAATAATACTGATGCATTATTTGATAGACATGATTGCGTACCATGAATTTCTGTTGCAGAATCGGTCTGCGTAAATCCAAGTATCTATATTGGAGTCTGATTTCTTCAGATGTCTCAACATCATCGCTGATTTCAAATGGAGGAAGTTCGGCTTTATTGATTAGTCCATAGTCAGAGAGCAATACTTCGATAAGTCCGGTTGTCATTTTGGCATTCGGGTTCTCACGTTTTCTAACTATGCCTTTTACCCAAACTACATATTCGGAGCGTAGTTCGGCTGCTCTATCGGCAAGGGCAGAATTATTCTCCGGTTCGATCACCAATTGTACTAAACCGTATCTGTCTCGTAAATCTATAAATATTAATCCGCCAAGATTGCGTACATTAGAAACCCATCCGTTTAATACAATTTCTTCACCAAGGTTGGATTCTCTTAATTCACCACATTTTTTCGTTCTTTTCTCGAAATTCATCTCGTCTCCAATTTATCTAATTTATTGAATTCAAAAATAATAAAAATTATTGATATACAGAAATTAAATCGGGATATAGGAGTTTTTTTGGGAGAATTGAATCAATAATGGAGGTTATATCATTTTCTACTTGTAATGCGACAAATAAATGATTATATTTGTATATTGTCAATTGTCAATTGTTAAAAGGAAATGTTATGGGTCGTCCAAAAATATTGATAGATAATTCGTACCAACAACTATTGCATTCTGATATAAAAAAAATAACTGATTCAGATATAGTAATAAAACTAAAGGCGATATCTGCATCATTGTCAAATAAAGAATCAGATGTAGCTATAATGTATGGCATATCTCGATCTACATTACTAAGATGGATCAGTAAATATCAAAAATATGGTGTAGAAGGTTTAAGGTCAAAAAAACGCGGTCACTATCCCGAGAAATTAAGCAAGGAAGAAAAAGCAATAATTTTCAAATGGATTAGCACAAGTAAAGACAATTCAGGCAAACAGGTACATTGGACATTGGTTCGATTAATAAAGGAGATATTTACTGTATTCGGCAAAGAAATAGGAAAAACACCTTTATGGTTGACATTAAAGAAATTGAATTTAACAATCAAAGTACCCAGACCTAAACATCATAAATCAAATGAAGAAGACCAATTAAACTTTAAAAAAAACTCAAATAATGATTAATAATCTTCAAGAAAAAGAAAATTATAAAATAATGTTTTTTGACGAAGGGAGATTCGGTCTCCGATCAACAGTAATGCGAGTATGGGCTGAAAAAGGAAAACGATTATCAGTAATGGTACAACAAGGTTTTAAAAATTTCTATGGTTTTTCATCAGTATGTCCATTTGACGGTACCAATTATTCATTGCTATTACCTGGAGTAAATACAGAGCTAATGCAATATTACATTGATAATCTTAGTAAAGAATTTTCGGATAAAAAAATAATATTATTTATGGATCAAGCCGGTTGGCATAAATCAAGGAACTTACAGATACCAGAAAACATTAGGTTTGAATTTTTACCTGCATATTCGCCAGAATTAAATCCGGTCGAGAAACTATGGCAATGGATTAAAAAAGAATGTTTACACAATTTTATTTACAATTCTCTAAAAGAACTAGAGGATGCTGTAATTGTAGAATTTCAAAAACTTACTTTGTCAAAATATAAAAAATTATGTAATTGCAATTATATGTCCTATTTCATGTAGGAAATGATATTAGCTGTATTAATAGTACAATACATTTGCTATACTTATATTTATTCATTTACAGGTAATACAAGATGCTTTGTAAGAACCATAAGATTACTTTTTTACTGATATTAAAATTTCTCAAATTGCTTGTTTCCACACGCTGAATCGTGGGGTTGAATTTAGGTGGCGGGCATTTGTAATAAATTTTGGTATTTACACTGCCCATCAAGAGGCTGTCCCAAATTTGTCATTCTGAACGGAGTGAAGAATCCATATAAAGCTAACTTGTTGATAATTATGGATTCTTCGTTGCACTCAGAATGACGATTTGACAAAATTATAACTTATTACACAGCCCATTAACCTGACGGTTAACCGTCAGGTTGATTTTGATTAATTATCTCTGGCTACTGTCGGAACTGAGAAGTCTGGTTTATCAACTTTTTCCAGACCGAGAATTTCACGAGAACGATTAAGTGCATCATCGATATTACCATGAATATTTTCTTCACCGAACACATCTATTAGTCCTGCCTGCTCCATAGCAATTAAAGGCTGAGAATGTACGCCGGACAATACGAATGTAATTCCTTGTTTTTTAGAAGACTTACATAACCTTTCGAGCACATCGAGACCTGTCGAATCTATAGCCGGTACATTACGCATACGGATAATTCGTACTTTAGGTTTGTCGCCTATGCGAGTCATAGCTTCTTTAAATTTATCAACAGCACCAAAGAAAAACGGACCATGAATTTCGAATACTTCTACGCCATTAGGTACATCTCTTTGATTGATTGAATTGGCATCATATTCTTCTTCCTCGTTAAATTCGCGAGTAATTATACCGACGTTAGAGACTAAGCTCATTCTGTGCATAAACAGGAATACAGCTAATATCATTCCTACTTCAATTGCAACAGTCAAATCAAATACTACAGTAAGGAAAAATGTAATTAGCAATACTGTAACGTCGCTCTTTGGACTTTTCATTACACGTAAGAATGTACGCCATTCACTCATATTATATGAAACTACTATTAAAATAGCGGCAAGAGTAGATAGCGGAATTAATTTAGCATAAGAACCGAAAAACAACATGATTAATAGTAAAACTATTGCGTGAATAATTCCAGCTATAGGAGTTTTACCTCCGTTTTTTATGTTGGTTGCAGTACGAGCAATTGCACCGGTAGCAGGAATTCCTCCGAAAATCGCAGAACCGATATTTGCCGCTCCATTTGCGATAAGCTCCATATTCGAGCGATGCTTACCGCCAATCATACCGTCGGCTACTACAGCCGAAAGCAATGCTTCAATTGCTGCCAATATAGCAATTGTAATCGCCGGTTGCATTAGGTTTTTTGCTTGGTCAAAAGTAAATGTAGAAAAGTCGGCAAACTGCAAATTAATCGGAATAGCTCCGAATTTACTGCCTATTGTTTCTACCGGCAAATTAAACACTGTGGCGACTATAGTTCCGAGTAATAATGCAATTAAAGAACCCGGAATTTTCTGATTAAATCTCTGCCAAATCAATATCAAAGCAATTGAGCCGGCTCCGATTCCAAGCGAATAATAATTAATATTGGTAAAATTAGTTAAATAGCAATACCACTTTTCAAAAAATTCAGTCGGTACGTTTGCTATCTGTAATCCAAAAAAATCTTTTACTTGAGTAGAAAATATTATTAATGCTATACCTGAAGTAAAACCAACTACTAATGGGTGCGGTATAAACTTTATCACCGTCCCCAACTTGGCAAATCCCATTATCACCAGTAATATACCTGCCATTGCAGTGGCAAATGTTAACCCTGTGATACCATATTTCTGTACTATATCGAATACAATGATTACAAAAGCTCCGGTCGGTCCGCCAATTTGGACTCTGGAACCTCCTAATCCCGAGATTAGTAAACCGGCAACTATTGCCGTAATTATACCTTTTTCCGGGCTTACACCGCTGGCAATTGCAAAGGCAATAGCAAGCGGTAATGCCACAATGCCCACTATTACCCCGGCAGACAAATCTGCAAAAAACAGATTCTTATTATAATCTTTTAAAGTAGTTAATAATTTTGGTTTTAGCATATCAATTCTGTTATTTATCAAACATATTTTAAAAAAGAATACAAAACTACATCATTATCTTCATAATTGTTCATAATTAACAAAAATTAAAAGGGATTCAATTTGATGTTTACAATACAATGAAAGAAAATATAGACTTTGCAGAAGCAAATGATTGCCTTATATTAATAAACACCAACACACTATAATGCTTGTATCCTACCGCTCAAGCATAGAGTTGAATAATAAATTATTAGAATAATGCACTAAGTAACAGATTTATTTTGTTAGCCAAAAGCATATTTCATCAATATTAATTTCGAAGCTATGAGTTTAACTAATTCAGTCCTAACTCTCTTCTTTAAAATACAGCTGATAGTATTTCATGCCGTTGGACTCATCGTATCCGCGAACTATCAGCTCACGCGAGCCATGAATATATACATGGAAATTCTTATCTAATTTCAATACGGTTTTAAAATCTTTCGACTGTTTTTTTAAAGCGTTCGGAGATATATCGAAATTGTTCGATAGTTGAACAGCTCTTTCATCTTCATACTCTTGCTTATATGCTTTAAAGCTTTCGATAATTTCAGGCTGATTAATTACATCATTAGAATATTCCTCAACATCAAATTTTTTCTGTTCTTTGAAATATTTAGCTGATTTATTGAGCATTTCAGCCTGGTCAGCTTTATCAATGTTATATTGTTCGGGAAGCTTTTCTTGCACAAACTTTTTACAAAGGGTTATCGCTTCAGTGGTTTCATAATAATTATCCTTACGGGGCGTTAATTGCAAAAAGTCATTCATCCAATACTGTGCTTCATTACCCTTAGACAATTTATCGACTGCGGCTACTATATAGCCGTTCTCTTTTTCTAAGTTAAAGATAAGGCAGCCTTTATCTAATTTATTAATATTTACTCCTGTATCGCCTTCTATTTCATAATTTTCGCCATTCGGATAAATTTTAAGAAATGTTTCTTTTGATTCTGATTTAAACATTCCTAAAGCTTGAGCATCGAGCCCTTCTACAATCAATCCCTCAAAATAAACTACATAGAATTCTCCGGATTTGATTTTCGGGTGGTTAGACTGAGTATATAAATGTTTTGCCAAATTCTTGGATTCTTCGAATAAACATTCTGGATTATCAAATATTCTAGTTGCGTAAGAATACACTTCATTCATTTCTAAATCAGATTCATGACAGAGATTGTGATACTGATTCTCTTTAAAAGGATTAAGGAAATATTGCTTTAGTAGAGCATCAATTTCACTTGAAGGCGAGAAACTTGCCTTAGAATATACTATCTCCTCTTCAAAATGTTTATTGCCTACTTTATGAACTGCAATTTCACTAATTACAACCTGTTCCGTATATATCATATTTTATTCCTTAGTTTAAATTGTACTACAAAAATAAGAAATTTTCCCTGCACTTTCCAATTCTGATTTTTTAATTTTAGAATTCTCTTAATGGGTCGTGCCTGGTAACAATGTAGCAATATCCTTCTTTCATCACAAACTTATCACTAATTTAACTAAAGACTTTGAAGGTGTTCTTCTCCGCATAAAGCACTGAGTAGGATTGTCTGCAATCACCTTGCTAAATACAAACAAAATAAAGTGTCCTAATTAACTCACTACTTTACAATTTCTATCAAAATAATAAGTCTTTAAATAAATTAAGAATGATAAATCAGTAAAAATACACGGATACAATCAGATGCCGAACACAAATATATTCCCCCAAATAATGGGTATAATTAACGTTACTCCCGATTCTTTCTCTGATGGCGGAGACAACTTTACTACCGAATCTGCTTACAATAAAGTAATTAAGATGGTCGAAAACGGAGCAGACATTATTGATATTGGTGGCGAAAGCACTCGCCCGGGTGCAAATGAAGTTAGTACCGAAGAAGAAATCAGACGCGTAATTCCACTTATAAAAAAAGTAAAAGCCACTTATCCGAATTTGCCTATTTCGATAGATACTACCAAGGCAGAAGTTGCTCTTGAAGCTACCATCAACGGAGCTAATATTATAAACGATATTTCCGGGCTTACATTCAGTCCGGAAATTGCCGATATAGCCACTAAATATAATATAAGTATTGTCTTGATGCATATCAAAGGGAAACCCAGAACTATGCAGGAGAGTCCGACATATCAAAATTGTACCGAAGAAGTATTTGATTTTCTTAAAGAAAGAATAAACTATGCCAAAAGCAGAGGAGTAAAAAATATTATTGCCGACATAGGAATTGGTTTCGGCAAAACTACTGTGCATAATTTGGAACTTATACGTAATCTTAACGTATTTAAAAGTCTCGGAGTTCCTCTATTACTGGGTATTTCTCGTAAAAGATTTATCGGCGAGCTTCTGGGAATTGACAATCCTAAAGATAGGGACTATGCTACTGCACTGATTCATGCATTATTATTAAATAAAAATATTGATATTATTCGTGTTCATAATGTAAAATTATTAAGTGATTTAAAAAAACTAAACCAATCATTATTATAAAGGTAAACAGATGCTAAAACAAATATTTACAATTATTTCAGGCGGATTGATTTTAACCGCCTCTGCATTTGCCGATGCTCCACGAATTGATAAAGGCAAATATATTAACTATGAAAATGCTTTCTGGAAAGATATTACCAATTCAATTGATAAGTTTGAAACAAAAGCAAAAAAAGAAAAACCCAAAATGTACATGGATTTCTCAGGTATTGATATTCCCAAATCCATAGATGAATTTACTAAGCAATGGTATAACGAACCCGTTTCGCAGGGTTCAACCGGTACTTGCTGGTGCTTTTCTACTACTTCATTTTTAGAAACCGAAGCTTATAAAATCACAAAAAACAAATTTAAACTTTCTGAAATGTTTACCGTGTATTGGGAATATGTAGAGAAAGCTAAAAGATTTATAAATGAACGCGGTAACTCGGCTTTTGCAGAAGGCTCTCAGGCAAATGCCGTATTCAGAATTTGGAAACAGTACGGATGTATGCCTATTAAATATTATACAGGGTTGAAAGACGGACAGGAATTCCACGCTCACGAGAAAATGTTTAACGAGATGAATTCTTATCTTCAAACAGTTAAAACTAATAATGCTTGGAATGAGGAAACAGCAATTGCTACTATCAAATCAATCTTGAATCATTACCTTGGCGTTCCTCCTACCGAATTTGAATATAATGGTAAAAAACTTACTCCTTTACAGTTTATGCAACAGGAAACAAAAATTAATCCCGACGATTATGTCAGCTTCATGTCTTTAATGGAAAAACCGTACAATACTCAACAAGAGTACGAAGTTACTGATAATTGGTGGAAATTCGACGATTATTATAATATCCCACTTGACGAATATATGAATACTATCAAGAAAGTTCTTGAGTCGGGTTATACAATCTCAATCGGTGGCGATATTAGCGAAACAGGCTATTTCCCGTTATTAAATATTGCAATGATACCAAGCTATGACATTCCATCGGAATATATAGATGAGAATGCACGACAATTCCGATTTACTAATGGATCAACTACCGATGACCATGGTATCCATGTAGTTGGGTATAAAAAGGTCGGCTCTAACTACTGGTTCTTGATTAAAGACTCCGGCAGTGGAAGCCGCAATGGTTCATCTCGGGGTTATTATTTCTATCACGAAGATTATATCAAACTCAAAATGATGAATTTTTCTGTTAATAAAGTGGCAGTAACGGAACTATTAAAGAAATTGGAAGTAAAGTAATAATTGAAATTAAAAATCCCTCCACTTTAGAAGTTGTGTAAAAACCTTTGATAAAATTTTTACTAAGGATAATTTCACAAAGTGTTTGATCGGAGCTGTCCAAAATGTTGTCTTTCTGAACGATTGAAGAATCCAGAAGAAGTTATCGTAAGTCTGAAGTAAAACTATATAGTTTTCAATTCCAATTTATTCAACCCTACGGTTAACCGTAGGGTTGATATATACTTAATAGCTATTGCAAATCACTCTTCTACTTCAGTATCTGCCGGAGCATAAGTCATTTTAATACTTTCAATATGAATATTGGAACTATTCAATATTTCTATAGAATAATTCGCTATTTCAATTATTTCCCCCGGTTCAGGAATTCTGCCTATTTCGTTAATAATAAGTCCACCAATAGTTTCATAATCATCACTTTCTTGCAGTGGCTCGGGAAGAAAATCATTAGCATCGCCAACTATAGCTGATGGGTCAACAATATATTGATTGTCTCCCATACTGAGTACAATAGGTTTTTCTTCGTCGTCTTCATCTTGAATTTCACCGAATATCTCTTCAACTATATCTTCTAAAGTGGCTAACCCGGCAGTACCTCCGAATTCATCGATTACGATAGCAATATGAATTCTATTCCTCTGCATATAGCGGAATACCTTATCAATTTTTTCTTCTTCACCTACAAAATATGGAGGACGAATCATATCCTGAATAATAAATAAATTCGGGTGCGAAAGTAAATCAATTAAATTTTTAGTATAAATTATGCCCATTATATTATCAATATTTTTATCATATACAGGCATTCGAGAATACCCCTCAACGATAAATTTATCAACAATTTGTTCACGAGTCATTGATAATTCAACGCCTACAATCTTGCCTCTGGGCACCATTATTTGCTTAACAGGTGTACTTGAAAATTCAAATATGTTTTCAAGCAGTGCATGATCCTCACTGTCTATTACTCCGCGCTTAGAACTTTCTTCTAATAAATATCTTAATTCTTCGGTTGAATGACTGGTTTCTTCTTCCGTTACCGGTTCAAAGCCAATAATTTTAATAAATTTATTCGCAAATGAATTTAACAGCCAAATAAATGGTTTAAATAATAGATAAAACATTCTAAGAGGAACAGCTATCGCTAAGGTAACAGATTCTGCCCTTTGAATAGCAAGCGATTTTGGTATCAGCTCGCCAAAGACAATATGAAGCATAGTAATAGAAGCAAATGCAGTAGGAAGTGCTATTTGATGAGCTAACTCATAAGTAATCGAAATACCTGCAAATTGCATAGTATCGAATATTATTCTGGATACTACGCTTTCGCCTATCCACCCAAGCCCAAGTGAAGCAAGCGTTATTCCAAGCTGAGTTGCCGATAAATATTCGTCTAAATGATATATCAGATTTTTTGCTAATTTTGCTAACCTACTTCCTGCCCTGATTCTTAGCTCTATCTGCGAAGAACGCACTTTTACGATAGCAAACTCAGCTGCTACGAAAAATCCGTTTAGTAAAACTAATAATACTGTTAATCCTATATCTAATATCATATAATCTTATATCTATCTTATTTTATTGTTAGTTAACATTTTTTGTATTTTCAATATTGGCAAAAAAATAGCAAAATCAGCTTAGTGTCTAACTCTTGTATTTATTTGGCTTATAAATTTAATCTTTTTTTTAATCAAATAATAGATATTTTTTGTTTATCCGCTATTTTATATGGGCAATTAAATAAATAATATCTTTTTCTGCATGTAAAGAGGCATTGGACATCAAACCTGCAAAGCTTTGTGTATAGTCAAATACCTTGCATAGAAATACAAAAAGCCATCCCCGAATTAACGAGGAAAGCTTTTTCTAAAATAAACCAACTTATAAAGAAATAATTAACGTATTTCTTTGTGTAAAGTATGTCTGCGTAGGAAAGGATTGTATTTCATCAATTCCAAACGCTCCGGCGAATTATGTTTATTTTTCATAGTTGTATAACGTGATGCCGGTTTTCCTTCTTTTCTTGCTTCAGTACACTCTAAAGTGATAATGTTGCGAGCGTCTTTCTTTGCCATTTTTTATTTCTCCAACTTATTAAATTCAATAGAACTACAAAAATAAGACTTTTTAAAATAATCTCAAAAATATATTTTTACTTTATTATATTTTGTGCTGAATAACTCCAGAATAATAAATCCAAATAATCAAGCGGAATGCCCACTGCATCGGCAAATAGACTCATTTTATGCTCAATTTCAAAATATAATTTATTATTCAATATTTTTGGTATTTCATCAATTACCCCACATTTTAGCAGATGCTTTAATATGTGCCTATCTAAAATTGCCAAATTCGTATAGCCTATGTTTCTCAAAAAGTGTGAACTTTCCTTCAGTCCGAAACCATTAATTCGTAAAGCTAATAAGTTTCTTTTATCAATATTCGGAATATCCAATTTAATTAATTTCAATATTTCAGGATATAAAGCTACTAAATTATAAATCCGTTGAGCCTTCTGATTATGAAATCTGATATAATGTGCATTATCTGCCAATATTTCAAAGGGTAAAAAGGGTTTATTATAGAAATCAGCTTGCATAAGCTTATTTTGAACTTGTAAAGCATTTTCTGCCTTACTCTGTGGTGTACAGATACAGAAGCACAGTTCATAAAAGTAATCTGACTCCGGCACTTGCTTAAACTCTTCAAGCCGTTTAACTATACGAACTTTATACGCTTCGTAGTGTAGGGCATATTCTATTGGTAGATTCATAATTACCTTAGCTATCGTAATCAATAGTAATATTTTGCGACTTAGGCATAGAAACGCAGGTAAGAATATAATTCTCTGCAATTTCCGCTTCGGTAAGTGAATCGTTAGATTCCTGCTCTACGTCGCCCTCAATCAATTTAGCTTTGCAGGTAGAGCAGACACCCATCTGGCAACTATAAGGCGGCTCAATAGCGTTAGATTTGGCTGATAGCAGTATGCTATCGGTACTTTCAGCCTCTATATTATGTTCTTCCCCATAGAGGATAATTTTAATATTGTGTTTATCCATATTCTTATAATAGTCCAAGCATTAATAAGACCTCTTCGGAGACCATGCTTCTGTCCCATGGTGGGTCGAAAGTTAGTAGCACTTTAGCATCTTTAACATCATGAAGCATTTTTATTTTATCTTGTACTTCAGAGGGTAACCCTCCGGCTTCAGGACAGTTCGGCGAAGTTAGTGTCATCAGAACAACTACCTCGTGGTTTTCAGTTACTTGTACGTCATATATCAGACCTAAATCCCAGACATTTACAGGTATTTCAGGGTCGAATACTTCTTTTATTGTTTCAATTACCTTATTTTTTAAATTGTCAATATCCATTATCATCTCTTCTAATTGTAATTAATTTAATATTGACGAATCATTGTAAATAATTGTGGATTGGATATCATGTGTTGAATATTATAGATTAAATATTGTGGTATTGAATAATCATTGTTTAAAACATTGATAATTTATAAGTCGCTTTTTAGTTTGCTATATACTTCAATATCTGCAAATATCCCATTGATCAAAAATTCTCCGGCTCTTTCTATACCTTCAAATTTATAGCTTAATTTCAGAGGGATATTTCGGCTGGGAGTATTGCCCACTGCACATTTTATCTGAATTCTATACATATCCAATTCATAATACGCATATTCCATTAATGCTTTAACAGATTCGGTGATTATGCCTTTTTTCTGTTCTGATTCCGATAGCCAATAACCGATTTCAGTTCTTTTATTCTCTCTATCAATCCCTTTTAATCCTACTAAACCGACAAATACTTTATTATAGTGGATTACAAAAATATGGTCGCGATTCTCAAGCGGCACATCAATAATTGAATGGATAAACTTTTCAGTGTCCGCTATTACTTTTGTATAATCAATAAATGGCAACCATTTACGAAGATAATCACGCTGAGTATCTATTATATGAAAAATATCTTTGGCATCGCTAATTTCAATTTGTTTAAGCGTTATATTCTCATTTACTTGTATAATTTTGATTTTTATATTATCAGTATTCATATTTTCGGTATTCTTAATTTTTGATATTTATATTTCAGTGTTCTTATTTTTGATATTCATATATTCCTTACTAAATAATTAAAACAATAAATGCAACCAGTACACCTCCGCAGGCGAAGTAAAGACCTCTACGGAATAATTTTGTCCCCGGCTTATACATCCAGAAAGAAGAAATAGCCATAAAGAGTAAGAGTGTCGCATATATAACTATTAAAATATGAACCCAATTAGAACTCGAAGATTTATGCAATACATTGAGTTTGTTCAAAAATTCGGGTAGTTCGTTAGAAGTATAGATAGCCACACCGGTAGATTTGTTATAAGTACCTTTTTGAAAATAAATTATATCGCCATAATTTTTGGTAATCTTTAGTTCTTTTATTCGTAAAGCTTTGCCCAGTTCAGTCATGTCCAAATTCGGAGCAAGTTGTTTTTCAATTGTTTCTTCGGTTTTTAAGAAACTCGTATTTCGATATATTAGTAAAATTCCGCTTAACGAATAAATTATCGTAAGCCCGATAATGAAAAAACCTATGTCGCGATGTAAAACTCGCATATAATAACTAAGTGTCTTTCTTGACTCTAATTCCATATTCTTTTTTATCTCTATATTTCTTATCGTGATACAGTTTTATGTTTAATAACAATTAATCGAATTGTTTTATACGGATTTATGTTTCTATTATTTTAGATAGTCAGCGATTTATTTATTACTTTTTATAAATGCTAATATATCATATTTAGCTCTCACCCCTACAGTAAAAAGGCTGTGTTTAAACTAAATGCGAAGCAAATGTACGCAATTTCTTATCACCCACTCTATTATCAACCCCACACGAAAAGACTGTGTAAAAACATAAGTTTAAACTTCTGTAATGCTCAAATTACTTCATGGACAATTTATACAACCTGACTGTTAACTGTCAGGTTGTATAAGCTTAAAAACAAATTAAATAGAGATATGCAAATGTCCAATTTTTTTATATCCTTTATTTTACAATGCTTATTTTGCCGGTTCTTTTATTGCTTCCATTAATTAGTTCTATAATATAATTTCCGGAATTGAGAGTAGATAAGTCAATTGTAAATTCGGAATTTGAATCTTGGAATTTAGTAAATTCTAAAATTATTTCTCCATTAGTATTGATAATATTAATGAAATTCTCTCCGCTTACCAGCCCCTTGATTGTTATTTTGTCTTTTGTAGGATTCGGATAGAGCTCCAAATTATTAGTAATAAACTCATTATCAAAAACTTCACTGATAGCCGACTCGCAAATAGGTCTTCTAACTAATATCCCACCACAGGCATAAGATAGAACTTCGCTTGCATTTTTAATCGGTTCAATTAAATATTCATATTCGTATATACAAGATTGACCATTTATCAAATTAAATAATGTGAAATTAAGCTTATTCAATATCGAGATTGTATTATAAAGGTCTTCTACTTGATACGCAATTGAGTATGGAGCAATGATATATTTTATTTTACTACTTGTATTATGCTCAGAATTATCGCCAAGCTTTGAATATAAAAGTTTATCTTGATCGATAGACCAAGAAATGAAATAATAATTATTATCTTCTGCCACATATTTAGTAGTTAAATATTTGCCGTCATTTGATATATCAATATATTGACTTGAAGTACTAGTCAATATGTTATTAAGATTCGGCACTTGCTTAATAATTTTTTCCCCTGTTTCGATATTATAAATACAGAAAGCATAGCTGTTATATTCATATATATACTTTGAATCTTCCGAAATCGAGAAATAGCCTTGAGACGGCTGACGCATAAAAGAGTTTACTAACTCTTGACCACTGCCATCATAGACAAGTAATGATGTTCCGTCTGTTAATATTATATATTTATTATTCCTTGGAATATTTAAAATAAAACGATTGTTACCATATTGAATCGAGTCAACAATTTGATTTGAAATGAAATCGAAATAATGGATATATTGGCTGGTCTTATGAATAAGTAATTTCGTCATATCGCTATTGAAACCCATAAAACCTGTTTCACTTGGATTGAGCAGACGTTCGATTGTATTTGTCTGTACATCGTAAATGGATAATATTACATCTTCATTTTGCCCATCGACCATATCTAAATTACCGAAAAATACGAATTTTGATTTATCAGCACTTATTTTATAGTTATTATAGTAGCTTTTGCCTATATAAGTTTCCGGAATAATATTAACTAAGTCTATGGTTGATTTGTCTTTAATTTGGATTATTCTTTCCATACATCCTATATCGTTAGTTATGTCCATATATTCGCCGGAACTAAGTAGATAATAGTAGATATTGTTGACTTCATCACTTGACTCTGTCAGTTCGGTAAGTGCAGTATATTTTGCTAAGGCATCAGTTATTAATTCACCGGTCAGATAATCATAGATTCTGGTAATACCCCCGTTTTCAAGTTTGATAAGGTTATAGGTTTTGTTGATGCTAAGTGTAGTAGAATAAAAATTATTAAATTTTTCGATACTAAACCAAGAAATTGTTTCACCGGTATTAGTATTGATAATGGACAATCTTTGCTCAATAGGTACCGAATTAGCAATTTCAGGTAATTCATAGAAAGCTATAAGCATAGATTGAGTGTCGTCTGTTAGCATTATACAATAAGAAAATCCGCCTCCAATTCTTTGTGAAAAACTTGAGCCGATAATTGCAAAAAATGCAAACAGAATTAAGTAGAACTTTTTCATATATTCTCCCATATTTATTTAAAAATATATACTCCGCAGTCTGATTTCTTTTTATATAATATATAGACTGTTTATTTACTCAAATAGTTACAAATTATACGGGAATATTTTTATTTAATTAAAATATTCCCTTATTTAGGATATATATGTTTTTAAATCATACAGAGAGAGGCGAAAGGGAGTGCCACTTTCATGCTACCAATATTCAACATCTAAGGCCGTTGGAAGAGAAGATAGAAAAAGGGAATCTCACTTTCTTCTACCAATATTCAACAGCTAACGCTGTTGGAAGAATGGAACTTTTTCACTTAAACAATCTTAAAGCCCTCTCCTTCGGAGAGGGTTTGGGTGAGGTTGAAAGATTTTTAGTCATCACACCAGCCTTACTACGCAGAGCATAGTGCGGTGGCGAAAAGAACAAATTCCTACTTCCTATCCCCGAACCCCGAAGAAAGAACCCACCCCGTCATCGCTTCGCGATGCCACCCCTCCTTTTGGAGGGGAATTTGAAGAATAGTTGCTAAACAGTTACCTCTATCATCATTCTATAATCTTAAAACCCTCTCCTTCGGAGAGGGTTTGGGTGAGGTTGAAAGATTTTTAGTCATCACACCAGCCACACTACGCAGAGCGTAGTGTGGAGGCGTACATATTTCTGATTCCCACTTTCTACTTCCCACTTCCTAATTCCTATTTCCTATTTCCCACTTTCTACTTTATAACTTTCAACTTTACGAACTTTATAACTTCCTACTTTCTCTTTAAAACATATTTATCATATAGGAATAGACCGACTATGCCGATTATCCCGATAAAAGTATAAATTAGCCACATTTGCGTCTCGCCGGTTACATTTAATATATCGGCACGTGCAATTCCGTTTTTCTCGGCTACTTCAATAATGCCGGATAAATTATGCTTTTTTACATCAGCAAATAAGTCCATATTGCCGAGCTTTGAAGTCAAGTAATTAATTACCGGTTTATCAATGCAGCGTACATAAAGGAAGCCGCCTAATAAATTACCGATAAACGACCCAAAAACCCCGTATAAGAATCCAAAACCCATATAGGTGGCTTTCTTATCGGGTGGAGCAATAAAGCCGAGGTATGAGAAATACTTAGGATGAGCTGTCATCTCTCCTAAGGAGAAAACTGTCAGCCCAATAATAAACACAGTAAAATCTGAGCTAATAGCCAGAATCGCAATTCCTAAAGTTCCGAAAGCCATACCGCAAATCATAGTCGGCAAAGCTTTTGTTTTAGCAGTGATTTTCGATATAAACAATTGAAGTATAATAATTGTACCGGCATTGATAACAGTTACATGCTCAACATCGAATTTAAAGCTAAACCCGAATGAGGATTTAAACCATTCTATCCCAAACGCATTATTTACAAAATTATTAAATACGCTTGCATCAATAAAATCGTTCATATACCAAAGTACTGAACCGTACATCTGAAAATATATTATCCAGAACATAGAATAAATAAAGATAAAAAGTATAAACTTACCGTCTAAAAATACTACTTTAATTTTGGAATATATTTCTGCAATGCTTTCTTTTATATTTGTTTTTGTTGCTTCTACATTTGTTTTTATTTCTTTATAAAATAGTAAAGTAGGGATAATCATCGAACCGGTTAAAATCGAAGCAACAACAAAAATAAGCTGTACATCAATTGTCTTTAAGTATGGCACTATAATAAGTGGGAATAGAAATGCTCCGAGATTTATTGTCCAGTAGAATATGCCAAAGCCGATAGTACTGGTTTTCTCGTCTGTAACTTTAGCGATAGTTCCCGAAATTATAGGCTTGAATATTCCCGCACCAATCCCGATAACCATCATAGATAAAAATACTGCGGTGTATGTATCAAAGCTACTTAGCAGAAAATATCCTGTCCCCAGAAATGAAAATGCAAAAATTAGGCATCGCCTGTAGCCCAATTTATCGGCAACCGCACCGGTTATCAGCGGTAGCCCGTATATCAGAAACGGAACCACAGTACCGGTGATTAAGCTAACACCTTCTTTGGAAAAGTATAAAGTATCGGTCAGATAGACTGCAAAAAAGCTCATCATCCCGTAGTAAGAACCACGCTCAAAAAATTCAAACATAATCGCTACCCAGTAAGTAAGCGGGAAGCGTCCGATTTTCTTATTTTCCATTTGGAACTCTATTTATTATTGATAAAACTTTCAAAATCAAAATCATTAAGCTGCCGAGCATCAAACTTCACATCTTCAGCTACCGCTTTGTATAATCTGCTTAAATATTCTGATTTTGAGATTTCGACTGCACCGAGCATTTCGGTATGGTCATTCAAATATTGAGAGTCCAATAGAGTGAATTTATTCAATCTTAAAATTGCAGTTAATACATAGAAGCATAATTTAGAGGTATTTGATTTATTTGAAAACATAGATTCACCGAAAAATGCACTGCCAATAGCTACTCCGTAAAGCCCGCCCACCAATTCATCACCAAGCCATGCCTCAACTGAATGGGCATAGCCTACTTTGTGAAAATCGGTATAGACTTCAATAATATCGTCGGATATCCATGTGTCTTCACGTAAGGCACACTGGCTAATCACTTCTTTAAAGCATTGATTAACAGAAAATGTATAAGTGTTTTTTTTAAATAATTGGCGAATACTTCGGGGGACTTTGATTTTCTCTATCGGCAATATCGCCCTAAAGTCCGGGCAATGCCAATAAATCTCCCCTTCGCGAGACTCTGCCATCGGGAAGTAACCCGAAATATATGCTGAATATAGTAAGTCAGGATTTAATAACACAATAGCAAATCATTAGTTAATACAATAAATAATTAAAATATAAAGATAATAATTTATATTGTGAAATGCAAATTCTTTTTAGAATCGCAGCCTAAAATTGGCTTGGAAATAAGAAAAAAGCCTGTCTAAAATTAATAGTATTGCCAAATCCTCATTCTGAGTGTAACGAAGAATCTATAATTATCAATATTTAGATTTGTCTGGATTCTTCACTTCGTTCAGAATGACAACTTATTAGACAGCCTCAAAAAAAAGCCCTCTTTAAAAAAGAGGGCTTTTGAAAAATTTAATATAAAACAGCTTTATATTATTGAAATTATTTTACTACATTCAATGTAGTTGAATATGATTTATCGCCTATTGTAATTTTAACGATATATTGACCATTTGCTAAGTTTTTAACATTAAAGTCTTCGAAATATACACCAGCTGATAAATTGCCTTTTTCCATTGATAATACAGGTTCACCGTTAATATTAAATAAATCAATATTTACATTTTGGTTATCGCGAACTTGATATCTAACTCTTGAAGTTTCGTTTGCTGGATTTGGGAATAAAGCAACTATACCATTACCCGAATTGTCATTTTTAACGTCTGAATTGTCTAAAACAGCCCAAGCTGAGCCCAGAATTCTTTTTGAAGCATTATCTTGAACGAATAGTACAACAGCCAAGTCTGACATTTCTTCTACATGGTCAGTTGATAAAAAAGTATAACTCAAATTATTAGCTGATTGAGTAGCTTGAGGGGTTTTAGCAGTAACAACAGTACCATTGCCATTAGGTAACATTTTTTGCTCAACAAAATGGAATTCAGTTTCCCCATTTGTTGAAGCATTGTCAGTTGTTTTTGTTTCAACTACAGCTACATGAGCTGTAACAGAGTTGTTTGTAAAGAAACTTGATAAACAAGTCAAAGAAAAATCTACTATAACATTTTTTAAAGTTTCATCAATTTTATAAGTACCAACGATGTCATATAATTCAGGTTCTAATCTTAAAGCATCAAAACCTGCTTGTGAGTATGTTGCGTCGCCACCAATAAAATGTAAAGAAGGAACACCCTCAACTGCATAATAAGTCTTTCTTATACCACCATCAGCATTATAATATGGGTCGCCTGCGTTTGGCCAGTTCATTTGGTATTTGCAAACAGAAATATATTCTTTATTTGTTTCAATGGTTGGATTTAACCAAGTATTTAAGGAGGCACAAGGGGTGCAAGAAGAGCTTGTAAATTCCTCAATTAATGGGTTAGCCCAGTCTTTTGAATTTGTAGAATTACAAGGATAGATTGTTGTAGTCAAAGTATCATTTGTATAATCAGAATCAATATTTACTGTTGAACCGTTAATATTTGAAACCCAAGTTTTCATAATATAAGATTTAGTAAAGTCAGTAGGTAACCATTTGGTCGGAAGTGTGTATGTAACTGCTTGGTAATAAGGGATATTGACTGATAATGTTGCTGTAACAGGAGTTTCGTTATCAATTTGATAAGAAACATCAATAGAAGTAATAGTTGTTCCACCTAAATTTGCGATTGTACCCGCAATTGCAAGCCCTTGAGCATCTAATTTAGAAAAAGTCTTGTTAGAAATTTGAAGATTATAAGCATCAAAAGGATTTGGTGTGAAACATTTAACATTATCAATACCTAGAATATACATATCATTAGAATAGTTTTGAAATGCTATCCTTACTGTTTGTCCTGCGTAAGCTGAAAAATCAAGTACATGAGTAGTCATAGAGCCTCCCTCCTCAGGTACGTCTAATAATACTGTTGTAAAGTTAGCAATATCTGCTCCTGTAGTCGAGACATAAACTTTATATCCATCAGGATAACCAGAATTTAAAGCCTGTCCTTGCCACATTAATTTAGCACCCGTACCGACTTGAATTTCCGGTGATATTAACCAATCATCTGCAGTACCAGCAGGAGTATAGTATGATGTACTTAGAGCTGAATAATCTCCAGCGGTTTCAATAACTAAAGCACCCCAACCATAAGTAGTAAATCCTAAACTTGATCTAATAGGATTATCTGTTGCAACGGTCTTTCCGTCATTGTCAATTGAAGTCCATCCGTTAAGTGTTCCACCATTGAAATTTTCGTTTAAGTAAACTTGCTCAGCATATAAGCTGCTAAAGCTAAGTGCTATCATCACACTTAATAATGTCAATAATCTCTTCATAAGAGCTCCTTAATTTTGTTAAAAATATATATTATTAAATCATTTCATTCCCTCAAACTACAATTTCTGAAAATTTTTCATAAAAACCAAGAAATAAATATAAACAATTGAAAATATCCTAAATTAACTCCAATTTTCTTTCTAAATATTGTTAATTATCAAATAAAGTCTGTTGCAAAAGTCCAAAATATTTATTTACTGTTAATTTTTCAAAGCTTTCAAACGTCTAATTGCTTACCAAGTGGTTATCAAAAAAGTAATAATGTTTCTAAATCGTCATTCTGAGTGAAACGAAGAATCCAGAATTATCTACAAGTTAGCTTTATCTGGATTCTTCACTTCGTTCAGAATGACAACTTTTTAGTCAGCCTCTTGAACAAATGGAAATTGAAAATTTTATAGTTTTGCAACAGCCTTAAATATTGAATAGGTTTAATAATATTATCTATTATATTTCCATAAAATAATAAAACCTAACAGCCAATTCGGCTATTAGGTTTTATATTATTATATATAGGAAATACTTATTTTTTGGTAACTTCATTAAAGAAAATAGCCGAAGCTTTAATACCGCCATAATAATTATTTAAATCAAAGTTTTCATTAGGAGAGTGGATATCATCTCCCGGCAAACCTAATCCCATTAAAACGGTCGGCACACCAAGCACCTTACCAAATAAATCGACAATCGGTATAGAGCCGCCCTCTCTCATAAATACAGGGTCAACACCGAAAGCTTCTTTGAAAGCTAATAAGCAGGCTTTAACCGGATGGCTATTTCTGTCTAAAAGTACAGGATTGCCACCGTGCAGATATTTAACTTCAATATTTACTGTTTTAGGAGCAATTGTCTCTAAGAATTTTCTTAATTTGTCCGCTATATCTTTAGGGTCTTGGTGAGGAACCAATCTCATAGAAATTTTAGCAGATGCGGTAGAAGCAATGACGGTTTTAGCACCTTCTTGAGTATATCCGCCCCAAATACCGTTAACATCTAAAGATGGTCTTGCCCATACTCTTTCTAATGTAGTATAGCCCAATTCGCCATTTAAACTTTTTAGACCGAGCTCTTTCATATAATGCTTCTCGTCATAGGGTAATGAAGCAAAGCCTTTTCGCTCTTCTTCAGTAAGCTCTAATACATTGTCATAGAATCCCGGAATACGAACTTTACCGTATTTATCAACTAATTGAGAAATTAGCCAGCAAAGTACATTGATAGGATTGTCAACAGCACCCCCGAATGAGCCACTGTGTAAATCTTTGTTAGGTCCGGTTACAGTAACTTCAGTATAGCAAATGCCTCGTAAGCCATAGCAAATAGTTGGCAAATTATCTGCAAACCATTCAGTATCTGACACCACAACGTAGTCGCATTTAAGTTTTTCAGCATTATTTATAATAAATTCGTCAAGATGACTGCTTCCGCATTCCTCTTCACCTTCGATTATCATTTTAATATTGCAGGGTAGTTTACCGTTTACTTTCATAAAAGCTTCAATAGCTTTAATGTGAACGAACAATTGTCCCTTATCATCAGCAGTGCCTCTGCCCCAAATTTTACCTTTATCTATTATCGGATTAAACGGGTCTGTATTCCATTTAGAAATCGGGTCAATTGGCTGAACATCATAATGCCCGTATATCAATACAGTTGGTTTATCATTGCCGGCATTTAGCCAGTCAGCATATACTACCGGATGCCCTTCGGTAGGAATTGCTTCTACATGCTCCATACCTATGCTTTTTACATGGTCAGCTAACCAGTTAGCACAGCGGAGAACTTCGCCTTTATTTTCAGATAAACTACTAATACTCGGTATTTTTAGAAATTCTATTAATTCAAAGAGGTATTTCTCTTTATCTTTTTCAATATGATTGAGTACTTCCTTCATATCCTCGCTCTATTTATTATATAAATTATTTCAATATCTAATATTATGTTGCATAAACAAATTTAATGCCAAATTTAATGTTATTATTAATATTTTATCTAAACTTTAAATATTTTTCCCAAACTAAATAAAGTTCCCAAGTAGCTTTTACATCTCTAAGGCAATATTCGGAAATCTCCGATATTCTGCCATCTTTATAATAGTCAGCAACTTTTGACCCGTCAACGCCAGCAGATTTAGGGCTTTCTATACCAAAAGCTCTGGTATAGAAGTCGAAATTATATCTGCGAGTTGCTCCGGATTGAGTTGGCATATAGAAGCAAAGCTCATCAATTAAATCAGTATGTAGCGGATAATTGAACTTAGTCCCGTCCATTAAATTTCTACTCGGTCTGATTCCCAACGAAGCAGACCTTAACATTAAAAATGGTGCATCAAAATTTCTCCCGTTAAATGATATTAAGCGGGTATCTTTATATTTTGATAATGTTCCCCAGAAGTCCTCAAGCATTTTTCGTTCATTAGAAAGATAACATAAATGCCCGTCAGCAAGATTTATTTCTCTTCGCTCTGCTCCCTGCATCTGCTCATCAAGAGAAAATGCAGCACATTTATGGATTTCATAGTCTCCGTCAGGATTTTTCTCTACTAATTGTAGTCCAATACAAACAATTTTACTTGTCAAAGGAGATAAAGCCAGCTCGTTTAGTCTCTTCTCTTTCTCTTGCTCGGTCTCAGCCCTACGAAGTAAATATTCCTGCTGCGATTCTGAAAATGAATCCCAATCAAGCGGTACTGTTTCTATATCAAAAACTAAGAACCAACTCATCTTTTACTCCGTCTTACTGTATTTCTAATTTACTATTCTAAACACACTTTGTAAGTTATACTCCCTATAGTAATCTATAGTATTGCAAATATAAATAAAAATAATATAATAATAACAAAATATAATGCTTATTTCTTATTAATTTATACGCCCTTTGAGTTCTCTCCCCAAATTAACTTATGCAATTGAATTTGTAATCGTACTTTTAAAGAATCACTAAGTATATACGCTGCTAATATCTTATAATCTATTGTCCCATATACGGGAGAAATTATTATTTCATTTACATAATTCAATATATTGTAATTATCGATACATTCTTTTGCAAATTGATAATCTTCGTAGTTTGACACTACAAATTTTACTTCATCTTGCTTTGATAGCATAGCTATATTACTATACAAATTTTTGTTGCTCATTGATGAAGACGGGCATTTAATGTCAATTATTTTAATAAGCTTAGAATTATATCGAGAAATATCGATACTGCCATTTGTTTCGACAGCAACTTCATAATCCGAGTCTATGAAGTAGTTTATCAATTTATCAATATTTTTGTGTATTAATGGTTCGCCGCCTGTAAACTCAATAAATTTGCAATTGTACTTATTTACTTCATTGACAATTTCATCGAAGGTCATAATACTATATGGGTTGTTCATCTCTACCGAATACATTGTATCGCAGTAATCACATCTTAAATTGCAGCCCTGTAAACGAACAAATACACAGGGTCTGCCCATTCTGGAGCCTTCTCCCTGCAAAGAATAGAATATTTCATTTATTTTAAATTCCATTGATAGTATTTTCCTTTTTTACTCAATATCAGCTAAATTATTAAGATTCCTTATCTTCTTTCAAATCTAATCTGCAGATTGATTCTACATGATAAGTATGCGGAAACATATCTACAGGTACTAATTCGGATATTTTATACTTTTCTTTAAGTAATTCAATATCGCGTGCTTGAGTAGTCGGGTTGCAGCTGACATATACAATTTTCTTTGGCTCCAAGTCAAATATATGGCTTAATAAATTCTTATGCATGCCTGCCCTTGGGGGGTCAATAATTAATAAATCAGGCTTAGGAAGTGAATTCAGTAATTCGGGAATTGTTTTGCTATGCAAATCTTCGCAATAGAAATGAGTATTATTTATATCGTTTCTTTCTGCATTCGATTTAGCATCATCTATTGCACTTTGAACTAATTCTATACCATAAATCTCTTTACATTTTTTTGAAGCCGGCAGAGTAATAGAGCCTGCTCCGCAGTATAAATCCCAAACAGTATCATTTTTTTCAATTCCAGATAATTCTAAAATCTTTGATATAAAACCGTCCAAGTGAGACGAATTGGTCTGGAAAAATGAAAACGGAGATACTCTGTACTTAATATCCAATATATTTTCTACTATATAGCCCTTACCTTGTAATAAATGTGATTCGCTAATATTTACCGGCGAAACTGTGTCGTTAATTGCCCAAATCAAGCTATCCTGCTCGAGTAAATTTTTAGCAAATTCATTTTTGTACCAATGAATAAATTCTTCTTCTTGCTTACTAATAATTTTATTTGTAATTAATACAGCTAATACTTCGGAATTTGCCAGTGAAGTCCTAAGCATGAAATTCTTTAGAAATCCCGAACGCTCTATAAAATTATAAGGGGTTACATCAGAATTTTCGCATTTTGTTTTTAATATAGCATAAAGTTCATTTGCTCTTTCACTTTGAAGCAAGCATTTATCAATATCAAGAACTTTGTCGAATCTGCCCGGTGCATGAAGCCCGAAACCAAAAGACTTGCTCTTGAGTTCATTATCACTATTAATTTCTTCTTTAGTAAGCCAACGAGATGCGGAAAATGAGAATTCCATTTTATTTCTATAGTTGAAAATATTCGGTGAATGAATTGCTTCATCGATTTTCTCAACCTCTAACTTGCTAATGCGAATTATTGAATCAAGTACAATTTGTTTCTTTTGCTTTAACTGCTCATTATATTCTATATTTTGCCAAGAGCAGCCCCCACAATTACCAAAGTAAGGGCAGGGAGCTTCAATTCGATGCTCAGATGGCTCAATAATTCTATTCAATATACCTTCGAGATGTTTTTTCTTTTTTTTAGTTACCAATACTTCTAATTTGTCTCCCGGTACACCGAATTTTACAAAACAGACAGCACCGTCATTTCTACCGACAGATGTCCCACCAAAGGCGAGACTATCAATATTTATCTCAATAATTTCATTTTTTTTCATATTCATATCGACCATTTGTAGCAAAATTCAAATTAAGGAGTACAAAAATAATAAATATATATCAAATAATCTAATTAGAGATATAGACCATTGCATAAGTAAGTAATTCCTAATTTACTTCCTTTTTCCTTACTTTTTGATTTCAGATAAAAAAAAGCCTATGAAATTCATAGGCTTAGTGTTTCTTTTTGTGACCCCAACGGGATTCGAACCCGTACTGCCACCGTGAAAGGGTGGTGACCTATCCATTAGTCGATAGGGCCATTATTCTGTTTCAATTATCATTTAAACAGAATACAAATTTAAGGAGAATTTATGATATACGCAAATAATATTTTTATTTTTTTGAATTTTATTGAATTATCATTGAAATATTTTGGTTTTTTGGGATTATCATAGAAGTAAATTGAATTTATTTGATAATCATTGAATTAAATTGAAAATTATTGATTATATCTTTCGTTAGTAGTTTTTTGTAATAATATAGGAAACAGGTCATGGATAATTTTGTATATAGTAATCCGACAAAGATTATATTCGGTAAGCAGACTATCAGTGCAATCGGTCAAGAATTAAAGACTGCCAATATCAATAAAGTTTTGATGTTATGTGGAGGTAGTTCAATTAAACGAAACGGTGTCTATGATGAGTTCGTAAAATCAATGAATTCAGCAGGCATCGAATTTGTTGAGTTTTGGGGAGTACAGGCTAATCCAGTTCTAAAACATTCGCTTGAAGCTATAGAGCTTATTAAAAAGCATGATTTGCAAGCTATAGTTGCCGTCGGCGGTGGCTCTACTATCGACCAAGCTAAATCTATTTCTGTAGGTAGGTATGCCGATAATTTGTGGGATTTATTCGAGGGTAACGACACTCCAAAAAAAGCAATGCCTATATATGTAATATTGACAATATCCGCGACAGGGTCTGAGATGAACGGAGCTTGCGTTATTACTAACGAAGAAGAGAAGAAGAAATGGGCATTATTGTCAACTCTTATTTATCCGAAAGTCTCGATTATTGACCCCGAAAAGCAAAATACTCTGCCATGGAATCAGACTGCCAACGGCGGGATTGATGCAATGGCTCATATAATGGAGAATTACTTTATGAGTACTACTCAAGAAGTAACTATGGCTTACGATGAATCGCTCATGCGTTCGATAATTCTACAAATTGATAATTTACAAAAAGATGAGAAAGATTATAACGCCAGAGCTAATTTCGCATGGATAGCTACTATGGCTCTAAACGGATATTCTGGAATCGGTATTAAATCAGGGGACTGGGCTACTCATAAATTAGAGCATGGGCTTAGTGCATTGCATCCCGAAGTAGCTCACGGCACTGGCTTAGGGATATTATTCCCCGCATGGATTGAGTATATGGATAAAGTAGTTAATCCGCCTATTTTCAAGCGTTGGGCTAAGCAAGTATGGAATTGCAACTCGGTAGAGGCGGCATTATCAGCAATGCGTGATAAATTCGAGAAGTGGAATTCACCAACCAAATTATCAGCTATCAATATTAAAGAAAATGAAATAGAAGCTATTGCAGATAATATAATGCTAACGGTAAATCTTGGAATGATGAAAAAATTGAATCGCAACGATGTAATAGAAATATTGAAGATTGCTTATTAAAAATTAAATAAAACCATACCTTCTATTTATACATCACCCCACACTGAAGAGGCTGTGTAAAAAGTCGAAATAATTCAATTATAAGAAATCCAAGAAGCTGTCCCAAAAGCAGTCATTCTGAACGAAGTGAAGAATCCAGATAAAGCTAACTTACTGATAATTCTGGATTCTTCGTTGCACTCAGAATGACGATTTGGTAAATTTATAACTTCTTAGACAACCCCTTGATAGGCATTTATTTGATTAATGATCTAACAATAATTACATTTTTATTTATTTTTACACAGCCTCTGAAGTGTGGGGTTGAATGTAGCGGGGGAAATGCTATTTCTTTTTGATATTTTCAATTTTATTACTTACAATATCGCAACTTTAGTTTGCGTCTAAATATTTTCTATAAACTTATAAAATAATTTAATTGCACCATGAGAATTTTACTTTTTGCTTTTATGATATTTACAATAACTGCTTGCAACAACAGCAAATCAAAAGTTCCTCTAATTGAAATTAAGCAGGAGTCTGTTCAAAATAATGAAGAATATCAGGATTTTGAAATAGTTAGCTCTTTTGCTATTGATAACAGAGCATTTATACAAGGTTTATTTTATATAGATAACTACTTATATATTGGCACAGGACTCAATAACAAATCAACTATTGCCAAGTTCAACCTTAATACAAAAGCCGAAGAAAAGAAAATTGAAGTACCCGACTATTTCTGCGAAGGAATAGCTAAAGTCAAGGATAAGCTTTATCAATTGACTTGGCGAGAAGGCAAATGTATTGTTTATAATTTTAATACCCTTGAACCAATAAAAGAATTTGAATATAAAGGTGAGGGCTGGGGTTTAACTACAGACGGCAAATTACTAATAATGAGCGACGGAACTAATGTAATTAAATTTATTAATCCGAACAATTTTGAAGTAGTAAAGTCTATAAAAGTATTTAATGAAAAAGGCTATCCTCAGTATGATTTAAACGAATTGGAATATGTAGATGGTGAGCTCTGGGCAAATATCTGGACACAAGACAAAATCATTAGAATTGATCTTAAAACAGGAAACATTATTAAAACATATAATTTGAATCCATTGAGATTAAAGTTAGATAATAAGCCCGATGCTGAAACTTTAAACGGCATAGCTTATAATCCCAATACAGATACTTACTATATAAGCGGAAAACTTTGGGGAACAGTTTTCGAAATAAAATTCAAGAAATAAATAACTATTGATAGTTTTATTGAATATTTTGATTAATTTTGCTATTCTAATTAGATATGTTTAAGTAATTTATAAGAATATTATGCTAAAAGCACTAAATCACATCGGTATCGCAGTTAAAGACTTAGACGCAAGTATTGAAATTTTTAGAAAAATCTTTAACTTCGAATCTGTTCACAAAGAAACTGTTTTAGATAGAAAAGTTCACGTTGCGTCTTTTAATGTAGGCGGAGTATTAATCGAATTAACAGCTCCCACTGATGAGACTTCTCCAATTGCTAAACACTTGGAGAAAAATGGCGAAGGTATTCAGCATTTAGCGTTCGAATCCGATGATATAGATGCGGAATTAGTAAGATTAAAAGATGCAGGTGTCCAATTGATTAATGAAACTGCTATCCCGGGTGCTCACGATATGCAAATTGCATTTATGCACCCTAAATCAACTAATCGAGTTTTGATTGAATGCTGTCAGCCAAAACACTAAAATTATTTTCCCTTTATACAACCCCTTGCCTTTTTCGCTTGGGGTTTTTTTTATCAATTATATAATTTTCTTCAATTCCTAATCCCTATCCTCGAACCCCAAATCCCTATCCCAAATCCCAAATCCCTATCCTCGAACCCCAAATCCCTATCACCAAATCCCAAATCCCTATCACCAAATCCTAAATCCCTTTTTTCAATAAAATGCTTTGCATATTAAGTAAAGTTTTGTAATTTTGTGTGCTATAATCGGAGAGATGCCGGAGTGGTTGAACGGGGCGGTCTCGAAAACCGTTAAGGGAGCAATCCTTTCGCGAGTTCGAATCTCGCTCTCTCCGCTAATAGAATGCAATGTGCTTTTCATTTATCTACTGATTAAGAATAGAATCATAATAAAATTCAATATTATTAAAACCTAAGTTTAGAAATTACTAAGCACATCAAGAAACTCGTCGGTTAAGCCCTTGGGATTTGCTTGTTTTGTCCATTTTACAGATTTTTTATCATACTCCAACTCATGAATAATGATAGGGATATTCTTGCCGAATGCTTTACTAATTACATTATTTTCAAATAGTTCCTTAACAATTTTTATCATCTCGACTATAAATGCTTCGTTTGTCTGTTCAATGCTCAAAAGCTTTCTGCCAACATTTTTATCTTTTCTTTCTAAGTCAATATAATCGGGAAGTGCCATCACCCAGTTTTGGAAATCAATATCGTTTGAACTGATTTCAACAGTTACATTCTGCAACCAAAAGGCAAAATTCCATTTAGCTGTCTGCTCGGGGACTATTGCCGAAACTTCTCTTTTGTAATGGCTGATAGTATTATAGCCGACCACTAACTTGATACAATGATATAAATCCCTTGATAGCCAGAAAGATATGGCATAGATGTCATCAGGATTTTTCCAAGAATTTATGTTTCTTACTATTTGCAAATAGTATTTATTGAATATTTCGTTTGTGTATATTTGCATAATTTAATAATTATCAGTCTGATGTCCTGCATTATTATTTAAAAACATTTTTAGCAAAATCAAGCCTACTATTGCCGAAATAAGGGAAGCAAAGAGTATAGCTATTTTGGTGTTATTAATTAGCTCAATATTTTCATAAGCCAATAATGAAATAAATATTGACATAGTAAAACCGATACCGGCGAGAAAACCGGTTCCGAGAATTATTTTCCAATTCAAATCTGATGGTAATTTACAGCAACCAAGTTTTATCCCAATAGTAGCAAATAAGAATATTCCTAAAGGCTTGCCGATAAACAAACCGAAAACTATACCAAGACTACTGATTTGTAATAAACCGGAAATTATATTGCCCTCAACCGGAATAGCGGTATTAGCAAGTGCAAATAATGGTAAAATCAAAAATGCTACCGGTTTATGTAAATAATGCTGAAGTCTGTACGAAGGAGAGTTTTCATTACCATGAGCAAAAGGAATGGCAAAGGCAAGCAGAACCCCACTGATAGTAGCATGAACGCCGGAGTTTAGCATAAAATACCACATTAGTATTCCCAATACTATATACGGAAATAGCTTATATATTTTAAATTTGTTTAATAATAATAAAACTGCAAATATAGTTGCAGCTAAAGTTAAATACATTAAAGATATGGACTTGCTATAGAAAATAGCGATAATTATTATTGCTCCCAAGTCATCAATTACAGCCAATGCAGTAAGAAATATTTTCAGTGATAAAGGAACTTTATTACCCAGCAGAGAGAGAATACCAATTGCAAAAGCAATATCCGTAGCCATTGGAATACCGGCTCCGGACTGTGTAGAGCTGCCATAATTAAATAGTAGAAATATTCCGGCAGGAACGAGCATTCCCCCTAATGCACCAATGATAGGAAGTCCTGCTTTTTTAATATTTGACAACTCTCCCTGATATATTTCACGTTCTAATTCAAGACCAATTAGAAGAAAGAAAATCGCCATTAAGCCGTCATTTATCCAATGAGCAATGCTGTGTCCGGCTAAGTCATAATTCCATAAATGTAAGTAGTTAGCACTGAATGCAGAATTAGCTATAACAATAGAAAAAATTGTAGCGATAATTAGTACTATTCCGCCGGATTTTTCACTTGTTACAAATTCATTGAACAAATTGATTATTTTTTCTTTTCGTTTAATAAGAGCTCATAATTTTAATAATACATATTCAATAACTTACACGTAATTTATGGAATATGATTGTATAAGATTTAGAATGTTTGCGTTTACTCGCTTAATGTGATTCTTATAAACGCAGAATCGGAAATTGTGTCTATTATATCTAAATATGAATGAGAACTTGTGCTAAATCCCGAACCGGCATGGTCTAAGTTTGACTCAGAGGTTATCGATATGTTTTGATTACTCAGCAATTCTAATAATAGAGCAGAGTTAAGTTCAATTAATAACCTGCCATCATCAACCTTATAATCAATATTCCGAATTGTTATAGAATTGGTTTTATTAGAATTATCTTGTTCATAACCTCCACCTATAAACCAACTACAATCAAATAGTGTAAAATCTAATTCCCTAATTTTATTATTAACTGTATCAAATATTACTTTTGTGCAGTGAATTGTAGAAGGTGATTGAGAATTAATACATACAATATTAGCAGTTGAGCGTTTCGGCTGACAATCTAAATAATTACCGCACATCATATAGTTAAATCCTGCTGCCGTGGTATCTCCATCAATTATTAAATCCTGCGAAATTTCAAAGTCGGAACTTGTTGTGTCCGTGCCTGATTTTGTACCTGTTTCATAGCTGAAGTCATTATATGAATAATTACCTTTTATCCTTATACCTGAAGTATTAATTGAACCTTTAATATATAAATATACTGACTGAATTCTATCCATACCGGTTATAAAATTGCTACCAATGATAGTATCTTTGAAAAGTTTCGGGTAGTAACCTCTAGAAAATAATTGAACATCATAACTGCTATTAAGAAGTAGCTTCTGTAAAACTGGTATATAACTATCAGCTTGCGAATAAATTTCACTTGATATTTTAAGTATAGTTATTTCAGTACCGGCAAATATTTGCAAGAAATTAATGCCAGTTATATTATTTGGAATTATTGAGCAAATATTTATGCCTTCGTTAATTCGTAAATCTGCTTTTTCAATTAACTCGCCGTTTAAGCTTATAATTCTATATTTTGCATCTATTGAGCGAGTGGAATTGATTAGCACTTGATTAGATGATATTTGTTGAGCTGATAGTCTTTCGTGAGAATTATTATTTACACCTAATTCCTGATAGACATTATTATAAATTATGGTTGTTGTATTATATCGCAAATCTTTAACTACCACACTATCTAATTTAATTTCCTGTTTTGTTGCAGAGTCAAATGCCTGAAATGTAATCTCTTCGCTATATAGCGAATTAGAAATCAGTAAGCCGATGATTAGACCTAAGAAATATTTCATATATCACTCAACTTTTATGTTTTTAATATAGATATAATACTAATTTACAAAATTCTTTAAATAAATGCAATAGATATTTGTAATTTTTATTTAAATATTAATTGAATTTAAAATATATATGCTTATATTGTATTTGCTGAAATAATAATTGAGTAGTAGAGCTTCAGGAGAATAGATAGGAATGACTCGCATATAAATATACATCTATCAATTTGATATTGTATTATTTATATAGAACAAAATTTAGGAACCCGCACAAAACAACACAAAAAAATAACCGAATTAATCCTATGATTTAAACCTTGCCTGAATGGCAATTCTAAGCTCGAATAAAAATCTCCAAGAACTGATTTTTAAGTCTTTGCCTTTATCTGAAATAATTGATAAAGGAATATCATATTGGAATATAGGGCTAAAAAATACAGTCTTTGAAAATGGAATTGTAAATCCTAATGCCGGACTAATAAATGTTTGAAAAGATTTAAATCCGTCGATATTACTATTTTGTTGTTCAGATTTGTCTATATTCACTTCACGAGTCTGTCCGGTTGAAAGTCTAACTGTTTTCTGATTTAATTCTTTAATATGAATTATGGTATTAGATGTATTGAAAGCAAATCCGATGCCTGCCCTAATAAACATAAAAGTCCAAGGTTCCCATTTGATGTATGGAGACAAAGTAATAAATGATAAGTCCACATCGGCAGTATGTCTAAATTTTAAGTTTACATTTTCTGTAACAGTTTGCCCGTTGACATCAAAATCTAAATTTAATGCTTCAATTTCTTGATACCTTGATTGATAGCCCTTATAATCATAAGCGGCAGAAGCACCAATTTTAAAATTTGAGAATAAATCCTGCTCATAAAGCAGTCCGAAGGTGTAGCCGAATTTTGTACCTGAACGAAAAGTACAGTCTTCACAATCTACATACATATCGCCAAGCTGTGCATTTTGCCCCAGACCAACAAATACGCCAATTTCTTTTTGATAGGAATCTCTTTCAGGCGATATTGGAGTGGAATAACGCTGAGCAATTACATCAAAAGAAAAAATACAACAAATTGCACAAGAAAGTAAAATTTTAAACAATAAGTTCATTAGCATAACCGTAATAGTAAATAAACTGTATATGTATTTCATATAGAGCGATTTTTTAAAAACTTATTTTATAAAATCTAAGAAAAAGTTATGGCAGAGCAAAATAATTTAGTCGAGCAGAAAGACGAGAATAGTTTATTCTTTACCGGACCGCGAGGGATAGCTGTTAGAATACTTAGCAGATTCGAACGTAGCGACGCATACCTCGATAAATTGGTTGATTATGAATTCCGTACCGGCACCCTAAGTCCTTTAGACAAAACTCTTATGACGGAGCTGCTATACGGAGTAATCCGCTGGAGAGGCAAATTGGACTTCGTGCTAAATGGATTCTACCACGGCGATTATATGAAATGCTTAAATATTGTAAAAAACTCTCTTAGGGTTGCTCTTTATCAAATACTATTTTTAGATAAAATTCCAATTCCTGCTGCTATTAATGAATCTGTAGAATTAATTAAAAGAATACAGGGAGAGAAAATTGCCGGTATTGTCAATGCCGTACTTAGAAACATTTCCCGTAACATAGAGAATATCAGATTTCCCTCTCGCGAGGAAGACTCTGTTTATTATCTGACTGTTATGCAGTCTCATCCACGCTGGTTAGTTAGAAGATGGCTTGAGAGGTTTGGGCTTGATGAAGCAGAAGAGCTTATGATAATTAATAATCAAAGACCACTGACTACAATACGAGTTAATAAGACACGAGCAAAAACAGATGAAATAATTGAGATATTAACCGAAAGAAATATCCCTTTTGATTTATCGAAATATTTGGAAGATTCTATTATCATAACAAGTAATAAAATCAAAGTGCCAGCATTGGATTTATTCACAAGCGGATTTATTACTATTCAGGACACAAGTGCTTCCCTTGCAGTAAAGTTAGCTAATCCCAAACCCGGAATGTCTGTTATCGACTTATGTGCAGCTCCCGGTGGCAAAACATATTATTATGCCGATTTAATGAAGAATGCAGGTAATATACTTGCAATAGATAGATTTAGTGCGAAAATCAACATAATTAATGAAGGTGCCGAAAGACAGAAATTTACAAATATTACCGCTATTATGGAAGATGCTCTTACTTATGAAACAGAAGAAAAATATGATATAGTCCACGCAGATGTACCATGCTCCGGATTAGGCACACTTTCCAAAAAACCCGATATCAAATGGAAACGCGAACGCGAAGATATTTATAAGTTGCAGATCAGCCAGAGAAATATTCTTGCTAATGCCGTCAATTATGTAAAAGCAGGCGGAGCATTGATTTACTCCACTTGTACAACTGAACCTGAAGAAAATACCGAAAATGTAAAATGGTTCTTGGATAATTTCCCCGACTTTATATTAGACCCTGCGGAGAATTATATTCATCCCGAATTATGCTTAGACGGTATGATGCAGACTTTCCCGCACAAACATAATATGGACGGTGCGTTCGCTGCAAGATTTGTAAAGAAATCGTAATACACTTTTACTAAGTATTACTCCGAATTATCTATTGGTTGATAACGACTTATTTTATATTTCAATTTTTCATGAATTTCGATTTTCATGAATTACAGTTTTTAGACTATTGCAATGGCTTAATAGTCAAAGATGTAATTCAATTTTGCTAAAGCACAAGTTTATGCTATTAAATAATTTTGTTTAGCAATTGATATTAATAGGTAAATATTCGGCTAAATTTTATATTTTTGTTTTTTATAATTTATAATTAAACAAATTCCCGAAATATGAAATATATAAATTTATTATTTATTGAAATTTTAGCTTTAGTGCTTTTTAGTTGTAGCGATGACAATTCCAATGTAAATCGAATAGAAGACAGCCCACTTAAAATTGCCATATATACAGACTGCCATTATTTTGCCTCGGAGCTTGGCAGTGGTTCTGAGTTCGACTATTACTGCAAGACAGAGAACAAATTAGTTGCTGAGAGCCAAGCACTCAATGCTTCATTAGTTGATAATATTATTGCTGAAAATTGCAATATTGTTTTAATTCCCGGCGATCTCACTCTAAACGGGGAAAAAGCAAATCACTTAAAAATGCAAGAATTGCTAACAAATATCGAGAATTCAGGAAAAAAAGTTTTTGTAATACCCGGCAATCACGACATTAACAATCCCTTTTCATATAAATATATCCAATCTGAACGAACGAAAATCGATAATATAAATAAAGATGAGTTTGTAAATATTTATAATAATTTCGGTTATTCCGATGCATACTCAAGAGATGTCAATTCACTTAGCTATTCGGCAGATTTAGATTCAAGTACAATCTTATTAGCACTTGACGGAACTAAGTACGAACAATATACCGCGACCGGTACTATATCATCAGGAGAAATCAAAGACCAGACCATTGCATGGATGAATCAAATTTTGCATAATGCCAAGTCATCAAATAAAAGAATTATTGCGATGATGCACCATTCCTTAATTGAGCATTTTGCAGGGCAGTCATCTAATCCCATATCAGGAGATTATGTACTTGACAACGGAGCAATAATTTCGAAAATTCTTGCTGATAGTGGTGTTTCGGTTATATTTACCGGGCATTTCCACGCCAATGATATTTCTCAATTCGTAAGCGAGAGTGGCAATACTATTTTTGATATAGAAACCGGTTCTGTGCTGACATATCCCCATTCATATAGGATAGCGGAATTAACAAAAAGCAAAATTAAAATAACTACTAAAAACATATCTAATGTAAAATATAATGATATTGTTGATTTTGACTCCTATTCCGTAATTAAAACCAAATCTCTTTTAGTTAACTATTTCAATTCTTATTGGAATGCTTTTACAGCGAACTTCCCTGGGAACTACAGTCAGGAGACTAAGACTTTGGTTAAAGAATCGTTTGTCTCGGCAGTGTTCGCTCATTATATAGGTGATGAATCCATTAATGAAGAAACCTCTCAATCAATAAAAATATTAAGCGAATCGGAAAGCACAGGATTAAATATTATAGCTTACTTGATGAGTGCTATTTATACTGATTTAACACCCAAAGACAGAAATGTGGAACTAATAATTAACAAATAAATTAAAATAAAGGAAACAAATGACAGCAGTCGAATTTATTAAAGAAAAAGCTCAGAGCAGATACGTACGTTGGCTAATATTGCTTTTAGTCAGCGTTACTATTGGAACCAACTATTATGTATATGATGCAATGTCTTCTATCAAATCAATTATGCAGTCGGAGCTTGGATTTAGCAATTATGATTACGGACTATTAGTCTCGTTTTATTCTTTTCCGAATACATTCTTATTAATGGCGATATTCGGAGGAATAATTTTAGACAAATGGGGAATTCGAAAAACGGGCTATTTATTTGTTGGTATGTGCGTAACAGGAATTTTACTTTCTGCTTATGGTGCATCACCTTATTTTCATAACGGTGGCTTTGGTCATGGTATAATGGGTACATTTTTACCGCAATTTTCACCCGAATTAAAAGTATTAATGCTTGGCAGATTACTATTTGGTCTTGGTGCCGAAACCAGCATTGTAGTAATCAACAAAGTAATAGCTAAATGGTTTAAAGGTAAAGAGATGGGTTTAGCATTCGCTATCAATATTGCAATTGCTCGCTTAGGAACAGCCGCAGCACTAATGCTCTCTCCTATATTTGCGAAAAATCCGGATAACTGGTATCTGGCTCTTTGGATATCAGCACTATTAATGGGAGTAGGATTAGTAACATTTATTATTTATACATTCTACGATATAAAAATGAGTCCGAAAGAAGACCAGTCGGCTAAATTAACTTCAGAAGAAGAATTTCATTTGTCGGATATACTTGATTTATTAAAAGATAAGTCTTTTATCTATATATGTTTATTGTGTGTAACATTTTACTCAGCCGTATTTCCGTTTCTCTCTTTTTGTGCTGATTTCTTACACAATAAATTTTCAGTATCAGTAGAATCCAGTGGATTGCTTTCGAGTTTGATTATATGGGGAACAATTGTATTTACTCCTATATTTGGGGGATTTGTAGATAAAAAAGGTAAAAGAGCTTCTTTGATGTTGATAGGCTCTGCTTTGCTATTCGTCTGCCATTTAACATTAGGATTAACTTACTTAACTCCTTATGTACCGATGTTTGTATTGGGTATTGCATTTTCATTAGTGCCTGCTGCAATGTGGCCGTCGGTAGCTATGATTGTTGACGAGAAAAAGTTAGGTACGGCTTATGGCGTTATGGGATCTATCCAGAATCTTGGTATGTGGGGCTTCCCGATTTTAGCAGGATATATACTTGACACCACTAACCCGGGAGTAAAAATCATTGAAGGAGTATCATCTTCTCCATTAGATTATACTTGGACAATGCTAATGTTCGCCAGTCTTGGTATTCTCGGCTTTGTGTTTGCAATTTTATTAAAGCAAGCTGATAAAAAAGGCTATGGATTAGAATTGCCTTCCGGTAATCCGGTATAATTATATAAATAAAGATAATATTTAAAACCTAACTGTGTTAATAGCAGTTAGGTTTTTTAATGATGATGCCTGTTGTAAATGTTCGAGTATTTAATCCCCCGCCCTAATTCAATCTAATATCATTTTAGCTTGTATAAATTCAACTAAAGATTTAAGGCTATTGCAAAAGTCCAAAATATTTATTTATTGTAAAATTATCAAAGATTTCAAACTTCTAAGTGCTTATCAAGCGGTTAAGTCTGTTGCAAAAGTCCAATACATTTATTTAATGTTAATTTATCAAAGATTTACAAACTTCTAAGTGCTTATCAACCCTAAGGTTAACCGTAGGGTTGAACAAATGGAAATTGAAAATTATATAGTTTTGCAACAGACTTAGGTTGTCCAAATCGTCATTCTGAGTTACTGACCACCCGCTACTCGGCTGGTAAAACAATACAATGACAACTTTGAAACTTCAGTAAATCAATTATAGCATTGGAAATAAAGCGTTTACAAGGACACTCAAGAAAAGATGTCATTAACAGTATAACGAAATATCCAGATTTATCAACATTTAGCTTTATCTGGATTCTTCACTTCGTTCAGAATGACAACTTTTTTTAGACAGCCTCTTGAACAAATGGAAAATGAAAATTATATAGTTTTGCAACAGACTTATAGAATCAAATAGCAAAGTGCAAAATCTATAATAAATAAACCTGTCCACCAAAAAAAAACCGCTCACAAAAAGGAGCGGTTTTTAATAGTAATCATATTATAGAAAGATTACTTAGTTTCAAACTCACTGAGAGGAGTACGAATGTTAACCTGAACTGTACGATTATAGAATCTGCCTTCGGGCAAATCATTATTGTAAAGCGGTTCATCTTCGCCAACGCCTCTAGATTCTAAAGCACCATACTGTTTAAGAGTCTTTTTATCAATACCGTCTTTTACGGTACCGGATCTTTTACCAGATAATACTTGGTTATGGTCATATAAACCAACTACGTCAGTATGCCCGATTACAATCACTTTAGAAGTTTTCTTAACGCGGTCAAACACGTAATCTTTTAATATTCTTTCGTTAATCGGACCGGCATCGAATCTATCAAACGGGAATAGGATTAAGTTATATTTTTCTAAAGTAGAATCTTTGTCTGAACCAACGATTCTATCTGAAGCTTTAACTTGCTTAACAGGGATAGTAATTATGTCTGATTTACATTCGTTTCCGGCTTTAGAAGTAACTATCAATTGAGCCTTATATGGAGTTTCATCTTTTGGATATTCGAGATCATCATTCATCCAGTCCCACATTTCTTCAGGCTGAACAGTGCCTATATCATTGATAACTTTCCACATTTTATCGCTGCGTTTGATTTCGATTCTTCTTTTAGCAACGATTTCGTCTTCAATACCGTTACGCATAGTGTATCTCATTGTGTCGGGTTCGGGAACAGTACGAGTATCAACTTGGAATACAGGTTTCATAATTTCCCAGTCAGAGCATAAAATTTCAACACGTCTGTTTTCAACTATACCAAGAGAATCTTTTAGATTGGAAACAGTAGCCGGTTTATCTCTGAAAGAAAGTTTCAGTCTGCTTTCGTCAATTTTCCAAATATCTTTGAAGTAATTATATACTTGAGTAGCTCTTTCTTTTGAAAGCCCTGCTCTTTTTTCTTCTTTTGTAGTACCGTCATTACAGCCAACAATTTCAAGTTTGGAATTAGGATTTTTCTGCATTCTGAAACCGTAAATATTCATCATGTGATAGTATTTATCAAGAGTACCGCCCGGGATAGTAGTATCTGTAAATGATTTCGTTTGGTCGAAATTTTTAAATAATTTATAGCGGTTAGGTAATTCAGAAGAACCTAAATCAAAGAATACATAATTTAATAGAGGATATAAGTCCCAAGTAAGAATTTGCTCCATTACTAAGCCATTGAATTGAGCTAATTCAGGTTTTGTTTCTTTGTATCTGCGTACATAGTCGGCTTCGCCGATTTTAGTACCGAGAACAGGTCTTTGACCTAAAGTTAATTTAACAAATACTTCGTCGGCAGTTTTGCCGGCTTCTTCGTGTTTATAAGTCGAAGGTGGTCTTTCGATTCTTTGATTGATTTTAGTATTTCCATATTTCGGATTAGATGCTGAAATTTCAAAGTTCACGAAAGGAATAGAATCTTTAGGGTCACCGTAATCAGTGTTAGAAACAACAGTTGAATACATTGTATTATAAATAGTAAGACTGTCGTTAATTATTCTGCCGGTAATAGGATTTTTAATACTAATAGTAGCAGGAATATTTTCTTGAGTACATTCGTCAACTACAGATACTTTTAAGTTAATTGCTTTAAAGAATGTAGGTACGTAAGCCATAAAGACATCGTAATCGCCTTGGAAACCGGCTATGTCTTGTCTCATAGAAGCAAAATAAATTATATCTCCAGAAGCAGGCAAAGCAATGAAAGCTTCATCTTCTTTTGTATTAATTGGTTCTCCTAAGTTCTCAGGATAATCCCATTTTTTAGTATTAGTATTGAATCTTGAAATCCAGAAATCCAAACCACCAATACTGTTTTTATATCCATTTGAAGAGAAAAACAAAGTTTGATTATCAGCTGCAATAAATGGAGACCAGTCTTGCTCGTCTGTATTTAATTCTTCTAAGTTTTTAGCAGGTAACCATTCGTCATTTTCTTCATCAAAATCAGAATACCAAATGTCCATATTATCGGCAGAACT
Organism: uncultured bacterium; assembly: GCA_942493235.1. GTDB lineage: Bacteria > Bacteroidota > Ignavibacteria > Kapaibacteriales > UBA2268 > ENR-C587. The sequence continues at coordinate 553,693 of OW818676.1, read as the reverse complement.
TGTTCCGCTACTATTAGGACCCGGTCTGTTAGATGCGAAATACAATCTTGATTGATCCGGAGCGATTGAAGGCTGTGAATCCCAATATTCAGAGTTAACGTTAGGACCTAAGTTAATTGGCATGCCCCATTTATCGCCTTCGATTGTAGTTTTATAAATATCACATTTACCTAAACCGTCAGGTCTGTTACAACCGGTAAAATATAAAGATTGTTTGTCTGCAGCAATAGAGGCAGCTCCCTCGTTAAGAGCAGTATTTACACCTTTTAGTCCAAGTACTGTAGAAGTATCAATATTCCAAGGACTAAAAAATACACTGTCTAAGCGATTTTCTTTTTTTGCAGCCCAAAAATCATGGGATACTGTATTAAGTGGAGTGATTTTACTGCCGGTACGACTACTAACATAATAAAGAGTTCTGCCGTCAGCAGAAATCGTTGGTGCATAGTCAACGCCGGCACAATTAATTACCGGACCTAAATTGATAATTCTAACGCGTTTTGCATTGAAAACGCTTTTCTCATCTGCATCTTTGCCGTCATCATCGGGTGATTCCGCATCGAGAGTCATTGCAAGTAAGTAGAATTGTGATGAATTGCCGAGCTGAACGTTCGGCTCATTTCCCCCAGCTATTTGAGAGTAAACATAATTCATATTTATGCCTAAAACACAAAAAAGAATTAGTATTAATGTAAAAGCTCTACGCATAATTATTTACCCTAATGGTTTATAATATTTGAAAATTGATTATATACTTCATTTATCAATAAGTTGTCGAATTCTCTTTATTTTTGAAAACATTTTTCAAAATTGCACTTATTGAGTATAATAATATACTTTAAATACTTGAAAAACACAAAGATATTTTCTAAAAAAATCAAAAAATATGTAAATTTTTACACATATTTTCATATTTTGAGTGTTTTTGAGTATTTAATTGCACAATAATTATAATTTAGTCTAAAAATAATGAATATTTTGCGATTTTGACAAATTAATAATTTTTGTAGTAAATATATACTTGTGTTTTTCGTTTTTATATTTTTAAAAATTCTTGAGCCGTAAATGAAAAAGATATTTTTATCCCTCTTGATTTTATTTGTTCTAAATTTTTGCAATTTATATTCCGAATCCGGCATTATTGATAAAGTACGCCCAATAATCGGAGCTGAATATGTATTAGTTTTAAATAACGGAGATATGATTAGTGGCGAATTAGTCGAATTTTTTAATAGCAAAGAAGACGGTGAGGGCTTGAAAATTCTTACTGATTTTGGTAAAGCAAGTATTTTTGAATCTCAAATCAAAGAACTGTATCTATCCGGTAATTACTATAGGCATTCTAATCGAATGCTCCTTATGCCAAGTGCCTATCCAATAGGTGCTAATCACTATGCAAGCGACATGGAGCTTGCATTCCCAAATATTGGTATCGGAATTTTAGATTTTGCTTCGATTAATGCCGGCATATCGCTTATTCCGATTGATCGGCTTTCCAGACAAGTATCATTAGTTAATGCTAAATTTACTGTATTAAATCTTGATTTCGAGGAAGATGTAGAAAATTTCGCTTTAGCAATTGGTGCAAATTCTGTTTGGCTAAATTCCGATAATAATATTTTCCATTTATTTTCTATAGCAACGCTAAAATTTAATACTACTTCAGTTTCCGCAGGATTATTTTATAAATTAGGCAATAGAGAATTCTACACATTTAGAATGGATAATAATGTATATAATTTCCAATATATGGACGGATCTTTCGGATTAGCATTAGGATTAGATAAGGAATTAGACTCTAAGGGAACTCATTTGTTCTTAGAAATTTGGAATGGAGACATTACACGTTCATTTAAATCGGCAGTGGCTTCAGGCATTAGATTTTCTAATTCTACATTTGCAGCAGATTTTGGGCTGATGTATGCTGCTTCGGCTCCTATTCCAATAATGAATTTTACTTGGACACCATTCTAGTATTTATTATCTTGTCAGATGCAAATTATATTGCTCTAAACTAATCGAATATTAGTTATTTTTGTAAATGAATGTATAACTATCAGAGTGTGAATATGGATTGGATTTCTTTATTGGGATTTGCCGGTGCTACTTTTACTACGGCGGCATTTATACCGCAAGCAATAAAAATATTGAAAACAAAAAGCACTAAAGAAGTATCACTATTTATGTACATAATTAATGTTTTAGGCATTATTTTCTGGCTAATTTATGGGATAGCAAGATCGGATTACCCAATAATTTATGCTAATGTTATATCTATTACATTAGCATCTACAATATTGATTTGCAAAATAAAATACAAATAAAATATTTCTTATAATTCAATTTATATACTCATTAGCATCTACAATATTGATTTGCAAAATAAAATACAAATAAAATATTTCTTTTATAATTCAGTTTATATATTTTTTATTTATATAGATGAAGATACAGATGAAGAAAATACTCTTTTTGATAATGATGATTTTAATACAGGATATGAGTTTGTTTGCAAATTATGAACATCAGCAAGCTCTATCTTTCTTGACTAAAAAGGAATATGCTAAAGCTCTGTTTTACTATGAGCAAGTAGTCAATAATTCGACAAATTCTCAAGAGATTTATTTAGAGTATATTTCATGCCTGCGATTAGCCGGAATGCCGAACGACGCAGTTAAGCAATCCTTTATAGCTCTTGAAATGTTTGAAAATAATCCACACATTTGGCTAAGTCTTGCTAATGTTTATATTGACCTCCATCAATGGGATTTGGCAATTTCAGCTGTTAAAAAAGCTAAACTATATAACGCCGATTCATCTGCCCTTACTCAAACTTTACATAATATAAGTTATAGAATGATAGTAGCCGGAGAGTTTAAATCAGCTCTCATTCCTTTGAATTTGATATTTGAACATTCCCCCGCTAATTCTCTTGCATTAATAAATAAAGGGTTGCTATTATATATTGATGGGGAAGACGACGATGCTTTGGAATTGATAGAGCAAGGTATTAAACAATCCGAAAAAGATTCGAATACTCAAGTTTCCGAATGGGGCTATAGAATCCAAAATTCAATAAAAACTGACTTAAAAGCACTATTAAACTCAATTCAATTCGAGCAGTATCAACTCTTGGCTGAAAGTCTCAAATCAATACCCGAAAAGGGCAATGCAAAGTCAATAGTTATTCCTAAATATATAGATAGATATTATAATATTTTTAATCAGACAGAATTAGAATTAAGAACTCAATCCGATTTAGTGTCTATGATTGTACTTAATAACGAATCAGGTTCTGTTGATTTGCGATTCATGCCAATCTTTGGAAAAGATAATTTCGATGTTTGGATTTCTCAATACCCAGGCGAAATCGGAGCTGAAGATTTTAAAGCAAAATCAGAATTGATATTAAATAATTTGATTAGACATTCTGAACAGCCCGACAAGAAATTCAGCACTTATACTGACGATAATGTTACTTTTAACTATGTCACAGTCAGCAAAAACGAATATGAACCGATTAAAGAAAATGATTTCCCCGTTACCACCCAAGGCATGGCAAAGTATAAAAACGGGTTTGTGATTTTCTCTATTATGACTCTAAATGAAGAAGCAGTTGATTCAAAATTGGATATAATTAAATCTTTACATATAAACAAGAAGTAATATTATTTGTTCTATATATTGGGGTAGCTATGAAATTATATTTATTTTCAATTTTGATGTTTCTATTTTCTTATCAATTGTATAGCCAAGGTACAGCGGTTGCAAAAGATTCAAGCACACAGATAGACACTACTGCATTAAGAAATTGGATACCAAGCGGAAATACAGGTATTAATCTCAGTCAAGTTTCTTTGACAAATTGGTCTCAAGGTGGCGAAAATTCAATTATTTGGTCTGTATTTTTGAACTTCGGATTAACTAAAGAATTCGACAAATGGTCATTAAAAAACAAGTTTAGATTTGTTTTTGGTATGACCAAAGCCGGAGATGCCGAATTTAGAAATAACGAAAATGAAATATTTTTAGAAACAGTTGCTACCTATAAATTATCTTGGGCAATAGACCCATATATTAGTAATTCGATACGTACTGTTATTACCGATGCTTATGATTATAAAACTACTCCATCTACACAGATTGCTACATTTTTCGACCCGGCATATATTACTCAGTCTATCGGTTTTGCTTATGATAAAGTAAAAGGGCTTAATACACGGCTCGGTATAGCATTTCAAGAAACATTTGCTAATCGCTATACTCAATATACAAAAACTCCTGAAGATTCTAATGCTACTTTCAAATTTGAAACCGGCATTGAGTCTGTTACTTCATTAGAAGTTGATTTGGCAACAAATCTTCACTATAGCAGTAGATTTAGGCTATTTGGCAGATTTGACCCGATTGACGTATGGGATGTCCGTTTTGATAATACCATAACGGCAAAAATTACTAAATATATAAATGTCAATTTTACAGCTCTTTTAGTTCACGAAATCAGCCAGACACGCAGAACTCAAATAAAACAAGGGCTTCAGATAGGATTTGCATATAATTTATTTTAATAATAACAATAATACCAATATTATCACCCCCCACTATGGAGAGGCTGAGTAAATACAATTGATTGCTATCGTTTTAAAAAAAATATAATTAGTCTAAGCTATTCAAAATGGTGTCTAAATAATTGTCATTAGAAACAAAGTAAAGAATCCGGACAAAGCTAAATGCTGATAATTCCGGATTCTTTGTTACACTCAGGATGATGATTTGGCAATATTATTAATTTTAGACAGCCTCTTGAATGGAGTTAATGAATAAAGTCTGCGGGCATTTGCGATAGAATTTAGTATTTTCACATTCTCTGATACTTGGTTTTAAATGGGAACATAGATAAAATAATGCGAAATTTTGCAATAGATTTTAATATTTACCCGGACTATTTGACTATGTGGTATATGAAATTACTTCTTTTATTATAATGCTAATGCATTACGATTATTTGTAATAAGTCTGTTGCAACCTATGTGATTTTCAATACTCATTTATTCAGCACTACGGTTATCCGTATGGTGGATAAGCACTTAGTAATATGAAAAACTTTGATAAATTAACAGTAAATAAATGTATTGGACTTTTGCAACAGACTAGTAATATATATTACACATATATAGCATAATTATAATCCATTTTAGACTTAAAGATAAACTATTATTGGTTTGAGAGATTTCAAATAGTCAATTAAAAATACTGAAAATTCTTGTAAACTTAACAGAAAAAGTTTAATTTTGTATTTTTAATTAGAGATTAATACAATGAAAATATTATGTGCGGAATTAGGACCTATATTTACTAATAGTTATATGTTGGTTGACGAATCAACTAATCAAGTTGCTATTATTGATGCTCCTCCGCAAGCAAAAGATTATTGGAGTTTGGTAATAGAAGAAAATGATTATAAACTTTCTGCATTGCTTCTTACTCATTCTCACTGGGACCACTCCGCAGATACTCAGCCGATAAAGGACAAATTCAATTGCAAAGTATATATTTCTAAAGCCGATGAATACAGGATAGTTGAGCCTGCAAAGCACACTATCTGGCCTCTACCTTTTACAATCGTACCGTCAAAAGCCGATATATTTACTGACGACTGCCGACTGATAAATGTTGGTAATATAAGTATCGAAGTAATAGACACCCCCGGGCATACAGAGGGAGGAGTCTCGTTTAAAATTGAAAAAGAAAAAGTAATTTTTACCGGTGATACTCTTTTCAATGAAGGTATTGGCAGAACCGATTTGCCCGGTGGGAATACTGCACAATTAATGAAATCTATCAATGATGAATTATTTGTATTAGCTGATGAATTCGAGATATACCCCGGGCATGGGCTAAGCTCTAATTTGGGATATGAAAAATATAATAATCCACACGTAGAGAAAGTGTAAGATGAATAATAATTTTCGAAATATTGGATATCTATTTGTATTATTAATACTTACTTCCTGTTATTCTTTTACCGGCGGTTCATTACCGGAGCATATTAAGACAGTACTAATCAAACCAGTAACTGACGTAAGCGGATTTGGAATTCCCCAATACCGAGAACAAGTTGCCACAAAGGTAATCGAGAAAATTCGCTCGGACAATAGCTTGAAAATTGTTGATGCCTCCGCAGACTCGAAACTAACAGTTTCTATTAAATCCATCAGAGAGGAATTGTCCGGACTAACCGGTAACAGAACTCAGCTCGAAAAAGAACGAAAAGTTACCGTTACAGTATCTATGGATTTCTATGATATTACTAATAAACGGAGCTTAGTTACCAAAGATATAACTTTCTCTCAAGTATATGAAATATCATCGTCTCAAGCCGGTAGAGATCAAGCCGTAACAATCTGTATTGATAATATTTGCGATCAGATTCTTACCGAGATGTTTAGCGGATAAGCTATAAAGTTCGTAAAGTTCATAAAGTTATAAAGTAGGAAATAGGAATTTGCTCGCCTCCACACTACGCTCTGAGTTGTGTGGCTGGTCTTCCAACATCGTTAGATGTTGAATATTGGTAGAAGAAAAGTTTAGAGGCTATTCTTCAAATTCCCCTCCAAAAGGAGGGGTGGCATCGCGAAGCTATGACGGGGTGGGTTCTTTCTTCGGAATTGGGAAGTAGGAAATAGGAATTGGATAGTGGCGTTTAGAAAATCGATTCTATTCTTCCAACAGTGTTAGCTGTTGAACATTGGTAGAAGAAAAGTTATAAAGTTCGTAAAGTTGAAAGTTTGTAAAGTAGGAAGTATAATGTGAAAATGTTCTATTCTTCCAACAGCGTTAGCTGTTGAACATCGGTAATAAATGCATTTAGCACCTATTCTTCAAATTCCCCTCCAAAAGGAGGGGTGGCATCGCGAAGCGATGACGGGGTGGGTTCTTTCTTTGGAAGTAGGAATTTGTTCTTTTCGCCACCGCACTATGCTCTGCGTAGTAAGGCTGGTAGTTGAAAGTTTATGAAGTAAGGAAGTTCTTACACTCTCTAACACTCTGCATTGGAGAGAGCTTTCATATTTTGAGCTTGCCAATGCAACATTATTTAAGCTTTACTTATAAAATGCTTTTACTGAAGTACATTTTTATAATTCACCCACCAAGCAAAACTATGCTTTAGCATTGATTTGCAAGCACATAGGATAATCAGGATAATTAATAAAAACGCAATTTATTTGATTTTGCATTGGACATCTAATATTTTCAATCATAATAGTAAAAAATATTTCCGATAAATTAAATTCTCTAATAATTGAATAGAAAAAAAATATTATATTTGTAGATATGAAAAATTGTATTTTTTATTATTATATAATGGAGTTAGAATGGAAAGATTTAAAAATTATATTAACGGTCAATGGGTAGAACCTCTATCAGGTGAATATTTCAAAAATATAAATCCGGCAAATATAGAAGATGTTATCGGTGAATTCCCGCTATCAGCTCAAGCAGATGTTGACGCAGCAGTCAAAGCAGCAAAAGATGCTTTCAAATTATGGAAAAATATGCCTGCTCCAAAGCGTGGCGATATTATGCGTAAAGTTGGTGATATTTTTAACCGTAGAAAAAAAGAATTAGCCTGCATCATGACTCGCGAAATGGGCAAGCCTACATTTGAAACCGAAGGCGATGTTCAAGAAGCTATCGACACTTGCTACTATGCAGGGTCAGAAACTCGTCGTTTATTCGGTAAGACTGTACCATCTGAAATGCCTAACAAAGTCAACATGTCTTTCAGAGTTCCTATCGGTGTAGTGGGCGTTATTACTGCTTTCAACTTCCCGATTGCAGTTCCAAGCTGGAAAATTATTCCTGCTATTGCTTCCGGCAATACAGTAGTCTTTAAACCATCAAAAGACACTCCTCATTCAGGTGTTATTTTTGCTGAAATTATGGAAGAAGCTGGAGTTCCAGCCGGTGTATTTAATGTACTTCTTGGCAAAGGCAACATGGGCAATATGATAGTTGAGCATCCTGATGTGAACGTTGTAGGCTTTACCGGTTCAACTGAAATTGGTTGCAAAATTGGCGAAATCGGCGGCAGATTAAACAAAAAAATCTCCCTCGAAATGGGCGGCAAAAATGCACAGATAGTAATGCCGGACGCTAATTTCGAATTAGCTATCGAAGGCGTGCTATGGGGTGCTTTCGGTACTACCGGTCAGAGATGTACTGCTACTTCACGTCTTATCATTCACAAAGACTGTTACGACCAAGTAATTGAGATGTTAAGAGAAAAAGTGGTTAAATTGAAACTTGGTTCAGGCTTAGTTGCAGGTAACGACGTAGGACCTGTAATTCACGAAAATTCTTTCAAAAACATTATTAACTATTGTAAAATTGCTCTTGGCGAAGGTGCTCGTTTAATCTGTGGTGGCGAACCTGCTACCGAAGGCGACTTAGCAAAAGGTTATTTCTTCAAACCAACTATATTTGCTGATGTAACAAAAGATATGCGTTTATTTAATGAAGAAGTATTCGGTCCTGTTTTGTCTGTAACTAAAGCAGAATCACTCGAAGATGCAATTAATTTACAAAATCATTGCGATTTCGGTCTATCTTCATCTATTTATACAAAAGATGTTAACGCAGCATTCCAAGCTATCCGAGACATCGAAGCAGGTATTACTTATATCAACAGCCCTACAATTGGTGCTGAGGCTCACATGCCTTTCGGCGGTGTTAAAGGTACTGGTAACGGACATCGTGAAGGTGGCTGGACTGCATTCGATATCTTCACTGAGTGGAAAACTGTTTATATTGATTATTCCAATCAATTACAAAGAGCTCAAATCGATAATTATTAAGAGTTAGATTTTATAGATTACAATAAAGGCACGGCTTCAGTCGTGTCTTTTTGCATTGAGTCTTAAATAATAAAAAACAAGATATAATTCCGTTGTTAACTGACAAAACATTTTCGAGTCAATTTTAAAACCATGAAAAAAGCTCTAAGTGTTCTGTTGAGCTAATATTACATAGTAGTATATAACCCAAATTATTTTTACTTTTGCATCTGCTATTGAATACTAATTCTGCATACAGCCACAGGATTGATAATCTCTATATCCTCTGAATACAAAACCGATACCATCTTCATCATTATCTACATAATCTAATGTAATCCCGAGAGCATAGAATAATGTTTTCAAGTCAAATCCGAATTTCAATCCCGAACTTTCGATTATCCTGTCCGAATCTGTAATTTCAAAATCAAACTCAATTGAGTAGGTTAAACCGGAGCAACCGCCGGAAATGGCTTTAATCCGAACAAAGTATTCACTTGGTACTTTATTGTCGGCTATAGCTTGAATAAGAGCCTTTTTGGCTGCCTCTGTAACGCAAATTATGTCAGTCTCGTCTGCCCCGACTATTCCGGAATTAATTTTTATTATATTTTGCATATATATTTTCCTTCTCTATGGCAAATTTTGGTATTATCAAGCTGAAAGTAGCTCCCATTCCGATTTCAGACTCGCAAATAACATCGGAATTCAAGGCATTAGCTAATTTTTTCACTATCGAGAGCCCAAGACCTGTTGAGTTTTCTCCGGCAGTTGGTCTGGCACTTAGTTTTGAATACTTAGAAAACAGCTTTTTCTTATCTTCATCTGATAGCCCCGGACCCTCATCTTTAAATGAGAGGATATAAGCCCCTGATTGATCAACAAACATAGATATAAGTATATTTGTATTTTCATCTGAAAATTTGATAGCATTAGATAATAAATTGTCAAGTATTTCTCGGAGAATTCTTTCATCATAGTGGATTAGAGAATTTGCAACTTGGATTTCACTTGTTAAAGTAATGTGTTTATTTTCGGCTTTTTCTCTATAACTTTCCACTACTTCAATTAAAATATCGCCGGCAATTATATCTGAATAGTTGGTTGACAATTTCCCGGAGTCTATGGCATTGATATCTAATAAATTGGATATAATATCAGTCATGCGTTTAGATGTTTTTTCTATATTTTCGGTTAAAGTAAAAAGTTTTTCTGTAGTCATCTTTGAATAATAATTCTTAATGGTGAAAGCTGCCATTGATATTGTTGAAAGTGGATTTTTTAAATCATGAGCAGCTATACCGAGAAATTCATTTTTCTCCATATTTAATTGTTCAAGCTCATAATTCTTTTTATTTATTTCGAAATTTATATTTCTTAGTTGTGCATTTGCTTCAATTAATTGGATTTCTTGTTTTTCTAAAGTTTCTTTCTGAAGCGAAATTTCCGAATTTGCATTTTCTAAATTTGAATTAGTAAGAGCAAGTCTTTCTGCGATTTTCTTTTTATTTAAATATAAATAGATAATAATGAAAATAATAAGTACTAATCCGCTAAGCCCTATAATTAGAGTATTTTGGATAAGTAATCCATACTCTTTCTCTTTATTCAAATCTGAAATTTTACGTTCTTTTTTTTCGGTTTCATATTTAATGTTTACCTCATTATACCGTTTCATATTTTCCTGAGAAAACAAAGTATCTTTAACTGCAACGAATTTCTTATAATTGTCTAAGGCATCTTTATATTTGCCTTGAGCAGATAAAATATCGGAAATATTTTCATAGAGATATTGTTTTTCATCTTTTAAATCATACAAATCAGCGATTTTAAGTCCTTTTGACGCATAATTGTAAGATTGAGCATAGTTTTTTATGCTATAATAGTAAAATGAAAGATTTATATAGGCATTGGCTAATTTACGCGGGATGCTTTCTGTTTCGAGAATTTTTTTTTCAATTTCAATAGCTTGTTTGAAATCGCCTTTATCTGCATAAACAATTGCCAAATTAGAAAGAATATTATTTATTCTTAAATAATCTTTTGCTTCTATAGATAATTTCAAAGATTGTTTGAAATAGATTTCAGCCGAATCTGAGTCTTTAAAAGTAAGATATACATTACCTTTTAATAGTAAAGCAGCACTAATAGAAGATTTATTATTAGATTTCAAATAAATCTCAATTGCTGTGTTTATCTTTTCAAGAGCTCTTTTTTTATCAGATTGATCTAAAAAGATTCTACATAAATTCATAGAAATAGATGCAATACTTAGATATAATTTATTAGCTTCTGCAATTTTAATCGCTTTATAATAGTAATCCATAGCTTTATCTAAATTCCCTTTAGCATAATAATATGTACCATAAGAGGCATAGCTTGCCGACAAACCGATTTTATTATTATTCTTTATACTTAGATTTTCTACCATTTTTATATATTTCAAAGTGCTGTCTTCTATGCTTTGCTGGCTATATACTTGGGCTTTTACATTATAAGCGTTAATTTTTCCGGTTTCATAATTTATTTTTTCAGATATTTGCAAAGCAATATTTGCATATTTAATTGCAAGATTCATGTCTTTTGATAATTGCAAGAATCCTAATTCCGAGTAACAAATCACTACATTAGTATCTTGAATTCCTCTGCTTTTGTAAGTATTAATTACATTCTTTAAGCTGTCCTCTTTACTAATTGCAAATAGCTGACCAACAGAAGAAATAATAATAATTCCAAATAGTAAAATATTTCTTTTCATAAGTAACTTAAATATTCTTAAATATCAAAATATAACCTTAAAATTCGAGTATAAGCTATCAATTGCTATGCCGCCAACATATATTAATGCTTATAAATATCAAAATATCGCCTTAAAACTTGAGTATAAGCTATCAATTGCAATGCCGCCGATATTAGAGTTTCTGTATTCTTCTTTAATTTTATTGACAGCAGTTAGTAATTCTTCTGATTTGATTCCGCAAGTACAAGAATTCCAAGCCTCGAGAAATGCCGAGAACCTATCAGACACCCTAATTAATTCACCATCTATTGGTGAGAAAATATTATCATTATAATTATCGCTGATTTCCTGTATTGAAAGTGCTTTTTTGATTTTATTCTTTATCTTAACTTTATTTGAAAATTCGTCTTGAGTAAAATATTTCAATTCCTCTTGCCATGATGGCTCTACTAAGGGATATATCTCTTGCTCGGCAAGCTCCTGCTCAATGTCAGATATTAATTTGTCAAAATCTGCCGACGACCTTTTTACCGGAGAAATAATATCGCGCGTAACCGCTTCGGGAAGGTCATGGAACAGCCCTCCGAAAAAATTATTATAAATCCGTTTATCGCAATGTTTTATATCTCGAGTGAAGAAATAAGATAAAACCGCAACTAACATAGAATGCCCCAATACCGATGTCTCCGGTACACGGGGGGTCTGAGCCCAGCGAATCTGAAAACGCAATTGCCCGCATAAATCAATAAAATTAGCTACTGTATGCTGATTAGCTAATTTCCTGATTCCATTTAAATCGGTATATTTATCGATTTTATTCTGTAATTCCGTAAGAATTTTTTTATTATGATAGCTGTTGGGATTAATCGGAAATATAACCTGAAACTCTAAAAAGCTCGAATATATATGAGCAGCATTTAGAACGCGATTGCTAATTTCAGTGTCGTCCTGCTCGGTAAATAGATACTCGGACAGCTCGTCTCTAATTAATTCATTTGGAATTTTCGGTTCCAGCTCTTTAAATACATATCGGTTTAATTGCTCAAATACTCTCTTGTTTTGCTTAATTTGAGTATAAATCGGCGATTTAATATCAGAAATAACAATACGCCGTAACAGTTCATATATCCCGTTTTTAATAATTTTAGTCCAATCAATAATTTTGCCGTCGGCTTCTTCATATTTACCAAGGCAATAGGCGATTATCATCTTATGAGCATGCTTATCCATTTCTATCATATTCATTGGTCTGGCTCTGTCATTCCAGCGTTGTATATGAAATGCTCTAAATAATTCATTGGCTAAAGTGCTATTAACTGTCATTATAACCCCACTTATTGAAAACTTTTTGAAATCAAATATATAAGAATAGAAATTTAAAAAAAAGAATTATTTTGATTAATTTATATATTGACTATTATTATTGTAAATAATTTTAATATTTACGTTTATTTTTTTATTTGTTTTTTGAAACATATATAACAAAATAATTCAACTTTTTAAACGTAAACAATTGTGTAGATAGTCTTGAATTATGTTTTATAGGATGAAAATATGATACCGGAAATATTAAATAAAGTAAAAAATATTGCAGTTTACGGAATGAGTAAAAACATTTCCAAAGCAGCTTATTCCATACCTATGTACATGAAAAGAAATGGTTATAACATAATCCCGATTAATCCAACTACCGATGAAATTGAAGGGATAAAATGTTATCGCCATTTATCTGATGTAGAAGAACATATTGATATGCTAAATGTGTTCAGACCTTCCGAAATGTGCGTCGATATAGTAAATGAATGTATCGAACGCAGAAAGTTACGCTCTGATACGAATATTATCTGGTTTCAGCTTGGAATATATAACCCAGAAGCAAAGCTATTGGCTGAAAATGAAGGATTTACGTACATAGAAGATAAGTGTATCTATATCGAATATAATAATATTTAGAGATAATTTATATATAAATGCCACAGCCTTATTATTAAAGTAGAGAGCATTTTTTCTATTATTAAATCAACCCGGAATTGATAAATGTCCAAATTCCCATTATTATTAATACATATAGTGTTATCAATTTAAATATTCGTTCTTTAACACGCTTTGAAATCCATATACCCAATGATACGCCAATTATTAAAGCAGGGGCAAAGATATATAAATAGCGGTATGTGTCAATATTTATTAAATTCGCATAATACATAGCACATACTGCAAATATATTTGTAATTAGTGCAAATAATGAGAAGCTAGCCCTCAATTCATTTTTTTTCGCTCCTTGATTAGACATGTATAGGATAATCGGAGGTCCGCTTAATGATAAACTACCATTTAGTAAACCACTAAATATCCCTGTAATTGCTTGGCTTGTTTTTTTATGCTTGATTTTAATTTTGTAGTCGAAGAGCAGAAACATAGCTGTTAAGCTAATTATAAACCCTACACTTGCTTTTAAAATATTTGGTTCAATTATATTGAGTAAATATGCACCCAATGGAGTAGCGACTATTCCGAAAACTATCATTAGCCATAGCTCGCTCATTTTATAACTTTTAGATGCACTAAAGATAACCATAATATTAGTAATTATACTTAAAACGATTAGAATGGGTGTAATTTCTCTTACTTGAAGAAAAAGTGCTAAAAGGGGTAGTGCAACAAGTGAAAAACCAAATCCTGTTAGCCCTTGAGTAAATCCTGCAAAGCAGATAATAATCATTAATATTATTGATAATTCCATTTAGTATTGTATTGTTTTTAAAAGTACCATTGTGCAACTAATCCAATCTCTTGTGCATATTGTAATTGCAATTGTTTTTCTGCCGTACTCGAGCCAATAAGCAGTAATAGTATTAGTTCGTTTGATTTATGTACTACTATATTGTCCGCATACAATTTAAGGAATTTTCACTTTATAGTCAAATAAATGCTAAAACAAATAACAATCAAAAAAATACTTTTATTAACTAAGGAAATTTGTTTAATTTTGATAGAATTATATAATTATCAATGGAATGCTTAATGGAACAGTTAACGCCGGTTGCTTTAGTTATTTTCTTATTTACAATTGGAGTAAGCTTATACGGGCTTTATTTTAATAATGAATTTATTTACAAATGGGCTTTAAAGCCATATTTATTAGTCCATAATAAGAAATGGATGCAAATAATAACAAGCGGCTTTGTTCACTCAAGCATCAGCCACTTGCTTTTCAATATGCTTACTTTCTTTTTCTTTGCATTCAATTTAGAGAATGCAATTGGCGGAACTCGCTTTGCTGTTATATATTTCGCTTCGTTAGTATTTAGCGATGTAACTACGGTACTTAAACAAAAAAACAATATGCAATACACCTGCCTTGGGGCTTCAGGAGCAATTTCCGGAATTGTCTTCAGTAATATATTGTTCTTCCCATATTCAAGTATGATGATATTCCCAATTCCATTTTCGATTCCGGCTCCGATTTTTGCCGTATTATATCTTGCTTATTGCTATTACGCCGGCAAAAAAGGACAAGACCATATTAATCACGAAGCACATTTCTGGGGAGCTTTGACCGGAATAGTTTTGACAATAATTTTAGACCCGACTACAGCTACCAATTTTATTCAATATCTCGGTATGATATTTTAATTTGTTTCTGTTTTATTCCAAATATTTACAAAATAGTCCGAGCTTATATGTCGGGCTATTTTTTTAAATATTCTCCAGTAAGGAACTTTGATATTTCGCTATTTGGTATGGGTAGTTTGGATTTATCTAATTTATTTGGTTTTTAATATTTCTCTTGATATAGATGGAATACATCTAAATTAATCATAATGTAATGATATAATATCAAAGCATAGATAACAATATATATTGTTTAATATTTATTTTCAATATTGTAAAATATTATAAGTATTCTTACTTCTTTATTTACTTGTATTATAATTGGTTAAATTTCTAAATATAGGTGGAATGATGAAAATAGATAATATCAAAGACTTCTTAAAAGAAATTGAGCTTTTTAAAGATATAAGCTCAGAAGAACTTAATAAAATAAGCAAATTAGTTGAAACAGAGAACTTCCCCAAGGGTAAGTTTCTATTTGAAGAAAATACTCCACGATTAAAAATGTTTTTAATATTTTCCGGTAAAGTAGAATTATACAAAAAAGCTGCGTTTGGAAAAGAAAAAATACTAAATATATTTTCTCAATACGATTTCATTGGCGAGGGTGGTTTATTAGACGACTATCCACACTCTACATCTTGCAGAACTACCGAAGATGCGGTTATTTTAACTATTAGCCGTGAGAAATTCAATGCTTTTATGCAGGAGCATACAGACATCGCAGTTAGAATTTTATCGAGAGTTTCCAGAATTATTTCCCGCAGAATGCGTCAGACTACTAACCAAGTAACCGACCTTACCGCTCAATATATTTCCGGACGTACTCGTACCGAGCATGACTTATTAGGCAATAGAGAAGTTCCCGATGAATACTACTATGGCGTTCAGACTTTGCGTGCTATTGAGAACTTCAACATCAGCGGTATCTCTATTAATCACTTCCCGTTTTTAATAAAAGCTCTTGCACAAGTTAAATTAGCATGTGCCAAAGCAAATTATGACCTTGGGCTATTGACTCCGGCACAGTTAGACGGTATGACTCAAGCTTGTAACGACATTATGGAAGGCAAACTTCATAATCACTTCGTAGTTGATATGATTCAGGGAGGTGCCGGCACTTCTACTAATATGAATGCAAACGAAGTAATTGCTAATCGTGCTTTGGAATATATGGGCTTTGAAAAAGGGGATTATGAGCATTGCCATCCGAACAATCATGTTAATCTATCTCAATCAACAAATGATGCGTATCCTACTGCATTAAAAATTGCTTTTATTCATCAGAACCAAGAATTAATCAACGTTCTAAAAGAGTTGATTGAGTCATTTAAGAAAAAAGCAGCGGAATTCTCACATGTTATTAAAATGGGACGTACCCAGCTTCAAGATGCAGTGCCTATGACTTTAGGACAAGAATTTGAAGTATATGCCGTTACTCTGGAAGAAGAAATTTTAAGATTAGAGCAGAATGCCCGTTTATTCTTAGAAGTTAACTTAGGCGGTACTGCTATCGGAACCGGTATTAATACCGACCCTAAATACAGAGAGAAAGCAATTTACTATCTATGGGAAGTAACTAATCTGCCTGTACGCCTTGCTTCTAACTTAGTAGAAGCTACTCAAGACACAGGTTCATTCGTGATTTTCTCCTCTGCTGTTAAGAGATTAGCTGTTAAATTATCAAAAATCTGTAATGATTTGAGATTATTAAGCTCCGGACCACGTGCCGGCTTTGGCGAAATCAATTTACCGAAAATGCAACCGGGTTCTTCAATAATGCCGGGTAAAGTTAACCCTGTAATTCCTGAGGTAGTTAATCAAATCGCATTTAAAGTAATAGGTAATGATTTAGTAGTTACTCTTGCCGCAGAAGCCGGACAGCTTGAATTAAACGTAATGGAGCCGGTTATCGCTCAGAGCATTTTCGAATCAATCGAAATGCTTAAAAACGGCATGGCTACTCTTAAATATCGCTGCATAGACGGAATTACGGCTAACGAACAAAAATGCAGAGACAACGTCAACCAAAGTATCGGTATTGTAACTGCTTTAAATCCTGCTCTTGGCTATGAGAACTGCTCTATGCTTGCTAAAGCTGCATTAGAGACAGGCGAAAGCGTTTATAATTTAGTGCTTGAGAAAAAGTTATTAACTAAAGAAGTACTTGACGAATTGTTAAGACCTGAAAATATGCTTGCTCCTCAACCTATGACAATGAGAGAGAACGGATAGTTTTCAGTCGAATTATTATTAAATTTAAAGCCGCCCGATTTATTTATTGTAAGTCGGGCGGTTTTGTAACAGACTTACTCCCTTCAGTATGGGAAGCAAGCAGTTTGAGTAATAGTAATTAGTCGAAAAATGGTAGCGATAAAAGATATTTACCCGGCTACAAAAGCATGCGGGTTTTGATGATGTTAAATATTAAGACAAAGTTAAATAACAGTCTTTTAATTCTTATCTATTCCTCTACGGATTAATCCTTTAGGGACTACATATACATTTGGCGGAAAGTTATTAGGAACTTCCTTTTTCTCATCTTTTTTCATATATTTAGGAACTGAAATTACCGGCTCTAAATAAATAATATGATTTTTAGAAGGCTCTAATGCTAAAAACGCATCTTTACTTGCCTGTAAATTATTTTTAAATATTGCTGACACCGTAAGCACTTTATTATCATTATATATATGCTCGGCACGACTTTCTCCGCTGATAATATTTTTTGAACGCTCTTCTTTTTCAGTATCTATAATTTCAATATTTGAACTTTCAATATCTGTTGCATTAGCTTCTTCAAGCGGGTTTCCTTCAAATTTGAATTCTTGAATATTATCAGAGAAATCAAAATCCTTAATTATAATCTTTTCGTCAGTGCTTGCTTCCGGAAATTTCTTCAAGTAACTAATGTCTTCTTCTTTAAATGATTTATAAAGTTTTAGAGCTTCCAAATTATTCAATAAATTGCTAATAGGAATAAAAAGTTCGCCATCTGCTTCATAAGTGGGGGCATTAAGCTGGACTATATATTGATTATCATTATAAATAGTACAAATAAAGAAAGATGAAGGGTTAAATATAATAAACTGCCCGTTACTTTCTAATATGTATTTCTCTAAATAATTATAATTGGAAAGGAATGTGTTTTTATATTCCTTTAAGCTGATATATTCGGTAGAATTGGATAATTGAATATTTAACTTTGGCGACTTACCGCCGGGAAGAACAATATTAGTATTATCCGAGGCGAATATTATACCCGGGTAAAGCATCAAAAAGCTAATAATAGCGGGCAACATCAAATACAATACTTTTAGTAGTATCGCGGTGAATTTACGTGTCTGAAGAGTTTCCATACTTCTATCCTTCAATAAATTCAAATTGTTAGGGAGAACCTCACTCCATTATATCTCCCCCCGATTATAATAATCGGCTTAATAAGCTTTAAATTGAGCATATATTTAGATAAATATTAACTCTTAACCAATGCCTATATAAAAAAAGACACGTCAAATAACGTGCCTGATTCTTTTTTTTCTTTCTTCAAGGGCGAAATACGGGGCTCGAACCCGTGGCATTCAGTGCCACAAACTGACGCTCTACCGACTGAGCTAATTCCGCCATCAAGGAATACAAAAATAATGCTTTTTACTGTTAAATACAAACATTTTTTTACGCTTATTTAAAATGTTTTTTCTTAATTTTGCTTTTTTAAAAGTGTTTGAAATTTTTGAACTGATTAATTGAGATAAAAAATAAATATGAGTATAACGCTACCAGACATTTTCCGTCAGGAATTTGAAACCATTAACTCCGGATTTTCAACCGGAGAATATAATATGAAGTTCGACTACGACAGAACCGTAGCCGTCGCCGAATCAAAAGCTGCACCTATGTTCAGAGTTTATGGGTGGAAGCCTTGGGCAGTCTCGTTGGGATTTAACCAAAAGGAAGGCGATATAGATAAAGCCGAATGCGACAAAAGAAATATTGATATAGTCCGCCGTCCTACAGGCGGCAGGGCAGTACTTCATGCAGAAGAATTAACCTATTCGTTAGTTATGAATATGCCCGAAGGTAAAACTGTACAAGATATTTATCGCGAGATTCATCTGTATTTTTTAGAAAGTTTTGAGAAAATCGGGATAAATAATTTGGAGTTTGAGAAGTCTCAACCGAATTTCAGAGAGTTTTATAAAAATAATGATAGCTCTGTATCCTGCTTTGCCAGCTCTGCACGTTATGAAATTGCTTATAACAACAGAAAAGTTATCGGCAGTGCTCAGAGATTATTCGGAAAAGTGTTATTGCAGCATGGTTCCATATTAATTTCTAACGGTCATGAGCAGTTAGCTGATATTATCAGCAATGCCGACACAGAAAAAAAAGAAAAATTGAAGCAGTGGATTACTAATCATAGTGCTACTTTAGAAGAAGCATCGCAGAGAAAGCTCAGTTTTGACGAATGTACTAATGCAATAATTGGTTTATAATATCATTTTCTACTTGAAATAAATTTTGGGCAGCAACCTCTGGCATTAGAGAATGTGAAAAACCATATGATTACTGTAATTGATTTCTTACGGGGATAGTTTCCCCACGCTGAAGCATGGGGGTTGAATAGAGTAAGCGATAAAAACTGCTGATATTTACAATAGATTAGCAGTTTTTAAACAGCCTCTTTAGCCAAGTGGACGATAAGAATTTTTATTCTTTTTTGATATTGAAAATGATAAAATATCTTATATCAGTGGTTATTACAATTTTAACTGATGATATAAGTTCTATAAGATTGATAAGAAAAAAATATTTACGAATTATATAAATAAAGATAATATGTCGCCAATCAAATTTTTATGGATATTAATCGGCTCATTTTTGGGTATAGTAACAATAGTATTAATCTATACCAGTATAATAATTTCTCACGGGCTTCCTTCGCTTGAGCAATTAGAGAATCCTAAGCAGAATTTCGCAACACGCGTCTATAGTGCTGACGGCAGGCTATTAGACCATTATTTTATTGAGAAAAGAGTATGGCTACCTTACGACAGTATCCCTAAGGATTTCTTTAATGCCTTGATTTCAGTAGAAGACCGTTCATTTTACAACCATTGGGGAATTAATGTATCAAGAATTGTTAAAGCAATGATAAAAAATATTGTTTTTATGGATATAAAGGGCGGTGCTTCAACAATTACCCAACAGCTTGCTAAGCATTTATTTTTCTCGCAGGCACAGACTTATGAGAGGAAAATAAAAGAGGCATTTACTGCCATTCAAATAGAAAAGACTTATACCAAAGAGGAAATATTAGAAATGTATGCCAATACCGTAGCCTTCGGTAAAGGTGCTTATGGTATTCAAGTAGCTGCACAAGTATATTTTAATAAAAAGGCTTATGAATTAACTCTTCCCGAGTGTGCATTTTTGGTCGGATTGCTTCAGAGACCGGAAAAATATAATGGTAGCGATAATTATGATATTGCATTAAATAGAAGAAACTACGTCCTGTTTCTGATGGAAGATGCAGGATATATTACTCAATCACAGAGAATTTTATCAAGGAAAGAGCCGATTAATTTTACTACAAATTCCGAACGCAGACAGAAATCATTATTTGCATCTCACTTCGTAGAAATGATTAGACAAGATTTAGCAAAAGATGAGAAATTAAAAGATAGAGATTTATATCGCGACGGTTTAGTTATTTATACTACTTTAGACGCAAGAATTCAAGAGATGGCTCAGAAAGCCGTTGATGAACATTTCGGAGAATTCCAGAATACTTTTAAAAAAGGCTGGAACTGGAATTATAATCAGAAATTATTAGCCGATATAATCACAAAAGCAATTAAAAGTTCACCGGATTACTCTTCTGCCGAGCAGGCAGATAAACCCGGAATCGAAAAATCCCTTCGCGGAAATCAGAGATTTATCGACTCAGTTAAAAATGCCGTTACTACTATTCAAGCAGGGTTAACTGTATTAGACCCTAAAACAGGTGCTATACTTGCTATGATTGGCGGCTCACCAAAATTTATGAAGGATAACCGTGATGCAAAGTATTCACTAAATCACGTTACCCAAATCAGAAGACAGCCGGGTTCATCATTTAAACCGTTTGTCTATGCATCTGCTTTAGAAGAAGGCTTAGACCCAAATGCTCAAATAGAGTGCGGACCATATTCCTACACTATGCCTTCGGGTGAAGTATGGTCGCCCCGAGGTTCTGGAGACGGTGGAACAGTGTCGCTTGCCAGTGCTTTGCAGAGGTCTATTAATACCGTATCGGCAAGATTAATTACTATGCACACTACCCCGCAGAAAGTAATTGATTTAGCACGACGAGTCGGAATAAAATCACCATTGAAAGCTGTACCGGCTCTATCTCTCGGAGCAGGCGGAGAATTGTCTCCTCTTGAAATGACTTCGGCATATTCCGCTTTCGCTAACGAGGGTATCTATCACGCACCCTTCTATATAACAAAAATTGAAGACCAATACGGTAATGTAATCTATGAAAGAAAAAAATACCAAGTTGGGACTGAAGCTATTTCGCCGAGAATTGCTCAGACTATGGTTAAATTTATGCAGGGTACTATTGATGGTGGAACAGGCTATAAAGTACGTCAATTTTTTAAGAATTGTGAAGCAGCTGGTAAAACTGGAACAACCAATGATTTTGCCGATGCATGGTTTGTAGGCTATACCCCTCAATTAGTAGCCGGAATTTGGGTTGGGTTTGACGACAAACGAATTACTTTTACCGGTGGCTACGGTTATGCCGGAGAAGCAGCCGCTCCGCTATGGGGGCGATTAATGCAGAAAATATATGAAAACGATTTCTTGCCCTATAAACAGAAGAAATTTAACTTTAGCAGAGTAGATTCTAATTTAGTTGTTGGCGATAGCTTGGGGCTTAACCCTCTGGAACCAATTGAAGAAAATCAGAGTCTGCCATCAGCTCCCGATAATCCGCCTGCTAAGAAAACTAACGATAAACAAGCAGTAATCAGTAATTCCGATCAACCTAAAAAGCGGAATTCTTGGAAATAAGTATTTCATATTGTAATGATTGATGAATGTAATAATTGGTCCTTCGCTATTATATGTGGGTAAGCAAATAAAGAAATCTTTCTTACAACAGCGTTAGCTGTTGAACATCGCTAATAAATATTGTTTAGTCCGCACACTCTTTCTTCTCTTTTTGTTGTTTAAATAAGAGAGTGGTGATGCTGTATCTCATTATGTTACCAATGTTTAACTACTACGGAGTTAAAATATAAAATCAAAGATGTTTATCCAATTAAATATCAAAAATCAATATTTGATATTTAAGGATTTTCTTTATATTAATAACAATTATTTGCTAACCCACTTAAAATAGTGAAGACACCAATAATTGATAGCTTATTCGGTTTTAACATAATAAAGATATAAGTCAGTGTTTTAGATTGAGTTAGAAATTCCTAACTCTCCAAGCCACTACTCTTTCAAAATGCCGTATTCATAGACTTTTGGCTCTATTTTCTTTGCTAATAGCTTTAATTTAAAGCGGAGAGCATGAATTAGCATCATATATGTCTCGTCATTGCTTTTGTTGTTCATTTTGCCGTTGGCGTTTCTGCCATTCCGCTAACTGCCCAGAGTTGGTTCGTTCACACACAATAGGGGGTAGTAGGCATTGCTTTAGTGAAGATGTATTTATGCTTGAGCATAAAATTAGTTTTGCTTTTTTGATAGAATATATAGAGTATCAGGCGATAAATCAACTAAATTACACCATTGAATAGCACCATCAACTATTTTACCTGTTTTAAATTTTTCAATAATTTTCAACTCTCTGAATGCCCCCTTTTCCAAAAACGGATTCATATCGAAAACTGACTTTTCACCATTTGAAAATTCAATATCTATCAAATAATTATCGTTGAGCTTAATATTTAAAGGTATAATTCTCATAGTTTTACTTCAAAGGCTCAATTCTATAAACAGTATCGCCATTAATTGCGATATCCCAATTAGACATTAATTCTTCTTCGTGGATAGTAATCCAAGCTTTTATTATATTATATTTATTTGCCGGTAGATTTCCTTCTAATATCTCTGCATTAGGTATTCCAATTACAGTGAATTCACCTTGATATTTTATATGTATATGTGGTTCATGATGTTTAATGTTATCAAAATTATACATATATACTATCATCCCATAGAACATAGATATCGATGGCATATATTTCCTTCACTTTTTTAAATATAATTATCTACGAAAAAGCAGTAAAATTATTATTCTTACACTCGAATTTTCAAATTATTTAAACTCCAAACCTGCCCAGTGTTAAGTCATACTCCCTAAATAATTATATTGATCTGATAATTTCAAAAAATCCAATATATATGCTTCTCTTATTATAACAATTGGCTTTTCTATAATTCTATCATTTGGGTATAGTTGTAAGATTTCTTCTTTACTTTTTCTGCATGCTAATCGTAAGAGCATAGATGATTTTTCGGATGCTTAAATTCCGAAATAGACCATTTTTCTTTAATTGCTTGATTGAATTAGAAACTATGTTCCTATCTGTTACTTATTTTAAGTAACATTTCATAGTGCGACTAACTCAATTGGTGATAAGGCTTCTCACTTATTGTGAATTCGATATCAAACAAGGGAATCGACTTTAACATAATAAATATATAAGTCAGTGTTTTAGATTGAGTTAGGAATTCCTAACTCCCCAAACCACTAGACTTTTAAAAAGCCGTATTCATAGACTTTTGGCTCTATTTTCATTGCTAATTGCTTCAATTTAATGCGGAGAGCATTAATTAGCATCATATATGTCTCGTCATTGCTTTTGTTGTTCATTTTGCCGTTGGCATTTCTGCCTTGGAAATACTCTCTGATGTCGTACAGAGAAGCGTTTACGTTGATACCGGTTTGTTTGTGGTAATACCTCCAGAGTTCTCTTCCTGCATCGAATACTTCTAATGCTAATGGAGAAAACACGAGCGGAGTATCTCTATGATCATGTATTCCAAATAGGGCATCTCCATTATCAGGCTTTACCTTGCCACTGATGAACTTAGTCATAAAACTGCTCTCGAATTTCTCTCGGGAGTCCACTTCCTGCTCCGTAAACGGGAGCCAGTGGTTTGTGCCGTATTTTGACTGTATATTGTTTTTATTATGAAAGAGTGAAAAAACCAAACAATTAATTTGAAAATCAATATCATTTGCCCATTCATCGATAGGAGTTAAAAATTGATCATTATGATTTATCCATGTATGTTCAAATAAATGACGCACAGTAAAATATATTGAACAAACAAATAGATTGTTTTTGTTAATCCAAATTCCTCTTGGATTTGGTAAATAATCTTTGCTATTTGTAAAATAAACTATGTTATTATGCTGAAAATCATTCCCATTTATTCCATCTAAATAACCAATATTTTGATTTAATATGATTTTATAATTCCCAATCCACTTATTTATAAGTAAAGATTTTTTAGAAGTGATAAATGTTCTATTTTGAATTATTTCGCCTTTATCATCATAAACATCAACATCAACACTTTCGATTTGTTCTTTGATAATAGTATTCCATATTTTAAAACCAATTGGGAATTGCCCAAATACATTGTCAAAAGTATTTGCTGGTACAATAAAACCTTTAAGATATTTTGCTTTAAAATAAAACCTAAATTTTTCAAAAGCTGAACCATTTAATACTTTTAATGTTGAAAACTCTGCTATAGTACAATCAGAAATTTCATTAAAAATTCTAATTAGAAATAAAGCAAATAATTCGCGTCCAGCAGTACCAATTGTACTACTATATTTTTTATGTATGTTTGATAAATTTACTCCAACTTTTCCTTTAATATCTTTACTAGAAACCTCCGCATAGGGCGGATTAATGTAAATAACGAGTTTTTTGCGTTTTTCGGGGTTATTAATAATTTCCCGTAGTCTTGGGGGCAATTTAGTAAAATCATCATTTAGGAAATCGAACTGAAATACGTGGTCTTCGAGCAGGTTAGCCCCGTTTTTAATACGGTCTTTCATTACTTCTACGTCCTGTTTATCAAGAGTCGAAGCCCAAATATTATATTTATTAACGAGTCCGCTAAGCAGATTGCCTGTTCCTGCGGCACAGTCCCAGACATAGTAATCATCTTGCCAATCTTCGCCCAGAACATCGGCAAGGTATTTCTGCGAAAGTTCAACCCAAATCTGCGGTGTGAAGAAACTGCCTTTGCGTTCGCGTACATCTTGCGGTACGAGTAAATCGCGGCGTTCGACTATATAATCCCAATATTCTTCTTTGGGCGGACGCTCGTATTTATTCCAGAATTGAGTATGAGCGACCTGATTATCTGTAAAGTTAGCAGTGCTGGAAGTAAAAAGCCCAAGCTCGTCAATTTTCCTATCTAATATATAATGGTCAATTTTCAGTAGCACGAAAAGCTTATCTTTCAGAGTTTCGTTTTCGTTACTGAGCAGGTCAGCAAGGTAAAAATCACCGTCTATAATACCGCTTTTTTGGGCAATCGCCCAATTAACGGCAATAGTAGATTTGACCGAGGCAAGCCATTTATTATAAATGACCATAAAATTGTTTTTATCGATTTTAACTTTTGTAAAGCCGAATTTGCCAACTATAAAGTTAATTTTGATAAATCGGTGCAATTCCTTTTCATCTTCAAAATAAGTAAAAATAAAGACTTTGCTTTCGAGTACATTTTTAACTTTGTCGTAGAGCAGACGAAATTCTTTAGACTCGTGATTAGAAGGAGCTACATTCCAATTAAAATCATTTTGATAGAAGACCTCATGAATATCATTATAGGCGATAAACGCAATTTTTTCCGAATCAAAAGCCCCGAGCATAGTCGGAGGTAGATATTTGTCGAAAGTTCTTGCTTTGCCGATGGTCAGAATAAGCTGTACAAGTGATTTATAAATATCCGAGCTTCCTGTTTTCGCCTCTGCCCATAGAAGAGATTCCTGCTCAGAAAGTGAATCGGCACTTTGGCGAAAAGTAACGCAGAAATCGACATTCCCGATAATTTTAGTGCAATCATACTGCCAGAAAAATTCTTCGGCAATTTTATTTTTAAGCTCTTCTTCACGAATATTCAAGTAGTTCATCTAATCCCCAAGTCTTCAATAATCAAGTATAAATAATACCTAAAATACGGAAAAAGGAGGAATTAAGCAATAAATATATTTAGTATTAGTAATTGAAATTGAATAGTAATTGATACAACACCATTACAATTCAAAATACAGAAAGCTGATAGAAAGCTCCCATTATTAATAAATATCCCAACATTCCCCTCTGATTAAAAATATTTTAAAAGATAAATAGTCTATTTTATTTTTAACAAACAATAGTTGTTATGAATACCAAAAATTATTTTCTTTTCTTCTTGATAATGTCTCTTTTTGCTTGCTCAAGTAATAGACATTTAACCGATTACGAATTGCAGAATCAATTGAGAGATGAGGACGACTCTACAGAGACGGCAAATTATATTACCTCGACCATACCAATTGATTCCGTTGATGTAAACAAACTGATTTTTGACGTTTGGAGAATTGAATCAGATAAATATCCCGATCTAATTAAGGAATATACCAGAGTATATGATTCATTGGGACATTTCGTAACAAATATAGCCGACCCATATAAGAAAAATAAAGATATAAATTATTTTGTCAAATTAGACGAAGGTCTCGGCAAGATATACAATAAGACAATTAAAAATGTTGAGAAATTCAGTGTCCGTGAGTTCGGTGCCAATGACTCCATACCGTACAGTATAGTATTGGCAGTTGACAATAGCGGCTCTATGAGCGGAGTATTTAATACTATAATGGACGGGGCAGAACTCTTTGCTTCGATGAAATTCAAATACGACCGATTAGCTGTTACTACTTTTAGCGACAGTACAGATATTAGAGTACCGCTATCAGACAATACTGAGCAAATAGTCTCACTTCTAAGAGCTAAAAGGCAGATGGGGCTTGGCAGACTATCATCAGTCAATGATGCCCTCTGGAAAAGCATGAATATGTTTGAATTTACCAATACTGAAGACCCTCGAGTTTTAGTAATTTTTACCGATGGCGATGATAACCTATCTAAAAATGATAATTCAGATTTAATTAAACGAGCTAAAGAAGAAAAAATTCATATCTTCTGTGTTGCTTTCGGTTATTATAAAGACGAAGGTCTCCGAGATTTGGCAAAATATACAGGCGGTAAGTTTTACAAGGCATATACTAAAGAAGAATTGACGGCAATCTTCCGAGATATTTACATGAGCTTGAGATATTACTATTTAGTTGAATATGTTCCACCGAAATATTATGGTACTCACTTTGTATATAATTACTTATCGGTACCGGGCAGAATAGACAGCTTAATTGCTCAGGGAGAATACGACATGAGTGGTTTTGGTATGAACAATAAAGATGATATTTTTGAAATACCGATTTTATTTGACTTTAATAAATATGAGTTAAAACCGGAATCTATGAGCACAATAGATGGAATTGTCGATGAAATGATGAGCCGTCCTAAGCTTAAAATTGAAATTCAGGGGCATACAGATAATGTTGGCGGATTAGACTTTAACCAAGTACTTTCAGAAAAACGTGCTGCTGCAGTTAAGCAAGCAATCATAAGTAAAGGTATCGATTCAGACAGAATTCGTACACGCGGTTTCGGTATGACAATGCCAATTAAGAGTAATGATTCAGAAGAGGGCAGAGCTAAAAATCGTAGAACTATGTTCTTAATATTGGCGAAATAATTATTATTTTAATTAGTCCATATCAACCCAATCCTGATTATTTTGGTTGATATGTGTAACATCATTTACTGCTTTCTGAAATAAATATATTAACATCAACCGGTTGCTTTAGAAGCGGTGTAAAAACTATAAGAATACTATTAATGATTTCTCAAAGTGCTTTTTTGGGGGCTGTTTAATAAGTTTTAAATTGGAATGATGTCATACTGAGCGAAGCGAAGTATCCATATAAGTATATATCTTACAAAACAGTGGATTCTTCACTTCGTTCAGAATGACTACATTTTAGACCTCCTCTTGACTATAGAGGTGAGATAAAAACTGCAGACATTTGTAATAGATTAACAGTTTTTACACAACCTCTTTAGTCCCCTGTACCGAGAAATTTGAAATCGCCTAAATCTTTTAGGAACATATATTATTTCTTTCGGCTACCCATAATTCTGATTTGAAATATTTTTCATTATTGGATTGACAAATATTATGTTCAATATCTTTAACAATATAGATAAAAAAGACTATAAGCCAAAATTCGGAGGCTTAGATATTTTGAAATATATAGGACCGGGGCTTTTAGTAACGGTCGGATTTATAGATCCCGGGAATTGGGCTTCAAATATAGCTGCTGGAGCTGATTATGGTTATTCCCTACTCTGGATGGTAACGCTATCTACTTTAATGCTAATTATATTACAGCACAATGTGGCTCACCTTGGCATAGCAAGTGGATTATGTTTATCTGAGGCTACATCAATATATCTAAAGCCGATATATTCAAAATTTTTACTTTCATCAGCTATGTTGGCATCTATCTCTACATCACTGGCAGAAATTCTTGGTGGTGCTATTGCTCTGAACATGCTTTTTTCTATTCCGATTCGCCCGGCAGCAATTTTAATTACCGCATTTGTTCTTATTATGCTTTTTACTAATTCTTATAAATTGATAGAGAAATGGATAATTGCATTTGTCTCGGTTATAGGTCTATCATTTTTATATGAACTAACATTAGTTGGCATTGACTGGAAGTCTGCGGCGGCTGGGTGGGTAACGCCTTCTTTCCCAGAGGGATCAATGCTAATTATAATGAGTGTACTCGGAGCTGTAGTTATGCCACATAATTTGTTTCTTCACTCGGAAGTGATTCAGTCTCGACAATGGAATCTTGAAGACGACAAAGTTATTAATAAACAATTGAAATATGAGTTTTTCGATACTCTGCTATCTATGATTATCGGCTGGGCAATTAATAGTGCAATGATACTGCTGGCTGCAGCTACATTTTTCAAAAATAAAACAATAGTAACCGAGCTTCAGCAAGCAAAAGATTTGCTAACTCCATTATTGGGTGTGCATTCGGGAATTGTATTTGCAGTGGCTTTACTATTTGCTGGTATTGCCTCTACTATTACCTCCGGTATGGCTGCCGGAACAATATTTGCCGGCATGTATAAAGAGCCTTATGATATAAAAGATAATCACTCCAGAATAGGAGTTGGAATTTCACTTCTCATTGCTTTATTTTTAATATTTATAATTTCTAATCCGTTTCAGGGTTTAGTGCTATCTCAAATGTTTCTAAGTGTCCAATTGCCATTTACTATTTTCCTACAAGTGTATTTAACATCATCAGAAAAGGTAATGGGGAAATACAAAAATTCAACTCTTTCTAAAATCACTTTATACACTATCGGATTAATAGTAACAGTTTTAAATATTGCATTATTTATCAGCTTTTTATAAAGTACAATTCAAATTCTAAAAGGAATTATTTATGGCTTCATTCTCAGAATTAACTATGCAATTACTTGAGCCGATAAATTTCTTACTGGCTCCGCATACTTGTGCCGTATGTGCAGTACTGATAAATAAAGACAATAGACAATTATCATTTCTCTGCAAAAGCTGTTACGATGCTATGCCTGTAACTACAAACAGCCGAGAATTATTGTCCCGTTTGTCCGGTAGAGACGAGTCAGCTTTGATGTCAGTATCAAGCCTTATTAATCTAAAAGAAAATCATAAGTATATGAATATGATACACAATCTGAAATATTCCGGTATGCGAAAAATTGGCTATGAACTGGGCAGAGAGCTGGGACGGTATATTATAAAAAATAACGATTCGGATTATGATTATGTAATTCCGGTTCCGATTCATTATGCAAGAAAACGAGAGAGAGGATATAATCAGTCGGCGTATATCGCTCAAGGCCTTGCCGAAAGCACAGGGATAGTCCCGTTAATAAAACTTGCGAAAAGAATTAAATATACACAGACCCAAACCCGCTTAGACAAATCCGAACGCGGTAAAAATGTTCGTGATATATTTGAAATTGTTGATAAAAATCTAAACATAAAGAATAAATCAATACTAATAGTAGATGACGTATTTACTACCGGCTCGACAATTAACTCTTTAGCAAAAGTAATTTTAGAAGCAGGTGCCAAGAAAGTATCGGCAGCTACATTAGCAAGTGCGTAAGTTAGTTAAAAAGTTGAAAGTTATAAAGTTATAAAGTTGAAAGTGGGAAGTAGGAAGTAGGAAGAATGTGAGGAATTGATGCTTTCTTCCAACATCGTTAGATGTTGAATATTGGTAGAAGAAAGTTATAAAGTTTATAAAGTTGAAAGTGGGAAGTAGGAAGAATGTGAGGAATTGATGCTTTCTTCCAACAGCGTTAGCTGTTGAATATTGGTAGAATGAAAGTGGCACTCCATTTCGCCTCCTTACTACGCTCTGCGTAGTAAGGCTATGAAGTATAATGTGAAAAAGTTCTTTTCTTCCAACAGCGTTAGATGTTGAATATTGGTAGAAAAGCCATGTAGCACCTATTCTTCAAATTCCCCTCCAAAAGGAGGGGTAGCATCGCGAAGCGATGACGGGGTGGGTTCTTTCTTCGGAATTAGGAAGTAGGAAATAGGAATTGGATAGTGGCGTTTGGAAAATCGATTCATTTCTTCCAACATCCTTAGCTGTTGAATATTGGTAATAGGAATCAAGAAAAATCAAAATTGACAGACAAAAACATTAAAAATGAAAACGGCACGTTTATTGTTGTTAATTGAGATTCAAAATATCTAATTAGAAATTATATAAATTGGTTAAATATAAGGTAAATAAAGTCGATAATCTTAATGCGGCTTAAAATTATGGAGAAGAAGGCATTGAAGAATAAATATTTTGACGATGAGCATAAAGAAGAAGAGAAGACTGACCGATATTTAATTACGTATTCGGATTTGATTACTCTTTTGCTTGGTTTGTTTGTTATACTTTATGCAGCTTCGCAAATTGATGAGTCAAAATATAAAGAAGTATCTCAGGCATTTGCCGAGAACTTTAATACTAAGAATACGAAACCTCTGGAAGGTGGAGGTGTTTTACCGGGTCATAAGCAAGGAGTGCCACAAGCGATACTGCCGACCCCGAAAAAGCAATCTTTGGCAGAAGTAAAAGTACAAGCTGAGCAAGTTTTAAGCTCATATATTAAAAATACCGACTTTAAGATTCAGAGTGTCGGAGAGAGTTTAGTACTTACATTGCCGGAATTATTATTGTTTAGTTCGGGAAAAGCAGACATACAGACCTCAGGACAGGTCTTACTCCGATTCTCTCGCCGTAGTACTCACCGGAATAAACTTCCAAATAGCAGTTGATGGTCATACAGATGCGACCCCAATTCGAACTTTCAGGTATGAATCGAACTGGCATTTGTCCGTTGCTCGTGCTTTAAGTGTAGGGTATAGCTTGATGAATAGGGGTATCAGCGAAGAATATATGTTAATCAGAGGCTTCGGTGCAACCAGACCAATATATTCAAATTCAAGCAATGAAGGAAGAGCAAAAAATAGGCGTGTAGAAATTACAATTTCTCAACTGCCACAAGATGCTCCTTCAACAAACGGATATATTTCAGGAGATTCTATAAAACTTTAGAATTTTTTTACTATTTTTGTATATTATTTTATAAATAATTGTATTATATGGAAAATATAATTATATTGTGTAAATATTAAGATTGAAATTTTAAAATTAAATTAGAACAAAATATATAAATAAATAAAGTATGCAATATGACAGATAAGAAAAATACAGAAGCAAAACATATCAAAACTCTCCAGTTCGGAGAATTAGATATCGAAGCAAAGTATATCTTTAATTTCAAGGATGGACTTTTGGGCTTTGAGGAACTGTCTGAATTTGTGCTTATTAGCGAAGAGGAAACTGTTCCTTTCCGCTGGCTAATTTCTATCGAACAGCCGGCTATCGGTTTTCCTCTGCTTAACCCTTGGATACTTGACCCTAAATATGATGCCGGTGTTAAATTAGATTCTGGTAAAGATGTGATGATGGTTGTAGTTACTCTCGAAGACGAAAAGGGGCTTATGACAGCTAATTTGAAAGCTCCAATAATCTTTGATATAATAAATTTAACGGGCAAACAAGTGATATTGACATCGGACAAATATTCGACTAATTATGTTATTAATAAATAATTTATGTTGGATATAATATTTATTTTATGTATTTTTAAGTTTTTGAATTAAACTCAGCATTACCGAATATCAGGGACGATGTTATGTTAGTACTATCAAGAAAAATCGGAGAGGTAATTACTGTAGGTTCATCAGTAAAGATCACTGTATTAAGTTTTGACCGTGGGGTAGTTCGCCTCGGTATTGAAGCTCCTAAGTCAATTCCCGTTCATAGAAAAGAAGTTCATGATAAAATTATTGAAATGAATAGACAAGCAGCTCGCACCGAGCTAAGTGCTTTGAAAAATATATTAAATGGTGCTGGTATTGTATTTAACAATACTAAGCAAGACAATTTGAAGAATTCTTTACTTATAGTTAATAAACAGTATAAAAATCAATCTAATGAATTGTAGCAGGGAACTATTTTAAAATGAATGCAGAATATAGCGTATTAATCGTTGATGATGATATTTGGATGCAGAGAATTCTATCTAAGACTCTTCAAAGCTATGGCTTTAAAAAAAACTATTTGGCTTCTAACGGTTTTGAAGGTATATCTTTAGCTGTAGAGCATATTCCTTCACTTATTATTATGGATATTCTAATGCCGGAGCTGTCCGGGCATCTCACACTCAAAATCATCAAAGGCATTAAGCACATTAAGCATATACCGGTAATTATGGTCTCCGCACTATCCGATACTGAAAATTTAGGTCTTGCCGTTAAAAGCGGTACTGCCGGTTTTATTTCTAAACCATTTACTCGTGCTACAGTATTTGAGAAATTAGTTACAATTTTCGGCAGAGATAAATTAGATATGATAGCCAGAGGTGAAGTAGCTCCATTTACAAGCGAATTTGATTTTTATGAGCCAAAAGATAATGAATTGCTACCGGAATATCATTTTACTAACGACACAATTAGTACCTCTATCGAAGAGTTTGGTACTAATCCGCATGTTAATGTTAATTCGGATTCTATCAAAAAACAATACCAAGAAGACGAAAAAAGAAGTATTGATTCCATTAAAAAAATGCTTTTAAGGGGTAAAAAGTAGTATTAAAAGTATTATGCATAAGTTTTATGTATAAGTATTATGCAGAAATAATTGTTTGAGATACGCACAGAAGAGAATGCGATTTTATGCAGAAATATTTATTTAATATTCTCACAGTAGGCAATTATAGAATTGCAGGCGATATTTGTATTAATACTAAGCAGAAGTCGCCTATTTGTATTGTTATTCATGGCTTTAAAGGGCATAAAGACTGGGGATTCCTTCCTTATTTGTCAGAGCAAATTGCACAAAATTCAATCATTTCTATCAAATACAATTTCTCACTTAACGGTTACGATAGTCAAGATAAATCATTAATTAATATAGACAAATTCCAGAATATGTCTATCAGCCGCCAGCTTGAAGAGTTAGATATTGTAATTTCTAAATTGAAAAGCAATACTCTTACTAATGAATTAAATTTAGAAGAATTATGGGATGGGAATATTTTTTTGTGCGGTCATTCTATGGGAGCAGCTGTTTCGATTTTGTATTCATCAATTTATACCGGAATTTCTAAATTGGTTTTGCTTGCCTCGATTTCTAAATTTGATAGATATACTCCCCGTCAAAAAAATATTTGGAAGTCTCAAGGATATATAGCATTTCCAAATAATAAAACCGGACAGATGCTGAGATTGAATTCTTCATTTCTAGAGGATTTAGAGATAAATTCCGAGCGATTTAATCTACCAAATGCAATTTCAAAATTAGAAATTCCAATTTTGCTTGTTCACGGTAAGCAGGACCTAACTGTACAAATAAAAGAACCGAATGAGTTAATTGATGCTGCAAATCCCAAGTATTTAAAACCTATATTTATTGATAATGCCGGGCATACTTTTAACATCGAAAACAAAGGAATTACCAATAACGTAATATTAGAAGAAACTGTAAAAGATATAATCGACTTTTTATAGCTTGAAATACAAGATAACACTGTTATATACAAAGGAAATATAAAATGAATAAACTTCAATTTGCCAAAACTATTGACCATACTATTTTAAAGCCTGACGCAAAATATGCCGACATTGAAAAACTTTGTGCCGAAGCCCGCGAGAATAAATTTGCTTCCTGCTGCATTAATCCGTTCTATGTAAAAATGACAAATGATTTATTAGTTAATACCGGAGTAATGACCTGTACTGTTATTGGATTCCCTTTAGGAGCCAACACTACTAAAGTCAAATTATTTGAAGCTGAGAGAGCTATAGCTGACGGAGCTAACGAAATTGATATGGTTATCAATATCTCCGAGCTAATTAATTACAACTACAATTATAATTTTAATGAAATTAAGCAGATAGCAGAATTAGTACATCAGTCTGATGCTTTATTAAAAGTAATTGTCGAGACATGTCTATTAGACACAAAATTAAAAACAGAAATTGCAAAAATTGTTAGCGATAGCGGAGCGGACTATATCAAAACCTCTACCGGATTTTCTACGGGCGGGGCAATT
Organism: uncultured bacterium; assembly: GCA_942493235.1. GTDB lineage: Bacteria > Bacteroidota > Ignavibacteria > Kapaibacteriales > UBA2268 > ENR-C587. Next base: position 518,660 of record OW818676.1, on the reverse strand, counting down.
ACTGACGATATAATACTATTTAAAAATGCTATTTCTCCAAAATTGAAAATTAAAGCTTCAGGCGGTATCCGCAGTTTGGATTTTGCTCTCGAATTAATTAAAGCAGGTGCAAATCGAATCGGGACCAGCTCCGGTGTTAAATTAGTTGAAGAGTATAAGTAATATATTTTACTCTTGAATAAGATATCTCCTTCAAGACTAAGTCCAAAATTTGTCTTTCTGAACTAAGTGAAGAATCCGGAAAATAACTAAATGTTGATAATTCCGGATTCTTCGTTATACTTTGAATTAAAAGGTCTTTTCAATATAAATCATTAGCTTGAGACTTTCTAAAAATTTGTCTTTCTAAACGAAGTGAAGAATCCAGATAAAGCTAAATATTGATAATTCTGAATACTTCGTTACACTCTGAATGAGGATTTGGCAATATTATTAATTTTAGACATCGGATATGTTCAATTTCAAATTGTAACGGAAGCTACTTGCTGTTCTTCAATACAATTTGTTTTAAGTTTTCAAGTAACTGATGTTCTAAAATGCCATTAGATTTCCAGAAATGCACTTTAAAAGTAACGTGTGCTTCATATCCGCTCATTTCGGAAGTTAGTACCATTGAAACCTTACCATCACCAAGCTCTTTAACAACAATTTTATAATTAATTCTCGCATTTACCCAGTTAGCCCCCGGTATATACGGCATGTCATATTGCAAATCTTGAGCTACTCTGTACGTTGTGTCCGGTCCTTCGGCAAAAATACAATAATCAGTTTTGATTGTGCCTTTATAATAGCCTTCATCATTTTGAGAATACTTCTGCGTAACTATCTGGCAGCCGGTATTAGCAATTGCTTCTTTTATTGAGTTCCATACTGTAACGAATGAAGAGTTAAATTCCTCTTCGTATTTTTCTTTATAGTATTTTAATCTTTCAGGAACATCATCGTCTTGAGCATTTAGATTTGAAACTACAAATAAAGAAATCATAGCTAATAGTAATAATATTTTTAATTCTTTCATTTTTTCCTCTATAAATAATTTATTCAATAGCAAAAATATCATTTTTTTTCAATTTAAACAATTATTTATTTAATTATTATACGAATAAAATATAACAAAGATACAAGTTTTGCCAAATTAAAGAATAATCAGATAGTATTTACAGAATAATTTCATTTCAATTTGCAAAATAAAAGTATATAATTCCTTTTTTCGTTTTTAAATTGTATTGATAACTATCTTATTTATCAAACTTAATGTACTAATCAACACAAAGTAAAAATAAATATTATGACACTTACGCTTTTTGCATTTACATTAACTCTTTAGCCGCGAGAGCGACAAGAAGTAAATTTATAAACGCAACTACAAATCACCAGCCACCAAGCACCCAAATCACAATATCCTACCAAATAATTTATCTAATCTGTATAATGAAAATTCAATTATGATAGGTCTGCCATGCGGACAGCAGTAAGGCATTTTGCAATTTAGCAAATCCTTAACTAACTGAATAGTCTCTACTTTACTCATTTTCTGACCGGTTTTAATAGCAGCTTTACAGCTATAGGAAGCAGCCAAATTATCTCGTTTATCTGTATGTCGTAGTTTGTTTTCTTCTTCATACTGTTCGATTATTTCTCTAAATGAATTAGACTCTCCGAGATATGCAACATCTAAAGGGACAGCACTAATAACTGCGTTATTAGCTTGTAACTCAAAGATATAGCCCAATTCCTCCAGCTCTCTTTTTATTTCATTTGCAGTAATTATTTCGGAAGTATTCAAAGTGCAGACAGCCGGGAAAAGCAATTCCTGTGAATTAGAAAACTCTCTATTCATAGCCGCAATCGCTCTTTCATAGAGTATTCTCTCGTGAGCAGCATGCTGATCAATTAATAGCATTCCGGTTTCTATCTCTACAGCTAAGTACTTACTATGTAACTGAATAAAGTTAAAGTATTGAGAATTCTCAACGATTTTCTGTAATGATTCTATATTTTTTATATTTTGATTTTCAGTTTCGGAATTCATTTGAAGAAAATCAAATGCAGACATTTCGCTATTTTCTTCTTTTCTGGGAGGGGCGAATATATCTATATCAAATTTTACATTTTCCTGTGCTTTGTAATTATTTCCACCATAATATTGATTAGATTTATCTGTGTATTGGCTATTATTTTTCTGATAATAATCCGAACCTGATTTAGAAGCAGAGCCGGAGAAGTCCCAATTTCTATTTCGTGAATTATCGGGTTTATAATCAACTATTTCACCGGTCATTTTATTAACGAGTAGAGTTTTATTCGGATTATCCGGATCTTCAATTCTCTCGAATGGGCTGACCGAAGCCATAGTGTCGATTGCGATTTCCGGAACTAAGTTATGAGCGGACAGAGCCTCCATAATTGCTTTATTCATCGAATTATATATAAATTTCTCGTCATCAAATTTAACTTCATGCTTCTGCGGGTGAACATTTACATCAAAGCGTCTTGCGTCTAAGTCTATATTTAGCACAAAGAAGGGATATTTAGCCTTTTCTAACAAATGCTCGTAAGCAGAAAATATTGCGTGATATAGGGATTTACTCTGAATACTGCGTTCATTTAAAAACAGATATTGTCCGGTTTTAGACTGTTTGGCAATTGTCGGCAGTCCCAAGTACCCGCTAATACGAATAGAATCAGTTACATAATCAACCGGAATTAGTTGGCGAGCGGTATTTTCTCCCATTACGTCTGCAATTCGTTTTTTAAGTCCTGACGGTTTGGTGTCAAATATAAGAGTATCTTCATCATAAAACAGAAACCGTATATCGGGTTTGGATAGAGCAAATTTAATCATTGTATCGGATATATACCTAAATTCGGTAATGTTTGTCCTGAGGAATTTTCGCCTAACCGGCACATTATAAAATAAATTACGTACAAATATCTGAGTACCGTTATCAACTGTAAACGGTTCGATGACTTCATTTTTCATAGGCTCGGCAATAAGCTTCCATCCATGCTCATCACCCTTTTTAATAGTTCTAATTTCAATATTAGCAACTGACGAAATTGAAGCCAAAGCCTCCCCACGGAAACCATAAGTTAAAATCTGCTCCAAATCTTCGGTAGTAAATATTTTACTCGTTGCATGACGTTTAATAGATAGAGCCAAATCTTCTTTTGACATTCCAAAACCATTATCTACGATATGAATTAATTGTTTACCGGCATCTTTAACTATTACTATAATAGTATCTGCTCCGGCATCAAAAGAATTCTCGACTAATTCTTTAATAACGGACTCGGGACGCTGAACAACTTCTCCGGCGGCAATTTGATTTGCTATAAAATCCGGTAATATCTGAATAGGTCTATAATTTTCGATTGCTCTATCTTTCTTATTTTTCTAATTTAATTGAGACGAATTTATTATCTTTAGTATTGTGAAATTACTTATCTATTTCTGTTATGATAATACGCCTTTGCTAAGAATTAAAATTTAGAATTATCCTTCTTTTATTATCCGACTTTTGCTTGTTCAATATTTGTCGATGGTTTAATTTGAATCTAATTGTAAATGAATACCTGAACAAATGCTTTGTTCAATTTAAATTTTAAAAAGCCGAATTTAATCAAGATTTACTTATAGACTAAATATCGGCTTTTTTACCATTTCATAACTTCATCTTATTTATAATATTAGTAGTTGATTTGCCTTCAACTAATTGAATTGTAATCACTTGACCACCATTTTTAATTACTGTATCCGCTCCAACTATAGTATCGACAGTATAATCACCACCCTTTACCAATACATCGGGAATGATGGACTCTATTAACGATTGCGGAGTTTCCTCATTAAAGAGCGTTACAAAGTCAATACACCTCAAGCCATCTATTACTATGCCTCTATCTGTTTCGTTGTTTATAGGGCGATTAATGCCCTTAATTCTGCGAACAGATTCGTCGGTATTAAGACCGAGAATTAAAACATCACCCAATTGCTTTGCTTTTTCCAAATAAGTAACATGTCCGCTATGCAAAATGTCAAAACATCCGTTTGTAAAAACAAGCTTTTTACCTTGATTTTTCAGTTCTTTGCAGATTTCCGAAAGTAATTCTCTTGATACTATCATTTATTTTACTTTATAAATTGTGATACATAGTCAGCTATTGCCAGAGACGAAGTCAGCCCCGGCGATTCTATTCCTATTAAATTTATCAATCCGGGCAGTCCTTTATCGCTCTCTTCATTAATTACGAAATCCTTAAATAATTCGCCCTTTGCTTGAAGTTTAGGTCTTATCCCTGCTTGGTCAGGGCATACATTTTCTATCTTTAAATTTTTGATATATCTTGATGCCGCTCTATAGAATTTCTCTATATACTCATCATTGATTGAATAATCTATTTCATTAGCATCTATATACTTAGTGTCCGGACCCAATTTATAGCCTCCGCCTAATTCTCTTGTCAGATGAATTCCCAGTCCGGCTTTATCATTTGGGGGAGTTGGATAGATAAGTCTATTAGATACATTGGGATAATTTACTATTCGGTAGTAATGCCCCTTGCACCAATGTAATTTATAATTAGATTTTTCAATATCTATTCCACAGTTTTCAGCAATTTTATCCGAATACAGCCCGCCACTGTTGATAACAAATTTGCTACTGATTTCAAATATTTCGCTATTATTATATTCTATAGCGGATTTGTAGTAAGTGCCTGTAAATTCAGTTTTTACAAATTTATGATTATATACTGTATCACTGTTATTGGATTTAATTAGTTCTATAAATGATTCCATCAATTTATGAGAATCAATAATACCGGTATCTTTTGATAAAACGGCGGAGCTTGCTTTGATATTTACTTCGTTTCTATAAAATTCGGATATTGAAACAGGGGAGAGGTTATAAACACCATTATTAAGTGCATTGTTGAAAATCTGCTCAAGCTCAGAATTATCATCATCATCTATAGCTATAATGTACTTACCAATTTTCTGATGTGGCACATTATGCTCCTTGCACCATTTATATAGTTGTCGATTGCCCTTAACGCAAAGCTCAGCCTTTAGAGAATTCTGTGGATAATAAATACCGGCATGGATCACCTCACTATTTCGGGAGCTGCAGTCCATTCCGAAACTTGTATTTTTCTCTATCAGCAGGCATTTGTAGTTCTCGGATAGTTTAGCAGCTATTGCTAATCCGACCACTCCCGCACCAATGATAAGTATATCATAATCCATATTTACTTGAGATAATAAATAAAAAATCGGGAATCAAAAAACTAATCCCCGATTACAAATTTACTAATTTCTTTTATATTAAAGAAATTATACTACTTCAAAATAGAAATTGTTTTAGACTTTATTTGTTGTCCACTCTGAATTCTTAAAAAGTAAATACCGGAACTTAATGCGTTTGAATTCAATTCAAATTCTCGAAAGTGATTGCCTTTAGCTTCGTAATCATTATAAAAGCTTTGCAGTTCGGCTCCGTATTGATTATATAATCCGATTTTTGTAATATCATCAGATTCGGTATTATAATTAATAGAAACGCTTTTTACTGTTGGGTTGGGGAACACTTCACCAATGTTAATTATATTTGATTGTATATTATCCTCAACGTCTAATATCATATTTTTATAGTAGCTCGTGCGTAAGTCATTCATTTTCTCTACTAAACTTTTATTATTTCCGGGCTGAGGATTTCTAATGTCTTCTATAGTACCGTCTGCCTCTCCACCTTTTGAAGGTAGAGCAAAAACCAATGCAACTGCAAATCTGGCTTTATCTCCAGGGCGGAAATTAAAAGGACCGGTTGATAATAATGCCCGAACATCACCATATCCATAATCCCCGTCTCTTAATGCTTTGGACATTAAATTGTATCTTATAGAATCAGATTTTGCGTCTTGATCTAAATTAAATCTTCTAATTGAATTAGTCCCGATTTGCTCCGATGGATTATATAATACTTGTGTATCTTTAATATAACGATTTTCGTCAACCGAAGGTGTTTCTAAAAGGCTTACCCCAATATAACCGAAATCCTTGTTTGCTTCTGCTTCATAAAGCCCTGTCCAAGTGATGCCCATATTTAAATACGGTAATTCGTCAACATATCTGAATTTATCGTTATCTGCACCTTGGTTTGCATATTGTGAAACAGCTAAATCAGGGTCAAGTAAAAAGCTTAAATAACAGTCTATTAAAGTATCAGTTGATTTATTCTGGTACTCATAGATAATCACCATAACATCTTTTTTAATTCCACTTCCCCAACTGAGTATTCTCTGCTTTGTTTCTAATTTGAGCGGGTAACCTTTTTCTTTTAAAGTATTCTTATTTTCAAGATACTTATTTAAATCAGTATCTTTGAAAATAGTAAACATATCCTCATCAGAGTATATTGAAGTACCTAAAGGGTAATTAATTAGATTTCTATTATTAATATCTTTTATATATTGATATTTGTCCGTTCCAAATTCAGCTTTATTGCTACTACTAACACTCCATAGTGGCCAGTTCGGGCTGTTATTTGAACTTATTGGTGAACCATCCGAGTTATATCCGTCGCTTGATTTGTAAACTCTATATTGATTCATCATCTCATCAACAGCTGAATCTCCGTCATCAATTGAACCGGGTACACATCTATAACTTGCATTATTTGGATCATATGAATAAGAGCAATATTTTTCAAAAGTATTAGTACTCGGATTTTTTTTAATTGCCCCAAACCATACACCGGCACTAAAAATATATTGATTACTCGACCCTCGGGGCCAGTATGTACCACCAATACCTTCGTTGATATTATGTCCAAAAATACCATAGTTTGAATTATAAAATTGAATATTAGAAACAGAATTTTCTGTAGAATAAAATAATCTTACATTATTATCCTGCAATTCATTCTCTTTTTTTTCTTTAATATTTGTTTTCTCAGTGTTCGAAATGAGATTTGTAATTGATAACACAAATAACAATAAATAAACAGATTTTTTCATATTTAACCCCAAATATTTTAATTTTATAGTAGTAAATTTCGGAAATTGTAAATATTAAATTTTGCGGTATAAACTTCAATTTTAAATTATTTAAATTGAAGATTTTATCCTAATTTTGTATTTTGAATTTCAAATATACAAATTTTATTTGAATTTAAGAAAATTATTATATAAAAATATAAAATATTAAAAGTAAATGAAGACAATAGCAGCATTAGCAACAGCACAAGGAATCGGAGGGCTTTCGGTAATCCGAGTTTCAGGTGAGAAAGCAATTGATATTACAGATACTTTGTTTAAAGGTAAAATTCCAATATCAAAAATGGATTCTCATACAATTCAATATGGAAAAATTTATGATGACAATACTATAATTGATACGGTTACAATTTCTTTATTTATATCTCCACATTCTTATACCGGGGAAGATGTAATAGAAATCGGAAGCCATGGAGGTATCATTGTATCATCACTGATATTGGATTTATTATATAAATCAGGAGCTTTCCCGGCAGAAGCCGGTGAATTTACCAAGCGAGCATTTATAAATAACAAATTGGACTTAGTGCAAGTCGAAGCTGTTGCAGACTTGATTCATTCGCTGTCTTATCCGTCGGCTAGAACAGCTGCACGACAGTTAAGCGGTAATTTCTCCAAAAGGCTAAAAGAATTCCGCTCTCAATTAGTCGAAATATGTTCTCTGCTGGAGATAGAGCTTGACTTTTTAGACGACGAATTGGAATTTGCACCTAAGGATAATATAATAAGTAAAATTAATTCTGCAATTACTTATTGCTCTGAGTTAGTCAATACGCACAGATCATCACAAATCATGCGTAGCGGTTATCAGGTAGCGATAATCGGTTTCCCGAATTCAGGCAAATCCACTCTATTTAATGCTTTGCTTCAGCGGAAGCGTGCCATAGTCAGCGATATAGCCGGTACTACCCGCGATTATATTGAAGAAACTATTCTAATTAACGGAGTACCTATTAAATTAATTGATACGGCAGGTATCAGAGATAGCAAAAATGTAATTGAAATTCAGGGCATAGCATTGGTTGACGAAGTAATGTCGAAAGCTGACTTAATAATTATTCTAAACGATGCTGCTCAGGGCATACAGAATTCCGATGAATTATACTCCGGAATTAATGCCAAATATCCAAATGCTCAATACCTGATTTTGCAAAATAAAATTGATAAAGCAAATATTGAAGATGCCGATAATACTCAAATATTTATCTCGGCAAAAAAAGAAATCGGCATAGAAACATTGTTAAATAAAATTTCTGAACTATATAAGCATAGTCTAAATACTAACGAAGATATTATCCTAAACCAAAGGCATATAAGCATCTTAGATAGAGCCATAGAGCAACTTAATTCAGCAATTTTAGCAATTGATAATAGTTACGAAAATGAGATAATAGCAATTGATATAAAATCTGCCGCTAATATATTGGGTGAATTAACCGGAGAATCTTTCAGCGATGATGTATTGAATTCCATATTTTCTCGCTTCTGTGTAGGAAAATAATATTTCTATTAATAGATTGCTTCAATATTTAGTATAGGTTTTTTGCTTTTTTAATACAAAAATATTAATTTCTCGTTTTATTGTTTCACGTGAAACACTTTATATAGACTTAGTAGCGAATTAATAATTTTATTGATTTTTCGTCTAATGGTTTTCTGATTTTTGAATAAATATACGATAAATACAGCATTATGCACTTTAAAAATACTTATGATATAATAGTGATTGGGGCAGGTCATGCCGGAATAGAAGCGGCTTATTGCTCTGCCAAACTCGGAGCAGACACTGCACTTGTTACTATGTCAATCGAGACAATGGGCAAGCCCAGTTGCAACCCGTCAATTGGTGGAACAGCTAAAGGGCATTTAGTAAAAGAAATTGATGCTATGGGGGGGGCAATGGGTATGCTTGCCGATAAAGCAGGCATTCACTTTAAAATGTTGAATAAATCTAAGGGTCCAGCAGTATGGTCACCAAGAGCTCAAATAGATAAAGATTTATACCCCAAATATACAAAAGAACTTCTTTCTAATCATCGTAACTTAACATTAATAGAAGCAACTGCTGTTGAGATAATAGTGGTTGCAGGAAAAGCAATTGGAATCAAAACAAAAACAGATGATGAGATATTTGCAAAGGCTATAGTCTTCTGTCCGGGTACATTTCTAAACGGAAAAATGTTCACCGGTGATGATATATCAATCGGCGGAAGATTTGGAGAAGCACCAAGCGATATTATATCAAACAAACTTACCGAGCATGGCATAGAAATGGGTAGGCTAAAGACAGGCACTCCGCCAAGGATATATGCGGACTCTATTGACTATTCCAAAATGCAAGCTGACTCAGGAGATACAGCTCCAAATCCATTTTCTACAAAAACAGACCAAGTATTTAATCAGATTACTTGCTATCTAACTTATACTAATACCAATACTCATGATATATTGAAAACTGGTTTCGACCGCTCACCGATGTTCAGAGGAATTATAGAGGGAGTAGGACCAAGGTATTGCCCATCTATTGAAGACAAAATCGCAAGATTTTCCTACAGAGATGCTCATAAAATCGTACTTGAACCGGAGGGATTAAGCACTAATTCTGTATATGTAAACGGATACTCAACCAGCCTACCCGAAGATATTCAAATTAAGGGTCTGCGTAGTATCGAAGGTTTAGAAAATTCCAAATTACTTAGAGCGGGATATGCCATAGAGTATGATTATTTCCCTTCTTATCAATTAAAATTTACTTTAGAATCTAAAGTAATTGAAAATTTATATTTTGCCGGACAGCTTAACGGAAGTTCGGGTTATGAAGAAGCAGCCGGTCAGGGATTAATAGCCGGTATTAATGCCACATTAAAAGTACAGGGTAGAGAGCCGTTTACTCTTAAACGCAGTGAATCGTATATTGGCGTAATGATAGACGATTTAGTAAATAAATCAAGCGATGAGCCATATAGAATATTTACTTCTCTTGCCGAATATAGATTATTGCTTCGTCAAGATAATGCCGATATTAGGCTATCAAAGTATGCACATAAATTAGGTCTTATCTCTGATATTGACTATAGCAAAATAACCGAACTTACCGAAGAGGTAGATAGATTAAACAATTTTATTAAAATAAATAAAATTGTAGCTGCCGGTATCAATCCGTACTTAGAAACTGTAAACGAATCACCGGTATTGGGTACAACCGATATATATACTCTGCTAAAAAGAAGCAATTCCAATTTAGATGAAATGTTGAAGCTACTTACTATGGATACAAAGTATAGTAATAGAGCTATTGAACAAGTACAAATTAATACTAAATACGAAGGATATATAGCAAGGCAGTTAAAAGAAGTAGAATACTTTAACGAAAATGAGAACAAAAAAATACCGCCAAATTTTGATTATTCAATATTAGCTTCTCTATCTCGAGAAGCAATGGATAAGTTAAACAAAATAAAACCAAGTTCCTTGGGGCAAGCCGGAAGAATTCCCGGAGTTTCTGCAACGGATTTATCAATAATTTCCGTATATTTGAAGTAATCTATTTGAATAATTGAATAGATATCGAACTAAGTAACACAAATATGTTTCACGTGGAACAATTTATAGCGTATGAATATTTTAATAACAGGTGCAACCAGTAAAACTGCGGAAGCAATAACCAGAGTATTATTTGCTGAGACAGATTTTAATATATTTTTGCTAACGTCTAATCCAAATTTTAAGAAGAATAGTTATAGGATAAAGACACATCATGCAGACTATTTAGACCTTAACAAATTGAAAAAGATTTGTTATGAAATTAAGCCTGAAGTGATAATTAATTGTGCGGCATATACCGATGTTGATGCTTGCGAAGTAAATCATAAATTAGCTTCGGAGTTAAATACGAACCTTGTAGAGTATTTAGCAAGTATATGCAGGGTGATAGAAGCTCATTTAATTACATTTTCAACTGACTATATATTTGATGGTAAACGAGGACCTTATGATGAAGAGGCTCGACCTAATCCATTAAGTTATTATGGTAAGACTAAGCATGCGGCAGAGAATATAGTCCGTACCGGATTAGACAAACATACTATCATCAGAACAAATGTAGTATTTGGTGTATCATCCTACGAAAAGTCTAATTTTATCTCTTGGCTGATAGAGAAATTCAAAGAAGAAAAAAGATTTGATGTAATTACGGGGCAGTACTGCAACCCGACTATCACAGATGATTTGGCTCAGTCAGTATTGAAAATAATACTCAAAAATAGAATCGGTGTCTATAATGTAGGCGGTGCAAGCTGGCTAAATAGATATGAAATATCTCAAAAAGTAGCAAAAGTATTTGGCTTTGAACCGGAGCTGGCTGTACCTATTAAACCAACATTACTAAAACAAAATGCCCCCAGACCTGAGAGGGGTGGACTAATTATCCTAAAAGCAGAAACCGATTTGAATTGTAAATTTGCAAATATGGAAAGTGGACTTTTCTCATTGAAATTCCAAATGCAGGAAGAACAAAACTTCTATACGTCTTTTTTAAATAATTAAATTTAAGTGGTTAAAATGAACAAAATAAGCGTTGATAGAACTAAAGATATAATTAAAAATGCTACTAATAAAAAGATTGCTGTTGTCGGCGATGTTATGCTAGACCGTTACTACTGGGGCAATGTATCAAGAATTTCTCCAGAAGCACCGGTACCTGTAATTGATATAGAGAGTGAATCTTCTCACCTCGGCGGAGCAGCAAACGTAGCTGCTAATCTGAATTCATTGGGGGTAATTCCATACCTATGCGGTATTATAGGGCAAGATAATTACGGAAAAGTATTTACAGCAATAGCAGAAGACCTTAATATAAATACTTCGGTACTATATAAAGACCCCGATAGACCAACTACCGTTAAAACACGAATTATAGGTAATAATCAACATATTGCAAGATTAGACCAAGAAGTAAAAGATAACTTATCAAGCCAAGGTAAAGATTTTATTATAAATCAAATCAAAAATATTGATGATTTATCCGGAATTATTTTTGAAGACTATAATAAGGGTACTGTTACAGATGATTTAATTATAGAATTAATTGAATATGCTAAAACTAAAAATATACCGATATTTGTTGACCCGAAATTTGACAACTTCTTTTTATATCAAGGTGTTACAGTATTTAAGCCAAATCGAAAAGAAGCTTCTAAAGCCTTAGGGAAAGAGTTTAAATCAAATGAAGAAATTATAAAATACGGAAACATACTAATAGAAAAGTTGAAAGCAGAAAACTTACTTTTAACACTCGGAGCTGACGGAATGATGCTCTTTGAGTCCAACGGCGAAATATCTCAAGTGCCAACCAGAGCCAGAAATGTAGCAGACGTTTCCGGAGCTGGAGACACTGCAATAGCTACACTTGCAGCGGCTATCAGCGGTGGAGCTAAAATAAAAGAAGCAGCAACTCTTGCTAATTTTGCCTCCGGTGTAGTCTGCGAATCGCCGGGTATAGTATCAATTGAAATAGATGAATTACTTGAAGCTGTTAAAAGAGGGTAAAGTATAATGCAATTTATATATACCCCATGCTGAAGAGGCTGTGTAATACTATTATCTTTTGGTTTTTCAATAGGTTGTCTTATATTAACAATATAGCAAAATCGTCATTCTGAGCAAAATCGTCATTCTGAGTGCAATGAAGAATCCAATATTATCAACATTTAGCTATGTCTGGATTCTTCACTTCGTTCAGAATGACAAGTTTTCAGTAAAGCATATTATAGCAAAATAATTTATTAGTTATATTATTACTTGGCATAACTAAAATTAAACTGCATATCAAGCTCTGGAGATAAGCTCCTTGTTACCGGACAAGTATTAGTTACATTTTCCATAATTTTAAAATCTTTGTCCGATAATTTATTTGGAAAGCAAATATCAATAGTAATTTTACTAATTCTTCTATATGGTTCGTTTACCATTTCTTTAACAGCTGATACTTTCATACCGGTTAAGTCAATCCCATTTGCATTGGCTTTCATTCCCATAATTGTACTTATGCAAGCAGCTACAGATGCACAAAGCAAATCAGTAGGGGAGATGTAGCGTGCTTTACCATTATTATCAAGAGGTGCATCAGTTAAAAACGAATTGCCCGATGGAGTATGTGTAACTTTGCAGCTTAAATCACCAAGATAATCAACATCAATTTTTACTAAATGTTTTTCCATTTTTATCCTCAATATTATTTATTACATATATTTATATCAGTAACATCATTCTCATAATTATTTTCTTTGTTAGGATTATCAGCCATATATTTATCTAAATATTCATTATAATCAAAGAGCATATTTTTAATTTCTTCAATACTTTCGGTAATTACAAGCTTCTGCCTAATATTAGATGCATTATATAAGCCCTTTAAATAACCTGAATAATGCTTCCTAAATTCATACATACCTTTGGGATAGCCGTCAATTTCGATACTAAATTCCAAATGCCTGATGCAAGTATCTATTCTTTCCTTGATAGTAGGGGCAGTCGGTTCAGTACCATTATCAAGTAATTGCCTTATCTCTCTGAACATAAATGGGTAACCTACAATTGCCCTACCAATCATTATAGCATCGCAATTTGTAGTCTCAAATGCACGCCTTGCATCGTAAGGTGTTTTAATATCACCGTTTAGCACTAACGGAATACTAATATTTTTCTTAATTTTATTTATATAAGACCAATCAACATCGCCCCGCATACCCATATCACGTGTACGGCAGTGAACAGTAAGCATTTTAATACCTGTCTCTTCTAACATCTGAGCTAAATCTTCAATAATAATTGTAGAAGGAGACCAGCCCAGACGGGTTTTGGCAGTAACCGGAATTTTAACCGCATCAACGCATTGCTGAGTAATTTCGCACATTAGTTCAGGGTCTTTAAGTAATGCAGCACCGGAATTATGATTGACTACTTTACGTACCCAGCAACCGAAATTCAAATCAACGATATTGGCACCTTCATTTTCTACAATTTTACAAGCTTCCGCCATTACTTTAGGGTCGTTACCAAATATTTGTATAGCAACGGGTCTCTCTTTTTCAGCTAATAGCATTTTAGCAAACGACTTCTTAGCATCACGAATAAGTGCTTCAGAGGCAATAAATTCACTAAACACAATATCGGCTCCCATCTCACGACAAATTATCCTGAAAGGCATATCGGTAATGCCCTCCATTGGAGCTAAAAAAACAGGATTTATTATCTTTTTACCAAGTATTTCTATCTCTTTATAAATTCTTTTCTCTTGCATATCCTAAATTCAAATTTTAAATACCGAGAATAAAGAATTAACACAGATTTTATTTTATATAAATGATATTTTTTCTTAAATTGTGTCTTTATTAACAAACTTGGAATATATTATGTTGATTAATAAAGACAATTGCTTACTTCTTCAGATAGATATTCAGGAAAAGCTTATTCCTGCAATGCCTGAAGCTGATTATATAACCGAAAACATAAGTAAACTCATTCAGGGATTGAAATTATTCAAATTGCCGATAGTTATAACCGAGCAATATCCAAAAGGATTAGGTAACACTATTGAACCTCTAATCAAAGCATTAGGTGAATTATACGTACCTATAGAGAAAACTACTTTTAGCTGTATGAAAAATACCAGCTTTGTAGAAATGCTCGAGAATTACGGTAAGAAAAATATTATCGTGGTAGGTATGGAATCTCATATCTGCGTACTTCAGACAGTAATTCAGTTAAAAGAAGCCGGATATAGCCCGATAGTAATCGAGGACTGCATCTGCTCTCGCAAAGATAATGACCACTACATAGCATTAGAGAGAATGTTGAAAGAATCAATTACTATTAGTTCCTACGAATCAATTCTAATGGAAATTTGCGAAAGTAGCGATATTCCGGAATTTAAAGCAATATCTAAGATAATAAAATAAATTAATAAAAATCAGTAATGACTAAAATGCAAAGAATATTTCTTTCTTTGCATTTTAAAATATATTTTGTATATTAATATTTTTAAATATCAAAGGGATAAACTAAAATGAAGAAATATTTTTACAATTTAATAAAAGGAATGATACTTACTGTACTTACATATTCCTTTATTTCGGTTCAGTTATGTTGCCAATCTGTTAATATAGAGAATGTAAAAGCAGACCTTAAATATTTATCCGATGATAAATTGGAGGGACGTGAAGCAGGAGATAAATTTAATCTAACTGCCGCAGAATATATAGCCGAGCAATTCAAAGCTGCAGGATTAAAACAATTTGGATTTGGTTACTTACAAATTTTTCTTTATCCCAAAGCTATTAAATTAGGCGATAAAAACGACTTATTTTTTAATACTGTTATTCCACGCGAAGGACTTCCCAAAGAAGATTGGAAAAAAGTAAAACGCAGCTGGGCAATTAATACAGACTGGAGACCAATGTCTATTAGTGATATTGGTTCTGTCAAAGATGCAGAACTTGTATTTGTAGGCTTTGGCGTTAGCTCCAAAGACCTAAGCTACGACGATTATGCAGGAATCGATGTTAAAGGTAAAGTAGTAATTGTAATTGGTGATTCAACAGCTAATGGTGGAACAAAATATAATTTTCTTGATGAGTATTCTAACATCAGGTATAAAGTAATGAATGCTCGAGAGCACGGAGCCAGTGCTGTAATAATCGTTAAACGCCAAAGTGATTCTGCAAATACTTATTACAAAGAATATATTGATAGATTCGCCTCTAAATCCGGAATCATGGTTATTCAAGCTAACAGAACTTCAATATCTAAATTCTTCCCCGCAGGTAAAAATTTATACCCTATGGAAACTTTAATAAGCAATAAAAAGCAACCTGTAAGCTTTGTATTACCAAATTTAAGCATTTCACTAAATATAGATTTGCAGACAGATAATGTTCAAATACCAAATGTAGTTGGCTATATAGAGGGAACAGATAAATCAAAATCTCAAGAATACATAGTAATTGGCGGTCATTTTGACCATCTTGGATGGGGCGACGATAATTCCACTTATAAAGGCAAAACTAAAATGGTTCACAACGGAGCAGACGATAATGCTTCTGGAACTTCTGCAGTAATTGAATTATCAAGAATTTTTTCTAAAAATCCGACTAAAAGACCTATAATATTTGTTGCTTTCAATGCAGAAGAAAAAGGATTATTAGGTTCTTCATATTTTGTTAAAAATTCTCCGGTACCAATTAATCAAATAGTATCTATGCTAAATTTCGATATGGTCGGCAGAATGAAAGATAATAGTTTAAGTATGCTCGGTACAGGTTCATCTATGTATTTCTCTCGAGTAATAGATTCAATTGCGGCAATTGATTCATTAAATATTTCTAAAATGCAGGAAGGATTCTCTCCAAGTGATAATTCCTCGTTTTTTGCCGAAAGTATTCCGGTATTAATGTTTTTCTCAGGTCTGCATTCTGACTATCACTCACCGGCTGATGATTATGATAAAATCAATTTCGAAGGTATGAATAGAATTATCAATTTTGCCGAAAAAATTGTTTATACTATCGGAAACGAGAATAATAAGCCGGATATAAATAAATCAATCAATACAGACCCTAAAAAGGATATGAAACCAAGCTATGGCAATGTATGGTTCGGCATAGTTCCGGACTTTGGTGAAGACCCAAACGGTCTTAAAATAAGTGGTACCAGCGAAAGCAGCCCTGCTCAAAAAGCCGGACTGCAAAATGCAGATATAATTACTGAATTTGCAGGGAAAAAAGTTAAAAACTTATATGATTTAACCTATTGCCTAAAAGAAGCAAAAGCAGGAGATAAAGTAATAGTTAAATACCTAAGAGCCGGAAAAGAAAAATCAGTTGAAGTAGAATTGAAAAAGAAATAGCTATACTTAAAGTGGAAAGTTATAACTTTATAACTTTCCACTTTATAACTTCTACATATCATTACCTTCATCTACTTGTTCGATTCCGTTAATAGGGAATAGAACACTGAAAGTAGAACCTTTACCCAAAGCACTGGTAATTTTAACTCTTCCGCGATGAGCTTCAACTAATTTTTTAACTATCCATAAGCCAAAACCCGAAGATGGTTCATTAGCAGTTGGCTGTGTGCTTAATTTAACACCTCTTTGGAAAGCTTTACTAATATCTTCTTGAGAGAGACCTAATCCGTTATCACTAATTGAAACCTCGACAAAGCTGTCAGATTTTTTACAAGTAATTTTAACTTTTCCATTTTTAGGAGAAAATTTAACTGCATTAGAAATCAAATTATCTATTACTTCATCTACCTTTTGGGGATCTATAGGAATAAATGGTACTTCTTTGAGTTCTATCATTATATCAATATTTTTATTATTTGCAGCTATGGAATTACGTTTCTGTACATCTTTAACAATTTCTCTAATATCCCAATCTTCAATATTAAGTCTTAATGCACTACTTTCTAATGCTAAAATTCTGGTAACTTCTTGAGAGAGGGAAACAATTCGGCTTGAAGTTTCAACTATATCATCAATAATTTCTCTTTGCTCAAGTGCAGTTAAATCATAAGATTTAAGTAGCTCAACCAAGCTTTTTATCAATCCGGCAGGGTTCTTAATATCATGAATAACCATTGCAAATAAATCATCTTTTTGCTTTTGTAATTCTTCAAATTCAGATTTACCAATCTGGAGCTTTTCAACACTTTCTTTAAGTTCAGAATTTTGGGTACTAAGCTCATTGGTTCTAGAGCTCATATTATCTATTTGGCTACGAAGAGCAGCTATTTCTGCTTTAAGATTAGTATTTTCAACTAACAATTTATCATATTCTTCTTTAGAAATAGTAACTTGTCCATTCTCCATTTTTCTTTTCCCTTTTATATTTTGATTTTTTCTTTTGTTTGTAAGAAATAAAGACACTAAAATTATTGAAGAAGATACAAAACCGATAATAAAAGATAAAATATTAAAATCTGTTATCTTTGTTTTTCTTATTACGTCTATGGTACGATTTTCTTGTTTATTTTCAGAACTTGTATTTATTTTGTCTGTCAGCTCTTCAATAGTATTTAATAAAGAATCTTCTCTATTATTAACTCTGAAATTAATTATCAGTGGAGTAGCATTCCATTGATTTTTAGTATCGAGAGCAGAAATAATTAAATTGTAGTACTCTTGGCTAAGTGTTGAATATTTTATAGATGTAGTATTAGTAGCTTTAGAATACTCTTGATCTCTATATTTGAGCAGATTCATAAATCTAAATGGAGTTTTCTGAGCGGTAATATTTTCGACATGATAGAAAAATTCAATAGTGTCGTTAGTTGACATCACAATATTATTCAAATCTAAATTTTCAATTCTAATCGAATTTATTTTTACTGCATCAAGAGAAATTCTCGGATTGTCTGATTGAGCTTTTACCTTTAAGCTAAAACTCAATAAAATAACTACTAAAAATAAACATCTTATCGTTTTCATATATATTATCTTTTGAATTAAATATTCTATTATTTAATTATTTTTTAAAAATTACTTCCATTATCTATTCAAATTCAAATGCTCTTTTGCGATTCAAAAAGGCTTGATGCCTAATTTTAAATTTTTGCTTTTCTACTATCTCTTTAAATATTCTATAAATATCAAAGAAATTTTTAAAATTATAATGAGGTATTCTATACTTATTACAATAAGCTGATAATTTTTCTTTTGCGAAAATTATATCGCTATAGTCTGCCATACAATTATCATAATATCCGTCTCCGATATATACAATAATATTTTCCGGTTCGCAATTAGATAAAATTGTGTTTCTTTTGCAAGATTTATTTTTAAAAATAAAAGAATTTAATAAATCACTATCATTTGCATTATTTTTACAATTGCACGATTCACTTGCTCCATAAGGAGTTGCATAGATTTCACCATTTATATATTCTAATGAATTAGCATAGTATTTAATGTAATCAAGATTTATTTTTTTAAAAACTGGAGATAGTAATTCTTTAAATCCATCACTTATAATGCTTAATTCAATATTTTGATTTCGGCAATAATCAGCAAAAACTTTAAAATTTGAATCAATATAATAATTATTTATCGCAATATCTATATTATTTTTTGTAAGTATGGAGCTTATACTATCGAAATTCAAACTATTTAAATAATCTGTAAAATGATTCTCTATCACTATACCGTCAAATTCAGTAAAAATACTAATATTATTTTTCTTAATATTGCTCATAATTTTTGGATTTTTTTAATAATATTCAAAAATAAGTATTTCTAAGTAAAAAATATATAAATTTTTCAAATAAGAAAATTATTATCTTTATTTATCCTAAAATATCTTAAAATATTCTAAATTTTCTCCATAAAATTTAATATATTTGAATTATGTGAAAATATTATATTAAAAAGGGTGTTAAATTGAATAATTTAGTAAAAAGAGTAGCTGTTGGAGTTATTGGAATACCACTATTTATTTTTGTTATTATAGCCGGAAAAGAGTTCTTCCTTATTTCAATTTTAATAATATCAAGCCTTTGTATTTGGGAATTCCTAAAAATGTCTGAGAATAAAAACACATTCCCACTACATTATATTCCATTGATATTTAATATTTTAAATATTGGAATTTTCTATACTATATTAAATAATAACGAAAAAGATAGAGTATTAACTGCTTTGCTTACATTTCTATTTCTTTTATTATTCTTTAATATTTTAAATCTTGCTTTAAATCTATGGAATAAAAAAGAAAATAACTTTTTCAATATATCGGTAAATACTCAATCATATAATTATATATCTAATTTTTTCCTTTCTCTTGTAGTTTTAAGAGAGTTCTCAAATTTCCATTCGGGTATGTCAGAAATCGGTTCATTTATCAGAGAAAGTTTTTTATCTTATTCTGATTGGGGCTGGGTTGTAATGGCATTATTCATTTCTATTTGGGCTGGTGATTCTGGAGCCTATTTTATAGGTTCGGCTATTGGTAAACATAAATTATTTGAGAGAATTAGTCCTAAGAAATCTTGGGAGGGAGCAATTGCCGGATTTGTATTTTCGATATTCGGTTTTGTATTGACTATGTATTTAGCTGTGCCGCAATTTCCTTTGGAGCTTTCATTTATACTGGGAGCAGTTATAGGAATAGTAGGTACAATTGGAGATTTGGCTGAATCTCAACTTAAAAGAGATACTAAAGTAAAAGATAGTTCAAATCTGATTCCCGGGCATGGTGGATTTTTAGATAGATTTGATAGTATATTATTTAGTTCTCCTATAGTATTTGCTATAGTAACAATATATTTCTTATTTGTGAAACAGTAATTTTGTAATTAAAATATACTTTTTCCTCAGATTTTTCTCTTATATATTATAACTTTAAAAATTTTTATGATGATGATTATGGTGTATGGGGAAAAGTGGAAAAATAATGCTTGCATATTTCTAAGTATTGATTTTGATATAGTTTGAATTTGCGAATATATCCGTATTTTTGTGTGGAAAACAATGTGCATAACATTTACTTTTACACGGTGATGTTAATAAGCAGAGTTTTCCACACAAAAATTGAAAACTAAAGATGAAAAATACAAATTTTGAACAGTTGAAAAACGTCAATTCTTCAAAAGATGTGGAAAAATAATGGATAAAATTTCGAATATTTTATAATTGCTTTAAATTGAACGAATAATCTTAAATAAATATAAGTGGAAAAATAATGAAAATAGCATTTGGAGCAGATCACGCAGGATTTCTTTATAAAAAAGAATTGATTGAATGGATTAAGCAGCATGACCATCAGGTATTGGATTTCGGAACTTATTCCGAAGATTCTGTTGATTATCCTGATTATGCTTATCCGGCAGCTGAAGCGGTTGCCGCTGGAATTGCCGATTTCGGAGTAATTGTTTGCGGTACCGGTATCGGTGTTTCGATTACTGCCAATAAAGTAACAGGTATTCGAGCCGCTAATTGCGTTACTACTGAGATGGCTAAATTGGCTCGCGAACATAACAATGCTAATGTAATTACTTTGGGTGCCAGAATAATAGATATAGAAAAAGCTAAAGAGTTAATTCTAACGTTTTTAGATACGGAGTTTTTAGGCGGTAGGCACATGATTAGAGTTGAAAAAATACATTTTCTTACAGGAAATTAAAAACAATTAGTTAAGGATTTATTTTTATGAACAAAATTGTAGAAGCGAGATTTTTGGGTCCGGATACTAAATTATTCCGTATTGAGGCTCCGAAAATTGCAGAAAAGAGAAAAGCCGGACAGTTCATTATTCTAAGAGTATTGCCCGACGGCGAGAGAATTCCGCTTACAATTGCGGATTCTGATATTTTAAATGGAACTATTACTATAATAGCTCAAGGCATCGGAAAAACGACCAAAGAATTAAACCGTTTAGAAACCGGAGATTTTATTCAAGATTTGGTAGGACCTCTTGGCAAAGCCTCTCATATTGAGAATTTTGGCACTGCTGTTAGTATTGGCGGTGGTGTAGGGACTGCAATTGCATTTCCGACAGCTAAAGCTTTAAAAGAAGCAGGTAACCATGTAATCTCAATTATTGGCGGCAGAAGCAAAGAATTTATTATCTTAGAAAATGAAATGAGAGAAGTCTGCGACGAAGTATATGCTACTACAGATGACGGTTCTTACGGTTATCATGGCTTTGTTACCAATAAACTTAAAGATATAATTGACGGCGGTACAAAAGTTGACTTCGTATTAGCCATTGGTCCAATACCGATGATGAAAGCAGTAGCAGAAGTAACCAGACCTTATGGGATAAAAACCGTAGTTAGTTTAAATCCGATTATGGTTGACGGTACCGGTATGTGTGGCGGATGCAGAGCGGTAGTAGATAATAAAACAGTCTTTGTCTGCGTTGACGGTCCTGAATTTGACGCACATCAAGTCGATTTCGCTGTTCTCACTCAAAGAAATAGAATATATTTGGAAGAAGAGAAAACATCTTTAACTAATCATGTATGTAATATAGATAAAATGGCATCGGAGGTAAGCAATGGCTGAGATAACAATGAAAGAAAGAATGAAGATTCCTCGTCATCACATGGCTGAACAAGACCCTAAAGAAAGAGCAAGAAATTTTAAAGAAGTTAATTTGGGGTATGACGAAGAAACCGCAGTAGAAGAAGCATTAAGATGTATTCAGTGCAAAAAGCCTACTTGCATAGCCGGTTGCCCTGTTAGTGTGAAAATACCTCAGTTTATTGAAGCCATTAGCGATAGAAATTTTAAATTAGCAGCAGCAATTCTAAAAGAAGACAATGCCCTACCGGCTGTATGCGGAAGAGTATGCCCACAAGAAGAACAATGCGAAAAAGAGTGTATTATCGGTAAAAAGGGCGATTCTGTTGCTATCGGTTATCTCGAAAGATTTGCCGCTGACTGGGAAAGAAATAATATCGGATTACAAATTGCCGAAACAAAACCCAAAACCGGTAAAAATGTTGCCGTTATTGGTGGTGGTCCTGCCGGACTTAGCGTAGCCGGGGATTTAATTCAATTGGGACACGATGTAACGGTATTTGAAGCTCTTCACTCAATCGGCGGAGTATTGCTCTATGGTATTCCGGAATTCAGATTGCCAAAAGAAATAGTAAATGCCGAAGTAGAAGGTTTAACTAAATTAGGTGTTAAGTTTGAAGCAAATTACGTAGTTGGATTGACAGAAACAGTAGATGAGCTACTTGCTCGTTTTGATGCAGCTTTTATCGGAGTAGGTGCAGGGCTTCCATATTTCTTGAATGTACCCGGTGAAAATCTTAACGGGGTGTATTCATCTAATGAATATTTAACCCGTATTAACCTGATGAAAGCGTATAATTTTCCTAAATCCGATACCCCTGTTTATAATATAAAAGATAAAACTGTCGCAGTATTCGGTGGCGGAA
This sequence comes from uncultured bacterium, assembly GCA_942493235.1. Taxonomy (GTDB): domain Bacteria; phylum Bacteroidota; class Ignavibacteria; order Kapaibacteriales; family UBA2268; genus ENR-C587. The sequence continues at coordinate 495,659 of OW818676.1, read as the reverse complement.
ATACTGCTATGGATGCTGTCAGAACTTCACTAAGACTCGGTGCAAAAAGAGCTATTATTCTTTACCGCAGAACCGAAGCCGAAATGCCGGCACGTAAAGAAGAAATTAAACATGCTAAAGAAGAAGGGGTTGAATTCAGACTGCTTGTTGCTCCGGTAGAGCTTAAAGGTAATGAATATGGTCAATTAAAATCGGTAACACTTCAGCAGATGGAGCTTGGCGAACCTGATGCTTCAGGCAGAAGAAGACCCGTTCCGGTCAAAGATGCTATAGAGGAATTACCGGTAGATGTAGTAGTAGTAGCTATCGGTAACGGTTCTAATCCGATTATCAGCCAGACTACCCCTGACCTAAATGTTAATAAATGGGGCAATATATTGGTTGACGAGACTAATATGAAGACTAATAAAAAAGGTGTATTTGCTGGAGGTGATATTGTTACCGGTGGGGCTACCGTAATCCTTGCAATGGGTGCAGGGCGTACAGCCGCAAGGGCAATAGACGAATATTTGCAAAATCCTGAAATATGGTGATATTCCGGTTATATCATTTACTAAAAAAATAAAATATTTAACATCAACCTGTGCTTAAAGTCGGTGCAAGTAGCGATATTTACTATTTGATATAAGAAATTATATAATTGAATCTGTTTGTATAATTTGGAGAATATATCTATACACCGGAGATATGTTAATGGTTTCTATGAGGCTGTCAAAAATTTGTCATTCTGAACGAAGTGAAGAATCCAGATAAAGCTAAATATTGATAATTAAGGATTCTTCGTTTCACTCAGAATGACGATATTGTAATATAATTACTTTTTAGACAACCTAAAAATAAAAAGTCTTACATATCTTTTTCGATAAGTGGAATGGAAAGCTCTCCTATTTGATTAATCAGCGGAGATGTATGCCTTGAAAATTCAAGCGGAGTGCCCCAATAGATAAGTTTATCGTTTTCAAAAGCAAAGATGTAATATTGATAGTTCAAATACATATACTTCTGCCCGATAACCACAGCGTATTTATTCGTTACATTCGGAACATTGATAGCAGATGCCGATTTGCCATCAACTTCAATTAGTTTGGTACCACTATTATCTTCAACAATATTTATAACTTCAGCGGTATTTATTCCTTTTTTAAGTTTCCAAAGTCCTCGATGAATAATCGGACTTGAACAGCTAAAGAGCATTGCAAACATTAATAATAGTATGATATTCTTTGTTTTCATTATTTTAGTCTTTCTGTATAAATTGGTCATAAGCTGCAATTCCTACTTTCTTTATTGTCTCATCTTGATTTCTCATTAATTCATAGATAAATCCCGAAGTAAGTAATTTGGAATCATTAAAAATAAAGATATAATAGTCGTCAAAAGTAGCAGAACGAGTATGAGTATGCGAATTTGATCCATATCCACCCATAGTAGGAAAGGAATTTGTCGAAGTAGATGTATAGGTTTCCTCAAAAGTAAGCATTTTAAAACAATACAAATGATAAGACTCATCTTTTATTTCAACTGTCGGTGTGCCTACGATTTTACTTTCGAATTTTGCCTTGAATTCATCTTGACTTGTTTTTTTAGTTACACTAATAAAATCGTCAGGACAGCTAAGTGTCCTACAGGAGATTAGTACCAAAGTAGCTGATAAAGCCAGTAATATTGTTTTCATTATTTTCATTACTTAGTCTCCGTAATCATTAATAAGTTTTTCGGAAATCTTTTCGCCCATTAATTGGATAAAAGGGTCAGATTCTTTTTTAAAGTCATCTACATATCCCCAATAGTATAAATAACTATTTTTGAATGCCGCCGCACAGTAATCATACTTAGTTCCCGCCATAGGGTTAAATAATATAGCGAAATTAATTCCAATGCTTTTGTCTAACTTTTCTACTTTTTTATAAATATAGACGGTAACAGAATCGTCTAAATTTTTAAAATCCATAGTAAAAGAAAAAACCCTATCGCTAAAAATTGTACTTGAATATTGCATGTTTGGCAAATTTTTGCACATATCGCTTGTAGTAATATAAGGTGAGGTAGTACAAGATAGTAATGCAAAGGACAAAGACAAAGCAATAAGCGAGTGCTTGAAAAGCATTTTAATTGTCATAATAACTTTCTGAATATTAAAAATGGTTGAATTAGCAATTGCAATCAATGATTTTAATCATAGAACGAAAAATAAATAAATAATTTTGAATATACAAATTATTTTTAGGAAAAAGCTCATTTATTTAAAGTTTATTTGATATTAATTGTTTGAATTTCATGCCGGTATATGCTCATTTTCCTCATTAGTTTTTCCAAAAAATGCCATAAGCAATATTTTCATAAAAGTATTGAAACTATATACATAGGGGATATTGGCAAGGGACGCTAAAGCAGTGAATAAATAAAAGGTTTTATTGGCAAAGAAAAATAATTCAATTACTGCGATTATTGTTAATAGCAAGGCTATGAAAGAGAAAATATAAGCTTTTTTATTTAGAATGGATAACGATTTTGCTAATAGCAAAGAGCATAAATTCGCGGCAAGCATTAAGCCAAGCTTTAACGGCTTCTGATAGATATTTGAAGATCCAATAATTAGGTCAAACATCATAATAACTGCTATTAGCATGAAGCACAGCATAATTGTAGCTAAAATGGAATTATAAGATATTTTAAGCATAAAGATTTCTATATATAATTGTAAAATACTCGGTAATTAGTTACTAAATAGCGTATTTAAAATTGTAAAATACTCGGTAATGAGTTAGTAAATAGCGTATTTATAATTGTAAAAAATAACGTTTTAAAACGTTATTTTATTAATTTATATCCTGCATAATAAAAGCTTTTTTCCAAATGATAACTAAAATATTTAATAAAAAAATCTATTATAGAAGACTGTTCTTCTTGAGTAAAAGCTATATTCCCAACATTTTCAATATCATTAGCTTCAACAAATTTAAGTGATTTGATAGTATTACAGTCCAAAATATGTGAATTTTTTTGAAATTTAACATTTTCTTCCAAAAAGCTACCGGCTTCAATATTAAAAAGAAGTGTATTATCTGTTTGAGTACTAAAGTCGGGTTCAAATCCTAATTCTTTAGCTAATATTAGCTGGTGTTTTAGAAATATATTAAACGGTTGATTAAGTAAATCGTTTAGTGCTAATATTGATATTTCAGTAAATTTATATAAATAGGGGTGAGAGTCATTGTCATGTAAAGTATTTAGAATAGACTCTGAAATTAAAATCGCATAATTTAAATGTAGATATGATTCGTAAATACTGTTTAAATTATATTTTTTCTCTGATTTAGACAATAGATGAAGCTCGGATGTCTTTTTATAATAGTAAGATATTTCACATATACTAAGTATATCAGTACCGCTGTTTAGTTTGCTTTTGGGGCTACGGGCTCCTTTGGCAATAGTACGGATTATGCCCTTATCTGATGTGAAATATGTAACGATTTTGCTCGTGTCGCCTTGTTTCTTGCTGTTTAAGACTATTGCATCACTCGATAGTATCATTTATAATGTCCAGATATAATTCAATCAGTTTATTAATAGCAATTAGAAATTTAATTATTGATTTACATCAAAAATTATTCTACAATCCATTTATTTTTACAAATATAAAAAAAATATTTGCAGATATGCAAAAAAAGTAATATTTTTGAATTCTCAATTTTAGACCTTAGCTCAATTTTATTGTTAAAATAGAAAATGCGTTAAAAAGAAATTGATTTGAAATAGAAATTATTCCTGAGTAGCTCAGTTGGTTAGAGCATCTGACTGTTAATCAGAGGGTCGGGGGTTCAAGTCCCTCCTCAGGAGCAAAGTTTAAAATATGGTGAAATATTCCTGAGTAGCTCAGTTGGTTAGAGCATCTGACTGTTAATCAGAGGGTCGGGGGTTCAAGTCCCTCCTCAGGAGCAAAAAGCTTCGAAGCAATTCGAGGTTTTTTTTTATTTATAAAGTATTTCATTCTTTTTGATACAGATAGATACTGATTGATACAGATTGATAAAAATATTTCAAATGGATCCATCACTACTCGAAATGATAATACTTTGGATTAAGACATTTCCTAATAAATATAATATTGTTATTTACTCTACAATTACTACTATACTGTTAATACTGATATAGTTTAACTAATGCCAATATATTTGGTTTTCAACAGACAGCAAATAATTTAAACTAAATAAACTCTTTTCTTGTTTTAATAAATAAATTTTCCTATCTTAGAAAATTGAGAATGTTTCAATACAGATAAAAATTGTTAAACTATATATAGAGTTTAGTATGATAAAATCAGTTAAAGATATTGATTTTAACGGTAAAAGAGTTTTAATCCGAGTGGATTTCAACGTACCTATTGATGAAAATGGGAAAGTAACTGACGATAAAAGGATTAAAAGTACGCTACCGACAATTGATACAATTATTGATGGCGGTGGAATACCGGTGATTATGTCTCACCTTGGCAGACCCAAAGGTGCTCCGGATGCTAAATTTTCATTGCGTCCTGTTGCAGACCTATTAATCAATAAATATGCTTATAAAGTTATTTTTGCCGAAGATTGTATAGGAGAAAAAGCAATTGCGGCTGTAAATAAAGCAAGCCTTGGCAATATAGTTTTATTAGAGAATGTTCGATTTCATGCAGAAGAAACAAAAAATGATGAAGCTTTTGCTAAAGAGCTTGCTAAGCTCGGAGATATTTATGTAAACGATGCTTTCGGTTCTGCTCATCGAGCTCATTCCAGTACTGAAGCAGTAGCAAAATATTTTCCGATTAGAGCCGCAGGCTATTTAATGCACGATGAATTGGAATATCTTGGGAAAGCAGTAAAAAATCCAGTTCGCCCATTTACTGCAATTCTCGGTGGAGCAAAAGTATCGGATAAAATATCCGTTATAGAGAGCTTAATAGAGAAATGCGATAATATTCTTATCGGCGGTGGCATGGCTTTTACTTTTATTAAAGCCTTAGGCTATGAAATCGGTAAATCATTGCTTGAACCTGAGCAAATTGAGCTTACCAAATCACTAATGGAGAAGGCAAAAGCTAAAGGAGTTAATTTACTTATACCTTGCGACGTAGTAGTTACAGATAAATTCGAAGATACCGACAATAAGCAAACAGTAAAAATCAGTGAAATACCCACCGATAAAATCGGTTTAGATATAGGTGAAGACAGTGTGGAATTATTCTCTGAAGTAATTAAAAATTCCAGAACAATTGTCTGGAACGGACCTATGGGAGTTTTTGAGATGAAGAATTTTGCACAAGGCACCTTTGATATAGCCGAAGCTTTAGTAGAGGCTACTCTAAATGGTGCTATCACTATAATTGGCGGTGGTGATTCAGCATCGGCTATTAAGAAAATGGGCTTTGAAAAACAGGTTTCTTATGTGTCAACCGGTGGTGGGGCATCTCTTGAATTTCTCGAGGGTAAAGAATTACCCGGTGTTCAAGCTTTAGAGATCTATTACTAATATGCGTTCTAAAATATAAAATAGTATTTGGAAATTTAGGAAAAATTACTTAAATTTGTACTAAAAACACTATGAACAAAATAACAAAAGCGAAAGAGCATCTTACTTCAGAAGAAGTAAAAGAAAAAATTAAAAATACAGTCGGTTTTTGGCGAGTGCAGAAATGGTTAATAATCTATAATGCACTGAACTATCCCCGAAGCTCGACGGAAATAGCTAATCATGTAGCTGTATCAAAGGCATTGGTTCATAAGACTATATCTGAATATAACAGGTTTGGTCCCGAAGCCATTGAAACCAAAGGTAAAGGTGGTAGAAGAAATGCAAATTTAACAGTAGATGAAGAACGAGAGTTTATGAACGGCTTCTTAAACGAAGCTCAAAAAGGGCAAATAGCTACAGTTGCGAAAATAAAAGAAGAATATGAAAAATTAGTAGGTTACCAAGTTCATAAAACAACAATATATAGGCTTTTAGCACGAAACAATTGGAGAAAAATAGTTCCATTGCCTCATCACCCTAAAGGAGACAAACAGGCACAGGAGGCTGTTAAAAAAACTTCAGTTTGAAAGTAAACCAAATTGTTAAAGAAAAGAGTATAGATAAAAACAATCTTGTAATAATGACTCAGGATGAGGGTAGATTTGGCAGGGTTAACATTCCAAAAGCTTCATGGGCTCCTCTTGGGATGAGACCCAATGTACCCAAACAAATAGTTAGGCAGTCCTTTTATGTCTATTGTGCTGTTGCTCCAAGTCTCGGAAAGATGAGTTCCTTGATTTTACCTTACTGCAATACAGAAATGATGAATATATTTCTTGAGCAAGTATCAAAGGATTTTAAAGAAAATCATATTATTATGCAAGTTGATGGAGCAGGCTGGCACAGAAGCAAATCATTAATTATACCTGACAACATAACTTTTTTAAATCAACCACCATATAGCCCGGAGGTAAATCCTACTGAACACATATGGGATGAGTTAAGAGAAAAATACCTTCATAACAAAATATTTAATTCAATTGATGAATCAATGGATTGTATTTGTATTGGCTTAAACGATCTTTCTTCTAAGCCAGAATATCTAAAATCGATGACATTTTTCCCGTATTTAAATATTGGATATTAGAATGCAACTTGGTATGACTATAAAAAATACAAATGGTAGTGTACTTTACAAAAAGAAGCACACAGCTCTATGCAGTATTGATAATGGTGAAGCCGCACCTTGTAAAGAATTTAAACTATCAGAAAAAGTATATGATTATGATACTGGTTTTAATGATGGAAACAATGTGAATATTGAAGTTGATGTATTATCAGTAAAATGAAAGGTTTTTTTACTATGCTTTATATAACCAATATTATTACTGTTGTTATCAATTTAGCAATTACAGTAATGTTCTATTTTAAATTTGAAAAATACAAATCAAAATTATTGAGGATAACGGAAGAACATAAAATAAAATATTCTAATTACTATAGTGAAAAAGTAAGAATTTTAAACGAAATATTTTCACAAATATGCGTAGTCGAGAAATCATTGAATAGTTTAATTCAATTTATAAATTATTCTAATTATGAAAATAGTAATAGTGTTTCAAAAGAGCCCACTGAAGTAATGAACAATTTAAAGACGTATATTGATAAAAATAGGATTTATTTGAATGAAAATATATGTTATAAGCTGGATAATTTAACAGAAAAGATTAGAGAGACATTGGGTAATTTTTCAACTTTCGCTGGATTAAATACTAATCTAGAAAATCGCCAACTAAGTACTGATAAAAAAATATATTTTTAGAAGATTTAAATACCAATATTCCTAATCTTAAAACTGAAATTGAAAAAGAATTTCGAGATTTGTTGATGATTAATGATATAGAATAATAGTCTATCTTGTTTCCTCCCCCCCATCTCAAATAAGAATTTCGGGAAGGGAGGATTTACTCGATAATTAAACAACCAAATAAGATAAGAAAAATTGCTCAATGAAATAATTGAAAAGAAGTAGCAAATTGTGGCGACACTGTCAACACAATTGAGAAAAACAGTATGTTTATCATTATTATATGAATTAAATCATTTGACATTTAATAATTTTCTAATTGATCTCTGAATATAACTTGGGTAAGTCATACTTACAATATTTCTAAAGCAAATACTTCTACTTTTAAACAATAATAATTATCGGAGAGTTTTAAAATAATGTAAAATCAGTTGTTTCAATTTTTAATTTGAGGATTTATAATGCCAACTTTAAGTATATTTTATGGAGTAATAATAAAAATGTACCGAGAAATAAATGGTAAGCACCATAAACCTCATATACATGCGGAATATCAAGATTTCGAAGCAGTAATTTCGCTTGATGGATTAGTTTTAAGTGGTGATCTTCCTACTAAAAAATTGAAATTGGTTTTAGCTTGGCTCGAAATTCATAATGAAGATTTATTGGCGAATTGGAAACTGTTATCTGAAGGTAAGGAATATTTTAAAATTGATCCTTTGAGGTAATAACATGAATGTTGTAAAACCTATAGAAGTTTATCCGGAAAATGATTATTTTCTACAAATCAAGTTTTCTGATGGAAAAATCGGAAAGTTTGATTGTAAACCATATTTAAACGGAGAATGGTTTTCAGAACTTTTGAATTTTGATATTTTTAATTCAGTACGCATTTCCGGAAGAACTGTTGAGTGGAGCGGTGGTCAAGATATTTGCCCTGATTGTTTATATAAAAATTGCATATAGATTAAATCATACATTAACAAGCTTTTTATCATCGATTGTTGCGGAAAGTAATATTTCCCACTCCTCTCCTCGCCCAAACAAGAGAGGAGTGAACGAAAATAATAGCAAATTGTGGCGACACTGACAACACAATTGAAATAGAGAATAATATTGGGCTAAATATATAAAATAAAATGTAAATATCGCCGTTGTTTATCATTGAATTACAAATTAAAATGAGAACATAATGCTTCAAATACAAAATGATAATATATTGATACCAATTGCTTTCTGGAATGAATTGAAATCGAAAGATAGCTTTAAAGAATTGATTTCAATTATCGAAGATAGACAAGAGCTAATCGAACTGCAAAGCGAAGAGACTGAATTCTTTGACTTTAAAGAATACGATTCAAAGAGACATGGAAACTTTGCTCGTGATGCCGAAAGATAATAATGAGAGTAGAATTTCTTAGCAGTTTCTTGAAAGATTTGGATAGGATTACTGATAACCAAGTTAAGTCCTAATTAATCAAAGTGATTGAATCTTTAGAAAATTGCAATAATCTAACCCAAATTACAAATGTTAAGAAGTAAAAGGTAGTGCTACTGCCTTTAGAATCCGAATCAGCGATTATAGATTAGGGATTTATTTTGAAAATGATACTCTTGAAATTATTAGATTTCTCCACCTCATAGAGATTTATTGTTCTTTCCCATAAGTGTTTAATCATCCCAAGAAGGAGCAGGGATGTTTGGCGAAATCTGCCTTTAACTTCACTCAAGCATCTATGTAAACGGTAATTACAATATTTAAAAAGATTAAACTTCTCTTCTAATACAATTTAAACAAGGCAAATAAAAATGGGAAATAAAGAAGAAGATATAAAAGTGGATAAAGTAATTCAAGACTATAGATTTACTTATGATACTGAACCAAGCGATGAGCAATTGGCAATGATAATGAAGGAAGTTGCCGATGAAGCAAAGCAAAAAGCTATCGAAACAAATTCAATATTAATGTCTAATTTGAGTAAACAAGTTCGTTTAGCAAAGCAAACACATAGTATGATCAAAAGACACTCACATGAACCAAATCAAGCCTAAACTAATTATAATTGCCGGTCCCAATGGTTCGGGTAAGACCTCTGTTACTTTCAAATTACTTCAACACGATTGGATAGAAGGTTGCCAATATATCAATCCAGACGATATTGCCAAGGATATGTTTGGAGACTGGAATTCGCCGACAGCAGTAATTAATGCGGCAAATTATGCGGCAGACAGACGAAATGAATGTATAGCTAACCGCAGAGATTTAATTTTTGAAACTGTGCTATCCGCACCTGATAAATTAGATTTTATTAAAAAAGCAATAGCCGCCGAGTATTTTGTTAGATTATTCTTTGTCGGCACAGACAGTCCGGCAATTAATGCTAGCAGAATAGCCAATAGAGTAATGCAAGGCGGACACGATGTACCAATTTCCAAAATTATTAGTAGATATACCAAATCAATTATTAATTGTTCGATTGCGATTAGTTTAGTTGACCGTGCTTATATTTATGATAATTCCGTTGAATTTGCCGAACCAATTCTTTTATTTAAATCAATTAATGGCAATATTGCTAAAGTTTACAATAAAATAAATCCTTGGGCTTTAAATATTTACAGTTCTTGTTGATAGGTAGCAGTTCATAAATTATATCCCGATACGAGGAGCATTTGCAAGATGAAACCTAAAGTTTAAATATCCCTACATCTCAGCAAAGCGAAGGAGGAAACCCTCAATTAAGCCAATATAATTAGACACTAACTTCGTTTCTTAAAACACATTTAATTTTAAAACGGAACTTCCGCTCGTCATATTGCAATAAGTAACTAATCTACCAACAGATAAGTGTATTTTTGTTTAAATATACGTAGGCATTTTTATTAATGATAAATAATTTGTATATAAAATATTTATGCTTATATTTGTAAGCATTGTATTTTATTTGGAGATTATTATGTACGTTTCTAATTGCTAACAATAATAAATCTGAGAAAACTAAATATACAAGCCTGATAAGAGAATCTTACAGGGAGAATGGGAAAGTTAAGACAAGAGTTATTTGTAATATATCGCATCTACCCGAAGATGAAATTTTAGCTATTGAATTTGCCTTGAAAAACAGAGGCGATGTCTCAAAATATTTAAAAGTCAAAGAATCAAGCCAAGTCTATAAAAGCGTCGGAGCAGTTCAGCTAATTTATGAAATATTAAAGAAATTTGGTGTGCATAAAGCTTTAGGCTCTAAATTAGAAGGCAAGCTTGCTCTAATGCAAATAATATCAAGAGTTATTAATCAAGGTTCTTGTTTGTCAACAATCCGCTATACATCAAATCAAGCATTATGCGAAGTGCTCAACATTCAAGAAAAAATCAGTGAAGACAGTTTATATGACAATCTTTCATGGCTATCATCAAATCAATCGAAAATCGAAGTCAAATTATTTAACGAGCGATTTAAAGGTTCTAAGCCAACATTATTTTTATATGATGTAACAAGCAGTTACTTCGAAGGTGAACATAATGATTTGGCAGAATGGGGCTATAATCGAGACAAAAAGAAAGGTAAAAAGCAAGTAGTTGCGGGATTATTGTGTGATGAAGACGGATATCCGTTATCAATAGAGCTGTTTGAAGGCAACACACTTGATTATCAAACATTTGGTAATCAGATTAAAAAAGTAGTCGAGAAGTTTAAATGCGAATATGTAACCTTTGTCGGAGACAGAGGTATGATTAAATCAAAGCAAGTAGATGAAATTACTGAAAATGATTTTTATTATATAACTGCAATAACCAAACCGCAGATTCAAACACTGTTAAATTCCGGTATAATAGAAATGAGCCTTTTTGATACTGAATTAAAAGAAGTAGAAAATAATGGCGTTCGTTATGTATTAAGACGTAATCCGCAACGTACTTTAGAAATACGTAGGTCAAGAAAGCAAAAGAGAGAAAAATTAGAAAGTTTTTTAAAAGAAAAAAATGATTATTTAGAAATGCACTCTAAAGCCTGTGTCGATGTAGCTAAAAAAAACGTAGATGAAAAAATAAAGAAGCTAAAATTAGATAGCTATTTATCTGTAGATGTATCAAAAGATAATAATCGTAAATTAGCAGTCTTTATCGATGAGCAGTTACTTGCAGAATTATCTTTACTCGACGGATGCTATATAATTAAGACAAATTTACCGACTACAGTTGATAAAGAAATTATTCACAGCAGATACAAGGACTTATCAAAAGTAGAAACAGCATTTAAGAATATGAAGACAGAAGTTCTTGAATTAAGACCTTGGTTCGTTCAGACAGAAGCGAGCACTCGCGGACACGCGTTTGTTGTCATGCTTGCATATTTAGTAATTAAGTATTTGAGAAATAACTGGAAAATATTTGGAATTCCCGTGGCTGAGGCTATTGACTCATTTAATAATCTATCAATTATCGAAGAAACTTACAAGACTGGAGAAAAGATTTATGTAATACCGGAGCCAAATAATAAGATGAAACAACTACTGGAGGCAATTAATGTTAAATTGCCAACTACATTACCACATATCAAAATAAATGTAGTCAGTAGAAAATTAAAGTAATATCATTTTAACTAATTTATATTACATATACTTAGATGCTGTTCTTGCCTTGTTTATTTCCGGAACTTCCGTTAAAAAGGGAATAGACATGGATACTTTGCTCGTGATGCCGAAAGATAAAGAAGAATTCCGGTTTCTAAATGAAATGTTTGAGAAAATGAACATCAAATCTAAAGCATTAAACGTTGATAATGAAGAAGATTTGGAATTCGCTTCATTAATAGCAGATAGAGATAATGGAGACTTGGTCGATGAAGCGGATATAATGAGTTTACTTACCAAAGTGGGCTGATTTATGGAAATTCTATATGAAAGGACTTTCTATAAAGATTTAGCTAAATTAGCTGACATCAATATCAGGAATCACATATTTTCCTTTAATTGAGTTACTTAAGAAATCCGAAGATTTTACTAAGCTACTATCAATCATAAAGCTTACTGGATATTCTAATTATTACCGAATACGAATCGGAGACTATAGGCTCGGTATAAAGTATCAAAATCAACAAATCACGTTTATCAGATTTCTCCACCGCAAAGAGATTAATAGTTCTTTCTCATAAGTGGTTTCCATCGAAAGCAGAAGTTAGTGTATTTGGTGAAATCTGCCATTGACTTCACTCAAGCAACTGTAAAAACGGTAATTACAATATTATTTTTTACAACAGACAGCTTAAAAGTTATATCTCCATTTAATCTAATAAATTAAAACTTAAACGAGAGTATTATTCTACTTTTGCAAATGATAATATGTTGATACCTGTCGCTTTCTGGAATGAACTGAAATCAATAGATAGTTTCTAAGAGCTGATTGCAGAATAAATCAAAGAAATTTTTAAATTATAGAACTTTTTAGTATATTTATTTTCTTAGATTTAACAAAATATCTATTGAGAAAATAAATGGAAATTCCAATTGTTCTATTAGAAAAACTTAAAAATGCAAAATCAATTGCAGTATTGACCGGAGCCGGAGTTTCTGCCGAGAGCGGAATAAAGACTTTCCGCGACCCTGACGGGATTTGGTCTAAGTTAAATCCGGCGGAACTTGCCTCTATGAGTGGTTTCTTAAAGAATCCTAAAATTGTATGGGAGTGGTACCGGCAAAGGCTTGATGTTATTAATTCGACAAAACCTAATCCGGGACATTATGCTATAGCCGAGATGGAGCAAATTTTCCCAAATTTTACATTAATAACACAAAATGTGGACAGACTTCATCAAAATGCAGGCTCTGAAAATGTATTAGAGCTTCATGGCAATATTGTAGAAAATCATTGTTCAAAATGTAAATTATTCTTTACCGGCAAAACAAATCTACCTAATGGAGAAGTCCCTATTTGCCCAATTTGTGGTGGCAATATCAGACCCTCTGTAGTTTGGTTTGGCGAAGACCTGCCTTACCAAGCATTAGCAAATGCTGAATTAGCTGCTAAAAATAGCCAAGTATTTTTTACAGTCGGTACTTCTGCAGAAGTATTTCCGGCTGCCAATTTACCACTAATTGCTAAAGACAGCGGTGCTTATGTAGTAGAAATTAATCCAAACAAAACATCTATTACTACATATTTAGATCTACATCTGGCAGGAGCAAGTGGAGAAATATTACCCGAGTTGCTAAAGCAATATAAAACATATATAAAGGAATAACTATGATATTTGGTATAGGAACTGATATTATTGAAGTAAAAAGAATTCAAGAAATTGCCGAAAAATACGGCGATAAATTTCTAAAAAGGATTTTTACTGAAAGAGAAATCGAATACTGCAACAGTTTTAACGACACTAAATATATACATTTTGCAGCTCGTTTTGCAGCAAAAGAATCATTTAGCAAAGCAATCGGAACTGGTATTACTCAAGGATTTAAATTCAAAGAGTTCGGCATTATTAATGAATCAAGTGGCAGACCCATCGAAGATTTATCCGGCGACTTAGCTATTAAATATTCTCAGTATAAATTCCATATTTCGTTATCGCATACAGAAGATAATGCCGTGGCTTTCGTCGTTATGGAAGATATTGCTAATTAGTATTTAATTCTTTTATTCTTTTATTCTTTTATTCTTTTATTCTTTTATTTATAATTTTATTAATAGGGAATATTATGACATCTATACATCAAATTGAAAAATTCTTAGCTGATAGAAAAGTCGCTGTAGTAGGAGCTTCCGCTAACAAAGACAAACTCGGTAACAGTGTAATTAAGGAATTATCAAATAAAGGATATACCGTATATCCGGTTAATCCCAAAGGTGGCGAAATTTTAGGGCATAAAGTCTATACTAGCATAGCTGAGCTACCCGATGATGTAAATTCGATTTATATTTTGCTTAACAAATCCAAAGTTCAAGAATTAGTAAATACTTGCATTAAATACAATAAACGCAATATATGGGTGTTTCAAAAAATGCAGATAGAGCTTGCCGAACCTTCATTATTCAATTTAATTTGTGGGCATTGTATAATTATGTATATCAATCCAAGCGGTATGCATAATGTACATAAGTTCTTTTTGAAATTATTTAATAAGTATCCGAAATAAAAAATAACAGAATTTGTAACTATATTATTCAAAATACTTTTAAATGATAAAATTTATAATTAATTTTGTACTTTGTTTAACTTTATGAATTTCAAAATAATGGCAAAAATTGAAGAAAAACCGGTTGTAAAAAAGACAACAAAATATTCTGATGCAAAACAGAAATGGTCATTCCCACTTGGTAGAATGAACATGTATTATTTATTAGCAGGTCTTGGTGTGATTTTGCTTGGTTATGCCCTTATGGCAACCGGTATTACAGACGATGCCGCTGTAGTTGACGGCAAGTGGAATAATCCATTGGCTGTTACTGTAGCTCCACTACTATTAGTAATTGGTTATTGCGTAATCATTCCATTGGGTTTATTGAAGAAATTCAATAAATCGGCAGATAACAATGCACAATAATCCTGAAACAAAAAGCGGATATGTTGCGATAATCGGGAAACCGAATGCAGGTAAATCTACTCTGATGAATTCTGCTATCGGTGCAAAGCTTTCTATAGTAAGCCCAAAGCCCCAGACTACTCGCAAGAAAGTATTAGGCATTTATACAGACGAAAATGCCCAAATAGTTTTTATTGATACTCCCGGTATTCTAAATCCGAAATATGAACTTCAGAAAGTGATGATGGGTTATATCGGCGAAGCCTTAGAAACATCGGATATGATTCTATTTCTGATTGATTTAGAAAAATTCGGCAATACATTAGATGCTAAATCAATTGAAATATTAGCTGAGCTAAAGAAATTGGACAAACCTATTATAGCAGTTATCAATAAAATCGACACATATAAAGATATTAAAGATGTGCTGCCAATAATTGCTTATCTGTCTTCAATGGAATGCTTTAAAGAAATTATCCCGATTTCTGCTTTGAAAAATGCTTCGGTCGATGAACTGATAAAAGTAATTATTAATTATTTGCCAAATGGTGAATTTTACTACGACCCCGAGCAATTAGGCACTCAGTCAGAGCGATTCTTTGTTTCAGAAATGATTAGAGAGCATATATTTAGAATATTTTCTGAGGAAATCCCATACTCTACCGAAGTAAGTATTACTGAATTTAAAGAGCACGAAGATGGCAAATGGTACATAGCTGCCGATATAATTGTTGACAGAAAAAGCCAGAAATCCATTCTTATCGGTGCCGGTGGAGCTCAAGTTAAAAGAATCGGCGAGAAATCCAGAGCCGATATTGAAGAACATCTCCAAAAAGAAGTTTTCCTAGAGCTATTCGTTAAAGTTCGCGAAAGTTGGAGAAATAATAAAAATATGTTAAAATCTTACGGATACTAATTATGAAAAAGATTATTTATTTAGTTTTCACTGCTATTCTATTTTTTAGTGCTAATTTATATAGCCAAGATAAAAAAACAGAGCAATTATCTGATTCTGCACAGTCTCAGCTTTTGAAAAATAATTTGATAAAATTCTATAATAAATTTATCAGCTACCAAAGAACTGCTGATTATAAATCTATTATCAGAATGAATAACGCACCTAAGCAAGATGAAACTATGAGGAGTAAAATTGATTCTATCGCTAAGCTTACCGGATTTAAAGATGCTAAAGACTTCTTTAATACCGAAGAGTTAATGCGTAGAGACCCAAAAGTAAAACAATACTCAGATAGAATAGCAAAATATGCGAAAGCTATCGAAGCTGACACTATACCGCCTACTCCGGTTGATTCAGCCTTAATCAAAGAAACTACTAAAAAGCTTGTTTCTTACTATACTCAGCTCGAGAAATGGACGAATACTCCTGAATTTAAAGCTTTAAAAGAATTAAACGACAAAAAGAAAATCCAAGAAGCAATCAAAAATAAAGAAAATGATGTTTCTCAAGCTATAACTAAAGAAGTGGCTGCCAAGTTTACTTTTCTCGAAATGAAATATAAAATTAGAGATAAAGAAATGCTTGATATTAAGAAAAAATATAAAATTGCTATTAGTTCTGTCTTGCCCGTTGAAGAAAAAAAAGATATTCCTAGACCCAGAAGACCTTTAAAAACTGACAAAGCAATTACACCAGAACTAAAAACAAAATAGTATCAACTACTTGAAATAATTTGTTTTGCCAATTACCTGTGGCTTTAACCACATGAGTACAAGTGATGAATAAAATGCCCAATTTCAAATAAAACAATATTATATATAGATCAAAAATATACACAAAAAAACTCTTACTGATATACATTTAGTAAGAGTTTTTTATTGAAATATTTATTTTGCGGAGAGGGCGAGATTCGAACTCGCGGTAGCATTTAACACACTACGTCGGTTTAGCAAACCGGTGCCTTCAGCCACTCGGCCACCTCTCCTAATCCATTAACATGGAATTCAAATATAATAAATATTTTTTATATACAAAAGAAATATTTTTTATATTGGTAATTCAATAATAATTTTTGTTCCTACGCTTACTTCACTCTCTGCATAAATCTTACCCGAATGTCGATTAACAAATTCATAACAAAGAAGTAAGCCCAAACCGGAGCCAACTTCGTCATTAGTGCCGAGAGTAGTGATGCTTTCTTCGATTAAAAATAATTTTTTCATATTTTCAGGCGAAATGCCTACTCCTGTGTCTTCGATAGTAATTCTATACCCTTCGAATGGTGCTATTATATGCTCGGAATAAATCTTGATTTCTCCGCCCTTATTAGTAAATTTTATAGCATTTGCGAGTATATTTCTAAATACTGTACTCATCATATTTGTATCAATTTGAATATTGATATCTTTAGAGATATAATTATTAATCCGTATGCACTTCTGCCCTGCGGCACATTCCAATAATGATGATACATATTCAAATAAATAACTTATATTTGTCTTTTCAGGCTCAAAGCATAACATCCCACGCTGTGATCTCGACCAAATCAATAGATTTTCTAATAGTGAGTTCAAGTTTTTGGTAGCTGAATGTATATTATTAGCATATTCTTTAACCTCCTCTTTTGTCAATTCAAATCTTTCCATATCAGAAATTATAGCAGACAAATTTACAATTGCAGAAAATGGATTCTTGATGTCATGTGCTATTATCGAGAAAAATTTATCTTTGGTAGCTATCAGGTTTTTTAATATTTCGTTTTGGCTTTCTATCTCCTTGTTCTTCTCGAGTAGAGATATATTTAATTCGTCAGCTGACTCTTTGGCTTGCTCATACATTTTTTTGTTGATAAACTCGTTACTTACGTGCTTTCGCTCAATCCTCCAGAATATCATCGAAACTATAGTACATATAAATAAGACCTGAATATTGTTGTTAATATGAATGTAATCATCACCCTTATTATATATCATAAAAGTTAATATAATAGCTGAAATTAGGGCATTGTATATCTGAGAAAAATCAGGCATTACAAATATAACCATGGATAAAACCAAACTAATATAAAAAGCCGTATAATCTCCAAGCATAGAGTTAATATAGAGCGAGTATAGAAAAAATGAACCGGTCATAGTAAATACATATACTTTAAGCATAGTATTGATTTTAACTAAGTTAAAGTTCTTTTTACTATTTTTAAATATATAGTAAAATACTAAATTTATTAAAAATAATGCTAAATTTATGGATAGTCCTGCTATGTTGTAATATTTGTTCCCCATGCCTAATATTAGATTTATTATGTCAGGGATTCCCATCAAAATCGAAAGCGGTAGAAATAGCTTGATAATAAATCCGGTTCGGTTTGCATTGTTCGTAATTGTCGAACTGATTAAGTCGCTTTGATATTCTATAGGAACAAATTCCCGTAATGGCTTAAAAAATGCTAAAAGTAAATTATAAAGTTTAATAGCTGCGTTCATGTTTGCTTGATGATTATATAAAATACAAATTTAATAAAAAAAATGTAGATAAACACTATTAAAGAAGGCTACTTATCAAATTACTAATTATTTTAATGTATCATTAATTCAATGATATGCAAATAAATAACAATCTATAATTTCATTTTCAACTTGCAATGAGAATTTGTCATCAACCCCGGACTTTAGTGCCTGCTTATTTTTCATTTATCTTCAATGCAACCTGACAGTTAACCATCAGGTTGATATCTACTTAATAGCTGTTTCAAATATCTTCACTACTCAATTCATCACCACGCTTAAAAGGCTGGGTAAATACTATCAAAAGACAACAAATATTTTTCCAAGTTCCATTCAACCCCACGCTTCAGCGTGGTAAAGGTCACTAATTACTTGAATCCCCACGCTGAAGCATGGGGTTGATAATGAGTGAGATAAAAACTGCGTAAAATTACATTATAATAGTAATATTCACACAGCCCGGCCTCTTTAACCACGGGACTCAAAGAAGTGAATTTATCCTATCATGTTAAAATATACATGTTTGTAAATTACGGGCATATCCCTAATTTCAAGCAATTCATATATTTCATCAAATCAATAATAAGTTACAAATATGAATAAATAAATATTTCTCTTGCAAATTCAGACTTTATTAGTTATATTAGTTTATATGAAAAAAAGCAAAATAATTATATAAAACGAGGAATCTATGAGAAAGTGTGTAATAATTGCCTTGATTTCCCTTTTTGCGTTGATAGATGCAAACAGTAAGATTATTTATGTTCGCGAATATATTGGGCATAATATTTCGGACGGTCTGACTTGGCAGACTGCATATATAGATTTGCAGGAGGCAATAGATAGTGCTGTTGCCGGCGACCAAATATGGGTAGCTCAGGGTACTTATTACCCAAGCAAAATGATTGGTGGAACAAACTACAGTGATAAAGCATTCCAAATGAAAAAGGGTGTCGCTATTTATGGCGGTTTCTGGGGTAACGAAGATGTAACTGAGCTATACCAGAGAAATATTTCTGCTAATATTACTACTCTATCTGCTGGTACAGCCGATATGGAGGGTTACTGGACTGGCAGTGATAGATTGTTCTACCATACTGCTGATTTGGATTTAGACAGCACTGCTCTGCTCAACGGCTTTAGTTTATATAATACCGTTAAAGGAGCACACGATACAACTGGGGTAATAATGACAAATATAGGCTGTGCTCCCAAAATAGCAAATTGCTCAACAAGAAGTGCATTTATTCCTAACGATTCGTTAAATCAAATATATAATATAAATGCAAAACTAATAATAGAAAATTGTAAATTCGATTGGGACGTTAATGCCATATATGTTGTTAATTCGGAACTTATTATCGATAGTTGTGATTTTAGCAATATGTTTTTAAATCTAATTAAAAGCAATAATAGCAAAATTATTTGTAGAAATTCAAATTTCTATTTTGAAGAACTTCTATTAGATGAGTTTAGATTTGAGCGTGAATTGTGTGCTTTTAATATTAGGCAAGGTAGTGTTTTGATTGACAATTGCACTTTTCGCGGTTTATTCAGCAGTAATAAAGCCTTACTTGATTGTTCTTATCTTGATACTCTTATAATTAGTAATTCGAAATTTACAGTTTATAATTACGAAAATTATAATGGATTTCTTAAAAGTAACAGTACAAAATACACAAAACTTAATAATTGTGAATTTGAACATTGTACTTCAGGTGGGGTCTCAACATTATTGTTTGATAGTAATGCTCAGGTTGACATAGTGGATACTTATTTTTCAAATTTTTCAAATGGTTCATACACAAGTAGTTTAATAACCAATCAAAATTCAAAAATATTGAACTTTGAGAATTGCGTATTTTTGAACATTAGAAATTTTAATCATATTATTAGTGGTAATTGTAATATAACAAATTGCTCATTCACCAAAAACAATTCCAATAATACTAATAGTATTTTAGTCGGGACTAATATAAAAGCATATAATACTTTATTTTTCGATAATAATATAACAACTACCATAAAAGCCGATACGGTAGAGCTGTATAACTGCTTGATTA
Source organism: uncultured bacterium (assembly GCA_942493235.1). Taxonomy (GTDB): domain Bacteria; phylum Bacteroidota; class Ignavibacteria; order Kapaibacteriales; family UBA2268; genus ENR-C587. Next base: position 475,316 of record OW818676.1, on the reverse strand, counting down.
AAGATGACACTGTAAATATTAAAGCCGGATTGAGTACTATTCAAAACTGCATATATGCTGAACCTGCTTTTGTTTTAGATACAGTAAATCCTTTACTTATTTCAAGGCTGTCTCCGTGTATAGATGCCGGTAATAGTACATTCAGTACTACAACTAAAGATATTAGAGGCTCCGCCCGTAAGCTCAATAGAGATGGCAGTTATAATGGTACTGTCGATATTGGAGCTTATGAATATAATGCCCAAAACGATAGTATTCTGACTCCTTTGATAATTTATGTTAAAGCAGATGCGACCGGTAATAATGACGGCACAAGCTGGGCAAACTCTTTTAACTCTTTACAGTCCGCTTTGGATATAGCTATTGATGGCTCCCAAATATGGGTAGCTCAGGGTACTTATTACCCAAGCAAAATGATTGAAGGCACCAGCGACAGAGATAAAGCATTCCAAATGAAAAAGGGTGTTGCAATTTATGGCGGTTTCGGTGGCTTTGAAATTGATATGTATCAGCGAAATCTAAACACTTATAATTCAATTCTGTCAGGAGATATTGGAACAATCGGTGAAATTAATGATAACTGTTATCATGTAATCAATAATAATTCAGAAATGGCACCTGATAACAACTCAATTTTAGATGGTTTTGAAATACGTTACGCTTCGGCTTCTGCCATAAAAAATAACAGAGCATCTATTGTTTTGAAATATATTAAATTCAGAAATAACGAAGGAGCAAACGGTACTGCAATTTACAGTTTTAAAGACACTCTGAATATTCAATATTGTGATTTTTCCGATAACTTAAATTATGCAATTGCTAACGATAGCAATAAAGTTACTATTGGATTCTGCAACTTTGAGCGAAAAGACTTATCCGAGGATTTTAGGGTTATGGCTATGATTAATTCCGCTTCTTCAGTAAATATTTCAAACTGCAGTTTCAATCGACTGAACAATATTGGTTATTCGGGGTCTTTAGCTAATTCTTATTCGAATATGTACATCACAAATTCAGTTTTCATTTCCAATAAGCTTATTAGAGACGTGCAGAATGTTCAGCCTTATTGTGCATCAGTAATTAATAACAATCACTCTACGGCATTTGTTTATAAATGCAAATTCGACAGCAATTACTCTGCTTTTGGCTCTGGAGTTATTTATGATATTATTTCTTCAAGCACTTATAGAAGCTGTTCTTTTGCTTCTAACCGAACCGATTCAAGCGGCGGAGTTATAGCTATACTTAATAATTCTGATGTCAGTATTATCAATTCGGAATTTTTTAATAATTCAGCACAGGTAAAAGGCGGAGCAATTTACTCATATTCAAACACTAATACCTACTTGTCGCACTTGAACATTGTTAATTGCACAATTGCTGATAATCAAGCCGGTCAATCCGGAGCATTGCATTTTGAAAGTAAATACGGAACTTCTAAGTATAGAATAGACAATTCAATTATCCGCAATAATGAATCTACTTATCAGCCTTTAGAAATATATATTACTAATCCGGCTGACACTCTATACCTTAATAATTCCTGTATAAGTAATTCAAAAAGTGATATTTATGGCAGATATGTTCAGAATAAATGTATTAATTCCGACCCGATGTTTGCTTTGCGTGGTGATTTTCCTTACTCAATAACCAAAGAATCGCCCTGTGTAGATGCAGGGAATTCAGCTAATTATATTAACAAATTATATAATTACGACATCAGAGGTACTAACTACCCAAGATTTTTGGATATTAACGGCGATTCGGCTTACGATAAAATTGATATAGGAGCTTATGAATATAAAAATGGCGTTGACCCGATTAGCTCTAATTTGATTATATATGTTAACGTAAATGCAAGCGGTAGTAACAATGGCAAAACTTGGGCAGATGCCTATATTAATATGCAAGATGCAATTGATTATGCAATCAGCAACGACCAAATTTGGGTAGCAAAAGGCATATATTACCCAACTATGAAAATCGCCGGTGAAAACGAAAGGTATAGGGCTTTTAAAATGAAAGACGGAGTAAAGATTTATGGCGGATTTCTCGGCAATGAAACCGAACTTTCTCAAGCCTCTCCGGATATAAATATTTGCGTTTTAAGTGGTAATATCGGTATAGACACCCTTGAAACAGATAACTGTTACCATGTGTTTAATCATTCCCAAATTCTTAGCTTAAATAACAATGCAGAGCTTAACGGATTTACCATTAGCGACGGCTATTGTCTAAATGAATTTAATAATGCTATGGGAGCAGGAATGTATAATGTGGGGAATTCGCCTAAAATTGTCAATTGCTATTTCCGTAATAATACAGCAGGCGAAGGCGGAGCTATCTCTAACACAAATTCATTTCCTCATATTATTAATACTCGTTTTAGTAATTTTGCAAATAATGGGGCAGACATCAGTAATTTCAATAACAGCACTGCAACAATTGAAAAATGTACTTTTAATTCTTCGGTAGCTAATACAAATGGGGGCTCTTTCTATATAGTTAATTCTATGGTTTTGATTGATTCTTGTATATTTCACAAAGTGTCTGCCGGCACCGGAGCTGTATTTCATGCTATTGAGAATTCTCAATTAACTGTAAGAAATTCACAATTTGACAGTTGCTCCGCTACTCTAAACGGAGGAGTGTTTTATAATTATTCAACTCTTTTAAATGTATTTAATTCTACATTTAAAAACTGCACCGCTCAATATGGCTCAGTAATTTTTAATTTAACAAAATTTGCATATTTCTATAACTCATTAATAGCATCTAATTCTTCTTTAAATGGAACGGCTTATAATGGCGACCATGGAAATCTATCTTTCGTAAATACTACAATTACCAATAATAATGCTGAAAACTATGCCGGAGTTTTTAATACTTTGGGAGATGTAACAGCCATAAATTCAATAATTTGGGGTAACATTGCAAATTCTGATGGGTCTCAGATAATGAATCAAACCGGAAATTTTGCACTTTTGGGTTCCTGCTATCCTCTTGGTACAGACAATGTATCCGGTACAGTTGAACCAACATATTGTGTCAATGAAGATCCTCAGTTTGTTAAATCCGGCAATTGGATATATAACCTCTGTGGAACTTCTCCATGTATAGATGCCGGTTATAGCGACTATTTATCAGAAGTGTTTGATGTACGCGGTGTAGGCTACCCTCGAAATCTTGACAAAAACACTGCCGCCGAAGGCAGAATTGATATCGGTGCTTTTGAATATAAGCTGGGGAGCGACCCACTTAGCGGTATAGATTATTCAGCTAAGTGCTTTGCTTTGGAAGTATTGCCAAATCCAATCCTTGACAATGCCGAATTAAGATTCTATCTTGATTATGATATGAATATAGAACTCTTTGTAAGCGATTTATTAGGCAATAACATTCTTTATTTATTATCAAATACTCAATTAGGTGCCGGAAGCCATAATTTCAAATTAGATGTATCCGCTCTATCAAGTGGTACTTATTTTGCAATCATAAAATCGGGAAGCATTGGCTCGCGTATCAAATTTGTAGTTCAGAAATAATTTCTTTTCCTCCGATCATAAGACTGTCTAAAAAGTTTGAAAGAAGATGGTTTGCCATACTGAGTGTAACGAAGAATCCAGAATTATCAATAAGTTAACTTTATCTGGATTCTTCACTTCGTTCCTAATGACAAATTTTAGACAGCCTCATCATAGACTTTGACTAATTATTGTTAGTCGAAAAACGGTGTAAACAAAGGTTTTTACACAACCTCTTTAAAGGTGGAGTAAATACTATAAGGTTTCTGCAAATTCCCAAATTTTTAATCACCCACTCCATTTAAACACATACTTCAGATATATCAGCAGAGTACAATTTTCTTTTTCACTTACATTGAACCACATATATCCCAAAAATTAAATTTAAATTCTTGTAACTATTTTTGATACTATTTCGTGTTAATATATACTTACATAATTTGTAAGATTACATATATTATTATCGAAAGCTCAAAATGAAAAGAATTATTTACTTTATACTGTTTATATCGCTTAGCTATCCATGTTTTTCTCAATGGGAAAAGATTAATACTCCCGATGAATCACCTGCTGATTATTGGCTTGAAATTTTCTTTTTAAAAGACAATCCCGATTACGGTTGGATTAGCGGATATGGCGGAAAAGTACTTAGAACAACAGATAAAGGGCTTACCTGGACAAAATCCATAATTAATCACGCAGACCAATTAGAAAGCATTTATTTTCTTAATGAGCAAGTAGGCTATACAGTATCGGCATATTCGGAAATCCTCAGGGCATCAAGCATGTACAGAACTGAAGACGGTGGTGTAACTTGGAAAGAAATCACCCCGGACAGAACCCTTTCTTATTGGGGTTGTTATTTTCTTGATGAGAATTACGGGGTGGTTGTAGGCGGCAATTGCGAAGGATTTCTGGGTTTTTATCGAACTAATGACGGAGGCAAAAGCTGGAAAATGTCGCGTTACTTTACTCGCGATACTAAGCTCTCAGATTTAATTCTTTATCCCGATGGTTCCGGCTTTGCAGCATCAAGCGGGGAAATATGGAAAACAAAAGATAAAGGAGTCAATTGGGAAATAATTTCAAATACCGGACCTAATGACTGGCATGAAGAACTTTGCATATTGGGTAATTCATTTTTAGTTCCTTCCGGCGAGACTTGTAATGGAACAATTGAGGGCTTAGGCGGAGCAAGATTTTCAACTAATAATGGGCAGACTTGGAATGTAACTACCTTACCAACTCCTCAATACGGAGCTTTTTTAATATCTGAAACTGAAGGCTGGATATGCGGTATTGGCAAATCTGTTTACCATACAAAAGATGCGGGTGCTAATTGGACTATTAGAAATTGCGGTATTGATGATGCCAATTTAGATGATTTTTACTTTTTTAATGATTCTACCGGATTTGTAGTTGGAGAAGGTGTCTATAAATTATCAAGAATTGACACATTGAAACCTGTAATAATTAGTGATAAACGTAAAATCTGTGAAGGAGCCTCTGCTATACTGACTTCCGAAAAAGAATATCCTAATTACTTATGGTCAACCGGCGAAATTACTCGCAGTATTGAAGTTAGTGTCCCCGGAGATTACTATATGCTAACAAATACTAATGATTGTAACAGAGGGACATCTAATCATATTCAAATCAGTTTCTTTGACAATCCTAAAACCGAATTTAATATACCAAGTAATTATAAATTATGCGAAGGCGATACTGTTAATGTTCAGATAATAGGCAAATTAAATGATTTCGTTTGGTATGACGGGTCTAAAGATTATGAAAAAGATTTCTACCAAACCGGCACTTATTACCTTACTATTACAGATACTAACGGTTGTACCGGGCTTGATTCGCTCGTTATTGAAGTAGTTCCGCTACCACATCCGGCAATATTAACTCAAGGGAGCATGGTGCTATGCACAGGTCAAAAACTCAGATTGTATATAGAGGGAGCTTATTCGGAAATTTTATGGTATAATGATTTGAGCGGTGAAATTATCGCTGAAGATACTAATTCCATATTCATCGATAAAAGCGGTACTTATTCAGTAATTGTTAAATCATTAGATTATTGCCCTGGACCGGCAGATACTATTAATGTGTCTATCAAAAATGATTCCAATCAGCTCAGTATAAATTATAATATTACTGATTTACCATTTATGATTGATTCAGCTAAATATGGGTATCTACCATGCAAAGCATTAGAGATAACTAATAAGTCTTATAATGAAGCTGTAATTGAATACGGATTTCTTAAAATTAACAAAGATTTTTCGGTTCCACCAGCACAATTCCCAATTATTATTCAGCCGAACGATAAAGCGTATATGGTGATTTGCTATACTCCGTCTGCACTTGGTAAGCAGTTAGATACTTTAATACTTTACGATGTATGCACTTCTCATTTGGCTCAAATCGAAGGCTTTGGTTTGCCGGATATTGACACAATAACTACAAAATGCGGTTTAGATGTTATGTTGGGAACAAAGGGCATGAACAGTTATGTTTATTTCTCTACAGGCTATCCGTCTCCAAGTCCCGCAATTGATTTAGTTAAAGTTGATTTTCATTGTCAATATGAAAGCAGCAGCCCGATAGTCAAAATTAATGCAATTGATTTATATGGTAATAAACGAGAAATACCATTCAATAAATCTATTTCAAATTCAACCCAAAATAGTGAAAATGGCTCACTATTGCTCAATATCGATGATTTATTTTCCGGATTTTATATATTGGAGTTATCTGTAAATTCCAATTCAATATACTACAAAATTGTTAAACAGTAGAATAATTCTTTTTAAGAAGTGCATAGTTTCATTATACTTACTTGCACTCAGAAAAAGATTTGACAGGTTCATAAGCTTTTTTTGTGACAGTCCCCTAAATAATTACTTAGTCAGATTTTGATTATTTATCTAAAAGAAATCATAGCCTAATCCAATAGTCCGGCTTTGCATTAGTATTGAGCAGATACAAGACTTCACTATAGAAATTTCGTAATCAAAACGAACAAATATAAATGGGAACAAAATATTTATTGGTAAATATCAATTATTTTATTTCGTATGCGTCATTATTTTTTTTTATAATTAAAGAAAGAAACCATTTATGAAGCGTTTATTATATTTATTATTAATTTGCTTCTCAATTATTGCGGCTCTTGATACTGCCAATGCTCAAGAAGAGCAAGCCCCTACTTTAGACACAATTATTACAAATGATGATGAATTTTTAAAAAGTTTTGAAGTCGAAAATATTGATAATACCACTCCTAAAAAATACTATAAAGTATTAGGTCTGGGATATGCCGGCACTTTTATTATGCACAATTTAGACGACTTCAATTCCTTCATCGGTAATAGTAATTTTGATATGCCGGAATTAAAAACTCCAATCTATTTGTCTGGATTTAATGTAAACTTCTCTGTTGAGCAGACACGTAATTTTAATATCGGCTTCAGTTATTCTGCCGGTTCAAAAAATGTCGAGAAATCACTTAATTCTGACCCTTTGCTAAAAGATTATTCTCGCAATATCAATTATAGAATTTCATTTACTAATCTTGATTTGAATTATGCTATTGTACCATTTGAAAGTTTTGCTATTATGCCAGGCGTTTCGTTCGGGCTTTCTAATTTACAATTACAAGTATATCAATCAAAATCTGAGTATGACTTCGTAAATGAGCTAAAAGACCCGAACTCTTATAATTATTCCTTAGACGGCAGCTTCTATTTTGTTGAGCCACATTTAAATATCCAGTATAAGCTTTCGCAGAATTTCTGCTTTAAAGCCGGTGCAGGATATTCTTTTGCTTTCTCGCCTGATTGGAAATTTAATGTTGATGGGACGCTCTCTAATATGCCATCCGGTATCAAACCTGAAGGATTTAATTTCAATATTGGAATTTATTTTGGATTTTTTGATTTTTAGCTTGACATTTACAAAAAAAAGTATTATTTTTGAATTCCTATTTTTGAAAGAGCTTTTGAAAAGTTATAGAATGAATTGACGGGGGGCCTGTAGCTCAGTTGGTTAGAGCGTCGGACTCATAATCCGCAGGTCGGGGGTTCAAGTCCCTCCGGGCCCACATCAAAAAGCCTTTGTAATATTATTTACAAAGGCTTTTTCATTTTAATGGCGAATTAACACCATTTACTTTAGAAATCTTTTATTTTGCAATACTTATTTTCCCGCTTCTTTTATCTTTGCCATTAATTACTTCAATAATATAATTTCCGGAATTCAATTCGGATAAATCAATTTTACACTCGGAGTTAGAATCTTGGTATTTAGTAACAGAAACGACAATTTCTCCGCCTGTATTGATGATATTTATTGTATTGTACCCTATAGATAAATCTTTGATAGTGATATGATTATCTGTAGGATTCGGATAAAACTCTAAGCTATTTACTTCAATTTTATTTTCAACTACTTCGCTGATAGCCTGGTCGCAAATATTATATTTCGATAAAATGCCTCCGCAAGAGTATGATAATACCTCTGTTCCGTTATTTACAGTTTCGATTATGTATGAGTTTTCGGCTTCGCAGGAAGCATAATTTATCAAATTTGTCATTTCAAAATAGAGCTTATTAAATGTTGCCATTGTATTGCCAAAGTCTTCAACTTGAAATGATATTGAATGCGGGGCACTAATATATTTTATTCTTTTAGCATCAGCGTCTTTTTCTTTTGCTATTTGAGTATATACGGCTTTATCCTCTTCAACAGACCAAGAAGTAAAATTGTAATTTTTCCCCTCATTATTATAATATTTGGTTAAAATGTATTTACCGTCATTAGACAATGAATAAGTCTTATAAGGATTATTGCCAATTAGTGCATAAAAATTCGGAATATGCTTTGTAAGTTTCTCTCCGGTTTCAATATTATAAGTGCTGACTTCCAAATTAGAATATTCATAGAAAAATTTGGAATCCTCGGATATTAACCAATTTGAGGAATTTTCACCTTTTACAAAAGATTGAATCAATTGCTGACCTGTGCCGTCATATACTTCAATAGTATTACCGTTAGTTAAAACAAAATATTTGTTATTTTTCTCGATATTTACAAAGGATTTGTTATTTACGTATTCTAAAGAATCAGTAATTTGATTTGATTCATAATCATAGTAGAATAATTTACTGTTTGAATAAATACTTAATTTCGTATTATCACTATTAAATCCCAAAATAGAAGTAGGTACCGGATTAAGTACTCGTTTGATGGAATTATTCTTTACATCGTAAATTGATAAAATCTCGTTCTGATTAACATCATCATTAATTTGCAAATTCCCAATAAAAGCAATCATTGATTTATCGGCGTTACAAACATAGCTATCATAAAACTTAGTACCGATAAAAGTTTCGGGAACTATGTTTAATAACTTTAAGTTTGTTTTATCTTTGATTTGAATCATACCTTCAAAACATCCAAGGTCATTGGAAATATCGATATATTCACCCGCAATTGCCATTTTATACTCTATATTATTGATTTCGACACCATAAGTATCAGTTAAAATGGTAAGAGGTGCATATTCGGATTCATCTTCTGTAATTAAATTTCCTGTCAAATAATCATAAATTACAATAGTATCATTATTTTCAAGTTTGATCCTATTATTTGATTTGTTTATACTTAGTATTGTACTCATAAATTCTGAAAATCTATGAGTTTCAAACCAAGAAATTGTCTCACCGGTGTTTGTGTTAATTAAAGAAAGCCTCTGCTCTGCTAAATCATCATAAGAAATTTTTGGCATTGAATATAGGACTATCAGCAATGACTGATTTTCGTCAGTTCCTAATATACTATATGAAAATCCGCCACCAATTTGGTAAGCAAAGCTGGAATAAAACATTGCTATAAATGCAATCAATATTAAGTAATACCTCTTCATAATTACTCCCATAATGTAAAATAAACATTTTTTATGCAGTTCAATTTTTTATTGGACAGTATTAAGACACTCTAATTATTAAATTGGTTACAGTTATTTATAAAAATATTTTTATTTATTTATGCAGGAACTTCATTATATTGGATTTTTGCTTATCATTGATTGAAATAATGATATTCAATAAAAACAACTCCTTCCCGAAACTAAATAAGAGAAGGAGCAATTTTAAACATAAATATTTTTTTTTATTCTATTTTTTACAAATACATATTTATCTGTTTTCTTCTTAAATAGTCGGTAATGTCTTTAATATCTTCAGAAGAACCGCGTTTACAAATCAAGATTGAGTCTTCACCCTCCAGAATAAATAAATCCTTAACCCCTACTACTCCTATTAGCTTCTCTGTAGAGCTAATAAAGCAGTTTTGAGTATTCATAGCAACTACATTGCCCTCTATCAGGTTATTTCTGCCATCCTTGATAGAAAGCCTATATAGCTCGTCCCAGTTGCCCAAATCGCTCCAGTTAAAAGCAGCTTCGACTACAAACACATTGTCGGCTTTTTCGAGAATTGCATAATCAACAGAGACAGCCTGCATCTGACGATACACATATTCAATATCTGTCTTCTGCCAGTTAGCGGGAGAGGTCTTTTTCAATACTTCAAATAGTCTTGAATGCTCCGGCAAATACTTGTCAAAAGCTCGCCAGAATGTATATAGGCTCCATACGAATATTCCCGTATTCCATAAGAAATCGCCCGATTGAATAAATCTCTTTGCGGTTTCCATATCGGGTTTCTCTGCGAAAGTAGTCGAATATCTAACGCCGGATTCATACAATTCGCCAAGGTCTGCCGGGTCGTTTTTTACCTGTACATATCCGAAGTCCGGCTCCGGACGTGTCGGGGTAACCCCGACAGTAACAATACAATTTCTTTCGCTTGCTAATTTCGCGGCAGTTTCTATACTATAATGGAATTCACGTACATTATAGACCATGTGGTCAGCCGGGAATGCAATCATTATGGTATCAGGCGTATATTTTTCTCTGATTGCCAATGCAGTCAATGCTAAGCATGGAGCAGTATGCTTACTGAATGGCTCTAATATTATGTTCTCTTTTTTTATCATTGGTAATTGGTCATAAATATATTCTTGCATAGATTCAGAGGTTACAATATATATATCTTCTATCGGAAATATTGGCGACAGACGCATTACGGTATTTTGTATCATTGTGCCTTCGCCTGTAAGATGCACAAATTGTTTTGGTGTTTTCTCTGTAGCACGGGGCCAAAGTCTATTTCCCAAACCACCAGCCATAATAACAGCTATTTTTTTCATATTTTATTCCTACACAAAATTTCTTTCAAAACATTAAAATAATATTTCTATATTTGTAAAAAAAATTATTTTTACTAAATAACGGAAATAATTGATTATGATACGTAAATATTTAGCTTTAGTAATGATTTTAATTTTCTTTTTGCAGCTTTTACCTTTAAATGCTTTAGAAACTAATATCGAAATACTTGACCGGCTTAATCAGAAAGCAGTTTCTAATATTATTTCTCAATTCAAATCAAATAACCTAAAAATAAACAAATTAGAAATATCCGAGCATAGCTCTAAAAGTTTTCTGGAGCTTAAATTATTTAATGCTTTAGACACCAATAAACTACTTGCTGCCGATAATTCTAATATATTAAGCATAAATATTATTACTAATAATGTAAAATATGCACAATATATCTATAGTCAGGATTCTATAATCCGTACTAACGAAATATCTCTACTCGCTAAAATTATAAACACGAACTCCACTGTATATAATTTTAAAGATTTAAATTATTCAATAGTCGATACTATTAACAGAGAAGACATTGAATATATTCAAGCCGGTGAGTATAGATTTACTAATTCGCCTCTTCCAATTCAAAAAAAAACCTTTTGGGAAGAATTAACCGGTCCGGCAATTGTCCTCGGCACAGCATTAGTTACTGTATTCCTTTTATTTACTGTTAGATCCAAATAGTGGTTATTCGTATTCTATCACTTCGGGATAGCTGCTTGCCACTAACCACCAGACAACAGTCACTAATCACTTGCCACGTATTTCAAACATGGTTATTCTTATTCTATCCCCGGGATAGGTGCTTGCCACTAACCACCGGACACCAGCCACTAACCACCGGATACCACGGGGTTTGCATATATCTATGTATATATACAGCCTCTACTGAAATAAAAAAAATAATTCTACTTATTATAATAAATTGTATTTTTGTATTTTATTTAAAATTATGAAATATATTCTCGGTTGAATTATGGATACTAAAGAATTACTCGCGAAAGTTAGAAAAATTGAGATAAAAACAAAAATACTGTCTCAAGATTTATTCGCCGGCACATATCATACTAATTTCAAAGGTAAAGGTATGGCTTTTAGCGAAGTACGCGAATATCAAATCGGAGACGAGATTCGCACTATCGACTGGAACGTAACCGCTCGGTATAATGCTCCCTTTGTCAAAACATTTGAGGAAGAGCGAGAGCTGACTATGATGCTATTGGTCGATATATCAGGCTCGGGAGATTTCGGTGCTATAGAGAAAACCAAACGCGAACTGATAACCTATCTATGCTCAATATTATCATTTTCGGCAAGTCAAAACCAAGATAAAACCGGAATGATACTATTTACCGATGAAATTGAAAAGACAATATTGCCGCAGAAAGGCAGATCAAATACATTGCGTATTATTCGTGAATTAGTAGAATATCAGCCCAAAAGCAAAAAAACAGATATTAAAAAAGCCCTGCATTATACAATGCGGATAATGAAAAAGAAGAGTATTCTATTTATTATATCAGACTTCTTAGATGCCGGCTTTGAAAAAGAATTGGAAATAATTTCTCGTAAGCATGATACTATTGCTTTTAAAGTATTTAATCCCTTAGAGAAAGACATTCCAAAAGCAGGCATGGTCAATTTCTTTGACCCCGAAACAGGCGAAAACATACTGCTCGATACTAATTCAAAAAAAATTAGAGAACAGTACAAGCAAATAACCGAAAAAAAAGAAAACGAATTAATCTCACTTTTTAAAAAGAACAAAATAGATTATCTCGAAATCTCTACCGAAGAAGATTATATTAAAAGCCTTATCGGATTTTTTAAAAGGAGAAAATAATGCTTATTAATTTGATTGTCGGGATTGTACTATTTATTTCTGCTATTATCTATTTTATGTTTATAAAAGTGGATTTGACTTCTAATTTTGGTAGCAGACTTAAAAGTTTGCTTTATTTAATGGGTTACTATATATTGATTAATCTGTCAATTATATTCTTAGTAAAAGATAGCATAAGATTTGATTTTGGCTTTGGGATTCAATTTTTATTATATGTTACTTTATTTGTTGCTAATAATTTGATAAGTCGAAAATTAAGAAAAATAAGAAATAAGCAAAAAAATAAGATTATTCAAGAAAGTATATAAAAATAATATGAGCCTACAATTAGAAACAGAGAGACTAATCCTGAGACCATTAAATATACATGATGCCGAGGAATTATTCAATTACCGTTCGGATAAAATCACAAACAGGCATCAGGGCTGGATACCGGAGACAATAGACTCGGTGCTTGATTTCCTTGTGTATAAAATTGAACGAGAAATCAATATACCCGGTACTTGGTTTCAGCTTGCAGTAATTCATAAAGCAAGTTCCAAACTAATCGGCGATATAGGAATTCATTTTATAATAGGTGGCGAGCAGCAAGTAGAGCTTGGTTTCACCTTAGATAAAGAGTATCAGAGGCAGGGATATGCAATTGAGTCAGTCCGAGCTGTAATCGATTATTTATTTAATTCCTTGAATAAACATAGAATTACAACGTCTATATTGGCAGACAATACATCATCAATAAGATTAGTCGAGAGCTTAGACTTCCGCAAGGAAGCTCATTTTAAAAAAGCATTTTTAGAAAACGGCTTATGGCTCGACGATACTATTTATGCTATACTTAAAGAAGAGTGGTGCCTGTAATTGATTTTAATAAACTAAAAATAGTAATAATCTTAGTCGCCAACTAATTTTTACCTTAAAATATTCGATAATTGTTATTATCTTTGTAAAATAAGTTTTGCTGATTAAAACTTTAGGAAATTGATTATGAAAAGAATACTTAGCGTATATTTTAATATTGACCGTACATACTTAGCGGCTTTTGACGTTACTCCCAAGGGGCTTGATTTGGTTTACATCAATTCTACCGAGCATCCGATTGATTTGGAAAATCCGGATAGTGAGCTCTCTATGCTTGCTGCTCAGGAATTAGAAATATTTATTTCTGATGTCCCCGATGTATCCGAAGTAAATGTAACTCTCCCGGCAGAAAGCGTACTGCTAAGCCAGATTCCGGGCAGATTAAATATGGACGAGCATCAAATTAAGCAGTTGGTTGGGCTCGAGATACGCCAAGCTTTCCCAATGTTTAACTTTGAAGATTTCTCCCCTTTAATTGTTGAAACCGGAGAGAGAATGGACGGCAAGCAAATGCTTATTGCGGAAATTATTCCTAATAATTTGATTGCAACTGCTCAGTCCGTGCTTAAAGGAACAAATTTAAAAATCAATAGGTTTGAAGTCAGCCAATTTAATGCTCATAGTGCTTTGCTCTATAATTATCCCGAGCAGTTAGACAAAGCCGCTGCATTAGTTAGTATCCAGCAACAATTTATTGATTTAAGTGTTATCAAAAATGGTCTGCCGATTTACTATTCTTTGGTTAATTTCAATAGCCCCGATGAAATTGGCACTATTTGCGAAAATGAGTTTAATAAAATCATGACCGACTATGTCGATTATGTTGAAACTGCTTTTTTCTTCGGTTCAGGCTTAAACATTGAAATATATAAAAAGGCAGAAGCCAAACTAACAGAATTCCTTATGACTTCTATTAAATTCAATGCTTTTAGAATGGTAACTACTAATCTGGAACAGAGAGAGAAAGACTATTGCTCTCGTACTGCTCATATTTTCCCGGCTTGTATCGGTGCAGCTATCCCACCATTTCATAAACACATTTATTTGAAGTAGTGCAATGCGTATAATTTCAGGTAAATATAAAGGCAGAAAATTTCAAGGCAAGATTCCCAATGGAGTGCGTCCGACCTTAGATATGGTGCGAGAAAGTATTTTCAATAGCATTAATCATTACTTTGAATTTGAGGAGTCTATAGTGGCAGACATTTGTGCCGGAACCGGTGCTATGGGCATAGAAAGTATTAGTCGCGGAGCTAAAAGCTGTTACTTCTTTGATAAAAACAGGAAATCATGTGAGTATATAAAATCTTCATTGGACTATTTTGAAATTAATAGAGAGCAGTATCAAATTATCTGCAAAGATGCCGTAAAAGCTATTAAAGAATTCAAGGAGTTTAATTTCGGTATTAAATTTGACCTGATACTTATTGACCCGCCGTATAAAGAGCATATTATTAATGATTTACTTGATATTATCGTAGCCGATGATTTATTAAATGCTAACGGTATTATCTCGGTAGAATATTCATCACTTTCGGGGATAGTTCCTCCGGAATCATTATCAATAATCAATAAGAAAAAATTCGGCGAAACTGAAATCACGTTTTTAGAAAAAAAGTAATTTCCTAATCCGTTTTGCTCATTTGTACTAGATCATTATGCTCCTTGCTTTTTCTAAAAAATTTAATACCACTCTGACGGCATGCATCAGCACACTCACCGCAAGCAATACAATCTTTATTATCCAATTGGCTATACCCCGGCTTGCGATTTATAGCATTCATACTGCAAGACTGTGCACAGACCGTACAGCCTAAGCAATTAGGATCGGTGCCGACTACTGCCGCTCCTTTGATTTTTGTAACCAATCCCAATAATAAGCCGATAGGACAAGCCGATTTACAGAACGGTCTATAAATAAATACTGAGCTAATTAGTAAAAGAGCAAGTAAGACCCATTCGGTATATCCGGCATTATATCCCAAATTATAGGCAGTTTTGAACGGGTCAATTTCATCATATAGATATGAATGAGTTATAACTACTTGTATTATCAATGCCAAAACTAAAACATACCTTATGTATTTCATTACTTTTTGAGATTTTTCACTCTCTAAGAATTTTAGGTTTGCCGCAGGTATAAATATAAATTCCTGCAATGCTCCGAGATGACATATCCAACCGCACCATACTTTATGGAAAAAATATGTAATCGGTATTAATGCTAAAAACCAAATCATATTCACCCATATAAACTCACCGCCACTTAATGCAATTATAGTATAACTGAAACTCGAGATTGGGCAGGGGCAGGCTCCGATATAGAAACCCAAAGTAACGGCAGAACTGATTAAAAATACACCACGTAGCTTACGAGTAGCCCTGAATCGAACTAATATTCCTGCGAGTATTGTTGCTATTAATGATAATATGGGATAAAATAGTTTATGCTGATAAATATATTGTTCTGGAACTTGTTCGGGAACTTGATTTTGAACATTAGTTACTGCTTGAGCCATGGTATCGGTTTTAGCATTATATTCGATAAATTCATCTTCGGAATTAGTTGCTTTACCCTCATTTGGATTATAAGGCAGAAATTCATCTTCCGAATTTTGCTTTGTCGATTGTGCAATATTTGAGGTTCTTTTTTTGTCGCAATTCCGAGAGCATTCTTGACTACATTGAGCAAATAATTGCAAATTAACAGATATTAAAATTAGAGCTATGGTTCGTACTAAATATTTCATATTGATCTTTCGGATTTTTTATAATGTTAATTAGCATTGACAAACTGTGCTAATGCTAATATTATTATATTTCACAAAATCGCTTTAAAGCATACAATTATAATAAATTTTCCCGAATATTCGTTATGAATTATTTAGCTTTTAATGTTAGAGTTGCTTGCCCGCCGTCTTTGTCGCATGTTCTTTCTGCATTTATTGTTGCCCTGCCCGACTTTGGATTAGTAATTTTAACTTTTAATTTTCTTTCCCAAACTCCGGGCTTAACTTCATTCCAATTTGTAGCAGACTTAATTTCTGCTCCGTTAGTATTAATCTTAGTATTGCTTATTGCTTGTTTGCAATTTCTATGAGTTGTTTCTATTGTTAGCTTAACCACTAACTCGTCATTATTTGAGTAAGATGCTTTTTTACCCTGCATAATCTCAAAATTCATTTCACAAGCAATTATGTTAATAGATAACATAAAAAATACTACCAATAAACTTATAATATAATTTGCACTTTTCATTTTTATCATCCTATTAAATTTGTACGCTACTAAACGCAAGTATCCCAATACTTATGCGTTGTGGCTAATCCGTTAAATAATTATATATCTCTTAATCATCAAGCTTAGTATTAGCTAACAACACTTTATTATGGATTCAAATAAAATGCCAAATTTTCAAACCGCTCATAATTGAATATATATCAACTACATATATACTTATTATAATAAATTTTCAAAATATTATTGATCCACAATTTCGACATATTTGTCGATTTTTACTTTATATTCGGTAATTTCGATAGATAATAGCATTTACTCTTGGGGTTTCGGGGTTTGGAGCTGGGAAATTGTAATTGGCAATATTCTTGGTTCCGCACTAAGCTCTGAGTTGAGTGAATGATGATTAGTATAGTTTCGAAATCTATGAAATACTTGGGAATGAGTTCGTATATGCGTTAGATAATATTTGAAATGATTAATGAATTTCCTTTTTGTACAATAGTATATTAATATTTACGTTGTACAAACTACAACTAAATATTAGAGATTAATATGATAACAACTATAAAGTCAGAATATAAAAAGGGGCAGATATTACTATCCGATGGTTACGAAATACCGGAAAATTCCATTATTTATGTTAGTTATCTCACCAAAGACAGCGATTCATTCTATTTAAAAGCTTCTGAGCAGATTTTAAGTAATATTTGGGATAACTGTGAAGACGATATTTATGAACAATTACTTCAAAAATGATATAATATTACTTAGGTATCCTTTTACAGATTTAACTAACTTTAAAGTTAGACCTGCAATAATAGTAAGCGGTGCATATCCTTCCAATGATATAATAATAGTACCTTTAACCAGCAAAATTCACAATTTATTACCAGGTGAGTTTTTAATGCAGCTTTGGAAAGAATCCGGTTTAAATACTGCGACTGCTGTCAAAAGAGGTTTGTTTACTATTGATAGTAGGCTTATTATTCAGAAAATCGGCATTACAATTGAAATTGATGCCTTTGTACTAGAAAATTCTATTAAATATTGGCTAACATTAGATTGCATTGCTAAGCATAATTAATAATAAGCAAATATAAAGGATAGGCACATCATCAGTCAAGACAATAACTTCTTTACTATATACAGTGAATAGGACTCGACTATGAGGAAATTAGAATTGGCAATATTCTTGGTTCCGCACTAAGCTCTGCCTAAGGTGGCTGAATCGGTTAAATTAAGAATAGGTAATACACTCCCATAGATATACCATATCTAATTTCCAATTACTCGGCCTTGCATTTCAGAAAGTAACTTCTTGCACTAATCACCGGACGTTAATCACAAAACTGCGGCTGAGGGCTACGAAAAAATCAATTTCTTTAAACTTCCAATAAATCATAATTAAATTGAATCTTTCATAGTATTTTTTCTTATTTTTGTTATACTTTATTTACGAACAGGAGTATATAATGCACTCAGGAAATTATGTATTAGTACTGCATACGCATTTGCCTTGGGTATTGCATCACGGTAAGTGGCCCCACGGTGTTGATTGGATGACAGAAGCAGCGGCTGAATGTTATATTCCTCTGCTTAATGTATTCAATGAGTTAATGAGTCAGGGCATAGTCCCAAATGTATCTATTGATATATCACCGGTATTGTGCGAGCAGCTCGAGCATCCTGATTTCAAAATCGAGTTTGAAAATTACTGCATGGAGAAAATGCAGTCTGCCGAAAGCGACGAGAAACGATTTAAATCTCGTGCCTATGATCCTCATCATATTTATTTAGCAAGGTATTGGAGAGACTGGTATTCGGACAGATTAAATGATTTTAAAAATAAATACGACTGTTCTATTATAAAAGCCTTTAAAAAATTACAAGACGACGGAGCTATCGAAATTTTAACCTGTGGAGCTACTCACGGCTATCTACCGCTGCTACCCACAGAGAAAAGTATAAATTTACAGATTAAGCTTGCCGTCGAGAATTATAAAAAGCATTTTGGTAGAGCCCCACGCGGTATCTGGCTGCCGGAATGTGCATACAGACCGTCTTACGACTGGCACTCTATGCTTCCGATTTTCCCGTATCATCTGCCTAAGCTCAGACCGGGAATCGAGCAGTTTCTCTCTAAGCATGGGATAGACTATTTCATTACCGACGAAAAACATATTTTGGAATCTGTTCCTTTGGGTGAATTCCTTGATAATAATAAAGATAGATTTGAACCGCTTAAAATTGAAAACCAATCGTCCAAACCGACAGCATTGAAAATTTATAATGTGTCTTCTTCAGAGAAAACCGAATATGGGACTGCAATGGTATTTGCCAGACATCACACTATGTCTATGCAAGTTTGGAGCGGAACTATCGGCTATCCGGGCGAACCTGATTATCTGGATTTCCATAAAAAGGAATATGGCTCTATGCTTAGATATTGGAGAGTTACCGACAGTAAAGCCGACATGATGTATAAGACTTTGTATCATCCCGACTGGACAAAAGATAAGTTAGATAAGCAGAGCAATCACTTTATTCATCATCTTGAAAATACATCGAATTATTATCAGAATTCAACAGGCAATTTCGCTACTGTCTGCACTCCTTTCGATACTGAATTATTCGGTCATTGGTGGTTCGAAGGTCCTGAATTTATTAAAAACGTAATTAAAGGTTTAAACAGCTCCCCGTACTTGAATTTGGCAACTTGCTCCGAGCAGATATACAATACTCAACCTAAAGAAGTAATTCGTTTGCCGGAAGGCTCTTGGGGCGAGAATAATAATCACGACGTATGGATGAATGAAGGCAATAAATGGACTTGGGAGAGCCTCTATAACGATGAAAATAAGCTGATTATGTTTTTCCAAAAATTTGAATTAGAAGCTCTGAACGAACTTTCTTTAAGATTGCTTAAGCAGGCTTTTAAAGAATTGTTATTAGCACAAAGCTCTGACTGGCAATTTCTGATTTATACTGAAAGTGCCAGAGATTATGCCGAGATGAGATTCTCTAATCATCATTCGGATTTCAATAGACTATGCGAATTAGCTGAATCTGCTCAAAACAATGAGACTATTTCTGAAAATGAAATGAGATATTTGGAAGAAACCGAAATTAGAGATAATATATTTGAAGAGTTGGATATTAATTGGTGGGCTGATTTGGAATTTTGATTAAATAAATTGATTTTGGACTTATATTTGTAGCTTATGCCGGATAAAAAAAAGATATTTAAAAATATTATTTCTCTTACTTTTTCTGAATTCTTCAATAAAGGAATAGTTTTTTTTTCGACCATGTACCTAATGAGAACTATTTTGCCCGAAGGTACCGGAATAATTGCTTTTGCAAATTCTTATTTTAGCTATTTCCTTTTATTTGTTGTTTTGGCATTTAATACAGTCGGAACTCGTGAAATAGCAAAATTCCCCAATAGAATAAAAGAATATACCGATACTATTACCTCTACTCGATTAATTTTAGCCTGTATCATTTTTTTGATTTATTCATTAGTTATTTTTAGTATTAATGATACCTTAGAGACACAAATAGTAACCTTTATTTTCGGTTTTCAATTATTTGCAAATGCTATTAATATGGACTGGGTCTTTCAAGGAATCGAGCGGATGGAAGTACTTGCCATTCGGCAAGTTTTTACTTCGATTGTTACATTTATCGGCTATTTACTGCTTGTTCATTCACGAGCGGATATTTATATGGCTGTTATTATCAGTAGCAGTTCCATATTGTTAAATGTAATTCTTTTATTTATTTATTATGTGCGAAGTATAGCAAAATATACTTTTAAAATTGATTGGGCTTTATTAAAAGATATTCTTAGGTCTGCTTTGCCCTTGACCATCTATGCGTTTTCGGTAACGGTATTAAATCAAACAAATAATATTATTTTGAAATTTTATGCAGATGACTATTCGGTCGGCATACTAAATGCAGCATTCAGAATTACTCAATTTGCGATAATTCCTTCGACTATTATTCAGATGGCTTTCTATCCGGTATTATCAAGAAGTACTGATTTAGATGAGCGTAAGAGAATATTTAAGAAATTTACTACATCAAATATGATGTTCGGTAGTATAATAACAGTTTGCTTATTTGTATTCTCTAATCTATTTATTGGTATAATTTACGGTGCTAAATATGCCGAATCATCGGATATACTGCAAATACTATCTTTTACTAGTATATTTGTTTTTATCAGCACGTCTATGACCCCGACTTTAATAGCTTGGAAAGAAGAGAAAAAAGTAATGTATGCTATTTCAATCGGTAGTGCAATCAGCTTAATCAGTAACTTTGTTCTTATCCCGATTTATGGCAAATACGGGGCTGCCGCTTCTAATTTAATCGGAGAATTCGCCATCTCGATAGGGCTGACTTTCGCTATTTATAAAGTAATAAAAACTATAGTAATTAAAGAATTATTATCATTTGTGGCAATAGCAGTTATTTCCGGTTTAGTAGGTTATTATCTCAAAGAAATCGGAATAAATCAAATACTTGCACTGATAATTACGTTTATATTGTTTGTATCTGTGTCAATACTGACTAAATTAATTGATTTGAATGATTTTAAAGGGTTAATCAAGAGATGAAATACGATTATTTGATAGTTGGTGCCGGATTCAGTGGCTGCATTCTTGCCGAAAGGTTAGCTACTCAATTAGATAAAAATATTTTACTGATTGACCGACGTGAGCATATAGCCGGCAACTGCTACGACGAAATCATTGACGGCATCACCGTTCATAAATATGGACCACATATATTCCATACCAATAACAAAAAAGTATGGGATTATCTGTCAGCATTTACCGAATGGCATTTATATTTTCATAAAGTGCTTGCAGTTATCGAAGGCAAAAATGTACCCGTACCATTTAATTTTAATTCTATTTATCAACTCTTTAGTCCGAATTTTGCTAATAAATTAGAAACATTATTGTTAGATAAGTTTTCTTATGCTAATAAAATACCGATTTTAAAACTGCTTGAGACTACGGATAAAGACCTAAAATTTTTAGCTGATTATATTTATTCAAATGTATTTCTTGGGTATAATCTGAAGCAGTGGGGAGTAAAGCCCGAAGAATTGGATTCCTCTGTCAGCTCAAGAGTTCCGGTATATTTAAGCCGTGATAACAGATATTTTCAAGATAAATATCAGGCTATTCCGATTAACGGATATACTCAATTGTTCAAAAATCTAATTTCCCATAAAAATATTGAGCTTGTATTAAACACTGATTTTAAAACTGCCGAGAAAAATTACAAATTTGACAAAGTGATTTATACAGGCACTATTGACTCATTTTTTGATTATTCTCTGGGTACACTTGCTTATAGAAGTTTGAATTTTAAATATAAAAATATTAAATCTGCATATTTTCAGGAAACATCGCAAGTAAACTATCCGAACAATTATGATTTTACACGTATAACTGAGTTTAAACATTTCCTCGATGAAGTTACTGAAAATACAATAATTGCCGAAGAATACCCTACGGAATATAAAGTAGGAATTAATGAACCATACTATCCGTTCCCTAATGAAGAAAATCAATTACTTGCCGAGAAATATAAATCTTTGGCGATGAATATTCGCGAAAATGTCTTATTTTGCGGTCGTTTGGCTGATTATAAATATTATAATATGGACCAAACTGTTGCTGTTGCTCTGCAATTATTTGACAAAGTCGCAAGTAAATCCTTATAAATAAATTAGTTATTGGTATTAAATCTAAATATTGAAATAATGGAAACTAATACACATAAACCACTTTGTATAGATTTGGACGGGACAGTAATCGCAACTGACAGCCTTGCCGAATCCTTATTGGTAATAATGAAGGTTAATCCTTTACTGCTGCTTTTATTACCTTTCTGGGTATTAAGAGGCAAGTATTATTTAAAAGCACAATTAGAGAAAAACTCTAAAATTACTCCCGATAAACTACCCTATCGAAGCAAATTTTTAGATTATGTAAAAGAAGAAAAAGCCAAAGGCAGGAAAATTATTCTTGCTACTGCTTCTATGCCGTCAATAGCAAATAGTATTGCAGACTATCTCGGTATATTTGATGAAGTGCTGGCAAGTAAAGATAATGTAAACCTGCGTGCTGATAATAAAGCAAAAGAATTAGTCCGCCGTTACGGAGAGAAAGGCTTTGACTATGCCGGAGACAGCAAGGCAGACATTCCAGTTTGGAAGCATGCCGATAAAGCAATACTAATACATCCTAAAAAATCCGTTCTACGAAAAGCCCGCAAAGCAGGAAACGTACATATAGTTTTCCAAGCAAATTATTCTAAGGTATTTGCCTTTATTAAGGAAATAAGAGTATATCAATGGGTAAAGAATATTTTACTGTTTCTGCCTATGCTTTTAGCTCATGATATATTTAATTTGGGACTTATCAAAAACACCTCTATTGCCTTTGTAGCATTTAGCTTAATGGCTTCGTTTGTATATGTATTAAATGACTTACTCGATGTAGAAGCAGACAGAGTCCACCCGACAAAGAAAAATCGTCCTATTGCTTCGGGTAAAATTTCAATATTTCAAGCATTTTTTATAATACCGATTTTATTTTTTGCCTCGCTGAGTATTTCGGTTTATTATTTGAATTTTGAATTTTGCGGAATGCTTTTAATTTATGTAATCTCCAATATTTTATATTCTTTCTATTTGAAAAAGGTTATGATATTAGATATTATTATTCTATCTACCCTATATACTTTAAGACTAATTGCCGGGGCATTAGCCGGAGGAGTTCATATATCTCCTTGGCTAATTGAATTCTCTATATTTTTCTTCTTCAGCCTGGCAGCAGTTAAAAGATATTCGGAGCTATTGACTTTAAAAGATACCAATCAGACCAGTATAAAACGTCGCGGATATTTGGTTGGCGATATAGATGTAGTTCGTAATTTCGGTATCATTAGCGGTTATTTATCCGTTATGATTATCGCTTTCTATGTTCACGGGCAAGAAGTAGTAAAGCTTTATAAACACCCTGAAATTCTATGGATGATTTCTCCCGTATTATTATACTGGGTTTCTCGTGTGTGGCTAATTGCTCACCGCGGTAAAATGAATGAAGACCCAATTGTCTTTACCGGTAAAGACATAGTAAGCTGGTTCGTCGGATTAATTGTTGCATTAATTGCTTTGGGAGCAACTTTATGAGATTAGAAGATTATTCTTCTTGGGGCAGATACCCCAATTTATTAGCTAATGAAATTATTGAAGTTAAATGGTTAAGTGAACTTCCCGATCTAAGTAAAATTTCTAACAAAGTCCTACCTTATGGCTATGGCAAAAGCTATGGTGATAGTTGCCTTAATGAAAACGGTACTTTGCTGGATACAAAAAAGCTAAACAAATTCATTGAGTTTAATGAATCTTCTTCTACTATCACTTGCGAGTCTGGAGTTACTCTAAAGGATGTACTTGATTTTATCACTCCCAAGAGATATTTCCTCGCCGTTACCCCCGGCACTAAGCATATAAGTATAGGTGGAGCTATCGCAAACGACGTACACGGCAAGAACCATCATAAGACCGGTACTTTCGGTGCTCAAACTGTTCGCTTTGAACTGCTGCGTTCTAACGGCGATAAATTGATTTGCTCAAGAGAGCAAAATCCCGAATTATTCTCTGCTACTATAGGCGGATTAGGCTTAACCGGACTGATTACTTGGGCTGAATTTAAAATTCGTAAAGTATCTAGCCCTTTTATTGAAATGGAAAGCATTAAGTTCGACTCTCTCGAAGAGTTCTTTGAGATTAATGAAGCCAGTGACAAAAATTTCGATTATACTGTGTCTTGGGTTGACCTAACAGCTATGGGTAGTAGATTGGGCAGAGGACTTTACAACCGTGGCAATCATCTTGATATTTCAAAAAATGAAGAACCTAAACTAAAAGTAAATAACAATATTCCGACTTTTCCCTTTGATTACCCTTTCATTAATCCAATTACAGTACAAGTATTTAATATGCTATACTATAATAAACAGATGAATAAAAAGCAAAGCGGAATAACCGATTATAATCCGTTTTTCTACCCATTAGATGCTGTTGATAAATGGAATAAAGCTTATGGGAAAAATGGATTTCTCCAATATCAGTTTGTTATTCCGTTTGAAAATGTCGAGAATAATTTAACTAAAATTTTAAAATATATATCGTCAACCGGATTATCCTCATTTCTGACAGTACTAAAGACTTTTGGCTATATGAAATCGCCGGGAATGCTTTCATTCCCACGTCCCGGAGTAACTATGGCAACTGATTTCCGATACAATGGCGAGAAGACATTGAGCATACTCAGAGATTTAAATCTGATGATTAGAGATTTCGGCGGAGTGCTTTATCCAGCAAAAGATGCACAGATGAGCAGAGAAGATTTTTGGAATTTTTATCCGCAGGCGGAAGAATTTTCAAAATATATAGACCCGATATTCTCTTCGAGTTTCGCCCGAAGAGTTGGCTTAACTCCTTTAAATCTATAAATGGATGTTAATCCGTATCAATCCCTGTTCCGAATAGTGAGGGCAGCCTAAAGTTATGAAGTCCGAAAGCACTAAAGAACTGGTCTGTAGTAAATACTATTTCAGCTAATTTTCTTTCGTCGAAATTATAAACAAAATCTACTCTGAATAGCCCGTTCGGACCTTTTACTTTTTCGTTATAAACTCTAATACCGAGACCCGCTGCATTGTGCCATTGTGTTTTTGCTAATTCTACAGAACGTTTCCAAACCGTACCGGCATCCCAGAAAGCATTTAGACCAAGATTAAATATCCAAAACGGAATGTTTGGGAAATATCTGAATTCTAAATTAGTGATTAATCTGTTTTCGCCCGCTATTTGGTTTAATCTATATCCTCGAAGCCCATTCTCATTATCAAGGACTAATTGCCTAAAAGCATAAGACCAATTCCATACTGTCTGCTGGCGAACTCTTCCGGTCAGCATCAAGTCATCAGTTAGCTTGAAAAATCCTAAGCCAAGGAATTCCTGATAAGTATATCTACCTATTGCCTGAGTAAAAGCACTGCCGGCTGACAACTGTCCGAAAAAATAAAGTGAATTATCTTCGGATAGATACGACCTTTCGCCGGATGCCGCTACATAGAACATTGGCTTTTCGCCTCCATTTGAGCCAATCGGAAATACTCTGCCCAATATAGCAGTACCAAAACCTCCGATTGGAACATCTTCAGTTGAGTAATTATTTATTTTAGTAAGTGGCACATAATCTTCTGAAGTAGATGAAAATGCTACTAAGAAACTACCCATATTGTCGAAAGCTCTATTGAATTCATCTTTATATCTATCTGCATATTGCAAATCCAAATAAAATGTTACGAATACTCTGTCAATATTTTTCCAAGCTCTGGCAAACCACATTTGGAAATCTTGTTCTTTATATGGCATCAGATTATTTTCAAGTTCAAGATTATCAAGTGGTCTATACAGAAACTGACTTCCAAATGAATTATAGAAACTAAATCCATAATTATATTTAGACTCGGTTGAAATAAATCTTTGAGATAATTCTAGTTTCTGACGTGTTTGGTATCTATTTGAAAATAGCTGAGTATAAAGTCCGTATTCGGAACGGAATAATCTTTGATTTTGAAGTGCAAACTGTCCCTGCCATTTAATATCATTCTCGGTTCTGAATAATCCTTCAACAGACAATAAAGTGCCTGTTCCAATTAAATTTGTTTCTTCAAATCTACCACCATAAGTTTTGTTTTCACCTCCAAATCCTATTAATAGGCTCGGCTGAGTAGTCCATTTGTCTTGGGTAGTAACATATACTGTTGCGTTAAAGTCATCTTCTATTTCATATTCAATTTTTACACTTGAGAATAGCCCAGTATTTCGAAGATTTCTTTCTGTTTCGTAAAGTACTTCATCGTTAATATCATCATCTACTTTAAACATCAGCTCATCTATTACTAAGTATTCCTTAGTAGTAATATGTAGTGCATTTGCAATTTTTTCAACAAATTCCCATTTATATTTAGTAGAATCAAACACGTTGATTCTGTTAATCACTACTCTTTCTATTCTGGCGGTTCCACAAAACAATTGAGCTGTAAAAAGAAATACTATAATAACAAAAGGCAATTTTCTCATCAGAAATAAGCTTTCAATATAAGTATAATAAATAATTCAGGGCAAATTCGAGAATATTCCATCTCGGTGGATTAGACGTAGTAGTTGCTTTAGTCTTTTATATTACCTTAGTCTTTTATATAATATACTTTCGATATATGCGAATTAACATCTAAGTATATTATTTCTCTATCAGTAGATATTATTTCTTTAATTTTGTATTTATATGTCTCACTGAAATTCTTGGAGTTATTAATCAAGCTAATCTGCTCACAGCTGCCTGTATGAAATTCAAACTCGTCAAAATATCTGAGTATGCTTTTATCATGAAATATAAGCAAAAAATAATTATTATTTGCAGACATCTGCTCAATTAATTCTCCGGGTACCTTGGTTGATGAGTTCAGTATATCTGTTTTGTTTTGTTTTGAATTACAGTCAATTTTTATATATCTCAATCCATTTCGTATAATTTTAATTATATCTATTTGAGTACTACTAATTTCGGAAATTTCGGTGTTCAAGCCGTAGGGCTTAAATGCAGAATGAATTTTTAGAGTGCAGTGATATTTTCTAAGTAGTTCTATCATCTCGGGGAACAAAAGCTTTAATCCGCATACAGATGCACTATATGCTTGGTTATATGATAAATTCCTGATTATACTACTCTCTGGAGTAATTTTTGGGTCTTCGGCTCTAATTCCTTCAACATCTGTCCAAATAATAAAGTTTTCTGCTTTTAGTAACACTGCATAAATTGAAGCCGATAGGTTCGAGCTCTCTATTCCCATAGTAGTAATTTCATTTTCAACACTTTTAGCAACGAACCCTTGAGTAATTACACAGCTATAACTTCTTAAAGCAGGAAGAATTACTCCCTCAATATTATTTTCGGTTAGTGCCATCTGCGGTTTTGCTTTTCCATAATTTGAATCACTTACTATTACATTTGCCGAATCGACAAAAGCAAGATTGATACCATTATCCTTTAGAAAATAATATGCCGTTACTAATGATAGTTGTTCGCCAAAACTCATTATAGCATCGAGAGTTCTATTGGTTAATTCTTTTGTTATGGATACTCCTTTAAGAAGGTCTTTCAATTTTTTGGCGGATTGCTCAAACTCCGAATATAGTATTCTAAGGCTTTCTTTCTTGTTTATCAGCTTATTGGAATATTCTTTATACTCATTAATAAAATCATTAGCCTGAATATATGCTTCTTCAAGATTTCCTTTTTCTGATGTAATTGCCGCTTGCTTTAGATTTCTTGTTGACTTAGCAAATGCCGATACTACAATTAGTATTTTATTGTCTTCACAATTATTAAGTATTTCAAGCATTCTGTTAAAACCCTCTATGCTTTGTAATACCGCACCGCCGAACTTCATAACTGTCATATATATCTGTTACTTTCGTAATTATTCATTCTAAAATATATAATTCCAAAAACTAATATAAAAAAAAATATTGAGATTTCTTAAAATATTTTGAAAAATAATATTTTTCCTGTTTTGAATCAGATTCAATTTGATAATCCAATATACTATTGCAAAACCAAATTATGATTTCTTAGTCATCTAAGAGCTTGTCTAAAATTTGTCATTCTCAGGTACCTTTACAGCTTCGCTTTAATTGTAGAGGTAATCACACAAAGTAAAGTATTGCTTTTAACCTTCCGAAGGGTTAAGAAACCTTCGGAAGGTGTAACAAAACTTTTAGATTAAATTATTTCTACACATAAATTGAAATATTTAGAAAGGTTTAGTTAGGTCGTTGCTACCCAACTTCAGAATCAACTTTATTATTTTTTTATAAATAGTCAACAAGGAGCTTGTTATAATCCCAAATTGTCCATTTGAAAAAATGATTATTATGGTAAAATAAATAGGAGCAGCTATTAATACTAATATTTTTAAATTATGTTCTGATAACACTCTTTAAATTCAATCTATTTCTATCAATTCCTTGAGGAAGTCTAAACACCCCAACATGTTATTTGAGTAATTCGGAGTTATTATTCCTATTTTGCATTATATCCTTTATTTTTAGCCCAAATTTAAGCAATTAATGCAAACTAAGTAACTTATATATATGTGCCTTACAAATTCATTTTTCTAATGGTGTCCATTAGAATTCTTATTCTACTGTTTAAGCTTATTTCCTAATGGACATTTTGGGATAATTCCCTAAAAATATTTCTCTTTACCTTCCGAATGTTTCTTTACCATTCGGAAGGTTTAAGGAATTAATCGATCAACTTAAAAATAGAAATTATGACGATATAAAGTAGTACATGCATAGTAAATACATATAATACATAGTCTTGCTTAAGTTAAGAGCGGAAGTGTGTCTTTCTGAACGAAGTGTAGAATCCAAAAAAAGCTAAGTATTGATAATTCCGAACTCTTCGTTAAACTCCAAATGACGATTTGGCAATATTATTACTATTTAAAAGCCTCTTGATAAAGACTTATTAAATTACTTATACATCGACAAATGGACTGTAAATAACTATTTTGCACTTTTGCAATAGACTTAGTATAATATATCCTACATCTTAATATAAAATAATAATCACTTATACCGAGAGCTTTATTTTTATTAACATTCAGTTAAATTATGTATAAAAGCAAAATAGTATTTTGTAATTAGTCTTAAAATTAATATCTTAACTATCTTATGTATTGCTTCATAAAATAGATTTTAACGTTGTGCAAAGCAAATAAGCAAAATATTAGGATTGGGTTAATTCAGAGATTTTCAAATTGGGGTAGAAATCAATGGAATTGAAAAATAAGGAAATCGAATTAAGAAAAAGATTAATTCTTTTATTAAGCAGCGAAGAGTCTGAGCTTTCAAATAATACTCTATCTGAAATAATTCAAGAACTAAGCTTATTTAGGCATGAATTAGTTAATCAAAATGCAGGTTCGAATAATATTTTTACTGATGACGAAGTAATTGATTTAAATAATTTAGATTTCTATGACAATGCTAAATTAAGTGATAATAAATATTTTAAATTTAAATCTGCCCAACAGATAAATTTTACTAATGCCCTCAATGAAGTAGCAGAAATAATTAATTCAATCAATAATTCCAAAGAAATTTTAGCAAGCATTAATCGAATTATTGGGCAAGTACTCAATATAGATGAGACTGTAATATATGAGATTGATTATGATTATAAAAATATCAGTTGTTTATGCAAATGGTTAAAAGATGATAGCATTGAAATCACTCCTACTTTAGGTATCTTTTCTTTGCCTGAAATATTTGAAGAGTCCCTAAATAGTATCAAAGATTCAGCGAAGCCTTTTTTAAGTCATTTTAATAATATTAACAATTTATTGCTTTCAAAAGACGGATATAAAATACTTCATGAAGACTTACATATCAAAAATCTTCTCTGGTATCCGTTTGCTTTTTCAGAAGACGGGTTCTATTTATTAACAATAAGTCAAATATTTGAAGATAGGACTTGGGAAATCGAAGAGCTTAATTTCCTTCAATCAATTACCATGCAAATAAGCATTGCCTTGATGAGAATTCAACTCATTAATAGGCAAAATCAGGCTAAAAACGAATTAATTAACAGCGAGAGAAATTATAGAGAAATCTTTAACTCATCTACCGAATCCATTTTTATTGATGATGCCGCTACCGGCAAGATGATTGATGTGAATTTAGCTATGTTGCAAATGTACGGTTATGATAATAAAGAGGAAGTACTGAACGCGAACATCGGTGATTTAAGTGCCAATATTGAGCCTTATACAAACAAGATGGCACTAAATTATATAAAAAAAACAATTAACGAAGGACCTCAGACTTTTGAATGGTTGGCAAAAGAAAAGATGGCAGTACTTTCTGGGTAGAAATGACTTTAAAGAAAACTCAAATCGGTGGTGATGACAGAATAATCGCAGTTGGCAGAGATATTAACAATCGTAAAATAATTGAAGAAAAGCTCAAAGAGAGCGAAGAAAAATATCGTGCGTTAGTAGAGAATTCATTAGAAAGTATTGTTATTTTAGAATTAGACGGGACTATTATCTTTGCAAATTCGGCAATGGCAAAAACTTTTGAATTTCCAAATTCGGATAAGATGAAAAATATAAATGTAATTGAATTATTGGCTCCCGAATCAGTTGCACTTGCAATGCATGATTTTGCTGAAGTAAAAGAGGGTAATGATGCCTTTATTTCGTGTTATAAATGCTATACTATGACCGGTAAAGAGATTTGGATTGAATCTATCGGTAAAGTAATTAATTATGAAGGTAGAGTGGTTGATTTGCTGTCTCTTAGAGATATTTCAGAAAAAACTCTAAATGAGAAGGCACTTTACGAAAGTAAAGAACTATTCAAATCTGTAGTAGAGAATAGCTCTAATCTTAATATTATGACTACACCAAAAGGGATAATTACATTTATTAGTCCACAATGTGAAAAAGTATTGGGCTATTCCGGAAAAGATATAATTGATGAAATATTTCCGAATTTCATAATAGAGCAAGACAAAGAAAAATGTAAAGCCGCATGGGAAGCTGTTTATCTGAAAAATGAATCAATTCTTGACTTTGAATATAGAATCATAGATAAGCAAAATGAAATAAGATGGATATCTCATTCTGCCCAGTCAATTAGAATTGATAATGAGATTATAGCATTTCAAAATACTTTTCAAAATATTAGCGAAAGAAAAAAATCAGAAACCGCACTTAAAGAAAGTGAAACATTGCTACGCTCACTAATTGATAATGCACCTTTTGAAGTATGGGCAAGAGATAATAATGATGTGGGAATATTAGAAAATCAGTTAGTTAAAGGGCATTATGGGTCAATCCTTGGCACTACCCCATCTGATACAGCTTCTAACCAATCAGATTTTGATGCAAAAATTTGGGACGATAACAATAAAAGAGTTCATTCCGGAGAAATTGTAAATGAAGAATGCACTTATTTTATTAATAATGAAGCCAGAATATTTCAGCAAATCGTATTCCCGATTATAAACGATAGTATTGTAAAAGGAATTGCTGGATTTAATATTGACGTTACAGAGAAAAAGCTTTCTGAAGAGAGAATGACAAAATTGACTAATTGCCTGCTTGGTTTTGGTAAAGATGCTAGCCTAAATATTAATAGCTTAGTTGGCTTATGTGGTGAAATTCTCGGGGCAGACTATGCACTTTACAATAGGATAGATGGCAATAATCTTAGTTCGGTTGGATTCTGGCAAATACCTGCAGACTATAAATTAGTAAGACCTTTAGAAGGTCAGATTTGTTCTGACGTAATAAATAACAATTCTAAAGAACCTATTATTATTAAGAATTTATCAAGCTCTCAGTATGCCCGAACTGACATTAATATATCAAGTAGTTTAATAGAGACTTATGCCGGTATTGCGGTCAAACTTAGAGATACAAGTATAGGTACGCTTTGCCTACTCTATAAAAACAATAAAGATTTTAGAGGCTCCGAATTAGAATTTATGAGAATAGTAAGCTTTGCCATCTCGATAGAAGAGGAAAGAAATCAAGCAGAAAATTCTCTAATTAAAAGCTATTTAAGAAACAAAGCATTACTTGATGCTATCCCTGATATGATGTTTGTATTTGATAAAGATGGTAATATAATTGACTATAATGTGCACGAAGAAAATTCATTATATATGTCTGCCGATGATTTTTTAAATAAAAATATTATGCAGGCTTTCCCTAATGAGTTAGGCAATTCTACTTTAAAAAAAATCAAAAGCGTACTTGATAATAAAAAGTTGGAAATCCTCTGTTATAGTTTAGATTTTGAAGGAGTTACTAAATATTTTGAATCCAGATATGTACTCCAAGGTATTGATGAAGTGCTTGGAATAGTCAGAGAAATAACCGACAGAGTAATAGTAGAGCAACAGCTAATAAAAGCAAAAGAAAAGGCTGAAGAAAGTGAAAAATTAAAATCTGCATTCCTTGCCAATATGTCTCACGAAATCAGAACTCCTATGAACGGTATTCTTGGTTTTGCAAGGCTACTTAAAGAGTCCGACCTAAACGAAGATGAAGCGAGTGAATTTATTGATTTGATTACTAAAAGCGGCAAGCGAATGCTCAATATTATTAACGATATTATCGATATTTCAAAGATTGAAGCCGGTCAAATGGAAATCAATATTTGTGAGATGAACATAATTGAACAAATTAACGATGCCTTTTTCTTCTTTAAGCCGGAAGCAGATGAAAAGAAATTACAAATATTTATTGATATTCCTAAAAACGAGGAAATTGTTACTGTTTTAACTGATAAAGATAAAATATTTGCCGTTTTACTTAACCTAACCAAAAATGCCATTAAGTTTACTAATTTAGGCTTTATCCAAATCGGTTATACAATTAAAGATAACAATGTATTGTTTTATGTAACAGATACAGGAGTAGGCATTGATTATAGTCTTCATCATATTATTTTCGAAAGATTCCGTCAGGGAAGCGAAGCCTTATCAAGAAATTACGAAGGTGCGGGGCTTGGACTATCGATTTCAAAAGCATATATAGAAATGTTGGGCGGTAAACTATGGGTTGAATCAATAATCGGCAAGGGTAGCACTTTCTACTTTACTATACCGCTAAATAATAGCAAAGAAGATATTCAATTGGCAAATAATGAGAATGAATCTGTTCGGATATCGGCTCCTAAAAATATTAAACCACTGATACTAATTGCCGAAGATGATGATGTATCGGCAAATCTGCTTAAAACTATATTCAAAAGAGCAGACTGTGCATTTATTCAAGCATTTGACGGAGTAAAAGCTGTAGAAATGTGCAGGAATAATCCGGATTTATCCCTGATCATGATGGATATCAAAATGCCGATGATGAATGGATATGATGCAATCAGAGAAATTAGAAAATTCAACAAAGATGTAAAAATCATTGCCCAAACTGCTTACGCCCTATCCGGAGATAAAGAAAAAGCTATCGAAGCCGGAGCTGATGAATATTTATCAAAACCAATCGGATTAAACACTATAATGCGAATAATTCATGATTTGTAGGAGGTATTATAGTAAATAATTCATTATTATACTTTTGTCAATAAATTGAAACGAGGTAAATGCTTATAATCCAAATTCTTAACTGTGTGGCTTAATTATCAGAATATCATAATTGATAGTTTCCTATAGCCTTATTTTCTTAATAATTAATATATGCGAGTTTTCCAAATGTTTTTGAAGGAGTTATACGATTAAGCAACATAAATAAGGTTAAACAGTATGAACGACGAACGAATGTTATTTTTTCGCAAAACACACTGAATTTCTTATATATTTATCAAATACTGTAACCATGAGTTTATTAATACCTCTACACCTACTGACCAATATAAATTCCCAACAATTAGCGAAGCTGCAAAAATGCTCATTGTCTTGCCTTTAGTTAGTTTATAACTATGATTAAAATAAGCAGTAGTCTCAAATGAATCTCTGAATGTTGAAAATACAATAAACAAGATTATATCTGATTTATTTATTATATTTCCAATGGCTTTTAAAATACCTTTTTTGTTATCTAAATATTCTTTAGCCTTTTTGATATAATCATACCCTAACCAATCTATTTTCATTTTAGAATAAGAAATTAACATGATGAAATTTATTATTGCCGTAATTGCTATCATTAGCAGCAAACCATTTAAAAAACCAAATTTTAGAAGAACCAAAGGATATAGCACATAATCAAAAAAATAATTTAATATTTCATATAATGTTCTGCCTATAAGCACAGTAGATATTTTTTTAATTGTTACTTTCAATTGTATATTTCTTTAAATAATTAACAGGTCTATATGATAGTTTAAAATATTTTAGCGATGCTATGCCAAGGTCAGGTCCGAGATTAACGTATTTAATTCCTTTACTATAAAAGTAGCTAATAGTTTCTTTCATTATATATTGAAAGCAACCTTTATAGTTTGTATCGCCTTTCATAAAGTGCATATATGCAAAGTCATTACTAAATATATCGCTAATACTGAAAGCGATTAATTCATCGTTACAGAATACTCCCAGAGACAAAACATAATTAAAGTAATCTGAAGAATTTAATAATCTATTCAATGCTTGAAATTCATATTCATTTATATTATCTTCTTTATTTTTTGACCAAATTTTGAACAGTTCAATAAGTTTTAATTTGATTTTATCGTCTGTTAAATCAATGGGTTTTGTGTCGATATTGATATTTCCCTTAGTAAATATATTCGCTCCATTCCTATGACTTCTATATCCACTCCCCTGGCTGGTATGTAGTTTATATACATCATAGATATAATCACGATTATCCTTGTCTTCAATAACCGATGATAACCCATTAGTATATAGAACTGTTTCTTCGGGCACACATTTTAATGCTGGGGGCAGTCCATTCACTTCAAGATAAGCAAATATTTCATCAATAGTTTCTGAAATGGAAATTGTTCCTATAATCGTATAAAAGGGTTTTCCACTCAAGCAGTCGGTTTGCTTTACAAGTAAATTACTATTAATTATAGAGAGTAATACAGGTTCGTGTATGTCCCAACTCCACATTTCTGTAAAAAGAAAATCCGAATACGGAGGAAATTTTTTAGTAATGTTTTCAATTTCTACTTTGTCTGATAATTCGAGATTTTTAAATTCGGGAAATATTGGTATCATCTGTCTTCTTTTGCCTTGCTGCCAACTCATTTATTTACGTACTCTCAATAAATGTAATACCAAAATAATTAAAATAACCGAGTTTTCCAATCATTAAAATCAATATATACGAATAATAAACAAATTCTCGGTACCCTGTCCCCAAGTCTATGGCTATACAGGATACAAGCTATGGCTTTTTATTACTATTTCTTCTGATGTGTAATGCTTTTTCTTCCCCATTTTTTTCTCCAATATTTTTAAAATTTACAAATATACACTTCTCTTCTCTTCCTTTCATTTTTCATTTGGTGCTAAATAAAAGTAATAAAGTTGAAAGTTATAAAGTTTGTAAAGTAGGAAGTATAATGTGAAATGTTCCTTTCTTCCAACATCGTTAGATGTTGAATATTGGTAGAAGAAAGTTATAAAGTTATAAAGTTAAAAGTTAGGAATTAGGAAGTGGATCGATTCTATTCTTCCAACAGCGTTAGATGTTGAATATTGGTAGAATAAAGTTATAAAGTTGAAAGTTATAAAGTTAAAAGTTAGGAATTAGGAAGTGGATCGATTTTATTCTTCCAACAGCGTTAGCTGTTGAACATCGGTAATAAAATAGTTTATAGGCTAATCTTCAAATTCCCCTCCAAAAGGAGGGGTGGCATCGCGAAGCGATGACGGGGTGGTTCATAATTCCTTTAAGCATTCAATCAAAATAACTATATATTTTAATCAAAAATGTTTATATTTGTACTTTATGTATTATAGCTAAATTGCAAAGAAATGCTTTATATTAGATCAAACGGCAAAAGTCAAAGTACGTACAATTCAGACAATATCAATCCCCCGCGGGGGTAAATTATATGTATTTCAATTTAGAGCTTTCCGAGCATTCCTACGCAGAGCGTAGAAATGAGGAATTTTGCAGTCATCTTTCAAGAGCATTCCTACGCAGAGCGTAGAAATGAGAATTTATATGAGTGTAGGGATGAGGAAGTTAAAAAGCATCCTTCCAGAATGAGTGTTTATATGAGCATAGGAATGAGTGAAGTAAAAAATAATTTAAAAATATAAATATCGAGGAATTTATGGTATCAAGATATAAGACATATCAATATATAGAGAACTTAGAGTCTGCCATAGACCAAGAAGTTACTCTACGTGGCTGGGTAATGAACAAAACCGGCAAAGGAAAATTACAATTTATAGTATTACGTGATGGCACTGGTGTCTGCCAATGCGTAGTCTTCAAACCAAATGTTAGCGAAGAACTTTTTGAAGATGCGAAATCACTTACTCAGGAATCATCAGTAATGATTACCGGTAAAGTTCGCAAAGAAGAAAGAGCTCCCGGTGGATACGAATTAGACGTAAGCGGTTTACAAGTTATGCAAATAGCTAAAGAATATCCAATTACACCAAAAGAACATGGCGACGCATTTCTAATTGAGCATCGTCATTTGTGGCTGCGTTCATCTCGTCAGCACGCTATTATGCGTATCAGAGCCTCGGTTATGAAAGCTATTCGCGATTTCTTTGATGGTAACGGATTTAAGCTGATGGATTCTCCGATTCTAACTCCTAATGCTTGTGAAGGCACTTCTACTCTATTTGAGACTAAGTATTTTGACTTGGGCAATGCCTATTTATCTCAATCAGGTCAGTTATATGCCGAAGCTACGGCTTTATCACTTGGCAGAGTCTATACTTTTGGTCCGGCTTTCCGTGCCGAACGTTCTAAGACTCGTAAGCATTTGACTGAGTTCTGGATGGTAGAACCCGAGATGGCATATTTCGATTTGGGTGATGATATGGATTTAGCCGAAGATTTAGTGGAATACATAGTTCAATATGTGTTAAAAACCAATATGAAAGAGCTTCAGACTTTAGAACGCGACATTACTAAATTAGAGAAAATCCGTCGCCCGTTCTATAGAATGAGTTATACCGAAGCGGTGGACTGGCTAAACGCAAATAATATTCCACTTCGCCAGCATATAGACGGTAAAGATGTAGAGATATTCCCATTCCCATGGGGCGAAGATTTCGGAACAGTTCAAGAGGAAGCTATTATGGAACAGTTCGATAAACCTTGTATTATCCATCGTTACCCGACCGAAGTTAAAGCTTTCTATATGAAACGCGACCCTGAAGATGAAAAAGTAGTTCTCGCTATGGATATGCTCGGTCCTGAAAAAGCAGGCGAGATTATTGGTGGCTCCCAGAGAGAAGACGACTATGAATTACTTCTAAGCAGAATCCAATCCAATGAATTACCTGAAGAAGCTTTCCAATGGTATTTAGACTTGAGAAAATTCGGCAGTGTACCTCATAGCGGTTTCGGTCTCGGAGTAGAACGCGTTGTAAAATGGATAACAGGTGCTTCTCATATTCGTGAAGTAATTCCATTCCCAAGAATGATATATAGAATAGTACCTTAATAGGTGAATAGAACATATAATCCAATCAACCCGACGGTTAACCGTCGGGTTGGATTAGTTAAAAGTTTAAATTATTGATTTTTTGCATCTGACTTATATATTCTATTATTTCGCTATCAAATTGACTTCTTCTGCCTGAAGCACTTCATAAGATTCGCCATCGTCGTGAACGAAAGCAATAATTTTTATTTTCTCTGATCTCCATGGGTGCTTAGTGTCCGTTGGGATTACAAATTGAAAACTTTTATTAGTCTTGAAACCGGCATCAATTGCAACATCACTCAATTGAGTGCCCCAAGCTCCGTTAAAGACTGCTCTTAATACGTGATTATGAACATAGTCTGTTTTCTCAACACCTACATCTATTTGAGCATCAACTATACTATCTTCTACTGCTAATACTACAACTTTATGATTGGCTTTGCCGGGTTTAATGTATGTAATATTTACATTTGCAGTAATCTTTTTGTCGGCAGATGAATAAGTAGCTGTAAGGTCAATATTCATATCTGCTTTATTATCTTTGATACCGAATAAGGTTTCTGACCAAGAATCAGGACCAAATATATACTGGCTTTGATTGTAGCCCATTCGATTAATCATACCCAATGGATTTCCATTGTCACTAATTTTGAAGAATGTATCCCAGTCTTCTCCCTCATTGATAGTAAAATCATAATCAAAAATTGAGTTTGGTTTAGTTTCTGCAAAATATCCGGAATGCACAGCAACTACAACTAAGTTATCGCTATATGTTTCTTTTAATTGATGCACTTTTGCCGCTGCTTCCGGACAATTTGTGCAACGGTAACCGGTATAATCCTCTAAAAACATTTTACGTATATCAGCTGTATCGGTTATAGTAGTGTTGCCTTTTTCTTTAT
Organism: uncultured bacterium; assembly: GCA_942493235.1. Classification (GTDB taxonomy): domain Bacteria; phylum Bacteroidota; class Ignavibacteria; order Kapaibacteriales; family UBA2268; genus ENR-C587. The sequence continues at coordinate 436,390 of OW818676.1, read as the reverse complement.
ATGGTTCATCAATTACATCGCAAGAACTTAATGCAATTAAACAAAGAAATGCGAACAAAAGAAATTTATTTATTGATTTCATTATTTACTCCTAATTAAAATGATGATGTAATACTTAAATTAAATCCGCTTGCTGCGGGGACTACTCTGCATACACCTCCGACGCATAACACACCGGCTCTCTGCCTACCGTAACCAAATTGAATTCGAGTGCTTTCGTGAGCATAAGCTACATTAGCAGTAAGATAGTGCAATTGTCTATCATCAAATTTATTGTCATAGTTCCATTCATCTAACAATGTAAAAAACCATTTGGGAGCTATTGTATATTCAACTAAACCGGCTACCCAATTGCCATTTGAATACTCTTTATCGTAATTATCTAATTCTTGAGTGTACCACATGTGTTGTAATTCCGTGCGGATAGACTGCTTTGGCGAAAGTCTGAAAGTTAAATCAGCAAGAGCAGTGATAGCATCAACTTTCCCGAAATGCTCTTCTCCGCCTTTTTCAATTAAATCACGGTCGTATATTTGATAAACTAATCCAAAATTTGATTTGAAGTCAGGGCTCCATTTTTTTGTAGCGTAAATATTTGCATCTTGGTAGAAAAATTTATCACCAAATTTGAAAAACGGAGAGTCATATTTATATTCATCAATAATATTTGTGTCTAAAGAATTAACTCTGGCATAATTAAGGGTGATAGTCCATGGGTATTTACCGCCCATAAACGACTCCTTATCAAAGGTATAATCAATTGTAGCTGATAGCCCGGCTTCACCATTTAATTGAGTAGCAAAAGGAAACATAGCTGTTAAACTGTAAGCATGCTGTTTAGTAATCGGTGGTAAATAGTTGATTGATAATTCGCTATTTACCGGAGTTCTAATTCCCCTGAAGTCCATATTATCAATTTTATGTAAGTTTAATGAAATTCCAATACCATCGTCGAAATATGAAGCTTGAACCAAAAGTGCTGTTCCTTCATTATAGGAATAATTGTTTAATTTATTTGGGTCATTAATTCTATATCCGAATTCGGAACCAAGCATAAATGTAGAACCCGTCAGATTAAATCTTGCTGCCCAAGCCAATACGTTTTCAGGCAATTTCAAATCAGGGTCTTTATCGGCTAAATATCTGCTTACAAAACTTGTTCCGACAGTCAATCTTAAATCGTCAGGCATTATGCCGAGAGCTGTATTTACATCCATATTGGCATCTAATCCACGTACAAGTGAAGGACCATAGTCCCAGAACATTCTCTGCTTGCCGACTATACCTGTAATATCTATACCTTCGGTCGGATATATTTTAAATTTAACGCCTTCTATTGCATTATCAATTCCCAGCTGTCTCTCTTCATAAGCTCTGAAAATCATTCCTGATCCGAATTGCTCATAGAAATCTCCGGCTGTAACGTCAATTAAGTCATTTTTGTAATTTACAAACATATATGGCAGTCCGGAACCTGAATATCTTGGGTCAAATCCCAGTAACGGATTAGAATAATTCTCGTATCTAAGCCCGGCACTTAAATTTCCGTTTATATAGTTTAAATTGAAAAATCCGCTCGAGTAGATTTTTTCTTTTATTTTGTTGTTATCTACTATTACATCCTTTAGCTCGTATTGAGCATCTATTTGATAATTACCCGAGAATTTACCGAAATTGATCGGCTCTTCTGCTCTCAATCCCGCCATTATCATTGGGAAAGCTAATATTAGTATAAAAACTTTATACATCATAAAACCTCACATATTTATATAAAACATTATTTTTCACTTTTGTCCACTTTAAGACACACGAATATATCTATAAGTTACATAATATCATATATTTGTTTTTATAATAATAATTTTTAATATATGAATCCTTCATTAAATAATCGTGTATTCACTATTCATAATGCGTTTGTGATGTTTATAGTTAATTGATGATTCATATATAGTTTATATATCATATCTTATTTGAAATAATTAATCTGAGACAACAGCCCGCTTCTATTTCAAAATGATATTAAATTGCTTCTAAATTAAAAAGAGATGATTGTCTTACTTTAAAAGTAGTACAAACATCCCTGTGATTTCTTATGGCTCTAATATTCCTCAAATGGTTAACCGTTCAGAAAAACAAAAATCCTACTGTTCTGTTCAGTTAAGTATAGAAAAATACTAATTAGTATTTTCTATACTTGCGGTATTACGTTGTAAATCGGGAGAATCGACTCCAAAATTCACATTTAGTATCTCGTTAATAAATTCTTGTTCGTTATTATCAACTAAAAGCTCTATTTGCTCGGTAGTAAATACGAGTTTAGTTTTTTCTTCATTCAAATCGCCGATAATCTTGCTATTATTTTTGATATTACCGTTTAATATTTCTTCAGCCAGGTCATCTTCTATATATTTCTGCAAAGCACGTTTAAGAGGTCTGGCTCCGTATTTCTCATCATAACCTTTTTCTACCAAGAAATCTTTAGCCGCTTCGGTAAGCTCGAATACCATATTATTGATTTTCAATCTATCTTTAAGTAAAGAAGTTTGAATATCGATAATGCTGTATATGTCTTTTTTAGCTAAGTTTCTGAATATTATAAAGTCATCTATACGATTGATAAACTCGGGATTAAATAGATTTTTAATCGATTTTTCAATAGTATCTTTAACATGGTCATAATTTGCATCTTCATTGTCAACAGAAAATCCGATTTTACCACCGGCTTTAACGTCTTTAGTTCCGACGTTAGAAGTCATAATGATAATAGTATTTTTGAAATCGACTTTTCTGCCGTTACCATCAGTCAGCACACCGTCATCAAAAACTTGTAAAAGTATATTAAACACATCGGGATGAGCTTTCTCTATCTCATCAAGTAATATAATCGAATATGGTTTACGCCTTACTTTCTCAGTCAACTGCCCGCCCTCTTCATAGCCAACATAGCCCGGAGGAGCTCCTACAAATCGCGAAACGGAGAATTTCTCCATATATTCACTCATATCTACTCTGATAAGAGCGTCTTCCGAATCGAACATTACACGAGATAATGCTTTTGCCAATTCGGTTTTACCAACTCCGGTAGGTCCCAAAAACATAAATGAGCCTATCGGGCGTTTGGGGTCTTTAAGTCCTGCTCTTGCTCTTCGGATGGCTCTGACTAAGTGATTAATAGCTTCATCTTGAGCAACTACGATTTTCTTTAATGACTCCGGCATTTCTAATAGCTTACTTGTTTCAGCTTCGGCAATTTTATTAACAGGGATACCGGTCATCATAGCGATTACATCAGATACGTCATCTTCGGACACTTCAAAAAACGTTTCGGACGAGTTAGCGTCCCATGCTATTTTTGCTGATTCAAGGTCAGCAAGTAATTTCTTTTCCAAATCACGAAGTCTGGCAGCATCCTCAAAGTTTTGATTTTTAACTACCATATTTTTATCAACACGAACCTGTTCAATTTGCTTTTCCAATTCAATAATAACTTTTGGTACACTTATATTCTGCAAGTGTACTCTTGAGCCTACTTCGTCAAGCACATCAATGGCTTTATCCGGAAAACTTCTATCGGTGATATATCTCTCGGCAAATCGGACGCAGGCTGTAATAGCATCTTTCGAATATTTAACGTGATGATGCTCTTCGTATTTAACTTTTAAATTTTCAAGTATCTCTAAAGTTTCATCATAGCTTGGTGGCTCAACGATAATTTTCTGGAAGCGACGCTCTAAAGCACCGTCTTTTTCTATATATTGCCTATACTCATCTAAAGTAGTAGCACCAATGCACTGAATATCTCCGCGAGATAATGCAGGCTTGAACATATTTGAAGCATCTAATGAACCCGAAGCACCACCGGCTCCGACAATAGTGTGCAATTCATCGATAAATAGAATTACATCTTTTGCTTTTTCGAGTTCGTTCATTACTGCTTTCATACGTTCTTCAAATTGCCCACGGTATTTAGTACCGGCAACTAACGAACCCAAGTCTAAAGTAACTATACGTTTATCGAAAAGGACCCTAGGAACGGTCTTATTATTTATTTTGATAGCCAATCCTTCGACTATTGCGGTTTTGCCGACACCCGGCTCCCCGATTAATACTGGATTGTTCTTTTTTCTGCGTGATAGTACTTGAGCTAATCTTTCAATTTCTTTATGCCTACCGATTACAGGGTCTAATTTATCCTCTTGGGCAAGCTTAGTCATATCTTTTCCGAAATTGTCTAATACCGGAGTTTTAATAATATCTTTCTTGCCTGGTTTAGCATTTGCAGTTCCGGTAGTGGCTTGTCGTGGCTCTTTTTTATTATAGGGATTTGATGGTCTTCCGCTTAAAATATTATCGAGTTCACGGCGTACACTATCATAATTAACAGAGAACTGAGCTAATATCTGAGCACCAATATTTTCCTCTTCTCTTAACAAAGAAAGAAGTAAATGCTCGGTTCCGATAACATCGGATTTATATAATTTAGCTTCAAGATAAGTAATTTTAAGTACTTTTTCCGCTTGCTTAGTTAGGGGTATGTTGCCTACATTGGCAGGTGTAGCGGGCTTAGAAACCGAATCCTCAACGTTTTTTTTGATTTTATATAAGTCTGCACCAAGATTTTTCAATATCTTAATGGCGATTCCTTCGCCTTCTCTGATAATTCCGAGTAGGATATGCTCCGTACCAATATAGTCGTGCCCTAAGCGAATAGCTTCTTCACGACTAAGCTTGATTACGTCGTTTACCCTGTTTGAGAAGTTTCCTTCCATTTTGTACTCTCTATATTTAATCTTTGTATTTTAATTTAAGCTAATCTAATATCATTTAGCTGTCAGAATTGACGAATGTAGATAGAAAATATTTATTGCGTGCCTAATTTTGGATTTTATTCAAACTAAAAAAGGAGGACATAAGCTTACTGATAAAGTCTTTAAATTCCCTTATATTTTACTCAATACTTAGATACTTAACCATAATTCTATTGTTTTTATTTGACAATTCAATGAAGTATATACCATATTTTAAATAAGATAAATCAATTAATCCATTTAAATTCGATTGAGAAACAAGTTCACCGTTTAGAGAAAATACTTTATAATCAGTATAATACTGACTTGTAATTGTATTATTATTTATTGAGTATTTTTGTATATCTGCTGAAATTACTTCTAATTCTCCTTCAGTATCTAAATTGATTCCGACAAGTGCATCTAAGTCAAACCCTGATAAAGTTGGGTCGTAGTGAGGATGTTCGGGGTGATTATTAAGATAAATAGAGAAGTCCTTAATTTTTATGTATTTTATTTTTTGGATACCAATAGTAGCCAGGTCAAAACTATTCCCTCCGCTTAGTGCAGGATTGAATGAGTTTTCATTGCCGTTAGTAGGTTTAGTTCCAGCACAGCCCTCTAATGTAAGAGTATCAAAAGGGAAATCAAGATACGATATGCCGTCATAACTAACAGATATTATGGCAGGTTCCATAAATATAATATCTGTAATTTCATTTCTCATTACATTCTCAAATATTGTAAAGTCCGCACCTTGCCCATCAACAACTATTTTATGCTTAAAGCCCACAATTATCTCCCCTGCAAAACCTATTGAGCATAAATCATTTGGAGCGGAAGCAGGTACTATTTCGGAAGCATTCGCAAATGGAAGCCCGAATATATTCATCGGGAAATACTCGGAGCTTTGCCCTGCATTCTGTCCTTGCCCCGGAGTAATTGAATACACGGTATCAATCCCCTGCGGACTCTCTAATGCTTTTATTATATTTATATTTAGGGCTAAACCGAATAATATTGTTATTATTTTTAAAACTTTCATTTCACATTCCATTTTCGCAAATTTCGTATCTCATAGTCGAATCTTAATTCAGAATCTTAATTTCAAATCTCAATTAAGGAATACAAAAGTAACAATTATTATCGGAATTTGGAATTATAATTTAAAAGATTTTTAAAAGTAGATTTGCTAATATTTTATCGGTATATCTCTTGACAAAGTTTTTTTATATTATTTAAAGCTTTATCAAAATCAGTAATCAGAAAATGATTATAAGTTAAAGCATAGTATCTATATGGAAGGTCAATACCAATATCTTTGCTTAAATCCATAGTCAATATGGAATGGTTATCGTCTATTTGAATAATATTAAATTTCATTATAAAATCGCCATGCTTAGAAAAAGTAAAATACATAGATATTGATTTGTCAGGGTTTATGCTGTCTATTCGTATATAAGCATTTGCCAGATTATCCCTTATGCTTGACCATTTGACAGCAGAACTGATTCCCGATATATTTCCTTCGTATTGATAAGTAATTGTAGTGTCTAAAGCATACCAAGGATTCCATTTCTCAATATTTTTCATTGTTGATAATAAGTTAAATATTGTTTTTGTATCTGAATTAATAGTAACACTACGGCTCATATAGTATTTATCAGGCAGGAATAAGCTATATACGGCAAGAGCAAAGACTATTATTATCAATGAAGATATAAATATTTTTGCAAATTTCATTTTTTCAATCATGTGCTTCATTAATAAGTAAAACATTAAACTACAAATTTAATTTATTTTTTAAATTATGCAAACATAATATATGTTTTTTAGACTCAATTCGTCTTAATAATTTTGATATAAAAGGAAAACTTATGCTTAAAGCATCACTGTTGACAATCGGAGACGAAATACTAATTGGTCAGATAGTAAATACTAATTCTGCTTTTATTGCAAAAGAGCTTACAAATTTGGGTTATTCGATTAATAGAATCTCAACCATAGGTGATAGTCGCCAAGAAATTATTGATGAATTGGATAGCTTATTTAAAGTATCGGATTTGATTATTTGTACCGGAGGTCTGGGTCCCACTCACGACGATATTACAAAAGACGTTATCTGTGAATACTTTGACGACGTATTAGTTCATAATCAAGGGTGGGAAGATAAAATTCGCAATCAATTCAAGCATAGGGGAATTCAAGTTTCCGCTCGTAATCAAGGGCAGGCAATGATCCCTTCAAAATCGAAATTACTCTATAACCGTATTGGTACCGCTCCCGGAATGCTAATTGAGAAAGACGGCAAATATATAATCTCTTTGCCCGGAGTACCAAACGAAGCTAAATGTATTATCTATGAATCGGCTATGGACTTCTTAAAAGAATTTATTGATAAATCAGACTCTGAATGTATAATATATAAAAATATACTTACTAACGGAATTCCGGAATCTACGCTTGCCGATAAATTAGAAATCAGCGAAGAATTTTTGGGCAAAAGTTCACTTGCATTTTTACCCTCATATCAAGGTGTAAAATTGAGAATCGGGGCATTCGGCGAAAATAAAACAGCTGCCGAAGCTGAGCTGGCACGTATGTATGAGCATATTTATACCTTATCTAAAGAGTTCATTATATCAGAAGATGAAATCAGTATTATGGAAGTACTTGCCGATTTATTAATCAAAAATAGACTTACTGTATCGACTGCTGAATCTTGTACCGGCGGACTGCTCTCCGGCATGCTAACTTCACTTTCGGGAAGTTCTGAATATATGATGGGCGGAATAGTCTCATATTCTAATGATGTAAAAGAGAAAATTCTAAATGTTAATAAAGAAACTCTAATTAATTTTGGTGCTGTCAGTAAAGAAACAGCTATTGAAATGGCAGAAAATTGTCGCAATATTTTCAATACGGATTATGCAATTTCAGTTACCGGAGTAGCCGGTCCAAATGGTGGAACAGACCAAAAACCCGCAGGTACTGTTTGGATAGGTTTATCCGGCAAAACAGAGACAAATGCCTATTTATATAATTTGGGTAATAATGACCGCACTATGAATCGAGAGCGAGCAGTCAGCTCCGCTTTAGCTTTATTAGTCAGAGAAATCAGAAAATAGGATATAATGCTTCTGACATCTCCGGCGACTAATGGCACGGGTATATGACAAATGTATCATTACTATCAGGAAATAATATCAGAAGTCGGTGCAAAAGTCCAAAATGCTTTTTTCTGTTATTTTTTCAAAGTTTTCAAACTTCTAAGCACATATCAACCCTACGGTTAACCGTAGGGTTGAATAAATGGTAATTGAAAATTATATTGTTTTGCAATAGACTTATCAGATACTCAATCCTATGCTTAGTATAGGATGGAGCCTAATAATAAAAGGATTACTCAAAGCTAAATTTCACTACCGAGAAATCATCAGGTAAGTGTTCGTTTTTATTCATTTTGCGAGAATTTTTGTAAATATTAAGTAGTTCATCGCCGATAGCAGAACGATTATAAACTATAAAATCCATTAGCTCTTCATACTGCCAATACTTGTATTTTTCAAGCGGAATTTCATAAACCCCATCAGAATATAAATATAGGTCGCTGTGTTCTGGAATATATATATTATCTGTTCTAATATCAAGTTCTTGCAGAAATCCCAACACTCTATTCTGCGACTTCAACACTCGAGTTCCCTCTCTGTTAATTAGCAAAGAGGGTGGATGACCGGCAGAAGCATAATTCAAATTGCGAGTCTTTTTATTATAAATACCATAAATCATGCTAAAGTATAAGTCATCGTAATCTGTCATCTGAAACAGCTGATTGAGTTCTCTTAATACTTGAGTAGGGTCTTTAAAATCGACTTTCGATAAAGTCTGATAATTAAGTACGTTTAATATAGCTACGGAATGCAAAGCAGAGCGAATACCGTGCCCGCATACGTCCAGTAAATAGAAGGAGAAATTATCTCGATCTATATTTCTATATCCGAAAATATCGCCTCCCAGACCGGTAGAAGGAATATATACCCAGTCAGTTTTAATTGGTCCTTTTGTAATCGGTTTCGGCAATAATGAAATCACATATTCGGAAGCACTTTCGAGTTCCTTATTTATTATATTAAGATATTTGTCTTTCTCTGCGTTGATTTCAACGAGTTTTTTGTTAACTTCATTGATTTCATTGACTTTATTATGTATAATTTCTTTGCTGAATTTTAATTCCAAATGAGTTTTGATTCTGATAAGCAATTCTTTAACATTAAATGGTTTCATAATATAATCGACTGCACCGACTTGGAAACCCTTAATGATATCATCGGTAGAGATTCGGGCAGTTAGAAATATTACCGGAATTTCTTTGGTATTTTTGTCTTTTTTAATTATTTCGCATAATTCAAATCCGTCAACGTCCGGCATCATAACGTCAAGTAAGATGAGGTCAGGCAACTTATTGCTCAATACGTCAAGAGCGTCTTTAGCATTAGTAGCATAAGAAATATCATATCCTCCGGTATCAAGTAATTTACCGACTATCTGAATATTGCGAGCCACATCATCGACTACCATAATCAATGGCTTTTTAGGAAATAATTCGTTTTCAAGCATTAAAAAATCTATATAATTAAAAATTTAAGCAAATTTATTCTTCAATATTATTTATACTAATAGTATAATTTTTGTAAATTTGTATGCAATAAATTTGTTAAGTAAAATAGTAAAAAAATGAAGCAAATCAAAGAGATATTTCGCAATATAAAAATTAAATCCGAAAATGTCAATAATAACATAAATATTGACATCAAAATTGATAACCTTCAATACGACTCCCGTATGGTTAGCTCCGGCACTATGTTCTTTGCTTTACGCGGTGCCACTACCGACGGGCACAAGTATATAGAGAAAGCTATAGAGCTGGGAGCCGTCGCTATAGTGTGTGAAGATAATTCTCTATCAACAAAATATCCACATATTAACTTCTTCGAAGTGGAAGACAGCCGTAAAGCTTTAGCTTTGTGTTCTCACAATTTTTATAATAATCCGACTAAAGATATGAAAGTAATCGGCATTACCGGTACAAACGGTAAAACAACAACTACGTTTCTAATTGCCGATATGCTGAATCAATTCGGGCATAAAACTGCGATTATCGGCACTACCGGCATTTATATAGGTAGCGAGTTTGTTCCGGCTACTCATACTACTCCCGAATCTTTGGAGCTGGCTCAACACTTTAGAAATATGGCTGACCAAAATGTTGAATATGTGATTATGGAAACTTCATCGCATGCACTCTCTCAGCATCGTACAGCAGGAATTGATTTCTATGCAGGGCTGTTTACTAATTTGACTCATGAGCATTTGGACTATCATAAGACTATGCGAGAATATGCAAAAGCAAAAAAAATACTTTTTGATAATTTATCCGAAAATTCTATAGCCGTAGTATTTAATACTTCGGAGTATTCAACATTTCTGCTTGATTCTTGCAGAGCTATCAGAAAATATTATATTGGTCATAACAATAACGCTGATATTATCATATCTGATAAAAATCTTAAATTTGACTACTCAGAGTTTTCACTTTCATTAAATCAAACTGCTCCAATAAAATTCACTACTAAGCTGATTGGAGGATTTAATATTGAAAACGCATCTTTAGCTGTATCGTACATGTTATTAAGCGGATTCCAAATTGACGAAACTATTGGTGCAATGGCTAAAGCTAACGGTGCTCCGGGCAGAATGGACCGTATAATACTTAAAAACAAGGCATTGGCTATAATTGACTATGCCCACACTCCTGATGCCCTTGACAATGCTCTGAAAGCCTGCCGTGAGATTTTGAATCAAATCAAAACAGGTGGTAAACTAATTTGCGTATTTGGCTGTGGCGGCGATAGAGATAATTCAAAACGTCCCGTAATGGGCGATATTTCAACACGTTTAGCTGATTTTACTTTTATAACTGATGATAATCCCAGAACAGAACTTTCCGATGATATTATTAGACAGATTGCAGCAGGTATTGAGCCAAAGTATATAGCAAAATACAAAGTAATTAGCGATAGAAAATCTGCAATCAAATCAGCAGTTGAGTTTTCAAAACCCGGAGATATAATATTAATTGCCGGTAAGGGACACGAAAATTATCAAATTATAGGCACTACTAAGCATCATTTTGATGATAAAGAGATTGTGCTAAGCATACATATAATAATCAAATAATTTAATGTAAGCAAGCGAACTATATCGCTTGTGTATCTTATATTTTATTTATCCTATCATTAGGTCTGTTTTTGGTAATGAATATTTAGGTTCACGAGCCGGACTGTAAAATGCAAGGAAAAATGACAATACCCCAACCCTACCGATAAACATGAGTGAAACCAATACCACTTTTGCTCCGGTACCAATATAAAAAGTTAAATCTTTTGATAGACCAACTGTACTTAACGCGGAAGTGCATTCAAATACTACTCCCATTGGGTCTTTATTTGGCTCTATTACCATAAATACAAACGAACCAACCATCAATACTATCATGTAAACAAATATTATCATAAATGATTTACGTATATATTCGTTAGATATTTCTCGTTTAAATAATTCTAATCTTGATTTGCCTCTGATTACATTTAAAAAAGCAAGAGATGCAATTGCAAATGTAGATGTCTTAATACCACCACCGGTCGAACCGGGGGAAGCTCCTATCACCATTAAAATAATTGCTATTAATGTAACCGGCGAGGTTAATAGTCCGGTAGGAGTCGAGTTAAAACCGGCTGTCCTAGTAGTAACCGATAAGAACATTGCATGGAAGAATTTTTCGAACTCATTCATGCCCGCCGGATATACAACCGGATTTAAAAAGTATATTATAATTGCAGGCAATACTATTAAAATAAAAGTAGTTATAAGTATTATTTTTGTTCCGACTGTTAATTGATAGCGTATTCTGGTTACTTTTCTATTGAAAGGTTTAAGATTAGCAATATTAACCATTACTGAAAATCCTATACCTCCGGCTACAATCAGGAACATAATCATTGAGAGTAGGTAATAGTTTTTATAAACAAGTGGATTCATCATATTTTCCGAATAAATTGAAAATCCGGCATTACAAAATGCCGAAATAGCATGAAAAAATGAAGAATACAAATAACTGTAATTTGGCTCTATTAAGCTACCACCAAGAGAGAAATACATAAACATAGCACCAAAAAACTCAATTGCAAGTGTATAAAAGATAATTCGTAAAATCATTTTTGAAACGTCGCCTAAGTTATTTTCACTTAGTATGTCGCTCATCATTAGGCGTACTTGAAAGCTCATCCCGCCGGAAATAAATAATGCGAACATTGTGGTAAGAGTCATAACGCCCAAGCCACCAATTTGAATCAGCATAGCTATAAATACCTGACCAAGCATACTGAAGTTTTTTGCAGTGTCTAATACATTCAACCCCGTTACGCAGACAGCACTTGTAGAAGTAAAAAGTGCATCGATAAAACTCACACTATTACCAACCGGAGCTGATTTCGGAAGCATTAAGAGCATAGTGCCGAATAAGATGATTAGAGCAAAACTTATCATGAAAATCGCACCGGGATGCATTTGTACTCTTCCCAGTAAATAATTATGTTTAATAGCTTTTCTCAATACTAAAAATGTAATTGGTATTAACGCAACACCGGCATATATAATTAATATGTCTTGGTATTTCAAAAAGGGGAATAATAAATTAATTACTCCTATCATTACTCCGGGCATTATAATATATAATCCTAGTACAAATCCACTGATGGCTTCCATTAGCCGTTCCCTAAGCAATTTAGCTCTGTCTCTGACAATTACCCAGCGAGCTAGCTCCTGCCCAACAAAGAAAAATATCATTATATCAATTAAAATATTCAGCAGACTTAATTGCTCTTTACTAAGGCTGAAACCGACTATTATTATCAATGCGGCAATCGAGAAGAGTCCTGCTAAAACTAAAAAGCCATTGAACACTTGAAATATCTTTTTCTGAATATCAATACTAATCATTGCATTTACTTATAAATTTGAAATAATAACATTTATAAACAATAATAGTATTATTCGGAAAAATTCTAAATAATACTATCTTTTAAAATTTCTGTACTAATTACCGTTTTTGTCCTATTTTATAAATAGTTGTAATTTAATCTAAAAACGATTCTGCCAGCGACATCTGCATAACTGAAAGCAATAATGGAGCAGGAAGCTCAGTAATATCGACTCTTAATAAATCACGTGCTATGTTGCAATACATAGAGCAAGTGCATTCTTTCCCAATTATTAAGCTGGAAATTTTACTTTCATTTGCCTCTATAAAGATAACTTCATCCGGCTCAAATAATAAAAAATGAGTACAGTGATGAAGCTCAAAATATCCGTGATTAGTCTGAACCGATATTATAGTATTTATATTCTTATCCGGCATTTCTACACAATTATAAATAGTAAAGACTATTGATTGATTCGTTGCCGGATTATGCAATTTCCATGTCCAAGTATCTTCAAACTCTTGTGCTTTCGAGCCTAAAATATTGTCTATGGAATCTATATCTCCATTAGTAAATTGTTTTAGCATCCTATTTCTCAAAAATATCTTAAAAATACATAGGTTTAAGAATATAAAAATAACAAAATAAGCTAAAAAAAACTAAAAGAAAAAATGTTTTTTTGATATTATTATTTTTTAGAATTATTTTGATAATGTTATGATAGTATATAGAAAGACTATTTCAAAAACCATTGATTGCCTTTAACAATTTACATATATCCCTAAGTGTTTGTATATCAATGCCAAAGCATCAATTTGGTCAGATAGTAATGATATTAATTTATTACACAAAAAGCCCCGCATAAAAAATATGCAGGGCTTTACAATTAACAGAAAACAAATAATAAAATTATTTGCTAACAGTGAATACAACTGAAGAAACTTTAGAGCCGTTTGTAACTCTACAAACATAAGCTCCGTTAGCTAATTCATTTGTATTGAAAGAAATAGTATTTGAAGTCGGCATGCCATTAAATACGTTAAGTACTTTTTCGCCTAACATATTATAAACTTCAATATTAACACTATTGCCATTTTGAACTTTTAAATTGATATATGAATTATCAGCTACCGGATTAGGATAGATAGAGAAATCATTAGCTTCAATTGTAGGCTCTTCAACCGATTGAGGATTACCATTAAATACAGTACATACTGCATCACTATAAGCATCGGTAAATAATTCTCTTAATTCTGCAGGTACTTCATATTTTACAGTATCAGTTGCAGGATAATCTGTTTGGGTTAAAAGCGAGAAAATAGGAATATTTTCAATATTCGGAATTATTGAAGGCATGTGAGTCAAATGATTAACTCTATTATCATTAGTTACATTTTTAGCTTCTCCCCATGTACCGGCTTCGATATCTTTTACCGCTACAAAAATATCAGTTGCTGTATATTCTCCTACATAATCTTCTAACCAATCACCGTCGTTATTTTGAAATTTAATTAACAGTGAATCCGAAGCTACTATAGGATCAACCAACGTATATTTCTGAGTTGACGCATTAAAGTTTCTTTTATAATCAATCCATTTTGCAACTAAATATTTACCATCTGCGGTAATACCGACTTTCACTTCACGATTTAATGGATTTTCGACATAACAGAAATATTCTTTTTCATCTTCTTTACTAATTTGTTGATTTACAATACACATAATGTTTGGGCATGAAGGAGTGGAAACGCCATCTACATCTTCCCATACAGTATAATCGTATATTTGGTGAATAGCCCATTGCCCGTTAACTTTTGATATTTCAACAATATCACCTCTTAAAGGACGTCTAGAAGCATCAAGAATCAAGAAAGAACCAACAAATGATAAATTACCGTTGCCATAAACTTTAAATGAATGATCTCTATAATCAAATGTAGGAATATAACCTCCGAAATCATCAACACCTAAACGTGATTTGCCATATTCAGTAAATATTGAACTTGGTACCATATCGTAGTCTGTCCAAGTTTCTCCATAATCTGTAGATTTTGTAAATCCAACTGATCTGTTATCGGCATCAATTTTAATAAAGTAATTTTGGAAAGCAGCGTAAATCACACCTGAGTTGTCTATATCATATCTTACAACATCTGAAAAATTTTCACTAATAGTACTTGCTTTGAAATATCCGGAAGCTCCAACAGCCCAACGAGTTGGTGTAGAATTAGTTATAAGTGAATTAGAAATAGCATCAGCTGAAATAGCAGCATAAGCTATATTTGTAATTGAAGCAGGAGCTGTAGATTTTGGTTCAATCGTTGATGCACCAAAGATTAAGTCAATATCTTCGTCTTCGTAATGATAAGTTGATATATTAAAAGCATTCCAGTCATAATTTGTAGCATAAGAGCTCGGACAAGAATAATTTGTTATAGATTGACCATCTGAATTTTTAATGTAAAAAGCGGCTTTCCCGCTATAATTAGCTTCTGGGTACGGATAATTTGATGCGGAACCAAAAAAGAAGTCTAAATTAGCAACATCTTTATTAGATGGTACTTTATTCATTACAGACATAGATGGATAAAATACTATTTGTTCGGTAGTACTAATAATCGGAGTATAATTACCCCATGTTGCTCCAAAATCTGTTGAATTAAAAATTCCAATTTCAGCAGTTTTACCAGCGAAATTCCATTGTGGTAAAGAAACCATTAAATTTCCAGAACTTGGTTCATATACAAAAGGGTCAACACTACTAGAGTTAAAAGCGTATCCTCCACCAGCACCCCAGCTAAAAATCCCGTTATAAATACCGGCATTTAAGGTATTGACTTCTTTGTTAACGATTATAGGATTGATTTTTGCTTGGTTAGCAAATATTGTAGGCATTTTGATAACAGGTTTTAAAGATTTATCTATTACTTTATTACCTATATTTACCCCAAACATACAAGCAGGAACCAAACCTGCAAGTAAAAGAGTAGAAATTAATTTTCTCATCGCATATCTCCAAATATTGAATTAAAATGTAAAATTATAGTATTTTCCAATTTCTTTAAGAACTTCAAATTTACAAAAAAAATTGTAAATTCCAAGAAAAACTTTTTTGATTCTCAATTAAGTCTATAAATTAATTTTCTATCCTCCGTATTGCCTTATTATACTAGGTTATATATAGACACAGTAATCCCTAAAAAGGTTACTCGCTTTTCAATTATTTTCTTATTTTTTCTCAAATAAAAATATTACTACTATTGGATTAGCATTTTGCAAAAGCTTTACATATCTTTATAGGCATCGAAATTTGAAAACATGATGTAGTAAATTTACGATAAGTGTATTCGGACTTCAAGACAGATTAGTAACTTTAGATGATTTGTATTTAAAAAACTCTTGACACAATTATAGATACTGAAAACACTTTCTTGTATATGTAAGACTTTTTGCTAT
Organism: uncultured bacterium; assembly: GCA_942493235.1. GTDB lineage: Bacteria > Bacteroidota > Ignavibacteria > Kapaibacteriales > UBA2268 > ENR-C587. The sequence continues at coordinate 420,105 of OW818676.1, read as the reverse complement.
TTTATGTGGATAGCAAGTTTAGCTATGAATAATAAAGTGGAAATATGCACGCCTTCGCGTAGCATTCTGTATGGCTGCTTGAATAATATAAAATTTTTTTCGTCTTTTTAACTATTTGATAGGGTCTTCGATATTTTAAATGGATTAGCAATTATTTGTTATTAGTATAAAAGAAAACCCTTATATATCAAATATTGATTTTTGATATATTATTGGATAAACATCTTTAATTTTATATTTTAACTCCGTCAGGAGTTAAACATCGGTAACATAATGAGATACACCACCACACTCTCTTGTTTTAACAACAAAAAGAGAAGAAAGAGTGTGCGGACTAAACAATGTTTATTACCGATGTTCAACAGCTAACGCTGTTGTAAAAAAGATTTCATTATTTGCTTACCCACTCAAATTAGCGAAGAACTTTTTGATATAATTAAAAAAGTCCGACAAAATATCATGCCGGACTTTTAAAAAACTTAAATCATTTATTCAATTAATCAATATAATCCATTTTGCAAGTAAAGTGTCTTAAGAAAGGAGCTTCCCAAGTAATTTTCATTTTTCTTAGTTTCTCTCTATTTTTAAAGGTTTCTTCAACTGCTTCAATAATGTAATCAAGATGATTCTGAGTATAAACTCTACGTGGTATAGCAAGGCGTACCAAATCCATATCCGGTGCTACGAAATTGCCGTTTGCATCATTTGTGCCAAACATAACAGAACCGATTTCAACAGTACGAACGCCCGACAATCTATAGATTTCGTTACAAATTGCTTGCCCCGGATAATATTTAGGAGCAATATGAGGAGCAAAAGCTTTTGCATCTATAAATACTCCGTGCCCACCAACCGGAAGAATTATCGGAATACCTTTTTCTGTCATCTTGTCGCCAAGATATTGAATTTGACCAACTCTATAATCCAAATAGCTTTCATCCATTACCTCTTCAAAGCCTATCGCTAATGCTTCGAGATCTCTTCTTGCTAAACCGCCATAAGTGATAAAGCCTTCGGTAACAATTAATATAGTTTTGCAAGCATCGGCAAGCTTTTCATCATTAGTTCCAATAAACCCACCTGTATTTGATAAGCCGTCTTTTTTAGAACTCATAGTGGCACCATCAGCGTAAGAGAACATTTCTTGAACTATTTCAAAAATTGATTTGTTCTCATAGCCTTTTTCTCTTCTCTTGATAAAAAATGCGTTCTCCGCAAATCGGCAACAGTCAAGGAATAAAGGAATACCGTATTTGATACATACTTCTTTTACTTCTCTAATATTCTGCATTGATACCGGCTGACCTCCGCCACCATTATTAGTGATAGTTAGCATACAAACGGGAACATTTTCAGGTCCGTATTGTTTGATAGCCGCTTCTAATGCTTGAACATCCATATTACCTTTAAAATCGCCATATTGGTCAGGATGCTTACCGATTTCGTTTAAATAATCAAGAGCAGTACCTTCCGAAAACTCAATATTGCCACGTGTAGTATCAAAGTGAGTATTATTAGGAATATATTTGCCTTTTACATCTAAAGCTTTAAATAAAATTCGTTCTGCGGCTCTGCCTTGGTGAGTAGGAATTATGTATTTGAAGTTTGTGAATTTCTTAACTGCATCCTCAAATTTGTAATAACTGCGTGAACCGGCATAAGACTCGTCTGCATCCATCATAGCAGCCCATTGCTTAGAACTCATAGCAGTAGTGCCGGAGTCTGTTAATAAGTCAATTGTTATATGCTCAGACCTTAAAGAGAAAGGATTATAATTTGCTTTTTTAATATATTCTTCTCTTTGGGCTATTGTTGTTACAGGAATCGCTTCTACTGTTTTAATTTTAAATGGTTCAATTTTAGTCTTCATTTCAAACCTTAATTTAATATATATATTTAATTTATTATTATTTGTAAAATACTTACAAAAAAATGCAATTTACGAAAAATTTCCCAAATTGTATTGAACTTATAGCTAAAATTATCAAATAATTGTAATTACGGAAATTTTCTAATTGTTATTAACATATATTGTTAATCAATAATTGAGTTTATTTTGTGTTTATTTATATATCTATATACATTCTAAACTTATAATAATTACATAAACTAAAAATTCAATATTATGCCTATATTTAGCCCATTTCCGTTTGGTATTAAGTATGAATGGTATTCAATAATATTTTTTGATTTTTCTGAAGTTTTATTTGCGTTTATAATTGCCATAGAACTGAAATATCCGATTCCGGCTCCTAAAATCACATCAGAAAGCCAATGATTATCACTTTTTATTCTCTCGTAAGCCGTCAAACTTGCACAAGTATATAATCCTATATATGCCCACCATCTGTCAATTCGCTCCGATAATACCGTAGCTATAGTAAAAGCAACAGTAGAATGCCCTGATGGAAATGATTGATAAGAATTAGACGTTTCAAATAATTCAAAATCATTATATCCTCTATCCATAAATGGTCTTGCCCTACCAAATGAAAATTTTAATGTAATATTTATTAAGCTGGATAAAGCTAAAGACTCAAATAGCAATCTGCCGGTAGTCCGCACATAGTCGTCTTTAAATATAAATCCATAAGAATAAATTAGGCTCGGCACAGCAAGTGCAGTATATGCTTCGCCCATTTGTTTTAATTCAAATATTGTTTTTCTTCGTGGTTCACCCAATCGAACTTCATCATCAATCAAGTATCCAAAAATTATTGAGCCAAAAAGTCCTTCATATTTAATCAGAGATGTATTAGGTGAATTGCAAACGTCTTTACCTAATTGTTTGTAATCGGCAAAACATTGCCCAATGTCCGATTTGAATATCTGCCAATAGTTAAGTGAATTTTGGGCTTTCAGCTCCGACTTAACACTCAGTATTATTGTTAGAATCATTATTATTTTGGAGATATTTAGCATAACCTAAAAATAAAATTAACACAACATCTTCTTTATATATCGTAAAATTAAGAACGTAAAGATAAGCAAAATGAACGAAATAATTAGTTTTTTTAATATTTTCATAGAGCTTTTTTTTGAAATGGCTCAATATATGATGATAGGTTTATTTTTTGTAGCAATATTATATATATACTTCACTAAAGAGCTAATTATTAAATATATGGGTAAAGAAAATATTTGGTCAATTATCAAGGCTTCGTTACTCGGGGTACCACTTCCCTTATGCTCTTGCGGAGTAGTACCAAGTGCCGTTTATATGTCTAAAAGCGGAGCGTCGAAGGGAGCTGTTATTTCATTTCTCACATCAACTCCACAGACCGGTGTTGACTCTATGATAGCTACTTATGGTTTGCTCGGACCGGTATTTGCTATATTTCGTCCCCTTGCGGCATTATTTACAGGTATGATTTCAGGAGCATTTGTACAGAAAATTACAAAAAACGAAAGTATCAACTCCTCTGAAATCGCGATAGCTAACACTAACGAATTAAAAAGTTTAAAATTAAAGGACAAATACATTAAAGCCGGTAAATACGCATTTATTGAATTTTTAGACGATATTACACCTCAATTTTTATTCGGACTTTTTATAGCGTCCTTGATTACTTATTTTGTTCCTGAATCATTTTTTGCCAATACCTCTATTTCAAACGGAATACTGGGTATGCTGGTAATGGTTGCTATCGGAGCTCCAATGTATATTTGTGCAACCGCATCAATTCCTATTGCTGTCAGCCTGATTCTGAAAGGCTTTTCTCCGGGTGTTGCCTTTGTATTTCTGGCAGTAGGTCCCGGAACTAATGCAGCATCATTTGCAATACTGATGAAAGTACTCGGAAAGAAAACTGCATTGGCTTACTTATTATCACTTATTGTAATTTCAATAGCTTTCGGATACCTGCTTGATTATATATTTTTTGCTTTCGGGATTAATCCACTATTGGGAGTAACAGAAGTATGTAATCACGATCAAGCCGGTTTTGACCCTATAAAAATTGTATTCGGCGGAATATTTTTAATATTGATACTAAGTTCGATTTATAGATTATATATTCGTAAACATATTAAAAAAGTGAAGATTATGGATAACCAAAAAACTATAAAAGTAAGCGGTATGAACTGCAATCATTGTGTAATGAACGTTACTAATGCTATTAATACTATCGACGGCGTTATATCAGTTAAAGTTGATTTAGCTACCGAGTCAGCGGCTATTGAAGGCGATTTCGACATGAACACTTTAAAAACTAAAGTAGAATCTATTGGATACAAAGTAACAGAGCTGTAAGCTTTGCAGTGTATTTTTAAGTCTGTTTCTATACTATCCAATTATGATTTTTATCCTCAATCAAGAGCTTGTCTAATATTAATAATATTGCCAAATCGTAATTCTGAGTGTAACGAAGAATCCGGAATTATCGATAATTTAGCTTTATCTTGATTCTTCACTGCGTCAGAATGACTTTTTTACTTTGTGTCATTACCTCTACAATTACAGCGAAGCAGTAAAGGAAGAGGTAATGGCAACTTATTAGTCAGCCTCAAAAAAAATGCAGTGATAATTATTTTATAGATATAATATAAATTCAATCATCACAGTTTCTACTTGCAAAATAGTTTATATAATGTTATATCGGAATATGTTAAAACTAATTGATAGGTACCTCTATTCAAGCTTTCGGTATTGACTAATCCGTAATTGTTTTTTGGATTTATTTCTTTTATACAAACTCCTGTAATATCATATATTCGGATTGATAATAAATTTTCGGCGGCGAAATTTAAAATACTTAGATAGTCTTCGACCGGATTAGGATAAATCTCAAAACCCATATTATTTTGCTCATCAATACTTAGAGGCAGGGTATTTACTTTTGCTAATATTTTAAGTTCATAACCCGAATTATAAGCGAAATTGGTAAACTTAGCTACTGAATCAAGATGAAAACTTTCTTCAATACTTTTGATATTTAATATTTTAATTGTTCTCTCTGTAGATGAATGTGAAAAATTCACTTCTAAAGGAACATTTGTATATATTCCCCATCCAGCATTTTGCACTTGCTTAACGATTATGTCAACATAACCCATATTGTCATTATCAGGATATGGATGCCAAAATGTATTTATTTTAAATGAAGGATAACCCCTTCCGAAAACCCATTGGGCAAAAAATTCGGATAAATCCCTGCCCGATGTTTCATTAATTACTTCTATTAAATCAGCCGTAGTAGCGTTAGAATTAGCAAATTTCCCCAAATAATTCTTGATTGATTTAAAAAATATTTCATCGCCAAGTTCATACCTAAGCATTGCTAGTACTGCCGAACCTTTATAATAAATTGTAGCCGGATAGTTTGATGAAGGAATAACTCTTTCAAAATCCCACAATGGGAATATCCCTTCGTTAACTGAATTACTAATGTATCTATTTATATCTAAACCTATATTATGCAGATATTTAGTTTTATCAAAAAGTGATTCTGCATAAAGTGCTTCAGAGTATGTAGCAAAAGCTTCATTAAGCCATGCATCACGATAATCATACGGAGTAACTAATCCACCAAACCATTGATGAGATAATTCATGAGCTACAGTAGAGCTGACTGTATCAGTTAGCGAAAGCACATCTTCTGCTAATGTAATCATAGTCTGATGCTCCATAGAGCCGATAGGAGCAACTACATATCCGACTTTTTCAAATGGATACTTTCCAAAATATTGTTCATAAATATTTACCATTTTCGGAAGTAACTTAAATCCAATATTGCATTTATTAATATTTTTCTCAAGTGTATAGACCGGCATACTTATAGTGTCGTTACCAAATTCTAATAACGAAAATTTACCTACTGCAAAAGTTAACATATAGGTAGCTGCCTCTTTTTCACCTGACCATCTATAAGACATTTTACCATTTCCCGTAGGTTCTTCTATCAAAAGATTACCATTGCTTACTACAAGTAATGAATCAGGTACAGTAAATCTGAATCTATACATTGCTTTGTCGGAGGGATGGTCATAGCAGGGCAACCAGAATCTGGTAGATGATACATAAGGGTTATGAAACCCAACTCCCATAGCAAATAACACACTGTCTTGGTAAGTTACTCCGCCCCAAGGCATTGGGCCAGCTTCGTTTGACATAATTCCGGAATAGTATATCATCAGCTCGGATGTATCACTGAAATCATTTTCGGGATTGATAATGTAATAATTATCTTCGTCTATCGGGACTTCCGAAACTTGTGCAATCACTTTCTTCCCGTTATAGAAGCAGCTGTCAACAGACAGTCCTTTTAAATTAAAAAAGAATCTGTTATTTACATTTTTGTCTAACCATAGAAAATCTATAAGGCATTTTCCGCTTATATCTTTTGCAGTAAAGTCTTTAAATTTAATATCAGCCGTATATCTAAGTACATCAAAAGGTTGAGCTTTATATTCAACGGCAGAAGATATCTCATTAGATATTACAAGCCCTGAACTTATAATAAATATGCCAATAATTGTTAGTAATTGCTTCATTTTATTCCTTAAACAAAATAGAAAAACTAAGATAGTAATTTATTTTCTTTTTTCAAAATACTAAATATTTTAATTATTTTCAATATTTTATATTATATACAAAAATCCCCAATTGCAGATAAACTACTTTTGGGGATTAGACCTCATAAAGGGAATCTATGAGTAATAATATCTTTATATACTATTATAAGTTCTTATATTATATATGACATATATTTGTAATTTAATTCAATTATACTTTATTGTCATAATTAATAATTTTTAAAATTACGAAATAATTTTCAATTATCATAATATTATTTCTTTTATTTTAAATAATAAAAATAAAAATTAATTAAAAATTTCATATTACTATAAATGTCTAAGTTTTATTCTTTGGTAATCTGTTGAGTATTAAATCGTTTTCAATGAAAATATTATATGTAATCTCTTTATAATACTTAGTTTGCATAAATCCTATTTTCTATTTGTTTCATTGGGAATTTGGAACTCAATTATCTATTAGATTAGATATATTAGCATATATTAATTTATATTTAAGGCATTGATTTGCTTATTTTTCAAGGATTTCGTTATTTAGTTAGAGAATAAAGTTACCGAGAATATTTTTGTCAAATTAAGCCTGTTGTAGATATTACCTAATTTTAATCCACTAATTCAACCCATGCTTAAGAGGCTGTGTAAATACTATTATTACTGTTTTAAAACTAATTACAATTTCTCACAATGCTTGTTTCCCCACGCTGAAGCGGCTGTGTAAAAAACCTTTGATTGCTACCGTTTTTTCAACAAAAACAAGTACTCAAAGTCTCTGATAAGGTTGTCTAAAAAGTAAAAACATTTCAAAATCATCATTCTGAGTGTAACGAAGAATCCAGAGTTATCAACAAGTTAGCATTATCTGGATTCTTCACTTCGTTCAGAATGACAATTTTTTAGTCAGCCACTTGAATGGAACTATCAATAATATTTGTTGTCTATTGATAGTTTTTACACAGACTCTTCAATGCGTGGGTCGGCTTAGAGTAATTGTAGTTAGTAGAGAAACGGTAGTGATATAAGGTTTTTACTCAGGCTCTGAAGCACGTGGATACAAGTGCAAAAAGATAAAAAACACTAATTACAAGATATTTACAGCATATAAATCAAGAGGTTGAAGTCAAATGAAATTAACGACCTTTTGAAAAACAATTCAATTTTATTTGTATCATAAAATAAATATTTCACGTATTAACTATATAATTTGTAATTTTGTAAACTTATAATTTAAATGTTAAGATATATGAAAATAATAACCAGATATATTATTAAGTCTCACATAGCACCATTGGTTTTTGGTTCTTCAACTGTAGTATTTTTATTTCTATTTCAATTTTTACTAAAATATATTGACCAGCTTTTAGGTAAGGGATTAGATACATGGGTTATCATTCAATTGATAATTTACAACTTGTCTTGGATGCTCGTGCTTGCTGTGCCTATGGGAGTACTCTTCTCCACATTAATGACATTCGGGGCTATGTCTGCTTCGCAAGAAATTACTATTATTAAATCGAGTGGGGGTAGTTTAATCAAAATAATGACCCCGTTAATTATCAGCGGAGCTATTTTGTCGTATCTACTCTTTTTGTATAATGATTATGTTTTACCGGAAGCTAACCATCAAGCTAAAACTTTGCTTAACGATATTAAGCGAAAGAAACCTACATTTGCTTTAGAACAAGGTCAATTTAGCACTCAAATTGATGGTTTTACAATTTTAGCTCGGCAATTAGATTCCACTTCCGGTGCTATGAAAGCTGTTACTATTTATGACAATACAGGTACACGAAATAAGAGCGTAATTTCTGCCGATTCGGGATATATTTACTTTAATGATAATATTTCAAAGTTGGTATTAGACCTTACTAATGGAGAGATTGTCCAGTATATAGATAATAAGATTGATAATCTGAAAGTTATCGAGTTTAAAACTTTTAACGTTAATTTTAAGGTTTCCGGTTTTGAATTAGAAAGAAGTGAAAAGGACAACTCAACCAAGGGCGATAGGGAAATGACAATTACGGAGATGAGAGCATACGTAAATGAAGCCCAAGCCAAAATCAAAAGGTCAGATAGCATAATTAATGTTAAATTGAACTCTCATCTGGACTATGTTCTTTGCAAAATTAACACAAAAAATAGGTCAATATCACAAATTAATGATAATAATGATAAAAGAATTGCGGTTTTAAATAATTCGTATTCTACTTTAAATAATGTAAAATCAAGTATATACGCTGAGACACAAATTAGTAATGAGCATAAACTGCAAGAAAAGAAATACTTAGTAGAAATATATAAGAAGTATTCAATTCCTTTTGCTTGCTTAGTTTTCGTTTTTGTAGGCTGTCCGCTTGGTGTAATGACTAAGGGAGGCAATTTTGGGATTAGTGCCGGTATCAGCTTAGGTTTTTACATTTTATTCTGGGCATGCTTAATGAGTGGCGAGAAAATTGCAGACCGTGGACTCCTTTCCCCTCTTTTGAGTATGTGGATGGGCAATATAATTGTAGGTGTACTTGGTATTTTTCTAACTCTCAAAGTTAATAATGAAAACTTTAGCTTTTTAAAAATATTTAAACTATTTAGAAATAAAAAAACTACTTTAGCTGAAATAACTAAATTGGATTGATGTTTTGAAATCAATAATGAATATTTAGATTTCCAGTATTTTGAAAATTACAATATTATATAATAACTGATAGGATTATTCAAATGGAAAAGCTTACTAAACAAACATATCTTGAAAAAATATTCGATTTTGAAAATGCCGAAAAATGGATATTTAAAGGCACGCGTCCGGCTGTATTAGATTTCTATGAAAATGGTGAAGAGTTTTCAGATATTCTTGCCAAAACTATTGAAGAGTTGGAAGTTGAATATAAAGATAAGATTGATTTCTACTCAATTGATACCGATGAAGAAGAATTTCTATCGGAAGCTTATGATATTGAAAGCATTCCAACATTAATTTTTATTCCTGTCGGAAGTTCTCCTCAAGAAGTTGTCGGGTTAGTACCAAAAAAAGATTTTATTGAAATAATTGATGAGATATTCGGTATTAAAGCTACCGAAATCAAGTAATATAAGTACCTTACTAAACTAATTGATTAGTAAATGATATTAATATAATAACTATTCTACTACACATTCGACAAAAATATCTAAAATATATAAAAACTATATTCCTGCACGGCAATATAGTTTTTTTAGTTTCGTCTTACTTATTCAATATAGATATTTTTTATTATTTTAAGGACTATAAAGATGGAACACCTAACAAAACAAAGCTTTCTTGATAAAGTATTCGACTTTGAAAATGAAAAAGAATGGAAATTCAAGGGCACTCGGCCTGTAGTTATTGACTTCTATGCTGACTGGTGCGGCCCTTGCAAAATGGTAGCTCCGATATTCGAAGAGTTAGCAGTCGATTATACAGATAAAATTGATATTTACAAAATCAATACTGAAGCCGAGCAAGAACTTTCTGCTATATTTGGGATTCAAAGCATTCCCTCTGTATTATTTATACCGGTTAATGAGCAACCTAAAATGGCAGTAGGTGCGATGCCAAAAGAAGGATTTGTAAAAGCCTTCTCTGATATTTTCGGAATTCAATCTGCGGAAGCTAAGTGATGAATATTTACATCAAAATACTGATTTCTACAATTCTCGGGGCAATAGCCGGATATGGGTATTATTTTTATTTCGGATGTACAAACGGCTGCCCTATAACATCGACTTGGTATATATCAACTCTATATGGAGCATTATCAGGATTTATTCTATCTTTCCCATTTGATAAAATCTTCAAAAAAGAAAAATAGCTTTCACAACATAAAATTCCCCTTCCGAAGGTTTCTTTACCTTCGGAAGGTTTTTAAAACAATAAGCTAATAATGTAATAATGTAATTCCAAACATGAATTATTTATTTTGATACCAATATGAGTATTTGCCAGCGGGTGCTTATAATTTAAGGCTATTGCAAAAGTCTAAATATTTATTTACTGTTAATTTTTCAAAGCTTTCAAACTTCTAAATGCTTATCAAGAGGTTGTCAAAAAAGTAATAATGTTTCTAAATCGTCATTCAGAGTGTAACGAAGAATCCTGATTTATCAACAAGTTAGCTTTATCTGGATTCTTCACTTCGTTCAGAATGACAAATTTTAGTCGCCTCTTGAACAAATGGAAATTGAAAATTATAAAATTTTGCAACAGATTTAATTTATATTAGCTATTTCATATATGTAATAATATTATTTCAACCCCATCTCTGCTTGCGAAAGCAAGCATAATTCATCTGCAGAATTATTTTTAATCACCAATTTTATTTTTCACTGTTATTGCTTAATTTTGTTTCTTTTAATAGGAAACATATATGTCCGGCAGGATGAAATCATTAGCTTCAGATACTTTAATCTATGGTGTGTTTACTATAATCGGCAGATTTTTAACTTTCCTGCTCACTCCATTGTATTCTAATTATATGACAGCATCAGAAGTAGGCGATATTCAAAATATAAATGCAGTATTTGCTTTTCTTCTAATTATATATTCCTTTGGTATGGAGAGTGCATATTTCAGGTTTTACGATAAAAATGATTTGCAGAAAAGTGAAAAAGTTTACTCTCACTCTTTTATATTTATGTTAATTGGTAGCTTGATTTTATCAGCAATATTTTTCTCACTATCGGATTACTTAGCACCTTCTTTTTTCACATTAGCTAATGCAAAGCAATTATTTAATGTATCTATACTTATTCCACTTACAGATATTGTGATGTTTGTGCCGTACTGCTACCTCCGTATGGCTCGTAAAGCAAGGCAGTTTGCTACTTTAAAATTTATTTTGATATTAATTGCAGTTGTACTTAATTATATATTTTTAGTAAATTATTCTATGGGGGCTATGGGCTCGCTCTTAGCACAAGTAATTGCAAATATAATCGGGGTAATTATGTTTATTCCCAATGTATTTAAAAACCTAAAATTCAGCTTCGACAAACAATTATTTAAAGATATGTTTTACTTCGGGCTTCCGACAGTCCCTGCGTCATTCTCTCAGATAATACTTCAGCTTGCCGACAGACCGATTTTAAAATATCTTAAAGGGTCTGCAGAAGCCGGTATGTACGGCATAAATTATCGACTTGGGATACCGATGATGATGTTTGTGTCAGTATTTGAATATGCTTGGAAGCCATTCTATCTAAATCATTATGAAGATGAAGATGCCAAGCCTTTATTTGCAAGAGTATTTACATATTTCACTTTGATTTGTGCATTCGTCTTTCTGATTACATCTCTGTTTATTTCAGATATAGTTAAATTACCGTTTGTAGGCGGTAGATTTATCAAGCCGGACTATTGGAGTGGTATGTTTATTATTCCTATTGTTTTATTAGCTTACTACTTTAACGGGGCATTTAATAATTTTGCCGCCGGATTGCAAATAACTAAGAATACAAAATATTTCCCAATTGCGGTAACTATTGCAGCACTTGTTAATATAGTCCTAAATTTTACACTAATCCCGCACTATGGATACCAAGCTGCTGCATGGGCTACATTAATAGCTTATTTTATCAGTGCATTGGTGTTATATAAAATATCGCATAAGGTCTATCCTATTAATTACGAATGGAAAAGACTGCTACAGATAGTAATGATAACAGTTGTAATATTTTTCCCTGCTTATTACATTGCTCCGGAATTATCTCTTCTATTTTCGGTGATATTAAAAATCAGTGCAATCTTAATATTTGCTATAGTATTGAAATTAATTGGTTTTTTCACAGAATCAGAAATGAATCAATTTAAAAGGATATTTAGAAAATAAGTTAAGTATATAATTGTAGATATATCATATACTTGTCCAATAGCATGTATCCTTATGTCAGTGAATTATTGAGCTGATAAGTATTGCACTTATGCAATAACTTTATTCCCATATAAAACGAAACAAGCCGATCCTTGGGGAAGGGATCGGCATTACTTCTTAGGTTAGCTTTTTTACAGGCTGCAGTAGCGGTGCAGTTTTTTATCATGTCAATTTACAAATGCAAATAAAGATAATTATATGTCTGATACCAATTAATTTACGCTAATATTGATGTTTATTTTAAAGTATTTTCAGTATTCAGTAAATTTACCTTCATAATTGGATTTTAGTAATATGAATGTGTATTTAGATTTCAATTTACTATAAAATTGAAATTTTTATTTATATTTTTTGATTTGAACTTTAAGATATACATACCTTTATTTAAAGATTTACCGTGTAATTTATCGATATTCAACTGTATAGTAACATTTCCGACATCTAAGATAATATTTTGAGTATTAAAGATTTGCCTTGCTTCTAAGTTATATATTTCAATAATATACCGGAAATATTCTTTAGTAAATAGTTGAATATTAAGTATATTATCGACAGGATTCGGGTAAAATGTAAATATATTATTATCGTAGTCTATAACAGAACTATCAAAATAGTTCAATTTAATATCAAATTTTACTGAACCGCTAATCTTTTCGGAAATAAAAGAGAATCCTCTTTCGGGATTTTCAGAGGTATAAAGCAATTTATTAACTGTAGTATTAGTATTTTGGTAAACAATCGCTTTACTTAAATCTTTATTTATAATATTGATTTTATAAACTCTATTAGTGTCGTATTTTGTCCAATTGTTGAGCTCACGGTTAATATCCAAAGTAATGAGACTGTCTTTATAGTCAGCTTTTACACTTAATATCTCGAATTCGCCATTCTTTATAGTGTTCAGACTTACGGCATCATCAATAAATATTTTAGCTGTGGAATTAGCAACATCGAAATGAAAATAATAGTTCAATGTCAAAGTATCTGTTTTATATTCACTTGTGCTCATTATCGGCTCGACACTTGGTATAATTGCACCGGCTCTAATAAATAATGGCAATATTTCTAATGGAGCGTCAAATTCATGCTCACTATAGCCATTATATTGATTAAGTGTATGATAATCTATCCAATTACCATCGGGGAACTTAACTGTTTTTGTGAAAACAGAATCAAGTACCGGGGCAACTATTATATCTTTACCAAAGAAATACTGTTCGTTTTCATTAGATAGTCTTCTATCATTATTGTAAAAATTCATTTGTCGGCAAAGTGGGATTCCCAAAGTAGAATTTTCATAAGCTAATGTATAAATATATGGAAGCAGTGAATAACGTAAATTGACATATTTTTTACAAATTGTTTGAATATAATCTGGATAATTTACCGGTTCGTTACTTACATTGCCTACAAAATGAACTCTAAGAATTGGTGTAAAAGAAGAGTATTCCACCCAGCGAGTATATAACTGTTCATCAGTATTTGGACCGTAGAATCCTCCGCAGTCTGAGTGCATATATCCTACACCGCTCATTCCCATACCAAGATTTATCTGTATCTGAGATTTCAATGAAGAATAGGAGCGAGTAATATCACCAGACCATGGTATCATAGAGAATCCCTGCATTCCAGCCCATCCTGAACGAAATAGTAGAAACAGCCGTTTATCGGGTAAGTCATTCTTCCAATTATTATATATAGATTTCCCCCATAGATTAGAATAAATATTATGGACTTCCTGAGCAGTCCCAATTTTATGCAAACATTGGGCGGGGTGGATTTCGGGTTCACCTAAATCGCACCACCAGCCATCAATTTTAGCATCTATAGAAAGTGATTTCAAATTATTCCAAAACCAATTTTGAGCTTTTTCGTCGGTTAAATCTAAAAGTGATGTTTCGGCATGAAGTACAGTCATTGAAGGGAGATTCCCATCTTTGTCTTTTACTAAAAATCCGGAATCGGAGGCTACCTTGTGATTATCAGCAGTTTTTGCGATATAAGGTTCTGTAATAAGAACTGTTTTTATACCTTGAATATTTAATTCCTTAACATACTCTTCTGGATTGCCCCAGCTTTCTGTTTGCCAGAAATAATCTCCGATTTTTTTCTCCTTATAGAACCAAGCTAAATCCAAAATAATAGCATCTAATGGAAACTTGTTTTCTTTGAATTTTTTAACTAATGAGAAGACTTCTTCCTTTGAATGAAATGTACTTTTTGATTGTAAAAAGCCAAAAGCCCATAATGGAGGCAAATCCTGAAATCCGGTTAATTTGCAATAGTTTGTTAGAATATCGGAATACGAATGTCCTTTAATAACAAAGAAATCCATTTTGCCGGTAAAAATCACATATTTGAATAGATTCGTATCTAATGTATTCATGCCCACTATATTCTGCCCGTAATTATCACCATAGACGGCATACATTTTAGAAGAAATGAATAAAGGTACTCCTGCACTTAAATTCATTACATTGTTTTGGTATCCGAATTTAGATGTATTATAGAGTGTAAATTCTACTTTACTTCTTTCAATTGGAATTGCGTGTGAACCAAAGCCATAAAATAATTCGTTTGTGTCAATTGTATAAGTAATTGCTTGATGAGATTCGCGATTTACATATTTGATGTATTCACATAATACTTCATCTTTATATCTGACTTTTGGATATAGACCTGCTTTCAATACAGATACTACCAATGAATCCGTATAAATATAGTAATTATCGGTGTCTTCACCAAAACTATATATATTATTTTCAGGACTTAGCACAGTAACATACGAATTTATTTGAGAGGTGTCATCTTTTGAGCGGAAAGAAAACTTGACTATATTTGAAGTAAATACCTGAACCCTAAGGCTAATCTCACTGTTTTTAAAAATTACCGAATTCGAATCTTTAATAATTTCATTAGCACTTACTTGGCTAAACCCAAAGGTAATTATTAATAAACAAATGATAAAATATTTCATATTATTACTAACATAATTTAATAGATGTGATTATATAATTATAAAATGCAATATAGTAAATATTTTCTATATTTAATAATTTAAAATAATTTACTTTGGCTGGCGGGCATTATAAACAATAGAATTAAATAATCAATTGAGATTATCTGATAGTATTTATTTTGTTAAAATGAAATAAATTAGATAAAATAAGGGGATATACCCCTTATTTTATCTTATTTGAAATTATTCGATGACTATTAATTCTTCGGGAGCTGTAGTCAAGTGTTTGCCACCGGACTTGGTAACAACAATATTATCCTCTACTCTAATACCGAATTTATCGGGTAAATATATTCCGGGCTCAATAGCTAAACAGCAGTTCTCGGGGACTATTTGGTCATCTCGTCTGAAAGTGAGTATAGGCTGCTCATGAGCAACTAATCCAATCCCGTGACCAAGAGAATGCTGGAAGTATTCACCGAAACCGGCTTTAGCAATAATATCGCGAGCAAAGGCATCTACATGCTTGCCGTTCATTCCCGGGCGTACGCCGGCAATAGCGGCTTCTTTAGCTTCAATTATGAGTTTATAAACCTGTTTTTGTTCTTTTGATGCTTTGCCGACAGCAAAAGTACGGCTCAAATCAGAAATAAAGCCGTTAACTATACATCCGAAATCCATAAGAACTAAATCGCCTTTTTTAAATTTTCTGGTAGAGGGAGAGCCGTGAACTAATGCACCACGTTCGCCACTAACAACTATAATATCAAATGGGTCGCCCTCTGAGCCAAGCTTTCGCGATTGATATATAATTTCCGCATAAATATCATATTCCGACACGCCGGGTTTGAGCATAGGCATAATTATTTCAATTACCTTTTCGCTCATTCTGCAAGACTTTTGAATTGAATCAATTTCCTCTTCGGATTTTGGCAGAGTATAAGTCTCGACAGGCATAGTAGCTGGTTTGAACTTAATAGGTCTCAGAAAATTACGAGTAAGCACTGCTTCGCCATAAGGGATTTTATCAGCTTCAAAAGCCATAGAATTAATATTTTTAAGTATTTTCTTTTCTTTAATTAGAGACCAAGGGTCGCGAGAAATATGAACTTTCATTTTTGGCAGTTTATAAAGCTCGGTTTTAACTTGCTCAGCATATCTATCGTCAGTAACAAAATGAATTTCATCGTAACCAATAAATAATATAGCGGCAGAACCCGAGAAATTAGTTAAATATCTGATATTTGATAAATTCGTAACAGCTAATGAATCAACTTTAAGTGCATCTTCCATATTGAACATTATTTGCTGAAGCCTAAAATCAACTTTTTTTGGATAAGCCGATTCTTCATTTTCCGTAGCTATAATCTTATTTGCCATTTCTAAAAGTACAATTTATTTAACAATCATTATTTTGCATAGTAATTCGACGACTCTTTAGAAATCATCACATCGTGGGGATGAGATTCTTTTAAGCCTGCTTGTGAAATCTGTATAAATTGGGCATTCTTTTTAAAATCCTTTATTGTTTTAGCTCCGCAGTAGCCCATTGCCGAACGCAATCCACCAACAATTTGATAAATTGTGTCAGACACAGTCCCTTTAAAAGGAACTCTGCCCTCTATGCCTTCCGGTACCAATTTAGTGATTTCGTCTTCCATATCTTGAAAATATCTATCTGCAGAACCCTGCATCATAGCACCTTCGCTACCCATTCCTCGGTAAATTTTATAAGCTCTGCCCTCGTAAAGTAATTTTTCTCCCGGGCTTTCTTCATGACCGGCAAACATCGAACCAATCATAACAGTATCTGCTCCGGCAGCAAGAGCTTTTGATACATCGCCGGTCTGCTTAATACCACCGTCGGCAATAATAGGAATTCCATATTTACTTGCTAATTCAGCTACTTGAATTACTGCTGTTAGTTGGGGAACCCCAACACCGGCAATAATACGAGTAGTACAGATAGAGCCCGGACCAATACCGACTTTTAAACCGTCGGCACCATTATCTATTAATGTCTGAGCTGCTTTTGCTGTAGCAATATTTCCGGCTATAACCGGTAAAGCAGGATAAGCTTTTTTAATATTAGCCACCATGTCTATTACATTATAATGATGACCATGAGCTGTATCAACAAATACCACATCTACACCGGCATCATATATTGCGGCAACCCTTTCTAAAGTATCAGGAGAGATTCCTACTGCAGCTCCTACTCTTAACCTGCCAATATCATCTTTAGAAGCTAAAGGGTGCTGTTTCTTTTTTTGAATATCTTTAAAAGTAATCAATCCGCAAAGTTTGTATGATTCATCTACTACAGGCAATTTCTCAATTCTATATTTTTGGAGCAACTGCTCGGCTTCTTCTAAAGTAGTGCCAAGCGGTGCAGTTCTTAAATTTTCTTTTGTCATTATGTCCGAAATTAAGATATTCGGGTCAGGATTAAATCTTAAATCTCTATTAGTTACAATGCCTATTAATTTATGGGCATCGTCAACTATCGGAATTCCCGAAATATGGAATCTATTCATCAATTCAATTGCATCACGCACTTTTTTATCAATAGTTAGGGTAATCGGTTTTTGAATCATTCCGCTTTCGGAACGTTTAACTCTATCAACATATTCTGCCTGCTTGGTAATGCTCATATTTTTATGTAGCACTCCGAGCCCACCCTCGCGAGCTAATGCTATAGCCATTGAGGATTCGGTAACGGTATCCATAGCCGCACTTAGCAGAGGTATGTTAAGCTCTATATTCTTAGTAAGCTTAGTCTTAAGCGACGCTTCTCTCGGCAGAACAGTAGAATATGCCGGTACTAATAATACATCGTCATAAGTAATTCCCATTGATAGAATTTTATTTTCCATTTTAATATTTATATATATTTATTAAAAACCAATATTAAAGTACCCAATATTGTAATAATTATATTCGTGCATAATTATAAAATTACAAATTTACAAATAAATTAAGATATATAATTAACTGATTTTATTTTATTATCTATAAATTTCAATTTATTTGCAAGCTTGTCTTGTTCTTGCTCATTTTTCTCGGCGTTAAGCAATACTGATGTCTCATCTCTAACTTTCTTTTCCATTTCTATATCTATAGACGAGGGAATTGCTGCCTCTTGAACTAATATAGAAACTACGTTATCTCTTACTTCGACAAATCCGCTATCGCTTGCGAAATACTTATTTACCGAGCTCTCGTCTTTAATAATTACGATGCCGGGGTCTAAAGCAGAAACTATTGCAGCATGATTGTACAATACTTGAAACGGACATTCTGTACCGGGGACAGATACTGCCAAAGCTTTGCCTGAATATAATACAGACTGCGGAGTAATAATTTCTACGAATAATAATTTATCTTGCATATTATTTTATTCTAAGTGAATAAATATTCTATCAATTAAATAAAACTTGAATTTAAGCTTAATATATAGAATCAAACTTTATATTAAGCTTAAAATATTTATACTTACAGTTATATCGCTCAGTAAATGATACTATCAAAATAGAAAAGAGCGAAACCCATCTATCTCTATTTGGAATTTTTTGCTCTATCAAATACTTCGTCTATTGAACCGACATAAGCGAAATGTCCCTCTGGAATTTCATCGCAATCACCGTTTAATATTGCATTAAATCCTGCAATAGTATCTTCGATTTTAACGTATCTGCCTTCTTTTCCGGTAAATTGCTCGGCAACAAAGAAAGGTTGCGAGAAGAATTTCTGAATTTTACGAGCACGATATACAGTAATTTTGTCATTATCTGATAATTCATCCATACCCATGATATTAATAATATCTTGTAATTCTTTATAAGTCTGTAATACTTTTCTTACGTGCATTGCAGTATCATAGTGAGAATTACCGATAATATTTGGGTCCATAATTCTGGAAGTCGAATCTAATGGGTCAACTGCCGGATAAATACCCAATTCGGATATTGCACGGGATAATACGGTAGTAGCGTCTAAGTGAGAGAATGTATTAGCAGGAGCAGGATCTGTCAAGTCATCTGCCGGTACATATACTGCTTGAACGGACGTAATCGCACCGCGGTTAGTAGAAGCAATTCTCTCTTCCAATGCACCAAGCTCTGTAGCAAGAGTTGGCTGATAACCAACTGCTGAAGGCATTCTCCCTAATAGTGCGGAAACTTCCGAGCCGGCTTGAATAAATCTGAATATATTATCGACGAATAATAGCACGTCTCTGCCTTCTACATCGCGAAAATATTCGGCAACTGTTAAAGCAGTAAGAGCAATTCTTGATCTCGCTCCGGGAGGTTCGTTCATCTGACCGAATACTAAAGCTGTTTTGTCTATTACACCTGACTCAGTCATCTCAATAAACAAATCGTTACCCTCGCGAGTACGTTCACCTACACCGGCAAATACGGAATAACCACCGTGATGTTTTGCTATATTGTGAATTAACTCTTGAATAATTACTGTTTTACCAACACCCGCACCGCCAAAAAGACCAGTCTTGCCACCCTTTGTATAAGGCTCAATTAAGTCGATTACTTTTATGCCTGTTTCAAACATCTCTTTCTGAGTACTTAATGTTGAAAAGTCAGGTGATGGCTTATGTATTTGAGAACTAGTTTTTGAAACTATAGGTCCTTTACCATCAATCGGCTTGCCGATAATATCAATCATTCTGCCAAGCATTTCTTGACCGACAGGAATAGTAATCGGAGCTCCGGTATCAACTACAGACATTCCTCTAACTAAACCATCTGTTGAATCCATAGCTACGGCACGCACTCTATCTTCGCCTAAGTGCTGCTGAACTTCGCACACTAAAGTTTCTATTTCATTTGTTAATGGAGAGTTACGCTCTATATGCAATGAGTTAAGTACTGCCGGTAGTTTACCTTCAGGGAATTCGACATCTACTACGGGACCTATTACTTGGACAATGCGACCTTCGTTCATAGTATTACCTTATTTATGTAATGAATTTATTTTATTGAACTTATTTCAAATCTAATTTCAGTCAGCTTATACTTTCTGAAACTCAAAGATAATTATTTATTTTTAGAACTCAAAGAAACAATTTTCTTTTTTTTTAAATATTGAAATATTTTTGTAACTTGTAATTCTTAAATGTAAAATTTAACTATTTATTTCATTATTTAAGTGATTGATATGAAAACAAGAAACAAATATTTATATACCATTTTATTTATATCTCAATTTTTTTTATTTTTTCAAGCTGCTTTCTCCAAAGATAATTTTTTCTGGGAGATAAAGAATAATAAAGCAACAGTATATCTTTTAGGCTCTATTCATTTCGGAAGAGATGATATGTACCCATTGGATACTTCAATCGAAAACTCATTTTCCCGAAGTAAATATTTAGTTACCGAGATCCGTATGGATAATATTGACCCCGCTGAAATTAAATTTGATATGTTCCTGAAAAAGAATGATAGCCTACGAGCTTATATCTCTGACACCACGTATCAAAAGCTGCTTAACTATTTTGCTTCTAAACAGATGACTGAATTGTTCGTTAAAAAACTTACTCCTACCGGCGTATTCTTGATGGTTTCGCAACTTGAGTCAATGAAAGCCGGTCTAAATCCGGACAAAGGAATAGAAATGTATTTTGTTAATAAATCCGCAGATAAAGAAAAATTAGAATTGGAGACAATCAGCTCTCAATTTAAAATATTCGATGTATTTAAGGGATATGAAAATGAATTGATTGAGTATTCTCTAAGTGCCGGTATTGATACCGATAGTACTATTGACATTATGGTAAATGCTTGGAATGCCGGCGATATTAAATTACTTGAGGAATTAGTCCTTAACGATTACAAGAAGGACACTAGCGAGCTTGGTAAAAAATTCACTTATGAAATGCTCGACTCCCGCAATATTAAAATGACAGAGAAAATTGATAATTACTTAAAAACCGACGGTTCATATTTCATAATTGTAGGGGCGGCTCATTTAGTTAGTAATAAAGGAATTATTAAATTGCTCGAAAATAAAAAGTATAAAGTGGTCAGAAGGTAGGATTATTGCTTATTTAGTTAACCCATTGCTCAAATAACGTTTGATTAAATCGTTTATTTGACTAATAACGACTACTTAATGTCTCTGATGTGGCTGTCTAAAATTTGTCATTCTGAACGAAGTGAAGAATCCAGATAATGCTAACTTATTGATAAATCTGGATTCTTCGTTACACTCAGAATGACGATTTGGAAATATTATTACTTTTAGACAACCTCAAACAACCCTTTTAGGGATTCTAATTTTAGTAAAATCATTAACCTTATGGATTTTCACACAGCCTCTGAAGCGTGGGGAAATAATCACTTATGATATTCGGAATTTATAGTAAAAACACGAATCTCAGTTTTTCGCGAGGGTATTGTTATATTTGCTAATAAATTTAGAAATGCTAAAGCAAATATTATTAATTGCTTGCTCAAATAGGAAAGATTGAAATTTTATTTTACTTTGCTCTCTATATCAATGTATTTGGGGATACTGACTTTTTTATTAAGCAATATACTATAGCGTAATCTATTATCTAAATTACCCAATACTCTGTAGGCTTCGGCAATTTCTTGAAATGCTTCAACAGTTTCAGGTTCAGTGCCTGCAAGGTCAGGATGATACTGGCGAATAAGCTTTAGATATGCTCTTTTAATGTCATCGCCGGAAGCAGTTCTCTCTAATCCCAATATTTTATAATAGTCTTTTATCAAATTAATTACTTGTTTTATAATTAGTTATATACCATTGATTTTCAATTTTCTCAGTCAGAAAGCTGTAATGCTTAATATAATCAACATACATCGAGACTCGAAATGATGTGTCGGATAATGTATCGGTTACAATTTCAGTTATTGGTTGAAATCTCATCATTCTATTTAAACGAGCCATTTCGTAATATAAATCATATTTATCTTCGGCAAGTAATTGCTTACCGGTCTCGTTAGCAAGCAATACCGTAGCACCCTTTAAATTATTACTATCTAACTCTGTCATAAATAAGCATACTGTGCCGACTGGTGAACCCTGAGTAAGATTAATATGCTTTTTCGTTTCTTTTTTGCTTATATCTATCAGCTCACACCCATATAGAACTGTAGCGATAACTATTATTGCAAATGTCTTTTTCATTCGTTTATTTAATATGTTTCAATTTAAAAACAACAAAATTACTATAAAATTTAATACCTTGTATGACGTATTTTCAATAAATTGTTTTAATTTTTCTTTTTATCTCAAATTAAATATCTACAATTACGTTAAATATATAATAAACAATATTATGGTGCTATATGTGTAAAATTATTATTTCTGGAGCAAGCGGATTTATCGGTAAATACTTAGCTGAGTATTTCACCATGTGTAATTATGATGTTTCTGCTATTTCTCGTAATCCTGATAGTACTCTTCTCTCTATCCCGTTTCTGAAGAAATCATATACACTGAGCCAAGCTGATAACCAGTTAATAAAAGACTTGAAAGACGAAGATATAATTATTAATCTATCCGGTGCAGGTATTGGAGCCAAGAAATGGACTAATAGCTATAAAGAAATAATTCTAAAAAGCAGGATTAGCACTACAAAAACTATAATCGAAATTATTAATAGGTCCGGTAAAGACATTAAACTAATTAACGCATCTGCTACCGGATTTTATGGTGATAGAGATTCAGAAGAATTAAATGAGAATTCAACAAAAGGCAATGGCTTTCTCTCTGATGTGTGTAAAATTTGGGAAGACACTGCAAGTGTAATATTTAATAAAAACAACTTGCAAATTGCCCGCTTCGGGATTATAATGGGTAGCGATGGCGGTGCATTGCAGAAAATGCTCGCTCCGTTTAAATTTTATGCCGGCGGATATTTAGGTGTTGGAACGCAATATTTACCTTGGCTACATATAGAAGATTTAGCCCGACTAATGCAATTCAGTATAGAAAATCATATTTCCGGAGTAGTTAACTACGTCTCGCCTAATCCAATAAATTATAAAGAATTTGCTATTATTGCATCTAAAGTATTAGATAAACCGATATTATTTAATACACCGGCGTTTATTATAAAGTTCCTTATGGGCGAATCATCAGAATTAGTATTGGCAAGCCAGAAGGTAATACCCCAAAAAGCTATTGAATCGGGATTTAAATATAATTTCGCTGATTTAGAAAAATGTTTGATTGATTTGGTGGTCAAAACATAAAAAGAAGGGGCTTAACGCCCCTTTAAAATCATTTACTTGTGCCCGCCCTTTTTGCAGCATTTAGGTAATTTCCTATATGCTTTGGGGTCAGCTTTAGTATCGTCGGCATCATATCCGGCAAGGTTAATTGCCTTCTTGATTTTATCTAAATTTGTTTTTTCGGCATCATAGTTAACTTCGGCATTCTTAGTGTCAACATTAAGATTTACCTTCTCGATACCGTCCAATTTATTGACAGCTTTCTCAATAGCTTCTTTGCACATTCCGCATTGAGCACTTGTCTTTATTTTTACTTCTTTTACGTCTTTTGCATAGCTGACTGTACTAATTAATATAGCCAGTATTATTGCGATAATTCCAAATTTTGCTTTCATAGCATATCCTTTAAAAGGTAATTACAAACTAAATCTTTCGATTTTTTTAACTCCATCTAATAGACGTATTTTATCAAACAAATCGTCTAATTGTTTTGAATTATTTATCGTAATTGTAATTAATCCTTCAAATTTTACATTATCATTATCAAAATTGATGCCTCTAATCGGGATATTATCTTCCTTTAGCATTAACTGGGTTAATTGCGGCAGTATTTCATCGTTTGCTTCGGCTAATATTTTGAATTTAACATTATACTCGTCTTTGTGAAGCCATTCCCAATTTAAGTTCATAATATTAGCTTGAGGAGGATTTAGATATTGCTCTATCTGCTTACAAGAGCGTCTATGTACTCTTAGTTCGGTATCTTCTAATATTTCGCCTACTATTCTATCTCCTGGTATCGGATAGCAGCATTCGGAATATGTAATTGGGACATTTATAACCGGTCTTGCACTGCCATTGCCATTAAGTTGAATTTCCTTATCGGCAGTATTAATTGAATTTCCATTTTTTTCATCTATCAATTTTCTTTTAATTTCGCTGAGCTTATCGTAAAAATGATGATGTATGTATTCGATATCTACATCTTGCTTTCCGAGAGCAACAAAGAATTCTTCGCCAGAATCATATTTAAGTTTATTTACTAAGTTAACGAAATCCGAATCTGTCAATCTGATTTCAAAATCATTCTGCATATCGACCCATTTAGATTCACCGATGGATAAAAATTCAGTTCTATCTTCTTTAAGTGCCTTAATTATGGAATTTTTCGCTCTTTGGGTAACTACATATTTAAGCCATTTCTTTTCAGGCTTTTGATTTTTTGAAGTTAGTATTTCTATTTGGTCACCGTTTTTCAATTGGTGATTTAGGGGTACAATTTTACCACCAACTTTAGCACCAATGCAATTATTTCCGATATTAGAATGAATTGAATATGCAAAATCGAGAGGAGTTGATTCTTTAGGTAAAGTAATGCATTCATTTGTCGGAGTAAATACGGTAATATCATCAATCAAGAAATTAGTTTTAACTGACTGAAATAGATTTTCTTCATTCGTACCGTTATAATTTTCGAATATATTACGCACCATATCGACCCATTCATCAAAATTACTCGAATCGAGAATTGATTCTGTCGGTACATAGCCGGGCTTATATTTGAAATGTGCTGCAAATCCGGTTTCAGAGAAATCATGCATTTTTCGTGTGCGTATCTGCACCTCTACCGGTTTATTATCCATACCGATAACTGCTATATGAATTGATTGATAGCCGTTTTTCTTAGGGTCAGCTATATAGTCTTTAAAAGTGCCGGGTACGGGTCTGAATATTTCCGAAAGTATTCCAAGCACTATATAGCAGGTAGAAATATCATCAGTATCTAATACAATTCTAACGGCAAATAAATCATATAGCTCTTCTATTGGTTTGTCGCGTAAAATTGTTTTATTAAAAATAGAATAAATATGCTTGGGTCTGCCGAATATATCAGCAACTATTTTTCTGCGACTTAATATTTCATTGCTGTCTAATCTTGCCCTGATAGGTTCTATAAAAGCTCTAATATAATCGTGGCGTTCAGTTCTTGTCAGCTGAATAGCATCGGATATCTTATCATATTCTTCACGGTTCTGTACCTTAAATGCTAAGTCCTCCAATTCCCATTTGAATACACCGAGACCGAATCTATGAGCAAAAGGAGAATAAATCTCTAAAGTCTCACGGGCTAATTTTTGCTGCCTGTACTCGTCAAGAAATTCTATAGTACGCATATTGTGAAGTCTATCGGCAAGTTTAATTAGAATAATTCTAGCGTCTTTAAACCAAGAAACCAAAAGCTTACGGTAGCTTTCTATTACTTTTATATTATAACTTTCTATCACTTGTATCTGGCTGATTCCGTCCACTATATCGGCAATTGTGTCGCCGAATTCGTGCCTGATGTCGTTAATAGAATATTCGGAATTATCAACTACGTCGTGAAGTAACGCAGCAGCAACAGATATATCATCCATGGGTAATTCATTGACTATTATTCTGGCAACTTCCAATGGATGAGTATAATACGGTTGCCCACTCATACGAAGCTGATTTTTATGACCTTGAATACAAAGATGAAAAGCCTTTTTTATAAGATCTTTATTATAATGTGCAAATTTCTTATCACACTCGCTTAGCAATAACGCCAAATCGTTTTCTGTATTAGTACCTACTATATAATTTTCAAATTCATGTTCTTTTTTCTTTGACTTCCAAAATTGCATAGAATTACCTTATTTTAATTTCAAGCATTATGCTAAACAATTCATATTAACTAATTTAAAGATATGTAAACGTATTTATTGGGAATATATTACTTTTTATATGGTTCTTCGCTATTATGTGTGGGTAAACAAATTAAGAAATCTTTCTTACAACGGCGTTAGCTGTTGAACATCGGTAATATACATTGTTTAGTCCCCAAACTCTTTCTTCTCTTTTTGTTGTTAAATGCAGAGAGTGGTGCTGGAGTATCTCATTATGTTACCGATGTTTAACTCCTGACGGAGTTAAAATTTGAAATCAAAGATGTTTATCCAATAAGATATCAAAAATCAATATTTGATATATGAGGTTTTTCTTTATACTAATAATAATTATTTGCTAACCCACTTGAAATAGCGAAGACCCTTTTTTTATTTTATATTTTTAAGCAATTTGAAAAGTAGTAAATTTAAAATTTTCTCTACATTCTGCTCAATAGAATAGCGTAGGGAAACTATTCCCCATATATTTACATTATCACTATATCAGTTATCGTAAACTTATTCAATAGCCCTAATTTCATTGGATTAGTGCTAATATATTTCAAATACAATATAATATTTTATCTTACGTATAGATTTTCAACAATATAGTTATTAGGGGAAGTCAATATGATTCTTGCCTCTCAGTTTTCGGAAAATTTCAAATCAAGGATTACCATAAAATTCTTAATTATTCTTTTTATAATTTCGTTTGATACTATGAATTCTTATGGATTTGCAGACAGTACGGATATATACAAATACGATTTAAATCAATTATCAAAGCTGAAAATATCTTCGGTATCAAAATCGCCTATAAAAATATCCGAAACTCCTGTTACGGTTCATATAGTTAGTGCCGAAGAAATTAAGGAGAAAGGGTATCTGACTCTGGAAGACGTACTGGGAGACTTGCCCGGATTTCAGTTCAGGAATATTCAGAGTTTTAATACTTACTCATTTCAGAGGGGTATTCCCAACCAGAACAATCTAATTTTGGTATTGATAGACGGTATTCAGGTTAATGAATTAAACTCCGGCGGATTCTATGGTGGCGGTTTGTATAACCTATCAAATATTGATAGAATTGAAGTAATTTATGGTCCGGGTTCAGTAGCCTACGGTACAAATGCTGTTACGGGAATTATAAATATTATATCAAAAACCAGCTTAGAAAACAGAACAATCATTAATGCCGGTGCCGGCTCATTCAATACTATCAATGCTGATGCAAGCTATAGTTATGCTAATGAAAAAAAGGACTTTGGCATTAGACTATCTGCTATGGTAAAGAAAACAGATAAAACCGATTTGAAAGGCTCGGCTGGAGATAATAACTGGACTGATTTATTAGATAATTTTGAAAACAATTATTCATTCGGTTTGAAAATCCAAGTTGATAATTTCACATTCGGTTCTCACTACCTACAAAAACAGTCATCTACAGCTCCGAATGTAAAGTCCGCGGGAACTGATTATAAAGACTATGGTACTTTATGGAACGTGCAGTTCCTAAATAACTATATTAAATATAACAAGAAATTCAATGAGAAGTGGACTATTTCTACTACTTTATATAACAGAAATGCCAATGTACTTGATAACACTGTTCAATATGTATTAGATACCACTCAAATCGGATATTACAGACCCAATTATTTAATTGGCTTAGAAAATATTGCTTCTTATGTTGCCTCTGATTTTATAACAATAACCGGAGGAATTGTATTCGAATATGAAGAATTAGCTAACGGATTTTCAATTACATACAGTAATGATGGTTCTACAAAACCGCCAACTCCGAAAAAGCCGCCAATGACTGCTGACCGTTTGATTGGAATATTTTTAGAACCTCAAATAAATATCTTGCAAAATCTATTCTTATTATGCGGAGTCCGTTATGACCAAAGCAGTCTATATGACAAGGTATTAACTCCTCGAGCAGGTATCAGCTATAACTTGGATAATCAAATTTTGCGATTATCATATTCGGAAGCTTTTCGTGCCCCTAAGCCTTGGGACTATACCGATGGTCTGGGCAATGAATCTTTAATTCCCGAAACGATGAAATCCTTTGAAGCCGGAATTACACTCTCGCTTATTAATAATTTCCAAATTGATTTCACCGCATATAAAAACCAATTAAAAAATGCAATTAATAAGCAAACACTTAATAATGGCTATAGATGGATTAACGAAGGCGAAATTAATACAAGTGGGATTGAGCTTGAGCTTAGGCACGCTACAGCTAAAATCAAAACTACACTAAATTATACATTTACACAAAGCCTTAATGCTTATGGAGCATTTGTTCCAGAAATCAGTAAGCATACAGGCAATGCAAGCATAACATATTCATTTTATGAACATTTGAAACTTAATATGCGAGCAAACTATATCGGTAAGAGAGAAAATCCTAAATTAATCGAAGCGACAAACAGCATTTATATTGAGCCTGCCTTTATTGTCAATTCTACACTTTCTTTTTATAATTACAAGGGCTTTGATTTTAGTTTATCAATTAATAATATTTTCGACACAAAGTATTATCATACATCAAACAGAGCACCGGATAGATATAAGCAAGCAGCACGTGCAGTTTTGTTCTCGGTAGCTTATTCAACAACAAATTAGAATGGCATTTATGAGAAAACTTTTAAAATATTTCTTATTTGTATTATTGATTTTAATAATCAATAATACTACCGGAGCTCAAAAAGATAAAGCCAGAGTGTTTGCCGCTTATATTAATAAATTTGCTCAATATACTACTTGGCGAGCAGAAACTACTCTTGACAGTTTTCGTATTGCGGTATTTTCGCTTGACCAAGATATAATCGACGAATTCAAGGACTATGCTTCAAATTATAAGATTAAAAATAAACCTATAGCATTATATATTCTTAAATCAACAGCTATTCCAAAAAAATTAAACATTATCTTAATTACAAATGATAAATCAAAGTATTTACCTGATATTTATGACCAAATCGAAGATAAGCACGTACTTTTAGTTAGCGAAGAATATTCGGATAAAAGAAGTATAATGATAAATTTATATAAAACCAAATCCGAACAAGTTTTATTTGAGGTAAACACTGCTAATATTATAAATCAAGAGCTAACAATTGACCCCGAAATATTACTCTCGGGAGGTACAGAAATTGACGTTGCTAATCTTTACAGAAAGTCTCAAGTCGATCTCCGCAGTATGCAGAAAAACTTGGAATTAATGAGCGACTCCCTAAATAATTTAAAAAAGAATGTTTTAACTACCATTAATCAAATTGAAGAACAAGAAAAAAAGGTTGCCGAACAAAAATCATTATTATCTGAGCATTTAGAAACAATATTTAAGCAGCAAGAGGAAATCAATACTCAGAAAGCTACTCTCAATTCTCGTCAGGCAATTCTTAAAGCACAGCAGGATTCGATAGCTAAGAAAAATTCAATCTATTTTAATCAGCTCAAAGATATTAAGCAAAAATCCTTAGTATTAGTAGATCAAGAGAAAATATTAAAATCTAATCAATACCAAATCAATTTATTAAACAAAGATATTTACGGTAAAAATTTAGCATTAGGGACTCAAACAGAAATAATCAATCAGCAGAATAAAACTCTATTTTTACTCTATGTAGTCGGAGCATTAATATTTGTGTTAGTAATTACAATATTTGTAAGTTATAGAAAAAACAGAAATAAGAGCAATAAACTTGCTAAGCAAAAGCAGCAGATAGAAGAGAAATTAATTGAGTTGGAAATACTCAATGAGAAATTACAGCAAGCAGACCAATACAAATCAATTTTCTTGGCAAGTATGAGCCATGAATTGCGTACTCCGCTAAATTCGATTATTGGATATACAGGAATTCTGCTTATGGGAATGACCGGCTCACTAAATGATGAGCAAAGTAAACAGCTGACAAAAGTTAAAAACAATGCCAAACATTTGCTTAGCTTGATAAATGATATTTTAGATATTTCAAAAATAGAAGCAGATAGAGTAGAGCTGAATTGTGAAGAATTCTCGCTAAAAGCATTGATAGACGAAGTAGTAGAGACTATTCAGCCAAAAGTTACCGAGAAAGGACTTATGCTTACTACTCATATCGGCGAAGATATTGCAATTTTTACCGATAAAAGAAGAATTATGCAAGTGATTTTAAATTTAGTCAGTAATGCGGTTAATTATTCCGAATCTGGCGATATATATATTTCTACCGAGAAATTAACTGATAATAAATTTCAAATTTCCGTTAAGGATACAGGAATTGGAATCGCTGATAGTGAATTGGCTAGACTGTTTCAACCGTTTCAACAGATTGATTCTTCACTAACAAAGAAAAACAGTGGTACCGGCCTGGGACTTTATTTAAGTAGAAAAATAATGATTATGCTCGGTGGCGATATTTTCGTCAAAAGCGAACTGGGAAAAGGAAGTGATTTTTATTTAGTAATGCCTGTTAAACATAAAAAAGATTAAGTGATGAAAAGAGTACTTATTATTGAAGATAACGAAGACAATATGTATATGATTAAATTCATATTAGAGCAGAACCAATTGAATGTAATTATGATGGATACCGGCATGAAGGGGTATAATGCGGCATTATCCGAGAGACCGGATTTGATATTAATGGATATACAATTGCCCGACATAAACGGATTAGAAGTTACAAAAATGATTCGTAGTTCCGAAATTAAAAATACCATTCCGATTATTGCAATATCTTCATATGCTATGACCGGAGATAAACAAAGGGCACTTGATGCCGGCTGTGATTCTTATATAGAGAAGCCCATAGAGCCGGAGACCATTATGAATGATATTCGCAAATATTTATAATCATTGAATTATCAGAAAGTAGAAAATGAAAAAGATACTTGTTGTTGATGATAATACCGATAACTTAGAAATGATGGAAATTATTCTTACTTGTAATAATTTCACAGTTGTTTCAGCAATTAACGGAAAAATAGCACTGGAGAAACTTCGTTCAGAGAAATTCGAGCTAATTATTTCGGATATTCTAATGCCAATTATGGATGGGTTTATGTTCTGTAAAGAATGTAAGCAAAATAAAAAATTCTCAAGTATTCCGTTTATTTTCTACACGGCTACCTATATAGATAGTCTGGATAAGTCTTTCGCTTTGTCGCTCGGTGCTCAAGAATTCATTACAAAACCTCAAGAGCCGGAGGTATTACTGAGTATTATACTGAGAGTAATAAACGAGGCAGATGAATCTAAATTTGCTACAAACGCACCAACTATTCAAGACGAGACTGAAATAATGAAATTATATAGTGAGCGCTTAATATCTAAATTAGAAAAAAAGAATATTGAGTTAGAAAAAGAAATTAATTCACATAAGCAAACATTAGTCGAATTACAAGTAGCAAAAGAAAAAGCCGAAGTAGCAGACAAATTAAAAACAGCTTTTCTTCAGAATATCTCTCACGAGATTCGAACTCCGTTAAATGGGATTCTTGGGTTTTCTGACTTACTCAACCGTTATTCTGTTTCAGCTGACGATATAAAGGAATATACCGGTATTATTTCAAAAAGTAGCCACAGACTGCTGGATATAATCAATAATGTGTTAGATATTTCTAAAATCGAAACCGGTCAAATAGAAATATTGAAAAAAACATTTTCACTAAATTTAATAATGGATAATTTGTATGCTTTCTTTACCCCATTGGCTGCTAAAAAAGGTATAAAATTCAGCTATACTGCCGCTTTAGACAATGACAATTGTTATATTATTTCAGATGATACTAAGCTCCACCAAATTCTTACAAATATTATTAATAATTCCATAAAATTTACACAGTCCGGAACTATTCTTTACGGATATGAAGTACTTAATGACAAATTGCAATTCTTTGTGAAAGACACCGGAATCGGAATTCCTCAAGAAAATATTGAAAAAATCTTTGACAGATTTACTCCAGTAGATTTAGTAAAGGAACACTCTTTGAAAGGGGCAGGGCTTGGATTAGCTATATGTAAAGGACTAATAGAGAAACTTGGTGGTGAAATCCAGGTTGATTCTGAAGTAGATAAAGGTACTGATTTTTATTTTTCTATACCGTATATTCATGCTCAATCGGTATTTATTAATAATCAAGACGACATATTAGCTAAGCCATATAAAGTTTTAATGGTTCTAATTGCAGAAGATGATGAAAATTGTTTCGAATTACTAAGAAGAATATTAATTGACAGCGGATTTAAAATACTTCATGCCGATAATGGGGTAAAAGCCGTCGAGCTTGTAATTAATCATCCCGAAATTGATTTGATTTTGATGGACATTAGAATGCCCTTAATGGACGGGATAGAAGCAACAAAAAAAATCAGGGAGTTAATGCCAAACATTCCTATTATTGCACAAACAGCTTTCGCATTTAATGAAGAAAGAGACAAAATAATTGAAGCAGGATGCAATAATTTCTTAACTAAACCGATTGAAAGTGATTTGTTATTGAAAATGATAGATAATCTTATTGAAAACTAACTCAAAATATTTCGTGTTACATTTTTCCTATTCCTCCACGCTGAAGAGGCTGTGCAAATACTCGAATAAATTCATTTTATTCTAATGCAACCTGACGGTTAACCGTCAGGTTGATATTTTTCCCCATTCTTTATCCACTTTTAACAGACTTCAGCCACCAATTAGCAAGAATTAAACCACCCTGTCATCGCTACGCGATGTTTCCCCTCAAAGAGACGAATTTTAAGAATAGCCTCTAAACACCAGCCACTGAAGTATAGATAATCTTACATTGATTTCACCGGAATGCAAATATCAAGAATATGAAGCTTTTGAGGATGCTCTTGAAAATTATTATGATATAATTCAAAAGTCAATCCGTCTTCCGGTTGAAATCCGGCATTAGCTACCCAGCCACACATTGAAGTCCAAGCCTGACCAAATCCATCGGTTGGAATTTCAAATCTGCCTACGGCATATTTGCCACCTTCTATTTGCATCTTACCGATTTCACCTTCTACTTTTGTATCCTCCGAAACTGTTACCCCGACGCTTATTCTTAATTTATCGGGTTCAGTTATATTTGGGTCGTCGTGATAGACACATATAAATTTAACATTCGGACGGCTTAGAATTCCTCTTGGTCCAGCCCAAGCACAGAGCTTGCCATAGAGCCTTCCGAATAAATCGGAGTCGCCTTTATAAGGTCCGATATATCGAACATAAGCCAAATCAATTGGGGCTAAAGTTCTTATTTCTGCATTTACATTTTGATTTTCAAACATTTCCGCTCTTTCAATAATGGATAACTTAATTGCATTACGAAAATACGAGCTTTGTTCGTCAAACATTTTGCCGTTCTTGCCCTCTTTTTTGCAATAATTGCTATTATTGCCATATATAGCTTTATTCTCTTCACGCCATTGCGAAGGACTTTGCTCGAAAACCTGTTTAAAAGCTCTTGAAAATACCGACACCGAACTATATCCGCAGTCGTAGGCTACATCTGTAATGGTAATTGTATCACTAAAGAGTAATTTAGAGGCGGCTTTCTCAACTCGTACTCTCTGAATAAAATCATATAGAGTCTCGCCTATAAAAGAATAAAAGATACGATGAAAATGGAATTTAGAAAAATTCGCAACTTCGGCTAATGTGTCAAGGCTCAAATTATTATTATAATTTGTGTCAATATAATCAATTACTCTATTGATTCGCGATACGTATTCCTGATTAGTTGAGTTCATTTCTTAATTAACTTCTTATATAATTAGGCATTTCAAAAGGAATCTCCATTGAGAATTCGACCAAACCCGCATACTCCCCATTTTCATAATATGGAGTCTGATATATTAATTTCTTTATTCCGGCTTTTTCAATAGTATAGGCGTTTGGAATTCCGGTTTCGGCAATCTGCTTGATTAATTCATTAGCTTCTGCTTTATGCCATTGACTGAGCTTAGTACCTATCAGATTAGCTCCTCCGTACTTTTCGAATGTCTTCTGAGATTTATTATTCATATAGACTATATTTCCGTCGGCATCACTAATAGTAATGGCGGACGGCAATTCATCTGCCCAGTTATTTTTACTCATTTTATCTCCTAATATAATTAAAACAATCATACAAAACTAAACAGCAAATCTAAATATTCAAAGTAAATATTTGATAATATTTTTGGTAGTTCGCTATTTTAAGCTTTAGTAAGGGGATTTGGGACTGGGGGTTTGGGGATAAGAATTGGGAATTAGAATGTTTTGTGGGAATTGGGTAATAGGAAGTAGGAATGAAATCTTTTCTTGCAACATCGTTAGATGTTGAATATTGGTAGAATGAATTTGGCACTCAATTTCCCCTCCTTACTATGCTCTGCGTAGTGCGGATGACAGCTAAATATCTTTCAACCCCACCCAAACCCTCCCCAAAGGGAGGGCTTAAAGATCATGTACGGATTCTTTTCTTCCAACATCGTTAGATGTTGAATAATGGTAGCATGAAAGTGGCACCCCCTTTCGACTCCTTACTATGCTCTGTAGCTGGTGGCTGGGAATTGGGAATTGGGAATTAGAATGTAGCTAAAATATGACATAATATACGTTCCAGTCCCTAAACCCTAGCTCCTAACCTCTCTATTTAAGCAATTTCTAATTAGTCAATCGCTACATTAACTTCTGTAATATCAAATATTTCTTTTAAAACGGATGGGCACATTGAAACTATAAAACCACGTTTCCCGCCATTTATATAAATTTTGTCCAAATCAAAGATTGTACTTTCTACATAAATCGGTAATTGAGATTTTGTACCGAAAGGGCTTGTTCCACCAAATTGATAACCTGTCCATTTCATTGCTTTATCTTGAGGAGCCGGAACTAAAGATTTCACTCCTATACTTCTGGCTAATTCCTTAGCAGATACTTCATTATCGCCATGCATTAAGCAAATAATGCCTTTGCCGGTATCACTAATAAAAACGAGAGTTTTAATTACATTATGCTCGTTCAAATTAAGCTCTATTGCTGTCTGCTTAGTGCCACCCTTTTCTTGATAATCATAAATAAACTGTTCAAAATCTACTTTGTTATCTCTTAAAAATCTTATGCCTGCAGTTACCGGATAATTTATTGCCAAAATTTTCTCCAATATAATATTTTTCTTTATATATTAAATTTTATTTCTTAATTTAACGTATTATTCTTGTTTTTGGTTTACATTTGAATTTGATACTATATCATAAATTTATTTGTTCCATAAAAAAAAAGGTTAAAGATGAAAAGTACCGTTTATTTAAGAACTATTGCTATGATGGTTTTAGCAGTAATTTTGCTTGCTTGCTCAAGTAAAAATGCAGAAATCGGAAATTTGATTCCTAAAGATGTAGGACTTCTTATTTCGCTCGATATGAAAAGTTTTAATGAAAAAGGCAAGCTTGCCGATTTTAACAAAACAAAAATGTACGGAGCTTTGAAGGGACTTATGGCTATGGGCGACCCAAGTGCTATTAAGACAATGGAAGAATTTGTTAACAATCCCGAAGTTCTTGGGCTTAACTTAAAATCAACAGCTTATTACTACATGACTAAAGACATGAAATACGGCGGTTTACTTATAGAAATGAAGGATAAGGCGAAATTCCAAGCCTATCTGAAAGCTCAGACTAAAGACAAAACAAAACCCGAACCGGAGAAAATCGGCGATTATCTTGGCGTTGCCGAAAGTAGTAATTTATTAGCTTGGAATGACAAAGTGCTATATATGATGATAGCTACCGAACCTGACACAAAAGAAAATCTTATTAATCAATTCAAGAAATATACTTCATTGAAAAGTGAAGAAAGTCTTACCGCTAACGAAAATTATAAGAGCTTTTCTGAAAATCAAAAAGATATTTCAATGTGGATGGATTTGACTTTTATGAATGCAATATTCGATAAAGCTCAAATGTATGCTTCAGGTATGAACTTCAATAAATTGAAGTCTTTATTTAATGGTACTAACGTATTTGCTTATGCAGATTTTGCCACTGATGAAATCGTTATTAACGGAAAAACAAAATATGGCGAAAATATTAAAAAATTAGTTGACTTTGAAAAAATATACAAGCAGAATGTTAGCAAAGGGATATTATCAATAGTACCTTCTGATGTAATTATGGTAGCAGCTACTTCAATTGATATGAACGTTGCTAAAAACGGAATTACTGAAATGTTCAAAATAATCAATGAAGATTTAAAGCCGGCAATTGATAATGCTCCTCAGGGACAAGAAATTATGATTTTCTATTCTGCACTTGAGAAATATATCTCAAAATTTAACGGTGAGATAGTCTATGCACTTACCGATATCACAAAGAATGAAAATCCTAATGCTATTAATTTGTTACCGATTCCACAGCCTGTTCCTGGATTTTTATTATTATTCGGTGTTAATGATAATACTATTCTTGAGCAATTAGTTTCCGAATTTAAAGCTACTATAACTAAAGTTAATGATTATTATGAAATTTCAGTTCCCGATGCAAATAAATTTTACTTTGCAATTTATAATAATATTTTAGTAGCTACAAATGATTTTAAAACTCTTGAATATGCAAAAGCCGGTACTGCACCAAACAATATTTTAAATACTCAATATAAAGATAAATTACTAAAAGGCAACTTCGCTTACATAAATATTGATGTTAATAAATACCCTCAAGGCTTTAAATCAATGACAGGTGAAAATCCTATGATAGGTCAATATTTTAGCAAATTGATTTTTGATGTAATTGAAATTGAAACTGATGTGAAAACAATGACTTCAACTTGTAGAATTAAATTCAAAAAATCAAATACCAACAGTTTCTTAGCTCTAATTAAAATGATTGATTCTATGATATAATTTATTTCAATTGTTTTATTAAACCTTCGTTAGCTTTCTTTAGCTACGGAGGTTTTTTTGTTTTAGTCCCCAAAATATTCTATTATTATATCTAAGGGGATTCCAAATTCATTCTACCAATATTCAACATCTAACGATGTTGGAGGAAAAGCCGCACTTCGCAGAGCATAGTGCGGAGACCTGCAAATTCCTAATTTCTAATTCCCACTTTATAACTTTCAACTTTATAACTTTATAAATCGCATCCTCCGCCCACCAAAATTGACAATTAATAAAAATACAATTTATCACCAATAGAATTATTGATTTTTCGTCAAATATTATTATTAGCTATATAATTTAAAAATGGGGAAATAATATGTCGAGAATTATAGAAGGAAATTATGACGCAAAGGGTAAAAATTTCGCAATTGTTGTATCAAGATGGAATCAATTTGTAGTAAGTAAATTACTTGATGGAGCATTAGACGCATTAAAACGTCATGGTGCAGTCGAGGAAAACATTACAATCGCTTATTGCCCCGGAGCATTTGAAATCCCTTTAATAGTTAAAAAGTTTGCAGAAAATAAGAAGTATGACGCAGTAATTGCCTTAGGTGCAGTTATCCGCGGAGCTACTCCTCATTTCGACTATATAGCCGCAGAAGTAACCAAAGGAATAGCTTCTGTTTCTTTAGAAACAGGCACGCCATGTATTTTCGGTGTACTAACTACCGATTCAATTGAGCAAGCAATAGAAAGGTCCGGCTCAAAATCCGGCAATAAAGGATTTGAAGCGGGACAGACTGCTATAGAAATGGTTTCATTATTGAAGGCTATTCAATGATAGGTCTCTACCCATTTTTGTAAATATTAAAAATTAATTCTATGAAAAAAATATTTTTATTTTTGTTTGTACTTTTTTCATGCAGCTTAGCCTATGCCGAAGATTCAATGGTATATTTAAGTGATTGGAAAATATTCTCTTCATTTGCTGATATTAACTCGGCAGTTACCGATTCAAAAGGCAAAATTTGGTGTGCCACTTATGGCGGAGTATTAATTTTTAATCCTGATACCAAGTCCATTAAATATCTCAGTTATGCTGACGGACTTATCAGCACTGATATTACAGCAATTGGTGCTTATGGCGACTTGGTAATTATCGGTACAGGAGACGGTATAGTTAGTATTATAGACCAAGACTACAAATGTGTTAATTTCTCTGATATCAGCAGAGCAAGTTTCACTAATTTGAAGATAAACGACATTGAAATCAGAGATAATAAAGCATTTATTGGTGGAGGATTTGGACTTGCTGTTTTTGATTTAGATGAGCTGATTTTCACTGAAACAGTTACTAAAATGGGCAATTTTACTAGAAATACTGAAATTAATGACGTATTTTTTAATGATAATAAGATTTATTCTGCAACTAAAGAAGGCTTAGCTTATGCGGAATTAGATTTACTTATTCAAGACCCCGGCTCTTGGACATCAATCCCAAGAACAGAAGCAATTAAAAGATATAGCATTAATTTAGATAATATGATTAATTACGAAGGCACTATCTATTTAACGGCAGATAGCTTAATGCTCGCTTTCGAAGCCGATACTTTTAGAATTGTTAAACAGTTGCCGGTCTGGAGCCCAATCACATCGATATTTACTTATAATAATGCACTTTGCTATACTACTTATTATTATGTAAAAAAAATCTCAGATGATGAAACAATTAATATCAAACATCCCCTTTACGATGCAAATTCATCACGTTTAAATTTTGCTTATTCTGTAAATACCGAGAGTATTATTTTATTTATTGCTTATAAAGAAAAAAGCTTTGGAATTTTCGACGGAACAAATCTCGAACTCTATGATGCTAATTCACCTCTTACTAAACAATTTACCGAGATGCAGATAGATTCCAAAAGTCGCCTTTGGGCGGCTACAGGTCTTGGAAGCTCCGCAAAAGGTGTTACAATGTATGATGGTACTAATTGGCATAATTTCTATACAAACACCGTCTCAAAGATGGCAAGCAATTCATACTTTAAAGTCTATATAGATAATCAGGATAGGGTATATGCCAGCAACTGGGGTAAAGGGTTTGCAATTTTAAATTACGATAATGAATTATCCATCGATACATTTAATAATAATAATTCTCCTCTTTCAATTAATATTGATATGACTATAGCTACCGGCTTTAAACAAGACCGAACCGGTGCTATTTGGTTTTTAAACGCTTTTGCTAATGCTTCCGCTCCATTATTAATCAAAAGGAACTCTGACAATACTTTTGAAGGCTATCCGATGCCTAATGCTTTTAATATCAATCGTCCGTATTTTCTTGAAATTGATAATAACGACACTAAATGGATTGGTTCCTCTGATGTGCATGGCTTATTCTACCAAAATATAGATAGAAATGTAAGCGGAAATTTCAAAAGCAGTAATTCTAACTTACAATCTAATACAATAACTGCTTTAGCTTATGATAAATTAGGTACTTTATGGATAGGTACCTCTGAGGGATTAGCCGCTATGATTAATCCAGGCTCGGTAATTACTAATTCTACTACTTATATACGTAAGGTAGCGTTTCTAAGTACTAATTATATTAATGCAATTCATGTAGATGCTATCAATAATAAATGGATTGCTACAAATGAAGGTATTTGGGTGCTATCTCCTGATGGTACTGAGGTACTGGCAATTGTTAGTACAAAGAATTCAGCCCTAACAACAAACAAAGTTATCTCTATCACTTCAGACCCAAAATCCGGAAGAGTATATTTTAGTACAGAAAAAGGGTTATTCTCTGCCTCAACTCTATCGGCTCAACCTAAAAGCGAGTATCAAATCACCTGTTACCCTCAGCCTTTTAATCCTGAAAAAGATAATAATGCGGTAATCGAAGGCTTAGTAAAAGATACTTATATTAGCATCACCACCACAGACGGAAAGTACATCCGTTCAATTCAGGTTCTGGGTAATCGAGCTGTTTGGGATGGCAGAGACGACAAAGGAAATTATGTAGGCAACGGAGTATATCTACTTATTTCTTCTTCCACGAATGAAGGGCAATTTTCGGTTGGCAAAATTGCAGTAAAGAGAAACTAAGTCGATTTTATTTTATAAAAAGGCTTCTTGATAAATAATCGGGAAGCCTTTTTTATTTTAGGAATTGAAATATCATGACAAGTAAGTTTAAAAACTATATAAATTTCAATTTATACAAGAGGCTGACTAAAAAGTAGTCATTCTGAACGAAGTGAAGAATCCAGATAAAGCTAACTTATTGATAACTCTGGATTCTTCGTAACACTGTTAATGACAACTTTTTCGAGTGTTCTTGTAAACGCTATATTCCCAATGCTTTAGTTGATTTACTGAAGTATCAAAGTTGTCATTGTATTGTTTTACCAGCCGAGTAGCGGGTGGTCAGTAACTCAGAATGACGATTTGGCAAAATGTTATCAACCATTTCATTCAACCCCACGCTTCAGAGG
Source organism: uncultured bacterium (assembly GCA_942493235.1). Classification (GTDB taxonomy): domain Bacteria; phylum Bacteroidota; class Ignavibacteria; order Kapaibacteriales; family UBA2268; genus ENR-C587. The sequence goes on along the minus strand of OW818676.1, from coordinate 379,437 downwards.
CTGTGTAAAAACTCGAATTAATTCATTTTACGTGAATACAACCTGATGGTTAACCATCAGGTTGATATATACTTATTCTATTTTTCAATCTTACGTAAATTACAATTTTCACGTTTTCACACAGCATCAAATACCTTTTGAAAATACAGAACAATCGATTTAAAAATGTAATTGACATTATACCAAGTTGCATTCTAATATCCAATATATAAATACGGGAAAAATGTCATCGATTTTAGATATTCTGGCTTAGAAGAAAGATCGTTTAAGCCAATACAAATACAATCCATTGATTCATCAATTGAATTAAATATTTTGTTATGAAGGTATTTTTCTCTTAACTCATCCCATATGTGTTCAGTAGGATTTACCTCCGGGCTATATGGTGGTTGATTTAAAAAAGTTATGTTGTCAGGTATAATTAATGATTTGCTTCTGTGCCAGCCTGCTCCATCAACTTGCATAATAATATGATTTTCTTTAAAATCCTTTGATACTTGCTCAAGAAATATATTCATCATTTCTGTATTGCAGTAAGGTAAAATCAAGGAACTCATCTTTCCGAGACTTGGAGCAACAGCACAATAGACATAAAAGGACTGCCTAACTATTTGTTTGGGTACATTGGGTCTCATCCCAAGAGGAGCCCATGAAGCTTTTGGAATGTTAACCCTGCCAAATCTACCCTCATCCTGAGTCATTATTACAAGATTGTTTTTATCTATACTCTTTTCTTTAACAATTTGGTTTACTTTCAAACTGAAGTTTTTTTAACAGCCTCCTGTGCCTGTTTGTCTCCTTTAGGGTGATGAGGCAATGGAACTATTTTTCTCCAATTGTTTCGTGCTAAAAGCCTATATATTGTTGTTTTATGAACTTGGTAACCTACTAATTTTTCATATTCTTCTTTTATTTTCGCAACTGTAGCTATTTGCCCTTTTTGAGCTTCGTTTAAGAAGCCGTTCATAAACTCTCGTTCTTCATCTACTGTTAAATTTGCATTTCTTCTACCACCTTTACCTTTGGTTTCAATGGCTTCGGGACCAAACCTGTTATATTCAGATATAGTCTTATGAACCAATGCCTTTGATACAGCTACATGATTAGCTATTTCCGTCGAGCTTCGGGGATAGTTCAGTGCATTATAGATTATTAACCATTTCTGCACTCGCCAAAAACCGACTGTATTTTTAATTTTTTCTTTTACTTCTTCTGAAGTAAGATGCTCTTTCGCTTTTGTTATTTTGTTCATAGTGTTTTTAGTACAAATTTAAGTAATTTTTCCTAAATTTCCAAATACTATTTTATATTTTAGAACGCATATTAGTGTCAGCATAAAAGTAACACTTGATATAGGTGATAAAGAATTATTTTCAAAGGTAATTCTCATTCTATCAATACAATTATAGCTATTATCGCAGAACCACCATTCGCGTTGCTTTGGTTTTACTAATACTGCTCGATTGGCACCGGCTTTGATGAGATAATTATACATTGACTTATCTGGTTTTGATACTGCATATGATAATGAATAAGCTCCATTCATTTTATTATAATAATTGACATTTGCACCTTTTTTTATTAGCAATTTTGCTATTTCAAACTGATCAACACTAATAGCCCACATCAATGGTGATTATCCGTTATAGCTATCAATAAAGTTAACATCTGCTCCTTTTTTTAATAAGTATTCGCTGATTGTAATCCTGGTCTTATCACTAACTTCAAAAGTACCATAGCCCCCTTCGTCAGTAGCCTCTAATAACGCATCAGAATAATTAATTTCATTATTTCTGAAATTTTCAAAATATTGCATTATATTAAATTGTAAATTACCTGAAGCCACTCTAAAGGCAGAATTTACATCTATTGAGATTTTCGAATTTTCCACAATTAATTTAACTAAATCAATGTTTTTTGTGTTAATTGCCTGCGTAATATATCCTTGATTGTCAATTAGTAGTCCTATGTTTATTAAGTAATTAACTATTTCAAAGTCTCCTTTCTCAATAGCATAATAAAGCATTGTAAATTTCCAGTCATCTTTTTCTTGTATATTACAAATATTTAAACTCAAAATATACTTTATCAAATCAATATTTCTTGACATAGCAACTGAATGTAGAATATTTCTTCCCAAATGTCCTTTTTGTTTTATAACATTTTTACTGCACAAATTTAATAGATATTTAACTAATTCAGCATTCCCTTTTTGAGCAGCAAGATGTATAACAGGTGTCCCAAATATATCAATAGCATTTACATCTGCCCCTTTTTTTACTAATTCTTTGACGCATTCAAAATCTCCATTTTTACAACACTCTATTAAGTCTGTGTTTTTATCTGCTTTTAGAACTAAGGCTGATAGAAGAATTACAAACAATATAAAAAATTGAATAGACCGATTTAACATACCTACCTCCCACAAAAATAAAGGGCATTTCCACAATTTGCCCAATTGTTTATAAAATAATTTAGTTACTTCATCAATGTTTCCTATTGTATGATGATGTTCCAAATTTAGCAAATAATTGCTTATTTACAAAGAGTTATTTTGACTTTGTCGTAATTAAGATTCAATTCCTCTTTGATTTCTTCAAGCATTATTTGTATTTCAGCATTTTGCTTAGCGATAATATAATTTGCTCTAAATTCAGGATTCTGCATTTGTTTTTCAAAGTGTATTTCATATTTAGTTTGCATAATTTACCTCCATATATATTTTTCTATACTTTTTTGCCTTTTCAATTTCCTTAGTAGTCTGTTGAATAAATCTAAAATTTCCACATTGTGAGCGAAGAGAATAGCCCAGACTTCTGTAAGCAACTGAAATAAAGTGGCATTAGCACTATTTTGGAATAACGATTTAAAAGACATACTCTTGATTTACTCAAAGAAATAAGAGACTTGCGAAAAGGATTGTACTGCAAACATTCAACTCCTAATTAATGTAGAAGAAATGAATATCTGTTATTAATATTTTATTGACTAAATTAAACCGCAGATATAATATTTAATAACCATATTGCATCAAGTTAATTGCTTGGTAAAACCGCAGAAATTTTTGATAAACGGACTTTCTTCTTGTCTTTAAGTTTAGCTAAAGCTTCTTTAAAAAAGACTTTTTCTTGTTCTAAAGTCATATTCATCAATTCAAGATTTAGTTCATCACGAATTAATCTGATATTTTTAACTAAATCCATAGAGTTATTATTAGTTTTCATAATTAAAAATCTCCTTTGGGGTTCTTATTTCAGTTATTTGATAACCTTGTCTCAAATTTATAGAATTATATCCCCGAATTCTTTCCAAATTAACAATGTGTTTAAAATTCCAACTTGCCAGTACACTTGCATTATTAATTGTTGCCAAAGCAATATGCTGACAATCTGCCCTACTGGTAGCCCCGACAACTTTTTCAGATATATATTTGTCCGCTAAATATAACACTTCTTCAGTAATTTCAAGTTTTTCCACTAAGCTAAGAGGAATAGATTCATAAAAACTACTAACGAATTCAGGTGCTTTGTAAATCTCGAACTCAATAATGTCTGATACCAAAATAGTAATATTGTTTTTCAAAATATATTCAAAGAATGGAATAGTATCAGCAGTAAATTCTTTATCAAAATACCCACCATAAACTGAAGTATCAATATAAATTCTATTTTTCATATCAAGATTCCTCAAAGAAATATAACAAAAATTTTAAACGAAGCATAGCAAACAATATTGCAATTCAACTGATTGCAGTAGCATTCTCAAAGATTTTTAAACATATTTAGTAAACTCACTTGAATTTGACTTTTCGAAGGCTTTGCTCAGATTGTTTTTTGTCCATTCTCGGTTTTAGGCATTTTGGGCATACGTTAGCCATTGTCTATATGTATATCAGTGCCAAATTCAGAGGCAAAATGTGTAATTACTCGGTTTCCTCTAAGTCTCTATTAATTATATTGATAGATTGATGAAAAGACTCTAAAATATATAATTAATGGAATTACGAAAAATCAAATATTGTTTAAAAATCGGGAAATGAATCTTAATACAAATACCATTTCTACAAATCAAAAAACAACTGATTCTTTAAAATTTATAAATTCTATAAAAATCAAATCTAAAGCAATTATATTGACAAAATTTGATTAAATTTGTAATCCTTATTATGAATTAAGATAAGTTCAGCTTATGGAATTTCTATCTTTAAGAAAATTTGGCTTGCTTAGAATCGCCTGCGTAACAATGGAGAACAAAATCGCAGATGTAGAATATAACTTAAACGAGATAATTAAATGTATCCGCAGGGTTAAGGAAAACGATTGTTTCTTTATTGTGTTTCCTGAATTATGCCTAACCTCTTACTCTTGCGGTGATTTATTCTATCAGAAAATATTAGCCGATAAAGTATTGCAGTCAATAGTTAAGCTAAAACAAGAGACCAAAAAAGCCGGTTGCACGATTGTAGTCGGTCTGCCTCTAATGGCAGACAGTCGATTATTCAATTGTGCTGCTTTCATTTCAAATGGCTCAATCAAGGGCATAGTACCGAAAACTTATCTGCCGAATACTAATGAGTATTATGAAGAAAGATGGTTTGCCAGCGAATTCGACAGAATATCTAATTCAATCAGAATCGATGGCGAAGACGTACCATTTGGAGCTGATTTGATTTTCGAGCTTGACGGCACTCCCGATTGTAAAATCGGTGTTGAAATCTGCGAAGATTTATGGGCGGTTATTCCGCCAAGTTCCGAGCTTGCAATTAACGGAGCCAATGTATTGGTTAATCTATCGGCAAGCGATGAATACCTCGGCAAAAGTGATTATCGACGAAAATTAGTTCTATCACAGTCTGCAAAATGTAATGCGGCATATATATATAGTTCTACCGGTCCGGGCGAAAGCTCTACGGATTTAGTTTTTTCCGGTCATTCGATTATTGCAGAAAACGGCGTATTACTTTCAGAAACAGAAAGATTCCGTTTTGATACTGATATAGCTTATTCCGATGTTGACTTCGAGAGAATGAATACTGAAAGACAAAAGAATAATTCCTTCTCTAAGTCTTCTACAACAAAGCGATTTAGAACAATACAGTTCAATTTGCCTAAAATCAAACTTGATGAAATAAGAAGATTTATCAATCCGAATCCGTTTGTTTCTCCAAACGAGAAAAAACGCTCCGAGACTTGCGAAGAAATTTTCAATCTTCAATCGACGGCATTAGCTAAAAGATTGAAGGCTATTAACTTAAATAATATTGTCTTGGGACTTTCCGGCGGATTAGATTCTACTTTGGCATTGCTTGTAGCTCATAAAACATTTAAGCTACTTGGATATGACTTTAGTGGCATCCATAATATAATTATGCCCGGCTTCGGTACTACGAATCGCACGAAATCAAATGCAATTAGACTTGCTGAACTGTTAGGGTTGCCATATAGAATAATTTCGATTGATAAAGCAGTATTGCAACATTTTGAAGATATTGGGCACGATGTAAACGACCACAGTATAGTATATGAAAATTCTCAAGCTCGCGAGAGAACTAAAATCTTGATGGATATATCTAATCAAGTATGTGGCATTGTTCTCGGCACTGGGGATTTATCCGAAATTGCATTAGGCTGGAGTACATATAATGCTGACCATATATCAATGTATAATGTAAACTGTGGTGTACCGAAAACATTAGTAAAATATGTAATTGAATGGTGTGCCGATGTCTATTATGACGGCGAGATAGCTAAAGTATTAAAAGATATATGCAATACTCCGATTTCTCCCGAATTATTACCGGCTAAAGAAAACGGCGAGATTGCTCAAGAAACAGAGAAATCTGTAGGACCTTATATACTTCACGATTTCTTCTTATATCATTTCTTTAGGTTCCATTTCTCTCCTAAGAAATTATTCGTATTTGCTCGTCAGGCATTCAAGGGTATGTACGAGGCAGATGTCATTTTAAATTGGATGTCGGTATTCTATAAGAGATTTTTCCGTTATCAATTTAAGAGAACTTGTATTCCAGACGGACCTAAAATTGGTACTGTGGCATTGTCGCCAAGAGGAGACTGGAGAATGCCTACAGATGCCGAAGTTACCTTATGGTTAGAAGAAATAAAAGAAATAAAACAAAATATAGACCAATATTAATAACAATTATATAAATAAATTATGGCAATTAGACTATTTGTAACCGGTGGTACTTTCGATAAAGAATATAATGAACTTAACGGACAATTGTATTTTAAAGATACCCACGTTAATGAAATGCTTAAATTGGGTCGTTCCAAAGCCCCAATTGAAATCAGAACCCTGATGATGATAGACAGTATTGATTTATCAGATTCAGACAGAGAGTTAATCGCTCTGAACTGCTTAAAATCCGAAGATAATCAAATTATAGTAACTCACGGCACAGACACTATGGTAGAAACTGCCAAAGTAATAGCCGAAAAAGTAAAAGATAAAACTATCGTATTGACCGGTGCGATGATACCTTATAAATTCGGTAGCTCGGACGGGCTATTCAACCTCGGCAGTGCAATTGCATTTGTTCAGACTTTGCCCGCAGGTGTTTATATCTCTATGAACGGTAGAGTATTTACTTGGGACAATTGCAGGAAAAATAAAAAAATTGGCGAATTTGAAGAAATAAAATAACCTTAGTATTTTTAACTTCCGATTCAGCTGCCGAAGCTTTATTTTGTTTCGGCAGCTTGAAAAAAATTCAAATCAATAATATCATTAGATTTTTGCAAAACTCGCATTAAATGATGTAAAAAATTATACAACCTGACGGTTAACCGTCAGGTTGATATGAACTTAATAGCTGTTTCAAATATCTGAATCCCTAAATTCAACCCCACACTGAAGAGGCTGTGTAAAAACGAAATAAAATGTAATTATTGTTAGAACATAAATCAAATAAATTCCTATCAATGGGCTGTCAAAGAAGTTATAAATTTACCAAATCTTCATTCTGAGTTCAACGAAGAATCCAGAATTATCAATATTTAGCTTTATCTGGATTCTTCACTTCGTTCAGAATGACAGCTTCTTGGATTTCTTATAATTGAATTATTTTCTCTTTTTACACAGGCTCTTCAGCGTGGGGTTGATTAGTGAGGGAGATAAAAAATGCGGAAAATTGCAGTATCATAGTAGTATTTACACAGACTCTTCAGTGGGAGATATTGGGAAAATAGCTATATCAATAAATTTTGAATTACTATCATAGCAATAAAATAAAATATCTATAAATAAATGATAAATCTAAATTGTTCGTTTATACTAAAATGTTTTTTTATAGAAGTAAAAATACGCAAAACAACATTAATATATAAATCAGAGGTTATTATGGCTAAGAAGTCTCCGGAAGATAATTTGAGCAAACATCAAAAAGTAAAAATGGAAATTCTTGGTAAAGAAGTCGAAGTAGTATTATACAGCAAATTCGACATGGAGGGCTTCGATAACGAGACTGTAAAAAAGTGGTATCAGCTGATGCACCTTGGCAGAAAGCTTGATGAAAAGGCAGCCCTATATCTGAAAATGGCAAAAGGCTGGTCATATCACGCTCCATTTGCCGGTCATGATGGCATTCAATTAGCTCTGGGCTCAATATTTCGACAGAAAAAGGATTATTTGTTTCCATATTATCGTGATTTAATGACTTCGCTTGCAGCAGGAATCACTCCAGAAGAAATAATACTAAACGGATTAAGCAAAGACACTGACGTAGCAGGTGGCGGCAGGCACATGAGCAATCATTTTGCAAAGCCATCAATAAATATTCAAAATGTATCTTCTTGTACAGGTAATCACTCACTTCATGCCACAGGAGTTGCCCGTGCTATCAAGAAATACAATGGAGATGAAGTAGCCTATTATTCAAGCGGGGAATCAGCCAGTTCGGAAGGATATTTCTGGGAAGCATTAAATGTATCTACATTAGAGAAACTTCCTGTTATATTTGTAGTGCAGAATAACAAATACGGAATATCAGTACCTCTGACTGACCAAACAGCAAATCAGGTAACATCTGAAAATTATAAAGGGATGAAAGACCTTCTGATCATCAACTGCGACGGACGAGACCCGTTTGATGCTTATCGTGCATTAGAGAAAGCAAAACAATATGCCCTAAATGGTTTCGGTCCTGCATTTATTCATGCAGATTGTGATAGAGTCGGTTCGCATTCGAATTCGGACAGGCATGAACTTTACCGCTCAGCTGAAGAGTTATTGACAGTAAAACTACGCGACCCGTTAATGCAGTTCAGATATAATGTTATAAATAGAGGGATTCTCACTGAAAAAGAGGCGATAGCAATTGAAGAAAATAATAAAGAAGAAATTTTCAGTGCAGCAGATAAAGCCGAATTAGCTCCAAATGCAGACGGCAGTAAATATATGCAATTTTTAGTTCCTAAAGCTTTTGCGGAAATTTCTGATAATACTGAAAAGTCATATATTCAAACAGAGAAACAAATTAGCTATTTAGAGGCAATCAATTCAACATTAAAGGCGGAGTTTCGCCTCAACCCGAATACATATTTATGGGGACAAGATATAGGCAAGGGCGGAGTATTTAATGTAGTCAAAGGAATGCCCGAAGAGTTCGGACGCGAGAGAGTGTTCAACGCACCTATTGCAGAAGATGCCATAGTTGGCACAGCAAACGGTTTCTGCCGTTATAAACCTGAAGCTCGAATAGTAGTTGAAGGGGCGGAGTTTGCCGACTATTTTTGGCCCGCTATGGAGCAATTAGTAGAGACATCTCATGAGTATTGGAGAACAGCCGGACAGTATTCCCCGAATATAACAATTAGGCTTGCAAGCGGTGGATATATACAGGGCGGACTATATCATTCACAGAATTTAGAAAGTACTTTTGCGACATTACCCGGAATTAGAGTGGTAACTTCAGCTTTTGCTGACGATGCGGTCGGACTATTAAGAAATTCAATCCGCTCAAATGGGGTAACATTGTTTCTAGAACCTAAGTACTTATATAATTTTAAAGGAGCATATACTTCAGCACCACCTGAAGATTTTATAATTCCATTTGGCAAAGCTAAGATTAGAAGAGTAGGTTCGGATATCAGCATAGTTACTTATGGCACTCCGGTACATTTGTCGTTAATAGCAGCAAAAGAATTAGCAGAGCAGGGAATTTCTGCAGAAGTAATTGATTTGCGTTCATTAGTACCATGGGACAGAGAGACTGTCTATGAATCCGTAAAAAAGACGGGCAGATGTTTAGTATTTCATGAGGATAAAGTTTTTGGTGGATTTGGGGGAGAATTGGCAGCCGATATTAACGAAAATATGTTTAAATATTTAGATTCGCCTGTTTTAAGACTTGGAGCAAAAAATACTCCAGTAGGGTTTGCAAAAAGTTATGAAACAGCAATTTTACCAAATAGCAAAAATGTAGTGGAAATTGTAAACAAAATTGTCAAGTTTTAGCAAAGTGTGCAATAAACTTGACACTGTGAAGTAAGAAATTTTAAAAATTATACATAATTTGAATTTTTATAGTAATTATTTGCTTTAGTTTTATTATTTTAGTAATTAGCCATTTGAAAAAAATTGGCAAAGTGTGTATATTTGTACCTAAATAAGTGTGCAATTTTGCGCCCGTAGCTCAATTGGATAGAGCTCTGGATTCCGATTCCAAAGGTTGGGGGTTCGAATCCCTTCGGGCGTGCTTCAAAAAAAGGAGCTTTAGTTACGAAAAGTAATTTGACATGAATATAATAAATATATAATATATAAGGAGTTATAGAATACAGATGGAAGATAAGAATAAGGACGAAATTCTACAAAATGAAGTAGAAGCCCCTCAAGGTCTAGCACATAGGATTAATCACTTCGTACTACACAACAGGAAAATAGTGAGTTGGGTGTCAATAGGTGCAGTACTATTAGTAGTAATAGTATATTTCGGTATTGATTATATGGGCAAAGTAGCTCGTGAGAATCAAGAGAAAGCCGGTACGGCACTTTCACGAGTGTTACCATTCTATCAAGCTAAAGATGCACAATCTATACAGGCTGCATTATATGGTGATAAGACTATGACAATTCGTGGGGAAAAAATTATTGGTTTAGTTGAAATAGTGCAGAAATATGACGGTACACCTCAGGGTAAGCTTGCCGCATTATATGCCGGAAATTGTTTTTACTTAACCGGGAAATATGAAGAATCCACTAAATACTATAAAATAGCGACAGATGCAGATTCGAAATTAGTATTAGAAGGTGCTTATGCAGGTATTGGAGCGGTATCGGAAGCCCGCGGAAAATATGATGACGCTATTACAAATTATCAAAAAGCTGTTGAAAACAATACAAATTTTGCTTCAAAAAACAGATACGAGTATTATATTGGCTTATGCAATGAGCAACTTGGCAAAAAAGACGAAGCCATCAAAATATATAAAAGTATCATCGGCGAAAATAAAACAGCCGATTTCGTTGCAAGAGCAAAATCAGGCTTGACAAGACTTGGCACAATTATTGAATAATTGTAAGTTTGAATAGTTTTTTGAAAACTTAATTACACATTTTTTGATGATTTTTATGGGATTTTCTGTCCAATTCTGAAAAGAAAATAGAAAATTCAAAGAATTTTAGAAAAAAATCAAAAAATAGATAATATAGATATACAAATAAATATTTTTATTAAATAACATTATTTTATATAACGGAGGTTATATGCGTCGATTGTTTCGTATGAGTTTCCTTTCGGTTATGTTGTTGACAATAGGGCTGATTTCAGCTCGAGGTCAAAGCAGACCCGAAGCACCAGTCTCGGGGCGAATAGCGTCAGATGAAGTGCGAATCTTCTCGAAAGACACGATCTACAAAGTTGAATATCAACTTGTAGTCGCAGGTACTCTTATTATTGAACCGGGTACCACATTAAAATTTGCCCCTAATGGAAGAATAATTGATTCCACAGGTGGAAGACTTATTGCAGATGCTTATGCAAATGCTTCTTACACAGCTAAACCGGACGGTATTGATCCAATGCCGGGCAACAACAACAAAGGTTGGACAGGTTATGCTGATTTAAACTATTTCTTATACGGCAACACAATTGTTCCGGCTACTGCAAATGAGCCAACAATTCATGCTGATAAAAGAAATCATGTTTATAACGTTGTGCTAAACAAAACTACCAGAGGATTGAGAGATTTCTCGATTAATAATGGTGGCAGAAGTTTCACATTAGGTGCTGACGAAGTAATAATTCCTTTTGAAAAAGCAATTGTTTATCGTTTAGCTGGTTTACAAGACGTTACAGATCCTGTAAATGATATTAGAAATAACCTTCCTTTCAGAAGACCAAACACTTCTGCAGATATTTCTATTATATCAAATCCTATCAATTTCATAGGTCAGGTTACTAACAACTTCACTAGAGAAAAAGGTCATATTATTATATTACCCGGAGCAAGAGCTGCTTTCTTTAGAGGCTGTAATTTCGAAAACATGAGAAAAGATACTACAGTTGATAACAATGGTTATTATGCCAATGCTCCTTACGCAACAGCAATGAATTCAAAGATGATTAAAATGCTAAATGGTGCCGGCGGTGCTATTTCTACTTTTTCATCAAGAACTTGGTTAGTAAACTGTAATTTCAGTCACAACATGGCTCGTAACGCCGGTGGTGCATTACAGATATTACAAACTCCAGAAGGCTTCCCAACTAGTGCTTCTTATGCCGGTTTGCCAGTATATCCTGCTGACAAAAACCCGAACATAACAGAAATCAATGGCGACCCTTCGAACTACAACACTAATATAAAGAGAATTGATAACCTTGATGAATCTTCAGCTACTCCTGAATATTTAACAGATTATGAAAGACAAGCTTACGATGACGCTCGTTTATCAGTTTTACTTGGCAGAATGAGAAATTTGAAATTTGATTACAACCAAGCGTTGTTATCAAATGTTAAAATTAAATATTTTGGTTCTATTCCTGTTATAGTTGATGACGACAGTACTTTCTGCGTATATCCACAAAATTATGGTAACTTTGCTAAGGGCGGCGCTTTATTTATAGCCGGTCGTACCACAGTAGGTAACCAAATGGAAATCGCTTTAGGTGTAAATACAAAAATTAAAACTACAAGCGGTGTACTTACTTTAGCAGAATTTGACACAGTTGAATTCAACAGTAATTTTGCTAAAAACTACCAGATGAACTTAGGTTCTGAAGGTGCTATGGGCGGAGCAATTTACTTAGGTGCTAATACATCATTATTAGTAGCAGGTAAATTTAATTCAAACGAAGCAGTATCTCCGTTTATGGGCGAGCCTGTAGTTGCTGCTAATACCGGCAAATATGCAAAAGGTGGAGCTATCTATCAAGAAAATACTTTAGCTCGTTTGCAAGTTCGTTCATATCCAGTAAAAACATTAATTGTATATCCTACATTATTCTCTAAAAACAAAGCAGGTAATGGTGGAGCAATTTATGTAAATGGTAACGATGATGCAACTATGTCACCAATTATTGGCGGATCAGACAGATTCCCAAAAACACGTGATTATGGTTATAATATAAAATTTGAAGATAACGTAGCTACTGCCGAAGGTGGAGCTATTTATACAAGAAGAAATATGAGAATCAATGGAGCCGGTGGCGTTGATGTAGCATCAAACGACCTAATCGGTTATTCAGATGATTTCAGAGTAATATTTGACAGAAACGAAGCTGGATACAGCGGTGGTGCAGTTACTATTGACTTACCATTCGTTGAGCCTGCTTTACCTGCAGCTAAAAGAGCTATTCACTTCGCTCGCGTTTTATTTAGAGAAAACAAAGTAGGTTATAATATAACTGAAAGTTTAAATAGAGCACAAGTTAGAGGTGGTGGAGCAGTTTATTCATGTAATGCAGATATGAACGTTGTTAAAGGCGTAGAGTTTAACTCAAACAGCCTTAAAAACGGTAACGGTGGTGCACTTGCAATGGTTCACCCTGTATCTTTTACAAGAAGATTCTTTGTCTCTGACTTAGATGTAATCTCTTATGATGCTAATGGCGTTGCTCAAGATTATACTTCATACAATGATCCTTTCATTCATAATCATGAAACTGCTGCTTATGCCGCAGATGCAAGAATGTTAACTAGATTCTTAGATAACGTTGCTGAATATGATGATGACATGTTAGAATCTCAAAATGGTACTGGTATCACTCAAATTACTTCAGGAACAGTTGTAACAAACGCTACAATTAATGCTGTTGAATTTGTAGATGCACTAAACGGTATTGCAGTCGGTACTCAAGGTACAATTATTAAATTGTCTAATGCCGGTGCTGTATGGGAATATAGAAACTTAACTACTCCTCATAATCTAAAAGGTATTCATTTTACTACTAATCTAATCGGCTATATCGTAGGCGATAGAGGTTTAGTATTGAAAACAGTTGACGCTGGTAATAACTGGACAGAGGTTAGACCTGCTACTAGTAATTACAACCTTCATGCAATTACATTTATCAACTCATTAGACGGTTATGCTGTCGGTCAGTTTGGTAAAATGATTAAAACAAACAATAGCGGTGCTACTTGGACAGAAATTACAAGCCGTACTGTTAACAATTTAAACGCAGTTAAATTCATTGGTGTTAATACCGGCTATGCAGTTGGTAACGGAGGAACAATCCTTTCAACTATCGATGGTGGTTTAAATTGGGAAGTTTTAAGTGCAAATACACGTGCTAATTTCAATTCAATCTATTTCACTGATAACACAAATGGATTTATCGCCGGTGAAGGCGTTATATTCAAAACTGTTAACGGTGGTGCTGCTTGGAACAATGTTTATGCAGATGGAACAAAGAATTTCAAATCTATTACATTTACCGGTTTAAATAACGGTTATGCTGTAGGTACATTTGGTACTATGTTAGTTACAAACGACGCAGGTACTACTTGGAATAACACTGACGTTAAATTAAACAATAACAAAGTATATAACACATTTAATGAAATATTCTTTGCTACTCCAGCTACAGCTGTTATCGGTGGTGATAACGGTTTAATGGTTAGAACTACAAACACTGGCGCTGACTGGTCAGCAGTATTACCAATTAATATTGCAACAGTTGACGTTAAAAGATATCACCCTGGCGTAAATATGCGTGAAAACGGTATTGGTCTTGGTGGTGCTATATATATTTTAGATAGCGTTTCTACAAGAAGTGCTTTAAAAGATGACTATATTAAATTTAACCGCGTTAGAATTGAAAACAACTCAGCTTTTACAGGCTCAGCAGTTTACTCTGATAATTTCGACTTAAAATTAGTATTCTCTCGCTCTTTAGTATATGGTAACGAAGCAAAATCTAATATCGGAATGAACCAAAATGCAATTTCCGGACCAGCTCTTGACTTAAACAAAGATAATGTAATTGAAGGCAATTACGCATCTTCTGATTTAGCCGGTGCTGCTCTTTATGGTGAAATCGTTGGTCCATTACCTTATGAATCTACTTCATGGGCAGGCAACTCATTCTATGGCAACAATTCCAGATTCTTAATCAGATTACCTGATGCTCCTAATACTAAAGGTGCTTTAGCTGGTTCAAATGTTGGTCTTGGCGGTATAGATACATTGAGAGGCAACTATTGGGGTAAATCAGAAGCCGATGTTACAATGTATATTGATAACTTAAAAGACTTAAATTATCCAGGTAGAACATTTGAAAATATGCCTACTTTCTTTGTAGATAAATGCGACCAAAATTATTTAACATACAGATTTAATGCCACTGACCTTGATACATTAAAACAAGGTCCATTTGAAGTAAATGGTACATTTACTCGTTTTGGTATAATCGGTGAATCAATTACAAAATTCTCTTATATACCGGTTCCTTTACGCAATGGTACATCAGAAAATCAAGTTGGGTCTAATTCAATTCCTGAAAAATATTTATTCTCAGGTAGAGTATATGACTTATTTGATAAAGGTACAGACATTAAAGTAGCTGATTATGCTAACAGAAGACTAAGCCCGATTGAGGACTTTGCAGTTGGCATACCTGTAAGATTAAGAGTACATCAAGACGACTTACATCCAAATAATCAAACATATTTAACTCGTTGGTTAAGAGACCCTGCAGTAGTTGAAGCAACAAATGCAGACGGCACTATTAAATATCCAATGATTGCAGCTTTACAAGGCGAATGGAGACCTAACAAAAATGGTGAATTCTATCATCCAGTAGGTTATCCTTTATTCTTAGAAGCTAAAGTAAATTATGATGGCGATATTGAACAAAGCAACCACGATACAAGATTACTAAATGAATCAGTATTTTTCGTTATTAACGAAACTACCGGTGACTTTATCAGAACAAATATGAAACAAGTTGCTGAAGATGGTATTAACTGGGAAACTTTCAGATCAAGAGTTGAATTAATTCCTGATATGACTAAGAGAAATTCTCAGACTACTATTCGTCGTAGTGCTGAAAAATTATTAAATCTTGGTATTGGTGATGTACTATTATATGCCTTAAAATCAAATCCTTCTAAAGAAGATAGTGCTTCTTTACAAGGCAGAAAATATTATGGTCATAAAGAAGAAATGGGCGGAAGATATATGACCGGTCAGACAACTCCGGGTATTACCGACCTATATATTAATAAAGACAATTGGGCTCCATCAAACGAAAATACTGCTACATATTTCGGCGGTGAAAAATATCAGGCACTACCTGTTGACACCGGCGACGTAGTTAGAATTATTTCTAGAACTATGTTATGGAAATACGGAGTAGTAAAAGCGTTTGACGAAGGTATTTCTTTCAAAGTTACAAGATCTATTATGCCTCCTGATTTCACCGGCGATGTAGTTAAACTACAAAACCTTGCAAATGAACAATGGAGAAATAAAGTACTTGTTACCGAAGACAGAACTTATCCAGTTAACGACGGTACTTATAGCTCATTAGGTTATGCAGCCGGTAGAGACAGCATTCTTACTATTACTGCTATTGACAATAATAATATGTATGACCCAAGAGCATTAGATGTTGCAACTGCTGACTATTATGCAAAATTAAAATATTCATTATACTTAAATGGTGAAACTGCACTTTCAAGATGGTTAAGATATACAATTATACCAGCTGGTCAACCAGGCAACGAAAATGAAAAAGATAGTGCTAATGGTTATATGGTATTAAGAGGAACTCCAATGAATCCTTATGTAGTACCAAGTGGTGAAAATGCAACTGTAAAAGTTGAAAATTTCCCTCCACACGTAGTTACTATTAATGCTTTGAAAAACCTCTACGGACAAGATACATTAGATAAATTTATCTATATCTTCCCTCCGTATATGCACGCACCTAATTATGATGTAGATGAATTGGCTACAATAGCCAGATATTTACAACAAGATACTATTAATTATGCCAGCACATATTACAGAGAATATACATTCAAAATATTTACAATCGATAGTACTCCAAGATTCTTAAGTTATAACTCAGATCCTGAAGTATTCTATAAAGATGTAAATTATAATCCTGTAAAGAATATGCCTGAAATGTATCAAGATTCAAATTCAGTTAGAGTAATGTACTTACCTTCAGTATATAGAAATGGTTTCTGTGCTGAAACTAAAGACAATAAATTAATTGCATCTTTAACAGATAAATTAAGATTACAAGCAGACTTTAACACAGATGATGAAGCAGAAGATTATTGGGCAAAAACAATTGATGCATGGGACTTCAAATTCGGAAAAACTTCTTACGGATTTTATAATATCGCAAGAAGAGACAATCCTGATGAATCAGTAATTACTGATGAAGTTATCCAAACCAGACCTATCTGGATGGCTAATGATAATATCTATAAATTCAACGATGAAACAAATAAAGACCAATTCGCAGCTGACTTTACAAGTAATGGTCAATTAAATATTAGATTAGATGGTGCAACTGCCAGAGATATCTTAGGTGTAAGAGAAGATATTAACAATGCAATGAACCTTGATACAGTATTTACTGTTGTTGCTAATGACGGACACGGCGGAATGACTATGATGCCGGTTGACGTTTATGTGAACGTTGCTCCTACAATTAAAAATACAACAGCTGGCGACAGATTACCAGACGCAAAAGAAGGCGAAGAGTATAATCCAGGTCTTAATGATCCAACTAAGAAAATCAATATTTACGACCCTAACTATGACCAAAATCATAGATTCGAATTGATTTATCCAAATGATACAAGAAATAAAATTCCTAAAGACCCATGCTTCTCAGAAGCCGGCTATTGGAATATTTCTGATAAAAAAACAACTCCTTCTTGGTTAAAGATTAATCCAAATTCAGGTATATTATATGGTACTCCTTCAGTTTCAGATAATATAATTCCTAACCAAGAACAAGAAGTTACAGTATTAGTTTGGGACTTAATTGAACAAGAAATACCAAAACAAAAAATTAATACATTAGAAGCTACAGCAACTAACGTATTTGCAATCGGACAAAACGGTACAATCATTAGAGTTAATAAAAGCAATAAAGACTGGTCATTTATTAAAGTTTCCGGTATTGAAGCATTTAACTTATTTGATATATCATTTGTTGATAATACAGGTTATATCGTCGGTAGTAATGGCTTAATTCTTAAAACAAACGACGGCGGTTCTACTTGGAATATTAAAAACACAACATACAGAACATTTAATTTAAAATCAGTAGATTTCTTTG
This sequence comes from uncultured bacterium, assembly GCA_942493235.1. Lineage (GTDB taxonomy): Bacteria > Bacteroidota > Ignavibacteria > Kapaibacteriales > UBA2268 > ENR-C587. Next base: position 361,667 of record OW818676.1, on the reverse strand, counting down.
ATGCTGATAATGGCGTTGTAGTTGGTGAACAAGGTAAAGTATTTACAACCATTGACGGTGGTAATACTTGGACTGAAAAGAAAACAGATTTTACAACTACTTATAATAAAGTAAAAATGCTAAGTGCATCTAATTTTGTTATATTAGGTGCAGGCGGTAGAGGAATTAGAACTACAAACTCCGGAACTACATTTAGCAATGTTACAACAAGTGTAACAAGCGATATACTTGATGCTTATTTTATTAATAATCTAAAAGGTTTTGCTGTTACAAATTCAAATGTATTGAATACAGATGACGGCGGAGCTTCTTGGACTTCAAAATCAATAGGTATGAATTCAATCAATGGTATCGGATATTTTGATATCAATGATAATGTTAACTTTACAGCAAGCGATAAAGCTAACAACGTATTTATATCGGCAAATAAAGGTCAATTCGCGTTTACTAAAGATGCGGGTGCTACTTGGAATGTTAAAGATGCACCAGCTTCAAACATTGTTACTAAATGGAATTACGGAAAAGACAATTTAGATTCTATCGGACTAAATGATGTATTAATGCTAACCAGTAACAGCGGTTTATTCGTTGGTACAGACGGCGTAGTAGCATCATTTACAACCACTGACAGAGTTGGTGATCCTAAAGATTCATTAATTGCTGTTCCTGTAATCTTAACTACAAAAAATCAAGACATGCTATCAGCAGTTAGAACATTTAAAATGATTGTTGATACAGTACTACACAAACCAATCATTACAGATGAAACTAAGCCATTATGTATTGACTTAGGTACAACTACATTTGTTGATACATTATATGTATTTGATCAAGATTTAAAGAGACCAAACTTTGGCGAAGAAGTAACTATTAAAGTTATTTCTCCTTTAGATCCGAATTGGAAAATCAGACCTTCAAAAGTAACTAAAGATAGTACTTGGACTATAGACCCTCAATCAAATGATACTATTTGGTTAGAGAAAGTACCTTTCTTCTTATATTATGACGGTGCACTAAATACAGTAAACAGTACTACTCCTGGTTTCTTCACAGTAGTAATTGAAGCAAGAGACAAAGATGGTCATACAGATACATTAACAATATCATACAGATATTCTGAAAAACCTGACTTTATTAGTGTTGTTACAATTGCTAACGCGCTAGGTCAATTTGACGAATTGAAATGGGGTACTGCATTTAATACTACAGATAAACCAGTAACTACAGGCGAAGGCATTTTAATTAATGGTGAAATAACAGGCGAAGGAAACTTAGATTCAATCTATTGCGAATATGAGCTACCACCTGTACCATACTTAGATATATTTGATGCTCGTTGGGTAATACCATTAAGAAAAGGTTTGTCAAGAAATATTCATCCGAGATGTTTAGGCGGAGCTTCAGCATCATTAGGTGCGTTCAGAGCTACATTCCAATCCGGTGGCGAATCAGCCGGTGCATCTGACCATTTCCCTATCTATATCAGCTGGAGAAAATCAGAGATACCATCAAGAAATGATCTTACTATTAATCCGGCAGGCTCTGTATGGTATATTACCGACGCTCCTTCACAAGGCGATGTATTCTATATTGATATGAAAAGAGGCGAAGGTAGATACAATGCAGCATGTAATTTAATTAGCAGTCCGAGTGAAGACATTGTTACTATTCAATTGAATGAAAACACAGCAAACGGAATTAATATTGTTTACGATTGTATTGGTTCACTTGATGTCAAACATTCAGATAACATAACTGAAGGTATCCAATCAGCAGTACCTAATCCGATTGAAACAAGCACTACTATTAACTTTGGTGTTAAAGAGTATGCAAATGTAACAATCGAAATTTATGACGCAATTGGTAACTCAGTAAATACATTAGCAAATGACTTCTTTAGTGCAGGCTACCACTCAATCCAATGGGACGGTTTAGACTTCACAGGAAGACAATTAGCAAGTGGTACATACACAGTTAGAATGATATCAGGAACAGTTACATCAACATATCAAGTTAAGATAGTTAGATAATAATTAAATAATACCCCTCCGCCTATAAAAGGCGGAGGTGATTAAAAACGAAAATGATTAAAAATATAACGGAGAAAATAATGAAGAAACTACTATCTTTTGCTGTCGGAGCTATGATGATGCTCGGTGTATCTGCTTCACAGCAAGCAAAAGCTCAAGTCTATGCGGACTTTGATCTGGAGCTGAGACAAGATGTCCCTTATGAGACATTAGTAGAAGGTGGTGCAGACATTACGACATTAAATGTTGGTGAGTTCTGGATTCCGCCTACAAAAATTCCTAATAGAGATGATGGTTATTGTGAAGTAACATTACCTTTCACATTTCAATTCAATGGTATAGATTATACTAAAGTATATGTATGTATTAATGGATTCATTACTTTTATTAATCCACCTAACGTAATTGCTAATCAACCTGAAGCGTTGTTTACAATTGAAAACTCTTTTGCTGATAATGTAGTAGCTCCTTTCTGGGGAGATCACTATTATAGATCAGCAGACGACAATACCGGACTACCGGTAGGTGCTAATCAATGGGCACCTTCAAAAATATTAGTTAAAAAAACAATGGATAAAGTAGTTATCGAATGGAAAGATTTAAACATTTTAGATAAAACAGTTACCTCAAGTGTAGCAACTTTCCAAGTAATACTTTATAAATCAACTAATGTAAATTCTACACAAGGTGACATTGAATTTGCTTATAATACAAGTGGTAGAAAAGTTGGACAGCAAACTTCTGAAACTCAAGTTATTACTTTTGGATCTTCCATTGGTATAAAAGGCGAATCAGGTATATTACACGCTCCTGCTGACTTTATGAACGCTTTATTTACAGGTAGTTCAAAACACGATCAGATTACTAAAGACTCTTATTCTGAAGAATGGCAACCAACAGGCGGATCAGACAAAAGATTCCATTTTATTCCTTTCTACAGATATACTATCGGCTCTCAATGGGGCGACGGTGATGCTGACATGTCTAGAGTAATCGGTGGGCTACACTTTGGTCAAATTGCACAAAACAGATATGTAACTGTTGGCGATGCAAGAGAAATTATGTATTCTGTTGCTATCAATGTTCCATTAGACAGTATTAAAGGTAGAGCAGCTTTCCACGGTGATGTAAATCATAACGGACGCTTTATATATTTAACTAATGGTACTAAATATAATATCCTTACTAATAGTAAAGAATATAATCAAGATTTACCAGCTGCTTTAATTGGTAATGAAAGACAAATTATGTTTGAAGTATCTGAATACGATGCTGCCTTAATTATGCACTATTTGTCAGCTAGAATTCCTTCATTACCTTGGTGGTGGGAATTCCCTCAATATGGTAAAGATGTAGAAGCTAATCAACAAATCACTTTTGGTGATATTAAAGAAGTTTCTGATAATGTATATAGTTTTGCTATAATTAATAATGCAAATATTAATGGTCCTTTAGCTACTAAATTTGATGTAAACGGTGAAATTATTTCTGTTACTGATTTATCAAATAATAGAATTGGTTCTACCTATAATAATAGCAGAACAGTATTAGCCGGTAACGGTGAATTTACTAAAGGTGAGACTATCAGTTATATAATTGTTAGAGCTAACTCAGACGCTATTGAAATCAAAAATATCAGAGTTAATGATCAAGCATTAGATAACGTTACTTTGAAATTAGCTACCGAGACTGAAACAGTTAATGGTATGTCTAACTATCCAAATCCATTCAATAATAATACTGCTATCAGTGTTAATATTGAAGCTAATGCAATTTATACTTTATCAGTATTTGATGCTAAAGGTGATTTAGTGAAAACTATTGCCAGCAAAGATATGAAATCAGGTATAAATACATTTACTTGGGACGGTACAGACAATAATAACTCTACTGTTGAATCAGGAATGTACATTTATAGATTAGTTGGAAATGGTAAAACAATTTCTAACCAAATGATGTTAGTAAAATAATGCTAAGACATTTGAAAATAATAATTTGGTTGCTACTAACTTCGGTTAGTAGCTGCCAAATATTAAAAGCTGAATCAATAGCTAAAACCGAACTGAAAATATATTCGATTCCGGACTATTGTGGAAGCGAAGTAGAAAAAGAATTCGTAATTGCATTGACAATTGGAAAAGTTATTAGTACTGACTCTTTATTTGGTTTTAATTTTCAGCTAAGATATGATACAAATAAAATTGATCTTGATGATGCCTTATTTATCAGTACCTTATCTGAAAACTGTAACTTCCATCAAGGAGGGTCAGGAGATGCCGGAACCTTTTTAGGTTCGGCAATGGTTTACGGTCTTGTCCCATTAGTTGGTGATTTGCCTCTAATGGCAATACAAGGCAAAATATTAAGTTCGTGCATTGATTCGACAACTATAACATTAGATTTTCTTGCATTTACAAAAGAATTTACTAGAGATAGTATTGAGCTTTCAGAAATAAAAATCAATATTGATAAAATTGATAATCAACAGAGATATTTAAATATCAAATTCGATAGAGATACTATTAAAAGTAATGAAGATTCTATAGTAAATGTAAGTATAGAGAAGAACAATAATTATTATCTCAATAATCCTATTTGTTATATAAAAGCAAATGCAGAGATGATAGATTTGAGTTCGATAAAGACTATTAGCAATAATGTATTGATAGATAATATTAAAAGTATTGGTGATTCTATTGAAATTAAGCTAATTGGTGATAAAATTCAAGATGGAGCATTATTTCAATTTGAAGTAAATAATTCCAGTAAGCTTGAAAGCAATATTGAAATTAGTATAGTACCGGGTTTTTGTGATTGTTTTAGTAAATATTATAATGATACAATTACATACAAATATGTAAAAAATCCGGACACAACTATTTCAGTAAACGAGACAAAGCATTATTATTTAAATTATAATAAAAATGTACTTAAAATAGAAGATATAAGTAATATAAAGCGAATAAAAATATACAATATTTATGGTGCAATAAAAAAAGAAATTGATAATCAATACTCAAATGATATTGAGATAAATTTCGAGGAATTTGAAAACGGCGTTTACGGTATATTGCTTGAAGGCGATAATACGTACGACAATAACATTGAAAAAAGAATTTTAGTTATAAAGAATTGATTTTTTAATTTTAATTATTTGGAGGTTAAAGTGAATTTAAACCTATTACTTCAAAGAAGCTATCGGCTAATCCTTGCAATATTGTTGTTTACAATAGTTGCAGTTCCTCAAGCTTATAGCCAGAGTTACAATAATCCCCTACTATCATTAGTAGGAGCAGATGGAGACTGGAACGAAGACTGGTATCCGGATGGTAGATTGACGTTGAGCCCTTCGCTTGAAGGACAGCCAACTGAAATATTATTACCTATATTTATTAGGTATTATTCAGCCGGCGAAAAGATTTATTCTATGTCATTTAGTGTGAAATATGACAGCAGAATGTTCGAGCCTATTTCAGTTCAGACTTATAATCCGAAACTGAATGACCCTAAATTTCCTGATGCCGCATATACAATAGCTAGGGATTTTAATTTCACAATGAAAACTCACAGAGATACTACATTTTTACATTACTTAGACATCACTAATCCAACTGATGATAATAATAAAAATGGTGCATCGGTAAAAATCGTTGGTATTTCAAGCCATCCGTTACCGAATACTTCTGATGATGCAATAAACTCAACATATCAAGTATTATGCTACTTAAGACTAAAAGTTAAACCTGTATTAGGTGTAGATAACAGCTTGCTAGGTCGTTCGACATATATTATGTTTAATCAAGATTCAATTTATTATAATGATGTAAGAATCACAGGTAATCCAGATTTATATCCCGGATTAGCCGGTCTAAGAATGGAAAAAACAAATCCATTATGGAATACTGAACCAATTAAACCGGGCGTAATTATTGCAAATATCGGTGACAAAATGCCTGCATTTGACTTTACAATGCAAAGTATTATTGGCGAGCCTTTAACAAAAAATGCTAATGGCTCTCTATATGAATTAATTGATCCTATTACTGTTGATTCTATGGATATTCAAAATCTTTATGATGAAAATTATGGGCATAGATATATTGAAATATTCAATTCAGAAGCAGGAACCAGATTAAACCAAATTCAAATCACTTCAGACCAACCATGGTTAGAAGTAGAAACCTCAACAGACCAAGGTGGACAGAATTTATTTGATTTTGACCAACCTTCATATATTCCTTTCCTTGATAATGGTATCTTAGGTCAAATTTATAATCCGATTGACAGAGCTGATATTATTCCGGCTAAAGGTGAAGTATGGTTGCACGTTAGATGTAATCCTAAATATTTAATTCCAAGAGATGGTGAAATGTGCGGTACTTATGTAGGTTATTTAACATTTACATCACAAACAGCAAAAGTTAATCCTGTTAGATTAAAAGTTACTTTTATCTATCTAAGACCACCTTATGAACCTGAGCTATACAATGTAGATGATAATGGCGATCAAGAAATTAGTCATACCGGTATTAGAATTAATATTAAACAAACATCTTCTGATATTACAAAAACATTAGTATTTGGTGTTGCACCAAGAGCTACTGACGGTCCTGACCAATTATTTGGTGAAGCAGCTTATGACGCTCCAATGAGTACAAGCTTTGATGCTCGTTGGTATCCTGTTACTGCTGAATCACAAGCATTGGCACCTTATGGATTTAGAGATGTATCTCCGGATTATGATAGACCATATTATAATTCACGTGATATTAGAGGTTTAAGCGACAACTTCGAATCAATCAAATACAACTGTAGATTTACAACAAATTCATATCCATTATATATTACTTGGAATGTAAAAGACTTCCCTGAAGGTGCAATATTATTCTTAAAAGACGCACAGTCATCAGGTCAATTAGTAAGTGTAAATATGAGAGAAGCATCAGCAACAGGTCAAGCGAATGAATTATCATATACATTCGAAAATGCAACTTTATCAGAGTTCAATATTGAATATACATTACCAAAAGTAATTAAATTCGTTAACCAATATGGTCAGCCAATTATTGAAAAAGGCTGGAACTTATTATCATTGCCTGTTAAACCGACTGATGCCAGACCTACAGTAGTATATCCTGATGGATTAAGCCAACCATACTATTTCTATACTGACGGATGGCAAGCATCTAATGATCCGATTGTACCAGGTAAAGCATTCTTTATGAAATTTACTGAAGTGTTAAACAATAACTATTCTGGTTCAGTTATCAATGAAATTGGTAAAAATTACGGTAATTATGTCAGAGTAACTTCCGGCTGGAATGCGGTAGGTTCATTATCATACCCAACTTCTACTGAAGGAATCTCTTTTGAAGAATATGTTTCTACTGCAGATATGCCTGACCTTAACTTTACTAGAGCTTATTCAGTATGGGGCTACAGACCAAACAGAGGATTTCATGAAGTTAATGAATTAACACCTGGTCTTGGCTATTTCATTAAAGTTGGTTCTTATACACAATCATCAGCATCAGTTGAAGGTTATTACAAATTAGTTAGAACATACAATAAATCATTCTTAGATAATAGCAATAATGCAAAACAAAATGTATATAATGCTTCTACTATGATTAATGTAAGAGACAATGCTCAAAATGAATCAGTTGTTTATATATCAAACAACAAAGAAGTAAATGCAGAACAATACGAAATGCCTCCAGTAATTGGCAACGTATTTGACGTTAGATTTACAAATAATGGTAATTTAGACAATTCTGATAATTCAATTATTAAATTGAATGGAATTGATTATCCTGTATCTATTTCAATGGCAAACGCTGACGCTGATTATTTCTTCTATGATGCAATCAGTGGTGAATTACTTGGCTCAATCTCAAGAAATTCTAATCAGAATGTTGAAATTGCAGGTACAAACGCAAATGCAGTTAAAGTGGTTAAAGGAAACTTCGAAGTTAACGTATATCCTAACCCTGTAACTACTACATCTACAGTTAATTATACTGTTCCTGCCGAAGGCAACGTAACTATTAAATTATATGATGCAATAGGTAACGAAGTATCAACAATAGTTAACGCTAATCAAAAAGCAGGTTCAGCAAGTGCAGAACTCAACGTAAGTAATTTAACAACTGGTACTTATTTAGTTAAAATCAATGCAAATGGTTATAACGCAGTACGTACAATCACTGTAGTTAAATAATAATTAGAGTTAATTGTTTTATAAATGGGCAACACCTTAAAATGTTGCCCATTGTATTTTAAAGTCAGAAAAATAATATGAAAAAGATAATACTTCTATTAGTAATAATATTCTCAAGCAACTTGATTGCAAAAGAGAATTTCTCAATTAAGCTAAGCTTGAAAAATGGCGACAATACACAAAACGATAAGATGATGTTTGGATTAAATACTGAAGCGACAGATGGAATCGATATCGGAATTGGCGAATCGGAAATTCCACCTTGCCCGGGAGCATTTCAGTGCTCGTCTTTTGAACATTGGGATTCAGTAGCAGAAACTTATGTATTACAATATATTGATTATAAGAATTTCCCGCTTACGATTCAAGATAGTGTTGAATTTAAATTTAGATATTGGGATGTAGTTACAGCAGTAGATATAAGCTGGGAAGCACTGCCCAAAAATGTAACATTTGCAAGGCTAAGGTCTTTCTACCATGTAAATGGTTATAATGACATTGACATGCTTACTACAAATACAATAAAAGTTACAAATCCATTATTAAATTTATTTAGAATAGTATTGAAGTATGATGATAATCAATCCGTAGAGGAAAATAGTGAGCAAATAACAATATATCCAAACCCAATCAGTCAATCATTCTATATTAATAGTAATAATAGAGTTACTTTAGTAAAAATAATCGACTTAATGGGTAATGAGATATTGACAATTGAGCCGGAAAGCAATTACATTGATATAAGTAAAATCAATTCCGGAACATATTATCTAAAAATTATTGATGAGCTTAATCATCAGTCAGTTAAAAAGATAATAAAAATATAAAATATTTGAGATGATTTATACATTTAAGTGTTATTCTATAACTGGAGAACAAGGTGAATAACGATAGTAATGAACAGAATAAGGAAGGTTCAAAGCCGAATATAAATAAAGCTAAGAACAGTATGAATTTTCAAAAAAGAGATAATAAGAGTAATTATAATAGAGATAGGTATAACCCCAATCCGAATTATAATAATAATTATAGAAATGATTACAACAGCCAATTGTTAATTTCGGTAGTCATTCCTTTATTAAATGAGGAAGAATCTTTGCCGGAACTTTCCTTGGGATTAGAGCAGGAATTAAATAAGATTGCACCAAAGAAATGGGAAGTAATATTTATTGATGATGGTTCGACAGACGAATCTTATGAGGTAATTAAACAGATACGCGATAGAAATAATTCTTTTAAAGTAATTAGATTTAGAAGAAACTACGGCAAAAGTGCCGCTTTATCAGTTGGATTTAACTATGCAAAGGGTAAAGTCGTGATTACTATGGATGCTGATTTACAAGATGACCCTAACGAAATATCGAATTTGGTATCTAAGCTAAAAGAAGGATATGATTTGGTTTCGGGATGGAAAAAAGTAAGACATGACCCAATAAGCAAAACCCTGCCCTCCAAATTGTTTAATTTTGTAACTTCAAGAGTAAGCGGTATTAAGCTTCATGATTTTAACTGTGGGCTAAAAGCTTATAGAAAAGAAGTAGTTAAGACTTTACAAGTATATGGAGAGATGCACAGGTATCTTCCGGCTTTAGCTCACTGGGAAGGCTTTAAAGTAACAGAAATACCGGTAGAGCATCATGCAAGAAGATTTGGCAAGTCAAAATTTGGAATGTCAAGATTTTTCAAAGGATTTTTAGATTTATTGACAATAATGTTCACTACAAGGTTTGTAAAGCGTCCTCTGCACTTTTTCGGTACTTTAGGAATACTACTGACTATGCTCGGCATCGGATTAGATTTATGGTTAGTATTTGATAAGTACGTAAATATGGTGCCGATGAGCAATCGACCGCTAACATTGTTTGGAGTAGCATTAATAATAGTAGGTGTGCAATCTGTTTCTTTAGGTTTAATCGGAGAAATGATTGTAAAAACAAATTTAGAAAATGCAAATTACAGTATTAAAGATAAACTAATGTAATAATATGAAAATTAAACTATTTATCGCTCTTATATTTAGCATATTTGCCATGAGCAATGCAAATGCACAATTCGATGATATTTATTTAGGTATCGGATTTTCCGGTACTAACATATTTGAAGGTAATGTCTCTTCTGTACCTATGATGCAGAAAAATTCAGAAAAAGCAAATATTATTGGCGGAAGTTTCGATGGAGCTGAATTGGGATTTATTATAAAGAGCGAATTCAATTTAGATTCTGCATGCAATTTCTTTATACCTGTAAGTTTTGAATATACTTGGTTTACTGCAAAAGAGATATACTGGTCTTCAGCAAGCTCAAGACAATATTTGGAGCATAATATGGATGCTCAGAGAGTTTCAATAGGACTAAATTGGTATTTTTATAAGTTTCCTTTTCAAAATGTTCGACCATTTATAGGGTTTGATGTTAAAGGTTCGTTTTTTAATAGGCAAGAGCTAAAAAATAGAATAGAATATCAGCATAAAGACAGTGTCAAATATGTATATTTTCAAATGAAAGAGCCTGCTTTTCGCTTAGGGGGAGAATTAAAAATCGGATTTAGAGGAGAGTTAGTAAAGAATTTCTTTTTACAAGGTAGTTTTGGGGTTGAAGTGTTAAATCTTTTATTAAGAGATGGCGAAAGAGGTGAGCTTTTAACACCGATAAAGAGATATAGCGGAGTTACAGAAAATGAAGAAAAATCTGTTCCTAATTTCCATTTTTCTTTAATTATTGAATATAAGTTATAATAAATATATGAATAATACTGTTTTTTACGATGATTGCAGGAAGTTTAGAGGGGATCTGCCCTGCAAACCGCATAAAGAATACGACTATCACTGCCAGGATTGCCCGGAGTATGATAAAATCGGTTTAAAAATACTGATAATCAAATTCGGTGCTATAGGCGACGTGATTCGTACTACTCCGCTCTTGCATAAAATTAAATCAGAATATCCGAATGGTGAAATTTGGTGGCTTACTCAATACCCTGATATATTACCCGGCACAAAAATCGACAAAATTCTAACTCTTAATATTGAAAATCTACTAATATTAGAAGAGACTGAATTTGACTATTTGTTCAGCTTAGATAAAGATAATTATGCATGTGCCATTTCTAATAGGATAAATGCAAAAAATAAGTATGGCTATTACCTAAAAAACGGAAAACCAGCCCCAATTAATAAATTAGCAGAGCAAAAATATTTGACCGGACTATTTGATGATGTCAATAAAGCAAATCAAAAGTCATATCTTGAAGAAATCTTCAATATAGTCGGCTGGGAATTTAATAATGAAGAGTATATTCTGGATGTAAAAGATTTGGTCTGGGAAATTCCTACTAACGGGAAAAAGATAGTAGGGCTAAATACCGGCTGTGGAGACAGATGGGTATCCAGACTATGGAAAGAAGAATACTGGCTGAATCTGATTGATTTATTAGAGAAAGATGGCTATTTCCCAATGCTACTTGGTGGTAAACAAGAAGATGAGAAGAATAAAAGATTAGCGAAAGATTCGGGAGCATATTACCCTGGCTCATTTCCGCTGCAAGACTTTATCTCGCTAATTAATCAATGTGATGTAGTAGTTAGTGCCGTTACTATGGGGATGCACCTTGCAATCGGGTTAAAGAAGAACCTTATATTATTAAATAATATCTTCAATCCTAAGGAATTCGAGCTGTACGGACGCGGTGAAATCGTTGAACCACGCGAGAAATGCACCTGCTTTTTCAGTCCTAAATGTAAAAATAAAGACTACTTCTGTTTAGACCATTTATTACCCGAAGATGTATTAAATGCAGTTAAAAGATTGAAGTATTAGTAAAAGAAAATACAATTAATATATAATTATAAAAGCCGTTCTTAGAGATTAAAAACGGCTTTTATATTAAATAATATAAATAATAATAAAACAATAGCACAGCAGCAATATATTGATATATATAATAGATAGTTTTATTCACAAATAATTTAATAAAAAATATAGCAAATAAGTTAATTAAATAGTCTCAGTACAATAAATCATAATGAAAAAATGATTTGGATTAGAATTAAATATTATATAAATTACAAAATGTGTTTTCACCAATTAAAAGGTTTTATATGAAAAAGTTTATGTATTTATTCGTAATATTTTTATCCGTATATTCAATGTATGGGCAAAGCTACTATGGCAGAGGGTGGGCTTTCCAAACAATGTTTCAAAATGTAAATTTGTTAAATTTACTTGAATGTCAATCAATTGTATCCGGTCAAGGTATGCAGAGCTATGTTTTGATTGACAATAATAAAAAAATTTGGTTTAAAGGGCTTGACTTCACAAGCTATGGTAGTAATTTTAGTAATACTTTTCAAAAATATACTAATGCAATTAATAATTATTCGTGGAAACAAGTGGCAATGGGTCTTAATTATGTATTAGCATTAGATACTGATGGGAAATTGTGGGGATGGGGTGAGAATAACAAAAAAAATATTATAAATAGTAATTCCACTTGGCTTGGTTTAACTCCGATTCAACAAGAGAAAACATGGAAGAAAGTATTTACAAATTCACTCGGAACATCGTTTGGAATTGATATAAATGACAAGTTATGGGCTTGGGGAGATAATAGTTTAAAGTTATGTGGTGCATTTACAAATGAAAATTATATAAGTGCTCGAGAAATCACACAATTAACAAATTGTGTTGATGTTAGTGCTGGTATGTATCATGTAATTGCTTTAGATGTTAAAGGACAAATGTTTACATGGGGGTTTAATATAGATGGAACTCTTGGTAAAGGATTTGCAAATCAACAATATTATACACCATCGTTATTGAAAAGTAATGTAAGGTCTATTGCCGCTACTTATAATAGCTCGGCTTACATTGATATAAACGGGGATTTGTATACATTTGGTGAAAACAATACTAGTGGTTCTTTAGGTCAAAGTGATACTTATTCTCCAAATAGCAAAGTAATGGACAATTGTGTAAGTATTAAATCCAATTTTGTTCAATTGGCAGTAAGAAAAAATAATGGGAAAATATATTATGCAGGATGTGGAGCGGCATTTACAACAAACAATGCATTTGCAAATGTTTTTACTGAAGTTGAAGGAATAGAAAATAGTGATGTCGGAGAATTTAATGTATTCGGTTATAATTTGATAATAAAACAAAACGACTATTCAGAATATAATAATTTATATGTATGCGGTCGTAATAATCAAAAACAACTCGGTGATGGTACAAACATTGACAAAGATGGTTTAGATAATTTGCCAAAAATAAAATATAAATATGTCTCATGTGGTTATGGATATACTTTAGCGATAGATGAAAAAGAACAATTGTATGGATGGGGAGGTAACTCTTATATGAGTAACGGAGTATATTCTTATGGATTAGCTGGACAAAATTCAGTTATAGATCAAGTACCAACTCCAATGCCATTTTCAAATTTATGCAAATGGAAGAAAATTTCAGCCGGTTGTTATCACGCTTTGGCAATTGATGAAAATGGACATCTTTGGGGTTGGGGCAGTAATCAGTATGGTCAGCTCGGTATAGACCCTGCAATCACATCCGGATATTCTAGGCCAACTCTTTTAGATGAAAGTACGGTTTATACAGATGTTTCTGCTGGTTACAATTTTTCATTAGTAATAAAAAGCGATTTTTCTTTATGGGCGACGGGATATAATGATTGCGGACAATTAGGGATTGGTACGTATAATTATTCTAATCAGGTTATTTCGAATTTTACACAAGTTACTACAGCTAATGGACTTAAATGGAAATCTGTTTCAGCTGGATTCAATCATACAATAGCTTTAAGTATAAATAATGAAGTCTATGCTTGGGGTAGCAATGATCATGGAGAATTGGGTAATACAAATTCAAATAATTCTATTGAACCCGTATTAGCTTATAACACATATCCGGCAACCAAAGTATCAGCTGGTAAAGAATTTAGTGCCATTATTGCTGATGGAAGGATGTTGACTGCCGGTAAAAATGATATTGGTCAATGTGCTAGATGGTGTTATGCGTTATTAAATGGAGAATGTGGAGATTACCCATATTTTGGTGAAATTGAAACAATTATAACATATTATACACCAAATGGACGAGTTAATATTGAAAATTCTGATTTTGATCCAACACAATGGGCGAATGTTGAATGTGGTACAACGCATACTATTGCTGTTCAAAAAAACGGAGATATTTATACTTGGGGTAACGATGTTCATATGGTGAATGATTTTAATTATAACGAACAAAATGAGCTTGAAGTTGCAAACGATCTTTATTATTGTTTAGGGCTTAAGAATAAGATTCCAAGTCATGAAGTATTAGAAAACCCGTCCGAAAATAAAACTGAATTATTTATTAGAGATAATTCTTATTTTAAAGCTTATAAATCCGGGACACTAAATCAATGGTTAACAGAAGACGGTGCAATTTCTGCGGGACTACATCATACTGCATGTATTTCAGAATATGATATACCAAATATAAAAGCTTATGTAAAAACAAATGCTTTAAATCGTTATGATATTAGTTTCTTTCCTTATAATAATAGTTACAATATCTCAGTAAATGGTGTTGCTGAAAAATATAGAAGTAAAATAAATATTGAAAGTATTAGTTTAAATCTTACAGTATACTCTCCTAACACAGACCCTGTTACAACAACTGATTCATGGTTATCATTAAATTATGGTGTTGCTTATTCAGCTAATCACTCCATAAATTCAAATTCGAATTTTAAATTAGAAGCTATAGCCACATTAGCCGGAGGTCGTATAGTTAGGTCTGGACCTGTAGCCACATCTGGTGTTATTTTGGGTAAATCTCCAATTTTAGCATCAGAAACAAAATCTTCTCTTTCCGTATTTCCAAATCCGGCAGTTGATAGAGTAACTATTCAGCCGAACTATGAAGGAACAATTGAATCAATTACTGCTGATTTATTTACAATGGACGGACAAAAGGTTACAGGTTTGAACTTGGCTAACAGTTCAACAGGCAATTATACCTTAGACTTACCATTGATGCTATCAAGTGGTAATTATATACTTAATATTAACATTAACAATACTAGTAAAATACAAAAAGGATTAGTTATTAGCAGATAATTGAATTAATGTAAAAAGATTAGTTCAAATAATTACAATTCGAAAATATAAAAGCCGTACTTAGTAATTAAGAACGGCTTTTATTATTGAATTTAAGTTATTGCAAAAAAAATAGCTCTTTAGTATATACAGGAAATTTCAATTCATGCTGTATATTTGGATAAGCTGTATCTTGAAAAAAATAAAAAAGAAAAAGTAAATTATCTTCTGATAATTTCGAAATTTGAAACAGCACCTGAAATTGTAATTTTAATCTTTTGAGTACTTGAGTGCGTTGAATTATCAGAACGATAATAACCGGAGTTGATTTCTTCAAAATCATCAAAATCGCTTGATGAAAGAGCCGAATTTGAATATACTTCGCAAATAGCTTCTTTCGGTATCGTGATTTCGATATTAGAAGCACCAGACTCAAATACTATATCTGTATTTTCTTGCTTATTCCCGATTTCTAATTCAATATTAGAAGCACCACAATTCAGGTGCATATTGGAAATATTTAAATTTGAAAAATCTGCGTTAATATCTGTCGCTCCAATGTCTGCATTAATGCTCCAAGCAACTGAATCATTTAATTGGATAAGTGAGCTACGATCTCTCAAATATCTTTTATTACTATTTAGGTTAATTTCAATATTTGAATATGTAGAATCATAACTAATGGAATTAGGACTAATACTATAATTTTGAGACAATACTAACATAGAGCTGTCAACAGAGCCAATATCAATAGAGATTGCTCCGGCTTTAAGCACTAAATTAGAACTGATTAGATTAGGAATTTTTTTTATGGAATATGAATTTCTATGTTGCTTATAGGAAATATTATCGTAATTACTAAATAATTTAAAATTACAGCATTGCCCTGAAGTAAAATTCAAGAAAAAAATTGAAATTAGAATAGCTATCAGTGCATTTAATATATAGCGAACAAACTGGGGGACTTTTAGCAGTGCAATACCAATAGCTACTAATATACCGGCAAATAGATCTTCTATTTTTAAATCAGGCAATTTCAAAAGATTATAATTAATCAGCATATAGCCCAAACCAAAGGATATTAGCAGTACACCCCAGAAAATTGAGGAAGAGTATTTTGTATTGTTGGATTTTTTAATCTGTTCCATTTTATTTCTTCTTAAATATTAATGAATTAACTAATATGTATCCGCCAATTAAAATCAACAACAGGGGCCACCAGTTATCTATTGAAATATCCGGCAATATATTATCAATTAGCATAAGCAAACCTAAAGCAATCAATAATGCACCAAAAATATTTCTGCGTTTATCTTTAATATGAGTATCCTCTAAACTGATTTCTTCATCGAAAGGATTTTCTCTGCCAATAGGAATGCCATCAGGAGATACCCCTACTTGCTCTAATGCTCGAAAAGGAATAATAATCCAAAGAATTATGTATAATAGAATTCCACCACCCCAGCCCAATACTGAAAGTACGAAGCCTGCTCTAACCAGAACCGGGTCGATATCGAAATACTCCGCAATACCACCGGCAACTCCGCCGACCATCTTTTGGTTTCTTGACCTATATAATTTCTTAGCCATTACAGCACCCTATATTAAATATATTATCTTTTTATTACCTAATGCTCTATACTACGCATATATATTTTAATTGTTACAGATAATTATATTTGAGTATTCTGAGCAAGACTGTTTATTACCTTATCAAGCGGAGAGCGGTATAGGTGGAGAATTGAACTTCAAATAATTCGATGAATTAGGCATGTTCATATTTATTTCAGATAAATATTTCGGAAAAAAATTCGTATTTTTGTAGATTATAATAAATAATAAATGTGCAAAAATAATCGAGAAAAAGCATGATAGCAAGATATACACGCCCCGAAATGGGTAATATTTGGGAAGAAGAAAATAAATATAAAATCTGGCTTGAAATAGAACTATTAGCCTGCGAAGCCCAAGAAAATCTGGGATTAGTGCCAATAGGTACTGCCCAATCAGTTAGAGAAAAAGCTCAAATCAATGTTGACCGAATAAACGAAATTGAGCTTACTACCAAGCACGATGTAATTGCATTTCTGACAAGTATAGAGGAATATGCCGGCGAGCAGACCCGTTTCATTCACCTTGGTATGACTTCGTCTGATGTATTGGATACTTGCTTTGCAGTCCAGAGCAAGCAAGCCGGAGAGTTGATAATTGCCGATTTGGAGAAACTTGCCCAAGTATTAAAACGCCGTGCAGTAGAGCATAAATATACTGTTTGTGTAGGACGCTCGCACGGGATTCATGCCGAAGCAACGACTTTCGGATTGAAATTCGCATTATGGTACGACGAATGCCAACGCAATATTAAAAGAATGAAATATGCCGTAGATGAAATCTCAACCGGTATGATTAGTGGAGCGGTGGGCACTTACGAGCATTTAGACCCATCGGTCGAAGAATATACTTGCGAGAAATTAGGCTTAAAAGCTGCAAATGTATCGACTCAAGTAATTCAGCGTGATATTCATTCTCAATATATTACTACTATTGCGATTATCGGCTCAATGCTTGAGAAAATGGCGATTGAAGTCAGGCATCTTCAACGCACCGAAGTACTGGAAGCTGAGGAATATTTCTCCAAAGGGCAAAAGGGAAGCTCTGCAATGCCTCATAAACGTAACCCGATTACATCAGAGAATATTTGCGGGCAGGCTCGGATAATGCGTGGAGCGGCGATGAGTACCTTAGAAAACAATGCACTCTGGCACGAGAGAGATATTTCTCATTCAAGTGTAGAGAGAGTAGTCTTCCCCGATGCAACAATTTCGCTTGATTATTCATTGAACAAAATGATTAATCTGATGGATAACTTATTGATTTATCCTGAGAAAATGCTTTATAATCTAAACTTAACTAATGGCTTGATTCATTCACAGAAAGTGCTATTATATTTAGCTAATAAAGGATTAAAACGTCAGACTGCTTATGTAATGGTTCAAAGTTCTGCTATGCGTACTTGGAGCGAGAAAATCCCATTCATCAAATCATTAACTGAAAATAGCGAGCTGATGCAGTATGTAAGCGAAGATGAACTTAGCAAAATGTTTAGCTACGAGAGAATATTCAAGAGTGTGGATTATATACTTAAAAAATGTGGGATACAATAATTACTTACAATATTTGCTATAATACTCCCTACTACTCTAAGCATAGTAGGGAGTATTAAATTTAGTGCTGTCAATAGTAAAGGGATAATTCCTTAAAGTCGCTATTTAGCTAACAAACTTTATAGACAGTTAAGGTATATCAACGCCCGGGTACCATATCTCCCAAATGTTTTTGAATGTGCCGTCAGATTTTATAGCATTTAGATTCGCTTGCCATTTGTCAACCACAGCTTTGGGTGTGCTTAACGAGAATGCTATATAACCTTTAGTATTCATAGCTTCCATTTGCTTGCTAATAAACCCTTCGGGTTTGTTACTATTTTTGAAAAGCCAAGAAACTGTGGGGTCGTTCAAAAACAAAGCTTCAACTTCACCGTTAATAAGTTGTTTAAAAGCGTCTTCTGATGTGATTGCGGTTGCAACAATGTTATTAAAACCTTGACTAACTAAGTAATCTTGAGTGTACCAACCCTTTGGAGTAGCGATTGATTTTAGGGCTTTTGCCTGTTCGAGTGTGCTTACAGTAATACCGGAACTTGTCAGTGTATAAAAACTTGTATTGTAAGAATCAATTGGACCAACCCATTGGAACAAACTTTCGCGTTCAGCCGTACGAGATGTAGTAAACAAAGCACTGTTTGGCAGATATAAAACTGTAGAATAAGCATCTGTCCATGTACTCATATTAATTTTATCAATATAACCGTTTCGTTTCTGAATTTCATTTACTATATCAACCGATGCACCTATGATTTTTCGTTCTGTGCCAGCTCCGGTATAAAAACTGCTCGGTGCATCCATTTCGGTAAAAAGCTGAATAGTACCGGGGATATAGTCCGAGGGCATATATTGTAAATATTTTTGTACTATTGAATATGTTGTTTTATTTTTAACCATTTTTTCAATTGAGGCTTGGCATTTTGCAACAACAGCGTCATCGACATCACGAGAAAACGCTATATAGTAATACACAGTTTTATAACGCGTAATTGCACAAATATTTTCAAAGTATCCCGTTGGTATTGATTTTAATAAATGATAAAAATCGCTGGATATATATTTAATTTCATTATTCATAAATGCGTTAATAGCTGCAGTATATGTATCATAATATACAAGGTTTTGAAAGCCCATACCCTCAAGTGTAGTAGTTTCGAGCCAACCTCTAACAACCGCTATTTCTTCAAGCTGTTTAGCTTCATCTATGCTAATTGGATATTTAGGATTAGATTCTCCTTTTGCGAATACTCCATACATTCCTTGGCTGATAGGTCCTGCCCATTTGAAAAGACCTTTACGCTCATCGGAATATCCAACAGTTAATAATGCACGATTTGGTCCTTTTAGAGTGGCTTCGTAAGCAGTTTCCCAATTGTCCGCCATGTTCATATTGAAATTAATTCCAGATTCTTGCATTGCTTGAGTAGCAATGTCAACATCGATACCTACAACTTTTCCATCTTGGACAAAGCAGTTAGGGGTGAATTCTATACCGCTAACCTGAATAGTTTCATTTGCCGGATCATTAGTTTCACAACTGCTTAGTAAAATTAATGATAATCCCATCAAAACAAATGGGTAAAAATATAGTTTTAGTTTGTTCACAAGAACTCCACAATATATTAAAAAATATTACAATTCATCTATAAACTGTTCCTTCACGAAATCAGTTAATTCAACTCATTGTTAGAAAAAACCTTGCCAATAATTAAGTGATTTGAAACGTATAAATCCAAAATTATTTGCTCATACACCGAAATATAGAGCTATCTGCAAGCTTTTAAATAGAAATCAACCAAATAACAATTTAAATAAAATTGCTTCTTCGAAATTGAGACTGTTTAAAAAAACTTTGATTAGTATAGTTTAACCACTAATTACAATTATTCAATGTTACTGAACATCACGCTGAAGAGGCTGTATAAAAAAACATACGATTAGTGATTTTACTAAAATTTGAATTTCTAAAAGTGTTTGTATGATGCTGTCTAAAAAGTTGTCATTCTGAACGAAGTGAAGAATCCAGATAATCGTTAACTTATTGATAATACGGGATACATCGTTGCACTCAGAATAACGATTTTGCTATATTTTTACTTTTTAGACAGCCCCTTGAATAAATAGAGCGATAAAAATTGCAGACATTTACAATAGAATAGAAGTTATTACACAGGCTCTTTAGCTTGTGGATAGAAATACTTCCGTCGCAACTATATACTACAGTTACTAATATAGCAATATAGATAAATATAATTCTAATTGCTCGCTATATATATATAGTTACAAAATAATCAAGAAAATAATTTAATAATTATCGATAAATTATTGAAAATATAGCAAATTAATTTGGAAATAATATTATTTTATTATATATTGCTAATGGTAAAAGAGACGCTCATTCGGAATTAGACTGATTTATTAGGAAATTGACCATAAAGCAACAAAAAAGATGATTTGATATTTTTCAAGTTGTCATAAATAATTAGGCAGAGCCTAAAAAGAATATTTTCTACTTGGCGAGAAAGCAGGACTACCTGCGTTTAGCCGACAGTATAGAAGTTTGCCCTTTCAGAATACTGCCGACTAAGCAACGGAAGCCTTGCTGTGAAAGGGCTCTCGCTGAGCAGGGTATAGATTAACCATACCGTTAGTAAAACGGATATGTAGTTTACATATTTCATAATAATATTAAGAGTATAAAATGAAACGAATATTGTTATCTAATTACATCAATGATAATACATATTACCACACAATTAGTTATAGTTGTTAAAGTAATGGAGGTATGATATGTTAAATAAAATGATTATTTTATTTGTTTTGTGTTGTTATTTACCTATTTATTGCGATGATAATCAAAACATGGTAAATATTGGTCATCCTGTACCGTGTTTACCAAGTTATCAGGGATTTTACAATACTTATGATTATCCTTTGCTATTCCCACAATATGTATCTGATATGCCTTTTGAAACACTAATTGGCTATGTTGTTTCCGATTCTATTTGCAAATACGGAAGCCTAAAATTATATACTGAATTCATTAACCGACAGTTATATAATAGCGATACTTTAAAATATATTGAAAGATCTTTCTACTCAATGAAGGATTACAACCCTTTAATGTTAAAGGCTTATGATTATTGTTCAAGAAATGGGGAAATTAGACCTTTTCTAATTAGTAATAAATTACAAGAAAAATTTAGTACATTGTATTTTAATAGTAATAAGATTAGACTTGCTTTGCTCTTATCTGATATTATAGCACACGTTAAGGTAGTATCTACTGAAAGTAAGTTCAATCCTAATGCATTGCTCGCTAAGAATCAGATCAACGTCAAATCAACTGTTTTGAAATTTATAAAAGGTGGAAACAAAAATTTTAAAGATAGCTTGAATTTTTTATATTCTCTTGAGTGGCCAATCGAACAAGACTATTATGGAAAATCTTCTGAAACAATTGGTAGCAAATATAATAATAGTTTCGTAAAAATTGAAAATGAATATATAGTGTTTCTAAAGACAAGTGTTATTTGTCAGGATAGTAGTAAAATATTTTATAATCTTATTCCAATTGGTTTAGATTCCCAAGTTTATACTGTTTACCCGGTAGTTAACGGCAAAGTTTTTGACCCCAAAAATGATTTTGGATTTGGAACT
The DNA here is from genome assembly GCA_942493235.1 of uncultured bacterium. Lineage (GTDB taxonomy): Bacteria > Bacteroidota > Ignavibacteria > Kapaibacteriales > UBA2268 > ENR-C587. The sequence goes on along the minus strand of OW818676.1, from coordinate 339,493 downwards.
AACATTACAGTGTCAGAATATATTAATAAAATAACAGAAAATATAAATAAAATAATTAGTATTGAGTACTAATAAGTGCAAATTATCAAATGGAATTTATAATTACGTTGTAACCTTATGGCAAACTAATTACTTTGGAAAAACTTGTAATTTCAAAAATATTTATTTAATAATTGTATTGGTTTGTCAAATGTGGGCAGTATAATTTATAATCTAAATATAAATAATTTTTGGGGCGGGAATGGCTGTAATGATATAACAATTGATAGAGTAACACAAACAATAGACGTTGATGGATTTAATAAAACAATTTACAGATTAAATAATGGCTTTAAAATAGGAGTAGAGGTTTATTATGAAGAGTAAGATTAATTTAATAATGGTATTTTTATATTTTGTTTATACTCAAATATCAATTAGTAATGAACTTAATATAAATAATAAGGAATTAATTAAACAAAATTATTATAATAATACATATTATTCTTTATCTAATAATAATATGTATATGATGATTGCTGATAATATACTAATGTATGATAAATATAAAATATCGATTATTGATATAACTACTTTTGATACTCTTTTAACGAGGGCATATTTCTGTAAAAATGATTCCGGTATTGTTCCTATCAAAATATTTAACGATGGTAAAACCTTACTGTGTCATTCAAATAATAGATTATTTACATTTGATTTAGAAAAAAATTTATTATTTGATTCATTAGATGTTTGTTTACCAAATATTCAAAGAATAAATTCCTTACCGGACAATTTGGTAGCGGGTTACTTGATTAGTAATGGAATGGTTGATTCAAGCCAATTTGTAGTAAAAGATATTTTATTAAGCTCATATTTATATACTTTTTCACTAAGTAGTCCAAAGAGAATATTGAAGGATTTTACAATATCTGAAAATGGTGAATACTGTGCTATTAAATACATAGAAAATAATAACATCAAATTTTTATTAAAATCTTTTAAAAATGGTTCTGAAAAAGAAATTAATGATATTTATGATAATAAAGGAATATGTATATCTCCAAATTCAAAGTACTTTGTTTATTCAACTTTTTCATCATTAAAACCTTTAATTTTAGATTTGCAAACAAATACAACCAAGGAAATGCAATTATCTGTTGAAGATAATATTTATATTGGTAAAAATTCAATATCTACCGATAGTAAATCAATTTTTGTATGTCAGGATTCAATAATACATTTAATTGATTTAGAAACCGGAAATTTAATTAAAACTTTAAATATTTTTGGTAAAGACATAGCAATAAACAGTATAGATAATGATAGAATATTATGTTCATCTAATGACAATAGTACTTTTACAATTATTGATATAAATAATAATCAGCAAATTAGGAATTATTTGAATTATAATGATAATTTCCAAAACAACATTATGATTCCTTCGAAATTTAATGATCATATATTAATCTCATCATTTGATGCTTCTTTGGGATACGATGTAAAATCTGATTCGGTTATCTTTTACTATAACCATAATAGTAAATGTTTTGGTGGAATATCTGATTTATTGTTTGATTTTGATAATGATAATTGTTATTACTATAATGACGATAATAGGTTGAACTTTGTTGATATTCCAACGAAAAATATTATTAATCAAATTGATAATACTATAAAATTAACTTCCTTTTGTCTTTTACCTGATACTAACTTAATTGCTTTAAGTGATTCGCTTAAATTGCAAATTATTAATAAAGAAACTAAATCTGTGGTTTACACTTATTTGTCAGTTTATCAAGCCCAAACATTGAAAAATATTAGAGTTTCCGATGATAAAAAATATTTATATGTAGGTTCAGATCCGTCGGATTATAATGTTGAAGATATTGTGATAAAGTTCGATTTGCAAAATTTATCGAATTATCCGACTTATTATTATTATAATGTTACCGGTCCAAATAAATATTTTTCATCCGATAACAAATACTTAATGAATAATCGAAGTAATCGCGAAATTTATAATACCGAAACCAAACTTACCGAAAGCCTCGAATGGTTCTCCAGCTATGAAGGAGAACCCGAGCCAAATAGTTTTACTGATTGTGGCTTTAGTTATGACGGTAAATATATATTTGCAACCGTAAATAATTACTTATATGTGTGGGATTACAAAACAAAAAAATTAATTAAAACATACAGAGACCAAGCCGAATTCAATACAATGCGAATTTCAAACGTATCAAAGACTTTATTTGTTTATAAATCGGATTACACTTTTGAAGTATTAAAATATGAAGACGAATTAGGAGTTTTTGATATTAAGAGTTCGGAATCGGGCTTAAAGTCTTACTTACTCAACAATAACAGCTCACTCAGTATAGCAAATGATAAGTTAAACCCAGAGCTTTGCACTTATGAATTATATAATGCAAGCGGTGAGTTAATTATTCAAAACTATATCTGCTCAATAACAGACAAAAATATAGAATTTAAATCTATGGGATTAATTCCCGGAGCCTATTTCTTAAATATCAGAGATAAGGCTCAAACTAAAATTTACAAGATTATGATAATTGGAGAATAATAAATGAAAAAGTTAATTAGCATAGTATTATTAGCTATAGTTATGAACATAGCTAATGTAATATGTGGTGAATATGTTTATCCTTCGGGTGGCGAAGAATTCATAAATGGAGATACTATTACAGTATCTTGGAATAGCAGCGACATACCGACACCAATAAGAATTGATGTTTGGAATCTGAACACTCTATCATACACTAACATCGTTAATAATTTAACTGACAGTACATTTACTTATATTTTGACAGATTTTGCTGACGGGGCAACACTTAGGTTGAAAATATCTTCTTTGGTTGACGCTTCGAAAATTCAATATTCACAAACTTATTTTGAAGTTACGGAATGTCCGTTGTACAAAACAACAAGCGATGACAATGTAGTAGTTGAAAATTCTCTCAGCTTCTTTCCTAATCCGACTTATGGCTTAATTAATGTGCCTAATTCGGATATACGAAAAATTGAAGTATTTAATTCGGAAGGTCGATATATGAAATCGTTTGCAAACGTAAGCGGTAGCTTTGATATAAGCGAATTTCCAGCCGGACAGTATAACTTTATTATCTATCTAAATGATAATTCAATCCTTAAAACTGCCCTTGTGAAATTATAATAGAAATAGTGCAATTAATCAGCCCCACGCTTCGGCGTGGGGTCGATTAAAAAATAAAATTTAGAACTCTCTAAGCATTGCTCCAAAGCCTGATTCGACAGCCGCTACAACTACTGTAATTGAAGCATCTACATCTTCGTCAACTAAAGTACGAGCCGATGATGAATAAACTAATGAAAAGGCGATATTCTTTTTGTCTTTGCCGAGTTTCTCGCCTTCGAATACGTCAAATATTTCAACCGATTGAAGAAATTCACCGCCTGTTTTGATAATAGTATCGCGTACATCGCCGGCAGAATGAGATTTATCTAATACAAATCCTAAATCTCTTTTTACTGTCGGATACGGAGAAACCGGACTATACTTGATGTCTTTGGTTTTCACTGTATATAATTTTTCTAAGTTTACTGAAAGCAAGAATACATCAGTCGAAATGTCCATTTTCTTTAAAAGCTTTTTAGATACTTCCCCGAATTTACCGATAGCGTCGCCTTTATAAATAATCGTGAGAGCATTGCCGGAAAATACTTTAGATAAATAATCATCTTTTACTAATTTTAGATTTGTAAGCCTGAATCTTTCGATAAAGTCTTCATAAACTCCCTTAATATCATAGTAATCAACTTTAATTTGTTTATCAAGCCAGTGAGCAGGTTTTTTGCCGCCGCAAAGCCCTATCATCAAATATTCGGTTTCTTTAATTCCGTTTACATAAGCGTTATCGGCTAATGTAGCACGAGTAAACTGCTTGCCCAATTCAAAAAGCATGAGATTAGTATTGCCGATTCTGATATTACGCTCTATAGTTTTAAGCATAGACGGAATTAATGAAGGACGCATTACGGACATCTCTTCGCCAAGTGGATTAGCAATGCCGACAGGATTGTCGGTAAATATTGACGCGTTTGCCGGGTCTATGATATTCTGAGTCAATATTTCCGTGAACCCGTTCTGAACGAAATAGTCTCTGAATTGCGGACGTAATTTTGGCATAGCCAAATTAGCATTAAGCCCGGAGCCTTCGAAATTAAGAGTAGTAGTATAATTAGGAGTAATATTATCATAATTGTACATACGAGCTATTTCTTCGATTATATCGACTTCTATACTAATATCAACTCTATACGAAGGAATTTTAACTTTTATTTCTTCATCATTTGCATCAAGAATTTCAAATTCCAAAGATTTTAATATATTTACAATTCTCTTGCTGTCTAATTCAACTCCAATTAATTCAATTGCTTTCTGAACTCTAACCGATGCAATTGTTCTGTGTAATTCAATAGGAGTTACTTCAATAATGCCATTGTCGATAGCTCCGCCGGATAATTCGCCAATTAATTTAGCGGCATATTTCGCAGAATAAAGTACTGAATTGAAATCGACACCGCGTTCAAATCTATAAGAAGCATCAGTAGAAAGCCCTAATTTTTTTGATGTCCTGCGTATAGATGAAGGATTGAAGAATGCACTTTCTATAAATACATTTTTGGTTTCAGAACTGATTTCACTGTTCTCTCCGCCCATTACACCGGAAATAGCAATAGGTCTGTTAGTGTCATTGATTAGCAACATGTCGGCGTTTAGAATTCTTTCTTTACCGTCCAAAGTAGTGAATTTATCGCCTTCTCTGGCAGTATCTATAACAATATTTTTAGTTGCTATTTTATCAAGGTCAAATGCATGAAGTGGCTGACCAGTTTCGTACATTACATAGTTGGTAACGTCAACTATACAGTTGATAGGTCTCAAACCCAGCATTTTGAGTTTGTTTTTGAGCCAGTCGGGCGATTTTTTAACGTTAGTATTTTTAATAACAATACCAACGTATTTAGGGCATAGATCCGGATTTAATATTTCCACTTTAACGGAATCATTAATATTGTTTTCTGAGCAAGCATAGTCTGTGCTTGGCTTATGGAATTTAATATCTTGCTTGAAATCATCAGATTGATAAGCGGCAATTTCACGAGCTAATCCGAAATGGCTGAGGCAGTCCGGACGATTTGGAGTAACGCTAATATCTAATATTGTATCATTAATATTCATAAATTCAGCGAGAGGAGTCCCGACAACTGCGGAATTATCCAATACCCAGATACCGCTTGAGTCTTCGCCCAAGTCTAATTCTGACTGAGAGCAAATCATGCCCTCTGATTGAATACCTCGAATTTTACGCTTTTCAATTTTGAATTCGCCAAGTGGAACAATTGCACCAAGAGATGCAAAAACAATTTTCTGCCCCGTAGCTACATTCGGAGCTCCGCAAATAACGGTAGTCTGACCAATGCCGTAATTAACAGCGCAGATAGATAGTTTGTCTGCCTGCGGGTGTTTCTCTTTGCTTAATACTTCACCGATATAAAATTTATCGTAATTCTTAGAGTAGTCATTAATTGCTTCAACTTCTATGCCGAGCATTGTTAAAATATGGTCTAACTGTTCGGGGGAATATTCAAAATCTATAAGCTCTTTAAGTCGATTATATGATATGTACATAATTTTACTAATGCTATTGTAAATAATAATATTTCAGATATGCAATTTAATAATTTTTATCCAAATAACATATAATTTTTATTATCAAAAAGATACTAATATCATATCATAAGGCTGTTGCAAAACTATAAAATTTTCAATTTCCATTTGTTCAAGAGGCTGACTAAAAAGTTGTCATTCTGAACGAAGTGAAGAATCCAGATAAAGCTAACTTGTTGATAATTCTGGATTCTTCGTTTCACTCAGAATGACGATTTAAAAACATTATTACTTTTTTGACAACCTCTTGATAAGCATTTAGAAGTTTGAAAGCTTTGAAAAATTAACAGTAAATAAATATTTTGGACTTTTGTAATAGCCTTAATATATTATTGTTGAGTATTAGCAATATGAAGATAAAACAATTCTGCACGGAGCTTAAGATAGAGAGAACGGGTAACAATTAATTTTGCAAGAGGCTTTATCAGTTATTTGACAATTATTTAAGCTATTAGTAAAGCAGATGATTGAGTTTCTTTACTTTAACTTGCAAAACATAAAAAATAGATATATTTTTGCAAATAGTATTTGATTACTAATAATATCGGTTTAATTATGGAAAAATACTTGGCAGTTCCGTTTTCAGTTGATAATGTATATGAAGGTTTTGCAGAAATCGACGGATTAATCAGAATAGATAATGAAAAATTGATATTAGAATATCAAACCAAAGATGCAATTTTCGGTGTAGTTAAGTCCGGTGTGAAAAATATAAGCCTGAAATATTCGGATATTCTGATGATTGAATTCAAAAAAGGATTTTTCTCCTCAAAAATCACTATTACTACTTCTAATTTTATTGCAGATAAGATATTTCCGAAATCTCAGAGCAATGAATTAGTATTAGTAGTCAAAAAGAAGCATAAAGAACCGGCTATGCAAATAGTGTCTTTAGTAAATATGCGGAATGCAGAGAGCCGACTTAATGATGCCGAAAATTCTTAATATAATCTGCTTATAATCTAATATATTGATAGTGGCTGGTAACTGGGAACTATTCTTCAAATTCCCATCCAATGGAGGGGTGGCATCACGAAGTGATGACGGGGTGGGTTTCTTTCTTTGGAATTAGGAATTGGGAAATAGGAATTTTGAGAGTAATCAATCCAATTCTTCAGCGTGTGGGGGGCAATGTGGCTGAAAATAATATTTGTAATCTTTTGATTGCCCTATTAACAAACAATAATATTTATCGGCTCGTGTCTTTATATGTCTAATAAATATGTATGATATTGAGACAATATAAATGCAATTAATTAAAAATCTTATTATTATAATTGTAGCATTTTTTACAATTTCAGAAATGAGCCTCTATGCCTGCGAAATGAATTTCGAAGTATTGAAGGGCAAAAAAGCAAGCTATACAAAAAATGATGAATTAGTTGTTAAACTGACAGTAGAGTTTACCCATCGTAATTGCCCAGAAGGCATTAAATCGACCGAATTAAATCCGAGCGGGTTGGATATAATTGCTGCTACCAATTGGACAGAGAAGTCTCCCGGCACATGGGAGAGAAAACTTAATATTAAAATTACAAACCCGAAATCCGGAAAAGCAACTCTTAATGCAGTAAGAGAATGCAAAAAAGACGGTGGCAGTGCCACATTAACTTTAAAAGCTAAGTAAATAGAAAGAATTTATGATAGAAATTCAAGACTGGGGGCTGATAGACTATAGCCAAGCTTGGGAAAAGCAAAGAGAATTGGTTAAATATATACAGGAAAATAGGAATAAAAGCGTTTTGGTGCTATGTGAACACCCAAGTGTAATAACTATCGGTAAATCCGGTACAAAAAACAATATAGTTTGCCATCACGATTTTTTGAAATCAATGGGAATTAAAGTAATTGAAAATGACCGTGGCGGGGACGTTACGCTTCACAATCAGGGACAATTGGTCGGTTATCCCATATTTAATCTTTCTTCTTTTAGAGAGGATTTACATTGGTTTCTCAGAGAAATCGAACAGGCTATAATTGATTCGCTTGCTGAATTCGGTATAATCGGCAGTAGAGTCGATGGGCTAACCGGTGTATGGATAGATTCAAAACGCAAAATTGCAGCTATGGGGCTTCATTGCTCTCGCTGGGTAACTTCTCATGGATTTGCACTCAATGTAAATAACAATATTTCTGAATTCGACTATATTGTTCCCTGCGGAATTACAGATAAGGGCGTAACATCCATATCAAAGGAAATAAAAACAGAAATTGATTTAGAAAAAGTAAAATTAAGTATAATTAAACAATTTACTAACAGATTTGCATAAATTTGGCATTGGAGTTGCTATATAATTTGCGAATGGCAAATTGAAAAGTTAAGATTGAGCAAATGAATAATTAGAAAATTTAATATTTTTTGAAAATAATAAAAAAAACATTTGCATAATTCAAGAAAAGCTCGTAAATTTGTATTCGTAAGATGAGCTGATGACAGCGACTCTTACTTGAAAAAAGGATAAGCGAAAGTAGCTCAGTTGGTAGAGCACAACCTTGCCAAGGTTGGGGTCGCGAGTTCGAGTCTCGTCTTTCGCTCGACGGTTTAATATCCGTCTCTTCCTCTTTATGCTGCATGCCTTGCTGTCAATTTCCCCCCGATGGCGAGGCATTTTTTTATCTAATAATTAATATTTACCAAATCATCAATATTATACATAAGCTTACAAATTATAGAAATTATATGATTTTCTTCATGTAATAGAACAAATTCGTTTTTTGCCACTTCCGTGACTAAAGTGGCTGTGTAAAAACCCTATATCACGACCATTTCTCTACTAACTACAATTACTCAAAGTCTCTGATGAGGTTGTCTAAAATTAATATTATTGCTAAATCGTCATTCTGAGTGTAACGATAATTCCAGTATTATCAATAAGATAGTATTGTCTGGATTCTCCAATCGTTCCTAATGACAATTTTTCAAACAGCCATTTGATTACTCTCATATATTCACTATTACTCAGCCACAGTAAGAGAAAAACCATCCGAAGGTTTGCAAACTTCGGATGGTTAACAGCCTCTAAAGCGTGGGGTTGAGTGAAAGTGAGCGGACATTTGCAATAGATTTTAGTATTTACACAAACATTAATGTTACGGGTTGATGTCAAATGTCTCATTATAAAGAAAAAATGATATTATTCGCTTCTTAATATTTCCAACCCCGAACCTCGAACCCCAAAACCCCAGTCACCAGCCACCGGCTACTAAGCTTTAGGTGCTACCCAGCCTTTACGACTCCAAGATTTTAATTCTATCTGTACACTTCCAACAGATAATTTCATATTAGCTCTGATAGGAATTCTTGCGGCATCATCGGTAAACCAGCCCTCGAACTGACCGGTAAGACCGTAAACGCCGGTCCAATAGGCTGTACCGTCAAAGTATAATGTTTTAATAGGATATTTAATAGCTGCAATAGAAATATTTTCGGATTTACACTTAAAATTGATTTTCGTGCTTACTAATTCTTTATCAATTATTGTAGGGATAGTCAGGGTTTTCTGAATATCTAAAAATTTGCGTGCGATAAAGAAAATTGAAAGCCCGTCGCTTACTTTTTTTTCAGTCATGATTGAGTTCTCGAAGTATTTACCATCGGCATTTTCTTTAGAAACATAGATATTATTTTTTTCATAGTTGAAAAATATTTTATGCACATCAGTATAATTGCCTGATTTGAAATTTCCGAAAAATCTATGAGAAAAACCGAAAGAATAATCAGTAAAGCTATTATAAGTAACATGAATATCTACAAAAGGAATTTCTTTATAAGTATCAATATAAGCATAAGTCTTATAAATGTCATTTTTCCCTTCTTTTTTATGATTACCGGTTACTATCTTAATAGTTCCCAGCTTTACGCCCATGTACGAAACTTCGTATAGTAATTCTTCACCTGTAAACGGTACAAATCTCTCTGTTTTGGAATTAGCTACTGAAAAAGCAAATAGTAGTATTAAAATTACATATTTATACATTTGAAGCTCCTATTAAAACAATATAAGACTAAATGAATCATGATTAATTGTAAAAATACTCGGTAAAAATATGATTCTTTCGATATAGTTGTTGCATAAAAAGTAAGATTATTACAATTAATTCTCAATTCCCATCACACTGTAAAGGCTCAGTAATAATTTTGCCAAATCGTCATTCTTAGTTACCCTTTACAGCAGTGCTGTAATTGTAGAGGTAATAGCACAAAGTAAAGTATTGCCTTTAACCTTCCGAAGGGTTAAGAAACCTTCGGAAGGTTAAAGGAATTAATCAATCCACTTGAAAATAGAAATTATGATGATATAAAGTTGTAAACTCATAGTAAATACATATAATATATAGTCTTGCTTAAGTTAAGAGCGGAAGTGTATCATTAGGAATGTAACGAAGAATCCAGAATTATCAATAAGTTAGCTTTGTCTGGATTCTCCAATCGTTCAGAATGACAAATTTTAGACAGCCTCGTTAATGGTACTGGCGATAATATTTGTTGTATTGTAATAGTTTTTACACAACCTCTGAAGCGTGGGGTTGATTAGAGAAGAAGATAAAAACTGCGGAAATTTTCAGTAGAATAATAGTTTTTACACAGTCTCTGAAGCGTGGGTTTAATTCCAATTATTTCTGAAATAGTAAATATTATCATAAGACTTAGTCCACTAATACTTTTTTAAACTCTTCCATTATCTCTAATATTTTATTGACATTAAAGGTATCGGCATGGCTCAATAGATTAGTTGCAATTGCTTTTATATTTTTATCGACGATTAGAATCGGGTCGTTTAATATAGTATCTGCAAACTTTTTAATTTCCTCTAATTCAAATGACTGATATGCAGAATTAAAAATATCCGAATATTTTTCTTTAATAATTTTTGTATAAATTGAAGGACGAAGAGTGATTTTATCCTTATTAGTAATATCTGATATTACAGCTGATTCTATGGTATATTCAAGAAATTCAATCAACTTTTTAACTAAAGGTTCTCTTGATATAGGCTTAAGCAAATAGCCATCGGAAACTTTGGCAGTCGAGTCGATAATATCAGTTACAGAATGTCCGCTAAGAATAATGATTGGAATATCTTTGGTAAGTTCATTTGATTTAATTATTTTAGAAGCTTCAGTTCCTTTGATAACAGGCATTTCTAAGTCCATAAGTATCAAATCGTATTTAGATTCAAGTGTTTTAGTGATAGCCTCCTGCCCATTTATGGCTTGGTCAATGATTATATTACATTTTTCAAGTAGTTTAATAATTATTTGTCTATTGCTATCAGAGTCATCAACAATTAAAATTTTCGGAGAATTAAACTTAATATTACTAAAGTCAATTTTGTTTATTTCAGGCGGATTTATCACTTGATTATAGTTAGAAATCATTTGAACTTCGGGCATACAGAGAGTAAAAGTTGCACCGAAACCTAATTCACTTTCAAGTTTAATTTCCGCTTTAAGCATTTCGGCTAATTTTTTGCAAATAGTAAGCCCCAGCCCGGTACCGGAATATTTTTTCTTATTTGCTTTTTCGTCTCGTTGCCTAAATGAATCAAATATTATTCCTTGCTCGCCAGGACTGATTCCGATTCCGGTGTCGGATACACTAATATCAAGACGAATATATTTTTCATTAATAAGCTCATATAAAACAGAAATTTTGATATGTCCTTTGTCCGTAAATTTAATTGCATTACCAACTAAATTAAATAAAATCTGTCTGATTTTGGCTTCATCTAAATACAAATAATTCGATAGATTGTCTTGAATTTCAAGTATAAATTCCAAGTCTTTATTATCTGCTTGAGATTTGTATATACTATAAATATCATGTAATAAGTTTTTTATATCCGTAGCATAATTATGAACGCTAACTTTGCCGGCTTCGATTATGGATAAATCTAAAATATCATTTATTATAGTAATTAGAGCATTACCACCATTAATTATATTATCTAAATATTGGATATGCTTGTCTTCTTTAAGCTCACTTTTGAGTATATCGGCAAATCCAATTACCGCATTCATAGGAGTTCGGATTTCATGGCTCATATTTGCTAAGAATGTGCTCTTAGCGAGATTTGATTCTTCAGCACGATTTTTTGTATTAATTAGCTCTTTTTCAAATTTAATTCTCTGAATTGCTCCAGAAATTACCTGAGTAAATAAGCTCATTAGTTCGGTATTAATACTTAACAAATCATTATTTTCAGAGTAAGAATAGTAAGCAATAAAGCCAATGAACTCGTTAAAATAGTGCATTGGCATTAATAATAAAGACTTTACACCGGCTTTTATATAATTCTTTTTATGATTTTCCATAGAGATTTGCTGAGCATCTGATATAAATATTGATTCTTTGCTTTTGAAAACATCTATATAGTCCTTTAATTCTTCATATTCAAGACTTTCTGGAATTGGAACAATAATGTTAATTGAATTGAAAACTTTTGTAAATAAATTAATTTCATTAGTATTGCCATCATAAGAATATATAAAAGCATCATCAAAGTTAATTAATTTCTTTAATTCGATTATTGCATTAACTATCTCTTGGTTTATTGTGTCGTAGGGAGCATTTATCAATTTTGAAGATATTTCGGATAACTTGGAATTGATTAATACTATTTGGTGCAATTTATTTTCCGCAATTTTAATATCCGAAATGTCCTGAATAGTGCCGACCATTTCAATCGGCTCTCCTTCACTGTTAAATGTTTGCTCGCCAATGCTTCTGACATACTTTAAATCATTATCTTTAGTGGTAATTCTATAATCGATTGTAAAATTCGATTTATTAAATAGAGAAGTTTCAATTACTGATTTCAGTTTTACTCTGTCGTCAATATGGACATTCTCAAGAAACAAATCAAAAGATAAAGGCTTCTCTTGAGGCTGAAACTCCATAATACGGAATATTTCGTCTGACCATTCGGTTTCGGATTTATTGTAATTCCAGATCCAGCTGCCGAGCTTTGCAGTACTTTGAGCTAATTTTAAAGACTTTTTACTATCCTCGAGCTTTAAATCGGCTTGCTTTTTATCACTAATATCTCTGATGATTCCTGTGAAAAATAAGTTGCCGTTGTCATAGAATTCGCTTATTGATAAATCGGCAGTAAATAGAGAATTGTCTTTTCTTTTAGCTATAACTTCTTTCCCAAATCCGATAATTCTTTTTTGCTGAGTTCTGACAAAGCTATCAATAAAACTATTATGAAGGGATTTGTCAGGTTCATCCATTAGTAAAGTAATGTTTTTACCGATTATTTCCTCACTCGTATATCCGAATAATTGCTCTGCTTTTTTATTAAAAGACTCAATTATTCCGAATTTATTAATAGTAATAATGCCGTCTGCAGCAGTATCTAAAATAGTTTTCAACCTAATAGCCATTTTATTGAAGGCATTTTCGGTATTCTTTTTCTCGGTAATATCAATTAGTATAATAATTGTACCATATATAATATCATCACTTTTGACATAGATATTGCTTATATCAACAATTTTTCCGTTACTCAGCTTAATATCATTTAAAAATGTGTTAGTAGAGGTTTCGTGATTTTTAATAAAAATTTGTTTAATATTATCGTAATCAGAAATTAAGCTTTTGAAATATCTTAATACTTCATCTGCGTCTTTTGTAGTGAATTGCTTATTACTTTGTGAGTTAATAATATCAAGAAAATACTGATTAATATAGACTATGTTCGAAGTGCCTTCTATAAATAAAATCCCGGCATGTAAATTATTTAATAAAGTAGTTAATCTTGAAATTGTAAGTTTATATGCGTTTTGAATATTAATTAAATCATTGATTTCTGTAGCTATTATAATTCCACTTTTATATTTATTTTCAGGAATTATGAATGGTGAAAATTTCAATTGATAATGGCTACCATTATAACTTTTGTAAAACGCATTATTTGATTTGCCTTCAATTGCTTCAATTGCCATTGAGCTGATATTTTCATCGAATATTATTATGTCTTCGAGCTTAGCAGATTTGACTGACTGATAATACTCGGTAAAATTTTCTATGGATTTGCCTTCAAAATATTCTACTTGAAACTGCTCATCATATACTACTGCAATCACTGGTGCCGATTCAAATATTGAAGCGGATATTTTCCGGTTTTTGGCAGAAATTATATCCTTTTCCTTTTGGGCATTTATGTTTGTTACCGAATAGATAATTTTATTATCTTCTTTAGGTGATTTTTTTATTCTTGCCATTACATATATTTCAGCTCCATTACAATCTACTTGTTTCAGTTCAAAACTGATATTTTTAACTTTGCCTGATTTGATTATTTCCAAATTAGATATAAATATTGCTCGAGAGTCATCGCTAAGAAAATTTGTAATCGGCTCAGTCATTATTCTCTCGTTTTTATAACAAGAGAGCATTTCTTTATTGGCATATTTAATAAATAAAGTATTTGAGTCAAATATAATTATTCCGTCAGAAGACGAATCCAATAATTCTAAAAGCTCTTGCTGTTGGTTTTCTTTTTCTATTTTTAGTAATTCTAATTGGTGTTTATACAGAGCTAATTCAATTTGTACTTTTAAACTTTTTTGTTCAATTGGTTTAATTATATACCCATAATTGAATCGCGACTTAGACTTCTCAATAGTTTCATTGTCGCTTACTCCACTGATAAATATGATAGGAATGTTATATTTGCTATGAATAATTTGAGCAGTCTCTATTCCATTATGAATGATAGAATTTAAACTAATATCGGAAAGAATAAGCCCGACTTCATTATTTTCAACAAAAGCTATTGCCTCTGAGCTGGTTTCTCTGATATTTACGTTTTTATAACCGACATTAGCCAACATTTTCTTTAATGTTAACGAATAAAATTTATTATCTTCAATGATTAGAATATTTATGTTGTCCATATTATTTCGTCAAAGTATTAATATTTATATTATTTCAAAACTAAATTAAAAAATTATTCTTATATTTGCAACTGATATTTATTTTGTAAAGCTAATAAAATAAATCTTATTATAAATCAATTGGTGATGACTCTATGAAAAGACCACAGTGGGACGAATTATATATGACAATGTGCTACTTGGTAGCTATGCGAAGCCTTGACGCTCACACGCATGTAGGATGTGTAATTACTGACTCCGACAATGTTTTAGTCTCTACCGGCTATAACTCACTACCCCGCGGAATAGAAATAGACGAAGACGAAAAAAGGTTATCTCGCGACAACGGAGAAAAGTATTTCTGGATGGAGCATGCCGAGAGAAATGCAATTTATAATGCCGCCCGCAGAGGTACTGTACTCAAAGGTTGTAGATTATACGTTCCATGGATGCCTTGCAGCGACTGCTGCCGTGCAATCATCCAAACAGGAATTACTGAAGTAATTATCCACCGAAATGGTCAAGACTTTTATGATAAGCATACTAACGGCAAATGGAATGATTCCTATATACGGACTACTACAATGTTCGAAGAATCGGGTGTCAAATTAAGATTTATCGAATGCGGAATTGTAATGCCCGAAATATTTATGAACGGTATGCAGTTTGCAAGTGGCGATTATAAATAAAAATGAATCCAAACATTTTACTCTATATTTCTCGCAAATTAGCTGGTCAAGCTAAGCATGGTAAATTCTTGAACTTCGTCAGAATTATTGCCATTGGCGGTGTAATGCTCGGCACTCTGGCATTAATTATTTCAATGTCAGTACTTTCAGGATTTGAGACTTCGCTTAAAGAGCAGGCTATACGCTTCACTTCTCATATTCGAGTAGATACTTATAAGCAAAAGACTATCCCGAATTATGATTTCACAGTTAATAAAATTAAAAGAAAATTCCCAATTGTAGAGTCCGCAGTACCATTTGTCGAAAGAGAAGCTCTTATCAGCTCAAAAATGAGTATTGACGGAATTATAATTAAGAGCATTAATAGAGATTTTGACATTACAAATATCTCAAGTAAAATTACCAAGGGCAAGCTTCCTACTGAAAATTCAAAAGAAATACTTATCGGCGAAAGATTAGCCGATAAGCTCTCGGTTAATCTAAGCGATAGCATTATAATATATTTTATGAAGCCGGGGGCTGAAATAAGTAAAATTACATTCCCTGAAGTTTTGAAATTCAAAATTGCTGGATTATACAAAAGTGGAATGGCTCAATACGATAATTCTATGGTGTTTGCCGATTTCAATTATATGCAGTCTATGCTGAATTTTACAGCTCGGCAGTCAGTCGGCATCGACATAATGCTAAGCGATATTAGTTCATTATCAGCTGTTAGCTTGGCTATGGAAGAATATCTGAATTATCCCTATATGTGCTCTAATGTATTAGAGCTGCATAGCTCGATTTTCGCTTGGATAGAGCTTCAGAAAGAACCAATTCCTTTGGTATTGGCTCTTATCGGCATAGTTGCAGTAATGAATATTATCACTATACTGCTAATTTCAATAGTAGAGAAAACTCATACCATCGGCATACTTAGGGCTCTCGGGATGCCGAGCAGTTCCATATTGGGAATATTTATCTTTCAGGGTACAATTATCGGTTCTATTGGCACGATTCTCGGTGCAGGACTTGCATATCTGTTTTCTATACTTCAGCAGACATATCAAATCATAAAATTAGACGGAAATATTTACTTTTTAGATGCTGTTCCGATTAATATAGATATTAATAATTACATATTAGTAGTAACAATATCTCTGTCATTATCATTTTTAGTAACGTTGATACCATCGTTAATCGCCCTAAAAGTTAAGCCGATAAAAGCTATTAATTTCAGATAGAAATAAAAGATTACTCTCGACTGCCCACTCCAAGATTATAAGCGAGAACAAGTGATATTATCAATTCTCAAAAGCTAACACTATTGGAAGAATTGTTTATATTTTAAGGCTGTTGTAAAAGTTCAAAATATTTATTAACTGCTTATTTTACAAAGATTTTCAAATTTCTAAATGCTTATCAACCCTACGGTTAACCGTAGGGTTGAACAAATTGGAATTGAAATTTACATAGTTTTGCAACAGGCTTATTTTATTATTTATTTACTTACAAACACCAACCAATTATAACCCCAAAGATTTTCATACAATCTAATGAATAAATGAACAGATGCTCTTCTATTGCTCTGCTTCGCCATCTCTTTTAATTATTACGAGTGTTTTATCGTCAGTATAATTAGAATCAATAGTAAATTTCTGAACATCTTCAATTATATGCAATGCAATATTCTGTGAATCTTCATAGTAGTATTTACGAATTAAATCATATAATCTGTCATCGCCGAAGCGGTTACCGAATTTATCCTGGCATTCGGTAATTCCGTCGGTATATAATACCAATACATCGCCGACGTGCATGCGGATATTCTCTACATTAAACTTTTGATGCTCTGCAAGCCCCAATATACCTCCGGTCGGCTCTAATAATACTATCGAATCAAGCGACGGTCTATAATGAACCGGAGACGGATGCCCCGCATTTGCAAATAGGACTAACCTATTGGAAGACAAATGCAGCTCGCAATAGAATAGAGTTACAAATCTCTCGTAGAAAAATGTCTGCCAAATCAATGTGTTAAGTTTAGACATTAAACCGGAGATTTTAGTGCCAAAGCTGGCTCCCATTCTTAACGCACCGGAAACAAAAAGAGACTGAATAGCAGCCGGCAGACCCTTGCTTGCGGCATCGCTTATTACTATTCCGAGCCTTTCTTCTTCTTCATCTACATTTTGAATGTAGTCGAAATAGTCTCCGCCAACACTCGAGTCCGGAATACATACTCCGTAAATATCATAGTCATGGAATTGAATTTTATGCTCGGGAAGTAAGTTTTTCTGAATTTCTGCTGCCTTGAGCATATCGCGTATGAACTTTTTAGACTCAAATTGAGTAGTTAAATTTTTAACAGCGACTGTAGCTACTCCGCTGATGATAGTAAGAGTATCATAGAATAGCTGTAGAAATTCATTAGCATTAAAGCCGACTACAAACTGATAGTATTTTTTATTTTTAATTTTAACTAAGTCGCCTACTCCGGCAGCCGAATATAATACTATACCCTTTTCTTTTAAAACTTCATCTGTTTCATAGTTAACTATGGTGCGGGTCTGATGTAAATTTTCAAATATCGTATTCTCTTTTAAGCTAACTGTATAGTCATTCGGTATTTTTTTTACTTTACCGTATTGATAGCGCAGCGAGTACGAATTATCCTCTGGAATTAATTCCCAAACTCTTCCGCCGATAATGCCGAATTCTTCATGCTTGACAATTTTTTTTACTAAGGTTTTCAATAATTCGATTTCATCTTTAAAATTTCCGTCAGTCAAGCTTTCGACTAATTTATATATTTCTATCTGATTCATATTATTTGCACCGTATTTATAATTATATTCTAAGGAAAGATATTTTATTAAAACACTTGATTTTATTCATGATTCTATTCACGATTTTCTGCTTGAATAATAGAGCTTTTTGCTCATAGGCGATAATTTAATTTGATTTGTATTTTCAATTTCTTTGAAGTTTATATAGTTTATAATTTAATTTGATTTGTATTTTCAATTGCTTTGAAGTTTAATATAGTTTATAATTTAATTTGATTTGTATTTTCAATTGCTTTGAAGTTTAATATAGTTTATAATTTAATTTGATTTGTATTTTCAATTGCTTTGAAGTTTAATATAGTTTATAATTTAAGGGGCTCAAAATATGAACCCCTTTTAAACTTAAACATTAGCTTATAAAACCATGCTTTTTGAGTGCTGCTTTTACAATTTTTTTATTTTCATCTTTAAGTGTCATCATTGGAAGTCTATAAATTTCTTTTATTAACTTCATCTGAGACATAATATATTTTACGGGAACAGGATTAGTCTCAATAAAATTCAAATTCATAAGCTCAAATAATTCATAATGAATTTTCATAGCTTCTTTATATTTTCCTTTTAGAGCAAATCGAGTCAAATCTCCGAATTGTTTAGGTGCATAATTAGACATAGTCGATATTACCCCTTTACCGCCAATCATGCAGACGGGTGCGGTTAAATAGTCATCACCTGAAAGTAAAGTGAAGTGTTCGGGAGCTCTATTAATTATATCCATCATTTGCTCTAAATCGGCAGAAGCTTCTTTGATACCAATAATATTGGGGCAGGCTTCGGCTAATTTAATCACAGTATCTGCCTTGATATTTACACAAGACCTACCGGGGATATTATACATAATAATCGGCAGTTGAGAATTTTCGGCAATTATCCTGTAATGCTCGAATAGTCCTTCTTGAGACGGTTTGTTGTAATAAGGTGCAACCACTAAGGCGGCATCGGCTCCTAATTCTTTTGCTAACAATGTATAATCGGAACTTGCCTGAGTTTCGTTAGTTCCTGTACCGGCAATAATAGCAATTTTGCCCTTGGCAATAGCAACAGCCTTAACTAAAAGTGCAGTTTTTTCTTTGTGAGATAGAGCGAAATTTTCTCCGGTAGAACCACCGACTACTATTCCCTCTACACCATTTTCGATTTGAAATTCTATCAATTTTTCAAAATTATCAAAATCAACATCCCCGTTTTCATTAAATGGGGTTACTATAGCAGTATAAGTACCTTGAAGTATGAATTTCTTCATTAGCTCGCTCCTATTTTGCTTTTGCTTTTTTATAATAAGTGTTTTTTATGTCAAATTTCCCGTACTAAAGAAATAAAAAATAAATACTTTAGGAATTCTTTAGCGTCTGTGAACAATCAAAAATAAATAAAAAGAAGTTTTTAAAATTCCCAGTTTACAATTTACTACAATATTTTAAATGTAAAAAGAAATATTTTTATATTTCAGAAAATTTTTACATATTTATTTGATTTTTTTTGCTAAATTAATAATATCTATTAATTTCAATACTTGAAAATATGAATCACAAATTTGGAAATATATTTATTAATAGGTTATACTCTTTTTTATTTAACATTTTATTCTTATTTTTGATAGTTTAAAAGTAATTGCGAGAAAAAATGAAAACATTAGTTTTGATTCGACATGCTAAATCCGATTGGTCTGATATTACTATATCGGATTTTGAACGACCACTTAATAAACGTGGGATTGCTGATGCTCCATTAATGGCTGATATAGTATTTTGTACCGGAGTAAAGCCTCATCTGATGATTACCAGCCCTGCCGTCAGAGCACTGGCAACTGCCGAAGTCTTTGCTACTGAATTTGGTTATAAAAAAGAACGCATTGAGTTAGTGCCTGAAATTTATCATAAGGGGGCTACAGAAATAATTGATTTGCTTTCTAAAACCGATGCCAGGCATTCTACGGTTTTTCTTTTTGGTCATAATCCTTATATTACTACTATGGCATCTTATTTTACTTCTATTCAATTTAGCGAAGTACCTACTTGTGGTGCTGTCGGCATTGACTTTGAAGTGAGAAATTGGGAAGCTATAACTAAAAAAATCGGTAAGTTAAGATTTTACGAATACCCCGAAAAGAATAGAGTGTAAAAATATTTCTTAAAGTTTGCTATATTTTCCTTATTTTTGTAAGCTATTAATAAGTAAACATATTGGAATTATTTTTAAGATGAGAGCTAAATTAGAATCCATATTAGACAGATATAATGCAGTTTCAAAACAATTGCATGATCCCGATGTTACTAATGACCTCAAGAGATTTAAGGAAATTTCCAGAGAGCATAAGCAATTGACGGCTCTTGCAGAGGCTGCCAATAAATATATTAAAATTTGTAATGATATAATTTCAAGTAAAGAACTGATTAATTCATCTGATACCGAACCTGAGCTCAGAGATATGGCTTACGAAGAGCTAACTGAACTCAATATAGTTCTTGAAAAGTTAGATGATGAACTTCGTATTTTGCTTATTCCTAAAGATCCTAACGACCTTAAGAATTGTATAGTTGAAATGAGAGCCGGCACCGGCGGAGACGAAGCAGGGCTATTCTGCGGAGATTTATTCAGAATGTATCAGAGATATGCCGAACGCAATAATTTTAAAATTGAAATTATTGACTTTAATGAAAGTGAACGCGGTGGCTTTAAAGAAATCGTTTTCTCAATTGCAGGCGACGAAATTTATGGCAGTCTGAAATTTGAAAGTGGCGTTCATAGAGTTCAGCGTGTACCCGATACCGAAGCAAGCGGGAGGCTTCATACTTCTGCCGCTACTGTTGCAGTATTGCCCGAAGCTGAAGATATTGATATACAAATTAATGAAGATGATTTGAGAATTGATATTTTCCGTTCCGGAGGCAAAGGCGGACAAAACGTAAACAAAGTTGAAACTGCAGTCAGATTAGTGCATATCCCTTCAGGTATTGTTGTTAACTGCCAAGAAGAACGTTCCCAACTTAAAAATAGAGAAAAAGCAATGAAAGTGCTTATGTCGCGCCTATTTGAGATGGAAACTAAAAAACAACAAGACGAAATTTCTTCCTCCAGAAAATCAATGGTTAAGTCCGGAGACCGTTCTGAAAAAATTAGAACTTATAACTATCCACAAAACCGAGTTACTGATCATAGATTAGAAGGCGAAGCTAAAAATTACAGCCTTAGAGAAGTAATAGACGGAGATTTAGCACCCGTAATTGAAAATCTAAAAATAGCCGAAAGAACCGAAATATTAAATCAAGGGCTTAGCTTGTAATTGAATTAAAAGAATTATTATAGAAATTACAAGATTCCGGAGTTAGTGCCATTCTCAGATTAATCCATTTATCAATACTGCAACCTGACAGTTAATCGTCAGGTTGCAGCACAGAAATACGAATATATTTGGATTATTTAAAACCTCTAAAACATTGAGATGAATGTGTTAAATATATAAACATTTAACTATTGCATCAGACTCGATCAATTAGAAGCTGTATCCTAATCCGAAACTAACAGCAAAAATGTTGCAATTATGAGTACCTCCCATATTGTGTTCACTTTGAGTAATTTCTCTTTCTTTACCGATTAAATATTCTAGCCCCAAATCGACAGTAAATTTACCGAACTTGTTTGAAGCTCCTAAAGTAAAAGCATTATAAGTCATATCAGGGAATAATATATTATAAGTTTCGTCAGGTGCGGGAGCAGGATCATTATATGCACCTAAGCGTAACGTTAAATCTTCATTTGCATTATATTCTGCACCAAAACGAATTTGAACAGCATCTTCCCATTTTAAAATAAATTTATTGGATTGAGTGGGAGTAGTAACTGCCACCCAGCCGGCATCTTCAAATTTTGTGTCAAATTCTTTACACGATTCTGACCACTGCGAGTATTGAGCATCTAATGTAAGGACTATGTTATTCATCGGTCTAACGGCTATGCCCATAGCAAACCAAAGAGGCCAGCTTACTTCACGGTCAAAGTCAGATGAACCTGAAAGACTCATTGTTGGAATTTTAGGCATCATAGTATTATTTGCAGTGCCGGACATATCTACTTTGGTTTTAGTTCTTAATGTAGCACCGATTGATAATTCCTTTATTGGAGAATATAATATACCGAATGTAGCTCCGTATCCGACTCCGGTTGAAGATTCGTCGTACTGTCCGTCTATTTCCATAGTAGGAGACAACTGCTGAACTGAAGGTCTTTCTAAGTCAAACATTCCATAATAAATATTTAATGCAGCACCTACTGATAAATTCGGAAGAATTTTGTACGATACCGCAGGAGAAATATTGAATACAGCAATTTTGCTGCTCCAATTATAAGCTTTATTGTTTGATAATAATTTTAAATCGTCGCCGTTAAACTCGGCTCCTAATCCGGCAGGAACATAAGCAGAAAGGCTGATTTTTAACTTATCATAAAGCATACAATTCCAATACGCAAAAATGTTCGGTGAGATATAATGATTAGTTTTAGTTTCTGCACTTATGTTTGCAAGCTTATTCTCATATTTTGCCATTGGCACTACATCGGTTGCAAATATTCCAATATAAGAACCCTCAATATTTGCTAAACCGGCAGGATTCCAATAGATAGCAGTTGCATCATCGGCAAGACCAACGAAAGCTCCACCCATGCCTAATGCTCTGGTGCCAATACTGTTTAAACTTAACCCGTTAGAATATAATGCACTAACAGATATTGTCAGTACTGCTAATAATGTAATCAATCTTTTCATATTACGCCTTTACAATTAGTTGATAAATATATATTAATACTTTAGTCGCAAATAAAGATTCCGAATTTAATTCATTTATTAATCAAAACAAAATAATATTACTGAACAACCATTCATTAATCGCGATTACTGTATTTTATTCAAAAAAGCTTCTTGGAATTGGCAGCTAAACATTTGATATATATAGAAATGAGAAAAAATGAATTGATTTGCTATAAGTATTTTAAAATATAATTATTTACTTGTTTAAAAAAGGATATTGGAATTAGCTATTTGAATTCGCAGTAATTTTATCTAACTACTACGGTAAAGTCTTGGTTTATGGCAATTATTTCAAATAAGATATGATATAATATTGCCGGTTAAAGTATTTGATTAAATAAATAGTTGAAATAATACTTGATTAGTCAGCTGATAATATTTATTTTTGCATAGAGTACATTTTGAATATTTCAGAATGTATAATTGGACAATATATATAGTTGGGCATAATGTATTATTTATTTCTCTCCATATCTATCATATTCAATTCTTTAGCCGGTGTTTTGCTGAAGTATTCAGGAATTAATTCAGGATTGAAGTCTAAAATCTTATTAGTAATAGGGTTCGCATTTGCTGCAATTAGTGCGATATTTTATTCTCGGTCGCTATCGGAGATTAATCTCGGAGTAGCCGCCACGGTCAGTTCGGCTTCGGTAATTATCCTTTCGACAATAGCCGGATTCATTTTATTTGATGAAGCAATTACTTTAATCAAACTAATCGGCACTCTAATGATATGTATAGGAATATTTTTAGTATTGAAATAATTATTTGTACTTATGATAAAAGTTAAATCTAAATATTCAAGATGCTCCATTTCAGACTGAAAAGTAGCATCTTATTTTTTTTCTCATTTCTCTACTTCTTTAGTTAGTAGTCCAAGAATCAAAGAAAAGAATATGCCAATGCTCCACATAATAAGAATCAATTGGCTTGAATATTCTAAACTCATTCCACTACTCAAAATTTCAGATCGGTGATATAACTGCTCCAGAAGTGAAATTTTGAATAAATCTTCGGAAATTAACCATATCAAACACATTATGCTGTGAGAGATAGCAAAGGCTTTAGTTAGAGCCCAGACTTTGTCTTTTGAATTAGATTTTACAAATGAATACCAGAGACTGATAGCTATAGTCGGTATTAATATACTCGCAGCTATATAGCCTATTGACGATTTTAAATTTTTTGAACTAATAAGAATAATTAGTGCTGCCAAAATACTACATATAATATACCACATCTTAAACTCCATATTTATTTTTTAAAAAATAATTCAATTACAAATTCATTATATGCAAATTTAACACCTTGTACGACCTATAATGTCGTGGTGATAATAATTCATAAAAGTACTTTATAATTACAACATATATATTATAGAAAGGGATAAGTACTAATAATTGAAATACTGAATGTAAGCAACTGTATATTCAATAAGTTAGTATTGAATATCTCAATGAATCAGGAAAGATTTTATTAAAATTAATATTATATAATATAATGAGCTATCGTTTGCCGAAAATGTTAAAAAAAACAATACTATAATAAATCAATTTACTTGATAATAAAACAATTATGATGACACATCTAATAAGTAACCAAGTTTCGCTTAGCAAGTGAACATCTAAAATAAATTCATAATTTTAAATATTCTAAAAATAATCGTTTGCATTGTAAATACATTTTGCTAATTTCGCAACGCAAAAATTATTTTTATTTTTTAAAATTTTATAAAGGTGTAATATGAATAAGAGAGCATTTTTCTCATTTTTACTAGCAGTATGCTTCGTAACAGTTAATGTTTTTGCTCAAGCTCCGGCTGAGAAAAAAACTGATAAAAAAGTTAAAACAGTAAAAGTTGAAACTAAAAAAGACGTAAAAGCAGATGTTAAAAAAGATGCTAAAGTTGCAAAAGACGCTGTAAAAAAAGACACTAAAGATGCTAAAGCAGTAGTTAAAAAAGACGCTAAAGTTGCTAAGGATGCAGTTAAAAAAGACGCTAAAATTGCTAAAGACGCAGTTAAAAAAGATGCTAAAGACGCTAAAGCTGTAGTAAAAAAAGATGCTAAAGTTGCTAAAGATGCAGTTAAAAAAGACGCTAAAGTAACTGCAAAAGAAGTAAAAAAAGATGCTAAACCAGCTAAAAAAGAAGTTAAAGAAATAAAAGTTAAATAATTAACTTTATAACTTAACGATATTTACAAAAAACCCCGTCAAATGATGGGGTTTTCTGTAAAAACAATGATATATAAAAATACTAATCCTTAAATATATGCTTTAAAGCCTCAGAAATATGTTTAATCGGTATTATCTGCATGCCATCTTTAATCTCGATAGCTATGTCGTCAATATCTCTAAGATTATCATTAGGAATCAGGACTGTCATTATCCCTGCACGGCGAGCGGCAAGCAATTTTTCATTTAATCCGCCAATTGCCAATACATTGCCACGTAAAGTAATTTCGCCGGTCATTGCAATATCTCCTCGGATAGGTTTCCCGTTTGCAGCAGAGATAAGAGCACAGGTCAATGTGATACCGGCTGATGGTCCATCTTTTGGAATAGCACCTTCGGGAACGTGGATATGGATTTCTTTTTTCTCGTAGAAATTCTCCGGTACTCCAAACTCTGTATAATTAGAGCGGACTAAAGATAAAGCCGCCATAGCAGATTCTTTCATTACATCGCCTAACTTACCGGTAAGAGTTAATTTCTCTGCTCCGGGCATTATAGTAACCTCTATAGGTAAAATATCACCACCTACGCTTGTCCAAGCCAAACCGGTAACTACTCCGACTTTTGGCTCTAAATCTTCTTTTTTAATTTTAAATCTCGGAGCTTTTAAATAAATTTCTATATCTTCGGGCTTTATCAATATTGGCTTTTTATTCATGCGTTTGGCAAAGTCTTTGTCCAAATTAAGTGATATTCTTTCTATGGATTTATCAATTACTCTCTCGGCATCGTACTTGATGATAACAGCTTTTGCCATTTTTCGCAATACCGATGAAATTTCTCTTTCTAAATTTCGAACGCCGGCTTCTTTGGTATATTCTCTAATAATTTTATAAACTGCATCTTGATTAAATTCGATTTTGTATTTGTCTAATCCGTATTCATTTTTAATTTTAGGAATAATATGGCGGGCGGCAATTTCATATTTTTGATAATCCAAATAACTTCCTAACTCGATGATTTCCATTCTGTCTAATAATGGAGCCGGAATATCATAGCGAACATTTGCAGTAGTTATAAATAAAACATTGGATAAGTCATAGTCAACTTCCAAGTAATGATCATTAAATGAATTATTCTGCTCGGGGTCTAATACTTCAAGCAATGCCGAAGATGGATCACCCCTAAAATCAGTTGACATTTTATCAATTTCATCAAGCAATATCACAGGGTTAACAGTACCGGCTTTTTTCATTGATTGAATAATCTTGCCGGGTAAAGCTCCTATATATGTGCGTCTATGACCTCGGATTTCTGCTTCGTCTCGGACACCGCCAAGTGAAAATCTGATAAAATTCCTACCCAATGCTCTGGCTATTGATTTAGCAAGTGAAGTCTTACCAACCCCCGGAGGTCCGACAAAGCATAATATTTGTCTTTTTAAATTTCCGGTTAGATTTAATATTGCTATATATTCTAATATTCTCTCTTTAGGTTTTTCAAGATCATAATGGTCTTCATCAAGAATAGTTTTCACATGATTGATGTCTAAATTATCCTGTGTAGTTTTTATCCAAGGCATCTGAGCCAATAAATCCAAATAATTTCTAAGTACAGCATAGTCGGGAGACATCTGCTGAGTTTTTTTTAGTTTATTAAACTCTTCCATTGCTTTATTATATACTTGCTCGGGCATGCCTGCGTTATCAATTGCTTCTTTAAGCGAAAGCAGTTCTGGAGAGATAATATCTTCTTCATCTAATTCTTGCTGTAATGCTCGTATTTGCTCTTGAATATAATATTTCTTTTGAGTTTTTGCTATCGAATTCTGAACTTTTGTATCGACTTCTTCTTCAATTTTCATCATGTCGAGTTCTTCGGCAATAATAGCAGATAAAATAAAGAACTGGTCTTTAATGGTTTTTGCTTCTAATATTTTTTGTTTATCGGTAATTTTATGATTTACATTGGCAGCGGCAAAGTACAATTTACGGATAGGGTCGTTTATATTGTCAAAAGCAATAGTCAAGTCATTTGGTAAATTTCTATTTTCATTTATATATTTTTTAAATAATTCAAAGCAATGACGCATATTAGCAACTAATTCAGTGTCTTTATCATCAAAAAGTAAATGTACGGGAATAATCTCTCCCTCAAGAAATTCTTTTTTCTTTTTTGTTTTCAGTATAGTGCCTTGCATTACTCCATCAACCAATACTTTAATCATATTATTGGGAAGGCGTAATACTTGAACCACTTTGGCAATAGTTCCATTTTTATAAATATCTTTATAAGTAGGTTCTTCTAAATCTACATTTTTCTGTGCAGCTAAAAATATAAATTTTTCCGATTCTAAAGCAGCAGATAATGCTTTTAACGATGATGTTCTGCCGATTAATACGGGAAAAATCATATTGGGAAATATAATAATATCCCTAATTGGGATAATTGGTATTGTTTTAGGTATAATTAATTTTCGCGAATCATTTTTCACTATATCATTTAGTAAATCATCTTTATCCCGCATTTTATCCTCAATTATTTAAATCTCTAATTTTTTAGAATATAAATAACGTTCTTTAATATAAATATTGTATTTGCTTGTAATTGCAACGAAATACAAGGCTATTGCAAAAGTCCATAATATATATTTACTGACAATTTTTCAAAGCTTTCAAACTTCTAAATGCTTATCAAGAGGTTGTCAAAAAAGTAATAATGTTTCTAAATCGTCATTCTGAGAGTAACGAAGTATCCAGAATTATCAACATTTAGCTTTGTCTGGATTCTTCACTTCGTTCAGAATGACAAATTTTAGTCAACCTCTTGAACAAATGGAAATTGAAAATTATTTAGTTTTGCAACAGACTTAATATATACAAAGGAGAAGATAGGAAGAAATAAGGCAATTTATTTCGATAGATACTTAATATTCTGTTTTAATGAGTTGAGCTTTATTCTTTTAATAGGAGTAGAGTCAAATCTTAGTTCGAATTCTTCTTCATTCATATTTTCAATAAGCTCAATAGACAGTTCCGTCTGACCGAATCTTGGTTCAAAGTTAGAGTCTTTGGTTGGTATCGGATTTTTATTCCAGGGGCATACGTTTTGGCAAATATCGCATCCGTATATGAAATGATTAATTTCATCATTGTTTAAACTGTATTCTTTCTTCTTATCTTCGATTGTAAGGTAAGCAATACATTTTCGGGCATCAATCTTCCCCTTGCCGATTATTGCTTTTGTAGGGCAATTATCAACGCATAAATGGCATTCACCGCATAAGTCCTTATGAGGTTTATCTATAGCCAGCTCCAAGTCAGTAACTATTGCAGTAAGAAATATCCATGAGCCATAATCTTTATTGATAATTATGCTGTGCTTGCCCTGCCAGCCGATACCGGCATATTCAGCCCAACGTTTCTCTAATACTTTGCCTCCGTCTGCCGAAGTAAAGCAGTTAGAATTAGGAGCGATTTCTTTTATATAATTTGCGAGCAAATCAATTTTTGGCTTGATAATATCGTGATAGTCATTTCCCCACCCATAACGAGAGATTTTGCCTGCCGATTTATTTTCACTATGTTTATGCTCGGTATAGTAATTATATGCCGCAACAATAATAGTTTTAGCGTTGGGAACTAATAACTCGGGATTTTTCAATAATTCAATATTTCGAAGCAAATACATATTATCAGCCGAATATCCCTTTTCTGCTGCATATCTGATATATTCAGTTTCTACTTCAAGTAAACGCGGTTTCGCGAAACCGATTTTCACAAATCCCAATTCTACTGATTTTTCAATTATGTTATTTTTTAGTTCTGTATTCATAAATAATTATGTAGTACTTTTTTAATTTCTAAATATACATTTTCGTCAATTATATTTTGATTTTTAGCAATTTCTAAAGTAGCAAGGCAATGATATACATATTGAATTAAAATTTCAGGGCTATCGGTAATTGCAGAGAGATGTAGCTTGATTGATTCAATATCACCGCGAGCAATAGGTCCGGTCAGAGGCATACGATTACTGTTTAAATGGTAAGAGTTAATAGAATTTCTCAAAGTCTGTTCAATAATTGGCAAGGCAAAATCATCGAAGCTCAAGCCAATATTTTTCAGTGAACTAATCACAGATGATAAAAGCGAATTAAGGAAATTAGAAGACATTACCGCAGATAAATGATATTTGATTTTCTCTTCTTTTGACTTGAGTATGTGATAATTACCTCCGAGCATTTTAACGAATTCAATAAATATATTCTTGTCAAATTCTGACTCTATTCCCCAACCTATACCGCTTAGTAAATCCAAAGAAGGGCTATAGAAAGTCTGATAGGGGTGGACCGAAGCGGTAATCGCACCGCAATTTTTGCATTCATTTAGTAAATCGGACGGATAAATTCCTGAAGTATGGATAATAGGAACCGACTTTAATAATTTATTATAATTCTCAGATAATTCCAACGAAACAGAGCTGATATTTTTATCCGGTACTGATATAATTATAAAATCAGGTAAGTAAGTATCCGGAGACAAATCAAAAATAAAATCGTTGTTATTGATAATATTCTGAGATATAGGCAAATCTATGGGATTAATACTATTATGATTAGTCTGATTGAAATTAATATTTTGCGGATTATTATTATATCGATTAATATTACATTGATTACTTTTATATAGATTACTATTATGGGCATAAATCCTAAGATTTATACCCATAGATTTTAACTTTTCCGAAATTGAAAGCCCAACCTTACCGGCACCGATAACTAAGTAGTTTAGTTTTGATAATTGTAACTCTTGCATTTCAGTTTTTAGCTTTAATTACACAATGTCTATTTTGGTAATTTCGTAAGAATCTTTTGCATCTTTAATGGCATAGCCTTCATCTTCGATTTTGCCTCTAAGTAAATCAGCAGTTGCAAATTGCTTATCTTTTTTGGCTTGTAATCTTAATTCTGCCATTCTGATAATTTCTTCAGGGATTTCGATCTTAATTTCCTTTCTTGGCTCTAAAGTCCAAACCTCAAATATTGAATTCAATTCTTTAAAGAATCCTTTTAATTTATCTTTGGTTTTTTCATCAAACTCTTTAGGGTCGTTGTTGTTAATAAATGTAAAAATTTCCGCAAGTGCTTTCGGAGTATGAAGATCAGTCAACAGATGAGTGAATACATCTAATTTGAATTTATCCACATCTGCTTTCTGAGTACCGATAAGCATATCATCAAATATATCATAGATGAAATCTTGAATTCTGTGTCTCGCTTTTGAAGCGGCTTTAATACCGTCAAAAGTAAAATTAAATATTGAAGCATAATGAGCAGAAAAAATTGCATATCTTATGTCTAATGGATTTAATCCTTTTAACAGTAAATCACGAACGGTAAAGAAATTACCTTTGGACTTACTCATTTTCTCGCCTTCAACTTCTAAAAATTCATTATGGCACCAAAATAGAGTCGGCTCTAACCCGTATCCGGCTTTGCTCTGTGCAATTTCATCTTCATGATGAGGGAATTGCAAATCAATGCCACCGGTATGAATGTCGAATGGTAGCCCAAGTAATTCATATTCCATTGCCGAGCATTCAATATGCCAGCCAGGGCGACCGGGATAGTTCAATCCATTAACTCTGAAATTCCAATACGGTTCGCCATCTTTGCGAGCTTTCCATAATACGAAATCACTTACTTGCTCACGCTCATATTGGTCAGAGTCAATCCTTGTATTTGTTTGTAAATTTTCGAAATCAATTTTTTTCAATTTACCGTAAACGTCAATTTTACGCCATTCGGCTACATTGAAGTAAATAGAACCCTCTGATACATAAGCTAAACCTCTTTCGACTATACGATTAATAAGATTCTGCATGTGAGGAATATAGTCTGTAGCTCTTGGCAAATGTGCGAAATGCTTTATATTAATGCCAAGAGTTGATAAATCTTCGAAAAAATTATCTTCATAATATTTTGTAAATTTCAAAAGATTTAGCAGTGGGTCATCGGTTTGTTCGCCCATTTCGGGTTTCCATTCGTTAGAGCCAGGCTTACTGAAATTGATGGTTTTATCATCAATGTTTGTAATGTTCATTACCCACTTTACTTTGCAATTAGTAAGGTTCCGGACTACCCTCTGCAATAAATCCGCAAAAAGGAAAGCTCTCATATTGCCTATATGAGCATAGTTATATACTGTAGGTCCGCAGGAATACATTCTTACTTCATTGTCGTTGAGAGGAGTAAAAACTTCTATTTTTTTTGATAAAGAATTAAATAATTTTACAGACATATAGCCACATTTATAATTAGTTAGAAAATTTCACTTTTTATTAGTTCCGAACACTTTTAATCTATTCAAAGCAATTTTTGTTTTTTCAGAATAACAATTATCTCATCAGAATAACAATTATCTATTCGAAGCAATTACTTATTTATTTTATACAAATATAGATATTTTCTACGATAGTTCAAATGTATGAATTTAAAATATATTTACTGCTTTTTTACACTTAATACTAATAAATCTACGTAATTGCACGTATTTTTTGATAAAGCTAATTATACACCGAAACAACAAAACAGTATATAATTCAATGCAAATATAATCAAATATTATCATTTAACAATGGATTGTTTTGTATTTGTTTGATAATTATGATTGTTACAGCTTATGATTACTATTTATGATTGCTCGGAGAACTTCTATCCCACGCTAAAGAGGCTAAGTAAAAAACTATCACAAGACGACAAATATTATTGCCTGTTCCATTCAACCCCACGCCGAAGAGGCTGTGTAAATATTATTATTCTACTGCAAATTTCCGCAGTTTTTATCTTCTTCTCTAATCGACCCCACGCTGAAGCGTGGGGATTCAAGTAATTAGTACCATTCCCCACACTGAAGCGTGGGGCTGATATTCGGTAATAATACTTTGAGATATTGTTTGTTTTTCTTTCCCCACGCTGAAGCGTGGGGCTGATTGATTATTTATTTGTACCATTTCCTATATCCCAATTCATAACCTCAAACCTCTAAAATGAAGTCTGGGGTTGATTGATTGCACTATTTCAATTATAATTTCACTATGGCAGTTTTTTGGATTGAATTATCATTTAGATAGATAATGAAGTTATACTGCTTGAATACCCATGCTGAATAATGAAATTCAATAAATAATGTTTGTTATTATCAAAATATATTATTATTTTACAACTTGTTCTTCTTTAGAAATTTGTTTTTCTCAATTTATAAGAGTTAAATATGAAAAAGTATCTATTTATTTTACTAATATTTATTATTTGTGGTAATTTATTTTCTTATGATGAATTTGTTGACCCCAACCCATCAAATGGAAATGGTTTCGGTACTCATGTATTACCATTAAGTACCGGTAATGTTGTTATCACATCACCGCGAGCTGATATTAATGGAGTAGAAAATTGCGGTGCAGTCTATTTATTTAATGGGAAATCAAGAGAATTAATTAGTGCCTTATATGGTACTTCAAAAGATGACGAGGTTGGTTATTGCGGTGCTATAGCTTTATATAACGGCAATTATGTTGTTTGCAGTCCTTTATGGAGTAATGGCTCAGTAAAATATGTAGGAGCAGTTACTTGGGGAAATGGTAATGAAGGGGTTAGTGGGGTTGTAAGTATAGACAACAGTTTAATAGGCTCTCATACTGAAGACTATATTGGTCAATATTTTGATATGAGTGAATATTCTTTGAAATTAAAAATAATAGCATTAAGTAATGGTAATTATGTTGTTTGTAGTACTCAATGGGATAATGGCTCATTTGTTAATGCAGGTGCTATTACTTGGGGTGACGGTACTTGTGGCGTAATGGGAGAAATTAGCAAAACTAATAGTTTAGTTGGTACGGCATCAAGCGACAGTGTCGGCTCTGGGAAAGTAACGGCTCTAAACAATGGGAACTACGTAGTTATCAATACTCAATGGGACAATGGTTCTGTTACTAATGCCGGTGCTGTTACCTGGGGCGACGGTACAAAGGGAATATCAGGAGAAATAAACAATACTAACAGTTTAATTGGGGTAACTGCCTATGACAAGGTAGGTAACCAAGGAGTATATGAACTGAGTAACGGTAATTATGTAATTAGCAGTCCTTCTTGGACTAACGGCACTGCCATTAATGCCGGAGCAGTTACGTGGTGCGACGGTACAAAGGGAATATCAGGAGAAATAAATAATACTAACAGTTTAGTTGGTTCTATTTCTTATGATTCCATAGGTTTAAAAATCACACCAATAAGTAATGGGAATTTCTTAGTATGCAGTCCTTCTTGGACTAACGGCACTGCCACTAATGCCGGAGCAGTAACTTGGGTAGAAGGCACTAAAGGAATAGTAGGAGAAATAAACATATCTAACAGTTTAGTCGGAACTACTACCGATAACCAAGTAGGTCTATCTTATTACCGGATAATAACAGAACTTAGTAATGGGAATTATGTTGTTTGTAGTCCATATTGGGATAATGAAGGAGCACATGATGCCGGAGCAGTAACTTGGGCAGATTGTACTAAAGGAATTACCGGACCTGTAAGTATTGATAATAGTTTAGTTGGTAAATCTTCAGAAGATCTAATTGGTCGTAAAGGTGTCGATAAGCTAACAAATGGTAACTATATAGTGAGCAATCCATATTGGGATAATAATGGGGTTGTTAATATTGGAGCTGTTACCTGGTGCGACGGTACAAAAGGAATCACCGGTGAAATAAATAATACTAATAGTTTAATAGGTACTAAAAAATATGATAATGTTGGTCTGGGCGGAGTAACTGCACTTAGTAATGGGAATTATGTAGTATGCAGTCCTATTTGGGATAATGGAGGAATACCAAACGCCGGAGCAGTAACTTGGGCAGATGGTACTAAAGGGATTACGGGAACTATTAATTATTCTAACAGTTTGGTCGGAAATTCCGATAGTAACTTAATCGGTGGTCATTTTGGAGTTGTTGCACTGACAAATGGAAACTATGTAGTAAATAGCTCTAAATGGACAATTGGAACAAACCAGGAAATTGGAGCAGTAACATGGGCAGATGGCACTATCGGGCTTAAAGGTAATATAAATGCTACTAATAGCTTGTTAGGTACTACCGCTAATCCGATGGGAAATGTGGAAGTTATAGCACTAAATAACGGTAACTATGTTGTTAATGGTGGCTGTTACTTTAAAGATATCAATGGTATTTTATATGATGTAGGTGCTGTAACATGGGGTGACGGAGCTTGCGGTACTATTGGAACTGTAGGCGAGTCAATGAGTTTAGTAGGTAGTAGTGGAACTGATTATATTGAGACAGTTAAAGCCTTAACTAACGGTAATTATATTATCGTTAGTAGCTATAAATACAATTTTGGTGTCGTAACATGGGGCAATGGCATATCGGGAGTAAAAGGCAAGATAAGTAGTTCAAATAGTCTAATTGGCGAACCTAGTTTGTTCGCTAATGGGAAAAATATTACTTATTTGAAGAACAATAACTACATAATTGAAAGTCCACATTGGAGTATTCAAAACGCAACTTACGTTGGTGCTGTAACATGGGGAAGTGGCTCAAGTGGGATATGTGGTTATATAGATTCAAGTAACAGCATTTTGGGACATGTTCGTAATAGTAATTTACAACATGTTGTAACCGATGATTTCAATGAACACTACTATGTTATGTTTACCCCAACTTTAGCACCGGGGAAAGTATATATTGGCAATTATGATGGTACTTTAGCAGTAGATTCACCAAATAATAGTCAAATAAATGCTCCGATTATTTATCCGAATCCGGCATCAAATTCAATT
Source organism: uncultured bacterium (assembly GCA_942493235.1). Lineage (GTDB taxonomy): Bacteria > Bacteroidota > Ignavibacteria > Kapaibacteriales > UBA2268 > ENR-C587. The sequence goes on along the minus strand of OW818676.1, from coordinate 304,538 downwards.
TCCACTTGTGTGGATATATCCGAATATGGCAACATAAGCATAGAATTATATAATTTAGAAGGCTCATTAGTAACAGAATTGTATAATCAAAGTCTTGAATTGGGAACTCATGAATTAAGCTTCGATGTATCTAAAATTATTTCAGGAACTTACCAATTAGTCTTCAGACAAGGGGCACAAATACAAATTTCTAATTTGTGTATAATAAGATAAATTTATTAATTGAGAAATATTCAAGTCATAATTGAAAATATTGGCTTAAATATAAAATGAATTGTAATCCGATTATTTCCCTCAATTAAAAGATAATTGTGATTGAGGGAAAATTCAAATAGATTAAAAAAAATATTTGCTCCATATTTACGATTATGAATTTATATTTATGTATATACTGCTTTTGATACTTCATGCAAAATTATATTTAAAAATCATTCCCACTAAAATAATGGGAATGATTTAATGTTTGTATGATAAACGACATCTAATCCTAATACTCGTCTTCAAAATTAATGAGAGGAGCTTTAATCCCGTCTATTGCATTTACAATCAGTTCGGCTAGACCGTCGTAATGAATGCCGGATTTCTCTTTAGCTCCGAAATAGTTCAATATATCTCGAATCTGACCTTTGCAATTAGAGCAAGGAGCACAAACATATTTAGGTGTTTTAGGTGATTGATCGCAATCAGAGAATGCATTTAATATCTGCCGGAATTTCTTTCTGCCGGCTACGTTGATTCTCCAGTCAGAGAAATTATTTGCGTTCATTATAGCAAAGCCAGATCCGCCGCCACAGCAATAATTACGCACTCCGTAAGGAGTCATCTCTCTGAATAAGGGAGCTAAATATCTTAGGATACGTCTTTGGGGTTCAATTACGCCCATAGAACGAGTTAGATTGCAAGGGTCGTGCAATGTAACCGGAAAATTATTCTGCTCGGGATTGAATTTGATTTTGCCACTAAATACGATACTCTCTAATAAAGTATAGGAGACTTCACGGGGAACAGCTCCGGCAAAAATTCTATCGGCAATTACGCCCATAGCTTTGCTTTCATGACCGCATTCGCCCATAACTATTTTCTTTACTTTCAATTTCTTAGCAGCGGACAGATGCTTCTCGGCAATGCGGGCTAATTGAAAATCATCGTAGAATAGTCCGTAATTAACTCCGTCGTAGGCAACTATATCGGACGACATAGTCCATGAAATACCTGCCATATCCATTAACAGTGCAAAGCAAGCAGGATTGTCGGGCCAAGCTAAAATTTCGCCTGCATTATGAATTATCAATACATCGGCACCTTCTATATCCCATTTTGGTTCTATATTGAATCCGGTTTTTTCGCTGAAATCTTCAAAAATAAATTCGATATTATCGCGGACTACATTTGGCTTCATACCGGTTGAAGAACCAACATCAAGCTGCTGCATAGTGCCTTTCTCGTGCAATTCTTTAGGTTTCCAGCCCAATTCCGACGAGAATAATTTACGCAATTCGTGAGTAATCAGTCCGTTATCAACAGCAATCGGACAGCTTTGAGCACAGCGTCTGCAAAGTGTACAGCGATAGGATAATTCATACAATCTTGCAATTAAATCCCAATTTAATTCAATATCTCCGTTTTGGAATCTATTAAGAAACGGGATACCGCCTTTTACATATTTATAATAGAGTCTTCTTAATATTTCTGCTCGGTAAGTTGGGCGGTAAATCTCTTTATAGCCGCTACCTTCATAGATAGGGCAGTCATTATTACAGGTTTGGCATCTGGCACATTGCTCCATCGATAGCATTAGCGGTTGAAGGAATGTCCAGTTATTCTCTTTTGAAAATAATTTTTTTAATCCTTCAATAAAAGAATTAACGATTTTCTCTTTATATTCTTCGCTTTCAGGCTTTTGTAAATTCAAAGCTGAAACGCCGTCTAAAGAGTATTCAATTGTATCTTTTGCTTTTTGATTTATTAGTCTAAAGCCGGGCAATTTCTCTTCTTTATCATAGGGGGAGGCAGAGCAATGAAATCTTCATTTGATAACTCTGCTAACTGCTCAATATTTGGATTGCTAATATCTTTAATTCTTATTTGCTTATTCATTATTTGAGTCCTTGTTTGGTTTCTCGCCACTAATGTCTATCCAATTCTTTTTTCCGTCGGCATTAATATGAGCTGCAGACCAAGTAACAGGCTGCTTCAATAATTTAGTAACTTTAGCTTCCATTTTCGATCCGGCGGAGTTAGCTTCGTCGTCCCAACGTACTTTGTGAAAAGTAAAGTATTTGGCAAATACATGGGTCATGTGTGTAAAGGGCAGGTATGCTATAAAAGCCAGCACTAAATAAATATGTATATATCCGAATAGAGATACTTCTACTACTTCTTTAAAAAAGAAGATTCCTTTGAAATATTCAATAAAGCTGAAGCTCAATAGTTGGTCGCTTGCCACCCAAAGCAATCCGCTTAAATAAATTAAGCCGATAAATATTATATGAAAATAATGAGATGGAGCACTGTATAATCTTAGATTAATATTTTTGATTCTTGATATTAAAAGCTTAACAGCACCGATAAATCCCACTAAACTCCCCAGAGTAAGCAAGATAAACATGATGTACATTAGTGCCATCTGTACGGAGAAATCAATTATATTGTATTCCTTTAATAGTGTAGTTACGGCAATAAAGAAAATGTTAGTTATACCTATATAAAGTCCGAAATGGAAAGGATACGAACCAAACCAAAGTTCTTTATTATTTTCATATACACCTTTTAGCAGTAATATTTCCTCTGCCATCACTTTTACTTCGCCCAGATGGTCAATGTGCTTCTTTTTAGTCCACCAGTCAGACTCTTCCAGAATCGAACCGCCATAATGGGATTTGCCTTTTTCTTTTGGAACCGGATAAAGCTCCCAACGCAAGTGCATAGGCAATCTTGATATTTTTATTATTTTAAATATTACCGAAAGAATAAAAATCAAAATGGATACATAAGATATATATATTATTTCCATAAAACACTCTTTGTTAATTATTTTCTATGTTTGTTGAAATTGCTTTTTAAAAGTCTTTATTAGAAAAATTTGTTTTTGCTATAGTAAGTCAAATCTATCAGAATACCATTTTCTATAAAAAATAGGAAATATTTATCATTGTTTTCCTTGCCACTAAAGAGCCTGCGTAAATACTATTAAGCTAAAGCTAAAATTCACAAATATTATTCACCTACATTTATTCAGCTCCACGCTTTAGAGCTTGTGTAAAAAATTGAATTAATCTATTTTACGCTAATGCAACCTGACGGTTAACCGTTAGGTTGATAGAAACTTATTCTATTTTTCCATCTTACATAAATTATTATTTTTCGTTTTTACACAGCCTCTAAAGCCGGGTGTTGAAGTCAACTAAAACATTTCAAGTTTAAATGATATAATATATTGACCCAACTTTAAAACCTTATAACTTTAAAACTTTCAACTTTATAACCTTATAACTTTAAAACTTTCAACTAAAATATCAGGGCTACCCTAATAGATATAAGTATTCCGAATATGCAGTCTCGGTTATAGCTCAGGACAGCCCATATTTAATATTTTTATTTTATACACATCCGGTAGGTTTTGACAAACCGGCTACTTTACAAGCACCTTTGGCAGGACCTGAAGGGAAAAGCTCATACATTCTTTTAAGCGGGCAAGCTGTATCTTTACATAATTTGCGTATCATCGGTGCAATACCGTTTTCTGAAAAATATTCTCTAAGATAATTTATTACTCCCCAATGCTCTTGGCTAATATCGGTAATATCTTCAGTTGATGCTAAAGCACGTGCTATATCTAAATTCCACAGCTCGGGATGTTCCATAAATCCGTCTTCATCAACTTCAATTTTCATATTCTCAAATTCTAAAAAAGGCATAATATCTCCAAATCATTAAAATATAAAATCTTAAAATAAAATGCAAATATATGAAATAATTAATTTCTAAAATAATCAAATAATTCTAAAAACGCTAAATATCTGTATTCTAAAAAAGTTTCATTGTAGTAAATCATATTATTTCATCATAAGTTTATTAAGCAGAAGCAATCCTTTTTTTTGTTTTTAATCTTTGTAATTAAAATAAAACGTTCCTTTTTCTAATGATAGATTTGCAATTAATCCGTGGGTATAGAGGCTGTGTAAAAACTTTTGATTACTGATAATGCTTCTCACTGTGCTTGTTTCCCCACACTGAAGAGGCTTGTAAAAACTATCAAAAGACGGCAAATATTATTCCCGGCACCATTTACGAGGCTGTCTAAATGTTGTCATTCTGAACGAAGTGAAGAATCCAGATAAAGCTAACTTGTTGATAATTCTGGATACTTCGTTACACTCAGAATGAAGATTTGGTAATGTTATTACTTTTTAGACAAGCTCATCAGAGACTTTGAGTAATTGTTTTTGTCGAAAATACGGTAGTAATAATAGGTTTTACTCAGCCTCTGAAGCGTTTTGTTGATATGAGTTGATGAATATAAACTTCGGACATTTGCAGTTGGTTTGCAGTATTTATACTGGCTATATAGATGCGATAATAGGAAAAAGCCTTTTGTAATAAATCATCACAAAAGGCTTTTATAAAACACTATATTAAAATACTAAATAAAAATTAGCATTTAGCAAGACCTTGCTCTAAAGCATTGATAAGGTCATTAACGTCTTCAATACCGATTGAAATACGTACCAAACCATCAGTAATTCCGGCTTGCTCACGGACTGCTTTGCTCATCGAAGAGTGAGTCATTGAGGCTGGATGTTGGATTAAGGACTCTACTCCGCCTAAGCTTACTGCAAGGTCAAATATAGTCATATTATCCATTAATTTTTGACCTGCTTCTACTCCACCTTTTAGTTCGATGGCTATCATGCAGCCGGTACCGGACATTTGTTTTTTACCGATTTCGTACTGGGGATGTGATTTCAAGCCCGGATATTTTACCCATTCGACTTTAGGGTGCTTTTCAAGATATTCCGCGATTTTCATAGCTGAGACTGATTGAGCTTCTACTCTAAGCTTCAATGTTTTCAAACCTCTATGAACTAAGAAAGAATTGAAGGGGTCAATTACTCCGCCTATCAAATTTAGAACTTTACGGAAATGAGAATAATCTTCGGCATTATTGACAACTACTACACCGGCAACTACATCAGCATGCCCATTTAATGATTTGGTCATTGAATGTAAAATCACATCAGCACCTAATTCAAAAGGTCTCTGCATTATCGGACCCATAAATGTATTGTCGATAGATAGTCTGGCTCCGTTAGCATGAGCTAAATCAGCTAATGCTTGAATATCCGAAATTACCATAGTCGGATTACCGGGAGTCTCTGTGTGAATCACTTTAGTGTTCGGTTTGATTTTTGATTTTACAGCTTCTAAATCCGATGTGTCAACAAAATCGTATTCGACTCCGAGCTTTGATAAGAAGTTAGCAATGATTGCGGTAGTTGGTCCGTAAACAGAATCACCGCAGATAATATGGTCGCCGGCTACTAACATAGAAGCAAAAACGGTATGCACTGCAGCCATGCCGCTTGCACATCCTAATGCTTTGTATCCGCCCTCTAAAACAGCAATTGCGTCTTCCATAGCTTCAACTGTAGGATTTCTCATACGAGTATATATATATCCATCTTCTTCGCCTTTGAATAAACGAGCACCTTGGGCTGCATCTTTAAATCTGAAAGTAGATGTTTGGTAAATCGGAGTAACTACCGCTCCATAAATATCTTCTTTTGCACCTGCATGCACACACTGTGTAGCTACGCTATATTCTTTGATATTCTTCATTGTAAACCTATAAAATTTATATAATTATTTATTATTTTAAGGAATGCAAAAATAAGACTTATTTGCGAGTAAAAAAAACTCAATATTTGAATTATTAATTATATCTTAAATATATATTTATGAGTATATGCTCAATACTCCCTTTAAACTTAAATATTAATCAGATATAAATATTTCAAGTACTTACAATTACAATAATTAAGGAATTATATGCAGATAATAATAATTTCAATATGGCAAATTGTTTATTACATAGATATGAATATAATTTATTATCACATTAATTAATGAGAATAAAGTGTGTAAGAGTAATTTATTGTTTGGTGATTGAGGACTATTATTAAAAGTATGACTCGGCACAGCACTCGCCGAAACATAATTATTATGATTGCCCATAGTTTCAAAATTATATACTGCTGTGGCTGTATCGATTTTGAAAGAAATATACTGTCAATTGTATATTTAGCACCGGAATAAGAATAGAGAGTATCTCCTCTTCGTAGCTCTTGAGCTGATAATCAATTATGTAAATATAGCAATGCTCAGATAATTGAATTAATAAATTAAAAAATGCAATACCGATTTATTCGTCCTTAGTAATTGATAATCAATAATAGGAGCATAATTTCTTGGAAAATATTGAAATAATCGAATGGTGTATCGAAAATAAGACTAATCAGGGAGTGATTGAATTCCCCAAAGATATATTCGATAGCTTGGATTTATCTCAAGCTAAGGCAATCAGTAAGTATTTCGCCGGTACTACGTTTTTTAAATTACCATATTTCGAAATAGAATTTAATGAATGGCTTAAAGTGAACGACCCGCTCGTCTGGAATGATTTATGGGAAATTGATGGTGAAGAACCTTACTTAGTTAGTATTATTCATCTGCCGGCAATGCTCGAACGCGACAGAGGATTTATTATCTGTGATTTGGTTAATAATGATAATTACTATTTTAACACTCTGCATTTCCCCGATAAAGAAACTAATTTACTTGCCGACAGCATTAAGCAGAGATTTCTGAATAAAGACCAATTAACCGTAGCTCAGACTTTACTGATGGAAATCACTTTAGCTCCGATTGATATTTGGCATTTCGCCTACAAATATAGTATTTCTGTACAGCGAGCAAAAGAAGCTGTCAGCCAATTGGTTGACGATAATCTATTAGTGCATCTAACTTCTGCCGAATATATAGCAGGATTAGGAATTGAGCAATAGGTTTCCGCTTAAATTGATTTAATATTAATACTTATTAGAAATCGATACTTATTAGAAATTAAAACTTATTAGAGATTAAAATGATAGTAATGAAATTTGGCGGTACTTCAGTACAATACAGTCATAATATGCAGGATGTAATCAATATTATATCTACATGTACTGACAAACATATACTGCTCGTTTTGTCGGCTTGCAGAGGCATTACCGACTCACTTATCGAATTGGCACATTCCGCATCTATTAATGATAATGAGTCTGTAACCAAGCATTTATGCTTTATCTCTACACATCATTTTAATCTTATAAAAGAGTTATTAAATACTGACGAGTATAAAACATCTGCAATGAAGCAAATTGATGTTCTAAATTCAGAGCTGAAAAATATCATCGAAGGAATTTCTTTGCTTAAAGAATTAACATCAAAAACCCTGTCGGCAATTTCTTCTTTTGGCGAGAGAATGTCCACTTCTATTTTTGAAGCTGCTTGCCGTGAGCAGGGTTTAAATACTCAATTGGTTGATTCACGTGATATTCTTAAAATTAATAGTATTAATGGCGAAATTAAAGTAGATTTTAAAGCAAGCGAATCGAACATTAAAAAACATATAGTACCACTAATAGACAATTCAATAATTCCGATTATGCAAGGATTTATCGGCAGTGATGATAATGGCACTACTCAAGTGCTGACTCGTGGGGGCTCAGATTATTCTGCTTCCGTTTTTGGAGCATTATTGAAAGCTAATGAAATTCAAATCTGGACTGATGTGTCCGGTATTTATAGTTATGACCCACGCTATGAACCCACAGCACGCACTATAAAAAATATGACTTTCGACGAAGTACGGGATTTATCATACTACGGAGCAAAAGTTCTGCATCCCGATACGGTAAAACCTGCAATTGATAATAATATACCGGTCAGAGTGTTGAATACGTTTAGCCCGAATTCGGATAATACTTTGATTACAAATATAAATCATAACAATACACCGGTATTAAATGCAATAGTTGCCAAAAGCGGACTGTATAAAAATTCATTCCATATCCCGTCAGCAATGGATATCAATTCTTTTATGGTTGATATTTATTTACATTTGAATGACAAATGCTACGATATATATTTGCAGGAATTTACTCCTGCTATAATTAAAATTTTCAGTACGAAAGCAATTGAAGATTTTAAAATTATCGAAACAGAGCAAAAAGTCGAATCAAATTATTCAATAATATGCTTAACGGGGCATAATATTTTAGAATCAGAATTGAAAGGTTCTAATCTATTTTCTGTTATCAGCTCGGAAATTGCAGATTTATCTATTGATTCCGTTTATCAGTCAAAAAATAGTTCGCTGATAATAATTGCAGAAGACAAAGAAACCCCATTAATAATAAAAAGATTGCATAATCTAATTATAAAACTAAATTATGGCTCGTAAATTGCCGATAATAACTAAGGTAATGTAACTATTATTTGGTAAAAGGTAAGATGAATAGGTTTTTTTCAATGCTAACACTAATATTATTGACATCGATAATTATTATCGGATGCGGCTCTGTACGTAATCGAATCGGTGTAAAATCAAAAAGCGACTCTAAAACAAATTCAAAAAGTAGTACTAAAGCTAACTCAAAGAAAAATTACCAAGCTCAAACCCCTCAAATTGCTAAAGATAGGTTTTCCGATACTACTGTAATCTATCTCTCTGAAGATTCAAAATTTATGGCAGATGGTAGCTCCAGCCCATTTCAAAATATGTATCTTCAGGCAGTGAATTTCTTCAATACTCAAGATTTCAATTCAGCCTGCAATTTATTTAAAAATATCGTTGAGAAGTATCAAGAGAAAGACGACATCTACTATGATTCCGGATTTTATACTGCCGAGTGTTTAATATTAGCAAATGATTTGGAAACAGCCGAGAAAATGCTTATTAACATATTAGATGCTTCATCTGTCTCCTCTGCCATTTTAGAAAAGGTAATAGTCCGTCTCGGGCATGTTTACTGCTTGCAGGGCAAAGAATCCATTGCTCAGCGTTACTTTACACGTTTAAAAAATGAATACCCTAATTCTGAATATCTTAAAGTTGCAAACTGTAAATAATCTTTAATACAGATAATAATAGTTAATTGTATCAATTCAACGCAAAGTCAATCATCTTCCTGATGTGAATTTCACTTGTATTAATTAATGGGATTTCCGGCATATCGATTTGCTCCAATACTAAAGGTAGCTCTGTGCCGCCAAGTATCAATGCAGAGATTTGCTCATCGGACAATAATCTTCTTGCGATAGTAACCAATTTATCCTTTGTTTCAGGTTTGAAAATCCCCTGAACTAATTCATTGAAATAGACATAATGGATATAATCCTTTTCTTTATTGCTAGGGACTACTAATTCCAATGACTTATTCTGAAATTCTTTTTGATAAAAACCTCCGTCCATAGTAAACTTTGTTCCAAACAGCCCGCATTTTTTATATCCTTTAACCATCGCATATCTGCCGGTAACCTCTACAATACTGATTAGTTCTATCGGTGATTTCGCTCTAATTTCATTAAATACAATATGAGGGGTGTTCGAAGCCATTACCGCATAGTCCGCACCGGCTTCTTTGAGCTTAATAATTTCGCAGAGCATAAAATCAACTAATTGCTCAAACTGAGAATTTGAAACAAAGTCAAGCATTTTAGTCATATTTATACTATTAATTAATATAGACGGATATTCATCGGACTGAGTAGTATTTCTGAATTCTCTAATCAGTGATTTGTAATAATCAATAGTGGATTCGGGACCTATACCACCGATTATTCCTATAGTTTTTTTCTGCATAGTGCTATCTTCAATATTTCATAAATTTCTTAATTTACAAAATTAAAAATTTTCTTCGATATATAGAATACTTATTCGACAAATAACGAATTTTAAGTACTGAATCATCTCTTTTTATCTTTAAATAGTTTTTTTATCTTTAAATAGAATATTGTAATATTGATGAGCTATGAGTAAATTCAATTACGAATTTCAAATTATGATTTACGATTAGAATACTCACTTTCCATTTTGCAAAGGTATTGGAATAAGGTAGAAGAAAGAAAATCATTTTACCGATGTTCAACAGCTAACGATGTTGGAAGAAATGAGTCGATTACATCCAAACTTCCTAATTCCCAAACCCGAACCCTTATCCCCGAAACCCGAATTCCTATTCCAGCCACCCGAAAAAAGAACCACACCGTCATCGCTTCGCGATGGCACCCCTCCATTGGATGGGAATTTGAAGAAATAGCCACTAAACATCATTATTACCGATGTTCAACAGCTAACGCTGTTGGAAGAAAAAATAGGAAAAGGGAGTAGCAACTTCATTCTACCAATATTCAACAGCTAACGCTGTTGAAAGAGAAGAATCGATTACAATTCCTACTTCCCACTTCCTACTTCCTACTTCCTACTTCCAATTTCCTATTTTCTATTTTCTATTTTCTATTTTCCTATTTTCAACTTTACGAACTTTTCAACTTTATAACTAATAAAGGTTAAGGATACAATCTATTTCTAAGCCATTGATTATCTATTAACTTATATGAGATACGGTCATGAAGTCTCGAAGGTCTGCCCTGCCAAAATTCAAAATAATTCGGGGTTAATCTATAACCGCCCCAATAAGGAGGCAGAGGTGTATGGAGTGGATATTTGGCTACATATCCGGCAACTTCACGCAAGAGAGTAAAGCGGCTTTTTAATTCATGGCTCTGCTTTGAAGCCCAAGCTCCGATTCGGCTGGTGAACGGACGAGTTTGAAAGTATTCATCTGATTCTTCCGGACTAACTTTCTCGATAGTTCCCTCGATTCGCACCTGTCTCTCTAACTTATCCCAGAAAAACAGAAATGATGCTTTGTTGTTTTTGCTAAGTTCATCGCCTTTTTTGCTGTCATAATTTGAAAAAAAGACAAAACCTCTATCATCGAAATTTTTAAGCAGTACTACTCGCGATGATGGTGCACATTGGCTATTAACTGTGGAAACAATCATTGCCGTCGGGTCAGGGAAATCGACAGCTTTTGCATCATTAAGCCATTTCTCGAATTGGATAAATGGAGATGGATCAGTATTTTTCTCTGAAAAACTGCCTTGATTATAATCTCTTCTTATTTGCGAAATATCTTCTTTTGACATAATTATTTATAATTTTATTTTCAATAATTGAATTAAATAATACTTCTATTACACTCAAGAATGTAAAAAATAAATGACAATTTTATTTTCAATAATTGAATTAAATAATACTTCTATTACATTCAAGAATGTAAAAATAATTGACAATTTTATTTTCAATAATTTAATTAAAAAATCCTTCTATTACACGCAAGAATGTAAAAAATAATTGACGGGTATAAGTACTTGCTATTGGAAAATTGGGCACTTTTATAAATATACTAATTTTTCAATTTTTTTATTATCAATAACTTTATTAATTTGAATCTTTTTTATTGCAGAGATAAAATGGACTTCAGAGATAAATCGAAAAAGACTTATTTGAGAATCTTCGGCTTTGTTAAAAACTTTTGGGGACTACTATTTCTATGCTTAGGGCTTAATGTTATTTTCTCGACATTCGAGACTATGTCTATTGCATTAATTCGTCCAATATTTCAGATATTATTTGAAAAGAAAATGGATACTCCGGTAGTTGTTCAGCAAGTCGGTTTTTTTGAATCAATAAAAGACCAATTCTATAAGGGTGTAGAAAGCTTGATATTTAGTCCGAATGGAATGGTCGGCACTTTAATAAACCTAAGTGCTTTAATCCTATTTATTTTCCTTTTAAAAAATATTTTCAAATATATGGCTTCGCTTGTCGGAGTAAAGGTTAACGAAGGAATAATAAAGAATATAAGAGACGAAATATTTAAAAAGCTTACTTCATTATCCGTTGACTTTTTCAGTAAGAGCCGTCAAGGTAATATTATTTCTACGCTTACCAATGATGTTGCTACAATGAACAATTCGAGCATAAGTACGTTTACAGTAATGCTAAAGGATTTTACTCAAATTGTCCTATTTATGCTGCTGTTATTATCAATTTCTACATATCTGACTTTGATTTCTTTTAGTACTACAATTGTTAGCTTTATAGTATTAAGAATAGCAATTAAATACTTAAAAAAATATGCCTCAAGAATGCAATCGGCAATGGCTGACTTTACAAGCGTACTTCAAGAAACTTTGTTTGGCATTAGAATAGTAAAAGCTTATAATGCGGAAACTACTGCTAATAATAAATTTTTCGCACAGACTTCGCGATATGTACGTTCGTCCGTCAAGCTAAACAGAATTACTTCTTTAGTGCCGGGATTCAATGAGATGTTTGCTATCCTTGCTTTGTGCGTAGTATTATTTGTCGGTGGTTCTCAAGTATTAAGCGGAGAAATGCAGGGAGGAGACCTAATGCTATTCTTATTCTCACTGTTCTCAATTATGGCTCCTATTGCTTCATTTACCGGTAAAATTACAGGCTATCAAAACGGCATAGTTGCGGCAGATAGAATATTTACAATAATTGATGCCGAACCTAATGTAGTTGACGGCACTAAGCTAATTAATAGTATTAATGAATCAATTGAAGTTAAAAATTTACATTTTGCCTATAATTCTCAGTCAGAAGTATTAAATGACTGCTCTCTTAGATTAGAAAAAGGCAGAAAAATCGCTTTTGTCGGCTCCAGCGGAAGTGGCAAATCTACTATGCTTGACTTGATAATAAGATTTTATGACCCAAGCCAAGGGGGCATATATTTAGATGGTGAAAATATTAAAGACCTTTCTATTAAATCTTATCGCTCTCTATTCGGAGTGGTTTCGCAGGAAACTCTTCTCTTTAATGATACAGTTGCAAATAATATTAAATACGGTTATGACAACGCTACAGACGAAGAAATTATCAACGCATCAAAGACAGCGAATGCTTATAAATTTATAACTAATATGCCGGAAGGATTTAATACTAGTATCGGCGATAGAGGCGTATTATTATCAGGTGGTGAAAGGCAGAGGCTTGCTATAGCTCGTGCCTTAATCCGCGACCCGCAAATACTTGTTTTCGATGAAGCTACATCCGCTCTTGATGCCGAATCAGAGAAAATAGTGCAGTCCGCAATAAACGATTCGCTTAAAAACAGGACTGCTATAATAGTAGCTCATAGATTAGCCACAATTATCGACTGCGATGAAATCATTGTATTCGATAAAGGCAGAATCATCGAGCGAGGAAATCATCAGCAACTGATTGCCCAAAAAGGGATTTACAAGATGCTGTTTGATATTCAGTTCTCCGAACCTAAATAGCGGATTCTTGAGTTTTTATAAATTCTTATATTTCTATTATCTTAATAGGTAGTTAGCTCTTCGTTATTTTGTGTGAGCAAGTTAATAAATAATAAATATAAATATTACTTGCAACAGTGTCAGCTATTGAACATAGTAATAGTTAGTACAGGAAATCAGGATATAGTAATTAGAAATTTGGAAATAGAAGTAAACACTATATTTACTTGAAATATTTTATGATATCAACCCCTGGCTTTAAAGGCTGTGTAAATACTTCAAGATTACTGTTATACTGATACTTAAACTTTTCATTGTCCTTGTTTCCCCACTCTGAAGAGGCTGTGTAAAAACTCGATTTCTATTACAAATGACGGCAAATAATATTCCGAATTCCATTCAAGTGGCTGACTAAAAAATTGTCATTCTGAACGAAGTGAAGAATCCAGATAATGCTAACTTGTTGATAACTCTGGATTCTTCGTTACACTCAGAATGACGATTTTGAAATGTTTTTACTTTTTAGACAACCTTATCTTAGACTTTGAGTAATTGTTATAAGTCAAAAAACGGTTTAATCAAAGGTTTTTACACAGCCTCTGAAGCGTGGGGTTGATTAGGGGGATATAAAATAATCAATAGCTTTAAGTTTTTACACAACCAATGAAGCATGGGGTTGAATTGAGGAGTGCAGATATTAGCAACAGCTATTAAGTATATATCAACCTGACGGTTAACCGTCAGGTTGCATTGAAGATAATTGAATAATTTTGAGTTTTTACACAGCCTCTCAAGCCTGGGGTTGATTAATAAGTGAGTCGATATTGATTATTGATTTTACTTTTCACACAGCCTATATAGCCTCGGGTACGACAAGAAACTATATGTTCCCTTTCATTTTAGCCATTCCATATAATAAAATTTATTTATTACTATTTGCATAAGTCTTTCTATCTTTAAATAAAATAAAAGCAAAAGAAATTGCTGTGCCCGATTCGATAGCGATTGCTGTAAAAATTGAAGTATTTAAATTACCACTAATATATTCATAACTTCCCATGCATGCTAATCCAAACATTGTAATTCCTGTTGATAAACATATTATTTGTCTTGGTTTGGAATTTTGTAAATTTCTTGCAAAAAACATTAGTACAGAAATTCCTAACATGAATATTGATGCTCGTCGAGCTAATACGGTAGCCACAGTGCTTGGCTCAAGCCCGAGACCAATTACAAAAGAATTCGAGAAAAACATTAGCTGAGTAAACAGATATACAAATAATACCGAAGTAAAAATACATATAATTTTGTAGTAGTTCATAATTTCCCCTTTTTTGTTATTCAATTTTATTACTTATCATAATTAAAAATGTAAAATCTAAATTATTAAATTATTCGGAAAATATCAAAATCAATCCGACTAACAGCAATAATTACCCTTTTAAGTATTATTATTTAACGATAAACAAATAAAGTCTGTTGCAAAACTATATAATTTTCAATTTCCATTTGTTCAAGAGGCTGACTAAAAAGTTGTCATTCTGAACGAAGTGAAGAATCCAGATAAAGCTAAATGTTGATAATTCTGGATTCTTCGTTTCACTCAGAATGACGATTTAGAAATATTATTACTTTTTTGACAACCTCTTGATAAGCATTTAGAAGTTTGAAAGCTTTGAAAAATTAACAGTAAATAAATATTTTGGACTTTTGCAATAGCCTTAAATATCAAATCGGAGTTGCTAAGTAAATAATATTAATATCTACTAATAATAAGGCTTTTTATTGCCAATATTTCAAATTCATCGCTGAATAATATTATATTACTTTTAGCGGAATACGCAGTCCATAAATACAAGATAAAGCAGAAAATCACGTTTGAATTACAATTTTCATCAATTTTCATTATAAAATTTCAAAAAACACAAAAAAAAGATAAATTACTTAAAAAAAACATTTTTAAATAAATACTTTTTGTATATATTTAACGTCTTATTATTTCTTTGATTTGAAATTAAATTTATTAATTATATTAAAAATGAACTATGAGAGCAGTAATACCTGTAGCCGGAGTCGGCACAAGATTAAGACCACATACATATACATTACCAAAGGTTCTGCTTAATGTAGCCGGCAAGCCTATTTTAGGGCATATATTAGACGAAATTATAAAGCAAGGAATCAAGAAAGCAACTATTATTACCGGTTACATGGGTAAATTAGTTCAAGAATATGTTCATTCCAAATATGATATTGATGTAGAATTTGTATCTCAAAAAGAAAGTCTTGGCTTAGGTCATGCTATATGGGTAGGTAATCACACATATCAAGATGAGCCATTGCTGATAATTCTTGGCGATACAATTTTCGATGCAGATTTAAATTCAATTATCAGCTCCGAATATTCAACTATCGGAGTAAAAAAAGTAGAAGACCCCCGAAGATTTGGCGTTGTCGAGTTAAATAAAGAAGGTTTTATCACTAATTTTGTCGAGAAGCCTGAAACTTTCGTTTCTAATCTTGCAATTGTTGGGATTTATTACATTAAGAAAGCTCTCGAGCTTAAATCGAGTCTTGACGAAATTATGAATAAAGATATTCGTACTCGTAACGAATATCAATTGACCGATGCCCTACAAATTATGCTTAATAAAGGTTGCAAATTCCAGTCTCAAACCGTTGAGGGCTGGTACGACTGTGGCAAACCCGAGACTTTGCTCGACACAAATAAATATCTGCTCAACCGCGACGGTAACAATGATTTTAAGACTAATGCGGTAATTATTCCGCCGGTTTATATTCATAAGACAGCTCATGTTGAAAACTGCGTTATTGGTCCATATACTACCGTTGCAACCGGTGCAGTAGTTAAAGACAGTATTATCAGAAATTCCATAATCAGTGATGAAGCAACTGTTGAAACTTCATTGTTAGAAAATTCCATTATCGGTAATAATGCCCTTGTTAAAGGACATTATCACTGCTTAAATGTAGGTAATTCAAGCGAAATTGAACATTAGTAATATAAGGTAAAAAATATAATGAATAATGAGAAAACATATTTATTTACCTCGGAATCAGTATCCGAGGGACATCCGGACAAAGTATGCGACCAAGTCTCTGACGCTGTACTCGATGCTATGTTAGAAAAAGACCCCAATAGCCGTGTAGCCTGCGAGTGCTATGCCACTACAGGGTTAATAGTAGTCGGCGGAGAAATCACTACCAAGACTTATGTTGACCTTCAAGCATTAGTCCGTAAGGTGATTGCTGAAATTGGCTATACTGATGCCGGATATAGATTCGATTCACTATCTTGTGCTGTAATCAATGTAATTAATCAGCAGTCAACAGATATTGCTATGGGTGTAGATACAGGCGGTGCCGGAGACCAAGGCATGATGTTCGGCTATGCAATAGATGAAACTCCCGAGCTGATGCCTGCTCCGATTATGTACGCTCATAGTTTGGTTTATAAATTAGCAGAGATTAGAAAAAATAATTCCGCTCTAATGCCCTATCTGCGTCCTGATGCAAAATCACAGGTTACTATAGAATATACTGAATCCGGCGAAATTAAGCGAATAGATACTGTAGTAATTTCTACTCAGCACGACCCTGACGTTTCACAAGAAAAAATCAAACAAGATTTAATTGAAAATGTAATTAAAGTTGTATTGCCTGCAAAATATATAGATGAAAAGACAAAAATATTTGTTAATCCAACAGGTAGCTTTGTAATCGGCGGACCACACGGAGATACAGGGCTAACCGGTCGCAAAATAATCGTGGACACCTACGGCGGCAGAGCCCCTCACGGTGGCGGTGCTTTCAGCGGAAAAGACCCGACAAAAGTTGACCGCTCAGCAGCCTATGCAGCTCGTCATTTGGCAAAAAATATAGTTGCCGCAGGAATTTCCCGCGAATGCACTATCCAATTGTCTTATGCTATCGGCGTTGCAGAGCCTGTATCCATCAATGTAAAACTTGCAGATAAAGATAAAATTAAAGAATATGATTTAGCAGCATTTATCAAAAAGAATATAGACTTGACTCCTAAAGGTATTATTGAAAGACTAAACCTTAGAAGACCTATTTATAGAGCTACTTCTGCTTATGGTCACTTCGGCAGGCCTGATTTCCCTTGGGAGCAGTTAGACCTGAAAGATACTTTTGCCAAATTTTGATTCTTTAGAATATATTAAAAAAGCCTCGATTATACGGGGCTTTTTTTTACTTTTTTGGAAATTACAATCTTCACACGAATTGTTTGAAATTGTATTGACAAACCCTCCAATATCACTTTGGGATTATTTAACCGAAAATAAAATTTGCTCGGCGATAAAATCAAGAAATCCGGGTACAAACTGAGCGGGCAATTTTGAGTATTCGTTTACTAATCCGGTATTTGCCGTTTGAAATAAGTGGTTAGCACTTGGGAATATTTTCATTATATAATTTTTATTCTTGTTTTCTTTCATTATGTTTTCAAAAGCTTGTGAATTTGATGTAGCTTCCACTTGAGTATCTTTCTCTCCGAACATAGCAATAATTCTGCATTTGACATTCTTAATATCTTTAGCGGGGTTATAGCTAATAAAATATTTAAACCAAGGGGTATTTATCTTTTTTACAGCCATATCTGCCTGCATCTTTGCGAATTGTTCTTTATCGGTTACATATTTCTTTTTTTCTTCAGGCATGCCATCATAAGCTTTTAAATTGACATCTGTAAGATATGCTTTAAGTTTATCTTCCGAAGCATTCTCTCCCAACAGTTTATATAAGCCTTTCTGAGAATCTACAGCTATCGTAATTTGCTCATCACTTGCACCATTGCTTTTATTCACTACTTTAATTTGAGAAAGTATTATTTCTCCTCCGCTAATTGTCGGTCCAGCCATTATAACTATGAATTTAATCAATTGCGGATTTTCGCTCGCAATTATATTAGCAATTGCTCCACCTTCACTATGCCCCAATATACCGATATTGTTTCTATCTATATATTTTAATTTTGTTAATTCTTTGGCTCCGGCAAGGGCATCTTGAGCAAAATCGTAAGTAGTTGCAGTTTTTAAATCACCTTTAGATTTGCCTATACCTCTGTCATCATATCTCAGGACGGCAATACCTTTACTTGTTAATGAATCTGAAATTACTCTAAACAGTTTAAATCCGGCAATTTCTTCGTCGCGAGTCTGTTGACCGCTACCGGTTACCAAAACTACAGCCGGATATACTTTTATTGTATCAGGAATACTAAGGGTACCCGAAAGTATAGTTTCACCATTATTAAATATAATTTCTTTTTCAATAAATCCTTTGGTTTTTACAGTATTAATAGCGAAAGATAACATTAATACGATAAATATATATTTATATTTCAACATTCTTATTCCAATTCTATAATTTGACATTTCGTAGGAGCCTTAAATTTAAAGAAGTCTTTTGTTATATTTGTTATCAAAATCAATCCAATTCTATAATTTGACATTTCGCAGGAGCTTTAAATTTAAAGAAATCTTTTTTTATTTTTATATTTGTTTTTAAATTATCAATTTTATAAAATTGATCTTTATTCTGAAAATTAAAAGCTATATATTTGATGTCGTTATTTTTGTCTATCCATATTTTTATATTTTTTATTTTATTTTTTTTGGCAAAATTTTCATCCGGTTTTAGGGTCAGTAGCATTAATCCGTTTGTTACTTTTGTAGAATGTTCTTTTGTAAAGCTCTCCGGGCTCAGAATATTAATAAATTCAAAAAAGAACTTCTCTATTGATAGAGCAGAATTAGACTCATTAAAATCAGATACTAATGCTTTATTATCGGCTACGGTATAATTATAAATCTTTTTCCCTGTGCAAGTGATTACTCTATCGCTTGACTTGATTTTATATTTATTTCCTTTTTCGGAAGTTATCTCTCCGGAATATTTATTATTCATATCTTTAAAAGTAAAGCTAACCGAACTTATTCCATTATATTTACTTTTTAATTCTTTAAAAACTGAGCTTTTATCTTGAGCCAGCAGGGATATGCCGGTTATCAGTAATAATATTAGATATATATTCCTTTTCATAGTCTTACCTGGTTTATACTTATAATTTTCAGCTCAATCTTAGTTGATTGAGCTGTTTTGCTTTTTTATATATTATTTAGAATCTATCCGATTTTAGATGTTAGTTTCTTACATAAACCGGAATATTTAGTCAGTTCGGCATATACATCGCCTATAACAATTTTAGTAGATACTTTTACAGGAATTTTCATCTCGTCGTCAGTTACCCAAATTAGAATATTACCTTCGCTTTTGAATAATCCGCCGTCAACTACGAGTGGCTCAATCAGTATTGTTTTAAATGTACCGGCATCAACTTTTACGGTCTGCTTGCCATGAATTTTTATTCCTAACTTATTTGTTTTCTTTCCGAAATAGTTCTCAAGATAGAATACTGAGCCTTTCTTCATATTAGTAAGGTCTTGAGTACGCACATAGTAAAAAGCCGAAACTATATCGTGCACATAAGGCGGAATTTTAAAAGATTTATCGCCCTCGAAAGCCATATTTTTACTTTGGTCAAAGTATGCCTTTACATCGCGTTTATAGTTGCCTTCGCGGATTCTCTGCTGGAACATCCATGGGAATATTCCCTCTTCGTCAAGCAATGTACGATAAGCGTCATCTACTTGATAAATCCATTTTAAGCTCTCTAAAGAATAAACTCGAAATCTTATATCATAGCATCTTCTGTTATTGTATTGAGATACTACCGGCATAATCTGAAAATATCCGTTACCGGCGGTAATAAATGAATAACCGACTTTATAATCAAGCCTTTCGCCATAAGAAAAAGCATTGTTTTTTTCTTTTCTAAACTGGGCATTGGCAGAACTGCTTAATGATATAGTCAGTGCTAATAATAGCACTATCATAATAGATTTAACATAAAATAAAGCCAATATTCTCGTTTTCATAATAAGTACTCTCTATATATTTTCAAATCAGTATCTTTAATAGACGCTTATTTTATCTCTTTGTTTTTAAATTCTACATCTATATTTATATATATGCTTTAATTGCTGAAATGTTACAAGAAAAGACGAAAGATTTGGGGATAATCCAAATATTCAGACAGGCAATTGAAATACAATAATATTTCCTATTTGAAATTTTCATTTTACATCAAACACAAACTATAGCCACTTGGGTGCCAAGATTAGTTATTTGTGCTTTGATGAAAGAAATAATATAACAAATTATTCCTCTCTCTTGACCAATCCATTGACTTTAACCTTGATTACTTCAATAGCTTCTAAGCCTTCATTATCGACAGCTTTGACTGCAATAGTATGATTGCCCGGTTTAAACTTAAATGAGGCGATGCCTTCTTTATTGAGCATAAGCTCGGCTGAAAATATTCTTGTTTCTTCATTATAATTAAAATCGAAGGCATAAAATTCAACTCCGGCAGGACTTACGGCAATAGCTCTGAATTCAATTTCTCGTAAACCTTTTGTATCAGTACCCTTATCGTCAATCGAAACAGATATTTTAGGTTTCTTGGCTATAGGGACAATTTCTTCGACTGTTACCAATTTGATAATTACATTTTCTTCGTTTTTTAAACGGGCGACTTCTTGAACTGCTCCCTTGCCAAAAGAAAAAGCAATTATATATCCTATAGGGTTCTCAGATACCTTGTTTTTTTCATATAAAGCTTTATCATATCTCATTACAGCCGAAAAGAAATTATCAACTACATTCCTACCAATATTATCAGAGCGTTTGACCTGAATCGGAGTACCGTCTCGTTTTTTACCATCCATGCCGAAATCGTTTCTTTGTTTTATATTGGAAAGCCCATCAAATTGTTCAACTATCCATTTCTCAAACTCAAAAGCGTCTTTGTATCTTAATGTATCATAATCGTATTTATGAAGTTGTACAGAAAATGGAGCAGAGAATAAATTCTGCATTTTATTTAATCTCATCTCTGTTACTTTTATAGCGGCTACGGATTGGTCAATACCTATCCATTGGCGATTAAGTTTTTCTGCCATTACAACTGTAGTACCCCCACCTACAAATGGGTCTAAGACAATGTTACCTTCATTTGTTGCTGATTTGATAATACGCTCCATAAAAGCTTCGGGTTTTTGAGTTGGATACCCAATTCTTTCAGATTTGGTTTTAAAATTGCAATTCAACCAAAGGTCATCAATACTAACTCCTGGCATTTCATCTAAATAATGCTTTAAATAAGGTTTACCGGCTGTAGAATAATAAATACGTCCTTCTTCTTCAAATTTTTCCATATTTTCTTTTGAATATGCCCAATAACGATTTTTGGGCGGGAGCTTACCTTTCCATTCATAAAGTGTGTCTCCTCCCGGCTTAGCAGCAGATAAATCAGAAGATTTAAATCGCCTGTTGGTTATAGGCTCAATTTTACTATATGTAACGTCCGTATATTCTTTAGTATATTCATCAAATATTGTGTTAAATGTTGCATTCTGGAAATTTTTATTATATAAATAAATATAATCGCAAACTCTTCCGAAATGCTTGGCTCCTTGTTTGCTGTCATTATGAGTAGTGGCTCTTTTCCAAGTAATTTTATTCCTATAATTATTTTCTCCGAATAACTTATCTAAAATAAAAACTCTTATATAAGCATCAGCATGCCAATCACAATGAAGATAAATTGAACCGGTAGGTTTTAAAAGTCGGTGCATTTCGGCAACTCTTTCTTTTAACCAAGCAATATAATGATCTATACCACCGCTCCATCTGTCTTCAAAAGAGCGAATCTCGCCTTTGTCGCCCCAGATAACTTCATAATTTCTATTTGAGAAAAATGGAGGATCCAAATAAATTAAATCAACAGATTCGGACTCCATTTTTTGCATAATTTCAAGATTATCGCCAAGCATTAACTGATTCATATTTTCACATCAGATTATATACAAATATTCAATTGCAAATATAAATATATATGTTAATAAAATAAAGAAATATCTTGATAATAGGGCTTAATTAGTTTTACATTAATGCAATAAGCTCTGCTCGAATTACATTTTTATTAACTCGTGTTTTTTGTTAAAAAACGTATTTTGATAAAATCAATAAATAGATAAATTGTAAAGGCAGAAAATGGCAGCAGAACCACTTTTAGCATTGTTTGATAACGCGGAATAGCAAAAAAGAGTATTGAGATAATAGTTTGTAAAATTATTATTGTGTAAATGTATTTATACTTGTCGCTATTAAATGTCTTTATTAATCCAAATGTTGAAGTAATAAGTAAAATCATCCATGGGATAATATATAATGGGTGTAAACTGCGTGGGTCATTCGGATTATAAAGCCATAGATAAAACAACTTTTTAAATGAGTTTATTATAGTTTCTTTTGGGTTATTTCTTATAAAATCAATTGCAGCATCTCTATTTAACCTGTTCAGTACAATCTCGATATTCCTATTATTTTTATTCTGTGTAATTACTTTGTCTGCTCCCGGCACGCCCCAGTGAGCCGTCCCAATCGGATTATGCCCTCTATAAAGATTAATCCCCGAGTTTGTAGTGGCGGGAATGAATTCATTAAACACATAATAATTTCTGACAGTCCAGGGAATAACAAAAAGAAAAACAGCAATAGCTATAGTAAGTGCTTTAATTTTATTCTTGCCCTTCAAAAATATTAAAATCAATATAAATGCCAATGCAATCATTTCAGAACGCATTGCAACTAACAAAAATACTCCGATAAAAATATGCAGTAGCTGAAGTTTAGATACTTTAACTAAATGGAATATTAAATAAAGAATTAAAAAATGAAATTCAAGAACCGGTGCAAATACTAAAGTAGCAAATAAAAATTCCGGCACTAAGGCGTATATAAAAGCACTTGCAAGTGCAGTCTTCTCATCAAAATATATAGCTGTTAGCCTGTATAGCATTATAATAATTGCAGCAGATAATATTAAATTGGAAATTAGAAAGAGTACATTCCTCAATACTACATTTTCTATACCAATAAAAGGTAATATACGGAATACATACATTGGAGGCATATAAGCTGATGGATAGGCAGCAATTTCCGATTTGTATTTATGCTCGATTTTCCCATTTTCAATATATAACAAACTATATCCTCTGCCATGATAAATATTTTTAGCTATTTCTCCATATTCCCAATAATTTTCAGTGTGAAAATCAAACATATATAACGCTGTAAATATACGTAATATAACAGCGATAATAATAATCATTTTTAGGCTTAAATATTTGCTTATCATTTTTGTCATTTTAAATTATACTTAGCTTGAAATGGTTCATTTAAATATTAAAATATACGAAATCCTTTATGCTACAATCTATAAATCAATACTGCTTTAAATTGTGCAATTATATTTCTCATAAGAATTAACCCTATGCTTTAGTTGCTATGTAAATATCAAAATCTACTGCAATATTTTATCTGCTCATTCCATTCAAGAGGCTGTGTAAAATTTGTTATTCTAATGCAAATTTCCGCAGTTTCTATATCCTTCACTATTCAACCCCACGCTTCAGCGTGGGGATTCAAGTAATTAGTGTCATTCCCCACGCTGAAGCGTGGGGTTGAATGAAACTTGGAAATAATATTTGTTGTCTTTTTGTAGTTTTTACACAACCTATTTAGCTTGGTAAACAATTACTTACATACATTTACTTTAGTAGATGAACAGAAATCATTGAATTTTGCAACATTCTTGTTTTTCAGAGCATACAATTATATTAGAGTTTTCAAAAAACTTAAATTAAACAAAAAGATTGAATTCACCAAACCATTGATGAAATATTGTTGCTAAGCGAGACTGATGCAAAACTCGAATCAATTCGTTGAATTTTGCAACGGGCTTGATACTGCTATAGTATTTACACAAAAAAGCAAAATCCTTAAATAAACTCTATATAATTTTTTTTCTCGTAATAATTCCATAATTTTGAATACTTGGAAAATAATACGGAATTTCTTATGTTTGAATATAAGTTAAATGCAATAAAGAAACTGAATAAATTCTTGATAAGTGCTACATGGTCAGACGGTTACACATCTGTTATTAAAATGAATGCCTTACGTAACAGCTGTCCCTGTGCGGAATGTCAAGAAAAACGTATTAATATCAATAAAAAAGATTCCGAGCTTAAGGTAGTCCGTAAGGGTGAATTTATATTGGAAAAGATAATTCCATCGGGCAATTATGCACTTAATTTTCAATGGGCTGATGGTCATAATTTGGGCTATTATCCTTGGCAATTACTTAGAGAAATATTTGATAATAATAAACTTGGCGAAATAGAAATAAACAACTTAATAAATAAATAAATAAAAATACTTATACAAAAAGAAACAAAATCATTTTCTAAGTTATAATAAATTATGTTATAATAAATTGAGTAATGATAAATTGTATAGGTAGTACGGAGGTAATTAAAAATGAGAACGGTAAAAGTACCAAGAGGAACAGAATTAACCTGTAAAAATTGGCAGATAGAAGCCGCCTATAGAATGATTCAGCACAATTTAGACCCTGAAAATGCAGAAAAACCCGAAGAGCTGATAGTCTATGGAGGTCTCGGCAAAGCTGCTCGTAATTGGGAATGTTATGACGCAATCATAGATTCGCTTATTAATTTGGAACCGGACGAGACTTTATTGGTTCAATCCGGAAAACCGGTTGCGATAGTACCAACTCATACAGCTGCTCCGAGGGTGATAATTGCAAATTCAAATTTAGTACCTAAATGGGCAAACTGGGATGAATTCCGCAGATTAGACAAAATGGGACTTATGATGTACGGACAGATGACTGCTGGCTCATGGATATATATTGGTACACAAGGAATATTACAAGGTACTTACGAAACTTTTGCTGAGGTAGCTCGCCAGCATTTCGGCGGTGATTTATATGGTAGATTTTTATTAACCGGTGGTATGGGCGGTATGGGCGGAGCTCAGCCACTTGCCGCAACATTTGCCGGAGCAGTTTCTCTAACTGTTGAAATTGATGAAACTCGCATTGATAAACGTATCCATGACGGATACTGCGACCTTAAAGTAGATAATTTAGACGAAGCATTAAGATTAGTTGAAAAGTATCAGAAAGAAAAGAAAGCGATTTCGATTGGTTTAATCGGCAATACTGCCGAAATATTGCCGGAGTTGATTCGCAGAAATATTTTTCCAGATGTAGTAACAGATCAGACTTCATCTCATGACCCGCTAAACGGATATTATCCTGCAGGTTACACTAAGGCTGAAGCCGATATGTTAAGAAAAGAAAATCCGGAGAAATATTTAGAGCAGTCATATAAATCAATTGGAATCCATGTTCAGGCAATGCTTGAATTCCAGAGACACGGCTCGGTAACATTTGACTATGGTAATAATATTCGCGGTATAGCAAAAGATTATGCCGATGTTAAAGATGCGTTTAATTTCCCCGGATTTGTACCGGCATACATCAGACCTCTATTCTGCGACGGGAAAGGTCCTTTCCGCTGGGTAGCATTATCCGGAGACCCCAAAGATATAGAAGTAACTGATAGAGCTGTAATGGAACTTTTCCCTGACGACAAGCCGATGCATCGCTGGATAGTCAATGCTCAGAAGCATGTAGGCTATCAAGCACTGCCATCGAGAATTTGCTGGCTCGGCTATGGCGACAGAATGAAAGCCGGACTTCTATTTAACGAATTAGTACGTACAGGTCAGGTATCGGCTCCGATAGTAATCGGCAGAGACCACTTGGACTGTGGTTCAGTTGCTTCGCCTTATAGAGAGACAGAAGCAATGAAAGACGGCTCTGATGCAATAGCGGACTGGGTTTACTTTAACTTCGCTCTAAACACTTTAGGCGGTGCTACATGGGTGTCGATGCATCACGGGGGCGGAGTCGGAATGGGACTCTCTTTACACGCCGGTATGGTAGTAGTTGCTGACGGTACTCTGGAAGCAGATTCAAAATTGAGAAGAGTTCTTACTTATGACCCAATGATGGGAATTTTACGTCATTCCGATGCCGGTTATGAAAGAGCTCAAGATAATGCGAGAAAATTTGGCATAAAAATTCCTATGCTTAAATAACTGATTGTTCATTGACACATATTTTAAATAAAATTCAGGGTAAACTGTGTAAATTGTGTAATAAATTGCACAGTTAACTGAATACAATATACAAAGTGTAAAATTATTGTATAAAATCAATAAAAAATTGCAATAATTGCAAAAATAGTTGAATTAAACGATTTAATTTTGTAACTTTTCGGTCGAAAATGTGTCTATATGTTTAGATGAGATTAAAATATTAATTTACAAAACCAAAGATTTGGTTATTTGAATTGGAGGAGCTTTTGATAAAATTTGATACTCTTTAAAATTATTACTAAAACTACAATATTGAATGGAGGATAAGTATATGAGAAATATGGCAGTTGAAAATAGGAAAGATATTAAAGTGATATCAATTAATCATCGCTCGGCAAATTTGGGTTTACCATTGAGGAGAAACGACATGGAACTTGCAGTTCAAATTGAGAATTTGTTCAAGACAGACCGCAAGAAATTTTTAGGCTTTATACGTCAGAGAGTTAGAAGCCAAGAAGAAGCCGAAGACATCTTACAGGATGTATTCACTAACGTACTTGCTGCATCAGCTAATGTACAGAAACCAATTGAGAATATAGCATCTTGGGTGTTTACTGCGGTCAGAAACAGAATTATTGACTCTTATCGTAAAAAAAGAGCCGAGACCTTCTCTGATATGCAGACTCCGGGGCAGGCTGAAGACGGCGTTGATTCATTTGAAAACTTTTTGGGTGATGCTTCTAATGACCCTGAAATAGATTTAATGCGTAAGACTATTTGGGAATCTGTGCAAGACGGTCTTGCAGAACTCCCTGAAGAACAAAGAGATGTATTCGTTAAAAACGAATTCGAAGGAATATCATTCAGAGAAATGTCTGAAGATACCGGTGTGAATATCAATACTTTACTTGCTCGTAAGCGCTATGCGGTGCTTCACTTACGCAAGAGATTAAAAGATTTGTATTCATCTGTCAACGAAAATTGATTCACATATAATATTGAACATAAAATATTTAAAATAAGCCGGCTTTTCAGTCGGCTTTTTTTTATCTTGTTAAAACTGCAAAATTATTAAACTGCAAAATTGTCAGGTCTGCGACAATATTGTCGTAATCTATGCCAGAACAACTGCAATTGTGTCAGCTCGAATAGAGTATAGTTTATTTACAATTTTTTTATTTTAAATATTTTTGTTTATTTTGAGTTCCTAAAAAGACATTTGTTATATTTATTAGTTGCGAATTTATTATGAGAAAACTACTTAATCTTTTTTTGTTTATTATTTGTTCTATGACAGCTACTGCTCAAACTTCACAAGACTCTATTATAGTTGATTACTCATTTTGGGGAAATAGTTATGCTATAAAAGGGGTTGAAGTACCACGTAGTGATATAGTTGATATATTGGAAAATAATATTAATTCGAGTGATAGGTTAGTATCTTCGAGTTGGAATAAAAATTTAGGATATATTGCTTTAGGGGCAGGGCTATTATTAACAATAAATCAGATAAAAGAAGTATATATGGACAATACTTACAGTGGGGGTACTAACAAAAGTTCTGGATTTGTTATTAGCTCTGCATTAGCTTTAGGACTTGATTTAACAGGTCTTTTACTGATTCGTCAATCCAATAAACAGTTTCAATCCGCAATTAAGATTTATAATAGAAAGCTATCGGATACTTCTCAAAATTTTGAGTTTAATATTGGATTTGACTTTAATAAATTAGTATTTAGCTTGTCTATATGATTCGCTTTGGGTTTATTGAGCCTTCTTAAGCTGAAGAAAAACTTAGGATAGGATTATTCAGAAAAATTATTTTAGAAAATACAATAGAATCAAAAAAATCGTGATTTAAGGACAAAAAACAAAATAATTGCTTAAATATTGAATTATATGATAAATAATAAAAAAAAGATTTGGGTATCATTGAAATAATCAGTAATTTTGTATTCTTTTTAGTATATTATGGTTAAATAGATAGGAGTAGTTTGTGGAAGCTACAGCAAAAATAACCAAATCGCTTAGAAAAGAAGACGTAACTAGAGCATGGTATGTAGTTGATGCAGCAGGGCTAACAGTCGGAAGACTTAGCACGCAAGTAGCAATTATTTTAAGAGGCAAGCACAAACCAAGCTTTACACCTCACGTCGATAATGGCGATTTCGTTGTAGTGATTAATGCGGAGAAAATAGTTCTTCAAGGTAAAAGACCTGAGCAAAAAGAATATTTTCATCATACTTATTATCCGGGTGGCGACAGATTTAAATCATTTATAGAAATGCAAAAAGTCAAGCCCGAATATGTAATTGAACATTCCGTTAGAGGAATGTTGCCCAAGACAAAACTTGGCAGAGCAATCATGAAAAAGTTAAAAGTGTATGCAGGTGAGAAACACCCGCATTCGGCACAGTTACCGGTAAAATTTGAATTACCATATTAATTTACAATTCGGAGTTTTAGATGAAGACTAATTCAGCAACCGGAAGAAGAAAGACCTCTGTGGCTCAAGTAAGACTTCTTCCAGGTAAAGGGAAAATCACAATCAACAACAGAGAGTTTGAAAATTACTTTCCGGTTGATACTAACCGTATTACAATATTGAAACCATTTGAAGTAACCAATAATCTTGGTCGCTGGGATGTTATCGCTACTGTAAGAGGCGGGGGATTAACAGGACAGACCGGTGCTATCCAATTAGGTATAGCTCGTTCTTTGGTTGAGTATGATGAGACTTTACGCCATATCTTGAGAGACGCTCATTTAATGACACGTGACCCTCGTATGGTTGAACGTAAGAAATACGGTCAAAAGAAAGCTCGTAAACGCTTCCAGTTCTCAAAACGTTAATCAGTTTTTTTGTATTCGAATGTTCTTTTTATTTAATTAACAGATTTGAAAATTAAGCCTGCTTTCGGATTGTTTGTGTGTGGCATTTTATAATAGCAGAATGTTGAGCAAACAAAATGAAGGAAGCATAAGCCTAACACAAGGAGAAAAAATGTCTCACGTAGTTCAAATAGAGCAATTGCTCGAAGCTGGTGCCCACTTCGGACACCTTACCAGAAGATGGAATCCGAAAATGCAAAATTTCATCTTTATGGAAAGAAACGGGATCCATATTATAGATCTTCGTAAAACTCAAGTGCTTCTCGACATAGCAAGAGAAGCCATTTATCAGTCAGCTGCCGCCGGAAAGGTTATTCTTTTCGTAGGTACTAAGCCTCAAGCTAAAGATATTCTTGCCGAATTTGCAAAGAAATGCGGCATGAATTATGTTAGCGAACGTTGGCTCGGTGGTATGCTTACTAATTTTTCTACTATCAGAAAAAGTATAAAAAGATTATTAGCTATCGACAAAATGGAAGTTGATGGTACTTTTGAAGCTATTACCAAGAAAGAAAGATTACTCCTATCAAGAGAAAGAGACCGTCTGCGTAAAGTATTCGGCGGTATTGAAGATATGAACCGCTTGCCCGGAGCTATCTTCGTAGTAGATATCAAAAAAGAACATATCGCAATTAAAGAAGCTGAAATATTAGGTATTCCGGTTATCGCATTAGTTGATACTAACTGCGACCCTGAAATTGTTGATTATCCGATTCCGTCAAATGACGATTCATCTAAAACTATTGAATTAATGTGTAAAGTGATGGCTGACGCTATTACCGAGGGAGCTGAAGTAGCTCGTGCTCGTAAAGCTGAAGGTCTATCTGATGCCGACAGAAATGCAAAAGAAAATGAAGGCGAAGACGAAGACTCTCATAAAATTAAAAGAAATTTGAGAGAAAGAAAAAGACCGGGCGGAGCTCCGGGAGCTGCTCCCAGAAGAAACCGCGATAATAGAGATTTAGCTAATCACGACCAGCCTGCCGAAGCCGGCGACGCTGAGAATAAATAATGATTATTCAAAAGCAGTCGTAACCGACTGCTTTTTTTTAAACTCATTAAATTGTTTTGTTTATATCAAGATTAGGGATTTTCTAATCTTGATATACAAAATAAAAAAATATTGAAAGCAACTAATTATACTATAAATTATTTTGAAAATTATATTAATAAATATATAGGACTATTTAAAATGGCAGAAATATCAGCTAACATGGTCAAAGACCTTAGAACTAAAACCGGTGCCGGTATGGGCGAATGTAAAAAAGCTTTAGTAGAAGCCGAAGGCGATATGGAAAAAGCTATTGAGTTACTTAGAAAAAAAGGTGCCGCTTCTGCTGCTAAAAGAGCTGATCGCTCAGCTAACGAAGGTATCGTTTTGGTTATTACCACTGATGATAAAAAAACCGGTATTGTAATTGAAGTTAACTGTGAAACAGACTTCGTCGGTAAAAACGAAGGCTTCGTAGAATATGCTAATCAATTAGGTTATGCTTACTTAAATAATGAAGTTAATTCCATTGATGAATTAATGAAAGTTAAAGTTGGTAACGACACTATCGAGGGACTTCACAATGAAATTCTTGCTAAATTCAGTGAAAAAATTGAAGTTCGCAGAATGGAAAAAATTAAAACTAATGGTTATTTATCAGCATATATTCACTCAGGTAGCCGTTTAGGCGTATTACTTAATACTAATATCGCAGATCCTGATGAAAAATCAAAAGCTACAATTTATGATGTAGCTATGCAAATTGCTGCTATGAATCCTTCTTTTGTTGATAGAAGCATAGTTTCTCAAGAGAAAATCGATAAAGAAATTGAAATCTATAAAGAACAAGCTATGAACGAAGGTAAAAAAGAAGATATAGCTCTAAGAATTGCTCAAGGCAGATTAGAAAAATACTTCCAAGAAAATTGCTTAATTGAGCAGGCTTTTGTTAAAGACGGAAGCAAAGCTGTAAAAGTAATATTAGCTGAAGCAAATCCTGAACTTAAAATATTATCATTTAAAAGATATTTTTTAGGCGAAGAGATTGCTTAATGAATCAATGTTTAAATAAAGGGGTTATTTGATTTTAACCCCTTTTTTTTACGCTTTTCTGTTTTAATAGTTGATGATTGGGATTTGGGAAATGGGAATTCGGAATTAGGACTTGATATAAGAATCTAATGTAGTTATTTCGAGTAAGAACAAACGAAAATCAAGAAGTATAAAGTTTGAAATTAAGATTTAAGGCATTTATATTTTATGAAATTACATATCAAGCAGAAATTGCTATATCAAAATAAATCAACTATTTGTCCTAAATTGAATATTAGACAACAATTATTAAAACAGAAAAGAAACTATACTTATACATAAATCTTAGGGTTTAAATTAAATGGGAATTCCAAAATATAAAAGAATACTGCTTAAATTAAGCGGTGAAGCATTAATGGGAGAAAAAAGTTACGGTATCGACCCGAATACTTTAAGTGCATTTACGGAAGAGATAAAAGAACTACATGAGTTAGGAATTCAAGTCGGTATAGTAATCGGCGGGGGCAATATATTCCGTGGGATGCAGAGTGCCGGCACAGGTATTGATAAAGTATCCGGCGACAATATGGGCATGCTCGCAACTGTAATTAACTGCATAGCTTTCCAGAGTGCTTTAGAGAGCAAAGGAATAAGCACCAGACTTCAGACTGCAATCAAAATGGAGCAAATTGCTGAACCATTTATCAGAAGGCGTGCTATCAGACATTTAGAAAAAGGTCGTGTAGTATTATTTGCTGCCGGAACGGGTAGCCCATACTTCACTACGGATACAGCTGCTGTGCTTAGAGCTATAGAAATCGAAGCCGATGTAGTAATTAAAGGTACACGTGTTGACGGAGTCTATGATTCAGACCCCGAGAAAAATCCTCATGCGTTAAAGTACGAATCTATTAAATTTCAGGAAGTGCTCGAGAAAGATTTGAGAGTAATGGACCAGACCGCTTTTGCTCTATGCAAGGAAAATAAATTACCGATAATCGTATTTAATTTAAACGAAAAAGGTAACTTGAAACGTGTTATATCAGGTGAAAAAATTGGAACAGTTGTAAATATATAATTTTAAAGGTATGCTTATGGAATATAAAGAAATTATTGAAAAATCAAAAGATATGATGGCTAAATCTGTTGATTTTACTAAAGGACAGATTACAAAAGTTCGTACCGGCAGGGCTACTGCATCATTAGTTGACGGATTGAAAGCCGAATATTATGGTTCGCCGACTCCGATTTCTCAAATGGCTAACATCGCCGTTCCGGACGCAAGAACTATAGTAGTTCAACCTTTTGACAGAACTACACTATCAGCAATTGAAAAAGCTATTCAAGCAGCAGGTCTCGGATTTAATCCACAGAATGACGGTACAATTATTCGTATTCCTGTTCCTCCATTAACTGAAGAACGTAGAAAAGAATATGTGAAATTGACTAAAAAATATGCCGAAGAAGGCAAAGTAGCTATCCGAAATATTCGCAGAGACCAAATAGAAGTATTTCGCAAAGCAGAAAAAGATAAGCAAATCACCGAAGACGAGAAAAAACGCGGTGAAGATGAAATGCAGAAAATTACTGACGAGCATATCAAAATATTAGATGTTGCTCTTACTGCAAAAGAAAAAGAATTGATGGATAATTAATTCTTTCCTTCTTGAACAATATTAATAAAGCCATATCTTAATCGGTATGGCTTTGTTATTTATAATATGAAACCAACTCCTAATACTCGTAATAGTACTTATATTTCTAATGAAAATATCCGTAAGTAATTGAAATACAGTGCTAAAACAATGAGTTAAAAGTCTTGATTGTTTAGGGGTTATATCTTTATAAATCTCTGAGTGCCCGTATTGGAACGAACAGTATATATTCCGATAGGATATTTAGATATATCAATTCGCGAATCATATTTAAATCTATCAATCAAAATACCCATAGAATTAAATATTTCAATTTCACTACCCATTAGTACATTAAAAATTTCAATATAATCAGTTGCCGGATTAGGGAAAATTGATAAGGAAGTAGTAGGCACATTATTATTAACAGACAAACTTTCTAAATGTAACTCATAGCAAGTTCTATGGGCATATTTATCTGCAGTAACATTTGTAATCAAGTATTTGAAATTTGATGAAATATGCAATTTATGATAAATATCAGGTTCATAAACATCAGCTAACACTAAAATAGGCTCTTGATTTTTAATTTTATTCAAATCATAAAAATAAGTTTTCTTTTCAGTATTGCTAGTTAATGCCATATATTTTTTATCCATTGAAAACCGTAAAGAGCTAATATTGAAGTCATAAGCTAATGTGTCAATTTGATTTGCAATTAAATCATGCTTATATAATATATTTAAATTATCATTTTTCAAGTAATATAAATCATTATTAACACCTGAAGGATGGGCGAAATTATAATCTTGAAGTTGAAATTTAAAAACTACATTAGTATCTGGTAAAAATCTGCAGAAAATAGTATCTGATATTTGATTAGTAATATAGTGAGGGTTATATACCGAAAAACGAATTTCCGGACCATAAATGTTAATAGCATTGAGATTAATAAGCAAATTATTTCCTTTTAAACTAAAAACATTAAAACTAAATATTCCCTTGAAATAATATAATTCATTGTAACCTAATATATTAGATGGTAATGATAAGTATGATTCTATAGTATCTTTTGTCTCACTGTTTATTTTAAAGATATTATTGTTATTAAATATCAAATAGTATTCAGAATTATATAATAATATATTAGTATCTAATGAATCGATTATATAATTATCAGAATATTTTGCAAAATAATATTTATTGTTAAATTTAGATAAATAACATTCTTTCTCTTCATTACTAAAGTCAGATGCTCTATACCGTAGTTTAAAAGTATCCTCTTTAAATTCAATAAGTTGTAAAGTGTCATAAATATTAGTAATTAAATTATGCCTAAAAATTGTATATTCCGAAAAATTATATTCATATAATACATTGCTTGTACTGTCAATTTTAATTTCATCGCCGTTAATAGTATTTACAGCTACACAATTATTGTTTACATCGCAGAGAACAGCAGCTGAATCACCATAAAAATTCACATGCTTGATAGTTGATAATGATTCATAAGCACGTGTGAAAATCAAAGTATTTGTTTGCAGATTATACATGTAAATAGAATCACTATGAAACATTAAAACATATTTTTCATTTTCGGAGAATGCAGCAGCATCTGCCGGTCTATCGTTAAATATATTATATTTAAGAATTTCTTGCTTAGTATTCAAATTATAAACAGCTATTTCACCAAACAAATTATAAGAGACTGCAACATAATTAATCGAATAATCGGATATAGTTTTTTCATATAAATCAATAAATGAAAAGTCTTTGTTTATTTGATTACCCGTATGGAAATTATAAGTAAATATTTTATTACTATCCATAATTTTATAAACATTACCTTGAGCATCCATCTTGGGATTAATCGGAAGTTCAACAATTGTTTGTGTCGAGAAACTTGAGTTTTTCAAATCAATAGCTATTGAATAATTATATTCATATAAATATTTATTATCAGCGGAAACTATAATGTTTTGAAAGGGTTTAGGCGGTTGATAGTCCCATAGTATTTTAAAATCTGCCGAAAAGCAATAATAAGCAGATAAGATAAAAACTAACGTATAAATTGAATTTTTCATGTATTCCTCTTTTCTTTATTTATGAAGCTCTCCGATAATGATGGAGAGCTTCAATATGTACTTAATACTATTCAAAATATATTGATTTTGACTCAATAAATGTATTCCCAAAATAATAAGAAACAAAATATAAACCATGAATGTTTTGTATTGCAGTATTGTAATCATCAATATTATTTGATTTGATTTGTGTAACTAAGTTACCCAATAAATCAAAAATTCTAATGTTATCGTATTCTTTATCCATTGTTATATTTGATAATATTGGTTTTAATAGTAAGGGAAAATCTTGACAGTATTGGCAATCAGAATCTCTCTCCCGATAATCTCTAAATATAGTTTGATAATAATCAAAAGCAAATAAATCATCACTACAAATATCAATACATAAACTGCCGAAAGTAGAAGGACAATCCTGAGCAGGTGTTAAAATTCGCATAGTTAATGTTCTATGATTATAGCATCTCGTCCCTGATAAATCTTTTTTGTAAAAGTACCCAATATGGTGCCTATAAGAAACAATACAGCAACTATCGCCACACTTTTCATAACAATATGTTAAAAGAAAATTATTATCTTGATATGTTGATTGAATTACTTTGCACGGCATATAAAAATGCATCCAGCTTCTAGCTACGATAGTATCATTACCTGTTGATTCATTAAATGCTGAATCTATTGGTCCGCCACTTGCAAATTTATATGAATTTGTTATTGGCTCTTTTTCGAATAGAGGCCAAAAATAATAATATGTACTTTGCAAAATTTCGCGTTGTGCTTTAACAAACATTTCTGAAACAGTAGGAATTAAATTAATATCTAAACCGGGGAATCCTTCCTTAAAGCAAACATCATGGATATATACGGCAATATCATACCTAGAACCATAGATTAAAGTATTTGTTAAAAATCCGGCTATAGTAGTATCGGTATTTGGAAGAAGACATCTGTCAACAACTTTATAAGCAAATGAGGCTGTAACAGTTCCAATGTAAGTTACTATACCATTTATTTTGGCAGTGCAAGGAATTTTTGCTTGTAAAGATTCATAGATAGGGTTGCCATTTGCATCATACCCTGAAATTATTCTATCATACCAAGAATTAGCTTGTACATAATCTAATGGTAAATATTTCCAAGTAGTATCTTTGGTTAAAGGATTAACAACAGGAGTTAAAATACTATCAGTCAGGGGGCAATAATTACAACCATACCCGCTTTGACCTGAATTTACAACCGGAAGTTTATCCCGTGCAGATGAGTAATTATTTATAACGAAAAAAGCTATAAATAGTATTGAAAAAAACACTATTGCATTTTTGCATTTTTGCATTTTTGCATTTTTGCATTTTTGCATTTTTGCATTTTTGCATTTTTGCATTTTTGCATTTTTGCATTTTTGATTAATTATTAAATACATAAAAATCTCCTCCTAAATAAAATTAAGAAATTGAATTAATTGTATAGAATAAAGCCGGCTTTTTATTTTGAAATCAAGTAATATTAGTAAACTCAAAAAGAAATATAATTCAAATGCAATATAAATAAAATAAATATAATATGCAAGAAAAATATTGATAAAATTGCAAATAAATAATTTCTGATTTACTTAATATCAAAAATTAAGTAAAGCAACGCTTTATAAAGTTTTGGGATAGGGGATAGGGGATAGAGGATAGGGGATAGAGGATAGGGGATAGAGGATAGAGAATAGTGGGGGATAAGAATTAGAAAAACCAATTTCTGGAATATACTACGGAGAGGATAAGACAGTAGTTATTTCATGAACACCACGCTGTAGAGGCTGTGTAAATACTACTAATCTACTGCAAATTTCCGCAGTTTTTATCTTCTTCTCTAATCAACCCCACGCTTCAGAGGCTGTGTAAATACTGCCACAAGACGGCAAATATTATTCCCAGCACCATTCAAGTGGCTGACTAAAAAATTGTCATTCTGAACGAAGTGAAGAATCCAGATAATGCTAACTTGTTGATAACTCTGGATTCTTCGTTACACTGTTAATGACATCATTTCTTGAGTGTCCTTGTAAACGCAATATTCACAATGATTTATCCGATATTTAAAAGTGTTATCCGAAAATATATCCCAATAAGTGTTTTCATTAACACTCGAATTTTAAGACACATTAATGAGAATGCACCCAAGTCTTTTTACCTTCTTTTCAATACGTTCCCAGGCAATTTCAAAAATTTTCAATATACACGTTTTTTTTGTTGTCATTGTATTGTTTTACCAGTCGCGTAGCTGGTGGTCAGTAACTCAGAATGACGATTTTGAAATGTTTTTACTTTTTAGACAACCTCATCTGAGACTTTGAGTACTTTGTTTTTGTTGAAAAAACGGTAGCAATCAAAGGTTTTTACACAGCCTCTTCAGCGTGGGGAAACAAGTATTGGGAGAAATTGTAATTAGTTTTAAAACAGTATTAATAGGTTTTTACACAGGCTCTGTAGAGAATGGTTAAAATCTATAAGATTAGACTTTGGTAATGCTCGAATTAAATTATGTACAAAGTAATACAAAGTGACGGTTTATTAGACAAGCTCTTAAATTCCCTTTAATTAATTATTTCGGCTTTTACACTGCCCCAAAAGTATCGAATGGTAGAGGGCAAAGACTAATATGCTTCAAATTTTTCAACTGCTAATATTACTTAATAGTATAATTCTAAGAATCAATATAAAGAGGACTTTTTCGTCTCAAATTTTTTATTATGGACTTATAGTAAGTAAAAATGAAAAATAAACGTATTGCACGGATTAGTTCTATAATATTGGCAATAATAGCAGTAATCGTTATTATAATTGTTTTAAAGCCACAAAATGATTCCCCACAAAAGACGATTAAAAAAAATGTACTCAAAAAAGTTGATGCTTACGTATTAAAGCCTACGTTATTGATAGACGAGATTTCCATCAATGGTAATTTACTGGCGGTTGACGAAGTAGAGCTGAAAAATGAAGTCTCCGGTAGAATTGTAAAAATTAATTTGCCGGAAGGTAAACTCGTAAAAAAAGGTACATTATTGGTGAAGTTGTTTGATGAAGACCTTCAGGCTACACTAAAAAAACTTCAATCCCAATTAGCTTTACAAGAGCAGATATTAAAGAGGCAGGCTGAATTAATTAAAGTAAACGGTATCAGCCAAAATGAATTTGACCAAACTCAGTTGCAAGTAAGCACAATCAAATCAGATATTGAATATCAAAAATCAATGATTCGCAAAACCGAAGTCTTGGCACCTTTCGACGGTGTAATCGGGCTACGAAACATTAGTAACGGAGCAATGGTTACATCATCGACAGTATTGGCAACTATACGTACGGATAATAAATTGAAGTTAGACTTCTTTGTTCCCGAGAGGTATAGTGCTCAGCTACGAGCAGGGCTAAAGGTAGATTTTAAATTATCTAATAACGAAAAAATCTATACTGCAAAAGTAATAGCAACTGAACAAAGTATAGACGGTAATACGCGTAATTTGAAAGTAAGAGCATTGATTGAAAAGCCTGCAAAAGAATTATTAGCCGGAGCTTTTGCTTTGGTAAACTTGCGATTAAGTGAAAATCAAAATGCACTAATGATACCTACTCAGTCATTAATTCCACAGGAATACGAAAACAAAGTAATCATAGCCCGCAATGGTAAAGCTCATTTTGTTAAAGTAAAAACCGGAATTCGACAAGCAGACAAGATTGAAATTCTCGACGGGCTTCAATCCGGAGATACTGTGATTACCAGTGGCGTACTATTTTTAAAAGAAAATGCCAAAATTTTATATTCTAAAATCAGCGAATAATATATGTTAATATCAGATATAGCACTTAAGCGTCCTGTTGGAGCAATTGTATTAAGCTTAATAATTGTATTAATGGGAGCCGTTGGATATAATTTTCTTGGAGTCAGGCTGTTTCCGGCAATCGACCCACCGGTAATAACGGTACAGACATCATATACGGGAGCAAATGCGGAAATTATAGAATCGCAAATTACTGAACCTCTCGAAAAGGCAATCAATGGGATAGAGGGGGTTAAATCAATTTCCTCTCAGTCATCAATTGGATCAAGCAACATAACAGTTGAGTTTGACCTTAATTCCGATTTAGAAAAAGCTGCAAATGATGTAAGAGATAAGACATCACAGGCTATGAAAAATCTGCCTCAAGATATAGATGCTCAACCTGCCGTTACTAAAGCAGATGCCAACAGCGATGCTATAATAATGCTTGCCGTACAAAGCACAATGATGAATGGTATTGAATTGAGTGACTATGCCGAAAATATACTTTTGGAAAAATTCCAGACTATCGAAGGTATAAGTTCCGTATCAATATACGGGCAGCAAAGACCGGCAATGAGATTATGGCTTGACCCAAATAAAATGGCGGCTTATAATCTGACTGCAAGCGATGTTAAAAATGCACTTGCAAAAGAGAATGTAGAAATGCCCGGCGGAAAAATCAGAGGCTCGGCGACCGAATTAATAGTAAAAACTATAGGAAGATTGAGCAGCGAAGATGATTTCAATAATATGATAATCAAGCAGACCTCCGACCAGATAGTTAAATTGTCCGATATTGGAAATGCCGTTTTAGGTCCTCAAAATGAAGAAATGGGAGCGAAAATAAACGGTTACACCGGCATAATGCTTGCATTATTGCCACTCCCCGGAGCAAATAATATTCAGATTGCCGATGAATTCTACAAACGATTAGACCAAGTGAGGAAAAATTTACCTCAGGGAATGGAATTGATTATTGCCAGAGATAAATCAATATTTGTACGTCAGTCCGTAACCGATGTGATAGAAACTTTGATAATAGCAATTTTATTAGTAGTTATAATAATTTTCTTATTCTTTAGAAATTGGGTAATCGCACTGAGACCGCT
This sequence comes from uncultured bacterium, assembly GCA_942493235.1. GTDB lineage: Bacteria > Bacteroidota > Ignavibacteria > Kapaibacteriales > UBA2268 > ENR-C587. Next base: position 264,444 of record OW818676.1, on the reverse strand, counting down.
TATAGATATTCCGGTATCATTAATCGGTACTTTCTTTGTGATGTATATATTCGGATTTTCAATTAATATACTTACTCTTATGGGTATTGTGCTGGCAACGGGATTAGTAGTAGATGACGGAATAGTAGTTACCGAGAATATATACAAGCGAATAGAAGCCGGAATGGACAAATGGAAAGCCGCGTTTGAAGGTGCTCGAGAAATATTCTTTGCAGTAGTCTCTACTTCTTTAACTCTTGCAATAGTATTTATTCCTGTAATATTTTTAGAGGGTTTTACAGGCAGATTATTTCGTGAGTTCGGTATAGTAGTGGCAAGTGCAGTTTTGATTTCAGCATTAGTATCTTTGACTTTGACTCCGGTATTAAATGTAAAACTTGGTAGCTCTACCGGACATTCAAAATTTTACCTAAGTACGGAATGGATATTTGTAGGGATAGAAAATATATATCGAAAAATATTGACATATTTTATCAATAATAAATGGCTTTCGTTTGCGATTATTGTAATATGTTTTTCAATTATATTTGGGCTATCAAAAGTATTAAAATCAGAATTAGCTCCGATGGAAGACCATAGCTTTATCAGAACGGCTGTTACAGCTCCTGAAGGAATGGAATTCGCTACTACTCGGAATCTGATAGATAGATTAGCTCAATTAAGTATTGATTCATTTCCCGAAGCAAATTACGTACTTGCTCGATATGGAGCAATGGGGGCAGGAGGAAGTGTAAATTCGGGCAATGTAATGAGCTTTTTATCTGAGCCGAACGAGAGAAACAGGACACAAAAGCAAATTGTTGAGAAAATGCTCAAGCTATATTCTACTATCGGAGATGCAAGAATAATACCTACTCAAGAACCTACTATTTCAACATCAAATTCGCGAGGGCTTCCGGTTCAATTTACTCTGCAGAATCTTGACTTTGAGAAAATTCGGCAGGTACTGCCTAAGTTTATGGATTTAGCACAGCAAAGCCCGGTATTTAGTAATGTAGATGTAGATTTGAAATTTAATAAACCTGAGATAAATATAGTAGTTGACAGATTAAAATCCAATAGTCTTGGTGTAAGTGAGAAAGATGTTGCCGATGCCTTATCATTATCATATAGTGGTAGCCGATACGGTTATTTTCTGAGAAATAACAAACAATATTATATAATCGGACAGGTAGCTCGTAAGGACAGAAGCGTACCGGAAAATATTTCATCGGTGTATGTACGCTCTAACACCAATAATATGCTCCAATTAGATAATCTTGTGAAAATTAGCGAGAACAGTAACCCACCGATTCTCTATCATTATAACAGATACAAATCAGCAACTATATCGGCAAATTTGGCAGATGGTAGAGCACTTGGCGAAGGAATTGAAGAAATGCAAACAATTGCCGAAAAGCTATTAGACCCGACATTCAATACAGCATTAACCGGTCAGTCGAGAGATTTTGCCGAATCAAGCTCTAATATATGGTTTGCTTTGCTATTGGCTTTAGTGCTTATTTATTTGGTACTTGCAGCTCAGTTCGAGAGTTTTCGAGACCCCTTTATAATTATGTTAACTGTACCGATGGCAATAGCCGGGGCAATGCTTTCGCTATGGATATTTAACCAGACATTGAATATATTTTCTGAAATCGGTATGATTCTTTTAATCGGTATAGTTACAAAAAACGGGATATTAATTGTAGAATTTTCAAATCAAAAGCGTAAACTCGGTTTGGACAAAAGTGCCGCAGCATTTGAAGCTGCAGCTGCCAGATTACGACCTATACTGATGACTTCTCTTGCTACAATATTCGGAGCGTTACCTATAGCATTTGCTTTGGGAGCCGGTGCTCAAAGTCGTGTTCCGCTGGGTATAGTAGTGGTCGGAGGATTATTATTCTCTTTGCTGTTAACATTATTTGTTATACCGGTAATTTATATAGTTATGTCTAAAACAAATAAATGATTTTAATCCCTCTTAATATTTAAGATTTTATTTAAGATAATATTAAGATGATATTTGATATAGTATTTAGTATAGAATTTATATTTTAATTTGAAATTATAATTATGAAAAAAATATATTTACTGATAATAATAACGATAATCCAATCGCTTATGCTTAATGCTCAGCAGATTATGACTCTTGATGATGCGATTAGCAAATCACTCAAGAATAATTATAATATAATGATAGCCCGAAATAAAGCTGACATTACAATTATCAATAACACAAAAGGAAATGCCGGCATGCTACCGGAAATTGCTTTAAGGGGAGGGGCTACTTATGAAGTCAATAATATTCATCAGGAGTATTCGAGCGGAGCAAATTCGGACTATTCTTCGCTATCAACTACTGCACTGAGTGCCGGAGCCGAATTGAATTGGACAATTTATGACGGTGGCAAAATGTTTGTCAGTAAAGATAAATTAAATCAAATCCAAGCTCTTGGTGAAGTACAGTATAAAGCACAAGTTCAGAATACAATTTATCAAATCAGAGCAAAATATTATGAGATAATTAAGCAGAAGCAACAGCTAAAGTCAATCAATGAAGTAATGAATTATAATCAGGAGAGGGTCAAAATTGCCGATGCCGGATTTAATGCCGGTACTCTTGCTAAAACTGATTTACTGCAAGCTAAGATTGATTTAAACATAGTACGAGAGAATTCTATAACTCAGGAATTTAATATCAAATCCCTAAAAAAAGAATTATATGATTTATTGGGCGATTCTAACTATATGGATTACGAAGTTACCGATTCTATACCGGTAGATTTCACTCCAGACAGAAATAGCATTATTGATAAATTAAATAATTCAAATATGAATATATTAGCTTATCAAAAGCAAATTGAAATAGCTAAATTAGCAATAGAAGAAATCCGTTCGGAATATCTACCGCAGTTGAATATATCTGCAGGTTATTATTTTTCAAATTCAAAAAATTCAGATGGCTCTATGCTTCTCAATAGAAGTTTGGGACCTCAGCTCGGTGCTAATTTATCGTTTCCTATATATAGCGGTGGCGAAACAGACCGGAAAATAGCGGAGTCTAAGATGCAAGTTCAGTCCTCCGAGTATGAATTAACATATCTTAAAATTCAATTACAAACCGAATTAGATAATTTGTTGACTGATTTTGAAAATCAAAAAGAATTGCACAATATTGAGTCTGATAATATTAATTTAGCTAAAGAAAATTTGGAAATAGTAATTGACAAATTGAAATACGGAAGGACTACATCGCTGGAGGTTCATCAGGCACAAGACGACTACATGCAGTCTTCAACCCGATTGCTGAACTTTCGATATAATTTAAAAATTGCCGAGACAAAAATCAAACAATTAATAGCCGAGTTTTAGGATTCTTAGTATATGCTAAGCTTTCCGTATAAGCTAATAAATGGAAAATCGAGTAAATATGGAGAAAATCTTTTGATAATTCGCTTATAAATATTTATATTTGCTAACTATAAATGATGCCCGAATGGCGAAATTGGCAGACGCGCTACATTCAGGTTGTAGTCCTCGCAAGGGGGTGCAGGTTCAAGTCCTGTTTCGGGCACAATTATCATTTTAATTTTTAACAGCTCATTCGATAATAATTACGGATGAGTTTTTATATTTATAGGTAAATTCATTAGTGGTAAATATTGAATTTTAATTAGTGCATTGTTATACAGAACTTAGTATTTAGAGAAATAGTATAATTATAAGTCTGTTGCAAAACTATATAATTTTCAATTTCAATTTGTTCAAGAGGCTAACTAAAAAGTTGTCATTCTGAACGAAGTGAAGAATCCAGATAAAGCTAAATGCTGATAATTCTGGATTCTTCGTTACACTCAGAATGACGTTTTGACAACATCTTCATAAGCATTTAGAAGTTTGAAAACTTTGAAATATTAGCAGTAAATAAATAATTTGGACTTTTGCAATAGCCTTATTATAAACAGAGCATAGTATAGAGTGAAATAATATAATTATACGCAGAGCATAGTAATAAGAGAATGGCTTTTGGACAGATGTCTAAAATAATTATATGTAGAAATTGATATTAAATAAGAAAACATGAGGCGAACTGAACAATTCCGAATATTATGGCATTGAAATTGTAAATATTGAAATGAGTTTGACATATATATAAGAAATTTGTATTAGGAAAATGCAAGTCAAATTCAATAAAATAAAGAATTAGACTATTAATAAGTGCAGGGAAGCACCGAAATGATAAATACAATTGTCAATAATAGCCTCAACAATGTGCAATTATCTACATCAAAGGTTGATAATAGCCAGAGTTCGGGTTCCGGTTTTGAAATTCTCATGAATTTAGCCGGAATGAGTAACGATATCAGTACCGAAAGTAAAAACGGCGATGTCGATACTAATGAACTAATTGAGTCAGAGAATACAGAACAGAGCACAAGTAATGAAAATGCTCTGGTTTCTATTCTGCTACTTAACAATAGTTTTATGCAATTGTTTAATAATAACCTAACGGTAAACGGGCAAATGAGCGATGAGTCGATTAGCTCAATGTTATCGGGGACTAACCTTAACGGAATCAGCCTTGAAGATATTAAGCAGGCATTAGAACTGATAAAAAGCAAACTTAGCGGTGAGCAGGTTCAATCAGCAGATAATTCTTTTGCATTGATGCAGAAAATATTTGATACTAAGACTGATGCACAATCATTAAATACGTTTACATCGAAGATAATTGAACAAATTAATGTAAAAAGTGATACTTTGAATATTAGTTCGCAAGCAACTAATACTATAACTGCTGAAACTAATTCCGGACAATCGAATCCAAGTACAATAATAAATATAAGCAATAAAACTAAACTTGAAAGTAATTCGGCTGTTATAGAGAATCTAACTTCAATTAATGCTCCGGTTGATAATACTCAAAATATAAGCAAATCAACCAATGAACAAGTTAATGCAAGTAATGTTTCTTCGAATACGGCTATAAATAAAACTGTACAAGCAAGCGTTAGCCAATCATCAAATAGCAGCCAAGCTAAAGCTGATGAGCAGAATAACACACAAAATACGACTCAAAGTCAAAGCAATACCGTTGCCACTACGAATGTTAGTAATGGTTCGGGCGAGCAGTCAAACAATTCGCAATCTAACAGCGAGCAAAAGAAGCAAGCTCAAAATTTTGAAAAGCAGATTCAAGAATTTGCAATAAATTCAAGCAATACGGTAAACGAAACAAACACACAGGCGGCAAGGGTATCGATGATTAACGAAGAATATGACGAGCAGGGAAGGGTAAATGTAAATGATATTCCTCGCTATGTTAATAAACTAATCAAAGATATGCCGAGCAACTCAACTCAGCAGGCGAAATTATATTTGGAGCCTGCCAATTTGGGCAAACTTACAATTAATATTACCTTAACCGGCAATACCGCTACTATTAATTTTAAAGCTGATTCAAAAGAAGCTGTTCAGTCAATCGAAAGCCAGCTTTCGGCATTAAAAGATAAATTAAATAGCAACGGTATTAAAATTGAATCTGCCGAAGTCGAGCAGCAGACAACAAACAGTAACGCAGATACAAGCGGTAACAGGTCTAACGAAGGGGGAAGTTCTCAACAGGAAGAATCCGGAATAAAGAAGGAATATTTAAATACTTTCAGAGGAGTAAATTTAGATAATCTGACCGATGATGAACTACCTACTCAAGCGAACTCAAATATAAATAATGGTTCACTTGAGAGATACATCTAATTAAATAACAAGGAGGTAGAACAATGTCGACAGCAGTCTCAAGCACACAATTATCCGGCTATAGCTCGGCATATTCGACATCGACGACAAATAAGGCAAGTGAGGACAAATTGGACTTTCTGAATTTACTAACTTTGCAGTTAAAATCTCAGAACCCATTGAAACCTTATGATAATCAAGAATTTGCCAGTCAGTTAGCTCAATTTTCGCAGCTTGAGCAATTGACAGATATTAAATCTCTGCTTGAAGAGCAGACATCATCATATCAGACTTTGTCGCAAACGATGCAAAATACGGCACTACCCGGTCTATTGGGCAAGAATTCCAAAGCCCTATGGAACGAAGCAGTTTATGACGGTGAGAATCCGATTAAAATCGGGTATAATTTAGCTACTGTTTGCTCGGAAGGAGAAATAGTGGTTAAAAATGAAAATGGTTCTATTGTTCGCACAATAGACCTTAGTGGATTAGAATTGAAAAATGGTGAACATACTTTCGAGTGGGATGGAAAAGATGATTCCGGAAATACGGTTAGCGAAGGCGAATACAGTTTCTCTGTATCGGCATGCAATTCGAGCGGAAGTACATTTACTCCTGACACTTATACTTATGGCACTATAGAATCTGTGAAATTCGCTTCAGATGGTACTAAATTAGTGATTAATGGGGTAGAAGTCCCATTAGCTTATGTATCTGATATTTCGGTCTAACGCTAATATGTAATATTAGTAAAGGAGGTGCATTGATATGCAGTCTATTGATGGAGTAAGTCTGCCGTTTATGCCTATAGGTGGAGTCAGGGAATTAAATAGGCAATCGTTTCCGGCAGATGTTACTCAAACTAATTCGTCTTTTCAAGACATTTTTACTCAGGAGCTTGATAAAGTTAAATTCTCGGCACATGCCCAATCAAGGTTGACCAGCAGAGATATTAATTTGACAAGTACTGAAATTGACAGGTTAGAGACAGCCATTAATAAAGCTGACGAAAAAGGAGCTAACGAGTCGCTAATTCTTATGGATGAGAAAGCATTTATTGTTAGCGTTCCAAACAGAACCGTTATCACCGTTGTAAATAAAGAAAATTTGCAATCGAATATAATAACGGATATTGATTCGGCAGTTTTTGCATAATGTTTTTGTATAAAGAATTTTCACAATGATTTATCAAAATATTTTTGCATAAGTAATTCTTATAATATTGTGATTATGGGTCGGACCTAATCCGATGTTCGCGGATAGGAAACCCGAATTGCTAAGTAGGTTTTGAACGACAGAAGAACCTACATTCTAAACAAGGAAGAAAAATAAAAAAACCATGGAGGGTTATTTATTATGAGTTTATCAAGATCATTATCAATAGGAACCAGCTCACTCAGGGCTCACCAAGAAAGATTCGATGTAATATCGAATAATATTGCTAATGTCAATACTACGGGATTTAAATCGAGCCGTACTAATTTTACCGAGACTTTTAATCAGGTATATAGTTATGGTACAAGTCCCGATAGTGATGGCGGAGTCGGAGTAGGCGGTACTAATCCATATCAATTAGGGCTTGGCGTAAGCGTCGGCTCTATTAGTAAAGATATGAAGCAAGGAACAATTGAAACAACTAATAGACCTTTAGACCTTGCTATTCAAGGCGAAGGATATTTTGTATATAATTATAGCGGTCAGGAAGTATACTCTCGTGCCGGTGCAGTATCTTATGATAAAACCGGTAATTTAATTGACAGTAATACAGGTGCATTCCTGCAGGGTTATAATGTAAGTACCGATGCTAACGGTAGAGCCAATAAGGATTCTAACGGGGTTAATATACTTTCGAGGGCTAAATCAAATTTGGTTATAGACCCGAACATAACTTCTGCCGCCGGGCAAACGCGAAACATTGCACTGACAGGCAATTTGAATTCATCTAATCCTTCAGGAACCGAAAGGCAAACAAGTATTAATATTTATGATAACTTGGGAGCAACTCATACTATAAACTTTACTTTTGCAAAAACAGATAATGCTAACGAATATTCTCTTGGGGCAACATTAGACGGGAATACATTAACATTACCAACTCCAACTGTTCTATTTAATAACGACGGCACATTAAATACTCCTTTGTCGTTATCTCTGACAGCTGCTGATTTGAACACTGCACTGGGGACTACATCTTTTGATGCAACTACTCCAAAGAATTTAACCGTGCAATTAGCCAAGAGCGATAATGTACTTTCGGGTTTGACTCAATACAGCGGTTCAAATACTGCAACTGCATCAGAGCAGGACGGATATGCTTCCGGATCTTTGAATGACTTGAGCGTTGATACCGAGGGCAAAATTTGGGGTGCTTTTACTAATGGTGTTTCTGAAGTATTAGGTCAGGTGGTGGTTGCTAAGTTTGCTAATCCCGAAGCATTAGTTGCCGAAGGTGATAGCTTCTATGTAGCTTCCCCAAATAGCGGACTTGCTAATATTGGTACATCACTTGAGACTTTCCCCTCTACTTCAATTAGAAGTGAAGCTTTAGAACAGTCCAACGTTGACCTTACTACCGAATTTACTAATATGATAACTACACAGAGGTCTTATGAAGCAGCATCAAAAGTAATAACTACTAGTGATGAATTGCTTCAGCAATTAACTGCTATCAAGCGATAATCTGCTGATAAAATTAATATTGCATTCCCAATCAGAAATTTTACAATTACTGATTGGGATTTTTTGCTTTGTTTTTTAAGTGGATAAATAGACAAATACATTATTCTCTTTTTAAAGCATTAAAAGTTGAACATCGTATAAAGAACAATCCCAATTCCCGAACCCCGATAAAAGAACCCACCCCGTCATCGCTTCGCGATGCCACCCCTCCAATTGGAGGGGAATTTGAAGAATAGTTGCTACGTGGCTTTTCTACCAATATTCAACATCTAACGCTGTTGGAAGAAAAGAACAAATTCCGAACCCCGAACCCAGATAAAAGAACCCACCCCGTCATCGCTTCGCGATGCCACCCCTCCTTTTGGAGGGGAATTTGAAGAATAGTTGCTACGTGGCTTTTCTACCAATATTCAACAGCTAACGCTGTTAGAAGAAAAGAACAAATTCCTAATTCCGAACCCCGATAAAAGAACCCACCCCGTCATCGCTTCGCGATGCCACCCCTCCAATTGGAGGGGAATTTGAAGAATAGTTGCTACGTGGCTTTTCTACCAATATTCAACATCTAACGCTGTTGTAAGAAAAGAACAAATTCCTAATTCCGAACCCCGAACCCCGATAAAAGAACCCACCCCGTCATCGCTTCGCGATTCCACACCTCCTTTTGGAGGGGAATTTGAAGATTAGCCTCTAAACTTTTTACTACCAATATTCAACAGCTAACGCTGTTGTAAGAAAAGAACAAATTCCGAACCCCGAACCCCGATAAAAGAACCCACCCCGTCATCGCTTCGCGATTCCACACCTCCTTTTGGATGGGAATTTGAAGAATAGTTGCTACGTGGCTTTTCTACCAATATTCAACATCTAACGGTGTTGGAGGAAAAGAACTGAATTTTCACTCTCCCCCCTTACTACGCAGAGCATAGTGCGGAGACGTGCATATTCCTAATTCTCAATTCTCAATTCCTACTTCCCATTTACTACTTCCCAATTCCTATTTCCCAATTCCCACATTACAACTTTATAAACTTTCAACTTTACGAACTTTTCAACTTCCTGCCAGCTTTACACAATATAAATAAATTAATTATAAGCTTAGTATATGTAAATACACATACTTATATGGAATAAATAAAATATTTAATCAATCCTTAAAATAAATATTTAGGAAATTAACTGAAGGTTATTTATATTAAAAAGCTAAATAAAACAAACTTCGTAATTTACGAGTTGTTTTAAATAACTATAGAGCTTAACTCTTTTATAAATATAAAACAGAACATAATTGAGGTGTTTCTAACTAATATTTGGGATTAAATTAAGAAATAGAAGATTTCTCAAAAGATTTTATAAAAGATTTTATTAACTTGACTAAAGAGCATTTATTACTATGATTGCAAATTGCTTTGATTTAAAAAAAATTAAAATTGGCATTCACAATTAGAAAATTAACTTATGATAGTAATTGATCTATTATATAATTTGGCAATATTAGTTGCAATGAGTGTAATTTCGGGTTTTATCAGTAATCGTTTTGATAGAAATGGAATTACTGAAAAAATCCTTCAGGGATTTGTATTTGGGACAGCTGCCTTAATTGGCATGTTATATCCGTTTGAATTAGAGCAGGGGCTAATCTTTGACGGGCGTTCGGTAATACTGAGTATCTGCGGACTATTCTTTGGTCCTATCTCTGCAATAATATCCGGCACTATGACTACCATTTTGAGAATTAGCATGGGCGGTCCCGGAGTATATATGGGGGTATCAGTAATAGCTGCTTCGGTAACAATCGGGCTAATATTTCATTATTGGCTAAAAAATAGAAATAAGAAAAAGACATTTGCGATTTTATATTTAATGGGAATATTGGTTCATATTGCTATGCTAATTTTAATGGCATTATTGCCAAAAAAATTCGTGTTAGAAATATTTGAGACGATTAGTGCAACCGTAATGTTGTTTTATCCTTTAGCCACGGTATTAATCGGCAAAATATTAAAAGATCAGGAAGATAACAGCAGGCTACTGAAAGAGCTTTCTGCCAGTGAAGAAAAATATAAATTAATTGCCGAAAACAGTGCAGACCCGATTATATTATTGGATATGAACCTAAACCATCTGTTCGTAAGCCCGTCTGTTTATAATCTATACGGATATACTCCCGAAGAATATATGGCATTAAGTGTTGAAAAAACCGTAACGCCTGAATCCTTGAATAGGGCAAAAAGTAAAATTGAGCAGGAATTATCGATTGACAAAGATGAAAATACAGACCCGAACAGGCATGCTTTAGTTTCATTAGAAGAATACAGAAAAGATGGGTCTATAATAAGTGTCGAATCTACAATAAGATTTATTCGTGATGAAAATGCAAATCCGGTAGCAATTCTTGTGGTCTCAAGAGATATTACGGAACGGATAAAAGCTGAGAAAAAGATCAATGAGGCTAATATGATGTTAGAGGATATTATCAATACTCAGCCTGCCGGTATATACAGATTAAGGGTAGATTCTTCGATTATTGACTCTGAAACAAAACTACCGCTTTATCAATATGATTTTATTAGTTCAAGATTTGCTGATTTCGCAGGTTGCAGTATCAATTATTTAACAGAGTATCCGGCGACTACCCTCTCACTAATTCATCCTGATGATTACGAATCATTTATTAAAGCAAATGTTGAAGCAGATAGAACTCTGTGTAGGTTTATTTGGGAAGGCAGGATGATAATAAATCATATCATAAAATGGGTTCGATTTGAGTCATTGCCAAGAATAATAAATGACAATGAAAGATTGTGGACTGGAGCAATAATCGATATTACACAGAGTAAAGAAAAAGAGAAAGAGATATATGAAAGTGAGGAGACCTTCAGAAGACTGTTTGAGGATTCAACTGACCCGATAATGCTATTTGAAGATTACTTTTTTGACTGTAATAATTCTACATTGGCAATTCTCGGGATGAGCTCTAAGTCAGAATTTATAGGTATAGAGCCTTGGGAAATATCTCCTATGTATCAGGGAAACGGTAAACTTTCCAAAGACTATGCCTTTGAGATGGTTGAGCAGGCGATTGAATATGGGCATAATAAATTTGAATGGATACATACCAAAGTAAATGGCGAGGAATTTTATGTAGAAGTAATGCTGACACCGATTGTATTTAAAGGCAGGAGGATAATTCACGTTATATGGAGAGATATTTCCGAAAGGAAAGCTGCGGAAGAAATTATCAGAAAGACAAATCAGGAGCTTCAAGCGTTTATTGAGTATAATCCTTTGTCTATTCAAATAGTAGATAAAGAGGGACATGTAGAAGTAGTCAACTCCTCGTTTGTAAAATTATTCGGTGATAAGCCTAATGAGCAATATAATATATTTGAAGATAAGATTTTAGAGCAGCATAATATGTCTCAATTAATGAATATGGCAAAGCAGGGTCATGTAGTTAGTTTCCCTGAGTTCCAATTTAATAGGTATAAAGAAAAAGCTGATTTTACGGATATTGATACTTGGATTAGAATGGTAGTATTCTCTATAAAAAACAGTGATAACTTACCTGAGAAATATATTTTCATGCACGAGGATATAACCGAAAGGAAACAAGCTCAAGCAGCTTTAATAGAAAGCGAGAGAAACTATCGTGAGATATTTAATGCTACAAGTGATGCAATTTTCATTCATGACAGTGCAAGCGGAATTATCATTGATGTTAACGAGAGTATGCTAACTATGTATGGCTATTCAACAAAAGCAGAAATTCAAAATTTGACTACAGATATGCTTAGTGCAATTGAAGAAGGATACACGGAATCTAAGGCAATTGAAAAGATTAATGAATCGGCACTAAAGCATCAATCAACCTTTGAATGGAGAGCAAAAAGGAAAAATGGCGAAGTATTTTGGGCTGAAGTGTCATTGCAGAGTACTCAAATCGGAGGTAAGGGCAGGACTCTGGCTGTAGTTCGAGACATAACCGAACGAAAGCGTTTAGAGGAATCACTACAGAAACGTATTATAGCTTTAACTCAACCTTTAAATGCTAATGAAAATATTGATTTCTTTGAACTGTTCGGTTTAGACGAAATTCAGAATATTCAAGATGCTTTTGCCGATATTGCCGGGGTAGCTTCTGTAATTACATATCCTGACGGAAGATTAATAACTAAGCCCTCTAACTTTTGCAAACTTTGTAATTTAATCAGAAGTACAGAAAAAGGATTGGCTAAATGTATAAGAAATAGCGAACGTATTAATTTGACGGAGAATGGCGGTACTTTCATCATTCCTTGTTTAAGAGCCGGTCTTTATGATGCAGGTGCTGCAATAAAAGTAGGAGGAAAGCATATAGCGAATTGGCTGATAGGTCAAATTCAAGATGACGGGCTACCTACTGAAGAGATTAATAATTTCGCAGAAGAAATAGGAGTTGATAAAGTAGAATTTCTCGAAGCATTGGCTGAAGTTCCCAGAATGAGTAAATTGAAATTTGAGCGGATTGCCGAAGCATTGAACTCATTTGCAAATGAGCTATCTTCTAAAGCCTATCAAAATATTTTACAAGCCAGATTTATCGTTGATAAGCAGAAAGCTCAAGATGAGGTGTTAAGATTAAATGCCGAATTAGAAGACATTGTAAATCAAAGGACTATGGAGCTTAAAGCTGCAATGGAAGAGCTTCAGGATTCTAATATAGAGCTTCAAACAATGAATGAGCAGATGATGGATACTTCCAAAAGGATTGTGCAATTAAATGAAGAATTAAATGAAGCCTTGGCGACTAAAGACAGATTTTTCTCGATTATTGCACACGATTTAAGAAATCCGTTTGTTGTATTATTGAATAATTCCGAAATACTTCAGAATTATTATGACAGATTAGACGATGAAACTAAGCTTAAAAAGATAAATGATATAAAGGAAGCATCAAGCTATACATATACTTTATTAGAGAATTTATTAACTTGGGCAAGAGCTCAAAAGGGCAATATTAATTTCGTTCCAAATGTATATAACGCTTATGATATAATTTATATGAATTATTTAGTACTTAAATCTCAAGCTGCTACTAAGCGGGTATCAATTAATATTAGCTGCCCTCCTGAAACAACTTTATATTGTGATAGAGATATGATAGATACAGTAATTAGGAATTTACTTTCTAACGCAATTAAATATACTAATCCTGATGGGGAGGTCGAAATCGGAGTTATTGAAGATTATATATCGGATAATATAGCTTATGACTGCATCTTTATAAAAGATTCGGGAATAGGAATTGATGACAGTGATATAGATAAACTATTCCATATCGATAATAAATTCGTACGTAAAGGAACTTCCGGTGAATCCAGTACCGGCTTAGGACTTATACTGTGTAAAGAATTTATCGAAAAGCATAATGGGAAAATTTGGGTTGAAAGTGAAATCGGAGTTGGCAGTACTTTTTTCATAACAATGCAAAAAGCATAGACCGGAAATAATGCTATGAGAATATTCGAAAATGCAGGCAATTAAATAGTATATAAATATTCAAATATAAAAAGTAAGGAAGTTAATTAATGAGTGTTATAGAAAACCATCAAAAAGGTTATCCGATAAAAATATCATTTTTATATTTATTTATTGGGTGGACTCTTATTATTAGCGGCATTGTAACTTGGTCATGCTACAAAATAAAAAATGAAACAATGCAATTAGCCAATAAAGAAGGATATAAGAGCTATGAAAAAGATTTGATGTTCAGAATTTGGGCTACTGCTCATGGTGGCGTTTATGTACCGGTTAGCAAATTAACTCAGCCAAATCCGTATTTGAATGTAAAGGAAAGAGATATTTCTACTCCTTCTGGTAAACAACTTACTCTAATGAATCCGGCATTTATGACTCGTCAAGTAAATGAATTATCTTATCAAAGGTACAAAATCATCAGCCATATAACGAGTCTTAATCCCATTCGACCAATGAACATGCCCGACCAATGGGAGACTAAGGCTCTTAATGAATTCGAGAGAGGGGCTAAATCGTATTCTGGGCTTGATACTATTCAAAGTCAAGTATATTATAGATATATGGCACCGCTTTTTGTTGAAAAGGGTTGCCTAAAATGTCATGCAGACCAAGGATATAAATTGGGAGATATTCGCGGAGGGCTTAGTACGGCGGTTTTATGGACAAAGTATCAGGCAACTTATGATGTTCAGTTACTAAATATTTTCTTGGGTTATGGATTGCTATGGCTTGTCGGCATGATAGGGCTTAATTTAGTAAGAAGTAAATTTGTAGTTTATGTAGCGGAGAGAAAGAGAGCCGATGAATTAAAAAATAAACTATTTGAAGAGATTCAAGAGTCGAATAATTTACTTGAAACCGCACTATATGAGAAAAATGCTTTGATAGAGGAGCTTTCGCAAACTAAGAACAGCTTAGAAAAAAGCAATTCCGAGAAAGACAAATTCTTTTCTATATTAGCTCATGATTTAAAAAGTCCTTTTGCCGGATTTTTGGGTCTTACCGAAATGTTTGCCGAAGATATAAGTCGCTTTTCAGAAGCCGATATGAAGAATTTAGCAATCAATATGCAAAGTTCTGCCGGCAATTTATATAAGCTATTAGAGAACTTACTTGAATGGTCAAGAATTCAGAGAGGCAAAATAGAATTCAATCCCGAAAAGTGCATAATTAGCTATATAGTTCGGCAGAATATTGAAATTCAATCGGAAGTATCAAGGTTAAAAGAGATTACAATCGTAAATACTATCGAAGAAGATGTATTTGCCCATGCAGATGTACAGATGGTTAATACAGTGATACGGAATTTGCTATCGAATTCAATTAAATTTACTCCAAGGGGCGGCAGGATAGAGATTGGGATAGATGATTCGTTAATTGAGTCGATAGTACCGAAAAATTATATTTGCATTTATGTTAAAGATAGCGGTGTCGGAATGAATGAAAGCACAATCGCCAAATTATTCAAAATTGATGAAAAAGTATCAAGACCTGGCACAGAGGGCGAACCGAGTACCGGATTAGGATTGCTTCTATGTAAAGAATTCATAGAAATGAATAGTGGTAAAATTTGGGTAGAGAGCCAAGTAGGTATAGGTACTGCTTTTAAATTTATATTGCCAATTAGCGAGTAATTATATAAATGTAAGACTATTGCAATACTCAATGATTAAATCGTTTTACAAAAACAATAATTAATCTGAGCCTCTGATTCCTAAGCTGAAGAGGATGCGTAAATACCTTTGATTACTGTTAATGGTTTCTCAAAGTGCTTGTTTGAGGCTGTCTGAAATTTGTCATTCTGAACGCAGTGAAGAATCCAGACAAAACTAACTTATTGATAATTCTGGATTCTTCGTTACACTCAGAATGACGATTTGGCAATATTATTAATTTTAGACAAGCTCTTGTATGTAGGGTGAGGATAAAAAATTGCCGTGATTTGAAATTGAATAATAGTATTTACACAGGCTCTAAAGCGTGAGGTTGTATGCAAGGAGTGTATTGCGTAAATTTGCAGTAGAATAAAAAGATTTATACAGAGGTTTTTGCCACAGGAAAGGCAAGAAATTATATGTCCTATTTAATATAGGAAATGAAATTATTTATTTGGATAATAATGAAAAACTAACACACATGCTAAAACAATTATTGAAAAAATCCGAAAATAAAAAGGGATTTCAGCTACCTAAATACCTAAGTGCTTATAGAGAAATGGATTTTCTTACACAAATGAAAGCACAATTTATATTTAGAATATATATAGCATTTTCATCTTTTTTATTGTTTTTAATTATTAGTACGATTTATTTGGAAGAAGTTCATTATGAAGGATTAAAACCTTTTGTAGTCTCACTTGAGATTATATGTTGGTTATTGTCGCTTTATTCTTTTATTTTGCTCAAGAAACGACGGCTCAATACGGCTATACATTTTCTGTTAATAGTCTCTTTCGCCTTTACATGGTTTACAATTATGTATGAAGCAGACCTTAATATTACGGGTTTTGACTCCATTGCCTTTACTTTCGGAGTTTTATCTATGATACCGTTAATATCAGATATTAAGCAGAAAAATTTGATTTTTTATACTTCAATTAATCTCTTAGCTTTATTTGGATTTGCCTTATTTGTAGTTGATTATTCCAAAGTACTAAAGGGTGATGTAGTTGACTATGTGATAGATAATTCGATTACTTATGTATTTATGGCTGTGATTTCCTATAATATAAACATTATTTATAAAAAATCAATCGACAGAAGTGAAGATGCACTTTCTAAAGCAAAAAAAGCTGAAAAGGAAGTAAAAAAATTAAATGAAGAGTTAGAAGAAAAAGTACGTGTTAGGACAAAAGAACTAAAAGAAGCCTTTCAAGTAATCGAAAGGTCTAATTCGGAACTGCAAGATCTTAACGAAAAAATGGCAATAGAAGCTCATAAACTGTTGATATTGAATGACAAACTATGTGATTCTGAAAACGAGTTAAAGCTGGCTAATGATACTAAAGATAAATTCTTTTCAATAATTGCACATGATTTAAAAAATCCCTTTGTCGCTTTACTAAATAATTCGGAATTGCTATTAAGATATTATGACAAAATAGACGAGAGTAAAAAATTATCAATGATTCGCGGTATGAAAGAAGCCTCTCAGACAACATATTATTTGTTAGAGAATTTACTTCAGTGGTCATCATCTCAGAGGGGATTAATCCAATACAATCCGGATAATTTTGACCTATATTCAATAGTACAAACTAATATTGATTTGTTCCAGCTATCAGCCGAGAAAAAGAAAATAAGTTTAGTTAATTTGATTGATGAGAATTGTTTAGTATATGCCGATAAAAATTTAATTACGACTGTCTTGCGTAATCTAATTTCGAATGCAATTAAATTCACTCCCGAAAACGGGAAAATTCTAACTGATGTAACCGAAAATAATAATGATATTGTTATTTCTGTATCTGATACCGGAGTAGGTATGAATCAGAATCAGATAGAACATATTTTTGATAATAAAATCAATAATACTTCAACCGGAACTTCAGGAGAAAGCGGTACCGGGCTTGGATTAATACTATGTAAAGAATTTATTGAGCGGCACAAAGGTAAAATATGGGTAGAAAGTACCGAAGGCATAGGCAGCACTTTCAAATTCAGTTTACCAAAGGGATAATCTCTTTTTCTATATCAAAAAGAATATATTAATTCTACCGTTACCCTAAAATAAGAGGCTGTGCAAATACTATCAGACAGTAGGGCAATTTTTATCCCCACCCTACATTTAAGAGGCTGTCAAAAATTTGTCATTCTTAACGATTGAAGAATCCAGATGAAGCTTACTTGCTGATAATTAGGGATTCTTCGTTACACTCAGAATGTCGATTTGGCAAAAATATTAATTTTAGAGCCTCAATTCCCAATTACCCACTTAAAATAGCGAAGACCCGATAATATCAAATTTTTGCTTTAGGACAATACGATAGAAATCCTCTTTTTTATATTCGTATTTGTATTGTATATTTGCACTTGTATTGTTTATTCTTGCTTGTATTGTTTAAAATTGAGAGCTATTATGTCCGGAATTTATATTCATATCCCTTTTTGTAAAAAGAAATGCCACTATTGTGATTTCTATTCAATAACCGATTTCAGTTATGAAGATATGTTCGTTAATTCTCTGCTTAGAGAAATCGAATTAACTGAAAATAAATTAGAGCATATAGAAACAATATTCATTGGCGGGGGGACACCTTCTATTTTAAGCATAAAAAATATAAATAGAATAATAAATGCTCTTAAT
The DNA here is from genome assembly GCA_942493235.1 of uncultured bacterium. Taxonomy (GTDB): domain Bacteria; phylum Bacteroidota; class Ignavibacteria; order Kapaibacteriales; family UBA2268; genus ENR-C587. Next base: position 246,219 of record OW818676.1, on the reverse strand, counting down.
AAAAAATTTGCATTATCTGAAATGATTGAATTTAGCATAGAGGCTAATCCCGGAACATTATATCCTGAGCTGCTAACTAATTACTACCAAGTCGGGATTAACCGATTAAGTATCGGAGTACAAAGCCTGATACCCGAAGAACTAACATTCTTACAGCGAATTCATAGTGCAGACGAAGCGATAAATAATATAATAACTGCTCGAGAAATTGGGTTTGATAATATCAATGCTGACTTAATATTTTCTATTCCGGGGCAGAGCCAAGAGAATATAATATATAACATAGATACATTAATTAATAGCGGTGTTAAACATCTGTCTTGCTATAGTTTGATATATGAAGAAGATACTCCGCTGTATAAAGACTTAATAGAAAATAAAATCCTAAAGACCGACGAAGATGTCGAATTGAGCCAATATTTGGAAATAATCAGCCATTTAACCACGCAAGGATTTAATCAATACGAAATTTCCAATTTCTCAATTCCGGGTTATGAATGCCTACATAATTTGAATTATTGGCGACGTAAGCAATATCTCGGGTTTGGTCCTTCGGCTCATAGTTTTATTTCAGGTAAGAGATATGTCAATTCTGCCAATATAAAAGAATATATACATAAATTGACTAATAATCAATTACCGATAATTGACACCGAGATAATTGACGATGAAAAATCAATATCTGAAATAGTATATTTAGGGCTAAGGGCAGAAGGCTTAAATCTTGAAACATTAAAACCGTTTATATCGGCTAAGTCTTTACTAAATATAATTGATTATGCCCGAAAAATCGCAAGAGATAATTATTTGATATTTAATAATGACATATTAAAGTTTACAGCAAAGGGATATACTATGTGCGACCATATCACGGTTAAAATTATGGAAAGGGCAGTAGCATTATAAATGCTAATCAAAAATACAAATTTTCAAAGTGGAAAAGTAATTTCAATTGTCATTTCGGTAAGAAATTAAAATGAGTAGCTTTTATCAAATTACTACTTGAAATAAAATAAAATCTTTAAAAACAAATATTTAAGTTTGATTTACTCAAAAAAAAGGCTTATATTTATATTTAGGGTTGATACATTTTTAGAAATTAATTTCTATAAGTGTATCTGCCCTTTATTTTACGCTTTTTTTACAATAGTATGTTTATACTAAAGATATATAAATATAAATAATTTAATTGACTTATTGGAGAGAATATTATGCAAAAAGTAGAAAAATTCGGGATAGTTAATCCCTTATGTTTATTACTTGAAAAACAAAGAAACGAATTTACAAGAGAAGATATAATTAGAGCTATTGAAGAATTTGAAATAGAAAGAATTACTTTTCATTACACTGCAATTGACGGTAAAATCAAAGAGTTAAAAATTCCGATTTGTAGCCGTGCACAAGCTGAATTAATACTTACCGAAGGCGAAAGAGTTGACGGCTCATCATTATTTAAAGGTATAGTAGATGCCGGTAAGTCTGATCTATACGTAATACCTGTATATAAAACAGCTTTTATCAATCCGTTTGATAATCGCAGTATTGACTTCATGTGCCGATTCTTAACTGCTGACGGCGAATTAGCCGATTATACACCAGACAGCGTTCTTTTAAAAGCAGCAACTCTTTTAAAAGAAAGAACAAGTTTGGAACTGCACGCTTTAGGCGAATTGGAATTCTTTTTAGTTGGCAATGAAGAAAGCAAAATATTTCCTAATGAAATTCAAAAAGGATATCATCAATCATCGCCATATTCAAAAATTACCGAAGTATTAAATGAGATATTGACAGTAATTACTCAAGTAGTTGGTCAAGTAAAATATGCTCATAATGAAGTAGGAGTATTAGATTCAATAAGTAGTGAATTAGAGGAATTAAACGGAAAATCTGCCGAGCAAGTAGAAATCGAATTCTTACTTTCGCCAATTGAAGATACAGGCGATATAGTTACATTAAGCAAATGGATAATTCGTAATATTGCTCAGCAATACGGCTATACTGCTACTTTCGTACCTAAGATTGAAATTGGTCACGCCGGCAATGGTATGCACTATCACATGGCATTAATCAAGGATGGCAAAAATATTATGGTTCAGGAAAGTGGTGCATTATCAAACGAAGCACGTATGGTAATCGGTGGACTATGCACTTATGCACCGAGCTTAACTGCATTTGGCAATATGGTTTCTGCTTCTTATTTAAGACTTGTTCCTCACCAAGAAGCACCGACAAAAGTATGCTGGAGCGAATGCAATCGAAGTGCATTAATCCGCGTACCTCTCGGGTGGACAAATGTAAATAATTTAACTATGAAGGTTAATCCTCAGCAAAAAGTAAAATATGAAAACAAAGATTGCCGCCAGACTGTTGAAATTCGCAGCCCGGACGGAAGTGCATTTGTTCATTACTTGCTTGCCGGAGTTGCTCTTGCTGCCGAATGGGGATTAAACCACCCAAAAGAAGCTCTTGAAATTGCAAAAATTAATTATGTAGCTGTCAATGTTCACTCAATTCCTAATGACCATTTAAAAGATTTACCGCCAAGCTGTGCAGAAAGTGCTGATTTGTTGATTAAGGAAAAAGACTTATATATACGTGACGGTGTATTTACACAGAAAATAATCGACAATACAGCCAAGCTTTTGCTCGCTGAAAACGACAGAGAGATGAATAAAAATCTGTTTTCATTACCTGAAGAAGAAAGATTAACCGAATCACGCAGGATAATGCACAGAGCTATTCATAATCAATAAAAATATTAACTATTAAATAGTTTGAATTATCTTCAAATTATACAATAGCCATATCGTTAAAACGAAAATTATCTCAAACCCACGCTGAGCGTGGGTTTGAGATAATAACAACTATCTAATTATTTCAAATACCGATTGCAATTTCTCGTTGCCTACATTAACTGATAATATATATTGACCGGAGGATAAATCATAAACTGGACAAAATAAAGTGTGCTGTCCTTGAGATAAAAATCCGTGATTGTATTCTTTGAGTAACTTACCCGAAATATCATAAATCTCAATACATATATAGTCATCATTCAAAATATTTATATTGTAATTTATAAAGTCCTTAGTGGGATTAGGATATACTTTAATATCATTTTTATTTATTTCCGCTTTCTCGGTTACATCCGCTGTCTCAAGAAGCGGGGTGAGGTCGAGAGTGATTATGCCTTGGGAACTAGAACCAATTAATAATAAATTATTAATTGTTAACATACATATCATATTATCACCGAATTTATAAAAAGTACTCCAAGTTTTACCATAGTCTATAGAAATATATATTATTTTATTACCCGCTTTACCAGATAGAAACACGAGGATGTTACTATTTTTTATCCAATTATTAAATACGGAAAAATTTACTGTCCCTTCATACATATAACGAGTATCATTCCATGAGTTTCCGTTATCAGCCGAGAATATTAGTTTATCATTTTGCCATAAAAAAAGTGTATCTTTTTCTCTTTTTAATAAAGAACCAGTAGCAGATGACATTAAATTAAAAGATTTACAAGAATCTTTAGAATAATATAATTTGTTATTTTTTAAAGCTAAAACCATAGAATCTGCGTCAATCAAAGTACTAAGCCCATTTTCAAAGAGTGGAATATCGGCATTAAACCAAGTAATACCTTTATTTTTCGAACAAAACACTCCACTTGTAAAACCATAACCATACATAATGCTATCAATATAAGATATCCTTCTTATGTGGCGGATATCGGGATTAACACATTCCCAGTTATCACCCTCATCTGTAGATTTAAATAATCCGCAAATGCCAGTAATCGCGTATAATTCCTTTCCGTTTATTTTAATAACGCTAAAAATACCACCATCTGTAAGAGGCATATTACAAAGTTTCCATGTTAATCCTAAATCAGTACTTTTATAAATTCCCCTATCAATGGTTGAAACCAGTATATAGTTATTATCAGAAAATATATCATTTACTCTTGGACAAGTAAGTCCTGTATTTGGAGAAAACCACGTATTTTCATTATCAAATGAAATATGTAATCCATAATTGCCTAAATATGTTGTACTGTCTTTTTTGAGAATAGCTGTATATATATATTTAAATTTATCTTTTGTTATTATTTTACATGTTTTTCCAAAATCAGTTGAAATAAAAACAGGCACAGAGTCTTCATTATATGGACCTTTGCAAACACATATTAGAATTAAGGTGTCTCTAATCTGGTTAATTTGCCATATTTTATTTTCATCAACATCCGCTTTTATATTCTCCCAAGACTTGCCCTTATCGCGGGATATTAATAAAGTATCGCTATTCTGAGCACTAATAATATTATTTTTGAAAATAATATTTGGATATATACATTTGAATTTGTTATCAGTTAAATTCCATGTCTTTCCTTTATCTGTTGAGAGAGAAATTAAAGAATCGGAATAATTAAAAGCACCAATGGTATCTTCCATAACAAAGTAATCTGACACATCCCTATTAATATCGAATTTTTTCCAACTTAAAGAGTCATTGTCTGAATAATACAAATTTGCATCATTAATCATATATGCAACATTATTTGAAATTTTGAAATTTTTATATTTATAAATATCCCAAGTTTTAAATTCATCTTTTGAAATAAATATTTTTTCTCTGCTGTGTAAAACTAAATAATCATGAAATTTTACAAGATTTCCATAATTCGGAGTATTGTAATATTCATCATAAAATGTTATTCTTTCGAATGACTTGCATCTGTCATTTGATACCCAAACTCCAGATGATTCAGTAGATACAAATATTTTGTTGTTTAATTCAACAATCCCGTTAATTGCGAAATTATGAAATGGTTGCTTAAAATCATACTGCCCATAACAGCTAAAACAAAATATAAACGCAAAAAGTAAAATCAATTTTTTCATATTTCTCCTTATAATAAAATGGAATTCCAGATAAAAGTTTAATAAATAAAATTTGTCAGATATTCACTTATATAATTTATACAAATATAATTGATTTAGCTGATAATTAAAATTAATTATTGACGAATATTTGTTTTATTTAAAAGCTAAGTTTCAATAATAAAGGCATTATTACAGATGGGATCATAGTATAATAAGTATTCGCTTAATATAGAAAAAAATAATAAAATTAGTAATTAAAGGTATAACAGAAATAAACTTTAAATCCGCACCGATAAGCTTTTAAATTTGAGCTAATGTACAATATAATCACGTAGCATATAATAAGATTAGAAAAATAAAAAAGCATTTTCTTTTGTAGTCTCAAAAATATTTGATAAATTTAAGTTTTTTTTCGGGGATCCTATTGAAAAAGTTATATATTTATATATTTAGCATATTATTCCTATGGGCATGTTCGTCAGCCAATAAGCCGACAAATTATAAATTCGAAGCAGATTACACTGTAAAAAGTGATTCCAAAAACGGCAAGCCTTCTATTACCGGACCAATTGAATGGGAGCAATGGATTGATGCTTCCTTATGGTCAAATAGAGGTAAGACACCGGTTAGCACCGATGCACTGATTTGTAAACAAATCGGTAGAATTGCAAAATCGTCTAATTATTTCTTTTTAGTTTTTGCCGGTTCTTGGTGCGAAGATTCCGAATCACAGGTGCCGATTATTTATGATATATTCAAAAAAGCGGAAATATCTAATTCTCAGATTCAATTATTCGGTGTTGACCAAGATAAAAATGAACCTACGGGTACATCTAAAATATTTTCTGTAGATAAAGCTCCTACATTAGTAATATTGCTTAATGGCACAGAAATTGGTAGAATAGAAGAGTTCCCGACTAATACTTGGGAGCAGGATATAATTAACTTATTATATAAATAAGATTAAATGTTTTGTCCGGTATCAAATTTTGTGTTGGTTTTTACAATAATATTATTATATTAGCATAACAAAATGACAAAATTACTTAATATAGAAAGAGATTGCTTATTGAGATTTGGTACCATAAGAAGTTTGTTAATTTTAGAATTGAACGCAAATGGAACAACCAACTCTTAAACAATTATCTTTTCTGATTAGAGAAAACTCAATAAAAGTCTTTCCGAAAAGAAAAATAATAGCTAATAAAGCACTGGCGAGTATCATTTTATTTATAAGTGATATATTAATGCTTAGCGGTTCAATCGTAGTAACTTTGTTGCTGAGGAACTTATTTGGCGGAGTAAATATTTATGCCGGCATATATCCCGATATGTTGCCATATATATTATTAGCATTCCCAATAGTATTTGCATTCAGAGGTTTATATCCGGGCTATGGTAAGGATATAATCTATGAGATTAAGAATCTAACGTATTCAATTACAATAGTATTTGCACTACTTGGTACATTAACATTTCTTATACGTGGTGATTTTGCATTTTCAAGAATGGTATTCTTGATGTCTTGGGCAATATCAATAATTTTAGTTCCTTTGGCTCGTTCTTTTGTTCGTAATACTTTTGCAAACAAAAGCTGGTGGGGAATTCCGGTTATAATAATTGGTGCAGGGAAAGCCGGCGAAGAAGTAATCAACGCACTTAATTATCAAAAGAAAATCGGACTGCAGCCAATAGTTGCTGTTGACGATAATCCGGACCGCTGGGGGTATTACCAAAATGTCCCTATAATCGGTGGTTTGCAAGTAATTCCCTTATTATCCAAACAATTTAATGTTGAGCATTCAATTATCGCAATGCCAAGCGTTAGTAGCAGCGTACAGAAGAAAATTATACAAAACTATTCTCGATACTTCAAGCACACAACAGTAATTCCTGATATATTCGGATTGTCTTCTCTTTGGGTTACAAACAATGATTTAGGTGGATTTTTGGGGCTGGAAATAAGTCAGAAATTATTAGAATTTTCCTCAAAATTTTCTAAGCGAGCTTTTGATATATTCCTTGCATTAACATTGGGAATATTGTCTTCCCCTTTGCTTATCTTAACTGCAATTATTATTAAGATTGACTCCAAAGGAAAAGTTTTATTCAAGCAAGAGAGAATGGGCATCAATAGAACGACTTTCCAAATATATAAGTTTAGAACAATGAGGATTGATGCTGAAAAAAGATTAAAAGATATACTATCGGAAGATGCGGTTCTAAAAGCCGAATTTGAAATGTGTCATAAACTCAAATTTGACCCGAGGCTTACCCGTATAGGTAGTTTTTTAAGAAAATATAGTATTGATGAGTTACCACAATTGTTGAATGTAATCAAAGGAGACATGAGCATGATTGGTCCGAGAGCATTCATGTACTGGGAAAGTAGAAAAATGAATGGTAACGATGATATTATTCTAAGAGTAAAACCGGGAATTAGCGGCATGTGGCAAATCACAAATAGAAATGAATCGGATTTTGAAGATAGAATAAACAAAGATATTTATTATATTAGAAATTGGTCTATGTTTTTAGATTTCTATATCGTTGCTCGTACTATCGGTGTAGTATTGCTCGGCAGAAACGGATAATTTATTTTATTTAATACTTCAAAATTTTGAAGCATTATTTTCGTATTCTATGATTAGGGGTGAGCCATTCATGGTTTACCCTTAACTATATTGATAAACAAGTAGTAAATAATTAGAGATATTGTTAAATAGGACTAAACTTAACTTGTTGAGTAGAAATAATTTCTATATTTAGAGAATAGGTAATAAAAATATTAATTAAATAAATTATGTGAGAGAATATGAATTTCGTTACTATTTATAAGTACAATTGGGCAAAAGCAATATTTGCACTGTTTATATTTATGATGTCTGTAAATTTACATGCATTAACATTTAAACCACTGACTGCCGGAGTGTTTGAGCCAAGAATCGGTGCATTTTATCAATATGAGTCCGAGAAATTGAGATTAGACATAGGTACATCGGTTGACTTAAAGACATTTGAGCTTGCCGACAAAGATAAAATAAGTATCGGAGCTGACTTTATGACTTATACCCGACTTCGCACAGCGGGCAATTTCAAATTTCCGGTAGAGACTTCGGACTATTATTTTGGTGTAAATACAAGTATTACTGATTCTATGTTTAATTTACCCTTTTCGTATCGTATCAGATTTGCTCATATTTCTTCTCACTTGGTTGATGGATATGCCGACAGTACCATATTTAAAAAAGAGCCTTATGTATATAGTCGTGAATTTGTCGATTTACTTGCCGCCGTGCAATTAAATGATTTTAGGGTATATGCGGGCTTAAATATCCTTTATTCTGTCAAGCCTAAGGATTTCTTGTTACTCAATCCTCAAATCGGAGTTGAATACGAGCATAAATTATTGAATTGGCTGAGTGTAAGTGCCGGTTATGATTTTCGCTATGTGGGCATAAGCCATGAACTTTATCCTGTACATAATTCTCAAGCAGGATTAAAATTCATAACTGATAATAATGTCGGATTATTTTTCGGTGCTTATTATTATTCTGGTAAGAGTATGCACGGATTATTTTTTAATGAGACAGATAATTATTTCGGTATTGGTTTACAAGTTTTGTTTTATTAACTGAACTAAGCTATTACAAAATTCCGAATACTGTAATATATAAAAGATTTAAAATCAAATGATTACTCATCAACCCGACTGTTAACCGTCAGGTTGCATCCCAGATAAATGAATTAATTTGAGTTTTTCAACAGTCCTTTTAAAAATATTATCCAAGAGTAATTCAGTTATAAAATTGATATTACTTCTTTTTATTATCTTTTTTTGCAAAAGGATTAGAGAATTTGGGATTATTTATAAATTCCCAGTCAGTCAATGTTTTTAGAAAACTTATTAAATCCTGTTTTTCTTGTTTAGTCAGATTAAGTGGTTTCATCAGGGTATCTTTATTAATAAACATATAACCTCCGCGATTATAATGCTCAATTACATCATTTAAATTTGTCAGATAACCATCGTGCATATATGGATAAGTAAGTTCTACATTTCTTAAAGTAGGGGTAAGGAATTTACCTCTGTCTGAAATTAAATTAGTAAGTTCATAATATCCTCTGTCAAAATAGTGTGTAGTTACTCCAGTATTATGAGGTTTCTCATCGGTGAAGAAAATGCCACTGTGGCAGACAGAGCATTTAGCTCTATCACTGAAAAAGATTGTCATTCCACTTTTTTCATTTTCGTTAAATAGCTGGGTCTGTCCGTTTATATATTTGTCATATTTTGAGTTACCTGAAATCAAGCTACGAACGTAAGTAGCAATAGCCAAAGCAGCCCTATATGATGTGATTTGAGCAGTATCACCAAAAGCTTTAGCAAATAATTCTCTATAGAGTGGTTGCTCGCGAAGCCTTTTGGCAATTTCATTAGTGTCAGAGGCGAATATCTTTTTCATAAATATGCTTCTGTAAGCAGGACCTTCGATTGCTTTGCCACGTGAATCCCAGAAATATCTATTTCTATAAACAGAATTGATAAGGGTCATATTATTCCTTTGTTCTGGCTCTCGATTGTATCCGCGTGCAAAGCGGACATTGTTAGAAAATGCTGCTGACTGATACATGCAATGTGAGCACGAAGGGAAGCTGCTGTCTTTCACCATAAGCGGCTCATGGAATAAATATCTGCCTAATTCTGCTTTAGCATCAGTAAATGGATTATAATCTGGAAATTTCGGAGCAGGGAAATGCTTAGGGACTTCCGGAGTATATTTGCTGTCGCTCATAATTTTCTCGCTCGTATTCTGAGAGCAGGACTGAGCAAAAATACTAATTATTATCAGAAAATATATATATTTCATCTATTTCTCGTTTTAAAATTATTCAAATGGTATAATATTATTATTTCCTGCAAATTTCCGCAGTTTTTATCACCTTCTCTAATCAAGAGGCTGTCTAAAATTAATAATATAGCCAATTCGTCATTCTGAGTGTAACGAAGAATCCAGAATTATAAACATTTAGCTTTGTCTGGATTCTTCATTTCGTTCAGAATGACAAATTATTAGACAAGCTCATACAAACACTCTTAGGAATTCTAATTTTAGTAAAAATCACCAAATTTATGGTTTTTACACAGCCCCTTGAGCACAAGCACAAAATAATTTGAATTAATAGTATCACATAATCAAAGACACTTGTATCAGACTTACTATTAAATATTCAAATGTAAATTGAATAACACTCAAACTGCTAATATATCTCATTTCAATTAAATTCACAGCTTATTTTTTAATATGATAAAATAAATTTGTCTATAATTCTTTATATAGGATATAAAAATCGGATATTAATAATTGGAGTATTATAGATAATGGCAAGTTCTCATAACATAAAAACGGAAAGTGAATTAAGCAAGCTTAATAAGGTACGTCAAAGTAAAATATATAAGGAATTATTAGATAAAGACACTTCGGTAATTTTTGACGATGCGTTAGAGAATGATATGGTTCTGAATATGGGACCGCAGCATCCGGCAACTCATGGAGTGCTTAGAGTGTTATTAAGATTAGACGGCGAAACTGTGATAAACGCGATTCCGGAGTTAGGATATTTACATCGAGGTTATGAGAAATTAGCCGAGAATATGACTTATCATGAATTTATACCGCATACAGATAGGCTTGACTATATGGCTCCGATGTCTAATAATGTGGCTATAGCTTTAGCAATTGAGAATTCTCTTGGTATTACCGCTCCCGAACGAGCTCAATGGATACGTACTTTAGTTTGCGAAATGGCTCGTGTCTCGTCGCACTTAATGGCTATGGGTTCTACTTGTATGGACGTGGGTGCATTGACTATTTTACTGTGGACATTTACAGAGAGAGAAAAATTATACGACCTATTTGAATTAATTTGCGGAGCAAGATTTACTACTTCATATACACGAATTGGCGGTGTGGCTCAAGACATAAGTGATGATGTACTTGAAAAAATCAAACAATGGGCATTGCAATTTCCTAAAGAATTGAAGTATTTCGAAAGCTTAGTTAACAAAAACAGAATATTTGTCGATAGAATTGCCGGCATAGGAATCGTACCAAAAGAGAAAGCTATTTCGCTTGGGCTTACCGGTCCTACTCTGCGAGGGAGCGGTGTTCCCCGAGATTTACGTAAAGATTTACCATATTTGGTATATGATAAATTGGATTTTAATGTAATTACATATCCCGAGGGTGATGTATGGGCAAGATATATGTGTCGCGTCCAAGAGATGAAAGAGAGCCGGAATATGATTTTGCAAATTATTGAGCAAATGCCTAAAGGTACGGTAATTCTTCATAACCCGAAGAAAACGCTGCCCAGAAAGAGGGATGTTTATACAGGAATGGAAGAATTAATCAATGACTTTATGCTGATTAATTTCGGAGCTGCCCCTGAAAAAGGAGAAACTTATACTGCAATTGAAAGTCCTAAGGGTGAGCTTGGATTTTTTATCGTTTCGGACGGAACCGGACACCCGTGGAAGATGAAGATCCGCTCTCCATCGACATCTAACTTACAATCATTGGAGTTTATGATTAAAGGTTCAATGATTTCTGACGTAGTGGCTTGTATCGGCTCAATAGACCCGATTATGGGTGAAGCTGATAAATAAGATAATTAGTATCCAAGGCTAAAGAGCTTGTGTAAAAACTGCTAATCTATTGTAAATGTCAGCAATTTTTATCGCCCACTCTACTATAGAGGTTGTCTGAATAGTAATAATATTGCCAAATCGTTATTCTGAGTGTAACGAAGAATCCAGATTTATCAACAAGTTAGATTAATCTGGATTCTTCAGTTCGTTCTGAATGACAACATTTTAGAAAGCCACGTAAATGGTGCTGGGAATAATATTTGTCGTCTTGTGATAGTTTTTACACAGCCTCTAAAGTTATGGTTTGTCAGCTGGCAGCAATTTAGATGATTAATTATTTCAATAATGCCCATGGTACGGTGCTGGCATTTATTATTTTACCTGATTTCATTTTTACCACTATACCAACTAATCCGAATTTATGATTAGTAATATAAGTTACGTCCTCTATTAGCGGACTTTCTTTTACTTCCTTAACTTTAATAGTTTTAATTCTATAGATAGATAAATCGTAATCTTCGACTTCCGATTTAGAAACTATAGTGCGGGTAATTTTACCACCGTTATCGTCGGTGAATTCATATTTAGTGCCGACCGGATCGCCATATTTTACAATTGTAAATGGTTTGGATTGTCCTCCGTGTATATACTCTTGAATGCCTTCTGAAGTTACTTTGCCCTTTAGGTCTATTTCGTAAGTCATAGCATCTTTATTTGTGGTATCCAATTTCGCACCCCATTTGGAAATAAAGTAATCAACATAAGATTTCTTTAATTCGGAGCTTAAATCTTGCATACCAAATAATGTATCAAGGTGCCTGACTTGTTCTAAATTAAATTTAAAGTGAGCTTTAACAGTAATGTTTCCATTACTGCTCTCTGTGATGTAAACGCTGTCTTTTACTCCATTTAGAATGCTACTGTTAGCACCGTCAATATCTAAATAAACGCCGTATTCATTGCCGACTTTATTTAATGTGATATCAGTATTCCCACCTAAAGAATTTGGGTCATCCGCATCATCTTTACATGATACGAATACTAAAAATACAAATGCGAACAATAAGTAAAAATTTCTTGTTTTCATAATAACCCCATATAAATAAAATAATTTGTCATGCAAAGATACATAAAACCGCTACTGATTCAAAGGGGTATAGTAAAAATTTAAATTTTCTAACTGATTATAATTGATGTTGTTTAAATTATTAGAAAAAAATAAGAGTAATACTAAAGCTGTTCAAAAGCTAAAAAAGTAATTCATTTAACACAATGATAGTTTGAGTCTTTATAGAAAGCAATAATTTTACCAAATCGTAATTCTGAGTGTAACGATAAATACGGTATTATCAACAAATTAGGATTTTCTGGATTCTTCACTTCGTTCAGAATGACAACTTTTTTGAACAGCCTCTAGTATTACTTGTAAATGAATTAATTCAAGTATTGCAAAAGCTTAAACATACTTTTTACAAAGTCTATTCAATGTGGGGGAACAAGTACTTTGAGAAATTATAAACAGTAACTTATATCTTCACACAGGCTATTAAACAGAGAATGGCGAGATTTGATATGTAAGAATTCATTTTAAAATGAAATAAGTAGATTGACAGAAATCAAAAAGTTTTTGCATAGAGCATAATTCTAAATCCAATCAATTATTAATGTTATAAGAAAAAATGACGAAAGATTTGGAATTTGGCTAAATAATTGATAATATTGAATTCTTTTATATTGTATCAGATATTTACAAATGATTTTGCTTCTTTTGATGTTGAAGAAGTTGAAGAAAGATAGCATGAAAAAGAAAAAATTGAAAATAATTCAAAAAAGCAAAAAAAATTGAAATTAAGTGTAACCAAATAGACAATAGAAGTGTCTTAGAAATTGAGTAGGGTAAAAATTGAAAGTGTATAATGTTATTTAAGAGATTACATAAAGCCAAAGAATACGATATAGACTCAGCAATAGCTGAGCTATCGGCGGGAACTGCGGCAGCATTTAATTTCTTATATGAAAAATATCATAATAAATTATACTGGTTCTGTATGCGAATGCTTGGAGACAGCGAAACTGCCAAGGACGCATTCCAAGAGACATTCGTAAAAGTATATGATAAGCGAAAGGATTTCAGAGGCGACAATTTCAATGCTTGGTTATTTACAATAGCTCGCCACACCTGCTTAAATTTGCTCAGAGCCAGAAAAGAATTTGACGAATTGAATGAAAACAGTCAAATTACAGATAGCTTAAGAGAATCGGATTTTGGTGTAAAGGAGTGCATTGATAGTGCATTGCAGAAATTGCCGGTAGCATACAGAGAAGCTTTAATATTAAGAGAATACGAAGATTGTTCGTATCAAGAGATTGCAGTCATATTGGGGATAGAGCTTGCAAATGCAAAAATACGGGTTCACAGGGGTAGGACCTTATTAAGAAAAATGTTAACACCTTTAGCGAAGGAATTATATGAACTTTGATGAATTAATATCGAAATATTTAGATGGCGAGCTAACAGAGCATGAGGATACAACTTTACGCCAAACAATTAAAGACGACCCTTTTATGAAAAAGGAATTCGACAGGGCAGTTGTACTCAATTATGCGATAAAAGAAACAGCCAAAAACGACAAAATGCCGGAGGATATAGCTCGCGATACTCAAGATATGGTTCTGATGAAGATATTTAATGAACAGCCGATTATCAGAGAGAAATTACGTAGAAGGACCGCTTACAGAAGAGCGATTTCGCTTGTAGCGGCTACATTAATTCTTGGATTTGCTGCAATTGATGATTTACCATTATTGAAAATTGGTAGTATTGCATCAAATAAAAATATATCAAATATTACAATAGATAATAATATTGACGAATTAGAAGCACAAACAGGCTCGGCACAAAAAATTAGCAAGACCCAAAGGAATGAAGTTAATTATACCAAAGCCCAAAGGAATGCTGTTTATGTTGAAAACAGTATTTCGAATTCATTAAATATGACAGCCACTAGAGAAGCCCTCAATATGTTAAATCCTAAGCTGTCAGATAAAGGTCTTCAAGTGTTATCCGAGCTTGTTGCTTCTGATATGAATACTAACCCGAATATTACCGATATAAGCGTAGTTGATGGGTTAATAGATGCTGAAAATAATAAAGTTAATGACGATTTCGCCAAAAAAGAAAATAACATTTTCGATTTTAACAATTCATTGGATAAACTCGCAGATAAAGACGATTTATCATATAAAATGAATAATACTATTCAAAACACGAATGTAAATAACAAGTCAAGTTTGTCTTCAGACTTAGACAATAACGTTGATAATATAAAGGGAAATATTTACATTAATAATGCACTAGAAAATCAATCTTTAGGATTAGAGATACCGGTAAATCTTGAGTTGACTACTAATATTAGCTCTCCTATGATGTGCAGTATCTCAAGTGATATTAAAAAATCCTATTTATCATCATTTTCGCAAAGTTTCGGTTATAGAATCGCTGATGTTCACGGAATCGGTGTTGAATTTGGCTATATAAATTTAAATTTTGACGAGACAGTATATGTAAAAATTCCTGTAAGCTCAAAAGTACTAATATATAAAGATAATAATTTAGACCCAAATACAGAAGTTACCGTTCCTCAACAGAGTTACAAAGAAAACAAAACATTATGGGGAGCTTTATATTATAAATATGATATTATTAAAAGCAATATTTTCCGTTTGAATTCAACAATTGGAATTGGTGGCACCGGTGAAGGATTATTGAATTTTGGTAGAATAAATTGTTCAGTTCGGGTACTTGATTATATAGTATTGAATTTAGGATTAGACGGTAAATTATTTTACTCTTCTCTGCCCTATTCTACGGAGTCAACAAAGAAATTGCAATCAGCATTATCTTTGGTTTATGGGGTGTCTTTCAAATTTTAATTGCATAAAAAATAAATTTATTGATTTAATCATTACATAATGTAAAAAAAAAGTTTTATATTTGAAACTTTGGGAAATTACAAAAGTTGAATACTATGTTTTTTATACAAAAGATACGGAGGACTTATGAAATTGTTACAAAATATAGCAGTAACTGCTTTAACTTTGATAACATTAACAAGTACTGCTTTCTGCCAAAGCAGTAAAAACACAGAAGCTATAAATAACTGTAAAGAAAGGAGCAAGTATCCTCTCTTAGTTACACCTTCTGAATTGCCTAAAAGCTCTAAAATAATTTACGCAAAAGAAGAAAATAAGTTACAGAGCACTCCAACATTTGTTGTTTTGGATACCTTATTTAATTCTTATTCTTATTATAGTAATTCACAGCAGCCATTTGTTTATCATGCTGAAACCGGAACATTGGTAACAATATACCGTGGATCGTTAGAGGCAGGAATCGCTTCGGCTCCAAAAGACACAAAAGATAATTTATTTATTAGAACATCAAATGATTGGGGTAGCTCATGGAATACTCCGATTTTAGCTTACGATGCTACAATTAATAGTAATAGAATGGGTCGCTATCCCAGTGTTTACGCATTAGTAGTTGATGGGGAACTATCCTATTTATATACATCTCCTGTTACTAATAACAGTGGCTGGATAGGATTTGCAAACGGTTTATATAATAATAATACCGCAACTATCAATTTATTATCCGAATTTACTGTTGGTACTCAAAAATTTGGTTTTACAAATGACGCTAAGATTGTCGGTAACTATACTGAAAATTATTTTTATGGTTTAGCTATAAGCGGAGCATTGCCTCCGGGTGGTAATCCATTAAATCAAAACAGTAATATAGCCAAAAGATATACAGATGACTTTTCTTCTTGGAATGCCGAGATACCACAAGGCTGGGCAGCAAGCATATTTAATACTCCAACCGAAGATAGTACACGTTCTGCAGAATTAGTAGGTTTAAAGAAATTAAGCAGTGGCAAATTGTATATGGCTGCTTACGGAGGTTTCAAAACTGATTCGTTAGCTTTTGGAAGAGCGGTAGTTGCAGTGTCAACTTCTGAAGATGATGGTGCTAATTGGACAAATTTAGAAGACCTAAGAATGCCCTATCAATTATTAAAAGATTATGCTACATCAGTTGGTGCTATACCCGATTCAACTATTACTACTTGGGGCGAAAAGGATTTTATTGTAATGGAAAACGGGGATTTCAGTATTGTAGCTCCTTTATATGAGATTCTAGATACGAATAATGCAAAATATGAAGACCGATATCAGTCATTAGTCGAAATATATTATAAAAACAACGCTTGGGGAATAAGAGAAATTGCTCCAATAAGTGGTTATTCTACTTTATATTTTGAAAATGAAACTAATAAATATACTGAAACTAATCAAATGGGTTCTGAGGTTCAAATTTCAAGAACTGTTGACGGAACTAAATTAATTTGTAAATGGGTTGACTTTGATGTTGATCAAGATGGGAAAAGATTATTAACTGATGTATTTATCGCTGTAAGAGAAAGCAATTCTAATGAATGGAGCTGGCCAATGAATATCACAAATTCTCCCGATATTTATGACCATATCACATGGATGCCTGACTTATTACCAAATGATTTGTCTAAGCTTCCAATAATTCAAATGAAAACATTGCCTGTTGAAACAGTGATTACTAATGACACACTTAAACAATTAATAATAGATACCCCTTGCGAAATTGTTATCAGTACTATGGAAGATGCCCAGATATCTTCAAGAATTTCATATCCGAGCGATGGAGTAAAAGATATCGAACAAATTCAAAAAATGTCAATTAACCCTAATCCCGCAAGTGAAGATTCATATATAAATTTAACTATATCAAATTCAGGTAACTTGAATATTGGACTTTATGATGCTTTAGGTCAAAGATTAAGTACCGTATATAATGATTATACAGATAGCGGAATAAAAGCATTCAAAATCAATACAAAAGAATTAAGCAGCGGAGCTTACTATGTAAGAGCAGAATTAAACGGAAAATTAATTACCAAAATTATAAATATATTACACTAATTATTATTAAATAGGGAGCAGATATGCGTAAACTTCTAACGACTTTATTCCTTATAGCGTTCTTGTGTCCGCTTGCAGTTTTTGCAGCCAATACAGGAAACTTAAAAGGGAAAGTATTCCTTGATAATAAGGAACCGGCTATGGGGGCTACCATTAAAGTCAAGGGTTCGAATCAAGGCACTAAAGCGAGAGCTGACGGTTCTTTTCAAATCATGGGTATCCCCGCCGGAACTCACAATATTACCATATCTTTTGTAAGTTATGCCGATAAGAACATTCAAGTTGCTATCAGTGCAGATGCTACTGAAGATATAGGTTCTATTACTTTGACTACAGATATGAAGCAAACAAAGGACATTATCATTGTAGCTCAAAGAACAATTAACCACAAGAATACAGGTGGTTCACAGGTTAATATTTCCGGCGAAGCTATGCAAAATCAAGCTAAAGAAGGTATTGCAGCAATGGTCGGCTCTACTGCGGGTGTAAACAGCAGTGGAGACGGCTGGAATATTCGTGGCGGTCGTTCAAATGAGACAGCTATTCGTATGGACGGCGTTAGTATCTCAAATCCTTTAAACGGTGGTTTCGGATTTGGTGGTACTTCACTTTATCCTATGCCTTCATCTTATGCTGTTGCAGAGACTCAAGTAAAAAAGGGAACATTCTCTGCTGAATACGGTGGTGCTATGGCCGGATATGTGAATTCTTCATTAAGTAGCGGGAAAAATGATAAATATGAAGGATTCTTAAGATGGAGAACTGACGTTCCTGCATTATGGGGAAGACAAGGCGAAAAATTAAAAGTAATTGAAAAAGACGGTATTCTAAAAGCAGAAAATGGTGGCGAAGGATATAAACTATTAGGCGCTAACCAAAATTCAATTGATTTTGGATTTGGAGGTCCTATTCCTTTAACCGATCAAAAAGCCACTTTCTATTTATCTACTGTTTATAAAAACGAAGAATTTGGTGGATCTAGTTACGATATTAGTGACCCATTAGGTAATTCTCTAGGGCAAATGGATAACTCAAGCAACTGGGTGAAAAATATTACTGCACGTGTAAAATATGATGTAACAGACAAATTGTCAGTTACTTTAGGCGGTAGCTACGGTCTGACAAGTTCAGAAAATAACAGTTGGTCTTGGCTATATGCAGATGATTTAGGAGTAGCTTCTACTGAATCATACACTTCATCAATTGCAAATAACTGGGTAGGTGTTAAAGAAAGCATTGCAAAACAAAATGTAAATAATATACAAATTGTAAACGTATTAGCAAAAATAAGACAAATATTTGAAACAAGCATTTTAAACTTTTCAATAGCATATAATGTTAACAATGAATATAGCGGAAGAAGAAAAAATGCTGACGATCCTGACTTTTTCTCAGGTTTTGAGTTACTTTATCCTCAAGATAATTACGAAGTAGTTAGTGATGAGGTTAATGGTTCAAGATTAGTAGCCGGAAAAGACCAAGTAGCGGATTACTACAAAGGTTTTAGAAAGAAAAAATTAACTTCGGATGGCTTTTATGAAGGATCTTTCCTTGATGTTAATCCTTTAACCGGTTTTATAGAAGGCGATTTCTACTATAATACAGACAACGCTTATGGATTAAATGGCGGATATTTTTCTACTCACAACAATAGTGGTTTCGAATTTAGAAACGTTTATTATTGGCAAGTAAATGCTGACTATGAATTAAGTATTGAGCAAGATTTATTTAAGCATGCAATAAAAACAGGATTTGAAGCTTCATTTTATGAATTAAACAGACATATGAATCCATCACCTACAATTGATGCTCCGGCTGTCGATGTTTATACTGATAAATGGGGTGGTAATATATATTCAATTAATGAAGCTATAAAAGCAAATTCAGGTAAAGCTTTCAAACCAACAGAATTTTCATTTTTCTTATTAGACCAGATTGAATATAAAGCAATAGTAATTAATCCGGGTTTAAGATTAGACTATTTCAATCCAAATTCAAGACACAGAACAAATGCAATGATAGGAACTGACTTGACATTTGCCAGTATCGAAGATTTAGCAGATAATTTTAAATTTACTGATACCGATGCTAAAATACAAATCAGCCCGAGAATCAATATTTCTTATCCTATTGATATTAATTCTAACATTCAAATCGGCTACGGTGTCCTTTTACAAAGAGGTTCTTTAGAGCAGATGTATGACGGTTTTAACTCTTATGATGTTAGAGGTGGAACCTTATTAGGTAACCCCGATATGAAACCACAAAGAACAAATTCATACCAAATAGAGTATGAATTGGAATTTGCCGATATGTTCGCTTTTATAGCGTCTGCTTATTATAGAGATATTTATAATCAAGTAGGTGTTACATTTACTAAAGCAACTCCTAATAACTTCTATACATATACAACAACAGAATATGGTAGTACAAAAGGTTTTGAGGTAACTTTCTTGAAAAAACCATTACAAGATAATATTGGTTTTGAGGTTAACTACGCTTATTCTAATGCTATCGGAACTGCACCAAGTGCTACAAGTAACGTAGGCAGATCACCAATTCCAAATACTGATATCAACACAATTTCTATGACTGAATATATTATGGGATTTGATATACCTCATAAAATCAATGCAAACATTAACTTAGGCTGGGCAAATGACGAAGGTCCTACTATAGGCGGTATTGAATTATTAGAGAATGCAAATATTAACTTTAGTACAATCTGGCAGTCAGGTTCGCCTTACACTCCTTTAAGATTAAGTGGCGAGGCTATAAGTGAAGCTAATTTAGCAAGACAGCCTTCATACTGGAGAGTTGACTTGAGATTTCAAAAAGGATTTCAATTGAGGGACTTCTTCGGTGATGCTGCGGGCAATACAAGAATACAATTTTTTATTGATATTATTAACTTGTTCGACAGAACAGCACCTACAGCATATTATTCTAGGACAAATGACCCAGATGACGATGGTACAAGCTTCTATAAAAAAGTATCTGAATTTTCTCCTGTAACTTATTATGACAAAGCAGATTTTACAAAGGCTTCATCATTTAATTCAAATCAATATGATGAATATGGTAACAGATTATACAATGAATATAGTGATTTAGATAAAAACGGTTTAGTTACACGCGAAGAGCAGTTCAAACAATTCCAAAAATATTTAACTGATGCAAGCAGTTTCAGGGGCAATTATCAAGCTCCTCGCACTGTTTACTTCGGTATTAAGCTTGATTTTTAATAACTAATAAATAGAGGTAAAAAATGCACCTAAAAAATAAAAATATAATCGTAGCAATTTTAGCACTAATGGTATTTGCATTTTGCTATGATTCGAGTGCACTGCCTGCCAATTGGAAACCTAAAACTGAAAAGGAATCCGAAGCATTACAGGCGGCTCGTACTCATGGAGGATTTGACAATCAGCCCAATACCGTAAGTAATATTCAGTTCTTTACAAGTAATTATGGTATTTTTGGTCAGAATGTAGCTCAAGGTGTCGGTGGTGGTTATTGGCCCCGTGGTTCTGTAAATCAATACATTTTCGGTGGCGGTATTTGGTTTGGCACTATTAAGCCACTTGCCAGCTCTCCCGGAGATTACGGTAAATTCGTAGTTGTATCTTACGACCCCAGTGCTGGTGAATCTTGGCTTACACCAGGTACAGTTTACGATGAAGATGGTAACTATGCTCCTAAATTTAATTCAAATAAAGTTGGGCAGTATAAAGTATATACTTCAACCGATTTTGATAGAATTACAGGTTCTCCAATCTCTACTAAAGATGGTTATAGTTGGCCAATTTGGGACACTGAGACAGACGAAGGTTATATATTGAAATACGATAGATATTTTGGTAGATACGTACCTAAGCAAGAAGACAGAAATAAAACAACATATCCACGAGGTCCTGCATTTATTTCTGGAGAAGACATTTATTCTGTATATAAAGATACGGATTTAAAACAGTATGTAGGTGGTGAATACTTAGCCAGAAAAAGAGGATATCCTCTAACACTACAGTTCGAGCAAATGATTTATTCATGGGGATTTGGTATGTACAAAGATTTCATATTTATGAAATACGATATTATCAATTTTTCAGCGGACACATTGCACGAATGCTGGATGGCACCTATGCTTGACGTAGATATTGCTGTTGCTCCTTATACTAACCAAGGTGCAAACAACGACTTTACAAAATATTGCGACTATGCCGATACATTAAACATGGCTTTTCAATGGACTGCAGGTACTGCACAAGAATCCGGTAAAGGTTTTGGCTACTTAGGTTATGACTTCTTAGAATCACCTTCCACATTTGTAGCAGAAGATACTGTTATGGTAGAAGTTGAAGGGCAGCAAGTTTTGAAGTCGATAATGTGTTCAGACTATGCCGATTTATTAAAAGGAGAAATAAATCCTAACAATAATCAACCTGTAACAATTGACACATCTGTCTGTATAGAAAATCTTTACTTCGACCCGATGTTAGAAGGATATGTCCGTAAAGACAAACGTTACTATGCTAACAGATTCCAGCTTGGACTTCAAACTATGAAGAACTGGAATCTTGAATTCGATATGAAAGATGAAGTTGCACGTTACGATGGTATGAGTTCAAAAGTACGTGATGGAGACCAAGGACAAGGTGATAAACGATTTATGATGGCGACAGGTCCATTTTCGGTAATGCCTAAAGACACTGTACGTGTAGTAGTTGGTATTATATTAGCTAATCCTGCAGTCAGAAAAGAATGCGACGGCTCTGATGAAGATATCCAAGAATTAATAAAAAAAGATATGTTCGCTCAGAAAGTATATGATTTTAACTTTAGAGCTCCGCAACCTCCCGAAAATACATACTTTTTAGGTTATAATTCTTTTAATAACGCTATTGAAGTATATTGGGATTCAACTGCGGAAATGTCCACAGATAAAGAAGAAAAAGGTATGGATTTCTTAGGTTATAAGCTTTATAGAGCAAGAAACCCATATTTAGATACTTTTGCAGTTGTTTCAATACCGGGTAACGCACAATATACAAATGGTAGAAGTCCTTACGGCTGGAAAGAATTAGCAGCATGGGAGATTTCTACTCCATTCTACAAAACTGAAAAAAGGGGCGGCATGGAAAATGCTCCTAATATGCCACTAATAGATGAAATCCGTGTAGTCGGGATATCTTATGAACTTGGTAATATTGACACAATGGCTATTAAAGTAATTAGAATTCCTAAAGGGCTTATTTATTATGATAATCAAATTGATTCTACTTATCAGACTCCGTATATTGTAAGCATAGATACCGGCTATTATACAAGCCCATGGGATAAATATTTTAAAAAATTATATGACTTACCGGCAGAGAGGTACTTTTTTAAACCCGATGCCAAAAATGGTACAGGTCATTTATTTATTGATAGTATAATGGTGGGTACTATTAAATTAAATAAGGCTTTGCTTCGATATAATCCATTGTATTGGTCAAGAAAAACTGTTGCTTGGAATTCTTCAATAAAAGATTCACTTCCAGTTACCGATTCCATTACTAAGGTAGTTTACTTATATAATTCTCGCTTTAGATTGGAGCTAAATGGAACAACCAAAGAATATTATTATCAGATGGTTCCGATGTTCGATTCAACAGAAGCTTCATTTTCAAAAGTATTCGAGAACTATGATCATTTGAAAGCAGTAAGAGATTCAATATATAGTTATTTACAAACAGGTAAAGCTACTGCAATATTTAATGACTTTGAAGGTAAAAAGCAGACAAAAGACTCGGTTATTGTTCCTTACATGAGAGATGTTAGTAATGCTAGAAAATATTATGACTGGGGCGACGATAACGGGACAAAAGTAGTTGACTTATTAGATGAATCTACTCGTACAGAAAAGATTATTAATAATATTGAATATTATTATAAATTAGAAGCTTGGGACGAAGGCGATTATAATCAACCTACAGAAAGGAAGCAAAATAATGGCTCGGTAGGGAGACCTAATAATATTATGACTTATGCTAAAGCCGGCAGACCTACTGATAATTGTAAATTTGAGCTTACTTACGTTGATGAAAATAAAATAGGTGGACTATATGACTTTGAATTATTTCCTATTGACAATGAAAAAGTTAGTCAGAAATTAGCTGGTAGGACTTTGGAATTAACTTTCGAACCCAACTGGAGAATTAACTCAATTAAACCTTTCCCGGAAGGTACCGATAAAACTAACAGACATATTGGCTTCTATGATAGAATTATGACTTTGAGAGACTCCACAACGAAAGAGGTTCTATTTCAAGCAAATACACAGTTTGAAAGGCCATCAGGAACATTTAGTGTTCAAGATGCACCGACTGAAAATGCATTTTCTGTTGTAATGAATGATGTAGTAATTACAGATTCACTAACAGGTGATTTAATTAATTTCGGTTTGGTTGACAACAATGAAAAACGTTATAGAAATGGTGAGATTACTACTCAAGATTTTAAAGTTGATAATTACAGATACTCTTATGGATTTGCAAACGGATATGAAAATATTTTCGGCTTTAAATTTAAATATGCTTATGAACAAAGAGGCGGAGTATTTAGATTTGAAGAAGGTAAGATCGTAAAAGGAAATGCAAGTACTCCAATTAGAGGATTACCTCTTTCTAAAACACTAACCACAAACACCGTAGACATTGCGTTATATCCACTTACTTGTATAGTAGGTTTAGAAAAATATGGAGTAAGATATGAAGATTCTTTATATAGCTATACGTATCAGTTCATACCTATTGATGAACCTAATGTAAAGGACGGTTCATTTAATAATGGACCGGGCGAATACTTAGTTACCTTTACCGAGGGTGGCGTTGAAAACATGAGTGTTACTTGGATAAACCATAATCCCAATTATGTTGATCAAAAAAGAGGCGACTTTGCAGTCCCTTACTTGAAATACAATATTGTCAATCAATATAGTTTCAAGCGTGATGACGCTTCCGGTGTACAAAAAGATGTTAAATACGGTACTCCTCTAGAGTATATGGAATTACCAGATTCTGCAATAATTTACAAAATGACCCCAAGTGGAGATGATCTTATAGCTATACCTGATACAAATAGATTCCCAAGCCATGCAAATCTTGGGGTAAGAAATAACGAATTTATCAATAAATACAATTCATTCTCAACTGCATTTATTAAAGGAAATTTAGGGAACTATTCTTCAAAATTTAAAAGAGCACCAGCAGAGATAGCTATTCGTGAAGGTGCGTCATTTGATGTCAATAAGCCTAACTCAATTGGGCAGGGTAAATATTATTTAACAGTAAAAAATTCGAATAATGATTCAATATGCTTTAATAATATAATAAATATTGGCGGTATATTTTACATGTTTGACTATTACAACAGAGCCCGTTTCGGAAATGAGAATAATTTAATAGAAATAGAAAATTATACACTGGGTGAAGATTTCAAAGTAGGTGACCAAGTATTGTTGAAATCGACCGGTGGAGCATTTGGTATTCCATTACCGGGTGCTAAAGTTCGTTTCAAAGTAGTTGATGACGCTCCGGCAAACAATGAATATACCGAAAGCCAATTAGATAAAGTCAGGATAGTACCAAATCCGTATTATATTACTACAGAGGTACAGCCTAACCCATATCAAGCTTACATATATTTTACAAAATTACCATCTAAGTGCACTATTGATATTTATACTGTAACAGGTGATTTAGTAAGAACAATCAATCACGAAGAAGTAACTGCAAGCAGCCAATATAATGACTCTCAATTTGCTTTTGACACTTGGGACTTATTCTCAAGGAACGGTCAAAGAGTACAGAGCCAGACTTTCGTAGCTGTTATTTCTACACCGAATGGCGAACAATCTGTTCAGAAATTCTCAGTTGTAGTCGGTGGTTCAAGATTGATAACTAAATAATTTAAACATTTATAAGGTCAGTTATTTTTGACTGACCTTATTATAAAAAATTGGAGATAAAAATGAAAAAAATAATTTATATGTTGATAATTAGTTTGGTTTGTACTTATGTTCCTACTAAAGCTCTTGAAAATTCCAGTGCATCTTCTAAAGGTGAATTGATTAAAGTAGGTGCATCCGGTTCTCAGTTTTTGAAAATCGGAGTAGGTGCCAGAGCTAATGCGATGGGTGCATATTGTGCTGTAGCAAATGATATTAGCTCCTCATTTTGGAACCCTGCCGGCTTAGCAGATGTTAAAAGTATTGCTGCCGAAGCAGACTATACTCAATGGTTCGCCGGATTTAAGCATATATTTGCCGGTTTTGCAATGCCTTTAGGCAGTAGCTTCACCCTTGGTGCTAATATTACATCTTTCCAAAGTGATGATATAGAGGTAACAACTCTAAAAAATCCCGAAGGAACTGGCCATTATTATCAAGCAAATGACTTCGCTGCGGGCTTAACATTTGCAGGATATTTAACTGAAGAATTTAGCTTTGGTATAAATGCAAAATATATTTATAATGGCTTTGAATCTGTATCAAGCACCGGCGTAGCTTTTGATGTAGGTACAATGTATAATACAGGACTATATGGTATTAAAATAGCATTTGCTTTATCAAATCTTGGTACCAGAATGCAATATGCAGGTACTGGCTTAAAATATAAATACGATATTGACCCCGATAATACTAATGTTAGACCTGTAGAAGCTGAATTAGTAGCTTCATCGTACAGTATTCCGTTAATATTTAGAGCTGGTCTTTCAACAAACAAAATTATCGAAGACGAAGATAATGCTCTAATCGTAGCAGCTGATTTCGCAACATTTTCTGATGTATCAGAGCAATATACATTAGGAGCTGAATATACATTTAAAAAATTATTCAGTGTTAGAGCAAGTTATATATTTGGTCAAGACCAATTAGGTATTGGCGGAGGTATCGGCTTAAATTGGGAAGCCGGTGATGATTTTAATATGAACTTTGATTATTCTATAAATCCGACAGCGGATTTGGGATTAATTAACAGATTATCTTTAAAATTTGGCTTATAATATGTAACGATTTAATAATAATGCCGTTAAGTAAGATACTTAGCGGCATTTTTTAAAAAAAGAGGATTCTATGAAAAATTTAATAATATTGTTTGTGTTTCTGATTACTAATTGTAGTGTGTTTTCTAAAGAAATATTATTTGACGTAGATATTAATCAGTATAATTATAACGAAGATTCGGTATTAGTAGAGATTTATTACTGTTTTGATCAAAGCTCTTTATACTATACTCCAAGAGCGGATTCATTTATGGCTAAATTAAATATAAGTGCCGAAATCAAATCAAATATACAAACCCATTTTTCTGAAAAATGGTATTTTGAAAATATTTCTGAAACATCAAATCCTGCAAGTTCATATATGGTCGGTATTAAACAGATATTTCTACCTAAAGGAGAATATACGTTAAATTTGTCGATTGAGGACTTTTATGACTCAACAAGTAAAGCTGATTTATCATCAGTACTATTAGTAAGCGGATACTCAAAAAATAAATTACTAGTAAGTGATTTGCTGATTGCATATA
The DNA here is from genome assembly GCA_942493235.1 of uncultured bacterium. Classification (GTDB taxonomy): domain Bacteria; phylum Bacteroidota; class Ignavibacteria; order Kapaibacteriales; family UBA2268; genus ENR-C587. The sequence goes on along the minus strand of OW818676.1, from coordinate 219,079 downwards.
ATATAGAGGACGAAAAGAATCGTACTTTCGATTGGAGCGAAATGTTTTTCAGAAACGGATTATATGTAGTTCCTAATCCTAAAAAAGAAATTGTAGGTACAGAGCCTGTGCTAAATTTATATTTCGAGATATACAACTCAACACTTATTGAATATGATAGCTTAATAGCAAGATTCAATGTTTATAATTCTATGCGTAATAAGGTATTTGAATATAAGAAACATTTAATAAGTACTGTAAGTAATTTTAGAGATTTCACATTTTTAATGTTAGATACATTAGCCAGCGGTGTTTATTATGTCGAGTTATTAGTAGAAGGCAGAAAAGATGATTTCGCGGATTCTGCTTTAACGTCCAAAAAGTTTTTTTTGATAAATCCACTAATAAAGCCACATCTTAATACTTATTTTACTGAAGATGAACTATTTTCAAGAAGTGAATTCGCATCTATGGAGAATGAACAAATAGAAGACGAGTTTGAAAAATCTAAGATTATAGCTTCAAATGCAGAAGCCGATGTATGGGATAGGCTTACCGAAGCTTCAGCCAAAAGACACTATTTATATTCATTTTGGGCTAAAAGAAGAGCAGATACTTCAAAGTTTATTAATTCGTACAGAGAGACATTTAAAGAGAATATTGAGTTTGCCAATAAGTTCTATAGAGAAAAATATGGTGAGGGCAAAGGCTGGAAAAGCGATAGAGGCAGAATATTATTAAAATACGGAAAGCCAACTCAAATCGAACAATTCCAAGCGGAAGACGGGAAAAACGCTTATGAGCAATGGAGCTATGACGTGATTCAAGGTGGAATTCAATTCTATTTTGTTGATGCTAGAAATACCCATTCGTTTAGATTAGTTCATTCAACTGCTACAAATGAAGTATTTAATGAGCGTTGGTACGAGCAATATGTAACTAAAAGCAATCAAAATCCGAATACTAAAACAAATTCAAATTCAAATTCAAATTCAAATTCAAATATAAAATGAAATCATACAGAGAAATAAAAGAAACAATTCTTTTTGCCCTTTCTACATTTTTATTAGTTGTGGTCGGGTGGATTATAAAAATACTTAGCGAAAAAATCAGAACTAAAATTGCAAAAATAATAGCACATTTATACTATATAATTGCAAAATCAAGGAGATTAGTTGCTATAGATAATATTACAAAAGCAATGCCGGAACTAAATAAAGACGAAGTAAAAAGGATTTCTATCGAGTCTTTCGAAAATTTTAGTATTACTTTCTTAGAACTTCTTGCTTTAAGAAAAAACAAAGAACAATATATTAAAGATAGAATTAAATTCGAAAATCCTGAAGAGCTTATCCGATTATATGCTGAAAAGAGAGGGATGTTATTCCTATCTGCACACTATGGGAATTGGGAATATATGGCAAGTGCCGGGAAATTATGGTTGGGAATCGATATACTCATTTTAGTTAAACTTCTTAAAAATCGCTATGCCGACAAAATAATAAACAAAAAGCGAACATATTATGGTGTTCATATTGTTGATATGAAGGCATCAGCCCGAGAGATGATAAAAACTATTAAAGAAAAAAAAGCTTTAGCTCTGCTGGCTGATCAATCCGCTCAAGAAAACTTAGACATATATATAAACTTTTTTGGTCGTCCAACTCTGACTTATGAAGCACCTGCCGAATTATCATTAAAATTTAAAATCCCCTTAGTTGAAGTATTTCCTGAAAGACAGTCAGACGGCACTTATATAATAAGACATCAGATAATCGATTATTCGGATTTGGAATATAGTAAAGAAAACGTTAAAATATTAACTCAGAGGCATGCAGATGTACTTGAAAAGCAAATCAGAAAAACACCTGGGCAATGGTCTTGGATGCACAAAAGATGGAAACATACACCTGCAGGTCGATGAGAATGGGTTTTGCAACGTAGTGGTCATTCAAACGGCATTTCTCGGCGATGTGATTCTCTCGCTTTACTTTGCCCAGACCCTAAAGAACTTGTTGCCGAATTCAAAAATCACATTTATTACTAATCCTGCAGCAAAAAGCTTATGTGATGCAGTAAAATGTATAGATAAAGTAGAATATTATGACAAAAGGAAATCACAGAGGGGATTAAAAGGAATTAAGGAATTAGCTGATAGTATAAATAATAATAAAACTCATTTGCTGTTTTCTCTTCATAGGTCTTTAAGGTCGTCTCTGCTAAGTAAATATATTAATTCTGAATTTAAAATAGGATTTTCAAATTCGGTATTGAATAAAGTTTATAATTGTACTGCTGACTATTACTTCAATCTGCACGAAATCGAAAGAAACCATCAATTGATTAAGCTAATTAGTTCTGAAGCAGATATAAGTAACAATATAACTACCAAAATTAATCACGAAGCAGTTAAATATGTTGATGATTTGTTCGCTAAAGAAAAAATCGAATCATCAAATCTTATATTAATAGCTCCCGGGACGGTTTGGAAAACAAAGCAGTGGCTCCCTGATAGATATAAAGAGCTACTAATGAAACTTCAATCTCACAATTATCGAACAATTATAATCGGTGCAAAAAACGAGAAAGAACTATGTCAGTATATCTCAAAAGACAATTCAGCAATCAATTTAGCCGGAGAATCTAACTTAGAGCAGACTTTACTGATAATGAGGAAATCAAAAGCAATTATAACAAATGATTCTGCTCCAATACATCTCGCAGGAATAGCAAAACTGCCTACCATCGCAATATTTGGTCCTACTTCGCCAATTTTCGGATTCTATCCGAGAGGAGCCAAAGACAGAATTATTCAAAATCAAGATTTGAAATGCCGTCCATGCTTGATACATGGCTCAAATACATGCCCGATAGGAACAACCGAGTGCATGACTTCCATATCTGCTGATGAAGTATTCAATGCGATAGAAAAGCTTTGATTACTTTTTGATATTTCCTTTTACAAACACTCTAAAAACGGGGTCTTGCTTGCAGTCTGTTCTAAAAGAAATCGTAGCAAAAAACGGTTTATTTTCAGATGGCATTACTGTAGCATTAAGCTTAATAGATGATTTAGCTGCAATAGTATCTTTAGGATTTAGATTGATTTTTACGTCAGCAGTGCTGATATTAATATCTAAAATTGTAATAGTTGAGTCAGTAGTATTAGTAATTTCTATTGTTGAAGTTTGAGATTTATTTAGTTCTAAAGCAGGGAAAAAGAAATATTCATTAGGCGAAAATGTAACAGGATATATTATATTTGCTTTCAAAAGTAAATAGAATTCTGATGTATTAGGGTCATTAGATTTAATAGTAACTAACTTTTGAATATAGCCTTTATAACCTATAGTATTTAAAGATGCAGAAAGAATTGCAGTATCATTAGGAGCAATATTGTAATTATTAATTGAAGCAGAAACGCATGAACATCCGGGATGTAAATCAAGAATATTTAAGGTGTCTTGTCCAGTATTTACCAATCTGAATTTATGATTTAGAATTGATTCCTGTGGATATTTATCTCCCCAGTGATAATCATCTTCACCGGTTAAATCCAAAAGTTTGAATCCGGGAGCAGTATGCAAATTTAGTGCTGAAATCATACAGATTGTTAAATATAAAAATAATTTTCGCATATTGAAACCTTATATAATACAATATAAAAAAAGTATAAACGATTTATAAACTAAATTATTAATAGGTGTGTTGATTATTATGGTAAATTTTCAAGAAAATTTGAATATTAGTATAGTGCTTGCTGACGACCATGAAGTAGTTAGAGCGGGACTTAAAAGATTGTTATCAATTGATAAATCTATTACTGTGCTTGCAGATGCTGGCAATGGAGAAGATGCTGTGAGTTTGATAAAATATCATAAGCCGAATATTGCGTTATTAGATATTATGATGCCCAGAAAAACAGGTATCCAAGCCTGTGAAATATTAAAGGCTGAAAATTGCGAATCAAACATAGTAATATTAACAGCATTTGAAGACTCACTTCATATAGAAAAGGCTTTGGAAGCCGGAGCCGACGGTTATTTGTCGAAGGATATAGGAGCAAAAGATTTAGTTGAAGCTATGCACAACGTTATGAACGGTCAACGTGTTTTCAGTAAATCAATAATTCGCATTATGCAGAATAGATACACTCCGTATGTTGAAAATGAGGAGTCTGTAGTGCTAATATCGCCGAGAGAGCAAGAGATACTTAATTTAGTGGCTTATGGTAAGACCAGCCAAGAGATTTGTGATGAATTAAGTATTAGTATTCGTACAGTTCAAGCACATCGTTCAAATATAATGCAGAAATTAGGAATCAAATCAGCATCCGGATTAATACGATATGCAGTAATGAATTTTCAAAATAAGAATTTTCAATTTGATAAAAAAGGCTAAAGATGGTATTTGGTAAAATGCAAATTGATACTGTTGATACAGGAGTATTTTATTTAGATGGAGGGGCTATGTTTGGAGTAGTACCCAAAATATTGTGGGCATCAAAATATGATAAAGGCGATGAATTAAATAGAGTCCCGCTTAAAGCAAAGCCTCTGCTAATCAGAACTCCGACCATGAATATACTGATAGACACCGGCAATGGTAATAAATTCAGTGAGAAAGCTGAGCAATTTTATAGCATTGACCGAGAGAAATCATCAATTGAATTTGCACTAAAGAAATTTAATTTGGCTCCTAAGGATATTAATGTAGTAATTCTTACTCATTTGCATTTTGACCACTGTGGCGGAGCTACAGTTAATTATAATGGTGCTGTAGTGCCTAGTTTCCCAAATGCTACTTATTACGTACAGAGAAGTCATTTTAATTGGGCAATTAATCCAACCGGTAAAGATAAAGCTTCGTTTAATCCTGAAGACTTTATACCGTTGAGAGATAGAAATCAATTAGTGCTTTTAGACGGCGATACAAATCTATTAAACTTTTTGAAATTAAAACCGGTGAGTGGGCATACTCAAGATATGCAAATAGTATATATTGATGCCGGAGAAGAATCGTTTGTGTATCCTGCGGATTTAATTCCTACTGCAGCACATTTAGGAATCCCATTTTTGATGGCTTATGATAACCAGCCTTTGCTCTGTATAGAAGAAAAAAAAATAGTACTCAATGATTGCGTAGCAAGCAATAAAATACTTATCTTTGAGCATGATGCTAAAGTTGATTCGGCTAGAATAATAGAAACAGCAAACGGTTATGGGCTTGGAGAAATTATAAATTTATAAGAGTTGAATATAAATCGGAAAATATGATGAATGATTTAGAAGCAAAACATTATTCTCTTGAGAATTCAAAAATATTATTAGTAGATGATATCGCAAAGAATTTGCAGTTATTGGGTACCATTTTGCAAGAGCATGGTTTTCAAGTTGCTATTGCAAAATCCGGACTGCAAGCACTATCCATAGTAGAGAATAAACCACCGGATTTAATATTGCTCGATATTTCGATGCCCGAAATGGACGGATATGAAGTATGCCGTAGATTAAAAGAAAATTCAGATACAAAAGAAATTCCGATTATCTTTTTAACTGCAAAAACCGAAGTAGAAGATATTGTTAAAGGTTTTGAAGCCGGAGGAGTTGATTATATAACAAAACCATTTAATCCAAAAGAATTATTAAAAAGGGTGATTACTCATTTGGAATTAAAATATTCAAGAGAATCGCTCAAACAGCTAAACGGTCAATTAACCAATGCAAATCTGGATAAAGATAAGTTTCTTTCAGTTATATCTCATGATTTGAGAAGTCCATTCCACGGACTATTGGGAATAGCTCAGATAGTAAAAGAAAATTTTGAAGTACTGCCCAAAGAAGAAATCAAAGAATACTTTGATCTATTAAACGAAGGTTTGCATAATCAGTTTAGGTTCTTGGAAAATATACTTCAGTGGGGAAGACTTCAAAGGGGGCATTTTGAATTAGCACCGGAATTATTAGATGTCAATGAACTGCTCAATGAAGCATTAGATTTCTTAAAAATAAATGCTGAAGTTAAAAATATTGAGATAAAAGTAGCTGTAGAACCCGGGATATGTTGCTTTGCTGATAAAAATCAATTTAGGGAAGTAATTCAAAATTTAATTTCAAATGCAATTAAATTTACTAAAGACTTAGGGAAAGTTTTAATTAGTGCAGTCAAAGCCGATAATCTGATAATTATTAAAATAAAAGATACCGGTATAGGAATATCTGAGAATAATTTAGCGAGATTATTCAAAATTGACCAAATATTTACTACAAATGGTACAAAGAGCGAACCCGGTACCGGTTTGGGCTTGGTCTTGTGTAAAGAAATGATTGAAAAGAATAATGGTAGTATCACAATTGACAGTACAAAAGGTTTAGGTACCGAAATCACAGTTAGTCTGCCGGCAAATAATGATAAAGTGTAATTAGATTGGCACAGCCTATATTCAATCATATTGATATACTGTGAGAAGCACAGCCGATATTTAATCAAATTGTTGTGTATAAGTGTTGACACTGTGTAATAAATCTGACAAATATTGAGTTTGATTTATATGAAAAGTGTTTATTCCTAACGACTCCGCACTAGTTAAATTGCTCTCTATATCGTCAATAAATAGTATTTTGTTAGGATTTTTATTTAAATCATTGATTACATATTCAAATATTTTCGGATCGGGTTTTCTTAAGTTCAGCATATAGGATAAATATAATTTTTTAAAATGGCAAAATAGTTCTTTGCATTTAGGTTCGAAATGCTTGAAATGTATTCTATTGGTATTACTTAATAAATAAATATCGAAATGCTCTGCTAATTTAGAAATAATCTCAATTGAATTGTCGAAAATCCCTATTAGTGTGGCATTCCAAGCATTGTCAAGCAGTTGATCGTCGGCATCAGAGCCCAAGAATCCTCTTAGTTTAGCTCTAAAAGTATCATCGTCAATTAATCCTAATTCGTAATCCAATAAAAATTGAATATTTGAATAGTGAGATTTGTCGGTTTTCCTAAATTCAGATTTTTCTGATGATAGTGCATAAAAGCGATTAATAGTTACACTATGCGAAATATTATACAAGACACCGCCGAAGTCGAATATAAGCGTATCTATATTATTTAAATTCATTTAATCCTCTATTCTTTTAATTTTTGCCATAAAAAATCCATCAGAATGATGAGTAGCCGGATTCAAATAAAGCATAAAATCATCTTCTTTTAAATCCTCAATACTAATAGCATATTGGCTAAATGCCGGTTTAAGCGGTTCAGGGCTGAATTGGCAGTTATCTTTAAGGAAAGTATTTACAACTGCTTCATTTTCTTCTGGTAGCAAGGAGCAAGTTGCATAAACTAACTTACCATTGATTTTTAAAAATTTCGAGTAATATTTTAAAATTTCAAGTTGATTAGACTGAAGTTTTTGGATTAATTTCTGAGTAAGTCTCCATTTAGGCATTGGCATTCTGCGTACAGTCCCCATACCGGAGCAGGGAGCATCTATCAGTATATAATCAAATTTTTGTTTTGTATATAAATGTAACTCATTAGGTCTTTTTTGATGAATAGTACGAATGGATGTAATACCGGCTTTTGCAGCTCTTGGGAGTATTTCCTTAAGTCTTTTATATTCGAGGTCGGTAGCAATAATTGACGAAGAGTTTTGAGTAAGCTGAGCAATATGTAGTGTTTTACCACCGGCACCGGCACAGGCATCTAAAATAACAGTATTTGGTTCCGGAGCTAAAGCAAAAGAGATTAATTGGCTACCAACATCTTGAATTTCAATCATACCATCTTTAAAGAGTTGATTATCAGCAAGGTTAGTGCGTTGGTTGAGAATTAGTCCCGAAGGAGAAATATGGGATTTATGAGTATCTACCGAAGAGAGTGCAAGCTGAGCTTGTGCTTTATCTGTATTAATCAAGCTATTATTTACTCTGATGCAGACAGGAGCAGCCGACAAAAGAGATTGAGCAAGTTTATTAAGTTGAGAATTAGAATAAATTTTCGTTAAACTGTTAATTATATGCTGCTGCATGCAGTATAAATCGGGCTCTAAAACCGATTGCGAATTATAATTAAGTTCTAAATTTGAGCTAAAAGTACTAATATTATCCATAAAAGTAGCGAAATCTAAAGTGCTATCAGTAAATATTTCACTGAAAGCACTTTCAAGTTCGCTATCAATACATATAAATTCTTTATTTATTTTGGCAAGGAAATTATCAATAAGGATTAAGGGATTAGGCTTAAATTTAACCGAGATGGCAACAGATATAAACATTTTCTCAATAGAGCCGGTTTCATCTTTATAAACGCTCGGATAGAAGGATTTTAGAAAATAATCGGATAGTGATATAGTTCTAAGATAAGAAAAAACAATTTCAGAAATCATTTTCCGCTCGTTGCTACCAATGTATTTTTTGGCTCTAAAGTAATCAGATGCAATTGAATCGGAAGTCTGCATTGACTTTCGAATAATTCTCGAAAGCTCGTAACTGTGGCTGATTATGGTCGAAAATTTCATACTGCCTTGTGAAAATAAAAATACAAATATACATTTGATATTAGTTTATTCAAAATCTAAATAAATAATTTAGCGTTTGCTATAATATTTGGGGATAGGGGATAGGGGATAGGGGATAGGGGATAGGGATTTGGGGATAGGGATTTGGGGATAGGGATTTGGGGATAGGGGATGAAATCCTTAAACCCCACCCAAACCCTCCCCAAGGGGAGGGCTTTAAGAATATTTACTTTGAGATTTTCTTTTCTTTTTTTCTTGAGACTATCTAAAAAGTTGTCATTCTGAACGAAGTGAAGAATCCAGATAAAGCTAACATGTTGATAATTCTGGATTCTTCGTTACACTGTTAATGACATCTTTTCTTGAGTGTCCTTGTAAACGCAATATTCACAATGATTTATCCGATATTTAAAAGTGTTATCCGAAAATATATCCCAATAAGTGTTTTCATTAACACTCGAATTTTAAGACACATTAATGAGAATGCACCCAAGTCTTTTTACCTTCTTTTCAATACGTTCCCAGGCAATTTCAAAAACTTTCAATATACACGTTCTTTTTTTGTTGTCATTGTATTGTTTTACCAGCCGAGTAGCGGGTGGTCAGTAACTCAGAATGACTATTTGGCAATATAATAACATTTTAGACAAACTCCTTTAAGATAACGAATAGTCAAATTTCTTTTCTATTCTATCTTACTCCCCTCTCCATCGGAGAGGGGCTGGGGGAGAGGATCATTTTGCGATAAGCATAATTTATAAAGAATCAAATGGCTGAAAGATAAGTAAAATATCGAAAAAATAAAAAAAGGAAGAATAAATAAAATAATTACAATTTAAAAGAATAGAATAACGTCAAAATGATTTTTAAGATTATATATATAAATATGCAAAAAATATCCGAAAAAATCAATCGAAATATTAGAAAGTATTTGGAAATATACGAAAAAGACCTTATATTTACGTTTGCTTATACGGGGGAGCAGAATAATTTCAATTTAAGAATTAAGATAATAATTACTTAAAAAATATGTAATAATGGATATTTTGAGCAAAATAGTTGAAATTAAAAAAAAAGAAAACTTTTTTTATAGGTGCAAGCACTTATAAATGAAGCAATTAGAGAAATATTGCTAAAAATAACAGAAAATATTTAAACTTTTTTTTGAATATTATTTTGAAATGTTGTAATTTTGCTCGTTCTCTAATGAATGTTTATGTAAATTTACAAAAATATTACAAATTGAGGTAAATTGGCATAAAAATTGAATGTTTTTTAGTGGATAAGAAGTGTTATTTGACAATCAATTAAATTAAATATTATAAAAATTCTACACTTTAGGAGTTTTCATTATGATTAGAAATCTAAAAAGTATCCTTTTATTAGGACTTTTTATTGTCCTTGCCGGCTCAAGCTTGCAGGCAGATGAAAGTACCTATCGCTCTGTTTCTGGCAGCGGTGGTATGGTAGCTCAACCTACAAATGGCGGTACTTATGTAGTATCCGGCATAGTAGGTCAGACAGCAATTGAGGTAAAATTAGGAAATGCTTATACTTTAAGTCAAGGTTTCTGGGTAGATAACGAAACTACACAGGGCGTTGACGAAGTTGTTTCTTTTAACGACAGAGTATCTAATTATCCTAATCCCTTCAACAATTCAACTACAATTTCTTACGAATTACAAGGTTCTGCTTATGTAACAGTAAAGGTATATGATGTAGTTGGTAATGTGGTAAAAACAATTTTAGACGGTTATCAAAGCATGGGCAAGCAAGATTTAGTATGGGACGGTACAGACAATACTAATAATGCTCTAAGTTCAGGTTCATACATTTATGAAGTAAACGTTAGTCCTGCACAAAATGCAGGTGCTGAATCTTTCCAAGCTTTTACAGCTAGAAACGTAATGATTATCGTTAGATAATCTCATAGACAATTATCTATTATAAAAGTATTATATAGATAATTATATTTTAAAATTGAAAATTAAATTTAAAAATAAAAACAAACTTTGTGTAATTTTTCAGGAGTTATTTAAATGAAGAAACTTTTTCTTCTCGGTTTATTAGGATTAGGTCTTGCAGGTAGCCCAAGTGATGCTTCTGCTACAGACGCCGGACTATTGAACTTCCAAGGAAGTATCAAAGCTGCAAATGGTGATGTAGTTAACAAAACTATGCAGATGAATTTCAAAGTTTATTATTCTGAAGAAGGTGGACAGGCTGTATGGGCTGAAACTTTCCCTGTAGCTGTTGCTAACAGTTATTTTAACGTATATCTTGGTAAAGATACAAAATTCCAAGACCAGAACATTGATTTTGGTAAAGAATTATGGTTAGAAGTTACTTTGGATAATGGCGAGACTCTAAGAAGAACCAGATTAACTGCTACTCCATTTGCTTTCAAATCAATTGCAGCTGTTACTGCTGACACTTCTGCTTCTGCATTAGATGTAGTTGATGGCGTTTTGACTTGGAACAAATTTAATCCAACTGCTTTAGCTGCCGGTGGCATGTTAGGCGGTAATTATCCAAATCCTACAGTTAATTTTACAGCAGTACCTGATTTTGGTATTCCTGTATCTAAATTAGCTCCGGGTCAAGCTCTTCATATCCAAACAAGTCCTGCCGGACCTGCTTTTGGCGATATGGAAGGTTCAGAATTCCCTTACTTATTTATTAAAGACGGTGCTATCGGAACTGAACACATCCAAGATGGTGCAGTAGCTCCGAATAATTTAGCAACAGCCGGTGCAAACGAAGACGATGTATTATATATTGATGCTGACGGTAATGCAGTATGGGGTCCAATGCCATCACCTATTAAACAATTAGGCGGCGGCGAAGTATTTGGTCAAATGTTCTATTGGGACGTTGCCACTCAAGCTTGGACTTTAACTCATGACATAGCTCCTACAAATGGTCAAATCATGAAATGGGACGCTAATATTCAACGTTTCCGTTATATGGATGACGATGGATTTACAATTCCTTACGTAAATGATAATGTATTAACAAATGCAACAAATCCTGACGCAATTAGTTTATCAACTCAAGTTGCTATACCAGGCCACATGTTGCATTTAACAAATGCTCACCTTGCTGATCAATCCGTAGCAGTTATTGAAGGTACTTCACAGACTGGTACACCTAATGGTATTTTAGAAGTTAATGCAATAGTTAATACTGCTGATAATCAAGTAAGCAAATCCGCAAATGTTAATTTAACAGTAACAGATGATGACGGATTTAATACTGTAGCTTTATTCGCAAAAGACGAAGTAACTACTGCAACTGATGCTACTCTAACTACTCCGGCTGCTATGCACGCAGGTGTTTATGGTAAATCAGAAGTATTAAATGGTAAAGGCGTTGCTACAGGTTTATTTGGTGAAGCAACAGGTGCTAAAACTAATCTTGGTGTAGTTGGTGCTGTTAATCAATCAACAGTAACTGACGTAATGGAGAATATTCCTGCAACTATTACAAGTGTTGGTGTTCTTGCTGCAAATGACAGCAAAACTAACCCTGCATTAGTAGCTATGGCTTCTCCTGCTGCCGGCACTAACTATGTAGCTCAAGTTCTTGTTCAGAATGATGACTTGAATCCTGCTGCTGTTACTGGTCGCGGTATGTATATCGAAAACGAAAGCGTTATCCCCGGTGCTACTTTCAATCCATTAAGTGGTTTAGACAATCAAGATGCTGCATTAGTAGTTAGAAACACTTCTACTGACGCTACTCCTGCTTGGGCTACTGCTCTTGGTGCAGATGGCAAAACTGCTATTAAAGCATTTGGCGACATTTGGGCTAACAGTGCAGTTGGTGCTCATACTATTTATGGTATGGACAGAGTAAATATCGGTGACCCTACTGTTTCTTTAGTTACTTTAGCTGCTCCAATCGTAGCTGGCGGACCTCTTTCAATTTCTTCCGGTATCACTTTACCATCTGTTAATACAGGTGCTATTACTACTGGTACTTTATCTTCAGGTCCTGCTACTTTAGCAACTTTAACTGTAACTGGTCCTGCTCAATTTAATGCTCCTGTAAATGTAGCTGCTAACATGCCAACTACATTAGGCGGAACATTAGCTGTAGCCGGTGCTACTACTCTAACTGGTAACACTACAGTTGGTGGAACTTTAGGAGTAACTGGCGATTTAACAGGTACTACTGCTACTTTCTCTGGAACTGTTGGCGTAGCTGAGCCTACTGCCGCCGGTCATGCAGCAACTAAAAATTATGTAGATAATACATTTAATAATTTCTTAACCACTCCACATACTTGGACTGGTATTCAGACATTCAATGATATAGTAATAAATGATGCTACTGTTACCGGTACTAATAATTTAGTAATAGACGGTGATGCAGCTGCCGGTGATTTAGCTGGAACTTATCCTAATCCTACTATTGCAGCTACTGCAGGTAATAACTTAGTAAGTGCATTAAATGATGTTGCAACTACTACAGTAATTGACGAAACTAAATTAGACCTAAACGTAGTTCTTGATACTGAAGTTCCTGCCGGAACTGATTTAGCAGGTACTTACGGTACTCCTACAGTAGTTGGTGTACAGACTGTTGCCGGTACTTCGGTAGTTGCTGCAGTTAATGATTTAGCTACAGTTGGTACAATTAATACTGACAGATTAAACACAGCTGTTGTTTTAGAATCAGAAGCTCCAAACGTAGCCGGCGATGTTGACGGTACATTTGCTGCAGGTTTAACAGTAACAAGTGTTGACGCTTTAGCTGGTGCTTCAATCGTAACTGCTATCAATGGTACTTTAGCTCCTGCCGGTTTAATCGACAGAGATAATCTACCAACTGAAATAGCTTACGAAGACGAAAGCAATGTATATACTGGTTTAAATAATGTATTCCACAATAATACAACTATTGATAACTTAGTAATTCCTAATGGCGGTACTTTGAACATTACTGGTTCTGCTGCTATGACAATTAACGGTACAGCAACTGTTGGTGGTAACTTAGTTCCTGCCGGTGGTTTTATTCAAGCTAATTGGTTCGATGTAGTTAATACTTACGACGGAACTAATGACTTAGGCGTTGAATTAAACGAAATGCACGATGGTACAGTTGATGGCGATTATATGAGATTTGATGGTACAAATTGGCAATATGCTAATTTAACTACTATCCCTGTTACTATGAACGCTGCTTCTGATTTAGCTATCGGTGTTAATAATACATTAGGTAACTTAGACCTACAGTTAAAAGCTGACGTAGTTACTCCTAACGAATTAGCTTCAACAGCAGTTGTAGCCGGTACTTACGGAAATGCTACTACAGTTCCTACTTACACAGTAGATGCTGACGGTCGTATTACAAGTGCAACTGATGTTGCTATCGCTTTCCCAGCAGAAACTGATCCTTTTGTATCTTCAGCTGCTAATAATGCAGTTCCAAGATATAACTTAGCTACAACTACTTTAGTTGACGGTTCAATGACTGACGATGGACTTGGCGTAGTAGCAATTAATGGTGCTAATCCTATTGATTTCACTGCAGTTACAGGTCATATTTCTGCAAATGGTTTACACATTGATGGCAGCAATGCAATTGACGGTTTATATATGACTAACGGAGCAGACATGGTATTAGCTTCCGGATCAACTATTAAAGCTGCTACAGCCGGTGTTGCTGAAGTAGTAGTTGTTGATGACGGTTTACAAGTAAATGCTAAATTAGTTCTTTCTACTTCAACTTGTTCAGATAAAACTACATTGACTAACTTCAATGACGTAGCAGTAATTATCTATACTGATATTACTACTCCTGGAAATAATGCAATTGCACCTGCTGAATTACCTACTGGTGTACTTGGTCAAGTTGTTTACATCATCAATTCAAGAGCAAATGCATTAACAGTTATTGGTTCTAACGTACTACCTAACCATGGTTGTACAATTATTTGGAACGGTGCTGGCTGGAATGTAATGCCATAATATTCTTTGAATTAATTACTAAAGTATAACCGCCTTAGGGCGGTTATACTTTTTGAAATTATAAATGGAATGTACTATTGATTAAATATCTTTTCACTTCGAAAATCTAATATAGATCTGAAAAATTAAAAAATAATAAGAGGTTGAAATGAAAATTTTTAGAAATACTTTACTAATTGCTGCAGCAGCATTAGTTATAAATTCTGAATCTTCTATGGCATTAGAGCCATTTCCCGTTACTTCGATGGCTACAAACAATGCAGGGCAACTAATCCCTAATGTACCTGTGGACGTGAGAGTAAGAATATATCAAAATTTCGATTATGTAAATGTAATATATAGCGAAGAATTCACAGCAGTTCAATCAAATGGTTTCGGATTAGTCCAAGTTACTCTTGGTGTAGGAAGTCCGGCTTTTGATGCAATTCTTCCTGCAAATAATTTAGAGATGTGGGTAGAAGTTAAAGATAATGCTTTAAACCCTTGGAATACTGTTGGTATTTATAACATTACCAATACAGTAATTGAAGTATTTAAATCTGGATTAGGTTTTACTATCGAACCGGAAGAAATAGTATTGAACGATGCCGGTTCAATTTTAATTAGTAGCCCTTTAGGTAAAGGTGCTGAATTAACTATAGCCGGAACTAACGGCCAGATTCTTGCTTCTAATGGTTCAGCTCCAGTATGGACTGCACCATCAGATTTGTTCTATGATATGTTTAGTGCAACTGCTCCTTTAGTATATAATAATACTAACGGTAATTTCTCTATTCCGGCAGCTACTACTTTAGTTGACGGTTATTTAAGTGCCGCTACCTTAAACACTTTAAATACAGGCATTTCAGATAATGCACAAGATATCGCTGACGAAATAACCCGTGCAACAGGTATAGAGGGCGGGCTTCGTACAGATGTAGATGCTAATACACAAGCAATCGCTGACGAGACAACCCGTGCAACAGGTATAGAGGGCGGGCTTCGTACAGATGTAGATGCTAATACACAAGCAATCGCTGACGAGACAACCCGTGCAACAGGTATAGAAGGCGGGCTTCGTACAGATTTAGATGCACATACTACTGCTGACTTAGATCTGTTAGTAGGTAATGAAATCGCTAATGTCGCTGCTGACGCTTCTTTAACAAGAGCAGGCTCAGGCACTACTATTGATCCTTATACAGTAACTTTAAATGCTGCCCATTCAAATTCATGGGGAGATACTCAAATATTCCCTAATACTGCAGCTCAAGGTAATGCACTTATTAGTTCAGTAAACGCAGGCACTACCTCCATATTAGGAGTTAGAGTAAACCCTGATTTCGTTGACCAACCTATATCTACAAATGTACAAATAGTTGCAGGTAATCTTACACTACTTAGTTCAGACCCATTAGACCCAACAAAAGACGGTTCATTAACCGCTGAAGGTACTGTAACTGGTCTTGCCGGATTTGTAGGCGATTTGACAGGTAATGTAACTGGTAATGCGTCAACTGCTACAGCTTTGGAAACTCCAAGAGCTATTAATGGCGTTGATTTTGACGGCACAGCCCCTATTACTATAACTGCTAATACACCGAATGCTTTAACTCAAGGCGACGGTATAACAGCATTTACATTTAACGGCTCTGCTGCTCAAACTGTAGGTATAGCCGATGCAGGCGTTACTTATCCAAAATTACAAAATGCAGTAGCTGCTAACAAAGTCTTAGTTTCTCAAGGAGATTTTTCTTGGGCTGAAGGCGATGTTTCGGCTCTTGATGAAGTTGCTATGACTACTGTAAATACTATTCCTGTATGGGACGGTACTGATTTAGTTGACGGTAGTATTACTGACGACGGTACTTTAGTTACTATTGGTTCTGTTAATCAAGTTAATATTGACATGACTACAGGTTCATTAATGGTTGATGGCGAATCAATGCTTTCAGGTAATGTATCCATCGGTTCTGCAGGTACTCCAGCTACATTTACTTTAAATGATGTGGATTTAACTGCTGATTTAACAAAATTAAATGCAATTACTGCTACAGCTGCCGAATTAAATCAATTAACAGGTTCTACAGTTGTAACAGCTGATTTAGATAAATTACATTCAGTAACTGCTGATGCTGCCGAACTAAATACATTAGACGGAATTACAGCAACAACTGCCGAATTAAATATTATGGACGGCGTTACAGCAACAACTGCTGAACTAAATATATTAACAGCAACAACTGCCGTTACTGCAGACTTAAATAAATTGCATGATGTAACTGCTGATGCTGCCGAACTAAATACATTAGACGGAATTACAGCAACAACTGCTGAACTAAATACATTAGATGGAATTACAGCTACAACTGCCGAACTAAATATATTAACAGCAACAACTGCCGTTACTGCAGACTTAAATAAATTGCATGATGTAACTGCTGATGCAGCTGAAATTAATACATTAGATGGAATTACAGCAACAACTGCCGAAATAAATATTATGGACGGCGTTACAGCTACTACTGCTAATATTAATTTGTTAGCCGGTATCGGTAATGGCGTTAGTGGTCAATTCCTAAAAACAAATGGCGACGGTACCACAGTATGGGGTGACGTAGCTACTACTTTGCAAGCCATCTATGATGAAGGCGATGCAGACCTGATTTTAGACGATGTAATTGGCGATATGACAATTTCCGGCGTAAACTCCGGTCTTATTGTTTCCGCTGAAAAAGGTATTGTTGTTTCAGGTGCAAATGGTATTGAATTACAAGGTGGTCCATTAGCTTTGGCAGCAGGTTCAAATATTTCAGTTGCCGATGGTACTATTAGTGTTTCTAATGGAAGTGCTGCCGGTACAGGCGTTACTATTACAAACAGCAATAATATGGGATCTGATTATGCATTAGTAGTAACTACTAATGGCGGCTCAGACGGAGTTGGTGGAAACTTAGGTTCCGCTGCTCAATTCAATGTAATAAATCCCGATAACGCAGATTATGCAGTTATGATATCAACAGTTGGTAATAATAGTTCTACTGGTCTGTTTGTGGAAAATCAAGGAACTACTAATCCATTAGCAATAAGTGTTGCTGATGAAGGTGGAGCTGTTAAATTCTCATTTAGAGATGTAGCAGGAGATGATTTAGGTGTTACTTTAGAAGATGATGCAACAGTATATAAAATTTCTGCCGGTGCTGCAACAGGTGCATTCACTGTAGCTTTACCGACTGCTACTGTAGCCGGTAAGATTATCTTTATCAAGAATGCTTCAGGTTTTATTATTAATTTGGATAACGTAGAAGCAACTGCTTTAGGTAATACTTTAGGTATAACTTTAGTTTGTGATGGTACTACTTGGTTAGAATTATAATTCACATCTGTGAGTTGATTGAAAATTAAATACAAGCCCCCTTTTTATCAGGGGGTTTTCTATATAGGCGAAAATATAGGTGTCAGACTCCGAATTGAAGTTCCGATAGAAAGATGGATTCTTCACTTCGTTCAGAATGACAAATTTGGGACAGCTTCTTGCATTCTGGGAAAAGAAATTCTCAAATACAATTGAAAAAAATATTTCTTTGAAATCAACCCGTGGCTTCAGCCACGGGATAGTGAGATAAGAAATGAAATATAATCTATCCCCACGCTAAAGCGTGGGGTTGCATGTAGATTCATAGAAATAAAGCGTGGGTTTGCATGATGGGAAAAGAAATTTCTCAAATACAATTGACAAAATATCTATCTTTGACATCAACCCGTGGCTTCAGCCACGGGATAGTGAGCTCCCCACGCTAAAGCGTGGGTTTGCATGTAGATACATGAAAATGAAGCATTGGAGTTGAATGAGTGAGGGCAAATACTGCAATCCTGCTACGTATATGATATATATTATACAATATTCATATATACCGCGAAAACGCTGATTTTCTATTATTAACATTTAATTTTGATAATAATTGAAAATGTAGTAAATTTATGCTTTGAATATATTGATAACAAATTTCTCTAATAATAGAAATTTATAAATATATGAAATATAAAGAGGATACAGAGCAACAGCAAAAGAAAATACAGAACACATTCTTAGGCACGAATTTTGATTGTGCCTATCTTACTTATATATATACTAATAAATATAATATATTTTACAAATAATTTTACAATTAGAAATCAAGAAATAAAGAACATAGATGACTCAAATTTATAAATTAATTTATTTATTAACTATCTGAGGAGAACGCGATGAAGCGTTTTATTTCTCTATTTTTAGTGATATTTACCTTGCTAATTAGTGGGTTTGAAGCTTATGCTACTGCTCCCTCTAATCCGTCAAGGTATATGTCCATTACTAACATTGCGACCCAAACTGCCACTGCTACGTGGATAAACGGTAACGGTTATGGGCGTTTTGTGGTTATCGCTTTTGGTAGCGGTACACCCGATTGGCCTTTTTTTGAGACCAATTACCAAACTACAGGGCTTAATAGTGTAACACTAAGTAATGTATTGGATTATAACGGCGTATTGCCGGATGAAATCAATGCTTTTAACACCTTAGCAAATGCAGGTGTTACTTATGTAGTAGTCGATAAAATTGTCGGCTCTGCAAGAACAGTAGCACTTAGTGGGCTTGATTCAGAAACGCCATATTCTGTACGCGTTTACGATTATAATGTAAACTTGGGTGGTATTACAGGCGATTTTCAACTAACCCAGCCTAATGGCAACCCACGTACATTTACTACTTTAACAGGTATTAATGCTCCGGTACTTGCTTTAGGAGATATTAACGGACAAATTGCAAACTTTACAATTACCGGAAATAATAACGACAATATATCTTATAGAGTTGACGTTAGTGAATTAGCGGATTTCTCTACTTTTTATGATATATATAATGATCTTGATGTAGGAACACTTTCTGCAGGTGCTAGCGAAGCACTTGAAGTGTATGTAAGTCATGCTACTACATTTTATATTAGAGTAAGAGCGGTATTAGGTAATGAAGTAGTTCAGAATATTGAAAATATATCATTTACTACTACTGATATAGTTGCTCCCGAAATTACTTCAATTGCTTTTAATGAAAATAACAGTATATTAACTGTTGTATTTTCTGAAATAGTAACTAATGATGACGGCGGTTTAGTTGGTCCAAATGCTACAGATTTAAATATTGGCGTAGCAGACTTAAACATCACATGCGATGACGGACAGACAATTACATTGTCTAATCCGGCAACTGGTGACGGTATAGTTTATACTTTTGACACTGAAATAACTGGTACTTCAATAGCCGGTGCCAGATTTGCCGGCACTGAGACAGTAACATTGTCTCAATTGTCCGGTGCTATTTCATTATATGATGTTAATGGTAATGCTATGGCTTTTGATGAAGATGCTACAATTAATCCTCATAAAGCAAGAGTAGTTCTTGACCCTGCTAATAACGGTATTGCTCCGTTTTATAGCTTTGTCTATATACAAGATGCTCATGATGCTGATGTAGCTTTGGATGGAGATGGAATATCTTTGCAAGATGGCGAAATATATACTGAAGATGTTTCAATTACCAAATCGCTAACAATTAGCGACGAAGGCGTTTTAGGTGCTGCAACTGATATTAATGGTACATTCTTCCTAAATACTGCTGCTAAAACAGTAAGCTTAGTAGGTTTGGAATTTAATATTGTTGATGAAGCTCCTACCGCTGCAATTGCCGCTTTTAATGCAAGCGGTTCGACATTTAATATAGATGGCTGTACAATTAACGGAATAACAACCGCTAATATCGGTATTAGTATAGAAGCTAAAAATGCTACAGCTAATAATATATTAAATATCGGCGTAAATTCAGCTAATACTTTTAACGGTACTGACGGCACAGCTATAAGCTTTATAGCCACTGAAGCAGGTGCTTTTGGGTATTCAGCTATCAATATTTTACAAAACCACTTTAATAATACAGGTTTATCAATTGACTTTGAAGCAGTTGATTTAACAGCAAATTTGCCTGTTATTAATTTGGGTGCCGGTAATTCAAATGACGGTACTATGTCTATACCTGAAAGATATGTTACAAGTGATACTGATGTAAATACTTCAGAATTTATATATCCGGGTATTGCTGTATTAGACCTTAATGATGGTGTTGCTTTTGCAGCAGGTACTGCAGTAGAATATTACACTATTCAAGGTGCAGTTGATGCTGTAACAGCACTTGATAACGGAACTCAAACAATATTCTTAGGCAACGGTACTTATACTGACGCAGTAGCTCTTGATAAAGCTGTTAGTATAACCGGTAATAGTGCTCCAACTACATTAATGAATAATGTGATTGAAGTTTCCGGAATCGGTGCAGGAGATTATTCAATACAAAACATCGGTTTTAATGCTTTAACTACAAACAATAGTGTTGTAATTTCAGCTACACCTGATGCAAATACATTTGAAATCTCAGCATGCTCATTTGATTTCCAAGCCGGAGATGTTGCTATTAATGTAACAGACCCAACTATAGCCGGTACATTAAGTATTGCCGCTACAAACAGTGCAAACTATTTTAGTAAAAGCTTTGGTGTAAATGGCGGTGATGCAACAGGTACAGCAATTGCTTTCCCAAATAACCAAATTACAGGTACTGTTAATATTAGTGGAAATGGCTTTAGTTTTAACTCAACAAACGGAGATAGAGGTATATACTTCTCATCAACTAATACTACAGGCGTTTCTGACGGTGTAATTAATATTACAAGCAATACATTTACTCCTTTACAAGCTTATATAGTTGAACCTCCGGACGGTTACAATGCAGTAGGCGATGCGATAGTATTTGCAGACAGTACTGATGCGTCCGCTAATCCTACATTTAACTTGTCAACAGGCTCAATAAACATTTTTGATGGTAATGATTTCCAACAAGATGGATTTGGTATTAAGCTTCTTGAAAGTGCAAACAGCCCGGGTACAACTATTGCAGGAACTTTACCAAATACAATAGATATAAATAGTGCTGCTGATATTACAGGTTCTAATGCACTAAGTTTTAATATAGAAGACATTTACGGTGCAAGTGCTTACTCATTACAAAACGCAACAGGTGATAATGACTTGTTATACCCATCAATAGATTATGCGATTAGTCACCCAGCTGGTGCATTAGTTGATTTAATGATTGGTGAAGGTATGTATCATGAGGATGTAACAATTCCAAGTGCAAGTACTTTAGAGCATATCTATGGTAATAATTATTCTGGTAACGGTTGTGGACTTTTCACAGGTTTTACTTTAACATTAGAAAAACCGATTGCTGGACAAACAGCTAACGCTTATAATTTTAATGCTCCTATAGTAATACTTAATAATTCAAATGCTTTAATGGCAAATGCTTTAGGATTAGTATATCCAAGCGGAACTATAAAAATTGGTGCTACTACTGTTACTGCTGATAACGCAACAGTAAATAAACCGGTAACTATTACTGATAATGCTGCCGGCGGAACATATTCCGGTACATTAACATTAGCCGGTGGTGGTGCAATTAGTATTAATAGTTTGGATTTTACAGGTAACCCTGCTATTAATGTTGATTTAGCAAGCGGCAATACTGGTTCAATAACAATCAATAATAATATATTTACAATGCCTGACGGTCCAGCAACCAATTACGAAACATACTCAAAAGGTATTGTAGTTGAAACCGGTAATGCTACTGTAGCAGGTCTTTTCCCATTGAATATAATTGGCAATACTTTTAATAGTATCGGTGGTGCTACTATCGCAGTAGCTTTCAGAAACCAGACAGAGGGTTTTGCTACATTCAATGCGGTAAATGTAAATAACTCAAATATATTTAACAATTTAGGTTATTCAATCTATAAAGTTAACGAGGGTAGTATTTGTACATATTTACCTGAAATTAACGTAAATGATGGAACTGGAAACACATATTCGATAAATAACACAATATTTGGCTTTAATTACACTCCATTCCCAATAGATGAAACTACAACAGCAATAACAAGTGATTGTTCATTGCCATTGGCAGTTGATTTAGGAGAAGTAATTTCAGTTACAGGTGCTGTTGAAAATACTACAGGTACTTCGATGGCATATTTCAATTTATACAATACAGGTATAAGAGTACAAGTACAAGTACCTGATGACGCATCATTAATAAACGGACATATACAAATCCAAATAGCTAAAGATGACGGTTCATTAGATTGGGAAAATATTCCAAATTCAGGAATCTCATTGATTGATGCTGTAAATACTAATAAAATTATAGTAATTTTAGAAGCTGATTTAGCATTAACTACACAATTTGCAGAAGATGTAACTTCGGTTTCATTCAGAGCAATTGCTGCCGATATGGCGGGCAATACTGCAGCCGCACCGGGAGCTGCTTCAGCAAACACAATTATTAATGACCAAACTGTTCCTACAGTAGTAATTCCAAATACTGTAACTTTTGATAATATTATTAATATCGCGGAAAAAGAAGCCGGCGTTACTTTCCAAGGCCGTGCAAGCGAAGATAATGTAACATTATATATAGTAAACAATGATATAACTCCTACTCCTACATGGACAGATATATCTACAACAGGCTTCTCAGCGACATTAGCTCCAACAGCCGGTGTAGATGCAGATGTAGCAATTGCTCCGAATGCGGTTCAAATTGTAGATCCGGGTTCATATTACTTATATGGTGCAGACTATGCAGGCAACTTAAGTGCCAAGAGTGCAACATTCTTTGGTACCGAATTATCCGCACCTGATGATTTCACTGTTGGCACAGTAGATGTACCAAGTGAAAACAGGAACGGATACTATAACTTAGCTGACCATAATGCAGACAGAACAGTTACAGTAATTGTTCCGATAATAGACGACCCAAGTCTTGTCGGCGGAACAATTCAAGTACAAGCGAAAATTGGTGTAGGCGGAACTTTCGCAAACGTTGGTACACCATATACAATTACAAATCCAGACCGTGGCAATAATGTAACGATGACTCTAACAAGAGCTCAGTTCGAAGCTATTGCAGGTCTTGCTGAGCATGATGTGATTTATTTCACAGCAGTAGTTTCGGATTTATACTTAAATCCAACTACAGGAACACAAAGTGCAAATACATTAACTTATGATATTACAGCTCCTTCTTTAGTAAGTGCAGTATTATCAACAAATAATCCAAGTGGCACTCATGCCAGAAATGGTAATGAAATCCGCATGTTAGTTACTGCTAACGAAGCATGTTTAGATAATGGCGTAACATTTTATTCAAATGGAACACCGCTTAATAATGGATCGTATGACCCTTCTACACCTGACCCATTATCTTTTTATTCTTATGTAATAGTAGAAGTTGGTGGTAATCCTGCTGACCCTACAGGCGTAGTAACAACATCGACTACAATTACGGATTTGGCAAACAATAGTACTGTAGTTCCTGCAGATGCAACTACATTAGGTTCGGTAACTATAGATGTAACTGCTCCGGCACCTCATACAGCCGGTGATGTATCTGCTAAAGGCGGAAATGAAGTAGCCAACTATTGGAATAGTACAAATGAAACATTGTATGTAACAATTCCTTTAGCAGCCGATCCAAGTTTAGTAGGCGGAACTATCGAACTACAAGCAAGTAGAGATGGTTTTGTTGCCGAGACATTAGAAGTCGCATTACCTTATACAATTGTAGCAAACGACATAACAGCGACTGAGTACATTTTCGCAATTCCTGCAGCAGATTTTGAAGCTTTAGGCGGAGATTTTGCAGAAGGCGATGTATGGGAATTCCGTACTGAAATAATAGACATAGCCGGCAACAATACTACCGGTACAAAATCCGCAACTACAATCACAGTTGACCAAACTGCACCGATAGTAAATATCGATGAAGACGGTGTGATTGAGACTGCAGGTGCAGATGCTAATACATTAAACGACTTAATGATAAACATAGCTGAGAAAGCAAACGGATTTAGCGTAAATGCTACTTCTAACGAAGCTGCCTCAACTTTATATTTAGTAAATACTACTGAATATCCTGATCCTTCGAATTTTGAAATTATTACACTTTCAGCTGGTTTTGCTTCTCAAGCATCAGCCGGAGCTGGTGTAACAACTGCAATAGCAGTTCCTGCTGTAAAAGATGAAATAGTAAATGCTAATACATATCAAGTATTTGCTATAGATGCCGCAGGTAACTTATCGGCTCCTTCAGTTAGAAGCTTAACTTCGGACTTAGTACAGCCTTATGTATCATATTTAATAGTTCATCCGAATGCCGGTGCAGGTTTGCAAAACGGACTTAAAGGCATTGGCGGAACAGTTTGGTTGCAAATGCCAACAAGTGAGCCAATAGTTGTAACCAATTCTCCAAGAATTAAAACAAATGCCGGTCCTGATGCCTACTTTGTTTATAATGGCGTTCAATGGGCACCAACAGAATGGCAAGCAATTTATACAGTAGCCGCAGGTGAATCAACAGCATTAAATAGCTTTACATTAGACCCTGCTTTAACTATTGACTTTACTAACGGGATAATTAAAGATGTCGCCGGTAACCCGATAGTTACTGCAATGACTGAAACTCAAGAGGGTCAAACATTTGATGTTTTCTATCAAAATAATACAGATATAACAATAGACGGAGTACCTCCGACATTTACAATTCAATATCATATTGGTTCAGTAGTTGGACCATCTCTTACTGAAAACAATCCAAGAATCGGTATCGGCACAACAGCATGGATACTTATAGATTCTGACGAGCAACTTCAAGAAGATCCTACAATAAACATTAGCGGATTATTAGCAGGTTCACCTACTAATAATGTAAGTGGCGGTATTACAGGAGTTCATGACGAAAACGAATTCCAATACAGCTATAACCGTATAGTTTATGAAACTAATGATAACGGTACTTTAGAGCAAATTACAATAACTGCAACTGATATGGCAGGTAACACAACTACCGTAGCTCCTACAAATGCAGATATTAGACAAGCAAAAGTTGACGGGTTCCGTCCTACTCCAGCTATTACATTTGTACCGGATCCATCAAATGTTACTACAATAGCAGTAACTATTGATTATGGCGAAGCTATGCAAAACGTTACTTTAGCAAAAGTAACTGTTTCCGGTGGTACTAAGAGTAATTGGGTAAGTGTCGGTAACGGCGTTTATACATTTAATTTAGTAGCAGCAGGCAACGGTAGCTATAGTGTTACATTGCCGGAAGGTATTGCAGCAAACCAAATTATGGATGCCGCAGGTAACTTTGCTTATGGTGCTACCGAATCAGTTATTTATGATAACGTACCTCCGACAGTATCAATTACCGGTCATGATGGTGCTTGGCACAATACAGATGTTACTTTAACATTATCTGCAACTGACCCTGGTACTAATCCTTCAGGTGTACGTAATTTATATTATACAATTAATGGAGACGAACCTACAATAGCTTCAACATCTTTTGCAGGTGCAACTACTCCATTAGTAATTTCTACAGACGGTACTAACACTATTAAACTTATTGCAGACGATAATGCAACTAACTTAACTGCTGCAGGTAACAAAGCCGTTGCCGTAGTATTATTAGATAAAACTGCTCCTGTAGTAACTAATACAGAAATTGATCCATTATTTACTGTTCCGAATACAGAAACACATTGGAATCGCGGTGTGCATACTATTACTTGGGTACCCGAGAATTTAACAGATGCAACATCAGGATTAAAAGATAACTCTGTTACATTAGCTTATTCAACTAATGCTTTAGATGTTACTCCTACATGGACTGAAATTGCAACAGGCGAAGCAAATGACGGTTCATATACATGGACTATTCCAGCAGGCTTAAATTCAACTGATTGCAAAATTGCATTAGAAATTTCTGATAATGCAAATAATATATCCGGCGGTACCAGCTTTACATTCACATTAGATGATGTAGCTCCGACTGCCGAAGTTAGTATTGTGCCACTACTTGATGGCTCATTACCGAATGGCTATGTAATCAATGAATCGATTACTGAAGTTGACATATATGCAAGCTTTAACGAAAACATGAGTGAATTACCTATTCCTGTACTTAGCATTAACGCTGAATTAGCAGGAGTTATCGATATAGCTAACCCTACAATATCAGAATGGTTGAGCCCTACTCTTTATCAATGGCGTTTTACTGTTCCGGATATAGACTTAACTAAACTTGACAACTCTATAGCCGTTACAGTTGCTACTGACCTTGCTCTAAATCCAGTACAAGTAGGAACAGTATTAAATCCTTTAACAGGAATTAAAGTTGACCAAGTAGCTCCGACAGTAGTTAGTTTATCAACCGATAATGACTTATATAATAAGTTATCTGACGGAACAACTACTGAATTCCAAGTTGTTTTCAGCGAAGCTATGATGATTGCAAATGAACCTGGTTTCGAGATATATAATATCAATTGGGACTTGAGCTTCGCAATAGGGGCTCCTTTTAGTTTTGTATCAGATGCTTGGAGTATGTCAGCATATACAAATGACACATATACTGCTACATTTGATGTAACAGACGATAATTCTACTGAATCATACAGAAATGAATTAGTTTACATGAACAACTCAGCATTCGATTTAGCAGGTAATCCTGCTCAACAGACTACTGCTGAAACTGAATTCAATATAGACATGGTCGCTCCAAGTATTTTGTATCTCAATGTAATTTCATCAGATGGTGATAGTTGGGATGAATTTGCAAAAGTAGGCGATATTGTTGAAATATTCTATGCAACATCTGAAGATTTAGATGATCCTATTTCATATACAATTCGTAGCGGTGGTACACCTGTAACAGATACACCAATTTGGGAGTATGATGGACCTGCTGCACAATATTTTGATTATACTGTAAATAGTGCTGATGCTGAAGGTTTAGTTTCATTTGACATTACAATTAGTGATATGTACGGTAATACAACAGATATTACGGAAGCAAATATTACTGATCCTCCAAATGTAACAATAGACAAAACTCTTCCTGAACTTGTTATAGAACGAGTAGCACCAACTATTGGTGATGCTGCGGCATTCGTAACAAATGCAGATGCAGTTCGATTTACAATGACATTTAGCGAACCTATTATTGACTTTAATTATACTGATATAGCAGTTAACGCTCCTGATGGTGCGACATTTACTGAAATAAATGCAGAAGATTTAACAGGTCCAGTTGTAAATGGAACTGATTATGTTTATACATTAGATGTATTAGGCGTAGCCGGTGATGGTTTACTTGGAATAACTGTTAATAAAGCTGATTTTTCAGACAGAGCAGGTAATCAGTTAGCTAACAGTGTAACAAGTGAAAACTTTGAAATTGATAATACAGCTCCTGTAATTGCTTCAGTTGAAGTAAATTGTGCATTTACTCCGGTAAATGTCAATATCAATAGAGCAATAACAGTTAACTTTAACGAAGAAGTATATTCAGATTTCCACGCTAACAATGATTTAGCCGGTACAATGGCTTCACCTACTGATTTTAACGTAGTTAAAACCGGAACTGGTCTTGCAACAATTAATTCTTGGAATTTAATTGCGGGTACCGGAACTGCCGGTTCAACTTCTATGCAAGTAGCATTAGCATGGACAGGTACATTAAGCGGTTTTGAAGAAGTAGTAGTAAACTTCCAAGCTAATGGAGTATTTGACCAAGCGGGTAACCCTGCTTTGGGTATAGGCGACGATGGAATAGTTGCTTCTACAAAATATGCAAATAATAATAACTGGGAATATACAAACAGAACTTTAACAATTTCTACTCAACCTGTTGATTATTCTGTTTGCCAAGGCGACAATGCATTATTTACTGCCTCGGCAGAAGGCGATGCAAACACAACCTACGGATGGGAAGTATTAACTACTTTACCTGGAGCAGTTTGGACATCAATCAATACTGCAAATCTAACAGACCCATATACATTTAACATAGACGGTTCAGAATTGACAGTAAATGAAGTTACTGCCGACATGGACGGATACCAATACTTATATAAGGCAATCAATGCTTGTAATCCTGCCGGTATCACTTCTGAAATAGCAACTTTAAATGTAAATCCGAATCCAACTTTTGAATTCATAGAGGAGCAAGTTACAGTATGTGAAACAGGAACTATTACATTATCGGTAACTGCATATAATACTGCAACTTATGTATGGAAAAAAGCCGGTGTAGCTTTGGTTAACGGTGGTAGAATCAGTGGTGCAAATACTGCTACATTGACTATAATCGATGTCGTTGCCGAAGATGCTGGCAGTTATTCAGTTGCCTTAACTGATGCAAATGATTGTGAAACTGTTGAATCGAATTTTGCAACTGTTACAGTTGACCTTCTTCCTGCTACAGACTTAACTGTAAACGGAGAAGCAACTATTTGTACCGGTTCAGCTGCTACTATAACAATAGTAAACGCTGTTAATAACGTACTTTACGAATTAAGAAACGGAACAGTAGTTGTGGTTGGAGGTATTGGAGATGGTACTAATCTTGA
This sequence comes from uncultured bacterium, assembly GCA_942493235.1. Classification (GTDB taxonomy): domain Bacteria; phylum Bacteroidota; class Ignavibacteria; order Kapaibacteriales; family UBA2268; genus ENR-C587. Next base: position 190,055 of record OW818676.1, on the reverse strand, counting down.
ATTAAGCACAGATGTACTAACTTCAACTACTTTATTTAATGTACTTGCTTATAGTACTGAATTCTGTTCAGCACAATTAGACCAAACTGTATTAATTACAGTAGAGCAAACTCCGGTTAACCCGACTTTAGCTACTTCAACTCCTGCAACAGGAACTCAAGTATGCCAAGGTTCAACAGTATCAGCTACATTTGATGAGGGTACTGGCGGAAGTGGATCTGATGTTTATTACTATTCATTAGATAATGGTTCTAATTGGATTGAATATACAGAAGGCGAAATGCTAACAGCATTAACAGAAACAATATTAATTAGTGGACAAAGAAACTCTTCACAATGTACAACAGCTGCCTCTACATTAGCAACTTGGACAGTAGAAACTACTCCTGTAGCTAAAACTACTACAAAAGATCCAAATGTTGCTGCTGTTTGCAACGGTGATGACGTAAGAGCATTCTTTACAGCAGCATCAGGCAACGGTGGTGCAGGTACAGATACATATCAATACAGAACATCAGCTAATAGCGGTGCTTCTTGGACAGCATGGTCAACATATAATACTTCAATTGATGGAGATATATTTGGTGATTACATTAACACAGATGGTTTAACAAACGTTGAAATTAAAACTACTCGTACAACTGACGTTTGTACTCCTGCTACTAATACAGTAAGCTGGACAGTGAAACCATTACCAATAGCAACAGCATCTAATAATGGTCCTGTATGCTTTGGTGCTGATGTAACTTTATCAACTCCGGATGCCGGAGAAGGTGCTAGTTACTCTTGGTTACTACCTGACGAATCAGTTGTAGGTGGAAGAGAAATAACTTGGACTACTAACAATTCAGGAATTTTAACTGCTACAGTTACTGTTACTTATGACGGTTGTGAAAATACTTCAACTACAGACATAACAGTTGACCCTGCAATTACAGTACAAAATGTCTTAGCTACTAACAATTGCGTTGGTAACATTTCAGTAACACTTCTTGGAACTGAAAATGACGTTACTTATACTGTTTACAAAAACGGTATAACTACTAGTATATCTCAATTAGGTACAGGCAGTGCAATGAACATTAATGTTCTTAATGCAACAGCCGGTGTTTATACAGTTAGAGCAAACAGACTAAGATGTACAGACGTAGCTATGACAGGTACGGTAACAGTTAATCCTACATTAACAGCAGAAGCCGGAGCTAACGGAGCTACTTGCGGAACAAATGCTTATCAGGTAACTGATGCAACTGCAACTAACTATGCTTCATTAGCATGGACTGAAAACGGAGCAGGCTCAATAACAGCCGGTGCAACTACATTAACTCCGACATACACTCCAACAGCCGCTGACGCAAATAATGACGTAACACTAACACTTACAGCTACTGCTTTAGCAGGCTGCACAAATATAATTGACACTAAAGTAATTCACGTTAATCCTGCATTACCAGCACTACCAACAGTAGCAGCTACAAATGGAACTATAGCATTCTGCGGAACTGCTCAGACTACATTGACAGCTTCTTCAGCCGGTGCTACAAGCTATACTTGGTATAGTGATGCAGCAGGAACTAATCAAATTGGTGCTTTAGCAGCTTATAATACTCCGGTATTAAATGCCACTACATCATATTGGGTTAAAGCAACTAACGACTGTGGATCTTCAGTATTACAACAAGTAACATTGACTGTAAATACACTACCATCTATTACTACTACTGCAACAGCTCAAACTCGTTGTGGTACAGGTAACGTTACATTTAATGCCGCTACAACTTCACCTGATGGTGTAATTGACTGGTCATTAGATAACTTTACTAACGTAGCTTTAGCAGGTAATAATGAACTTATAACAATCGTTAACGCCGGTACTCCTGTAACAGCTTACTATAGAGCAAGAAATACAGTAACCGGATGCTTTAGTGCAACATCACAAGTAATCGGTACTGCAAATGCATTACCTACAATAACAATAAATTCAACAGATATAGACAATTCAATTTGCGAAGGTGAAGCAGTTACATTAACCGGTAACGGTGGTACTACTTACACTTGGGATAATGGTTTGGGTGCAGGTGCATCTAAAGTTGTTACACCGGCAGTAACTACTACATATACAGTTACAGGTACAGGTGCAAATGATTGTCAAAATACAGCACAAATTACAATTACAGTTAACACAATACCTGAAATCGGCACTATAGCAACAGCTCAATCCAGATGTGCTAACGGAAACGTTACATTTACATCAGGTACAGCTTCTGAAAATGGTGTGATTGATTGGTCATTAGATAACTTTGCTACTGAAGCTCAATTAGCAAGTAATACATTTACAACAAATGTAAACGTAGGTACACCTATTACAGCATATTACAGAGCAAGAAATACAGTTACAGGTTGCACAAGTGAAATATCACAAGTAGTCGGTACTGCAAACGCATTGCCAACTACACCTACAATTACAGGCAACGCTTCTATAGCTCAAGGTCAACCTTTGACTTTAACTACTGAAGCAGGCTATACTTCTTACACTTGGGCTGTTAATGGCGGTATAATTACCGGCGGTGAGGGTACAAGAGAAATAATTGTTAACTGGTTAACTACCGGTGATAAGAGTGTTACGGTAACAGTATCGAATGCAAGTACATGTACTGCTATTTCATTAGTAAAAACAGTTACTGTAACTGAAGCTTGTATTACAGCAAGCATTACTAATCAACCGATAAACACATCAGGTTGCCAAGGCTCGACTGCTACATTTACTGTAGTAGCCGCTGGTACAGGACTTTCATATTCATGGTATAAAGTTGCTGTTCCTACAGATCAATTGATTTCAACATCAGGTGCTACATTAACAATCGACAATATACAAGCTGCGAATGCAGGTACTTACTATGTTGTAATTGATAACGGATGTACTACTGACCCTGGCGTTCAATCAAATAATGTAGCTTTAACAGTTACTTCACCATCAACTCCAACAGTAACTATAGTATCTAACGATGCGGACAATACGATTTGTCCCGACGCATCAGTTACATTTACAGCAACTGCCAATAATTTAGGCGGCGGAACTGTAGCTTACCAATGGAAACTAAATGGAAATAATACTGGTAATAACCAAAATACTTATACTACAACAGCATTAGTTAATGCTGACCAAGTATCATGTACAATTACAGTAAGCAATGGTTGCGTAACTTCTGCAACTGCAAACTCAACTGTAATTACTACTACTGTATTGCCTGTTACTACTATTACAGCACATCCTCAGGACGTTACTGTTGCAGTAGGTAGCAATGCTACATTTAATGTAACAGCAACCGGTAACGGTTTAACTTATGCTTGGTATAAATCAGGCGATGTAACCGTATTATCAACTACAAACTCACTTACAGTAAGCAATGTTCAAGTAGCAGATAATGCAAGTGAATACTACTGTATAGTAAGCGGAACTTGCGGAGATGCAGTTACTAGTGATTATGCACTATTAACAGTTATACTTCCTGCATCACAGCTTGTAATAACTAATAATATTACAACTCAAGAAAGCGGAATTTCATTTAACGTTATTGTTGAATCACGCAACTCAAACGGCGAAGCAACTAACGTAACAATTGCAACTCCGGTAACTATTACATTACAAACAGGTACAGGTACAGTTAGCGGTAGCGGTACAATAGCTATTGGAACAAATCAAGTAACTATTCCTGTAACTTATACTTATATTAATGGTCAAGTAAATGCGGTATTAAGTGCTAATGCAACTACTTTAACAAGTGGTTTATCAAACGCATTTAACTTATTACCTGTTCAACCGGCTGCTCCGACATTAACATCTGCTTCTGTAACAAGAAACACAGCTACAATTAACTGGGCTTCTGGTTCAGCAGTAATGATATTTGCTATATCAGGTTCAACAGATATAGTAACTCCGATTGTTAATGAAGGAAATATGGATGGCAATACTGCTACATTTAATGCAAGCAGTGTATTTACATCAGCAACCGCTGGTCAAGGTGTAAATCCGGGCGTTGTTAATCCGACAGCTAAACTGCTTTATATCGGTACCGGTTCGACTATTACTATAACAGGATTAAGCAGAACTACAAATTATGTATTTGCAATCTATTCATATAACGGAACTACAGGTACTTGGAACTTTAATCCTAACCAAGTACAATTTACATACAGAACTTCAAGTAAAGACATTATTGAAGATGAAGATGGCTTAATTACAGGTAAATTCGAACTTTGTAAAGTTAATCCTAACCCTGTAAAAGACGTAATCAACTTCTGCATTGACGCATTTGAAGAAGACAACTATACTATCGAACTCTTCAATGCTAATGGCGAATTAGTATTAAGCCAAACACAATTGCTTAATACAGGTAACCATTCATTGACGTTAGACTTATTTACTCAAAAAGGTGGCTTATCAGCAGGTTCTTACTTCTTGAAAGTAAGCTCCGGTGATGAAACATTAACTCAACCAGTTATTGTAATGCCATAATACTTATCTCGTGATTATATCAAATGACCTTTTATTAGGTTGTTTAAAAGCCCCTGACTTAAAGTTAGGGGCTTTTTTTATGTGTGTAGTAGGGAGCTATACTATATTATATCATTTCCTACATGAAATAGGACATATAATTGCAATTACATAATTTTTTATATTTTGACAAAGTAAGTTTTTGAAATTCTACAATTACAGCATCCTCTAGTTCTTTTAGAGAATTGTAAATAAAATTGTGTAAACATTCTTTTTTAATCCATTGCCATAGTTTCTCGACCGGATTTAATTCTGGCGAATATGCAGGTAAAAATTCAAACCTAATGTTTTCTGGTATCTGTAAGTTCCTTGATTTATGCCAACCGGCTTGATCCATAAATAATATTATTTTTTTATCCGAAAATTCTTTACTAAGATTATCAATGTAATATTGCATTAGCTCTGTATTTACTCCAGGTAATAGCAATGAATAATTGGTACCGTCAAATGGACATACTGATGAAAAACCATAGAAATTTTTAAAACCTTGTTGTACCATTACTGATAATCGTTTTCCTTTTTCAGCCCATACTCGCATTACTGTTGATCGGAGACCGAATCTCCCTTCGTCAAAAAACATTATTTTATAATTTTCTTTTTCTTGAAGATTATTAATCATTATTTGAGTTTTTTTTAAAGTTTAATTGGTCTTCTTCATTTGATTTATGATGTTTAGGTCTGGGTACTTTGATTGTTAAATTCAATTTCTTTAATGTCAACCATAAAGGTGTTTTTCCTATTTCTTTGCCGAATACAGTAAATATCTCCTTTATTAATCGAACCAATGTCCAATGTACCTGTTTGCCTGAATTGTCTTTACTTGTGCTAATCCATTTGAAAATTATTGCTTTTTCTTCCTTGCTTAATTTCTCGGGATAGTGACCGCGTTTTTTTGACCTTAAACCTTCTACACCATATTTTTGATATTTACTGATCCATCTTAGTAATGTAGATCGAGATATGCCATACATTATAGCTACATCTGATTCTTTATTTGACAATGATGCAGATATCGCCTTTAGTTTTATTACTATATCTGAATCAGTTATTTTTTTTATATCAGAATGCAATAGTTGTTGGTACGAATTATCTATCAATATTTTTGGACGACCCATAACATTTCCTTTTAACAATTGACAATTGACAATATACAAATATAATCATTTATTTGTCGCATTACAAGTAGAAAATGATATAATACCGAATTTTGTCGCCCATGCCTGTAAAGCTACGTATTGATAATAGATAAGTTTTCAAGTAGCAAATGCCATTCTGCTATAAAATAAAATAGTTATTGATATAGCACGCCTTTATCATCTTTGTGATTTGGCGTAAGGAATTGGCACTAAGTGCCTGCTGTATAATGCAAAAACTTTAGGCTAAATGATTCAAAAATAGAATAGTTGATTTTTCAATTGGATAATATCTTTAGAAATATTGCTTAGATATTTAATATATTTATCAAAAATAATGAATAAACGACTTAGATATAAAAAGAATAATAATAATATTTAAAAGAAATAATTTGTAAAAGTAAATATTTTGTTTTATATTAAATATTCGTAGAAGAATTAATAGATTAAAAATTTAAAATAAATTGAGCAAATATCAAAATAATAATAAGAATATACATATTATTAAATATATTAACTAAATTCCGGAGGATTTTATGAAGCGTTTATTTACTATACTCTTTGTAAGTATAATAATGCTAATTAGTGCGTTTACTGACAGTTATGCAATTGCTCCAACTAATCAGTCACGGTATCTTTCCTTTACAGCTCGTACAGATGACGGAATGAATCTGTCATGGATTAGCGGTAACGGCTCCAATCGATTAATTGTTGTTGCCTATGGTGGAACAGCTAATTGGAGTCCTGTAGTAGTAGGTAATTTTGAAAGTAATTATTTAGCCTCAATAACTGATATTACAACATTGGTTGATGCAGGCGGTAATTTAACTACTGCCGAGGCTACCCCTGCTAACGTCTATACAAATGGTACTACAACTTATGTAGTTGCCGATATAATAAACGGTACAATAAGGACAGGAGCTTTATCCTTCCTAACCGGAAATACTGCTTATCAAATTCATATCTATGACTACAATTTAGTAGGCAATGTCCCTACCTTTAATACCACGGAACCATCTAATAATCCGAGAACTGTTACTACATTGCAATCTGCTAATCCTACAACAGCTCCGGTATTGGCTGCTATACCGCAATGGTCAAACGGAACAAAGATAACATTTACTCCCGGCACAGACTGCGACGAGCATTATCTTACTGTTATAGATAATACTGATAACACAAATATAATTTCAGATTTGGATATTGTTAGCCCATTTATTATTACCGGATTAACTCCAAATAGATCTTATACATATATTTTAAGAGGCTATGACGTAACGACAGCATCATATTCGCCAATAGCGTCAAGGACTGCAAGTACTTTGACTGCTCCGGGGTTTGTAATTACTTCATATACTCCCAATGCAGGAGTAGTGAAAATTGGTGAAACTGTTACGCTATTGCTAACAGCGACCAATTTGCAAGAAGAACTTCAGCCTGTTACCATATCTATAAATGGTGAAGATTGCATAAGCAATTTTACCGATAATTTTAATGGTACCTATACAATTGTTTACACGGTTAGTCCTGCCGGCGGTACTAATGCCGATGGTGTGGATATGCCACTTAGTATAACTCTAAAGGATTTAGATGACCATCCGACTGCAAATAATTTGAATCCTGCTAATAGTGGCGATGCACCTGCTATTGATGCTACACCTGCTATAGTTACAAGTGTAACTTGTACACAAGGTAATGGACCTCATAAAATTGGTACAGTATTAGATTTTGTAATTACTTTTTCAGAGAATGTTGTGTTTACTGCCGGAACCGGAAAAGCACAACTATTACTCGAAACCGGTCCAACTAATTGGCCGGCTGAAATTGGTGTTAACAATGTGAGCAGTACAACACTGCCACTAACTTATACAGTTACAGAAGGAGACGTAGTAACTGATTTGGATTATGTTGATATTAATTCACTAACTCTAACTTTAGATGCAACACTTAAAGACGAGAATGGTAACGATGCGATATTGACATTACCCGCTGTCGGTGATGTCGGTTCAATATCCGATAATCAGCAAATTGTATTTGACGCTGTTCGACCCTATGTAGTAAGTATCGTAAAAAATACTCCGGTTGTTCAGAAGACTAATGCAACTTCGACTACATGGACGGTTACATTCAGTGAAAATATTAATGCTGCTACATTAGCAAATACCGATTTCACGTTAACTTCTGTTAATGGTGCTTTAGGAGCCGGTCCGGCAGTAATTGCTGCTCCTGTTGAGGTTACCGCAACGAGTGTATATGAGGTAACAGCCAATACATTAGATGGTGATGCAGAAATAAGACTTGACTTTAATGCTTCAGCCGTAAATGATATAATCGGGAATTCATCTTCAACTACTGCTTTTGAGACAGGAGAAACATATATAATTGATAATACTCTTCCTACTGCTCCTATTACTGCCCCTGTTGCCGATAGTCGCCAGAAGGCTATTACAACTATTTCAGGAACTTATGAAGATGCGGGCACACTTAATACAGGTGTCAATCATGTATATGTTGCAGTCTGGAATGATATAGGTACAGTAGATGGAACTTTTGACGTTGGCGAAGATTATTATTGGAACGGAACTAATTTTACAACATCTCATACGGTAATTTGGACTGAAGCTACTTTAAATAGTGGAGCATGGTCTTTGCCTTTAGCAATTCCAAACGGGGACGGTGATTATTATGTGCATACCAGAGTAACCGATGTAGCAGGTAATGAGAACGTTCCTAACACTACACAAGGCACAAATACTTATAAATTTACTATCGATAATACTGCTCCTACAGTTACAATAACATTGAATATCCCGGTAACTCTTGGTTCAGGTTATAAAACCTCAGATAATGATGTAAGCATGGATATTGCTTTTAGTGAGCCAATTGTACCTGCCGATTTTACTGCTACTGATGATATTACCGAAACTTTGGGCGGAACTAGTAAGACAGGAAGTAGTTTAGTTCCCGACGGTGACGATCAAAATTATACATATAATATAACCGGACTTACCGGAGATGGAACTTTAACAATAAGTATAAAAAATAATGGTACTTCTCCAATTAAAGATTTAGCAGGAAATACTATTAGCTTAGCTACTACTGCTGCTGACAATTCTTTTATAATTGATAATACACCTTTAGATACTATTTCAACCGGTAATATAAGTGTCGCTACTGCCGGCACCGAATATTATTTTGATGTTACTATGAATGGCGGTATTTATTCAGCTGATAATACAAGCGGTGATTTTGATCAAAATAATTTTACTCTTGCTATGAATGTTGGGCTTTATGATGCCGCTACAAGTGTTGATTTAATTTCTGTTCAGAAAAATACTGACGAATCTGCAACTACAATTAATGCTTCTGTTGCAGGTGATGCTGTTTATAGAGTATTTTTTGATGTAAATGGAACAGCAAACGGATCAGAAACAATGACACTAACTCCGTTATTAAATAATATTTATGATGATGCAGGTAATGCTTCACCTGTAAGTGCAATTGTTACAAAAAATCTCAAAGATGTAACATCGCCGATTGTTAGTGTAATAAATGATGCAGGAGCTACTTATGTAAAACCCGGCGACTTTGTAACTATTACTTTTTATGTAACAGAATATGGCGGAATTACAACAAATCCTACTGTATCTGTGTTAACATCATTGAGTGTTGCAATTCCCGGAGGAACAATGGCATTTGTTAGCAAAGACGAGCAATCATTCGGAACATTTTTATATACCTACACATATACAGTTCCAGATGTAAATGAATCGTCTGTCAAGATACAGGTTGTTGCTACCGATGATGCTACTTTAAGTCATACATTAGTTTTAAATAATGCATTCAGTATTGATAATGCTGTTCCGAGTATAGTAAGCGTTACGCCTTCGCATACATTAATAAATAAAGCCGATGACGGTGAAACCTTTAACGTGGTTATAGTCTTTAGTGAACCGATGAAATCAAGCGTTACTCCTACTATTACATTTTCTAACCCTGCAATAACGGCAGGATTATTAACAATAGGGGCAGGGACATGGAACACAACTACTCAATTTACTCAAAGCTATACAATTGATTCAGATATACTTGATACTAAAGAGAATGTTGATATTACAATTGGGGCTGCTCAAGATTTAGCTTCTAACGTAATTGCCGGAGCTACTCTGATTAATGCCGATGAGTTTACAGTTGATACTGAATTACCCGCTGATTTTACCGTTGGTACGGTAGTAGCGACAGGCAATACAGTTGTAACAGGATATTTGAATTCAACAAATACCGGAGTTGATATTACAGTTCCTATTGCAGACGACCTGACATTGGTCGGTGGCACTATTCAATTGAAAGCAAGTGATAATCTTTTCGTTGGTGAGCAATCATTAGTTGCTCCATATACTATACTTGATGCCGATAGAATTGCAGGTTCTTATACTTTCAGTGTATTAGATAACGATATTGAAGCATTGACAGGATATGCCGAAGATGATATTTGGGAGTTTAATGCTATTATCACAGATAAATACGGTAATCCGAAGACAGGAACAAAAAGTGTAAATACTTTAACTATAGACCAAGCTGTCCCTACATTAAGTAATGTAGATATAGTTTCGGATAATGCTGTTACTACATTAGCAAGAGGCGGAGACAATATTATACTTACATTTACATCTTCAGAGCCTACTGCTACCCCAACACTTGCTTATACAAGCGGTGCTGTCGCAGCAGCTAATGCCGATCTAGTAAGCGGCGGAACTACTGACTGGACTTCTACTTATTTAACTGATGCCACAGATACAGATGGTGCGGTTGCATTTACTATTGACTTCACGGATATACATGGTAACCCGGGTACTCAAGTAGTCGCTGCCAATACCGGCTCTGTAACTTTAGATAATTCTTTACCTGCTGTACCGGTTCAAGCAATGGGTGCTATCACTTCTACTGGAGGTACTGAAACTCCCGGATATTGGAATAGTACAAACACTTCAATAACGGTAGAAGTGAATATTAATAATGCAGATGCTACATTAGATGACGGTAGTATGACCCTTGAAATGCAGAAATTAGTAGCCGGTACTTGGACTCCAATAGCTAATACAGCTTCTACAATAACAAACGGCGAAAGAGTTGCCGGAGTAAAAACAATTACAATTTTAGATACTGATTTTGAAACAAATTCGGAATTTACTGAACCTGCCACCATACAGTTCAGAGCAGTTGTAACAGACAAAGTTGGCAATTCTATTAATTGGGACAATGACGGAACTAATTTAGTTATAGACCGGACAGCTCCTACCGCTCCGGTAGTAACTCTAAATGGCGGTAATATAATCAACGGTGGAAATAAAGCTGCAGTATCACTAAGCTTCACTCATTTAGGAACAACAGAACTTGATATTGCTAAATATAGTTTTACTGTTACCGATGCCGGTGCTGTTCATACTAATAGTGAGTCAAATACAGATATAGCCGCTTCACCAGTGATAAGGAGTCTTGACCTTTCAGCTTTTGATGACGGAGTAAACACAATTCTTGCTTCAGTAACATTGAAAGATGTTGCCGGTAACGTTTCGGCAGCAGGAACAGATACCGAAAGCAAAAATGCAAATGCCGCTACAGTAACAAATGTTACCGTTATGAACGATAATGGTACTTATGGTATTGATTCCGCAGGAGTAACAACTGACGACATTATAGTAAGGGTAACTTTTAGTAAAAATATTAATTTTACTCCGGGTGCTACCGGTACTTTGGAATTAGAACTTGAAACCGGAGCTGCAAAAAGAAAAGCAATTGGTTCGACAGCAACTACATTGTTTTCACAAAATTATATTGACTTGACATATTTAGTACAAGAAGACGATATATCCGATATTATTGATGGATTGGATTATACTAATACTCTTACTACGTTAGATTTATACAATGGTGCTGCTATAATAGACGAAGACTTAAATCCTGTAACGGAATTTGTTTTACCGGCTGTTGGCGGTGCAAGTTCCATAGCCGGACAGAAAGATATAATAATAGACGGTGTAAAAGCTACATTTGACATTCAATATTATTTTGATTCGAATTTGCAAACCGAAGTGCCTGATAGTAAAATATTTAATGCAAGTAATAATGTTTATTTAGGTATTACTTCAAGCAAACCATTGATGCAAGAGCCTTTTATAAGTATTGATGCACAAGGTACAAAAAATGATACTATAAACGCAACAGGATTTAATTTTACCGGAGACCAATACTATTATCATAGAGTATTTGTTTCGGAAGCCGGTACTGATAATTCCGAGTGGGAAACAATTACAATTAATGCGGTAGATGCAAGTGGTAATCCTGTAACTGCCGTATTAAGCCATACTCCGGCAATTGCTAATTATATAACTCCTACAACAACTTCTGTCAAATTAGGAAGAATAGACTGTACGCCTCCTACTTTTTCAGTCGCATATTATTCGAATATTGATTATACAACAGGTTTATTGCCTGCAAATTCGAAATTAAAAGCAGGTACATATTATCTGAAAATAACATCGAGTGAAGTTTTACAAACTGCACCGAGATTATATATTGCCGCAGAAGGTACGGCAAATGACAAATCAAATCAAGCCACTACTTGGGACGCAGGATTAAATGCTTATAAATTTGTAAGAGTTATATCAACAGATGGTTCTGCTGTAGGTGCTGTCGCTGAGACAATTACACTTACCGGAACTGATTTGGCAGGCAATGCTGTATCATTGGTAGCCCCGACAACTCATGCTAATAATTCAATTTTTACTGATACAAAGGCACCGACTATTGCTGCCAATATATTTACTGACCCAATATCAACTACTTTACTAAAAGACGGTGCAGGTAAATCAATAGCTTGGACATCGGCAAGTATAACTGATGCCGGCGGATTAGCTACTGCTAATTCTATTCTAATTGAAATAGAATATACAAACGGTGGTGGATGGAATACAATTTATCAGGGGGATAATACAAGCCCTCAGACTTTTACTCTAAACAGTGGAAGTGCCAATTCACCAACTGCTCAAATGAGAATTACCGTAACCGATGCCGCAGGAAATATTTCTACTCAAGAAAGTAATGTATTTACCATTGATAACGGTGCTCCTACAGTTAATACTTTAACAAATATAACTTCTATTGGTGCAGACCAATATGCAAAAACCGGTGAAACTATCACTGTTAACTTTACACCAAGTGAAAATGTAAGTATTAGCTCGGCAACAATCGGAGGCAAGACTTTGATAGCCGTTCCAAATACCGGATATAATGCCGCTTATACATTTACATATTTAACTGACGGAACTGAAACCGAAGGGCTACAAGCTCTGTCTATTGGGGTAACAGATATAGCAGGGAATACAGCTACATTTACTGAAGCTGATTTTACAGACGGCTCATTACAGATAATTTATGACAAAACAGTTCCTGCAATAGCAGCCGGAGTTTTTACATCTCCAGTATTAGATGATATATGGAATCCTGTTGCTCATAATATTACTTGGGATAATACAAAAATTACAGATGCTTTATATTCGGGACTAACGCCTACCCCAATTACTTTAGAGTATTTAGACGACGTTGGTGCATGGGTACAAATAGCTACGGAATTAGAAAATAACGGTTTATATTCATGGAGTGTACCAAGTATTAGTTTAGAAAATACTCAATTAAGAATTACTGCAATTGATACAGCCGGTAATACAGCTTATCAAGATAGCCCTCTTTTCAATATTGATAATGCCGGTCCAACTGTAGTATTATCAAACAATATTAGTGGTAGAACAGAAGTAAAAGAAGGCGATATAATTAGAATTATTGCTACATTTAATGATGAAGCTGGAACTTCTATCGATGATACACCGCCACCGACTATTACTATTACAAATGGTCAAGGAGTAGGTTCAAATTTAGAAAATACAAATATGCTTCAAACTTCAAATACTGAGTGGTATTATGACTGGACTATACCAGAAGGTAATTTAACTTGTGCGGTTACTATCAGTGCTGCTGATATAGCAGGCAATGCTTCTCAAGTAGCAACAGGGGTTACTACTTATAAAGTAGATAATACTGCTCCAAGTGTAGTAATTACTAACTTGATAGGCACGACTTGTGTAAGTGAAGCAAATGTTGAAATAGTTTTAACTGCTACATTTACAGACGGTACAAATACAATTGACGAAGTTGTCCCTCCTAGAATTAATATTACAAATGGAATAAGTAACGGAGTTAATATTTCAAATATAGTAATGACTAAATCTACTAATAAAATTTGGACTTATTCATGGACGATACCTACTGAAGCTTTGAATTTGATAAATGCACACGTAAGTATTATTGCTTCCGATTTAGCAGGTAATTCATCGACTGCTGCCACCGGAGACATTGACTATACTATTGATAATGTTAAACCGTCAGTAGTGCTTTTTACACCGGCAACTACTTATGTTAACGGTGCCTATGCGGTAACAGTAACATTTAGTGAGCGAATAGATGATTTCTTAGAATCAGATATTAATATATCCGGTGATGGTACTGCAACAATTTCCGGTTTTAATAATATTTCTCCCGGACCTTCACCGAATACTGTTTGGACTTTCACTGTTACTCCGACAGGTGCCGGCTCAATAATTCTTGATATAAATCAAGATATAGCTATGGACTGCTCAGGCAATACCAATACTGCTTCGAACATACTAACAAGAACTTATGATATTTCAATTCCTGCTATAAATACACGAGAAATTGCCACAAACGGTAATACTGTTAGCGGAATTAAATATGCAAAAGTCGGTAATACAATGACTTTGACATTAACTGCTACTAAACCAATTACTACTCCTACAGTAACAATTGGTGATGAAACTGCAATTGTTACCGGAGTATCTCCGACTACTACTTATACAGCGACTGTATTAGTAGATTCCGATTCTCCTATAGCAGATGGTGCCGCCACTATAAATGTAAGTGGATATCAAGATGAAGCCGGAAATGCCGGACCTGTATATACTACATTAAGTGCGGGAACAGAGGTTGTTGTCGATAGAGAGAATCCTACGATTTTAACAGTTGGAACTGTTCAAATGGGTGCAATTGTAGCCAACAGGTATTTTACCGATATTTCATTTACCAAGCTATATACTAATGCAGATGGTACAGGAGCAATCACTATAACAGATTTTGCTACACCTGTAATTACAACTAACACTGACGGTGCAGTTACATCGGCAGTAATTACTCATGCTACTCAGCAAAATAATACAAATCCGAGCTTTGCAACGGCTTTGGTTGCCGGAGCTGAAAATGCAAGAGTGTTCTATACTGCAAACACAGCACCTACTGGAAATGAAGAAATCTCGATTTCATTTAATAATTCCGCTGTTTATGATGCGGCAGGTAATTCTGCTGTTAATCAGTCAACCGGAAATATTCTCTTCCCTGACAAAGCTGCTCCTTTGATTTCTAATTTATTAATTAATGGAGTAAATACCGGAAATGTCTGGGTTAAACCAGGTGCAACAGCAGATATTTCTTTCCAAATTATAGAAAGAAGCGGACTGTCTGTTGACCCTACTGTTACTGTTTATACAGAAGCTAATGTAGGAACAGATGCCGTATGGACAAGTACAGATGGTACCGGCTCTACTATAGATCCTTATATTTATCATTATACTTATACTGCTGTAAATGCAAACTCGGTAATGAGAGTCCTTGTTTCGGCAACTGATATGGTTAATATTACTGGTACAGGTACTTTAACTAATGCTTTTACTGTTGATAATGTATTACCGACAGTACTTAGCATAGAGAGAATTGGCGCAGACCAATACTTGAATGCAGGTGAAACAGAGGCTTCATTTACAGTTACATTCTCTGAACCTGTAAGTGGCGTAGCGGCTAATAATTTTGCTATCGAAACAACTGTTGGCTCACCGGTTACCGGCGTGGTTGCCAATCCGGTTGGAATAGCCCCTACTGCAATTTGGACAGTTGAAACAAATACATTAGTAAACTCAAGTGGTGATGCTTCATTCAAATTGAATTTGAATGCAAATCTATCAGGAATAACCGATAGAGCTAATAATGCTCAAACAGCACCATTTACAAGCGGAGCTGAATTCATCAGAGATGTTACTAATCCGATTGTTGCTATTGACGAATATACATATCCTTTCACAAATGGTACTCAAGCATTAACATTTGTAATAACCGAGACTTACGAAGGTCTAAATGAAGCGATGCTTAGTGGAGGAGCTTTAACAAGTTTCGTAAGTGGAAGCGATGTAAGCTCAATTGATGGTTGGACTGAGGCAAACGGTGCTACTACAATTACAGTACAGCATACGGATTTAGCCGGTAATACAGGCTCTGATACTTATGATGTTACTAAAGATATAAGTGCACCAAATTTGACCTCTATTGTTAGAACTGGCGGAGCTGCCCAATATACTGAGGCTGATGACGTTAGCTATACTGTTAATTTCGACGAAGAAATACTGGGCTTGGATAATGCTAACTTTATTTTACAAGACCTTTCAGATGCAATTACAGGTGAATCTATTACAAGTACTACAGGACCTGCTCCGGCAACTACTTGGACAGTACTTGCTAACACCGGTACTATCGGAGATGGTGCTTTAAGATTAGATTTAGCAAATAATACTAATGTTACAGACAAAGCCGGTAATGCTTTGGCTCAAGCTACATTTAATACAGGCGAAACATACATACTTGATAGAACAGCTCCTATAGCAAATGTAACAATTGTGCCGACAACAACTGTCGCAATTACTAATGGTTATATAATCAATAAAGCTACTACAAGTATTACAATTACGGCGAATTTTGATGAAACTATGAATACGGGAACTCCTCCGACTATAGCATTTAATCCGAATTTCGATGCAATTCTTAATAATGAATCTTTTACATCTTCATATTGGTTTGATTCGGATACATATATTTGGGTGATTGCTGTTACTGATGCAGGCTTTACAGCTCTTGATAATACTATTACTATCACAGGTGCTGTTAATTTATCATTAGTAGAGATGATTCAAAAAGATATTATCAATCAAAAAGTTGACCAAGGGCTTCCTGTAGCTTCAGACATTACTGTTGCAAAAGGGACTTATAATAAAGCTGATAATGCTACAAATACTACATTCTCGGTTACATTTAATGAAGAGATGAATACAGCTTCCTTACCTGTTTTTGATTATTCGGGTAACAATTTAAGCGGAGTATTCGGTGCGGTTTCAAATTCGGCTTGGACTTTAGTAAATACAGTCTATACCGCAACATTGCCTGTAACAGACAATAATACTACTTCAATTTATGCAAATACATTAAGATTGACTGCTACAACCGCTCGCGATTTAGCCGGTAACTATGCAGCTCAAACTTCCGATGATATTACTTTTAATGTAGATATGATTGCTCCGACAATTGGAACTAGAACTATAGCTTCAAGTGGTAATGTGGGTTATGCAAAATTAAATGACATTATTACATTGAGCTTAACAGCTTCAGAAAGTATTACACAACCAACTGTAAACTTAGCTGGTTCGGCTGCTACAGTATCAGCAGGACCTAATACTGCTTATACCGCTACTTTAACGGTAGCAGCAGGGACTACCGAAGGAACAACAGCTATAGAAGTGAATACTTATAGCGATGCTTCCGGTAATCCGGGTGCACCTTATACATCTGCAAGTTTGGGTTCTGTAATAATTGACAGAACATCACCTGAAGTAGCAATAACTGCTCCGGCAGATTTAACAACTACTAACGGTACACAATTATTAACATATACTTCAACTGACTTAAATGCGGGAATAACCAGAGCAAGAATTACAAACGGTTCTTTCGCACCATTTGGTAGCTCAACAGCAATAAGTGCTTTAGATAATTTCGGTACTGCCGTCAATGAAAATACATTTATTGTTGAAGTCGAGCAAACTGATTTAGCAGGTAATCAAACAATATCTACAAGGTCATTTATTAAAGATATGTCTGATCCAACAGCTACAGTGTCTTACAATAAGACATTGCTTAATCGAGCTGATTTAGGTGCTAATACTTTTGTGGTTACGGTTGATTATGATGAAGATATGGACCAAGGTTCTACTCCGGCAATTTCATTCTTAGATCCTTCTCCTGCGGCTGTTTTAACCGTAGGTACAAATGCAGGGTGGACTACATCAAGAAGATATATTGCTTATTATAACGTAGTTGACGGTTCATCGGTAGGTAATATAGACGTAAGTGTAGCAGGAGCCAGAGATTTAGCACAGAATACGCAAAATCCGTATTTAGAGACTGATGTAATAGACATGGTACTCATCGGTCCAGCATTAACTACTGTTACTATTGCTTCTAATAATAATGCAGGAGCTAATCCTACTTGGGCAAAAGTTGGCAACACTATTACAATTAACATTACAGGTTCGACTGATTTACAAAATGTCGAAGCAACTATTAATGGTAATATCGCTACAATATCTAACGGCGGAGATGGATTTGCTACTACTTGGGTAGCTACTTATATTATGCAAGAAGCCGATAATAACGGACCTGTTACTTTTACTATTGACTATGAAGATTTAACAAGTAATCCGGGCGATCAAGTAACAGAAACTACAAATTCCAGTGCTGTTACTTTTGATAAAACTTTACCGGTAATTACTATAACTGCTCCAACAGTTATAAATACTAAAGTAAATAATACTCCTATTACATATACTGTAACAGAAGCAAATAGCGGAGCGACTACGGCTACTGCTAATGGCACTACTTACCTTGCATTTGCCGATGGCAGTAATGCAAGCACCTTAGGAGGATTTGACGGTATTGGAGAAGGTACATTTGCATTGATTATACGTCATATTGATATAGCTGGTAACATTGGTCAGGCTACAATTAATTTAGTAAAAGATGTTACTGCTCCCGATTTATCTTCTATAGTATTGAATTGCACAAACAGTTCTGCTACATTAAATTTCAATGAAGCAGTATATGGAAACAGTAATGGAACCGGACAATTGTCAGATGCGAAATTTACTGCAAGCCGTACCGGATCAGGTAAAGCGATGACAAGTTATTATTTAAGTTCTATTCCTGCTGCAGGTTCAAGCTCAGCTTTAATGACTTTAGTATGGAGTATCAGCGGTTCATTTACCGGAGCTGAAATTGTAAATGTAGATGTATCTAATAATACATCTATTTACGACCAAGCCGGTAATGCAATGATTACAGGCTCTCCTGCAACATATTATACAAATATCCCGATTACGGTAGCAAGCCTTCGAGATACTATAGCATGTGTTAATTCCAATATTACAATTCCTGCTACTATTGAAGGCGGTCATAGTGCTACTTACCAATGGCAGAAATATAATACCGGCACTTCAGGCTGGGATAATCTAACAAATACAGCTCCTTACGCTAATGTTACAACAAAGATATTGAGTATAAACAATGTTCCTTTGAATTTAAGCGGAGCTCAGTATCGAGTAGTAACATCTAATTTGTGCTATTTTGATGCTAATGCTGTAACTTCATCAGCTGCTATATTAACAGTAAATCCAAGTACAATTATTACTTCTCAACCAATCGGTACTACTATTTGTGCTAATGGTTCTGCGGTATTAAGTACAAGTGCAACCGGCACTTCACCATTTACTTATACATTGAAATATGAGCAATCAGCCGGTTCTTGGGTTGATGCTGCCGATGGCGTTCCTGCAGGAGCGGTTTATACTGATCTTGGAGCAAGTTCATCAACAGTCAGCGGACTGTCTGCCGGCACTCATAATTTCAAATTCAGTGTGTTAGGTGCTTGCGGTACAGTTGAGTCAAATACAGCAGCAATTAATGTAATTGTAACACCTGATGCAGATATTACAGCCGCTACTTCTACTACATTCTGTGATGGAGCTAGTGTAGAGTTGACAGCTGACGAACCTGAAGATGTTAATATTACATATCAATGGAAACTTGATGGCTCTGATATAGACTTGGCTACCAATAGAACTTATGTAGCTACTCTATCCGGTGTTTATACAGTAACGATTAATAATTCAACAACCACATGCTCGGCAACTACTGCCAGCGGTATTACGGTAAGTGCAGCAATTGCTCCGCTTACAACGATTACCGCATCCGGTGCTACTACAATTTGTAGTGGTGCTTCAGTCTTGCTAACAGCAGATGAGCCTGAAGATGTCAATATTACATATCAGTGGATTAAAGATGATGTTAATATTGACCTTGCTACTAATAGAACATATACTGCTGATGCCTCCGGTGATTATAAAGTATTAGTATCCAATACTGCTACTTTATGCTCTGCTACAACTGAAACTGCTACTACAGTATCAGTAATAGCAGGAGCTACGGCACCTACGGCAGCAAATGTTGATAGAAATAATTTCTGTTCAGACGATAATGGCAATATTGTTTTATCAGTTACTGGTGGAAGTGGCTCCACTTTAGTCTGGGCAACTGATGATGCATTTACTAATCAAGTAGGAACCGGCAATAATCTTTCTATCGCTTCTCCGACTGTAACAAGTATTTATTATGCACGTTGGGAAACTGCTTCTTGCGGTAATTCAAGTTCCGTAAATATAATTGTTACCGTTAGTCAGCCAAGTGTAGCTGGTACAGCTTCGGGAACTACTTCGATTTGTACCGGTACCGGTGCAGCTATTTCTTTGGCAGCTTATACCGGAACTATTCAATGGCAATCTTCAACAAATAATATTGACTTTGATGATATAAATCTTGCAAATGCTGCAAATTATAATACAGGTAATTTAACACAAACTACATACTATAGAGCATTAGTAACAAATGGTGCTTGTTCATCAATTCCTTCAAATACCATAACTGTTACAGTAAATCCAATAGTAACTCCTGCTGTATCTATTGCAATTACAAGCGGAGCTAATCCTACTTGTTCAGGTTCATCGGTTACATTTACTGCTACTCCAACAAACGGCGGTAGCACTCCTTCATATCTATGGAAAGTAAATGGTAATGATGCAGGATTAGGAACTTCATATACATATACACCGAATAATAATGATGTAGTCTATGCGATTATGACAACAAGCTTGGATTGCGTAACAGGTGCAACAGCAAATTCAACTAGTATAACAATGAATACTATTACTTCTCCGACTGCTCCTACATCAATTAATACTACAGACAATAGCTTCTGTTCAGGTACTGCCGGGAATATGACTTTAACAGCAGTGGGTGGAGTAGGAACTACTTTGAGATGGGCAACAGATGCCTTGTTCGCAAATTCAATCGGAACAGGGGTTTCACTTGTAATAGCTAAACCAACAATAACTACAACATATTATGCTCGTTGGGAAACTGTTTCTTGCGGTAATTCTGATGCAATTAGCACAGTGATTACTGTCAATCCGTTACCAACTGTTTATAATGTTAGCGGTGGCGGACAATATTGTAGCGGAGGTACAGGCGTTACTATTAGCTTATCAAGCTCAACTACCGGTGTCAATTACACCTTAGTTAAAGATGGTACTCCTACAGCAACAGTAATTAGCGGAGTTACCGGTTCAGGAATTAACTTTAATAATGTTACAGTTGCCGGTACTTATACTATCACTGCTCAAAATGCTAATACTTGTAGTTCTACTATGAATGGTAATGCAATTGTTACTGTTAGTCCTTTGCCTGCAATCGGCACTATAGCAACAGCTCAATCCAGATGTGCCAGCGGAAACGTTACATTTACATCAGGTACAGCTTCAGAAAACGGTGTGATTGATTGGTCATTAGATAACTTTACTTCTGTAGCTCAAGCTGCTAGCAATACATTTACTACAAATGTAAATGTAGGTACACCTATTACAGCATATTACAGAGCAAGAAATACAGTTACAGGTTGCACAAGTGCAATATCACAAGTAGTCGGTACTGCAAACGCATTGCCAACTGTACCAACAATTACAGGCAACGCTTCTATAGCTCAAGGTCAATCATTGACTTTAACTGCAGAAGCAGGATATACTTCATACTCTTGGAGTGTTGACGGTGGGACAATTACAAATGGAAATAATACAAACGAAATTACTCTCAACTGGGCTGCTATAGGTACCAAATCCGTAACGGTTACGGTTACTAATGCTTCCACTTGTACAGCTACATCATTAATAAAATCAATATTGGTTACCGATGCGTGTGTTGCTGCTACTATTACAACGCAACCAAATAGTACATCAGTTTGCCAAGGCTCTACTGCTACATTTACAGTAGTTGCCAATGGAACTAATTTGACTTATGCTTGGTATAGAGTTGGTTCGCCAACTAATACTTTAGTCGGCTCTGCCGCTACTTTAAGTTTAAGCAATGCACAAACTAACGGTACTTACTACGTAGTAATTGATAACGGATGTACTACTGACCCGGGCGTTCAGTCTAATAATGTAGCTTTAACAGTTACTTCACCTTCGACCCCTACAGTAAGCATAGTATCTAATGATGCGGATAATTCGATTTGTCCTAACACATCAGTTACATTTACAGCAACTGCCAATAATTTAGGTGGCGGAACTGTAGCTTACCAATGGAAACTAAATGGAAATAATACAGGTAATAACCAAAATACTTATACTACTGCGGCATTAGTTAATGCTGACCAAGTAACATGTACAATTACAGTAAGTAATGGTTGCGTTACTTCTGCAACTGCAAACTCAACTGCAATTACTACTACTGTATTGCCGGTAACAAGTATTACAGTACAGCCTCAACCGGTTACTGTTGCCGTAGGTAGCAATGCTACATTTAATGTAACAGCAAGCGGTACCGGTTTAACTTACGCTTGGTACAAATCAGGCGATGTAACGGTATTATCAACTACAAACTCACTCACAGTAACAAATGTTCAAGCAGCTGATAATGCCAATGAATACTACTGTGTAGTAACAGGCACTTGCGGCAATATTACAAGTAACTATGCTATGCTTTCGATTGTACTGCCAGCTTCACAGCTTGTGATAACAAATAATATTACTTCTAAAGAAAGCGGAATTCCGTTTAACGTAACTGTTGAAACACGTAACTCAAACGGCGTAGCAACTAACGTAACAAGTGCAACACCGATAACATTTACTTTACAAACCGGTACAGGCACTATTACAGGTAGCGGCACAATTGCAAGCGGAGCTAATCAAGCAACCATTTCTATAACTTATACTTATATTAATGGACAGATGGGTGCCGTATTAAGTGCTAATGCGACAGGACTAACGAGCGGTTTATCTAACTCGTTTAACTTATTGCCTGCTGAACCGGCAGCTCCTGCATTAACATCGGCTTCGTTAACCAGAAACACAGCTACTATTAACTGGACTTCAAGTTCAGCAGTAATGATATTTGCTATATCAGGTTCAACTGATATAGTAACACCGATTGTTAGCGAAGACAATATGGATGGTAATAACGCTACATTTACAGCAAGCAGTGTATTTTCAACTGCAACTAATGGTCAAGGAACTCCTGTAGTTATTAATCCGACTGCCAAACTATTATATATAGGTACCGGTTCGACTATTACAATAACCGGATTGACTAGAACTACAAATTATGTATTTGCAATCTATTCATATAACGGAACTACAGGCACTTGGAACTTTAATCCTAACCAAGTACAATTTACAAGCAGGACTTCAAGTAAAGACATTATTGAAGATGAAGATGGCTTAATAACAGGTAAATTTGAGATTTGCAAAGTAAATCCTAATCCTGCTAAAGACGTAATCAACTTCTGTATTGACGCATTTGAAGATGGTAACTACACAATTGAACTATACAATATAAGTGGTGATGAAGTAATTAGCCAATCGCAATTACTTACTAAAGGCAACCACTCAATGACCTTAGACTTATTTACTCAAAAAGGTGGCATCTCTGCCGGTACATACTTCTTAAGAGTAAGATCCGGTGATGAGACATTAACTCAACAAGTAGTTATAATGCCATAATTGAATTATCAATGACCTTAGGGTCTAAAATAAAACCCGGCTCCTTAATTGGGGTCGGGTTTTTTTGTGTAGAGGATTGGGAAATATTATTAATTTTAGACAACTTCTTGAGAAGCACATAGCAGTTTGAAAATCTTTGTAAAATTAACAGTAAAAAAATATTATGGACTTTTGCAACATTTTAAAAATAATCTGTAACACTTTTTATTGATTGATGTGTCATTATAACGGAAGTTCCGGAAATAAACAAGGCAAGAACAGCATCTAAGTATATGTAATATAAATTAGTTAAAATGATATTACTTTAATTTTCTACTGACTACATTTATTTTGATATGTGGTAATGTAGTTGGCAATTTAACATTAATTGCCTCCAGTAGTTGTTTCATCTTATTATTTGGCTCCGGTATTACATAAATCTTTTCTCCAGTCTTGTAAGTTTCTTCGATAATTGATAGATTATTAAATGAGTCAATAGCCTCAGCCACGGGAATTCCAAATATTTTCCAGTTATTTCTCAAATACTTAATTACTAAATATGCAAGCATGACAACAAACGCGTGTCCGCGAGTGCTCGCTTCTGTCTGAACGAACCAAGGTCTTAATTCAAGAACTTCTGTCTTCATATTCTTAAATGCTGTTTCTACTTTTGATAAGTCCTTGTATCTGCTGTGAATAATTTCTTTATCAACTGTAGTCGGTAAATTTGTCTTAATTATATAGCATCCGTCGAGTAAAGATAATTCTGCAAGTAACTGCTCATCGATAAAGACTGCTAATTTACGATTATTATCTTTTGATACATCTACAGATAAATAGCTATCTAATTTTAGCTTCTTTATTTTTTCATCTACGTTTTTTTTAGCTACATCGACACAGGCTTTAGAGTGCATTTCTAAATAATCATTTTTTTCTTTTAAAAAACTTTCTAATTTTTCTCTCTTTTGCTTTCTTGACCTACGTATTTCTAAAGTACGTTGCGGATTACGTCTTAATACATAACGAACGCCATTATTTTCTACTTCTTTTAATTCAGTATCAAAAAGGCTCATTTCTATTATACCGGAATTTAACAGTGTTTGAATCTGCGGTTTGGTTATTGCAGTTATATAATAAAAATCATTTTCAGTAATTTCATCTACTTGCTTTGATTTAATCATACCTCTGTCTCCGACAAAGGTTACATATTCGCATTTAAACTTCTCGACTACTTTTTTAATCTGATTACCAAATGTTTGATAATCAAGTGTGTTGCCTTCAAACAGCTCTATTGATAACGGATATCCGTCTTCATCACACAATAATCCCGCAACTACTTGCTTTTTACCTTTCTTTTTGTCTCGATTATAGCCCCATTCTGCCAAATCATTATGTTCACCTTCGAAGTAACTGCTTGTTACATCATATAAAAATAATGTTGGCTTAGAACCTTTAAATCGCTCGTTAAATAATTTGACTTCGATTTTCGATTGATTTGATGATAGCCATGAAAGATTGTCATATAAACTGTCTTCACTGATTTTTTCTTGAATGTTGAGCACTTCGCATAATGCTTGATTTGATGTATAGCGGATTGTTGACAAACAAGAACCTTGATTAATAACTCTTGATATTATTTGCATTAGAGCAAGCTTGCCTTCTAATTTAGAGCCTAAAGCTTTATGCACACCAAATTTCTTTAATATTTCATAAATTAGCTGAACTGCTCCGACGCTTTTATAGACTTGGCTTGATTCTTTGACTTTTAAATATTTTGAGACATCGCCTCTGTTTTTCAAGGCAAATTCAATAGCTAAAATTTCATCTTCGGGTAGATGCGATATATTACAAATAACTCTTGTCTTAACTTTCCCATTCTCCCTGTAAGATTCTCTTATCAGGCTTGTATATTTAGTTTTCTCAGATTTATTATTGTTAGCAATTCTAAGAAACGTACATAATAATCTCCAAATAAAATACAATGCTTACAAATATAAGCATAAATATTTTATATACAAATTATTTATCATTAATAAAAATGCCTACGTATATTTAAACAAAAATACACTTATCTGTTGGTAGATTAGTTACTTATTGCAATATGACGAGCGGAAGTTCCGTTATAATTGAAAATAGTATTTGGAAATCTAATGATTATTATGTACTATTGTTAGGAATTATGAATACTGTTATCAGAAATGAATTTTTAATTGTTTATTGTACTTAATCTAATATATATGTAGTAAGAAGACAAAACCCTTAATAGCCTATTGAAAAAGCCTGATAAATTCGTCATTCTGAGTGTAACGAAGAATCCAGAATTATCAACAAGTTAGCTTTCTGGATTCTTCACTGCGTTCAGAATGACATTTTTGGTTTTTTTTGTTATTCAACAGGCTATTAAATATATTTGTTAAATTAATTCTGGGAGTTTTCTATGAAAAGATTGATATTTCTATTAGTCCTGCTCTCTGCCGTATATGCAGGGAATGCACAAATACCCTATACACCGCCGGAGTAATGGCACTAAGATAGTAAATATACTCAATCATTTGTACTTTTTATATGCCCCTGCTTTCGTTTTCCTTGTGAAATGTCTATTTGGTCTATACGGAATATTAGATTTACTTATATTCTGTTTCATTTTTACTATCATTTCTTTTTCTACCAGGCGACCAGTGAGAATAGACTCTACCAAGTTTGTCAGTAAGTAGATTCGTAGTATCTTCATAGAAATACCCAATGATATTTTCGAAGGGGGGGGAATCCGCTGTAGTAGCGGATTTTGACATTATTTCTCTTATATAATTATATGCTATCAAAGCTACCATTACCTCCTTGACCGCCATCTCCGGTGTCTTTGCCCTGACTATATTTATATTCATTATTGTCTTGATTTCTCTTATTGTTATTTCAATATCCCAGCGTGTAAAATATTTTAATATTATTAAATCTTTTGGTATGTTTTTATCTAATATTGTAGTAAATAAAACTAACTTTCTACCCTCTACATTCACGTCTTCAAACTCTATTCTACGCAATAATATTGCCTGATCTTCTATATTTAGCTTTTGCATTATTTTCGATTTTTTTCTCTGCCGATAGTTCAACTATCTCGTCATTGGGGGCTATAGTGTTTATTACTTTATAATTCCGTTTACGTTTTCCCGGTACTATTATATCTATCGATTTATTAATTAATTGAATAAATATTGCGTTACAATTATATAGATCATCGGCTAATAATAGGCTCCCACTTGGAATATTCTCTATTAAGCTACTTAAAAGCTCAAGCTCACTTTTAGAATCTGAATCTAATACAAAATCAGCTATTTTGCCACTTCCTTGATGTACTATTGCACTTAATAAACCACGAGGATAGCCATTGGATTCTTTTTTTTCATATTTCTTTACTATTTCTTTAGTATCTTGCATTTGTAGATAAGTACCATCTGTGATATACACTTCTCTGCCATGAAATTTGAGATGCTGAGTAGGTGAATTTACTTTTACTGATTCATTATATACTTCTCGTATTATTCTTTCTTCTATCCTGTTTCGTGCTTGTGCAAATGCCGATGTACTTGTAGATATAGACTGCTTCTTGCTCTTTTGTATTTTTAATTCGTGAGAGCTTGGCCTTCCTCTTCGTTTTTCTCTTACTTTCTTTTTGTTTTCTTCTTCTATTTGTTCTATATTGGTTTTTATTTCTTCGTGGCTCTTATTATATATAAATAACGCATTCTTCAGACTCTTGTCTCCGCTTAGATTTGCTTTTATCAATGTCAGCAATGTTATTGATGCAGGAAATACTCTATTGCGACTTGTCTTTTCTGTTAATTGCTCTACTAATTCAAAAGGATATTCCTCATTTAATACTGATGACAAATCTGTTTTTAATGCCTCGTGTATCAAGTGGCTTTTTTGAAGTGATTCATTTAGTTCCATTTTATATTCCTGTTATATTTAAAAACAAATACATACAAATATAACAAATATTTTTGATATTATAAAATTTATCTTAGTGTCATTAACCGCCGGAGGGGTGCTTGAAAACAATTCATGGCGAAATAAAACAATTTGAAGTTTTTACTAATCCTGATAGTGTAAAAACCGATTCCTGTGAGAGTTCTTATACTTATCTTAAATTGTATTCCTCAAAAGGATATTTTATTATGTTTAACCGTAATTATTATCCTTTTCAAGATGTAATTAGGGGCGATGTAGAAAAAACGGCTTCGGATATTATTATTCCGGAATTAAGAGATTCATTGTTAAAACTTGAAAGTAATTGCGGTAGAATTATTTTCAAAGATATTAAGGATGGAATAATCGAAGATGATAATGAGAAAAGAAGAAATTGCTTTTTCAGAGTATCTTTTGAAAATTATCAGCATACTGAACAAATAATTGAGTATATACAATCGCTAACTGATTCAATTCGCAGTATTTATTTTACTTCACCTTTAGGTTATTTATTAGATGTTAAAGAAAATACTAATAGCAAAAATAAATTATATCCAAACCCCACTGAAGATTATTTGAATATTGATTTTCAAAATATGGATTATAACACGAATATTACAATAACTAATCAATTAGGAGAAAATGTATTATCATTGGCATTTTCAAATAAGATTGATGTATCTAAATTAGCAAGTGGAATTTATTTTATCCAGATAGGTAATTACAGAACAAAATTTATAAAGAAGTAAAGATGAAATCAGATTCTTATTTAAGTATATAGTTCAATAAGGTAAGAGCTTACTGAGTTGAACTGTTTTTTGCAATAATTATTTTTAATTCCATGAAAAATGGAAGAGACGTTGCAGGCAACGTCTCTAAGTGGGAAATTATCATAATTATAATCAAATACATAAATATTAAAACTTACCATCGAATTCAGTATATAATGGGAATTTACTTGCAAATTTTACAACTGCATCGCCCACTTCTTTTATAACAGATTCGCTTGTGTGATTAGTAACTACTCTGTCTATGAAATCCGCTACCTGACGGAAGTCGTCTTCTTTAAAACCGCGAGTAGATAATGCAGGAGTGCCTAATCTGATGCCTGAAGTAACTAATGGAGGCTTAGGGTCATTTGGCACTGCATTCTTGTTACAAGTGATATTTGCGTGGTCTAAAGCAATTTGAGCTTCTTTACCGGTTACTCCTTTGTTCTGTAAATCAACAAGCATCAAGTGATTATCCGTACCGCCGGAGACAAGGTTATAGCCTTTTTCAGTCAATGCTGTGGCAAGAGCTTTGGCGTTTTTCATTACTTGAATAATATAATCATTAAAGCCATCAGTAAGGCACTCGCCGAAAGCAACAGCTTTAGCTGCGATAACGTGCATTAACGGACCGCCTTGGATACCCGGCATTACCCATGAGTCGATGATTTCGCCCATTTTTTTAACTCTGCCTGATTTAGGAGCTACTATTCCGAATGGGTTTTCATAGTTTTTACCTAACATAATTAGACCACCGCGAGGACCGCGTAGTGTCTTATGTGTTGTGGAAGCTACTACATCGCAATATGGCATAGGATTAGTCAAATGACCTTTTGCAATAAGTCCGGCAGGATGAGCTATATCTGCAAATAAGAAAGCTCCGACTTTGTCGGCGATTACTCTGAATGCTTTGAAGTCAATGTCTCTCGGATAAGCAGAAGCTCCTACAGTAATCATTTTTGGTCTATGCTTTAGTGCTAATGCTTCTACTTGATTATAATCAATCTGTCCGGTTGCAGGGTCTAATTCGTAAGGAACGAAGTTAAAGAATTTACCGGAAAAGTTAACCGGAGAACCGTGAGTTAAGTGCCCTCCGTGAGCAAGGCTTAGACCCATTACAGTGTCGCCGATATTAAGGAAACTGTAATAAACAGCCATATTAGCACTGGAGCCGGAGTGTGGCTGAACATTTGCATATTCGGCACCGAATAATGTTTTAAGTCTGTCTCGAGCTATATCTTCTGCTACATCAACGAATTCACATCCGCCATAATAACGATTGCCGGGATAACCCTCGGCATACTTATTAGTTAATACCGAACCCTGAACTTCCATAACAGTAGGAGAAGTAAAGTTCTCGCTTGCGATAAGCTCTAATTTAGTTCTTTGTCTTTCATATTCGTTATGAATTGCACCGAAAATTTCGGGGTCATTCTTTTTTACGAAATCATACATTATAGTATCCTTCCATATATTTATATTTTAAAAATCATATAAAAATTCAATTTTGTTTTAAATTGAAACACAAAATTATGATTTATTAGCGAATTAAAGAAATATTATTTCAATTATTTAGTTTTTTTGACTCTTCGCTATTATGTGCGGGTAAGCAAATAAAGAAATCTTTCTTACAACGGCGTTAGCTGTTGAACATCGGTAATAAACATTGTTTAGTCCCCACATTCTTTCTTCTCTTTTTGTTGTTAAAAGAATAGAGTACTGGTTGGGTATCTCATTATATTACCGTTGTTTAACACCTAAAGGAGTTAGGATTAAAAATCAAAGATATTTATCCAATAATATATCTAAAATCAATATTCGATATATAAGGATTTGCTTTATACTAATAACAATTATTTGCTAACACACTTAAAATTCGAGCTTTGTGAAAACTAAATTCTATTGAAAATGTCCACCCCAACTACATTCAACCCCACGCTTCTGCGTGGGGAAAAAGAATTATGGCTACTCCCCTTTTTGTAAAAATTACAATTACTCAAAGTCTCTGATGAGGTTGTTAAAAAAGTAAAAACATTTCCAAATCGTCATTCTGAGTGTAACGAAGAATCCAGAGTTATCAACAAGTTAGCATTATCTGGATTCTTCACTTCGTTCAGAATGACAATTTTTTAGACATGCCACTTGAATGGTGCTTGGAATAATATTTGCCGTCTTGTGACAGTTTTTACACAGCCGCTGAAGCGTGGGGTTGATTAGAGAAGAAGATAAAAACTGCGGAAAATTGCTGTAGATAAATTGTATTTACACAGCCTCTGAATTGAGAGGGCGAACATTTGCAACAGCTGTTAAGTACATATCAACCAGACGGTTAACCATCAGGTTGCATTAGAGGAAAATGAATTAATTAGAGTATTTACACTGACTCAATAACGAAGGGTCTTTTTTTTGATTCTATACTAATTCTATATAGTTTACAAAAAGTGCCATTTTTTGATGATTGATGTAAGAAGTATATTATTCACCTCAAATTCCTGTCGCCAGCTAATAAAGATAATAATCGAATCAAAAAACATTTTTATTTTAAAAATATTTGTATGTTCTTTAAAAAAGTGTTATATTTGCTTTCTGTTATTTTTCAAAAATAATAGAGCTATTGAATTTACATTTGAAAAATTGAAAATAAATTATAAATATAAAATATTGAGGTTAATATGTCAAAAGTATGCGAATTGACCGGTACTACAGTAATGTATGGGAACAATGTTTCACATGCCAATAATAGAAACAGAAGACGTTTTTTACCAAATTTACAGAAAAAAAGAATCTGGATTCCTGAAGAAAAACGTTGGGTTACGCTTAAAATAACTACTAAAGCTTTAAAGACTTTAGATAAAAAAGGTTATTTGGCTATGTGTAAAGAAAATGGCGTAAAAGTTAAATAATTACCCATTGATTAGATATTAAAAAAGGAGTTTGAGTAATCAAGCTCCTTTTTTTTAAATGCACATGATTTTGTATAAACCAGACATTCCCTATCTCCAATCCCCCACGCTAAAGAGGCTGAGTAAAAACGAAATAATGTAATTATTGTTAGATCATAAATCAAATAAATGCCTATCAATGGGCTGGCAGAGAAGTTATAAATTTACCAAATCGTAATTCTGAGTGTAACGAAGAATCCAGAGTTATCAACATTTAGCTTTGTCTGGATTCTTCTCTTCGTTCCTAATGACAAAATTTCGACAGCCTCTTGTATCAGCTATTGATTTTAAGCTATGCGAAAGCTTAAAAGATTATAAATCTTCCCAATTTACTTCGTCTGTCTCGCAGAGCACTGAATAGCCTGGATTAAAAATTATATCGTCCGGTTTTTTATCTTGAGCTGGAAGCGAAAATTCGACAGAATTCAATCCAGTAACAAACGCACGGTAATGGCACACTTGTTTATCATCATTTTTTAGTGATATTGGTACTAACATAGCAAAATCGCCGGGTACTTTTTCCTGTTTGATTTTCACTTTTATAACATATTTGCCATTTAATATCTCAGTTTTTAAGGCATATTTATATGAAGGTATATAAGAAGTATTTACCCATTGCTCAAAAAACCATTTAAAGTCCATTCCGGTCTGTTTGTTAACAATATTAATAAAATCATCTGAAGAGAAAAGCTTTCCTTTGTAGTTAGTATAAAACTCTTTTATAATACTAAGAAATAATGATTCATCATTTGTTTTATTGTCAATTAGAAGCATTCTTAGCATGTGGAAAATCATTGCTGACTTTTCAATGTAATCGTTTCTATAACCCAATCCAGCTATTTGTGAATACTTACCATCGGTAATGCTCTGGCTACGTAAAATCACTTCATTTGTAAATTCAAGCGATCTATCAAATACTTTTATATCTGCTGAATAATTTAATGCATAAAGTAAACTTGAATAATATGCTAATCCGTTAGTAATCCAATCATCTCTATATGTTTGGGAATTAGCACTATATAGGAGCCATTCATAGCTAATAGAGAAAGGTATATGTGCGAATTTATAACCTTTAGTGTTCAATAAGCTTGACGAATACCAGCCTATTTGAATTAATCCCGGGAAAGCATTTAAAGTATTGTAAGTTCCCTGTGCAAAATATATTTTTTTAAAAGGCATCTTACCATATAATGTACTATAAAATTTAATTGAATTTTTGACAGTTTCTTTAAAAAGAGATAAATCGGCTGGAGAATCGTATATAATTGTTATGTCTTCTCCGGTAGGAGCTTTTTCATTGGTTTCACTGTAAGTGCAAATAAAATAGGAAGCTTCAAGCAGAGGTTCCGGTGTAACCCAGTGGGAATAAATAATGTCGTCAACTTCTTTATGCTCAATTTCGTCCCCAACAGAAATGAATTTTGTTTTAGCACCATAGTACTGAGCTTTTATATCAAAAATTGATTTATTATCTTTATTAAAAAACGGATACCAAAATGCAGATTCTTTAAAATAAGTATGACCGTTATAAGTAGTTCTTGTATAGACTCCGTCATATATAAATCTCAGCGAAAATTTCTCACCTTTGTTAAATGTTTTTTTTAGATTAACAAAAAAAATATTAAAATTTTCATCAATATAAAAATCTAATTTTTCACCATTTAAAAGAATTTCTTTTATATTAGCTCTCTCAAATAAATAACCGTATATCCACTTATTTGTAGGCTTTAAGGCAGTAAAATCGACACTTACATCAAAAGCCATTTTGTATGTTTTGCTGAAACTTAAATTTATATTATACTTGTCTGCAATAAAATAATCTTTATTATTCAAAGTGGTATCTGCTTTAGCATCATAATTTTTTCTTGTTCCTAAGCAAAGTGTTTCCATATAATCACTGAGTGTATGTCCTTGTCCTCTATAAAAACCAACTTCTTCTCGCTCATCTGAAGAATAAACATAAATAAACGGATTATAAAATTTAGCAGTTTTTACTACAATTATCTTTAAATCAGAGTAATTACCGTTAAGAAGGTCCATAGCTATTACCGGTCCTACGATTTTTTTATTTATATAAGTGAAATAATCCCTAAAATATTTAGTATAATTATATGATTCAATTTTAGTAGAATCCGCTTGATATGGTTTACCGAGATTTTCCGCAAGGCTGTCTCCGGAGAAAATTATCGCCCATTCGATTTCGGAGCTAATTCTATCAACTTTTAAAATATTCATTAAAGAACTTATTTCGGAATTTTTCGGAATTTGAAAATCAAAATAACCATTACCAACAAATAAACCGGCACAAATCCTATCATTAAATGGCTTGATTTGGTAATATAATCCGTCATCAAGAGTTAGCTCTCCATAGTCCAACTCTAACATATAGCTTTGTACTCTTTTGGCACTTGTCGGTTCAGCTTCGACATTATTAATATCTTCTACTAATTTTTCAACTGAAGAATAAGCTGGATAAGAGTATAAATATCCTGAAAACATTATAGAGCATAATGCAATTAAAATATAAAAAATATTTCGCATAATTATCCGAACATAATATTAAATAAATTGGCAATTATAAAGATACAAAATAAAAAAATTATATTAGAATCCAAAATATTATTTAAAAGAAAATAATAAATACAGTGACTGGTGATTAGTGATTCGGGTATAGAGGTTCGGAGATAGTTGCTGGTGGCTGGGAAGTTGAAAGTTATAAAGTAGGAAGTGGGAAATAGGAAGTAGGAAATAGGAAGTAGGAAGTAGGAAATGGTTAGTGGGGTTTGAAAAATAAGTTCCTTTCTTACAACATCGTTAGATGTTGAACATTGGTAATAAAGCTGTTTAGCGACTATTTCTTAAAATTCCCATCCAATTGGAGGGGTGGCATCGCGAAGCGATGACGGGGTGGTTCTTTTTTGGGGGATAGGGGTTCGGGGATAGGGGAAAGGGGATAGGGGATAGGGAATTAGCAAGTTTGGGAGAAATCGGTTTCTTATCTTCCAACTGCGTTAGCTGTTGAATATTGGTAGAAAAGCCATGTAACAACTATTCTTCAAATTCCCCTCCAAAAGGAGGGGTGTCATCGCAAAGCGATGACAGGGTGGGTTCTTTCTTCGGAATTGGGAAATAGAAAATAGAAAATAGGAATTAGGAAATAAGTTCTTTTCTTCCAACATCGATAGCTGTTGAACATCGGTAGAATACATTTAGCACTCCCTTTTTATTCGCCTCCTTACTACGCTCTGCGTAGTAAGGCTGAGGCTGAAAATCTATCAACCCCTCCCAAACCCTCCCCAAAGGGAGGGCTTAAAGATTATGTATGGATTCTTATCTTCCAACTGCGTTAGCTGTTGAATATTGGTAGAAAAGCCATGTAACAACTATTCTTCAAATTCCCCTCCAAAAGGAGGGGTGTCATCGCAAAGCGATGACAGGGTGGGTTCTTTCTTCGGAATTGGGAAATAGAAAATAGGAATTAGGAAGTTGGAGAGTTATCAACCCCATGCTTCAGCGTAGGGGATAGTGACTGGTGACTATACTTAAAATTTCCCTCATTGAGGGGTGACATCGCGAAGCGATGAAAGGGTGGGTTCTTAATTCTTGGGGATAGGTTTGGGAATTATATATGACATAAATTATGTAAATCGTAATTGATTCAACCCTGAACCTCTATCCCCCAGCTACCAGCCCCCAGCCTCCAATAATACCCATTTAAACAGTGAAGAAAAAGATTATTGCCATCTTTGTTCAATAAAAGAAGTAAAAAATAGTCTATTTAAAAAGAGTAAATAATATCTAAGAAATAAAATGAGTAATACCGAAATGAGTAATATTAAAAAAGCATATTTTAAAATTGTTAAAGATAATATATTAATAATCATTGGAGTATTGTCTGCGGGATTTGGTTTAAAAGGATTTTTGTTGCCAAATGGGTTTATTGATGGCGGAGTAACGGGTATATCATTGTTAGTAACTGAAGTTACCGGGTTGCCATTACCAATATTATTAGTTGTATTAAATATGCCATTTATTCTATTGGGATTTTCGCAAGTAAATAGGACATTTGCGATAAAGAGTATGGTTGCAATATCGCTATTAGCATTAGCTACGGCATTTATACCATATCCGGTAGTTACCACCGATAAATTGCTAATTGCGGTATTTGGTGGATTTTTCCTTGGAACGGGAATCGGATTATCAATTCGTGGCGGAGCAGTAATAGACGGGACTGAAGTCTTAGCCATATTTCTGAGTAAAAAAACAGGATTGACAATCGGAGATATAATATTAATATTTAATATTATGATATTTTCTGCTGCCGCATATATATTGTCAATTGAGATAGCTCTATATGCAATCCTAACTTATCTGGCTGCTTCCAAAACAGTTGACTTTATAATTGAAGGTATAGAAGAATACATTGGAGTAACGATAATATCAGCACAATCCGAAGAAATAAAAGCTGCAATATTAGAGAGTTTAGGTCGCGGAGTTACTGTGTTTCTGGGACGCGGAGGGTATTCGCATAATGAAGAAAACTCGACTACGGATATTTTATATACAGTAATAACCAGATTAGAATTATCTCAACTAAATAAAATAATTGACAACAAAGATTCGAGTGCATTTGTAGTAATGAGCAGCATCAAAGACACTAAAGGCGGAATGATAAAAAAACGTCCAATACCTTAGAACTATTTTAGATAAATACTTATTCATACAGGAAACCCATAATACGTATATACCGTCTCTAATTGAGATTTGTAAAGGAGAGATAATTCACAATTTCTGCAATTTGTTATTGGACAAATCGGGGATATTTTGAGCTTTGTATTAAATAAAAATGTAATTTCACTATGCTAATTATGCAATATTTTATTTATTAAAAAGTCAAAACATATAGTAAATATTATAAACAAAAGCGGCAGTCAATAATGATGGAAAAAATACAACTTATTGTATTAGGGTTGTCGGCAAGCCCGGCAAATAACAATGCTTATGCGTTGATATTAAAAGAATTGGACGGGAATAGGCGATTGCCGATAATAATCGGTGCTTTTGAAGCTCAGGCAATTGCCTTAGAGTTAGAGGGGGTAGCACCTCCGAGACCGATGACTCATGATTTACTTAAATCACTAATAGATGCTTATGGCTCAACACTTACTGAAGTAGTAATAAGTGAGCTTAGAGAAGGTACATTCTATGCAAAATTAGTTTTTGAAGATTTCGGGTTTGAGATAGATGCCCGCCCAAGTGATGCGGTAGCTCTTGCTGTAAGGTGCAATGCACCCATATATGTAAACAGCGATGTAATGGACGAGACAGCAATTGGTGCAGCTTCCGAAGATACTCATTACGGAGAAGATGACGAAATGCAGTTCATAAAGAATAAAAAGATGAACACACAGACTAATCCTCGTAATAAAATTGAACATTTACAAACATTGCTTGATAAAGCAATTACTGATGAAGACTATGAGAAAGCTGCTAAAATTCGCGATGAAATTGCAAAATTAGCATAATGAATTAAATAAGTTAAAAAATCCTTTTTAATTGATTATTGAAAAGGATTTTTCAAAGAATTGAATTCTGATTATAAAAACATTGATAACAGCTTCTAATCTATAGTTTGATATAACCCAATATTTGTGAATTGGTGATAGATAATACCTCATCTGTATGATTTCAAATTGTAAATGATATAGCATATTAAAATATTTCTAAAATATTTGAAATATTTTAAGAATTAATTTTATTATTCGGGAAATTTATGCTAATTTTGCATTTCTATGTTAGATATAGTATTAAAAAATAAGTATTCAATATATAAGTATAGGAATTACAGCAATGCCAAAGATGAAGACAAAGGGTGCCGCTAAAAAGAGGTTCAAACTCACAGGCACAGGTAAATTCAAAAGAGAAAAGGCTTTTAAAAGCCACATCTTGACTAAGAAAAACAGAAAGACTAAAAGAAGTTTGCGTCAGTCAACTACTGTTCATCCAACAGACGTAAAAAGAGTAAAGCAAATGTTAGCTTTGGCTTAAGGTCATTTTGAAATTGGTTTAAAAGCCGGGTTTCGAGGAAAATCGAAGTCAGGCTTTTTTTGTTTAAAATTGTATTTTAGTATTACATGCTATAGTATTACAGTAAAATTGTAATAAATTATATCATTTTCTGTTTGAAATAATTTATTTTACATCAACCTGTGGCTTTTAGTGGTTGTGTAAAAACCATAAGATTAGGGATTTTTACTAAAATTAGAATACCTAAGAGTGCTTGTATTCCAATGCTAAAGAGGCTGTGTAAAAACAGGAAATTTGTAATTTATGTAAGATTGAAAAATAGAATAAGTACCTATCAACCTGACGGTTAACCGTCAGGTTGCATTAGAGTAAAATGAATTAATTCGAGTATTTACACAGGCTCTTTTAGCCAAAGGGGACGGCGAGAGCTAATATGTACGTCATTCTGGAAATGATATTACAGTATTATTTATTATTGTTTTATATAATCGCTTAAATTCTTTATTTTTGCATTAATTAAATAAGCATATTGTTATTATATATAAAAGGAATAATTTATGTCAGGTCATAGTAAATGGGCAAACATAAAACACCGCAAAGGCAGGCAAGATGCAAAACGCGGAAAAGTTTTCACACGTATAGCTAAAGAAATTACAATTGCAGCTCGCGAAGGCGGGGGCGATGCAGATTCAAATTCAAGATTAAGACTTGCCGTTACCAGTGCCAGAGCAGTTAATATGCCTGCTGATAATATTACGCGTGCCATTAAAAAAGGTACTGGCGAGCTTGCGGGCGAGAGTTATGAAGAAATCAACTACGAAGGTTACTTGCCAAGTGGTGTAGCCGCAATATTAGAATGCGTTACCGATAATAGGAACAGAACGTTTCCGGAGGTTCGCACTCTATTTAATAAATTCGGCGGTAATCTCGGCGAGCCTAATTCTGTAGCTTGGAACTTTAATCGCAAAGGCGTTTTTACGATTAAAAATAATGGTAAATCTGAAGAAGAATTGCTTGAAATAGTTCTTGAATCAGGTGCAGAAGATTTGGAATTCGGCGATGAAGAGTCAAGAATTATCTGTGCTATGGAGTCATTTAATATTCTAAACAAATATTTAAATGAGAATAAATTTGAAATTACTGAAGGCAAGCTCGAGCAAATTGCTCAAAATATGGTTGAAATTACCGATATTAACGATGCCAGAAAGGTACTCAGAGCAATCGAAATGATTGAGGATAATGACGACGTTCAGAATTGCTATTCCAATTTTGATATTTCTGACGAAATTATGGCTCAATTAGAAAACGAATAAATCTTATCTAACTTAATTAGTAGTAAGTATTTTAAATCCTCAATTTGTGATTTTATCCGATTGAGGATTTTTTCTAATACTTTAGATAAAAATCCGTCTAAATTCTCTTAAAAACGTTGTTTATATATAAATATAAAAAAATAGATTGAGGTGATTATGTGCAGAATAAATCCACGAATAGACTTTGCTTTTAAGAAGTTATTCGGCTCGGAAGAGAATAAGGATATTCTAATTGATTTAATCAATTCAATTGTATCTGAAAAAGATCGAGTAAAAGATTTAATTTTAAAAAATCCATATAACGACAATGGGTCTATAGAAGATAAATTGTCAGTATTAGACATTAAAGCTCAAGATGAAAATGGAAATTGGTTTAATATTGAGATGCAAATTATATCACAGCAGTATTATGAAAAAAGAGCTTTGTACAATTGGGCAAGATTATATGATTCTCAATTAGAAAGTGGCATAAGTTTCGAACTACTGAAAAAGACAATCTGTATAAATATCTTGAATTTCGATTGCCTTAACGAGAAAGAGTATCATAATGTTTATAAAATGTACAATACTAATTCCAACAAAGTATATTTTGATGATATAGAAATTCACTTTATTGAGCTTAATAAATATAATGATAATATATCTTCTTTATTAGATCGTTGGGTGAATTTCTTGCAAAAGGCAGACGTTTATTCCGAAGACTATTTGCCGAAAGAATTAGAAGAAATTCCTACAATTATTAAAGCCTTAGCTGCTTTAGAGCGAATGTATTTCAACAGAGACGATAGAGAACTATATGAAGCCAGATTAAAAGCATACAGAGATAGAAATATGCAGATTTATTCTGCCAAATTAGAAGGCTTAGAAGAAGGCAAGAAGCAGGGAATAGAAGAAGGTAAACGATTAGCATTATTATCAACTATCAAAAGCTTTTTAGATGTATTAGATGACGAGACAATTTCAATAAAAACAGGCGTTAAAATTGAAGAGGTCCACAAAATTAGAAAAGATAATATAATTTATTAAAAGCAATTTCGTCAATTAAATGCAATGAAAGAGAAAATTCAAAATATAACATCAATAATGATGACTTTTGTATTCCTAATATACTTTGTAGGAATCGAAATAAATCATCATATATGTTCTGCCCACGGTAAGCAGACAGCTACTATGTTTAAAAATGCAGAATGCCCCTGCCATCATCAAGAGAATGAAAATACTTGCCATCATTGCCAGGATAGTCATTCCAATACGGATAATTCAGGCTGCAATTCTTACACTCCTCATTATTCTGATGAATGTTGCACGCAGTTTAGCTCTGTATTTGAAATTGATGATGATTTCCAGTATAATAGTATAAGTAACACTATAACTATATATCCCACGATAGAAAATTTGATTTCAGCCGATAAATTACTTGATATTTCTAATGAGTATTACAATATAATATTAAATAATCCTCGTGATAAAATCAATATATCAGACCACATTGTAGAATTCATACACAAATCTTCTCAATCTTCAGAAGAAGACTTTTCAAGTATTTCCTAATTAAATTCCTTTTATTACTTACATTTAGCGAATAATCGCAAATTTTTAATTATTGTTTTTTAGGAAATACAAATGAAAAAGATATTTATATTTTTAGTTATTATAATGATTTCTAATGTATCTGCATTTTCAAGAGAAATCAGTGGTAAAATTTTCGGGCTTGATAACTCAAGAATTAAAGCTCCGCTAATGGGAGCTACCATAAAATTACTGAACACCAATAAGGGTACAAAAACCGATAAGTTCGGTGCTTTTAAATTAAATATAGACAATATAAATAATTCTATTGCAGTCTCTTATGCCGGATATAAAGCAGACACTATCGAAATTCAAATCAATCAATCTGTAATTGATGTAGAGCTACAGCCGATTCAAACTGCTGCTGTAGAAATTATTGCTCAGCAACCATCTCTGATAATCTCTAAATCAGCTATAAATTCGCAAATGATAACTTCTCAGGGATTAAGAAAAGCGGCTTGCTGTAATTTAGCAGAGAGCTTTACCGCTAATCCTTCGGTAGATGTGAACTATTCCGATGCCGTTACGGGTGCAAAACAGATAGAGCTTCTCGGCTTAGAGGGTATCTATACCCAGATGATGACCGAAAATGTACCTAATATAAGAGGGCTTTCTACTACATTTGGGCTTAACTATGTGCCCGGTCAGTGGATGGAGTCTATTCAAATCTCTAAAGGTGCTGCCTCAGTAGCTTCGGGTTATGAATCTGTAACCGGTCAAATAAATGTAGAATACAAAAAACCACATAATTCTGACCCTTTATTTGTTAATATTTATGCTAATAGCGAAGCCAGAATAGAGGCAGATATTAGTTCGGCAATTGAAGTAAGCGAGCAAGTAGGAACAAATATTATGTTTCATGCTAATTATCTTAATCGCCAAATAGACGGAAACGATGATTCTTTTCTTGATACTCCTATGGAGCAGCAATACGCTTTC
Organism: uncultured bacterium; assembly: GCA_942493235.1. Lineage (GTDB taxonomy): Bacteria > Bacteroidota > Ignavibacteria > Kapaibacteriales > UBA2268 > ENR-C587. The sequence goes on along the minus strand of OW818676.1, from coordinate 148,815 downwards.
TTAAATCGCTGGGAATATGAATCCGATGGAATTCATACTTCACATACTATTAAATTACTTAATGAAGAACGAAAAGCCGGACAAGTCGAATTCTTTCCGGATAAAAACTTCACTAAATACGGTATTGATATAAAAACAGAAAGATATGAATTGTTCGGTAAATTAGGCTATGTATTGCCTACCGAAAGCTATAATAGTATAGCTGTTCAATACGCAGTATCTTCTCACGACCAAAATTCATTCTATGGAAAAAATAATTATAATGGTAATCAGAAATCTTTATTTGCTAAACTGCTCTATGAGACAAGGTTTGGGCATAAAGCTCATAACCATGAAGATCACGAAAGCGAAGAAGTTCATAATCATCAAGAGGGCGAAGAGCACCATGAGGGTGAAGAAGATCACGAAGGAGAGGAATCTCACGGAGGGGAAGAAGTTCATGAGGGTGAAGATGTTCACGAAGGTGAAGAAGAAACCGAAGAACATTTCAATCATAAAATCAATATGGGGCTCAGTTATAACTTTGACCAATTCGACGAAACATATAAATATTTAAATCAGAATACTGCGAATTATCAAGACACTTTAGTTAATAAAATTGAGAGAGTACCCGGTATATTTGCAGAATATACATATAGCGGAATAAAAAATATATCTGTAATAGCCGGAGCCAGAGTTGATTTTCATAATCTGTACGAGACATTTTTTACTCCGAGATTTCACTTGAGATATACTCCGACAGAAAAAATTACTCTTAGAGCTTCTGCCGGTAAGGGTTATCATATTAATAATATATTTGCCGAAAACTCCGGTATATTGGCAAGCTCAAGAACTCTATTTGTTGATGAAAAGCTAAATCCCGAGTCGGCATGGAATTATGGTATAAATTCGACAATTGATTTTAATTTATTTGGGCAAGACTTTACTCTGAATGCCGAATATTACCGTACCGATTTTATAAATCAGATAGTGGTTGACCTTGAGAGAAATCCAAATGAAGTGCATTTCTATAATCTAAAAGGTGATTCGTATTCTAACAGTTATCAAATAGATTTAACTTTTAAGCCAATGCACGGATTTGAGATAATGACTGCCTACCGCTACAATGATGTTAAAATGACTGTAAACGGGCAGATGATTGAGAAACCGCTTTCGAGCAGATACAAAGCCTTTATCAATTTAGCTTATGCTACAGACTTCGATGAATGGAAATTTGACTTTACCGCAACTCTTAACGGTGGCGGTAGATTGCCAAATACTGCATCTAATCCTGAAGAATATAGATTAGAAAACGAGTTTAAACCATATCCGATGCTATATGCTCAGATTACTAAGAAGTTTGGTGATTTGGAAATATATGCCGGTGGCGAAAATCTAACTAATTTTATGCAGGAAAATCCAATCGTCGGAGCTGATAATCCATTTGGTAAATATTTTGACAGCTCTATGGTTTGGGGACCGATTATGGGCAGAGTATTTTACCTTGGCGTTAGATGGAATGTACTGTAAAATAATTTGATTTTTGCTACTTCAACCCCACGCTTCAGAGGCTGTGTAAATACTGCCACAAGACGGCAAATATTATTCCCAGCACCATTCAAGTGGCTGACTAAAAAATTGTCATTCTGAACGAAGTGAAGAATCCAGATAATGCTAACTTGTTGATAACTCTGGATTCTTCGTTACACTCAGAATGACGATTTTGAAATGCTTTTACTTTTTAGACAACCTCATCAGAGACTTTGAGTACTTTGTTTTTGTTGAAAAAACGGTAGCAATCAAAGGTTTTTACACAGCCTCTTCAGCGTGGGGTTGATTGTTTATCTTATATTTCCAATTGCTATTTCAAATTCCGAACCCCGAAGAAAGAACCCACCCCGTCATCACTTCGCGATGACACCCCTCCTTTTGGAGGGGAATTTGAAGAATAGCCCCCAGCCACCAGTCCCAATTTATTATCTTAAAGCCTCATACATACTTTATTTACAAATTACAAACATTTTGGAAATTGTATATTTTCCGATTTTAGCTTTTATATAGTAAGTGCCGTTTTGTAAAGCATTTAATTCTGCAATATCAGAATTTGAATTTAGATTCTTGCTTTCAAATACTTTTTCTCCGTTTAGAGAATATACTGTATAATTATCAATATTGAAATCCGAATTTATCGTTATTGAATTTACTGCCGGATTAGGGTAGAGATTAAATGTAAACTTGTCTTTGTTAAACAAATCTTCTACAGAAAGATGCTCCAGCTCTATTTTATAAGTTGTAAAAGTTTCAATTTCATCTAAAAGAACAATATAGCTAAAGTTAGCGGATAAAGAGTAATTATAAATTGAGCCTAATTCGTTTTCGAAACTTAGGACTTCTTCTTTAGTATCCAAGTTGATAAATACAATTTTTTGTTTTATGCTGCTATCATATTCGGTAACTACTAAAGCTAAATATTTATCATCTTCTGATAAAATTAGCTCATTTACTATATAATTTGTTTTGATGCTTTCTTCGGCAGCACTTGATATATCTCTGAATCTGATAGTAGAATCCGCTATTTGGTAATAGATAATTCGCTGATTATCGGAACTCATTTGAATAGTATGGAAATCATAATTATCCTGGCTAAGCTTGTCCAAATTATAGCTAAAAATAGGTATGCTATCTGTAAAGTTAAGAATTGAAAATTTTCTATAATATTCGTAAGTATGAATGCCAATTCCATCGCCGATGTATTTTGAAGTATCATAAGTAGAATACATGTATTTATTTTTGCTATTGAAGAAATGCAGTGACTTATGATAATACGAATTAAATACGGTGTCTCCGGTTTGAGTATCTTTAATATAGTTGTAAGTATTAAAGTATTTATTATCACTTAGAAAAGTATATCCATAGTCTTCTTCAAAAGCTTTATTTGCCGAATATAAAGTATCAGCCGGGCTTAGATTTTCTACATTTAATAAAACTACAGCCGAATCGCTCTCTGTATAGCAAATCAGTGAGTCATTAAATTGGTAATAATAATTATTATAGGGAAGAGTTTTGATTTTATTCATATTCTCCAAATTATATAAAGAATACCAATTAAATAGGTATTTGTCTGAATAAATATTCCCAATGTCATTTTTATCTACAAGCATAGTATCAATAACTTTAACTGCTATAATAGTATCCTTTGTTTTATTGCCATAATTATAAATTGTCATATAAGTAGTGTCATTTTGGGGTTGCCCGGGTAGAAAACCAGATTCATAAACCTTAGAATAAAATAATGTATCTGAATTATTTATATAGAGATTATTCGATAATTCATAAGCATCAGAATTTAATACAGTTATTGTCTCTGTTAAGTAATTATATAAAATTGCAAGATTGTTTTGATAATAATCCTTGTAAACAATTGCAGTGATATTTCCCTTTGGAATGAAAAAAGGCGAGTTTAAAGTAGAAAAGCATTCTTTAGATAAAATCAATTCTCCATTAGAAAGTTTATAAGTGAAAAATGCACCATCGTTAACAATTAATAAAATTGAGTCATTTTTAATAAATGGGAAATTTGTATGTTTGCCAATCTGTTCAACAGCATCCTTGTATTCTAACTTGTTTTCTGATAGATTATAACAGAAAAAAGAATATCCGCTCACTCCGGCAAAATACTTATTATCGTTTGATATAGCAAAATTATCACAGGGCAGAGAGTTAGCATAAGAGAATGTACTAATTAATGCTTGCGTACTCAAGTCGTAAACAGAAGCTTCGGCTATCGAATTGTTAATTAAAACTAAATACCGCTCATTGATGAATTTAATAATTCCAAGAGATGTATCTATATAATTGCCGTTTATTTCTGAGTATAAATTAGTTTCGCAATTATAAACAGAGATTTTTCTTTGCTTATAATTGAAAGTGTATAATTTATTTGTTCCATTAGAGAAAGCAAATACTTCATTGGGGAATTTAATATTTATATTTAATACGGTATCCGGTTTGAAAACCAATAAAGTGCCTAAATTATACGCATATTTGTAATCATCGGAGAATGTATATTGTCCCAAGTTTATTTTGTTAGGCTGATATTCCCACATTTTCTCATAATAGTTTTCAGAGTATAATTCTATTACAGTTAGGAATAATAAAAAGTATAAAATGATTTTCATAGCTTACCTCAAGAGAATAATGTTATAAAATCTCTCCCACTCGAAGTCAAGGTTATTGAATAAGTTACAATATAAAATAAATATTTATAATTTACAAGTAAAATGTTTAATAATCTGATGATTTATTATAGAATTAAAAATATTGAAAATTGCTCAAAATTACGAATTAGTTCCAACAGGCTTGAGTAGAGAGGAAAACCGTATAAAAAATATCTACAATAAAAATCGGAATTATTAATCTATATATTTATTTCAAAAAAATCCGGAAATTCTATGCAAACAAATATAATATCGGCTATTAGAACTCCTTTTGGTTCATTTATGGGTTCGCTTTCTTCACTTTCTGCTCCGGAGCTCGGGGCAGAAACGCTCAAGAATTTACTTAATAATCCATCGATTGAAAAATCGGATATTGACGAAGTAATACTCGGCAATGTTTTGAGTGCGGGCATCGGTCAGAATCCTGCTCGGCAAGCGACGATATACTCGGGATTAGAAAGCTCTACTCCGGCTATGACTATCAATAAGGTATGCGGTAGCGGAATGAAATCAATAATGATCGCCTCTCAGGCAATTAAAGCAGGAGATGCCGGGCTGGTAATTGCCGGAGGGATGGAATCGATGAGTAATGCTCCCTATCTACTTACAAAAGCCCGAACAGGTTATAAAATGGGTAGCGGAGAGTTAGTTGATTCAATGGTTTATGACGGGCTAACAGATATATATTCCAAAATGCACATGGGCAAAGCCGCTGAATTATGTGTAAAGAAATACAATATTACCCGAGCAGAGCAAGATGAATTTGCAGTACGATCTTACAAGTTAGCTCAGAAATCTCAAGAGATGGGATATTTCAAAAATGAGATTTGCCCGATTGAAATGATTAATGGCAAGATAAAAACTGTTATCGACACAGACGAAGAGCCTTTGAGGGTTAAATATGAGAAAATCCCTGCTTTAAAGCCTGTATTTGAAGAGAATGGTACAATAACGGCAGCTAATGCTTCCTCAATTAATGATGGTGCTTCTGCACTTCTAATTAGCTCTACTCAATATACCGACGGTAGAGGGATAAAGCCGATTGCCAGAATAATTGCTTATGAACAGTCGAGCATAGAGCCGCTAATGTATGCCTCTGCTCCTGTGGTATCAATTAGGAGAGTAATCGAAAAAGCGAATATGAAATTCATGGATATAGATTTATTTGAGCTAAATGAAGCATTTGCTTGCGTTCCGCTTGCAGCTATTAAAGAATTCTCTATAGACATCGATAGAGTAAATATTCTTGGCGGGGCAATTGCACTTGGACATCCGATAGGTGCATCGGGAGCAAGGATAATTACTACTTTAATAAATGCTCTTAGAATAAAGAAAAAATCTATTGGTTTGGCTTCATTATGTATAGGTGGGGGAGAGTCAGTATCTATGATAATTGAAGTATTGAACTGAGATTAATAAAAAACCCACTCGGTGATTTTGATATTCTCTCCGGGTGGGCTAAGTTCTAATATAGATCAAAAAAATTATCGACTTTCTAATTGCTTTTTGATTATCTCATAAGCATTTCTAACGGCTTTGTCTATCACTAAATAATTCTCGATAGTCTGGCAGGAGTGCATCACTGTAGAGTGGTCTCTGCCACCAAAGTAAGAACCAATACCTTTTAGAGACAGTTCAGTCATTTGTTTTGCTAAAAACATAGCCATCTGCCTGGCGAGTGCAATTTCGTGTTTACGCGTTTTTGACTCAATAATTTCAACTGATAAGCTATAATATTTGGCAACTTTTTCTTTAATTATGTCAATAGTAAGAGGTCTATCCTCGATGATAGCAATACCCTCAACAATTTCGCGAGCTAAATTTAAATTGATTTCTTTCCTGTCGAAAGTGTGCTTAGCCAGCATAGTAATTAGAGTGCCTTCAAGTTCGCGAATATTGCTGGTTACATTTCGGGCAATAAATTCGGACACATCGTAGGGGAGTTCAATTCCCTCATCTTCGGCTTTTTTATTTAATAGGGCAATTCTCATTTCAAGGTCCGGCTGCTGAATATCAACAGTGAGCCCCCATTGGAATCGAGAAATCAATCTTTCATCAATTTCTTTTAAATCTTTAGGCGGTTTATCGGATGTCAAAACGATTTGCTTACCTAATTGATGCAAAGTATTGAATATATGGAAAAAGTTATCTTGAGTTTTTTCTTTATTAGTAAGAAACTGAATATCATCAATAATCAATACATCGACTGAGCGATATAAGGCTTTGAAGTCATTGATTTTGTTGTTATGAATAGCATTAACGAATTCAATAGTAAATTCATCGGTAGTAATATACCGTACATTCAATCTTTTATTTTTTTGTACTATGTGATTGCCAATTGCTTCAGAAATATGAGTCTTGCCTAATCCGGCATTACCATAAATAAATAATGGGTTAAAGCGTGTACCGCCCGGATTATTAGCTACTGCATTTGCCGCACTTATTGCCAATTGGTTACTTTCGCCTACAACTAAATTCTCAAAAGTATAGCGTGCATTCAAATTTGTACAAATTGGCTCAGCTACTTGATGATTCGAATTAGTAGCAAATGCCGAGCTAATCTGAATATGAGACGGTGGATATTTGAATGCAGGCAAAGTAATTGAGTCCGACATCTGAACATCTTTTGCTACGTCGATATGATATTTAACTTTTGCTTTCTCGCCCAGTACTTCAAATATTGTTTTCTGAAGCAATGAGTAATAATGCCCCTCTATCCATTCACAAAAGAATTGACTGGGTACCTTAACAGTTAATAATTCACTCTGGTAACTAAGTGCTTTTATCGGCTCAAACCATGTCGAGAATACACTAGCGGATACATTGTCTTTTATTATATTTAAACATTTGTTCCAATAGCTGTCCGCAACTTTGTCTGTAACTACATTTTTAAATGATGTAGTTATTGACTTCGCTTGCGAGTCTTCAATCTGAGCGAACAATGACATAGCATCTAAATGATTAGACACTTCTTCTCTCCTGTATTTCAAGTTTTTAAAATAGTCAGTTTTTTTTCAAATTATTATTAGTGTAAATTTTTTCAATAATTGTTCGATTGATTTCAAAGATCTTGTCAATTATTATCAATAATTGTTCGATTGATTTCAAAGATCTGATATATTTTTTAAAAAATCTTACAATTATATTCCAAAATTTAGACAGATATAGAGCCGGTTTTTGTAACTTGCATTTTTTGTTTCATAACTCTATATTATTTTTTAATTCCCACATTTTGTTATTATGTGTTGAAACAATTTTGCAAAAAAAATATTAATACGCAAGATAAATATTTTTTATTTTGAAGTTTTTTTTCTTGGATATTTCAAACTCTAAAGATATAACCCACTTATTAAAACGGACTGCGAAACACTTATTTTAATTTAATGCTCATTATTGTTAAGTCTAATAATATCAATTTGATAGAAAAATTATAAAACTATATTCCTATTCGATATTATAGTTTTAATTAAAGTAAATATTCAAGTGAACTTCATAATATCCTAAAAATCAAAGTGAGTTAGGGGTAGCTAAAATTTATATTTATTGTAATACAGCATTAAGAAAATAATTATTATCATAAAACAGCTTTGAAATTTAATCAAAATAACTAAAGCTCAAAACTCAAAGAAATAAAAATGAGAATCAAAAACATATTTATTTTTTGGTAGAGAATAAAATGGATTTCTAAAACGTCGATAATTAGTAATAAGAAGAAAAAAAAGAAATATTATTGGATAAATCGACGATAATGCAAAAGTAAATGCTATTTGCTTGATATAATATTCTAAACTGCTTAAGTACATATATCTCAATACTAAATCATCAGTTGAATTATGAAAAAAATGTCCTTATATAGCAGGCTGAAAAAAAAGCTTTTTTTGAGAGACAAATTAGAAAGTATAGAATTAAACATTTTGCAAACTCAATTTTTTTCGCAATTCTTTCTTTTGAGAATTTACTTTTTTATGTTCCAGAATTCTTTCTTTAAGAAATTTTGGTTTTGGTCGGGTACTTCTTTTGAATTTCTGAAATTCATTAATTCTATTCTGGATAATTGCATTCTTGAATTCATTGATTTTATAAATCAATAGCTCCCAGGCTCCACGTCGGTTATCGCCCTGAGTCCTGCTGGAGCTGAATTTTACTTCTATACCGGTTGGCAGATGCTTCAAATATACGCATGTAGATACTTTGTTTACATTTTGCCCGCCATTACCACTTGAGCGAACAAATTTTTCTATCACATCGGATTTTTTTATATTATTGGCTTCTAATTGCTGTTTTAGTCTAAATGCTGTTTCCAATTCCCCTACTCTAACTAATCAAAAAGAAATAAAGATGAAATACTATGAGAATTATTGTTTGGGGGGTATAGGGGATCGTCTCTTATGAGCTGATAGAATAATTATTGAAATTGAAAATGAGAGCATTAAATAGTTGAATTCCGAAACAGGAAAGAGAAAATTTAAAGCACTATTAAAAGTAAACAGAAGCAGAAAAGGGGAGACAATCGTGCTTATAATATTTGCTTTAAGTATGTCTTTGTAAATCAATTTAGAAATCAGCCAGCAGACAGTCCAATAAAAAAGAAGTTGCGGATTTATAAACAAAACTAATCCCGCTGATGTGGCTAAACCTCTGCCACCCTTGAATTTTAAAAAAATATTGAAATTATGCCCTACAATTACTGATAGTGCTGTTAGGAGGGTATATGCTTGCCCATTGGGATTGAAATGTATTCCGAAAATCGAATCGACTATAAATAGGGTAATTATTCCTTTTATCAAGTCAAGAATTAAAGTAAATATAGCTAAAGATTTGCTTTTTGTAGATTCGTATGTATTCAAAGTGCCGACATTGCCAGTACCCATAGAAGTAATGTCTTGCTTTTTGAAAAATTTTACTAATAAATAGGCATTAGGAATGCAACCGATTAAATAAGAGATTATTATTATTTGTAAAAAAAGCATTTTCAACTTTCAAATTTTCAATTAAATATTTTTATAGACGAAAAAAGAGTATAGTATTACATTTATTTCAGCAATTATTTTGGTTTAAAAGCATTAGAAAAATAAAAAAAATATTTCTTGTATTTGTCGCAAAAAGATATTAATTTTGTAGCTCTTATATTTGAAAAGAAGGAAAAACGATGAATACAATGAATTTAATCGAATCCATAGCAAAAGAAAGAGCTATTGATTCTCGTAAGCAAAAAGACGGCGATAACTTCGTAGAAGTACCGAGTTTTGGTCCCGGCGACACAGTTAACATAGCTGTTAGAGTAGTCGAAGGTGAAAAAGAGCGTATCCAAAACTATAAAGGTATTGTTATAGCCAGACGAGGTTCCGGTATCAATCAGACTTTTACAGTCAGAAAAATTTCAAACGGAGTTGGAGTAGAGAGAATATTTCCACTATTTTCACCTATGATTCAAGGCATTGAAGTAATTCGTGAAGCTAAAGTCCGCCGTGCAAAATTATACTACCTAAGAGGTATGAGCGAGCGTAAAATTCGTCAGAAACTTAGCAAATAGTTTCTGTTCGGTTAATTTTAAAAAAGAGCCTTTATATGATGTTATAGAGGTTCTTTTGTTGTTTTAATAAAGAGAATAAATATTTATTAAGAATCAATCAGATGCTTTTGAATTGCACATAGCTTCAAAAGAGTGATTAGAAATATCCAAAGATATAATTTGCCTAATTAATCATTAAAGAAATACATTCAATTTTAATTCGGATTTGCTTATCAATTAGAAGTATTTATTTTATAAGTACCTTAAAAATAAAATTCTAAATCATACACCTACGATTTACTTACAATTATGCTTTTCTTAATCTTCTGTTAAAAAATACCCTTGTTGGCAATATATTAAAACTATTTACGTTAAAACAGTTAAGTTTATCAACTATAAAAGATAGCTATGCAGAAAGATGTTTTGCACCACTATAGTGAGAATCTAAAAAGGACGGTCGATATTCCTGTCTTTGGTCATTATGGCTATGCCTTACTATTATTTCCTCCATTGTCTGATTCTCCGAATATATATGAGGAAAATGGTACAATTGCGAAAATCGAGAAATTTATCAATAAGGGTAAATGCCGTGTATTCTGCTGTCCAACTATCAATGAAGAGTCTTGGCTGAATCCTTCAATCAGCGGTGAGGAGAAATCAAAACTTCACTCGGACTATAATAATTTTGTAGTTGAGGAATTAGTTCCATTGATATACGACAAATGCAATGGTCCTGTGCCTATTATTTCTGTCGGAGCAAGCATCGGAGCATTTCATGCATCTAATATTTATTTCCGAAGACCGGATTTATTTTATGGATTGATTTCACTCAGCGGGTTTTTCAATATAGAATATATAGCAAAAGGTTATTTTGACGAGAATTGCTATTTTAATTCTCCTGTACATTATCTGCCAAATTTAACCGACAGCTATTGGCTTTCATTTCTTATGAGCAAGCACCATGTCTATTTATATTCAGGCTCGGGCGATTGTGAGTTTCCTCATAATACCGAAAACATGTGTAATCTGTTAACTTCAAAATCGATTAAGCATAGTTGTGAAATTTGGGGTACAGAATTTGGTCATAATTTTAATACTTGGAATGAAATGCTTTATTCTATACTAAATACTAAGCTCTGATTTTAGTTTTATTATCAAATAATATATTGAAATGATATTTTATAGCTCTGATTTTAGTTTTGTTATTTAATAATATATTGAAATGATATTTCATAATATTGAATTAATTGTATTAAAACATGGAATTATTTGAAGTATTAATCCAAAAAGTGCTTAATTTACATAATAATATTAAGTAATAACAAGAGCCAATAGTATAATCAAAAGTATAGATTTGTTAAATTGTATGTAATTAAATTGAATTTTTAAAATAAAATAATGGGTATCAATTATGGCTATCAAATTAGCAATTAATGGCTTTGGCAGAATCGGCAGAATGGTTTTTCGTGAAGCTATAAAAAGAAAAAACGAAATTGAATTTGTAGGAATTAACGATTTGACTGATGCCAAGACATTAGCTCATTTGTTAAAATATGATTCTGTACACGGTAAATTTCCCGGCGAAATAAAAGTAGAAGGTAATAAAATGATAGTTGACGGTATAGAAGTAACAATTTCAGCCGAAAGAGCTATCGAAAACTTACCTTGGAAAAATAATGTTGACATAGTATTAGAGTCAACAGGTGTATTTACAAATAGAGAAAGCTTACTCAAGCATGCTGCAAACGGAGCGAAAAAAGTTGTGCTTTCTGCCCCAGCTAAAGACGAGATGGATGCTACAATTGTTATGGGTGTCAACGACAACATACTAACAGGAAGAGAAGTATTGCTCTCTAACGCGTCATGCACTACTAACTGCCTTGCTCCGATGGTAAAAGTATTAAACGATAATTTCGGTATTGAAAAAGGTCTAATGGTAACTATCCATGCATATACAAATGACCAGCAGATTCTTGATTTGCCACATAAAGATTTGCGTCGAGCCAGAGCTGCAGGAGTCAATACTATACCTACATCAACCGGTGCAGCTAAAGCGGTTGGTTTAGTTATTCCCGAGCTAAAAGGTAAATTAAACGGTTATGCTGTGCGTGTTCCGGTTCCAGATGGTTCTTTGACGGACCTTACTTGTACCGTAAGCAAAGAAACAACAAAAGAAGAAATCAATGCTAAGATGAAAGCAGCTTCGGAAACATTCCTCAAAGGAATTATGGAGTATTCTGAAGAGCCATTAGTATCCAGTGATATTATTGACAATCCGCATTCGGTTATTTTTGATTCTCAGTTGACTTCGGTAAATGGAAATTTAGTGAAAATTGTTGGCTGGTATGATAATGAGTTCGGTTACTCTTGCAGAATTTTAGATTTAATCATGAAAATTAAAGATCAAATATAATATTTATATAGTTTTGATATTAAAATACAATTTCATTGCTTATAAATAGGACAAATAACTAATTGCCGTCGAGGTGGCTGAAGCCACGAGTTGATGACAAATGTTTTATTCAAGCAGTAAATTAAATAATTACACCGACTCTTTAATTGGGGTCGGTTTTTTTTATTTTTATAGAGAAAAATTCAAGTATATCAATATTCCTGTTGTAATTCTGAGAAAAATTAATTAAATTCTTGTCTGAAAATAAGAGTTAAGATTTGTGTAACTATTTGACGAATTATATGTTTCAATTATATCAGTTAGAATTAGAACAAGAATGTCCTTACGGATACGACGAAGATAAAGACCTAATGGTGTTGTTAAATGCCTGTAAAGATAGTATATTAGAATATGATGAAGAGCTGATAGTTCGTTCTTTCAAGTTATGCTTATTAGCACATAAAGACGTAAAAAGAGCTTCTGGAATACCGTATTATACCCATCCACTTAAAGTAGCACTTTCGCTGATTAATGAATTCGGATATGCCGATAATGAAATAATAGCAAGTGCACTGCTCCATGATGTAGTCGAAGATAGCCATTTGTTTAATATAGAATATATAGAAGAGCATTTTGGTAAAAATATCGCAATCATTGTTAACGGTGTTACAAAAATCAAAGGTATAAAAACTCGTAAATTAGATAAAGCCGCTACTTATGCTAAGCTTTTTGAAGCATTGGTAGAAGACGTAAGAGTAATTTTGATTAAACTTGCCGATAGGCTTGATAATATGCGTACTCTTGGGCATTTAGATAAATACCATCAGGCTGCTATTGCTGAAGAAACTCTGAATTTCTATACTCCTTTTGCTCAAAGACTTGGCTTGATAAAAATCAAACGACCGCTTGAAATATTATCCTTCTACTTCAAAGACCCCAGTGCTTATGAAGAAATCCGAACAGAATTAGATAAAAAACGAATGGAGATGATTCAGTATATTCAAAAATTCTATGAATCAATAACTCAAAATTTAGAACGCCGTTCAATTCCACATATAATAACCATAGAGCACAAGCACCCCTACGAAATTTATAAAAAATCAAAAGAAAAGAATCTTCCTATTAAAGACATAGAAGATTTTTATTCTATGGTAGTAGTATTAAAAACAGAAGATATTTCTGAGTGCTATAAGGCTTATGGAGTGATAGCTAATATTTTTGGACCTGTAAGTTCATTAGTTGATTATATTGCTCGCCCTAAGATTAATTTCTATCGTGCATTGCATTCTACGCATTTCGGACCGGATAGAAAAATGGTTGACGTAATTATCCGTACAGAAGAAATGGACCAAGTGGCAGAGGGTGGTATTGCCGCCATATATAAAATTAAAGAAAGACAGGCGGCTCACGAAACTAAAAACGTATTAACGTTTCAAGAGGAAGACGTTAATAATTGGTTGCGTTGGATGCAGGATATTATTCGCGACGGAGACGAAGATGCTATACAGAAAATTTGGGGTTCTATTCGTATGAATCAGTACGAAAAGGAAATTACTGTATATACATCAGATAGAGATATTAGGCTGCCTAAGGGTGCCTGCCCGATTGATTTCGCATTTACATTATCAGATGATTTGGGCTATCATTGCATATCCTGCAAAATAAACGGTGAAATTAAATCTCTGAATTATGAACTTAAAAATCTTGAAAAAATTGAAATTATTACCTCCCCAAACAGTTTCCCTAAATCTGAATGGCAGGATTGGATAATTACTCATAAAGCTATTGTAAAGCTATATGATTATTTCCGAAATGAAGATAAGATTTCTAAAGAGCAGCAAGTTAAAAACGAGATAAAACTCGTCAAATTCAGAGTGGTTGGGCAGGATAAGCCCGGCATGCTTAAAGAAATTACCGAAGCTGTCGGACAGGTCAATATAATGAGAATCAACCTTTCTCTAAATAATAATTCCTCGTTTGAAGGAGCATTTACATTGCTAATTCCTGATAACAGCAATTCAAATATTATTTATACTAAATTATTGAGTATCAAAGGAATTAAAATAGTAGAGCAGTTGCCCGAAGATGATATATTGATGTAGATTATGTAGATTACTAATTAATCAAATTTATTTTTTACATCAACTTGTAGTTTTATATACCGACGTGGCGAGAGTGCATATTTTCATTATCATTTATGAAATGAAATAAGCACTGATATAGAAAAACAAAAAGAAAAACAAAAAAAGCTCTTACTTATTAGCAAGAGCTTTTCGTGCGGAAGAGGGGACTTGAACCCCTACACCTATCGGCACCACCCCCTCAAGATGGCGTGTCTACCATTTCACCACTTCCGCATTATCAAAGAACTACAAATTTAATACATTTTAAAATAAATTCAAAACATTATTATTTGAAATAATTATAGAATTACTACCAATATATTTTTGTATTTGGTAATTTATTAGTTATATAATTCTTTTTTTCATCGCTAAAAGAATCATTTAAAGCTGATAAATCAAGTACTTCGAGGCTGGTCATTTTAGTAAGGCACTCTGGGATTTCTTTGAATTTGTTTGCAGATAGGCTAAGTCTTTTTAATTTTTTTAGTTTATAAAATGATGGAGGTAAATTAGCCATTTTATTATCATTTAAGTATAATTCCTCGAGATTTTGCAGATAGCAAAGTGCATTGGGAATTGATTCTAATTTATTCGAATTTAGCTTCAAAACTCTTAATTCATTAAGATTATATACGCTTTCGGGAATATTGTTGATTTTATTGTTTTCTAAGTTTAGATGTTTAAGCTTTTTCAATCCGGTGATTTGCTCCGGCATATCGGTTAATTTATTGTCTGCAAAATTAATTTGCTCGGTATTAGTTAAGTTTCTAATTTCTTGACGAACGCTAGTCAAATTACTATTGCTCAAATCTAATCTATAAACTTTATCGGGAGTTCTAAGGGCGGTATCTAAATTATAATAGACTTTATTTCTGACAGAATCGGGAATTGAGCCGTAAAATCCGTCAATTGTAGTTTTAGCATAGTCGGAAACAGAATCAACTACATCCTTAATGCTTGATTTATTACAAGATAGAGTGCAGAATACGAATATTGTTAACGATATGTAAAATTTGAATTTAATTATCCCACCTATATAAAAATTTCAGATATTTCATTAAACGAAAAAGTATTGAAATTGTTACATATTTTTTTAGTAATTCTTTCGGAAATTTGTTAAATTAGAGAAATGTATAATTATCAGGCATTTATTATGAACTTATTAGATGATATTTTGATAGAATTGATGTCGGAATTTAATTATAATTCAGACACAGTACTAAATAGAGGGCATGCAGTAAGTAGATTTATTGAGCTGATGGAGCGGCTCAATTCACCTGAGTCAATAAATAAAATTGACAATAATGTACTAAAGCATTTTTTGACAGTATCGTCTAAGCCTGAATTCCTTACTGTACTTCCGAGCGACAGTTACAGAAATCAATGGGCAGAATTATGCTTTAGCATAATTCAAAAAACTAATTATACATTATATGATCTAATGCAGGCAAAAACAGCAGAGCATCCGGATAAAATACTTTTCTGCGATATGTCATTAGAAAAGCCTGATTATTATAGTTATACTTTCGTAAATCGATTCACCGAAGAAATTGCTGCATTTATATATTATTTAGAGCCATTACCTAAAGTAGCCATCTTTTCGGATAATACTTTCCAAACCGCCTGTGTAGATTTGGCATGTTTATTCTATGATATATTAGATACTCCGATAAGTACTCACTTTGATAATGAAATACTTAAATATATATTCGACTTGATGAGAATCAATATTGTAGTTACAAATACCGAAGACAGATTTAAGAAGCTTTTAGAATTAAGAAGTATCACCGAGCTTCCATTTAAAATCATTGTTACATCGCCGGATATTAATACAGATTATTCAGATACTTACTATTTATCGCAGGAAAGCAAGAAAATCAGCATGACTACTGCAAAAGATATACTGAATGCACGTACTCGAATGCTACTTAACGAAGTATCTACTGTGATGTTTACTTCCGGCTCTACAGGAAAGCCAAAGGGAGTAGCATTTTCAAATTATAATCTAATTAGTAAACGATTTGCTCGCGGAGCAGCAGTTCCTGAAATAGGGAATCAAGAGGTAATGCTTAGCTATCTGCCATTATTTCATACATTTGGCAGATATTTAGAAATGCTTGGTACAATTTATTGGTCCGGCACTTATACATTTGCCGGTAATTCGTCATCGGACAATCTTATCAATTTATTCCCAATAGTCAATCCATCTATATTTATCAGCATTCCGCTAAGATGGGTTCAATTATACGAGCGAATTATTGAGAATACAAAAGGCGATTCAGAATATCAAGTAAGGCAGATAGTCGGTAAACGGTTACGCTGGGGATTATCTGCCGCAGGATTTATGGAGCCGAAAGTATTTAAATATTTTGAAAAGCATGGGATTAATTTATGTAGTGGCTTTGGAATGACCGAAGCAACCGGTGGCATAACGATGACTCCGCCCGCTAAGTATATTGAAGGTACTAACGGGATTGCACTGCCGGGGATTTATCTTAGGCAGAGTAACGAGGGAGAGCTTGAGATAAGAGGTCATTATACCGCTCGCTATATTGAAGATGCTATGCCCGGGCAGGTAATTCCGTTTCCAGAATCCGATGATAAAGATAAATGGCTCAAAACAGGGGATATATTCAGTAAAAATGAGCAGGGATATTACGAAATCATCGATAGGGTTAAGGATATATATAAAAATAATAAAGGGCAGACTATTGCTCCATTAAGAGTTGAGAATAGATTTACAGGAGTACCCGGTATTAAACGTACTTATTTAGTCGGCGACGGCAGAGCTTATAATGTATTATTTATTATTCCTGACCACAGTGACCCGTTTTTTGCCGATATGATGATTAATGCCGAAGAATACTTTCATCAATTAGTAACTTCTGCTAATAAGGATTTGGCAAATTACGAGAGGGTAGTTAATTTTACTATATTAGACAGAGATTTTAACCCTGAAAACGGAGAATTAACTCCAAAAGGTAGTTTAAATAGGAAAGTAATCGAAAAGAATTTTATTGATAAAATCAATCAAAGCTATATATCCGATTATATTGATTTTAAATTTAATTCTTTTACTATTAGGTTGCCAAGATGGTTCTATCGAGATCTTGGAATATTAGAAGATGACATAGTCAAAACTGATACCGGACTATACGATAAGCACAGAGACTTACACTTGACAATATCTAGATATTTTACAAAAGATAATTTTATAATTGGGAATTTGGAGTATTCAATTAAAAATAAGGTGATTGAGCTTGGGCTGATAGCTCGCCAGCCAAAACTATGGATAGCAAATCCCGAATTTGTAGCTTTTGCTCCTTGCAAAGACGGATGGGACATTCCTCTGCTGGGTATTGCTACTCAACTATATCTGCCATGGAATTATTATAGTTCAAGAAAAGAAATAGTATCTACTGCCATTACAGGCATTAAGGACAAATCTTTAATAGAGCTAAATAAAGTATTATCTTCTGCCATTTTTAGTAATGGAGAAGCTCAGGTTAATGCAATTATTCATTCTGCTAATCTATTGAAAGTGTCCGAAAATCGAGTTTCTGATGTTATTCGTCGAAGGCTCGAAGTACTTGCCCGCCATCCGGAAGAGTATATTCGCTGCTTATCATATCGATTGCTGTTATTAGATGAACCCCAGCAAAACTATGACAGTGCTTTCCCAGCATTTATTGAATCGGGCTTGAGTTTCTTAAATTCGGAATCAATAAAATTTATAGCAACCGAAAAATTAGAGCGGCGGAGATTAGAAGCATTGCGTATCAGACTGTTTGAATATAGAAAGCAATTAAACTGGCCCTCTAATTTTCAGACTCGACAGCAGTTTATTAACATATTCAGACTACTTATCAATTTTGTTAAATATAATCCCGATTATTATAATTCAGTTCGCACCGAATTATGTAATTGGGTATTGCACAACCAAGACAGCGAATTATCAAAAATTGCTCTTGAATATTTTAAGGAATTATCTAATACTTATGAAAATCAATTGGTAGTTACTACCAAAGAACTTAGCCATTTAGATCTTGATTCCAAATTTATTTACGATGATAGCCTTAGCGAATATGACATTCAGAGCATAAAGTCAATTATTTATAAAACTACATTTTTGAAGCAATCCATAATTTTAGCTTTTGATGAGATTGATTTTGATTTATCTAATGTGCCGGCGGAAGGTATATGGATTTCTAAGATTAAAACAGTAGGGAGGAACGGATTTTTTAGAATTTCTATAATTACAAATAATCGCAAACATTTCGATTTGCAGATGATTACCGGTGAAGATTTGAAGTTGTATCAGTCTAATCAAACTATATATTGGCTGTTTACAATTGCAGGATATCCGTTTGGCTCAAGAGTACTGCCTAAATTGGGTACATGCCGTCCGGAACTATCAGCAAGGAGTATGGTCTATAATGGTGACCTTACATTTTGGGAGAAAGTTCGCCAGCTATCTGAAGAAAATCGTGAGGGCAGGCAATTAAAAAATCCTAATATACTTCGTAAATTATTCACTACGGGGATAACTACATTCTTCCGTGCTTGGCGGAATTCAAATTATAAAATTACGCCCGGAATAGTCTCTCCGGATAATGTAGTAGTGCCGGAGTTAGATTATGTAGATGGGGCTATGATACTTTCTATAAGCGGTTGGAAAGAGTATGTGAACACATTGACATTAATTAAACCGCTGATTAAAAATTTCTATCAGCGGACTCTATACCATTATCCTTGGA
Source organism: uncultured bacterium (assembly GCA_942493235.1). GTDB lineage: Bacteria > Bacteroidota > Ignavibacteria > Kapaibacteriales > UBA2268 > ENR-C587. Next base: position 129,835 of record OW818676.1, on the reverse strand, counting down.
CTCGTTATCAATTGGATTTAAATTGGCTGTTTGATGCCTGTATGGAAGCATTAGGCGAGAAGCAGGCATTTGTCTTTTTCGGCGAATTAGCTGCCGATTTGAATAATGAAAAATTCATCTGTTTAAACGATGAGAATCTACTTGACATATTAAATAAATATACTCTCGAATATGGGAAGAATTTCTATCTGCCAATGGCTCTACTAAATGCCGTTGAAAGATATCATGATTGGTTTGTGCAGAATCCGAATGCTTCATCAAGGGCAAAAGAAGAAACTATTATCGAATTACAAAGGCTTTACCAAATTAATACTTACCACGAGTATGTACGCTACATGCTCTATAGAGATACTTATTACAGATATTCATCACCGAATGTACTAAAAGCATTCGATGAGTTTCTGGAAGTATTTGCTGAAAACAGATCAAAAACGGCAATTCAAATTCTTGAGCTTTCTAATATTCAGCAAGAGATTGATAGCGATGAAGACCGAGCTGTATTAAGCAGGCTTGTATTCCCGAAAAATACTAAAATGCAACTATTTGAAATGGAAAAATTCGGAGATAAAGACAAAGGCACTGTAATAATCAAGACTCACATCTGCGATAGGCTCGGGCATGATTATTCAGTTAGAGAAGCTCTGCACCCTACTGAAATCGGACATCTATATAGATTATTCTATAAGCAGAATATACCGATAAATATAACTACATTAGATAAATACTTTATTGTGTTCGACTCTAATGATAAAGTAATGGGCGGAATCTGCTACAGAGTATTAGACGACAGAATCGTATTTATGGAAAATGCAATCATCGAATCTCAGTATAAAAATCGAGGTATTGCCGCTGCTTTAATTGATGATTTCTGTTCCCGAATGGCAAATAATAACATAGAAATAATTAAAACTCATTATTATTTGGAGAACTTCTTCAAAAAATTTGGCTTTAAAGTAGATACTGCTTGGGGAGCTTTGGTTAAGTTTCTAAAGTAAATTTATATCATTTTACTCTAATGCAACCTGACGGTTAACCGTCAGGCTGATATATGCTTTATCTGGATTCTTCACTTGGTTCAGAATGATAACTTTTTTTGGTAGCCTCTATCGGGGATACAAGTAATTAGTGCCATTCTCTACACAGAAGTCTGGGGTTGAAATGATGAAAAATAATTTCAAGTAGTAAATATTATTACACATCAATTCTATTAATTAAAGCCCGCGAGATAGTGGCTTCATCTGTAAATTCCAATTCACCGCCCATAGGCATTCCGCGAGCTAAGCGCGTAATTTTTATGTTCAGCGGTTTAATTATTTTAGCAAGATACTGGGTAGTCAATTCTCCCTCTACTCCGGCATTAAGTGCCAAAATAACCTCATCAATCTCTGCCAACCTGCCGATTAGCTCTTGTATTCTCAAATCCTGAGGAGATACACCGTCTAATGGGTTAATCACTCCATGTAATACATGGTATAATCCTTGAAATTCGTTAGTTTTTTCGATTGCAATTACGTCGTTGGGTTCTTCAACCACGCAGATCAGATTTCGCTTTCGTTTTTCACCGCTACATATAGGGCAGGGGTCTATCTCGGTATAATTATAGCAAACCGAACAGTATTTAATATTCTTTTTTAGGCTAATCAGTGAATCTGCAAAATTTTCAATAAACTGATTGTCTTTTTTTAGCAAATGATAAGTAAGCCTTGCCGCAGTTTTTCTGCCGATAGTGGGTAGCGAGGCAAAGCAGTTAATTACCTGCTCAATAGTTTCGGAAGTATATACCATTTATTTCCTTAATTATAATCCTAAATTCATACCGGGTATATTTGGCAACATCCCCGAAAGCTTAGACATTTCGCCTTTCATTTTATCTTGAGCTTCTTTAACGGCATTATTAAAAGCAGCAGCTAATAAATCTTGAAGCATCTCTATATCTTTCTCTTCAATTAACTCTTTGCTGATACTGACGTTTAATACATGGTTATTGCCGTTCATTTTGACACTGACCATTTCTCCGCCGGCAGTGCCGGTAACAATTATATTTGCTGCTTCGTTTTTCATTCTTTCAATTTCGGATTGAACTTGCTGTGCCTTTTGAAGCATTTCTTGTATATTAAATCCCATTTTCACTCCAATATATTTTATCAAAATACGTATAAACAATTTTAAAATATTATAATTTTGTATCACAAATTGCAATATTACATTTTTTATAATATTACATTTTTTTTATAGTATTACATTTTTTTATAATATCACATTTTTTTTTACAATTTAACAAGATACTAAAATAAAAAAACTTTACCTAAAATAATACGATTTTATATTTAGTAGCCGGAAATCACTTTTTTATTTGAAAACATAAATATCAAGAGGTTATTATGAGTTTATTTAAGCGTATTGGGGATATTTTTAAAGCAAATGTTAATGATGCTTTAGATAAAGCCGAAGACCCCGAGAAAATGCTCAAGCAGATGGTAATTGAGATGGAAGAGTCTGTTAACAAAACTACTCTTGCCGTAGCTAATGCTATAGCTAACGAGAGATCACTTGAAAGAAAATTAGAAAAAGCCCGTATCGAAACTAACGATTGGGAGCAAAAAGCAGTTCAGGCTCTACAAGCAAATCGGGAAGATTTAGCTCGAGCTGCTCTGGAGAAAAAAAATATTTCCCAGAAAAATGTAGCAGACCTTGAGCCAATTTTTGTTCAAGCAAAAGCAACAGCCGACAAAATGCGTACTCAATTAAATACTTTAAAAGCAAAATTAGAGGAAGCACGTAGCCGGCAAAGTACTTTAATAGCTCGCTCTCAAGCAGCAAAAGCTCAGAAGCAGATAGCACAATCGTTCTCCGGTGTTGGGTCAGACGCATTCAGCAAATTTGATAAATATGAGCAGAAAATTGAAGGTGTAGAGGCTCAAGCCGAAGCATTTGACGTATTAGCCGGTGAAAATACTAAGCTCGAAGATGAGTTTAAAATGCTAAATACTAATGCAGGCGTTGATAATGACTTGCTTGCATTGAAAGCTAAAATGGGTATGCTACCCGAATCTAATCAATAATTTGTTAATTGTTATAAATCAGGAGATATAATATGAGTGATGTTCAGATTGTAACTAAAGAACATAATCCCAACATAGATACACCGCAGGAATTATTAGATAAAACAATTGAAAGAGTTGAATCTATAATTAAAGACAAATTTCCGGATTACTTATCATTCGGCAATGGTTCTTTCACAATTTCTCGTGGCTCGACTCAGGTAATGCTAATCGTAAGACCATTTACTAACGACGATACATCTATCGAATGTATGTCGAATGTAGTTTTTGGTGCTAAAATTACAGAAGACCTTATGAAATTCTTACTAAGGAAAAATGCAGAATTGCACTTCGGAGCATTCGGAATTTTATTTGATGATACTATCAGCTTCTCGCATTCCATTTCGGGAGCGAATTTAAACGAAAACGAATTAATTAATACGCTTAATTCGGTAGCTACTATTGCTGATTATTATGACGATATTATTGTCAGCGTTAATGGTGGCACTCGTGCCCAAGATTTCTTCGAAGAAATGCAATAAATTATCTATTCTCCTTCCTACGCCCGGCGTAGGAAGGAATAAAATGCCGATTCTCATTTCTAACTCTGAACGTAGGAAGGAATAAGTAGAATAATTCTATATATCCAATAATCCTCTTTCAATAAATCAAAAAGCTTTTCGTCAATGCACTTTCCGTTTCGAGAATATTTGAAATGGAAAATTTGGATATTCAAAAATAAGTTCTTATATTTGTAAGTTTTAGAATATACGGTTAGTAAAATGTTACGAATATTTATACAAGGTCTGAGAGACGGTATATATGAAATCGACGCAGAATGCGACGTTAGCGAGATAGACGGTATGTTCGACGAGTTCATTGAAAAAGTAAAAGTAAGCGGCACGATGAGAATATTAGGTTTTCGATTCGCATTAGAATTGACAGCCACTTGCAAAGCAAAAATGCTATGCGATATTTCATTGGAAGAATTCATTGAGCCGATAAGTGCAGAATTAAAGCTTTCATATATAGCTGATGAAGAACTTTACCGTTTCGGTCAAGACAGCGATATAGCAAAAGCAGAATCGCGGGTGATACACCCTGATGATAAATACATCGACATTAGCGAGGAGGTTCGTGAAGAGCTAACCGTAAATCTGCCGATGAAAAGAATCTCTCCGGAATATAGAGATAAAGACATTAAAGAGATTTATCCCGAATATACCGCAGAGCAAAATATAAAAATTGAAGATGATAAATGGGCTGAATTAAAGAAAATAAAATTCAATTAACTATATATATTTTTTGAAAGGTAAGAGAAATGCCAAATCCAAAACGCAGACATTCGAAACAACGCAGAGACAAAAGACGTACTCACTATAAAGCTACAGCGGCTACAACTTCTGCTTGCCCACAATGTGGTGCTACTAAATTACCACACAGAGCTTGCCCTGAATGTGGATATTATAACGGTAGAAAAGCAATTGCATCTTTATAAGCTTGCTTTGATTTGTTAAACTTAGCATATTTGTTTCAATTTTTTTATTGATATTCTTTGTTGTTTATATTAAAGAAATAATTATTGAAAATAATTGAAACATTCAAAAGCATAAAGAGTTTCAACCCCGAGACTTACTCGGGGTTGAAATAGTTATTTTTAACCATTTTTCTTAATTTATAGATGGATTAAATGGGAAATACAAATAAATCGACTTTCAAAATAGCACTTGACGTAATGGGTGGCGATTTCGCCCCTCAAAATGAAATTCTTGGAGCTATAGAAGTCTTTAAAACTATAAAGCCCGAGCTTGACTTAGAGATGATTTTCGTAGGCGATTCAGCCAAAATCGAGACTTTTCTCAATAAGCAAGAATTACCCTCTATTATGAAGTATTCAATTGTGCATGCAGATGATGTAGTTACAATGGAAGACGACCCCACAGAAGTAGTTAAAAAGAGAAAAGAATCAAGCTTGTATATAGGTGCCGAATTAGCAGCCAAAGGCTCTGCCGATGCTTTTGTTTCTGCTGGTAATACCGGAGCTATGCTCTCGGTAAATACAATATTATTAGGTAGAATCAACGGTGTCAGTCGCCCGACAATTGGTTCATTTTTTCCTTCAAGAGGAGCACACCCGGTATTAGTGATTGACGTAGGAGCAAATGTGGACTGTAAGCCACGTTTTTTATATGAATTTGCAATCATGGGCAGTATTTATATTAATCAAATGCTGGGAATAGAAAATCCTAAAGTAGGACTACTAAGTGTAGGCGAAGAAGAGAAAAAAGGTAATGAAGCAGTCAAAGCAGCTCATCAATTACTTAAAGAAAGCAGTATTAACTTCATCGGTAATGTAGAGGGTAGAGATATACTTTCCGGAGTTTGCGATGTAGTTATCTGTGACGGATTTACAGGAAATATAATTTTGAAATTTGCTGAAAGCTTCTCGGGATTTTTGAAGTCAAGCTTTAAACAATATGCCGAGAAAAGCTTAATCAATAAATTATTATTACTATTTGCTAAACCGGCTCTCGGAGCTTTGTTCAAGCAATTCAATTATGAGGAATACGGTGGAGTTCCTCTCTTAGGAGTCAACGGAGTTGCTATCATCGGTCACGGCAAATCAACTCCTAAAGCGATTAAAAATATGATTTTAAAAGCAATTGAAACAGTTCAGAAGCAAGTTAACTCAAAAATCGAAGATGCTCTGAACCAGCCATCATTAACAAAAGATATTGTTTAGTTATTTGGAAAGTTAATATGCCAGCAACAATAACATCAGTAGCTCATTATGTCCCTGAGGATATATATGATAATGCTTATTTCGAGAGTTATTTGGATACAACCGACGAATGGATAATGCAAAGAACCGGCATTAAAGAGAGACATATTTTAAAAGAAGGTGCTACCTCCGATTTAATAGTACCTGCGGCTAAAAGATGCCTTGAAAAACGTGGGCTTACTCCTGCAGATATAGATTGTGTGATAGTGGCGACGGTAACTCCTGACCACTTTTTCCCGATTACTGCTGCTTTAGTTCAGAATAAGTTAGGAATACCAAAAGCTTGGGGTTTCGACATGAATGCCGCTTGCTCAAGTTTCTTATTTGCATTAGTTACTGCTTCAAAAATAGTTGAGAGTGGGGCTGCCAAAAGATTACTACTCTGCGGAGCAGATAAAATGAGCTCTATTGTTGATTATCAAGATAGAAATCAAGCTGTTCTTTTCGGAGACGGTGCAGGTGTTGCTCTTATCGAAATGTCTGACGAACCCGGTTACGGCGTATTAGACTCTATATTAAATATAGACGGTGCAGGTGCTCCTCATTTGAGAATGCATGCCGGTGGCTCTGCCCACCCGGCTACTATCGAAACAGTTACAAATAGACAGCATTTTATTTATCAAGAAGGACAACCGGTATTTAAAGCCGCCGTTAAAGGTATGGCAGATGTATCTGTTGAAATTATGGAGAGAAATAATCTGAAATCCGAAGATATCAAATGGTTAGTTCCTCATCAGGCAAATTTAAGAATTATTAAAGCTACCGGCGAGAGAATGGGCATTGGTCCCGAGCAAGTAAAAGTAAACATTGAAAAATATGCCAATACTACTTCGGGTACTATTCCGATTTGTCTTTCGGAACTTGAAGAAGACGGTATGGTTAAAAAAGGCGATAACCTGGTGCTTGCTACTTTCGGTGCAGGCTTTACTTGGGGAGCAGTTTACTTGAAATGGAATACTAATTCAAAATAATTATTACAGAAATATTGGAATTATATAAATGAAAACAGCACTTTTATCAGTTGGACAAGGTTCTCAATATGTAGGCATGCTAAAAGATATTTATGAGAAATATCCATTAGCTCAGGAATTAGTTAAAAAAGCTGACTCAATACTTGGCTATGGTCTTAGTGAAATTTTATTTGAAGGACCTGCCGATACCTTAAAAGAAACTCGTTATACACAGCCTGCTTTATTTCTGCATTCATCAGTAATTACTGCATTAATTAAAGATAAAGTTCATTACGACGCAGTTGCCGGTCATTCGGTAGGTGAATATGCCGCATTATATGCAGCCGGAGTTTTTGACTTCGATACAGCTATCAGTTTAGTATCTTTGCGTGGACAGTTGATGTTTAAAGCAGGAGAATTTGAGCCCGGCACTATGTTCGCCGTTATAGGCGGAGACGATGCTAAGCACGAAGAGCTCTGTGCTAAATTAACTGCCGAAGGCAACGGAAATGTAATTGTACCGGCAAATTATAATTCTCCCGGGCAATTAGTTATCTCCGGTTCTGCCGATTATTTGCGCGAGAAAGCTCTTGAATTTAAAGTAGCAGGTGCTAAAATTGTTAAAGAATTAGTTGTTGGTGGTGCTTTCCATTCTCCGTTAATGCTACCGGCAAAACAAGAATTAGAGAAAGCAATTATTTCTGCTAAATTCAATACTGCTAAATGTCCTGTTTATTCAAATGTATTTGCAAAACCAATTACCGATGCCGGAGCAATCAAAGAAGCACTTATTATGCAACTGACTGCCCCAGTAAAATGGACTCAATCAATGCTTGAAATGTCTAAAGACGGTTTTACTAAATTTATTGAAGTTGGACCGGGTAAAGTATTGCAAGGCTTGGTAAAAAGAACAGTTAACGATGCAGAAATTTTAGGAATAGATAACGTTTCCGAATTGGATTCAATTATTTCTTAAAATTTTAAAAATAATTTTAATATATTTGCAGTCTTATGTTTTTTTAAATATATAGAGTTTGAATTTTTATATAAATGTTTATTATAGACAATACTATAGAAAGTATTTATAGAATAATTATAGAAAATATTTACAGACAATAATTATAGACAATAATTGAAAATTATGGAAAAGAAATTAAACGGTCAAGTAGCAGTTGTAACAGGTGGCTGTAGAGGAATCGGTAAAGCTATTGTGGAACGCTTTCTAAATGAGGGTGCTAAAGTATTTGCTTTAGATTTTGTATTACCCGAAGAAGGTGTGAATTTCATAGAGCAAGAAGATTTAAGAGCCAATGTGAGTTGCATACAAGTAAATGTAACTGACTTCGCATCTGTTACTAATGCTATGGAACAAGTAATCAGTCAAGCCGGCAGAATTGATATTTTAGTTAATAATGCGGGTATTACACGAGATAATTTAGTACTACGCATGACAGAACAAGATTGGGATGCCGTACTTGATACAAATTTAAAAGGTGCGTTTTTATGCTCAAAAGCTGTTGTTAAGCAAATGATGAGCCAACGTGCCGGCAGAATAATCAATATGGGTTCTATTATCGGAATTATGGGCAATGCAGGGCAGACTAATTATGCAGCTTCTAAAGCAGGATTAATTGGCGTTACCAAATCGCTTGCCAAGGAATTCGGCTCAAGAAATATTTTAGTTAATTTAGTGGCTCCGGGCTATGTAATTACCTCGATGACTAATAAGTTAACTGAAGAACAACAAGCAAAATATACTGAAAATATACCGCTGAAACGTGGGGCAACTGTTACTGATGTTGCAAATGCAGTATTTTTCTTTGCCGGACCGGACTCAAGCTACATTACCGGACAGGTAATACAGGTTGACGGCGGCTTAGCTATGTAAATTAAAAAAATTCTTTTATTATATTATGTTTCACAAATTAAATATATGGTGCTAAAATGGCAGATTTAAAACAAAAAGTTACCGAAATTATCGTAAAAAAATTAGGCGTTGAAGAATCACAAGTTACTGAAACAGCTAACTTCACAAAAGATTTAGGCGCAGATTCATTAGATACTGTAGAGCTCATTATGGAACTTGAGAATGAATTTAACGTATCAATAGAAGATTCAGATGCTGAAAAAATTCAAACTGTTGGAGATATTATAACATTTATAACTTCTAAACAATAAGAATTGCTCAAAATAAGGGTTGTCCCAAAAAGATTTGTATTGACTCACATTATCGTTCGAAAATTGGTAAAGTGAAGATTTTTTGGACAACCCTAATTATTTAATTTAAAAATTATTATTACTAATATCAAACGAAAAAATATGTCAAAATATAATTTCCCTAAAGTGGTTGTTACAGGTATGGGTGCCGTTACCCCGATTGGTAACACATTAGATGAATATTGGAACGGTTTGGTAGAAGGCAAAAGCGGCAGTGCATTAATCACTCGCTTTGATGCCACTAATTTTGATACAAAATTTGCCTGCGAAGTTAAAAATTATGATCCGCTATTACACATGAATCGTAAAGAAATCCAGAGGATGGACAGATTTACTCAATTTGCTATTTCGGCTGCTGCTATGGCTGTCGAAGATTCAGGAATTGACTTTGAAAAATGCAATAAAGACAGATGCGGCGTTATTATCGGTTCCGGTATCGGTGGTATGGAAACTTATGAGATACAGCATACTGCAGTTTTAAAAAGAGAAGGCGACCCTACTAGAATCTCTCCGTTTTTTATCCCAATGATGATTTTAGATATAGCTGCCGGTCATGTTGCAATTCGCTGGGGGCTTAAAGGTGTAAACTACGCAACAGTATCTGCTTGTGCTACATCTTCTCACGCTCTTGCTGTTGCTCTTATGCATCTTCAGAGAGGCGATGCCGATGTGATAGTTACCGGTGGAGCTGAAGCTGTATTGACTCCTATGGGCGTTGGTGGTTTTAATGCTCTAAAAGCTTTATCGACTCGTAATGATGACCCTGCTACTGCAAGCCGTCCATTCGATAAAGATAGAGACGGATTTGTTATGGGTGAAGGTGCCGGTATATTAGTACTCGAAACTTTAGAGCATGCTCAAAATCGCGGTGCAAAAATCTATGCTGAAATTAGCGGTATCGGTCTTACTGATGACGCATTCCACATTACTCAGCCTGCCGAAGGCGGCGAGGGTGCTGTTCGCTCAATGAAGTTAGCAATTGAAGATGCAGGATTAATGTTAGCTGATATTGATTATATCAATGCTCACGGTACTTCTACTTATTTCAATGATAAAAATGAAACTAACTCTATTAAAACTTTATTTGGCGACCATGCTTATAAACTAAATATAAGCTCTACTAAGTCAATGACCGGTCATTTGACAGGTGCTACCGGAGCTATTGAAGCTATTGCTACTTGTAAAGCAATTAAAGAGAGTATAATTCCTCCAACTATCAATTATACTACTCCTGACCCTGAATTAGACCTAAACTATACTCCGAATAAAGCAGTTAAAAAAGAAATTAAAGCTGCTTTAAGTAATACATTCGGTTTCGGTGGTCATAATGCTACTTTGTGCTTTAAAGCATTTAGCGAATAAATATTTTATTCTCTACTTTTATGAGAATATTAAGTTAATAAATCAACCACAGGCTCATGTGTCTGTGGTTGAATATATTAAAGCAGGAAATACAGATAGGTGAAAGGCTTTATTATTTCTGAAAAATAAATCGTTTTAGCTCTCTGAAAATCCTAAGATTATTTCAAGTATCAATTTTGCTTTTGTATCTAATTATTCATTTAGAATAATTAGAATTTATAATACAATATAAGGTAAAAATCCGTGAAAGATTTCTTAGAAAATTTTTATTCGGGGCTGATTAATTTTAGTCCTCTGAAAAAGTACTTTAAAAATAGAGTCGGTCAATTTGGTGTATTCCCCAAAATCGGATTTCTTACTGCGGAGATGCAAGCCGAACTTGAGAATATATTAAGCATTCCTATCAATACTCCCGAGTATTTCGAGCAGGCTCTGACTCATCGTTCATATCTTCAAGTATTGAATACTACAGAATTGTATTCTAACGAAAGGCTTGAATTCCTCGGTGATTCCGTTCTCGGAATGATAACTGCCGAATACTTATTTTCGATTCATACCGAAGTACAAGAGGGTGACCTTACAAAAATGAGAGCCCGCTTAGTAAATAAAAAAGTTTTGGCTTATGTAGCTAAAAAGCTTAACCTTGAAAATTTTATACAATTGAGTTATGGTGCTACGCGTGCCATTGAGACCGGAAGTGATTCGATATTAGCTGATGCGGTAGAAGCTGTTATAGCAGCCATTTATATCGACTCAGGTCTTGAAAATGCTAGAAAATTTATTATCAAGGTTCTTATGCCAATAATCATGGATAAAGAACTTTTTACCGATAATAATTTCAAGAGTATATTATTGGAACTATCCCAAAGTAAAGGCTACGAATACCCTAAATATCAAGTAATTGATGAAATTGGTCCCGACCACGAAAAAGAATTCACAGTTGAAGTCTATGTTGACGATATTGCCGTGGGTTTAGGTAAAGGAAAAAGCAAGAAATTAGCCGAACAGTCTGCTGCTAAAGATGCTATCCCGAGAGTTAAAACTATGCCCGATAAAATTGAAAATTCAGAGATTGAGTGAAAGAAGTTATAAAGTTGAAAGTTATAAAGTTTGTAAAGTTGAAAGTAGGAAGTAGGAAGTAGGAATTGGGAAATAGGAAGTTTCGGTGAAAACAGTTTATTTCTTCCAACTGTGTTAGCTGTTGAATATTGGTAGAAAAGCCATGTAGCACCTATTCTTCAAATTCCCCTCCAAAAGGAGGGGTGGCATCGCGAAGCGATGATGGGGTGGGTTCTTTCTTCGGAATTGGGAAGTAGGAAATAGGAATTGGATAGTGGCGTTTGGAAAATCGATTCTTTTCTTACAACATCGTTAGCTGTTGAATATTGGTAGAAAAGCCATGTAGCACCTATTCTTCAAATTCCCCTCCAAAAGGAGGGGTGGCATCGCGAAGCGATGACGGGGTGGGTTCTTTCTTCGGAATTGGTAAGTAGGAATTGGGAAATAGGAAGTTTCGGTGAAAACGGTTTATTTCTTCTAACAGTGTTAGCTGTTGAATATTGGTAGAAAAGCCATGTAGAAACTATTCTTCAAATTCCCCTCCAAAAGGAGGGGTGGCATCGCGAAGCGATGACGGGGTGGGTTCTTTCTTCGGAATTGGGAAGTAGGAAATAGGAATTGGATAGTGGCGTTTGGAAAATCGATTCATTTCTTACAACATCGTTAGCTGTTGAATATTGGTAGCATGAAAGTTATAAAGTTTATAAAGTTATAAAGTTGTAAAGTTGAAAGTGGAACGCAGAGTATAAGCAAGTAGAAAACTAACACCTGTTTCAAAACCCAAGTTCCAAACCCAAACCCTAAGTTCCAAACCCAAACCCCAAGTTCCAAACCCCAAGCCTCAAATCCCCGTACTCCCAAGCCATCAAATCAAATAAAACTATTACCTAATGCGTTAATAGTAGCGAAATGTTAAATAAATTATAGCTTAGATATGAAAATCAAAATTATACTTGTACTCCTTTTAATTAGTGTAAGTTGTAATAATCAATATTCCAAACCGCTTTTTGTAGCAAGTACTAATCCGATAGCGGAAATAATAAGGGAAATTGTCGGTACCAAAGGGGAAGTAATTTCGCTAACACAGCCCGGAGATTCGCCTCATACTTATACTCCAAAACCGAGCGATGTTCAAAAAACTCTATCAGCCAAGGCAGTATTCTATGTATCTGAAAAATTAGATGCTTGGGCTATGAAATTAGAAAATAAAAATAAAATAGCTTTATTAAATCTATTGCCAAAAGATAATTATGTATATTTTGAAGGAGAGCACAGTTGCACTGCCGAAGTACATAGCGGCCATCACCACGAGCAGGGCGAGATAGACCCGCATTTTTGGACTGACCCCATTGCTGTAAAAGCTCTTATTCCAATGATTGTAGATACTCTTTCAAAGATTGACCCGGCAAATGCACAATCCTATAAAAATAATGCCCAAGCCTTTGAGAAAAGATTAGACCTACTCAATAGGCAAGTGGAAAATATATTAGCTGAAAAAAAGGGAAAGACTCTATTTCTATTCCATCCTTCATTTTTATATTTTGCAAAAAGATATAGCTTAAATTATGGTGGGGCTATTGAAATATCTCCTGGAAAAGAGCCAACTGCGATTTATCTTTCTAATTTAATTAAAAAGATACAAGCTTGCGGTGCAAGAAGTATATTTTCTGAACCACAACTACCGATAGCAGCTGCCAAAACAGTAGCCGAAGCTTCTGGAGTTCTTTTATTTATTCTTGACCCAATCGGCGGAGTTGAGGGAAGAACTAAATATGCGGATTTAATATTATACAATGCCAGAGTATTACAAAAAGCTTTATAGGAAGCATGATATAATATATGCGACGTAAGCTACACGTTATATAATAGTTAAGTAGCTTATACTTATAAGTTCAGTTTATTTTTAGATAAAAAGAATAAATAAAATATGAAATCTGTCGAAGTTAAAAATTTATTTCTCCAATTCGGTCAGCACATTGCTCTAAATGATATAAATTTCGAGCTCGAAGATGGCGAGTATATGTCTATAGTCGGTCCAAATGGAGCCGGAAAGTCTTCATTAATAAAAATATTATTAGGACTAATTGGCAATTTCACCGGTGAAGTTTCAATTTTAGGCAATGCTCCGAATAAATTATCAGCTAAAGATATTGGATATGTTCCTCAAATTAAAACTTTAGACCGCTCATTCCCAGCTATGGCAATTGAATTAGTAGCTTCGGGAGTAAAATCCAAATGGAGTACAAGGCTTAAATCCGACGAAAAAGAATTTCTGATTAATGCAATGAAAGATGTAGGTGTTGAGCATTTAGCTTATAGGCAGTTAAGCAAACTCTCGGGTGGTGAATTGCAGAGAGTTTATTTAGCACGTAGCTTTGTGCGTAAACCAAAAATTCTTTTTTTAGATGAGCCCGGAACCGGTATAGATATAAAAGCAGAAAATGATATGTGTAATATTATAGATAAGTACAAGAAAAATCAGGATGTAACTGTAATAGTAATTACTCATGACTGGAATTATGCATACTATCATTCGGATAAAGTATTGATGCTTAATCGTAGTCAGTATTGCTTTGCTCCTCCACAGACTGCTTTTACCGACGAGATATTAAGAGAATTATTCGGTCATATTGGGCATCATCATACAATGAAATTTGGAGTCAATCAATGAATTGGGAAATATTAGCATTACCGTTTGTTCACAGGGCAGCTATTGCAGGGATTTTAGTAGGATTTCTCGGTAGTTCATTTGGCTCATTAGTTGTTCAGCGAAAGATGAGTTTTATGGGCGACGGATTAGCACATGCTGCTTTCGGAGGTGTAGCCTTAGGCTTACTTCTAAATACCGAACCCCTATGGATAGCCGTTCCATTTACATTATTAGTATCATTTTTAATTAGCTGGTTAAAAGAAAGAACAAAGTTAGAGACCGATACATCAATCGGGATATTTTTTGCTGTATCTGTCGCTCTGGGTATAGTATTTATCTCTATGAAAAAGGATTATTCTACTGATGCTTTTGCGTATTTATTTGGTTCGATTCTCTCGGTAACTAATGCAGACTTAATAATAACGGCAATTCTTTCGGTTGTAGTGATAGTTGTTTTCAAGTTATTTTGGAGCAGTTGGGCATATTCCGCTTTCGACAGAGACCTGGCGGAGTCTGACCGTATCAATGTACGTCGTGATGAATATATATTCTCGATGCTGCTATCATTAGTGATAGTAATCTCAATTAAATTAGTCGGCATAGTATTAATATCATCATTTTTAGTAATTCCTGCTGCAACTGCAAAATTAATCTCGGATACTTTTTATAAAATGACAATAAATGCAGTGATTATCGGAGTTATAAGTTCACTATGCGGACTACTTTTGTCAATACTATTTGATATGCCTTCTGGAGCCATAATTATACTATCCCAAGCTACTGTCTTTGCAACTGTAGCAATAGTTAAAAGAAAAAATGTTTAATATTATTTTCTACAAAAAATTGAACATGATATTAAATGGAATGAAAACACAATTAGCAATCCCTAAATATAATATTAAGCTACACTAAATATCGAATTCAATCGTTATTGTTTTTGAAATATATAAAATAACATTTGGGGAATATTGATGAAAAAGCAAATTGTTCTATCAAAAATTACATTTTCGTTGATTATGTTTACTTTTATAGGATTCATAGTAATTAGCATTAGTTTATTTTCTAAACAGGAGGCAGAAGTGAAGGAATCTATTTATCAATTTACTGCAAAAACAATTAATGGAGATGATAAATCGCTTAATGACTATTCGGGAAAAGTTCTTTTAATTGTCAATACAGCATCAAAATGCGGATTTACAAAACAGTATGAAGGATTAGAAAAATTATATAAAAAGTATCATGAAAAAGGCTTTGAAATATTAGCTTTCCCATGCAATCAATTCGGAAGTCAAGAGCCGGGTACAAGCACCGAAATAAAGGAATTTTGCTCTTTAAATTATGGAGTAAGTTTTGAGATATTCGAGAAAATTGAAGTAAACGGAGAGGATGCTCACCCAATCTATAAATTTCTTACTAAAACAAAAGGTGGATTTCTTACTGATGCAATTAAGTGGAATTTTACTAAATTTTTAGTTGATAAAAACGGTTTTGTTGTCGATAGGTTTGCACCGCAGACAAGTCCCGAAAGCTTAGAAAAAGATATTGAAAAGTTATTGAAATAGCTGCATAATATTGTTTTATAAGAGTAATGATATACTTGTCGTCAACCAGTGGCTGAAGAGGAATTGTAAATACTCGAATTAATTCATTTTCCATCTATACAACCTGACGGTTAACCATCAGGTTGATAACTACTTATTATATTTTCCCGTTTTATACAAAATCTGAAGAGTGGAGTCGATTAAGCCACATGAGTGGCAAGAACTCAATTTGACTTACTTCTTGTAGAATATTATTTAATTTACAATAGGCTTGATTATGTGAGCTAATTTTGAGTATCCAAATTAAGGATTTCGGATAAGCCATTTACCAATGAATTAGCTGAAAAGGTATAAAATACAAGTCCTGACTTTAAATAATTCTTGCTAATAGTAAGAAATGTAGAATGTGTTTTTTAATGTATAATATCATTTCCTACATGAAATAGGACATATAATTGCAATTACATAATTTTTTATATTTTGACAAAGTAAGTTTTTGAAATTCTACAATTACAGCATCCTCTAGTTCTTTTAGAGAATTGTAAATAAAATTGTGTAAACATTCTTTTTTAATCCATTGCCATAGTTTCTCGACCGGATTTAATTCTGGCGAATATGCAGGTAAAAATTCAAACCTAATGTTTTCTGGTATCTGTAAGTTCCTTGATTTATGCCAACCGGCTTGATCCATAAATAATATTATTTTTTTATCCGAAAATTCTTTACTAAGATTATCAATGTAATATTGCATTAGCTCTGTATTTACTCCAGGTAATAGCAATGAATAATTGGTACCGTCAAATGGACATACTGATGAAAAACCATAGAAATTTTTAAAACCTTGTTGTACCATTACTGATAATCGTTTTCCTTTTTCAGCCCATACTCGCATTACTGTTGATCGGAGACCGAATCTCCCTTCGTCAAAAAACATTATTTTATAATTTTCTTTTTCTTGAAGATTATTAATCATTATTTGAGTTTTTTTTAAAGTTTAATTGGTCTTCTTCATTTGATTTATGATGTTTAGGTCTGGGTACTTTGATTGTTAAATTCAATTTCTTTAATGTCAACCATAAAGGTGTTTTTCCTATTTCTTTGCCGAATACAGTAAATATCTCCTTTATTAATCGAACCAATGTCCAATGTACCTGTTTGCCTGAATTGTCTTTACTTGTGCTAATCCATTTGAAAATTATTGCTTTTTCTTCCTTGCTTAATTTCTCGGGATAGTGACCGCGTTTTTTTGACCTTAAACCTTCTACACCATATTTTTGATATTTACTGATCCATCTTAGTAATGTAGATCGAGATATGCCATACATTATAGCTACATCTGATTCTTTATTTGACAATGATGCAGATATCGCCTTTAGTTTTATTACTATATCTGAATCAGTTATTTTTTTTATATCAGAATGCAATAGTTGTTGGTACGAATTATCTATCAATATTTTTGGACGACCCATAACATTTCCTTTTAACAATTGACAATTGACAATATACAAATATAATCATTTATTTGTCGCATTACAAGTAGAAAATGATATAATATTCTAAAATTTAACAAAGTTTCTTTAATAGCCAAGCCATATTTTTACCCAATGTTTTCATAGTGTTTATTCCCTCTTCATCATTTAGAACATCTCCCGGATTACGTCCGATAGCCAGATTCCAATATGAAGAGCCGGGCATCATAAATTCGTTTACTTGAAAAAAGTGATACATAGAATCTAAAGCATGAATGGAGCCGGCACGTCGGACTGCAGAAACCGCTGCTCCGACTTTACGTTTGAATAGTCCGCCATTACTTCTATTTATATAGCCGACTACATCAATAAATGCTTTCATTTCAGGGGTAATATCAGCGAAATAAACCGGAGAACCGAGTAGTAAGCCATCAGCATTAACAATTTTTTGAACACATTCGTTAAATAAATCATTTTTACTATGGCATTGTTGGTCTTTTAGCTCAGAACATTTGTAACAAGCACGACAAGGATTAAACTTATGTGCTCCGATGTGTATCAGCTCAGTCTCGATTTCTTCAGCATTTAATTCTTCTATTACAGTATTTAGAATAATATTAGTATTCCCATTTTTACGAGGACTTCCATTGATAGCTATAATTTTCATTTTGTTCTCAAGATAATAATTCAAAATAATTATGAGCATAGACGAATAAATTAGCATAAAGTTTAAATTCAATAGAATTGCTTTATAATCGTTTATATCAGTGATTTTTAAAGTATTTGGTAATAATAAATGCAAGGCAATACATTAATCAGATTTGACTGGGCAATAAAGAAATTATTGCGACAGAAAGCAAACTTCAAAGTATTAGAAGGATTTTTAAGTGTTCTATTAAAAGAAAGTATTTTGATAGAGCGGATATTAGAATCCGAAGCAAATCAGGAAGATAATAATGATAAATTCAACAGGGTGGATATAATTGCCGAAAATAGCAAAAAAGAAATTATTATTATTGAAGTACAAGTAAGCAGTGAAGCTGATTATTTCCAGAGAATGCTCTATGGTACATCAAAAATTCTCACCGAATATATTTATCTGGGTGATGATTATGCTAAGCTAAAAAAAGTATATTCGGTAAATATAGTCTATTTTGATTTAGGACAAGGGCAGGACTACGTCTATCACGGGAAAACCGAATTTATCGGAATTCACAATAATGATAAATTAAACTTATCAAAAAAGCAGATGGAAGTATTTAATACAAGTGAATTAAGCGGACTATTCCCCGAATATTACGTAATAAAGGTAAATCAATTTAATGATATAGCCAAAGATAGCTTAGACGAATGGATTTACTATCTCAAAAATAATGACGTGAAACAAGAGTATAAAGCTCAAGGTCTTGAAATAGTAAAAGAAAAGCTACAATTTGAAAATTTATCTATTACCGAGCAGGGTGGCTATAACCGTCATATAGAAAACCTAAGGCTTGAGAGAAGTGTTATCCAAACCGCATTAATGGATGGTGAAGCCAAAGGTTTGAAAAAAGGTATTGCCAAAGGGAAAATAGAAGGGAAAACAGAAGGGAAAATGGAAGTAGCAATTTTAATGATTAACGACGGTGAATCAAATGAAAAGATTTCGAGATATTCCGGTTTGGATATAAATCAAATAGAACAATTAAAAGCTCAAATAAACAATAAGAGATCATAAATGCATGGCAATACATTAATCAGATTTGACTGGGCAATAAAGAAATTATTGCGACAGAAAGCAAACTTCAAAGTATTAGAAGGATTTTTAAGTGTTCTATTAAAAGAAAGTATTTTGATAGAGCGGATATTAGAATCCGAAGCAAATCAGGAAGATAATAATGATAAATTCAACAGGGTGGATATAATTGCCGAAAATAGCAAAAAAGAAATTATTATTATTGAAGTACAAGTAAGCAGTGAAGCTGATTATTTCCAGAGAATGCTCTATGGTACATCAAAAATTCTCACCGAATATATTTATCTGGGTGATGATTATGCTAAGCTAAAAAAAGTATATTCGGTAAATATAGTCTATTTTGATTTAGGACAAGGGCAGGACTACGTCTATCACGGGAAAACCGAATTTATCGGAATTCACAATAATGATAAATTAAACTTATCAAAAAAGCAGATGGAAGTATTTAATACAAGTGAATTAAGCGGACTATTCCCCGAATATTACGTAATAAAGGTAAATCAATTTAATGATATAGCCAAAGATAGCTTAGACGAATGGATTTACTATCTCAAAAATAATGACGTGAAACAAGAGTATAAAGCTCAAGGTCTTGAAATAGTAAAAGAAAAGCTACAATTTGAAAACTTATCTATTACCGAGCAGGGCGGCTATAACCGTCATATAGAAAATCTAAGACTTGAGAAAAGTGTTATCCAAACCGCATTAATGGATGGTGAAGCCAAAGGTTTGAAAAAAGGTATTGCCAAAGGGAAAACAGAAGGGAAAATGGAAGTAGCCATTTTAATGATTAACGACGGAGAATCAAACGATAAGATTTCGAGATATTCCGGATTGGATATAAATCAAATAGAACAATTAAAAGCTCAAATAAACAATAAGAGATCATAAATGCAAGGCAATACATTAATCAGATTTGACTGGGCAATAAAGAAATTATTGCGACAGAAAGCAAACTTCAAAGTATTAGAGGGATTTCTTAGTGTTCTATTAAAAGAAAGTATTTTGATAGAGCGGATATTAGAATCCGAAGCAAATCAGGAAGATAATAATGATAAATTCAACAGGGTGGATATAATTGCCGAAAATAGCAAAAAAGAAATTATTATTAT
The DNA here is from genome assembly GCA_942493235.1 of uncultured bacterium. Lineage (GTDB taxonomy): Bacteria > Bacteroidota > Ignavibacteria > Kapaibacteriales > UBA2268 > ENR-C587. Next base: position 109,917 of record OW818676.1, on the reverse strand, counting down.
TGAAGTACAAGTAAGCAGTGAAGCTGATTATTTCCAGAGAATGCTCTATGGTACATCAAAAATTCTCACCGAATATATTTATCTGGGTGATGATTATGCTAAGCTAAAAAAAGTATATTCGGTAAATATAGTCTATTTTGATTTAGGACAAGGGCAGGACTACGTCTATCACGGGAAAACCGAATTTATCGGAATTCACAATAATGATAAATTAAACTTATCAAAAAAGCAGATGGAAGTATTTAATACAAGTGAATTAAGCGGACTATTCCCCGAATATTACGTAATAAAGGTAAATCAATTTAATGATATAGCCAAAGATAGCTTAGACGAATGGATTTACTATCTCAAAAATAATGACGTGAAACAAGAGTATAAAGCTCAAGGTCTTGAAATAGTAAAAGAAAAGCTACAATTTGAAAACTTATCTATTACCGAGCAGGGCGGCTATAACCGTCATATAGAAAATCTAAGACTTGAGAAAAGTGTTATCCAAACCGCATTAATGGATGGTGAAGCCAAAGGTTTGAAAAAAGGTATTGCCAAAGGGAAAACAGAAGGGAAAATGGAAGTAGCCATTTTAATGATTAACGACGGAGAATCAAACGATAAGATTTCGAGATATTCCGGATTGGATATAAATCAAATAGAACAATTAAAAGCTCAAATAAACAATAAGAGATCATAAATGCAAGGCAATACATTAATCAGATTTGACTGGGCAATAAAGAAATTATTGCGACAGAAAGCAAACTTCAAAGTATTAGAGGGATTTCTTAGTGTTCTATTAAAAGAAAGTATTTTGATAGAGCGGATATTAGAATCCGAAGCAAATCAGGAAGATAATAATGATAAATTCAACAGGGTGGATATAATTGCCGAAAATAGCAAAAAAGAAATTATTATTATTGAAGTACAAGTAAGCAGTGAAGCTGATTATTTCCAGAGAATGCTCTATGGTACATCAAAAATTCTCACCGAATATATTTATCTGGGTGATGATTATGCTAAGCTAAAAAAAGTATATTCGGTTAATATAGTATATTTTGATTTAGGACAAGGTCAGGATTACGTCTATCACGGGAAAACCGAATTTATCGGAATTCATAATAATGATAAGTTAAACTTATCAAAAAAGCAGATGGAAGTATTTAATACAAGTGAGTTAAGCGGACTATTCCCCGAATATTACGTAATAAAGGTAAATCAATTTAATGATATAGCCAAAGATAGCTTAGACGAATGGATTTACTATCTCAAAAATAATGACGTGAAACAAGAGTATAAAGCTCAAGGTCTTGAAATAGTAAAAGAAAAGCTACAATTTGAAAACTTATCTATTACCGAGCAGGGAGGCTATAACCGTCATATAGAAAATCTAAGACTTGAGAGAAGTGTTATCCAAACCGCATTAATGGATGGTGAAGCCAAAGGTTTGAAAAAAGGTATTGCCAAAGGGAAAATGGAAGTTGCCCTTTTAATGATTAAAGACGGTGAATCAAATGAAAAGATTTCGAGATATTCCGGTTTGGATATAAATCAAATAGTGGAGTTGAGAAAGAATATTTAAAGGCGAGTCTTTCAACCCGCCTCTAAATGATGAGAATTATTCGATTATTAATTTAACTGAATTTATATCTAACCCATGCCGAACTTTAACCATATACATACCGGCAACTAATTGAGGTAATTTTATTTTTACATTATAATCTGAGCTTATATCTTCAGAGGAATATACTAATCCCAAACTCTGTCCCAATTCATCAAACAATTCAATATTTACATCTCCAGAAATGCTTTTGGGCAATTGGAAACTCAATAAATCATTTGATTTTGCAGGGTTCGGATAAACCGAGAGAGAAAATTTTTCTTTATCTTTAACCGAAGTAACCGCAGCATCAAAAACATTAAACTTATCCAAATAAATAATTCCACCTGAACCGGAAATATAGTCGAATCTGAATATTGTATTTGCTCCAACATTATAATCTTTTAAGTCAATTATTTCTGTTCTCCACTCATTATTTGCAGGAGTTGCTAAAAATGTTTCAATTTGTAAGGGATTTTTAAAAGGTGAAGCAAAAGTAGCTAAATCAGCTCCCCATTTCTTATAAATTGAAGTATAAGTCGCTCCTAAATCATTAGATATTAGTACATTTAAAGTATCAGTAAAGATAGTTTCTTCTGTGAAATATTCGGTAGTATAGTAAGAATAATTATAAGCAAGCTCAAATCCTAATTTAGGTTCTATTGCATCTGTAAAATTGTATTTGGCTGTCAATAAGCTTTCTGTTAATCCCAAGTTCGTATATGCCAAAATTGTGTTAAGCATAAGCATAGCTCCATTGCCATCTCTACCGTATGTATTGTCGTACATCCAAGTTAAGTAATTGCCTGACTCTTTAATTGCCCAATACTTTGCTAAATTATCTGTTTCAGAGAAATCATCCTTTTGGGGAATGGGATTTGACTCATTGAAAATATTGAAGGAGCAAGAACCTAAATTCGTCACAATATTTTCCGATACACTTGTACCATTGATTTTGGAAATATAACCAGAGAGTTCATAATAACCATCTTCTAATTCCAACTCGGGTGTAGCAATATCTTGATAACAATTTTCTTTAATTTCGCCTGTCCAATTAAACGTATTAGTTTGGTTATTTACAGTGTAAGTAAGCTCAAGGCTTGTAATCGGGACAGTAGTCATATTTCTAACTTTAAATTTTGGTTCGATTTTTTTAGAATATACACATATAGGAGCAGAAATATCGTGCAGCATAAAAGAAGATTTCTCAATTTTAGTAGTAAGATATTTTAACAAAGTTGATGTTAATTGATTTGGAGGAATAGTATGTTGCATATTCGGAATCCGGAAATACAACATTCGCGTATTTCTATTTACCAAAGTATCTGCTAACATTTTTATTGTTTTTAGGAATCCTATATCATTTGTACCATGAGTAATGGTAATCGGAATATTTGCCGAATTTTCATAGTTATATATTAATGAAAAACCGCTTTTATTTTGCACGTCTTGCGGACATTGCATTGCCGGAGAGTTAAGAATTAATCCATTAAATTTCTCTGGATATTCTAATCCGTATTTTAATGCACTCCTGCCCCCAAGAGAAAACCCTTGAAGTGTAATATTTTTATCATCAATATTAAAATTATTTTTGGCATAATTTAAAACTGTATCAATAAAAGCTTCATCACCTGCCGGCGAATAAAAATCTTTTGATCGGTCTGAGCCACCGTCGGGGAATATCAGAATTGTATTTTTAAATAATGTATCCCATTTTAACGTATTAATAAGGTCATTACGATAATTGGAACATGTGTCGCCTGCACCGTGAAGCCCAATTAGCACATTGTATTTTAAGTCCGATTGGTAAGTAGTTGGTATATAGAAAGATATAGCCCTACCCTCACCGTTAAAAGTATAAGTAGTGTCAAATTGTCCAACATTAAAAGAATATGCACTACAAGAAAAAACAACAATACTAATTAAACTCAAAATCAAATTTTTCATAAGAACCCCCAAATTATATAAATAATAAGCATTAAGCCATTTCAATATTATTAACGAATATGCTATATCCACGTTACATAAATATTTCATAAGATATAGAGTTTAGTTAGAAGGCAAATATATGAAATAATTTCCATTACAAAAAATCGATTTTTCCATATAAATCTTACAATAGAAAAGAAAAATCTTATAAGTGTCAAAAAAAAATCATATTTTTGTAGTTTGTTTGAAATTTATTAACTATATAAATATAAAATATATGATAAGAAGTATGACCGGTTTCAGCAAAGCTGAAGCATCAGAAAACGGGATAACCGCAATCATTGAACTGAAAAGTTTGAATGGTAGAAATCTTGACATTACTTGCCGTATGCCAAGAAATCTATCACAGAAGGAATTCGAATTAAGAGAAATTTTAAAAGCTAACATCGTGCGTGGTACTGTAACAATCAATATCAATATCCAAAGAAATGATACCGAGAGATTGTTCGTTTTTAACAAGCCCGCAGCAATTAAATGTTATGATACTCTTAATGAATTCCGCAATGAATTGAAGTTTAAAGAAACAGTTAAATTAGAGCATGTGTTACACTTCTCTAATACGTTCCCACAGGCGGAGGAAGAAGATACTTCCGAAACCGAATGGAAGGTAGTTAAAAAAGCACTCAAAAATGCAATTGCTGCTTTCAACAAAATGCGAGCTAATGAAGGTCAGCAAATATCTAAAGATATGCTTGCCCGCATGAAAAAGATTTCCGGTGTAGTAGAAAAAGTTGAAGCTCTCGGTATAAAAAGAATTCCCGAAGAGCGAGAAAGGCTTCGCCAGAGAGTTGCTCAATTATTCGACAGTGATGAAATCGATGAGCATCGTATCCAGCTCGAGCTTGTTCTAATTGCCGACAAATTAGATATATCAGAGGAATGTGTTCGCCTGCGTTCACATATTAAATTCTTCTTTGATACATTTAAAGACGGCGAATCAGTCGGGCGTAAAATAAATTTTTTACTTCAAGAAATGAACAGAGAAGTTAATACTATCGGCTCTAAATCAAATGATACCGAAATCGCTCACGCGGTTGTCGGTGCTAAAGAAGAGTTGGAAAGAGTTAGAGAACAAATTCAGAATATTGAATAATATTTCTGTTTATTGATGATAGTAATATTATTACAGTAATATTTTAAACGATAACGTTTTTAACAGTAGTATTACTTAGGTAGTATTATTACGGTAATTCTTAGTTTGAAATTCAGAATTGATGAAAAGGAATCTCAAGTCCATCGCCCCGCTATATAGGGATGGCTTGAGCAGAGTGAAAAAAATAAATTTCTTATATTTAAAGATTTTAAGGAGAAATAATGAATATTTTAGTATGTGTATCCAGAGTTCCGGATACTGCATCAAGAATCATAGTTGGAAAAGATGGCAAAACTATCGATCCGCAGGGTATTAAATATGTTATCAGCCCTTATGATGAGTTAGCTCTTGAAGAAGGTTTAAGACTTAGAGAAAAACAAGGCGGTACAGTTACAGCCCTTACAATAGGCAATGATACAGCCAAAGAAGTTCTAAGAACCTCACTTGCTATGGGCGTTGATAAAGCAGTTTTAATCAAAGCAGACGAGATAGCAGATTCTTTTTTCGTTGCAAATAATATAGCACAATATGCTAAAGAAATAAATCCGGATTTAATTATACTCGGTAAGCAATCAGTTGATTATGATTCATTGCAAGTACCGGCTTATGTAGCTGAATTGCTTGATATGCCTTCTGTTGCAGTTGTATCTAATTTAACTATCGACGGTACTAAAGTAATTGCCGAACGCGATATAGAGGGCGGTAAAGAAACAGTCGAGACAACTTTACCTTGCGTGATTTCCGCTCAAAAAGGATTAAACGACCCACGCTATCCAAAATTACCTGACATTATGAAAGCTAAATCCAAACCTATCGAAGAAAGACCTGCTACTGCCGGCGATGTATTTACTACTGTAGTTTCTATGGGAATACTAAGTAAAAAACGCGTTGGTAAATTAGTAGGTTCAAGCGATGAGGAAATTGCAGATATCGTTCGCTTATTGCACGAAGATGCTAAAGTAATTTAATTTCATAAAATCAACGAAATAATGGAGAAAATATAAATGAAGAAAATCTTAGTTTATTTAGAAGCTAATAACGCTAATTTGAAACGCAGTTCTTATGAAGCAGTTTCTGCTGCCAGAGAATTAGCTACTCAAGCAGGCGTTTCATTTTGCGGTCTTTTAATTAACGGCAATGAAGCTCAAGCCAAAACTGCCGAAGAATACGGTTTGAAAGATGTAGTATTGGTTAACGACTCTAAGCTCGAGAAATACTCATCAATGGCTTATGCTAAAGTTACTATGCAGGTTATGGAATCAATCGGTGCAGATGTAGTACTATTTGCCGCTAATTCAACCGGTTTAGAATTGGCTCCCCGTACTGCTGCCAAATTAAATGCCGGTTATGTTGCCGATACTGTAGAGCTAACAATTGAAGGTAACGAGATAATTGCAAAAAAACCTGTCTATGCAGGTAAAGCATATATTAATTCTAAAATTAATACTGCCAGCAAGGTATTCTCTTTACGTCCGAATGTATTTACTGCTACTAAAGTTACTACTACCGGAATAAATGTAACTACATTTAATCCAAGCTTAAGCGATGCTGACTTCAGAGTAGTTGTTACCAATGTAGCTAAAAATGCCGGTAAACTTGACGTTCTCGAAGCCGATATCATTGTGTCCGGCGGGCGTGGCATTAAAGGACCTGAAAATTATAATTTGATTGAAAATTTAGCCGGCGTATTAGGTGCGGCAGTAGGTGCTTCACGTGCAGTAGTTGATGCCGGTTGGAGACCTCACGCCGAGCAAGTAGGGCAGACCGGTAAAACTGTGTCTCCATCTATGTACATTGCTTGCGGTATTTCCGGTGCGGTTCAGCATTTGGCAGGAATGGGCAGCTCAAAATTAATTGTAGCTATCAATAAGGATAAAGAAGCTCCAATATTTAAAGTTGCCGATTATGGTATTATAGGTGATTTGTTCGAAGTATTACCTAAATTTACTGATAGAGTAAAAGCAATTAAGGGTTAATTCGCCTATCTAATATTTTTATAAAGACCTTCTCGAGCTTTGGTTTGGGAAGGTCTTTTAATTCATTTACTACTTGAATTTACACATATCAAATCTTGCATTACTCGTGGTTGAAGAGGCGGTGTAATAACCTTTTATTACTTTCGTTTTTCGACTAATAACAATTACTCAAAGTTACTGAGCCCCACGCTGATGAGGCTGTGTAAATACACGAATTAATTCATTTTACTCTAATACAAGCTGACGGTTAACCGTCAGCTTGATAGGTACTTATTCTATTTTTCAATCTTACGTAAATTACAAATTTCCGTTTTCACACAGCCTCTAAAGCCACGGGTTGATGTCAAACATAATATTTCAAAGAATACTCTTAGTTTACTTTCGGTGAGCCGTGAAAGCCTAAGAAGTCATTATCTTGGCGGTCAACTTTGATTTCGCCGAACTGAGATTCATATTTAACTATATTATCTGCTAATGCGTTTAATAATAATTTTGAATGCTGAGGAGTCATAATAATTCTTGCATGGACTTTGCCCTTAGGAACTCCGGGCATAATACGTGTGAAATCTATTACAAATTCAGCAGGTGAATGAGCAATGATAGCAAGATTTGAGTATATGCCTTCAGCTTCTTTTTCGCCTAATTCGATATTAATTTCTTGGCGGTTTTGATCGTTTTTGTTAGCCATATTTTTCTTTCATTTAAATAATAAAATGTGTTAGCTTTTTAAAAAATACCACATCTTGATTGAGATGTGGTATTAAAATCATTTAAATACAGATAAAATCATTATTATTTTAAAGCTTGAATTTTCTTTTGAATAACTTCTGATTTCTCGGAATTACCCGTTCTGTCGTATAAATTTAACAAGTTATAATAATATTGAGTTAATTCAGTTTCAACTATATTTCTTTCTATTAATTCCATTTTAGAAACCATAGAATTAAACATATCGGCATACTTTTTATCAGTTTGTTGTTTAACAAAATAAATATCAGCAAGGTCGTACATAATCACATAGTCATTTTCGCTATCAGCGTCTTTTAAAGCTGATTCGAAATAATTTGCAGATTTATCAAGGAAAGGCATAAATTCTTCAGTTTTGACTACATATTTATTATCTTTGATATATTTTTCTCTTTCAATATCTAATATTTTTGCAGCCTTGTTTTTATATGTTGAGCCTAATATTTTTTTAACTATAGTATAGTTCGGGTCCATTTTAAGAGCTGCTTCGTATTGAGCTATTGCTTCGTCTTCTCTATCGAATTCTTTAAGAATATCACCGTATTGAGCTCTGGTAACCTTATTTTCCGGATTTTCTTTAACTAATTTACTTATTACTTCGAGAGCTTTATCTTTATTACCTTGTAATTTGTATATTTCAACTAAAAACTGATTAGCATTGGAATAATTTGGGTCGAGAATCTTGATAGTTTCATAAGTCTGAATAGCTTTGCTAAAATCGCCTTTGCCCGGCTCTTTAGCCGATTCAATATCATAAACAATACTGAATAAATTAACTGATGGCTCAATCAATATATCAAATCGTTGTTGAAAAAGAGCAGGCAACGGATTAAATATCCAGCCAATTACTTTGTTAGTGTTTTCTTTAGGATTAAAATATGTCCAGACAGCAAGCATAGCATTATTTGCATTGAAAATGTAAGTATTTAGAGTATCATGAATTTGACCTTTAGGAGTAGTATTGTATCTCCAATAATGAGGAATTACTTGGGCAGGTTTGCCTAATTTGGATAATAGTTCATCTCTGGTTGTAGATAAGCTGATTCCTTTTTCTTTAGCAAATTTTAATTCATTAGAAAGAACTTTATTATAACCATCATAAGCTGATATAGCTTTATTGAAATCCCCCAAACCGGTATATATCAGACCAAGCATATAATAAGTATTTGGTAAATATGGGATTAATTTGATTGATTTTTCAAGAATAGGTTCAACGCTTTTTACTATAGATATTTTTTCTTCAGCGGATAGCTCGGGTTTTGAAATTTCATTTAGAGCTGAACTTCCGCAGTTGAAAGAATAAATCCAAATATTGTTTTCAATATCGAAATATTTTTCAGCATTTTTTTGATCCTTAACCATTTTACGACCTTCAAAAGCATGGTCTAATGATTTATCGATAGCTTTAATTGTAGTAGCCAAATCCGGCTTTGAATCCTCAATATCAGTGAGAAGTACAGCCGCTAATTCATAATGAGCTTCGGCATTGGTGGGGTTAGCTTTGAGCTCTTTTTCATAAGCTTCAATAGATTTTTTGTAATCCTTGTTTTTATTAGCAGTACGAGCTGTTGACATTGTCGGCGAAGTACACTGAAAGCTCTGTGTCAGAAAGGCACCTAAAATAATAAAAACTATTAAATAATTGATTTTTTTCACGGGATTTCTCCTATAATTTATAATTACATTTATTTTCCGATTATAAAGAGTGTATTTTTGGCAAAAAAGTTACACTCGTACAGTATTTAGAATAATATTTTTAATATATTACATATAAATAAGATGCAAATTACGAAAATACTTTTGTATTTCCAATAAAAATAGGATTAAAATAAGATTGTAATAAAAAACGGAATACAATCAAAATATTTCGCAGAGCTCTGAATTAAGTTCGCAACTGAAATAGTAAATCGGTAATTGCAAATTTCTTGTTGCTAACTCAATAGCAAAACTATTAAGCTTTTTGCTCTCTTTATTTAATATTTGAATAGAAGGGATATTGCCACAGGTAAAATCTTTAAAATCGACTTTGCAAGGGAGATTCAGGTATAATGACAGCCTGTTAAATCCGAAATCCAATTCTTCTAGCATCCATTTACTCAGCCATCCGTTAATTAACGGTTCGGGCTCATTTTTTATCATGTGGAATTTTTCAAATCTCTCCCTGAAGCCGTTAATTAGACCCTCTACTCTGATTTTCGGGCGGTTATCTAATCTTTCTTTTAGTCTCTTTATAAATAATTCGGGATTTTTTCGTATAAATTCATTAATAGTAGGAGCATTAATTCTCTTTAGATATTTTGCAAAATTATCTGATTTTAAATTATCGCATGCTTTTATGGCATCATTGATTAATTTGTAATTGACCGGTAACCTATTTACGCAGCATGTAAGCTCCTTATCTCTATAGGCTTTATTATAGAAAACACGTATGTTTGAATTAGGATAAAACTCATTAATTGCCACTTCGGAGTGCCTTGAACCATTAGCCATGAAATTATTACACGGGATTTTTCTTTCGAGCATTCGAGCTAATAATTTAGACCATATTTTTATACTATCTTTTTCGGCAATCTGATAACCCAGTACTACGGACGAGAGTGCATCAATTGCCAAAGCAAGATACATAGAATTGGAGCCGGTGATTTTCTTTGATGCTGAAAATTCTTTACCTACTAAATATATTAAACTTGTTCTGTGCCTTGATGTGCAAGTGTCTAAATAGTCTTCCCAGTTCGGGCAGCCCTGAAGGAAACTCCTGATTTTCTGATTAACTCTTAGCGGAGAGCTATGGTAGATAGGGGCTAATTCTCGGGTGGTGGCTCCGGCTAAATATTGCTCGCTTATCGTTACTATGTCCGGTTTATTATAATAATTGATTTTATCAATCCAAGTTCTTGAACAGGATTGGCATCGGTAGCGCGGGCTTCCGGTAGAAGTCTTTCCGTGCTTAATGGATTTTGTACTATTGCAATACGGACATTTCAAGATATATTTTTCATAATTGTAAATAATATATCGTAAAATAAAAAAGAAATATATATAAAACAACATATTAATTACAAAAAAGAATATTTTTTTCTCAGTAAATAAAAAAATAATGAAATACTTCTTTGATTAATTCGATTATTGATTTTTATAAGTAAAGAAAATCATTTATTTTTGAATTAAATAATGTATGAAAATTTGAAAAATATAAAAGAGATTGATATGAAGTTCAAACATTGTATATTTATAAGTATTTTAATTTTAGCGATTTGCTTGCCGAGCATTGCGTTTTCTCAGGCAAAGCAAATACGTGAAGCACTTCGTAAAACAGCTACCGGCAAAATTGACGAAGCTAAAAGCATTCTTATGACTCTTCAGGAAGCCGGCAATGAAGACCCGGGTATTATTCTACTTCAGGGTGTATTGAGTGAAGATGCCAATAAAGCCGTTAGTTACTATTATAAAGTTATTAAAGACTATCCTAAAAGCGAATGGGCAGATGATGCTTATTGGAGGGTAGTGCAGTTTCATTCCATTAAGGGAGATACTGCTAAAGCAAAATCTTCTTTAGAAGTGTTCAGAGCAAAATATCCCGCTTCCGAATTTCTATCTCCTGCCTCAGATGTAGTCAGAGCTTCGTTTGTAATTGCTAATACTATTGATAATAATGACAAAAAAAAGGCTACTATTAAAAAGGACGAATTAAAAGCAGAAATAAAAAAAGATGTTGTCCCCAAAAAAACTGACACTAAAATTACAGCTAAAACTGACGTGAAACCTACTAAAGAAGAGCATGCCAAAAGACAAAGCTACGGGCTTCAGGTAGGGATTTTTTCTACAATTGAAGCTGCAAATGTAGAATCGAAAAAATATAAAGAAAAAAGATTGAAAACGGAAATATTAGAAAAAGATATAGAAGGTAAAAAAATGTTTGCTGTGGTGATAGGTAATTATCCAACTAAAGAGATACCTGCATTTGATAAAAAGAAAATCGAAGAGACCTGCAATTGCAATCCGATTTTATATATTAAAAAATAATTGTATATATTTGAATATTGAAATAATTGAAATAATAAAAATAATAAAAAAACTGAAGAATAATGGAAAATATTGAACTTAAACAGGGTGAAGAAACAAAGATGAATAACAAAAAAAACTTGCTTTATATTATTCCGGCTGTATTTCTGATAGTATTTCTTATAATGGCTTTCGGGAGCAGCTCCGGCGACGATGTCAAAGCTAATGAGCTTGCTCTTATCAGCTTTACAGTATCTGACTACGAAGTGATTAATGACGAAGATAATACAATTGAGTCGATCATCCTCTCGGCAAAAGAATATAAAACTCGTTTCTCTGTAGATGCTATTGATTTGATTTCAGATGATAATTTCGCAAAATCACTTGTAAAAAATAAAACAAAACTTGAATGCTTTGCAGTTCAGAAAGATATTCAATCAGACAGTCCGGAAGAAATAGCACAAATATTTGCAATTAGTGCGGACAATAAATCTGAAACAATATTGCAAATTCAAGCTAAAAGTGGCTCAAAAAATGGTTACATTTTAGTTGATAAATCTGGAAAAGAAATAGCTCCCGATGAATCCATCAGCAATGAAGGCATGGACGCGGGCAGTATTTTTGCTTTGCTAATTCCTCTGATAATTGCAGTTGCTTCCGCTTTATTTATTTATTATAAAGTCGGTAAAGACAGACCTGATCTTGTAAGCTGATAACGAAAAGAGTCCTTTGCTAACTGCAAGGAAGCGAAAAAAAAAAATTGAATTATTGAAAACCAGAAAATTGTAACATGGAAATATTTACTCTAATTGCTGATAATATAGTGCCCTGGGTGCTGATACCGTTTTTTATTTTTTGTGCAAGAATTATTGATGTAAGTATCAGTACATTAAGAATTATATTTTTGGGTAAGGGATATAGGAAATTCGCTACAGCATTAGGTTTTGTGGAGTCATTTGTATGGATAACGGCAGTATCGCAGATAATGAAGAATTTGAATAATACATATTATTACTTTGCTTGGGGCTTCGGTTTTGCCGCCGGTACTTATATCGGTATGTATATTGAAAGCAAATTATCATTGGGGCAGGTTGTAGTCAGGATAATTACAAAATATGATGCTAGCGAGCTTACAGATTTTTTATTCAGCAAGAATTATTCCATCACATCGGTTGATGCCAGAGGCACTTTAGCAGATAATGTAAAAATACTTTTCTTAGTAATTCAGCGTCAACAATTAGCTGAGGTAATCCCTCTAATTAAAGAATTTAATCCGAATGCAATATATACCGTAGAAGATGTTCGATTAGTCAGCGACACGCTTCAGAAAAACGCAAAAGCAAATATGACTCAATTTTTACATTTGTTCAGGAAAAGCTCAATTAACAGGAAATAGTTTAATTAAATACAGAATATGCTTAAAAACAAAAAAATAGTAGTAGTATTGCCGGCTTATAATGCCGAGAAAACCCTTGAGATAACATATAAGGAAATTCCCTTTGATATAGTCGATGAAGTAGTATTAGTTGACGACTGCAGTAGGGACAATACTTATTTGGAAGCTGAAAAATTAGGGATTAAGCATATAATTAAGCACGAGAAAAATTTAGGATACGGTGGAAATCAAAAAAGCTGTTATAAAAAAGCTTTAGAACTAAAAGCGGACATAGTGATCATGCTTCATCCGGACTATCAATATACGCCTAAGCTGATTCAGTCCATGTCTTACCTAATAGCTAATGAAGTCTATGATGTAGTTCTCGGCTCGCGTATATTAGGTAAAGGTGCATTAAAGGGCGGAATGCCTAAATATAAATATATAGCAAATCGTTTTCTGACATTGTTTCAAAATATATTTATCAATGAAAAGTTAAGTGAGTATCATTCGGGATATAGAGCATTTTCTGCTCGGGCATTGAAATCCATTAATTATATGCACAATAGCGATGATTTTATTTTTGATAATCAGATGCTTAGCCAACTATTTTATACCGGATATGAAATAGCTGAAATTACTTGCCCGACCAAGTATTTTAGTGAAGCATCGTCTATAAATTTCAGCAGAAGCATGAAATACGGTTTTGGAGTTTTAAAAGTGTCAATAATGCACTTTTTACAGAGGAAAAAAATAGCAAAATTTCGTTTATATGAAAAAATATCGGATAAACTATGAGACAAAAAAAGCTATATATATTTGTCGAAGGCAATGACGACGAGTTGTTTTTCAAAAGAGTAGTGCAGCCTTTGTTTTTGAATCATTATTCAGATGTAGAAATATTCAAATATGCACAATGGAAGAAGCAGAAGGTAGAATTGTTTATTCAGAGTATAATTACTTTAGACTACGATTATATATTTACAGCAGATATAGACCTATTAGAGACAATAGCGGAAAAGAAAAGAATAATAAAAAATCGATTTTCAAATGTAGAAACTTCAAAAATAGACATTGTAATTAAAGAAATCGAGAGTTGGTATTTAGCAGGAATTTCCACAGAGAGAGCAGCATTAATGAATATACTGATTCCTAAGGATACAAACGAGATAACTAAGGAAGATTTCAATGAGATATGTCATCATACATTTCGCAGTAGAATTGATTTTATGTACGAAATATTAAAGAGTTATTCGATTGATTTAGCAATGAAGAAAAATCAGTCATTTGAATATTTTGTAAAAAATCACAGAATAAATTAAAAAGTATTTGCATTATTGGAGAAAAAGTATTATTTTAGTATTCTTTTTCGGCAGAACTGAAAAAGAAGAAGATCGAAAAAAAATTGACAATTAGAAAAAAAAGCTTGACAAATACAAAAATTTTACTTAATTTTGTAAGCTCAAATCCTGGGGCGAACGCCGCAATGGTGTGGCAGCGGACTGTAAATCCGCCGAGGGTACTCATGGCAGGTTCGATCCCTGCTCGCCCCACAAGGAAAACGACGATAGAGCAGGCAAAGATTCAATAGCTGAAAAATAAGTAAAATGCGGGAGTAGCTCAGTCGGTAGAGCATCAGCCTTCCAAGCTGAGGGTCGCGGGTTCGAGTCTCGTCTCCCGCTCAAAAGCAGGCTTAATCCTGAAACGATGTTTGGAAAAGTTACTTTAGGGCGAACCAAATGGATTAAAAGTCTCGCAAGTTTTTTTTAAGAAGTAGGAATATACTGCTTCTTTTCGTATTTTGCGGGAATAGCTCAGTTGGTAGAGCATCAGCTTCCCAAGCTGAGGGCCGCGGGTTCGAGTCCCGTTTCCCGCTCAAGGGAATATAAAGCTGATGTAGCTCAGTGGTAGAGCACTTCCTTGGTAAGGAAGAGGTCACCGGTTCAAGCCCGGTCATCAGCTCAAGTTTTTTGATACACGGGCGTAGCTCAATAGGTAGAGTGACGGTCTCCAAAACCGTAGGTTGCGGGTTCGATTCCTGCCGCCCGTGCAATAAAAATGACAGCGAAGGCTGTTTTTTTTTAAATGAAGCGGAAATAATATTATGATAGCTAAAATTAAAGACTTCGTAGGCGAAGTATCAAAGGAAATGAAAAAAGTTTCCTGGCCTTCAAAAGAGCAATTAAAAGAATCAACGATAGTAGTGGTAATAACTACCCTCGTTTTTACTGTATTTGTTTATGCTGTTGACTTCTTGATGGGTAATGTTATCAATTTTATTTTCTAATTTTGTCATAGGCTTGGAATAATAATGTCAGATATCAATGAAATCGTAGAAGAAACAGGAGAGCATAAATGGTATGCTTTGCGTACATTTACCGGTCATGAAGCCAAGGTAAAGCTTGGAATAGAGACTGAAGTAAAAAGGCTCAAACTGCAAGATAAAATTGTGGAAATTATTATTCCGCAAGAGAATGTCTATGAAGTCCGTGGCGGAAAAAGAAGACAAAGAACAAAGAATTTCTTGCCCGGTTATATTCTCCTAAAAGCAATTTTAGATAAAAAAATTAAAGATATTATAACTCACTTACCGTCGGTAGTGAGTTTTGTTGGTGCAAGGGGAGAGCCTACACAATTGCAGAAAGAAGAAGTTGATAGGATTTTCGGCAGAGTAGAAGAGCGAAAAGATATTACTACTGTCGAGACAGCGTTTGCAATCGGCGACCCTGTTCGAGTTATTGACGGTCCTTTTACTACCTTTAGCGGAACAGTAAAAGAAGTTAATAATGAAAAACAAAAATTAAAAGTAGAAGTAGGGATTCTAGGCAGAAAGACACCTGTCGAATTAGACTTTAGTCAGGTAGAACCTGAGAATCATTCATAAGAAGATAACAAGAATAATAAATTCGGTTTTCGTTGTTTTATTTTATAGATAGAGTAAAGAAATGGCAAAGAAAGTATTAGGTGCATTTAAGCTACAATTAAATGCCGGTGAAGCAACGATGGCTCCTCCGGTAGGTCCGGCCTTTGGTCAAAGAGGACTTAGCGGTATGGAGTTCGTAAAGCAATTTAACGCTAAAACTGCCAAACAAAAAGGTACTATATTACCGATTGTTGTAACGTTTTATGCCGATAAATCATTTACGTTTATCGTTAAATCACCTCCGGCTCCGGTTCTTTTAGTTAAAGCTGCCGGTATTCCAAAAGGCTCTGCAGAACCAAACAAAACAAGAGTTGGTACGGTTACAGTCGCCCAATGCGAAGAAATCGCAAAGATTAAATGGGAAGACCTTAACACAGATACTATGGAATCCGCATTAAGCATGATTAAGGGTTCAGCCCGCAGTATGGGGATTGTAGTTGAAGGTTAGTTTTTTACGGTTTAAACTATAAAACCGTACAAATAAAAATTTTAGAATTTATAGCGAAGAAAAAACTATGAAAAAAACAGGTAAGAGATATGCTAAATTAGTTAAGAGTTATGACGTTGAAAACGTTTACTCTTATCCTGAAGCTGTCGCTATCGTTAAGAAAAACGCTACTGCTAAGTTCGACGAATCATTCGAAATTGCAGTAAAATTAGGCGTTGATCCGCGAAAAGCTGACCAATTGGTCCGCGGTACCGTGTCATTACCTCACGGTACAGGTAAGACAGTTCGTGTTCTCGTAATGGCAAAATCACCTAAAGATAAAGAAGCTTTAGCTGCCGGAGCTGATTACGCAGGTTTAGAAGAATATGTAGAAAAAATTAAAGCCGGATGGACAGAAATCGATGTGATTATCGCCACTCCGGATGTAATGGGTGAAGTTGGTAAACTTGGTAGGATACTTGGTCCACGTGGCTTAATGCCAAACCCTAAAAGCGGTACTGTAACTTTTGATGTCGTTCAAGCGGTTAATGAAGTTAAAGCAGGTAAAATCGAATATCGTGTTGATAAAACCGGTAACGTTCATGCAGCAGTTGGTAAATGCTCATTTAGTGAGAAAATGCTACAAGAAAATATCTTAATGATTTATCAATCGGTACTCAGAGCTAAACCCGCTACTGCAAAAGGTAAATACGTAAAATCCATTTTCTTTACTTCGACAATGGGACCAGGCGTACAGGTAAGCGAACAGTCATTACCGATAAATTAATAGTATAAATAATTAAAATTGTAAATTACGCACTCATATAAATTTGTATTAACGGCTTGCTTCTCCCCGAATTTCGGGTAGTCGGTAAACAAAAGGAAAAGGTAAACAAAACTATGGTAACAAAGAATAAAAAGAGAGAGATTGTTGCCGAATTAGTGGAACTGCTCAATAAAACAAACGGTTTCTATTTCATAGACTTCAAGGGAATGTCCGTAAAAAGACTTCATGAAGTTAGAAATGAAATGAAAAAGAAAAATGTTGGGCTTCGAGTAGCAAAAAATACATTGATTAAACATGCTTTTAATCAAGCAGAAAATGTTAGTATGCCGGTAGAAGATTTTACCGGACCAACTGCATTAGTTTTAGGCTACGACGATCCATTAGCTCCGGCTAAAGTCTTAAAAGAAATCATTGACAAACATAAAATGCCTACCTTTAAAGGGGCGATTATCGAAGGTCAGTATTTCGATGGTACTACATTAAAGCAATTAGCTGCTATGCCTTCTAAACCTGAAATTATAGCAAGCATTTTAGGAAGCTTAAATGCTCCGATATCAGGTATCGTAGGCTCTATCAATGCAGTAATGCGTGATTTAGCAGGTATAATCGAAGAAGTTGCAAAAAAACAAGCAAATCAATAATTAATAAAAATAAAAAATAAGGAGAGATATAATGTCCGCTATAGTAGAAGAATTAGTAGAGAAAATTTCCAATTTGACTTTAACTGAAGCAGCAGAATTAAAAACAGCTTTAGAAGAAAAATTCGGCGTTACTGCCGCTGCTCCAATGATGATGGCAGCTGCTCCAACTGAAGCTGCTCCTGCAGCTGAAGAAAAAACTGAATTCGACGTTGAATTAACCGGCGCCGGCGACAAAAAATTAAACGTAATTAAAGTAGTTCGTGAATTAACCGGTTTAGGTCTAAAAGAAGCTAAAGATTTAGTAGAAGGTGCACCTAAAGTAGTTAAAGAAGGTATCACTAAGCAAGAAGCTGAAGATATCAAAAAGAAATTAGAAGAACAAGGCGCAAAAGTTACATTAAAGTAGTTTTTGGCATCAAAATAAAAGGGAAAGCAGGAATTATTCCTGCCTTTCCTATTTATGTCTATAATATCTATTATAATTAAGTGTTTTTTTTACCTTCTAAAGAAGGACTGACAATTGAAAGAATTGTTGAATATAAAAGAGGATTTTTTGAGATTTCTTAAAAACGGAGACCTCGAAAAATCCTTATTTTTTCAAAAAATAAATTACTCAATGGTGGAGGGTGTAAGTGGATAACAATAAAGTACAAGCCGAGATTATCGTAGAGGGAAGCCTAGTAAGACTTCAGAAAAGGATAAACTTCGCTAAGGCAAAAAAGAGTATAGACTACCCGGACTTACTGAACATTCAGCTGCAAGCCTACAAGGAGTTCCTCCAAGAGGATGTAATACCTTCTAAAAGGGAAGTCAGAGGTCTTCAACAAGCCTTTGTTAATAATTTTCCTATTGAAGATGCATCTTCGATATTTCAGTTGGAGTTTTTAGAATACTCAATCGAAAAACCAAAGTATTCTGAAGATGAATGCCGCGAAAGAGAACTTACATTTGCTAAACCTTTAAAAGCTAAGCTAAGACTTTCAAGTAAAGCTGAAAAGGAATCTGAAGATTATATCGAAGCTATCGAACAGGAAGTATATCTTGGCAATATACCTTCAATGACCCGCAGAGGTACATTTATTATTAACGGTGCCGAAAGAGTTGTGGTTTCACAGCTTCATAGGTCTCCGGGTGTATTCTTTGATGATGCTTTGCATCCAAACGGAACAAGAATTTATACAGCCAGAATTATTCCCTTTAGAGGCTCTTGGGTTGAATTTACTACTGATATTCATGATGTAATGCATGCATATATTGATAGAAAAAAGAAATTCCCCGTTACTACCCTACTTAGAGCATTAGGGTTCTCTTCAGATGAGGAGTTACTTGCTTTGTTTGAATTGGCTGAAGAAATTACACCTGATCAAATAAACGAAGAATTAATCGGTCGCAGACTTGCTTCTGACGTTATCGATTTAAGTACCGGTGAGATTATAGCTAATCGTGATACAATAATAGGAGAAGATTTGGTTGAGCTTATGAAAGCCGCCGATTTGCTTCCTTTCAAAATATTTAAATATGATGACCCGACCGACGAGCCGGTTATCGCTAAAACTTTAGCTAAAGACGTTACTAGAACTAAAGAAGAAGCTTTAGAAGCAATTTATAGACAGTTGAGGTCAAGTGAATCTCCTGATATTGAAACTGCTGAAGCTTTGATTGAAAAATTATTCTTTAATCCTAAACGTTATGATTTAGGGTTAGTAGGTAGATTTAGAATAAATCAGAAATTAAAACTTAGTACTCCGCTTGAAGTTACTACTTTGACTGTTGAAGATATTGTTTTGATTATCAAACACCTTATTCACTTGCACGACGATAAATTAGACGGCGACGATATTGACCACTTGGGCAATAGAAGAATCCGTACTGTCGGAGAGCAATTGTCAGCTCAATTCAACGTAGGTCTGGCTCGTATGTCCAGAACAATTCGTGAGAGATTAAGTATCCACGACGGAGAGAATTTAGCTCCTGCTGAATTAGTTAATGCCAGAACAATTAGTTCGGTTATTAATCAATTCTTTGGTACAAATCAGCTGTCACAATTTATGGATCAAACTAATCCTTTGTCGGAGCTAACTCATAAGAGAAGAACTTCTGCATTGGGTCCCGGCGGTCTAACTCGTGAGAGAGCCGGTTTTGAAGTACGTGACGTTCACTATACTCACTATGGCAGATTGTGCCCTATTGAAACTCCTGAAGGTCCGAACATCGGTTTGATTTCTTCATTAGCTCTTCATGCAAGAATTAATGATCTCGGATTTATCGAAACTCCTTATCGTAGAGTTGAAAATGGCTATGTAACCGACGTGATTGAATATTTACCTGCAGAAAACGAAGATAACTTGATTATTGCTCCTGCAAATATTCAATATGCTGAAACTGACGGCAGAATTATAGGTGATAAAATTCAAGCTCGAGGAGACTTTGGTGATTATGTAATAGTTAGTCCTGAAGATGTTAATTATATTGATGTATCGACTGACCAGATAACAAGTGTTGCATCTTCATTGATTCCTTTCTTGGAGCATGATGATGCCAACCGTGCTTTGATGGGCTCAAACATGCAACGTCAAGCAGTGCCTCTACTTAAACCTCGCTCTCCGATTGTAGGAACAGGTATGGAAGCTAAAGCCGCTAAAGACTCACGTACCTTAGTAATGGCTGAAGGCGATGGCGTAGTTGACTATGTATGTTCGGACTATATTATTGTTAATTATGATGATAATAGGACTGATATTGAGAAACTTACTCAATTTAATCACTTGAAAACAAAAAGATATAGCTTGCTTAAGTTCTTTAGAACTAATCAAGATACTTGTATAAATCAAAGACCCGTCGTTAAAAAAGGTGATAGAGTAATTAAGGGACAGCCTCTTGCTGATAACTCATCAACTGAACAAGGTGATTTGGCATTAGGGCAGAATGTTTTAGTAGCATTCATGCCATGGAGAGGTTATAACTTTGAGGATGCTATTATTCTTTCAGAACGTATGGTTGCCGAAGATATATTCACTTCGGTTCATATAGAAGAGTTTACTCTACAGGTACGCGATACAAAACGTGGCGAAGAAGAGTTTACTCGCGAAATACCAAATGTCAGTGAAGAAGCTACAAAAGATCTTGACGAATCCGGTATAGTTAGAGTTGGTGCAAAAGTAATCGAAGGCGATATTCTTATTGGAAAGATTACACCGAAAGGCGAAACTGACCCTACTCCGGAAGAGAAATTATTAAGAGCAATTTTCGGTGATAAAGCCGGCGATGTAAAAGATGTATCTCTTAAAGCATCTCCGGGCATAAAGGGCGTAGTAATTAATACTAAATTATTTAGTAGGAAAACCAGCTCAACAGCCGAGAAAGATGCCCGTAATAACGAGAAAAAACGTCAAGACATATTAAATAAAAAAGAAAAAGAATCCTTAAAATTTATTGATGATTTATTTGTCAATAATTTAGGTACTTTATTAGATGAACAGAAAATTTACGGGCTTAGACTTACAACCGGTCAGACAATTATCAAAACCGGTGAAATAGGCAAAAAAGCTGAATTAGTAAATAGATATAAACAAGAAATATTAAAGCCCGAATTACTTGACTTCAATAGTGATTTATTAGAAGACGATACAAAGACTCAGCTTTATAACACAATGCTCGGCAATTATTTATTTGAAAGAAGTGACATAATTGCTAATTTTAAAGCGGAAAGAAATAAAATATCTTCCGGCGACGAATTGCAACCGGGTATTTTACAAATGGCTAAAGTCTATGTAGCTAAAAAACGTAAATTACAAGTAGGTGATAAAATGGCAGGTCGCCACGGTAATAAAGGTATTGTCTCTAAGATAGTTCCAAGAGAAGATATGCCGTATCTTCCTGATGGTTCACCGGTAGATATAGTATTAAATCCTCTGGGCGTACCATCGCGTATGAACCTTGGTCAGCTATATGAAACTGCACTTGGCTGGGCTGGCAAAAAATTAGGAGTAAAATTTGCAACTCCTATATTTGACGGAGCTAAATGGGACCAAGTAGGTGATTATTTAGACAAAGCAGGACTGCCACGAGATGGAAAAACAGTTCTATACGATGGCAGAACCGGCGATATATTCGATGATAAAATTACAGTAGGCGTGATATATATGTTGAAATTGTCTCACTTGGTAGATGATAAAATTCACGCTCGTTCAATAGGTCCTTACTCTTTAATTACTCAACAGCCACTTGGCGGTAAAGCTCAATTTGGCGGTCAGAGACTTGGAGAGATGGAGGTTTGGGCTTTGGAAGCTTATGGTGCTGCCAATACACTTCAAGAGATGATTACAATGAAGTCCGACGACGTTCAGGGTAGAGCTAAGATGTACGAAGCAATAGTGAAAGGCGATAACATGCCTCAACCAAATATACCCGAATCATTTAATGTATTGGTTCGCGAGCTGCAAGGCTTATGTTTAGACTTAGAAATGGAATAATTAATAGATAAAATCAAATAGAAGTCGGGATTAACCGGCTTCTATTTAAGTCCTTTATAAATTTGAAAATATAAAAAATATAGAATAGAGGAGCAGACAAATGCAATCTAAAGCCATACCTCGTAAAGGCTTTTCTAAGATGTCAATTAAAATTGCATCGCCGGACGATATTTTAAATCGTTCTCATGGCGAAGTAACTAAACCTGAAACTATTAATTACAGATCTTTCCGTCCTGAAAAAGACGGCCTTTTCTGCGAAAAAATATTCGGACCTATTAGGGACTGGGAATGTGCCTGTGGCAAATATAAAAGAATAAGATATAAAGGTATCGTTTGCGATAGGTGTGGGGTTGAAGTTACTCAGAAATCAGTTCGCCGTGAGAGAATGGGGCATATTATGCTCGCTGTTCCGGTTGTTCATATATGGTTTCTTAGGTCTCTTCCAAGTAAAATTGCAGGTATGCTCGGTATGCCTACAAAAGACATTGAAAGAATTGTTTATTATGAATCTTACATTGTTGTTCAGCCCGGTACTACCGGACTTCAGACAAAAGATTTAATTACAGAAGAGCAATATCTTGATGTATTAGATTCACTTCCGGCTGATGTCAGAGATCTTGACGATGAAGACCCTAATAAATTTATAGCTCTAATTGGTGCCGAAGCTATCAAAGAGTTATTAAAAAGAGTTGAAGTTGATGATTTATACTATGAATTAAAAAAGACATTAAAAGAAGAAACATCTCTACAGAGAAAAGCAGAATTACTTAAGAGATTAAGAATTCTTGACGCTTTTATGAATAGAGAAGATAAAAATATTGATAACCGTCCAGAATGGATGGTTTTGGATGTGATTCCGGTAACTCCTCCAGATTTAAGACCATTAGTTCCATTAGAGGGTGGCAGATTTGCTACTTCTGATTTGAATGACTTATATAGAAGAGTTATTATCAGAAATAATCGTTTAAAGCGACTAATTGACATTAAAGCTCCTGAAGTAATTTTGAGAAATGAAAAAAGAATGCTTCAAGAGTCTGTTGATGCTTTATTCGATAACAGTAGAAGAGCTGTTAGAAGCGAATCACAAAGAGCACTCAAATCTCTTGCCGATACATTAAAGGGTAAAACCGGACGTTTCCGTCAGAACTTACTTGGTAAACGTGTTGACTATTCCGGTCGTTCGGTTATCGTAGTTGGTCCTGAATTAAAATTGTACGAATGCGGTCTGCCTAAAGATATGGCAGTTGAATTGTTCAAACCTTTCATTATCCGTAAATTGATTGAAAGAGGACATGTTAAAACTGTTAAATCTGCCAAAAAAATGGTTGAGAGAAAAACAAATGAAGTATGGGATATACTTGAGAAAGTAATTGATGGACATCCGGTATTACTCAATCGTGCTCCTACTCTTCATAGGCTCGGTATTCAAGCATTTCAGCCGAAATTGATTGAAGGTAAAGCAATACAATTGCATCCCTTAGTGTGTACAGCATTCAACGCGGATTTTGACGGCGATCAAATGGCTGTTCACGTGCCAATTTCTTATGAAGCACAATTAGAAGCATTGCTTTTGATTTTAGCTCCTCATAATATTATGCATACTCAAAACGGAGATCCAATTGCTGTACCGTCTCAAGACATGGTTCTTGGTGTATATTACTTAACAAAAGTAAGACACGGAGCCAAAGGCGAAGGTAAAGTATTTGGTTCATCTGCCGAAGTTATTATTGCGTATAATCACAATATTGTTGATCTTCATGCTCGTATTAAAGTAAGATTTACTCCCGGTACTTATGAAGAAACTACCGTAGGTAGAGTAATACTTAATCAAATAGTTCCGGTTGAAATGGGCTATTTAAATGAGTCATTAACCAAAAAACGTTTACGCCAGATAATTGGTATATGCTTCCGTAAAGCTGGTTTAGCAAAAACAGTTGAGTTCTTAGATAATTTGAAAAATACAGGATTCGCATTTGCAACCAAAGGCGGATTATCAGTAAGTATTCAAGACGTAATTATTCCTAAAGAAAAAACAACAATTATCGAGTCAGCAGACAGGAAAATTGATGAAATCGAATTTGCTTATCAAAACGGCGTAATTTCTGCCGGTGAGAGAACAAATAAAATTATAGATACATGGTCAACAGCTACAAATAAAGTTGCTGATAGACTATACAGTGAATTAGCTAAAGCTGATGGTGGGTTTAATACATTCTGGATGATGCTTGACTCTCAAGCGAGAGGTTCTAAAGAGCAGATTCGCCAGTTAGCCGGTATGCGTGGTCTGATGGCTAAACCAAAGAAATCTCTGTCAGGTTCAACAGGTGAGCTTATTGAGAATCCGATTATTTCAAACTTTAAAGAAGGTTTGTCAATCCTTGAGTACTTTATCTCTACTCACGGTGCGAGAAAAGGTCTTGCAGATACAGCATTAAAGACTGCCGATGCGGGCTATTTAACTCGTCGTCTTCATGACGTTGCTCAGGATATGATTATAACCGGTCATGACTGCGGTACTATCCGCGGTGTTGAGATGACAGCTCTTAAAGAAGGCGAAGAAGTAAAAGAGCAATTATATGAGAGAATTCTCGGACGCGTTGCATTAGTTGATGTAGTTGACCCGATTTCAGAAAAAATCGTGTGCAAATCCGGTCAATTAATTGACGAAGAAATTGCCAATAATATTGAGCAGTCTCCTATCGAAACAGTATTAATTCGTTCGGTGCTTACTTGTGAGTCCCGCCGCGGAGTTTGTGCTAAATGCTATGGTCGTAACCTTGCTACCGGTAAATTAGTTGATACCGGAGAGGCTGTCGGAACAATCGCTTCGCAGTCAATCGGTGAGCCGGGTACTCAGCTTACATTGCGTACATTCCATACCGGTGGTACAGCTGCTTTGGTAACATCTCAATCGTCTATAGTTGCTAAATTCGAGGGTGTAGTTCAATTTGAAAACATGCGAATTGTTAGCTACGAAGGTGATGAAGATGAAGT
The DNA here is from genome assembly GCA_942493235.1 of uncultured bacterium. GTDB lineage: Bacteria > Bacteroidota > Ignavibacteria > Kapaibacteriales > UBA2268 > ENR-C587. The sequence continues at coordinate 84,903 of OW818676.1, read as the reverse complement.
TACTTTAGTAACCAGTCGTTCCGGTGTAATTAATATTGTTGACCCAGATAGTAACCGTGTGTTAACTAAATACGATGCTACTTATGGAGCAGAGTTAAGAGTAAAAGACGGCGAAACTATTAAAAAAGGTCAGATTATTTATGAATGGGATCCATATAACTCTTCATTGATTACAGAGTTTACAGGTAGGGTTAAATATAAAGACCTTATTCCTAATATTACTTATCGTGAAGTTAATGATGAGCAGACAGGACACATTACTAAAATCGTAATTGAATCAAGAGATAAAACCAAATCACCGGCGTTAGAGATTTGGGACGAGAATAATAACGTATTGAAAGCTTACAATGTCCCGACAAAGGCTCAAATCAGAGTTGATGATGACGATATAGTCGGAGTAGGTTCTCAACTTGTTAAAATTCCAAGAGATATGGGACGTACAAGAGATATTACCGGAGGTCTTCCGAGAGTAACCGAGTTGTTTGAAGCTCGTTCTCCTCAAGTACCGGCTGTAGTTACAGATATTGACGGTTTGGTTAATTTTGAAAAACAAAAGAGAAACCAAAGAGTATTGGTAGTAACATCTCTTGATGAAAAGACTAAGATGGAATACAGCGTTCCGCTTGGCAAATATATTTTAGTTCAAGAAGGCGACTTTGTTCGTGCCGGAGATAGATTGACCGAAGGTTCTATTAATCCTCATGACATTTTGAGAATTAAAGGTCCAAATGCGGTACAAGAATACTTAGTAAACGAAATTCAAGAAGTATATCGTATGCAGGGTGTAAAGATTAACGATAAACATATCGAGACAATCGTTCGCCAAATGCTACAGAAAGTTACTATCGTAGATAGTGGCGATTCAATATTTTTAGAAAACGACCATGTAGATAAAATGAAATTTATTGACGAAAACGATAGATTAAAATCTCAGGTTGTAGTAGTTGAAAAGGGCGATTCTAAATTTAAAGAAGGTGCGATTCTTTCACGTAAGAGAGCACGCGAAGTTAATAATGACCTCAAGAAAAAAGGAAAAGAGCCTTGCGAAGTTCGCCCGGCTGAACCTGCTATCGCTGAGCCATTATTACTTGGTATAACTCAAGCTTCACTTACTACTGAAAGCTGGTTAAGTGCTGCATCGTTCCAAGAGACAACAAGAGTACTTTCTGACGCTTCAATAGCTGCTAAAGTTGACCATTTGGTAGGTTTGAAAGAGAATATTATTATTGGTCAATTGATACCGGCAGGTACCGGATTGAGAAAATATCAGGAAATGCTTGTAACAAGTGAAGTAGGAAATGTATTCGGTAAATCATCTGCATCTGTAGATGTTAATTATGAGCATATATCGCGTGAAATTGAAAATGAAATAGAGTCATTAACAATGTAAGCGTAGTATTAACATATATATGATTTTAGCCGCTTTATTAGGAAGCGGCTTTTTTTGTGAGTAAATATTTTGTATAATTTTTTTAGCATGGTTAATTTATGATGAAGATTGCAAATCTACGTAATATCGGTATCGCGGCACATATAGACTCGGGAAAAACGACTTTAAGCGAGAGAATATTATTTTACACAGGGAAAATACATAAGATTATTGAAGTACGCGATAAGACCGGCGCAGGTCCGACTATGGACTCAATGGACCTCGAAAGAGAGAAAGGTATTACCATACAATCTGCAGCAACATATACTACTTGGAAGGATTTTTCTATTAATTTAATAGACACTCCCGGCCATATAGACTTTACGGTTGAAGTTGAGCGTTCACTTAGAGTACTTGACGGTACAGTGCTTGTACTATGCGGCGTTGCCGGTGTACAAAGTCAGACAATTACAGTTGACAGACAAATGAGACGCTATAATGTACCAAGACTTGTTTTTATTAATAAAGTTGACCGCTCGGGAGCAAATCCTGATAAAATCGTTCAACAGTTAAAAGATAAATTAAATCTAAAACCTCTACTTATTACAATGCCTGTCGGTATTGAAGAAGATTTTGAGGGTGTAGTTGATTTATTAAAAATGAAAATGATTCGCTATAAAGGCGATAATGGCGAAGATATAGAAGAATCAGTAATTCCAGACGGTTTATTAGCAGAGGCAAAAACTCGACGTTTACAAATCATAGAAACTTTAGCTGATTTTGACGACGAAGTAGCCGAAAAGTTTTTAGGTGAAGAAGAAGTGGATTCTGCTAAATTATATCCTTTAATTCGTAAATTGACTAAGAATTTATTTGTAGTACCTGTTTATGTAGGTACTGCAAAACGTAATAAAGGTATCCAGACACTATTAGACGGTATTTGTGATTTCTTGCCATGTCCGCTTGACAAAGTCAACGAAGGCTTAGACATGAATGATAATGAAGCTCCGTTTGAGTTAATTACTGACCCTACTAAAAACTTTGTTGGTTTGGCATTTAAATTGGAAGATGGGAAATACGGTCAGCTTACATATATGAGAATATATCAGGGTAAGATTACCAAAGGTGATTTTATTCACAATATGAAAACTACTAAAAAAGTAAAAGTATCTCGTATAGTTCGTATGCACGCAGATGAAATGCACGATATTGAAACTGCCGAAGCTGGCGATATTATTGCTTTATTCGGTATAGAATGTGCCAGTGGTGATACATTCACCGATGGTCAAGTTAACGTAACTATGACATCTATGTTTGTGCCTAATCCAGTTATTGAATTAACAGTTGCTCCTAAAGAAAATTCTAAAGCAGCTAACTTCTCTAAAGCATTAAACAGATTCCAAAAAGAAGACCCTACCTTCCAAGTAAAACGCGACGAAGAAACCGGCGATACTATTATCCGTGGAATGGGAGAATTGCACTTAGAGATATATATTGAGAGAATTAGACGCGAGTATGCAGTTGATGTAATTGTCGGTAAACCGCAAGTGGCTTATCGTGAAGCAATTACTAAAAAAGCAGAATTTAACTATACACATAAAAAACAAACCGGTGGTAGTGGTCAGTTTGCACGCGTAGGCGGTTATATTGAGCCTATTCCGTTAGAAGAAGCAAAAGATTACGAATTTGTAGATAAAGTAGTCGGTGGTGTGATTTCTCGTGAATATATTCCTGGTTGCGATAAAGGTTTCCATGAGCAGTCTCACACTGGTATCTTGATTGAACAGCCGGTAGTTGGTATAAGAGTAGTGCTTAATGACGGAGCAACCCACGCAGTGGATTCATCTGAAATGGCATTCAAAATTGCATCTAAAATGGCTCTTAAAGAAGCTATTGCAAAAGCAAGCCCTATAATCTTAGAACCAATAATGAAATTGGAAGTTTCATCTCCTGACGAATTCCAAGGCGTTATTATCGGTCAACTTAACCAAAGACGCGGTATTATTGTAAATACTACTATGGATAGCGGTTATGTAGTTGTAGAGTCAGAAGTACCACTAAATCAAATGTTTGGTTATTCAACCGATTTACGTGGTGCTACTCAGGGTAAAGGTGAATTTACTATGGAATTCTTAAAATATTGTGCTGTTCCAAAATCAGTACAAGAAGAAATTATTGAAGAATTTAAAAAAAACAATAAATAGTAAATCTCTATACTATCAGAATATAAAAAGCCCCTGACATATCGCTAGGGGCTTTTTGCATGTGCAGGTGTACTTACTATACCACTACTACATGAATAAGATAATTGAAATAAATACGATACATTAGTCTCTTATGGACTTCGTGTATTGATATGTACAATGAAGAGAATTACACTAATGATGATAACTTACAATCAATATTGGCTATTTCAATAATTGCATGTTATGGCTTAAAATCTAACAAAAATTTATTTAATGAAAATTAAGATATTAGAGTTTTAAAAAATAAATTCAAATTATTTTAACTATTTTTCAAAAAATATTTTGATTTGTAGTTTTTTTTTTACAATTTTGTCTTTTGGTGGGTATTCCAAAAAAACATAATCAATTTTCTTGCTGAAATTTTAAGGATTAAAGATGAGTATCAGTTTAATCGGTAAGTCGATTTCCCAATCGGCAACATTGAAATTGAATGAAATCGCTGCTATATTAAAAGCCAAAGGGGAACCTATAATTCATTTAGGCGGCGGCGAACCAAAATCAAAAGCCCCTTTAGACGCTCTTATTGCTGCTACAGCCCTCATTAACACCGGCGAAGTTCGTTATACTCCAGCCGATGGTACTCCGGACTTAAAACAAGCAATTATTCGCTATACTGAAGAGCATTATGGACGTAAAGTATTCCCTGAGAATGTGATAGCTTCTTCCGGAGCTAAACAGTCGATAATGGTAGCTTTACAGACAATTTGTAACCCACAGGACGAAGTTATATTTCCGTCTCCGTATTGGGTATCTTATACCGAAATGTGTAAATTAATCGGTGCTATCCCTGTGCCGGTACGCCCCGAAGACGGCAGTTTCACCCCAAGGCTTAAAGATATTGAGCAGGTAGTAACTTCATATACTAAAGCAATTATTATCAACAGTCCTAATAATCCGACAGGAGCTGTTTATCCCGAAGAATTTATCAAAGATATAGTCGAATTCTGTGAGAAAAAAGGCATATATCTAATCATGGATGACATTTATCATCAATTGGTATTCGATGGTATTAAGCCGGTTAATTGCTATAAATATGCAAAAGATTTAAGTGATAATTCCAAATTGATTGTTATTAATGGTGTTTCAAAAGCTTATGCTATGACCGGTTTCAGAATAGGTTGGGCAATCGCCAGCCCGAAAATCGTTGAGGTGATGACCAATATTCAAGCTCATCAGACTTCCGGACCATCGGTAATAGTGCAGAAAGCCGCTGTAGGTGCTTTGAATGGACTTCAATCTCATGTAGAGACTTTACGCATGACACTCGAAAATAATCGCAATGTAATGATGGAGAGATTGAATTCTTTCGAGGGTGTTAGAGTAATCAAGCCTCAAGGTACTTTCTATTGCTTTGCCGATTTCAGTCATTATGAAAAAGACTCTACTAAATTAGCTAACTACTTGTTAGAAAAAGTAAGAGTGGCAACCGTACCGGGTAAAGAATTCGGATTAGACGGGCATTTAAGATTATCAACCTGCGGTTCTATCAAAGATATTACCGAGGGCATCGAAAGAATTAAATGGGCACTTGACCCTAAATCACCGAACGAATTATATATTGGCGAACGCAAATTGACGAGGGATTGGCTATGACAAAATATTTAGAGTTCGCTACTCCGGCTCAAAAACACGCCAGAGAATATGCCAGCGATTATAAGCTAACAAATCACGGACTTAAAGATCTTGATACTGTTTATTGGAATTTGACTTCTCCATCGCTGATTGAAGAAGCAGTATTCCGCGGAGAAGCCAATTTGGTAAACGGTGGGGCATTACTTGTTAATACCGGTAAATGGACAGCTCGTGCCGCAAACGATAAATACATAGTTAAAGAACCTACTACCGAAGATAAAATATGGTGGGGACAGTACAATCGTCCGTTTAATCCAGACAAATGGGACGGTCTATTTGCTCGTATTCAGGCATTTCTACAAGGTGAAGAGTTATTTGTTCAGGATTGCTATGTCGGGGCAGACCCCGATTATAGAATGCCTATCAGAATAATTACTACTAAAGCATGGCAGAGTCTGTTTGCACGTAATATGTTTATTCCGATTAATAATCGAGATGAGCTCAAGACCCACGTTCCAGAATTTACTTTGATTGCTGCTCCTTCATTTAAGTGCGACCCGAGAGTTGACGGTACTGCAAGCGAGACAGCTTTAGTAATTAATTTCTCTCAGAGAATGGCTTTGGTAACTGGAACTTCTTATGGTGGAGAAATAAAAAAAACGATGTTCACTGTGATGAATTATCTGAAACCATTAGAGGGCGTAATGGCTATGCACTGCTCGGCTAATGTCGGCAAAGAGGGCGATGTAGCTCTATTTTTCGGTCTTAGCGGTACAGGCAAAACTACTCTATCGGCAGACCCGAAACGTAAGCTTATCGGAGATGATGAGCATGGCTGGAGTGACGAAAGCGTATTTAATTTCGAGGGGGGCTGCTATGCAAAAGTAATAAGACTTTCGCCATCTGCCGAGCCTGAAATTTACGAATGTACTCGCAAATTCGGAACAATATTGGAAAATGTAGTTTTTGATAAAGCTTCCCGCAATATTGATTTAGACGATGAGCAGTTCACCGAGAATACTCGTGCTTCATATCCTCTGGGCTTTATTCCCAATGCTTTAGAAGAAATGATGGCTCGCACTCATCCGAAAAATGTGATTTTCCTAACTTGTGATGCTCAGGGTGTATTGCCTCCAATTTCAAGACTTGACGCAAATCAGTCTATGTATCATTTTATTAGTGGTTATACTTCAAAAATTGCCGGCACCGAAATCGGTCTTGGTATAGAACCCGAAATTGCATTCAGCGCCTGCTTTGGTGCACCTTTTATGGTTCATCATCCGTATTTTTATGCTAATCTGCTACGTCAGAAAATGCAGAAATTCGGTGCTAACTGCTGGTTAGTTAATACCGGCTGGGTAGGTGGTAAATTCGGAGTCGGTAAACGTATCAGCATTCGTCATACTCGTAATATGCTCAATGCTGCATTAGAGGGTAAACTCGACAATGTCGAATTCCGTAAAGATAAATTATTCGGCTTTGACGTACCGATGACCTGCCCCGAAGTTCCTGACGATGTATTAGATCCATCAAATGCTTGGGGTAATAAAGATGAATATTGGTCAAAATATGATGCACTTGCTGCAAGATATATAGACAACTTTAAATTATTTGCTGCAGGAGTTCCCGACGGTGTAGTTAAAGCCGGACCTAAGAGAATGTCCAAGAAATGAACATATTAGATTAAAATACATAAGGGGGCTATAGACCCCCTTTTTTGTAAATATTATTTTTTAAAATAATATAATTTCAAGGCTATTGCAAAACCTTTTATTTTTTGACTTTCTGATCATCAAACCCTATGCTTCAGAGGCTGTGTGAAAAGTCGAAATAATTCAATAATAAGAAATCCAAGAAGCTGTCATTCTGAACGAAGTGAAGAATCCAGATAAAGCTAACTTGTTGATAATTCTGGATTCTTCGTTGCACTCAGAATGACGATTTGGTAAATTTATAACTTCTTAGACAACCCCTTGACAGGCATTTATTTGATTTATGATTTAACATTAATTACATTATTTTTTGAATTTACACAGCCTCTTCAGCGTAGGGTTGATGAGAATTGTTCAACTTCATTCCTCGTTTGAACGAGGTTAAATACAAGTATTCTTATAAGTACTTATCAACCTGACGGTTAACCGTCAGGTTGAATTTTCGATAAATGGACTAATTCTAAAATTTTCACAGCCTCTGTACTAATGAGCTGATAAAGTAAATCAATTCTGATTATTGATATTATTTACTTCATTTTTACTAAAGAATAATCTTTTATACTATCGCCGAATTTCACTCTTACAAAATATTTTCCGTTTGATAAATTCTTTAAGCTGATTGGCAAATTATATTCGCCATTAGTTATATAATCATTATATACGTTAGAGATGATTTCGCCGTTTGAATTATAAAGCTCAATATTAATATTTCCGCTTTCGGTTAAATTGAGTTTAATCTCTGCATTTTCATTAGTTGGGTTAGGTTGAATCATTACAGTATAGTTTTGAGTATTATTATCTTCGACTCCTAATATTTGATTAGTAAATACTATATCGTCAAAATACACTCCGTTAGATGTCTCATTCTGCATTTGATCCATCGATGATGTCATTTTAAAAACTACATAAATTGATTGCCCATTATATGCTTGAAGATTTACATTGTCCATATTCCATTCAGCTTCAGGTTGTACCTCGGCAACTTTTGTATAATTAGCAATATTATTTACATCTTGATCAGCCGAGCAAACATAAACGTTAACTAATAAATTCATATCCGATTGATAAATGAATTTGTTAGCAAAATTTAGAATATAATTATTGTTATCAATAGTAATAGGAGCAATTGCAAAATCAAAGTTATAATCGGCAATTGGCGTTTTATTAGCAAAATTATCTGCTAACGAGTAATTCCCGGAAACATATTCGGCACTGCTTAGTCCCCAATTACCATTTAACGCGATTTTATCTGCTTTGTAATAGCTATCAAAGCTTTCGCTGTATGCCTGCAGAGGTGTACCTCTATAAATAAAAGAATTTATTGAGATAGTACTTTTGTCATATACTCCGGAATTTTTGGCTATAACAGATAGATTTATTTTTGAAAATCTATCAATCGGTAAATGAATATAGCGAGTATTGGTCATAGCCGGTGCAATATCTTCTCCGGTAAAGGTACAATAATATGAACTATTGACATAACAGTCCACAGCAATTATTGATGAGATTATACTATTATCTTTATTTCTTGTAGGGTTAACCCATACTAATTTTGATTGATTATCATCTTTGGCTAAATATGGTATTTGCGGTGCCAGAGGTCTTGCTGATTCGTTAGACTCTTGGCAATATCCTCTAAGTGCAGAATATAATTTACTTTCTGTTGTAGAAGTAACTACATATAATGTATCAGTATAATTTATCCCCGCCCCGCTAACAGGTGTGAACTTAACTTTAATACTCTTGGTCTCATTAGGTAAAATGGTTATAGGGAAAATGGCATCTTGTACTGTAAATGTTTCACTATAGACATTAAATAGACCGGTAATTTCAGCTTGAGCAAGTCCACTGTTAGAAATTGAAAACTCTTTCTCTATTGTAACACTTGGAGTTAGAGTATCAAAGTCAATATCAGTTGTAATTAATTCAGCTGCAGGATTTGCTTTAAGTACTGCCAATTTGGTAATACTACAGCTTGATTCAGCCCATAGCTCATCTTGGAATGCTTCAATATTATTTTCAGGCATCGCAAAGGATACTGTAATATCTACACTTTCATTTGCCGGAAGTATGTAATTTGCCGGTAGTGAACCTTGAATATAGAATCTGTTCTCGCCACTATTGAAATAAAGTCTCTTTATAGAAGTGGCTTGATAACCTTCGTTTTTAATCGTTAATGTTTTACTAAAAACATCTCCGGTAGAACTAATAGGATATGAAACAGTATCTGATGGAAGACTGATATTTTCCAGACTATATGTATATTGCTTTCTTATTACATTATTTGACATGGTTTGAATTATTATTTCTACAGTATCAGTTCTATTATCTCTAAAAGTAATTTCAAAAGAAGCTGAATTGTCGCCGATGCTAAATGTTGAAATTTCGACCTTAGCATATTTTGTTTTGGTTTTATTATATGTTACATTATAAATACCGGCACAGTCGGCACCTTCTATCAAGTCAACAGCATTGATAGTGCCATTAGTAATATTACAATTAACAATCTCATTTATAGTAACTGTATCTTGACATGGTGTAAATACATTTATCCCCGCCATACCGCCGTATGCAAAGCCATCTTTTGGACCATCTAAATTTCCATAAAAATACACAGCGAAATTAGTAGAGTCATTAGTAGTACTAACTGTATGTCCCCCGTTATGTATTTCTGATGAGACATAAGAATACGGAGTTCCATTTATTCGCTTTAATTTACTTCCGAATTCTTCTTTAAGTACACGATTATCGAAATAAATGAAGCCAGTATCGATTGTTTTGCAGATAATGTTTACATAATTATACATTCCGCCTTTGGGAGAATTAAAGCTTGCATTATTAATCCATCTATAGTTAGGGATTAAGCCCATCATCATGCCCTGACCGCATTTTGGTGGGTTCATCAGTTCATCGCCTTCTTTGTCATTATCATCTATTTTGGCATGTACAGCTGACATCCACCAAGCTTTACCGTACTGTCCCACTAAAATTGGTTTGTTTGATTTATAATAGCCGGGAGTTTCGCAATTCAATATTTTAAAGTCCTGCCCTTTATTTAAAGTATCGGATATATTTTCAAATTCTAATCCATCATCTCTCATCCTTTGGATAATTGTATTATCTTCGGTAGCTACGAATCGTATTAAATCTCCTCTGTCATCAGGTTTGGTTCCGTATCCTGAAGTTCTGCCTGTGTACAGTATAGGAACAGAAACATATTCTGTTCCCAAGGCATTTACAGGTAGCATAGGCTCTATCAATAAATTACGCATAAAATCAGCTTTCAAACCTAACATTGTAGAACTATGCATAGGAAAGCATCCCTTTGTATGCCCGGAAAATACAGCTATTGGCTTTGAGGAAACTATATTTGTACCTGTTAGATCAGAAACCCAAGATTGATTATAGGCAGAATCAAGCTTACCCATAATATTAAATGTTTGTCCCTTATTAAGTCTGACAGTTCTTGACGAATCTTTTATAACTCCACGTTGAGTTTCATAAGTAGGAGTATATGTAACATCTGTCGAATCTTCGGTTGCCACTATTAATATTTGAGAAGGGTGATAGCGTGAAGAACCTGCATGGTCTTTATTATAGTCCTGATACATATTTAATGTAAAATAATTATTACCAAGTGCTCTTAGCGGTAAAACTTTAAATAATTCACCTGTCCACTGCCAAGAAATATAAAATGATACTTCTACTGGGTCATCGGCATTTACGTATAATCCTAATGACTGAACTACTTCGCTCCTAACATTCATAAAACCATCAGGGATGGCTACAACCATAGGACGATTAGCAATTACGCTGACTGTTTTATATAAATTAGAGCCACCAATATAAATACGGACTGTGGTATTTTCTTTCGAGGTTATAAATAATTCATAAGGTGAATTTGTTTCGCTTCCCCATAAAGTTTCGTCTGATGATTTATCAGCGAATGGAATTCCGAACCAGAACTCTTTGCCCTCTGAGCTGTTGATTTGTTCTGCGTTTACGCTGTAAATCGTAAGGATATAGATTATTACAGCAAATTGAGTAATTAGCTTTTTCATAGATATTTCCCAATATTTTTGATTATAAACTTGAGCAAATATAAGAAATAAAAAGTGATAATCCAAACTAAATATATTATTTTTTCAATTTTATTGTAACTTTTTAAATTTCAGTTTTCAAAAAGTGTAAAATATTTTGCACACTGTGTAATTTATTTGCCAATATTGAAAGATAATCTATTTTAAAATAAATAATTCAATAAAGCATTTCGGATTTTGTATAATATATTCGACACTTTGCTGTTTTAAAAGGGTAAGCAAATAATTAATAGAATATAAAAATTACTTCTAACATAGGCGGTTGTTGAACATCGGTAATATATGAGGATTGGGGCGAGGAATTAGGAATTAGGAATTAGGAATTGGAAATTAGGAATTAATATCATTTTCTACATATCATGAGCCGATTTGAATCAAACTGTAGCTTTAGAGCCTGTGTAAATACTAAATTATTCTTTAAATGACTGAAAATATATTCATTCACTCCATCCAAGAGGCTGTCTAAAATTTGTCATTCTGAAGGGAGTGAAGAATCCGGACAAAGTTAAATGTTGATAATTCTGGTTTCTTCGTTACACTAAGAATGACGATTTGGCAATATTATTAATTTTAGACAACCTCAAACAAGCACTGTGAGAAAACAACAACCGTAATCTTACTTTTTTTTACACAGCCTCTTTAGGAGATAGTACTTTATAGTAAAAGTAAGTTGCAAAATTGTTAAAAATGTGAATTATATTACTCTTTTCATAAAAGATATAACATTAGAATTTTGTAAAAAGCTAATTTTGTTTCGAGTAAATTTGTACATTAAAAGAAGAATAATCTAATGGATACTTATTTGAAATTACCATTTTATGCTAAAGGTACCTTATTATTAGTTGGATTGTACTATTTAATAGATATACTATCCATAACGCAGGATATAGTATTACCCTTGATTTTCTCAACCTTAATTGCCATATTAATCAGCAACATAGTTAAATATTTCGAAAAGAAAGGAATCAATCGAGTCCTTTCAATTGTGATTACAATGCTTATAATGTTTATAGTCTTTGCCGGGTTAGTATTTCTTGTGTTTTCTCAGGCGAGCAGGTTTGCAGAGTCCTGGCCTGCACTTGTTGAAAGATTTACGGTAGTGCTAAATCAAATCACCAATTGGGTATCAAGCTATTTCAATATAAACCAGCAACATATTAATGACTGGATAATCAAAACCAAAAGCGAATTGATAAATTTAGGAACTTCTGCTATAGGTCAGACTATAGTAATAGTCGGTAATTGGATAGTGCTTGTACTTCTGATTCCATTTTATGTATTTATTATTTTATATTATCAACCTCTTTTGATTGAGTTTATACACAAGCTTTTTATTAAAAGCAATCAAAGCCAAGTTAGCGAAATAATAGTACAAATAAAAACTGTTACTCAGCTCTATCTAAAGGGCTTAGTATTAGAAGCCGTAATCATTGCTATTCTTGAAATTATAACACTTTTTGCTTTAGGGATTGATTATGCTATTTTACTTGGGGTAATTGGTGCATTGCTCAATATGATTCCGTATATAGGCGGTGTAGTTGCGGTAGCCTTACCTATGATAGTTGCATTGGCTACTAAATCATCGGCTTGGTATGCGGTTTATATTATGATAATATATTATCTGATTCAGCTAATTGATAATAATTATATAGTACCAATTATTGTATCCTCTAAGGTGAAAATAAACGGGCTATTCGCAGTAATTGTAGTGATTGCCGGAAATGCTCTATGGGGAATATCCGGTATGTTTTTAGCTATACCCTTACTTGCTATTATCAAAATAATTTTTGATCATATTGAATCACTTAAACCTTGGGGTTTTGTAATGGGTTATACTGTCAAATCCGGTGTAAAGAAAAAAATAATCAAAAATGGATAGGCACTTCGCTGGTTTAAGCTTGTAAAAATAAAAGTTAAAAATGAGTAAGCTATTCAACAGTTTACCTTGCTGGAAGAAAGTTCATTTTAAAATTATTCAAATACTCTTCCACACAAAATCATGAAGACTCAATTGCGTTAAGTTTACTCTTCCAGCTGAGAAAAATTGCCGGAATATAAGTATCCTAAAAATCAATTATTTATAAAAATGAGTGAATTATATTACTCTTTTCCGAATTTCTATAACATAGATGGTATTTAATAACTTAAATTTGTTTTTGAAATTAGTATTCAATTTAATAGGTCAAAAATAAATATTATGAAAAAAGAAACTTTAGTAAAGCTCGCAACGGAGATAAATAATCCATGTGTAACAATTTCAATGAATACACACCGAACACACCCAGATAATACTCAAGATATTGTCGGACTAAAAAATCTTTTAAAAGAAGCCAAGCAGAGAGTAATCACTGAATTTGGGAAGCGATTTGATAATGATTTGCTTGAAAAAATCGACAATATTGATAAAGAAATTGACGTGAATTATAATTTGGACAGTTTGCATATCTTTCTTTCCAATTCTACAAAAGAGATAATAAAATCGCCTTGGAAAATTGCTGAAGATACTGTATCTATCGGTGAAGGTTTTGCTGTAAAGCCATTGATTAAACTATTTAACCGTACCGAAGAATACCTTATATTAGTGTTATCTCAATCAGGCGTTAAATTAGTTCATGCCGTTAATGATGCTATAATTAGTGAAATAGAAAATGATGACTTCCCATTTTCAAAAAATCCGCATTTTATAACTGATAATGATAAAATTAGCTTTGCAAATGAAATTGATAATATGGTAAGAGAATACTTTAATGAAGTTGATAAAGCACTTGTAAAAGTTCATAACCAAACTTCATTGAATTGTATAGCGATTTGTACCGAAAATAATTATAGCAGACTTTTGCAAGTTGCTGATAAACCATCAATTTATATTGGACATGCTAAAATAAATTATAATGAAACATCAAATAGTATTATAATTAAGGATGCATGGGAGATTATCAAAACATTACAAGAAAAAAATAGAAAAGATGCAATTCATGAAATGGAAGAAGCCGTTGGTTTGGGTAATGTAATAACCGATTTAGCTGATATTTACAGAGCAGCAAAAGATGGCAGTGGAGATTTGTTAATTACACATAACGATTATAAGCAAGCTGTTAAAATGACTGGCGACTATACTTTCGATTTAGTAGATGATAACACTCTCCCCGGAATTATAGATGATATTTCAAGTGAAATTGCTTGGGAAGTAATTTCTAAAAAGGGTAGAGCAATATTTACAAGCCAAGAAGAAATTAAATCTTTAGGCGAAATTGTGCTTAAAGTAAGATACTAATTATAGATAGTTTATAGATTTTGTCATTAATAAAATATGCTTTTATTTACAAAAAATTTACAAATTCATAACTTTACTAACTAATTGTAAGAAGATATCATGACTGAAATAAAAATCGAAAAGAAAAAGCCTTTTATTACTTGGGTAATTTTAGGGCTTATAATAGTGGGTTTGCTCATTTATCTTTTTTAGTAAATAAATAACAAAAGGTAATGTAACAGATTTAGAGCAAACTACTAAGTTATTAATTAAATGTGTATCTCTCTCATCAAGGGAAAAGTAAATAAATCAACAGCTAATGCTTATGTAAGTTTTGTTGAAAATGAAAAACCTAAGATGAGAATTGATTATTCATTAACCGCTTTCATCTTATTAAATTTAACAAGAAAGTATTTATATTGGAGCAGAAAGTTGCTGTCAATAATTACTTTAGAAAAGTAGCCGGCTTACTTCAAAAAACGTATTAATAAATTAATCTGTAAAGGACTAAATATCATGCCAGAGAATAAAAAAAATCTATATTATTTAGATGAATTATCCGATTATAAGGTTGCCTCAGAGTATTGTGATGTAAGAGGTTGGGATGTTTTAGATGCTGATAATCGGACAATTGGCAAGGTCGATAGGCTATTAGTAAATAAATCAACCGAACGTGTGGTTTACTTAGATGTAGAAGTAGATGAAAATTTAATTGAAACAGGCCATCAAACATATCAAGTTCCTGATAGTAAAGGAGTCCATGAATTTTTAAATAAAGATGGAGATAATCACCTAATTATCCCTATAGGTATGGCAAATTTAGATGAAAAAAATAAAAAAGTAATTTCTACACAAATAGATTATAATACATTTACAAGAGCAAACCGCTTTGCAAAGGGTACTGTAATCGGTCATGATTACCAATTAAATATATATCGTCACTATTTGGGTAATAACACAATGGATTATACAATCATTGACGATATGTTCTATAATCGTAAAGAATTTGAAAATTATTGGCTAAATAAAAATAAATACGGGGTTTAGTAACCGAAAGATTAGCTGAACTTGTAAATTTCTGAAATTCAAAACAAAGTAAAAAATCCTTTGTATATCAATTAGTTGATTATTCAAAGGATTTTCTGTAATACACCTCAAAGAAGAAATACTTGAATCATATTACTTCTACTTGTAATGAACCGATTTGAATCAAACTGTAGCTTTAGAGCCAAGGACGGCGAGATTATTTCATATTATACTATTCAATAGACTGCACACTCTGTTATAGAAATAACTATATATGAATTCTCAACGTGATTTAGAGAAGGGGCAATTATATTTTTGTATTATTTTCGCAAAATTAATCTTATTTTTGCTAATTCAAATTTGAATAAGATTTATTTAGTAAACTTGTTTGTTGAAAATTTCTTAGGAAAAAAATATGGAAAAGACAATTTCTTTATTCGGCGACGAAAAAGACGAGAGAAATAATAGAATTAACGAATTAATTGAGCTTATAAATAGATTTGATTATGAATATTATATACTGGCTGAACCGTCAGCAGACGATAAAGAGTACGACATGCTATTCAGAGAATTGCAGGACTTAGAGGCTAAGCATCCTGAACTTAGAAAATCGGATTCGCCTACACAGAAAGTCGGTGGCGGAACACTGAAAGAATTTAATCAAGTCCGGCACAAAAAACAAATGCTCTCGCTGGCTAATACTTACTCAGAGGAAGAAATAATTGATTTTGACCGTAAAGTGAAGGAGCTATTAGAGGAGCAGACTTACTCCTATACCTGTGAATTAAAGTATGACGGCGTAGCAATCAGTCTTCATTATGAAAATGGTATATTGGTCAGTGGCATAACCAGAGGAGACGGATTCGCCGGCGACGAAGTAACACAAAATATAAAAACCATAAAAGCACTTCCGCTTAAAGTAAATGAAGTAATTTATAAAGATGTTAAAATTCAAAATTTTGAAGTTCGTGGTGAGATATATTTAGAGAATGAAGACTTCCTGCAAATAAATGAAAAACGTTCTCTGGCTGGTGAGAAATTATATGCTAATCCGCGAAATTTAACTGCCGGAACTTTGAAATCGCTTGATTCTAAAAATGTAGCTACTCGTCCATTGAAAATAGTAGTCTATTACTTTGATTGCGATGATGTGCAGATTGAATCGCATTACGAAGCGACTCAATTATTGAAAAAGCTTGGTTTTCCCGTCGGCTTCGATTTTAAGCAGTGTGAAAATATTGCCCAAGTTAAAGTATTTATTGACTCTTGGGAGAATCGCCGTTCGGAATTAGCTTTTAATATAGACGGAATTGTTATCAAGGTTGATTCGCTTAGGCAGAGAAATATGCTCGGTACGGTTGCCCGCTCTCCGCGTTGGTCAATTGCCTATAAATATTCAGCCGAAACAGCCGTTACCAAATTGAAAGCCATCACTCTGCAGGTGGGTAGGACGGGAGCTGTAACTCCGGTTGCAGAATTAGAACCCGTGTTTCTATCCGGCTCGACTATCAGCCGGGCAACTCTGCATAATTATGATTATATATTAGAGAGGGATATACGCGTCGGCGACTATGTAGTAATTGAAAAAGGGGGAGAGGTAATTCCTAAAGTAAGCTCGGTAGTACTAGAAAAAAGAGAAGCCGGAATTGAGCCTTATGTATTTCCTTCAGTCTGCCCTTGTGAGCATAAATATCCGTTAATTCGTCCGGAAGGAGAAGCCAATTATTATTGCAATAATCCGGTTTGCAGTTGGCAGTTAAGACGCAGAATCGAACATTTTGCAAGCCGTAATGCTATGAATATCGAAGGGCTTGGCGAGAAAGTTGTCGAGCAGTTTGTTGCTATGGGCTGGCTCAAAGATATAAGTGATATATACGAACTACATACAAAACGTAATGAAATAACCGAATTAGAACGCTGGGGCGGTAAAAGCACCGATAATCTAATTAGTGCCATTGAAGAAAGTAAGAAATTAGGGCTTAACCGATTTATCTTTGCTCTGGGAATTAGATTTATAGGAGAGGGAGCTGCTAAAATATTAGCAAGTAAATTTAATAATCTTGATGAGTTAGCAGAAGCTGATAAAGATACTTTGCTGACTATTAATGAAATTGGCGAAAAGATGGCAGATTCAATTATAGAATTTTTCTCTAATCCCATAGAAACGAAAATAATTAATAGATTGAAAACTGCCGGCTGTAATATAATCAGCCATTCATTTTACGAAATACCGGAGGATAGCCCGTTTCTGAATAAAACTGTAGTATTGACCGGCGAGCTAAACTCTATAAACAGAAACGAAGCAAAGGATAAATTGGAGAAATTAGGGGCAAAGGTTACTAATTCCGTTAGTAAAAAAACAGATTTGGTTATTGCCGGAGAGAATGCAGGCTCCAAATTAACCAAAGCTCAAGAATTGAATATAAAAATTATTGATGAAGCAGAATTTTTAAAGATGTTAGAATAGCTGTCTGTAAATATTTGAACTTATTAATAGATTACATAAGAATTCGTCAATACAAAGTTGTGTGTTTACTTAGTAAGAGAAATCACTTTGTCTCCTCAATATTTTGATGCGGAGCATCAAGATTAGAAATGTTTATTAAGGAAAAGAAAGAAAATAATGATAGATAAAAGTATTACTGATGAGATATTAAGCCGTGCCGATATAATAGATATAGTCGGAGAAGTAGTTGATTTAAAGCGGCGAGGAGCAAATTATATAGGCTTATGCCCATTCCATAACGAGAAAACGCCGTCGTTTACGGTTTCTCCTGATAAAGGAATTTATAAATGCTTTGGATGCGGCAAGAGCGGTAATGCGTTTTCATTTTTAAGGGATTATCATTCGCTTTCTTTTACCGAATCAGTTAAAATGCTTGCCGACAGGTACGGCATCGCAATTGAAGAGCTTACTCCTAAAAAGAAAAAGGAATTAAGCAAACAGGAATTAATTTATAAGGCTCTGGAATATGCAGGCGAATTTTATAGTAAAATATTAGAATCCGAAATTGGTAAACCGGCTCAAGCATATTACCATAAGCGTAATTTCTCGCCGGAGATAATTAAGAATTTTGCTCTGGGATATTCTCCCGATGAATGGGATTCACTTTTAAACAAGCTCAAATCATTGAATTTCACTGAAGAAGTTTTGCTCAATGCGGGGCTAATCATTCATAATGAAGATAGAAATTCATATTATGACCGCTTCAGAGGTAGAGCAATTTTCCCGATTCACAATCCAAGTGGCAAGATAATCGGTTTCGGAGCTCGTGATATGAGCGGAGCAGATAATGTACCTAAATATATTAATTCACCTCAAACCCCTGTCTATGATAAAAGTAGTTCATTATATGGTATATATCAAGCAAAATCGGAAATAAGAAATAAAAAACATATAATTTTGGCTGAAGGGTATGCCGATGTAATTAGCTTACATCAGGGAGGATTTAAGACGGCTATTGCTTCGTCCGGTACTTCGTTAACCGAAAAGCAATTGCAAATATTATCCAAATATGCTTCTAAACTTTATATTTCTTATGATTCTGATAATGCCGGACAGAAAGCAACAGACAGAGCCATAGACCTTGCTATTCCGCGAGGCTTTGAAGTGAATGTAGTTATGCTACCCAAGGGGGACGACCCCGATAGTATAATCCGTGAGCATGGAGCTGATTTATATAAAGCTTATCTCGGCGATGCTATTTCATTTATTGATTTTAAAATTGAATATTACAAAACTCAGAATTTACTTGATTCGCCAAAAGATAAATCGGACTTTATCAGAGCTTTAGTTAAACTAATATCTCGGATTCCGGACAGGCTTGAGCATGATTTCCATATTGCTAAATTAGCCGACCGAATGAGCCTTAGCGAATCTCAATTACGTGATATTTATAGTCAGAAAAATATTTCGGAGCGAGAAGAACCCAAGCATGAATATTTAGTTCCGGTGGTCGAAGATTATCTGCCCGATTATGAAAGTATAGAGCAAGCTGCCGAAGAAGAAAAGCCTATTGAGCTGACCGCTGAAGAGAAAATGCTTTTCACTATGATAGTCAAAGACGAAAGAGTATTGAATTACTGCGTTAAGAAGTTGAAACTAAATGCGGACTATTTCCCGTCAGAATCGGCAAGAGAATTATTTTCAGCAGTAGAGAAATTGAGCGAAATTGATAAAAATATTACTAATGCAATTAACTCCGAAAGCAACGAATTATCTAAAAGATTAACCGAGTATTTAGTTGGGTTGAATTTCGAGAAAGATTCTTTAAGCGAAAACTGGCCAAGATTCGGAGCTGATGAAAAGGGACCTGACATTAAAAGAATTATCAGCGACTCAATGATAAAAATCGAACTTAAAAAAATCGAAATCGAAGTCAATGATATTAAAATTATACAAAAAGAAGAGCCCGGCATTCAAGTAGAATATTTGATGCGTTTGACCGAGCTTAACCAAAGGCGAATCCAATTGATGGAAACTTTAAATTTTGTAAATGTATAAGTGTAGTGGCTCTAAAATATGGAGTTAGCTATCAATTTTTAATTACTACACTCTTTTTAAGAATACTTTCAATAGTTTTGACATTGGCTAAAGCATCGGAATAATTCGGGTCAATTTTTAAAGCTTCTTTGAAGTAAGTTAAAGCAGATTCGAAATTTTCTATTTTTGCCAGGCAGTACCCTATTCTGTTTAAATTAAGAGCAAGCCTCTTATCAGAATACAAACCATCACGCAATGAAATTGTATCATATTTTGTAAAGTTAGTCTTTGCAAATCCTGCTTTTATAATACTATCAATATTTGAAACTACTTCGGGTCTATGGTCATAGTTACCCTTAGAAGTAATAAGCATATCGTAGTATTGAGTCTTTATTTGAAGCCTATTGTGATATGCCTGCATATAATTAGCTAAAGAACTGTCCCAAATCTGTTTGTTAAAATAGAAAGTAGCTTTCTGCATGTATTTAGCAATTATATGGTCTGTTGCTTCTAAAGATTTTTGATAATATTCAAGAGCTTTTACTGAGTCTTTTTGGTCGTTAGCTATATCATAAAGATTATTATAAGCATTGTGAACATCAAGAGTCTTAAACTCGATTGCTTTATTGAAGCACTCTACAGCTGAAGCATATTGTTTGAATTTTTTATAAGTTACTCCCATATTTAGGTATGTTTCAGGATTATCTGGATATATTTCCAAAGCGTCTTTAAATACATCAAGAGCTCCGTTCAAATCACCTGTATTAGCAATGGATATAGCATGAACATTTCGTCTATGAGAAGAGTTCTTTCTTTCTAAAGCGGAGATATCTAAAAACAAATACGGATTTAAATAGTATATTACTATCAAAGTCAATATTACTATCCATACAATTATCAAAAGCCCGGCAACAAACTTATCAAAAGGCTCTGTCGGTGAAACAGAATTGATTTTATTACTATTTATATTGATTTTATTTTTCATTTTATTCACTTATTCGTTATTAATAATAATAGCGACATTTTTCCCAATTTTAACCATTCTATTATAATTTTCAATAGCAGCTTGATGGGGCAGAACTACAATTTGTAATCCCGAATTAGTCAAGGAATTATAAACAAAATATGTATTATTAATGGGGTCTAAGCTAATGAATTTATTTCCTGAATAATTATTTTCTGTAACAGCCATAATTAAAATATCAGGTTTATACTCGAAAATTCTTATTATATCGCCTTTGGATATTTGGTCTTTTTTATCTACTAATCTAAACCAGCCGTTTGGCTTAATGAAAACATCAAAAAAAGGAATCGGTATTCCATTATATATTGTCAAATGGTTGTTAATGGACATTATCCCTTTATCGTAATTTTTCCAATAACTTATCGATAATGCAATAGCAACTGATAAAAATACTCCGATCATTATATTTCTTGGAGTTTTGAATTGGAAGCAATGTATGCAAAAGAAAACAAATATGCTAAGCCCAAGTGTAATAGAAGTCATACTGAGCCAATTACTTGAGAGCGACAGATTACTACTAACGAAAATATAAATAGAAGTGAATATCCCTTGAAAAACTAATATCGAAAATGGTGATTTTAAATATTCTTTGATTGTATTATGTAATATTTTCTGATCTGATTTTAGTATTTTTCCATTTTCAAATATGAAATATATGGCAACCATGCCTAACCAGAGCCCCCAACTGTCTTTGGCTACATCAGACAAATCAAATACACGATTAGATATAAATACTTGAACGCCCTCGTCAAACAGTGATATAGCAATTCCCCTTATAAAAATGTGCATCATTATTCTCTGTACAGATATGTTCTTTTGTATTAAATATCTATACATAATAATTGAAAAGAAAGCGTATGCAATATAATGCCAATTATTCTGTAAGTCATAAAATGTATGATTTAAATAATAATCCGAAACTGCCTGCCCATAAGCAAGCATAAGAAATATAAACGCAATAGCATATAAACGAATAGCTGTCAGCTTTTTGATATTAGAGACGATAAAGAATAAAACAATAGGAATTACTATCAATAGCACGGTTGGGAATTCTAAAGTAAATATACTTGTTGTTTGGCTGCTAAATTCTCTTAATGCTTTCTGCAAATAATTTTGAAGCATAATAAAAGGAGTAGCAACTACTAAAATTGAAAATAATACTACACTCGTTTTTGGTGTTAATAACCTATTAAATAGTTTGTTCTCTCTCATATTTAGGATTTATTCGAATATTAATTATACATTATTTCATATATTTTGCTATAATTGTACTATAGTAGTAAAGTTAGCAAAAATAAATATAAGCTAAAATTCGATAAAAACCAAAATATTAGATATGATTATTTAATTCTTCATATAAATTTAAATTATTAATTTTGATAACAGCCAATTAAATAATACCAAAGTATTTGTTCATCGTTGTTTTAAGTGTGTAAAAATTAAAGTTGAAAAAACAGGGATACCTGTTTGATTTGAAATATTTTCTGCCTCCCAGCCAAACTGTGCAGAGTGTAGTACCGTGATTTATACATTCCCAATTTTAATTCCAAATCACCAGTTTCAGCAGACCTCTTTACTGCACAAAATAGCGAAGAACCAATTATACGAATATCTATGGCACATCAAAAATTAACGAATAAATTTACTTATGAACGGGTAATTTACCGGCTTTTCTGGCTTTTTTTACTTCATCGGCAGAAACAGTTTTACCCATTGAATTAAACTTTTGATATATGTACGATAAAATCAAGGCAATATCAACATCATTAAGACTTCCGTTTATTTCGGTAGTCATCACCCCGTTATAAGTAACACCGTTGACGATAACTTTACCGCTTCTTCCGAAAAGCATACCACGGAGCAATTCTTCGGTATTCGAATTTTTTATATAATCGGCATTTTTAATTGGCGGATATACTTTTTTGATTCCATCACCGGAATTTCTATGGCATTTGCTGCAATGCTTTTTATATAAACTGTCAGCTTTCTGAGTATCAATCCCTGATGAAGCATCAATAACGGAATAGCTAAATAGCCCTAAAATAGCCACTAAGCATGATATTCCGAGTATATTTATCTTTTTCATAAATTACCTAATTATACTTATATAAACACCAACCAAACATAAAGACGCACGAGAACAAAAAATGTTAAACGGATATGTAATATTTTATTTTTTTTTAATTTAAAAATCTTTTCTAAGACGGCAACGATTTTTTTTTTATCTTTGTATTGGTGTATAATTACTTTTTTGAAAATTAATGATAGAAACTGAATTAACAGTAAGAAATAGAGCCGGAATTCACACGAGACCGGCGGCATCAATAGTGAAATTAGCAGCAAGATTTCAATCTGACGTATTTTTAATAAAAGACGGTTTTGAAATCAACGGGAAGAGTATTATCGGGGTAATGACTTTGGCTGCAGACCAAGGAAGCACACTGATATTAAAAGTAAAGGGCGATGATGAAGTAAAAGCTGTTGATGAAATTAGAGCTCTTTTTGATTCGGGATTTGACGAATTATAATTAAATATAGAATAAATGCGTTTATATTTATTTTCTATTAGTATTTTTGGAATTTTTTTCTTAAATTGCTATGATTGAAAAAAATAAGAACGCTTGTGGATATTTGAGTAAGTGAAAATAATTGATTTTATAATAATTTCAGGAGATGGATTAAATGGCTAAATCAGCATCCTCGCAAGCAAGAGTTAAAAAATTAGGGGTACAGCAAATTTTAGTTTTTCTAATTTGTGTAGTATCGTTTTTTGCTATGAACCAATTTTGGTTAGTTCCATCATTAGCAGAAAAATTCGTAGTTTACTTGTTCTCACCTAGTGGTGAAGCTATGGAGAAAATGGGTTTTGTTTCATTCGACAGCCGTACTTCGGCTTCTGCAACCAAAGATAATGCAGATAAAATTTTAAAACAAGGTGTTAGAAATCCAAGTAAAGACCTTATCAACAAAGAATATATCTTCGATTTTTCTTTCCAAGAAAGAAGAACAGAAATGCACGGCTATACTAAATCAATGACTGAGTTTTATGCTAAATCTCCTGTTCTTGGTGAAGCTGCGATTATTCTTGAGCCTTGGGTTGGTTTCTCAATTCTATCAATTGTGATTTCGATTGTTTTAACTGTATTTATCTCAATGTTCCTCCCTACATCTTTAGGATTTATGGCTGTTCTTTTTGATAGACAGATAGACAATACTCAAGCGAAAATCAGATTACAAACCGGATTTTCCGATGAAATCGTAGAGCTTTTAACTATGCCAAACGACAAATTAGAAGCCGTCGATTACCGCGTTGCAGATACTGCTTTCAGAATAGTATGGAACAGAACTGAAGGCGAAGCATCTACTACTGGTAAAAAATCTTTAGAATATGATGATGTATTTGATGAGAATGTTAATTTAGTTACATTCCGCGAGATTCATCTTTATTCAAGAATTAAAGAATTTTTCTCTGATTTCGTATTAAAAGAGATTGAAGATACTAAAAATGGTCTTCTCTGGAGAAGAAATCATTCCTTAATATTAAAAGGGTTGAGATTATATATGTCTCATCACTTTACCGAGAAATATTCAAATAATGTAACAGGTCTTGCTTATGGTGGTGCTGCCGTACTTATCGTTACTGTAGGTATTCGTGGTTTGAAATTCATTCCTCCTACTAAGCCTTCTATCATTTTATTTGCAACATTCCTTGAATTCTCTATGCTTTCTTTACTTGCGTTCACTCTTATCTACACAGAAGAAGAAGAGCGTATGGATAAGATGCTTAAGAAAATGGAAGATGGTAATCGCAGTTCACTTGAAGCACTTAAAGGTCAACAGCATGATATTCACCAATTAGCTAATGTATTAGTTGGTCAATCAGCTGATATTATTAAGCATAGAGTTGAATCTGCTATAACCGAATATATGACCAGTGATGACAATATTAAACGCGTAGTTGCTGAAGAAATTTCCGAGAAAATTTTGCACGGCATGAGAGAAGCATTTACTTCTACTCCTGCAACTACCAGAAAATAGTTTCTCGTTACTTAGTTTTCAAAAGGCTGTTCTTTTTTAAGTGCAGCCTTTTTTTTTGATATAAATCTCTTGTGTCATAATAGTAAAGCATTTGGTTGAATAAAGTGAATAAATAAATCACAATTATTTAAAGATGGCATACAAGCAACTGTTAACCGTTAGGTTTCAATACCGTGGAGTGAGTCAATTCAATTCATTCAATATTCTGATATTTTAAATAATATGTTTAAAAAAATATTATAATTTTGAGACGTTTAGAATATTTAAGTGTTTATAAAGTATATTTAATTAGAATAGGAAAAATGAGAACTTTATTTTACATATTAATTATAGCAATCTGCTGTATTTCATGCAATGTTTGTGAAACCGGCAATAATGATAATTCATATAAACCAAATGAAATATATTTCTCTGCAAAGACTTTAAATTCGATAAATTCCAATACTTTCGGTGTATCTGCCGATGGTACTAATCTTTATGAAATTATCTCGAATTCACTAATATTTTCTCCTCCGTCTAATTCAAATTCTATGTCTTATACTTCTAATCAATCAATAAGCAAGGACATAATTAATTATATTAACTTAGAAACAAATACCGACATAAAGATTATCGACAATAATAATTATAATAAAGGTATAAAATCAATTATTTCGAAAGATGGTAATTATTTTGCTTTTATAGTTTCCGATTCTTTGTTTTTATATAACATCAGCACTACGGAATATATCCTGATTTCTGAGAAAATAGTTGATAATACTCTGCCTGCATTTTCTCCGGACTCAAAATATTTATCTTTTGTTGAGTTAGACGGTGAAAAGTTTTGTTTGAAAGTTAGCGAAACAGCTAATCTGGCAAACGAAGTGATTTCTCAAAATTATACGGATATACGCACTAATCCGCAAATCACATTTTATCCGGTATGGATGAGAGATTCAAAGCGAGTCTGTATAGTGGACACAAGGTCTTCAACTTTGCAAAATTTATTTATCTTTAATATTGATACTAAGCAGATTCAAAATTTTAATATATCTAATATCGGATGTCTTAGCTTCGGGGTAGCAGTCAATTCTGATAAATTTGCTATCTGTGCCTTTGACGGCAATTTATATATTGCAGATATTAAAGATGATAAATATAGTACAGAGAAAATTACTAATTTCAGTATAGACGAAGCATGCTTATATCCGAGATTTTCTCCGGATGGAAAAAGAATTCTTTTCAGCAGAGCTTATCAAAAGAATATACTTCAATTTAATTCAAGCTTATACGTAATTAATATAATTGATAAAAAATCAAATTACTTATTTAGTAACGTTTATATGGGATTTTGGTATTAAAGGACTGAATTTAAATGAAAAAAATTAGTGAATATAGCGATAGCGAGCTTGCTCAAATGCTTTCAGAAAAAAAGAAAGTTGCCGAGCCTGCTTTTGCCGAGCTTTATTCCAGATATTCTCAGAGAATTTATGCCTATTGCTTGAAAGTTACCGGCGACGGAGACGACGCAAGAGATATATTTCAAGATACTTTTATGAAATTTTATAACTCAGCTAAGGATAAAGCAATCTTTAGTAATGTACCGGGCTATCTAATTACAATTGCTCGTAATCTTTGTTTAAATTTTAAAAGAAATAAAAAGCCTCATGAATCTCTTGAAGAATATCATTTTAATAATAATTCCGAGAAGATTCATTATGAAGAAAATGAGCTTATTAAATTAATCGACGAACAGCTCGATAAAATGGGATTTGAATATAAAGAAGCATTTGTTTTAAGGCAATATCAAGGTTATTCTTATCAAGAAATTGCAGAAATAACCGGCGATACAGCCTCAGCAATTAAAAATAGAGTTTGGAGAGCTAAAGAAAAAATTAAATCTGCTTTAGCTCCTTATTTAAATGATATGTACAACTAATATATATGAGATTCAATTATGGAATACTCAAGATTAATTAACGACTATTTGGAGGGTGAGCTTCATCCGGTTCTTGAGGATAATCTTTTTTCAGAGCTTGCTCTTAATCAAGACCTTAGGTTTGAGCTCAATAAACAGATAAAGATTCACATGCTTATCAAAAGCAATATGAACAGTATTACTATACCCTCTGAATCAACTGAAGCTATATTCGGCAATTTGGGATTTTCAATTCCTTCTGCCAGCTCGAATTTTGGCTCTTCGGTATTTACAAGGTTTACCAGAAGCTTAACTATGCGTAAATCATATAAATACTTCATGGGTATCGCTACAGCCATTTTAGTCGCTTTTATGATTTATACTAATTTGGGCAACGATGCAGCCAATACTACTCAAATTCAGTCATCATATTTACCGACTTTTTCGGTAAATAGTAATGATAATTCCAATTCATCGAATTATCCGCTATCTACTAATCATTCCGGTATTGGGAATAACAAGCCTTCTTTACCGATTAAACCTGTTGTTTCAGCGAATAATTCATTCAGTGCAGCTTCCGAAGCTTTTGATAATAATCAATTAGTAAGTAACGATAATTCTACTCAAGAGTTATTATCTAAAGAATTATCAGCAGTTAACGAAATGCCCAACCAGCAAATGAATTATCCGATTGAGAATTCCTACTCGGGTAATTCGGCATTTAATTCAGAAAAACATACGATAGCTCTTAATAGTATTATGCAGAATAGTATTATTCAGAATCAGTCTTTATTGAGAATACCTGAATTTTCTCATAATTCTATTGGGATTGAGGTTTCTTGGTCTAAGCAGAATTTCAATATTAATAAACCGCAGAATTTACCCGACGACGATAAGACATTTGCTTTTGGTTCAAATTTTAGTATTCTATATAAAATTGATTCTTATCATTCTGTCGGATTTGATTTTGGAGAAGAAACTTTTCCTCAAGAATTTATACATTTTAATGGCGAGCAAAATACTACAATTAAGCAAAATCCTAACTATCAATGGTTTGTCGCTACATACAGGTATAAAGCAAGCAATTTGCAACTATTAGACATGATTACTCCCTTTACCAAAATTATGTTCGGAGGAGCTCGCGGCGGTGTACTTGCTAAAGCTCAATTAGGAATTTCTTGGCAATTAAATAGCCTGCTCTCTGCAAATATTTCAGGAGAATATGGCTCTTTATTGTATAATGTAAATAAAAATTTGTATCATTCAGATAAATTTGGTATTATGTATGGTTTAACTGTGCATTTATAAAAAAAGTTTTTCTATGAGACAATTTAGACTATTTTTCTATTTTTTAATAATTTTGGCTTTCGGTTGCGAATGCCCACCGGAAGCCATTACACCAAAAGAAATTACCCCATCTGAATATGCCAAGATTACAATTTTAAATGCAATTTATTCTCATGAATTTGTTAATATTGAAACAAAATACGGGATATTTTTAAAATCATTAAGCTTTGGGAATCATTCCGAAATTAATAAAATTATAGGCTCCGGAAATAATATTTTAAAACTTATCAACCCTGATAATGATTACTTCTATTTAGTGCCTTTATACTTAAAAAAAGATATTTCTTATTTAGCCGTAATTGCCGGAAATGAAATTGATATGTCAACAATTTTAATTGAAAATGATTATTCCAAATTAGATAGAAGCAAACAATATGTCCGAATTATCAATGCAATGAAAATTAGGGATAAGCTTCAAATAAATTTTAACGGCACTTTAGATAATGAATTCACTTTAGGAGAATATACCGATTTTCAGCTTTCTACAGTTGGATTTAACGACATGATGATAGTTACTTCAGATAACCAAGCTATTAATTATTGGGTTGATTGTAAGCCTAATAAAGTATATACTGTGGTTCTGTACTACGCTCCCAATGGCAATAGCGATGAAATATTGAACATCAGAGTAATTGAAGAAAATATTTAGCATCTCATATTTATCAATTGAGACTTCTACATAATAATAATTTAATTAATAACTTTATTTAATTATATTATTTAATGCAATTATTGCTTTCTTTGCTTTTTAAGTGAGTAAGTAAATAATTTGGTGATTAGTGGTTGATGGACATCACTAATTGATAACAGATAGTAAATAGGAATAGAGAATTAGAAATTTGTAGGATACTTGCCTTAGTACTAGTCCAGTGAAGTATGGAGACGTGTATATTTCCCAATTCCTATTCTCCTATCGTCAGCCACCCTAACTACACGTACAAAATAGCGAATAAGCATATTTTTGCTTATTTTTTAAAATATAGCAATTATTGCAAAACGTATAGCAATATCTGAGAAAACCAAACAACAATATAATTTTATTTTCGTATTACTTTTTTTTACAAATTTACAAAAGGTGATTTATGAAAAGACTTTATACCATATTAATAGGTTTGGTGCTAACAGTATTTACTTCGTTTTCGCAAGAGCAATACAATAACGCAATGATAGCTGCTCTAACCGAGCTTAGCAATACAAAGACAGCAGCGGAAATTCTTGATATATCAAATACCTTTGAGAGAATTGCCCAAGCAGAGCCTACTCAATGGCTTCCATTTTATTATGCCGGATATACAATGTTAGTTCAGACATTTATGATAGAATCTAATTCCGATAAAGAAAAAGCCTACGATAAAGCATTGGAATTTGCCGATAATGCTGCGAAAATATCTGCAAATAACTCTGAAATTCTAACATTAAAGGCATTTATTCTTTCAATGAAAATTAGCATCGACCCAATGAAGTATGGAATGAAGTACGGAATGGAAGTTGATAATCTGCTTAAAGAAGCAGTAAAACTAAATCCTAATAATCCAAGAGCATATATGCTAAAAGCAGAGAATTTATTTTATACTCCCGAGCAATTCGGAGGAAGTAAAATTAAAGCTTGCGAGAATGCAAACATTGCATTAGAGTTATTTATTACTCAAAAGCCGACAAATACTATAGTTCCAAGCTGGGGCAAAGAAGAGACCGAAAAAATAATAGCTCAATGCAATAAGAATAAGTAAAAAAATACAAAGAAATTCAAAAAATTATTTGGAATTATCACAAAAAAGCATTAAGTTGCGTGTTCTTATAATGAAATTTAAAAAAATAATTATATATACGGTAAAAAAATTATGTATGCAGTAGTAGAGATAGCCGGTACACAATTTGAAGTACGCCCAAATGAAATCATTAGAGTTCCATTGTTAGGCGGAAATATTGGTGACGCAATAAGTTTTGATAAAGTTTTACTTGGCGGTAGCGAAGGTAATGTTAATATTGGCACTCCTTATATACCCGGTAAAGTTGATGCTAAGATATTAGCTCATTGTAAAGATGTAAAAGTGATTGTATTTAAGAAAAAACGTAGAAAAGGCTATAGGAAATTAAATGGTCATCGTCAACGTTTTACAAAAATTGAAATCACTGATATCAATTTTAACTAAGAATTATAACGAAACAATAAATTAAAGGGTATTAGTAATGGCACATAAAAAAGGTGGCGGGTCGTCCAGAAACGGTCGCGACTCAAATGGTCAAAGACGTGGCGTTAAAAAATACGGTAGCCAATTAGTTCTTCCTGGTAACATTATAGTTCGCCAATGCGGAACTCAATTTCATCCCGGTAATAACGTAGGTCTTGGAAAAGATTATACTATCTTCTCTCTTATCGAGGGAACTGTAAAGTTTGAATATAAAAAAGATGATAGAAAATATGTATCGGTATATCCGGTAGCTAATTAATCACATTTATTTTAGAATTGATTCTACTTGCATCCCTGCTTTAATCAAAAAAGCAGGGATTATTTTTATGTGTACGCCGGATTTATATTATCAATAAATGGAAATCTCGAATGAGCCTTTATAACAGGAATATTTAGCTGATGTTTCAAGGGAGGCTGTCGTGAGTAAGTACCATAAGGAAGTAAATGGCAAATTCTCGGTCAGGCGAACAAGATGCCTGTATAGGGCAGTTATAAATAGGCGAGCCTGCCAAACAAAACTAAGCCATATCCAAAACTAAACTAAAAAAGGGTTCAAATAATGAACCCTTTTTTTAAAATAATTGCTAAATTAATATTTCAAATTTATTTAGCTTTTTCTTCAGGAGCGGGAGCAGCTTCCGGTTGAGGAGTTACTTGCTCTTGAGCAGGCATTTGCTGCTGCATTAATTCCATTTGGAATTTCATCAACTCCGGATATTTTGCTTTTCCGGCTTCTTCCATTTGTTTAGATATTTCTTTGAATTCTTTATCATTTTCATATTTTTTAGTGATAGTATCCATCTCTTTGAAATCTTTAAATCCTGCTTTAGTAGCAATTTCTTTTATTCTTTTCTCTGTGTAAGCTTCAAAGTCTTGTGGACCTTTGATATTTGCTTTCATGTCGGCAATAAAATTATCTGATTTTACCCATTCAAGCATTAATTTCTGAGCTTCAAGAACCTTATCTTTTTCTGATTTAGCACAAGATACAAGACCTATAGAAATGATTGCAAAGAAAACACTAAGTAATACATTTTTGAATTTCATTATTTCTCCAATTAACATAAATAAAAAAAGTATGTAAAAATAAACTATTTAATTGAAACTGCAAAAGAATTTATTCTGATTATAGTATCAATAATAATAAATAAAATATTATTTAAAGTATTTGTCTTTAAATTTATCATGTAGTGCTACGATTACTGATTTGGGAACAAATTCTGAGACATCCTGCCCATAACTTGCTAATTCTCTAATAATACTGGAGTTAAGGTAAGTGTATCGCTCGTCTGGCAAGAGAAATACAGTGTCAATAACCGGATAAATCTTTTTATTCATCAGAGCAATTTGGAATTCGTATTCATAATCTGATACTGCTCTAATTCCACGAATTATAGTATGAGCATCAACCTTTTTTGCAAAATCAACTACTAATCCTTTATGCAAAGCAACTTCTACATTCGACAAATGAGATAATGCGTCTTTTGCCATTAAAACTCTTTCTTCGTCTGAGAAAAGATTTTGCTTTTTGGAGTTAATTGCCACAACCAAATATACAGTATCAAACTTTTCGGCGGAACGCTCGATTACATCAATGTGTCCGTTAGTTATTGGGTCGAAGGTACCGGGATATATTGCAATTCTGTTCATTAATTATATTAAACCTATTAAAGTGACTAATGATTATGATTTGTGAGTACCATCGCAAAATGGCGGGTTCGTAGAATGTTTACAGCCACAGAGCCAATAGCTTTTTTCTTCACTTATTTCAAATTTGACCGGCACAAATTCAGTTACCTTGTGAGAGCCGTCACAGAACGGGTCTTTAGAAGATCTGCCGCATGCACACCAATAATATGACTTGGGAGTAAGTTGCTCTTGATAAGGAGCATTTTGCTTTGATTCGGGTAGGCTCATAATATTTATCCTTAAAAATAAAAAATACTGATAGCTTAGTAACGATTTGCTTGTTTTATTATTTGTGGAAAATTTGACAATAATCCGCTCAGTGTTGTTTTTCGTAATAAAGTAAATAATTTGGTAGCTGCTGGTTCATGTCTGATGAAATATCGCTAATATTGATGTTTTACTCATAAAGGAATAATGAGCAAAAGATAATAAATATGTATCCATAGATTACGCATGATAACTAATGAAATATTCTTTTTTTAACATTTATTTATTACCTATTTAAAACATCGAAGTACTGAAAATTCAGACTTTTTGTAATAAGCTAATATTGCATGTTAATTTAATAATGTATTTGGTTTATTGTAATTTAATATTTAAATTTGTAATGTGATATTTGATATTTAGGAGCAAAAATGAAAAAGATATTTACACTTTTAGGAATTATCCTTTGTTTTTTAGTTGTATATACCGGTAACGGTCAAATAAGAAGTTCCGAAGGAATTGAATTTTGGTTTGGTTTGCCATTTGCTGATATATCGTCTGATGAAAGTATTCGTGGCAGTGAGACGAATTCACCTTATGAACTGTTTATTACTTCTCGGTATAATGCAACAGTGAAGATTTACTTAAGTGGTAGTGAATTGCTTAAAACTGTATCTGTAATAGCCGATACCCCAAATGTAATATCCCTACCCGATGGTTTTATAAATTCTGTAAGTGAAAAAGTCGAGAAAAAGGGATTTTATATAGTTTCTGATTTTCCAATAGAGGTAACGGCATATATTTCTTGGCAATGGACAGGTGAAGCTTTCCGTTTGCTCCCCTTATATGCCTTAGGAACAGATTATTTTACATTAAATCTATATCAGGATTATAACAAAGATCATGCAGGTTCATACCGTTATCATCCGGCTCAAATATTGGTAGTTGCCACCGAAGATTCTACAGATGTAACTTACACTCCTACTTATCAAACTCAAAAAGGAGTAAAAAAGCAATTATCTAAAACAATTAGACTTAACAAGGGTGAAACATTCAATATAATGGGCAGGATTGATAACTCTTATAACCAAACTTGGGCATCTGATTTAACTGGTTCACATATCACTTCAACAAAGCCGGTGGCTGTGTTTTCCGGTCAAACAAAAGGGTGCTTTCCGCGGCACTCGCCTACATTGCTCGGGTTAAAAGCAGATTTTATGCGTAACCTAACTATTGAGCAGATGATTCCAACTAATTTATTAGGAACAGAATACGTGTCTGTTCCGATATTATACACAGGCAGAACAACAGGTTTTGGTACAACACCGGAAGACAGAGGTGACATAATCAGATTTGTAGCTACCGAAGATGGTACAAGAATTCAACGAATGAACGACGATGGTAGCCGTTTTGTTAATTTTACAGGTATTTTAAAAAAAGGAGAAGATTACAGAATAATAGAATGTGAAACGCCCAGATTTTACAAAGCTAACCACCCCATTTTAGTAGGACAGTACGGGAAAGCGTGGTGGCAGCATTCTGTCAATGCCAAAATCGAAGATAATAATAAAGATGACGACGAACTGATGAACCCGCCAAAAAACGGTCAGGGAATGATGATGAACTTGATTTCTAACGAAAGATGGGTTAACGAATCAAGGTTTAACTCGCCTAAAAATGATATGTTTAATTATGTTAGCATTGTTTGCAAAACCATACATGTGGATTCGATTTATTTCGATAATCGCTTACTAAAAAATGAATTCGGTAGTAAGCTCAAAAAAATAAATGGTACTCCTTATTCGTATGTTTCTTCTCAAATTAATAGAGGTGGACATATAGTAAGATCTAACCAAGACTCAATTACATTTGCAGTCTATTCCTTTGGCAACCTTGATGGTATAAAGGATGGCTTCGCTTATGGTACATTTTCTGGACTTGCAGTTCGTCAAGAGTGCAATGTCGATTTCTCTGTGGCAGATACTGTAAGTTGTTATGAGGTCAACGGAACCATATCTGTTCGTAATACAGCTGTAGGAACTGATTGCAATGGGATTGAAGGCGTAGAATTATACAAGATATCGCCAGCTGACGCAAGCCTTAAAATGAATAATTTTATTAACGGAGATTCAACTGTTAGTTATACTTTATCAATTAAAAATCCTGATGTGATATATGAAGCTGGAATTAGAGCAATATCAAAATCTGGGCTGACACATAAGATAGTATATAGTTTCCCTCCCCGTGGGCTGGATGCGGCTAATAAAGTCGTTGAAATCTCAAGAATACCGGCAAACCAAAGTAGAGATACTATAGTGGAAATCAAAAATTTAAATAGCAGTCCGATAAATATAAATAAATTGTATCTGAAAAATGGGAATAAAGGATTTGAAATAAAAAATCTTGACTATTATATTAACAAAGAAATTCTGCCAAATTCGAGCATACAAGTGCTTATTTCCTGTGCAGTTGCTGATGACAACATTTTAAATATTAAAGATACTTTGCTTGTCGAATTGTCTTGTTATGCTGATACTCTTTGTGAATTATTTTATAATTCGGGTGCCCCTTACATTAACCTATCTGATATAGACTTTGGAATAATAAATCCCGATATTTATATTTCTAAACTACTATCTATCAAAAATACCGGTTCAATAGCAGACACCATTACCGGTATGCAAAATTCAAATGTGTATAATTTTCAAATAGTTGATACAATACTACCGATTATTATTCAACCGTATTCATCTGTCAACGTTAAAGTAAAATTTTACGCTAATAGTTACGGTGTATATAATGATGAGATATTTATTACTTCGAGAGCAACAGAATCAAAATTATTTTCGATGATTAAGGGAGAATGTAGAGTGCCGAATGAACTGAAATTACCAAATTCCCCTGAAATCACACTGTTGTATAAAGATTTGACTCGTACAATATTGGAATTCAAGTGTCCTGATAAGATAACTAATGGAGAAACAATTGATTCAATTTATTCAGTACAATGTTATATAAATGATTCTTTTTCAATGATATTTACCGGAGCTGACATAGTACCTGGAGCATTAGCGGTTAGATATCTCGATTTACGTAATCATTATTACGATAAAATCAATTTAAGGACAATATCCAAAGTTGACAGTATGTATTTAATAAGCCAAAACTCAAAAAATGCTCATATATATAGCAATACTGCGTTAACGGAATATTTTGAGAATTTTGACAGTTCGATTAATGATAGAGTAGCATTTAATGGAAATTGGAACAAGTATAATAATAATTATTATTCTCCATCTTATTCAATTAGTGATAATATTGATAAAAGGACAGCTATTGGAGATTACAATTTCGACTTTGCATTAGCTCCAATTGAGATAAATGATAGTAACTTTATCATGAATTTTTGGGATTTACTAACAGCTAATCCGAATTTTACTGTATCAGGTTATGTTTACATTTGCCAATTTAAAAACGATATGAATAATGCGTATAATTATCAATATGCTGCTATACTTGAGCCTACTGAAATTTGGAGACAAACTTACATTGACTTAAAATATTTTAAAGGAAGGTCAATATATGTCCTCTTTAAACTATATTCTTCTATAGACATGTTACCGAATGTGGGCAACATAGGTTGGTATATCGATAATGTGAAATTTACTGATAAGCCATTAAGTGTTGAAGAAATAAAATTACAAAGTTATTCAGTAACAATACAGCCAAACCCGATCGAAGAAAATGCTGAGGTTTACTTGAATCTAAATAAAGACGGTAACATCAATATTGAGCTTTATAACTCAAATGGTGAATTTCAGCTTAACGTATTTAATAATTATTTGAACAAAGGTGAGAAAAAAATACCTTTCAACTTAAAGAATTTACCAAGTGGAAAATACTTTATCAGAATAAAATTTGCTGACTCTATAAAAGATTATTCGATAATTAAAATTAGGTAGAATAATCATATTGAATACAAATTATTAACTCAATCCACTCTTTAAATATCAGAGAGTGGATTTAATTTAGCACTATAAGAATATGTATTAGTGTTAAAAATTACTTTTATCGCACGAAATTACAAATACAGTGTAAGAAGCGAAAAATTTTGCCATATAGTTTGCCGCAACGCTAAAATTATGATAATTCTTTGCGGTAGAAGCCATAAACTCCGGCGAGTTGGGATTATTATACTTTCTTCGGTTCTCCGCTCTTTGTTGTTTTTCGTGATAAAGTAAATAAATAGTAAAATGCGAAAAAAAAAAGAACTATAGAGAAAGAAAATACAAAAATATGCATGATTTAAAAAATAATTAAAAAATTCATCAACCTGTTAATAAACACTGGTGTTGTTCAAAAATGAAACTTATAGATTGATTTGTACAATATGATCGTAAATGAGTATAATTTTAACAAAGTGAATAAAAATAGACAATACAATAATAAATATAGCAATAATATCTTTAAAAATTAAATTACGAAGAATATAACATACTCGGTAAATATATATAAATAAACAGAATAGAGAGATACAGGGAAGGAATGTAAAGCAAATATACATAAATGGAGAAAAAAATATTGAAAAAATAAAAAAAAAGCTTGCATAATACAAAAAATGTTTTGTATATTTGCATAGTTAATAAACGTTTATTGCAATTGAAATAATAGTTAAAGTAAAGCGGCACCAAAATAAGCTGTCTGCGAAAACCCGCTTATTCCGAATACCGCTTTATGATTTTTGCAAATCAATTTTAGGAGACTAAAAATGAAGAAATTTATTTTATTTTTCGCGATGCTTTTTGCAGTTGTGGTGTTTAATCAAAACACTTATGCTCAATGTCCGGCCGACGATGGTTGCGGTGATTGGATTGGACCTATTTCCGGTACAATAACTTACCTTTATAATAACGGTCTGGATACTTGCCATGTAAATTATTCATTTTGCATAAGAGAAAACATTTGTACAGCTTTGCATGAGTTGGCATTGTCATCCGTTTCAATGTGTGAAGGCTGTGACCCGAATATTTTCAGCCAGCAAATAATGGATTCTATTTTATGGGCTGCAGGAACTCATCATAAAACTTTAGATATTTTAGGTACGACAGAAATAGGATACTGTCCTGATGGTTTATGCTTTTTGAGAGTTTATGACAGAATATGTTTTAATGGTTGGAATTTGAATAGTATGACAGGTTGCTGGGAAATGAACACCTGCCCGGGAAGTACTTTAGGCAAATGCAGCTATTTAGTGGCAATATGCTATGAAAAAGACGGTACTCGCAGAGTAATTAGAGAAGGCGGTCCAGTTGGTGAGCCATGCCTACCGCCATGCAAATCAAGTTGTGATTAATTGAATCAAGTTTGATAAAATTCAATTTGGATATTGTTAAAAATTTCATCCAATCCCACGCTGAAGCTTGGGGAAATCGAGAAAAAGAATATTAAATAAAGTGGCGACAAAAATTGCAGAAAATTGTAGAAGAATAATAGCATTTATATAAGCTCCAAAGCCACAGATTGATGCAAAATAAATTAACTCAAATATGAAATATTGACAATAATCGGCTCTTTGATATTTTTCGTGATAAAGCAAATAAATATATCTATTGAGAGACAAAATTCAAAAATGTGCATGATTTTATAAATAATTAAAAAATTCATCAATATGTTAATAAATACTGGTATTATTCAAAAATGAAACATATAGATTGTTTTGTACAATATGATAAATAAAGAGTATAATTTTAGCAAATTGAAATAAAAATAGACAATACAATAATAAATATAGCGATAATATCTTTAAAATTAAATTACGAAGAATATAATATACTCAGTAAATATCTACAAATAAACAGATTAAAGAGATACAGGAAATGAATGTAAAGTAAATATACTTAAATAGAGAAAAAAATATTGAAAAAATAAAAAAAAGCTTGCATATTACAGAAAATGTTTTGTATATTTGCATAGTTAATAAACGTTTATTACAATTGAAATAATAGTTAAAGTAAAGCGGCACCAAAATAAGTTGTCTGCGAAAACCTACTTATTCCGAATACCGCTTTATGATTTTTGCAAATCAATTTTAGGAGACTAAAAATGAAAAAATTAATTTTATTTTTCGCGATGCTATTTGCAGTTGTGGTGTTTAATCAAAACACTTATGCTCAATGTCCTGAGCCTGATGCTTGTGGACCTTGGGCTGGTCCTATATCCTCTACAATGACATACGTTTTCAATAACGGTATGGATACCTGCCATATAAATTATGTCTTTTGTATAAGAGAGAACACATGTACAGGTTTGCATGAGTTGGCATTATCATCCGTTTCTATGTGTGAAGGCTGCGACCCGAGTATTTTTAGCCAGCAATTAATCGATTCTGTTCTATGGGC
Organism: uncultured bacterium; assembly: GCA_942493235.1. Lineage (GTDB taxonomy): Bacteria > Bacteroidota > Ignavibacteria > Kapaibacteriales > UBA2268 > ENR-C587. The sequence goes on along the minus strand of OW818676.1, from coordinate 46,353 downwards.
TGCAGGAACTCATCAAAAAACTTTAGATATTTTAGGGACTACAGAAATAGGATTCTGTCCAAACGGTTTATGCTTTTTGAGAGTTTATGACAGAATATGTTTTAATGGTTGGACTTTGAATAGCGGAGGATGCTGGGAGATGAATACTTGTCCTGGAAGTACCTTAGGCAAATGCAACTATTTAATAGTAATATGTTATGAAAAAGATGGTACTCGCAGAGTAATTAGAGAAGGCGGACCGGTTGGAGAGCCTTGCCCTTCGCCATGTAAATCAAGCTGTGATTAATAATTTAAAGTTTGATTGTTTTTTTATTTAAAATTGATAGTATGTTATCAACCCTACGCTAAAGCGTAGGGTTGAGTAATGTTTTATGATTATCAATGTAAAATTAATACTTATATATCTAAAATTCCAACTTTTAGAACAGACGTTATTATAGTATCCCTATCCCCTTAATTTCGGGGATGGGGAATGATTATGGAGTTATATATGAAAAAGCTTTACTTTATATTAATATTTATTATGATTTGTAATCCCTTAAATTCTCAGCAATGGGAACTGATTGAAGGCAGGTCTTTGTTCTGCAATCCAATGATTGAGGGAGATACTTTAATTGGAATTAACGAGGATGAGTGGTTAGTATCGTATAAAAACAGGGCTTGGGATTCAATAAATTATATGCAGAAGCTTTTAGAATCTATTGAAGACACAAATATTAAAAAAGATAGAATAGCAAATGCAAGATGTATTAATAGTTTCTATAAAGATAAAAACCATAATACTATGTTCATTTTTGATTATTCTTCAATATTTACTAAAACAGACATGATATTTTACGATTACGGGACAAAGATACTAAATTACGAGTATTATAAACAAATTGACTCTGTTAATCCTACGAAAATATATCATGTTTATTTTGTTGATTTTGATAAAAATAATTGCCCATATTTTATTATATCAAATTTAAATGAAAGGGTGGATTATGTATCAGTTTGTAAAATGGAAGACAATCGAATAATCGAAATCAATAAACACAAATCAAGCAGTTATGGTTCAAGTTCTAAAAGAATTTGCTTTGATAGTAATAACGGATATTGGGTAAACGTTAATGATTCACTTTTTTATTATGAAAATGACGAAGTAAGCAAAAGGTTTGGATTAGAAGATTTGCCAAAATCTGATTATATACAGGGCGGTTTTTTCACTAAAGTTGTAACCGATAGTGATATAACCTATGTAATGACAAGTCAGCTTGCCCTATACACTTATCAAAATAATACTTGGAGCTTTGATTCTACTTTTGCTTTTTATCAATTGACTGCTACTCTTAATGCACATGACGACGAATTTCAAAATATAAATTTAGATTCTCAAGGGTGTTTGTGGTTATATCATAGTAGTCAACCTTTTCTATTCAAACGAGATAAAAGTTTAATTTGGGAGAAATACTTAATACCATCGGCTCGTACTAATATTGATTATGGCTCAGGAACTGATCCTAATGGAGCGAAATATGAAAGTAATGTAATTGATAGTAAAGACAGAATTTGGTTATTTACCAATTGGAATGGAAAGTATTTTATATTTACTCCACCTAATAACTAAGAGGCGAAATATGAAAAGAATAATTATATATATTATATTTATTACGGCAACTTATGCTTTAAAAAGCCAAACATGGGAGTTTATACCGAATTCATCATTTATTCCTGACAAAAACACTGTGTTTAATTCGTCTGAAGAATGGATTCCAAAAGCATTGACTATATATAACGGATATACTGTATTTGGTCGCTCGCTCCATGGAGTCGCTTTAGTTAAAGACGGCAAGTGGACATTTTGGACACCTGAGTATATAAAGTCAAGAATTATTAATGAAGAAGCCCTTGATATTATTGATTTTAAATGTGTTAATATATACCAAATCAATGTTGACAACAATAATAATTTATGGCTTATGGCAGATAGATATTTACTGAAATATAATAATGATGGATTCTATTGCTATTATGAATTTTCCGATTCAAACGCTAATAATATCCAAATAGAATCGCTTAATGGAATGGATATAAATAACGATCAAGTATATGTCAGGGTTCAAAATTTTTATAATACGGAAAAGTTGCAAATTAACGTTATAAATTGTATTGTTACCGAAGCAAATCAATTAAAAGAAATTTCAAGATTTAACGCAGATACATCTTTATTAAAATTTGAAAATTTTATGATGGTCATTAGAAAATTTCATTATGACTCTAAAGTAAACTATTTACAATATGAACCTTCTATTGAATATTTAACTATATATGACTCGACATTTACCCCATACAGTAAAAAATTGTTTAAATATGCTTCAAGGCAGGCTGATATATTTAGAAACGGTAGTGATACTTTTTATATTATAGATAGACAGTTTAATATTTATAAATTAGTTGATACAAATTTTATAGAAGTGGATAGCTCAATAAAGAAAATCGAAGAAAAATATGTACTCTATCCTCAATACGGAATACAAATAATAATGTCTCTTTATACAAAATCCGGTTTTGACGGTTATACTTACTTTTTACCCGGTCCGTCAAAATCCATAGATAGAATAATCCCTTCCCGGATATATAAATATAAAGACAGCTCTAATATAGAAGAAATAATAATACCCAAAATACCTGATTTACCGGAATATATAGAATCATCAAATTATACCGTTGATTCACTTGGCAGAATTTGGATAGTCTATGGCAATTACGGATTGTATATTTATTATCCTGAAGGCTTAGGTATAGATACTGATATAGAAGAAGAATACTATCCGAGAGTTTGGATATGGAATTTGTATCCTAATCCGGCAAGTGAATCTGCTAAACTCGAATTCCACTTAACTAAAGATGTTAAAGATGAATGTAAAATTCAAATAGTTGATGTAAGAGGCAATATTATAAAAGAAATAAAAGATAAAATTGAATACGACAATATTAATCAAGAAGCTACAGTTCAATTCTCTACATCAGAGATTGCTACCGGCGTATATTATGTACTAATCAGTACAAGCAAGAGTAAAAAACTTAGGCAATTGCAAGTTATAAGGTAGGCTGAATATTAATAGTTGAATTGCAAATCAACAACAAATTAAGCCTAAACACAGATAACAAGTTCATATTTTTATCGGTATTCAAGATGCTTTTTAAAATGGAGACATTCTGAACGAAGTGCGGAATCCGGCATTTTGTAACAAGCTGAAATATATAGATGCAACGCTTCGCTCAGAATTAAACAATCTAAAGCATTGCTATTATTAATTGCAATTCTTTAGATTGCTATTTCATTTCTTATATGAATTAGGGTATATACAACGCCGTACCCTTTTCTCGCAATAAATTAGGAAGTTATGTGTAACTGAAACTAAAAATCATCAGTATTATCTCTGCCAAAGCTTAAGTAAACTCCAAAGAAAATGTGTCTAAGTGAGCTTGGTTTTAGGTTTAAGCTGTATTTTCCGTCCGGCGAATACTTAACACTAAAGACATTTTCTATACCAAGTATATTATCGCACGAAACTACAAATACAGTGTAAGAACCGAATATTTTTGCCATATAGTATGCCGCGACGCTAAAATTATGATAATCCTTTGCGGTAGAAGCCATAAACTCCGGCGAGTTGGGATTATTATACTTTCTTCCGCTTGCATAAGAATAAGTAGCTGATAAGCTAATATTCAAATCAGCAAAATATTTTTTGGTAACAATACTTGCAGAATGTTTAACAGCAAAATCCGGAATTGCATAAATAGGATATTTCATATATTTTCGTTTAGTGTCGAGATATGAATAAGATAGCCAATAGTCAAAATTCTTTATTGTTTCTTTATCTCTCCAGAATAAATCAATTCCGTTTGCATCGCCATAGCCGTCATTTGAGTAATAATTACCATAGTCTAACCCTGATTTGTTATCTACTAATTTGTCATATTTTTTATAGAATACTTCCACTCTGATAGTCCGTTTGTCAGTCATGAATTGATAATTCAAAATATAATGGTCTGCCAATTCAAACTTCAATCCATTTGAATACATTAGATAATCTTTCTCCGGCAGTTGATAATATCTACCACCGGCAATTGAAATAGTGCTATATTGACTGAGCCTGTATGCAGAAGAAATCCTTGGGGATATGTTCATCTTGTCATTAATTGAGCTATATTCGGCTCTAATTCCGACTCTTACTATGAAATCTTTATTTATACCGAATTCAGGCTCTATAAATAAAGCACTTAGAGAATTATCCATAGTTTGCTTGTAAAGTTCGTATTCGTCTTTATAGAAGTAATCAGTATATTCGGCACCGAAGTTCAATGTAGAAAGTTCGCCGAAATAGTATGATAATTTCCCTTTCAATAAAAATTGTCTGTCGAGATTAGTTAGCTCACTTCCATTATATACAATATCATCATTATTTGTAGTAAACGAAATCGCTGAATTAATCATCCAATTATTACTAAGCAATTCACGATATGACAAGTTGGAAATAAAATTCAGATTTTTCCCTGAGTATTTGGAATAATTTAAGCTATTGGCAATATCTATATACTCCATGTTCATATAATCATAGCCGGTATAAATAATAGCTTTTAGCATTCCTGTCTCTGATGTTTTAAATCTGGCATTTATGTTAGTTTCATATCCGATGGGTGCAGTTGAATACTTCTGCTCTTGCGGATTAATATCGAAATACCATTTTAAATTTGAATATGTGAAATCAGCCCCGATAGAATAATTTTCAGCTCTATGAGTATGTCCAAATCCTAAACCGAGTGGCATAATATCAATATGTGAAAATGAATAGTCAGGTAAATCAGTCGTATTTAAAATCATAGCTGATGATAATCCTTTACCGAATTCCGCTGAGTAGCCTCCGGTACTGAAATAGGTACCCTTAAATAAAAAAGGAGATAATCTGCCTCTGGATGCAATATCGGGTGTCTTTGAATAAAAGGGATGCTTGACTTCTAATCCGTCTATAAAAAGTGCGGTTTCTCTGCCTTCTCCACCACGAACAAATAATCCACCGCTTTCTCCAACTTTTGAAACTCCGGGAAGAGTCTGAAATGCCGACACTATGTCTGCTCCCGAACCAGCTGTAGATACAATATCCAAAGAACTGAATACAACGGATTTCTTTTCGTCAGTCGCTTCTATCGAGCCCGCAGTAACGCTGACTGCGTCAGTACGATATACTTTTTCTTTAAGTGTAATATTGATTTCAAGCGTAGTATCAATTAATTCGATAGACTGAATATGGTCATGATAGCCTATATACTTAATTACAATTTCAGCTTTACCGGTTTTGCTTGTTTTAAACTCATATTCACCTCCGGCTTTGCTTGTAGTGCCGTCATAAGTCCCTTTGATAGAGATATTAGCACCTTGCAAGTAAGAAGTCCTATCTTTGACTTTCCCTCTAATAATTGTTTTGGAATAAGCATTAACGGCAATTAGAAAGAAGCTAATCAGCAGTAGAATATTTTTCATTATATTTTCTCATATTAACAAACAATTCAACACGAAATTATGATTATTATCTTGCATTACCTTTCCAAATATTGCTATTATTTTTTGCAATTCTTGCTAAATTATGATTTCATTTCCTATACTAATTCGTATATATCAAATCATGCCGACACATGGGGAAATTAGTGGTTAGTGGACTGAGAAGAGTTGTAAAATCAGCATTATGGTCTTCTAATTCCATTCCCTCCTCCGCGGTCATAAATGTTAGCGATGTCTAACTCCTAAAAGAGCCAAGATGTTAAGAACTTGTGTAAAAACCATAAGATTAAACCGTTTTTTGACTAACAGCAATTACTTAATGTCTCTGAAGAGGCTGTCTAAAATTTGTCATTGGGAACGAAGTGAAGGATTCGGATAAAGCTAAATGTTGATAACTCTGGATTCTTCGTTACACACAGAATGACGATTTGGCAATATTATTAATTTTAGAAAGCCTCGTAAATGGTGAGGGCGATAAAAATTGCAGAAATTTACAATAGATTAGCAGTTTTTACGCAGGCTCTTAAGTTAGAGTATATTCTAAATATGATATAAGTCTATTCAAAAGGCCAAAATATATATTTATTGTTAATTTTATATAGATTTATAAAATCTAAGTGCTTAATAACTAAACGGTTAACCGTAGGGTTGATAAAATGGGAATTGAAGATTATATAGTTTTGCAAAAGACTTATAATAAGCTATTTCAGTAAATAAAAAAGTCCGACACCTAAAGAGGTATCGGACAATGTATAAAGCAATTTGAATATAATTATTAATTGAATTTGATTAATAATGCAAAGCATTAATATCAAATTACAAATTCAATAATTTCTTAGCATCATTTATTGTTTCTGTAACGTGTTTTACAGAATTATCAAATAACGCTTTTTCGGTTTCTGTAAGCTTCAATTCAAGTATTTTCTCAACGCCATTTTTGCCAAGAATTATCGGAACACCTACTACAACGTCTTTGTATCCATATTCACCCTCTAACATAATTGAGCATGGTAATACTCTTCTTTGATTATAAATAATTGATTCAACCATCTGCACTGCTGCAGCGGCAGGAGCATAATAAGCACTACCGGTTTTAAGCAATGCGACAACCTCGGCACCGCCATTAGCAGCTCTTTTTACTATTTCGTTAAGCTTTTCTTCTTCAATAAGCTCTGATACCGGAATACCGGCTACAGTGGTATATCTGGTTAGAGGAACCATAGTGTCGCCGTGACCGCCCAGAATCATACCTTGAATATCCTGCATGGCAATACCTGTCTCCATAGAAATAAAGCTACGATAGCGAGCTGTATCTAATACACCTGCCATACCAACAATTCTATTTCTGCTTAAACCGCTAATTTTATTTGCTACATAAGTAATTACATCTACAGGATTAGAAATAATGATATAAAATGCGTTCGGAGAATATTTGATTGCATTAGTAAGACAGTCTGTTACAATAGCGGAATTTTTTACTAACAAATCATCACGGCTCATACCCGGCTTACGAGCTAGACCGGCAGTTTGAATTACTATATCTGAATCTTTTGTAAGTTCATAATCGTTAGTACCATATATCTTAGAATCTGATTCTAATATCGGCATTGATTCGTACATATCAAGTGCTTTTCCTTGAGGAATTCCATCAACTACATCGACTAATACTATCTCGTTAGCAAATTCTTTGTTTGCTAATAATTGAGCTACCGTAGCTCCTACGTTTCCTGCTCCAATCACAGTAATTTTCATTATCTGCTCCTGTATTTATTATTTAAATATCTCAATTCATCTAATTAAAGACGAAATGGCTTTTAAAATATTATTTCCGCCTAATTCATATATTTGATTACCCTAATATATTTATATTTAATTAGTTTTTTAGATAAATCAGTCTCAATAAGGCTTACAAATATAAAACAAATAAAAGGTAATTATTAGGACATACAGTATTCTGTATTATTTGTGTGGGATAGAATTGAAGATAGCTTTAAAAGCAGAATATATCTATTCTACTACTGATTTGAATTTTCCTAAGTACCAGCAAACTAATGAGGCTGTATAAATACTGGTTTCTGCTACAAAATTCCGCAGTTTTTATCTCCTTCACTATCAACCCCACGCTGAAGCGTAGAGTTGAATGAAACTTGGTAAAAATACTTGTTGTCTTTTGGTAGTATTTACACAGCCTCTGAAGCGTGGGGATCAGAGACTTTGAGTAATTGTAATAGCAGAAAAACGGTTTAATAAAAGGTTCTTTACATAGGCTCAAATGCTAAAGGATTTGTTTGGATAGAGCAGCGATGCTAATAAAATACTTCGAGTAATTAAATTCAGATTACTTTAAATCTTAAACAAAACTCCGCTCCGCCATTAATATTATTCTTAATAGAAATTTCGGCATTCATAGCGGTTGTTAATTTTTCTACGATGTAAAGTCCGAGACCGGTTGAAATCTCTCTACCGGTAGGTTTTGCCGATAGAGTAGTATATTTTTGGAATAATTTACCCATATCTTCTTTATTAAAGCCGGGTCCGGAATCAGAAATAATAACGTCAACAAATTCGTCTGTTAAATAAGTACTTACTTTGATGCTTGTTTCTTCAGGAGAATATTTAATTGAGTTAGAAATAATGTTATCAAGTATTCTTGCTGTTTTAATTTTATCGGCATCAATATAGAAATAATTCTGGCTGGCACTGCATACTAAGCGGATATTCTTGGATTGAGCTCTTCTTTTGTGTTGCTGGCAAGTCTTTTGAACTAATGAATTCAAGTCAAAGATTTCCATATTAATCTTTATTTTATTTGTCTCGAAAGCGTAACTATCTAATAAATCTCCAATGATATTCATTGCCGAATTCAAACCGTATTTAGCAGTATCAATTATTTCTTCCAAATCAGAACTTTTCAGTTTACCGAAATTATTGGCAATATAGTCCAGAAGTCCGGCAATGCCCGAAATCGGGTTCTTCAAATCATGAGCTGTTATTTGCATTAGTAAATCCTTATCTTTATTGAGCTCGACTAATTTCTGATTTTGCATCATTATCAGCTTCTGAGAAGCTCGAATACTGAGATGGGTGTCGATTCTTGCAATTAACTCTAATTGTTTAAATGGTTTAGTAATATAATCAGCACCACCGATAGCAAAGCCTTCGACTATTGATTCTATCTCTGAACGGGCTGATAGAAATATAATCGGAATATCCTTTGTATTGGCATCATTTTTAAGAATTTTACAGACTTCAAAACCGTCCATCTCCGGCATCATAATATCAAGCAGAATCAAATCAGGTTGATATTGGCTAACCTTTTTAATAGCATCAAAACCATTAAATACAAATTCGATAATGTAATTTTTCTTTTTCAACAAAGTAATTGCAAGTTGAATATTGTCATTGTTATCATCGACAAGCAACAGTTTAGGGCGATAATTATCAGTATCAGTTTCCATCTTCATCAACCTCTACTTTTTTTATAGGAGTCTCGATAGTAATTTTAACAGTTCTGCAATAGAATCTGCCTTCGGGCAGTTTATTGTCATAGAGGAGCTCAGTCTCTCCGACACCGGCAATTTTTGCATTTTTAATACTCACTCTTTTTGAGAATTCATAAGCTCTTTCAAAAGATATTTTCTTATTAATCTCATCTTTGCCCATGCTGTCAGTATAACCATTAATCGTAACTTTTGAATCGGATAAAATTCTCTTTTTAATTAAATTAGCAACTTTTTTATGCTCTGTTCCTAATTTTGATTTACCATAATCGAACAATATCAAGCTATAGAACTCGTATTCTTTATCTTCTTTGCCTTCAATTCTTTTTTTGTCGATAGTTAATTGCTCAACATTGAAGAATTTATCTCCCGTAGTATAAGTCTGCCCGATTTTATCGGTAATTGAAAATGAATACCTTACTTTACCACCTTTATTGGGGCAAGAAGCGGATTTTTCATCTATCAGCCATTCAATACTTTCTGGGGGAGTGCCTACGTTGTTTTGCTCAACTAATACTGTTCCGTTCTGAGCAGCAACAAAGTGCCAAGAGCTGACTCCGGCTTCAGCCTTAGGTAGCAGCATAAATCTAATAGTCGATTTCGGTATTTTTCTGATAGTGTCGGTAGTAATTACCGGTTCACTTATCGCTATATCGTCAGCAATAATCTCCACTCTACGATTTTCATCATTCCCGCCGATTTCTTCCGAATTTGAGGGTTCTTTTGGTAGATTACGCGATTCGATTTTAAATTGACTTTCTGGGATTTTCCATATATTTACAAAGTAATTCTTAACAGATTCAGCTCGGGCTTTTGATAGCTCTTTGTTATTTTCTTCAGGTCCTATATTAGAATTTGTGCCAACTATAGTAACTTTGGCTTTAGGATTTTCCAATAGTCTCTTGCCGATAATATCAAGCACATAATAATAAGTAGGTAGTACATCCATATTTTTGACTATATCATAGCTGAATTTCTCGGTATCTTCGGGTTTACTTTTTAAATATCTTTTTGGAATTTCAGAAGAATTCTCGTCAAAGAATATATAATTTAGCAAAGGTCTCATATTGAAAGAGATAAAATCTTCAATCAATAATTTCACTTGACTACTTTGATTATTAGCAGAATCTAACTGTATTGAGTTTATTTCTGCAAATATTGACGGATTCTGAGGTGGTTCCGGTAGTCCGGGTAAAGTAGGAGCCATAGGTGCCGGTGGTGGTGGCGGCGGCGGCGGTGGCTCTTGATATTTGATTGAAAATCCGCCTTTAAGCATCTGTGTTTTCCAATTCAAACCGCTGACCATATCCATTAGTCCGTAGCTATAATTGATTTCGGGAACCAAGTATAAAAAATTATTTTTAGTAAGAGCTAATTCATAACTCAACCCAAAATTTAAAAATAATTGAAAAGTATTAGAATTTTGAATATCTCCATCTGAAGGGTTTCGAGTAGTAAGCCCGGTATCTTCAAAATAACCTATGTCTGCCGGAATTTTAATTTTCTCTATATAATTATAAGTTTTAGACAGCATTATTCCTGCTTTAGCACCGGCAGAAACAAATAAATTATCAATTAGTCTATAAGAGGCTGCTACCGAGAAATCCAAAAGGCTGATTTTAGCATCAAGGATATGTTCAAAAACGCCCGGCTGTGATACTCCATTGACAATTACATTCGTATTGTCTTGGCTGGTCAATCTGCCATCAAGCTGATTAAATCCTAATCGGAAATTGAGCCATACATCATTATTGATAGGGTAGTCATATAATGCTCCGAAATTAATACCGTATCCGCTACCGGATTGATAATTCTTACAGCAAGAATAAATACCCGGCAATTTTGAGAATTCGGCTGTAAATATATTCATACCGTAATTAACAAACACTCCGATTTTTGGATTAATAACTAATGCCGTGTCATTAATTTGGTTAATTTCCGGATTTGACTCTTCTTGAGAAATCAAACTATTAGTACCTGCAAATAGCAATAAAAACAATAAGTATAGTTTTGTTCTATTCATTTATTCCTCAATTTTAAATTATATCCAAATATAAGTCAAATTATTTAAAATTCCTAAATATTCATTGCTTAACTCTTGATTTTTAAAACTTTATATTGTATAACAGTGAAAATTAGGAGAATAATAAATACTATATATGCTAATGCAGAAGCATAGCCCATAGCATCAGATTTCTCAAACGCATTGGAATAGACCATGTAAACCAATGTCATAGTTGAATTTAAAGGTCCGCCCTTTGTCATTACCAAAATTTCTGTGAATATCTGGAATGACTTAATTGTATTTATAATAATTACAAAAAGCAAAGTAGGTCTAATCATTGGGAAGGTTATCATCTTAAACTTTTGCCAAGCAGAAGCTCCTGATAAATCGGCAGAATCATACAAATCATTTGGAATAGTCTGTAACGCAGCTAAAAATAATATCATGTAATATCCTACTGCACTCCATATATCCATTATCATAACCGAAATGAGTGAAGTACCGGTTTCTTGAAGCCAACCCTTTGCAGGATATGGCAGATTGAACATTTTCAGCATTGAATTTACATATCCGTCTTGAGAATACAAATTCATAAATATTAAAGAAATTACGACAAGCGAAGTAACCGACGGTATAAAATATGTAGTTTTTAGAAATTCTTTGAATCTACCTAAGCGAGTATTAACCATAATAGCCAATATAATGGCAATACACGTAGTTACCGGTACAGTACCAAAAGTAAACAATGCCGTATTGGTAATCGCTTTATAAAAAATCGGGTCAGAAAGGATGCGTTTATAATTATCCAATCCAATAAACACAGCAGTATTCGATAATGTGTTATATTCTGTCAAGCTTAAATATCCGGCATATATCAACGGATATAGCCAAAATACACAGAAAGTAATTACCCATGGTAATATCAAAGTAGAAGTAAATGCTTTATCTTTGATTTTATCAAACATTAACAAATTCCTTTAATGTGGAATATAAAAGCTCTATCGGCAGCCCGACAATATTATAATAACATCCTTTAATATCAGAGACAAAAACCGCACCGAAATCATCTTGGATACCATAACTTCCGGCTTTATCCATTGGCGAGCCTCCGGCAATATATGCTTTAATTTCATTATCTTCTAATTTACGGAACCTAACTTCTGTCATTCGGGATTTAGTAATATATCTGCGGGTAATAGATTCGAAAATTGAAATACCGGTATATACAATGTGAGTATTATCACTGAGTAATGACAGCATATCAAAAGCATTTTGTTCGTCAGTAGGCTTGTTAAGAATCACATCGTCTAACACTACAATAGTATCTGCTCCTATAATATAGGCAGGCTCATCGAGCTGCTCGGCAATTGTTCTTGCTTTTTCTTCGGCAAGTTTTTCAGCTACCTGATAGGGCTGATAGTTATGGAAATCTATTTCTTCGTTAATATCGGCAGGAATAATCACGAATTCAAATCCTAACTGCTCCAATAATTTTTTACGTCGAGGAGATTGTGAAGCTAATACTAACTTTTTATCGATATTCAAAATTTTAGCAATTTTAATCATTTGTCTATTATGCTGCAAGCGTATAAGTCTATAATACTAAAAGATTAAGCCGTTAATGCTTATCTTTCTTAATTTCGGGATAATCCCAATTATTATTTGACGAATAATAGTATTCTCTATTGGGTATAATATATATTGACTGTTGCAATACTCGAATTAATTCATTTATGGGTAATTCAATCAGAGGGTTAAGAGGCTGTATAAATACTCGAATTAAATCATTTTACTCTAATGCAACCTGACGGTTAACCGTCAGGTTGATAGGTACTTATTCTATTTTTCAATCGTACGTAAATTACAAATTTCCGTTTTTACACAGCCTCTGAAGCGTGGGGTTGAATGGAACTGGCAATAATATTTGTTGTCTTTTGATAGTTTTGCAACAGGCTAATATAATACCGGGTTGAAGTATAAATATTGGAATATTGAAATTGTTAGGCTGCCTCAAACTATTAATTAACCTCAATTTTGTTAAAAAATATAATATAAAAATATCAAATAAAACAAAATAACATACGACTATAATTTTTTACATATTCAATTGAGCAATCTATGGGAGATACAGAAATCACACAAGAAAATCCTTTAATACTTATAGTTGATGATATTCCTAAAAATTTACAAGTATTAAGCAGTATTTTAAATCTTGAAGGCTATCAAATCGCTTTTGCTGCTAACGGTAAAGAATCACTTGCGGTTCTGGAGACTACTACTCCTGATTTAATTCTATTGGATATTATGATGCCGGAATTAGACGGCTTTGAAGTCTGCAAAATTATCAAAGCCGATGAAAGGCTTAAAGATATTCCGATAATATTTATCACAGGTAAAGCAGAGCAAGAGGATATAGTAAAAGGGCTTATGCTGGGTGCAGTCGATTATATAACCAAACCATTTAACGGAGCCGAATTAATAAGTAGGGTCAAAACGCATGTAGAATTAAAAAAATCTAGAGATAAAATCCTTAAATATACCGAAGAATTAGAGCAAAATAGAGAAGAGTTAAAGTTGCTCAATGCCAGTAAAGACAAGTTTTTCTCAATAATATCTCATGACTTGAGAAGCCCGTTTACCGGGTTTTTAGGTTTAAGCCAATTATTAATCGATGAGCAAAACAATTTAAAGAAACCCGATTTGGAACAGATTGCGATGAGTATGAATAAAGCAGCAAAAAAGCTATTTAACTTTCTGGAAAACTTACTTGATTGGTCGCGTTCACAAATGGGCGGTATGCAATTTGATCCTATTAAAATTGATATAAAAGATGCTGTAAACCGTTGCTTTATGGTATTAAAAGAAACTGCTAATGAGAAACAAATTCAACTGATAGAGTTGATTGAGACTGGAAATATTGTTATTTCAGACAATAATGCACTCAACACAATACTAAGAAATTTAATTTCAAACGCTATAAAATTTACGAATAAAAACGGTAAAATATTTATCGGTATCGGCTCGAGCAGCGATGATGAAATTACAATATATGTTAAGGATACAGGTGTAGGAATAAATCCCGATAATCAAGAGAAAATTTTCCGTTTAGATTCAAAGGTTTCTACACACGGAACTAATAACGAACAAGGCTCCGGATTGGGCTTGCTATTAGTAAAAGAATTCGTTGAGAAAAGCAACGGTCGTCTATGGATTGAATCAGAATTGGAAGTTGGAACTACGGTATTTTTTACATTAAAAAAATACAAATAATTCAATATATTCCTCAAATAAGGAATTTACCAAATGGATAAACTTGATAGTTTTTTAACACTTTTTAATTCAATTTCTGATTTAGCCCTGCTAATTGATAAGTCAGGTAAAATAATCGGAATCAATCAAAGTATGCTTGATTATATCGAGCAGCATATTAAGAATTTGCAGCATAGAAATATATTCGAAATTTTTACTCCCAGCTATGATAACAATCGCACTATAGATATATTTTTTAATTCAAATAATAACACTTTAGTCGGTAAGCTTAGCATTATTGGAAATTCCGAAAGCATATTCAAAGTAAAAGCAATAAAAAATAGAAACGAAAGCGAAACTACAATTGTTTTGATTTTTATTGAAATCAACAAACCCTCTGCAAGCGAGGAAATGTTTAGAAAAGTATTTTATCGGAATTCGATACCTATGCTATTAAGTTCGGTATTTGATGGTACCATAATTGACATCAACGATAGTGGCTTAGACCTTTTCGAATATAAAAGAGAGCAAATTATCGGTGAGCGAGTAATAAGTTTTATCAGTGAATTTTCAAATTACAATCGTGAAGAGGTGGTAGCAACACTATTAAAAAATGGAATAATTAAGGCAATTGATGTTAAAATAAGGTCAAATCAAGGCACTTATATAGATTGTATTATTTCATTAAGTCTATTTGAACTTGATAATAACAAATATATATTGACCTCTATAAACGATATTAGTAAAATCATCGAATATGATAAGCAGCTCAAAATGAGCAACCAGAAATTTCATGCAATATTTAATAATTCACCATTCGGAATTTTACTTTTTAATTCTACAGGCAATATTTTAGAAATTAACCAGACCGCAAAAGATATTTTTGGAGTAAAAGAGATAAAAGATAATTATACTTTTTTTGATGATAAGTATATCAATATGGATATTAAATCTCGAATAATAAATAAAGAAATAGTAAATATTGAAATTCAATATGATTTTGACAAAGTAGCCGAATTCTCATCTTATGAAACAAATAAAAGCGGTCAAATCTATTTAGACCTTACGTTTATACCGATAACTGTCGAAGACCTCGGCTTATGTTTTCTATTGAAAATAGTTGATATTACTGACAAAAGAAAACAAGCAGAATTGCTATCTGATACTTTAAGCCAATACAAATCATTATTTGAATCAATGACTCCGGGAGTAGTTTATCAAGATGCTCAAGGAAATATAATCAAAGCTAACCCATCTGCAGAATTAATCTTGGGCAGAACAGCAGAAGAATTAATCCATAAAACATCTGAAGACAATGACTGGCAATCAATAAATGAAGACGGAACTGAATTATTAGGGAGTAACCATCCGGCTATGATAGCTCTTAGAACCGGAAAACCGGTTCATAATTATGTCATGCGTATTTATAATGCTTCGAAAAATATCCATAAATGGTTAAAAGTAAATGCTATTCCTCAATTTAAAGTTGATTCGAAAAAACCGTTTCAAGTGTTTGCTACTTTTGATGATATTACTTTACAGAAAAACGGAGAAGAAAAGCTCAGAAAAAGCGAAGAATATTTATTTACACTACTTAAAGCCATACCGGATTTTGTCTATGTTACAGACTTAGATGGTACTATTATAATGCTTCCCAATGAAGTCTTTAAGCAGTTTGGATTTAAGTCTAAAGATGAATTATTAGGTCATAATATAAAAGAATTTTTGGTTGAAGCTGACTATCAAAGGGCGTATGGCAATTTAAAATTGCTTGAGAGGGGTATTTCTACCGGTCCCGATGCGTATCATATTGTTAATCCAGATGGACAATTAATCCCTATAGAAGCTAATGCTGAATTACTCTTAGGTGCAGACCGCGAGCCAATTGGCTACTTAATTGTCGATAGAGATATTAGCTACCGCGTAGAAGCAGAAAATGAAATTAAAAAACTGAGAAAAGGAATAGATAACAGTCCGGTTTCAATAGTTATTACCAATTCAAATGGCGATATTGAATATGTGAATCCTAAATTCTGTGAAATTACCGGTTACACAATCGAAGAAGTAATTGGACAAAACACTCGGATTCTGAAATCCGGTAAAATGACTACAGAAGTATATGAAAAATTATGGGAAACTCTGCTAAGTGGTAATTCTTGGACCGGAGAACTGCAAAATGTAAAGAAAAATGGTGAATTCTATTGGGAATCTGTCTCGATTTCTCCAATTAAGGATAAATCCGAATATATAACAAATTTTATTGCTATTAAAGAAGACATTACACAAAGAAAGTATAATGAAACTCAACAGTCCCTCTTTGTATCAAGATTAAATAGTATTATTAGTGTACTTGAATACTCAGGCGATAATTTACAAGACTTTTTGGACTTTGCTCTTGGGCAGGCAATTGAACTAACAAAAAGCAAAATTGGTTATATTTATTATTATGATGAAGGGGAAAAACTTTTTACTCTTAATAGCTGGTCAAAAGAAGTAATGAAAGTCTGTACAATTCAAGAAAAATTATCTGAATATGATCTTGATAAAACAGGGATTTGGGGAGAAGCCGTCCGCCAGCGTAAACCAATCATGATTAATGATTTCACTGCTCATAATGAGCTAAAGAAGGGCTATCCGGAAGGGCATGCACCACTATTTAAATTTTTAACT
This sequence comes from uncultured bacterium, assembly GCA_942493235.1. GTDB lineage: Bacteria > Bacteroidota > Ignavibacteria > Kapaibacteriales > UBA2268 > ENR-C587. The sequence continues at coordinate 29,381 of OW818676.1, read as the reverse complement.
ATACCGATTTTCAATAATGGTAAAATTGAATCAGTTGTCGGGGTGGGCAACAAAGAATCTGATTATGATGACACTGATATTCTTCAGCTTACTATTCTGATGGACGCTGTTTGGAAAGTTGCCGATAAAAAAAGAACTGATGTAAAAATTCAGGAATTGCTAAAGCTTGAAATTGAAAACAAAGAACTAATGCAAGTAAATCTTTTGCAAAAGAATTCATTGATTGAAGAATTAGAAAATACAAAAATAGAATTAGAGAATACTTTAAAAGAAAAAGATAAGTTTTTCTCAATTATAGCTCATGATTTGCGGAGTCCTTTTACCGGATTTTTAGGATATACTCGCATAATGGCAGAAGAAATGGACGAGTTATCCATTACCGAAATTCAAGAAATTTCTCATAGGATGCAGGAGTCCGCCAATAGTTTATACGCTCTTTTAGAAAATTTGCTTGAATGGACGCGAATCAAAAAAACCTCGATAGAATTAGTCAAAGAAACTCAGATGATTAACACTTTGATAAGTAGTAACATTAATATTATCAAAGCAAGAGCCGATATTAAAGCAATCAATATACACTTTGACCAAGTTAAAGATGTTTATTTGAAATTTGACAAAAACACAATAAATACCGTAATCAGAAATCTATTATCAAATGCTGTAAAATTTACTAATTCAGGTGGGAATATTTATATTAATATCACCGAGAATATTAATGATGCTATTATTGAAATCAGAGATACCGGTATTGGCATGAGTGAGGATTTGAAATCGAAATTATTCAATATTAGTCAGAAAACTATTCGCCAAGGTACTGCAAATGAAACCAGCACCGGCATAGGTCTTTTATTATGTAAAGAATATGTAGAACTAAATAGTGGCAGTCTCCGAGTAGAAAGTAATGAAAACACCGGGTCTAGTTTCATATTTTCAATTCCAAAATAGGGTTTGACTGAAGTTCGCTATTTTCGGGGGTCGGGGTTTGGAGATAGGGGATAGGGGATAGTGGCTATGAGCCTGTTGAATAACTTAAATCGGAAGTTCCGGAAATAAACAAGGCAAGAACAGCATCTAAGTATATGTAATATAAATTAGTTAAAATGATATTACTTTAATTTTCTACTGACTACATTTATTTTGATATGTGGTAATGTAGTTGGCAATTTAACATTAATTGCCTCCAGTAGTTGTTTCATCTTATTATTTGGCTCCGGTATTACATAAATCTTTTCTCCAGTCTTGTAAGTTTCTTCGATAATTGATAGATTATTAAATGAGTCAATAGCCTCAGCCACGGGAATTCCAAATATTTTCCAGTTATTTCTCAAATACTTAATTACTAAATATGCAAGCATGACAACAAACGCGTGTCCGCGAGTGCTCGCTTCTGTCTGAACGAACCAAGGTCTTAATTCAAGAACTTCTGTCTTCATATTCTTAAATGCTGTTTCTACTTTTGATAAGTCCTTGTATCTGCTGTGAATAATTTCTTTATCAACTGTAGTCGGTAAATTTGTCTTAATTATATAGCATCCGTCGAGTAAAGATAATTCTGCAAGTAACTGCTCATCGATAAAGACTGCTAATTTACGATTATTATCTTTTGATACATCTACAGATAAATAGCTATCTAATTTTAGCTTCTTTATTTTTTCATCTACGTTTTTTTTAGCTACATCGACACAGGCTTTAGAGTGCATTTCTAAATAATCATTTTTTTCTTTTAAAAAACTTTCTAATTTTTCTCTCTTTTGCTTTCTTGACCTACGTATTTCTAAAGTACGTTGCGGATTACGTCTTAATACATAACGAACGCCATTATTTTCTACTTCTTTTAATTCAGTATCAAAAAGGCTCATTTCTATTATACCGGAATTTAACAGTGTTTGAATCTGCGGTTTGGTTATTGCAGTTATATAATAAAAATCATTTTCAGTAATTTCATCTACTTGCTTTGATTTAATCATACCTCTGTCTCCGACAAAGGTTACATATTCGCATTTAAACTTCTCGACTACTTTTTTAATCTGATTACCAAATGTTTGATAATCAAGTGTGTTGCCTTCAAACAGCTCTATTGATAACGGATATCCGTCTTCATCACACAATAATCCCGCAACTACTTGCTTTTTACCTTTCTTTTTGTCTCGATTATAGCCCCATTCTGCCAAATCATTATGTTCACCTTCGAAGTAACTGCTTGTTACATCATATAAAAATAATGTTGGCTTAGAACCTTTAAATCGCTCGTTAAATAATTTGACTTCGATTTTCGATTGATTTGATGATAGCCATGAAAGATTGTCATATAAACTGTCTTCACTGATTTTTTCTTGAATGTTGAGCACTTCGCATAATGCTTGATTTGATGTATAGCGGATTGTTGACAAACAAGAACCTTGATTAATAACTCTTGATATTATTTGCATTAGAGCAAGCTTGCCTTCTAATTTAGAGCCTAAAGCTTTATGCACACCAAATTTCTTTAATATTTCATAAATTAGCTGAACTGCTCCGACGCTTTTATAGACTTGGCTTGATTCTTTGACTTTTAAATATTTTGAGACATCGCCTCTGTTTTTCAAGGCAAATTCAATAGCTAAAATTTCATCTTCGGGTAGATGCGATATATTACAAATAACTCTTGTCTTAACTTTCCCATTCTCCCTGTAAGATTCTCTTATCAGGCTTGTATATTTAGTTTTCTCAGATTTATTATTGTTAGCAATTCTAGAAACGTACATAATAATCTCCAAATAAAATACAATGCTTACAAATATAAGCATAAATATTTTATATACAAATTATTTATCATTAATAAAAATGCCTACGTATATTTAAACAAAAATACACTTATCTGTTGGTAGATTAGTTACTTATTGCAATATGACGAGCGGAAGTTCCGTTAAATAATGACAAAAGTCATTCTGAACGCAGTGAAGAATCCATTATATACCAATTAGTTACAGAAGGCTGGATGTTTCGCTACGCTCAACATGACCTTTTTTTGAAATTAATAGTTGGAACTATGTCATTAGGAACGAAGTGAAGAATCCAGATAAAGCTAAATATTCATAATTCAAGATACTTCGTTTCATTCAGAATGACGATTTGGCAATACTATTAATTTTAGACAAGCTCTTGTCTTGACGCAAATTATACTAATTTATGTTTTGCAAATAGTCTTAATTATTTAGCAATACTATTCGGATAGTCCCGATTCAACCATTAACATAGATTAGCATTGGTAGTTGAACTGAAATCAATTGTTATAATTTACTATCACAAAATAAAACTTAATACCATATCGACTGCTAATTTTAATTCCTCTATACCTTTATTATTCTCAATTACAAAATCAGCAAGCCCGCATTTCTCAGTCAAGGACATTTGGCTTTTTAGCCTTTGCTCGGCTTGCTTTTGAGATATGCCTCGATTCTCAACAGTTCGTTTGATACAATTCTCTTCGTTAGAATTAACACAGATTACATAGTCGAAGCCTTCATCAAGCTCTAATTCATAAATCAATGCACTTTCAATAAAAACAAATTCCTTGCCTTCCTGCTCGTATTGTTCAGTAAGCTCTATCATTGCATCTATCACGGAGGGGTGAACAATTGAGTCTAACTTGTCTAAGTTTTTAATAGCTTCAGGCGTATCGGCAAATACAATATCGGCAAGATAATCTCTATTTAATTCGCTGTTTACAGTATAAGAATTCTTGCCGAATTCTGTTTCTATTTTAGTTCGTATTTCCTGTGAATTTGACATCAATTCCTTAGCTAAATCATCAGTAAAAATCACAGTAAAGCCAAGCTCTGCTACATATCGTGCAACTGTAGATTTTCCGCTTGAAAATCCGCCGGTTATTCCTATTACTTTTGTATTTTCCATTTTTATTTTTATATTACAGTTTTAAAAATGCAAATATAATTATTTCTCAATAAATTATTTAAAAATATATGTCAACAATTATCCCAACATACAAAGACGTGCTTAATGCCGAAAAAATCGTAAATCAGTTTGCTCACAGAACTCCCGTTTTAACGTGCAAAAGTATTAATCAAATCTGCGGATGTGAAATATTTTTCAAATGCGAAAATTTCCAGAAAGTGGGTGCATTCAAATTTCGAGGGGCTGTAAATTCAATATTCTCTCTTTCCGAAATAGATGCCCGAAATGGAGTAGCTACTCATTCGTCAGGTAATCATGCTCAAGCAATAGCATTAGCAGCGAAGATGAGAGGTATTCCTGCGATAATAGTAATGCCTGATAATTCGCCCAAGGTTAAATCTGAAGCAGTTGCCGGCTATGGGGCTGAAATTGTTTTTTGTAAGCCGACCTTGGAAGAACGCGAATCTACCCTTAATCAAATAGTTGCCGAGAGGAACTGCACTTTTATTCACCCTTATAATAATCCGATGGTTATTGCCGGACAGGCAACAGCAGCAAAAGAATTAATAGAAGAAATTCCCGATTTAAATTATATTATAGCACCGGTAGGCGGTGGCGGGCTGATGAGCGGTACTCTATTATCGGCTAAAGCTTTATCGCCTAATATTAAAGTAATCGGAGCAGAGCCCGAAGGAGCTGACGATGCGTATCGTTCTTTACTAAAAGGTGAAATTGTTCCGTCAATAAACCCCAATACAATTGCTGACGGGCTATTGACCTCATTGGGAGAAATCACTTTCGATATAATTAAAAATAATATTTTTCAAATTGTTACTGCTTCAGATGAATACGCAATATCTGCTATGAAACTAATTTGGGAAAGAATGAAAATGATAATTGAACCTTCGTCAGCTTTTCCATTGGCTGTACTTATGCAAAATAAAATTAATCTTAAAAATTGCAGAATCGGTATTATTATTTCCGGTGGAAATGTTGATATTGCAAAAGTTGCCGAGTACTGGAGATAGTGAATCGTTAATTTTTTTAGTGTGAAGAGAATTTGAATAAAGACAGTTACATAACTCGAATTAATCCATTTGCATGAAATGCAAGAGGCTGTCTAAAATTTGTCATTCTGAACGAAGAGAAGAATCCAGATAAAGCTAACTTATTAATAATTCTGGGTTTTTCGTTACACTCAGAATGTCGATTTTGCAATATTATTACTTTTTTCAGATAGCCTTTTGAAAACTGCCTTTTTGATTTTTTTATCTTATATAAATTACAATTTAGACTATTGCAATGGTTATAAATCGTATTCTGAAATTAAGAAATCATATAGTAAACTATATGATTTCTTACATTTCGAATCTCGCCGTCCACGATAGTATAGTAACGGGTTAATGCCAAATATTTCATTATTTTTCTTCAGTTACTATTCATTATGAACCAGATATAAGCCCCTATTTCTCGGGTCTCATTAATGGGAAGAATAATACATCGCGTATTGATTTCTCCCCGGTTAATAGCATTACCAACCTGTCGATACCGATACCTAATCCCGCTGTAGGAGGCATGCCGACCTCAAGAGCTAATAAGAAGTCTTCATCTACAAGCATTGCTTCGTCGTCTCCTTGAGCCTTTGCTTTAGCTTGGTCTTCAAGTCTGGCACGTTGCTCACGAGGGTCATTTAATTCAGAGAACGCATTGGCAAGTTCAGAGCCGTTTACGAATAATTCAAAACGCTCTACTAAGCCTTGTTCTGTTCTGTGCTTTTTGGCAAGTGGAGACATTTCAACAGGATAATCAATAACAAATGTAGGCTGTATCAAATTTGGTTCTACTTTCTCACCGAATATTTCATCGAGAACTTTTGCATAGCCGGCTCCATTAGGAATATCTATGTTTAATTCTTTAGCTACTGCAAGAACTTCTTCCATAGTTTTACTGCGTAAATCTTTACCGGTATATTGCTCAAACAGGTCAAACATTTTAGCACGTGCAAATGGTTTCTCTAAGCTGATTGTATTGCCATCTATTTCAATTGTAGCAATTCCGTTTACCTTCATAGCAGTATCGTGGATAAGTTCTTCGGTCATATCCATCATCCAATTATAATCTTTGTATGCTACATAAATCTCGAGCATAGTAAATTCTGGATTATGAGTGCGGTCCATACCTTCGTTACGGAAGTTTCTGCCGATTTCATAAACGCCTTCAAATCCGCCTACGATTACTCTCTTTAAATATAATTCAAGGGCTATTCTCATGTATAGAGGAATATCCAAAGCATTATGATGAGAGATAAACGGTCTGGCTGTTGCCCCGCCGGCTACCGGCTGCAGTACGGGAGTTTCTATTTCGAGCCAGTCGCGACTATCAAAGAAATTCCTAATATTGCTAATAATTTTTGCTCTTTTTTTGAAAGTATTACGAATATCATAATTTACAATTAGGTCTATATAACGTTTGCGGTAGCGTAACTCTTTATCGGCAAATGCATCATAAATAACTTTATTGCCGTTTTCATCAGTCTCTTCTTTAGCAATAGGCAGTGGTTTTAGTGATTTGCATAATAATTGAATATTTTTTGTATGAACGGAAACTTCACCTGTTTTAGTTCTGAAGGCAAAACCTTCTATGCCGACAATATCACCAATATCCAATAGCTTGAACATATCGTAGAGCCCTTCGGCAAGTTCATCTTTTTTGAGATAAATCTGAATTTTACCTGATTCGTCTAATATATGAGCAAAGCTGGCTTTGCCCATTCTGCGGATAGACATTATCCTGCCGGCTATGCGTACATCAGAGTAATCCTCTTTGGTCTCGTCAGTAAACGTTGATAATATACTTAGAGAATTCGTATTTTTATCAAAAGAATACGGATATGGATTAATCCCCATCTGCTCGATTAGGTTAAGTTCTTCTTCACGTCTTAGCTCTTGGTCATTTTTAAGTATTTCTGCCATTATATTCTAATCTATTAATTGAACAAATAATTTCAAAATCAGCAAGAATTTAACACCTTGATTAGTAGTAAATTCAGATTGCATAATTACAAACTTCAAAATTATGAAAAAATACAGTAAATTTTTGATTTTTCTTGCTATTTCAAAAGATTTTCTTTTATATTTGCAGAAATATATTATATATTTGTAAAAATATGTAAGTAATATTTATTATAAACTTTTGAAGGTATTATTTGAGATCAGTTTATTTTTCTCATGCAGTCCCTGCCGGAGCAAGGCAGACTAAAAATGATGCAGGCCGTCAACGAATTAATGAACAAATCAATGCCAAAGAGCTGAGAGTAGTCGATGAAGACGGTGGTCAGCTTGGTATTTTGACACGCGATAAAGCTTTACGTATGGCTGAAGAGCGTGAGCTTGACTTAGTAGAGATAGCTCCTCAAGCTGTTCCTCCCGTAGCTAAGATTATCGACTACGGTAAGTTTCAATATGAGCAGCAAAAACGTGATAAACTTCAGAAGAAGCAGCAACAAAGCCAGCAGATGAAAGAAATCCGTTTTAAATGGCGTACCGATACTCATGACTTTAATTTCAAAGTTCGGCATGCAAGGACTTTCATAGATGAAGGCTCAAAAGTAAAAGCTTCTGTTATGTTCCGCGGTAGAGAGATTACTCATCAAGATATCGGTAGAGAGCTTTTAGAGAGATTCATTATTGAAGTTCAAGATATTGCTAAGGTTGACCAGTTAATTCAGTCAGAAGGCAAGACATTAAGCGTAGTAATCGCTCCAGACAAGACAAAAAAGAAGAAAAAACCGGAAAAAACAGAGACTCCGGAATAATATTCTATTTAATATATAAATCAGCCTACTTTTTGTTTATAAAGTAGGCTATTTGTGTTTTATGTTGATGTATATTTAAGATGTATATTTAATTCGCTTATGAAAATATTTCTCAATTCCGACTAAGTAATCTTAATTGCTTAATATCATCATTATACTTCAACCGATGAATTTAGCTACAGGTACGGAGAGTTCGGGCATGCCCTGTTTTAAATAGGGCATGAAATAATTATTCAACCGGATTTTCTATTTTGTTGTTTGAAAAATAAATATTATTTTGCAATTATATTATTTATTTATTATAAAGTATTTTTAAAATTTAGGGGTTGAAATGAAGAAACTAATATTTAATCTATTTTACTTATGCTTAACTTCAATACTTATCACATCATGTTCCGATGATGAATCTGTTAACAATCCGTCAATTACATGGACTGATAATAGTTCTACTTATAACGTAGTTTATAACGATAATACAATTGTAATAGAGAAAAGTGAACTTGGAGATTTAGTAAGTGTCGATGAAGAAAAGCATACTTATACATTCAATTCTACTAATGAAAAAATTAAGAATTTACAAGTTGGTGATATTCTAATTATTTATGGCAAAGCATTGCGTAAAGTATCGGAAATTAAAATTCAGAACGAGATAATTGTAATTGAAACCGAATATGCAACTCTAAATGAAGCAATTAAAAGCGGAAAAATAGAGTGGGATTATGGTTGCGATTTTACTTCGGCGGCAAAACCTGTAATAGTGCTTGCCGGAAAAGAATACGATGCGAAATTAATGGGTGATATTCTACATTGGAATATTACATTTGATGGGTTGAAATATTTAATAGAAATGACACTAAACGGCGATAATGCTAAAGTTAAATTTCAAATTGAGAAGAATTTAGGCGGAAATGCTGGAGCGAATTTCATAGCCGAAGGTACTATTCAAAGATTCCGCTCTCGTAATTCGTTAAACTTTGATAATTCGCAATTGACTGATTTTACTAATTCAAACGATGGTTTAGTCGGAAATCTGCAATTATCATTGGTTGTTGCAGCCTCTGCTAACGATAATGTCAATCTGGAACTACCTATTGTTCTATTAAAATATCCGTTTATGGTAGGTCCTGTGCCTTGCTTAATCAATGTAAAAGCTCAGGTTGTTGTTAATGCAGTTGTGCCGATGGGTGCTTCATCTCAAGTAACAGCACAATTTAATTATAGTTCCAATACCGGGTTTAAATATTCTGGATCAAACTTTGAAGCCAAAGGTAATATAGGTAATTACACAATTAATAAAATCAAAACAGAGACCGGTTCGCCATCTGTAATTTCTGCAAATTTCGGAATCGGTTTTCCAAGATTAGAACTTTCAATGTTAGGAGAAGTTGTAGTACCTTGGATTCAAACAGCTTGCCTTATCGGTGGTGATTATACTTTTAATCCCGCATGCCAGGAAGCAAAGGCACAGTTTATTGGTGCCTGCGGGGTTGATTTATCGTTTCTAGGAATAGAAAAGAGTTTTTCCAAAACTTTATGGCAAGAGGAAAAAGTATTGTTTAAATCCGGTGCTTGCCAATAGCGAAATAGGCTGAGTAAAAATCATAAGATAAGGGATATTTACAAAATTTCAATTTCTCTCAATGCTTGAATGAGGCGGTCTAAAATTAATAATATTACAAAATCGTCATTCTGAGTGTAACGAAGAATCCAGAGCTATCAATATTTAGCTTTATCTGGATTCTTCACTTCGTTCAGAATGACAAATTTTAGACAGTCTCATCAGAGACATTAAGTAATTGTTGTTAGTCGAAAAACGGTGTAAAAAAAGGTTATTTACACAGCCTCTGTAGCGTGGAGATACAAACACATTTGGGAATTCTAATATTAGTCAAGCTCTAATAATCGGTTTTTTATACAGCTTATGAATAGAGAGGTAATTAAAATTCTAATTAAATTGTTGCAGGTTAGTGTCAACTATCGGATTTAGTCTATATCCTCTCGGCAATTCTCATCTTTGCAGAGCGAGCTCTCGGATTTCGCTTGATTTCTTCTTCAGTGGGCAAAATTGGTTTTGGAGTCAATATTTTTAATTGAGCCTCTCGGACAAGTACTGGTAATGGGTCGTCGGAGTATTTTTTGATTGAAAATTCTTTAAAATTGGTCTTTACTATTCTATCTTCCAAAGAATGATAGGAAATCACAACAATGCGACCATTATCTGCCAATATTGGCACGACATTTGATAATATCTTATGCAGAACGCCAAGTTCATCATTGATTGCGATACGAAGAGCTTGGAAGGTTCGGGACAACGACTTAAATAGTTGTGTGCTTGGGACTGATTCTTCAATAATATTGCGAAGGTCAGTAGTAGTTTGAAGAGGGAAGGCGCGACGGCGCTGCGAAATTCGTCGCGCAATTCTTTTTGCGAAAGGTTCTTCGCCATAAAGGCGAAGAATACTTTCGAGCTCTCTCTCTTGTGCCGTGTTGAGCAAATCCTCTGCAGTAATGCCGTGTGACGAAAATCTGAGGTTAAGCGGACTTTCTACACGGTAGCTAAAACCGCGGTGGCCGTCATCAAGCTGCCGCGATGATACTCCTAAATCAAGCAGGATTCCGTTTGCTCTCTTCCTTATTATGCTGCATGCCTCACTGAAGCACTCGTTTATCAGCTCTATACGGCTGTTTTCCCCTAAACTGAGTTCTTCAGAAAATCGAATTCGGCAATGTTCTATTGCCATTTCATCTTTATCGAAGGCTAACAGTTTACCTGTTTTCCCCAGCCTCCGAAGTATTTCAGCGCTATGGCCTCCACCCCCCAGTGTGCCATCTATGTATATCCCATCTTCCTTGATATTCAAATAATCCAAAACTTCATCTAAAAGCACGGGAAGATGATAATCATATTCCACGGCTTCAGAATAATCTATCCTATTGCGGAACTGTTCTTTTTTACTTTTTTTCTTCATCAGTTCGACTATACTTTCGGAACTATTTCAAATTGTCAAAATCATTTTTTATGAAATTTTTCACAAAATTACCACTTTCTCCCACTACTATACAGTCATAACTTTTTCGGCTACACTTTCGTAAGTTTCATTCTGTCCACTTATATATGCCTTGAATGTATCGGGATTCCAAAATTCCAAATGGTCAATCATACCGACTATAGTAACTTTTCCATCAATTTCAGCAAAGTCTGATAATGCCTTCGGAATTGATATTCTCTGCTGAGCATCAATTTTTACTTCTTCACTCCACATAAGCAATACTCTGAGGAAAAATCTGTTTTTCTCGTCGAATTGATTCAATTTTTCAAATTTTTCTTCGTATTTTCGCCATTCGTCAAAGGGATATGCAATTACACATTTATCGACACCTCGTGTAATCACAAATGTGTCATTCGCTTCCGGAGATAGACTCTTACGCATCTTAGACGGGATATTAATCCTACCTTTATTGTCTATCGAGTATGTCTCTTGCCCTTTGAAAAATGCCATAACTATTTTTTTTATATTATTATCTATTACCAAATGCAAATATAATACATTTTTAGGGAAAACCACCCACTTTTTCCCACTTTGTGGAAAAGTTTTTTTATTTTTTTATAAAAATTATTCAAATAATTCGTTGAATGTAGTAGCTATCGTAGTTTAGAGATTATTTTAATTAAATAATTATTTTAAAATAATATTGTTGAAAATTGATTGAATAATTAGAGGTCTTCGCTATTTTAAGTGCGTAAGCAGATAATTATTATTTTTATAAGAAAATCCTTATATATCAAATATTGAATCTGATATTTTATTAGATAAACATCTTCGATTATAAATTTTAACTCCGACAGGAGTTAAACAGTTGTAACATAATAAGATACTCCACCACCACTAATCTCTTTTTTAACAACAAAAAGAGAAGAAATAGTGTGGGGACTAAACAATGTTTATTAGGGATGTTCAACAGCTAATACCCTTGTAAGAAAGATTCTATTATTTGCTTACCCACACATAATAGCGAAGAACCAATAATTATTGCTGAGCTACTTTTTACCTTAGTAATTATATAATTGAAGGTCGTTAAAAAACCAAGTAAAAGAATTATCATAAAAATACGTTTATGCTTTTTTAAAACAATTAAAGGATTTATGGTAGTATTAGGCATAGACCCCGGCTCGCTGATATGCGGTTATGGAGCAGTCAGAAAAGAAAAAAGTAAAATTGAACTATTAGAATACGGAGTAATCAATCTCAAAAAGCTATCTCCGGATTTGCCAATTAGAATAAAAGAATTGCATATCAGATTAGAGCAAGTAATTATGAGGTGTAACCCGGCGGCTGTGTCGATGGAGACTATATTCTATGCTAAAAATGTGCAGTCTATAATCAAATTAGCCCATGCTCGCGGCGTGGCTATGCTAAGCCCGGCAATTCATAATATTGATATATTCGAATATAGTCCGAAAGAAATTAAGAAAGCTGTTACAGGTAAGGGTTCGGCTTCGAAAGAGCAAGTTCAATACATGATAAAAAATATTTTGAAAATAGAAGAGACTCCCGAATTTTTTGATGCTACAGACGCATTAGCAATAGCTTTATGCCACTGCTATCGCTCAAGTATTACAAGTTCTAAAGCTAAAAATTGGAAAGAGTTTTTAGTTAATAATCCCGATAGAGTGATAGGGTAGTATTTGGAATATATCTTATAACAACATCTAACTAATTATTTATCTAAAAAAATAATTTAAATATTGCCGAATGATTTTGAGATTTAATCAAATTTGTATATATTTGCTTTTATGAAACGGGTAATGTATATATTAATGCTTTGTATTATCATGTCTTGTGATAATGCAGTTGAACCGAATGATACAATTGATGTAAAATCCGGTGTCTTGAGTATTGATGAAATCAGTTCAAACATATTGGAGCAAATCGCAAATATTCCTGAATTAGAAAATGCCAATATTGCTTTGATATTAAGAATGTACAACGATAATATTAAAAATCGCGTACCTGAACCTAATTCTAAATATATTCAGACTTTTGCAATTTATAACAATATAAATCCCGTTGAATATACTAAGTTGAATAATTCAAGTTTGATTTTAACTAATCCGATATTATTCCCTCAATATTTTAATACTCCCTTGAATTTACAAGGAATAAGTGATTTTAATTACAACCAGCCCATTAATTGGACATATAAGTTTGAAAATTCAGACGAGGTAACAATAGTAGATAGTTTTCAGACAAAAATACATTATTTGTTTTTAGATACCGAAGATACACTCAATTTAAATAATAACTACACTATGAAGTGGAACCCAACTAATAATTCAAATGATAAGTTATACATGTCTTTTAGGTGGTATCAAAGCTTTTTAGATGTAAATAATTATATCGATATTCCCGGAGCAATTATTTCAGATATTGGTATTTATATTTTTAATCCAGCAATTTTCTCGCATTTTGATTTCCCTGAATATGGAGGTATTCAAATTATTTTAACCAGATTTAGAGCTAATTCTACAACTATAAATTCAAAAAAAATCGCCTTAATTTCAATTGCTGAGTCGTCAGTCAGTCTATATTTAGCAAAGTAAAAGCAGTATTTTCTGCATAATTTATTCTAATAATTTATGATACAAACATCAAAACTTATTACAATTGATAGGTTTATAGCAGAGCAAGAACATTTGCATCCGGATTCGCCGGGTATGTTTACCAGCTTGCTCCGTGATATTACTTTCGCTATCAGATTAATTACTATAGAAGTCCGCCGTGCAGGGCTTAACGACATTCTCGGCATGACGATGAATTATAATATTCATGGTGAGCAAATTCGGAGAATAGATGAATATGCCAATGAAGTGATATATAAAGCCTTAGACCATAACGGACATTTGTGCTTAATGCTTTCCGAAGAGAATAAAGAAGTATTAATGATTCCTAAAGAATACAAAAAAGGAAGCTATGTATTAGCTTATGACCCCTTAGACGGCTCTACCAATATGGACGTAAATATTACTATCGGCTCTATTTTCTCACTTTATAAGAGATTAGACGAAAGCTCAACTGATGACGGGACAATTGAGGATATGCTCCAGCCTGGCTATAAGCAGGTAGCTGCCGCTTATGCTCTCTATGGGTCTAGTACTATATTTGTTTATTCTTCAGGTAATGGAGTATATGTCTTTACTTACGACCCGACCATAGGTGAGTTCCTACTTACTTTTGAAAATTTAAGAATTCCCAAAAAAGGGTATCACTATAGTTGTAACGAAGCCCATTTTAATCGCTGGGACAAAAATGTACAGGATTATTTGAATTACATCAAAAACCCCGATAATAATGATGGAGTATCCTATACTCAGAGATACATTGCCACTGCTGTTGCCGATATTCACCGCATTCTTCACTATGGTGGGATTTATTTATATCCTGCAGAGCACAATCTGCCAAACGGGAAAATTAGGCTCGCTTACGAAGCTAATCCGTTAGCGTTTATTATTGAACAAGCCGGAGGAAGAGCAATCACCGGAAATGGAAGAATATTAGAAACTATACCCCATTCAATTCATCAGACCGTGCCATTCTATGTAGGCAGTCCGGATAATATCGATGAGTTAGAAAGATTTTTAAACAAAAGCAATTAACTTCATATTGTTTATCTTATCGGTCTCTTTGTAATATTTAGCATTTATTTACCCGCAAAAAAAGAGGAGCTACATATTTTCTTTGATTTTTTATGAATATTTATTTGCAGAATAAATAAATATTGCTAATTTTGTATAAGTTTATTGAGAGTATGTAAATAGACTTTTTAACAGCTAATTATTTATCAATATGAAAACAATGCTAATCAATATGAAAACAATATTTATTCAAAAGAAATGCTCTACGGTTTATAGAAATATATATTTAATTATGTTATTCTTTGTTTTATCGAATATTAATACAACCGCACAATGGGAGGCGATTCATCCTCCAAATTTATTACATAGTAGCTTTGTGAAAGCTATTGTATCATCGAATAATAATGATATTTTTGCAATAGGAACTAGTATTGCAATTTCTACTAATAAGGGTATTGCTTGGGAGTATCTATCTGAAAATTCAATACCTGTACAAGTCGCATCTTCCGACAAATTATGCTTCCCGTCAGTATCCGAGTCATTTCTAATTGATAATAATCGAATACTTCGCTCAATTGATAGCGGCAAAACTTGGCAGGAAGTTTTAACCTTGCAAAAGCTAAACACTACTTATAATCAGAATCCTAACTTTAATTCAATTTATTTTCCAAGTCCAGAAATAGGTTTTGCAGTCGGTACCTTTGATAAGATTTTTAAGACTACGGATTCCGGTCTCTCTTGGGATACTATAAGCTGGAATACTTCTACATTGCCATACAGAAATTATCTTGATGTATATTTTATTAATAATGAAGTCGGATTTGTTTCTGGATATGAAGTACCGGATATACTGATGAATTTCGGTTTTTCGCATTTTATTTTGAAAACTACAGACGGAGGTGATACTTGGAACAATTTCCCTATAGAAACTACATTTGACTACAAAACTTTGGATATGCAATTTATTGACGAAGCTAATTGTTTTGTCAGATGTTCTCGTTCTCAAGGCATTAACAAGATATATTCATCAGCAGACAGTTGCAAAACATGGTCAGATATATCGCCTCCTAATATTTGGGATATTAACTGTATGCACTGGATAAATAACGATACAGGTTTTGTTTTCGGGCTTGATAGTACTGTGCCAATATTTTATCGTACATCCGATAGAGGCTCAACTTGGCAAGAAATCTCTATTTTACCCAATGATTATATTACTGACAAAACAATTACGGATATTAATTTTATCAATTCCGAAGATGGGTTTGCCGTCGGAGAAGGCGGGAACATACTAATTACAAATGATGCAGGGCTTACCTGGACATTTGCTAATAAAGGGAGTTCACCTTTTTATCAATTAGCTTACCCAACTAATGATACTGCTTACGCAACTTTATATTCGGGTAAAGGTTTGGTTAAGACAAGCAATGGTGGCTATTCGTGGGAAAGATTAGCTTCTGCCGATACACTAATAGGGATATACGCGTTAGATTTCAATAATTCGACAAGCGGCTATATCAAGGGATATTTCAACCGTTTATACAAAACAAGCGACGGCGGGCAAACTTTTGAGTATATATCCTTACCGGTTAATTTTTATCCTTATGCGGTTTCAAATGTAAATATAGTAGATAATACTGTATTTATAACAGGTCAGACCTATCCGCCACCTTCTGTTGGGATGATGTTACAATCATCTGACGATGGCAAAACTTGGGAGCTTGATACAATTTATCATCGTTCCGATTATTTTGATTATGTATCAAATAATGGTAGTAGTTGGCTTGTTTGTGCAGGAAATAATTTATATAAATCCGATAATAATGGAAAAGTTTGGGATACTATTTCATATTTCTCAGTCTCCGAATTATTAACTGCAGCTATATTTATAGACAGTACAAACATACTCGCTTGTATTTCTCAAAACACACTAATTCGAACAACTAACTCAGGTAAAAATTGGGATACGGTTTCAACAGGATATTTTTCAATTAAAGGATTACTCTCGGTTAATGATACACTTGTTTATGCTTATGGTATAAAACGAATCGAATCCCGTAACTACGGAGCTGTTTGGAAATCAATTGATGCCGGACGAACATGGAACGAAGATATTCTGCCTGCACTGGTAGATAGTGAAATAGTGTCAATGAGTAAAAACAAGAATTATGTTTATGCTTATGGTGGTTATGGGCAATTATTTAGATTTAAAATATCCGAACCTGATACAATTAGTAGTGTCAAAGAAATAAAACATAACGAGTGTTTTAATATATATCCTAATCCAAGCACGAATACGATATATTGTTCACTTGAGAGTGATGAAGCATCTCTTAAGTGTACAATTTATAACTTGAATGGAATAGCGGTAATGAAATCGCAAATGAACAAATTACAGTCTAATGTATATTCCACCGATATAGCTAAACTAAGCAGTGGTATATATTTAATTTCTATCAATATAAAAGCAGATTGTAAATATGCAATATTTGTGAAGCAATAACAAATATTGTAGCTGACTCAAGGAATATTCGTACTGCTTGATTGACAAGTTTATTGATTACTCGCTCAAAAAAAGAGGATGTATAATATTACTATAACAAAACAAGGGGCGTATTAATAAATAATAGCCCCGAGCTAAAAATCTAAAGTTTATATTAGTCCATTTCTTGAGAAGCTTTTTGCTGACGACGTGCAGCTTTAAGCCTTGAAAGACGTTTCTCAACCGATGGCTTCATAAAAGCAGTTCTTTTTTTGAATTCACGTAATATGCCGCTTCTTTCGTATTTTTTCTTGAACCTTTTTAATGCGCGGTCAATATTTTCATTAGTTTGTATAGTTACACCTATCACGTTAAAATACCTTTCTAATTTATATGTTATTGTAAATTTTCAATTAGACGTTTTTCGCTTAATTTTTCAAATTGGACTACAATTGCTCTTCCGCCTGTAGAAGTAACTTCTTTAGCACGAACTATGCCAACATCATCCCATACAGCGTGGAAAATCACATCTCCAACTTGAAATTCTTCTTTTGGAGAATATTTTTTAGCATCTTCTCTGGAAATATGAACTACAGCTCTTGATTTATCTTGCTCGGCTTCGATAGCATCAAGATTTATTAATTGAGAATGACGGCTACGGGTGCATCTTGCCCACTGATGTCTCCCTTTTTCTGTCTCTATCGGTTCCCCGATGAGCTCATGTTTTGTTTCTCTCATTAAAAACGGGGAATACAGGGTTATGTATTTCGCCCTTCTTGAACGTTTTCTAACTGCCATAGAACTTTCTTATATATACTTTTAAAAAGTATACAAAAATACGAATAATTTTGTGATTTTCCAAAATATTTGTTTGTATTTAAAATAGTTCTTATTATATTAGTTATTTTGTACTTGACAAAATCGTTTTTAGTTTTGTAATCAGTGGTATCGGAGTCGGGTCGATTCCGTTTAATACTGACAAATAATAGCTAACCCAATCGCCAAGATAAATAAAACTCATTGCATTGATAAAATAATCATTGCTAATAGCATCAACTTCAATAATATCGGCTGTTTTCTCAGTTAAAATATCTTTTACCGCAGAGAATCTAATTTTTGTTCTTTCGTTATCAGCTTTATCGCGAAGCATAATAACAACGATTTTTTCAATAATATCTGCCGGATTATTGAAACTATTAATTTCATTGTGATTCATTTCGGGCAACACATTACCATAAGCGATTGATTTCGCATTTTCGTTAATCTGACCTCTCCAACGCAAGTTTGTAGCGTAGTATCTATCCGATGAATAAATAATTGGCATTTTACCGATTAATCTATTAGCGATATTGACTGCTATATTGCTTTCATTTAACTGAATATAATCATTAGAGAGTTTAGTAATTACTGCAATCATATTTTCTATTGAAAACTGAGCTTTTCTAAGTTCGGTCTCCGGTAGAATCCCGCAATTTAGAATTACATATATCATTGGAATAATTGAAAATCCCAAAGCGGCTCTGGGCTGTAACCCGACAGGTATTTCTATATATGGCAGTTTGTTGTCTATAGCAAACTGTTTTAATTCGCCGCCGGTAGTTATACATATAATTCTTTTTGTAATTTTTAGTGCACTTTTTACAGTAGTCAGAGTTTCTTCGGTATTTCCGGAATAAGAACTGGCGATAACATTTGTATTTTCGTCAACAAATTTCGGAATCGAATAATCTCTGCATACATTTATCTTTATTTTGTTGTCTATATCTGAAAATGCTAAAAAGTTTTTTAGTAAATCCCCGCCAATTGCCGACCCACCCATTCCAAGTACTAAAAAGTCATTGCTTGCAGGTTGCAAATTAAAGCTTGGAGACTGAATTCCGATGCTCATAGCTTTAGAGAGTTGCTCGGGAAATTCTTTTAAAATCGAAAACATATTTGCGGAATCTAATTCCATCATTTTTTCAAAGCTTAACATATTCAACTTTCCAAAATGTTTTATAATTGAGTTACAAACATAGTATATTTTCCTATCATAACAAAAGATATTATTTATATTTTTAAAGTAAATAAATAAAAAAAAATCCGACGACTAAAAATCATAGGCATCGGATTTTAAATGTGATTAGTTATCTCGCATTTATTATATTGAAGTATCATAAATATTACCTTTTGCTCCCATATTATTTGATTTTAACTGAGCAAATAAGGTGTTCATATCATCTTCGGATACCTCACCGGATTGATATTTAGAAATAAAATCAGATAGAAATGAAGGTAATTCTTCAGTTGAACTTGTTGAATCGGAGGATTGAGGTGGCATGCCACCCTCAGGTGGTTTCGGAGGTTCAAAACCGGCTGATTCCATGATGTTTTTTAAATCATCTCCAGGTTTTACGCCTAAATCTTTAATATTCTCCATCAAAGTTTCTTTCTCGTCATCAGATATACTGCTGACATCGTCGTATTGAGAGAGCAAATCAGTAACGCTTTGTTTTTGCTCATCTGTCATTTTGTAATTCTCTCTTTGTTTGTACATCATTGTTTGTGATGTCGAGCTAGAGCTGCCAATTCCGTTGATCATAGTTAAATCCTTTTAATAATAATACAAATTACGGCAATGTACGCCTGCATAAGTTTTGACATAGAATTTTAAAAAAGGTTTAAAGCATTTTTAAAATATTTTAAAATAAATATTAAATATTTGACTCTATAGTAAAAATGCTTAATTAATATTAAAAGGTGAATTATGATATGTCCTCAATGTAAAAAAGAAGTTGAACTGCTCGAGGAATTTAAATGTCCCGAATGTGGTCATCAATACCAAGTAACCGAAGATACCGAGTGGGTAATTGTTCATGAATCAGGTATAGAGATAGATGCAGAAATATTTAAAGCACATTTCAAAAGCTTAAATATCCCTGTACAATGTATCTCGCAATTAGAATCCGCAAAATTAGTACCTTTCGGTCAGTCTGCTATTGTAAAAATCTTTGTTCCTGCTGAATTCAAAGAAGATGCCTTAAAAGTAATTTCGACAGATTTTGACACAATGGAAATAATTGAAGCTGAAGAAGGATAATTTCTAATTATTAGAGTTTTTTTTAATACTCTCCCTCCTAAGCTTTACGTAGGAGGGAGTAGTATATTTATATTACTTTCCTGCAAAATGCTTCATAAACTGAACTCTTTCAAAAGCAGCAGGATTTAAACTTGTTGATTGACTTAATTTTCCACGGAAATCATTAATAGTCTCAAAACCATTTACAGACATCCATTTATCTAAATTAGTCAATAAAGTATCAATATATGGTATTCCTTTTTGATAAAGAACTGATGCTACCTGTACAGTATTAGCTCCGACAAGTAATTGCTTAATCATGCCGTCACTGTCGTGAACTCCGGTAGAAGCGGATATATCACAATTTACACGATTTGCCAGTATAGCTATCCATCTTAATGTACGATAAATATCTGATGGATTGCTGTATATATTTGCCGGTTTAATAATCATTTTTTCCATATCAATATCAGGGTCGAAGAATCTGTTAAACATTACGATTCCGTCAATTTCTGTTTCTGATAAGTCTTGAACAAATCTGGCTAAGTTAGAGAAATAGTAGCTGATTTTCATTGAGATAGGAATTTTAACTTCGGCTTTTATTTTTTTTATAATGTCAAAGTATAGTTGCTCGTTTTCGGCTCCGGTTCTATCGAAATCACTTGGTAAAATAAAAGCATTAAGCTCAATGGCATCAGCTCCTGCTGATTCTATTCTTTTTGCAAATGATATCCATTCGCTTGCCGTAACGCAGTTTATGCTGGCTATAATCGGCATCTTAACGGTTTTTTTAGCCAATTCAATAAAGGATAAATACTTGCTGACGGAGTCTTCGGATTCTAAAGTGTCAAAGTAATCATAAATCTCGGGATAAATATGAGAATTGGAAACCATTTTTATAATTTCGTTTTCCATCTCAAGCATAATCTCTTCCTCAAATAATGATTTGAGTACCACCGCACCCGGGTTAAATTTTTGAATCTCTTTAAGCCCGTCAATGCTTTCTGTTAAACCGGAACTACCGACTATCAGGGGGTTGTCTAATTTAAGCCCTAAGTAATTAACGTTTAGATTTGCCATAATTATTCCTATTGATGATTTTAAAAATGATTACGAAAAAAAGACTGATTTATTGATATATTATTTTATCTCTTGTTTAATTAAACTTAATTTCTCGAACAAATTCAATTTGTCAACTTTTTAAATAATATCATTTTCTACTTTTAATGAGGCATTTGGCATCAACACCAAGCTTCAAAGGCTGAGTGAAAAATCGAAATTTTCTGCAAATATCTGCAATTTTATTAATTTTAGACAGCCTTTTGTACATGCTCAAAATTAATTAATTTGAGTATTTACACAGCCTCTATAAAGCCCATAAAGTTACTGATTGAAATAAAATAATAGTCAAATAGGATATTAAATCCGAACTATCTCGCCACGTAAAGTAGCTGGACTGGAAGCATTTATTTTGACAGATATTGTGATTCCTATTTCAACCTTATAGTCAATAATCGGGAAAATTACTACTTTATTTGTATCGCTTCTGCCCTTCCATTCCAAAGGATTGCGTTTGCTCGGTCCTTCTACCAATACTCTATGCACGTTGCCGATTTCAGCTTGGTTGTTCTCTCTCGAAAGTGAACTTTGCAAATCTATAATTTCATTTAATCGTCTGATTTTCTCTTCTTCGGCTACATTATCATCATATTTATAGGATTTGGTTCCTTCTCTCGGAGAATATTTAAACATAAAAGCACCGTCGTAACTGACTTTTCTCATCAGCTCCAGAGTCTGCTGATGGTCTTCGATACTTTCGCTCGGGTATCCGGCTATAATATCGGTAGTTAGAGCTACTCCGCCAATAGTACTTTTGATTTTAGTGATACGCTCCAAATAATGCTCTGATGTATATCCTCTATCCATAGACAGCAAAACATTATTAGAACCTGACTGAACTGGCAGATGGATATGAGAGCAGATATTATCATATTCGGCAATTGTTTCTATCAGTTTATCACTTATATCTTTGGGGTGAGAGGTGGTAAATCTGAAACGCAAATCAGGAGCTAATTCTGCACATTCTTTCAATAAATCAGGGAAATCAGTTTTGGAATCTTCATCAAGATAAGAGTTTACATTCTGACCTAATAGGGTGATTTCCTTAAATCCATTATTACGCAGGTTTATTATTTCATTAATAATTGATTTTTTATCTCTTGACCTTTCTCTACCCCGAGTATAAGGCACTACGCAGTATGAACAGAAATTATTGCAGCCTCGCATAATTGAGATAAATGCAGAAATGCCCTCTGTTCTTAGTGGTTCAATATCATTATAAGTTTCGACTCTACTTAATTTTACAGCTATTCCATTGTCGCCGGAAAGTGCTAATTCGATAATTTCGGGTAAGCGCCTGTATTCGTCAGGACCGACCACTATGCTGACTATGTCTTTCTCTTCGATTAGTCTGTGCCTTAATCGCTCAGCCATACAGCCGAGAACTCCGATAATAAGATTTTTATGTGCTTTTTTATATTGTTTCAAGTGGATAATTCGCTCGTGGATTTTCCGCTCTGCATTGTCTCGTACCGAACAGGTGTTGAGCAATATTATGTCTGCTTCATCGATGCTGTTTGTCATAGTATAGCCCGTTGAATTCAATACCGAAGAAATTATTTCCGTGTCGCTGAAATTCATCTGACAGCCGTAAGTCTCTATATGTACTTTCATTATTAGAATATCCGATAATAATCATCAAACCGCTTAATTAGTTAAGCAGTCTAATATTACGTTTTTATAGCAAATTTATTTAAGCTGATGCAATGAAATCAATATTAATCTTTCAAAAAGAATATTGATATACGGTATCTTATGCAGTCCTTGTTATTCTATTGCCTGCTCTATCAACTTGTATAATAGTATGATTTTCTTTAAAATCCTTCGTTACTTGCTCAAGAAATATATTCATCATCTCTGTATTGCAGTAAAGTAAAATCAAGGAACTTATTTTTCCGAGACTTGGAGCAACAGCACAATAGATATAAAAGGGCTGCCTAACTATTTGTTTGGTTAAATTGGTTTCATTACAAGAGGAGCCTATGCAGCTTATGGAATGTTAACCCCGCCAAATCGTCATTCTGAGTGTAACGAAGAATCCAGAATTATCAACATTTAGCTTTATCCGGATACTACACTTCGTTTTTAATGACAAATTTTAGACAATCTCTTGAATGAATAGAAAGTAGCCTGTATTTGCTTTCATTTTTTACATAGCTTTTAACGAAGTGGGTTGATACCTGTTATTTGAATTTGAGTAGTAGCTGATATAAACTCATAAAATAAATATCTTAAAATACGTCGAATATATTTATTTATCAATTATGGAATCTTATGAAGAAATTTATTCTACTTTCTGCACTTTTGGCAATTCTGTTAAGCTGTAAGACTATAAATACCGATAATTCTGAACTACCCTTAGCTGACCAAAGCGTAACCATAGACTGCCCACCGGATACGGTAAATACGGCAAAAGTATTCCTTTCTAAAGCCGAAGCCGGCGGGATAGATAATGTTAATTCCATTCAAATCAGTCGAATAGAGACCGAGATGCTCAGCGGTTCTAAGCTTTCGGTAAAGACATATTTTCAGCCATTGGATATTGATAATAATTTGATTGTAGATTTAGACGATAAATTTTTATGCGAATTGATAGATAGCTCCAATTATAAACGGGTTCCAATTAAAGATTATTCTATAACAAAAAAGACTACTAAAGACAGAATTCCGGTTTTTATTGCAATGGTATTAGACCATAGCGGTTCGATGGGTGAGGATAGAGTTCGGTCTATGCAGAATTCAATATTGGATTTTGTTAAAAACTCATTGCAAAGTGAGGATAAATTATTAATAGTTAAATTTGATACAAAAAATAAAGCTGAATTAGTTCCCTTAGAGAATAAGACAGATTACGAATTTTTTGTTAAAGAATTTGCTACTAATTTGGACGGATTCGGAACTGCTACTGCTCTCTATGATGCAATAGAAACAGGAATGAGCGAACTTGATAATTATGCCACAGGCGAATATAATAAATCACTTATTGTATTAACTGACGGCTATGAAAATTCTTCTACTATAATTAAAAGCGGATTAGACTTAGTTCAGCTGGCACGTGGAGCTAAAATCAACATAAATACAATCGGATATGCAGGCAATGTCGATAAACTCCTGCTTGGTGATACACTGGCTATGCAGACAGGTGGAATTTATCAGCATATATGCAATACACAGGATTTAAATTTAGTCTTTGATGATATATATTATAGGTTGAAAAATTATTACTTATTGGAATATACTACTATTAATTATCCGGGCAATCACTTTGTAAAAATTTCAATCTGCGACGAAAAAAACAAGCCCATGATTACTGCCGAGAATGTATATTTATTACCCGGTATGGAAAAAGAAATGCCAATACCGATAGATGTATATTTTGATTTTGCAAAATCAAACTTGAAACTGCCTGATTCAAAATTAGCGATTGATATAATGGATACTTTACTCCGAAACGACCCAATGATGAAAATAGAAATTCAAGGGCATACCGACTCCATAGGTACTGATAAAGCTAATCGTCAGCTATCTGAAAGCAGAGCTAAGGCAGTGATGAACGCTTTGATAGACAGAAAATTTGATAAATCAAGAATTAGTGCCGTCGGTTACGGAAAGACTAAACCGATTGCCGATAACTTAACAGAAGAAGGAAGAGCTGCAAACCGCAGAGTAGTGTTTGTAATTAAAGCATCATCTAATACCGTAAAAAGAAGTGAACCATACTATAAATCTCCGTGCATGACTTCAAGCAAGAAGAAGTAAATATTACCAAATGGGTATTCCTTTTAAAGATTATTCCAAATATTTTGCGTAATTTTAATTTATTATTTGTATAATTGAGAATGATTGATAGTAATGAAACTCGGAAAATTTAATTTTGGATTTAGAAATAGAAACAATTATAATAAGAAGGATAGAGTTTATAAATATATAGTATTATTTATACTTACATTTATTTCAATGACTATTGCGGGCACTCAATGGTTAGCTAAAGACTATTTTGAAATCTCGAATTGGCAGTATGGGCTTCAGTATGCGATGTTATTAATGGGATTTCTTGCCTGCCATGAATTTGGTCATTATTTTGCATCAAAATATCATAAAGTTAATTGTACACTACCATATTTTATACCTTTTATACCAATAGTAGAAATGCCAAATTTCGGCACATTTGGTGCGGTTATCAAGACTCGTCAGCCGATTCCTAATAAGAGGGCATTATTTGATATTGGTTTGTGGGGTCCGCTGCCGGGGTTTATTGTCAGCGTTATTTATTTAATTGTCGGATTTATCACTCTACCGTCAATTGAATATCTGTATAATATTCATCCTGAATATAGGTTACTCGGAACAAATCTGCCGGTAATAAATCTCTTTTTCGGCGATACGGCACTATATCATATATTAGCGAATATATTTGCTAATCCGAACGGATTTCTGCCTCCGATGAACGAGATGTACCACTATCCTTTACTGAATGCCGGATGGTTTGGGCTATTTGTTACTTCTATGAATCTATTGCCAATCGGGCAATTAGATGGTGGGCATATACTTTATGCAATGTTTGGCAAATGGCAGAAGACAATTGCTAAATATTTCTGGTGGGGTTTAATCATCATCGGCAGCGGAAGTATATTTGCCATAATGCGAGATTTACTTAGCTTCGACTATCCCAATGGGATATATTTACAGTTGCAGAATTGGCTCATTCCTATGATTGACACAGTAAAGTACAATGCTCCATGGTACTATAATGTGTGGGGCGGTTGGCTATTCTGGGCTTTTATCACCAGGGTATTTATTAAATTGGAGCATCCACCCATATATGGTGATATTGAAATAGATACAAAAAGAAAAATATTAGGTTGGTTTATTATCATTGTGATAGGATTGACTTTTTGCCCGAACGGGATATATATAGTTTAGTTTATTATTCAGAATGATATATTAGCAGATAGAATCAAAGGGAATAATATCAGTTTCTATATGACAAATAAATCGTTGCCAGCCCCGTGGCTAAAGAACATGTGTAAATGTTTGAACATTGCAATTTATAAAAGAAAAAAATATTAAATTATTATAAATCAACCTGACGGTTAACAGTCAGGTTGATTTATAGAAATTTGAAATAATTCGAAATTTTGCTTAGGCTCTAAAGCCCCGAGTACGGCATATATATTTCAATTAGCAGATGGTTATTTATCATCTACAATAGTGTAATCAGCTTCTTCTACTCCGCCTTCTGGCTTTTTAGCTTCGCCTTCGGCATTAGGAGTCGGTTCAGCATCCGGCTGCTGCCCTGGAGCACCGGTATTTTGATACATTTGAGTTGAAGCTTCGCTCCAAGCTGCATTCAGAGTGTCGGTTGAAGATTTGATTTCTGCCGAATTATTATCTTTAATCGCCTGCTCAAGTTTAGCTTTTGCAGCTTCGATTTTCGATTTATGTTCGGGAGTCAATTTATCGCCGATTTCTTTAAGTTGCTTATCAGTTGAATATACCAAATTATCAGCTTGGTTTTTCAAATCTATTTCTTCTTTACGTTTTTTATCTTCATTTGCATTAGCTTGAGCTGCACGCTTCATATTCTCTACTTCATCTTTGCTAAGTCCGGATGAAGACTCGATTCTGATGCTCTGCTCTTTGCTTGTAGCTTTATCTTTGGCACTAACTCCAAGGATACCATTAGCATCGATGTCGAAAGTAACTTCAATTTGAGGAATACCACGCGGAGCCGGTGGTAGCCCGTCCAAATGGAATTTACCAAGTGAACGATTGTCGCGAGCCATTGGTCTTTCGCCCTGCATAACGTGAATTTCTACTGATGTCTGGCTATCTCCTGCTGTAGAGAATATCTCTGTCTTACGAGTAGGAATAGTAGTATTTGCCGGTATCATCTGAGTCATCACGCCACCTAAAGTCTCGATACCAAGAGTAAGAGGAGTAACATCAAGCAATAATACATCTGTAACATCACCAGACAATACACCACCTTGAATAGCAGCACCGATAGCTACTACTTCATCAGGATTAACGCCCTTTGAAGGCTCTTTACCAAAGAAGTTTTTAACTAATTCTTGAATTTTAGGGATACGAGTAGAACCACCTACTAAAATCACATCATCAATTTGAGATGGAGTTAATTTAGCATCATGCATAGCTTTTTCGCATGGCTCTAATGTTTTTTCAAATAAATCACCGCAAAGGCTCTCGAATTTTGCACGAGTCATATTAATATTTAAATGTTTAGGACCTTCGGCAGTAGCTGTGATAAACGGTAAATTAACGTCTGTCTGCAACATTTGAGAAAGCTCCATCTTTGCTTTTTCTGCGGCTTCGCGAAGTCTCTGCAATGCCATTGGGTCTTTTCTTAAATCAATGCTCTCTTGCTTTTTAAATTCATCAGCCAAAAAGTCGATAATTCTCTGGTCGAAGTTATCTCCGCCTAAGTGAGTATCTCCGTTTGTTGATTTTACTTCAAATACGCCGTCGCCAATTTCAAGTACGGACACATCGAATGTACCACCGCCTAAGTCATAGACGGCAACTGTCATATTTTTGCCTTTTTTGTCTAAGCCATAAGCAAGAGCTGCGGCTGTAGGCTCGTTGATAATTCTCTTAACAGTCAAACCGGCAATTTCACCGGCATCTTTAGTTGCTTGACGCTGAGCATCATTGAAATATGCAGGAACAGTGATAACGGCTTCGGTAACTTTCTGTCCCAAGAAATCTTCGGCAGTTTGCTTCATTTTCTGAAGAACCATAGCCGATACTTCCGGAGGTGAAAATAATTTACCGTCGATATTGACGCGTGCAGATGAACCATCTTGACCGGCTTCTACTTTATAGGGAACCATACTCATTTCTTCTTGAACTTCTGCCATACGGCGACCCATAAATCTTTTAATCGAATAGACCGTGTTATTCGGGTTAGTAATCGCTTGACGCTTTGCAGCTTGTCCAACGATTTTCTCGCCACTTTTAGTAAAACCAACCATCGAAGGAGTAGTCCTAGCACCTTCGGAATTTGTAATCACGGTAGGAGTAGTTCCCTCCATAACTGAAACGCATGAGTTGGTTGTACCCAAGTCAATGCCAATAATTTTTCCCATTTTAATATCCTTTTATTGTTTTGTGATAATATATATATTTACTTTTTAGTTTTATTATTCGTTAAAGCTGCAATCAATGCTCTGATGAATAACAAAGCATCTATGACTATACTAATAGCGTGCCAATCGATAGAAATATGACATATTGACAGACCTCTGCCAGAACTGTTTTCTGTTTACAGAGTGATATGCAAAAATGGCAGGCAGCAGGTGCGTGGATTGATTTCTTATTCAAATTAGCAAGAATAATATGACACAAAGCAATAAATGAAATCACCAATGATATTAATAATCAATAATAATAAAAAGAAAAATAATATTTGGAATTCAGATATTTATTTATTAATTTTGATTGTAATCAACTTATATTTAAATAGTATTAGGAGTTTCAGATGAAAAAGTCGAATTTGCATTTTTCTTTTTGCATTTTTCTTTTTGCATTTTTCTTAACTAATTTACAAATCTTTGCACAAGGTGACCCTCCGGATTGCCCTGATGGATGGAACAGCGGAATTATGACTTATAGTTATCCAAATGGCAATTATTATTGCGATATTGATATTTATTACTGCTGGAAAAATGATGCTAATAATCAGAGGCAAGTAGTAATTAGAGGTACAGCACTTTTTGTTCATTGTGCTGATGTAATCATTACCCCTGAATTTTGGGAAAATATGTTAAAAGCTGTTTTAATAAACGAAGCCAAATTATCACCTAATGACCCGGAATATTTGGATGTACCTCTGTGCTCTGAAGGTGGCAATATTATGGTTTGGGCACACAAACCAAGTTGCTATTATTATTCAGTTTCAACAATTGATGAAGAACAAATGTATCTTAATCCCTGTTCAAAAGATAACGAATACCTTTGTAGTTTGAAATACAAATTATGTTGGGATAATTCACAAAACCCGATGATATTAACTTTCACTAAATTACAACAACAAACAACGGGTTCATGCCCGAATGCTATTCCTCCGCTAACAACAATTCCAAGTGATGCTTTAAGACCGGGATATATAAGTGATTGCTATTATAATTGCAGTAATGATTATTAATCGAGTAGGTACTGCTCGTAAGGTGCGAGCAGTACAAAAATAATATAAAAGGAAATTTACTATGAAAAGATATATTATTTTACTGATAATAGCATTTATTTCAAATACTGATGTAAAATCAATACCAACTTATGATAAATTCTATTGTCTTGCTTCTGAGCTTACAGATATTGTAAGCGATTCTCTCGGTAATATAATTATTGGAGGAAATGA